>CAWHHT010000001.1:0-16514 GCA_963829205.1 uncultured Thermoleophilia bacterium
ACAGACAGCTGACCGTCCGGCCCTCGCCACGTCCCTCCTGGTTCCACCCTAGCGCACCCGACAACCCCGAGCGAAGCGAGTGAGGTCAACCCGTTGCCAGTGCGCCATCGGCCTCACGTTTCGTCGCTACGCACACATGAATTCCCCTCTCGGGCCGGAACCTGGAATCGTCTCGATGCTGCCGAATCCGGCGGCCTCGAGCAGGCGACAGGTCTGGTCCCGGGTGCGTAGAGCGTGAAGCCGTGTTTGGTGACCGGCAGCTTCTGCGTGGTGACTTGAGGGCTGAAGCTCAGGACGAGTCTGCCGCCCACGCGAAGCACCCGCCACAGCTCGTCGAGGGGCACAGCCGGGATCGGTCCAGAAGTGGACGGTGTTCGCTGTGCAGGCCTTGGTGAACCGGTCCGTCGAACGGGAGACTCTCCGCGCTCGCACAGCGCAGCTCGACTTGCCCGGCTCGAATCAGTGGGGCAAAACGTGGTCCGGAATCTCGACCATGTCGGGAGAGAAATCGACCCCAACGATGGAACCCTCGTGCCGACCGGTCGAGCGACTGATGAGGTCGCCGGCGCCGAAGCCCACCTCGATGACCCGATCGTCGGGTTCGAGGGCCAGCGAGGTGGCGGCGTTCGTTGATGGCGACGTTGGCCCGGTTCAGGAGCCTCGATGTAGCCGCCGGCCAAAGGAGCCCGAGGGCTTCCTTCGTTGGCGCGCCATGAACTCAGAGAGCTCCCATCGACGACTCCCACTCTCCGATCCCGTGTACGTGTCGCGCCTCGGACGACCTGCGAGCGCGACGGTTCGACTGTACTACGACTCTCGGGCGAGTCAGGCTGGTCCGCTGGTTGGGCGGCCCGGCCACCTACAGGAAGCGCTCCACGATGACCTCATCGATGTACCGGTCGCCATCCTTGAGCTGACGCTCGGCTCGCCCGACCGCTCGGAAGCCTTGGGCCTCGTAGGTCGCGAGAGCAGGTGGATTGTCGGCGCGCACGTAGGTGAACAGCTTCTCGTAGCCCTTGGCCCGAGCGGCGGTGAACGTGGCCGCGAAGAGCCGAGTCGCGACGCCGCGGCGACGATGCGCGGCGGCGACGTAGGTGCCGAGCACGCCGACGTGGTCGAAGAGGCGAGTGTACGTCGCGAACGGCTCAAGGCTCTGGAGGCCGACGAGTTTGCCGCTCCAGAGAGCGACATTGAAGACGCCCCGCTCGGGGAAGTCGGCGATATAGGCGCGCTCGTCGGACTCGGAGAGTGGGGAGTCGAAGGCGACCGGCTCCGCCTCGATGATGGGGTTCAGCACGCCGAGGACGGCCGCTGCGTCGTCGACGCATGCTTCACGGATGATCAGATCCACGGTCACCGCCTCGCCCCCGCCTGGGGGTCCGCGCAACTCACCACGGACAAGCTGCACGCGCGACGATACCCGATGGAAGCGCCACCGCCTACCCCTGGGACCGGTCTGCGAACTCGTCGGCGAGCAGGTCCATGAGCAGGCAGTCGCGCCAGCCGCCGGCCGGGTCCGGATCGTACTGCGCAGCACGCCCGCGGGCCGGAAGCCGCACGACTCGTAGGCGTGGATTGCGCGCGCGTTGCCTGCGACCGGGTCGACGCTGAAGCGGTGCACGCCGCGCTCGACGTGGTGCGCGATCGAGAGCGAGAGCGCCTCGGGGCCAAGACCGCGGTCCTGCCAGGCGTCGCCGAGGGCGATCATCAGGCCCACGGTGCTGCCGGGTGGCCAGCCGGCGTCGAAGGCCGAGGCGACGCCGGCAAGCTCGCAGCCCGAGGCGACTCTCCACGAGAGCGTGTCCGGCGCGTCGGGTAGTGCGGCGCGCAGCGAACTGGGACTGGGGTCGCCCCACCAAGGACGCACGCCGGGCTGGGCGAGAAGCACGCCGAGCGGCTGGAGGTCTGCCTCGAAGAGCGGCTCGAGTTCGTCCTGGGGCCGCGAAGCGAAGGCTGAGTCATGTCTCCTCGCACCGGCTTTGGTTTGCCCAACTTGTACTCTGCGGTCTGCAGAGCACGGTTGAACAGGCTACTTCCTTCTGCGTACGCCGTCCATGTTGAGTCCCGGAAGGTGGGTGATGCAGACTGCATCAGCCCGGGAACGGCCGGCAACGATCTGCGCTGCAGCCACATCACTGGACGTGATGGGCGAGCAGGCATCGAGGCCAGTCGAGTACTCCTGCCATGGCGATTCCAGCGCTTCGGGCGGCCGCATCGCGTTGGCGAGCGGTTGACCGCTGGCCCGAATCAGCCTCGAAAGTCTGCCCTCGCATCATCGGTGGTCATGTGGAATCCGCCCACGGCACCACCACTTCATCGTCGCCCTTCCAACCCCGGAACCCGCGCTGAGCGTGGTGGCCCTCGGTACGCACCACGGCAAGGAGCACGAGGTCAACATACTGGAGGGCCAGCTGTGCGCATTCGTATCTGACTTCGCCCTTGAGAGCCGCTATCATCGCTCTCTTGTTCTCCGACGAATGCACGAGCGCGTTGCGTACTCGCGTGACGACACCCGGGCCATCGAAGGCGTCGCGATCGCAAAGTCGGGCGAGGGCGGGCATACGGCTCGGCACGCCCATTGGGATTGCCAGGGACTGAAGTAGCGCTCGCAGCCGTCCTGCCGCCGAGAGCCTCTCGAAATCGGCGCGAGTATGCATCTCCTCTACTTCCACGACGTGAACCCACGCCAGAAGCTCGAGTGCCACCTGAGCAAGGACGATTCTGGATTCCGTGCCTGTTGCGCCGGCATTCGCCTGAACCAGCCACCAGACCGCTGTTCGCAATGGGACCCGCCAGCGTTCGTCTCTCCAATGGAGTGAGAAGCCGGCAAACAGACCGGCGAGGCTGATCGGAGTCACCGACGGCATCCAGGTGGTGACGTCACGGCTGTCCTCCACAGTCCACTGTGCGATTTGGTGCCACTGCGGCACTCCGTCACACAAGCCCTGCAGAAGGAGCGGCCCCGACCACGCCCTCTCAAGAAGCCGAACCAGACGTCCAGCATCGAGGACCTCCACGGCTTCTGCGGAGGTGGGAACCCGATGCAGGTATCCACTCGCCCACATGGGTGATGACGAAGCCCGCGCCCTTCCTCGCCTGCTTCGCCAGCTGCGCGCGCCTCAGGCACCGTGTTGATCGCCCGCGGCCGAAGTCTTCAGACCCATGCAGGCCATCCCTGGATGCGCCATGCGACGGCCCTTCACCCGATGACGGTTCACCGATGTACTCGGGGAAGTTGGCGAGACAGAAGCGCAGTCGCTCAAAAGGTGACCGACCGACACCTGTCACGCCATTCACGATTCCGCGAACTGGGACCGGAGTCGTCAGCGGTGAGGCTCCCAGGAGGAGCACGGGAGGGTTCGAATCGACTCCGTCGAGCTGCAACTCCCAGTCAGCATCGAAATCCTTCGACGAGATGCTGCCTGCGGAGCATGCGCCGTCGAACACGACGCTCCGCGACGGAGACGCACTGGAACGTCAAGTCAGAGGCGATCGTGACTTCCGTGGGGCCCTTGAGGTGAAGTGGCCCCTTGACGAGCTCGATCGGCTGGTCGAGCTCGCCCATGACGATGTACGGGTCAATGCGCGATTGCATGTCTCCGCCCCCACTGTCCACTGTCGGCACCATCGACGGCCGACCGCTGGATCCTGCCGAGAAGATCCATGTCTCTCCTGCCGCCCGAAGTCGCCTACCCCAGTCGCAGGCTATTCGGTCGCTCTCGAAGAGTCCATGTCAGTGCCACGTAGGTCATGACCACCTATCATGCGATGGCCCAATTGCAGGCCCGTCCTGAGCGCCGTTGCCAACGCCCCGACAACACCCAGGAGGGTCGCAATCAGCGGCGAGCCCGGCTACAGGGTCGGGGCCTGGGCGCTGGAGGCGCGGCGGGTGAGGAGTCCGCTGACGTGCAGCTGAGGGGCCGCGCCATGACGCTGGCCTCACTGCTAGGATGCGGGGGCGACCGCGGAGGAATGCCGTGCGGAGAGTCTTGTGGGTCTTGGCGATAATGGCGCTCTGCGCCTCGCTTGCTGGCATCTCCGTCGGGTGCGGAGCAACGCGCGCGAAACCCAAGGCCAGCAACAGCGGCCTCACTGGCAGCCTCATGGCCGAGCGAATCGTAGCCCTGCGCCACTTCACGCTCGGCTCCGGCAAGGCGTCCGACATCACGCTCGCGGTGTTCGGACATGAACTGCGCATCATCGCCGGAGATGAAGGGCAACCCGCCGCCACACGGCATCGCACCCTCCCTCCACTGCACGCTCTACAGCTGACCACCGCAGGCCCGGTGGCCCTCCCCTGTCGAGCGGGCCTCCGGTGCACGCTCCAGCGCAGCCCACCGTCTGGACCTTCACGTTCCATACCGGGGGCCAGTCGAGTCCGGCCTCTATCGCCTGTCGCTTCGCGGCCAAGGTCGCCTCGTGTACTTCGGGGCTGCCCAGATGTAGGCGGTGGGTGCTGCCCACGACCCGCCTCCGGCTCCGGCGGCCGCCCGATCGCCAGCCGTCTTCGGTTGGCACGGGAGGCGCGAATGGTGCGGAGTACGGTTCGGGGCGGGTGAGATCTTCTCGACTCCGACCGAACAGGACGGACTCTTCGCGTATCTAAGTAGAGTGTGGGCAGCTCAGAGCATTCTGCGAAGGAGACGTCGTGGCTCAAGGCGAGGGAGGCGTGGCGGAAGCCGCGCTTCAGGCGGTCGTGATGGCTCCCGGCTCCAGAGTCGGCTGATGCGCTTCTGCGTGCTGCCCGACGTGGCGACTCCGACGCTTTCATGAAGCTGCTTGCCCCAGAGCGCCCCCGCCTCGAATCGCTCGCCTATCGGCTGCTCGATGACCACGCCGACGTCGCCGACGTCTTGCAGGACGTCTACCTCTCCGCCTACCGGGCGCTGCCCAAGTACCGCGGCGATGGGCGCCTCGCCACCTGGCTCTACCGCATCACCTACAACGCCTGCCTGCGGCATCAGGCTCGTCGACCAGAGACGGCCGACGCGGGCACCGAGCGGGACCACCCTCGCCGGACCACGCCGCCTCGGTGGCAGAGCGCCTCGACCTCGCGGCCGCACTGGCGGAGCTGCCCATCGAGCAACGCGCATTGGTGCTCATGATCGACCGCGACGGCTTCGACTACCGAGCCGCAGCCGAGGCGCTTTCGATCCCCCTGGGCACAGTGAGCTCGCGCCTCGCCGCCGCCAGGGCCAAGCTGCGCGAGGCGCTCTCTCCCGATCAGAAAGGGGCGCCGCATGAAGCAGCACGATGACGGCTTGGTCGAAGGGCAGCGTCGCGACCGCGCGCTGGGGGCGGCGCTGGCCGCCCTGCCACATCCCGAGCTTCCCGACGACATGGACGCCCGGCTGCGGGCGACGATCGAGGTGGAGCGTCGCCGTCGTCGCAGGCACCGGAGCGTCGCGACCCTCGGCCTCGCCGCCACGCTGGCTGCGCTGGTGCTCGGTGGCGCCACGCTGGCGGGCGCCTTCGACTCGACCTCTCATAGGCCGCCGCCGAAGATGATGCTCGCCTCGCCTCTCACGGGCAGCCCGACTCCCTACCCGACGAACTCAGCCGGCCAGACGTATGGCGGTGGGCAGGAGGGGATCGCCGATCCTGTTCTGCAGGGGGTAGTCGCCATGCGTGGCGAGAACGGTTACTGCTGGACGAGCGACCTCGATGGCCCCTGGCCCATGAACCCCCAAGAGGCGGCATGGATGATGGCTGTGCTCTCACGGCGCGAAGTCGCCGTCTACAAGGCCGACGGCGTGACGCAGGTTGGCATCTTCATCGTCGGCGGGGGCTCGATGACCTACGGCGGGCCGGACGGGACGACCGTCACGAAGGCGCTCCCCAACAGGATCGCCAAGCAGCCACCCGTCTGGCTCTTCGACCAGATGAAGGGTCTGGCGACCGACGCGGGCGACGCCAACGCCTGGGCCTGGTGGACCCTGACGACCGCAGACAAGGCGGCGGCCGCCACGGGAGACTCCGCTGCGGGAACGGGAGACCCGGCTCGGCCGGTCTACGTCGCCATCATCCTCGGCGACTTCACAAAGTGGCTGTGGTCGCTGCCCGAGGGCGCCTCCGCGCCCGTGTACAGCTGGATCTACGAGGTGATCGACGCGGGCTCGCGCGAGGTCGATGGCAGCGGGGCCAGCGCGCAAGCCGTTCGAAGGCGGCCGAGGAGCTCGAGCTGAACATTGTCGGGCTTGCGCGACCGGATCCGCATGTGAGGGCTGTACCCGGAGAAGCTCGACCTGTTGCCCTCTTCGGACGTCGGAGGCGCGGAGGGTGCGGAGAGCGTAGGGCGGGTGGATACAGGGTCTCTCAAACGCTTCCGCGAACCCATTTGCTCGCGTGGGCGTATCCTTCTACATATCCGCAGGCCATCGAGCGGCACGGGACGGACGGGGGGGGTCGTGAGGCACAAGACGATGCTGAGAAAGATCGTCCTCATTGGGATTCCGGTGGCGGCGATCGCTCTCCTGACGGTCATCGTGTTGCCGCCGCGACTCGCGCACGGATCCCCGATAGAGACCAAGGCTGTTGGCCTGTGGCAGGAGACCAACTCGCCCGAGGCCTACGAGCTGTCCATCGTGCCGGATCCGAGTCAGACCTCCGGCGTCTGGTACACGGTCACCTACCGGCGCTCCTTCAAGGTCCCGTTCCCGGCCAGCCTCAAGGACGACACGATAACGATCTGGGGCGAGAACACGATGAGTGCTCCAGTTTGGCGCGTCGCCTACGACGAGGCCAGTGACACGCTGACTGTCACGCGGCCCAGCGGCTCTGAGACGCACGTGCTGCAGCGCGTCCCGGACCGCGTTGCGCAGGCGCCGAAGTGGCTTCTCAAGCAGGCGCGAGGCAGGGCTCTGCAGGGAAAGGCCACGCAGGCCTGGTGGACGAAGACGACGCTGGAGCTGGCGCTGCGCGCCGTCGAGCCGGGGCACTGGCAGAAGCCAAGCGCGAAGGACAGCCGGCCGACCTATCTGCTTGTCATGCGTGGCGCCTTCGTCCCGTTCTCATACCCGGCGGAGCCGGGCCCGCAGCCGGTCCCCTGGGGATTCTGGGTCATCGACCCCACGACGCACCTCGTTGATGAGGCGGGCGGGACCGGCTCGCCGCCGAGCACGAGCAGCTTGGACCTGCACGCGATCGACCTCAAGTCGCTCCCTGGCATGTGAGCGCTGCGCCTGGTGCCATTACGGGCAGGCAGCTGCTGTTGCCCCACTGCTGCCTCTTCTGTTGCCCTACCCCCCGTTTAATGGGCAACAAATGGCCCTTTCGCGGCCTTTGGGTCCTCTGCCCCCCGCATTTCAGGCTCGAGACTGCAACTGACGGTAGCAGCCGATGCGGCGCGCCTACCCAGCGTCAGCATGACTAGACATCGTGCGTGCGCGCAGATTCGAGCCTAGCGGGAGCCCTGTTCCAACGCCCTTCCAACGCGCGAAGCGCCGGGCCCGCCGACAAGAGAGGAGCCGATGGACTTGACTCGCCGGCGGGGCGACCGGCGGAAGATGAGGGCCGAGGCGGTCGCCTGCGAACGGTGCACCTCATGCGGGCGCTGGGGCGTGCGTGCGAGGTGGGTAGAGCGAAGTGGCGCTCAGACCCGAGTAGTCTTGGGTGTCAGCGAGTTCAGGAGTCTCGCGTCGCATGGCTAGCGCCTTACGACAGACAGCACGATGTAGCCGACGACTAGCGCCGTCACGAACAAGGCAATGTAGGCACCGGCTGTGCCCGAATTCGCCAAGGCGCCGCACCCGACAATGATGACGGCGCACGTCAGTTCCAGTGCGATCTGTCTCCGCCACCATGGCTTGTCGTGCTTCATGAACCCGAGTCTCGCGAAGGAACATCGCGAGCGCATAGGCCCATGACCTCGACGATCGTCTGCCTTGTAGGTTGGCGGGGCGTTCCCGAGCATCTAGGCCGCCAAGACACCTCCTCAGCGGCTTGGCGGGCGCGAGGCTCAACGGTCTGCTCTTCAGGCACGGTGGGCAGGTGCCGATAAGGTAGGGCTATGACCGAGCGCAAGCCCGCGGGCGGCGGGCGACTCTCACGCGACGAACTCAGCGCTGAACTTGGGCGCGCGCGTCGGCACATCCTCAGTCTCGAAGCACGCAACCTGCACTCGCGCGACGGCGTGACCGACAGCCTCGTTCAGCAACTGCACGACGGCTTCTCGCTGCTCAGCCCCGACGGCGTCCATCTCGACGTCAACCCCGCACTCTGCGCTATGACCGGCTTCTCGCGTGAGGAGCTCGTCGGTGGCGGCCGGCCCCATCCCTACTGGCCGCCAGAGGAGCAGCAGGCGATTGCGCATACCATCCGCGAGCACCTCGGGGGGGCGACGGATTCGATCGAGGCGACCTTCATGCGCAAGAGCGGTGAGCGCTTCCCGGTGCTCATCACGCCCACGGTGATGTATGGCGAGGACGACGAGCCCTTCTGCATCTTCGCGACGATCAAGGACATGACCGAGCTGAAGCAGGCCGAACGCGATCTGGCTGCGACCAACGCGAGGCTCGCGCGCTCCCTCGACGGAGTCGTGGAGGTCTTGAGCGCCGCCGTTGAACTGCGCGACCCCTACACGGCCGGCCATCAGCGCCGCGTGGCAGCGCTCTCCGATGCCATCGCCGGGCGACTGAGCTACCGCAACGGACACTACAGCGCCCTGCACATGGCCGCCCGCGTGCACGACGTCGGCAAGATCGCCGTGCCGGCGGAGCTGCTCGCCAAGCCCGGCCGCCTTACCGCGGAGGAGTTCAGCATCATCCGGGCCCACTCCCAGGTCGGCTACGACCTCCTCGCCCCCGTCGAGTTCGCCCTGCCGGTGGCCGAGACCGTCCTTCAGCATCACGAACGCCTCGACGGCTCGGGCTACCCGCGCGGCCTGAAGGGCGATGAGATCCTGCCCGAGGCACGCATCCTCGCGGTCGCGGACGTGGTCGAAGCGATGATCACGCACAGGCCCTACCGTCCCGCCTTGCCTCTGGAGGAGGCGCTGGCCGAGATCGGGCCGGACTCGCGAGGGCGCTTCGATGCCGACGCGGCGGAGGCCTGCCGCCAGCTCTTCGAAGAAGAGGGCTTCACTCTGCCGGAGTGAGCTGGCTCCGCTCGCGACGTGGGCACGCTGCGAGCCGTTGTGCGCGGTGTAGGGTCGGGTCACAGAACGGCTTGGAGCTTCGGCCGTTCCCACGGTCCGCCGCGTTGCCAATGGGCAAGCTTGATACTGCGGCGGGCCGTTTGCGTCCCCGACGGGTACATTCCTACGTAGGTCCGCCGCACGCCTTGCATGGGCTCACGTGAAGCGCGCCAGCTGCACAGTCGCGGTGGGTGTCGGCCGCCGCGTCGATCTCTCACCCTCTTCGATGCGGCGGGCCGCTGTACGTCCTTCGTGCCGACCACATCGCTGACCCGGGTAGGGATGTGCCCACGAGGGGTACATTCCGGCACGGCCTGATGGAAGGGACGGAGTGATGTTGCACGACGCAGTACGCACCTGGCGAGTCTCCGCTGCATGGCAGAGGACCTCCCCGGCGGCGGCCGCCTCTGATCGCCCCACTCCGTCCCTTCCATGATCTCCCGCATGACAGGCAGGATCGCGCCCGGTGGATCTGGCCGACGCTCGGATGCGATTGCCGCGTGCCCGCATGGTCGCATCTGCGCGGAGCCCGGCTGTGAGACTCTGCTATCGATCTACAACCGCTCGCACTTCTGCGCACTGCACATGGCCAACCACGAAGAAGTGCTGCCGCACCGGGTGGCCAGCCGCCGACCGCTCGAAGAGCGCGAGTGCCCCAGCTGCGGTGGCTTCTTTGCGACGTGCAACCCGAAGCGGAAGTACTGCAGCAACCACTGCCGCATGGAAGCATGGGCGAGTCGCAAGCGAAGCGAGGCCAACGTCACCTAGGGGTGGCCTGCGTTGCCCTTGCGGGGTGACTGGAGTGCCCTCGACGCTGCCCTCAGGCTGGACGATCCGTGCGTGTGGGTATGGTCCCCGAAATGGTGGCCGGTCAAGACGGGAGGGCTCCTGGTACCGGAGGCCTCCTATCCGCGTTCTTCACTTGGCGCAAGGGCAACAGGTAGGCTAGCGGGCGGCTGGTTTAGTCGGCTGGCGCCGGCCGCGGTCTGCAAAACCGTCGGGCGGCCTCACCAGGGCCGCTGTTCGGTTCGATTCCGACGCCAGCCTCCACGGCTCCCGTCCCGATGCAGGTCGAGGCCGCCGCAGATGAGCTTCCCTGCCCAGCGCAGATGAAGCTGCGTCCTCTTGTGCGCCGCCGCCCTTGCGCCTAGCGTCAGACTCGTCCTTTTGCGCCTCGGGCGGGGCGCGAAGAGAGAGAGGTTCATCGATGCCGGCTCGAGAGACGTCCTCTGCCTGGCACATCGGCGCGAGCGCCGCGCTCGACGCGGCCCACGTGGCGCCGCGTCTGGCTGCCCTCAGCATCGACGCCGCGCTTCGCTACCGCGGCGTGCACCTCGAGGCTAGCATCGACGACGTGACCGCGCGCTGCGATGCACGCGAGAACCACTACCGCGTCTTCCTGCTCGAGGCGGTCCACTGGCCGGCGCTCGAGCTGCCGCATCGCCGGCGCCTCCCGGAGCGCTGGCGCAGCGAGGTCGTCAGCATGCCGCGTCACCGCCCCGGTGACCCCTGGGCTCGCCTCACCGACTTCGAGGCTGAGTTCGTCGCGCGCGGCCTCCTGCGCCAGATCGAGTGGGACATCGACAGGGTCTTCGAGGAGGCGCGGCGGGAGGGCGAGATCCCCGCCGGTGCGCCGACCGGCTCCGCGCAGAGCCGCGTCGGGTGAGCTCTTGCGCGTTGAGGATCAGCGCTCGGCCGCGGACCGCCGCGAGTGCCGAAGTCGGCGGCCTACAGCACTGGCCCCCCGGCCGCTCTGCGCAGGTGTTCGGTGGCCTCAGCGTGCGGCAGCGGCCTCGCCAGGTGGTAGCCCTGGGCGGCGTCGCAGCCGACCGCCTTCACGAACTCCAGCTGGGCCTCCGACTCCACGCCCTCGGCGACGACCTCCATGCCGAGGTCGTGGGCCAGATGCGTGACCCCCACGAGGATGGATGAAGCCGAGCGATCGCTGAGGCAGCTGCCCACGAACGAGCGGTCGATCTTGACGCGGTCGATGGGCAGCTCGCGCAGGTGCGTGAGCGAGGAGTAGCCGGTGCCGAAGTCGTCCAAAGAGACGCTGGCGCCGGCGTCACTCAGGCAGCGGGCGACCTCGGCGGCGCGGGCCGGATTGGCGAGCACGGCCGTCTCGGTGAACTCGATCTCCAGCGACGAGGGCGCGATGCCCGCCTTGGCCGCCGCGCGCTTGACTCCGTCGCACACATCGGAGCGCTGCACCTCGCGCGCCGAAACGTTGACGCAGACACGGGGCGGCGCCTCGAGGGCGGCATGCCAGCCTTTCAGGTGGCCGCAGGCCTCGGTGAGGAGGTGCCGGCCCAGCGTGACGATGAGCCCGCTCTCCTCGGCGAAGGGGATGAACTCCGCTGGCGAGACGAGGCCGCGCTCGGGGTGGTTCCAGCGTGCCAGCGCCTCGACAGATGTCGTCTGCATCGTGCCGAGATCGACGATCGGCTGGTAGTGCATCGTGAAGGCGCCCTGCTCGATGCCCTCGCGGATCTCGCGCGCCAGCCGAAGGCGTCCGGAGCTGTCCTCGGCGACGCCGGGATCGAAGAGCTCGCAGGCGCCGCCACCGAACTGCTTGGCGACGCGCATGGCCGTATGCGCGTTCTCCTGCAGCTGCCTCGCATCGGCGCCACCGTTGGGATGCACGGCGATGCCGCAACTGGCCGTGAGGAAGACCGCCTCATCGCCTACCAGGAAGGGCTCGGCGAAGACCTCGTGCACGCGCGCCACGAGGCGCTCGAGGTGCTGACCCGAATTGACGCGAGGCAGCAGCAGCACGAAATCGTCGGCGCCGGCGTGAGCGACCATGTCATTGGTACGCACGTGCTCGTGCAGGCGCTCGCCGACGGCACGCAGGAGCTCATCGCCGACCTGCTGGCCGAGACCGTCGTTGACATCCTTGAAGCGGTCGAGGTTGAGCCACACGAGTGCCAGCTGACGGTGGGACGCCTTGGCACCCGACAAGGCCCGCTCCAGCATCATCGAGAGCATCGCGCGGTTGGGCAGGTCGGTCACGGAATCGACGAAGGCAAGCTTCTCGATGAGCTCGTCGGCGCGCCTCTGCTCGCTCACGTCCGCAACGATGGTCGTGCCGCCCTGCACGACTCCCTCGCCATCGCGGATCGGCAGGATGAGGACGTGTGTCCAGAGCTCCCGCGGACCCAGCTCGGGTGCCAACTTGCCTTCGATCTCGATCGTCTCGCCGGCGATTGCGCGCTCGTTGGTGGTGACGTATTCGGGCGGCAGGTAGTCACGCAGCGAGCAGCCGATCATCGTCTCTCGGGTCATGTGGGCGTGCTCGGCTGCCACGCGGCTCACGTCGCGGACGACGAGGTCGCGGTCGTAGATGGTCACGTTGAGGTGCGAGTGCTCAAGGATGGTCTCGTAGGCGAACAGACGGTCGAGCTCGCGCCGGGACCGGTCGTCGTCGTTTGCGCCGCGATGCGCGTGCCCGCGCTCACCCGGCCGTGGTGCACCTGATGGCATGCTCTCTCTCCCCTGAACGCGGATGTCCCCAGGCGCGCGAGGGTGCGCACCCGTCCCTCTCTCTGCCCGCGACTATCGGCATAACAGAGCGAGACTCCGAGGCGAATGTGTAGCCACCTGTGACGAAGCCGAGTGCGCATGCGCACGCCTCCGCTTCCGCTGGGGGCAACTGCCTGTGGCAGGCGAGGCACTCGACGGCGATCGTGCTCAGGCGCCTCCGTGCTGCGCAGAAGGAAGAGAAGATCGCACGCCATGCTAGACGCGACGAAGAGGCGGGCGTGTGGTGGGCCGCACAAGGATCGAACCTGTGACCTTGGGATCAAGAGGCCTCCAAAGTCGTTCTGTCCGCTCCTGCCCTATCTGGAAAATGCCTGCATCTGAGGCTGTTCTTCCCGTGAGTACCCGACTGCCCTTCAGAGGACGGCCTCGCCGTGACCGTCGTGCTCCTCAAGACGGCACCGTGGGCGTTGCTCCGAAGTAGCGGCAGGCCTGGTGGGGGCCTGGAGCTCCTCTAGAGCAGCATCGCTCGGCCGATGCGCGGAAGTTCCCTGCGCATCGTGGCGGGGTCGATGTCGGAAATCAGCGGATGGTGACCGATGAGCATCAGCCCCGCGCCGAAGAGCACGCTCGCGACTCGCGTCCGAGAATCTGGATGTGGGCCGGAGAGCAGATCGGTGAGGCGTCTGTCGACGTCGCTATGCAGGTTCTGGTCCTGCACGACGCGCGCAGCGGCGGGGTCGCTCTGGATCATGCTGACGATCTCCGGGTTCTCGAGCACGATGTCCACGAGTCCCTTCAGGAGCACGTCGAGCTGATCCTCGCGCGCATCGTTGGCCTCAGCCTCAGTGACCACGGCCTCCAGCTCCGCGAGCGGCTTCTCGAGCAGCGTCATGACGATCTCTTCCTTCGTGTGGAACTGGTGATAGACGGCCGCCTTGGTGACGCCGAGATGGTCCGCGATCATGTGGAGTGAGGTCCCGCTCACGCTGTACTCCGAGAAGAGGATCCGGGCCGCGTCGAGCACGCGCTCGCGGGCCGTACCTCTCTGCCTGTTTGCCGAATCGACGATGCCTGCCACGACGGGTCTCCCTGCGGCGTCCTGTGTTTTCACCACGCAAGCATACCGCCCGCGGTTGAACTCCCCTAGCCGAACGGCTACTATGCCGCGAAAGTAGCCGTTCGGCTATCTTGCCGTTTGGCTACCCAGGGCAGAACGCCTGACGTAGCCGAGCGGCTGCACCCCACCGAGCCGCTCGGCTTCTTCAAGAAGTATGGCGCCAACTGGCGCCGGTAACGAGAAGTCCTCGCCTCAGGGCCACGTGGCCCGGGGTTGACGGGAAGGAGTTCGACTGTGGCAGCTTTGCTCTATCGACTAGGAAGCTTCGCCCACCGCCGCCGCGGCCTGGTCCTCGCCGTCTGGATCGCCGTGCTGGTGCTCCTCGGCGTCGGCGCCATGACGCTGGCCAAATCGATGGCGTCCACGCCCTCGATCCCTGGGACGGAGTCCCAGCAGGCGATCGATCTGCTCAAGCAGCGCATGCCGCAGGCATCGGTCGGCGATGCGTCCGCCAGCATCGTCTTCACCGCAGAGGGCACCGGGAAGGTCACCGATCCTGCCCAGATCACAGCGATCCAGCAGGCGCTCCAGAAGGTGTCAGCCCTGGCTCACGTCGTGACGGTCGTCGATCCCTTCAAGGCCAAGGTCATCTCTCGCGACCAACGCACGGCGATCGCGAACGTCGTCTACAACGTCCCCTCGGACAAGGTCACGGGTGCGGAGCAGAAAGCACTCGAGGCCGCGGGGCGCAGCGCGGCATCGGCTCGGCTGCAGGTCGAGTTCGGGGGGTCGGCGGTGGCGCCGGCCAGGGCCGTGCTCACCTCGGAGATCGTGGCCGTCGGCATCGCGGCGTTCGTCCTTCTGATCACCTTCGGCTCGCTGGTCGCGGCGGGCCTGCCGCTGCTGACCGCCGCCATCGGGGTCGCCTCCAGCCTGTTCGTCATCCAGATCGCGACACGCTTCTTCGACCTGCAGTCAGCCACGCTCGATCTCGCGCTCATGCTCGGACTCGCGGTCGGCATCGACTACTGCCTGTTCATCGTCTCACGCTACCGGCACGAGCTCATCACCGGTCGCTCGAGCGAGGACGCCGCCGGGCGTGCGGTCGGCACCGCGGGTGGGGCGGTGCTGTTCGCCGGCCTCACCGTCATCATCGCCCTGTCCGCCCTCGCGGTCGTCGGCATCCCCTTCCTGACCGCGATCGGCTTGGGGGCGGCCGGCGCCGTCCTGGCCGCCGTGCTGGTCGCGCTCACGCTCCTGCCGGCCGTGCTCGGCTTCGTCGGCTCGCGGGTGCTCGGCCGACGCGGGCGCGCCGCGCGCGACGCGGAGGGCGACGCGAGCCAGTCGTCACGGGGGGAGCGGTGGGGGCGCTTGGTGACCCGCTTCCGCATCCCCATGATCGCCGCGATCGTGATCGTGCTGCTGGCCTGCGCCATCCCCGCGCTGCACCTGAGACTGGGGATGCCGAACGACGGCAGCGCGCCCTCCGGCTCGACTCAGCTCCTCGCCTACGAGCAGACCGCCAAGGCGTTCGGACCGGGCTTCAACGGGCCGCTGGTGGTGGCCGTCGACCTGAGCGGCGTGAACGACCCCAAGGCCGCGGCCGCGGCTATCCAGAAGGACGTCAGCGCGCTGCCGGGCATCGCCTTCGTCGCGCTGCCGACGCTCAACCAGGCCGGGAACACCGCCATCGTGAGCGTGATCCCGATGAGCGGCCCCTCCGACCAAGCTACGTCCGACCTCGTCAAGGCGATCCGCGCTCACGCTTCCTCCTGGAAGAGCAGCACGGGGGCCAAGGCGTTCGTCACCGGCGTGACCGCTGTGGGCATCGACACGGCGCAGAAGCTGCAGGGCGCGCTGATCCCCTACCTGGCGGTCATCGTCGGGCTCGCGTTCGTCCTGCTCACGATCGTGTTCCGCAGCCTCCTCGTCCCGCTCAAGGCCGTGCTCGGCTACCTGCTCAGCGTCCTCGCCACCTTCGGCGCGCTCGTGGCCGTCTTCCAGTGGGGCTGGCTTCGAAGCCTCATCGGCCTGAGTAACCCGGGGCCTATCCTCGCGTTCGCGCCGATCTTCCTCATCGGGATCCTCTTCGGGCTCGCCATGGACTACGAGGTCTTCCTCGTGACGCGCATCCGCGAGGAGCACATGCGCGGCGATACGGCCAACGACGCGATCGCCATCGGCTTCCGTCACGGAGCCCGAGTCGTGGTAGCAGCCGCGATCATCATGATCAGCGTCTTCGGCGGGTTCATGCTGCAGGCGGACTCGGTCATCAAGACACTCGGCTTCGCTTTCGCCTTCGGCGTGCTCGTCGACGCCTTCCTGGTCCGCATGACGTTCGGGCCGGCGGTCATGTCGCTGCTCGGCCAGCGTGCGTGGTGGCTGCCCTCGTGGCTCGACCGCATCCTGCCGAACGTCGACGTCGAAGGGATCGGTCTGCCTGAACCCCAGGACGGGCGGGAGCAGGCCGCGCCGGGCAGGGCGGTGCCGGAGCCAGCGGAGTAGACGGATCGGCGCCTTTGGGGGCCGGGCGAGGAGGACTCTCTTCAGCCCGGCCCCGTCTGTGCTCGACGCTTTGTCCGCAGTCACTGCTCGCGGTGGCGCGGGTTCCGGAAAGCCCGCTCTACTCGCACGCCATGCCACGACACGACGAGGAGGCGGCTGCAGCAGTGGCCGCGCTCATCGTGCCAGAGGGGTTCTGAGAGGCCTCCGTTGGCAATCCGTTGGCAAGAGGGTATTCACGGCGCCTCAAGGCCGCCGGGCAGAGGTAGGAGATTTGGCTATTACGCAGGAAGAAGTGTGGTGGGCCGCACAGGGATCGAACCTGTGACCTTGGGATTA
>CAWHHT010000002.1:0-17195 GCA_963829205.1 uncultured Thermoleophilia bacterium
TCGAGGGCGAGCGCGGGACGGCGCTCGTCCGGGACCCGGGCCAGGCCTTCAAGGGTTCCGAGATGACGAACGTAGACGCCGTCCCACGGCAGCGCCAGGACGGTGTGCAGCCAGGGCTGGTCGGCGTCGAACAGGACCTCCGGCATCCGTGCGTAGACGCCGTGGCTGCGCGGCCGCAGATCGTCCAGCGCCGCAGCGACGGCGTCGGGGTCGTCACCGGTCTGCAGGTCAAGACAGGCGGCGTCCGCATCTGTCGCGCGCAGCGGTCGTTCACCCGGCCGCAGCACGAGGATCACCGCGGAGCGGTCGGCCGCGGGGACGGCCGGCGCGACCCATGACGGCGCGGCCGGCCCTGGCGCGGCCGGCCCTGGCGTGGCCGCGCCCGAAGCGGGCCCGGTCACAACGGGCACGTACACGCTCCGCGAGCGGCGGCGAGCGCCGAGCCGCTCCTGGTCCAGCGCGAGCAACGCTCGGCGGCGGAGGTCCTTGAGTGCGCCGACACCCAGGAACACGCCATCGTCGACGGCGAACTCGAGGTCGCCCAAGCGATACGGCGTCCCGCCGAGCGCGCCGAGGGCGTCACGCGCCTTCTCCGCCGTCAGGGCGGCGGTCCGCGCCGCGGCGAGAGGCTCCGCGGTCGTCACCGTCACGGCCTGCCCGCCGTCGAGCCGCTCGACCGCGAGCGCCGCCGGCCGGCCCGCCTCTCCGACCAGGCACATGCGAAGGAGGACGGGGCGCCGGACCTGACGGCCAGTGACGAGGTCGCGGGCGAGCTGGCCGGCGTCGGCCGCCGCCAGGCGGAACAGCCGATCCTTGACGGCGACGCGTTCGCGCGCACGCAAGGTGAGCTCCCCATCGGCGGACTCCTCCAGCCGCGCCGGCTCCGTCTGGCCCCACGGCGTGTACAGGTACACGATGTCCCCGGCCGCGACCGGCTGGCGCAGGCGAACCACCACCTCTCCGCGTGCCTCGTTCACGCGCGTGACGCGGCCGATGAGCACGCCGCGATGGCCGCCGCGGCCGCCGCTGCGCACCTCCGAGTGCCGGCCTTCGAGGTGCGCCGTCGTGAAGCTGCGCGAGAAGCTTTGTTCGAGGCGCTCGGTCCACTCCGCGCGCACCCGGTACCTTGCGGGATCGGCGCGCGCGACGTCGAGCGCCTCGCGGTAGACGGCGGTGGTGACGCCGACGTAGGCCGCGTCCTTCATGCGACCTTCGAGCTTGAACGATGTGACTCCCGCGTCGAGCAGGCGAGGAAGCACGCCGATGGCGGCCAGGTCCGAGGTGGACATGACGCGCGCGAGCTCCTCGCCGGCGTCGCCAGCGCGCGAGCCTCCGCCGGCCTCGGTCCGATGACCTGCGCTGGCCTCGGTCCGATGACCTGCGCTGGCCTCGGTCGGCCGGCCGGCACCGGACTTTGCGCCCAGCCGGCGCATCCCGTAGCGCAGCCGGCAGGCTTGGCTGCAGCGGCCGCGATTGCCGCTGCGGCCGCCGACCATGCTCGATAGCAGACAGTCGCCCGAGTAGCCATAGCACAAGGCGCCGTGCACGAACGCCTCCAGCTCAAGACCGTGCGCCTCGAGGGCGGCGATCTCCGCGAGGCTGAGCTCGCGCGCGAGGATGGCGCGGGAGAAGCCGAGCCTGGCCAGCGCCTTCAGCTGCGATGAGCTGTGCGTGTTGAGCTGCGTGCTGGCGTGCAGGGGCAACTCCGGGTACGCCTCACGCACGCGCGCGGCGAAGCCGAGGTCGGCGACGATGAGGGCGTCCAGGCCGGCGAGGTACGGCGCCTCCAGCGCCGCCAGCGCCGGCCCGACCTCCGCGTCTTTGAGGAGCGTGTTGAGCGCGAGATAGGCGCGAGCGTCGTAGAGGTGCGCGAGCTCGATCGCCTCGACGACCGTCTCGCCGGCGAAGTTGCCGGCGAAGGCGCGGGCGCTCCAGCGGTCGAGGCCGAAGTAGACGGCGTCGGCGCCGGCGGCGAGCGCCGCGCGCAGAGCGCGCGGCTCACCCGCCGGCGCCAGCAGCTCGATCTGCGGGGCGGCGCTCACGGACGTGCCGGGCGCCGGCTAGAGAGCCGGCAGCGCGCCCGGCTCCTCCTTGACGACCTTGCCCTTGACGTCGCGATGCACACGGATGAGGCCGGAGGTGGCGATCGTCTCCACGCCGTTGCGCTCCAGTTCGTCGAGGAACTGGTTGATGCCGAGCGAGTCGCTGCTCATGTGGCCGGCGATCACGACGTGGATGTCGTGCGCCTCCGCCTCGTCGCGCAGTTCCTGGCCCATGTGCATGCCGACGATCGTGCCCACGCCCGCGTCGGCGAGCTTCTCGACGGCCTTCTTGGGGCCCTCCGTGCCGCCGGTCATGTCGACCAGCACGCGCCCGGCGCGCGCGCCGGGACGGCTCTTGCCGATGTACGGGCCGGCGCCCTTCTGGGCGGCGATCCGGTACTCGGGGATGTCCAGCAGGGCCTTCTGCACGTCGTCGATCGTCTTGGGCTCGCGCTTCTCGAAGTAGCGCGTGAGGAAGCTGTAGACGAGGTTGTCTGTGGGCGTGTGCGCCGAGAAGAACGGCACGCCGAGCAGGCGCGCCGCGTCGATGGCCTGGTCGTAGTTGAGCGGCATGAGGCGGCGGCGGACTTCGTCCATCCGCTCGGTGATGAACTTCTCGCCGGCCTGGATCGGGACGCCCATCCCCGCCCAGATGTCCGCCTGGACCTCCATCACGCTGTCGAGCTTGGTGAGGCCCCAGCTCTCCGGGTGGTGCGTGTAGATCGCGTCGATCGCCATGCCCTTCTCGCGCAGCCGGTCGGCCAGCAGGACTTCGCCGGTGTTCATGTCGATGCCGCCGAGCAGCGTCTTGACCTCGAGGTCAGGGTCGCCGACGTAGATGCGCGTGTCGGCGTACGGGTTCTTGAGGCTTTCGGGATCGGCGAACTGCTTGAGGTGGTCGGGCGCGGACTCGAAGCGGTCCTTCTGGCGCTCGAGATACTCATCAACGCCGGCCTTGCCACGGGGGTCGGCCTTGATCCCCATGCGGACGGCGGTCTCGTAGATCTCACGTAGCTTCACGATGGTCCTTTCTTAGGCAGCTGGCGCCCTATTCTTACCCAAGCGGACCCGGAGGACACCCGTGCGGCTTCGGAAAGGGACGGAAGCGCGCGACCGCGTCAGCGCCGCGCGTCCCGCGGCAACGGGCGCGAGAGGTATCGGCTGCCGGCGGCCACGAAGCGCCAGGGCTTCTGGTCGCCGCCGCGGACGCCGATGCGCGCGGTGGAGACGAGGCGCGGTCGCGGTGCGCCGGCGGGCCGCGGGAGGATCTCCAGCGGCGGCGTCCAGAGCGGCAGGCCGTTGTGCTCGCGGGCGATGCCGAGCGCCTGGGCGAGCCGCGCCGGGCCGGAGGCGATCAGGCGCGGCTCGGTCACTCCCCGCCGCACGATCATCGCTTCGACGTCGTGCTCCGGCTCGAGCGCTCGCAGCAGCACGCCGGCGGCCACCCCTTCTTCCTCGCACACGGTGTTGGCGCAGAAGTGCATGCCGTACGTGAAGTAGACGTAGAGGTGGCCGGGCGGCCCGAACAGCACGGCGTTGCGCGCTGTCTTGCCGCGGTAGCCGTGACAGCACGGGTCGTCCTGGCGGTAGGCCTCGGTCTCCACGATGCGGCCGCCGGCACCGCCGAAGAGGAACGTGCAGCCGATGAGGTCGCGCGCCACGTCGAGGGCGGAGCGCGCGAAGAAGTCCTGCGTGAGCGGAGTCTCCGTCGGCGAGGCGGACGTCACGGCCTGGCTACCCTCGCCGCAGCCCACGGCAGCTCGAGCAGCTCGGGCAGGGCCGCGACCTCCGCCCCGGCAAAGCCGGAGTCGTCGTCGTACCGGTCGGTCGGCGCCCCGCCCGGCGGGCGGATGCGGATGGCGAGCATCCCGAGGCGGGCGGTCGCGGTCAGCTCTCCCCCGCCGCCGTCGCCGACATAGGCGCACTCCGCGGCGTCGCACGCCAGCGCGTCCAGCACGTGCTGAAAGAGGCGCGGGTCCGGCTTGCGGGCGCCGAGCTCGCACGAGAAGGCGACGGCGTCGATGCGCGGTGCCAGCGGCGACGACGCCCACAGCGGCGGCGTCTCCACGGACGAGTCGGAGACGAGGCCGAGGAGGAAGCCGCGCGCGCGAAGCGCGTCGAGGGTCGCGAGCGCTCCCGCATCGGAGACGAGGAGACCGGCGGTCAGTCCGATGCGTCGGCCTGCGGCGCGCCTCACGGCGAGAGGCGCGGGGCTGCCGCCGCAGCGCCCGGCCAGCAGCTTCACCGTCTCTTCCAGGTCACCAGTCAAACCGAGGAAGCGCTCGCGATACGAGTCGCGGTAGGCGGCGGCGAAGGCGGCGGCGTCGACGCCGAGGTCCGCCGCCATCTCGTACGCGACGGCGTCACGCAGCGACGCCGGGATCCCCGCGACGAGCGTGCCCCAGAGGTCGAAGAGGACGGCCGCCGGAGCGCGCATCTCAGCAGCAGGGGCGCGCCGCCAGCGCGGCGCGGGCGTGCTCGAGCTGCTCGCGCACGCGTGCTGGGGCGGAGCCGCCCTGGGATCGTTTGCGCGCCAGCTGAGCGGCCGGCTCGTGCAGCTCGAAGTAGTCCTCGGCGAACGCCGGCGACAAAGCCTGGAGGTCGTCGAGATCCGCGTCCGCGAGATCCACGCCGGCGTCGAGGCAGCGCCGCACGAGAGTCCCCGTGGCGTGGTGAGCCTCGCGGAACGGTACGCCTTTGCCCACAAGGTAGTCGGCGACGTCGGTGGCGGCGAGGAAGGAGTCGCAGGCCGCCGCCATACGCCCTTCGTCGAAGGTCGCGCCCTCGAGCAGCCCGTGCGCGACCGGCAGGAGCTGGTCGAGGCAATCGACGGCGTCGAAGAGATAGCGTTTGTCCTCGCGCAGGTCGGTGTTGTAGGCGAGCGGGAGGCCGTGGAGCACGCCGAGGAGGCCGCCGAGGTCGGCGGTCAGCCGCGGAGCGGCGGCCCGCATCAGCTCGGCGGCGTCCGGGTTCTTCTTCTGCGGCATGATGCTCGACCCGCCGCTGAAGGCGTCCGGCAGGAGCACGAAGCCGAACTCGCTGCTCGCCCACAGGACGAGCTCGCCCCCGAGCCTGCTGAGGTGGCCGCCCAGCTGCGCCGCCGCGGCGAGGTAGTCGACGACGAAGTCGCGGCTCGCGACGGCGTCGAGCGAGTTCTCGGTGACGCGCTCGAAGCCGAGGTCCGTCGCGATCGCCGCGCGGTCGAGCTCGTAGTTGAGGCCCACGGCGGCGCCGGCGCCGAGCGGGAGCTCGAGGCAGGCGTCGCGGGCGGCGGCCACCCGGCCGCGGTCGCGCTCCAGCATCCAGAAGTAGGCGAGCAGGTGCTGGGCCAGCGACGTGACCTGCGCGCGCTGCAGGTGCGTGTAGGCGGGCATCACCGTCTCGACGTGCTCCGAAGCTCGCGCCAGGAGGACCTGCTGCAGGACGTCGAGCGCCGCGTCCTGGCGTTCGAGCACGCGGCGGAGGTGCAGCCGCACGTCGGTGACGACCTGGTCGTTGCGGCTGCGGCCGGTGTGGAGTCTGGCGCCGGCTTCGCCCGCGAGCTCCGTGAGCCGGCGCTCCACGGCCATGTGCACGTCCTCGTCGGAGTCCGACGGCACGAAACTGCCGGCCTCGATCTCGCGGCCGACAGCGGCGAGGCCGACCTCGATGGCGCGAAACTCGTCCATGGTGAGCACGCCCGCACCGCGCAGGGCACGGGCGTGCGCCACCGATCCTTCGATGTCTTCGGGCCACAGGCGCCAGTCGAGCGCCAGCGAGCTGTTCAGCGCCACGAACGCGGGCGCGCGCTCGCCGGCGAAGCGTCCCGAACGCGCGACCGTCATGCCGTGTCCTCTGTCATGACCGCATCATACGGTCTCTGCCACGGCCCCGTCCTCGAGCTCCTTCATCATGTGGTGCTGCTTGCCGACCCGCGCCCACACCTCGATCGGGAGGCCCCACAGCTGGATGAAGCCGGCCGCGGCCTCGTGCGAGAACTCGTCCTCGGTCGTGTACGTCGCGAGCTTGTAGCTGTAGAGCGAGAGGTCGCTGCGCCGGCCGTCGGCCACGCAGCTGCCCTTGAAGAACTTGAGCCGGACGTCGCCGGTGACGCGCTCCTGGCTCTGGAAGAGGAAGGCCTTGCACGCCTCGGTCAACGGGTCGAACCACTGGCCCTCGTAGATCATGTCCGAGAGCTTGCTCTCGATGGTGCGCTTGAAGTGAAGCAGGTCGCGCGTGAGCACGAGGTCCTCAAGCTCGCGGTGAGCGGTGATGAGCGCCAGCGAGCCGGCCACTTCGTAGACCTCCCGGCTCTTGATGCCCACGAGCCGGTTCTCGATCATGTCGACGCGCCCGAAGCCGTGCTTGTTGCCGATGGCGTCGATGGTCTCGATGAGCTCGACCATCCCCATCGGCGTGCCGTCGAGCGCCACCGGCTTGCCCTTGTCGAAGCTGACGACGACATGCTGGGGCTCGTCTGGGGCGGCGGCGGGGCTTACGACGAACTGGAAAGCGTCCTCCGGCGGGGCGACCCACGGATCCTCGAGCACGCCGCACTCGTTGCTCCGCCCCCACAAGTTCTCGTCGATCGAGTACGGGCTCTTCTTGGTGAGATTCACGGGGATGTCGTGAGCGGCCACGTAGTCGAGCAGCTCCTCGCGGCTGGGCCAATCGGCGGCCCGAGCCGGAGCGATGATGGTCAGGCTCGGGTCGAGGGCGCGCACGCCGATGTCGACGCGCACCTGGTCGTTGCCCTTGCCGGTGCAGCCGTGGGCCACAGCCGTAGCGCCGTACTTGTGCGCCGTCTCCACGAGCTTCTTGGCGATCACGGGGCGGCCGATGGCCGTGGAGAGCGGGTACTTGTCTTCGTAGAGGGCGTTCGCCATGAGCGCCGGCAGGCAGTGATGCTCGGCGAACTCGTCCTTGGCGTCGATAGCCTCGGCGGCGATAGCGCCGGACGCCAGCGCGCGCTCCATGATCGCCGGGATGTCCTTCACGCGTCCGAGGTCGACGAGGCAGGCGACGACGTCGTGGCCGTACTTCTCCTTGAGCCAGGGGATGAGGGCGGACGTGTCGAGGCCGCCGGAATAGGCGAGGACGACGGTGCCGTTGGGTGCGTCGGTGCTCACGATCGTTGCTCCTTGGGTTCTCTGCTGGACGGGATGAGAGGCCGGCGCGGCGCAGCCGCCCGCCGGGCCTCAGCGAGTACTGGCGTGCGCGCGGAGCTGTGCCTGCGCGCTAGGCCTCTCGGAGACGGTCGACGTAGCGCTTCATCGCCTGCGCCTTCTCGACCGTGTCCAAGATGATGAGGAAGGTGTCGTCGCCGGCGATAGTGCCGACGACGTCCGTGTGGTTCAGGTTGTCTATCTGACGGGCGACGGTGGACGCCGTCCCGATCTCGCAGCGCACCACGAGCAGCTGCTGGGAGACGAGGGTGGAGCGCGCGAAATCGTGCAGGACGTGGCGCGCGGCCTGCTCAGGGTCCTTGGGCCGCTCGCGGGAGCTGAGCACGTACTTCGCGCGACCGAGATGCGTGCGGACCTTCTGCAGGTCGAGCTCGCGGATGTCGCGCGAGACCGTCGCCTGCGTGACCTCGCAGCCGAGGGCGCTCAGGGCGCTCACCAGTTCGCGCTGGGTCGCGACCTCGCGCTGCTGCACCACAGTCTGGATGAGGCGCTGGCGCTCGGTCTTGCCCATCGGTGCGCGGTTGTTCATGCGGATCGGTCCCCCCCACGAGCATTCTGGCTGCAGTGTGCCGTCAGCGAGCACGGGCATCGCCGCTCTACCTTGCATAGAATACACCAACACCGGCCGGAATATGCAACCGCCCGGCGCTTCCCGCAAGGCCCCGGCGACCGCGCTCACGCCGTCACCTTGGTGCCGCAGCCGGCGTCGGTGAGGATCTCGAGCAGCACGGCGTGCTCGACGCGCCCGTCGATGATGTGGGCGCTGTGCACGCCGGCCTCCACCGCCCGGCGGACCGCCGCCGCCTTGGGCAGCATGCCGCCGGCGACGCGGCCGGCGGCCACGAGGGCACCGAGGTACGCGAGGTCGCACTCGGAGACCGGCGACAGCTCGGCGTCCTGGCCCTCGTAGATGCCCTCGACGTCGGTGAGGAAGATGATCTTCTCGGCGCCGAGGGCCGCGGCGATCTCCCCGGCGACGGTGTCGGCATTGACGTTGTACGCCTCGCCGGAGGCGTCCGCGCCGACGCTGGCGACCACCGGGATGTTGGCCTCGGCCAGGAGGTCGAGGACCGCCACGTTGACCTCGCGTCACCTCGCCGACGAAGCCCAGATCGACCTCGTTGCCGGCCACGTCCAGGTGCTGCTTGGGCGCCACCTGGAGCAGCCGGCCGTCCTCGCCGGAGATGCCGACGGCCGTGCCGCCGTGCCGGTTGATGAGGCCGACGATCTCCTTGTTGACCTTGCCGACCAGGACCATCTTGGCGACCTCCATCGTCGCCTCGTCGGTGACGCGCTGGCCGTCGACGAAGGTCGGCTCCATGCCGAGCCTCTTCATGTGCGCGACTGATCTGCGGGCCCGCCGCCGTGCACCACGACCGGCTTCATGCCGACCAGCCGCAAGAGGACGACATCCTCGGCGAACTGCTCCTGCAGATGCGGGGACGTCATCGCCGCGCCCCCGTACTTGAGCACCACGGTCGTGCCCCAGAAGCGGCGGATGTACGGCATCGCCTCGAGCAGGGTCTTGACGGTCTTCTGGTGGCGAACGGTCATGTGGAGTACTCCGCGTTGAGGGTGACGTAGTCGTGCGTCAGATCGCTGAAGTAGACGGTCGCGACCGCACCGGGGCCGTTGAGCGCGACCGTCAAGGCGATCTCGGGCTGCTGCATCACGGCCGCCAGCCGGGCCTGCTGGATGGAGTCCAGCGCCGCCGGCTGGCCGTGCTCGACGATCACCACGTCTTCGTAGGCGATGCGCGCCGGCAGCGCCTCCCGTCCGCCGCGGCCGAGCGCCTGCCCGATCGCCTGCATGATGCGGCCCCAGTTGGCGTCGCGACCGTAGAACGCGGTCTTGACCAGCGGCGAGTTGGCGACGGCGCGCGCGACGGACTCGGCTTCGCCGCGGTCGCGCGCCCCGGTCACGTCGAGCCGCATCGTGCGCGTGGAGCCCTCGCCGTCGGCGACGATCGACACGGCGAGCGAGAGGAGCGCGGCCTGCAGCACTTCCCCCAGCCGCGCCAGGCTCTCTCCCCCGGGCTTCACGCCGGAGGCGCCGTTGCAGAGCCCAACGACCATGTCGTTGGTCGACTCCTGCCCGTCCACGGTGATGCGGTTGAACGAGGCGTCGACGCCGGCGTGCAGGAGCTCGGCCCAGTCCGCCTCGCCGATCGCCGCGTCGCAGGTGACGAAGCACAGCATCGTCGCCATGTTGGGGCTGATCATGCCGCACCCCTTGGCGGCGAAGCCCAGCCTGACGTCGCCCTCGGGGAGCCGCACGTCCAGAGCGCCGGACTTGCCGTGCTTGTCCGTGGTGCGGATCGCCTGCGAGAAATGCGTTCCACCGCCGGCGGCGAGGGCGCGAGTCGCGGCGATGATCCCAGGTTCTATCTTCTCCATCGGCAGATGCACGCCGATGAGGCCGGTCGACGCCACGCCGACCAACTCCACGGGCAAGCGCAGCTCGTTCGCGGCGAGCAGACGCATGCGCGCCGCGTCGGCGAGGCCCTGCTTGCCGGTGCACGCGTTGGCGTTGCCGGCGTTGACCACCAGCGCCCGCAAGTGCGCGCAGTCGCTGGTCTCGCGCGTGAGCCGCACCGGCGCCGCCGCGGCGGCGTTGCTCGTGAAGGTCGCCGCCGACACGCAGGCGGACTCGGAGGCCACGATGCCGAGGTCGAGCTTGCCGCGCTTCTTGACGCCGCTCGCGACGCCGGCGGCGACGAAGCCGCGCGGGTGCGTGACCCCGCCGCTCGCCCTGTGCGTCCACGCAGGGAGTGGCGCGAACCTGGTCGCCGGCAGCATCTCAGGCCAGCCCTTCGTGCTCGGACAGGCCGAGCATGACGTTCATGTTCTGCACGGCCTGCCCGCTGGCGCCCTTCATCAGGTTGTCGATCACGCTGAAGACGATCACGCGGCCGGCCCGCTGGTCTACGTGGGCGTGGATGCGGCAGTAGTTGGTACCGGCCACGTCCTTGAGCTGTGGCGGCGCGTCGCAGACCTCGACGAACGTCTCGCCGTCGTAGAACTCGTGGAACAGGGCGGCGACCTCCTCCGGGCCCGGCAGCGGCAGCGTGGCCGGACGCACGTAGATCGTCTCGCTGATGCCGCGCTGCAGCGGGACCAGGTGTGGCACGAAGGTGAGGTTCGGCGCGCGGGCGGCCGCGTGCGAGGCTCCGAACGGCGCCGGGGCCGGGCCGAACATGGCGGTCGCGGCGGTCGCCGAGCTGGCGATGCCGGCGGCGATCTCGGGGTAGTGCCGGTGCGATTGCACGCCGTAGGCGACGAGGTCCGAGTCGACGGTGCAGAAGTGGGTCGCCTCCTTGGGCGTCTTCCCGGCGCCGCTCACGCCCGGACTTGGCGTCGATGACCACGTCGGCCAGGCCCAGCTGCGCAAGCGGCGCCAGGGCGAGCAGCGCCGCCGTCGGATAGCAGCCGGGGTTCGCGACGAGCGTCGCGGCGGCGACCTCGTCGCGGTGAAGCTCGGTGAGCCCGTACACCGCGGGAAGCAGTTCGGGGTAGGGGTGCTCCCCATACCACTCCGCGTAGGCGTCGGCCTCGAGCCGGAAGTCGGCGCTGAGATCGATCACCCGCGCCCCGTCGTCGAGGAGGCGCTTGACCACGGGCGCCGCCTCACCGTGTGGCGTGCACACGAAAGCGATGTCGACGCCGCAGACCTCCGCCTGCGAGCAGAATGCGAGGTCCGTGCGCACCCGAGGCAGGTGCTGCGGCACCGGCGCGCCGGCCAGCGTCTCCGAGCTCACATGCGTGAGCCTGACGGATGGGTGCCGCAGCAGCAGTTCAGCCAGCAGAGCGCCCGTGTAGCCGCTGCCGCCGACGATGCCGGCGTCGGCGACGCACGGGTCGGGAGCTTGCGCGGGCGTCGTGGCGGTCGTGAGGTCTTGTGAGCAGGTGGTCGGTGTCATGGGGCACTCCGGGTGCACGTCGGGATCGACACAAGGCGAGACAGGCGCCGGCGGAGGGCGAGAAGCGGGAGTCTGCGCGAGCGAAGAGGCGCTCGAGCTAGAGCAGACTGGTGTGCCCACCGGCCGGCGTGCGTCGTGCACGTCGGGCCCGGGGGACCGCGCAGCGCGTGCGACCCGCGTCAGGGCGGGTCTGCGGGAGGATCGTTCTGCCAGTCGCGCTGCTCATCGTCGGAGGACTATACCGGTACTCTGGAAATGATGCAAGCTCCCTACGTCGACTCTTGATGATTATTCTCTTCGCGTGCGCGCACGCTGAGAAGGCGCCTGGCGACGCCGCGCAGCGTCACGAACGCATACGGCGACGCCGGGTTGTCGTCGCTGAGGACCGCCAGCGACCACGTGAGACGCCCGCGCTCCAGACGCGCGACCTGATTGACCAGTGTGTACGGGTCGGCCGCGGCGCCGAACCATCCGCTCTTGAAGAACACCGTCCATCGCGGCCGCGCGACCTCCGCGACGCCCCACGTCTGCCGCGCGCAGATGTGCGAGAGCAGCCGCCGGGCGAAGGCCCGCCGGTCCGAAGGGAGATACGCGTCCATGCGGTAGAAGAAACGCGCCTGATCGGCGGCGGTGATGTTGGAGTACAGCACGTCATCGCCGGGCGTGAAGCGCGCCATGCCGCTGAGGCGCGCGAGCCGCCGCAACCCGCGCGCGCCGACCGCAGCGTAGACGTGGTACGCGGCGTCGTTGTCCGACTCCGTGATCATCAGCGTCAAAGTGCGGCGCATCTCCGTGGTCACGGTCCTGTGGTCACGGAGATAGGCGACGAGCAGCATCGCCTTCACCACGCTGGCGCTCACGAACCGCCGTTGGAGGTTGTAGCCGTGGAGTCTCCCATGCGTGTCGACGACGGCCAGCGCAGCGTCCGTGTCGCGGCTGCGCAGATAGGCGGCCGCACGCGCGATCGACGACGCCGCCGGCACCAGCGCCACGGCCTGACGCTTGACGGTCAGGGAACCCACGCCCGAGGACGTCCGCGACCGCGACGCATCACCGCCCGCTCGGACCAGCCACACGTAGCGGCCGGGCGCGAGGCCGACGGCGAGCCGCTCCGCAAGGACCGTGTTGGTGCGGCGCGATCCCAGATGAACCGTCATGACGGTGCCGCGGGACGCTGACTGAACGACGATCTCCACCTCAGCCGAGCCAGAAATGGCGGCGTGGACCTCGTAGCGGAAGGTGGCCCGGCGGCCCTGCCGCACGCTCACATCCGCCAGCGCCTGCGTCGTCAGCCGCCGGGCGGCGGGATGGCCGGCGGATCCGGTCGCGAGAACGACGAGCGTGGCGACCACGACGACCGCGCCGGCGCCCGCCGTCGCGGCCAAGGCCCGCCGCAGCATCAGGATGAGGCCTCCGCCGGAGTCTCAACGCCGGCGCACGGCCACGGCGCTGGACCGCCGTCGCCCTCACCGACTCCGGCGAAGGCCAGCCTGAGCTCGATCTCCTCGATGAGTCTTATGGCCTGTCCCGCATCCATGCGGCAGGTCTATCAACGGCTGCTGGGACGACTCTGGGATGAGCCTGTCAGCCGCCTGTGACTCGCTGCCCACGGCGAGACGAGACGGGGACTACAAGACGAGACGGGCGGGGTGACCGCTCCCGGCCGCCCCGCCCGTCGCGTGCGTCACGCGTTCAGCGCGACCGCGGTCTCAGCGCAGCGTCGCCGCGAACTCGCGCTCGAGCGCAGCGAGGATCTTGGCGCGCACCGTGGCGATGTCCTTCTCGCCCAGCGTACGCTCGGGCGAGCGCATGACGACGCGCAGAGCCAGCGAGCGCTTGTCGGCCGCCACCTGGTCGCCCTCGTAGACGTCGAACACGCGCACGCTGCGCACGAGCTTGCCGCCGGCGCGGCGCGCGACCGCGACGACTCCGTCGGCAGTCGCGTCGCGGCCGACGACCACCGCGAGGTCCTGGCTGGCCGGCGGGTACGAGCCGAGGTCCACGAACGCCGGCGTCGGCAGCGCGGCCGGCGCGATGCGGTCGAGGTTCAGCATCGCCACGTAGACCTCGACGTCCTCGATACCGTACGCCGCCGCGACGTCGGGCCGGAGCAGGCCGGCCACGCCGACGCCTCCGGCCCCGGGCACCGAGACGATGGCGGACTTGCCGGGATGCAGGTACGGGAAGTGCGCGGCCGAGTCACCCAGGGCCGCGAACACGACCTCAAGGCGAAGGGCGGCGAGAGCAGCCTCGACGACGCCCTTGAGGGCGAAGAAGTCGGCCGGGCGGCTGGCCGCGGTCCAGCTCTCGGGCTGCAACCGGCCGGCGACGACGATCCCCACGGCTTCCGGCTCGTGCGGGAGGACGGCGCCGGGCTCGGCAGCGTGCGCCGGCGCCGGCACGACCTCGTCGTCCCAGAGGTAGACCTTACCCAGCTCGAAGATGCTGGGCGGGTCGTTGAGGCGCGACAGGTTGTCCCGCACGGCGCCCAGAAGGCCCGGCAGCAGCATGGTGCGCATCACCGACTGTTCCACGCTCATGGGGTTGCTCAGGCGCACGGGCCGCAGGCGCACGTCGTGCTCGGGCAGACCGAGCGGCGCCAGCGCGTCGGGCGCGACGAAGGTGTACGTGATGACTTCGTCGAGCCCGCAGCGCGCCAGGGCGCGCCGCAGGGCGCGCCGCACCCGCTGCGGACCGGTGAGGCCGCCGGCCGTCCGGTGCCGCGGCAACGTCTCGGTCGCGCGGTCGTAGCCGGAGATACGTCCGACCTCCTCGATGAGGTCGACCTCGCGCACAAGGTCTGGTCGGAAGCTCGGCGGGGTGACGGTCCACTCGGCCGCTGCATCCCCCTCGACCGCGCACTCGAGCCGCCGCAGGATGGCCGCCTGCTCGGCGGCCGGTACGGCGTAGCCGAGCAGGCCGTCGGCCCTCGCCGGCCGGTAGCGCAACGCCGGCTGCGGCGCCGGTTCGTCGGCGACGTCGAGCGTGCCGGGCGCAACGACGCCGCCGCACAGCTCCTCGAAGAGCCGCGTCGCGAAGGCGAGGCCACCGGGCACGAGCGCCGCGTCGAGACCCTTCTCGAACCGGTTGCTGGCCTCGCTACGGATGCCGGTATGCAGCTCGGTGCGGAGGATGCTGGGACCGGCGAAGTTGGCGGCCTCGAGGACGAGGTCGGTCGTCCGTGCATCGACCTCGGCGTCCACGGCGCCGAACACGCCGGCGATCACCAGCGGCCGGGCCACGTCGGCGATCACCAGCATCTCGCCGTCGAGCGTGCGCTCCACGCCGTCCAGCGTGACGATCTTCTCGCCCTCGCGGGCCCGGCGTGCAACGAGCTTGGCGCCCTCGATCTTGCCCGCGTCGAAGGCGTGCAGCGGCTGGCCCCAGCCGAGCATCACGTAGTTCGTGACGTCGACCACGTTGTTGATGGGGCGCATGCCGGCGTGCGTGAGGCGCGCCTTGAGCCACGCCGGCGACTCGCCGACCTCGACGCCGCGGATGACGCGCGCCGCGTAGCGCGGGCACAGGTCGGCGTCGACGACCTCGACGGCGACCGACTCTGCCGCCGGGGCGCCGCCCAGCACCGCCGGTTCGGCGGTGGGCGGCGGCGCCAGAGCCGCTCCGGACGCGGCCGCCACCTCGCGGGCGATGCCGTAGATGCTGAAGCAGTCGGGCCGGTTGGAGGTGAGCTCAAGCTCGAGGACGGCTTCGCTCACAGGCAGGTAGTCCTGCAGGGGAGCGCCGACCGGCCAGTCCGCCGGCAGGATCGCGATCCCAGGGCTCTTCTCCTCGTAGCCCAGCTCCTGCTCGCTCATCATCATGCCGTCGCTCTCGACGCCACGCAGGTTCGCCTTCTTGAGCTTGAGCCCGTTCTCGAGCGTCGCGCCGGTCATGGAGACGGCCACCACGTCGCCCGCCTGGAAGTTGTCCGCCCCGCAGACGATCTGCTTGACGCCGCCGTTGGCCCCACCCACGTCCACTGTGCAGAGGCTGAGCTTGTCGGCGTTGGGGTGCTTGTCGCGCGTCAGCACCTTGCCGATCACGAACCGCGCCAGGTTGTCCGGGTCACGCGGCGCGCCCACCCAGTCGATCCCCTCCACCTCGGTGCCGGACATCGTGAGCAGCTCGGCGAGCTCCTCGACGGTGCCCTGCCAGTCCACGTACTCCTTGAGCCAGCTGATCGGTACTCTCATCGTCGCCGCCCCCTCTCAGAACTGCCGCAGGAAGCGGACGTCGTTGTCGTAGAACAGGCGCAGGTCCGGGATGCCGTGCTTGAGCATCGCCATGCGCTCGACCCCCATGCCGAAGGCGAAGCCGCTGACCTGCTCCGGGTCGTAGCCCACGAACCCGTATACGTTGGGGTCGACCATGCCGGCCCCCATGATCTCGAGCCAGCCGGAGTGCTTGCACGAGCGGCAGCCCTTGCCACCGCAGAGCTCACAGTTGACGTCGACCTCGATGCTCGGCTCGGTGAACGGGAAGAAGTGAGGGCGCACGCGGATCGAGCGGTCGGGGCCGAAGAACTCGCGCGTGAAGTGAGCCACGGTGCCCTTGAGGTCGGCGAGCGTGATGCCCTCGTCGACGACCAGGCCCTCGACCTGGTGGAACATGGGCGTGTGCGTCGCGTCGGAGTCGCGCCGGTAGACCTTGCCGAGGCAGACGACGTAGACCGGCGGCTCCTGCTGCTCCATGACGCGCACCTGCACGGGTGAGGTATGGGTGCGCAGCAGGACGCCCCGGTCGGCGTCGACGACCGCCTCCGGCATGGTCTCGCGCTGCTCGACCACCCAGAAGGTGTCGTGCGCCGAGCGGGCCGGGTGGCTGGGGGGCGTGTTGAGCGCCGTGAAGTTGTAGTAGTCGAGCTCGACCTCGGGGCCCTCGGCGATGCGGTAGCCGAGACCGATGAAGATGTCCTCGACCTCGCGCATCGTCTGGCTGATGAGGTGCTCGTGGCCGGCCGGGAACGGCTGGCCGGGGAGCGTGACGTCGATGCGTTCTTCGGCCAACGACGCGCTCAGCGCGGCGGACTTGAGCTGGGCTTCGCGCTCCTCGACCAGCGCCTCGAACTCGCGGCGGATGAGGTTGCCGCCCTTGCCCACCAGAGGGCGCTCATCCGCCGGCAGACTGGGGATGGAGCGCAGGAGCTCCGTGAGCGCGCTCTTGCGCCCCAGCGTCAGCACACGCGCCTGCTCGAGCTCGGCGGCGTCTGAGGCGCGCAGGATCGTCTCGCGGCCGGTCGTGTACAGGGCCGCGAGCCCTGGCGCGCGTTGCTTGAGGGTCTGCAGCTCTGCGTCGTCCATGGTCATCCTTCCTCGGGCGCCGGAGGGCGGCGCGGGGGGTCTTCGGCGGCGCCGGCCGACCGGCGCGAGAACTCGTAGAGGGCGATCGCGCCGGCGACGCCGGCGTTGAGCGATTCGACAGCGCCGGCCGCAGACGGCGCCAGCGGGATCGTGATGAGCTGCGTGACGCAGGCGAGCGCCTCGGCGGAGAGCCCCGGTCGCTCGGCGCCCACGACGAGCACGGCCGGCTCTTGCCGCACGGCCTCGGCGATCGGCGTCCCGCCGTGCGCGGCGAGGCCGTACACGCCAGCGCCGGGCAGGTGCTCGAGCAGCTCGCGCAGCGGCAGCTCCGGCCAGAGCGGCACGCCGAAGACGGCGCCCATGCTCGCACGCACGGTCTTGGGCCCGTACAGGTCGGCGGAGCCGGGCGCCGCCGCGACGGCCGTGGCGCCGAAGGCGATCGCCGCGCGCAGCAGCGTGCCCATGTTGCCGGGGTCGGCGATGCCGTCGGCGTAGAGGACGATCCCGGCCGCCGCCCGGTCGCGCAGCGCGGCCAGCGGCGGCCGCTCCGGCAGCGCGAAGACGGCGAGCGCGTCGGGCGGCGTCTCCAGGGTGGAGAGCCGGTGCGCGACGCGCTCGTCGACCGGATAAACGGCCGCCGGCAGGCCTGCGGCAGCGGCGGCCTCCTCCAGCAGACCGGCGAGTCCCCGGCGCGCTCCTCGCGCACGAACACGACCTGCGGGCGCCGGCCCGCGGCGATGCCGGCCACGACGAGGTCGGTGCCTTCCGC
>CAWHHT010000003.1:0-22910 GCA_963829205.1 uncultured Thermoleophilia bacterium
GTCTGCGAGACCCGCGAACGCTTGTACGAGACCGTCGTCGAGAAGTGCGCAACCTGCCCGGCGTGCGCGACCTCGAGCTGTGCCTCTACGTCCGCGTGGTGCGCGACGAACTCTCCTGGCGGTCGCACATCGACTAGGAGCGTGACCGTCCCAGCGTGCCTCGGGCCGATCGGTCGGGCGAGTGCGCGGACCGCTTGGCCTCTCGAATACGTATGCGGAATCCGGAGAAACAAACGATTTCGTTGTATTGACTTCTCGTTCCGTCACGCCTTGACTGGATGCCAGTGACGACTTGGCCGGTCCCGCCCCGGGCGCCGGCCGTCAGCCTAAGGGGCATCTATGTCAGCAGCGCCGCCGAATCCTCCCGCCTCGCCGCGCAACCGTCGACGAGACCCGCTACCGCCGCCGCAGCATGTGGCTGGACCTCCTCGACGAGCCGCTCCAGCCACGTGACGCCTTGCCCGGCGCCATCGACGTCGACGTCGCCATCGTCGGCGCCGGCTACACGGCGCTCTGGACCGCCTACTACCTCGCCAAGGCCGATCCTTCGTTGAGCATCGCACTGGTCGAGAAGGAGATCGCCGGCTTCGGCGCTTCGGGCCGCAACGGTGGCTGGGTGTCGCCGTTCTTCCCCACGTCGCTCGACACGATCGCCGCGAAGCACGGCCGCGACGCCGCCGTCGCCATGCAGCGCGCGATGTTCGACACCGTCGACGAGATCGGCCGCGTCGCCGCCGACAAGGGCATCGAGGCGCGCTTCCACAAGGGCGGTGTGCTCACGCTGGCGAACGGCACCGAGCAGAGGGAGCGCGTGAAGGCCGAGCCCTCCTGGACCGCAAGTGGGGCGTGCGGCCCGACGAGATGATGTGGCTGGACGCCGGCCAGACGCGCGAGCGCATCAACGTCGCACGGCAACTTGGGCGCCTCCTTCCTCGACGCACTGCGCGTGCCTCGACCCCGCGCGCCTGGTGCGCGGCCTCGCGCGCGTCGTCGAGGGTCTCGGCGTGACGCATCTACGAGACAGACGCCGGTGCTCGAGATCACCGATCACGAAGCTGCTGACCCCGGCCGGCGAGGTACGCGCCGGCGTCGTCGTCAGGGCCACCGAGGGCTTCACCCCCGAGCTCCCTGGTCGCGCGCCGCGACATCGTGCCCACCTACTCGCTGATGCTCGCCACCGAGCCGCTGCCGGCGAGCTTCTGGGACGTCGTCGGCTGGGGCGGCCACGAGGTCGCTCACCGACGGCCGCCACCTGTACATCTACGCGATGCGCACCGAAGACGACCGCATCGCGCTCGGGGGCCGCGGCGCGCCCTACCACTTCGAGTTCGAGGATGAGCGAGGACTACGAGCACGTGCCGCGCGTGCACGCCGTGCTCGAGCGCACTCTCAAGGAGCTCTTCCCGGCAGCCCGGGACGCACGGATCACCCACGCCTGGGGCGGCGCGTGGGCGATTCCGCGCGACTGGTTCCCGTCGGTAGGCTGGACAAGGCGCGCGGGTACGGCGTGGGCCGGCGGCTACGTGGGGGACGGCGTCGCCGCGACCAACCTAGCCGGCCGCACGCTGGCCGACCTCATCACGGGCACGGAGACGCCGCTCGTGCGCACTGCCGTGGGTCGACCACGTTTCGCCGCAAGTGGGAGCCCGAGCCGCTGCGCTGGATTGGCGTTCGCGCCTCGCTGGCCGTCTTCGCCAGCGCCGACCGCAAGGAGCAGAAGACCGGCAAGCCGGCCAAGCGCGCCGAGGTCATGAGCAAGATCCTGCCGCTCTGAGGAGACAAGCATGTCCTTCACCCCGGATCTCCTGCGGCTCGCTGCCGACTACGAGTCCGAGCCTCTGCCGGGCGACGTGTTGGCCGAACTGGACGAGATCGTCGCCGCGGCCGACCGGCTGCCGGGCGAAGTGCTCGCACGACGGCCGCGGACGTTGCCGGGCTAGGGCTTGAGCTCGACTGGAAGCAGATCCACGCCCGCGCGGCGGGCGAGATCGTCGTCACCGATCTGGACAGGGGGTGTTGAGTCCACGAACGTCAGGGGTGCATGACGGGCAGTATTGCTCGTGCTCGCTACCACAATCGAGTCTTACAAGGGGGAGCCACAATGGCTGAAGACACTGCGCTTGCTCGCACGACCATGGCGCGCGGTCACCGCCGTGGACTCATGCTGACCGCGCTGCTCGCCGTCGTCCTGTGCTGCGGCCTCGTCTGGGGCCTCACGCACGCGCTCGCCGAGAGCCCCAGCCCATCGCCGGCGGCGGATCTCACGCTGCGTCTCGGCTGGACGAACGAGCCCGACAACCTGAACCCGTTCATTGGATACGCCGACTCGACCTACGAGATCTGGAGGATCAACTACTCGACGGTGTTCGGCTACAACCAGGACAACGGGCCGGGCCGGACCTTGCGACCGAGATGCCGACGAAGGAGAACGGCGGCATCTCGGCCGACGGCAAGGTCTGGACGGTCCACCTGCGCAGCGGCGTCAAGTGGTCGGACGGGCAGCCGCTCACCGCCGAGGACGTCGCCTTCACCTACAACTACGCCATCAAGAACAACATGTCCAACTGGACGAACTACCTCGCAAGGCATCGAGCGGGTCGAGGCGGTCGATCCCACGACGGTGCGCATCACCTGCTCGCGCCCAAGGCGAACATGGACAGGCCAACATCCCGATCCTGCCCGAGCACATCTGGTCGCGCGTCACGCCGCGGCAGGCCGATACGAGCTACCAGGACAAGTCCCCGATGGTGGGCAGCGGGCCCTTCCAGACGGCCGCCTACAAGAAGGGCAGCTACATCGAGATGGTGCAGCAACCCCTACTACTAGGGCCAGACGCCGGCCATCGACAAGATCATCTTCCAGATGTATCAGAACGCCGACACCATGGTGACCGACTTCAAGAGCGGCCGCATCGACGGCGCCTGGGGCGTGCCGGCGGCCCAGTTCAAGCCGCTCGGGTCGCCGGCGGCCTCAAGGCTATCCCCTACGTCTTCTACGACTGGGACTACCTTGAGTTCAACTGCTACGACAAGCCGAGCTCGCTCGGCAACCCCGTACTCCGGGACGCCAAGTTCCGCCACGCCCTCAACTATGCCGTCGACCGGCAGAAGCTCGTCGCGATCGGCTACCAGGGCCTGGCGAAGCCCGGCCACACAATCGTCCCGCCGGACACGTGGACGTCGACCCCGACTACCGCTGGACAGCCGCCGGCCGAGGAGACCTACACGTTCGACCTCGCCAAGGCCGGCCAGCTGCTCACGGACGCCGGCTACCCGCTCAAGAACGGCAGCGCTCAACAAGCAGGGCAAGCCGATCGTCCTGCGACTGTGGGCCGCGACGGACGAGCCTGCCGGACAGATGTCGGCGAAGCTGATCACGGGCTGGCTGAAGCAGCTCGGCCTCAAGATCAAACTGTCCGTCATCGATCCGGGCCAGCTCACCGCGTCCATCTACAACTCGCAGAAGGGCGTCTGGAAGCCCGACTTCGACATGGTCGTCTCGTAGTGGGTCGGCTACTTCGACGCCGGCAACACGATGAACTGCTTCACGACCAAACAGATCGGCAGGCTCAACGAGCCCTGCTGGTCGAACGCCCAGTACGACAGACTGGCGGGAAAGCAGGCGGTGACGCTCGACAAGAGGGAGCGCCAGAACATCATCTGGCAGCTGCAGCAGATCATGTACGAGCAATCGCCCTGGATCGTGATGACCCACCCGCAGCAGCTCGAGGCGGTCAACACTGCCAAGTGGACCGGCTGGCACCAGATGTTCAACGGCACCGGGCCGGCGTTCAACACCGAGGGCTACATCGGGAGCTACCTGGACCTCAAGCCTAGGACCGCGACCGCTCAGGCTTCGAGCGGAGGGACGTCCACCGAATTGATCGTGGTCCTGGCCGCGGTGGCCGTCATCGTGATCCTGGCGATCGTGCTGGTCGTCCGGCGCCGGCGCGGTATGGCCGAGGAAGACGCGTGACAACAAGACACCAGGGAAGTGAGGGCGTGATGGGGTCAGAGACGACCGTCAGCGTGGTCAAAGTCGGCGAAGCGGTCTGGACGCCAGCCTGGCGCGGTCCTGACGAGAAGGAACTGCCGGGCAGCGAGACCAACGCCTTCGAGACCGGACCGTTCAGCACAGGTCTGTGGCGGCGCGACGAGCAGAGCCGCTACTTCGAGCGCCCGTACCACGAGGTCGCCTTCATCATCGGAGGTGAGGTCGAGGTCGACTGCGGTGACGGGCGCGTGGTCAAGGCGGGCCCGGGGACATCCTCGTGACGCCGAAGGGCAGCAAGGGGTACTGGCGCAACTTCTCGCCGGTCACCAAGTTCTGGGCGATCTTCGAGGACGAGGCCTAGACGCCGGTGCGGGTCGAGGTCCTCAGCGCGGGGAGCGAGAGCAGGTCCACGAGCGCACGCTCGCGGTGCTCGAGCGCGTCGGCGTGCGCTGTGACACCGACGAGGGGCGGCGCATCCTCGCCGAGGCCGGCGCGCTTGTCGACGACCAGACCCGCCTCGTGCGCCTTCCGCCGGAACTCGTGGAGCGCTCACTGGCGACCGCCGAGAGGCGCTTCGCGCTCGGCGGCCGCCGTCCCGGTTTCCGCTTCACAGTCAACGAGGGAGAGCGCACACTGCTCGCCGACGGCGGAGCCACGCGCGTCTTCGATCCGGCCCTCGGCCAGTGCCGCCCGCCGACCCACGACGACTGGCTCGCCGCGACGCGCCTCATCGACGCCCTGGACGACGTCGGGCTGTACTGGAGCCCCACCGAATACCCGCCCGACTTCGAGACCCCGGCGGGCTTCGTGCGCTACTTCATCGACGTCTTCTCCGCCTTCAGCAAGCACGTGCAGGACTCGTACGGCACACCGGGGCTGACACCGTGGCTCAAGGAGATTCTCGACATCCTCTTCGGCGGCCCTGAGCGGGTGCGCGAAATCGCGCCGTTCTCGTTCCTGCTCACGCCAGCCTCGCCGCTCACGATCGAGCGCGACTTCACCGATGTGTGGCTCTCGCTGCGCGACTACGGCCTGCCGGTGGCGATCATGCCGATGCCGCTGCAGGGCGCAACGGCTCCGGGCACCCGTCTCGCCACGCTCCTCGCGGCGAACTGCGAGACGATCGCCGCTCTCTGCCTCGTCCAGGCGGCGGCGCCCGGCACGCCGGTGCTCTACGCGCCGACGCCGGCGGCCATTGACCCACGCACCGGCCTCCTCGCCGGCGGCGCGATCGAGCACGCGGTGTCGTGCGCGGCGTGCACGGAGATGGCTCGCTTCTACGGCTTGCCTGCCGAGTCGTCGGGGTCTAGCACCCAGACGTTCGTGCCCGACCTGCAGACCGCGCTGGAGAAGGCCAACAGTCTCTTGCCCGTGACGCTCGCCGACCCCGACATCCTCTGCGGTCCCGGCTTGCTCGGCGGCGCGACCGTGCTCAGCCTCGAGCAGATCGTTCTCGATGTGCTGGAGTGGCGCCAGGCGCGCCAGGCGCGCAACGGTGTGCCGGTGAGCGAGGACCTGTGGCTCGACGAAGTGCTCGCGACGGTCGGCCCGGGCGGCTCGTTCATCGGCGAGAGGTCCACGCGCGTCAACGCGCGCACGGGCGAATGGTGCCTGAACGAGTTCGGCATGTACGGCGGCTACGACGCCTGGCGGGCCGCGGGCTCCCCGACCACGCTCGACTACGCCCGCCGCAAGGTCGATGTGATCCTCGCCGCTCACGAGACGCTGCCGCTCGACGACGACGTGGCCTCAGCCCTCGCCGCCGTCCAGAAGCGGGCAGAGGCGGCGACCTACTGATCCAGTGATCTGTTGATGAGCGGCGGCAAACGGCCGCCGGCAAGGAGGACCTATGGCACGGGCACGACTCAGCTTCCTCGACGAGGCGGACAAGCAGGCCCTGCACGAACAGACGATGCGTGTCCTGGCTGAGGCCGGGGTGGCGTTCAACGTACCCGAGGTGCTCGAGTTGCTGGCGGACGCCGGCGCCAGGGTCGATCGCGAGCGTATGATCGCGTATCTCCCCGAGGCGCTCGTCTGGTCGGCGGTCGGGCGTGCGCCGCGGAGGTCCTCCTTGCCGCGCGGGATCCGGAGCGCGACGTAGTCGTGGGTGGAGACCACCCGCTGTCGGTGTGCAGCGACGGGACGGCCACCTATCTGCTGGACGACGAGACCGGCCAGCGCCTTCCCGGCTCGGCCGAGCGGCTCCACCAGGTGATGCGGCTGCTCGACGCGCTGCCCCAGTGCGACTACGTATGGCCGTCGCTGTCGGCTCGCGACCTCGACCCGGCCACCGCCAATCTCGAGATCGAGTACATCTCGCTGGCCGAGTGCTCCAAGCACCTGCAGGACGAGGTGCGCGGCCCGGAGTTCGTGGCGCCCCTCATCGACATGCTCGAAGCGGTCGCCGGCGCGTCACTCAAGGAGCGCCCCATCTTCTCGGCCATCAACTGCACGGTCGCGCCGCTGCAGCACGACGCCGAGATGACGCGGGCCACCCTCGGCCTCGCCCGGGCCGGTGTGCCGATTATCGTCATGCCCATGCCGCTCATGGCCACCACGGGTCCGGCGAGCTCGATGGGCAACTGCGTGGTGAGCATGGCGGAGATCCTGTCGGCGGTCGTGATGCTACAGCTGGCCGTCCCGGGGTGCGCCCTCATCGCCGCGCCCGAGCCCGCTGCCGCCGACCTGCGCAGCGGCTGCTACCTGTGCGGCGCACCGGAGGCCAACCTAGCGCGCATGGCGAGCATCGAGATGTGCCGCTTCTACGGACTGCCGAGCCAGATGGAGGGTGTTGGCGGCGACGCGATCTACCCCGACCTTCAGGAGGGCGCGGAAGGCATGGCCACCGCACTACTCGGCGCGCTGGTCGGCGCGGACTCGATGGTGGGCTTCGGCACGCTCGACGGAGCCGAGAGCTTCAGCTTGGCCGACGCCGTGCTCGACGACGACCTCATGGCGGCGGTGAGACGCTACCTAGGCACCAGCCACACCGACAGCGCCTCGACCCTTGTCGACGACATCATCGAAGTCGGCCCAGGGGGCCACTTCCTGAGCCGGCGCTCGACGCGCACCGCAGCCAGGGCGGGCGTGCTCTGGAGCCCGACGATGCTGCGGCGTGGTCACGATGCACGCGACCCGCGTGCGCTCGTGGGCGAGGCGGCCGAGCGGGCGAGGGACCTCCTCGCGCATCACCGTGCGACGCCGCTTGACGACGACGTGGTGCGGCACATCGAGAGTGTCATCCGCAGCTACCGCACTGGCGGCGGCAGCACCGCTGCCAGATGAACCAGACGCGCCTCGGCGGCGTGCCGATGCTTGAGGTCCCGCCGTTGCACGTGGTCTCCTGCTGCAGTGCGGCGATGGTTGAGATGGGCAAAGCAGATGGGTTGTAGGCGGGCACCAGCGATACGACCGGCATGAGCGTCGCTCACTCGGTCGCCTCATTCATGAGTGGTATTCGCACCGCCGGAGATCTAGTGGCGCGGATGCAGCCCAGCCGCACGATGAGGCTTCCAGAAGCAGAGAAGTACGTGACCGAGAGACTCGGCATCAGCACGCTCGAGCTGTGCGACTGCACGGTGATGCGCCGTCTGCGCGAAGAGATGGACGTCGGCGTGATCACGACCGTGCCCGGCCCTGCCAAGGACCTCGAGGCCAAGGCGCGCATCTCTGAACTGCTCGGCATCAGGATCAACTGCGTCGAGCTGTGAAGCGCCGCATCGGAGGCCCCTTGGCGCGCAGACAAAGTACAAGTCGATCGCGCCCAGTGCTCGGCGCATCTAAATGGAGGATAGTCATATGGACGTAGGAATTGGCGAGCCCCGCATCCCGACCCGCATGGGCGACGGCACCGTGGTGCGCTGACGCGCAGCGAGATCCGCAGCCGACGCGGAGGCCGGCACGCAGGCGGCGGCAACGCGGGCCAAGCTGCCGCCGCTCGACGACCGACGAAATCGACCACATCGTCGATATGTACGCCTCCGCGGCCCGCTTTCACCGGCGTAGATCTCGGCGACGAGATCGTGCTCTCCTGCGACGGCACCGGCATGAAGACACACGCCACCCGCCAGCAGGACATGCAGAGCTTCGAGCAGTGGATGGGCGCCGACCTGGTGGAGCTCTGCGTCGGCGACTACTCGCTCAAAGTGGTGCGCACCATCCTGCCCTACGAGGCCCAGTGTCTGCACGACGCCCAGCTGCAAATGGTGGTCCCCATGCAGTACGGCGTCATGCCCAACTTGGGCCTCTACTCCAAGCCGGACGGCCCCTGCGAGAACTGGAACGAGCTGCTGCCCAAGGCGCATGTCGCCGAGGCGCGCGCGGCCGAGGAAGAGGCGGTCGAAGTGGCCGTCGAGGACATGGTCAAGGTGGCGGACGCCATGTGGGAGGCCGGCGCCGACGGCCTCGACTGGGACACGACCGGCGCCTCCGGCGACCCCGAGTTCCTGGCCGCCCTGCGGGCGACGGAGATCGTGCGCAAGAAGTATCCGGACATGGGCGTCGAACTGGGCATGGCGGGCGAGTTCGTCCTCGGCATGCACGGCCAGCTCGAGTACGACGGCGTGCGCCTCGCCGGCCTCTACCCGCGCGAGCAGATGCTGCTGGCGCAGAAGGCCGGCGCCACCATGTTCGGCCCTGTGGTGAACATCAACACAGGTAAGAGCTGCGCCTGGAATATGGCCCGAGCCCTGCACGCTGATCAAGCCCTGCATGGCGGAGGCGGCGATCCCCATCCACCCCAACGTCGGCATGGGCGTCGGCGGCGTGCCGATGTTCGTCCATCCAATCGTCGACGCCGTCTGCCGCGCGGCCAAGTGCTTTGTCGACATCCTCAAGGTGGACGGCTTGTAGGTGGGCTCGGGTGACCCGCTCGGTATGCAGGGTACCCACACGCAGGCCGCGGGCATGGGCGGTATGCGGGCAGCCGGAGATCTGGTGGCCCGAATGCAGATGACCCGCGGAATGCGACTCAAGCAAGCCAAGCAGTACGTGGCCGACAAGCTGGGCGTTAGCACCTTCGACCTCTCCGACCCGGCTGTGATGACCGACGTGCGCAACGAGCTCGGCTTCGGCCGCATCCACTCGTACGCCATCAGCCACCCGGGCCAGGCCAACTTCATCGAGGCCAAGTTCAACATCGCCCGTGCGCTCGACATCCCGATCAACTGTGTCGAGCGATTCAAGGAGAGAGCCGGGCTAGCGGAGACGCCAGTCAAGCCGTGACGCGCCGCACACCCGACTTGAGGATGGAGACCATCGCAATGACCGAAGACCTGTTTACCAAAGCCCCAGCATCCATCGCTGAGTAGGACCGCGAGGCTGCCGTAGAGACCGCCAAGGGGGCCCTGAAGGCAGGCATCCTCCCGGCGCAGATCATGCAGGAAGGCTTTGTGTGCGGCATCGCTGAGGTGGGCGAAATGTTCGAATCGGGCGCGCTCTTCCTGCCTGAGCTGATGATGGCAGCCCAGGCCATGGAAGGTGCAATGGAGATCACCAACGCCGCCCTGGGCGAGGGCGGCGGCACTCCCGTCCAGGGCGATGTGCACGGCACCCAGCACTGGGCCGACCAGATCGGCGCCGACGCCTACGCCGAGGACGCCAACGACGGCGTCAAGAAGATCGACGCCCCGCTCAGTCAATTGATCAGGGCGTAGCCAGCCAATGTGTCTCTGGGAACAGGCGGCTGGCCTCGAGCCTGCAGGATGCGCGAACGAGGGAAGCCGTGAGGCCAGCCACCTGTTCCTCTGCCATGCCGCTCTTGCGGGCGGCGAGGCCGAGAGGAAGGGCGCCGTGCTGGTCGACAGCGGGCAGGGCGATCGGCGACACGGGCAAGCGACTGTGCCTGCCTGCCTGCCTGAAAGCCTACGGCCACTCCGTCTCAGACCGCGGTCGCGATGGGCCGACCGAGACCTTGATCGTCGCTGCTCAAGTCGCGGCGTCTTGCCTCGAGGAGGGGAGCAACGTCGCCGTCGGCTACGGCGCGTGCCCGCCCCGCCTCTCCACATGACCGTCGTCGTCACCGTGGTCGCCGCGACTTCACATCGGATTGATGCCGTGCCTTCTCGGTTCGACAGGAGCCCTGCATCGGATTCCGGGGCCGTAGGTCTTGCTCGGGTCTTCGCTTGATGCATCGCGAGCTCTCACAGACGGCAGAGATGCCGGCGTGGGCTGGACCCGTCGGCAAAAGGCGGACGGTCGTGAATTGACCGGCCGATCGTCACAGCGGGCGTTTCCCCCGCGCCGGCACAGATGACGTGACGAAGAGAAGCCGCCGGCGAGCCCCCGTCGGTGGCTTCTCTGCATCTGCACACCGAACACAGCACGGGACCGAAGGTTTACATGAACTCGACGGCGCGAACTTCTAGCAGCAAACGCTGTGACCCTCACGGGGCGGCGCCCCTGCGGGGACCTGTGATTGCGGCGGAGTCAGAGATGGAGCCCAGCAGGATGGACGATGGTGAGCCTGCGCCTGCGGCCGACGCGGACGAGCTCGACCCCTTTCAGGTCTACGCCAACGCCATCGGCAGGGTTCCCCTGCTCACGGCCGAGGAGGAGATCTCACTGGCGCGTCGCATCGAGCGCGGCGACCGGGCCGCCAAGACGCGCTTCATAGAGGCCAACCTGCGTCTCGTGGTCGCCATGGCCGAGCGCTATGCCGGTCGCGGGCTCCCCCTCCTCGACCTCATCCAAGAGGGCAACATCGGCCTCATCCACGCGGTCGAGAAGTTCGACTACCGGCGCGGCGGCAAGTTCAGCACCTACGCCTACTGGTGGATCCGCGAAGCACTCATCCATGCCCTCGCGGACCAGGTGCGCATGATCCGCGTGCCCGTGCACAATGTGACGAAGATCAATCGCCTGCGCGGCGCGCAGCTCGAGCTTCATCCGGGCCGCGGCGAGGAGCCGTCGCTGGAGAAGGTCGCGACCAGCGCCGGGGTCGTCGTCGATGAGGCCCGCGACCTACTCCGCGCGGATCAGCAGCCGGTGAGCCTGAGTTCTCCGGTGGACGCTGACGGAGAGATCGTCCTCGCCGACTGCATCAGAGACGAGGCGGCCGAGGACCCCTTCGAGCGAGCCCACGAAGCCCTCAGGCGCGACACGCTCGAGGAGGCCCTCGGAGCCCTGCCGGCGCGCGAGCGTCGCATCATCAAGCTGCGCCACGGCCTCATCGATGACCGTCCGCGCTCGTTCAAGGAGATCGGCCTCGAGCTCGGCCTCTCGCACGAGGGCACCCGCCTCATCGAGGCCAAGTCTATCGCAGAGCTCACGGCCTCTCCGCTCCTGCAGCGCCTGCGCGAGTGGGCCGACGCAGGCTGCCGAGGACTGGAAGCCTGCACGTAGGCCGCGCGCGGCGTCGAGTCCGCCGCCGCACGACCATCGTCACGACGGCTAGCCGCGTGGGCGCGGCAACTGCGGGCTGCCCCACAGCCCGTTGACAGCACGGGCGGAGACTCGACCTTCGGCGCTTCCGTGGCACTCTCCGGCGGCACGGCCCTGACCGGTACTCCCAGCTGGATGAACTCGACCTACGCCGGCGGTGCCTGTTCAGCGGTTCGGACGCCACGCGGACGCCGCAACCCGAACTGACTGCCTCCGATGCGGCCGACAGCGATCAGTTCGGCACCGCGGCGGCGATCTCCGGCGACACGGCCCTGATTGGCGCTCCCGGCAAGGCCGTCGGCGGCCAGAGCGACGCAGGGGCTGTCTACGTCGAACTGGTGGCCACGCCATGACCTGACCCGATGCTGTTGATGACTTTCCTCCTGCAGGTCCGGGGAAGCTGAGGCGTTAGGCCAGGGGGCGCTGCGAATCCCGCAGCGGCCCCCTGGCCCTGAGACTGACCACCGCGTCGCGCCCCTGATTGAAGTCCAGAGAGCCTTTTCGCTTGGCCATTGACCCCCGCCTCCTGGACACCAGGCAAGATCGGCGGCGCCCAAACGCCCATTCTGTGTAGTCATCCGACAGGACTATGACCAGGAGACAAGTGCCGCCCGACGACGACCCTTGGTTAGAACTGCCCCCGCCGGCGCGCGCTCGTCTGATTCTTGCTTCTGCATGTCGGATCGCTCGTGTTCAACCGTCTGCTTGGTCCGGGCACTGGCCCCAGACGATGGTGGGAGGCCTCGGTCGAGCGGTCGCCCACTGTGCCGGCGGTAGGGCCAACCCACCTAGCCGGGTCCCGTGTGCGACCGTCGGCAGACGGCCGGCAAACAAGACCTGGGCCAACGGACGACCGCCTCATGGCGGCGCGAACCTGCACAAAGCATGTCTGAATGCTACCAGCCTGCCAGCACGGAGGCAGACCGCTGCGGGGATAGGAGGCAAGACAGATGGCAGAGTTGATCAAGTATTCATGACCACGGTCCGATAGACGAGTCTGTGAGTACGAAAGAGACAGGGCCACGCTGGCTGCGCGTGCAGCAGGCGGCCGATCTGCTTGAGGTCAGCGCCAGCACCATGCGCCGCTGGGCCGCGAGCGGCAGGATCGCCTGCAGTCGCACGCCCGGCGGACAGCGCCGCTTTCTCGCCGCGGACCTTGAGCGGGTGCTCCGCGAGGGAGGCCCGCCAAATGCGCGACCGCGTCCCTGCAAGCGTGGGCACTCGAGCAGCGCTACAAGCTGCTCTATGAGACCAGCCGCGACCTCGCCTCCAGCCTCGAGCCCGCCGAGGTCCTCGAGTCGGCGGCGCGGCGCCTGAGCGCCGCCCTCGCGATCCCCGACTGCGACATCTACCGGCTCGCCGGCGCGGAGCAGATGGTCTGCGTCGCCTCCACCGTCGACGGCCTCTACGACGCGACCTGGGTGGGCGAGGAGTTCCGCCTCGCCGACTGGCCCTGCGACCGGCTCGCCCTCGAGACGCGCAGCCCGGTCAGCGTGCGCAGCCTCGACGACCCGCGCGTCGGCGCGGCCGCCCGCGAGGATCTGCGCCAGCACGGGCAGCGCAGCTTCCTCACCCTGCCCCTGTTCGCGCACGACAGAGGTCATCGGCCTCGTCGACCTGCTCGACCATGTCGAGCGTGAGTTCACGCTCGAGGAGATCGCCATCGCCGAAGCGGTCGGCCAGCTGCTCGCCCAGGCGCTCATGCACGCCGAGCTCTACGAGGAGGTGAAGCGCCTCCACCTCGGCAACCTGCGCGCCCTCAGCTCGGCGCTCAGCGCCAAGGACTACTACACCCTCGGCCACGCCAGCCGCGTGGCCGCCTACATGGCCATGCTCGGGCGCGAGCTCGGCTGGCCCGAGGAGCGCCTCGAAGAGGTGCAGAACGTCGCCTTCCTGCACGACATCGGCAAGATCGGCGTCTCCGACCGCGTGCTGCTCAAGCCCGGCCCGCTGACGAGCGAGGAGTGGGAGCTCGTGCGCCAGCACCCCGGCATCAGCGCCGAGATCGTGCGCCCGCTCTTCGACGAGGAGCTCGTCGCCGGCGTGCGCCACCACCACGAGCGCTTCGACGGTCGCGGCTACCCCGACGGCCTCGCCGGCGAGGAGATCCCGCTCGTCGCCCGCGCGATGTGCGTCGTCGACTGCTATGACGCGATGTCCTGCCAGCGTCCCTACCGCCCGGCGCTGAGCTACGGCGAGTGCCTCGCTGAGCTTGAGCGCTGCAGCGGCACGCAGTTCGACCCCGCCCTGGTTGCGGCCTTCCGCCGCGCCCTGCAGCGCCTCCAGCGCCAGAGGACGCGCGTGCTCGAGCTTGCCACGCAGGCGGCCGAGCTCGTCGATCCCGCTCATCACGCGCTCCTGCGCACGCACGCCGACGAGGCGCGGCCCGAGTACGCGCAGATGGTCGCCGCCTTCCGCGCCTTGCGCGACGCCAACCCCCCGGTGCGCTTCGTCACGAGCTTCGCGATGCTGGGCGAGGAGTGCGTCACCGTGCTCGACAGCGGCGAGGCGGAGAGCGACGGCTCCCGCTGCGGCGACCCCTGGCTGCCCGAAGACGAACTGGCGCGCGTGCTCGCCGGCGAACGACCTGCTCGCCAACGTGCTCAATGCCGACGACTTCGGCGTCTGGGTCTCAGGCATCGCTCCCGTGCGCGATGGGGCCGGCCGGGTCGTCGCGGCGGTGACTGTGGACGCGCCTGCCGTCGAGTCGTTTGGCCGTACCGTGCCGGGCGAGCGCTCGCAGACGCTGGCGGCGATGCTGCGCTCGGCGGCGATCCGTTTCAGCCGCGCCGAAGTCGAGGCCATGACCGACGGCCTCACCGGCCTCTACAACCACCGCTACCTGCACGAGCGCCTCGAGGAGGAGCTCGAGCGCACCCGGCGCCACGCGAGCACGCTCTCGCTGCTCTTCTGCGACTGCGACCAGTTCAAGGCCTACAACGATGCCTATGGTCACAAGGCCGGTGACGCGGCCCTGGCGCGCATCGCGCGCATCATCGAGGCTCACAGCCGGCGCACCGACCTGGCGGCGCGCTACGGCGGCGAGGAGTTCGTGCTCGCCCTCGTCGACACCGACGCTGCCGGAGCCGAGGCCGTGGCCGAGACCATCCGCGCCGAGGTGGAGGCGGTCAGCGCGGGCCACGACCGCCCGCTCACGGTGAGCATCGGCGTCGTGACCGCTCCCGACGATGGCTGCGCGCGGGACGAACTGCTCGACAAGGCCGACTGGGCGATGTATGCGGCCAAGCGCGCCGGGCGCAACCGCGTGCTCGCCTTCTCCGACGGTCTCGTGCGCAGCGAGACGTGGCTCTCGCGGCGAGGGCGCTAGCGGTCCTTCGTCACAGGTTCGCGCGACGCGTGCGGGTATCAGATCTCGCGCAGGTGCAGCCGCACGTGGGCGTAGCGCCGAAGCTCCAGCCGACACGCGGTGGCGCCGAATCAGATGCGGCGTGCCCCACGGGCTGTGAGGCCGGCTAGAACGGGGCTTCGACAGAGTCCACACCCAGAGAGGCCAGCCCCGACCTTCTGCGACTTGGCGAAGTCGCCTCGCTGGTGACCTAGTCAGGCCTCTCGCAGATGACGCAGGCTCAGCCGAGCGGAACGGCCCACCTGAAGCCCAGTGGATCGGCGTCCACCTGGCTGGTCGTCTGGTCCGCCTCTTCCTGCTCTGCCAAGGCGAGGATATCTCTAACGTCATCCTGTCCCATCTGTCACCTCTCCGTGAGTCGCTTCCAAGGACCTACTACATCCTTCGCCGGCAGCCTAGGCGCAGAGCCCGGGGTCGTCAAGACCCTGGAGACGAGCAAGAGCGTCACCGCCTCGGTGAGCGATGGCGCGGTGCTCACGCCAAGCCGCCGTCAAGGGAGGCCGTCGGCGTCGCAGCACTCTTCAGGCTCCGGCTCGGGACCGTCATACACCGGTAGGGTCGCACCTAGCAGATGCTCATGCTCCGGGTCTTCGAGCAGGCGAAAGCCCGTCACTCTCAGATTCGCACCGTCGTTCGTGAGGATCACGCAGCGCAGCAGGGCCGCCACCTGCTCCCTGATCATCTCTAGGAGGGCGTCGTCTGGAGCCTGTTGACGGGCCTCCTCGGAGAGCTTGAAGTGCCAGATGTAGTCGGGATGTTCGTCGAAGGAGTCCATCAGTCACCTACAAGATGATGCGCTCGCATTGCACGAGCGCGACGTCGATGCCAAGTACTCTCTCAAGCTCCGTGTAGGGCACCCCGAGAAGGTCGCGGCCCCAACGCGAGAGGAACGAACTCGGCAGGATCACTAGGTCGGGCTTTCCATCGTGCCTCGATGTGAGCGCCAAGCGCGCGTGCGAGATCCTCAAGGACCCAGAGGTCCGCGATGCGTCACGTTCGCCCCCGAAGAACTCGTTCTCTGGCACCAGGAGGTCGAGCTGCGCCCCAGCTGGCAGCGGCACCCCGGCGAGGAGGCTCTTCGACGAGGTCATGATAGTAGCGAGACGAGTACCACGTCCTGTGTGCTCCGTGGCGCGCGTGGATAGCCGTATGGATCTGCTTCACGTACTGGAGATGGAACGCTGCCCGGCAGGCAGATGCCGAAGCGCATGCCGGGGAAGTCGAGGGGCTGGTAGTCGCGCGGCTGATAGGGATAGGCGTCGAAGCCCGCTGCCGGCTCTGGAGCGTCACGTTCTAGCGTGTGCCTGGTCGCCGGCGCGAGCTCGACGCTCGGCACTCCCGCTGCGCACGGCGCGGTCGAGGAGACTCGCCGCATGCGCTCGAGAGACGACCTGCTTGCCGTTGACCGCCGTCGAGGCGGTCACCGAGCTCGGATGCCGGCCGCCGCCGCAGGCGAGCCGCCGGATAACCCCTTCGACGATCGCTTCGATGGAAGCTCGGTCACATGCGCAAAGGGGCTGAGGAGTACCGGCGTGCCGCTAGCCGCGCGCGGACCTCAAGGACGTGGTCACGACCGGCGGCGGCCAGGCTTCGATCATGCCCGGCTCGGTAGCGCGGGTGGATGGCGAGTCAGCCCCGGCATCGAGCCACGCGGATCAAGCGGGCCTCGTGACGTCAAGGTACTCGAGCGTCGCCGTGACGTCATCGCAGCCCTTGTTCGGGGCCGGGCACGAGGGTGCCCATGAAGGGGATCTCGTGGCGCCTGCAGCGGCTCGATGGCGCGGATCGCTGTCGCGGCGCCGTCGGTCGCTCATGACCCGCCGGCGCGACGGCCTCGTCCGACGGAGATCAACGAGACGTTGACGTAGACCGGCCGAGAGATCGGCGAGACGCGCCGATGCAGTTCCTCGGTCGAGGAAGGCGCCGTTCGTCGTGACGTCGATGACGGCTCGGGATCGTGCTCGCGCATGAGCTCGAACAGCGTGAGGAAGTCGGGATTGGCGAGCGGCTCGAAGAAGCCCTTGGACTCGCGCGAGCAAACCCCGGCCGTCGTGGAGATATCGCGGCGCGTGAGCGCCTCGCTCGATGCTGACGAAGCGCGGCTCCTTGTCGAACAGGCCAGTCGGGTTGCCGTCCTCGTAGCAGAATCGGCAGTGGCAGTTGCAGGCCGTGGAGAAGGGAGCCGAGGTTCTGCTGCAAGGAGGTCTCGTGCACGGTGCGCCAGTCGCTCGAGATCGCGCAGGCGAAAGCCGTCGACGCGCACCGGCTTGCCCTCGGACTCGAGGTCGACCAGGGCGAGGATCGAGCTGCAGCATGCGAATCGATCAACTCGATGCGCGGCTCCTCTCGGGCGAATGCCCGCACGCTGTGGTATTCGGTCATGTGCTCCCCAGTCGAGAGCTGTGTCGCTGCCCACGCGCATTATAGGAGACGCCAACGTCCTCGCCTCGAGCGCTGCCGCGCGCGCGAGCCTGCACATGGCCGCGAGCCTCAAGAGGACCACGATGCAGCCTAGCCGATATACCTATCGGTGCGGGCATAGTTGAACTGCGCCCACGGACGCCCGCAGGATGCGAGACCGGAAGCCAGGACGCGTGAGGGACTCAGGAGTCGATCGCTGCTTCAAGCATCGATTGGCATGTCACGCAAGGTCACCGGTCGCCTGCTGGACGAGTCGAACCGAAGTACGGCGCGCGACACGCTCGCTCCCGCACCGGAGCGGCCCTCACGATGGCTCCTGCCTTACATCGTCAGCAATCGACGCTGCCGGCATGGCCATCGTGCTCGTCACCCTTCCGAGCTTCGCTCGAGCAGGCTGCCGGCGCTCTGCTTCTCTTCATGGCTTTCGCCGCGCCTTGGCCGAGTCATGGACCGTACCCTTTTCCGGTCATGGGCGAGGTCTCACTCTGCTTCATCGCGGATTTCGCCGCGGCAGTGCTGTTCGGCCCCTGCTTCGGTGCTTTGGCCGCCTGCGGCGGCAGCCTCATCGCTGACGCGCTCGTGCGCCGCAAGGGCGCCGCGAAGACGGCGTTCAACGCCGGACAGTTCGCCGTCGCCGGCGGCCTCACCGGCCTGACCTTTGCGCTGCTGCAAAGCGACTCAAGCTATGAGTCTCACCACGAACGCGATCGCCTACGCTGCCGCCGCTGCTCGTCTTCGTTGCCGTCAACAGCGCCCTCGCCAGCGCCGCAATCGCCATGCACGGACGGCGCTTCCTCGGCGTCTGGTGCCTGGCCTTGCGCGAAGGCGGTGTGTTCTACCTCGCCATGGCTCCGATGGGAGCCCTCGCTCGCTAACGCCTACGCTCAAAGCCCCTGGGCGCTTCTTTACTTCCCGCTCCTTGTCTGGGTCGTCTACAAGGGCTTCGGGCTCTACGCGAAGCTGCGGACGGAGACGCAGAACGCGCTCGTCGTCGCTCGCCGACTCGCTCGAACAGGCGCGACCCGTACACGTTCCAGCACTCAGTCCGGGTGGCGACGTACGTGAGAGAAGATCGCCACGCGTCTCGGCCTCTCCCCGAGGAGCTCGAGCTGATCGTCTCCGCAGCGCACGTACACGATCTCGGCAAGATCTCGATCGACAACCGCATCCTCTTCAAGGAGGGTCGTTTGACCGATGAGGAACGCCGGCAGGTCAACATGCACTCCGCCGCCGGCGCCGAGTTGGCGGGGCAGTTCAGCATGTATGGTGCCGGAGCGGACATCATCCGCCACCACCACGAGCGCTGGGACGGCAGCGGCTACCCTGACGGCCTCGCCGGCGAGGCGATTCCCCTCGAGGCGCAGGATCATCGCAGTCGCCGACGTCTACGATGCCATGACGTCGGATAGGCCCTACCGCGCGCGCTCTCTCCACGAGGTAGCAATCAGCGAACTCGTGCGAGGCGGCGGCAGCCAGTTCGACGCACGGATCGTGGGACGTTTCTCTCCCTCGAATCGGTGCACGCCCGTCAGGGCGCGCCGGCGGAGATCCACTGCTCTCGAACACCTGACGCGCTCGGGCGGCTCACTGCGAGCAGCCAGCAGCCGACTCACGGCTCGTCGGACGGCGACAAGCGCTGCGCTATCTCCTCCTCCCCGACCTCCCCGCTCTGTCGACCCGGCCCGTGCCACACATAGTCCACTCCGTCGGAGGCGTGACAAACGCCTCAAATCCCGAGGGTCAAGACTTCGTCTCCGCGCGTAGGTGCGGTCGTGCTCCAACTCGATGCCTCTCTCTGCCCGGTCGCCAGCCGGAGGCTCGTCCCTCCACATCAGGTGGAGCCACTCGACAGGATCATGACCCTGAGACAAGTGCCGCCCACCAATAATCCTCGGTTGGAACTGCCCCCGCGGGCGCGCGTTGGTCTGAATCGTGGGTTGGCCCCTCCCCTGTATCCCGGATGTGGGTCACAGCCGCGACTGAGGCCTCCCGCCATCGTCAAATGCGGGCAAGGTCCGGATGGAACGGACCCTCACATGGAGAGTCCGAAGCGCAGAAGTACGGAACTCCGCCCGGTGACCTCCGCCTTCTGTAGGCGCAAGTCGCTACACCTCTCGTACGCCTGCGAGGCATGGCAGATGGCACGGAACCGCCGATTTGTGCCAACCCCGTGCAAACAAGTCGGCCTGAGTCGCCGACGTGGCAGGGCGTCCAACTGCAGCGTCAGCTGCTCTTCCGAGAACGGGGTCATGTCCAGCGTTGGAACACGATTGCCACCAAACGCCTCGGCGAACCGCCCCGAAGATGCGACGTGGGAGAGGGAGCCCGGGGGCTGATCTAGACTCGTGCACACGTCGTCCAACAGCAGGCGGCTGACGACGCGACACGCGCTGCGGTATTGCCTCCGTGCAAGGGAGGCGCTCTCCCAGCTGAGCTAGCGGCCCACGAGAGCGTAAGTACAGCGCGAGATCAGAGGTGAGCCGCCGAAGACGTCACGCGGGTTGCAGCAGCGGTTGCAGACGGATCGCAGCGCCATGGCCAAGACCCTGAAGACGATGCAGACTAAGCCGATGCCCAACGTGACCTGCCCTCCGTCGTGACTGAGTGCTATGGTCATCGCTAGAGAGGCAGCTGGCCCAGGGGCTCTTGAAGACTCCCAACGCCGAACCAGGTAGGAACATGCGCTACGTCGCTACGGGTCGCGTGCATCCAGAGCGAGCAGATGTCCACCATGCTGCCGCCTATCGTGTGGACAGGCTCGGATGGCTTCAAGATCACTCTGAGTTGCGAGTCTTCCCAGCTCACTGTCGTATTGGACGACCCACCAGTTGATGGCTTCATTGCCGCATTTCTTGAGGCCAAGCAATGGGCTCGGGCAGCAGTCTCAGCACTGAGCTTTGCGCCCTCGGTACGGGATTACGGTTGAGTTGATTCAGCTCGTTGAGGAAACCGGCGCTGTCCGAGTCTTTGGCGTGCGGACGGAGGAATTGATGTTCGCACCTCACGAGCCAATCTTCAGTGCGTCCATAAGGCTCTCTGCGCAGGATGTGTTCTTCCGCATGGCGCTCGTTGACTATGCTCGCGCCATGGCGGATGAAACAGAATGTGCCGCCTACTGCTACCGTGCGATTGAGGCCATCAAGTCCGCGTTCGGTCCCGGAGATGACAAGGAGCTCTGGGAGCGGATGCACTCCTCCCTCGGCACGAGTCGTGACGAGGTCGAGACCGCGGTCAAAGCGTTCGCCGATCCCATCCGACATGGAGACTGGTCGAGCTTCCCGCCCACTGGCCGGCAGCAGCGCACCGAGATGTTGCAGGTCACCGGGAACGTGCTTGAGAAGTATCTTGCACTGCGAAAGCCGTCTGCCTGAAGAGATTGCCGCTCCAAACGTGATGGACTTTGGCGCACACAATAGGTTCATTTGCAGCGAAATCGTGCAGCCACTGACATATCCCCAGTGCCGAACAACAGCCGCTGCAACCCGATCTGCAACCATCGGACCGCGAAATGAGGTACTGATGAGCCGACCCGGCGGCCGGTGTAGGGTGTACTCTGGCGATCGAATCATCGCGGAGGTCGCGGTCAACGCCGGCCAACACGTGCATGTTGACCTGGTCCTCGTGAACGGCACGTCCGTTCACGATCCAGTACGCCGACGAGCTCGCCGAGTTCTTCTTTCGCGCCAACGCCAGCTCCGTCGGGCCGAACGCCTACGACGACTGCGTCCTCAAGGGCGCGGATCCGAACCGCATCACCAACGACGACGTCGCCGCCGTCAACCAGACGATGGCCGCCCGCACCCCGCACAAGCGCTGGACCGACTTCACCGAGGCCGACGTCAGACGAGAGCCTGGCTGACCGCCCTCGACCCCGGCTGGGACCTCTACGCGATGCCGGAGACGGAGTGGCTGCAGCACATCGTGCACAAGCACCTCGACGACGCCTTCGAGGCGGTCATGGGGCCGTACCGGGGTCCCGCCGTCGTCACCAAGGTGCTGCACATCAAGCGGCCCCGGCTGATTCCCGTCTGCGACAGCTACGTGGCCCGCACCATGGGCGTCGAGCTCTCGGGACAGCGCCGGACCTGCTCGAGCTGGTCATGCATCTACGCAGGCAGGGCCAGGCGAACCTGGAGGCGCTGCTCGAGATACAGGCTCGGCTCAACGAGATCGGCATCGAGCGCACCCTCGTGCGCATCCTCGACGCGCTTGCTCTGGATGCGCGGCAACGAGCGCGGCGAGTACGTCGTCTTCGAGCAGTGGCTCCACGAGGTCTACGACTGACCTACGTCCGACGTAGCTGAGTCATTCAACCAGGGCCGACAGCTGGGTGGGAGGCCGCCGTGGCGACGATCTACGAGTCCATCTGCCGAAGGTGCTGCTACGAGGCCAAGCTGGGGCTGCAACCAGCGGCTTCATCGATATAGCCCAGGACGTCCTCTGCCACAACTGCCACGAGATCGTCGCGTGCATCGGTGCCGAGCTCACTTTGCGCTACATGATCTGGGAGGATGCCGAACGTCGACCGCTGCGTTGCCCCACGGATTCTGGCCACGCCGTGGAGAAGTGCACTGGCGTGGGACCCCGAGCCGAGAAGCCGCATGCCGCGAGTCGCCACGACTCACGGCCGCACGGTCAAGCCTTCCGCCACGAGGGGTCCCTACGTCTTTGGTGCGCAGGTGCTGCACGAACGCGCTGGCTTGCTGCCGTGCTCCTCCGCCCAGCGTTCAAGTCTGCTGTATCCAAAGAGCAGACCTTCCTGTATCTCGTGAGGCTGACGGGCACATGGAACACGAGATGCGGGCACGTCGACCGATGCAGCATCATGTTCCTGGCGCTTCTGCGATTGATGAAGAACCCGTCCGGGTTCTGGTCGAGCCACTTGAGGAACTGGTCATTGGCGCCATCGCCATCGCGATCCAGAACGACTCCATCCCATCCTCCATGCCAGAACGCAGCCTGGCTACTCGTGACTTCAGGTCTTGGACAGTCGTTTCGCTGCACGTCTCAGCAGGCGGCGCGATGCTTCCACGCGCACGTATCGGACTCGCACCCAAGGGCATTGCAGCCCCTTCGGCCTCCTTTCCAGAGGATTCTCGGCAATGGACGGCTCGAACCGACCCTGCGCTTGGAAGTCTGGTGCTCCCCCTTTGCTCCGCCGTGCTCGGACCACGAAGACGCGAACGACCTTGGCCCCTTCTCGCTCGTCGCTTCTGTCGCTGCAGCCGACAGGGTCTTGACAGTCATGCTACGCTATCACATGTAAGTAATATCTGACAGGTGAAGGAGAGTGATGACACATCTGCATCCGACCGGCGACGAGCTCGTCGAGATGCTTGCGGCGCTGTCCAACCCGTTGCGGATCCGCATCATCGCGACGCTGGCCGGCGGGCAACGACGTGAGCCGCCTCGCGCGTGAGATCGGCGTGAGCCGCCCACTGGTGCACATGCACCTGCAGCGGCTCGAGGCCGTCGGGCTCATCACCGGCAGCCTCGAGCTCTCCGCGGACGGCAAGGCCATGAAGTACTTCGAGGTCACCGACTTCGCCCTCCAGCTCACCCCGTCGACGCTGGCCGAAGCGGCACAGACCCTGACCATCCGGGATCCCGAGAAGGGTCCGTCAAGAAAGGAGCACTCCTGATGTTCCACACCCTCGCAGTGACGATCAACGGGGCCGAGGCGGCCATCATCATCGTCGCCATCATCGTGGTCTTCTTCATCTACTCGGCATCCGCGAGATTGAACGCA
>CAWHHT010000004.1:0-43118 GCA_963829205.1 uncultured Thermoleophilia bacterium
CCGGATCGGCTGCCCGAGTCGCTCGGCGGCTACTCCTCCGCGCCTGCCTGGCGAGCAATCCGGCGCCGCACTGTGGCCCAGGACTCAGTCGTCAGGAAGGTCTGGTCCGCGTTTGCCAGCATGCGCTCGAACTTGCTCCACGGCACGGCGAACGTGAGGACGCCCTCGGGGACGCGCGGCCGCGCGGACACGTCGAACATGCCGAGGATCGCCCGCGGGCGCTCCTTGACCGCCTCCAGGAGTGGGTACTGGATGATGGAGGCGCAGCCGGCGCCGAAGGGCGCCGCGACCGCCTCCGCCACGGGCTCGTCGAAGCCGGCCCAGGTGAAGAGGCCGGAGAGCACGTCCGGGATCGCGAAGAAGACGACCACCTCGGGCTCGTCGCCCTCGTCCAGCGCGTCCCAGCGTTTGAAGACGACGTAGCGCTTCTCCGAGGGCACGACCGGCACGGTCTCCATCCAGGCCGTGACGAGCTCAGGTGTCTGCTTGTAGCGCTCGCCTTCCAGCTCCCCGGCGATGCCGCACGAGAGGAAGGACTCGAAGTCCTTGCGCAGGCGCGTGTCGAGCCCCAAGAAGCGTTTGCCGCAGCCGACGGTCTCACGCGCGTAGTACACGGACTGGCCGCGACGCACGGCCGCCAGATCCCCGATGAAGCAGCGCCAGCCCTTGGCGGGCCGGCTGGACGCGGCGCCGTGCGCCTCGTCGGAGCGGAAGAAGGCGACCGGGAGCTCGGCGCCCGGGAAGTGCGTGGACCAGATCTCCAGGAGTCTGCTCTTCTGTTCTGCGGTCATGCGTGCCTCCCGGCGTGTCTGCGCGTCAGACGGGCATCCGACAACGCTGAGGAGTCAACCCTATACCGGCGGCGTCACGCTCATCCGCGCCTGGCACGGAGGCCGGACTGAAGGTACGGCGCCGTCTTGCCGACTCCTGACAGGGGGACCGGCGCCGCGATCCCACGGCGCCGGCGTCCTGGCACTCACGGGCCGCGACCGAGCGAGGGAGAGGCACATGGCAGAAGGACAGACCGGGCCGGTCACGCCGACCCGCATCGCCGACGACATCGGCATCGTCACCATCAGCAAGCCGCCGGTGAACCCGCTCAGCGACGACGTCTGCGCCGGGCTTCTGGAGGCCTTCGACGAGTTCGAGCCGCCCGGGCGCGCGTCGTGGTCGTTGCCGCCGACCCGGCGACGAAGGTCTGGTCCGCAGGTCACGACATCCATGAGATTCCCCTGGACGGTCACGACGGCGTGAGCTGGACGACCGGCTTCGTGCAGGTGCTCCGGCGCGTGCGCCTGTGTCCGGCGCCGGTCATCGCGATGCTGCACAGCAGCGTCTGGGGCGCGGCGTGCGATCTGGCCGTGACCTGCGACCTCGCCACCGGCACACCGCGCACGACCTTCGCCCTCACGCCGGTGAAGCTCGGCATCTCGTACAACACCGGGGGCGTGTCCCACTTCCTCGGCGCGCTGCCCCTGCACGTGATCAAGGAGATGGTGTTCACCGGCGATCCGCTTTCGGCCGACGACGCCTATCGCTTCGGGCTGCTCAACCGGCTGGTCGCGCCGGAACGGCTCGAGGAGACCACGATGGAGCTGGCGCGCGTCATCGCCGGTCGCGCACCGCTCGCCGTCGGGGTGCTCAAGACCGAACTGCGCAGCCTCACGGCGGGCGCCTCGCTGCGCAGCGACGAATTCGAGGAGATCCAGGCCGTGCGGCGCACGGCCTTCATGAGCGACGACCTGAAGGAGGGCGTCAGAGCGTTCTTCGAGAAACGCCCTCCCGTCTTCCGGGGAGAGTGACGGACATGGCCATGGGCGAGTTCCCGACGATGACCGCCGAGGAGGCGGCCGAGCTGATCCCGCACGGCGCGACCCTGGGCATCGGTGGGTTCACCGACCCCGGCGTGCCGCAGGCGGTGACGCGCGCGCTGGCGCTGCGGGCGCGCGCGCTCCACGACGCCGGCGAACCCTTCCAGGTCCGCGTCCTGGCCGGCGCCGAGGCCGGTCCGGCGGGCGACGTGGACCTCACGGAGGCGGACGCGGTCAGCTTCCGCATGCCGTTCCAGTCCGAGGGCTCGAGCCGGGAGGCGATCAACGACGGGCGCATCGAGTTCCACGACGAGCACCTTTCGCACTGCTCGCAACAGCTGCTTGAGGGCTTCTTCGGCGGTCGACTTCGCCGTCATCGAGGCCAGCGAAGTCACGGACGACGGCGCGTCTACTTCACGACGGCGATCGGTAACGGCCCGACGTTTCTGAGGATGGCGGACAAGGTCGTCATCGAGATCAACCGGCGGCACCCGAAGCGCGTATGCGAGTTCAGCGACATCGTGCTGCTGCCGCTGCCGCCGCACCGCGATCCGCTGCCGATACGTCACCCGCTCGATCGGATCGGGCTGCCGTACGCGACCGTCGACCCTGCCAAGATCGTCGCCGTCGTGGAGACCGACGCGCCGAGCACGCGCTCGGCCCCGCGCACGCCCGACCCCGCCAGCCGCACGATCGCCGAGAACCTCGTGCGCTTCTTCCGCGAGAGATCGGCGCCGGGCGTCTGCAGAGGAGTTCCTCCCGCTGCAGAGCGGTGTCGGGAACGTGGGCAACGCGCTGATCGCCGATCTCGCGGAGCACCCCGACCTGCCGCCGTTCACGATGTACACCGAGGTCTTCCAGGACTCGTGCGTCGACGCCATGCGAGCCGGGAGGCTCACCGGCGCGAGCAGCTGCGCCCTGACGCTGTCGGAGGCCAAGCTGCAGGAGCTACAGCGACCTCGCCTTCTTCGGACCGCGCATCGTGCTGCGGCCGCAAGAGCTCTCCAACCACCCGACGGTCATCCGCAAGCTCGGCGTCATCGCCATCAACACGGCCATGGAGATCGACATCTACGGGCACGTCAACTCGACGCACGTGTGCGGGACGCAGCTCATGAACGGGCTCGGCGGCGCCGGCGACTTCGAGCGGAACGCGCGCCTCTCGGTGTTCGTCTGCCACTCGACCGCCAAGGGGGGCAGGATGTCGTCCATCGTCCCGTTCTGCAGCCACGTGGACCACAGCGAGCACTCCGTGCACGTCATCGTGACCGAACAGGGTCTCGCCGACCTGCGCGGCCTGGGCCCGGCTGCGCGCGCGCAGCGGATCATCCACAACTGCGCCCACCCGGCCTACCGCGACTACCTGCACAAGTACGTCGAGGGCGCGCGTCAGGGCCACATCCGCCACGATCTGGAGCGCTGCTTCGATCTGCATCGCAACCTGATGGAGCACGGCGCCATGCTCCCCGACCTCGACTTCACCCAGTTCGAGGGGCTCCGGTCCGAAGCCGGATCGGCTGCCCGAGTCGCTCGGCGGCTACTCCTCCGCGCCTGCCTGGCGAGCAATCCGGCGCCGCACTGTGGCCCAGGACTCAGTCGTCAGGAAGGTCTGGTCCGCGTTTGCCAGCATGCGCTCGAACTTGCTCCACGGCACGGCGAACGTGAGGACGCCCTCGGGGACGCGCGGCCGCGCGGACACGTCGAACATGCCGAGGATCGCCCGCGGGCGCTCCTTGACCGCCTCCAGGAGTGGGTACTGGATGATGGAGGCGCAGCCGGCGCCGAAGGGCGCCGCGACCGCCTCCGCCACGGGCTCGTCGAAGCCGGCCCAGGTGAAGAGGCCGGAGAGCACGTCCGGGATCGCGAAGAAGACGACCACCTCGGGCTCGTCGCCCTCGTCCAGCGCGTCCCAGCGTTTGAAGACGACGTAGCGCTTCTCCGAGGGCACGACCGGCACGGTCTCCATCCAGGCCGTGACGAGCTCAGGTGTCTGCTTGTAGCGCTCGCCTTCCAGCTCCCCGGCGATGCCGCACGAGAGGAAGGACTCGAAGTCCTTGCGCAGGCGCGTGTCGAGCCCCAAGAAGCGTTTGCCGCAGCCGACGGTCTCACGCGCGTAGTACACGGACTGGCCGCGACGCACGGCCGCCAGATCCCCGATGAAGCAGCGCCAGCCCTTGGCGGGCCGGCTGGACGCGGCGCCGTGCGCCTCGTCGGAGCGGAAGAAGGCGACCGGGAGCTCGGCGCCCGGGAAGTGCGTGGACCAGATCTCCAGGAGTCTGCTCTTCTGTTCTGCGGTCATGCGTGCCTCCCGGCGTGTCTGCGCGTCAGACGGGCATCCGACAACGCTGAGGAGTCAACCCTATACCGGCGGCGTCACGCTCATCCGCGTCTGGCACGGAAGCCGGACTGAAGGTACGGCGCCGTCTTGCCGACTCCTGACAGGGGGACCGGCGCCGCGATCCCACGGCGCCGGCGTCCTAGCACTCACGGGCCGCGACCGAGCGAGGGAGAGGCACATGGCAGAAGGACAGTCCGGACCGGTCACCTGGTCCCGCGCCGAGGGGGACGTCGGCGTGGTCACGTTCGGCGAGCCGCCGATGAACCTCCTCACGACGGACACCTGCGCCGGCCTGCTGGCCGCGCTCGACGCGCTCGAGCAAGCGCGGGTGCGCGTGGTGATCCTGGCCTCCGACCGCGAGGCCAGGGTCTGGTCGTCCGGCGTCGACCTCCACGGCGTTCCCCTGGACGGCCGGGACTCCGTGCAGTGGAGGAGCGGCCTCGAGCGGGTGCTGCGCCGCGTGCGCCTCTTCCCCGCGCCGGTCATCGCCATGCTGCACGCCGGCGCCTACGGCGCCGCCTGCGACCTGGCCGTGACCTGTGACCTCGCGACGGGCACGCCGGCAGCGTGCTTCGCAATCACGGCCGTCAAGCTCGGCGTCTCCTACAACACCGGCGGCGTCTCCCACTTCCTCGGTGCGCTGCCCCTGCACGTCGTCAAGGAGATGGCGTTCACCGGCGACCCGCTCACGGCCGAGGACGCCTGCCGCTTCGGCCTGCTCAACCGGCTGGTGGCGCCCGAACTGCTCGAGCAGACGACGATGGAACTGGCGCGCGTCGTCGCCGGCCGCGCGCCGCTGGCCGTCGCCGCGTTCAAGGCCGAGCTCCGCGGGCTCACGACCGGCGTCCCGCTGACCGCCGACCGGTTCGAGGAGATCCAGTCGGCGCGCAGTGCCACCTTTGCCTCCGACGACCTCAAGGAGGGCCTCAGCGCGTTCTTTGAGAAGCGGCCTCCGGACTTCCAGGGGAGGTGACGACGGTGGAGACGAGCACCTTCCCCATGATGACCGCCGAGGAGGCGGCCGAGCTGATCCCGCACGGCGCGACCCTGGGCCTCGGCGGCTTCACCGACCCCGGCATCCCGCAGGCGGTGACGCGCGCGCTGGCGCAGCGGGCGCGCGCGCTCCACGTCGCCGGCGACCCTTTCCAGGTCCGGATCCTCGCCGGCGCCGAGGCAGGCCCGGCCGGCGACGTCGACCTCGTGGAGGCGGACGCCCTCAGCTTCCGCATGCCGTTCCAGTCCGAGAGCGCCAGCCGCGCGGCGATCAACGAGGGCCGCATCGAGTTCCACGACGAGCATCTCTCGCATTGCTCACAGCAGCTGCTCGAGGGCTTCTACGGCGGCGTCGACATCGCCATCGTCGAGGCCAGCGACGTCACCGCCGACGGGCGTGTCTACTTCACCACGTCGATCGGCAACGGTCCGACGTTCCTGAGCATGGCCGACAAGGTCATCATCGAGATCAACCGGCGGCACGCGAAGCGCGTGTGCGAGCTCAGCGACATCCGGCTGTTGCCGCTGCCGCCGCACCGCGACCCGATCCCGATCCGCCACCCGCTCGACCGGATCGGCCTGCCCTACGCCGATGTCGATCCCGCCAAGGTCGTCGCCGTCGTGGAGACCGACGCCCCCAGCACGCGCCCGGCTCCGCGCACGCCGGACGCCGCCAGCAGCGCCGTCGCCGAGCACCTCGTGCGCTACTTCCTCGACGAGATCGCGGCCGGCCGCCTCCCCAAGGAGTTCCTCCCGCTGCAGAGCGGCGTGGGCAACGTCGGCAACGCGCTGATCGCCGACCTGGCCGAGCACCCCGACTTACCCCCGTTCGCGATGTACACCGAGGTCTTCCAGGACTCGTGCATCGACGCGATGCAGGCCGGCCGGCTGACCGGCGCCAGCGCGTGCGGCCTGACCTTGTCCGACGGCAAGCTCGACGAGCTGTACGGCGACTTCGACTTCTTCGCTCCGCGCCTCGTGCTACGGCCGCAGGAGCTCTCCAACAACCCGACGGTGATCCGCCAGCTCGGCGTCATCGCCATCAACACCGCCCTCGAGGTCGACATCTACGGGCATGTGAACTCGTCGCACGTCTGCGGCACACAGCTCATGAACGGGCTCGGCGGCGCCGGCGACTTCGAGCGCAACGCGCGCCTCTCGGTGTTCGTCTGTCACTCCACCGCCAAAGGCGGGCGAGTCTCGGCGATCGTCCCGTTCTGCAGCCACGTCGACCACAGCGAGCACTCGGCGCACGTGATCGTCACCGAGCAGGGGCTGGCCGACCTGCGTGGTCTGGGCCCGGCGGCGCGGGCGCAGCGGATCATCGACCACTGCGCGCACCCGGCCTACCGTGACTACCTGCACAAGTACGTCGAGGGAGCGCGCCACGGCCACATCCGTCACGATCTGGCGCGCTGCTTCGAGCTCCATCAGAACCTGATCGAGCACGGCGCGATGCTGCCCGACCTGGACTTGAGCCAGTTCGAGGGGCTCCGGCCCGAGGCCGGCGAAGCGCGGCGATAGCCTGAGGCTATCCTGAAGCGACGAAGGGAGACGGCAGTTGTGCACGTGCGCCGGGTCGGCCAGACTGACGTCATGGGCTTCATGATCTTCAGACCCGGCGAGCGCGAGTTCCAGGCGGTGCAGCGCGGCGACCTGCGGCGCGACCGCGCGTCCCTCTCCGAGGCCCTGCACACGATGCGCGCCAACATCTGGCGTCTGCCGCCCGGAGCGCGCGGCAGCCGCCACATCGAACACGTCCAGGAAGAGATGTTGGTCGTGCTCGAAGGCACGGCGACGCTGCTCCTCGGCGACCCGCCGGAGCGCGTCGAGCTGCCCTGCGGCACCGTCGCCGTGGTCGAGACCGGGACGGCCCAGCAACTGCACAATGAGAGCGCGACCGAGACCGTCGTCCTCATCGTCGGCGCCCCGCCGGAGCAGGGCCAGGCCGAGCACCTGCCCGACATGGACTAGTCCCGGCGCTCCCTCCCGCAGGCGCCGGCACCATCACCAAACGTCCATGGCCGAGGTCAGAATGGGGAGTAACCCTGATTGCGGTATTGAGCCACTTCGGCGCGCTTCTCCAACCCGAAATGGACTCCGATTACCCTGTCACACGGCAGTACGCGATGCTGCGCGGCGCCGCGGAGTTTCGACCAGCACCACCCGACGATCCGGGCAATGCCGGGGGCGCCGGCCTGGCGCCCGCTGGCCCGCCGCCGGCCGGAGATGACCGGCGGCGGGCCTGTCGGAGTAGTCTCGCGCCTGGCTCAGGAAGCCAGATAGGTGGCGCGCAGCGTCCGGACGTCGGTCTTGCTGAGGCCGAGGCCCAGGCGCACGAAGCGGTCGAAGTTGCCGTAGGTCATGTTCACGGCCGTCAGCGCGGCGTGGATGTAGGCGGCCTTGAGGAAGAAGTCGGTCTGCGCCTTGGTCAGGCCGACGTGCAGATCAAGGAAGTACGTCTGTTCGCTCTGGAGCATCGCCTTGTTGCCGACGTTGGAGGCGAGGTAGTCGCTCAGCGCGGTCGCCGGCGGCACGCCGAGGACGCGCAGCATCAGGTAGCTGCCCCAGCCGGTACGGTCGTCGCCGGCGGTGCAGTGGATGAGCGTGGGCTTGCCGGCGGCGGCGAGGAAGTCGTGGAACATCAGGTTGTAGCCGTTCACGCAGGTCGGGGACGAGCCGAGCTGGAGGTAGAGGCTCCGGAAGGCGCCGAAGGCGTAGCCCATCTCCACGAGGGCGGCGGCGGTGGCGCGACCGGGGATCTCCCCACTGTTGTCGGGCAAGATGCTGTCGGCGATGTAGGTGACGCCAGGGATGGATGGGTCGGGGTGCGCCGCGTCCTCACTCGGGGTGCGCAGATCGATGTCGGTCTTGATGCCGAGCTGCGTCACGGTGGCGATCCCAGCCGTGGTGATGCCGTTCCAAAGGCCGGAACGGAAGAGCACGTCCTTCCTTGACCCAGTGGCCGTTGGCGGTGCGGCAGCCACCGAAGTCACGGAAGTTGTGGACGCCGTCGACGTTCAGGAACCGCTGCCCCACGACGACCGACCTGCCGCCGCCGGTGGTCAGACGGAAGTACCAGCGTGAGCGGGTGGCGAGACCCTTCACGGTGAGGCTTCCGGAAGCCCTGCCAGAGCCCACCTTGGTGGCGCCGGTCAGGCCGGCGGGGTCGTGAGTGGCAAAGACCCGGACCTTGGCCGCGTCGGAATGCCAGGAGACCCTATAGCCTGCGTGCGTTGCCGACACCGTAGCTGCGGTGAACGGTGACGCCTTTGTCGCCGCACCGGCGACCGCAGCGAAGAGCATGGCGCACGCGCTCGCCGCAACGACGGTCATCGCCAGCGTGAAGGCCTTGCCCACGATCGAGTGCTTGAATCTGCCCATGGAACCCTCCGTCGCTCGTTTCGTCCAAGACATCACCTGGGGCGTGGCCCGGGTCATCCCATGGAGCCTATAATCGCGCCGCATCGACCAATCCGCGCCAAACGCAACAGAGGGTCGAACGAAGGTCGGTCCGTGTGCGCAGCGACCGGCACCCCATCCTCTGGCAACCTCATACTGACGATTCGCCAACACAACGCCAACAGCCTGCACCGAGCGGCCGCACCTCCTGAGGCCGCTGCGGCTCGCTCACGACTGCGCGCCCGGTCAAGTCCCTCGAGGTGGTGTGGTTCCTGATCGTCGTCAGGGTCATCGGGTCGTGAGCAGGACGACCCGCCGCAGGCGCCCAAAGACGCCAGCGGCGCCGGAGGGTGCGTGCTGCTGAGGGCTGGTCATGGCCATGCCTCCCCTATCGGTTCGCGGCCGGCTTTGCCACAGACAAACAGCCGTCTAGGGAGAAATACCCACCGCGCCCCGGGACGGTCCCATCGGCAGGAATGCACCGTTCACGGCGAACTAGATGAGTGGGCCGGTACCTCCAAAGGCACCGGGACGGCATGAGGAGGCCGCACGCAATGACCAAGAGATCCGGTAGCGCAGGCCTGTTGGTCGTGGCGCTCGGCGGGGTCGCGCTCGTCACCGGCCGCGGGAGCGGCGCCGGCCAGAAACCGTGACCGGCGCGTCCCCAACGACCCGTGCCCCCGCCCCCGACTACGCACAAGCGCCCAGTTGGCTGTCGCAGCCGTCGTCGAGCGAGGCCTCCAAGCCGGTGGACGTCTTCTACCTCTATCCGACCGCGTACATGCCGGCCAGTTCCAGCGCCCCGGTCGTCTGCTCGGCGGACGATCCGCAGATGCGCGCCGGTGCCAAGGCCGCGTTCTCCAGGACCGCGACGGCGTTCGCGCCGCTTGCGAACATCTACGCGCCGTACTACCGGCAGGTGACGATCTAGATCGTCGTAATGCCGTACGAGAAACAGGAACAGATAGTCGGAGGCGAGCCGACGACGGATGCGCTCTCAGCATTCGACTACTACGTCAAGCACCTGAACCACGGGCGGCCGTTCATCCTTGCGGGTCACTCGCAAGGCTCCGAGATCATGATCAACCTGATGGCCGACTACATGGAGAAGAACCCCGAGGTCTACAAGCGCATGATCGTGGCGTACTTGCCGGGGTACTCCATAACGCCGCAGTACCTGCAGCAGAACAGCGAGCTCAAGTTCGCCGAGAACGCCGACGACACGCAGGTGATCGTCTCCTACAACACGGTCGCGCCGAAGACCACGATGCCTGACACCGTGATGCTGCCCGGCGCGATGGCCATCAACCCGATCACGTGGACGAGGAGCGAGGCGACCGCTACGGCTTCACAGAACCTCGGAAGCATCTCGCTGGACAAGAACGGCTACGCCGTGCTCGATGCCCAAGGGCATCCGAAGAAGGTGCTCGGCGTCGCCGACGCGAGGATCGACACAGCCACGGGCAAGTTGATCTGCAGCACAGTGGACACGGCAACGCTCGATCCGGGCAACCGCGTGACCGCCGCGGGGATCTTCCACAACTACGACTTCCCGTTCTACTACTTCGATCTGAGAGCCAACGCCGCGAACAGGATCGCGCGCTATCTAGCCAACCGATAGGAGCTCAACCGCGCGTCTCCCATTTGTAGCACCGGCTCTCGGCGCTGCGGTTCTGGGACCTGCTCCCCAGGATGCGGAGATACCGGCAACCGCGCGGTGAGCGATGGCGCGCTGGCCTTGGCGTCACACGTTCGAGTGACGCGCGGCGTCGCCGGAGAGCTGACCTGACCAGGCATTCTCACTGATCGCCGACCGGATGTCTCCACACCTGCACCGGTGTGAGTTGCTGGAGGTTAAGAAGACGTGTACGGCGGACAGGAGTGGGCGTTCTGCGGCACGTTCACGAGGCCTGCCGCCACCGAGCCGACGCCCCCACGAGGTGAGGTCATCACTCGTGCTCCGACCGGGGCGCATGCGTTGGTTCCGCCATGTAGGCGCAATCGCGGCCTGACCTGCGACCGCGCCGGCCGCAACGATCAGCTCAGCCCAGCCGCGTCTCAGCCAGCACCCGCCGCATCAGCTTCGTGCCCTCAGCGACTGCCGCGCTGGTGCTCGAGCTCCCGTTGGCCAGCTCGAGGGCGGACACGGGCACGCCGACGCGCACGGTAATGCGCGCGAGGGAGGGCCACCTACCGTCCGCTGGGAGCGCTTTGCTCGCGCCTGTGATGTGCAACGGGAGCAGCGCCGCGTCCGCCTTCAGCGCCAGGTACGCCGCGCCACCCTGAACCTCATCGCGGGCGATCCCACCCTGGGGGAAGACGGCCACCGTCCCGCCCCCGCCGAGGATCGCGATCGCCTTCTTGAAGCTACTGACGTTGACGCGCTCCGCCTCTACCGGCAGCGCGCCGATGCCGCGCAGGAAGCGTCCGACCGCGGGCCTCTCAAAGAGATGGGCGGCGGAGAGGAACGTAAGGCGCCGCTCGCGAAACACCGAGATCAGCACGAATCCGTCGAGATTGCTCTCGTGGTTGGCGACGATCACAAGCGGGCCCGCCGCCGGGATGTGCTCGCGCCCGACGACCTTGAGCCGGAAGGCGCTCCGGAGGAGCGGCCTGACGGCGAACGCCGTGGCCGCGTAGGGCACGAGCCGCGGCTCGTGGCCACTCAGTGGGTCGCGAGCGCGGCGGGCCCCGGAGGCCGCCACATCTTCGAGATCGCGCCTCGCCCGCTCGCCTAGCGTAGCTGCCACCCGTAGATGCCGCTCAGCACGAGCGCATAGAGGATGACCACGTAGTACCAGCGCCCAGCGAGCTTGGGCGTCGCGATCGGGGCGACGTTGAGGGCGGCGAGCAGCATCAGGGCGACGTAGAGGACGAGGGCGAAGTTCGTCCTGCCGACGACCGGCTCGAAGACGAAGAGCAGCGCCAGGACGAGGACGTTGTTGTCGAGCGAGAGCCCCCGGTAGGTCGATCCGTCGAGCAGCCCGAAGACGTTGAAGTGACTCAGGCGGATGACCCCCGTAGCGAGGATCACGAAGGCGCCGGGGAGAAACCAAGCGCTGAAGCGCCCGAGGCTGAGGAGCAGCAGCGCGGGCGCGACGCTGAAGCTGACGATGTCGATCAGCGAGTCGAGCTGTGCGCCGAAGGCGCGCTGCTCGGCCGTGCGTCCACTCATGCGCCGCGCGATGCGGCCGTCGCTCCAGTCGAAGACGACCGCCCAGAGCAGCGCCATGAGCGCCGCTGGGTAGACGCCGCGGACCGCGAAGAAGAGCCCGAGCAGCGCGGCGAGGAGCCCGGCCAGCGAGCAGAGGTTGGGCAGGTCGCCGGCGAAGGAGAGCATCGACGCGGGCGCCCCGGGCGAGCGCGAGCCCTTCCGGCTCTCTTCGTCGCTGGGGCTCACACCACCGCTCCGGCTTGCCCCGCCGCCCCAGCGCTGAGGGTCTGCCGCAGCGACCCTCCTGCGAGGTGCAGGTGCCTAGGGAACACCAGCTCGGCCGCGTCCAGATCGGCCGGCGTGTCGATCTCGTACCAGCGCTCGCTGGGGAAGATCACCGCCGCGGGGGCCATGGCGCCCTCGGCGGCCATCTCCTCGAACACGGACTCGTAGAAGTAGCCGGTCTGGCCGGCTGCCACGTGGAAGTCGAGGCGCTCGCAGACCGCACCCCAGGTGTCGCGCGCGAGGCTGCAGATGTTGACCGCCATGAAGTGAGCGGCGTCGGTGCAGTGCTCGCCGTAGACGCCCGGCGGCGGCGGGTAGAAGGCGTCGACGTTGCCGTCCCCGTCGAGCGTCACCGTGGTGCCGCCCATCCACGGCAGCTGCCGCGAGACGGCGATGCGGTCGGGCTGCAGCAGCGGCGCCAGCAGCGGCTCGTCGAAGACGACGTCGCTCTCGACCAGCAGGAACGGTTCGTCGATCAGCTGCCGCGCCAGCCACAGCGAGTAGATGTTGTTGGTGGTCGCAAACAGCGGGCTGAGGAGGTACTCGATGGCGATGCCGCCGAAGCGCTCGCCGAGGTAGTCGCGCATCGTCTCGGCCCTGTAGCCCGTGACGATGACGAGGCGCTCGAAGCCGTGAGCGTCGAGGGCGCGCACCAGGCGCTCGAGGATCGGCACGCCGCTCATGGCGACGAGGCACTTCGGCGCCGCGTCGGTGAGCGGCGCCAGGCGGCTACCGAGGCCGGCGGCGAGCAGCAGTGCGGTCCGTACCTGGGTGGGAGCGGTCGCGGGGTCGTGACGCTGCATACGGGTTCCTCGGTTCTCACGAACCCGGCAGTCTCTTCCCTCGATGGGATGCCGAGTCGATGGCGACGGCGTGGTGGGGGCCGCCCGGGGAGCGAATGCGAGTGCCGACAACGCCCCGACCGTCGCCGGCAAGAGGAGTACAGGTAGCCGCTGCGATGCGTACCCCGGCGGCTGACGGCGGTCACCCAGGTTAGCGGCCTGGTGCACATGACGCAGCGATATCCGCGCGGGACGCGCCGGCAGGAGGGCAGCGGCTGCTCGGCGGTCGAGCCTAGCTTATCTGCTTTGTGAGCGTGCGACTAGGCTCAGGTGAGGATGCGGTTCGGCGAGGTCGGCGCCAGAGACGGGCGAGTCAGAGATCGGGAGAACCTGCCTGCCGGTCAGAAGCGCGCTGTGTGCTGGAGTTCCAGCGGCCCCTGCCGGCACCCAGCTTGCGCACCCACGATGACCTCACGGGTCGGCGGGCGGAGACAGGCCCTGCGCAATCTCCTCCTCCCCCAGCTTCGTCGCCACCCAGGGCCCTTCGGGCACGTTGGCCGGATTCGTGATCAGCGTCGTCGTGCGGTCCCGTGGGTCGACCCGAAGCCCGCAGCCGCCGTGCCACACATAGTCCACTCCGTCGGAGGCGTGACAGATCGCCTCAAATCCCAAGGTCAAGACTTCCTCTCGCGCGTAGGTGCGGTCGTGCTCCAACTCGATACCCTCTCTCTGCCCGGTCGCCAGCCGAGGAGCGCTCGTCGCTGCCCCGGCTCTCACAGCAGAACTCGGCGGAATCGCTTCAGGAGACGATTGGACGATTGTCTAGCCGGCTCTGACGAGCACCGGACGGAGGCCAGCACCCCGGTCGGGCGTCCTGCTATGCTGGCGGCTCTGCGGACGAGGAGGGGCGAGTGAACATGCCGGCGGTGGGCGCGCACGTGACGCTGCGCGGACGCGAAGGCGTCGTCAGCCGGGCGTCCCTCGGCACGATGAGGCGACAAAGAGACGAGTTCGTGTCGCATGGCGCCTGGATCGAGGTCATGCTGAATGACGGTGCGGGTCCGGCCGACCACTTGCGGCTGCACGAGGACGCGTGGGACGAGATGGAGATTCTCGGCTACTGACGGGCTCTTTCACCGCCCCACCGACGGCCACAGGTTCTGCTCGCCGGCTGCGCGTGAAGTTGCCGCGCGCCAGTGCGTCGTGGCGTGCGATCCGGTGAGCGCTTAGGGACGACCGCAGCGCGTGACGTCGCCTGCCACCGGAAGTGGACCGTAGCATGGGTTGAGTCAGTCCCTCCGCGAACGACTGAGCAGAATGCCGGGCCTCTGAGGTGACTCTCTGTTCCCCGCATGGCGCACGGTGACCCGATGCGATGCGGAAGCCCTTACCTAGTTTGAGCGGGAATCACCCGGGCGATTCTCTAAGGCAAAGGACGAGTCCGGGACGGGCCGCGCAGAGACGCAGGTCAGGTTCCCATGGAGACCTCGTGGCGGCCGGCGGACTCTCCTTGTTGAGGACGTAGTTTCCCCGACTCTTGGCGACGCCGCGAGAGAGTGACGCCAGACCAGCGCCGGCAGCACATGTTCAGGTGTTCTGTCCGCGAGGGCGAAGCCGCCAATGTGCAGGCGCTTTGGCGAGGTGGCCGACGTCAAGCCGACGGCACGCTGCCCAGAACGGCTACTGTTCGACCCAGTCCGATTCCGGGACGCGACGCAGACATCATTCGCGCAGCGTAGCAGCGGCGGCGCCCAGAAGAGGAGATCGTCCCAGGGTTGACGCGCGACCAGGCACGGGTCTCGCACAGCGCGACTCGTCCGCAGCAGTCGCAACAGTTCCGTCCGCTGTCGCTCACCGCGGCTTTGCTCTGCGGACCCCGGCGAGATGCGCGGCCGCTGGCTACCGCGGGTGATCCTGGCAGTCCTCTTGGCCATACCCGACGGCCCTAAGAACGTGGTCGACGACCGAGGAGGCATAGTCGTCCGGAAATGCCCCATGGGCGACAAAGCGGCGGTAGAAGGTGGGCCCTATGAGGAGGTCGAGGACCACTTCCAGGTCGGTGCCGGAGGGGATGTCGCCACGCCGGATGGCCTCAGCGAGGACGTGCCGTACGGGCTCCCGGCGTCTTTCAGTCAGCCGAGCGTGCAGCTCCCACAGGGCGGGGTCGCGTTCCGCGGCGTCAATGAAGGCGGCCATGAGTCGGGGGTATGGTTGCGTGATCACGTGGGTTTGGAGTCCCCCGAGCAGTTCGAGAAGATCGCTTCTCAACCCTCCCGTCGCGGGCACCGGGAGTACTCGGGACATCGAATCCATCGCATCGACGAGCATCGCGGCCGGTGACGCCCAATGCCGGTAGAGGGTGGCCTTGCTGGCCTCGGCGCGGCGGGCCACGGCTTCCATGGTTAGCCCGGGCAGGCCTTTGTCGGCGAGCACCTCGAGTGCGGCCCGAAGCACGCGCTGGCGGGCGTTCTCACCGCGACGGATTGGCGCGCGTACCAAGGGCTCGCCCGCGCTGTCACGCGAACGCCGCTCTTGCTCGCCGCTGCTGGGGGATTCCGAATCACTCATCGAAACGTTAGCGTATCATTATCTAGCGAAACGGGTACGTATCGGTAGCCAGGGAGTCCGGCAGCCGAACTGGCATTTGGCGGCTGCCACGAAGCTGGCGATGAGAACGTTTCAACGGCCCAATACGAGCCAAGGCGAGGAGTGACCATGAACAAGGGTGCAAACACCGTGCTCTATCCCGTGTCCGATCTTGCGAGCGCGAAAGCGATCTTCAGCACGCTCCTGGGTACCGATCCGACGAGCGACGCGCCCTACTACGTCGGATTCGATGTCGCGGGCCAACAGATCGGACTCGATCCGAGCGGCAAGAACCGGGGTATGACCGGCGCCACACCGTTCTGGGATGTCGACGACATTGCCGACGTGGTCGCTGCGCTGACGGCAGCGGGGGCGACCGTCGTGGAAGAGGCGCACGATGTGGGAGGCGGCCTGCTGGTCGCCATATTGAAGGACCTGGACGGCAACATGATCGGTCTGCGCCAGACCGCGTAGGAACGCTACCCAAACGGATGACGTCACACTATGAGGTGAGAAGCATGAAGACGATGACTTGTAAGCAAATGGGTGGTCCTTGTGATGCCCCATTCCATGGAAATACGGCTGATGAGGTTATCAAGGCGCAAGACAAGCATTTGAAAGAAATGGTCGCAAATGGTGATGAGACGCACCAGAGCTCCCTGAAGGACATGCAGGGCAGGTGGAAGCATCCCATATCAGGGATGGGATGGTACAAGAAGACCAAGAAGGCCTTTGCTGCTCTACCCGAAGACTGACCGGCCATCAGGAAGATCCGGGCGGAACTTCCGTGAACGGCGGCGCATGCGTCCGTGCTCGTCATCTGAGGCTCGCCGTGCTCTCTTTCCCCCCCAGATACGCTCCGGCTGCTTCCCGCGCCCTCCTCGGGAGGTGCGCTGCCCGGGTGACCGTTGTCGGCCGCTCTACCTGCCGAAGTGGGCTATCGCCTCGAAGGGCGTCAGCGAGCGGCCCATGGCGCCCGCGGGCAGGTCCTCTCTTATCCGGTCGCTCACCGCAGAAGGTAACAAGCGTCACCCGTGCTCGCATGCGAAAGCTCCTCTCGGTCGCGAGGTCGTGATGTCACTCCAGATTGCTTCAGGCGTTGCCCTTGTCCGTGCCTGGCGGCCCGGACAGAATCGTCGGGACGTATTCGAGCAGTTGGATGCGACCGTCGAAGGTGCGGCTGCGGATCATGTCGAGAACGACATCGGGATAGCCGTCGTAGATCCGCTCCCGGCCGCTGCTACCGGTGATGACGGGGAAGACGACGACGCGGAAGCGGTCCACGAGACCGGCGTTCAGGAGAGATCGGCACAGGGTTAGGCTGCCGATGGTGCGCATCGACTTGGAGCCCTTGTTCTTCATCCCCCGCACAACCTCAACCGGGTCTTGAGCCACGAGTTGCGTGTTCGCCCAAGGGAGGGGCTCGCCTAGTGTGCTCGAGAAGACGACCTTCGACAGGCCCGCCAGGGCACCGGTGCCTGGCTCGCCCTGTGCGGCGAATGCCGACAAGACGCGATAGGTGGTTGCGCCCATCAGGACCGTGTAGCCCGCTTCGGGCTGCTCTCCCAGCCATGCGAGGTACTCAGGTCCTTCCAGCCCCCACCAGCCCGGCCAGCCGTCGGCTGCCGCGTAACCATCGAGGGAAGTGATGAAGTCGATAAGCAGTTCTGGCATCGTCCTTGTCCTTTGGGGTCAGAGTTGGCGGCTCCCCCCTCATCCGAACACGTGCTCGCGCCCGCCCGTCGGAATCCGCTGCTGCTTTCCCGGATTCGTCGTGAGGAAACCTCGTCCGCGAGTGGACGCTCGCCAACGCAGGCTGATGGCCCGCCGACGTGCCGAGGCCGCGGGAGCGATCGCGCGGGCGATCGGGTAGGCAGACGGTGGCCGCCTACAGGGAGAAATGTTGTCTTTCTGACAACGTGGTGGACCTGGCAGAACTCGAACCTGCGGCCATGGATGGAGGACTACGCGCGTCAGAGGAGTCTGTTGGAGGGGGGCCTCGTCGGCAGAATGTCGGCAGTTCTGCCGATTCGGAAGTTGCGTGCACGCTGGCGCACCACCGGAAATCGCCAGGTGCAGGGAAGTTGTTGGAGGCGGCGACCGGAGTCGAACCGGTGATGGAGGTTTTGCAGTCGTCAGGCAGCCGTGCGCAAGGGTAGTCAGCTAGGTGCTACTGTGCTGCACTGTCCAAGGTTCTGCGAGAGTTCGATGATGCCTCGTGCTGGGGTGTGCTCGGCCGTGGGGAGGCGTCTTGTCGGCATCACGTCGGCATGTACTGAGACTTGACATACTGAATCTTGACACCTGAGACTCGAAGACTGTCAACGATTGATTGCACTTGTGCACCCGTCATTGCGCGCGGAACGCCAACGGCGTCGTCGACCGCTTCCATCGCCCTCTCAAGTACGAGCGCCTCTGTCAAAGCGAGATCGCCAGCGCGGCAGAGCTCGCCGAGGAGGTTGGGGCGTTCCTTGTGACCTTCAACGAGGCGCGGCCGCACGAGACCCTGGGGTGGCGTCAGCCGTACCGTTTGCACCGCGAAGACCCACACCTATTTCAGGCACTAAGTCCCCAAGAACCTTGACACGGTACACGTGGGACCCGGGGCGACCCGGGTGTCACCGCTGTTCGTAGATCGCGATGTGGGCTCCTGAGAACGGTGGCGTTTGAGTGACACTGAATTCCCATTCCCCTCGGGGCAAAGATGCCACCGCCTCGGACTTGCCTCGTCGCGTGAACGACCACCTCTGATTGCGACCTGAATGCTGCCACGCGATGACCCGAAGGCCCTTCGGGCTCCCTGCCTTCATCGTCACATCAATCCGTATGTGCCCGGTGAGCAGCCGTAGCCAAGGAATGGCGTCGCCTATTTCCAGCCTATTCAAGGTCAGGCTGCCCACTTCCGTCCAGGTTCCGGGCTTCTGGCTTGCTGCTGCACTTGGGTGTCCGCCGCACGCACCCAGACCAAGGCCTGTCAGGAGGGCCACGAGAAGGCACAGACCAACGAGCCCCAGCCGACTCTGGGGGCGGTCACGCCCCGCAGGGATTCGCCGCCGACACGGCGCATTCGACAGTCCGTCCTGCACCGTCATCCGGTTCGTGGCCTTCGTTCGAAAAAGGTCAGGCACTTGCATTCCCTCCTCGAGGACGCCGATCGGGAGCCCTCGCCCCTGTGTGCCTCGCAATCAGCAGAAGCCGCCGCGCACGCCGAAGCCGAGCACGAGACCCGTCAGGCTGGTCTGCAGATTGTTGGCGTCGGCAGCACGACTCTTCCCGCGAATTTGCCTGTCACGGCGTACTTCCCGCCAGGCGTTCTTAGGGTGTAGTGGATGTCCTGATTCACGTACACAGAGGTGGCGCCACGGTACTCGCCATTGACCCGCACCTCCTTTGGTCCTGAGGCGTTGATGGGGCCCGAAGCACCCCAAGCCCACCAGGTCAAGGAGGCTTCTGAGCCATCAATGCACCCCGCCACACCACCTGCAAGGGGGATCCTGGCGCCCTCCACAGGATTGATCACCCGGACCTTTCCCCACGTCTTCTTCGCTTCTTTGCCAGACCCTGCCGCTACGCTGTGCCATGTGTTGTCGGCATGCAACGCCTGAACCAATGCGCAGGCACCGTCACTAGCCCACATATCTCCGAGGCCCATTTCATACCAATTCACGTATCGAACACGCCAGCGCCAGGTCTTGACCGGGTCCACGTCGTACTCGACCCAGATGCGAGCGAAGGTGTCTTTGACGTTCCCAAGTGAGGAGCCGTAAGTGCCGTGGTTGACGTGGTAAGTCATGCGGACGTCCTTGTGGATGAAGCACTCACCCGACGGATCAGTACTGCCCACGGGTTCCCCCCCGCAGTACTGATACGCGCTCTCCTCCCCATCAGCCTTGGCCGGGTCGGCCGTCGTCCACTGCCGCGTCGCCGGGTCATAGTAGCGCGCCGAGCAGTAGTAGAGCTGGCTCTCGTGGTCCCAAGCATAGGAAGCGTACCTGAGCACTTGGCGGTTGGCGATGTCGCGCGCCGTGCCGTCATTGATCAGCGTTGTCTGCTGGCTGACCGTGCTCTTCGGGTTACCCCAGGCGTCGTAGCGATAGGCGGTGAAAGGAGCGCCGCTGGTGTCCGTGAGCTCGAGCACGTCGCCATGGGCGTCGGTGATGATGCCGAAGACCACGGGCTGGCTTCCGCCTTCGCGGTAGACGCCGCCGTAGGGCACGCCGTTCTCATCGTAGAGGTAGCTCAGCTTCCAGCTGGGGCTACCCTGCGTTGCCGCCAGCTCGAGCAGGGTGATGCCGTCGTAGGTGTAGCTCGTCACCGTCTGCGTGCCGTTCAGGGTGACGTCGCTCTTCGTGCGCTGCCCGGCCGCGTTGTAGGCGTAGGTCGCGCTGACCGCGTGGCCGCTGGTGGTGTCGTGGTAGGTCGCCATGCGCCCGGCCGCGTTGTAGGAGTAGGTGATCGGCTGACTCGCCTGCGTGGGTCCCTGCGAAGTGCGCCAGGGGTGGCTTGCGTCCCAGCCGAAGACGGCCGTCGTCTGGCCGGAGCCGTTGGTCATGCTCGTCAGCTGATTGGCGGCGTTGTAGAGGAAGTTGGTGATCACGCCGTCCCCGCCCTCAGCTACGCGCGTCAGGTTGCCCGCGGTGTCGAAGGTGTGCGTCGCACCGACGCCGCCGATGGTCGCCACGTTGAGGCGCCCGGAGGCACTATAGGTGTACGTGTTGGCGATTGGGCTGGGGTAGGCTAGCGGCAGGTTCTCGGCGCTCTCGAGGCCTGTGTCAGGGTCGTAGGTGTAGGCAGGGGTGACGCTCCCCTCGGCCGTCGCGGCCGCTACCGTGGTGCCGGCGCCCCACTGCTTGCTGATGCGCCCGGCGGCGTCGTACGCGCTCCTGAAGATGCTGCTCCCGGCAAAGGTCGCCTGGGTTACGCGCTCAGCCTCGTCGCGGGCATCGACCGAGCGCGTCACAGTCAGGTTGCTCGGACTCGCGACGATGGTCGTCTGGCGATTCGTCTCCTGGCCACGCGCACTGCGGCTGATCGTCGTACTTGTCGCCGCAGCGGCGTCGTAGCGCAGCGTCTCGGTGACGCCGCCCTCCGTATCCACGGGGTAGACGTAGCTGTGGCGCAGGCCGGTAACCGAATCGGTGCTCTGCGTCGCGCGCCCGAGGGAGTCGAAGAGCGTCGTGACTTGCTTCACGTCGCTGCCGCCGACCGTATGCCGTTCGGTCTTGTCATTGCCGAAGCAATCGTAGGTGAGGGTGAGCAGGCGGCCGTCGGGGTCGGTCTCGGTGAGCTCGCGGCTGCAGTCGTCATAGGTGTAGGTGGTCGGGTTCTGCGAGGCTGTGAAGACGGATTGTCCGCGGTCGTCACGCCACACGCGGGTCGGTTCGCTGTTGTTGCCCGGCCGGCTCCCGGCGGCTCGCGCAGCACTGAGGTCGAGGAGCAGCCCATCGCTCACTGAAGAACTCACGCTGGCGGGGCCGGCGGCGTAGAGCTGCGCGACCTCGGCTGAGGTGAGGGCGCGGCCATATACCTGAGCCGCAGCCGTTGAACCGTCGAGGTAGTGCGACGCAGTGCCGTTCTCTCGACCCAGGACGGGCGGTCACCGACGCGGATGCCGGCCTCGGCCGCAGGCGAGCGTCGGATGACCTCTAATCAGAGGGGCGGACGCCTCCGCCAGGAGTTGGCCGCACACATGTCTACACGACCCGTCAAAGGTCGAAACCGGCTGCACTGAGCGCCTGCTGCCGGCAAGTCGCCGACGCCACAACTCCGGTTGACGAGGGGCTTGACACTGTATATCGTCTTCCGATATACCATGTGTCGCTACATCGTGTCCCGATGGCGACGCCCCGTGACGTCGCGGGAGCAGCGTATGGCAACTGACGACAGACGACCACTGACCGAGACGATCTTCTACGTGCTGCTGGCGCTGGGAGCGCCGCTGCACGGCTACGGGATCATGCAACGGGTCAACGAGCTCACGGCCGGCCGGGTCGCCCTCGGTGCCGGCACACTGTACGGCGCCCTGACCAACCTGGCCGAGAAGGGCTGGATCAGGCCCCTGCCGAGCGCAGCCGAGGAACGCAAGAAGGAGTACGTGATCACAGACGCCGGGCGCAAGATAGTGGCCCGGGAGCTCGAGCGCCTCGAGGAGCTGCTGCTCAACGGGCGCCGGGTGATGCAGGAGGGATGGAGATGAGCGGCAAGGTCGTCCACAGGCTCTACATGGACTACGAGAAGGAGGAGCGCTGGCTCAACGAGATGGCGAGCCAGGGCTGGCACCTCGTGCGCTACCGCCTCGGCGGCTACCACTTCGAGCAGGGCGAGCCAGGCGCGTGGATCTACCGTATCGAGCTGCTGCCGGCCGATACCCGTAGCGCTGCGAGCCAGGAGTACCTGTCACTCCTGCTGGACAGCGGCGCGGAGGCGGTCAGCACGCACGCGAGATGGGTCTACCTGCGCAGGCCGGCTGCACTCGGGCCCTTCGAGCTTTTCTCGGACCTGGAGTCGCGCATCGGGCACTACCGTCGGGTCCTCAAGCTGCTGACCACGGCACTCGCTACCTTGGTGGGATGCGCCGGCGCCCTGTTCGTGGTCTCCGGGGAGTCGGGCGGACTCGCCTTCCAGATCCCGATGGTGATCCTCGCCGTCGCCGTGGTCATGCTCGTCCTGCAAGCCCTGCGGGTATCGCGCCGGGCGAAAGGGCTCGAGGCGCAGCTGTTGATCCACGAGTAGCGGAGCGGTCGGTGCGGCACAGGTCTACCAATTCTCTTGGCCCATCAACGTCGCAGCACATGCCTGCGCAGGCCGCCAACTTGCCGACGTATCGCGGTTCCCACAGAATGAAATGAATGAGACGTCTGGGGGACTCCGATGATTGTAAGAACGGTGCGGGCGTTCGCTGGGAGAGAACTCAGAGACTATCTCGCTGAGAAGCAGACCGCGCTGCGCGGCGAAGTCGTCCTAGAGAACGAGGACTACCTGCTGAATGTGGGTGAGTCTGAGTACGTCGACCGAATGGTCGAGAGTCACACGATCGAGCTGCCGCAGCTCTTCCCCGAGGACTGGACAGTTGATCAGACGGAGCAAGAGGTACCCGCTTCTGCCTTTCCGCCCGGCTTCGATGTGCGCGATGGAAGGTCATACCGCCGTGTCGTCTACCTCTTCCACATCCCGTACGCCGGTGACGTGCGGTTCTTCGAGATGCAGCCGAGTACGCAGACGGGGTGGAGCCCCAAGATTCGCCTGAACGCGGACATCATCGGCTTCGAACTCGTCGAGTTCTCCGAGGATCCCGAGCGCCTTCGCAGGGAGGCCGAGCATACACGCGACCACCTGGTGCAATGGCTTTCTTGGTCGCGGCGCGACCTTCAGGCCTACAACGAAGGACTTCCTGAGTATGTGCGCGAGCTAGTCCGTGGAAGGAAGACCGAGATCCTCCGGCGGCGGGGAGTAGCAGACGCAATCGGGGTGCCAATCAGGCGGAAGAGCAATCTTCCCGAGGCAGTTCAAGTGCCGTCACCAGCCCGCAAGAGAATCCGACCGAAACCCCTCGCTCCGAGTACGCCGTTCGAGCCGGAGTTTGCTCTCCCGGACCAGGCCTACAAAGATATCGTGGATGCCATGCACCAAATCGGCGCCACCTGGGAGCAGCATCCGAGCATCTACCTTGGCAAGGGCGAGGAAGATCTTCGGGACCTCTTCCTCGCGCACCTCGTCCCACTGTTCGAAGGCTCTGCCACTGGGGAGACGTTCAACAAGGAAGGTAAGACGGACATCCTCCTGCGGCACCAGGAGAAGAACATCTTCGTGGCTGAGTGCGTGGTCTGGAATGGGCCCAAGAAGCTCCTTGAGAAGGTTGACCAGCTGCTCTCATACTTGACCTGGAGAGACTCCAAAACAGCCCTGGTTGTCTTCGTCACCCAGCCTGACATCAGCCGAATCCAGTCCGCCATACGGGAGGTTCTGCCGACGCATGCTAGCTTCCTCCGCTTCGTTGGCGCTGCGTCAGAGTCACAGGCCGAATACCGATTCCATCTGCCCGGCGACAGGAATCGTGAAGTGCACTTGACGATTCTTGCTTTCCACTTCCCGCGTTCAGCTCGCTCCGAGACGCGAATCGCCTGACGCGGCAGGCTGGACGCCAGCCCGCCGCGCGCGCAGGTCCCCCACGCCTCTCAGGGCCACCAAATCGCCGCAAATACGGCCTGACGCCGACGGACGGCCGACAAGCAGTGCCACGCCAAGGAGTCCACGGCGAGCCCTGCCATGCTTCAGATCGGAGGCCCGCCCGACAGTGGTCGAGAAGATGCAGACGGGCAGACTGGCAGAGCGTGAAGCGCACGCACAGGTCCGCCAGTTCTGTCGGCGCCAAGAAGCCGCTGCACAACGCCACCGCCGCCGACGCGCTGCCGACGCCCACAGCCGTCCGGCTGATCCTCACGGTGCTTCTCACGGAGGGGTGCGGCCCTCACTCCCGGCCGCGCCTGGCGGCGACGCCGGCAAGGTAGCTCTCGAGTCGTTCGCGGGCCGCCTTGGCGGTGTCGCGGTCTCCATCACCGATCCCGCCTTCGACGAAGCCCACGGCCTTGCGCCGCCCGTAGCGGCCCGGGAACTTGCGTTCGAGGCGCCAGGCCGAGGCGTGCCAGTCGCCGAGCTTGCCCCCGGGCCTGGGGATCATGTGGCCGGGGTTTGCCGGGTCTTCCATCATCTCGGGCTGGGCCGCCAGCGCGATGATCTCGAGGTCGCGGATCTCGGCGATCGCCTGGGCCTTTTCTACTGCGTTGGAAAACTCGAGGAACGGCACTTCCGCGGCACACTCCCGCGAGCCCGGTTGACGCAACCTCGCGCGTTCCCGTGACGCTCTACGCAGCCAGTCGTAGAAGGTGGACTTGTTGATGCCGGCGGCGGCCGAGGCGGTCTCGACGTAGGAACCATGGCGCAGGTAGCGCAGAATCGTCTCCTGAAGCTCGGGCGTCAGCTTCGTTGGTCGCGCCATGCGACCCCCCTTCTTCGCGCCAGGGCTAGCGAACCGGGTCTCGTGTTGCCTCCTCGCCATGGGCGACGACGCGGTTGGCCCAAGTTGCCTGCACGCTTGTCGCGGTCATGCTGATCCTTTGCCTAGAAGGGGAGGTCTTCGTCGGCGACGGCGGCGGTCGTCGCAGCCGGGGCGGTGCGAACAGGTGGGCGACCCGCGGGGACACCCGCGGTCTCGCGAGCGCCGAGGGACTGCACGGCGTCGGCGACAGTTGAGACCGCCTCGCGCTTCTGACCGCTGAGCGCAGCTGCGAGCTCGGGGTCGCGCGTGAGGTTGCCGATGAGCACGACGCGGTTGATGGAGGTCGTCATGTGCGGAGCCCTTTCGGAAGTGGCGAGTAGGCCGCGACCACGCGCGGCAAGTCAGACTCAGCGATGAGCACGTCGCGGGCCACGCCGCCGTTCGGGGGGCCGACCACAGCCTCGGCCTCGAGTGCCGCCATGACCTGCCCCGCCATGGCACGGTCACACGCGCAGCGCCTCACGATCAGCGATTGAGAGGCCGCGCCGTTCTTGACGACGACCGCGGCCGCCGACTTGAACAGCTCGCTGGAGACGACTGGGACCTCGGACTCGGCGCGGTCCTCGCCGGTCTCGATGCCTGCGTGGAGATGCTCGTCCAGGTCCGACTCGGCTTCGCCTCGTACGGGAGCGCCTTCGATCGGGCCCCCGCCGGCAAACGCGTCCCGTCTCTTCTCTTGATCATCTTTGGACGTCTCGAGGCTGGGGGCGTCCAGGGCTTGAGCATCTTTGACGCCCTTCCCATCGTCAGCCCGAAGAGGATGCGACGAAGGTCGGCCTTCTGGGCCCTCCGGCGTCGCAGCAAAGGTGCTCAGCGACTGATCGCACTCGAGCCCAGACTCGGCAAAGGTGTCAAAGGCGCTCACGCCCTGGAGACGACCACCTTTGCCGCTCTCCGGCTCATCTGGACCCCCGGGCAGCGACCACAGCCACTGACCCTGATAACCGTCCTTGACCTTGTCCACCTTCAGGTCGCTGGCGGCGCGGCGCACGGTCGCCCTGCTGTAGCCGTAGCCGCCCGCGGTCTTGAGCAGCGTGACCGCCGCCACCGGACCGGCGGCCAGTTCCCCGCAGAGGAACTCCCTGGCCATCTGCCGCTCGCTGCGCTCTTCATGATCGATGTTGCGCGTCGTGAACGCGGTGGCGGCATCGAGGACGACCGGCAAGTCGTCGAACGTGACGCCTTCGTCGTTGATACTGAAGCCTATCCCAGCCGGCATCGCGGCGATGTTGCACTTGACCGGCACGAGAAGGCGCCGACCCTCGATATCGGGGTCGGGGGCCACCCCGTGCACGATGCGGGCCGCGGCGACGAAGTCGAGCGAGCCGCTGGCTCGGTAGAGGGCGTTCGGTGAGGTGCCCTTGTTCAGATGGTGGACGGCGACGAGCGCGGCATGCGTCTCGGCGGCGATGTGGGCCAGCGGTGAGAGCACGCCGCGCACCTCGGCCGCCTTGTGTGAGTCGATGCTGCCGAGGAAGGCATTGAGTGGATCGATGATCACCATCACGGCGTGGGTCGCGATGATGGCCTCGCGGAGCAGGTCGACGTGCATCCTCAAAGAGAATGGGCGCGCATAGGCGGCCCCGTCGCCGAGCACCCCGTCGATCATCGTGATGCGCGCGACGTCGGCGCCGAGGCGGTCGAGCCGCGGCCGGATCGTGTCGGCGGCGTCGTCCTCGGCGCTGACGATGATGACGTTTCCCGTCGTAGCGCGCTCGCCATCAGGCCACTCATCACCGCGCGAGACGATGGCGGCCATGAGAAGCGTGAGGTAGCTCTTGCCGAGGCCGGGGTCACCGGCCACCACCGCGAGCTTGCCGAGCGGGAGGCGGCCGTTCCACAGCCACGCGACGGGCACGGCGACCACGTCTGCCATCGACGTCAGCTTAAGGCGCGGCGCGGGATCGACCGCGTGTGAGGAGGTCATCTCGCCCTGCCTTCCATGTCCGACGCGACGGGCGTGGAAGCCGAACGCCACGTGAGGCTCGCCGCCGACCAGGTGGCCGAAGCCGACCAGGGCATTGGTGAGCGTGACCGTGACATCGGCCTCGCGTTGAGGTTCCAGCAGACGCACGATCTCGCGGAGGGGCCATGGAAGACAAACGCCGCGAGCGGCGCGGGCCAGCCCAGGTTGGCCTCCCGACCTCCGGTCACTTCGGTCGCAGCCGCTGCGTCGGCGCGCCGAGGGCCAGCTCGTTCGGCGCTCTCTGATTGGGCCATCGGCGTCAACCGCCCTTCTCGGGCGCGCCGAGCAACGGCTCCGATGCCGACTCGCTCAGCAAACCCAGAGCGATGAGCAGCGGTCTGGCGGGGACCTTGAGCCGATGTTCCCCCAGCCTGAGCACCGGCACCGGGAGCTCGTTCGCGGCCGCCAAGCGATAGGCTAGGCTGCGCGAGATTCCAATGAGTTCTGCGACTTCGGGAACGTCGAGAGTCTTGGGCCCGCGGTAGCGTTCGAGATCACTGGTCACCATGGGCCTCCGTCACCTCGTTGAGCAACTCGCGCGGACCACCCACATACTTCAGCGCACGCGCCAGGCGCCGAAGCTCGACGTCGTAGGGCAGCGCTCGCCCGTTCTCGATCACCGATACTCGCGATGGGTGAAGCCTGGCCCGCCGAGCCAGCTCGGTCTTGCTCCAGCCTCTCGCTAGCCGTAGCGACGTCAGCCTCTTCATCATGCGACCTCCAGTTGCGTTCACGTTCAAGTACGAGCTATGGTAGGTCGGATGGAAAAAGGACAAAACTTACGTTACATCCTTACGCAGTGGCCCGGCCGGCCAGTACCAGTTCCCTCGCTCCTCGTGCCCCGTGCCTGCCTTGTCGATGACGATGTGCTGCTCTTCGGCGCGTCGCGGCGGGAGATCGTCACGCACGACGAGGAATCGGACGCGGCGCACGCGCTGCTGCGGCGCATCGAGCTCGACCTTGCGGTCGATTCCGGAGATCTCTCTGACCTTCGCGAGGTCGAGGTGCCCGAGGAGGCCTACCTGCGAGAGCTCCTGCCACTCGACGCAACTGACGCCGCCGCAGTCCTGAAGTTCTGCATGCGCTACGGGGAGGTCGGACGAGCCGACCACTCGGATCTACCGTACGAAGTTGTGCAGGGCGTGCGGGACCGCTACGACGACGATGACACCTACCGGCTGCCCGAGCCCTGGGCTGCGATCGAGGACAACCTCCTCAAGCCTGACTCGCGCGATAGCCTGCGCAAGATCGTCCTCGAGTGGGGCATCTCGATGCCGCTGAATCCATGGCGCGTACAGATGGTGAGCGAAGTGTCGCTCTATCGGGACGTGCTCGAAGATCTCGTTCACCTTTGGGACTACATCTCCGGTGGCCTCGAGGCGACGCAGCTGCTCGCGTCCTGGCACTCGGCCCTGTGGCCTCCGCCACACCTCGACAAGACGTCAGAGTCCGGCGTGCACAGTGGTGACGCCGCGGCGATGCTGGTTGCGGGTCTGAACGCGGCGCTTGATCCGTTTCACGTTCGACTCGAACAGACGAGCGAGGACGGCTCTCTCACGCTGTGGGGCAGCGCCTCCGCAAACATCTACCAGATTCTCTGCCTGCAGCTTGCCAATCACATCGCTGAGCATGCGCGCTACCGTCGCTGCGCCGCCGACGACTGCGGCAGACCCTTTGTTCGCAAGCTCGGCCACGAGCGGGACCGCCACCGCGCGCATGGCGTCCTCCACTTCTGTTCGGATGAGTGCGCCAATCGACAGGCGCAACGTGACCATCGCAAGAAGAACCGTCGGCTCGCCGAGGAGGCCGTTCTCTTGCACGAGCAGGGCCTCTCCGTCGCGGAGCTCGCGATTCGTCTGAACCGCACCGAGAAGCAGGTCGAGGCGTGGGTGCGGCGCTCGTCCGTCGGCAAGTCTGGAGGCCACGGCTCATCTGACCCGATGGACAGCAGCGACCATGAAGGAGGCAATCAGTGAGAGGCCACGTCCGCCACCGCGGCGAGGAGCGCGCCGGCTCCTGGGAGTACATCGTCGACGTCGGCATGGCGGCAGCGCAGCGCTGCCAGAGCTGCGGCAGAAGCGCTTCTGGGTCGAGCGCCGGCCCAAGGAGCAGCTGCCCCGAAGTGCGGCGGCAGCTCTGATCGAGACCGAGGAGCGCCGCCGCGCAGACCAAGGCCGGCTTCGCCACGCAGCAAGGAGTGCCAGGCGGCGATGAACAAGGTGCTCGTCGCGGTCGAGGAGCAGAGCTACGTCGGCGCCGACCAAGGCTCAGCGTGCGCGAGTACCTGCACGAAGGAGTGGCTGCCGGCGATCAAGGCGACGATCCGCCCCACGACCTACCGCTCCTACGTGCAGCACGTCGAGTGCCACATCGTGCCCGCACATCGGCAGCGTGCAAGCTGCAGAAGCTCTCCGGCAGCCAGATCAACGCCCTCTACGCGAAGCTCGCCGAGACGGGCAAGAAGGACGGCAAGAGCGGCCTCTCCCCGCTCTCCATCCGCCACGTGCACGCCTGCCTGCACCGGGCCTGCAAGGACGCGGTGCGCTGGGGCCGCCTCGCGCGCAACCCGGTCGAGGCCGCCGACCCGCCGACGCATGCAGCGGCGACGGCGCCAGCGAGATGAAGACCTGGAGCGCCGAGCAGCTGAAGGCGTTCCTCGACGTCGACGCAGGATGAGCGCCTCTACCCCCTCTGGCACCTGCTCGCCATGACCGGCATGCGCCGCGGCGAGGCCCTCGGCCTGCGCTGGGAGGACGTCGACCTCGAGGCCGGGCGGCTCTCGCGTGCGCCGGGCCCTGATCCCCAACGGCCGCGAGGTCGTCGTCAGCGAGCCGAAGACGGCGCGAGGGCGGCGCGTCGGTCGCCCTCGACCCGGAGACGGTCGAGGTGCTCAAGGGCCAGGCCGCGCGGCAGCTCGACGAGCAGGACGAGTGGGGCGAGGCCTGGACCGACACCGGCCTCGTGTTCACCAAGGAGGACGGCGCAGCCTGGCACCCCGAGGTCGTCACGCCGCTTCTTCCGTCAGGCGGTCAAGCGCGCGATGCTGCCGACGATCCGCCTGCACGACCTGCGCCACACCCACGCCACCCTGGCGCTGCGCGCCGGCATCCATCCCAAGGTCGTCTCCGAGCGCCTCGGGCACGCCACCGTCTCGATCACGCTCGACACCTACTCGCACGCCATCCCGGCGATGCAGGAAGAGGCGGCGGCGCTGATCGCGGGGCTGGTGTTCGCGGAGGGGTAGACGGCACGTGGCTCGAACGCTCGGCGTGAACTCTGGCCGCCCTACAGTCTCACGACTCGTGGCGCTCCTGGTATGTCTCGAACAGGAAGAGAACGAGCGTGCTGACTGCCCCAACTGCCAAGCGCGCATGGCGCGGCGTGAGCCCTTTGGCATCACCCGAACGCCCGTGCCCGCTGCCATAGAGGTTCCTCAGCTCACTCAGGCCGATGCCGACCTGCCCGAGATTGCTGAGGAGACGCTTGATCGTCTCCGCCCCCTTGGCGGCCGCCGGGATGTCATCTGGGAGCAGCTTGAGCTCCTTCCGTGTGCGCTTCAGCAGCTCCCCGACATCGCAGCTGGGGTCCACTTCGACACCGCAGTCCTCGAGAATCGTCTTGCAGGTGGTCTCGAGCATCTCTTTCGCGGTCCCGATGGCCAGCCCAGGATCGTCGTTGACCGAGTCTCGCAGCCTTGCGATTTGCCGATTGAGCTCCGGCGCATCCAGCCCCGATATGGCATCGTGAACGGTTGAGATGGTGATCATGTCGGCCGGCGGGACAAGCCGACCGTCGTCCCACTCAAACCCATCCCGTCGCAGGCAGCGCAGAAGCTTGTTCAGTTCCTGCTTCGCGTTGGGATCCTGGTATGGGTGGTCGGTGCTCGCCCGGATCTCCAAGTCGTCGAGCACGTGCTCATAGACGGCGAGGAGCTTGCGCACGTCATTCCAGCGAGCGAAGTCGAGCGTGTGATAGAACTGCTCGACCAAGGCGCGGCGCTGGCCCGACAGGGGCGGCTCGAAGTCGCTGGCGCACCGAATGCCAGCAGCCCCGAACGCATCGGCGATGGTGGCAAGCGTCGTCCCGACGAAGTACTCGCGGAACGCGAGTCGGGTGTTCCCGCTGACGAGGTCAGGACCCATTGGCCCCCTCGCGCCCTTGGGCGCTTGTATTGCGCACCGCGCTTGGCCTACGCGGGATATCGCTCGAGTCTACGGCAGTCCTAGGACACGTGGGGTTGATGCGCTCGCTGCGCAGCTTGGCGCTCACGGCGTCGACCGCCCGCAATCGGAGGGACACGCCTCCTCAAGTGCATCGCGCCACTGCTCCAGAATGGGCGACAGATCTAGAAGCCTCGGCTCATCGGACCCGGTGACTTGCTCGAGAAGGCCATCAAGGCTGATCTCGTCGTCAGTCATGCCAACGTTCGCGAACGCGTTCAGTATGCGATCCCTGCGCGCATCGACCGCGTCGTCGTTCCACTCCTCTGCGTGCTTCCAGTAGTTCGCGCCGTCGTTGATGAGCTCGGCCAGCGCTATGCCGGAGGCATGGCGAGGACCGATTGACAGGGCCTTTCGCCGCGTCACACCGCTCTCCTCAGCCACGCCCACCAGATACAGCTGAGCGGCCACGAACCCGACGCCGAGGAGATGCTCACACCTGAGCGGTATGTCCAGGCCATCAGCGAGGCCAAAGTCGGCCTTTGCGACATCGCCGAACTGATCGAGCTTGCGGTCAATCGGATGAGCAATGTCGGTGAAGAGGTCGAGATCGAAGTCCAGCCATCCGTCTGGGAACCTGAGACGCTGCGTACTGCCTCACCCCTCCGATAACACGCTGCGATGGCCTGCCTGACGCGCGGTGCATCGCCTGCGCCAGCGGCAGCATGAGCTTACTACCGGGCGAGTCAGGTTGATGCAGCTGTTCCCCAACAAGCCCCAGAAGCGCAGCCAGGCGGCCCCCGACCGAGCGGTCCCCTCTTATGGCCGCCACAGCCGCGTCCCGAGCCCGGCCCCATTCAGCCAGACGGTAGCCGTGACCGGTCGAGTCAATGGGCCCCGAGGCGATGCTCCAGCCGCCCTCCCCCGCGCCAGTCGAGGGCGTGGACGAAACCCCATGACAATGACTCACTCCGTCAGGCGTCGACCCGGCCCTACGATGGCTCTTGATCATCCGGCCAGAGGTACCCCAGCGGCAGCAGGTCCTGGACGCGGACGCTGCGGATACCGTCCGAAGTGGGCAGAACGACCCGGATGTCGGGGTGGTAGTCGAAGAGGACCTGGCGACAGCGGCCGCAGGGAGACTGCGGTCCGCGCTTGCAGTTGCCCACGGCGACGATGGTGGTGAGTTCGCGGACGCCCGAGGCGCGGGCATGGCCGAGAGCTACCAGCTCGGCGCATGGGCCGCCGGTGTAGTGATAGACGTTGATGCCCCCGTACATCTTGCCGTCGGCTGCGCGAACGGCGGCGCCCATGGTGTGGACGCCGAACTCACCGTCCGTGTTGGCGTCCACGATCTGCCGCGCGAACTCGATGAGCTCGAGGTCGTCGGGTGTGAGCTCACGGCTAGGAACATCCATCCGCACCTCCCTCTCGCCCGACGACCCAATGCACCGCGCACGAGCAGACGCGGCAGGTCTGCCGCCGGGTGGCTGACCCCGAAGCGTTCTGCTCGATGTGCCCGTCAGTCGTCTGCAACGCGCACCAGTGCATACACGACCCGATCGATGAGCTCGCCGTCCTTGAAGACGCTCGCTCGCGAGATGCCCTCGCGGACGAAGCCGCAGTGCTCGAGCACGCGCATCGAGGCCGGGTTCCAGGCGAAGACGGCGGCCTCGAGGCGGCAGAGCCCGAAGTGCCTCATCGCGAAGGGGACCACAGCCCGCGCCGCCTCAGTCGTGATGCCGTGGCCCCAGTATGGCTCGGCCAACCAGTAGCCAAGGTCGGCCGAGCGACTGAACACGCCCTCCCCGATGGCGATGCCGATGCCGCCGGCAGCTTGACCGTCGACCTCGATCGCCCAGTGCGTCGGCTCGTCCCTGGCAGCCAAAAGTGCGAACCAGGCGTTTGCGTCTGCCTCAGCGTACGGATACACGAAGGCGTGCGTCATGTTGCGCGCGATGGCGGCGTTGTTGGCGAAGCGAACGAGTGCGTCCTGGTCGTCGGGCGACCAGTCGCGCACGACGCATCGTGAGCATTCGAGTCTCATAACAGGAACGATCTCCCGGTACGGCTAGCGTTCCGCGCACGAAATGGCGCGGCTGGCTCGCAGGAGTGCGGCAGACCCTCGTTGTTCTGCTCTGCGCGGATTCTAGGTGAGCTTGCCATCTTGAGGCTCTTCCAGCAACAGGCCGTACCGCTCCTCCCACTGCTGGAACAGCGGCTCTGCCAAGGTCAGCATGTCCTTGGCCAATTGCTGCATCGGCTCGGTCGCGCGGTCCAGAGGCCTTGAGGGCAGTATCTTCACGTAGGCCAGTGCAGCGCGCACAAGCAGCTGCGCATTCTCGAAGCCGAAGATGACCAGGCGTCGCTCGGTGCCAGAGCCGAGGTCAGGGTGAAGGACAGGCGCGCCAAACGACGCTGGCGGGTGTACCGCCATGTCACGGAATCGATACAGCTCTTTGGCGACCCTACGAACGTTGGCCGTGCTCTGCTTCTTCAAGCAGAACGCGCGCCGAAAGACCTCAGTGACCTGTGAGTAGCGCGCCGTGCCCCTTTCGCGCCACCGTTTGACGAGACTCGGGGGAAGGCTGATTCGTTCTTTGGCCATGGCGTACAGAGCATCGAACGAGATCGCGGCGGCGACCATCGCTTGCATGGCCGCACGCGACTCCATGACCAGCGGCTCGCCGACCTTCCCCCCGGCATCTCGTGTCTCAAGCAGACGCTCGTGCTGGACACGTGCCTCATCAAGGTGGGCCAGTGCGATCTCAAGCCACGGCAGCCACATGTTGAGGGCGAGGTGCAGGGTGACCGAGTCGACCCCCGGATCCGAACCGGAGCTGACGCGCAGTCCACCGGCCGGGATCCGAATGCTCATGCCCCGTGTGATCAGGATGCCGGTGCGCTGAGAAGGATCTGGCTTGACCTCTTCTCCCACGACTGCTCCTTGCCCGCCTGCCTGGGATTCAGCACTCTGCCTATCTCGGCAAGCGCAGCTGCAATCCTCTGCCCAAGACCCTACCACCAGGTTCGGACGAGCGGGGCAAGCAGACGGCGAGACTGCGTGGAACCTCGAGACCCACGTTCGTGATGCCGCGTGCTCGGCCGTGGCGGCGCGTGACAGGGGGTCTCGTCGGCAGAATGTCGGCAGTTCTGCCGAATCGGAAGTTGTGTGCACGGTGACGCACCGCAGGAAATCGCCAGGTGCAGGGAAGTTGTTGGAGGCGGCGACCGGAGTCGAACCGGTGATGGAGGTTTTGCAGACCTCTGCCTTACCACTTGGCTACGCCGCCCCGGCGCACGGACCCCTCACAAGAAAAGGCAGACGACAGAGCACCAAGCCCGTGTCCTCTGCCCAAGCTGCGAAGAGAATTGGAGCGGGTGAAGGGACTCGAACCCTCGACCTTCTGCATGGCAAGCAGACGCTCTAGCCAACTGAGCTACACCCGCAGCAAGCGGGGATGATACCAGAGGCCGTGAGGCGGGGCAATTCGCCGGTCGCGCTGCTCCCGGGCGGGCGCGGCGGCCGGCGCGACGCCTTGCGAGTCAGCCCGTCGCGGCGTCGATCGCCTTGTTGACGAGGGCGTCGGCCTCCGCGTTCTGCTCACGGCGGACGTGCTTGACGTCGACTTCGTGGAAGCGGCTCAGGAGGAGGCAGGCCTGCTGGTGCAACGGCTTCAGGCCTGCGTCCTTGACCTTGTACTGGCCGTTGACCTGGCGCACGACGAGCTCGCTGTCGAGGAAGACGTCGAGGCGCTGCACGTCGTGGTCGAGCGCCAGCTCGAGCCCGGCCAGCAGCGCCTGGTACTCGGCGACGTTGTTGGTGGCCGTGCCGATGGAGTCGGCCAGCTCTTCGACGACGTCGCCGCCGGCGTCGAGCAGGCGCGCGCCGATCCCGGCCGGGCCGGGATTCCCGCGCGCCCCGCCGTCGGTGTACAGACGGTGCCGATCGTCGTCGCGGTTGGCGGGCCGGCGCGGGCGAGCCGGCGCGGGCGCCGAAGCCGCGGCGGCCGACGAAGCGGCCGACGGTGCGGAGGCCGGCGCGGCTCCGGCGCAGCCGGCTCCTCGGACTCGGACATAGCAGGCCGCATCGAGCCGGGCGAGGCCGCCGCCGCGACGATGCTCCCCGCCGCCCAATCGGTCGTGGTCACGAGCGCCTCCTCCCACACGTGGACGGCGGGATCGCGGAACGTCTCTACCGGCAGACCCGCGCCGAGTACCCCGGTCAGCGACTCGGCCCAGCGCAGGATGGCCTCCTGCTCGACGGCGCCGTGCGGGGCATCGATCAGCGCCAGCCCTTGCGCCTGCGCGACGCGCGCCTCGTGGTACTTGACGTCGCCGGTGACCAGCACCTCGGCGATCTGCGCGACGCCGCGGGCGATGGCCTCGGCGCCTGAGCCGGGCAGCACGGCGATGCGCTTCACCAGGCGCTCACCGTCGCCGGCGTAGCGGAGCGACGGCAGGTGCAGCACGGCCGCTGCTTCGGCCGCGAACGCCGCCAGCGGCATGGCGGCCGGCAGCTCGCCGACGCGGCCGAGGCCGAGGCTCGCGACCTCGTTCTCCACCGGGTAGACGTCGAAGGCGGGCTCCTCGTACGGGTGCGCGGCGATGTAGGCGCCGGTGACGCGGCGGCGCAGCCGCCGCGGGAACAGGACCTCGAGGCGCAGCTCGTCGGCCGATTCGTCCCGCCCCGAGACGCCGACTGCCGGGTCGCGTGCCCTCGCGGCCGAAGAAGGTGCCCTGCCCGGCGACCGCCCACGAGCAGTGCTCGTACTCGCCGATCACGCCGGCGCCGGCGGCGAACATCGCCTTGCGCACGAGGTCGGCGTCGTCGGCCGGCACGAACCCGACGAGCTTGAGCGAGTCGGCCGCGGCCGGCGCCAGCGGCGCGGTCGCCTCCAGCCCGAGCATGCCCGCGACCACGTCGGCGATGCCGCCGCGCGCCTTGTCGAGGTTGGTGTGCGCGGCGATCACCGCGACGCCGTCCCGCGCCGCGCGCAGCGCCAGGCGCCCGGCCTCGGTGTCGTCGGAGAGCCGGGCGAGCGGATCGAAGATGAGCGGGTGATGCACGAGGAGCAGGTCGCAGCCGCGACGCGTCGCCTCGTCCAGCGCGGCGTCGTCCACCTCGAGGGCGACCAGAACCCGGCGCACCTCGTCGCCGGGCGCGCCGACCTGCAGGCCGACGTGGTCCCACGGCTCGGCGAGGTCGAACGGCGCGAGGCGGTCGACCGCTGCGATGACGTCCCGTACCAACATGGTCGCGATTGTAACGCAGGCGCGACGATGCAGCCTGTACACTTCGCCCCATGGACGACCAGACGCGCCCAGCGGACGACCCCCGGCTCCCCGCGGATCACCCCGTGCGCCTCATGGACGACCCGGCGCGCTCCGGTCCCAGTGGGACGGGCAGCGCGCTCCACCCATGGCTCGTCGTGCTGGCGCTGGCGCCGGGCATCGTGCTCACGCTCGCCGACGCGACGGTGATGAGCGTCGCCGTGCCGCTGATCATCCGCCGCCTCGAGACGTCCGTGATCTCGGTGTCGTGGGTGATGAACGGCTACAACCTGGTGCTCGCCGTGCTGTTCCTGACGATGGGCCGGCTCGCCGACCGCTACGGCCACAAGCAGGTCTTCGTGCTCGGCCTCGCGGTGTTCACCGGCGCCTCGCTCTTCTGCGCGCGCGCCACCAGCATCGACGCGCTGATCGCCTTCCGCGTGCTGCAGGCGGTGGGGGCCGCGGCCGTCGTGCCCACGGCCCTCGCCCTGCTTCTGCAGGCGTTCCCGGCCGGCCGCCAGGGCTTCGCGGCCGGCCTGTTCGGCGCGCTCACGTCGGCCGCCGCGGCGGCGGGGCCGGTCCTCGGCGGCGTGCTCATCCAGCGCTGGGGCTGGCCGGCCGTGTTCTGGTTCAACATCCCGGTCGGCTGCCTCGGCATCGTCCTGGCGCTGGCGCTGGTGCGCGGCGTGCGCCCGCGCCCGGCTGCCGATGCCGCCCTCGACTGGCCGGGCGTCGGCCTCTTCAGCGCCGGCCTGTTCTGCCTCACGCTGGCACTGATCCAGGGCAACGATTGGGGCTGGCGCTCGGCCGTCGTGCTCGGCCTCTTCGCCGGCGCCGCCGCCTTCCTCGCCGTCTGGGTGTGGTGGGAGCTGCGCACCCCCTCCCCGCTCTTCGACCTGCGCCTCTTTCGCGATCGCACCTTCGCCGCCGCGAGCGCGGCCATGGTCACCGTCGACACCGCGATGATGGGTACGTCGTTCATGCTCGTCATCTTCATGATCGCGATGATGGACTACAGCGAGCTCAAGGCCGGCCTCGCGATCACCACCTTGCCGGCCGCCGGACTGCTGCTCACGCCCGTCTCCGGCTGGCTCGTCGACCGCCTCGGGCCGCGGCTGCTCGCCGTGAGCGGCGCGCTGCTCAGCGCCGCCGGCCTCGTCGCCCTCGGCTACCTGTCGCGCTCGGCGCCGCTCTCGCAGGTGCTCTGGCGCTCGGCGCTCGTCGGCGCCGGCCTCGGGCTCAGCCTGCCGGCGCTGACCGCCTCCGGCATGAGCGTCGTGCCCGGCGGCGTCCGCGGCGCCGGCGCCGGCATGCTCAACACGGCGCGCCAGCTCGGCTTCCTGCTCGGCGTCGCCGTCCTGGTAGCCGTGTTCGCGAACACGATGCACACCGCCGTGAACCACGCGGCGGACCAGGGCCAGGCCCTGACCCGTGCCCAGACCGGCCTGAGCCAGACGACCAAGGACAGCGTGGTCAAGGCGCTCGACCAGGCGCGGACCATCAACGCCACCGCCGGCATCAGCGAGCTGCGCAAGGTGGCGCACCCGATCGCCGAGAGCATCGGCAGCAACGTCGGCTTCGTGGAAGGCCTGGTGCTGCTGCAGCTCAAGGACCGCCTCGAGAACACGCTCTGGGACGACGTCGCGGCGGCGTTCCGCTGGCCGTTCTTCGTCGCCGCCATCGCGGCGCTGATCGGCGCGGCCGCCGGGGCGCTGCTGCCACGGCGGCTGCCGCGGAGCGGCCCCTAGCGACTGCGGCGCGGGCGCGGCCCCTTTGCCACGCCCGCGCCGACTCGCTGCGGATCTCCGTGCTCTACTTCTGGCCGCTCGGCAGCTCCGAGTTGGACCCCACCAGAGCGTTGACCAGGTAGGTCGTCCTGCCCATCAGCGTGCCATCCGGCCAGCCGAACTGGTTGCCGGCCGTGACGGTCTCAGCATCATCGAGGAGCTGAGAGGTCTTCGGGTCGAAGGTGAGCACCTGGCGCGTGTGGCTCGTCGTGTCGGTCATCGCCACAGCCACGCCGGGGCGGCCGGCGGGATCGGTGACGTTGCCCATGAGCTCGACCCCGGGGATGCGGGCCGCGACTTCGTAGAGGGCAGCGCGGACCGCAGGCAGGGTCGCCGTCTCCCGCAGGTCGTCGCCCACCAGCACGAACATCTCGTTGTAGATGCCGGTGCCGTGGCCGATCGCCTGCAGCTTCAGCTTCGCGTACAGGATCGTCGGATCGGTCGGCAAGTCGAGGGGCTTGTAGGCGCCCAGGCTCTCGATGGAGGTGCCGGGCTGGTAGAACCGCGGGCGCCCTGCATCGATCCATGCTTGGCGATCCTTCGCGGTGACGAACTCGGCCTTGCCGCTCGGTCTCCCGGAGCCGGCTGTCGGCTCCCATCCAGACTTCTCGGACGACTGGTCGCGCGGGCGTTGACGGCCGCCCCATTGGCGAGCGAGGTGGTGATGAGGCCCACGCCCTCGGACTTCACGTACAGGTACTCGCCGGCGCCCAGGGGCGTGGGGCTAGGCTGGCTGCGCGCGGTCGCCGCGGCCTTGTGGAGCGCCGCGGCGGCGGCTGTGTCGGGCCGGTCGACGCCGCCGAGCAGCACGAAGGCTCCGGCATGCCGTGACCACGACGATGGCCGCCGCGGCGCCGACCCAGCGCCAGGTGCGGTGCCCGGACCGCGGCTGCTCGGCTTCGCGCGGCGCTCCCTCAGCGGCGATACGCGCCCGTAGCGCGGCGCGCGCCGTGCCGGTCGCCGCGTCGCCAGGGTCCTGGCTCGCGGGCAGGTGCGTCTTCAGGAATTCGAGGTCATCCATTGTGGGGCTCCTCGGCGAATGTGGACGGAAGGTACGCGGCTTTGAGCGGCGGGCGCCCGCGTCCCGCCTCGGGAGGTTCGGGCTCCGGCGCGAGCCGCTCGCGCAGGCGCCGGCGGGCGCGGGAGATCCGCGAGCGGACGGTACCGATCGGGACCGTGAGCGCCTCGCCGATCTCCTGGTAGCTCAGATCGGCCCACACGTGGAGGAGGAGCGCGTCTCGATCGTCCCCCGCGAGCGCCATCAGGGCCGCCGCGAGGTCGCGGTCGACCGCGCGACGTGCGGGGCCCGGCGATCTCGGCGTCGAGGCTTGGGACGGCCGCCTCGTCCAGCGCGCGAGCATACGCGGCAAGCTGGCGCTTCTCGTCCCGCCAGCGGCGCCGCATCAGATTGGTGGCGATGCCGAGCAGCCACGGTCTGGCGCTCGGCTGGGCCTGGTCGAATCGGCGGCGCTTGTCGAAGGCCTGGAGGAACGTCTCCGAGGCGATCTCGTCGGCGGCGTCCGGCCCCACGCGCCGCTGCGCGTACTGGTGGACCGCCGTGAAGTGCCGTGTGAAGACGGCCTCGAACGCCGCTGGGTGGCGGAGCGACTCAGCGATCACCCGCGCATCCGCGTCGCGTGCGTCTTCCGGCGTGAGTGGCTGATGGCTGCCTCCTCGTCCGCGGGCTGGCGTCATGACGATGACACGACGTATTGCCCGAAGAGCGCCGGGGGGTTCTCGCGGCGTATCGCTGAAGGACCCGGCAGGAGCCTAGCAGACCCGCCGGGGCATCAGGCCCCGAATACCAGTGCGAGTGCCTCGAACCGTTCCGCCTGCGCGGTATCGACGAAGTGGCCGGAGTACCGTGCAAGCTCGTAGAGTCCGGCGAGGTCGGCGGCCGGCAATGGCTGACAGGTTGACGGCTCCGGCTGAGGGTGGCCGGCCGACGGGTCCGGCCGGGGGCCGGCCTCTCTCTCCACGGACGCCAGGTACTCGCGCACCGTGACGCCGATCGGCCGCGGCTGCCCGGCACCGGTGAGCCGGCGCTCCAGCTCCGCATAGCGCCGCCTCACCCGTTCGGCCGGCGTGACCGGCTCGCGGTGGAGCATCCCGCCAAGCCGGCTGCGCAAGCGCCGGCCCAGCCGCCCCGCGAACTGCCCGGCCGCCGATCGCAGCGACGTCAGCTCTTCGCGCTCCTCCACGCACGCTGGCCTCGGCAGGCGCCTCGCGGCGGATGCGGCGCAGCGCCAGAGCGACGAGCGCCAGGCAGGCCGCCGATCACCAGGACGGCGCCGGCGATCGTCGCCCGCGAGCTTGGCGGTGCCTGGGAACCTGAAGCCGCTCCCATTGCCGTACGGCGCCGCGACGGGCGGCTTCGGAGCTAGCGGCGGGACCCACTTGGCGTGCCACGGGTGCACGTGGAGCAGGCCGAGCACCCACGCGAGGCCGCGCACGAGCGCCGCCCCGGCGTACCCGATCACGAAGGCGATGCCGTCAAGGGCGAAGCGCAACACCCCGCCGAGAGCGTGCAGGGCCCAGAGCATGGCGTCGACGCGGAGCACCAGGCTGAGCAGCGCACCCGCGGCGACGACGACCAGGACGGCGCCGGCGACGGCCAGAAGCCACGGCCAGGGCCGGCATGCGCTCGGCGGGATCGACGAGCTCGATCAGGTCGCCGTACCGCGCGACGGCGACGAGCAGCCCGCCGGCGGCGATCGAGGCCACGACCGCCGCGGCGCCCCAGCCCGGCTCGGACCCGGCCAGCGCCGCGGCGACCAGGATGACGCAGAGCAGGGCGAAGGCGCGTACGGCGCGCCGGACGGCGACATCCGGGAGCCTGCGTCGGCGCGGCCGAGCGAGATGCCGACGAGGACGAGCCCGCCGGCGTAGACGAAGTCGCGCGCCGCCTGCCAGAGCAGCGACGGGTGCGCCCAGGCGCGACCGGCGACGACGGAGGCACGCCGGTCGCGCGCGAGGATCAGACCCGACGGCGAGGAGCCGGGCGGCACGCCGCCGCCGGCGCTGCGCCTTGCCCGCCCCGTCCGGCCGGCGCGCCACGAGCGCGCGCGGCCAGGATGACGACGGCGGCGAAGAGGGCGAGCGCCGGCCAGGAAGCGCCGGTGAGCGCCGCCGCGAGGGCGCCGCACCAGACGCCCTCGACGGCGGCGCCCAGCACCAGCGCGGCGCGATCAGGCCAGGAACGGGAGCGCATCGCTCGCCCTCCAGTCGAAGTCGCGCGGCACGACGAAGTCGACGAGCGGCGCCTCGTCCGCGTGCGGCCGGCCGACGTGCACGACGCGCGTCGGCCGCTCCGCCCGCAGCTGCGCCACGGCCGCGCGCTCGCCCGGGCCGCAGCGCCGCCGTCACGACGACGCAGTCGGCGCGGCCGTCTCGTCGAGCTCCCCGGCGAGCACGTAGCCGAAGTCGCGCGCCGAGAACGAGCGCATCTGCGCCAGCGTCTCCAGGACCTCGGGCAGCGCGCCCTGCTCGGCCGGGACGTCCACGGGACGCCAGTCGCGCGCGAGCATCGCGTTGGAGGCCAGTCCGACGCCGAAACCGTGCTCGGCGAAGGCGGCCGCCAGCGAAGCGGTCACGACGCAGAGGAGCTCCATGAGCTCGGGGTCGATGCCCTTCCCACGCCTTCTGCAACGACCTCACGTCCAGCAGCAGGCGCACGGCCGCCAGCGACGTGGGGTCGAACTCGTTGGTCTGCAGCTCCCCCGTCCGCGCCGTGGCGCGCCAGTTGATGGCGCGCATCGCGTCGCCGGGGCGGTAGGGGCGGATGCCGCGCAGGGCCGTGGGATCGTGCGCCAGGGAGTGGGCCACCGTCTCCTCCATCAGCGGATGGCCGATGAGCTGCTCGAACCCCGGGATGCGGAGCACCTTGGGCAGCACGGCGATCTCCTCCGCCGCCTCGAGCGCCTGGTCCGACGCCGGCGATGCCGAAGGGGTCGCCGGCCTCCAGATCGACCGGCCCGAACCGGTGCAGCCCGCGCTCGGTGCAGCGCACGCGGTAGTGCCGCCGCAGGCGCTCGTACCAGCGCACCGAGACGGTCTGCGCGAACGCCTGCCTCCCGAGATGGGTCATCGGGTGGAGGGCGAAGCCCTGAGGCTCGAGGCCGTGCGGCCACTCGTCGTGCACGCGCATCCACACGAGCGGGAGCAGCTTGGCGTTGGTGACGCTCATCGTGATCTCGAGCTCGCCGCCCCAGTCGACGACGCGGCGGGAGAGCGTGCGCTCGAAGGTGACGGCGCGTGAACACGCGGCGGCGAGTCGCGACGACGAGCGCCGCGAGCGCCGAGGCCGCAAGCGTCGCGAACACCAGCGCGCCGGAGTGCAGCAGCGCCGCCAGCGCGAGCCCGGCCAGGCAGGCCCAGAGGATGGATCTCAGTCGCACGGCGCCGACCGGGTCAGACGGCCGCGGGCGCGTCTTCGCCGGCGGCGGATTCGCCGGGGCCGCGGCCGCGGTCTCGCCGCCTTCGGCCGGCACCGGTACTGCGGCCACGACCTCGGCAGCACGTCGGCGCCGCCCGCCCGTCGACGCGGCGTCGCGGGCGAGCAGCAGGCGGTGCGCCAGCACCGGCTCGACGAGCCGCTGCACGTCGTCGGGCGTGACGAAGTCGCGGCCGGCGAGCGCGGCCGCCGCCTGCGCGGCGTGCTGCAGCGCGAGCGAGGCGCGCGGGCTGGCGCCGAGCCGCAGGAGCGGCGTCTCGCGCGTGGCGCGCGTCAGCGCCACGATGTAGCGCGCGACGTCGTCCGCGACGTGCACGGCGCGGACCGCGGCGCGGACCGCCGGCAGGTCGTCCGCGCCGGCCACGGCGCGTCACCTCGCGCCAGCGGGTCGCCCTGCCGGAACCGCTCCAGCATCAGCGTCTCGTCGTCGTGGCTCGGGTACCCCATGCGCAGGCACAGCAGGAACCGGTCGACCTGCGCCTCCGGCAGCGGGAACGTCCCCTTGAGCTCCACCGGGTTCTGCGTCGCGAGGACCATGAACGGGCCCGGCAGGGCGTGCGTCGTGCCGTCGACCGTGACGCCGCGCTCCTCCATGGCCTCCAGGAACGCCGACTGCGTGCGCGGCGTGGCGCGGTTGATCTCGTCGGCGAGCACGATGTTGGCGAACAGCGGTCCCGGCCGGAACTCGAACTCGCCGCGCTTCTGGTCGTAGACCATCGAGCCGGTGACGTCGGCGGGCAGCAGGTCGGCGGTGCACTGGATGCGCGAGAAGCTCAGGCCGAGCGTAGCGGAGAGCGTGCGCACGAGCAGCGTCTTGGCGACGCCGGGGACGTCGTCGAGGAGCACGTGGCCGTCGGCGAGCAGGGCCACGGTGAGCAGGCGCGTCTGGTCGGCTTTGCCGACGATGACGCGCCCGACCTGCTCCGCGATCGCGCGGCCGAGCTCGACGGCGGCCGGCGGAGGTCGGTCGCGCCGGAAGTCACGACTGGGGCTGAGGAAGACGGATCGCTGTCCACAAAGGACCTCCGGGGTGGATTGTCTGCTCGACTCTACTCTCACACTGCCTTTCGCT
>CAWHHT010000005.1:0-732500 GCA_963829205.1 uncultured Thermoleophilia bacterium
GGCGACGCACTGGGCGCGCCTCGTCGAGCTGCTCTACGCGGCCGAGCGCGCCCACGAGCTCGCCACCGACCCCGAGATCATCGACCCCAACGTGCGCAACATCCCCACGCGCATCGTCGGTGAAGGAGTGGGCGTGGTCGAGGCTCCGCGCGGCACGCTGTATCATCACTACAAGACCGACGACAAGGGCATCGTCACCAACGTCAACCTCATCGTCGGCACGACCAACAACAACGCCGCGATCTCGATGTCGCTCAAGAAGGCCGCCGAAGGCCTCCTGACCGGCGGCAAGGAGATCAGCGAAGGGAACCTCAACATGATCGAGATGGCCTTCCGCGCCTACGACCCGTGCTTCGGCTGCGCCACGCACACGCTGCCCGGCGACATGCCGCTCGAGGTCACGGTCAGGCGCGAGGCCACCCGCGACGTCATCGCCAGCGTCAAGAGGAACATGTGACGTGAGCTCGACGCTCGTCCTCGGCATGGGCAACCCGATCCTGTCAGACGACGGGGTCGGGTTGCTCGTCGCCGAGCGGCTGCGGGAGTCACCGCTGCCGGAACACGTGGAGGTCATGCAGAGCGAGGTCGCCGGGCTTCGCTTGCTCGAACTTGTGCGGGGTTTCACCCGCGTCATCATTATTGACGCGCTGAGGAGCCCCGCCGAAAGCGGACGCCGGCCCGGCGAGGTCCACCGCTACGAGGCCAAGGACTTCAAGGGCGGGCACCGCTACGGCTCCGCCCACTCGATCGGCCTGGACACGGCGCTGGAGCTCGGGCACAAGCTCGGCTACGACATGCCCGAGCAGGTCACCGTCTTCGCGATCGAGGCCGAGGACGTCGAGACGTTCGGCGAGGAGCTCTCGCCGCCGGTCGCCGAGGCCGCGGAGCGCGTCATCGCCCTGGTCCGCGCAGGAGGTGGGCGCGGCGTGAGCAGCGCCGGCATCGTCGTCTTCACCAACCACGGCGTCCCGGCGCTGCGTACCGTCCTGCGCGGCATCCGCGAGACGGTCGAGGACCCGTGGGACCTCGTCGTGTTCGCCAACGACGCTTCCGAGCAGGTCGCCACGTACCTCGTGCGCCAGTACCTGCGCGGGCGCATCAGCGGGTTCCAGCTCGAGAGCGGCGACAGCCACGGCACTCACTGCGGCCTCGACCGCGCCTTCCATCTCGTCGAGGGCGACTACCTCGTGCGCGTCGACGACACGCTGCGGTTCGAGCCGGGCTGGCTGGAGCGGGCGGTCGCGGCGCTCGACGCCGACCCTACGATCGGCTGCCTCTCGCTCGTGCAGCCGCCCGACTACCACCGCGGCCGCGGGCGCCCGCGCACCGTGCATGTCGAGCCGCTCCCGGTGGAGCACCTCGACATGCGCTGCTTCGTCACGCGTCACGACCTCGTCTCGCGACACGAGTGCGAGCTGATGGGCGAGCAACAGAGCGAGGCCTGCGTCTTCCAGAAGTACCTCTGCGACTCCGGCCAGACGCTCGCCTACCTGCCCGGGCTGGTGACGGCGCTCGAGCACTCCGAGGTCCCGCGCGGGCAGGACGCCTGCGCCCACGAGGCCGACCTGCCCGCGCACGAGGGCGCCTCGGGCGCCATGCAGCGGCTGCAGCAGGCCTACGACCTCGGCGACGACGTGCTGCTCACCTGCATGGCCTGCGGAGCGACCGAGCTCGAGGTGCTGGCCGCGCGCATCATCTTCTGCGAGACGCACCAGGTCGCGATCGGCTACTGGTACGAGCTCCGCTGCCCGGAGTGCAACGAGCTTCACTACAAGGACGACTACCAGTTCAGCTGCCCGGGGTGACCGGGGCCGTCTGCCCGCCATGACGCCAGACCAGCCAGGCCCGGGCGCACGCTCCGCCGTCCGCCTGAGCGTGCGCGGCGTCGTCCAGGGCGTCGGCTTTCGCCCGTTCGTCTACTCGCTCGCTCAGCGGCACGGCGTCCTCGGCTGGGTGCGCAACACGTCGGCCGGCGTGGAGATCCTGGCCGAGGGCACGCCGGCCGACGTCGAAGCGTTCGCGAGCGCGCTGCCGCTGGAGGCGCCGCCGCGCTCGCACATCGCGGCGTACGAGCGCGCCGCGGCGGAGCCCGAAGGCGCGGAGGCCTTCGTCATCCTCGTCAGCGCCGTGGACCCGGACGCCTACCAGCTCGTGTCTCCCGACATCGCGACCTGCGACGACTGCCGCCGGGAGCTGCTCGACCCGGACGACCGGCGGCACGGCTACCCGTTCACGAACTGCACCAACTGCGGCCCGCGGTTCACGATCATCGAGGACCTGCCCTACGACCGCGAGCGCACGACGATGCGCCACTTCCCGCTGTGCCCGGCATGCCGAGCCGAGTACGAGGACCCCGGCGACCGCCGCTTTCACGCGGAGCCCAACGCCTGCCCGGTGTGCGGCCCGCGCGTGCGGCTGCTGCGCCGTGCCCCCGATGGGGCGGAGATGGAGCTGGCGGCCGGCGACGAAGACGACCCGGCCGCGCCGGTGCGGGCGGCCGCCGAGCTGCTGCGGAGCGGCGAGATCCTCGCCGTGAAGGGGCTCGGCGGCTTCCACCTCGCCTGCGACGCCACCGACGGCGCGGCCGTGCGCCGCCTCAAGGAGCGCAAGCGGCGCCCCCACAAGCCGCTGGCGGTGATGTTCGCGGGCCTCGAGCAGCTGCGGGAGCACTGCGCCGCGGACGAAGCCGAGGCGGCGCTGCTCGCTCTCGCCGGAGCACCCGATCGTGCTGCTTGACTGGCGCGAGATCGGGCCGTCCGGCGAGGTCGGCGCGGAGCGCGGCGGCGCGAGGCACCGGAGCGGACGGCGCCGGAGCGGACGGCGCCGGAGCGGACGTTGGCGGCGACGCCGACGCGCGGATCGACATCGGCGCGCCGGTCGACCCCGAGGTCGCGACCGGCCAGCGGTACCTCGGCGCGATGCTCCCGTACACGCCGCTCCACATCCTGCTGCTGCGCGCGGCGGGGCGCCCGCTGGTGATGACCAGCGGCAACCTCGCCGAGGAGCCGATCGTGAAGGGCTGGGAGGAGATCGACCGGCTCACGCCGATCGCCGACGCGTACCTCGTCCACGACCGCGAGATCGCCGTGCGCTACGACGACTCCGTCGCGCAGGTGAGCGGCGGGCGGCCGCGGCTGATCCGCCGGTCCCGGGGCTACGCCCCGTTCCCGGTGGCCCTGCCGCGGCCCCTCCCGCAGACGCTCGCCTGCGGAGCGGAGCTCAAGAACACGTTCTGCCTCACGCGCGACGCCAACGCGTTCCTGAGCCAGCACATCGGCGACCTCGAGAACCTCGAGACGCTGGAGCACTACGAGCACGCGATCACGGTCTACGAGCACCTCTTCAGGCTCGAGCCTGAGGTCGTCGCCCACGACCTGCACCCCGAGTATCTGGCGACCAAGCACGCGCTCTCGCTGCCGCAGGAGGTCAAGGTCGCGGTGCAGCACCACCATGCGCACGTGGCGGCGCGGATGGTCGAGCACGGGCGCGAGGCCCCGGTGATCGGCGTGAGCCTGGACGGCCTCGGCTACGGCGACGACGGCGTGCTGTGGGGCGGGGAGGTGCTGGTGTGCGACCTGCTCGGCTACCGGCGCGTCGCGCACCTGGAGGCCCTGCCGCTGCCGGGCGGCGCGGCGGCCATCGCGCGCCCGTGGCGCACCGCGCTCGGCTGGAGCTACGCGCTGCTCGGAGGCGAGGGGTTCGAGCGGGCGGCGCGCGCGCTGCGCGCAGCGCGCCGCCGCGATCGACGGCTCGGCCGGACCGGGCGACGAAGCACTCGACGGCGCTGCGCGCGCAGGTGGACGCGGGCGTGAACGCGCCGCTCACCACGAGCTGCGGGCGCCTCTTCGACGCCGTCGCCGCCCTCGCCGGGGTGCGCCACGAGATCACCTACGAGGGCCAGGCCGCCATCGAGCTGGAGATGCGCGCGACGGGGGTCGGCCATGCGACGAGGGCCGGGGCAGTGGGAGTGCGGCGAGGGCTGAGACTGCGGGCCGCGCGGCGAAGGCTGGGACCGCGACCGCTGCGAAGGCGGGGACTGCGGCCGCCTACGAGGTGCGGATCGACGGCGACGCCGCGGAGGCGGCGCTGGCGCCGCGGCGCGCGGCGGACGAGGGCGCCGGCGGGCCGGCGCCGGCCGTGGTCCGGCTGGCGCCGCTCTTCGCCGGCGTGCTCGCCGACGTGGAGGCGGGCGCGACCGCCGGGGAGGTCGGCGGCCGCCTGCACGCGACGCTCGGCGCGCTCGTGCTCGAGCTCTGCCGCCGGGTCCGTGGGGCGACCGGGCTGGCGGCGGTCGCCTTGACCGGCGGCGTCTTCCAGAACCGGCTGCTCAGCGGCCTGTGTGAGGCCGCGCTCGCCGCCGACGGCTTCGACGTGCTCGCCGCCGGGCTCGTGCCGGTCAACGACGGCGGCGTCTCGCTCGGGCAGGCCGCGGTCGCGGGCTATACTGTGCTCAAACGTCGCGGCGACCTCGACTAGCTCGCCGGACCCTACCTCACAGGACACTGCATGTGCCTCGCTCTCCCCATGCGTATCACCGCCATCGACGGCGTGGTCGCCACCATCGCGGCCGAAGGCCTCGAACAGCGTTGCAGCGTCATGCTGGTGCCGCAGGCAAAGGTCGGCGACTACGTGCTGGTCCACGCGGGGTTCGCGATCAACCTGGTGGACGAGGCGGAGGCGCAGGAGACCTTCGAGCTGTTGCGCGAGATCGGGGCGTTCGACCCTGGCCAGGATCGCGCCGAGGGTGATGCTGAGCAAGGCGACGATGACGCGCGCTGACGTGCTGCGCGGGCTGGCCGCCGAGCTCGCGTCCGAGGCTCGCCCCGGCCTCACGTACATGGAGGTCTGCGGCACGCACACGATGGCGATCGCCCGGTACGGGCTGCGCGACCTGCTGCCCGACGGCATGCGCCTCGTCTCGGGCCCTGGCTGCCCGGTGTGCGTGACGGCGATGGCGGACCTCGACCGCGCCGTCGCGATCGCGCGGCTGCCGCAGGTGACGCTGGCGACGTTCGGCGACCTCGTGCGCGTGCCGGCGTCGCGCACCACGCTCGCGGCCGAGCGCGCCGCCGGCGCCGACGTGCGCGTGGTGTACTCGCCGCGCGACGCCGTGGAGATCGCGGCCGAGCGAGCCGGAGCGCGAGGTCGTCTTCGCCGGCATCGGCTTCGAGACGACGGCGCCGACGACGGCCGCGGCACTGCTCGAGGCGCGCGAGCGCGGCCTCACCAACTTCTCGCTCCTCAGCCTGCACAAGACGATGCCACTGCCGCTCAAGGCGCTGCTCGACCTCGGCGAGACCCCGGTGAGCGGGTTCCTCCTGCCGGGGCACGTGAGCGTGATCACCGGGACCGCGTGCTACGAGTTCCTGGCGCGCGACTACGGCGTCGCCGGTGTGGTGGCGGGCTTTGAGGCGCACGACGTGCTCGAGGCGCTGCTGATGCTCGTGCGGCAGCCCGAGCCGGCCATCGACATCGAGTACACACGCGCCGTGCAGCCGGAGGGGAACGTCGTGGCCCAGCGCCTGCTCGAGCAGGTCTTCGCGCCGAGCGACGCCGACTGGCGCGGGCTCGGCGTGATCCCGGGCTCCGGGCTCGCGATCCGCGACGAGTACGCGGCGTTCGATGCCGGCCGGCGGTTTGACGGTCGACCCCGGACCCTCGCTGGAGCCGGCCGGCTGCCGCTGCGGCGAGGTGCTGCGCGGCCTCACCGACCCGGCCGACTGTGCGCTCTTCGGCGTGCGCTGCACGCCGGAGGATCCGGTGGGCGCCTGCATGGTCTCGAGCGAGGGCGCCTGCGCGGCGCGCTATCGCTTCCGGGGGATCGATGACTGATCGCGGCGACGACGGAGCCGCGAGCGTCCGCCAGCGGCGGCCGCGTGCTCCTCGGCCACGGCAGCGGCGGCAAGCTCTACCGCGACCTCGTCAAGGACGTCTTCGTCAAGGCGTTCGCCAACCCGATCCTGGAGCGCCTGGACGACGCGGCCACGCTGGCGCCGTCGGGCCGCATCGCGTTCACCACGGACAGCCACGTCGTGCAGCCGCTGCGCTTCGCCGGCGGCGACATCGGGCGCCTCTCCGTGGCCGGCACCGTGAACGACCTGGCGACGGCGGCGGCGCGGCCGCTGGCGCTCGCCGCCGCCTTCGTGATCGAGGAGGGCTTCGCCCTCGACGAGCTGCGCGCCGTCTGCGCCAGCATGGCGGCCACGGCGCGCGAGGCGGACGTGCCCATCGTCACCGGCGACACCAAGGTCGTGGAGCGCGGCGCCGCGGACGGACTGTTCATCACGACCACCGGCGTGGGCGAGATCGTGGTCGCGCACGAGCTCGGCGCGGCGGCGGTGCGCGACGGCGACGCCGTGATCCTCAGCGGCAGCATCGGCGACCACGCCGTGGCGATCCTGGCCGCGCGCGGCGAGTTCCACTTCAGCGCCGCCGTGGAGAGCGATTGCGCGCCGCTGTGGGACGTCGTGGAGGCGGCGCTGGCCGGAGCGCGCGACGCCGCCGGCCCCGGAGGGGCCGCCGCCGGCCCCGGCGAGACGTCCGGCAGGGAGGAGGCCATCCGCTTCCTGCGCGATCCCACGCGCGGCGGCCTCACGACCGTCCTCGCGGAGCTCGCCGAAGAGTCGGGCCTGGGGATCGAGGTCGAAGAGGACGCGATCCCCGTCTCGCCGGCGGTACGCTCGGTGTGCGACCTGCTCGGCTACGACCCGCTGACCCTCGCCAACGAGGGCAAGATGGTGATCGTGGCGGCGCCTGAGGCGGCCGACGCCGTGGGCGCCGCCGTACGCAGGACCGAGCACGGACGCGAGGCGCGGCGGATCGGCTTCGTCACCGCCGCGCACCCCGGGCGCGTGGCGTTGCGCACCGAGTTCGGCACGCGCCGCGTGCTCGACATGCCTGTAGGAGAACTGCTGCCGCGGATCTGCTAGCGGGCCTCACGGCCCGCCGCGTCGTCCGCGGCTCGACTCGAAGGAGCAAGGTGGCAAAGCAAGGGACTGGGTCGCAGAAGAAGCCGGCGGCATCGCGCCGCAAGACCGCCGCGCGGCAGCCGCGGCCGGTGATGCCGCGCTGGCTCAAGTACACGCTCGCCGGGCTCATCCTCTTCACGCTGACGCTGCGGACGGGGCCGCTGATCCCGATCCTCGTATGCGCGTTCGCGCTTGGCCTGGGGGTCTGGCAGCTGTGGCAGCACCGCGCTCGCATGTGGTGGACGGGGGCTCTGTTCCTCTCCGTCGGCCTCTACACGCTCGGCATGTTCCTGGCCCACTGGTACGCCTCGCTCTGGCTGTTCTTCTTCGCGGCCTGGATCTTCGTGATCGTCGCCGTGGTGGCCGAGGCCGGCCGCTCGATGGAGCAGCGCAAGGCGGCGCGCACGGGCTGAAGGCGGGCGGGGCGGCACGGCCCGAAGCGGCGCATGGGGCGTGAGACGGGGCGCGGGGAAGAGGAGACTGGAGCCCGGTCGCGGATTCGAACCGCGGACCCCCTCCTTACCATGGAGGTGCTCTGCCAGCTGAGCTAACCGGGCCTGCTGGTGGGGGAGCTAGGATTTGAACCTAGGTAGGCTGCGCCAACGGATTTACAGTCCGCCCCCTTAACCACTCGGGCACTCCCCCAGGAGCGAAGTCAGATGCTAAGGGAAACCGAGGCCGCTTTCAACCTGGTTTCGGGCCGGATTGAGCCTGACGCGCGCCGTGTGGTACCGTAGGCATCCGCCGTGGCGGCGTAGCTCAGCTGGTCAGAGCAGCGGAATCATAATCCGCGTGTCGTAGGTTCGAGTCCTACCGCCGCTACCAGGCATCTTCCTCGCTTCGGATCGCTTCCAAGTGCTCAAACGCCGTGATAAGACGCGCGTCGTGCCGGTTCCGGCGCCGCCCGTCGGTGGGTACCATTGCGGCGTATGCACCGATTGAAGAGACTCCTCACGTTCGTCGTGGTCGCGGCGCTGGCCTTCGCCGGCGGCCTCGGCGTGGCGCGGTGGCTCGACCACGCCGCGGCGACAGGCACGGCAGTCGGTCAGGCGGATCTCTACCGGCAGGTCCTCGCGGATCTGCAGCGCAACTACTACAAACCCGTGGACGCCGCGAAGCTCGGTCGGGCAGGGGTCGCGGCGCTCCTCGCCTCGCTGCACGACCCCTACACGGTGTACTTCTCGCCGCAGCAGGCCAAGCAGTTCGGCCAGGAGCTGAGCGGCTCCTACACGGGGATCGGCGTCGCCGTCGCTCCCAAGGCCGGCCGCCTGACGGTCACCAAGGTGTTCCCGGGCTCGCCGGCGGCGCGGGCGCGGGTGGTACCCGGCGAGGTGATCGTGAGCGTCAACGGGGTGACGACGGCCGGCAAGTCCGTCAACGCGAACGTGGCGCGCATCGCCGGCCCGGCCGGCAGCACCGTGCGCCTGCGTCTGCGGCGGCCGGCGGCGCCGCGCTCGATGGACCTCACGCTCACGCGGCGCGCCATCTCCCTGCCGCTGACGACCTCGCGGCTCATTCGCGATCACGCGACCAAGGTCGGCTACGTCGCGCTCAGCAGCTTCTCCACGGGGGCCGGCGCCCACGTCCGGCAGGCCATCGCCGGCCTGCAGCGCCGCGGCGCGCAGTGGATCGTCTTCGACCTGCGCGACAACGGCGGCGGCCTCGTGAGCGAAGCGGCGAGCGTGGCCGGTGACTTCCTGCCGGCCGGCAAGGTGGTCGTCACGATGCAGGGCTTGCATTCGGCCAAGGACGTCGTCACGACGAGCGGCGGCCCGCCCACGAGCCTGCCGGTCGTCGTTCTCGTCAACCGCAACACCGCCAGCGCCTCGGAGATCGTCACCGGCGCGCTCCAGGACTACCGGCGCGCCACCGTCATCGGCACCCGGACCTTCGGCAAGGGCGTCGTGCAGCAGGTGATGCCGCTGCCCGGCGGCGCGGAACTCAAGATCACGGTCGCGTCATACCGCACGCCGCTCGGGCGGGACATCAACCACAAGGGCCTCACGCCGTCCATCCTCGTGCCTCGCCCCGCCGGCTCAGGCAGCGACCCGGCCCTCACACGCGCGCTGCGCTACATCGTGACGGGTCACTAGGCGAACGGCCGCGGGGCATCGTCCGCCGGCGTCGGACGCCGGCGTCCGGCCTCCGTGTGAGTCGCGGAGTCGCCCGATCTGCGAACGGCGTCCAATAAGGGGGATGGGCCGCGACGACTGTTGTGCAGTCGTCGCGGCCCACATGGGGCCGGCGGCTCCCGAGCCTCGGAGGGGGATGGCTCGGGCAGGTGGGACGCGGACTCGGTGGGGGCGCACCGTACATCAGTCGCATCCCGACGGCTGGGGGAGCCGTCGTTGCCGTCGTATGGCTTGACGGTAGTGTGCGGCGCGGATGTGAAGCCGGTGTTGCGTAGGCGTTGAGGAAGGTTGCGCCGAGAGCGGGCTCAGACTCGAACACGCGCCCCCCGACGAATCTCTCAGTCTCCTCTCAGCTACGTTCTGCGCCGCGCGGGGGATTGTCCAGGGAGCACACCGTGCTTGCAGCGAACCCTTCCAGGCGGGCGCCGCGCCGAAACGGGCGCTCGTCCGGCTACCGAGAGTCGAGAGGTACCATGAACGACTTCGAGCTCCCATCTTCGCACGCCGACCGTGAAGGCGACGCCGGCGGCGTCGTCACCGGCGGCGTCGACATCGGCCCAGGTGATCCCCGCGGCGTTGATACCGGTCGCGGCGATCCCGGCGGCGGCCGCCCGCGGCCGCGCCGCCGGAGACGTTTCGCGCGGACGCTCGCCGGCGCCCTACTGGCGGCTGCTCTGGCGGCCACGCTCGTCGCGATCTTCGTCGTCCACGTCGGCAGCTCGTCCACGCCCGGCGTCGCCGGGCTCACCGGGCTCCAGGACTTCCTTCAGCGTGGTCCAAGCGACCCAGCCGGCGCCACCGGCGAGCACCTCCGCCATCACCGCGCGGGTCGACCCCGGCCTCGTCAACATCAGCGTCGCCAACGGCTCCACAGGTGCGGCGGGGGAGGCGACGGGGATGGTGCTGACGCCCTCCGGAGTGGTGCTCACCAACAACCACGTCATCCAGGGAGCGACGCAGATCCGCGCCACCGACGTCGGCAACGGCAAGACCTATGACGCCACCGTCGTCGGGTACGACCGCGGCGGCGACGTGGCGGTGATCCAGCTTCAGGGGGCGAGCGGCCTGCGGACCGTCGCCCTCGGCGATTCTTCCACGGTGGCCATCGCCAACAAGGTCATCGCGCTGGGCAACGCCGGCGGCGGAGGCGGCACGCCTCGCGTGGCGCAGGGAGCAGTCACGGCGCTCCAGCAGACGATCACGGCGAGCGACCTCGGCGGCGGCAACGCCGAGCGGCTCGACGGCCTGATCCAGACGGACGCCGCGGTGCTGCCCGGGGATTCGGGCGGGCCGCTGGTCAACGACGGCGGGCAGGTGGTCGGGATGGACGCCGCCGCCTCCTCGGCCAACACGCCCTTCATCGCCCAGACGTCCACTCCGCAGTCGTTCGCCATCCCCATCGACTCAGCGCTCGCGATCGCGAAGCAGATCGAGGCGGGGACGAGCTCGGCCACGGTGCACGTCGGGCCGACCGGCTTCCTCGGCGTCGAGGTCGTGCCTTCCTCGCAGTTCGGTGGCGGACCCGCGAGCGGGGCCGGGACGCAGGCCCAGGGTGCCGTCGTCGGCGGCACGCTCCCCGGCTACCCTGCCGCGCGCATCGGTCTCGCGCAGGGCGACGTCATCACCGCGGTCGACGGGCAGACTGTGGCCTCGGCAACGGCGCTCACCGACCTGCTCTCCGCACATCACCCGGGGGACTCGGTCCAGCTCCAGTGGACCGACACGTCGGGGCAGACGCACGCCGCGACCGTCAAGCTCGCCAGCGGTCCCGCCGCATGACGGCCTTGGCGGAGAGGCAACGCCGGCTGAGTTCCACGGCGCCGCGATAGGGCACATTCTCTCCGTATCGAGAACGGTGCGAGCCCGAAACCGGCGCGCACCGAGCAAGGAGGACACGATGTTCGCACGGGTCATGTCGGGTGACGTGACGCCCGACAAGGTGGAGACCTTCGTCGGCATGATTCGCGACCAGGTGATCCCGAGAGCGAAGGGCCTCGACGGCTTCAAGGGTGGCTACTGGCTCGCCGACCGCAGCTCCGGCAAGGTACTAGGTGTGACGTTGTACGAGAGCGAGGAGACGCTGAAAGCGAGCGCCGAGCAGGCCGACAAGATCCGGGAGGAAGCGAGTCGCGGTGCCGGGCTGCCGATCCCGTCGTTCCAGGAGTTCGAGGTCGTAGCGAGCGCGGAAATAGCCGACCGGCTCGCCGCATAGACGCCGCCCTGCGCGCTCCGGCGAGCGTTCACGAGGAGGGACGGAGCGGTGGCTGCCGACATGGCGCCGCTCCGTCCCTTCGTGAGCGCTCACACCATGCCGCAGGCGGAGGCGCCTGAACAAGGAGGCACACGATGACAAACGAAGCTGCAGCGGAACCGGTGCCCGAGATGAGGCTCGAGCTGGTGCCGGTGCCCGTCTCCGACGTCGACCGAGCCAAGGCGTTCTACCTGAAGGCCGGGTTCGGCAACCTGCACGACACGCAGGTGACCGACGCCATGCGGGTGGTCCAGTTCACGCCGCCCGGTTCCTCGTGCGCGATCGTCTTCGGCACGGGCATGGGCCCGCTCACCGACATGCAGCCCGGCTCGGTCAAGGGGCTGCACCTGGTCGTGAAGGACATCGCCGAGGCTCGCGGAGCGCTCGTCAGGCGAGGCGTGGACGTCGAAGAGGTCACGGACATCGGGGGCGTCAAATACGCGTGGTTCAGCGACCCCGACGGGAACCTGTGGGCGCTGCAGGAGTGGCCGGCCAGCTACGAAGGGTAGCGGGGCGCGGCCAGCCGCGCGCCGTCCGCATCGCGCCTACGAGCGCTCTGCCGGCACGTACTCGAGGATCACGATGCCGGAGTCGAAGACCTCGTGGTGCGTCAGCGTGAGGTCGGTCTGGCCGGCGTCGTCCGCAAAGAGGCGGGCGCCCTTGCCGAGCACGATCGGGTGCACCATGAAGCGGAACAGGTCGATGCGGTCAGCGCGCCTGAGGGCGTTGAACAGCTGTGCGCTGCCGGAGAGCAGCAAGTCCTGGCCGGGCTGTGCTCTCAACGTGTCGATCTCGGCCTCGAGCTCGCCTGAGAGGACGATGGAGCCCGTCCACGCCGCGTCTTCGAGCGTCGACGAGACGACGTACTTGGGCATGCTGTTCATCTTCACGCCGAACTCGCCGGTGCCTTCCATGGTCGGCCAGGCGGCGGCGAAACCCTCGTAGGTCCGCCGCCCGAGCAGCAGCGCGTCAGTCGCCTCCAGCTCCTGCGCCTTGAAGCGCGCGGCCTGCTCGGTGAAGAAGGGGAACGACCAGGTGCCCGGCTCTTCGAAGACGCCGTCAAGCGAAAGGTACTCGGTGGCTACGAGTCTCATGTCAGTGCCTCCGTCCTCGTCTCGTGCTCGGGTGACGCAGCCGCCTGCCGGCGCGGGCGGACCTTGTGGAGTCCGCATACCCGTGGTCGCCACGGCCGACGCCTTCGCGCGCTCATCGCTCTGGCGTTACGCCGCGCCGTGCGCCGGGGAATCCATTCTGTGCGGCCATCGCGGTCGCAGAGCGTCCAACAGGAAGTGAACCAACAGGAAGTGAACGATCATGGCGCGGCCACTCTGGAAGGGAAGCATCAGCTTCGGGCTCGTCACCATCCCCGTGCACGTCTACTCGGCGACTCGGGCGCGCGCCTTGCGCTTTCGTCAGCTCGATCGCCACGACAGGTCCCCGATACGCGAACAACGCATCAACGAGAACACGGGCAAGGAGGTGCTCTGGGAAGACATCGTCAAGGGCTATGAGTACGAGAAGGACTCGTTCGTGATCCTCGAGCCCGAGGATTTCGAGCGCGCCAACGTGAAGGCGACCGAGACCATCGAGATCATGCAGGCCGTTCCCCGGGACGCGCTGGCGCCCGAGTACCTCGAGACGCCGCACTTCATCGTGCCGACCAAGGCGGGCGTGAAGGCCTACCATCTCCTGCGCGAGACGCTGCGGCGCACCGACCGGCTGGCGATCGCGACCATCGTGATGCGCGGCCGCCAGCATCTGGCGGCGCTGATCCCGCACGAGGACGTGATGATGCTCGAGCTGCTGCGCTTCGCGTACGAGCTCAAGTCGGTCTCCGACCTGGACCTCGACCACGACATCTCGGCGCCCGACCCGAGGCCTCAGGAAGTCGAGATGGCGGAGCAGCTCGTCGCGGCGCTCGACGCGCCTTGGGACCCGAAGCAGTATCGCGACGACTACCGCGACGACCTGCTGGCGTTCATCGAGCGCAAGGCCAAGAGCGGCGACAAGCCTGTGCGCAGCGCGGGGCGCAAGGAGCGCGGCGAGACTGCCGAGGTCGTGGACATCATGGAGCTGCTCAAGCAGAGCGTGGGCGAGGCGCGCAAGCCCAGCCGCTCGCGCCAGCGCCGCGCGAGCTGACGAGCCGGCTCAGCGATGAGCAAGCTCAAGACATACCGCGAGAAGCGCGACTTCGAGAAGACCGCCGAGCCTGAGGGCGGTACGCCGGCGCCGCGGCGCGCGCGCAAGAGCGAAACGGGCGGCGTGTTCGTCATCCACAAGCACGCCGCCCGCCAGCTGCACTACGACCTGCGCCTGCAGATGGACGGCGTCCTCAAGAGCTGGGCCGTGCCGAAGGGGCCCAGCATGGACCCCGCCGTGCGCCGCCTGGCTGTCCACGTCGAGGATCACCCACTCGAGTACGGGACCTTCGAGGGCGTGATCCCCAAGGGCGAGTACGGCGGCGGCACGGTGATGCTCTGGGACGCCGGGCGCTGGGAGCCCATCGGCGACGCCGCCGGAGGCTATCGACGCGGCGAGCTCAAGTTCCGTCTCGATGGCCGCCGGCTGCGTGGCGCCTGGGTGCTCGTCCGCCTGAAGGCGAGACCGGAGGACGGCGAGGGCGCCGGCGAGGCCAAGGACTGGCTGCTGATCAAGGAAAAGGACGAGGAGGCGGAGCCCGGCGTCGCCGATCCGTGGGGCGACGACGACCGCAGCGTGACCAGCCGGCGGACCATGGCTGAGATCGCCGGGGAGGCGAAGGCGACGTGGCGGCCGTCCGAGGCCGGCCGGCCGAGCGCCTCGCACAGCCTGTCGGCTGCTGCGGGCCGCCAAACGCCGGCGGACCGGCGCCGAGCAAGCGGCGACGCGGCGCCGGCGGCTGCGGCTCGCCGGCGAAAGGGCAGTGGCCGCGCCGCGCCACCGCCCAAGACAGTGGCACTCACGCTGGCGACGCTCGTCGATGAGCCACCGGAGGGCGACGAGTGGCTGCACGAGATCAAGTTCGACGGCTATCGCATCCTGGCGCGAGTGGCGGGCGAGGACGTGACGCTCCTGACGCGCAACGGGCTCGACTGGACGGCGCGCTTCCCGACGCTCGCCGCGGAGCTCGCGAAGCTCGGCGTGGGCGGCGCGCTGCTGGACGGCGAAGTCGTGGCGTTCGGCCCCGACGGCGTGAGCGACTTCGGGGCTCTGCAGAAGGCCCTGAGCGAGTCCGACGACGCCAGACTGAACTACATGGTCTTCGATCTGCTCTACGCGGATGGCGTCGACACGCGGCAGCTGCCGCTGGCCGAGCGCAAGGCGCGCCTCGACGACCTCCTCGGCGCTGGGCGCGCCGGCGGCTCCCGGCTGATCCGCGTCAGCGAGCACGTCGCCGGCCATGGCGCGGCCTTCCACGCCGAGGCCTGCCGTCTCGGGCTCGAGGGAGTGGTGTCCAAGCGCGCCGACAGCACCTACGCCGGGCGGCGCTCGCGCTCCTGGCTCAAGAGCAAGTGTGGCCGCCGACAGGAGTTCGTCGTCGGCGGCTACACGGACCCCTCAGGCAGCAGGCCCGGCTTCGGCGCCCTGCTCCTCGGCGTGCACGACGACTCCGAGGGGCTGCGCTACGCGGGCAAGGTCGGCTCCGGTTTCGGCGACGACGTCCTCGAGCGCCTCGCGACGCGATTCCGCGCCCTGGCGCGCACGTCCTCGCCGTTCGCCGGCCCCGTCAAGGAACGCGCGGCGCACTGGGTCACGCCCAGGCTGGTCGTCGAGGTCGCGTTCTCCGGCTGGACCGCGGACGGTCGCCTGCGCCAGCCGGTGTTCAAGGGCGTGCGCGATGACAAGGCGCCGGGCAGCGTGCGCCGCGAGACCGCGGCTTCAAAGGCCGCGCCCGGCGTGCAGGCCGAGGCGTCTCGCCCCGCCGCCAAGGTGCCGTCCGGCCGGGACGGGCCGCGAAAGCCCGGCTCGCGGGTCTCCGTCGAGGGCGTCACGGTCTCCCACCCCGACCGGATCGTCTATCCCGATGTCGGGATGACCAAGCTCGAGGTGGTGACGTACTACGAGGCCGTCGCCGAACGCATGGTGCCGGAGCTGGCCGGCCGGCCCCTCACCGTCGTGCGCTGCCCCGAGGGCGCCGGTCAGGCGTGCTTCTTCCAGAAGCACGCCACGGAGTCGATCCCCGACCTCGTCCCCCGGGTGACCGTCCAAGAGGGGCGCGGCACCATGACCTACCCGGTCGTGGCGAGCGCCGTTGCGCTCATCACCATGGTCCAGCTCGGCGCTCTCGAGTTCCACATCTGGGGGTCTCGCGAAGCTCACCTCGAGACCCCGGACAGGATCGTCTTCGACCTCGATCCGGCTCCCGACGTGAGATGGGCGGACGTGCGCGCAGGCGCCCTGCGGCTGCGCGATGATCTGGCGGAGCGCGGGCTCCAGAGCCTGCTGATGACGTCGGGCGGCAAGGGCCTGCACGTCGTCGTCCCCCTGCGGCCGGAGGCCGGCTGGGACGCCGTCAAGCAGTTCTCCCGGGACGTCGTCGAAGACCTCGTTGCGCGCTTCCCTGAGAAGTACGTGGCGACCATGTCGAAGGCCAAGCGCCCCGGCAAGGTGTTCATCGACCACTTCCGCAACGGCCGCGGCGCGACGGCCATCGCCCCGTACTCCCTGCGGCGGCGGGACGGCGCGCCGGTTGCGACACCGCTGGACTGGGACGAACTCGGCAGGACCGCCGGCGGCGCCGTGTGGACGGCGCCGCGCGTCCTGCGCCGCCTGCGCTCCCGGCCGGACCCATGGGCAGGCACGGACCGGCTCAGCCGCCAGCGCCTCCCGGCCGCCTATCGCTGAGCGCCGCCTGTCAGCCCCGCGCGATGTTGACCGCCCTCGCGACGATCACCGCCAGGGTCGCGAACGAGAGCAGGTGCTCGATCGCCATCGCGAGCTTGGCGCGCCGCGAATACGGCATCGCGTCCGTCGGCGAAAAGGCGATGGAGCTCGTGAGCGACAGGTACAGGTAGTCGGAGAAGCTCGGCTTCCAGGTGGCCTCGGCGAGCCCTTGCTGGTCGGCCTGCTGCTGCGGGAAGACGAAGTCGGGGTAGCCGTCGACGTAGCCGTCGGCGCGCGCCTCCGGCCCCCCGCCGTCCATCTCCCAATACAGCAGCGCGAACACAGCCACGTTGACCGCCCACAGGGCGAGGCCCGCGAAAAGGAGTGCCGGCGGTCTGAGCTGTGAGCCGAGGAAGACGCCACGCACGAGCAAGATCAGGCTCACGGCGTTGGCGATCACCAGGACGGCGTTGAAGGTAAAGGTGAGGGCCCGCGCGGCGCGTCCCGGCTCGCTCTGGCTCTCGTACACGGCGATGGACGCCAGCAGCAGCACCGCGGAGATGGCCGGCAGCAGCCAGAACGGGTCGAGGCGCAGACTGTGGGCCACCCACGCCTGACCGCCGATGACGACGACTGCAGCGGCGAAGACCGCCCGCCGAGACTCAGGGGCGGTCTTGACCTTCCACTGGGGCTCCGCGGTCATGTCTCCGGGCCCCCCGGACCGCCGGGGCCGCTGATCACGCTGCCGGCGGTCTCGCCGCCGTCCATGACGATCACCGAGCCGGTGAAATAGGTCGCCTCGTCGGAGGCGAGGTAGGCGAAGAGGCCGGCGATCTCCTCGGGCGCCGCATGGCGCCCGAGGGGGATCCGGCCGTTCACCTCGGCGAGCATCTCGGGCGAGTACTCGGCTTCCTGCATGGGCGTGAGGACGTAGCCGGGGCACACGGCGTTCACGCGCACGCGCGGCGCCCACTCGAGGGCGAGCGACCTCGTCAGGGCCACGAGCCCGGCCTTGGTGGCGTTGTAGTCGGCGTAGTAGCGGTAGCCGACGAGGGCGTTGGTCGAGGCCGTGTTGAGGATCACGCCGCCCCGCGCCTTGAGCATCAGGCGGCCCGCGGCCTGGGCGGCCCAGAAGGCGCCGCTGAGGTTGGTGGCGACGACGTCGTCCCACTGCTCGGCCGGGATGTCGAGGGCGGGGTTCCGCACGCTCACCCCGGCGTTGTTGACGAGCACGTCGAGGTCTCCGACAAGCTCGAACGCCTGCTGCACCTGATCGCGGTCGCTCACGTCACAGGCGATGCCGCCGGGCCCCGGGCGCCGGGCCAGCACGATGACCTCGGCGCCTTCGTCGCGGAAACGCTGTGCGGTCGCGGCGCCGATGCCGCTGGAGCCGCCGGTGACCACGACCCTCTTGCCGGCCAGACCTCTCATGCCGAGCCCTCCCTCGTCGCCGCGTCCGCGCGTCAGCGCCCCGCCGGGCACGATAGTATCGCACCGTGAGCGCGGACCCCTTCATCGGCGTCGTGAGCGACACGCACGGCTACTACGACCCCGTGCTCGACGAGCTGTTCGCCGGCGCGGTGCACATCGTGCACGCCGGCGACGTCAACGACCCGGCGACGTTGACGCGCCTGCGCAGGCTGGCGCCGCTGACTGCTGTGGCCGGGAACACGGACCGCCCCGACCCGCTGATCGATCTGCCGTGGGAGGTCGCCACCGAGATCGCCGGCCTGCGCGTGCTCATCTGCCACATCGGCGCCGACCTGATGAACCGTCACGACCCGGTCGCCGAGGGCTTCGACCTCGTGATCAGCGGCCACAGCCATCGCGCGGCGACGGAATGGCGCGGGCACACGCTGTTCCTCAATCCGGGTTCGGCGGGGCGGCCGCGCTTCGGGCAGGCGCGCACCTGTGCGCTGGTGGCCGTCAAGGCCGGCCGGCCCGACCCGCAGATCGTCACGCTGGGCTAGCGCGCGCCGGCACGCCACCCTCGACCTGAGCCTGATTGCGGGCGGGTATATGAGGAAGGACGAAGGATCGACGCGCGGAGGCGCACAGCGATGACGACACCACCCGCTACACCACCAGTGACCATCTACTCGCTCACCACCTGCGGCTGGAGCCGCAAGGCGAAGGCATACTTCCAGGAGCGCGGTATCCCCTTCTACGCCATCGAGTACGATATGGCTGGCCCGGAGCTGCAGCAGAAGATCGGCGCGGAGATGCAGGCGCACGGCGCGGACGGCTTCCCGTACGTCAAGATCGGCAGCCAGGTCGTCCGGGGCTACGACCCCGACACTTTTGCCCAGCTGCTCAAGGGCGCCTGAACCGTCGCGGATGGAGGACGAACGCATGCCCGAACAGACCAAGACCGTCTCGCTGTACACCTTGAGCACCTGCCCCTGGTGCCGCAAAGCCAAGGCCTACCTCGACGACAAGCGCGTCAAGTACAGCTACATCGACTACGACCTCGCCGAAGAGGACGTGCAGGACCGGATCCAGGAGGAGATGATGGCGCACAACGCCGCCGCGTTCCCCTTCGCCAGGATCGGTGAGGACTTCATCGTCGGCTACAACCCCGAAGCGTACGCGCGGCTGCTGGGCCTGGAGTAGGGGAAGAGGGGACCGGCGCCGGCGGGAGGACGATGGTCGGGGTGGGCGGATTTGAACCGCCGACCTCTCGGTCCCGAACCGAGCGCTCTACCAAGCTGAGCCACACCCCGACGCGGAGACGGATTCTACCGGAACGCGGCCGGTGGCGCTACCGTCCGCCGGCCGCGGTCTGAGGCTGCGAGCCGGCCTGTCGCCGGTGCCGGACGGCGGGGCACGGCCGTGGTCGAGGGCCGCTCTGAGCGGCCGGCGCCGCTCAGCAGAGGTCGTCGACGGCCGCGTCCGTCGGCAGGCCGGCCGTGACCGGCTCCGCCGGCAGATGGCCGGCCCGCCGGGCCTGCGCGGCCCGCATCGCTTCAAGCGCGGCCGGGAAGGGCTGCAGCGCGCGCTCGAAGATCCCGAGGCTGAAGGCGATCACCAGCCCGTAGTTGGTGATCGGTACGCCCGCCTGCTTGCAGCGCAGGATGCGCCCCAGCATCGCGCGCCTGTTGAAGGTGCAGGCGCCGCAGTGGACGATCAGGTCCCAGCCGGACGGGTCGTCGGGGAAGTCGTGCCCCTGCATGTGCTCGATGTTGAGCTTGCCGCCCACGTACTGGGTGAGCCAGCGCGGGATCTTGACGCGCCCGATGTCCTCGGCGATGGGGTGGTGGCTGCAGGCCTCGGCGATGAGCACGTTGGCGCCGCTCTTGAGGTCGTCCACCGCCAGCGTGCCCTCGACCTGGCTCACAAGGTCGCCCTTGAAGCGGCTGAAGAGGATGCTGAAGCTCGTCATCGGCACCTCGGGCGGCGTGTCGGCCGCCACCTTGAGGAAGGCCTGCGAGTCGGTGACGACGAGCTTCGGCGGCACCGTGAGGCGCTCGAAGGCGCTGCGGAGCTCACGCTCCTTGACCACGAGCGCCAGCGCGTCGCTGTCCATGAGGTCGCGGATGCTCTGCACCTGCGGCAGGATCAGGCGCCCGCGCGGCGCCTCCTTGTCGATCGGTACCACGAGCACGGCGAGCTCGCCGCTGTTGACGAGGTCGCCGAGGATCGTCGGGTTGTCGATGAAGTCCGGGGGCGCCGCGTCGAGCAGCGCCTGGCGGAAGTCGAGCACTCCGCGGCCCTCGCTCGCGGCGGTCAGCACCGGCGCGATCTTGAGCTCCTGCAGCCGCGGCACCGGCGCCGGCTTGCCGACCAGATCGCACTTGTTGAACACCACCACGACCGGCGCCTTGCGCTCGAGCAGCTCGTCGAGGATGCCGTCCTCGTACTCGCCCCAGCTGCCGGCCTCGGTGACCAGCACGCCGAGGTCCGTGCGGTCGAAGACCTGCGTCGTGCGTCTGGCGCGCAGCTCGCCGAGGACGCCGACGTCGTCGATGCCGGCGGTGTCGATGAACAGCACGGGGCCCAGAGGCAGGAGCTCCATCGGCTTCTCGACGGGGTCCGTGGTCGTGCCGGCGAAGTCCGAGACGATGCTGACGTCCTGTCGCGTGATGGCGTTGAGCAGGCTGCTCTTGCCGACGTTGCGGCGGCCGAAGATGCCGATGTGCAGCCGCATGCCGCGGGGTGCGTCCATCAGGCCCATGAGCTAGTCCTCCACCGGGCGCCCGAGCGGCTGCGGGTGGCCGAGGCGGCACACGGCCTCCGGCGTGAGCAGCTCCTCGTAGGCCTCGGCCGTCAGCAGCCCGTCGGCGACGACGACGTCGCGGATCGTCTCTCCCCGCTCGGCGGCCTTTGCGACCACGGCGCAGGCCGCCTCGTAGCCGATCTCCGGCACCAGCGCCGTGGCGGCCGCGCTCGAGGCCCGGACGTGCGCGGCGCAGCGCTCTTCGTCGGCCTCGATGCCCTCGACGCAGTTGCGGCGCAGCGTCTCGCAGGCGCGGGCAAGCAACGTGAGGCTGTCCAGCAGGCAGGTCGCGACGAGGGGCAGGAACGCGTTGAGCTCGAGGCTGCCGAGGCCGCAGGCGGCGGCGATGGTGGCGTCGTAGCCCATGACGAGCAGCGCCACCTGGCTCACGGCCTCCGGGATCACCGGGTTGACCTTGCCGGGCATGATGCTGGAGCCGGCCTGCCGCCGCGGCAGGCGGATCTCGCCGAGCCCCGCCTCCGGCCCCGAGCTCATCAGCCGCAGGTCGCCGCAGATCTTGAGGAGGTTGACCGCGTGCGCCTTGAGGATGCCCGAGACCTCCACGAACACGTCGGCGTTCTGCGTGGCCTCGGTGAGGTTCTCGGCGCGCGCGAAGCCCACGCCGGTGAGCTCACGCAGCGTGTCGACGACGCGGAAGATGTACTGGCGCGGCGCGCCGAAGCCGGTGCCGATGGCGGTGCCGCCGAGGTTGACCACGCGCAGGCGCTCCTCGCACTTGTAGATGCGCCAGCGGTCGCGGTTGAGCGCCTCGGCGTAGGCGCCCATCTCGCGCCCGAGCGTGGTGAGGACGGCGTCCTGGTACTGCGTGCGGCCGACCTTGACGACGTGCGCGAACTGCTGCTCCTTCTGCTGGAACGCCTCCTGCAGGGTGACGACCTGGTCCTCCAGGCGGTGGAGCAGGGTGATCGCCGCCAGGCGCAGTGCGGTGGGGAAGGTGTCGTTCGTGCTCTGGTGGAGGTTGACGTCGTCGAGCGGCGAGACGCGGGCATACGTCCCCAGCGGCTCGCCGAGCAGCTCCAGGGCGCGGTTGGCCAGCACCTCGTTCACGTTCATGTTGGTGCTGGTGCCGGCGCCGCCCTGCAGACGGTCGACGACGATCTCGGCCGCGAGCCCGCCGTCGGCCAGCTCGCGGCAGGCGCGCTCGATGGCGTCCGCCTTGGCGTCATCCGCGGCCCAGGCGCCGAGCGCCCGGTTGGTGCGCGCGCAGGCGAGCTTGACCATGCCGAAGGCGCGGGCGAGCTCCGGGTGCACCGGCTCGCCCGCGAGCGGGAAGTTGTCGAGGGCGCGCTCGGTGTGCGCGCCGTGCAGGCTCTGCGCCGGCACGGCGACCTCACCGAGCAGGTCGCGCTCGATCCTCGTCTCGTCGCTCACGGACGGCTCGTGGGGTCGGGCGGCTGGTCGGAGTCAGTGGTGGAACACCATCTTCTGGACGCCGACGCCCTCGACGCCGTTGAGCTTGGCCATCATCGCCGAGGCTTCGTCCTCTGAGCCGAAGAACTCGATGAGCACCACGCCACTCGGCGAGCAACTGCGCTCGTCGACGTCGTGCAGGCCGATGCGCGTCTTGATGTTGCAGCCGTACTCGGTGAAGACCTTCTGCACCTCCACCGCGTTCTTGAGCCGGTCGCTGATGTGGATGCCGAGGATGATGTGGTCGTCGTTCACGGTCCTGTCTCCTCCTTGGTCGTTGGCTGCCGGCGCGAGCTCGCTCAGCAGAGCACGTCGCGCTCGCCGCCCCGCACCTTGTCCAGCATCTTCTGGGTGTGGGCGCGACGCACGTCGTCCATCTCGCGCACGCGCTGCTCGATGAGCTTCTCGCCGATCTCGCGCGTGCTCTCCGTGCCGTAGTCGAGGAGGTACTCCTCGAAGGTCGCCAGCGCGTTGGGGTCGCAGTGATGCTTGATGTCGCCGGGCTTGGCGAGGTCCATGAAGTCCATGCCGGTGCGGCCGAGCCGGTAGCAGGCGGTGCAGAACGAGGGCACGTACCCGAGCTCGGCGACGTCGCGGATGACCTCGTCGAGCGAACGGTGGTCGCCGAGCTGGAACTGCGCCGAGTCGAACTTCTCGTTCTCCTCGTAGCCGCCGGGGTTGGTGCGGCTGCCGGCGGAGATCTGGCTGACGCCGAGCGCGAAGGTCTCGCGGCGCAGGTTGGCCGTCTCCCGGGTGCTCATGATCATGCCGGTGTACGGCACGGAGAGGCGCAGGATGGCGACGATCTTGCGGAAGTCGATGTCGCCGACCGGCTGTGGCGGGTGGCTCGCCATGTCGGAGCCGCTGGCCGGCTCCAGGCGCGGCATGCTGATCGTGTGCGGCCCGACGCCGAAGGCGCGCTCGAGCTCGCGCACGTGCTGCATGAGCGCGAGCAGCTCGAAGCGCCAGTCGTAGAGGCCGAAGAGCACGCCGATGCCGACGTCGTCGATGCCGGCCTCCATGGCGCGGTGCATCCCGGTCACGCGCCAGTCGTAGTCCTTCTTCCTGCCGCCCAGGTGCACGGCCGCGTACGTGGCGCGGTGGTAGGTCTCCTGGAAGAGCTGGAAGGTCCCGATGCCGGTGGCCTTGAGGGCCTTGAAGTCCGGCACGGAGAGAGGCGCGATGTTGACGTTGACGCGGCGGATCTCGCCGTTGCCGCGTTTGACCTCGTAGATGGTGGCGATCGAGTCGAGCACGTAGCCGAAGCCCTGCTTGGGATAGGACTCCCCGGCCACGAGGAGGATGCGCTTGTGACCCTGGTCGACGAGCAGCTCGGTCTCGTGGCGGATCTCCGCCTGGGTGAGCGCGCGGCGCTTGAGCTCCTTGTTGCGCACGCGGAAGGCGCAGTACATGCAGTCGTTGCTGCACAGGTTGCTGATGTACAGCGGCGCGAAGAGGACCAGGCGCGGGCCGTAGATGGCGTCCTTGACGTCGCGCGCCGCGGCGAACAGCTCGCCGAGCAGCTCGGGGTCGCTCACCGAGCTGAGGATGGCCACGTCTTCCATGTCGAGACCCTTGAGCTCGCGCGCCTTGGCGAGGATCTCGCGCACGCGACCTGCGTCTTTGGTGGAGGCCGCCCCAAGGGCTTCGCCGATGGCGGCCTCGTCGATGAACGCTCCCGTTTCCACGACTCTGGTGCTCATGTAGTACTCCTCATCCGACGCTCGCCGGTCACGCGCACTCTGGCGTCGCCGGTATCTCGAAACAGAACTTCGCCCACTCGCCGTGCTTGGACTCGGCGGTGATCCGACCTTGATGCAATTGGATGATGCGCCACGCGTTGTACAACCCGACGCCGGTGCCGCGGCGGTTCTTGAGGGCCGGGTCGTCGAGGCGCGAGAAGCGCCTGAACAACTGGTTCTTCTGTGCCTGGCTGAAGCCGGGCCCCTGATTGCACACGGCGATCTTGAGCTTGGCCGAGCTGCCGCGCCGCGCCGGCGTGACCTCGGCCGTGACCTTGACCTCGCCGCCGTCGAGGCCGTACTTGACGGCGTTGTCGAGGAGATTGACGAGGACGATGCGCAGCAGCGTCGGATCGCAGCACACGAGGGCCGAGCCGGTCGCCGGCATCTCGGTGATCAACCGCATGCCGCGCGCCTCCAGCTGCGGGCGCACGAGGTCCAGCGCCTCCTCGACGACCTCCACGCTCACGTCCACCTTCGAGCAGCGCTCCAGCTGGAGCTCGCCGCCCTCGACGCGCGCCAGGTCGAGGTATTCGTTGACGAGGCTGAGGAGGTACTGGCCCTTGCGGGTGATGCCGGCGAGCTTGCCTTTCTGGACGTCGGTGAGCTCGCCCAGGTAGCCCTGTTCGAGCAACTGCGCGTCCGTCACCATCGAGGCCACCGGGCTCTTGAGCTCGTGACTGACGAAGCCGAGCATCTGCGTGTAGGCGTAATTGGCCTCCTCGAGCTGCGCGATGCGCCACGCCTTCTCCACCGCCTGGCTGAGGCGCTCCGTGATCGCCATCTGCAGCTCGATGTGCCGCGGCCGGTACGTGTGCGTGCGCCGCGAGCTGCGGAAGATGAAGCCGACCACGCGGCCCTCCACGCTCAGCGGGCAGGTGAGGTTGGAGCGCACGCCCTCCTGGACGAGGCGCTTGGTGGAGCGGCTGCGCGGGTGCGCCCCGAGGTACAGGTCGAGGTTGCCGATGATGCGCGGCTGCCCGGTCTCGAGCACCTCGTGAAGAGACGTCTGCTGCAGTGCCTCCGAGTAGTCCTTGTCTATGGCGAGCGGCGCGTAGGAGGCGCGGTTGTAGTAGCTCGTGACGCGCTCGCCGCGCTCGTCGACGAAGGCCAGCCCGATGCGGTCGCAGGGGATGAGCTCCTGGGTGTTGTCGAACAGGTAGTCCACGATGGCGCGCAGGGAGGGGCGCGCGGCGATCTTCTGGTTGACCGTACGCAGGATCTTGCGCTCGTCCGGCGTGATCGGCGTGAGCACGCGCGCGTCGTGGAACGGGTCGACGAAACGGGCGGTCGACGGCGGCGTCTGATTGACGTGTTTGCCCATGGACCTCGCTCGGAGTGAGCCTGCTTCCCTAGTGTAAGCGAAGCGGCGGCGGGGCGCTCGGGGAGCGCCCCGCCGCCGCGGCCAGCATGACGCCTGTTACTTCTGCGGGATGTACTTGCCGCGCGCCGTGTAGCTGGTGTGCAGCAGCTCGTGGCTCTTGTGCCCGCACGGACCGTCGGTGAGGAACTCCTCGTAGGTCTTGGCCACCGCCGGGTTCTCGTAGGACTTGCGCACGCTGTACGCCTTGTCCTCGGAGTAGATGGCCTTGGCGCGGGCGGCGCGGATCTCGGCGTTGGTCGGGATCGGCTGGCCACCGCCGCCCAGGCAGCCGCCCGGGCAGGCCATGAACTCGATGAAGTGGCATTCGCTGAACTTGCCGCCGGCCTTGATGTCTTCCATGACCTTCTTGGCGTTGGCGGTGCCGTGAGCCACGGCGACCTTGACGGTGACGCCGTCGAGCCAGTTCCAGTCCGGGACGAGGTGGGCGAGGATCGCCGGCACCGGCCCGACCTTGGGGATCGTGATCTCGGCGTAGCGCACGCCCTCGAAGCCGCGCACGGGGATGATGTCGCCGTGCTCGTAGATGCTCTCGACCTTCTCGCCGGTGACCAGCTCGATGACGGTCCGCAGGGCACTCTCCATCACGCCGCCGGTGGCGCCGAAGATCACGCCGGAGCCGGTGGCCGTGCCGAACGGGTCGTCGAAGTCGCTCTTGGGCAGGCTCGGCACATGCAGGCCGGCCTCCTTGAACATCTTGCCGAGCTCGCGCGTGGTGATGCCGAAGTCGACGTCCTTGAAGCCCGAGTCGTGCATCTCGGGCCGGTTGCACTCGAACTTCTTGGCCGAGCAGGGCATGAGCGCGCAGCTCACGATGCTGGCCGGGTCCACGCCCAGCTTCTCGGCGTAGTAGGTCTTGATCAACGCGCCGAACATCTGTTGCGGGCTCTTGGCGGACGAGGCGTTGGGCAGGTACTCGGGGTAGAAGTGCTCGAGGTACTTGACCCAGCCAGGCGAGCAGCTCGTGAACTGCGGCAGGGCCACGTCCTTGTCCCCTTCGACGAGGGCGCCATAGAGCCGCTTGATGAGCTCGGTGCCCTCCTCGATGATCGTGAGGTCGGCGGTGAAGTTGGTGTCGAAGACACGGTCGAAGCCGGCGCGGCGCAGGGCCGTGTTCATCTCGAACGTCACCGGCGTGCCGGGCTCGAGGCCAAAGAGCTCGCCCATCGCGGCGCGTGGCGCCGGCGCGGTCTGGATGACGACGTGCTTCTCTGGGTCGTCAAGAGCGGCCCAGACGGCGTCGGTCTCATCCTTGGCGTACAGGGCGCCGGTGGGGCAGCGGTTGACGCACTGGCCGCAGTTGATGCACACGACGTTGCCGAGCGGCAGGTCTTCAAAGGTGGCGATCTGCGTTTCGGCGCTGCGGTTGATGGCCTCGAGCACGCCCACTTCCTGCAGGTCGATGCAGGTGCGCACGCAGCGGCGGCAGCGGATGCACTTGTCCATGTCGCGCATCACGGAGTAGCTGGAGAAATCGGGCTCGAACTGGGACTCGTCCGGGTGCCCGAAGGTGAAGTCGGTGATGCCGTATTCCTCGGCCAGCGTCTGCAGCTCGCAGTTGCCGTTGCGCACGCAGCTGTAGCACTCGCCGTAGTGCTCGCTGAGGAGCAGCTCGAGCACGTGGCGGCGCGCCTTGCGCACCTTGCGCGTGTGCGTGTTCACGGTCAGCGTGTTGGTGACCGGGTAGACGCAGGCGGCCTGCAGCGTGCGCTGGCCCTCGAGCTCGACCACGCACATGCGGCACACGCCGGCGACCTTGAGGTCCGGGTGGTTGCAGAGCGTGGGGATGTCGACGCCCACCGCCTTGGCGGCGTCGAGGATGGTCATGCCGAACGGCACTCTGGTCTCGATCCCGTCGATGGTGACGGACACGAGCGCGCCGATGGCCTCGGGGTTGTCGGAGACCGGTACCGTGCTCCCGACCTGGCTGGGCGGGATGCGCGGGGCTTTCTCGTCGTTTCTCGGCTGGTCGCTCATGCTGTGGTCCTCGCGCTCTCGGCCTGGGCGGTTCGGCTCATGACCTCGTCGCCGAAGTGCTCCAGGATGGACATGAAGGCGTTGGAGCTCGTCTGGCCGAGGCCGCACTTGGACGCGACCTGCATCGTGCCGCTGAGCTCGCGCAGCTCGGCGACGTACTCCGCGGAGCAGGTCCCCTCCTTGAGCTGCCGGGCCGCCTCGAGCATCTTGACGTTGCCGAGGCGGCACGGGGTGCACTGGCCGCACGACTCGTCGACGAAGAACTCGAGGAAGTTCTCGGCCACGTCGAGCATGTCGCGCTGCGGGCCGAACACCATGACCGAGCCGCCCGTGGGGATGTCCTCGAAGGCCATCTGGCGGGCGAACTGCTTGCGTGGCACGCAGGTGCCCGAGGCGCCGCCGATCTGCACGGCCTTGGCGTCCTCTCCGCCGACCTCCTTGAGCAGGTCGGCGACGGTGATCCCGAACGGGAACTCGTAGACGCCGGGCCTGGCGCAGTCGCCCGAGACGCTGAACAGCTTGAAGCCGGTCGAGCGGTCTGTACCGAAGCTCTTGAACCAGTCGACGCCCTTGGCGAAGATGCAGGCCGCCGAGGCGAGCGTCTCGACGTTGTTGACCACCGTCGGCGCGTAGCGGTAGCCGGCCACGACGGGGAACGGCGGGCGGTTGCGCGGCTCGCCGCGGAAGCCCTCGAGGGACTCGATGAGGGCCGTCTCCTCGCCGCAGATGTAGGCGCCGGCGCCGAGGGCGACGATGATGTCGAAGTCGAAGCCCTTGACGCCGCCGACGTCCTTGCCCAGCAGGCCGGCGGCGCGCCGCTTCTTGATGACCGCGTTGAGGTGCGAGCGCAGGTACGTGTACTCGCCGCGCAGGTAGACGATGCCCTCGCTGGCGCCGATGGCGCGGCCGCCGATCGTCATGCCGGCGAACACGAGGTCCGCGAACTCGGTGAGGATGACGCGGTCCTTGAAGGTACCGGGCTCACCCTCGTCGGCGTTGCAGATGATGTACTTCTTGTCGCCCTTCTCAGAACCGCAGAAGTTCCACTTCATCCCGGTCGGGAAGCCGGCGCCGCCGCGGCCCTTCATGCCGGAGGCGGTGACCATGTCGATGATGTCCGGGCGCGACAACGCGAGGGCGGCCTTGAGGCCGGCATCCCCGTCGATGGAGGCGAAGGTGAGGGTGTTGCCCTGAGTCTCGATGCTCATACGAGGTACCCCTCTTTGCGCTCGGCCGTGTGCCCGCTGTAGGCGGCACGGCACTCGGCCGCGATCTCGCGCACCACGTCGGGCGTGACGCGCGTGTAGACCTTGTCGTTGACGAGCAGGGCCGGGCCCTGGTCGCACATGCCCATACAGGCCGCCCAGTCGAGCGAGAAGCGGCCGTCGGCCGAGGTCTCGCCGAAGCCGATGCCGAGCTCGCCCTCGAGCGCCTGGGCGACGGCGTCCTTGCCGGCCAGGTCGCAGGAGATCGTGCCGCACAGGCGCACGACGAACTCGCCCTGGGGCTCTGGATTCAGGAAAGCGTAGAACGTGGCGACGCTGTAGACCTCTACCGGGTGGATGTCGAGCAGGTCCGCGACGATCTGCATCGCGTCCGTGTCGACGCCGTGGTAGCGGCTCTTGACAGCTTGAAGAATCGGTATGAGCGAGCTCCGGCCGGGCCCCAGCTTGTCCACCAGGGCGGTGACGTCGGTGCGGAGCTGCTCCTGCTGCGTGACCAGCATTTGCGTCAACTCTCCTTCGCGAGCAGCTTCTTGACCTTGGCGACGAGCGTCTGCGGGTCGACCGGCTTGGGCTGGAACTCGTCGACCGGGACCATCTCTTCGTCCTTGTCGATGTTGAGGCCCATCGCCGCGTTGACGCTCGTGAGCATGATGATCGGCAGGGTGTGCCCCGCCTTGCGGATCTCGCGCGCCATGCGCAGGCCGTCGTCGGGCTCTTCCATCATGACGTCGAGGATGAGCAGGTCCGGACTTGCCTCCTCGAGCTTCAGCATGCCGGCGGCGCGATTGGGCGCCCCCTCGACCTCGTAGCCCTCGCGCTCGAGGACGAGGCGTCCGGCCTCGACGATGTCCGGGTCGTCGTCAACGATCAGGATCTTGGGCACCTCAGACTCCCTCTCTCGGTTACCGTTCCCCTCCACACGCCTCGGAAGAGGCGTTCTGCGACGGCCCGTGACCGCGCTCTCATGCGCACGCCCGAGGCGCTCGCCGGCAGGCGCCAGCGAGGCTTGGAGGTGCGGTGAGATGCCGATCGGTGCGGGCCACTTACTCCACAGGATCCACGTTCAACTGGGCCACAGCTGCTGACTCGTTTCTAACGCGTTTTCGACGCTTGTGCAAGCCGTCACGAGCGTAGAGAGAATGTAATCACACTTCGTGCGCCGGCGCGAGCGCGAGGAGAGGGCTGGCCGCGGTCGTCAGGCCGGCGGCGCGGGGGTGGGGGAGGTGACCCCGGTGGCAAGGTCCGGGCGGCTCGCCGCAGGCTGGTCGCCGCCGGCCGGCGCGTCCTGCAGCGTGACCGTGAAGGTGCTGCCGACGCCGGGCTCGCTCTGCACCTCGGCCTCGCCGTCGTACATGTTGGCGATCTTGCGGACGGTGGACAGTCCGAGGCCGCTGCCGAGGATCTTGACGGTGTGCTCGTTCTTGATGCGCGTGAACTCGTTGAAGAGCTTGGCGGCTTCTTCGGGAGCGAGGCCGATGCCCGTGTCGCTGACGACGATGCGCATGCTCGTGCCCTTGCGTGCCAGGCGCACCGTGACCTTGCCGCCGTCGCGGTTGTACTTGACCGCGTTGGAGATCAGGTTGTTGAGCACGATCTCGACTTCGCCGGCGTCCGCGAAGAGCTCCGCGTCGCCGTCGGTCACCAGCTCCATACTGATGCCGCGGCGTTCGGCGTCCACGGCGAACAGCTCCATGGACGCTTTGGCGAGCTCGCCCAGGTCGAGCCGTTTGATCGCGCGTTCGCGCTGCCCCGACTCGATGCGCGTGAGGTCGAGGAGGTCGCCGATGAGCTTCTTCATCCCGTCGACGCGCACGATGCTGCGCTCGACCATCTGCAGGTTCTGGTCGGCCTCGGTGGTGCGCAGGATGTTGAGGTAGCCCTCGACGGCGTTGAGCGGCGCCTTGAGCTCGTGCGCCAGGACCGAGATGAAGTTGAAGCGGACCTGGCGCTTCTCCTCGGCCAGCTTGAGCGCCTGCTTGCTGAGGATCAGCTGGCTCGTCGCCTTGCGCAGCGCGTAGCGCATCTCCTCGGGGGTGAACGGCTTGGCGAGGAAGTCGTAGGCGCCGAGCTTGGTCGCCTTCACCGCCGTCTCAAAGGTCGCGTAGGCCGTGATCATGATGGTGAGGACCTCACGGCCCTGATTGCTGAGCTCGTCGAGCACGTCCATGCCGCCCAGGCCGGGGAGCTTGAGGTCGAGCAGCAGCAGGTCGACCTCGCCGCCCTCGCTGAGGAAGACCAGGAAGTCCTCGCCGCTGGTGAAGTAGCGGAACTCGTAGGTGGCGTCCACGAGGACGTCGGCCACGTGCACCTTGTAGCGCTCGATGATGCGCCGCACGCCGCGGCAGAGCGCCTCTTCGTCGTCCACCATGACGACCTTGAGCGTGGCCTGTTGCGGGTCCATGAGGCTCTCGCGGGTGACGAGGCTCTCGCGGGTGACGTCCGGCTGCATCGTCAGGTCTCCGTGATCTCCTGCAGGCTCGCCGGCGTGTCGAGCTCCGCCTCGAAGCGCGGCAGGACGATGGTGAAGGTCGTCTGGGTCGGCCCCTTGGCGGGATCGGCGTTGGACTCCACGGTGATCTGGCCGCGGTGCATCTTGACGATCCCGTGCGTCACCGCGAGGCCGAGGCCCGTGCCCTTGCCGACCTGCTTGGTCGTGAAGAACGGGCTGAACAACTTGTCGAGGTTCTCGTCGGGGATGCCCGTGCCCGAGTCCGAGACCATGACGACGACGTTCTCGGAAGTGCCGTCGAGGGTGATGAGGATCCTGCCGCCGTCCGGCATGGCGTGCTGCGCGTTCGTGAGCAGATTGGCGAGCACCTGGACGATCTGGTCGGCGTCGACTTCGGCGATGGGGTCGGTGAGGCGGTCCTCGACTTCCACGTCGACCCCTTCGTCGATGGGGACCGTGCGCAGCACGTCCTGCACGAGGGCGGCGAGGTCGGTGGGCTGCCGGACGACGCGGCTCTGGCGCGCGAAGTTGAGCAGCCCGGAGATGATCTTCTTGCAGCGGTTCGCCTGGTCGACGATCAGTTTGACGTCCTCGGCGACGGCCGCATCGTCCTCACAGTCCTCGAGCAGCAGGTTGGCGTGCAGCAGGAGGATGCCGAGCGGGTTGTTGACCTCGTGGGCGATGCCGGCCGCGAGCTGGCCCATGCTCGCCAGCTTCTCGCTCTTGACCAGCGCCTCCTTGGTGCTGGCCAGCGAGCGGTTGGACTCCTGCAGCTCGTCGACCGCCTTGCGCAGCTCCTCGACCGAGTACGGCAGGCACATCTCGGCCTCGGCCAGGCCCTGCCAGATCGCCACCGCGTGGTCGTGGCAGGTCTCGTAGCCGCAGGCGCCGCAGTCGAGCTCGTCCTCGGGCGTGAACTTGTTCATGCGCGCCAGGATCTCGCGCAGCTCGGCCGCCGTCGGCATGTCGTCGAAGCGCTGGTCGAACGGCGCGAAGGTGCGCGAGAGGTCGATGGCCCGGTAGCGCGCCACGTCCGCCTCCCAGGCCTCGGTGTCGAAGAGGCTCTGGCGCGCGCGCGTCTCGCGGCTCACGTCCGAGCGGCGCTTGAACACCGGCGCCTCGCAGCTGAAGCCGGCGCCCATGATGCAGCCCTCGCAGCAGAGGATGTCGAGCAGCCGCGCCTCGGTCTCGCCGTGCTCGAAGTCGGTGATGGCGTCGGCGAGGTTGGCGCGGCCGTCGGCGCTCACGATGTCGCCGTCGAGCAGGTCCTCGCTGAGGGCGGCCGCCTGCAGCATCCCGCGCGTGATGGGGAAGAGGGCGCCGAGGCTGCCGTGCGGCGCGTCGAAGTCGTCGTGGTCGTTCTGCGGCGTGCAGGCTGATGCCTCTGGCGGCGAGCATCGTGCGCAGCTCCACGTAGGTGAGCGCCGCGTCGACCTCGCCTTCGAACTGCTCGTAGGAGGCCTCGCCCTTCTTGGCGATGCAGGGCCCGATGAACACGACCTTGACGCCATCGGGCCCGTACCTGTCGTGCAGCACGCGCGCCGTGGCGAGCATCGGCGAGACGATCGGCGCCAGCCTGTCGAGCAGGTCGGGGTGGTACTTGCGCACGTAGCTCACGACCGCCGGGCAGGTGGTGGCCACCCAGCGGCCGGCGCCGCGCTCCAGGAGCCGCCTGTACTCGGCCGCCACGAGATCCGCTCCGAAGGCGACCTCGTGCACGTGCGCGAACCCGAGGGTGCGCAGCGCCGCGACCAGCGCGCCGGTGTCGCACTCGGCGAACTCGGCCGGGTAGCTGGGCGCGACGATGGCGGCCACCGGCGCGGGACCCGCCAGCAACTTCTCGGTGTCCTCGATCCCGCTCAGCACCTGCTTCGCGTTCTGGCTGCAGACGGTGACGCAGTTGCCGCAGCCGATGCAGCGCGTCTGGATGACGCTCGCCTGGCCGTCGAGGATCTGGATCGCCTTGGCCGGGCATTCGCGCACGCAGGTGTAGCAGACGCGGCACTTCTCGCCGATGGTGGTGACGAGCTGGGTATAGGCGACGTCGTCGTCGTTCATCGGGCTCTCGTGCCGGCTTCCTCAGCCGGCGCGGCCGAGGAGCTCCCCGACCTTGGCGAGGAGCGCGTCCGCCGGGATCGGCTTGTCGAAGTACGCGTCGACGCGCATCTTGACGAGGTCCTCGTCCGACTCCGGCCGCAGATTGAGGCCGAGCTGGCTGCTGACCGACGTGGAGATGATGATCGGCACGGCCGCCGTGCGCGCGTCGTCCTTGAGCTGGGCCGAGAACGCGAAACCGGCGTCGATGCTGGTCATCATCAGGTCGGTGATGACCAGGTCCGGCACCTCCTCGTCGACGCGCTTGAGCGCCTCGGCGGGATTGGTCGCGGTCGTCACGCGGTAGCCGGCGCCCTCGAGGATGAAGCGGTTGATCTCGAGGAAGTCGTAGTCGTCGTCGACGATCAGTATGAGGGCCTGTTCAGCGGTCATCGTGTGCTCTCAAGTATAGCCTCTCCGGCCTCGGCCTCCGGCCGCCTTCGGACTCGGCGGCGGCCCCGGGAGGCGACCCCGGTCGCCCGGGGCCGCCTCCGCGGCGGGCCGAAAGGCCCGCCTGGTCCGCCGTGTCTGCGCGGCGTCTGGGCTTCAGACGCGGTCGTGCTCGAAGTAGTGCGTGTGCAGCAGGTGGTGCGAGATCTCGCCGCACGGCGCCCCGAGGTACTCGTCGTACAGGGCGCAGACGGCCGCGTTCTCGTGCGACTTGCGCACCTCGCGGCCCTCGTCCTCGCGGTAGATCGCGCGCCATGCGCGCCTTGCGCACCTCGTTGGTGGTGAAGCGCGGCTGGCCGCCGCCGCCGATGCACCCGCCGGGGCAGGTCATGACCTCGACGAAGTGGCACTCGATCTCGCCGCTCTTGACCCGGTCGATGAGCTTCTGCGCGTTGCCGAGGCCGTGGGCCACGCCGACCTTGAGGTCGGCGCCTTCGAGGAACGCCCAGTCGCCCTTGGCGCCCTCGACCTTGACGGTCGCCATCTTGACGCCTTCGAGACCGACGATGGGCTCGACGTGCAGGTTGGGGAACGGGAACGGCGTCTCGGTGACGATCTCCCACACGGTGCGCAGGGCCGCCTCCATGACGCCGCCGGTGTTGGCGAAGATGTCGGCGGCGCCGGTGCTGATGCCGAGCGGCGCGTCCATCTGCTCGTCGTGCAGGCCGCGGAAGTCGATGCCGGCCTGCTTGATCAGGGCGCCGAGCTCGCGCGTCGTGAGCACGATGTCGACGTCGCGCACGCCGCTGTCGTTCATCTCCGGCCGCGCCGCCTCGTACTTCTTGGCGGTGCAGGGCATGACCGAGACGACGACCATGTCCTCCGGCTTCACGCCGATCTTCTCGGCGTAGTAGGTCTTGGCGATCGCCCCGAACATCTGCTGCGGGCTCTTGCACGGTGCTGAGGTTGTCGAGCATGTCCGGGTTGAAGTGCTCCATGTAGTTGATCCAGCCCGGGGAGCAGCTGGAGAACTGCGGCAGACGCCACCGTCTCGCCGTCCACGAGGGCCTTCTTGAGCCGCACCAGCAGCTCGGTGCCCTCCTCCATGATGGTGAGGTCGGCGGTGAAGTCGGTGTCGAACACCGCGTCGAAGCCGAGGCGGCGGAGGGCGGCGACCATCTTGCCGGTCACCAGGGTGCCGGGCGCGTAGTCGAAGCACTCGCCGAGGGCGGCGCGGATGGCAGGAGCGGTCTGCACGATCACCGTCTTGGTGGGATCCTCGAGCGCGTCCCAGACCTCGTCGATCTGGTTGCGTTCCTGGATCGCGCCCACGGGGCAGACGGCGGCGCACTGGCCGCACTGCACGCAGACGACGTCGCTGAGGTTCTGCCGCGAAGGCCGGGCCGATGAGCGTGGCGAAGCCGCGGCCCTGGGCGAAGAGGCCGCCCACTTGCTGGACCTCGTTGCAGACGGTGACGCAGCGGCGGCAGGAGATGCACTTGCCGGTGTCGCGCACGAGCGCCGGCGTGCTGTCGTCGATCATCTTGAACGTCTTCTCGCCCTGGTAGCGTAGCTCGCCGATGCCCAGGTCGAGAGCGAGGCTCTTGAGCTCGCAGTCGGCGGAGCGGCCGCAGACCTGGCAGTCGCCGTCGTGCTCCGAGAGGAGCAGTTCGACGACCATCTGGCGGCCGTCGCGCACCTTGCCGGTATTGGTCTTCACGACCATGCCGTCGGTGGCCGGCTGGCTGCACGAGGCGACCAGCGTGCGGGCGCCTTCCACCTCGACGAGGCAGACGCGGCAGGCGCCGATGGACTGGACTTCGTCGAGGTAGCAGAGGGTCGGGATCTTCACGCCGGCCTGACGGGCGGCTTGAAGGACCGTAGTGCCCTCCGGGACCTCGACCTTGATGTCGTCAATGGTGAGGGTTGGCATCCTTCAGCACTCCTTGCTTTACGAGCAGTACTTGCCGTAGTCGCAGCGCAGGCAGCGCCGTGCCTCGGCGATGGCTGTCTGTGCGGCCCAGCTGAGCTCGACCTCGTCGAAGTTGGAGACGCGCTGACCCACCGGCAGCTCCTCGACCGCATGGCGGTCGACAAGCTCCGGGTCGGCGTCGGGATCGAATGACACGGGCGGCTCGATGTCGCGGCGCCAGAAGGCGTGGTTGGCGCCGGTCAGGTACTCGTCCATGCCCGCCGCCGCGCGCTCGCCGGCGCCGATGGCCTCGACCACCGAAGACGGGCCGGTGGTGGCGTCGCCGCCGGCGAACACCCACTCGGTCGACGTCTTGCCCGTGTCGGGGTCGGCGGAGAAGTAGCCCCAGCGGTTGAGCTCGATGGGCGTGCCGTCCACGATCGCCGGCGCGTCCAGGGACTGGCCGATGGCGGCGATCACGGTGTCGGCCTCGACCACGAAGTCGGGGTTGTGGCCGGCCACGGGGCGGCGACGACCACTCTTGTCGTAGTCGCCGAGCGCCATCTCCTTGCAGCGCACGCCGGTGACCTTGCCGCTCGCGTCGCGGACGATCTCCTCCGGGGCCACGAGGGTGAGGATCTCGATGCCCTCGAGGTCGGCGGCGTCGATCTCCTCGCCCCACGCCGGCATCTGCGCGCGCGTGCGGCGGTAGAGGATCTTGACCGACTCGGCGCCGAGGCGCAGGGCGGTGCGGGCGGCGTCGATGGCCGCGTTGCCGCCGCCGATGACGGCGACGTTCTTGCCCACCTCGCCGGTGCCGCTGCACGTTGTACTGCTTGAGGAAGGAGAGCCCGTCGTACACGCCGGGGCCGTCCTCGCCGGGCACGCCGATCTTCATGCCCTGCGGGGCGCCGACACCGACGAACACGGTCTCGTAGCCCTCGTCCTTGAGGCTCTGCAGGGTGAAGTCGCGGCCGAGCGCCTTGCCGTACTCGAACGTGACGCCCATGGCCTCGATCATCTTGACTTCGCGCTCGAGCTCCGGCCGCGGCAGGCGGTAGGCCGGGATGGCCTGCACGAGCATGCCGCCGGCCTTGGGCTCGGCCTCGAACACGACCGGCTTGTAGCCGAGGCGCGCCAGGAAGTAGGCGGCCGAGAGGCCGGCCGGCCCGGAGCCGACGACGGCGACCTTGCGGGCGGCGTTCTCGGCGTTCTCCTGGATCTCGGGCAGCTGCGGGTCCTGCTCCTGCTCCACCATGAAGCGCTTGACGTGGCGGATGGCGAGGGCCCCGTCGAGGCCGGCGCGCATGCACTTGCTCTCGCAGGGATGGAAGCAGACGCGGGCGCAGATGCTGGCCAGCGGGTTGCGCTCGCGGTGCAGCTTGAGGGCCTCGTCGTACCGCTGCTCGCCGACGAGGCTCACGAAGCCGGGGATGTTGACGCTCGCCGGGCACGCGTTGGAGCAGCGCGCCTTGAACAGCGTGGCGCAGACGCCGGCCTCGCAGTACTTGTCCTTGATGTGGGCCTCGTACTCGTGACGGAAGTGGCGGATCGTCGAGAGCACGGGGTTGGGGGCCGTCTGGCCGAGGCCGCAGAGTGCGGTCTGGCTGATGGACTCGCCGAGGGCGATGAGGCGTTCGATGTCGCCTTCCTCGCCCTCGCCCTTGCAGATGCGGTCGACGATCTCGAGCATGCGCTTGGTGCCGACGCGGCAGGGCGGGCACTTGCCGCAGCTCTCTTCCTGGGTGAACTCGAGGAAGAACCTGGCGATGTCGACCATGCAGGTGTCCTCGTCCATGACGATGACGCCGCCGGAGCCCATGATGGCGCCCAGTTCCTGCAGGGTGGCGTAGTCGACCGGGACGTTGAGGTGCTGCTTGGGGATGCAGCCGCCGGACGGTCCGCCGAGCTGCGCGGCCTTGAAGGCCTTGCCGCCCGGGATGCCGCCGCCGATCTCGTAGATGAGCTCGCCGAGCTGCATGCCGATCGGCACCTCGACGAGGCCGGTGTGCTGCACGTTGCCGCCGAGCGCGAACACCTTGGTGCCCTTGCTCTTCTCGGTGCCCGTGCTGGCGTACCACTCGGCGCCCTTGAGGATGATCGGGGCGATGTTGGCGAAGGTCTCGACGTTGTTGAGCACGCTGGGCTTGCCCCAGAGGCCCGAGACCGCCGGGAACGGCGGGCGCGGGCGCGGCTCGCCGCGGTGGCCCTCGATCGACGTCATGAGGGCCGTCTCCTCGCCGCAGACGAAGGCGCCCGAGCCCATGCGGATCTCGAGGTCGAAGTCGAAGCCGCTGCCCATGATGTCCTTGCCGAGCAGGCCGTACTCGCGCGCCTGCCCGAGCGGCGTGCTCGAGGCGCTCGACCGCGAGCGGATACTCGGCGCGCACGTAGACGTAGCCCTGGTGCGCGCCGATCGCGAAGGCGCCGATGACCATGCCCTCGATGAGCGAGTGCGGGTCGCCTTCGAGCACCGAGCGGTCCATGAACGCGCCCGGGTCGCCTTCGTCGGCGTTGCAGAGGATGTACTTGGTCTCGTTGTCCTGCTGCTGCGCGAAGCGCCACTTCATCCCGGTGGGGAAGCCGGCGCCGCCGCGGCCGCGCAGGCCGCTGGCGAGGACCTCGTCGACGACCGCTTCGGGCGTCATCGCGGTGAGCACCTTGGCGAGCGCCTGGTAGCCCTCGCGGGCGATGTACTCGTCGATCTTGAGCGGGTCGATGATGCCGGAGTTGCGCAGCACGATCTTCACCTGACGGTTGAAGAACGGGATGTCGCTCATCTCGGCCTGCGTCTTCTCGGTGCCGGGCGCGTGGCTCACGAGGCGCTCGACGATGCGCCCCTTGAGGAGGTGCTCCTCGACGATCTCGGGGACGTCGGCGAGCTGGACCTTCTGGTAGAACACGCCGTCCGGGTAGACGAGGGCGACCGGGCCCTGGACGCACGGTCCGAGGCAGCCGGTCTCGATGACCTCGACTTCGTCGGCGAGGTCGCGCGCCTTGAGCTCGGCCCGGACGGCCTCGCTCAGCTCGAGCGCTCCGGAGGCGATGCACCCGCCGCCGGTGCAGATCAGGAAGTGCGTTCTCACATCAGCCATAGTCGTGTCACTCGCTCTCAGGTCTTGATCAGGTAGGCGTCGACGGGAGTGCCGCCCACGAGGTGATTGCGGACGATGGTGTGCACCTTCTCCCGGTCGAGCAGGCCGTACCGGTAGATGGTCCCGTCGGCGAGCGTGACGGTGGCCATGGGCTCTTCCTCGCAGAGACCGGCGCAGCCGGTCTGATGCAGGCTCACCGAGGTCACGCCGGCGTCCGACATCTCGGTCATGAACGCGGCGACCACGTCGCGCGCGCCGGCGGCGATGCCGCAGGTGCCCATGTGGACGGTGACCTGGGACTCCTTGCGTCCCTGGCGCAGGTCGATGTCGGCCTTGGCCTTCTCGGCCATCGCCAGCAGCTGATCGGGGCTGGTGATCTTGTCGGCCATGTCAGGCGCTCCTCGGGCTGCCCGCGAATTGCTCCGCAGGCTGGTCAGCCGAACGCCGCTCACTGCGTCCGCTCGTTTCCGCGAGCACGGGCTCCTCGGCGTACTGCGCCAGGATCTCGTGCACGCGCTTGGGCTTGACGCGGTGGTGGACGTCGTCGTCCACGGTGATGACGGGCGCGAGGCCGCAGGCGCCGAAGCAGCGTGCGATCTCGAGCGAGAACAGCGCGGTCCTCGGTGGTGCCGCCGATGTCGATGCCGAGCTGCTTCTTGAAGGCGTCGAGCACCTGGACGCCGCCGCGCACGTAACAGGCGGTCCCCATGCAGATGCGGATCAGGTGCTTGCCGCGCGGGACGGTCGTGAAGAACGAGTAGAAGCCGACCACGCCGGCGACCTCGCTGTAGGGCTTGCCCAGCTCTCGGGCGATGTGCTTGAGGGCGACCTCAGGCAGGTACCCGAAGATGCCCTGGGCGAGCTGCAGCACCGGGATGAGCGCCCCGGGCTTGCCTCTGTACTCGGCGATCACCGCGTCGAGGCGCGCGAGGAGCTCTTCCTCCGTCGGTTCCTCGTCGCAGCACGTGCACGCCTTGACCTCTTCACTCATGCGCCTCTCCTTCGCTTGGTCCCACTGCGATCCGCTTCGCAGAGAATGTCCTTCATGACAGCGCCTCCTGATAGGCGACGAGCTCGGCGAGGCGGCGCGGCAGCTCGCTGCCGCGCAGCTCGAGCCGCTCTCCGTCGTCGCTCAGGTGCACGACGAACTCGACCTCCGGGTTGGTCGCGACCATCGTGAGGATGCTGGTCGCGACGTCGCCGAACGGCGGACGATCCACGTTCCCGAGGCTCATCCAGGCGCGCACGGCGACCCCGCCGAGCTCGTCGGAGACCCCCACGTCGAGGCCGCCTCCGGCGGCCTCGGCGGCCTGGCGGAACAGGCTCAGCCCCAGGCCGGTCTTCTTGCTCCTTCTTGGTCGTGAAGAACGGGTCCAGCGCCTCGTCGGGAGTGACGGGCAGGCCGGGACCGTCGTCTTCGACGGTGATCGTGAGCCTGTCGGCGGCGCGGTCGGCGGCGATGGTCACGGCCACCGCGCCGGCGCCCGCACGCAGCGAGTTCTCGAGCACGTCGAGCAGGTACAGCGAAAGGTCATGCATCGGCGACGCTCCTGCCGTCTGCGCCGCGCAGGGCGAGGGCGAGCTCGGCGAAGCTCGGCGCCATCACGTTCAACGGGTGCGCACGGCGCCGATGTCGTCCGAGGTAGTGGCTGTCCGAGGAGTGCAGGATGGGCAGCCCGTGCCGGCGGAACGCGCTCCTCGGCCTCGGAGCCCGGCGCCACGTGGCGGCTGAGCTCGACGGCGTCGAAGCCGGCCTCGTGCGGGAAGAGGCCGAGCTGGCCGATGACGCCGAACGAGCGGCGGTCGATGTGCGCCGCGACGGCGAGGCCGCCGTGCCGGTGGACGAGGTCGACGACTTCGGAGATGGCGAGCGGCGTTGCCATGGCGAGCGCCGCGCGCTCTTCGCCGGCGCGGGTCCCGTCGGCGGCGAGCACGAGCTGCTCGCCGAAGAAGGCCGCGTAGCCGTCGTCGGCCGGAGGCAGCGCGGCCTCGAGCTCCGCGCCGGCGGCTTCGGCGGCCGCGGCGGCGGGGAAGAGGCCGACGACGTGGCACTCCTCGGCCGAGGTGATCTCCATGCCGGCGAGGACGGCGAGGCCGTCGCCGGCCGCCTCCTGCACGGCGGCGGCGTTGCGCGCGCTGTTGTGGTCGCAGACGGCGATCATGGCCAGTCCTTCAGCGATCGCCTTCGCGACGATCGCCGGCGGCGTCATCGCGTTGTCCGCGCAGGGCGAGAGCGCCGTGTGGATGTGCAGGTCTGCGGCGCAGACGTTCACGCATGGTTCCCTTTCACGCCCAGCGCGTAGAGCCGGCCGACGATGTCGAAGGTGTCGGCGGGCGACACGTACAGCGAGATGCCCTCGGCGGCGGCCTTGGCGAGCACGTCGTCCTCGGGGCGGCGGTTGCCGGCGAAGATGACGGCGGCGAGCTCGGCGTGGCTGGCGACGGCGATGACGTTGAGGTGCACCTGCAGCGTGACGAGCACGCCGCCCTCGGGCGCGTGCGCGAGCACGTCGCTCAGGAGGTCGGAGGCGTAGCCGCGCGCGATCTCGGCGTCGCCGTTGCCGGCGACCTCGGGTGTGAGCTCGGACAAGCCGAGCTCGCGGGCGATCTCCTCGAGCTTCATGACGCGGTCCCCTCCTCAGGCTTCACGTACGGGCAGAGCGCGCGGGCCGGCGCGCCCCATGACGATGTCTTCGGCGAGCGCCGCGCAGGTGGGCGCGCCGCACACGCCGCAGTCCTTGCCGGGCAGCGCGGCAGTCTCGGCGTCGAGCTGCGCGAGCTTGCGGATGGCGACCGCCATGTCGGCGTCCAGGCGGATGCCCGGGCGGGCGCGGAACGGGCGGCTGCGCGCGAGACTGCGCCCACCGTCGCCTCCGTCGCCGGCCGAGGCCGCCCAGCGCCAGGAGGCCACGAACGCGTCCTCGGCGAGGAGCGGCGAGCCGAAGCAGCCGCCGTCGCAGATGTAGGGCTCGACGGCGGCGACTCCGCCGAGCCGGCCGTCCTCGATCTCCTCGAGCACGGCGAGCACGTGCGAGACGCCGGTGACGACCAGCAGGTCGTCGGCGCCGGCCGCCTGCGGCCGCGGCGCCCCGCCGTCCGCGCGTCGGCCGCCGCGCCGCGAGGCGCGGCAGGAGCGCGTCGCGGACGAGCCGGACGGTGACCGTCTGGCGCTGCGCCGTCGGCTGCTGGCTGAGCAGCGCCGTGCGCTGGCTCGGGCACGAGACCGCGAACGTGGCGTCGCGCTCGCCGAGGTCGCGCTGGAGCGCCTCCCACGGGGAGGCGAGCGGCGCGAGGTGCGTGACGAGCGCCGGGAACTTGAGCTCGATGAGGTTGACGACCGCCGGGCAGACCGGCGAGATCACCGGCGCCGGCCCATCGCCGGTCGCGGCTCGGTCGAGCACGTCGCGGCGCAGCGCGTCCTCGTACGGGATGCACGGAGACGACCTCGCGAGTAGCCGAGCGCGCGCAGCTCGTCGAGGACCGTGGCCGGCCGGGTGCTCGCCGAAGCCGGCGAGGAGCGCCGGCGGGACGGCGAGCACGCCGCCGTCGCCGTGGAGCTCGCCGGGCGCGTCCAGCATCGTGAGCGCGCGCGGCGCGCAGGCGGCGATGCAGCAGGTGCAGTCGATGCAGACGTGGTCCATCACCGACGGCCGCGCGTCGCGCACGCGCACGGCGGCCGTGGGGCAGGCGACCAGGCAGTGGCGGCAGTCGCGGCACAGCTCGGGGACCGTGCCCAGCGACGAGGGCCGCGCGCCCTGGTCGGCCGCTTCTGGCCGCAGCATCACGGAGAAGCTCACGCGCGTGCCTTCGCCGACCGTGGACGTGACGCGGATGCGGTCGCTGTTGCGCTCGATGTTGGGCAGGCCCATGCCGGCGCCGAAGCCGAGCGCGCGCGCCTCCGCAGGAGGCGGTGGAGAAGCCCTCGTGCATCGCCCGCGGGATGTCCGGGATGCCCGGCCCGCGGTCGACGACGTCGACGTCGAGCTGGCCGTCGCTCACGGTGGCTTCGAGGCGACCGCCGTCGGCGTGGATGACGACGTTCATCTCGGCCTCGTAGGCGGCGATCATGGCGCGGCGCACGGCGTCCGACTCCGCGCCGATCCGCTTGAGGTGCTGCTTGAGGTCGCGGGAGGCCGCGCCCGCGCCGTTGAAGTCACCGCTGCGGATGTCGTAGTCGAGGTGCTCCAGGGTCAGTTGCGCGCGTCTCCGCCGAGGTGGGCGTAGATGAGGCCGCAGGTCTCGAAGACGCCGGCGGGGGAGACCAGCAGGAGCGTGCCGTTGGTCTGCGCGAGCTCCACGACCTCGGGCTCCGGCTCGACGCCGTTGACGAAGCAGATGCCGGGCACGTCCATGAGCTCGGCCACGCGCAGCATCTGGACGCTGGCGAGGTTGCTCACGAGCAGCGTCTTGTCCGACGGCCTCGTTGAGGAGGTCGCTGACGCGGTCGCCGGCGTAGATGCGGGAGACCTCAGTGCCCCCGGGCCGGCCGGGGGTGATGACGCGGGCGCCGATGTTCTCGGCCAGATCCTCGAGCTTCATGTTCGACCTCGCCAGCAGGGATTCCAGTTTCTTGACCATGGGCTCGATCTCGCCCTCGTCTGCGCCCGGCCGCGTCGCGCCCGCCGAGGCGGGCGAAGAACGCGGCCGACTCGAGGGCCGCCGTGATGTCCATGTACTCGACGAAGATGTCGTTGGGGAGGTGGAGGGGCACGGGCGCGAAGCTGATGATGCTCTTCACGCCCGCGCGCACGAGCGTGTCGGCGGCGTCCTGGGCGGCGCCGCCCGGGACGGTGAGCACCGCGATCTCGATGCCGAGGTCGCGCACGAGCGTCTCCATGCGCGACGCATCGAAGCAGCGGCAGCCGTGCACGCTGTGCTCGGTGAGGTCGGGATCGATGTCGAAGGCGGCGACGATGGCGACGGCGGCGGACTCGCCCGCGAAGTGCGCGAGGACCGCGCGCCCGAGGTTGCCGACGCCGACGAGGGCCACGTCCTGGCGGTCTGCCGCACCGAGGAAGCTGCTGATGCTCTCGATGCAGGCGCCGACGTCGTAGCCCCTGTTGGGGCTGCCGGAGTAGCCGATCACCATGAGGTCGCGGCGCACCTGGGCGGCGCTGACCACGGCGTGGCGCGCGAGCTGGTGGGAGTAGATGCTCTCGACGCCCTCGTCGTGCAACGAGGCCAGCAGCCGCCGGTAGCGGCTCATCCGAGCTACGGTCTTGCGCGATACCACGTAGGTCCCATGCTCCCCGAAGATTCGACCCACTACGTTCGTTACGGAACAAACGCTGTGAAATCTGTCACGATTCTCCTCCCCCTGTGCGCTTCTGTCAACTTCCGTTCGAGTGGACAAGATGGACAAACGGCGAGCTCCAGAAGTGTCCTCCGTGTGTTGTCTTGGCGCGCTCCATCTGCGTCGCGGTTTGTTAGTATCCGCTCGAGCCATGGAGGGGAATCGCGTGCCTGACGCGTCCTCCCGTCCACATCGGAAAGTCGATCTGCTCTGGAGGTAGTCCATGACGGACAGGCCCGCGTACATGAAGCACATGCCCCACTTCCTGGCGCCGGTGGCGCCGATCACCATCGACCACGCCGAGGGAAGCTGGGTCTACGACACCGACGGCGGCAAGTGGCTCGACTTCGTGGTCGGCATCGCCGTCGTCAACACCGGCCATTGCCACCCCGCGGTCATCAAGGCCGTGCAGGAGCAGGCCGGCAAGGTCTCGCACGCGCAGATGAACATCTACCGTCACCAGCCGATCCTCGAGCTCAGCGAGAAGCTCGTCGAGATCCTGCCCGAGGGCATGGACCAGGTCATGTACGCCAACTCCGGCGCGGAAGCGGTGGAGAACGCGGTCAAGCTGGCCAAGCAGGTCACCCGCCGCCCCGGCGTGATCGCCTTCCACGGCGCGTTCCACGGCCGCACGCACCTCACGATGGCGCTCAACGACTCCGCCGTGCACTACCGCGGTCATCACGAGCCGCTCGTCGGCGGCATCTACCACGCGCGGTACTGCTATCCGTACCGCACGCCGGCCAGCGAGGATCCCACCGAGTACGCGCTCGAGGACGTGCGCCGCGTGCTGAAGGCCGAGATCTACGGCGACGACGTCGCCGCGATCATCGTCGAGCCCATCCAGGGCGAGGGCGGCTTCATCGTGCCGACCAGCGAGTTCATGCACGGCCTGCGCGCCATCGCCGACGAGATCGGCGCCTGCCTGATCATCGACGAGATCCAGGCCGGCATGGGTCGCACCGGCAAGTGGTTCGGCCACGAGCACTTCGGCGTCAAGCCGGACATCCTCACGATCGCCAAGGGCATCGCCTCCGGCTATCCGCTGGCCGCCATCGCCGCCAACCACGAGTTGTGGGACAAGTGCCTGCCGGGCTCGATGGGCGGCACCTACGGCGGCAACGGCGTCGCCTGCGCCGCCGGCGTCGCGACCATCGACGCGATGCGCGACGAGGGCATGCTCGCCAACGCCGCGAGGCAGGGCGAGAAGCTCAGGAAGTTCTTCACCGACCTGCAGGCCAAGTACCCCGCCATCGGCGAGGTCCGCGGCCTGGGCCTCATGTCGGCCATCGAGTGCGTCGAGCCGGGCGGCAAGACCCCCAACGCTGCCGCCGCCAAGGCCTTCATGGCCGAGTGCATCAAGCGCAACCTCATCATCATGGGTACCGGCGGCGCCCTGGGCAACGGCGTGCGTTTCCTGCCGCCGCTCAACATCAGCGACGCCGACATGGACGTGGCGTTCGGCATCTTCACCGAGGCCGCCAAGGTCGCCTTCGCCTGATCGCACAGGCGAGACTCACGACGCAGTCCCCGGCGGGCGGGGCGCCTCGGCGCCCCGCCCACCGTCGTCTTCAGCCGGCCTGCTCGCCCGGGCGGGGCTGCCCGCGGCCGGCCGCGGGTTCGGGCCGCGCTCGTGCGCGTGCTACACTTTTTGCGATGGAAGTCCCCCCCTCGCAGCCACCTCGCTTCACCACGCGCCTGCGCGTGCGCTACGCGGAGACCGACGCGGCCGGAGTCGTCTACTACGGCAACTACCTCACGTACTTCGAGGTCGTGCGCGTCGAGCTGCTGCGCGCCCTCGGTCATCCCATCACCTCGATCGAAGAGCGCGGCGTGATGCTGCCGGTGGTCGAGGCGCGCCTCAAGTACCTGCGTCCGGCGCGCCTGGACGACCTGCTCGAGGTCTCCGTGAGCGTCGAGTCCATCGGCCCGGCCTCGTTCGCCTTCGACTACGAGGTCACGCGCGACGGGCTGCTGCTCGTCACCGGCTGGACGCGGCTCGCCGTGTGCGAGCGCGACACCGGGCGCGCGATGCCCATGCCGGCCTGGCTGCGCGAGCTCTTCGACCGCATCCCGCGGGACGGCCGAGGCGGCCCCGTGAGCAGCGTGCCGCCACAGCCCCCGGAGCCCCCGGAGTCGCCCTTCTCCGGCGATCTGCCGCCCGATTTCGACACGCGCATGCCCGACGACATCGAGGTCAAGCACTGCTACCGGCACCCGATGCGGGAGACCGGAGTCTCGTGCTCCAACTGCGGCCGCCCGATCTGCCACGAGTGCATGATCCCGGCGCCGGTCGGCTTCCGCTGCCCCGAGTGCGTGCGCGAGCAGAACGTCGCCCGGCTCGCGCGCCCGGGTCGTCACGCGGGCCCAGACGCGCTCGCGCTGGGGCTCCGGCGGCGTCGCCGGCTCCGGCGGGCTCTCGGCGACCAAGGTGCTCGTCGCCATCAACGTGGTGATGTTCCTCATCGAGGTGGTCACCGGCGCCACCGCCATCATGGGCGGCGGCTCGTCGCAGGCGCTCGTCAATCTCGGCGCCCTGTACTCGCCCTACGTGCTCCTCCGGCACGAGTACTGGCGCATGTTCACCTGCCTGTTCCTGCACGACGGCCTCCTGCACATCGCCTTCAACATGTGGGCGCTGTGGATCATCGGCAACTTCGTGGAGGCCGCCCTCGGGCGCGCTCAAGTTCCTCGTCGTCTACTTCGTGTCCGGCTTTGCCGGTTCCGTGCTCGTGCTGGTGGCGGCCCCGGTCAACACGCTGGTGGTGGGCGCCTCGGGGGCGATCTTCGGCATCTTCGGCGCCCTGGCCGTGCACGCGTTCCTCAACCGCGGCCGCGACCTGCAGTCTCGCGCCCTGCTCGGCAACATCGTGTTCCTGCTGGTCATCAACCTCGTGTTCAGCTTCACCGCCGGGTTCGTGTCGTGGCAGGCGCACGTCGGCGGCCTCGTGGTGGGCGGCGTGACGACGTTCGTGCTGATGCGCGGCGGCCGCAGGGACCCGCGCGGGTCCTTCGATGCCGTCGACATCGTGACCGTCCTGGCGATCGTCGCGGTGCTCGTGGCGGTCACCTGGTGGCGCGTGACGACGCTCGTCGTCTGAGCGGCGGGGCGCACCCGTGACGCAGCGATCCGACGACCCAGGGAACCACGCGCGCCGCGACCTCCTCTCGTGGCGCCGGGGGCCGTGCTCGTGCCGGCCGCCGAGGCCAGCGCCCGCCTCGCCGGCCTGCAGGCGACCCTCGCGTCGCGTGGCCTCGACGCCGCGCTGCTCGTGCAGAACGCCGACCTCTACTACTTCAGCGGCACGGTCCAGCAGTCGTACCTGTACGTGCCGGTCGAGCGGGGAGGCCACGCTGTTCGTGCGCAAGCTCGCCGAGCGCGCCCGCCTCGAGTCGCCGCTCGACGCCGTCGTCGAGCTGGCGAGCCCGCGCGACTTGCCGCGGCTCATCGCCGAGCGCTACGGCGCCCTGCCGCGGCGCGCCGGCCTCGAGCTCGACGTGCTGCCGGTGGCGGACTTCCGCCGCCTCGAGAGGCTCTTCCCGGAGGCGGCCTTCGAGGACGTCGGCCGCGACATCGTGCGCCAGCGCGCCGTCAAGTCGCCGTGGGAGGTGGAGCGCATCCGCGCCGCGGCGGCCGTGACCCTCGGCGTCTACGAGCTCGTCCCCGGCATCCTGCGCGAGGGCCTCACCGAGGCCGAGTTCGCCGGCAGGGTGGAGGCCGAGGCTCGCCGCCTCGGCCACGAGGGCTTCATCAGGATGCGCGGCTTCAACCAGGAGATGTTCTACGGCCAGCTGCTGACCGGCGCGAGCGGCTGGGCCTCCAGCTACCTCGACACGCCGCTGGCGGGCACCGGGCTCAGCGCCGCGATCGCCCAAGGCGTCAGCTTCAAGCCGATCCGCCGCGGCGAGCAGGTCGTGTTCGACTTCGTGACGACGAGCCAGGGCTACATCGCCGACTTCACGCGCATCTTCGTGCTCGGCGAGCTGCCGCCGGAGCTCGGCCGCGCCTACGACGCGGCCGTGCGCGTCGAGGCGGCTGTGGTCGCGGCGGCGAAGCCGGGCGTGACCTGCCGGTCCCTGTACGAGACGGCGCTCGCCGCCGCGGAGGCCGAGGGTCTCGCCGAGTACTTCATGGGGCACGGCGAGGGCCGCGTGCGCTTCATCGGCCACGGCGTCGGTCTCGAGCTCGACGAGCTGCCGGTGCTCTCGGCCAGCGACCTCGAGCTGGCGGAGGGCATGGTCTTCGCGCTCGAGCCCAAGTTCGTCTTGCCCGGTCTCGGCGCGATCGGCATCGAGGACACGTGGGTGGTCACCGGCGCCGGGCTGGAGCTGCTCACCCCGGCGCCGACGCACGTCTACGAGGTCGCCTGACGGCCGCGGCTGCGGCCGAGGAGGGTCGCCGGGAGGCGGCCACAGACGCTCGCCCGGAGGCGGCCGAGCGCGCACGCGACAACCGGGACGGCGCTCGCGCCGTGCCCTACGAAGCAGGAGGAGACGTGGAGCAGATCGCCGCGGACACCTGGGTCCACCGCATCGACGCCGAAGGCTTCCCCACGGTGGCCACGGTGACGTTCACTGAACGCCGTGCATTCGTCATCGACACACTCATGCGCCCGCAGGACATGACCTCCGTGAAGGCGTTCCTGGCGGAGAACGCCGGCGATCGCCGCGTGGTGGTCGTCAACACGCATCACCACTGGGACCACGTCTACGGCAACGCCGCCTTCGAGGGCGACGACATCGTCGCCCAGCGCGCCTGCCCGCGGCTCATCAGCGCCCAGATGGCTACCGCCGACGAGTCCATCCCGCTGCCGCCGCCCGAGGGCGTGCCGCTGCCGACGATCACGTTCGGCGACCGCCTCACGTACACCGACCCCGACGAGAGCGTGCACCTGATCCACACGCCCGGGCACAGCGAGGACTCGCTCTGCGTCTTCCGCGCCGAGTCGCGCCTCCTGTTCGGCGGCGACACGGTGGAGTGGCCGCTGCCCAACTTCCAGCAGCGCGACGGCATGGAGGAGTGGGTGCGCACACTCCGCCAGCTCAAGCAGCTCCCGGTCGACCTGATCGTGCCCACGCACGGGCCGGCGATGGGGAAGAAGATCATCGACGCGAACGAGCGCTACATCACCGGCGTCTACGCGGCGGTCGCGAAGCAGAAGCAGGAGGGCGCCGGCCGCCACGAGCTCGACGTGCCGGCGGCCGGCCTGCTCGCCGACGGGGTCGAGCTCGACGACACGTATCGCAGCGCTCACCGGGCCAATCTCATGTGGGCGTGGGACGAGGTCTGAGGACCGCTCCGCCCTCGTCAAACTGGACATTGTTGTCCTGTTCGTGTAAAAAGGGAGCGTGAAGCTCTCCACCCAAGCCGACTACGCCGTGCGCGCCGTCTACGAACTGTCGTGCCGGCCGCCGGGCACCGTCCTCCACACCTGTGATATCGCCGAGCGCCAGCGCATCCCCAGCGCGCGCCTGGCCAAGGTCGTGCAGGACCTGGCGCGCGCCGGGCTCGTGCGCACGCAGCGCGGGCAGCAGGGAGGCGTGATGCTGGCCCATCCAGCCGGCGAGATCACGGTGCGGGACGTGTACGAGGCCGTGGAGGGACCGATCTTGCTTTGCCGCTGCCGCCAGAGGGTAGAACGGTGCGGCGAAGATGTGTGCGACACCCACGAGTTCTGGCGCGGTGTCGAGATGCTCCTCTCTGAGGAGCTGCAGTCAATGACGTTCGCGGCCCTGGCCGGTCCACGGCGACCAGCGCCTGGCACACACGGCCGCCCGCAAGCGACGAGGAGGTGACAATACATGGCTGAGATCAAAGAGCAGGTCGAGCAGGCCCTCGGCGACATCCGTCCGGCCCTCCAGGCCGACGGTGGCGACATCGAGCTCATCGACGTGCAGGACGGCGTCGTGCAGGTGCGCCTCCAGGGCGCTTGCGCCGGTTGCCCGATGTCCCAGCTCACGCTGACCAACGGCGTGGAGCGGCATCTGAAGAACGTGGTACCGGGAGTAGAGCGCGTCGAGAACATGGCGATGTGAAGCACGCCTCAGGCGCTTCCGCGGCCGGCGGGGTCACCAAAGGGTGGCGCCGCCGGCCGCTCGCATGTGTGCTCCGGCCGCGAAGGCGCTGGGGCGCGACGACGCCGGCGCGACGGGATGCGACGGCGCCCTCGGGAGCTCTCTCGGAAACTGGGAATATAATCGTCGCTCCAGTGAACCACCGGCCGTGGTGTGCTCTCGGCCGTCAAGGAGGGGCCGCATGCGAGGGACGACCGACAACCAGTCGCGCGCCGACGAATTCCACGGCCGCCAGACCGTGAAGCGCACGACCGAGGCGGCGCACGAGGAGTTCATCTCCGAGTCCGGCGCCGATCTCGCCGGGATGGAGCTGCGCGACCCTTCCCTGTATCAGAACCGCGAGCTCAGCATGCTGGACTTCTTCGAGCGTGTGGTCGCCGAGGCTCGCGACATCAACAACCCGCTGCTCGAGCGCGTCAAGTTCGTCGGCATCGTCGGGTCCATCCTCGGCGAGTTCTTCATGGTGCGCATCGCCGGCCTGCGCCAGCAGGTCGAGGCCGGCGTGACCGAGGTGTCGGCCGACGGGTACACGCCGCAGAAGCTGCTGCCGCTCGTGCAGGAGCGCGCCTGGGGCCTCATGAAGGACGCCCGGGAGTGCTTCGCCGACCTGCTGCCGGAGCTCGAAGCGGCCGGCATCCATATCGTCGACTTCGCGAAGCTCGACGGCGGCCAGCGGGCGAAGCTGGACGAGTACTTCGAGAGCCAGGTGTTCCCCGTCCTCACGCCGCTGGCCTTCGATCCGGGCAGGCCGTTCCCGCACATCTCCAACATGAGCCACAACCTCGCCGTGCTCGTGCGCGACCAGAGCGGCGAGGAGCGTTTTGCGCGCGTCAAGGTCCCGGGCTCGCCGTTGCCGCGGCTCGTCCCGGTGCCGGCGCCGGCGGACTACGTCGCGCCGCAAGACGGCGAGGGCCCGCCCGACCAGTGGTTCACCTGGCTCGAGCAGGTCATCGCCGCCAACCTCGGCTCGCTGTTCCCGGGCATGGAAGTGCTCGAGTCGCACGCCTTCCGGGTCACGCGCGACGCCGAGCTCGCCATCCAGGAACTGGAGGCGGACGATCTGCTGGAGACGATCGAGCGCTTCGTCCGCCGCCGCCGCTTCGGCTCGGTGATCCGCGTCACCATCGACGAGAACATGCCGGAGCGTATCCGCGGCATCCTCAAGGAGAACCTCGAGCTCGGCGAGGAGGACATCTACACCGTCAAGTCTCCGCTCGGCCTCAGCAGCCTCTGGGACCTCCAGCGCATCGACCGGCCGGAGCTGTCGTTCCAGCCGCTCGTCCAGTCGACGCCGCCGCTCCTCGCCGACCCGGACGCGCCGGACATCTTCGCCGCCATCCGCCAGAAGGACATCCTGCTGCATCATCCCTACGACTCGTTCGACCCGGTCGTCGACTTCGTCGGCTCGGCCGCCGACGACCCCGACGTGCTCGCCATCAAGACGACGCTGTACCGCGTCGGGCGCAACGCTCCGGTGGTGGACGCGCTCATGGAGGCGGCCGCAAACGGCAAGCAGGTGGCGGTGCTACTCGAGCTCAAGGCGCGCTTCGACGAGGAGAGCAACATCGGCTGGGCCAAGGCACTCGAGCGCGAGGGCGTCCACGTGGTCTACGGCCTCGTCGGCCTCAAGACGCACTCCAAGATCATGCTCATCGTGCGTCGCGAGGGCGAGCGCATCCGCCGCTACGTCCACCTCGGCACCGGCAACTACAACAGCGTGACGACCAAGCAGTACACCGACCTCGGGTATCTCACCTGCGACGACGACCTCGGTGCCGACGCCTCGGTGGTCTTCAACTCGCTCACCGGCTACGCCACCTCCGGCGACTACCGCAAGTTCCTCGTGGCGCCGACGACGATGCGTCGCGGCATCGAGGAGCGCATCGATCGCGAGATCGCGCACGCGGAGCGCGGCGAAGAGGCGCATCTCATCTTCAAGATGAACTCGCTGGTGGACAAGCCGATGATCCGCCGGCTCTACCGGGCCTCTCAGGCCGGCGTCAAGGTCGAGCTCAACGTGCGCGGCATGTGCTGCCTGCGGACGGGCGTGCCCGGCGTGAGCGACAACATCACCGAGCGCAGCATCGTCGGCCGCTTCCTCGAGCACAGCCGCATCTACTGGTTCCGTAACGGCGGCGAGGAAGAGATCCTGCTGGGCAGCGCCGACCTCATGCCGCGCAACCTCAACCGGCGCGTGGAGATCCTCTTCCCGGTGCGGGACAAGGCGATCCTGCGGCGCCTCCGCGATGAGATCCTCGCGACGTACCTCTCGGACAACCTCAAGACGCGCGTGCTCCAGCCGGACGGCTCCTGGGAGCACGTCTGGCCGGCCGAGGGCGAGATGCCGCTCAACGCGCAGGAGTACTTCGTGGCGCAGGCGCGCGAGGCCGTGCTGCGGCAAGGCGACGAATGACGCGCAGGATCTACTTCCTGCGGCACGGCAAGGCCGCGTCGCGCGCGACGTGGGAGGGCGACGACGGCCTGCGGCCGCTCACGCCCGACGGCGAGGCGCTGATGCGGCGCGAGGCCGCGGGGATCCGGCGCCTCGGGCTGGCTCCCGACGTCATCCTCACGAGCCCGCTGGTGCGCGCACGCCAGACCGCGGAGATCGCGGCCGAGGCGCTCGGCGCGCGGGACCGGCTGGTCGAGGACCCGCGCCTCGCGCATGGGTTCGACGGGCGCTGCCTCGAGCGGATGGCCGCGGAGCGCCCGGAGGCGACGGAGCTCATGGTCGTGGGCCACGAGCCGGAGTTCTCCGCGACCATCGCGGAGCTCATCGGCGGAGGCTACGTGGACATGAAGAAAGGGGGCCTCGCGCGCGTCGACGTGGGAGGCCCGGGACTCGAGGACGGCGTGCTCGCGTGGCTGCTCACGCCGTCCCAGCTGGCGGGGGAGTGAGGGCGTGGAGGTCGAGCTCAAGTTCACGGTGACCGATCCGGCGACTGTCGCTCGCCTCTCTCAAGCGACCGACCTCGCCGGGTACGGCGTGGAAGCCGGCGAACGCCGCCGCGATCGCGACACGTTCCTCGAGACGCCGGACCGGCGGTTTCTGGCCGCCGGCTACTACCTGCGCCGCCGCGAGACCGATGGCGGCGTGCGGCTGACGCTCAAGCAGCTCGCTCACGGCGCCGGCGGCGTGATGCGCCGCGAGGAGCTCGAGGCGCTCGTGGCCGCCGACGTCCCCTTGAGCGAGTGGCCCGAGGGCGAGCTGCGCGAGCGCATCCAGGCGATCGCCGGCGACGAGACCCTGGAGCCGTTCCTCTTTCTCGAGCAGGAACGGCTGGCCCGCATCGTCACCGACGGGCGGCGCGAGGTCGCAGAGCTGAGTATCGACGACGTCATCGTCGCCGTGGAGGGACGCGCGAAGCGCTGGTCCGAGGTCGAGCTCGAGCTGCGCGAGGCCGGCACCGAGGACGACCTCGAGAAGCTGTCCGCGGCGCTGCGCGGCGAGCCCGGCATGGAGCCCGAGCCGCGCGCCAAGTTCGTGCGCGCCCTCGAGCTTGCCGAGCCGGCCGGGGATGGCGGCACGCTGCTGCCGCCGGCCGAACGGGCCACTCACGAGGCCCACGCCGCCGGCGAGGGCGCCAACGCGCGTCGCGCCCTCGTGCTGCTGGCGATCGACGAGGGCATGTCCGCCGCCGAGGCCGGCGCTCGCGCCGGCCTCTCGAGCCGGCGCGCCCGCTATTGGGTGGCACGGTATCGCGTGGACGGGCTCGGCATCTACGTCGCCCCTCGCGACGGCGCGGTCGACATGAGCGCCGCGATCGCCACGGCCCGCGGCACGGAGGCCCCGGCCGGCGGGAGTCCGAGAGGTGGCACGGAGCGGCCGGAGGCGCCCGGAGAACCGCCGGAGGCCGACGCCGAGAAGAAGAAGCGCCCCGGCATCCTGCCGGCCGACACGATGGTGCAGGCGGCGGGGAAGACCTTCCGCTTCCACCTCGCACGCATGCTCGAACACGAGGCCGGCACCCGGCTCGGAGAAGATCCTGAGGAACTGCACGTGATGCGCGTCTCGACGCGCCGCATGCGCATGGCCCTGCGCGTGTTCGACGAGTACCTCGATCCAGACGTGATGCGCCCGGTACTCAAAGGGCTGCGGCGGACCGGCCGCATGCTCGGCGCGGTGCGCGATCTCGACGTCTTCGGCGAGAAGACGCAGCACCACCTCGACGGCCTCCCGGAGGCGCGGCGCGGCGAGCTGGACGGCCTCCTCGAGGCCTGCCACGGCGAGCGCGAACGGCAGCGCGCGAAGATGGCCGCGTATCTCGACGGCGACCGGTACAGGGCGTTCATCGAGCGCTTCTCCGATCTGCTCGAGGGACCGGTGGAGCGCCTCGCCTCGCGCCCGCCCGCGGACCCGCGGCCCCAGCGCGTCGCGCAGGTACTGCCCGGGGTGCTGTACAAGGATATGGCCGTCGTGTGGGCCTTCGAGGGCCAGCTCGGCGGGCTGGAGACGCCGCTCCCCCGGTTCCATGCGCTGCGGAAAGCCTGCAAAGGGCTGCGCTATACGCTCGAGTTCTTCGAGGATGTGCTCGGCCCGGGTGCACGGCCGCTCATCAAGAAGGTCAAAGGCATGCAGGACCACCTCGGCGACCTGCAGGACGCGGTCGTCACCAGCGGCGTCCTGCGCGACTACATCACCTGGGGCACCTGGCGGCACGGCGGCCACCAGCTGCCGGGGCCGATCGAGGTCACCATCGCCCCCGGCGCCGCGCGCTACTTGGCCGTCCGCCAGGAGGAGATGGAGCGCCTCGTCCTCACCTTCCCGGAGGTGTGGCCCACCGTCGCGGGCAGCGGCTTCAGCCGCGAGCTGGCGACGGTGATCGCCGAGATCTAGCGGGTCGCGGCGATGGCCGCGGTGCGGTCGACCCCAAGGGCCGGGTCTAGCCGGCCGCAGGCGCCGCGAGCTCGCTCACGGTCAGCTCGCGGCCGAGCGCCTTCTCGAGCGTGTCGCGGCGGTCCTCGAGTCGCCAGCGCTCGAGATGCCAGTCACGCACCGGCTGCACTTCGAGTACGAGCGCCCGTTTGCCATAGCGGCGGAGCACGACGTGCGCCACGGCCTGGGTGTGGCTGCGGTCGAGGTATTCCGCCATGCGCAGCAGCGCCGCGAGCAACCGCACGGTCCTTCGCGCCTCCCGGTCGAGCGCCGCATAGGCCGCGTGGCGCGAGCCGGGGCGGCTCTTGCGGTGGAACAGGGCCGTCGCGGCCATGATCTCCACCTCCTCCTGGTCGAACCCGAGAAGGTCCGCGTTGCGGATCAGGTAGTAGGTGTGGATGTGGTGGTCCGGGTAGCTGAGGAAGGCGCCGATGTCGTGCAGCAGAGCGGCGTACTCGAAGAGCTCGCGCTCGCCGGCGCCGAAGTCGTGAAGCCCGGCGTCGCCGGCGCTGTCGAAGAGCTCGAGCGCGAGCGCGGTCACGTGGCGCGCGTGCTCCTCGTCGAAGGCGGTGGCGCGCGCCAGTGCCAGCACGCTCCGCTCGCGCACCGTCGGAGCTTCCCCGGGAGCGGCGCGCGACGTGCGCGCGAGATGGTCCATGACGAGGCCTTCCCGCAGGCCGCACTCGCCGATCGCCGAGATCTCCTCGAGGCCGAAGTCCTCCATGACGGCGTCGAGGATGGCGGCCCCGGCGAGGACGATGTCGGCGCGGGCCGGGTTGAGCCCCGGCACCTTGCGCCGCGCCTCGAGACCGTTCGTCCGCAGGAGCTTGACCACCTTGCGCAGCTCGGCGCGCGTGAAGGTGTCGATGCGCTGCGGTGTCTCTCCGCGGAGGGCGCGGACGATGACGCTGGCCAGGTTGCGGATACTGCCCGACGTCCCGTAGGCGATGTCGATCCGCTCGCCCGCGAGCTTGTGTTTCACGCGCGCCGATTCCACCTGCACTCGCCGGCGCATCGCCTCATAGGTCGCGGCCGGGACCGGGTCCGGACCGCCGGCCTCGGGAAACTCGCTCGTGAGCCGGATCGCTCCGAGCCTGAGCGAGTCGGTCGAGTCGGCGCCGCCGGCGCCGCCCAGGGCGATCTCGGTGCTGCCGCCGCCGATGTCGACGACCAGCGCGCGCTCGTCCTCGAGGTGGACCGTGGCGAGCACCCCGAGGAACACGAGGCGGGCCTCCTCGGGCCCGGAGACCACGTGCACCTCGATCCCCGCCTCGTCGCGCAGGCGGTGCACGAACGTGCCTTGGTTCTGTGCCTCCCGCGTGGCGGACGTCGCGACCGCGACGATCTCAGTGGCGCCTTGTGACCGGGCGAGGTCCGCCAGCGTCCGGCACACGAGGACGGCTCGGTCCATGGCGGCGGGCTGCAGCACGCTCTGCCCGCCGAACTCCCCCTCGCCCAGGCGCACGGGTTCCTTCTGCTGCGCCAGCGTGGTCCACGTGTGGGGATCCTCGATGCGCGTCACGAGCAAGCGGACCGAGTTCGTGCCTATGTCGAGGAACCCGATAGTCTCGGGGGCGCTCAGGACTTGCCCTTCTTGGCGCCCTTCTTCTTGCCGCCGCCGCCCTTGCCGCTCTTCTTACCGGCCAGCACGAGCTTGCGGTCGGCAGCGAGCTTCTCCAGACCTTCCTTGCGCCCGAACGCGCCGATGTACGCCTGCGCGATCTCGCACTTCTTGCAGCCCTTGCCGCAGCAGTCCTTCCACTTCTTGCGCTTGAAGCTGGTCTCGAGCTCGGGCATGACGCGTCCTTCTGCGGGCAGGGGTATGACGTCGCTAGAGATACCGCAGGGCGCCGGTGGGGAAACGCGGCGCCGGTCAGCCGCCGAACGCCTCCAGCCGCACGTCGCCGGCGACCTCGTAGGCCATGTCGGTACAGGCCGCGATGTCGTCCAGCGAGTATCCGGCGGCGACCTCCTCCAGCACCCAGCCTTTCTCGGGGTAGCGGCGGAAGAGGGCGCGCTCGGTGATGATCACGTCGGCCTCCTCGGCGCCGGTCAGCGGGAAGGTGCACTGCTTCATCAGCTTCGAGGCGCCGTCCTTGGAGCAGTGCTCGCTGACGATGTAGACGACCTTCGCGCCGGCGACCAGGTCCATCGCCCCGCCCATGCCGGCGAGCATCTTGCCGGGCACGATCCAGTTGGCGATATTGCCCTTCTCGTCGACCTGCAGCGTGCCCAGGAAGGTGGCGTCGATGTGGCCGCCGCGGATCATCGCGAACGACGTGGCGGAGTCGAAGTAGCTGCCGCCGGGGACCAGCGTGATCGGCTGGTTGCCGGCGTTGGCGCGGTCGCGGTCCTCGCAGCCCGGTGCCGGGGCGGGGCCGACCCCGATGCCGCCGTTCTCGGTCTGGATGACGACGTCGACGCCCTCGGGCACGTAGTTGGCGATCAGCGTCGGCAGCCCGATGCCGAGGTTGATGATCTGCCCGTCGCGGAGCTCGCGACCCGCGCGGGCGGCGATGACCTGCTTTGCGTCAGCCATTGAACTTCTCCTCACGCAGCGTGCAGTACTCGACGTTGGCGCGCACGACCGCGTCCACGAAGATGCCGGGGGTGTGGATGGCGTTGGGGTCGAGCTCCCCCATGGTGTAGAGGTTCTCGACCTCGGCGATGACGTACTCGGCGCACATCGCGGCCGGTACGTTGAAGTTGCGCGACGTGCCGCGGTAGATGAGGTTGCCCCAGGTGTCGCCGGCGTGGGCGCGGATGATGGCGATGTCGCATTTGAGCGAGGGCACGAGGATGTACTTGCGCCCGCCCAGCTCGATGACCTGCTTGCCCTCCTCGGCGACCGTGCCGACGCCGGTCGGCGTGAGGAAGCCGCCGAGCCCGGCGCCGCCGCAGCGCATCATCTCGGCGAGCGTGCCTTGTGGCGTCGGCTCGACCTCGAGGCGACCCTCGTTCATGGCCTTGCCGATCTCGGGCGTGGTGCCGATGTGGCTGGCGACGACCTTCTTGATCTTGCCCTGCTTGACCAGTTCCACGACGCCGCGTTCGCGGTAGCCCGCGTCGTTCTCGTAGACCGTGAGGCCGCTCACGTCCATGGTCTTGAGGTAGTCGATCAGGGTGAGCGGATCGCCCTGACCGATGAAGCCGCCGACGGCGATGCTCATCCCGCTCTTCACGTGGGACATCGCCTCGTCGATGGGGATGACTTTGTTCTTGGGCACCGTTCGCTCCTTTGCGCGGAAGAGACCCGGGCGGCAGGCTGCGGCGACGGGTGTGCATCCGTCCGGGGATACTCGCTGGTGCATGGAATCTATCACTCCGCGGCGGTCGCTGACGACGCCGCGATGGCCCCCTGCGAGCGTCTCCGGTGGCCCTCGTGGCACGCCCTTCCGGCGAGGCTGCGTCCTCACGCGCGCGCGGGCTTGTACGCGCTCTGCATCCCTGTATACTTCCGGCGGCGCACGTCAGAACGGAGGGAAAGGGTGCCCGGCATGCAGGATTCGGCAAGCGTCGGCGTGATCGGCGGATCAGGTTTCTACGAGCTCCTCGAGAACGCCCGCGAGGTCCGCATCGACACCCCGTTCGGGGCTCCGAGCGACTCCTACTTCCTTGGTGACATCGACGGCGTCCCGGTGGCCTTCCTGCCGCGCCACGCGCGTGGCCATCGCATCCTGCCCGGCGAGGTCAACTACCGCGCCAACATCTGGGGCATGAAGTCGCTGGGCGTGAAGTACGTGCTCTCCGCCAGCGCCGTGGGCAGCCTTCGCGAGGAGCTCAAGCCGCTCGACGTGGTCGTCCCGGATCAGCTCTTCGACCGCACGAAGGCGCGCCCGAGCACGTTCTTCGGCGACGGTGTGGTCGTGCACATGGGCTTCGCCGACCCGTTCTGCCCGTATTGCTCGCAGCTCATCATCGAGCACGGACGGGCTGCGGGCGCGACCGTGCATGAGGGCGGGACCTACGTCTGCATCGAGGGGCCGCAATTCTCCACGCGCGCCGAGAGCAACGTCTACCGGCAGCTGGGCTTCGACGTCATCGGCATGACCAACCTGCAGGAGGCCAAACTGGCGCGCGAGGCCGAGCTCTGCTACGCCACCATGGCCATGGTCACCGACTATGACGTGTGGTACGAAGGGGAAGAGGACGTCACGCTGGAGCAGGTGCTGGGCAACGTCCAGCGCAACGTCCAGACCGCGCAAGCTATCGTTCGTCGCGTGGTTGGCGCTCTCGACCAGGAGCGCGACTGCGCCTGCCGCCACGCCGTGGAGTTCGCCATCAACACGCCGGCCGAACTCATCCCGGCGGCGACCAAGAAGAAGCTCGACCTTCTGATCGGCAAGTACCTGGGCTGAGACGTCTGCCGCGCGCAAGAGCGCGGCCGGTGGGGCAAGAGGGACGGACGGGCGTCTGCGTCCGCGATGTGAGGGGTGGACGCGGCTGGGTCTGCGAAGATCAGGCCGCGTACCACGTGGAGCCAGGAAAGGAGCTACGCAGTGTCTTCGTTCGTATCCAACAACGCCATACTCGTGGCGGTCATCTGTGGGCTTATCGCCGTTGTCTACGGCGTTCTGCTCATCAGGTGGCTGCTCGCGCTGCCAGCCGGAGACGAGCTCATGCAGAGCGTCGCCGGCGCCGTGCAGGAGGGCGCCAAGGCCTATCTGGCCCGCCAGTACCGCACCATCGCCATGGTCGGCGTGGTCGTGTTCGCCGTGCTGCTGGTGGCCCTGGGCCTCGGCAAGGACTGGACCTACGGCTGGCACGCCGCCGTGGGCTTCGTGATCGGCGCCTGCCTCTCGGCCTCCGCCGGCTACATCGGCATGATGGTCAGCGTGCGCGTCAACGTGCGCACCGCGGAGGCCGCCCGCCAGGGCCTCGGCAGAGCGCTCACCGTCGCCTTCCGCGGCGGCGCCGTCACCGGCCTGCTCGTCGTCGGCCTCGCGCTCCTCGGCGTGGCCGGCTACTACTGGGCTACCGGCGACGTTGCGGCACTCGTCGGCCTCGGCTTCGGAGGCAGCCTCATCAGCGTGTTCGCGCGCGTCGGCGGCGGCATCTTCACCAAGGCCGCCGATGTGGGCGCCGATCTCGTCGGCAAGGTCGAGGCGGGCATCCCCGAGGACGACCCGCGCAACCCGGCCGTCATCGCCGACAACGTGGGCGACAACGTCGGCGACTGCGCCGGCATGGCCGCCGACCTGTTCGAGACCTACGCCGTGACCGCCGTGGCCGCGATGCTGCTCGCGTTCCTCACGTTCCGCGTGGGCGTCGGCGCCACCACCGCCGCCAAGGGTCTGCTCATCCACGTCAGCACCCAGGTCGCCTACAAGCCCGCCGTGCTGTACCCGCTCGTCATCGGCGGCGTCTCCATCATCGCCAGCATCATCGGCACGTTCTTCGTCCGCCTCGGCAAGACCAACAACATCATGAACGCCCTCTACAAGGGGCTGTCGGTCTCGGCCGTCATCGCGATCATCCTCTTCTATCCCATCACCAAGTGGATGCTCGGCAGCCCGACCGCGCGTCTCTTCGGCGTGCCGTCGGTGAACCGGCTCTTCCTGGCGGCCGTCACCGGCGTCGTCGTCACCGCGCTCATCGTGGTGATCACCGAGTACTACACCGCCGCGCGCTACAACCCGGTCAAGAGCATCGCCAAGGCGAGCCTCACCGGTCACGCCACCAACATCATCCAGGGCCTCGCCGTGTCGATGCAGTCCACGGCGCTGCCCGTCCTCGTCATCGCCGCGGGCATCCTCACGAGCTACACCGCTGCCGGCGGCGGCCGCGCCGGCCTCTACGGCATCGCCGTCGCGGTCATGGCCATGCTCTCCATGACCGGCATCATCGTGGCCATCGACGCCTACGGACCGATCACCGACAACGCCGGCGGCATCGCCGAGATGGCGAACATGCCGGAGTCCGTGCGCCAGACGACCGACCCGCTGGACGCGGTCGGCAACACGACCAAGGCCATCACCAAGGGATACGCGATCGGGTCGGCCGGGTTCGCGGCCCTCATCCTGTTCGTGTCGTACACGCTCGACCTGCAGGAGCACTTCCTCACCAAGTACAACTTCCACCAGGCGATCTCGTTCATGATCGACAACCCGTGGGTGCTCGCCGGCCTGTTCATCGGCGGCATGCTGCCGTACCTCTTCGCCTCGCTCTGCATGAAAGCCGTCGGCAAGGCCGGCGGCCAGGTGGTCGAGGAGGTCCGGCGCCAGTTCCGCGAGCTCCCGGGCATCATGGACGGCACCGACAAGCCGGACTACGCCACGGCCGTGGACATCGTCACCAAGTCGGCGATCCGCGAGATGCTGCTGCCGGCAGCCATCCCGGTGCTCACGCCGATCATCATCGGCTTGGCCTTCCGCCAGCACGGCTACGAGGTGCTCGGCGGCGTGCTCATGGGCTGCATCATCACGGGCATCTTCCTGGCCATCAGCATGACCTCGGGCGGCGGCGCCTGGGACAACGCCAAGAAGCTCATCGAGGACGGCGAGTACGGCGGCAAGGGCTCCGACGCCCATGCGGCCGCCGTCACCGGCGACACCGTCGGCGACCCCTACAAGGACACCGCCGGTCCTGCCATCAACCCGATGATCAAGGTCATCAACATCGTCGCTCTGCTCGTTATCCCGTTCCTCATCAAGTAGGACGGTTCAGCAGAGCACGCGCTCTCCCGGAGGGGGCGCGGCGGAGGCCCTTCGGCCGCCGCCGCGCCCCCTCTCTCTGGTGCCTCCTCCGCTGCCCGTTTGGCCCGCCCTACACGCCATCTTTATTGACGTCTTGTCCACGCTGGCGGCGGGTGCTAGGCTGCCGCGAATGGCCGGTCCGCAGCCCGGACCGGCTTTTTGCGGATTGTGGAGCATGTGGACGGCACGCCGGATCATCACCATCATCATGGGGGTCGTCGGAGTCCTGCTGATCGTGCGCGGTGTCTGGGGCGGCGTGTACCCGCTCTCGATACAGCTGATCGCCGGCGTGCTCCTCGTGATCCTCGCGGCACTGCGCTGGCGCTACATCAAGTGAGAATGGGGCTGAACGACCGTGGCACGACGTAAGAAACGAGAAGGTCAGAGCCTGCACAAGGTCCTCGGCGTTCCCGCCCTCTTCAGCACCGCCTACGGCAACGTCGGCTCTTCGATCTACTACGCGCTAGGCGTCGTGGCCGCGTACGCGCTCGGGCTCACGCCGGTCGTGTTCATGCTCACCGGCCTTCTCTTCGTGACCACAGCCTTCTCGTACGCCGAGGGCACGACGATGTTCCCGGAGGCGGGCGGCTCGTCGAGCTTCGCCCGCCACACCTTCAACGAGTTCGTGAGTTTCATCGCCGGCTGGGCGCTGATGCTCGACTACATCATCACCATCGCCATCTCGGCGTTCTTCGTGCCCAACTATCTGGCCGCCTTCTGGCCGGTTCTGAAGACCTGGCCGTACAACTCCATCGGCGGCATTCTGACCATCGGCTTCCTCGTGGCCATCAACATCGTCGGCATCAAGGAAGCCGCACGCATCAACATCATCCTCGCCATCCTCGACCTGGGCACACAGGTGCTCCTGGCGCTCGTGGGCTTGTTCGTCTTCCTCTCACCGAAGATCCTGATCAACCAGATCCACCTGGGCACGGTGCCTACGTGGCATCAACTCATTTACGGCATCTCCATCGGTACCGTCGCCTACACAGGCATCGAGACAGTCTCCAACATGTCTGAGGAAGCGTCGGACCCCGGCCGCGACGTGCCACGCTCCGTGAAGTTCGTTCTCGTGGCCGTCCTTGGCGTGTACTTCGCCATTTCCATGGTCGGACTCTCCGCGATGACGGTGCAGCCCAACGTCCTCCCGGTGAACCCCACAACGAAGATGACCATCCCTCAGGCCGTACAGCCTGAGCCGGGCAAGCCTGCAGAGATAGGCCCGTGGGTGTTCAAGGACAATCCGGCTCAGAAGGTCTACGTTGCTGTGGACGCGGCCACACTGCAGACGCAGTCCCTCAAGGCCAGTGGGCCGATCTACCAGTTGAACGGCCATTGGGTGACCAAGATCTACGCGACTCAGCTGGCGACGGTGTACGAGGCGGACCCGCTTCAGGGCATCGTGCAGAACTTGCCCGGCAGTCTCAGCTGGATGAAGGTCGTCCTCTCGCCCTGGATCGCTCTCCTCGCCGCGACCATCCTCGTCATCGGGACCAACGCCGGTATCATCGGCTCGTCGCGCCTCGCGTACTCCATGTCTTTGCACAAGCAGTTGCCACCGATCCTCGGCCGGGTCCACCGGACTCGCCTGACTCCATACGTGTCCATCGCCGTGTTCGGGGGTGTCGCGGCGCTGCTCATCACGCCCGGCAGCATCTCGTTCCTTGCCGACCTCTACGCGTTTGGCGCCATGATCTCGTTCACGGTCGCGCACATCTGCGTCGTCGCGTTGCGCTTCAAGATGCCTGACTACGAGCGTCCCTGGCGAACTCCCATCAACATCCCGTTCCGCGGCAAGAGCATCCCGGTCCTCGCGGTCATCGGAGCGCTGGGCACGGGGACCGTATGGGTGGTCGTCGTTCTCACGCACGCGGAGGGTCGCGCAGTCGGCTTCGCCTGGATGGGCATCGGCATTGTGGTCTACGTGCTGTATCGGCGCGCCAAGGGATACTCGCTCACCAAGACCGTGGTGGACGTGCCGCTGCCCGCTTCGGTCAAGGAGGACATCGACTACGACCAGATCCTTGTGCCGATCGTCGGCTCGCGCATCAGCGACGAGATGATGGTGCTCGCCTGCCAGCTCGCGACCGAGAAGAAGTCGGCCGTCGACGGCCTCTACGTGATCGAGGTGCCGCTCAATCTGCCGCTCGACGCGCGCCTCACCGCCGAGCGCGAGAGGGCCGACAAGGTGCTTGAAACGGCGGCGCGCGTCGCCGACTCCTTCAAGGTCGGGTTCACGCCGCTCGTGCTGACGGCGCGGCAGGCCGGCCGCGCCATCGTGGAGGAAGCCGTGCGGCGACGCTCAGAAGTGATCATCGTCGGCACGGCGCGCAAGAGGCGCGTCGCCGACCGCGCCTTCGGGCGCACGGTGGACTACGTGCTCGACCATGCGCCGTGCGAAGTGCTGCTGAACCTGGTGCCGAAGGAGTACCCGACCGGCGGGACTGCGGACTACGGCGAAGGAATGGCCGACACGCCCCCCACGGCGGGGCGTGCTGCCGGTCGGCCATATAGTCCGCCGACACAGCCGACGGACCTGAGCGCCGCACCGGGCGGGGCGTCGGCCGCGGATATGGTGCCGGTCGTGAGCGCGCCGTCGGCGGCGCCGACGCCGGAGCCCCCCGAGGCGCCGCGCGCCGCCGGATGCTCCTGACGGCGCTCCCGGTGGCGCGAGCGGCGGCCGGGAGTAGTCTTGACTGTGTCGGACACGAGAGGTGAAGCATGCATGTAGTCATAGTCGGCTGCGGCCGCGTTGGATCCGGGCCTCGCCCGTGACCTCGTGACCCAGGGCTTCGACGTCGCCATCATCGACGAGAGTCCGGACGCCTTCCACCTGCTCGGCGACGACTTCCCAGGGGAGTTCGTCGTCGGCAGGGCGCTGGACTGGGATTCGCTCCGCCGTGCGGGCATCAAGGACGCCGTCGCGTTCGTGGCCTGCACCGACGGCGACAACACCAACATCGTGATCGCGCAGATCGCGCAGAAGAAGTACGGGATCCGCTGCGTGGTCGCCAGGGTCTACGACCCGCTGCGCGCCGAGCTCTTCCAGCAGGTCGGCATCCGCACCGTGTGCCCCACGCGCGACGTGCGGATCTCGCTCTTCGACGCCGTCCGCTCGTGCCAGGTGCCGACGCCGTCGCAGGAGGTCTGAGCCATGTTCGTGCTCATCGTCGGAGGCGGGAAGGTCGGCCTCAACACTGCTCGTCAGCTGCTCCAGCTCGGTCACGAGATCGCCCTTGTCGAGCAGCGCAAGACGCGTTTCGATCTCATCTACCCGGAGCTCGAGGACTCCCTCGTGTTCGGCGACGGCACCGAGATCTGGGTGCTGGAGAAGGCCGGGATCGGCCGCGCCGACATGGTCGTGGCGGTGACCGGCGACGACGAGGACAACATCATCATCTCGCAGGTCTCAAAGCTGAAGTTCGGCGTGCCCAAGGTGGTCGCGCGCGTGAACAACCCCTTCAACCAGCCGACGTTCGACCTGCTGGGCGTGGAGGCCACGGTCTGCGCCGCGACCTCGATGCTGCGCATGATCCTGCACGAGCTGCCGGTCCACAAGTTCGTCCACCTGCTCTCGCTCAGGCGCGAGAACGTGGAGCTCGTCGAGCTCGAAGTCGGCGACTCCTCGCCGTTCGCCAACACCTACGTGCAGGACATCGACCTGCCCGAGGGCGTGCTCCTGGCGGCGATCGTGCGCGCCGGCCACGCCCTCATGGCGCGCGGCTCCACCGAGATCCTGCCCGGCGACTACGTGCTCTGCCTCCTGCCGCCGGGCCGCGAGAAGGACCTCATCAGGGTCTTCCTGCCGGACGAGGAAGCGGATCGCGTGCAGGAGCTCTCCGAGCTGGACACGTCGGGGGGCTGACGCCTGTCGCGGCGGCTCGTCGCGGCGTTCACGTCCGCGTCGCCGCTGACGGCTTTCGGCCGCGACGCGATCGGTTGACCGTCCGCAGGCTCCACCGATAGCATGGACCGGCTCTTCCGGGAGCCTGCGTCTTCCCGGTGGCGAGGTAGCTCAGTTGGTAGAGCACACGACTGAAAATCGTGGTGTCGTCAGTTCAATTCTGACCCTCGCCACCAACCAACCCCTCCGCTCTGTAGGGGACTGACTCGGCTAGAACGGCCTGCGAATGACGACGGTGGAGTCTGCGCTGCTCAGGAGGCCTGATGCACCTCTTTGGTGACGCCAGCGGCCCGCACCTCGCCCACTTCCAAGCGCGCCGCGAAGACGACCACGTCGATCTCCTTTGGGAGGTGCGGAACGCCAGCGGCCTGCGCTGGCGCGTGCTGCGCTCCGAGCACGAGTTTGCCGAGGCCGCCGACCCGTTGCCCGTCGGCCAGACGCTGGTCTCCGAGAGCAGCGAGGGTCACGTCTGCGACCGTCGCGTCGTCGCGGGCACGCCCTACTTCTACACGGTCTTCGTCAAGGACGAGCATGAGCTTTGGCAGCGCCAGGTCACGGTCAGGCTGGCGCAGCGCGAGCACTTGCGCTGGCTGCATCCCGCGCACGAGGACCAGCCGACGGAGACTGACTCTTCGCCGATCGGCTACCTGACGGGCGAGGTCTGGCACAGTGCAGGGGACCTCGCGGTCCTCTGGATGTATGCAGCCAACGAAGGACGCCACCGGTGATCGATGATCACAACGAGCGGTTGTGAGTGCCCAAGCGGCACGCTCTCGGCGTCTGATGCCGCCAGCCTGGCCCGCCCTCGCCCTCCTCGCCGCCAGTGTTGAAGACCAAGGAGCATATGGCCATGCTTGGCGTTGACTCTCGGCTACTCGACACGAAGTTCCTGCGCGTCGCCCTCTGGAGTGCGTGTATCTTCGTCGCACTCCTCCTCGCCGTCACGATAGGGCTGCCCTCCTGGCTCGCTATCTTGGCCGGAGTTGGCCTCGTCATCAGCGGACTCGTTGCGGGCGTGGCTGCGTACGTCTGGGCCTGGACGCTCGCGCACAGCGCCGGGAAGTCACGGGGTGGGCGACGGTGACTCGGCCACCGGTATGAAGTTCGCCGTCGTCGTCCTCGCCGCCGCCGCGCTGCTGATCGCGGGCTGCGGCTCGGCGCAGCCGGGCGTCACGGCGACGGCGGCGGGCGGCACGCTGGCTACGTTCCGCAGCACAGCCGGATGCTTCTCCATCAGCTACGATCCTCGTCTCTTCTACGCGGACGCTCAGCTGAGCTATGACACGCCCGGAGTACCGCCGTCAGTGGTCTGGAACACTTGGCCAGCGACCCTGGGGAACAAGGAGCCGACGGATGCACCTGCTGCTGAGATCAGTGTCTCGGCGACAGACTGGTTTGCCAACGGCATGACGAGCGGCAACGTGCTGTTCGATGCGTCGTGGTACCGATCGCAGGCGCAGCAGGGTCATGGTCGCTTCGAGACCGTTCGGCGCGGCGGTCTGCACGGCTTTCGCGCCGAGTGGGTCGAGGCCAACGACAACAACCAGCGGCAAGTCCTCATCATGCTCGGTCTCGTGCAGAAACACCTCCTGTACCACATCTCGGCTGTCTGCCTACTCAGCCACTGGCCTCGTCTGCGTACTCCAATGACCGCCGTCCTCGGCTCCTTCCGAGTGCTGCCGTGACCATCACTCGCCAGGGCGAGGGTGACGACGAAGCCGGCGATGTGGAGGTCAGGACCTGGACTGGATGAGCAACAGCCCGACGATCGCAAGGGAGAGTGCTACCGCTGCCCCATCGATGCCGAGGTCGGCTACGGCCGACCAGGTATCCGCGTTGTAGGCAACGTAGTAGCAGGCAACAGCGCCGAGAGACCCGAGGCCAACCAAGACCCAGCCGACTTTCCGCACAAGTCCCCCCACTTCGCCTGTCTGCGGCCACGCTATGTCCCGGCTATTGCGGTGCTGTGAAGTCATTGTGAAGAACCACGAAGAGCGGACAACAGAAACGGCCCGCCAGATGCCCAGTCGCGATGCCTCGTCCAATGTGGGATACGGGTCAATGCGATGGCCGGGCCAGTGGGAGCGGCGACGTCGTCAGGCAGCGTCGGGTGAGGTCGAGCGTCTGTTCGAACGGGAGGCCGCGTCGTGGGTCAGAGCCACACTTTTCGGTTCATCCAGAAGCCGATGACACCGATGGCCGCGAGCGTGACCCCCCCGACCAGAGCCGGTGATTGCGATCCCGCGGCCAGCCGGTCGGCCGCCGCCATGTATGCGGCGACGACCCCGACCGCGACGAGGAAGACAGAGGCGACAGTGGTGACGATTGGGTCCATTCTCATGCGAAGCCTCTCGTCGGTTCAGTGCAGCCGGGCACGGTGCATCACCTCAGCCGTCCAGCGCCTTCCTCTTCATCTCCTTGCGGTCCAGTAAGAGATGTCGACCGATCTTCGTGCTCCACACGTCTCCCTTCACTACCATGCGCCGAACCTCGAACGCACTCACGCCCAGCATCTCGGCCGCCTCTTTGGTCGTCATCACTGGACGCTCAGTCTGCGACAGTTGCTCCAGGGCCACGTCCGTACCTCCTCGCCATCCAACCTCAGCCATGACCACGCATTCAACTCGCGCCTGGGTTCACCTTCTGCGTAGCTTGCGGGGCGCGGAATGGCGTGCGACGCGCAGGATGACGAACGGGGTGCGACGTGATGCGGGCGAGAGTCTGCGGATGGCCGGACGGGAGGGCGACGTTGTCAGGCAGAGTCGCCCTCGCCAGCGCCCGAGCGGCCCTGCTGCTGACACTCCCTCGCCAGGCGATGCTTCTACTCGCGGCTGAGGGCGTAGTGGTCACGCGTGACCTCCCTCAGACGTGCGGCCCTGGCGTGTCTGGCGGCGTAGCCCAGCGTCCGGGCATCATGCGGGTCGCAGTGGTAGCGCGCGGGAGCGGCCGCCGTGTGGCACTCCTCGCACCATGTATTGGCTTCGCCGGGCAGCGCACACCACATCTCGCGTGCGGCCGGCTTCGTTTGGCCGCACTTGGCGCAGGTCTTTGTTTCCTTCATGCGGCCTAGCATCCGCCGCGAAGGGTGAGGGCATCAACGACCCGAGAGCCATCGCCTTGTCGCAGATGCGGTCGCCTATCGTCCCAAAAGGTACAACGAGGAACTGGCGTTCGGTCGCGCACTGGATCACGTCGAAACCCTTGGGCGCCGGCTGAGCCGCCGGCGCCATGATCGCGTCAGGAGAGTCGGGTGAAACGCCGACCTTGGTGCCCGAGGCCCATGAGGCCACTCTGCCGAAGTAGAAGCGCATCTCTCGGGCTTCCCCCGCGATGGGGCTACTGCTCGTCACGCCTCAGGACGATAATGTCGATGGGTGACCAAGGAGAGCCATGACCGTGCAACCGCCGCCGCCGGTACCGGCACGACCGCCGGGATCACCGAAGCGCCTCGTCGTCGGCCTTACGGCCAAGAGCTGGGCTGTCATCGGCGGCATCTTCCTGCTGCTCTTCGTCGGCGTCATCGGCTGCGCGCATCTCCACGCCAGCAGCAACCCCGCCCCGAAACTCAGCCCGCAGGCCATCGCCTTCCTCGACACGGCCATGCCGGCGCTCGCCAAGGTGATGGACGAGTACAACGCCGGCAACGAGGAGCAGGCCGCGGCCGACTGGCAGGCCATCGGCGAGATGCCTGTGTCGACGACCACGGACTTCGTCGTCGACAAGGACTACAGCGCCTACGCGAACAACGTTCAGTTCTACATGCTGGGCAACGGAAGCAGCACGCTCAAGCAAGTTGAGGACTCACGCTCCAAGACGGAGAAGGCCATCGAGGCGGCAAAGCAGCCGTAGGTACTACCCGCTCAACCCGCAAGGGTGGCTATCGGGCGCGGGCTACCCACGGCGGTTGGAACCAGGCGCGGGGTCGTGAAAGACGCCGCGCGGCTACCGAGAAGTGAAACCCTTGGGTGACTCGGGCGCGGTGGGAGGGCTGACCGTGTCCGGCGGCTCAGGCGGCGGGTAGGGCGCTTCGGAAGCGGTCTCCGCTGCCGTCGCTGCCGCGTCAGCGGCCGCATCTGGAATGGCCTCAGGGGCATGACGGGGGACCGCTGGTCTCCGCTTCACCATGACGTAGCCCTTGCCGTGGCACTTGACGCAGTGTGCATAGCCCTGCCGGTCGACGTAGGGCATGTGGCTCCACGAGAACCGGGGATTGCGACGCGGAAGGCCGGTGCCATCGCAGGCGTCGCAGCGCACGCGCTCGCAATCCGCCGGATCGTCCTTCTCGTCTGAGGCGCTCCGCCGCCAGTCCATGCCGCGATTGTACCCACGGCGGCGCCGCGACCGCCGGGCCAGAGGGGCGGCCATGTTGTCAGGCGCCGTCGTCCATGGGCCTTCCGCGAAGCTGCGCCGACGACCATCATCGGCACCGCGCGGACGGAAGTGCAATGGAGCGATGGACGCAGGGCGGCCCGTCGCACAAGCGCCCCCTAGGGCTGCGCGACGGGCCGCGAGGGTCATGCCGTCGCATCACCCGTGCCTAGGCTTTGACGTTGGTGGCTCATCTCCTCCGGCCTCAGATGCGAAACGGCTCGCAGTTGGCGATGGGGTTCGATTCTGACCCTCGCCACCACTTCCGTCCCCAGCCGATCAACGGACTCCGCAGGCACGCAAAAGGCCCGGCGCGCCGGTAGTCTTCGCGGCAAGCGTCGGGCCTGTGATCTGACCATACATCGGTCGTTGACGCGGAGCGACCCGCTGTCGCCGATCACGCGAGGAGTGCGGCCAGGCGACAGCGGTCAGGCGTTCACCATGAGCTTCGCCTGCGCCACGTTGAGTACCTGCCACACCGCCAGCTTCCGAAAAGCGAACCTCATCTCCACCAGCAGTCCTGGGTCGCATGTGACCGGGTCGAGGGCGTCGACCACTGCGTCGGCGACCGGACGCTCATGGACCTGCACCAGGCGTGTTCTGCCGCTCGGCAGCACCTGAGGACGCCGGTGTTCGCGAACGCTGATGGCCATGGTCGAGTCAGGGCGAATGAGGCAGGTGAGCCGGTACTCGCTCTCGCCTAGGAGCAGCGTCGTCGCGGCGCCCGTGTCGAGGGCGTGGCATACGGCCTCATCCACGTTCTCGAAGCCGTGCGGATCCCAGAGTACGTCGAGCTCGGCCATGTGACCTCCGTGGAGTGTGGCGACCCATGCGGTCGTGGTCGGTGACAGCCTACGACCGCATACGGACGTCGACAATGGGGCGAAAGACGCGAAGTAGCCCGCCGCCGATCGATCCGCGTGTGTGCACGGCGGTGCACCGTCTCACCCGACGCGGACGCCGCTACCCGGTTCGTCCGTCTGAGCTCCGCGCCCAAGGGCAGAGTGGGAGAAGGGCGCGCAGCAGCCGGGGAACGGGGCGGATCACAGCGCGTGGAGCACTGGCGACGACGACGGCGGGGCTACGGCATGGTGACCAGACGGCTGCTCCAGCTCAAGCTCGACCGGCGTGAGCTGGGTTTCTACAGCGCGCGAGTAGTGCGCGAAGACGGGGGCAAGGCGGGTTGGTCGCTGCGCGTCGAGTCGCCCTCCGATGTCGACCAGTTCCGCGATCGCCTGGCGGCCGGCTCCTCTCTGAGCTTGAACATGCTGACCATCGACGGCGACCGGCTGGCCGGCGAGGCGTGTGTGGCCAGCCTCAGCGACTCGCTCGAGGAGGCGACGATCGTCGTGCTCTCGGGCATGGGACCCTTGCGCCGGGCGTAGCGAGAGAGGCGTCTCCCGGCCGTCAGCTCTGGAAGACGTCCTCGCCGACGAGCTCCGGGACGCGCAGCATCTCGAACACGCCGCGCACTGCGGGGGAGAGGTTGCGCGCCAGCAACGGGGTGCCCTGGCTCTTCATGTCGAGGCATAGTCTCACGAAGATGCCGGTGCCCGACGAATCGATGAACTCCACTCCCGCGAAGTCCAGAACGACCATCTTGGCGCCGCGCGCGGCCTCAGCCACGGCGTCGCGGAGGGTGTCGGCGCAGTCGAGGTCCATCTCACCGGCGAGGAACACGGTGGGCGCCGGGCCCTGAGCGATCGTTGTCCGCAGCATGGTCTCCTGCCTCAGTCGGTGGTCATGCGGTCGAGAAGCAACGTGGTGCCGTCTGGGCCCGTGGAAAGCCCGACCGCGTCGAGATAGTCGAGGATGATCTTGAATCCGTATCCCATCGACGCCTGCCCTTTGGCCTTGGGCGGCTCGATCCAGTTCAGGAAGTTGAGGCCTGGGCCGTGGTCGGCGACCACGACGCGCAGCCGGTCGTCGAGGCGGCGCAGCGTCATGCCGCCGTGGCCGCCCCCGTGCAGCAGCATGTTGGTGACGGCCTCGGAGATGCACAACGTGGTGCGCTTTCGCGTGGTGTCGTCGATGTCCGCCTCGCGCAGGACGTCGTCGACCGCCTCGCGCGCCTCCGTGAGCTCGGCGGACCTGCTGATGTCGAAGTGCAGGACCTGTTCGCCGGCTGTGACCTCGGCGGTCACCTGATCGGCGTCGAGGACACGGAGCTTGCCGCAGGCGATGGCCGCCGCGAGGTTGTTGAGGATCTCCACGAGGCTGCGACGGTGGTCGCCGTGGTGCCGTTGCCAGCCGTTGGTGCGGATGCTGAGGATGTCGCAGTGGTCGCCCTGCGGGACGAAGCAGAGCTCATCGGCGACGAAGTCGTCGGCCTGGGAGACCGCGTAGCACATGAAGGTGCCGCTCGATAGGGCCTCGGCCGCGTGTGCGACGAGGTCATCCTGCGGAAGCTCGGGCTCGAGTTCACCGATCACCGGGCACACTTCGCTGTCGCCTTGCGTGTACCGGTAGACCTGCAGCGAGACCGGCGGTTCGGCCGCGGCGTCAACCATCACTGCCCCCGTTTGCTGTCATCCATCCCGCGGTCAGTCGCCGGCGCGGCCTCAGGCTATGCGCGCGAGCAACAGTGTCGCGTCGTCGCTCGGCGAGGCCTCGGCGCGAAACGCTTCGATCCGGCTCCAGACCGTGTCAAGTGTCTCATCAAGCGAGCGCAGATGACAGTCCTGAAGCGTCTCCTCGAGCCGCTCGAGCCCGAAGAGGGCGCCGCCGGGAGCGCGCGCCTCGGTCAAGCCATCGGTGTACAGCGCGACCGCGTCGCCCGGCGACAGGTCGATTCGGTCCTCGGGAAACTGCAGGCCCGTACGCACGCCCAGCGCGGCACCGCGCGCCGGTACCCCGTGGACACCGCCGGCGCCGAAGACCAGCACCGGGTTGTGGCCACCGCCGGCCACGACCAGGCTGCGCTCGTGCGGGTCGTAGATCGCCAGGACCAGCGTGAGGAAATACGGCAGGCGCTGGCCCTCGAGATCGCGGGCCAGACTGTCGTTCACTTCGGCCATGATCTGGCCGGGCTGCTTGCCCGGCGCGATCGCGTCGTGGAGCAGGGAGCGCGCCATCGCCATGATCAGCGCGGCCGCCAGGCCCTTGCCCATCACGTCGCCGCAGACGATGGCGAGGCGGCCGTCGCCGCAGGGGATGTAGTCGTAGTAGTCGCCGCCCATCTCGCCGAGGAAGGCGATGCGCTGGGCGAGGTCGAGCCCATCCACCTCTGGCGTCGCGGCGGGGAGGAGGTCTGTCTGGATGCGGCGCGCGCGCTCGATCTCCGCGGCGACCTTGAGTTGCGCATCCCTCAGCTCCTCGTGCAGGGCTACCGACGTGGCCAACTCGTCCTGGAACGAGTCACGCTCGGCGTCGAAAGTCAGCCGCTCGCTGGCTCTGCTGACGTAGATCTCGTAGGAGTAGTAGATGAGCACGATGGGCGGAAGGGCGAGCACGAGACCCGCGATGCCGAGGAGGCCGTAGAGCCATGCCGCGAACAGGGCGAAGGTGGCTCCGGCCAAGTAGCCGGGCAAGGCCCACTGGTAGTTGTGGCGCCAGACATGCAGGACCCCACCGCCGGTGCTCAGCGCGACGACGCCCGCGAGCAACAGGGTGTTGGCGAAGAAGTCTGCCCCCGTCGCGAAGAACGCCGGCACGACCTTGTCGAGCATGCCGGCGCCGGCCGGGGTGAGCGCGAGGTAGAGCATGCCGGCGACGAAGGTGGATAGCGCGTAGTTCGCGACGTTGAAGAGCACCTTCTGTGGATCGCGCGTGAATCCGGCGGACGTGGCGCCCGATACCATGGCGACCACCATCGCTGGCCAGAGACCGAGGGCGAGGAGCGCGGCCAGCACGGGGACGAAGGACATCCCGACGACGCCGACGAGCGGGAGCTTGACCTCCTTGATGTCGGCTACCGCTCCGAGCACGCAGAAGGCCAGGAGGGCGACGGAGACGGTGGCGCCCTCACGATAGGTGACGGCGGCGAACGCCGCCGCCGCCGCTACGCCGACGATGGCGACGTACAGCGAGACGGCCGAGCGTTGCCGCTCGGCCGTCTCTGGTTCGCCTGCGACCGTCTGAGCTGTGGTCACTGTCCCTCTGTGAGGATCGTCCACTTGAACTTGGTCCACTTGAACTTCATCGCGTCGTACTCGGCCTGTGTCCACTTGAACTTGGTCCACTTGAACTTGGTCCAGGCCACGTCGGTCCACTTGAACTTGGTCCACTTGAACTTGGTCCAGGCCACGTCGGTCCACTTGAACTTGGTCCACTTGAACTTGGTCCACTTGAACTTCGTCCAGCCGTAGTCCGCCCATACTCTCTGTTCCCACTGGGCGTATGTATCCCTGCTGAGGATCGTGAGACCGTTGCCCAGGTCAGCGGAGAGCGCATAGCCCCTCGCGTGACTCCTGTCCCGGAGCGCGCCGGGCACGTCGAGCATGCCGGCGCCGTCCTGGTACGGGCTCGCCGCAGCGATCGGGTCGGCCGAGTCCATGAGGCGCACTTTGACGTCGCCGGGCGAAAGACGCGGGTCCTGCTGCAGGAGCAGCGCCGCCGCGCCGGCCGCCACCGGAGTGGCCGTGCTGCTGCCGGAGAGCATCAGGTAGGCAGGCGTGGCGTCCGCAGCCGCGGTCGGGATGTACGTGTTCACCGGGATCAGGTTGGCCGGGAAGTTGGTGTCGATGTAGGAGTCGGGCACGCGCAGGGAGATCAGGCGGTTGCCCGGCGCCACGATGTCCGGCTTGGCGTATTCGTCGAAGAGCGTCGGACCCCACGAGCTGTAGGCGGCGACGGCGTCGTCGCTGGTGTCGGGAGTCTGCCTTGTGTCGGTGGCCCCGACCGTCAGGACGTAGGGGTCGTTGCCGGGGGAGAGGACGCCGCCCATCCCGAAGTCGCCCTCGTTACCGGCCGCGCACACCACGACGATGCCGCTCTTCCAGGCGGCCTCACAGGCGAGGTCGATCGGGTCCATACCGGACGGGCCCACCGGGTCGCCGCCGATGGAGATGTTGAGCACGCGGATGCCGTACTGGTTCTTGTGGGCGATAGCCCAGGCGATGCCGGCGACCAGGGAGGACGTGCGGCCTTCGCCGGAGCTGTCCAGGACCTTGATGCCGACGATGTTCGCCGCCGGGGCCACGCCGCGGAACTGCATCGTGGCCTGCCCGCCGCCATCGAGCGGGAGGGAGGCGGTGCCGTCACCAGCGATCAGACCGGCGACGAAGGTGCCGTGGCCGGCGTCGTCGTAGGGCGCCGTGCGACCATTGACGAAGTCCTTCCAGCCGACGATGCGGCTGGAACCGAGGTCGCTCGTCGAGGCGACGCCGCTGTCCAGCACCGCGACCGTGACTCCGTTGCCACTCGGGCCGCCGTCAGCCGGCGACGCGACCCTGCTCAGCCCGATGGCCAGGTTGGTGATGTCCATGGAGCTGGCGTAGTCAACGCCGGAGACCGGGTTGTCGGCGACGATCCCCGTCACGTAGTCCTGATCGGCAAGGCTCGCGATCTCGTCAGGGGTGAGGTAGGCGGCCACGCCGTCCACGAGCGGGATGTTGGTCGTGTCGACGACGTCGGGGATCACCGCGTCGACGCTGCCGAGGTTGTCCGGCGCGTACACGATCACCGGCACGGCCACGTCTCCGCCGGTCGCGTCGACCACCGTCTGCACGCTGGAATCGATCTTGGCGTTGTCGAGCTGGTCGGCGGCCAATGCCGAGGCCGGCAAGGCCAGGAGACCGAACAGCGCGACGGCCAGGATGAGGAACCTCTTGCTCATCTGAATCGCCTCCACACCAATCCTCCTCGGGCCTACCGGCTTGCTCGGGGCCGGCGGACGATAGCTGACTCGCCCTGAGAAAGGCGCTGGGACGCAATCCCGGGTCGGGAGCTGAACGCGAGGTTCGCGGAGGCGAAGACCGGATTCGGCAACCGAGCTATCTTGATCATCCAAGACCTCTGGCTTTGCGTCCCTGCCTCACGGCAGGTTTGCCTTTTTCGTTCAGTGTCGGTATCGGCCGCCCGTGCGCCAAAGATGAGGGTTTCTAGACGAAAAGGCACACGAAGTGTCGCCCGCGTGGATACACACGTACCTGCGGCGGCGCTCTCGTGTGATCGGAGAGGCCGCCCGCGCCGGTGTGGAGCGGTCTGGCGCGGGCGGCCTGTCACCCAGCCTGGCAGCTGGAGGCGTCTGTCGCCGCCGCAAGGGCGGCGATGACCATCCCTCCGTACAACGGACGAGAGGGCGTGAGTCTTTCGCGCTGGGACCATCTCGGGACGCGACGGTCGAAGCCTACGGTCAGAGTACGGCCGGATGGTAGACTCACATCGTGGCTGCCCAGAGTGCCCGGTGAGTCTCCGGCGGGTCAAACGGTCGGGATGCGGACCCGCCTTCTCAGGCCAGGCCTCGCCACCTTGATGTCGCGTGTCCCCGGGGCAGGGGCGCGCTCGGAGAGAGGAGGAGACTGATGAGCCGTACGGACGGCCTCTACACAGCCGTGCAGAGGCAGGTGATCAACCAGATGCTCAAGGCGGCGTCCAGCGACGACAAGAGGAAGATCGTCCGGGCGTTCCAACTGGCTGAGAAGATCACCCCCGATCAGTACAAGGGCTCAGTGCGATTCGTCACCGAGAAGATCGAGGACGACCACCCGGCGCTCACAATAGCCAAGCACGTCACCACAAGGCTCAGCCCGCGCTGCCGCGACCGCTTCATCGAATGTCTTATCGTGAACACTCTTCTTCGCGGTGTGGCAAAGCGGCGTGAGCTCATCGACGAGACTGGCTACAACGCGCCGACGACGATCCTCATGAGCCCGACGATGCGCTGCAATCTTGCCTGCGAAGGGTGCTACGCAGCGGAATACTCACCCGACCAGGACCTCGGCCGCACGCTGATGCAGAAGATCGTGGACGAGGGCAACGACATGGGCGTCTACCTGTTCACCCTGCTCGGCGGCGAGCCGTTCATGTGGGACGAACTGCTCGACTTCGCGCGCGAGAACAAGGACGCCTACTTCCAGGTGTTCACCAATGGCACGCTCCTCGACGAAGACACCATCGATGAGCTCGCCGAGGTGGGCAACATCGCTCCCATGCTCAGCGTCGAGGGAACGCCCGAGATGACGGACCGTCGTCGCGGCGCGGGCGTGCACCAGCAGGTCATGGACGTCATGGACCATCTCGGCGAGGCCGGAGTCCTGTTCGGCTACTCTGTGACCGTGGCTCGCAACAACTGGCGGATGCTGGTCAGCGAGGAGTTCGTCGACCCGCTCATCGCCAAGGGCGCCATGCTGGGCTGGCACTTCCTGTACATGCCGGTCGGGCGGGACCCCAGCACGGAGATGATGCTCACGCCCGAGGAGCGCAACGAGTTCCGCCTCGGGATCATGCGCATCCGCGACACCAAGCCGGTCTTCCCGGTGGACTTCTGGGGCGACGCCCCTTACGTCCACGGGTGCATCGCCGGCAAGCACTACATGCACATCAACAGCGACGGCTGGGTCGAGCCGTGCATCTTCACGCACTTCGCGACCGACAACATCCGCGACGTGAGCCTCCTCGAGGCGTTCAACTCGACGTACTTCCGGGAGATCCGTCGCCGGCAGCCGTTCAATCACAACCTGCTCATGCCGTGCATGCTCATCGACAACCCGATGATGTCTCGCGAGATCATGGAGCTCACGGGCGCTCACCCCACGCATCCTGGGGCCGAGAGCATGTTCACCCAGCTTCGCGGGCCGATCGATGAGTACGCCGCGGAGGTGAACCGGGTCTACAACCCGATCTGGGAGTGCATGAGCACGGAGAAGAGCCCCGATCGCGAACGTGAGCCGGTGCCGGTGAAGTAGCACTGTCCGAGGTGTTGGGGCACCCGCGGCGGGCGGGGCGACACGAGAGTGCCGCCCCGCCCGCCGGCCGTTTTGGGCTCGCCGCCGCAGCGGTGCTGCTGCTCGGGAGTCGCCGGGCTGCCTAGGGGATTCGTGGTACCCTGTCGAAACTGAGTCTGCCGGGACCGGGACCCTCATGGCGAGACTTCATCCTCACAAACGCGCCGCACGGGCGGCGGCCGTCTCCACCCTCGCACTCCTTGCGGCGCTGGCGGCCATCTGGTCGGCTCCCCGGATGAGCGACGCGGTGGCGGCGTGGATGCGGACGCCGATCGTGCGCTCCCACGAGCTGGCGCTGCCGAACGCCCTGCCGGTCGAGCCTGCGGTCGGCGCGGCGTCGCCTCGCGCTCGTACGACTGCAGGCTCTTCATCCTCGGCGGCGTCGCCGGCCACACTCGACGCCGGCATGCGTTTCACCGTGCTTGGCCTCACCTGCCGACCGCCGGCGCAGCATGGTGGCGTGATCGTACGCCTCCGCACCAGCGAGGATGGGGTCTCCTGGAGTGCATGGTATTCGTCGGGGCTGGAGGTCGCCAATGACGCTGCTTCGCCTCGCGCGCAGGCCTTCATCGAGGCGTTGTGGACCGGGGACGGCCGCTACGTCCAGGTCGAGGCGCACGCCGCAGCCGGCCGGGCGCCAGAGCCTGTGCGCCTGAACGATGTCCACCTCGTCGCGATCAACAGCACCGAGGACGCCGACGCGGGCGCCGCGGTCGTGGGCGTGCTGCGCCGGGTCGCCTGCACCATCGCTGGTCTCGAGCTTGCGCCGCCGGTGGCCGCGATGACGACCCGCCCCGAGATCGTGACGCGCGCCCAGTGGGGTGCCAACGAGTCATGGCGCAGAGGCACGCCGAGCTACGCCCCGGTGCACATGGCGTTCGTCCATCACACCGACAGCGGCAACAGCTACACGCGCGGTCAGGCGCCGGCCATCGTGCGCGCCATCTATGCCTACCACACGAAGTCGCTGCACTGGAGCGACGTCGGCTACGACTTCCTCATCGACCGCTATGGGACGATCTACGAAGGTCGCTACGGCGGCGTGACCGAGGGCGTCATCGGCGCCCAGGTGCTCGGATTCAACACGGGCAGTACGGGAGTCTCCATCATCGGCACGTTCACCAGCGCCACTCCTCCGCAGGCTGCCGTGACCTCCCTCGAGGAGCTGCTCGCGTGGAAGCTGGACGTGCATCATGTCAATCCGCTCGGCACCGGGACCCTCACGTGCGGCTACGGCCAGAAATACGCGACCGGTGAGCGCGTGACGTTCCCGGCCATCGCCGGTCACCGGCAGGCGAATTACACGGACTGCCCCGGCAGCAAGCTCTACGCGCTGCTGCCCACGATCCGCAAGGCCGTCGCCGGTATCGGCCAGCCCAAGATCTACTCGCCGGCCGTGGGCGACCTCGCGATCAGCCCGAACGGCGACGGTGTCCAGGACGACACGGCGGTGTCGTTCACCACATCGGAGAGCGCAGACTGGGGGATCGCCATCCGCGATGCCGGAGGGGCCCTGGTGTGGCACGCCACAGGACAGGGGACGTCCGCGGCACTGACTTGGGCGGGCAAGAACGACCAGGGCGAGCTTCTGCCGGAGGGCACGTACTCGTTGACGGCCACCGCCACATCAGCCAACGGCGAGGCGCGGCCGGCCACCGCGTCCATCCGCCTCGACCTCACCCCGCCGAGCCTGCAGAGTGCCGTCGTCGCCCCCGCGGCGTTCAATCCCGACGGTCTTGCGCCGAGCGATCGCGCGACGCTGACGTTCGTGCCCGGTGAGAGCGGCTCGGCCCGCGTCTCCATCCTCAACAGCAGCGGGACCGTGGTGCGCCGCCTCACCGCCTGGATCCCGGTGACTGCGAAGCCGCGGGGTGTGTCGTGGGACGGACGGATCCTCAGCGGCGGCGCCCTGGCCGGCGCGCCCGAAGGCCGCTATTCGTTCGAGGTCGCCCTGCGCGACTTGGCGGGCAACAGCGCGACCGCGCGGAGATCGGTGGTCGTGGACCGGACGCTCGGATCTGTCAGCGTGCGGCCGCGCACGATCTCGCCGAGCGGCGACGGCGTCAAAGACGCGGCGACGGTGGCCTTCCGTCTCGCGCGATCGGCCGATGTGGGCATCGCGCTCCTGCGAAGGGGCACCGTCCTTGCGACTTTGCGCACTCACGCGTATGCGGCCGGCGCGCAGACCTGGTCTTGGGACGGGAGACTCGCCAATGGGGAGTACGCCGTCGGGGGGAGCTATGCGGTGCGGCTCACGGCCCAAGGCAGCCTGGGGACGACGTCGGAGTCGGTCCCGCTGCGCATCGACCGGACTGCCCCTGTGCTCTCGGCGCCGACCACACTCACGATGGCGCTCGGCGGTCGTGCCAGAGTCCGCTACGTCGTTCGCGACAAGTACAGCCCGACCGTCCGCGTCTCGGTGACCGTCGCGGGGTCGCGGCTCGCCAAACCCTTGAAGATCAGCGTGGGCTGGATCAGGCAGGGTGTGGGACACGTGGTCTCGTGGAGACCGCCGGCTCGCGGGACCTACAGGTTCAAGTTCCGGGCGGTGGACCAGGGCGGGAACGCGTCCGCGCCGGCGAGCACGGCCATCAGGGCGCGCTAGAGCCCCGGCTGGCAGAGCGGTCGCGGGACTGGATCGACGATCAGGACGTGTGCGTGACGGGATCGTACGCCCGGACGCCGCGAACGATCGCGACCACCAGAGCGATGATGCCGACCACCAAGGCCACGCGGAGCACGGTCAGCGCGGCGAGCGCGACCCAGGCAAGAATCTGCCAGACGCCCATGATGCCCCCCTTCGCCTCCGTGTGGAGCCTCCGACGGACTCCTACAGTAGTTATCTTCCCCTGGATGGCCACCGCGCATCAGGGCGTCGCCTGAGACGGCCCTAGGGTTTGTACCTGACATCACAATCGTGCGCGAACGCCGCCGCCTCTGCCTCTACGGCACGCGTCGCGCAAGCGGCCGGCGCCGGTCGAGCGCGCCGGCGCCGGCCGCTTGCTCACCGGGCAGCGAGATTGTCCCGGCGGTCAGGCGTCGGCGTGCTCGCGGCGCCAGCGGCAGTGGGGCAGAGGGCACGCGGCCATGCGGGAGGCGTCGCAGATCTCGCAGCGTTGCGCGGCGGTACTCACGGGGAGGTCGAAGGCACCGTCGGGGACCTCTCCCAGCCGCAGGACTGCATGCAGCGCACGAGACACCGCCTTCATGTCGGAGAAGGTGTCGGCCTTCTCCGGCAGGTCGATGAGCCCCATGCGCACGGCCCTCTTGCGCACCCTCCCGTCCGGGACGCACGCATAGGGGTCGAGCGCGGCGTCGCCCCACAGGCCGAGACGCCGCATCTCGCGCACACTCCAGAAGGCGCGGGACTTGAGCGCTCCTCCGGAGGCGGCGTGGAGGACGTCGACGGCGACGTCCGGGTCGGTGGGTGCGGGGAGAAGACCCTGCCATGTGTCGCGCGCCTCGGCGAGCCTCGCGAAGTCGATGATCTTGCCCTTGCTGTCGCTGCGCGAGACCGGCGGGTCAACGGCGTAGCGCGTCAGGTCGAACTCGCCGGCGAACAGTGCGTCGATGACGCCGGCCGCCTCCATGCGCCGCCAGTCTGCGTCGACGACCGACTCGGGCGCCGGCTGAGCGGCCAGCGCGCCATAGCAGAGGAGCTTGAAGAAGATCCCGCTCTGCTCCTCCGGCTGAGCCAGGAAGCGCGCGCGCTCGTCGGCGTCGAGGACCTCGGCCGGGAGGTGCGGATCGGCGGCGAAGGCCTGGCTCAGGAACGCGACGTTCTCGCGGCGCTCGCGGTTGGTGAGCGTGGTGGATTCGTTCACGGTTGCCCCCCAGTAGTGATGTTGACCGAGAGCGGCCGGCCGGCGCGCCATGAAGCGGATGCTAGAGGCGTGCCGGCCAGCGCCACAGAGTCACGATAGGGCCGCGGGGGTGACGTCCTCACGGGCGGGCTGTGGACGTTCTCTCGTGCGCCGACGCACGTCGTCTGAGCCCCTGCGCGACCCGCGCGCCACGTTGACCGCAAAAGCGGAGTAGATTAGTCTTATTCTCGCTGGCCCGACTTGCGAGCCTCGCGCGGGAACGGTAGTGTTTGCAGTCGGCGAGGCGGGCTCCGCCCGCAGGAGGTACGCGTCAACCACCCATGACATCTCTCGGTATCGACATCGGCTGCATCAGTCTCAAAGCGGCGCTCGCCGGCGAGCCTGATGATCACGAGCTCTACGGCAAGCTTCTATCAGACCATCCCGCCCTGTTCGAGACTCCCGCCAGCGGCCTGACCGCTGTGGAGGGCCGCCCCGTGCTCGTGGCTCGATACCGGCGCATCAAGGGCAGCCCCGGGGAGGCGACGCAGACGCTTCTCGACGAGCTGCTCGCCGTGGTCCCGGACGGCAAGATCGCCGGTGTGCGTGTCACCGGTTCCGGCGGCAGGCTCATCGGCAACGCTCTCGAGGCAAGCTTCGAGAACGAGTTCAAGGCGATCTCGCGCGGCATCTCGGCGCTGCACCCCCAGACACGGACCATCTTCGAGATGGGCGGTGAGACGTCGAAGTTCATCCGCCTTGAGGCGGGCGAGGAGGCGCGCTGCGCCGGGATCGCCGACTATCAGACGAACGGTGACTGCGCCGCCGGCACCGGGTCCTTCATGGACCAGCAGGCGAGCCGGCTTCTCTACGATATCGAGGACGTGGGCGACATCGTGCTGGACGCCGGCAAGGCCGCAAGCATCGCCGGCCGCTGCAGCGTGTTCGCGAAGTCGGACATGATCCACGCCCAGCAAAAGGGCTATGAGCCGCCCGAGGTGCTGCGCGGGCTGTGCGACGCCGTGATGCGCAACTTCAAGGGCACGATCGCCAAGGGCAAGGTCGTCGAGGCGCCGATCGCGTTCATCGGCGGCGTGGCCGCCAACAAGGGCGCCGTGCAGGCGCTCGAGGAGGCGTTCAACCTCGACGACGACGACCTCTTCGTGCCGGAGTATCATGCGTCTGTCGGCGCTGTGGGCGCAGCCCTCATCGAGGCCGACTTCGAGGACGCGCGCTCGGCCGCCGTGGGCGCGCTCGACGCGAGCCATCTGCCCGCCGCGGACTTCCCGGTCACCGAGCCGCTCTCCATGGACAAGGTCGTGCTGCTGCGCGACATGGCACGCCCGTTCGAGTTCGCCTCTGCCGATGAGGTCGTCGACGCCTACATGGGCATCGACATCGGCTCGGTGTCCACGAACCTCGTCGTCATAGACCCCCAGGGCCACGTCATCAAGGAGATCTACACCAAGACGGACGCACGGCCGGTGGAGGTCGTGAGCAAAGGGCTCACCGACATCTACGACGAGCTGGGCTCGCGGCTCAACCTGCTCGGCGTCGGCACCACCGGCTCAGGGCGTGAGCTCATCGGCGAGCTGTGCGGGGCGGACATCATCACCGACGAGATCACCGCCCACAAGACGGGCGCCGACTTCATCAGCCGCAAGATCGATCGTCAGGTCGACACGATCTTCGAGATCGGCGGCCAGGACTCCAAGTTCATCAGCCTGCAAGACGGGATCGTCGTGGACTTCGCCATGAACGAGGCTTGCGCCGCCGGGACTGGCTCCTTCCTTGAGGAGCAGGCCGAGAAGCTCGGCATCAACATCATCGATGAGTTCGCACAGCTGGCGATGAGCTCCCCGGCGCCGATCCGTCTGGGCGAGCGCTGCACCGTGTTCATGGAGCGCGACGTCATGGCCTACCAGCAGCGCGGTGCGCGCCGCGAGGACCTGGTCGGCGGGCTCGCCTTCTCGATCGCCACCAACTACCTCAACCGCCTGGTGCGCGAGCGGACGGTGGGGGACTGCATCTTCTTCCAGGGCGGCACCGCCTACAACGATGCCGTCGCCGCCGCGTTCAGCCAGATCCTCGGCAAGGAGATCATCGTCCCGCCGTACAACGGCGTGATGGGCGCGCTCGGCATGGCCCTTCTTGCTCGTGAGCGCATGGAGCGCACCGGCGAGTCGACGTCGTTCCGCGGCTGGGACCTCGGCGAGGTGGACTACACGGTCGTCGACTTCGTCTGCAAGGCCTGCTCCAACGAGTGCGACGTGCGCCAGTTCACGATCGAGGGCCAGAAGACCTACTGGGGCGACAAGTGCTCGGACCGCTACCGCAAGCCTGCCAAGGTCGACAAGGAACCGGTGATCGCCGACCTCATCGCCTTCCGTGAGGAGCGGCTGATGGCTCCCTACGAGGAGGCGCGAGGTCGCCTGCCGGAGAGCGCTCCGACCGTCGGGCTCGCCCGCGCGATGTACACGTACGATCGCCTGCCGTTCTGGTCGACCTTCTTCGCCGAGCTCGGACTGCGCCCGGTGCTCTCGCCGGAGAGCGACAAGCAGATCCGCGAGGCCGGCGTCGACCTCACCGTCGCCGAGCCCTGCTTCCCGATCAGGGTCGCGCACGGCCACATCCAGTGGCTGCTCGAGCAGGGCGTCGACTGGGTCTTCGTGCCCAACCAGGTCAACGAAGAGACCGAGTTCATGCAGTACAACTCGCACGCCTGTCCCTGGGGGCAGACGCTCCCGTTCGTCGTGCGCACGGCGCCCGGTATCGAGCAGCATCGCGCCAAGTTCCTGACGCCGCGCGTGATGTTCCGCGAGGGCCGCGCCGGCCTCCAGCGCGACATGGCCGAGATGGCGGGACAGCTCGGCGTCAGCAAAGGTCGCATCCGCGCCGCGCTCGAGCGCGCGTACGCGGCGCAGGACGAGTTCCGCGAGTCACTCGAGGTCGCCGGCCGCGAGGCGCTCGACACCTTGGAACGCTCCGGGGAGTTGGGGATCGTGCTCGTCGGGCGGCCGTACAACATGTACGACAAGGGCATCGACATGGACATCCCGCGCAAACTGCGCAAGTTCTACGGGGTGAACGTGATACCGCTCGACTTCCTGCCCCTCAGGGGGATCGACATCGACCCGATAGTTCCCAACATGTACTGGAACTACGGGCGCAAGATCCTGCAGGCGGCCACCTTCGTGCGAGACAACGACCGCCTGCACCTGATCTACATGACCAACTTCAAGTGCGGGCCGGACTCGTACATCAAGCACTACGTTCGTGAGGCCTCCGGCAAACCGTTCCTGACGCTGCAGTTCGACGAGCATCAGAACGATGCCGGCGCGATGACCCGCTGCGAGGCCTACTTGGACAGCAAGGGCTTCTTGCGCTGGTGGTCCCAGGGAGACGATGAGGGCGCCTGCGCGCCGGCGGAGGAGGTGGCCGGTGTCGTCGACTAGCCAGCGAGGCGGCGCCGATGTGGTCCAGGACGCGCAGATCAAGCAGGCCATCAAGGACTACGGCCTCGAGGGCCGCCGCCTCTACCTGCCGCAGATGCCCTACGGCGGCAGCTACCTCCTTGCGGCGGCCATCCGCTCCATCGGCTTCGACGCGTGGCCCACGAGCGATTCGGACGAGCGCACCCTCGAGCTCGGCGCGAAGGTCACGTCTGGCGACGAGTGCTATCCGCAGAAGATCACCATCGGCGACTTCCTGCGCATCATCGAGGACGAGGGTCGCGACAACGTCGCCTTCCTCATGCCGACCGCCAACGGGCCCTGCCGGTTCGGCCAGTACCTGCACCTCGTCAAGGCGAAGTTCGACGAGCTGGGCTACGGCGACGTGCCCATCATCAGCATCACCTCGAGCGACGGCTACTCCTCGATCGGGAGCTACTCGAACGACCTGATCCGCACCGCGTGGCGCGCTGTGCTCACCCAGGACATCCTCATGAAGATGCTGCTCAAGACCCGGCCCTACGAACGCGAGAAGGGGAGCGCCGACGCGGCGTACCTCAAGAGCCTCGAGGAGGTCGGCGCGGCGCTGAGCTCGAACGGCATATCGCACAAGGAGCGCCTCGCTGCGACAGTCCCCGCGATGGTGCGCGCCCGCGACCGCTTCCGCGCCATCGACGCCGACTACGACCGCTCGCGCCCGCTCATCGGCGTCGTGGGCGAGATCTTCTGCCGCCAGAACACGTTCTCCAACTTCGATCTGATCCGCGTGGTCGAGGATCAAGGCGGTGAATGCTGGCTCTCGGACATCGGCGAGTGGGTGTGGTACACGGACGACGAGCAGCGCCGGCGGCTCATCGACCAAGGCCGGCGCGTCTCCAAGGACAACGCCTACCGGTACCTCAAGAGCAAGGTCATGCGCATGGACGAGCATGCGCTGTATGGCCCGTTCGCGGAGGATCTGGTGGGGTACGAAGAGCCGGAGGATGTCAAAGAGGTCCTCGAGATGAGCCACCCGTACCTGCCCTACACCGGCGCTCTCGGCGAGATGGTGCTGAGCAGCGGCAAGGCCATCTACCTCTTCCAGAAGGGCGCCGACGGGATCATCGACATCAGCCCGTTCACGTGCATGAACGGGATCGTGACCGAGGCCGTGTACCCGACGCTCCAGCGAGACCTCGACAACATGCCGATCCGCACGTTCTACTTCGACGGCACGCAGGGCGATCTGGAGCGCGACGTGGGGATCTTCCTCGAGCTCGCGCGGACCTACCAGCGGCGCAAGCACAAGCCGCGGAACTACCCGGCCTACTTCACGAAGTGACGCCGGGGCCGCGCCTCGCGGCCCGCCCTTCCAGCTCGAGCGCCCACAGCGCATTCCCGACCAGCAGGATGCAGACGATGGCCGCCCAGCCGTGGGCCGTGCTGAGGGCTGCAGCCACCCCGCCGGCTGCCAGGACCAGCAACACCTCGAGTGTCTTGATCCGCCTCGCGCCGCGGACATCGCGGCGCAGCATCCCGGCGCGCAGAACGTGCGCCGGAAGGGTGAGCGCCGCCCCGCAGAGGAGCAGGAAGGCGGCCGCCTCCAGGAAGGTCCGCGGTGTGCGATCACCCAGGAGAGCCCATACCGCCGCGAAGGCGAGGCACGACTCGATGTACCACAGCGCGTAGATCCACGTTCTGTGTGGGACCGCGGCGGTGGCGGCCGCGGCTGCAGAGGGGGCGGGGGTCCGGGAGGTTGTGGACGCGGCTGACGACATGCTGTGAGCTAGTATCGGCAGGCCGCGCGCATCACGCAAGCCGCGCCGGGCGCGCCGCCGAGACGAAGAAAAGGCCTCCCGCCATGATTCCCTGGAGGTTGGGCCGGGCCAGGGAGGCGGGAGGCCTTGAAGGAGGCCGAAAGCGGTTGGGGGGTAGCCGCTTCCGGCTCGGAGGCATCCTTGTGGCTAGAAGCTCTTGCCTCGGGTGACAGGGTCCTGCACGTAGACGCGCATGTGACCGCGGGCGTCTCCTGAAGGAGTCGCGACGATCTCACCGGTGCCGGCGAAGAAACGGCCGATCGAACGGAGTACTCGGTTCTGCATGGCGCCCACCACCTCTCGGCTCAGAGTCCGTAAAAACCTCAATATTGTGTATTGCTGCACAAACTATATGCCCACGGCGGCATCCTGTCAAACAGCATTCCTGACCAAGGTCAAGGTGGATCCGCGGGCGCGCTGGGTACGGTCGAAGGGAAGCCGGATCTGGCTTGCGTGCAGGATACCGAGGAGGTCCCTTTGGACTCGAACCAGCCGATCGTCGCGGACTTGAAGACCATGACGGAAGTCGCCGACAGGGGCATCGTCAGCAAGTCCATAGTCGAGAACGAGCATCACAAGGTCATCCATTTCACGCTCGCTCCCGGACAGGAGCTGAGCGAGCACACGGCCAGTGTGCCGGCCGTGATCCAGATCCTGGAGGGCGAAGGCATCGTCGTCCTCGCCGGGGTCGAGTACGAGGCCAGCCCGGGCAAGCTCTACTACATGCCGGCTGAGCTCAAGCACGCCGTCCAGGCACGCGGGGAGCTGGTGTTCCTGCTGACGATGTTCCGCACCTGAGCCCGCGTCTGAGGCTCAGCGCGCGTAGGGCAGGCGCACGAGCGTCACGTACTCGTCGGGCGCGGCGCCCGACGCGCGCCCGGTGACGTAGACCTCGGTCATCGGGCCGCTCTGCGCGTAGCCCAAGGCCGTGGCAGCCTCGCGCACCGCCCGCCAAGCATCCTGCATGGCGTCGTGAGGGCCCACGTGAGTGGCCTGCAGGACATGGTGAAGCGGTATCAGCTCGCCGTGCGCCTCCTCCAGGCGATCCGGCACCGAACCGTCGGCCCGGAGCGTCACCGGCAGGCAGACGTCGTAGTCGGGCTCTGGCCCGTCCTCGTCGGCGTAGAAGCGTGCGGCTGGGGGGCCGACCGGCGCCAGTCCCGCCTGAGTCGCGAGTCCGCGCAGGCGGCTCGTGCGTCGGCCGATGTCCTTGAGCGAGCCGCGCCCGCGAAGGCACAGCACGGCCTGCTCGGGAACCGCCACGATGTCGACGTCGTAGATCACGGTCCTCCGCCTACGCGACGCTGATCAGAGCGCCGTCACGGCGGACGAGCCCGTCGCGCTCCAGCAGCGCCGCGACGCCGGCGACGTCAGCCTCCGAGACGCGGAGGCGCAGGGCCAGCGCCGGCACCGTCTGCGCTCCCTGGTCGAGGAGCGACTGCAGCAGACGGGAGCGATGCCAGCGGCGGGAGCCCTCGAAGGCGCTCTGCCTGGTACGCGGCGCGAGCCCCGTGACCCGCGCCGTGAGGACAAGCGCGCCGTAGTCCATGAGGGCGTTGTGCCAGTCGCGGCTGCGTCCGCGCGGCAGCGCGGCGTCGGCGATCGCCTGCAGCCCGCGGTCACCCAGATCCGGGGGTAGCCCCAGCTCGTGGGTGAGCACGCGGCGGACGTTGGCGTCCACCGCCGCCAGGTCGTCGTTGTGGGCGAAGATCAGCACGGCGCGCGCCGTGTACGGACCGATGCCCGGAAGCGCGCGCAGGGCCGCGGCGTCACGGGGCAGGGCCGCGCGGCCGCCGTCGGACGCCGCGCAGGCCGCGAGCGCGCACTCGCGCAGGCGGCGGGCGCGGTTGTTGTAGCCGAGACCACGCCACAGGCGCAGAACGTCTTCGAGAGGCGCGCCCGCGAGGTCTTCGAGCGCCGGCAGGCTGGCGAGCCACTCCTCGTACTTGGCCACCACTCGGGAGACCTGCGTCTGCTGGAGCATGATCTCGCTCACCAGGATGGCGTACGGGTCGGTGGTGCGCCGCCACGGGAGGTCGCGCCGGTTCTCCGCGTACCAGGCGAACACCCGTCGCTGGAGGTCGCGAACAACTCGCGTGGAGGGGAGCGCGGCTGGGAGCTCGTGTACCTCGTCGTTCACGACCGGAGCCTAGCACGTGGCGCGTCCCCGATCGCCGGCGGCCGCGTCGCAGCGTCGGTCACCCGGTCTCGTCGACCAGCCGCTCCCACTCCACGTACTCGCGCTTGAGCTGACCCTCGACGATGCCGCGCTCGTCGAGGAGGCGGTTGAGCACGACGCGGTCGGCGTACGTGTCCGGCTCCGCGAGTTCGACGTCGATCTCGCCGAGCCGCTTCTCGGCGCGAAGGACGGCCGCCTCCACGGCGCGCAAGCGAGCGCGCCGCCGGCGCGCCTCCTCGGCGCTCTCCTTGCCCTGGCGGGTCTTCGCCGCTCCGGCCGGCGCGGCACTCGCGCGACCGGGAACGCCATCACCACGACCGGCCTTGCCGCTACCCGGTCTCGCGCCGTCGGCGAGGGCAGCCCGCCCCGTGGGCTCGCCCACCGATCCTGTGACAGGCTGGCGTTCGGCTCCCGCGCCGTCCTGCCGCGCCGCGCGGGTCTCCCAGTACCTCGTCGCCGAGAGGTGATTGAGCAGGGCGTCGTCGTGGATCTCGAGGACGCGCGTGGCGACGCGGTCGATGAGGTGGCGGTCGTGGGTCACGAAGAGGATCGTGCCGGTGTAGTCCTCGAGCGCGTCGGCGAGCGCCTCCACGGAGCCCATGTCGAGGTGGTTGGTGGGCTCGTCGAGGAGCAGGAAGTTGGCGTCGCCGACGAGCAGCGTGAGCAGGCGGAGGCGGCTTCGTTCGCCTCCGGAGAGCATCTCCACGCGCTTCTCGACCTCGTCGGGCCCGAACTGGAAGCGGCCGAGCAGCCTGCGGGCCTGCTCTTCGTCATGGCCGACGAGCGGCAGCACGGTCTCGAGGCACGTCGCCGACTCGTCGAGCTCGCGGCCCTGCTGCGAGTAGTACGCGACGCGCACGTTGTGCCCCAGGTGGGTGGCCCCGTCGGCGAGGCTCCGCAGGCCCGCGACCGTCTCGACGAGGGTCGTCTTGCCGGATCCGTTGGCGCCGAGCAGCGCCACCTTCTCTCCGCGTTCGAGCACGATGTCGACGTCCCGCACGAGGGTACGTGGGCCGCCGGGGTCGTCGGCCGAGCCGACGGTGAGCGCCGGCGTCTTCATCTCGAGCACGATGCGCGCCGACGGCTGAGGCTGCGGGAGCCCGAGCTTGAAGCTCTTCGTCTGCTTGGGCGGCTCCCGCAGACCGCGCTTGATGCGCTCGATCTGGGTGAGCTTCGCCTTGGCCTGCTTCGCCTTGTCCTTCTTGGCGTGGAAACGGTCGTAGAAGCGCTGCAGCTGCGCGATCTTCTCGAGGTCCTGCTCGTACTCGCGGCGCATGAGATCGAGCCGGGCTCCGCTCTCGCGCAGGTAGGTGGCGAAGTCGCCTCCCTGGACCTCGACGTGTTCGTGCTCCACGGCGAAGACCCGCCTGCCGACCTTCTCCAGCAGGCGACGGTCGTGCGTGACGAGGACGAACGCGCGCGGGTACTCCGCGAGGAAGCCCTCGAGCCACTCCACGGAGTCGATGTCGAGGTGGTTGGTGGGCTCGTCGAGCAGAAGGAGGTCGGCGTCCGCAAGCAGCGCTCGCGCCAGCGTCACGCGCGTGAGCTCCCCGCCCGACAGCGACAGGAGGCCGCGCTCGAGCATATCTTCGGGCAGGCCGAGGCCCTCGACGACGCCGGTCAGCCGGCTCCGGTACCCATAGCCGCCGGCGGCCTCGAAGCGGCGCTGCAACTGTTGGTAGGTGCGCATCGTGTCGCGCAGCTCGGGGCTGTGCTCGGCGAGGCCGCTCAGGCTCTCCTCGGTGGCGCGCAGCGCTGCCTCGAGCTCCACGGCCTCGCCGAACGCCTCCAGGAGGTAGTCGCCGACCGGGCGGTCGCGCTCCAGTTCGGGCGTCTGTTCGTGGAGCCAGATCCGGCGCCCGCGGGCGCGGGCGATGGTGCCGGAGTCGGCATGTTCGGCGCCCGACACGAGCCGCAGCAGCGTGGTCTTGCCGGTGCCGTTGCGGCCCACGAGCACGGCGTGGTCCAGGGCGTCCACGGAGAACGTCACCGTGGTGAACAGGCGCTGTCCACCGAATGACTTCTCGACGTTGTTGAGGGTGACGATGCTCATGATCTGCGGGCCGGCGGGTGCGCCGGGACGGGAGCGGCAGGATACCACCGCACTGCGCGCGCGGCCAGCGACGCATGCAGGCGGCTGCCTCGCGCCGGGCCGGAGCGCACGATCGCCTCGCGCTGCTAGGCTACGGCCGTGACGCGTGCGATGGGAAAGAGGTGACCTTGGACGTGAGGCGGAACACCGGCAGCGGCGAGCTCGTCCTTGGGCCGCGGACCACAGTGTGGGCCTTGCTCGAGGCGCATCCGTTTCTTGAAGCCTTCCTGATCGGCTACCACGAGCAGTTCCGCCGGCTCGGGACGCCGGAGGGCCGGCGCCGGTGGGCGCGCGTCGCCAGCCTCGAAGAGGTCGCGCTGGCGATGAACGTTACCTGGCGCCAGCTGGCGCGCGACATCTCGGCGGAGGTGACGCGCGCAGGAGCGGGGACCCCGGCGGTCATGGGTCACGCGGCCGTCGTCGGCGGCGACAGTCGTGTGGACGATCTGCGCGACATCGCGGCGCGCCTCGAGCACGGCGGCTCGCTGCTCGACTTGGCGCGAGAGTTCGAGCGGGTGATGGACGGGACCGTCCCTGCTGAACGCGAAGTCTTCGAGCGGACGATCGCCGATGCGGCCGCGGCGGAGCGCCTCGTCGTCCGTCGCGAGATGGAGGCCGCGGCGGGGCTCCCGTCCGACGCCGTGGTCTTCGCCCCGTCGGAGGGGCACCCGCTGCACTCGCTGCGCCGCGAGGGCGCCCAGGTGGAGATGCTGTGCGCCGACCTGCGCGTGGCCCTGGAGCGGCTCGGCGGAGCGCCCTCGCGGCGTCGCTGGAGGGCTTCCCGGCCGCTCGTGGCACGCCTTGTGGATCGCCTGTCCGGGGTCGAGGTGCGCTTTCGCCGCGAGCAGCAAGCGTGGTTCCCGGCCCTCGCGGTGCTCGACGTCCACGGCCCTGCGGAACTGCTCCGCGACCGACAGTCAGAGGCGTTGGAGTCGCTGCGCCGCCTGCGTCTTGCCGTCGCCCGCGACGACGCGGCCTTCGTGGTCGAGAACGGCACGCGGCTGCTCGACCTGCTGGGCGGACTGATGACCACCGAGGAACAGGTCCTCGTGCCGCTCGCCGAGCAACGCCTGGCGGCGGGCGATTGGGCGGCGGTGCGCGAGCTGGAGGACGGGGTCGGCTGGGAGCTCATCCCGCCGCCACCGGGGTGGCCGGCCACCTAGGCCGGTGACGGTTCGCGCTCCCGGCCGCAGGGACTGAAGGCGCCGCGAGCTACAGGGACAGAAGGCGCCGGCAAGGGGGAGAGAAAGCCGGCGCCTTCGCCCGCGCCGGAGCCGTGGGCTCCGGCCGCGATGTGGTCGCTCGGCGCGCTGTCCCAGTACTCCGCGTCGCCGCGCGACGTCGGGCTGATGCGCTTCTTCAGGCCGCCGTGCCCGCCAGGTGGTGTGCCAGGTCCGAGTAGTAGGCGTGCACCCCTTCGTCCAGCTCTTCGCAGGCGATGGCCGTGAACGCGTCGCCGAGCTCCTCGAGGTCCCGGGCGGTGAGCCACTGCAGGGCGAGGGGGAAGACCTCGTCCTCTTCTCTGTCGATGTGGGCGTCGACGAGGTCGAGGTACATGCGCAGGTCGTGCACCAGCGCCTCGACAGCTGTCGGATCACCTGCCTCGGCCGGCTTCAGCCAGTCGCTCGCGGAATCGAGGATCACACGCATCTCCTCGTGCTCCCTGACGAGGTCGCGGAGCGGGTAGCCCTCCCAGGCCATGCCTCGGCGGTGCAGCACGGCGAAGAGCAGGTCCTCTTCCTTGGGATCGTGGCAGGAGTTCGCGAAGTAGCGGAAGAAGTCCAGGAGCTGCTCCGCCTCGGCGGGATCGACGGCGTGCAACGCCTCTGCGCGCTCGAGGTCGCGGCGTGCGGCGTCGATCACGAGCCTGACCATCTGGTGCTCGCGTTTGAGGATCTCGATGCATTCCATGACTCCCCCTTCACGCGCCCCGCCGTCCCCGGCGGCGGGTACACCTTAATTGTGCCCGCCGTCACAAGGAACAAGCGAATCGGGGGGTGGGGTGAACACCGGAGATTGGCCAGACCGCGCGCCGCCTCGGCCGGGCCGGGCGCGTCTCACTCGGCGATCGCGGGCCGCCCGGCCTTCCTTGGTGCGCACCGCGGCGGCCGGCTCTTCCGCGCGGCCGCCGAAGGTCTCGTCGACCTCGTTGTACCAGCGAAGCCTCTTGCCGACGCGCGCACGCACGCGCCAGCGCAGGCTCTTGGAGTGCTCCGTCATCATGTCCTGCGCGAGCTCGAGCGTGCGTGCGATGCGGTTGGTCTCCATGGGGCTGAGGTCGTAGTCGTCCAGCCGCTCGAGGACCTTGTCGATGTTGCTCATCACGTCGATGTACAGACCCCAATCGGCGGCGCACGTCTCAGCCACGTGCTCGAGATCGAGCACGCCTGGATGCGGGTGGAAGTCGACGTACACGTCCTTGCAGAGCGTGATGACGTCGTGGGCATCCTTCTCGCTGAGGTTCACGATCTGCAGCTTGCTGAGAAAGATGTCCGCCGGGTCGACGGCGTAGGTGTTGATCTCGAGGCGATCGCGGAAGTCGAGCTCGTGGTCCATCTTCATCGCGTCCAGGAACACGTCGATGTGGTCGCTGGGCGGGACAGCGGACATGACCGGCGTGGCGTGGGCCCGCTTGGCCATGTGGGCGCGAGACTCCAGCGCGTGCCGCGGCCGGAAGTACTGGCGCTGGCTGTTGCCGGTCGCCATCGCGACGTGGATGTTCTCCTCATAGCCGAGGTCAAGGAAGACGGCGTGGATCTCGGTCGTCTGCCGCTTGAGGCCGATGAGGTCGATGTCGCTGTAGTCGCGCTCGGCGAATTCGAGGTCGATCGCGTAGTGGCGTACCGCGAGGCCTCCGGTGAGGCGCAGGATCACGTCGCGGTCGTTGCCCGCGTCGATGATGCGGCGCGCCTCGGCCATCATCGCCTCGTGGCGAGAGGTGGCCGCCTGGAGCGGCGCGTCGTGCAGGCGCGATGTGGGGTGGTCGTTCATCTGTGGCGATTCTATCCGTCGCGCCGCCGGCCAAGGGTAGCGGCGCCACGGGGCGAACTCGTCTCTTGTGGACACAGTCGCGCGTGCATTCGAGGCCGGAGCGCCGCCCGGCAGTCGCTGGAGGTAAGGCATCATGGACATCGCGAAGTGCTTCAGGGACGCTTGGGGACTGTTCAAGCTCGACTGGGCTCCCTTGACCGTCACGGCCCTGGTCGCCTCGGTGATCGTCGGCGTCGTCAGCGTGGTCGTCGGGCTGATCGCTGGTGGTGGGGTCGCCGCGGCGCGGCTCGGCGCTTTCGGAGGCGGCGTCGGAGCGGTCACGGGGTTCTTCGCCTCGCTGGTCCTCATGGTCGTCGCCGTCGTCGTCTACTCGTGGATGCTCAGCGTGGTGATCCGCATGATGCTGCGCCGCATACGCGAGCGCCGACCGGCCGACTACGCCGAGATGACCGAGTTCAGCGAGCTTGGCACGTTCATGGTCGCGTATCTCGTGCTCGGCGTCCTCGTGGCCATCTGCTACGCGCTCCTGATCATCCCCGGGCTGATCGTCACCACGCTTTGGCTCTACGCATTGCCGCTCATCGTCGATCGCCGTCTGGGCGTCGGCAAAGCGATGGGCGACAGCCAGGCGATGTCCGCGGCGCCGGGCTACTTCACGACGTTCATCACGTGGTTCGTCGGCGCGCTCGTGATCGGGATCGTCGTGGGCGTCCTGTCCGTCATCCCGATCATCGGATTGATCATCGGCTTGGTCGCTGTGCCGTTCGGCGCCGGCTATGTCATCAGCATGTACTTCCAGTCGATCGGCGAGGGCGGCCTGATCGACGCGGCCATCGGATAGAGCGGACGATGGACATCGGCAGGCTGTTCAGGGACGCTTGGGGCCTGTTCACGAAGGACGTGGGCCCTCTGATGGTCGGGATGCTCATCGCTTCTTTCATCCCGGTGGTCGTCGTCGGCATCATCCTGGCGCTGACGATCCTCCCGAGCCTCTCCGGCTTCACGGTCGACAGCAGCGGAACGGTGACGCACGTCAGCGCCGGCAGCTGGGCGCTCATCGGCGCCGGCGCGGGGCTGGCGATCGTCGCGTCGATCCTGGTCTCGATACCGCTGTACGCCGGGATCCTCAAGGGCGTGCTGCGCCGCGTGCGCGAAGGGCGGACGATGGGCTACGGGGACGCCTTCGGCGGCTTCCGCCTCTTCGGCAGGGTCGTCCCGGCGGTGTTGCTGCTGGCGGTCATCTTCTTCGCCGTGGAAGTCGTGCCTGTGGCTCTCATCGTGGCCGCGGCGTTGGCGCGATCCTGGATCATCGGTGCGCTCGCCGCAGTGGTGATGGTCGCGGCGATCGTGGCGATGGTCTACCTGCAGATCAGCTGGGTCTACCTGTTCCCGCTCATCGTCGACCAGGAAGGCGGAGTGGTCGCCGCGCTGGGAGTGAGCCGCCGGTTGGTCCACGCCTCCGGCTGGTGGATGACGTTCGCGGCGCTGCTCGTGCTCTACCTGGCCGCGATCGCGGCGAGCGTCGTGTTGGGATTCGTGCCGTTCATCGGCAGCCTCGCGGCGGCGATCCTCGTGTATCCGTTCATGCTCACGTACATCGCATCGATGTACTTCCGGGCGCGAGGCGAAGGCGCCCTTGTGGACGCGGCCGTCGTGCCTGCCGGCTCGTGGCAGCCTGCCGGCACGCCGCCGCAGTCGTACACGGCCACTCCGTACACGCCCCCGGCGGCGCCCCCGGCTCCGCCGCAGGTCCCGCCGGCGCCGGGCCAGCCTGTGCCGGGCACGGCGGACGCGCCGCAGCAGTACGCTCCGGCGCCCCCGCCACTCATGCCGGGGGCCGGTTCTGACGAAGCAGGCACTGCGCCCGGCGGCGTGATGCCGGCCGCGCATGAGATCCCGCCGGCTCAGCCGGCGCCGCCGGAGGCGCCCACGGCGCCTCCGCCCCCGCCGGGGGCGAACACGTGACCGCACGGAGCAGGTAGGAGATACTGCCCAGTAGCGCGGGCGCCGGGGTGGGCGCCTCAGGGGCCAGGGACAAGGGAGGATACGCATGACTGTAGGCGAGGTGTTCGCCAAGGCGTGGGAGTTGTGGAAGAAGGACGTCGGCTGGCTGATCCTGGCCGGGCTGGTCGTTGGGCTCATCGTCGGCGTCGTGGCAGTCGTCGTCTTCGCGATCGTGGCGGGGATGGCGGCCGTGAGCATCGGCGGCATCGCCATCGGCAGCAACGGGAACTCGACCAGCCTGACGGGCCTCGGCGTCGGGACGCTCATCGGCGCGCTGATCGTCGGCTTCATCGGCTATCTGATCGTCTCCGTGCTCGCCGTGGTGTTCTACGGGGGCATCTTCGAGATGGTGATCGGCGCGGCCCGCGAAAGCCGCGGCGTCAACTTCGCGGACCTGTTCGGCGGCTTCCGCAAGTTCAGCAGGTTCATGATCTTCTGGCTGGTGATGGTCGGTATCGGCGTCGTCTGCGGCATCGTGGCGCTGCTGCCGATCATCGGCTGGATCGCCGACCTGGTCTTCCTCGTGTGGCTGAGCGTGACGTGGCTGTACGTTCTGCCGTTGATCGCCGATCGCGGGATGACGTTCGGCGAGGCAGCGCGGACGAGCAGCGCGATGGTCAAGAGCACTGGCTGGTGGAAGACGCTGGGCATCATCGTGGTGCTCATGCTCGCGCTCTTCGTGATCAGCCTGGTCGATCGGCCTGATCGGCCGCGTGTCGTCGGCGCTCAACGGGATCCTGACGCTCGCCCTGGAGATCGTGGCCGGGCCGTTCATCATCTGCTACGTGAGCACCATGTATCTCGAGGCCGGCGGCGAGGCCGCGGTCGTGGCGGCTCCCGGCGCGCCGGGCGCGCCGGTCCCGCCGCCGCCCGCCGCGGCGCCCTACGCGTCTCCGGCCGTGGGCGGTCAGGTGGCCTATCAGCCGGCCGTGCCGCCGGCGCCGCCGGCCCCACCGGCGGCGTTGTCGCCTGGTGTCGTCGGCGGAGCGGCAGTGCCTCTGGGCGCCGCCGGCGCCGCGGACCCGGCCGCGGCGACCATGGCCGCGGCCAACGCTTGGAAGGCGGCGGCAGACCCGCTTGCGGCGGTCGCGCCGGAGGCTACTGCCGATGTGGGCGGAGCACCCGCTGCTCCGGCCGAAGCGGCTGCGACGCCGGAGGTCCCGGCCGCCGCGGAAGCTGCGCCGGCCGAGGCGGCGCCTCCGGTCGAGACGACGCCTCCGGTCGAGGCCGCCGACGAGGCGGCTCCAGCGGCCGAAGAGGCGAAGACCGCCGTGACTGACGCCGCAGGCGAGACGGCCGCCGATGACGCGCAGGCGGCCGCCGGCGATGTAGCGGCCGAGACCTCGGTGACAGACGCCCAGGTCCCGCCCGCGCCGGAGCCGCCCAAGACGCCGCCGGCGCCGGACGCCTGACTCACAGCGGGTTCGCACCCGCTTCCACGTGACGCCCGAAGGGGCGGCGGCGCATCGCGCCGCCGCCCCTCTTCGTGGCTTGAGCGTCCCGCTCTGTGTGGTGTGCCGGCTGCCGCGCGGGCCACCGTCACCAAGACTGGCGAAAGAATACGCTCAATGACTCCGTCGTGATGTCGACAGTAGCTGCGACCACCCGCGGGGCGTGTCGCTCACGCGTCCCTGTGGAGACCGCGGGGCCGCAAGGCCTGCGGTGGTGGCGACGACGGCCGGCGGGCGCGATCCTGCCGGCCGTCGTTCTCGCTGTGGGCGGCGCGCCGCGGCGGCGCCAGCCGCCGATGCGGGAGCCGCGGTCGGACGACGTGGTGGCCGGCGGACGCCGGCCAGCCCTGCGACCAGCGCTCGACTTCTGCGGGACGTCGCTCTGCTAGAGTCGCAGGAAGATGACATCGGGGGCAGGGGCAGTCGGTACCGGCCTCGGCTCTCTCAGCGCCGAAGTGGAGGACGCATGGACGTTGAAGGCATCGTGCAGATCGAGGACGCTCCCAAGCGAGAGGTCGACGCGGGTCCGATGGGCGGCACGTGGTGGGAGGTCGGGCGCGCCGGCGGCAGCGTGACCACCGGCCTGCGGCGCATCAAGGTCGCGCCGGGCCGGCGCGCCACGCCCGCGCACGCGCACGACGCCGAGGAGGAGATCTTCTACATACTCGGCGGCGAGGGCCTTTCGTGGCAGGACGGCAAGACCTGCCGCGTGGGGGAGGGCGATTGCATCGTGCACCCGGCCGGTGGCCCCGCGCACACGCTCATCGCCGGGCCCGACGGCGTGGACGCGCTCGCGTTCGGCACGCGGGGGGATGCGGCCGCCTGCCGTCTGCCGCGCGCCGGCGTCGCGTGGCTCGGCGATTCGTGGGTCACGATCTCCGAGGAGCCGCACCCGTGGGCGCGCGAAGCCGCGGCGGGCGAGATCGACTGCCCGGAACCAGGGGAGCGGTTCGCGAGCGTGGTCGCCACCGGGGCGGTGGAAGCCGTTCCGCGGCGGACGGGCGACACGGACCGGCTGGTCCGCCCGCTGGGGCGGGCGGCGGGATCGCGGTTGACGGGGCTCAACCACGTCGTCGTGAGCCCCGGCGCCATCAACTGCCCGCCACACGTCCACGCCGCCGAGGAGGAGATCTTCGTCGTCCTCTCAGGCGAAGGGGTCCTCGAGCTCCGCGAGTGCGGCGCGAGCGCATCGAGCGTGCCGGAGACCGTCGCGGTGCGCACCGGCACGGTGGTCGTGCGCCCGGCCGGCACGGCGCTGGCGCACGCGTTTCGTGCCGGCGCCGGGGGCCTGACGCTGCTCGCCTACGGCGAGCGGCGCAGCAACGAGATGACCTACTACCCGCGCTCGCGCAAGCTGTCGTTGCGCGGTCTCGGGGTCATCGGCCGGATGGAACTGTGCGACTACTGGGACGGGGAGTCCGGGGCGGAGTGAGCGCGCGACTGCTCGGCGACGGCTCTACTGAAGCCGGCGACGGAGGACACTCCACGTAGCCGGGTCCTCCTGGCCCATGAGCCACGCGTACACGCCTTTGATGCGCGGGTGACGCTCCAGCATCATGCTCAGCTTGTCGTCGATGGCCCGCGCGTCGGGGAAGTAGGCGATGTGCTGCAGCCCGCCGCCACGGTAGCCCAGGACCAGCTCGCCCGAGTCGCCGCGGCTCTGGCTGGGATGCTTCGTGGCGCGGATGCGCAGGACATCGCTCCACAGGAGGTCGGTGGTACTGGACTCGCGCCACTCGCGTCCGTAGAGCCCGAGGCCCATGACGATCTTGCGCGGATCAACGCGTGACTCCGCGAAAGTGAGGATGCGGTCCATCCAGGCCGGCGGCGAGAGCGGCCCCGGGCCCGACCACGAGCCCGAGTAGTTGTAGGTCATGACGCGGAACTCGTCGGCGGCGCGGCCGAGGCGCCGCCAGTCCTGTGCCCGCGGCGCGTCCCAGCCGCCTGGCTCGCTGGTCTTGGGGAAGACGTCGACGGCGATGCGGCGGCCGTCGCGGTGAAGGCGCGCGGCGAGCTCCTCGACGAAACGCGCATAGGCGTCGCGCTGGCCGGCAGTGAGCGCCTCCCAATCGACATCGATGCCGTCGACGTCGTGGTCCGCCGCCCACCGGGCGACGGCCGCGACGTGACGGCGGCGGCTCGCCGCCGAGGCGAGGATCGCGGCCGAGATGGAATGGTCGAACCGTTTGCTCGTTTCGTCGTAGTCGGTGAGCGTGACGAAGACCCTGACGTGGTCCTTGCGCGCCAGGGCCAGGAAGTCCACGTCGAGCTTGGGCGCGACGACGGCGCCGTCGGCGCGAGACTGCAGCCAGTCCACGCTCACCTCGTCGAGTGCACCGGCGGCGACCGCGCGGCGCAGCGAGTCGCGGTCGCCGAGCGTCCAGGCGCCGATCAGATACGGGCCGTGCGGGCCGTCGTGGTCGAGGGCGCGAGCGACGAGGTAGACGCCCGCGATCGCCGCGAGGCCGGCGCAGACGATCACAAGCAGCGCCGATGGCCGACGCCTCGCGCCGTTGCGGCGGCCTCCCCGGCGCGCCGTGTGCCGTGCTGAGCGGTCGCCTGTCGCACGCTCGTTCGCTCTGCCTCCGCGAACCCGCCTCTTTGCGTTGCCGGCTGCCATGGCTCAATCATGACGACTGACGGGCGCCCTCACCAACCGCCACGGCCACGGCGCGGCCGCGCCGAGACGCGGAGGCACCTGGGCGCCGCGGCTCCGCGGCCGACCTGCAGCCTCGCGGATTGCGAGGGCCATGCTCGTGGGTATGCACCCGTCACATGGCTCGTCGCCGGCGGCGAGTCTCACCCGGGTCGCCGCGTATCCGGCGCCAGAGAAACGAAAGGTCAGCCGTGAAGGAGAAGCTCGGAGCCAGGAACGCGCTCTACCCGCTGGTCACCGCGATCGTGGGCACAGTCGTCGACGACACGCCGGACTTCGCGACCATCGCGCACGTCGGCATCGCCCACCTCAACGGGATCACGCTGGGCATGGGCCGCGTGCACCTCACCAACGAAGGCATCAAGGCCAACCGCACGTTCAGCGTGAGCCTTCCGTCGGAGGACATGGTCGCGCTCACCGACTACATCGGGATGGTCAGCGGTCGCAAGGAGGACAAGAGCGGCCTGTTTGAGGTGTTCTATGGCGAGCTCGGCACGGCGCCGATGATCGCGGGCTGCAAGGTGACGATGGAATGCCGGCTGATCGAACATGTCGAACTGCCGACGCACGACCTGTTCGTCGGGGACATCGTGGGCACGTACGCCGACGTGGACGTGCTCACCAACGGCGCCGTCGATATCGCCAAGCTCAGGCCGCTGCTGTTCGACATGGCGAGCCGCAAATACTGGGCCCTCGGCGAGCCCGTGGCCAACTGCTGGAGCGTGGGAAAGGACTTCGAGCCGAGGAGCTAGGGCGTCACCCTCCGTGCCCGAATTCGCGCTCGAGCTCTTCCTTGGCGTTCACCATGGCCTGCTTGAAGGCCATCGGCTTGCGGATCTGCTTGAGGTCGTTGATGCCGGCGCCGGCCGCGGCGGTGAGCACCTCGATGTCGCCGTAGCCGAGCATGCGGCCGAGGAGCGACTGGCGCAGCACCACGTCCGTGAGCTTCTCAAGTGACGAGTCGGAGACCGTCTTGTTGACGACGCCGGTGACCTCCACGACGCGGCGGTTGGTGAGCGCGTACACGTTCATCCGCCAGGAGACGAAGCCCCAGACGATGCGGAACACCGGCACCAGCAGGGCGACGAAGAGCCAGTTGGTCCAGGAGCCGTGGAACCAGCTCTTGAACAGCACGAGCAGCACGACGATGATGCCGGCGGCGAGGATCCACTTGATCATCTCGGCGATCGGGAAGATCCAATGGTGGCGCTCGGTGTAGAGGATCCTCTCGTTGGCGCCCAGTTGCTGCCTGAGATACTCGATGCTCACGTGTCACCTCCGGTAGTACGCATCACGCAGCGTATACTGGGTGGCACCGAGACAGCCACCAGGGGGTCCGCTCGTGACTACTCGCACTTCCCGCATCCCGTTTCGCCGGCCGCGCGGCGCCGGTCTCGCCATCCTCGTCGTCCTCGTCGCCCTGCTCGCCACGCTCGTGCCGGCGGCGGCCCGGCCGCAGGCGGCCGCCGCGAAGCCGCGCATCATCATGTACCGCGGCCTCGGGGCCTGGGTGGACATGTACGACGCCAAGGCCTGGGCGGATCCCGTCGCAGCGGTGGCCGACATGGCTTCGCACGGGGTCCGCACGCTCTACCTTGAGACGGCCAACTTCCACTATCCGAAATCGGCGTCGATGTTCACGCGCGGCCAGGTGACTGCCGCGGACTTCATCCGCGCCTGTCACGCGAAGGGCATCAAGATCGTCGCCTGGTACCTGCCGAGCTTCGCCGACCCCGCCAGGGACTACACGCGCAGCATGGCGGCGATCGACTACCGCGCGCCGGACGGGCAGAAGTTCGATTCCTTCGCCCTCGACATCGAGTGGAGCGGCGTGAAGAACGTGAGCACTCGCAACGCGCGGCTCGCCGACCTGTCGGCGAAGATAAGGGCCGCTGTGGGCTCAAACTATCCGCTCGGCGGCATCATCCCCTCGCCGGCCGGCATGGCCAAGAACGCCACCTACTGGCCCGGCTTCCCCTACAAAGCCGTCGCGGCCGTCTACAACGTCATCGTGCCGATGGGCTACTACACGTACCACGGCGACGGCTACGCCAACGCCTATCGCGACACCCGCGACAACGTCGCGATCATCCGCACCCAGACGGGCAAGCCGTCGATCCCCATCCACGTGATCGCCGGCGACGCCGCCAAGTCGTCCGTCGCGGAGACGCTCGCCTACGTACGTGCGCTGCGAGAGACCGGGTGTATCGGCGGCAGCATGTACGACTGGGCGACGACCACCCCGGAGAGCTGGGCGGTGCTGCGCGAACGTGCGCGTGAACCCGACGCAGACCCCGGCGATGCCCCTGGCCGTCGGCTACTTGCCGGCCGTCGGCAACTGCCCCGGCGAGCACACTCACCCCAAGGAAGTCTTCTATCAGACGACGGGGCAGAACGGCGCCCGCGTGCTCCGCTACAGGCTGTACGATGCCCAGGCGGGTGAGGTCCGGCTGCTGGTCAACTGGAGGACCGTCGCGACGCTGCATGCCGGACCCGCCAAGAAGTGGACCGCGCTGCGTTCGCTCACGATCCCGGCCGAGGACCTGAGTGCCAAGGGCGCCAACGTCATCGGTTTCGTGGCCAAGGGGACGTTCGGCGCGTGGTCGGTGTGGGGCGTGAAGGCCGTCACACTCGCCGCGCCGGCGGGCCGGTAGCCGCACCCCATCTGCTAGCATCTCCCCCATGGACGCCCGCCAGGTCGTCATCGGCATCGACATCGCCGCCAGCCGCCCGTGCGTGGCGGTCGCGATCCATTGCGGGCATCAGCTGGACGTCGCCGGGTGGCGTGAGGCAGACGAGCGCGTGAAGGGCGATCGCGCCCGCCTCCTCGACTGGGTCTCCGATCTTGCACCCTCGGTGGTCGGCGTGGACGCGCCGCAGAAGCCCAAGCGCGCGCTGCCGGGCGGTGCTCCCCACTCTCGCGCCTGTGACGCCGCGCTGCTGCACAGGCGCATCGGCGTCTACCAGGTGCCGACGCGGGCCGAGGCCACCGCCGCCGGCCGCCGGTACGCGTGGATGGAGACTGGCTGGGCGTACTTCAAGGAGCTCGGCCGGCGGGGCTTCGAGCGGCCGGCACCCGGCGCCCTGCCTGGAGAGCTCGGTCAGGCGCCGGCAGCGCTCGAGGTCTATCCGCACGCCGGGTTCGTCACGCTCCTCGGCGGCACGCCGCCACCCAAGAGCACGCGCGACGGGCTCCGGCTGCGCGTGCTCGCCCTGCGGCACCTCGGTCTGCGCTGGGACGACTACTACGATCACGACTCGCTCGATGCCCTGATGGCGGCGTACACAGCCTGGCGCTTCCTCCAGGGCCTCGCCAGCCCGCTCGGCGACGAGCGCGACGGGCTGGTCTGGTTGCCGATCCCCGGGCACGACGTCCTAGGCAGCTACGAGCGCCTCGGCGTACGGGACGCTGCTGCCGCCGTCGCGCGGCTCGGGGCCCGATAGCGGCGGCCGGGGCTTCGGCCGCCCCGGCGACACGACCTCAGGCGCGGCGCTCCCGGCGTCCCGTCCCCTCCGCGGCGCAGAGGGGAGGGGACGGGGCACGCAGGAGTGGTGCGAAGCTCGACCTCAGCCGGAGGGGATCAGGCGGCGTGCCGTCGCAGCGCCACTCAGGCGCTCATACTTCACGACCTCGCCGGTGTGCGGCGCGGCGATGATGCGGCCCCGGCCGGCGTAGAGCGCCACATGGGAGAAGTACCCGCCACCGCCCCAGAAGACGAGGTCCCCGGTGCGGAGGTGACGCAGCGACACAGCGTGGCCGTGAGCGGCCTGCGCGGTTGCCCCGTGCGGCAGGGAGATGCCGAGGTGCCGGTACACGTACATCGTGAACCCGGAACAGTCGAAGCCTGAGCGAGAGGCGCCGCCGTAGACGTAGGGGACGCCCAGCTGCCTGCGCGCGAAGGCGATGAGGCGCGCCGCCGCGAAGTGGCGGGCGCGCAGCCGGCAAGCGCGGGCGGCGTCGGAGACGGCCCGAGCCGGCGGCGGCGTCGGCGGCACATCGCCGAGGAGGGGCGGGTGCGCGGCAGGCGAGGCGGGCGCGGGGACGCCCGCGGGCGCCGTCCGCGCCGCACGGCCTGGGGCGAAGCGCCCCCCGGAGCGGGCGCCGACGGACGCGCGCAAGTGGGCCATCCCCAGCGCGGCGCCGGAGGTGAGGAACAGGGACAGGAGGAGGACTGCAAGCGTAGCGAGACCTCCGACCAGACGTTGCTGGTGCATCTTGTTGCCTCCTGTGTGACCGGGGGTACTGGCCCGGTCTCGAGGTGGGCGCCTTGATGACGCCGCGGCCGCTGGTCGGCCGGTTCGCCCATCGGGGGCGAGCGGCGGACGATAGCGGCCACGGCCAGGGGAATCAACCCTATGTTGATAGTGGAAACCTCGCTCCTGCACCGGAAATGGCGAGACTCGGGGCCTCGAGGCGGTCGGCCTAGAGGCGCGCGAGGGCGATGTGCGGCCAGGCTCTTGCGCCCGCTCGGCGAGAGCGAATAGGCTGCGCTCACGGCGCCGCGGGCGCCTTGCCGGGGGCTCGGGGTGGAGCCACCGGCATCGCCGGTCAGGCTCGAAAGGGAGGCCCCATGCACGCCTGTACCCACGTCAGTAGGCGGCTTGTCTTGCTCGCCGTGTTCCTCGTCCTCTGCATCGGGTCGGTCTGGGGCGTCGCGAGCGCGCTGGCTTCGAGCCCCAGCGCCGCGCCCGCGAGTCCGCTCATCCTCAAGGTCGGGTGGTCGCCGGATCCCGACAGCCTCAACCCGTTCGTCGGCGTGCAGCAGTCGTCCTACGAGCTCTGGCACATCAGCTACGACTTCCTCACCGACTACGGCGACAAGTACCTCGAGACCCGTCCCGGCCTCGCCGAAAGCTGGACCAAGAGCCCGACGGGCTCACCTGGACCTTCAAGATCCGCAGCGGCGTCAAGTGGAGCGACGGGCAGCCGCTGACCGCGCACGACATCGCCTTCACCTACAACGTGGGAGAACAAGCTCCAGCTGCAGGCGTTCCTCTCGGCGCTCGACGGTATCCAGAGCGCCACGGCGCCGGACGATACGACGCTCATCATCAAGTGCGCCCACCCCAAGGCGGACATCCTCTCCATGTGGTGCCCGATCCTGCCGGAGCACATCTGGAGCAAGTTCAAGACGGCCGACGCGGCCAAGAACTACCTCAACTCTCCGCCGATCGTCGGCTCCGGCCCCTTCCAGGTCGTCGAGTGGCAGAAGGGCAAGTTCGTGCGCTGCGTGGCCAACAAGCACTACTGGGGCGGCGCGCCGAAGGCCGACGAGGTCGTCTTCCAGCTCTACACCAACCAGGACACCCTCGCTCAGGACCTCAAGCTCGGCACGATCGACCTCGCCATCAGCCTCCCGCCGGCGCAGGTGAAGCCGCTCTCGACGACGCCGGGGATCGCCGCCTACGGCTGCTCGCAGAAGGCCTTCGACTACCTGAGCTTCAACTGCTACAAGGGTCCGTCTCTGGGGAACCCGGTGCTCCGTGACCCGGCCTTCCGCCAGGCGCTCAACTGGGGCATCGACAAGACCAAGATGACCGAGCTGGCCTACCAGGGGTACGCGGATCCGGGCACGTCGATCTTCGAGGTCAACTTCTACGACCCCAACCTCGACTGGCACTGGCAGCCGCCGGCGGACATGTTGTACAAGTACGACCCCGCCAAGGCCAAGCAACTGCTTGCCGCCGCCGGCTACAAGGACACCGACGGCGACGGGATCCTCAACGACCCCAAGAACGGCGGCAAGGACATCACCCTGCGCCTGTGGTCGCGCGTGCAGTCGCCGCAGAGCCAGGTGATGGGCAAGCTCATCACCGGCTGGTGGAGGGCGCTGGGCCTCAACATCAAGTACTCGGTCGAGGACGAGAGCGTCCTCATCGACGGCGGCTACAACTACGTCGGCAACACCTACAAGCCCGACTACGACATCTACATCTGGCAGTGGCAGCCGAGCGGTTCGGACCCCGGCCGCCGGCTCGGCTACTTCCGCACCGTCCAGATCCAGAACTCGAACGACTGCTGCTGGTCGGATCCCACCTACGACAAGCTCTGGACGCAGCAGTCGCAGGAGCTCGACCCGCAGAAGCGCAAGGCGATCACCTACCAGATGCAGCAGATCCTCTACCAGGCAGTCGCCGTACATCGTGCTCGACTACCCCAAGCTGCTCGAAGCCTGGAACACGTCGCGCTGGCAGGGGTGGACGAGGATCCCGCAGCCGAACGGCGCGGTGGCGTTCATCAGCGACAACGTCAGCAACTACTCCAGGGTCGGCCCCAAGACGGCGACCGCGACGACCACGTCGAGCAGCAACACGGCGCCTGATCGTCGGCATCGTCGTCGCGGCGCTGGTCGTCGTCGGCATCGTCGTCCTGCTGGTCCGCCGCAGGGGGAAGGCTGAGGAAGCCTGATCGAGGCGGCTGGCGGCTCCGGCCGAACGGGCCGGGGCGGGGCGCTCGCGAGCGCCCCGCCCCGGCCCGTCTCATGTGTGGCGCCGGCGCTGGATCTTCGGCGCGTCGTCTAGCCGGGGACCACGGCGAGCAGCTCGCCGACCACGTCCCCGGCGTCGTTCTTGACCGGCGGGCGGCCGAGCGCCTTGACGCGCTCCGGGACGGCGCCGTCGCCGACGGCGGCCGTGCAGAACGGCCAGCGCCGCCGGCTCCATCGCCCTGTCCGCCCCGTCGACGACCTTCACGGAGAAGCCGCGTCCGTCAGGCAGCGAGACGCAGCCGAGGCCCTCGGCGCCGCTCTTGCTGGTCGTGCCCGGCATCGTCTCCATGATGATCGTGTCGAACCAGGTGGGACCCTCGACGAGCATCGGGTTGGCGCGCATCGCCGCGCTGATCTCCGGGCAGGAGCTCGGGCATCAGCGCGAAGGTGCTCGCGGCGACCGTCACCGGCGTCGCGTAGCACACGATGCCACAGCCGTCGACGCCGGTGGCGAGCGTGGCCGGGTCGACGCCCGTGCAGGCCGCGAAGGCCCGCAACGCGGCGATCTGGGCGGGATGGTCCGGCCGCTGGTACGTGGCCACGTCCCACCCGTGCCGGACGCTCGCCGCCAGGAAACCCGTGTGGTTGCCTGAGCAGTTGTGTCGCGCCTTGAGCTTGGCGTCGCAGCGCAGATCCGCCTCGGAGAGGCCGAGGTCGGCGAGCATGCGGCGCACGAGGTCGGCCTGGAAGTCGAGCCCGTCGTGCGACGCACTCATGATCGCGAGTTCCTCCGCGCCCCACCCGAAATGCGCGACGGTGCCGTCGGTCAGCCAGGCCTGAGCCTGGAAGGGCTTCGCCGACGACCGCCAGTAGGTGACCATGCCGGGATCGCCCCAGCGCTCCACGATCTCGCCGTCCGGGCCGGCCAGCGCGGCGACGGCGCGATGGAGGCTCTCCACGGTCCCGCCGCGGCGCGACTGGATGAGGATCTCCGGGTGTTGGACGGGGTGAGGCATCGAGCGGGAGTCTACCTTGTCCGGGGCGCGCGGTCAGCCTCGGTCGAGACGCACGGGCGCGCTCGCGGTCCGAACGGTTCGCGCGCGGCGTCGCCATGCCTGTACCATCCCGGTATGCAGTATCGCGACTTCGGCAAGATCGACTTCAAGCCGTCGGCTCTGGGCTTCGGGGCGATGCGCCTGCCGGTGCTCACCGACGCCGACGGCCGGCCGGAGTTCAAGCGCATCGACTATCCCGCCGCGACGGCCATGCTCCGCCGCGCCATCGACGGCGGCGTGAACTACGTCGACACCGCGTGGGTGTACCACGAGGACACCTGCGAGACATGGCTCGGCGAGGCGCTCAAGGGCGGCTATCGGGAGCGCGTCAAGATCGCCACCAAGATGCCGGTGTGGAGCGTCAAGAAGCCGGCCGACTTCGACCGCATCCTGGGCATCCAGCTCGAGCGCCTGCAGGAGGAGCACATCGACTTCTATCTGCTGCACTCCCTGGATGCCTCGCACTGGAAGAGCGTCGTCGAACAGGGCCAGCTCGCCGCCGCGGAGCGCGCGCTCGCCGACGGCCGCATCGGCCACCTCGGCTTCAGCTTCCATGGGACCTACGACTTGTTCGAGGAGATCCTCGCCGCCACCGACCTCTGGGAGTTCTGCCAGATCCAGTTCAACTACATGGACGAGGAGTATCAGGCCGGCCGCCGCGGCCTCGAGCTCGCGGCCGGCAAGGGTCTCGGCGTCATCGTCATGGAGCCGGTGCGCGGCGGCGCCCTGGCCCGCAACGTGCCGCCTCAGGTCCAGGCGCTCTGGGATGCGGCGCCGGTCCGCCGTTCGCCGGCGGAATGGGCGCTGCAATGGGTCTGGAACGAACCTGAGGTGTCCTTCCTGCTGAGCGGCATGAGCACGATGCAGCACGTCGAGGAGGATCTGGTCTACGCCGAGCGCTCCCGGCCCGGCCTCTTGAGCGACGAGGAGCTGGCGCTCGTCTGCCGTGCGCGCGACGTGTACCGCGACCTCAGCCCGATCCCCTGCACGTCGTGTCGCTACTGCATGCCCTGCCCCCAGGGCGTGGCGATCCCCGACGTCTTCGAGCTCTACAACGACGCCCACGTGTACGACGATCTGCCGCGCCGGCAGTGGGCGTACAACACGTTCATGGACGAGAGCGAACGCGCCGACCAGTGCACCGCCTGTGGCGAGTGCCTGGACAAGTGCCCCCAGGACATCGCCATCCCTACCTGGATGGAGAAGGCCCAGGCGTTCCTGGCAGGGTGAGCGTCGGCGGCGCCGCTACTACAGTCGCGCGCCGTAGATGTGGGTGTGAAGCTGAGGATCGCGCTTCGCCGGACCGGACTCCCACACCACGGTGCTGCCGCTCACGGCGGGGAAGAGGCAGGTCTGGTTCTTCTGCGCCAGCTTGATCGTGCTCGACCTTCTTGGCCACGTTGCGCACGAAGATCGCGGCGTTCGCGTCGTACGTGATCGTGAAGGTCCCGCCGTGGCCGCCGCCGTCCCAGACGACCAGCTGGCCGTCGACGCGCGGCCGCGCGCCGAGGGCGACGAAGGTCGTCTTCTTGGTCGACAGGTTGCGGGCCATCACCCGGCCGCCCGTCTCCCACCACACGACGCGATCGCCGCTGATGTCGGGGCTCCACTCGAACTTGCTGGTCTGGGCGACGGCGAAGGGCGTGCCGCCGGGGAGGTCGCGGCCGCTGATGTCGCCGCTCGCCGACGCGTAGACCGCCGTGTGGACGGTCTTGCCCTTCACGACCCGGCTCGAGACGCCGAGCGGGCTCAGGACCTTGCTCGTGGCGATCTTGGACGGGTTCTTCTTGGAGAGGGGAGCGTCGAGGTCGCGCGCCATGATGCTGTACGGGCCGGCGGCCGTGCCGGCCTCCACCCAGACGACCCAGTTGTCGGCGATCTCGGGATACCACTTCAGGGTCGCGGTGTTCTTGTGGGAGACCGGGAAGGGGTTCGTCTTCGCCGTGACGTCACGCCCCCAGATGTCGGTGGCGCCGCTCGCCGGGTTCGTGTTGCGGTCGTCGACCCACACCACGATGTAGTGCGTCTTGCCGCCGATCACGCGCTTGGTGACGCCGGGATTGTCCTGGCCGGCGGGGTTGGCGCACACGGCGAAGTCCTTCTTCGACGAGAGGTAGCGGCCGAAGATGTCGAGGTTGCCGTTGCGGTTGTCGGTCCACACCGCGAGGTCGCCGGCGATGTCGGGACCTGCCTGGCCCCCTGCCTGGATGCACACTGGGAAGATGACCGGCGCGGCCGGCGCCGAGGACGGCGCGAGCGCCGCACCCGCGAGGGCGGCGAGGAAGACCGCCGCGGTCGCGAGAAACGCCGCCGCACGTCGTGGCCGGGACGAGATCGCTGCTGACATGGGTGCCCCTCCTTGTCGACCCTCACTCAGCCCATGGTACTCCACAGCGGGCTCTCAGCCTTGAGACTCTTTTCGCGCCACCCGCAGGTAGGCCTCGTGGACTTCCTCGTCGGAGCCCGCGCCGAAGTACGGTTCCAGCTCGCCGAAGAGGTATGTGAGATCGGGCTGGCTCGTAGTCGCGTCCTCGATCGACGTGCCGGCCAGCGTGGCGGCGACGACGGCTTCCGCGTAGGCGCGCTGCATCGCCATGACGGAGTCGGCGAGCGTGTACCATGCCGCCTCGTACTCGGGCGTGTACGCGACGGCGTCGGCTCCGCGCTCAAGCTCCCGCTCCGAGAACCGCAGGTAGTTGAGGTGCGCGCCACGGACCGCGAGCGCCGCCGTCTTGAGAGTGGCGAGGGCGTCCTCGACGCGTGGAGCCGCCGGCGGCGGCGGGAGGGTCACGCCTGGCGCGAGCGGCGTGGGAGGCGCCGGAGGGGCGGCGACGGTCGGCCAGGAGCCGATGCCGCCGCCGGGCGCCGGCGCTCCTGCGGCAGCAGGGCTGTGGCGCAGCACGATGGTACCGCCGGCGTAGTCGCCGAGTCGCTTGTTCTTGGCGCTCGCGAGGCACGAGACGCCCGAAGGGATGTAGTACAGGAGCATCTCGGGGATGCGCACGAGGTTGCGGACGATGATCGATACCGGGGAGGCCGGCATGCCGTCATCGCGGGTGACGTGCAGCCCGAAGATGCGCTTGCCCGGCGTCCGGCCGCGGAGCTCGAACAGCGTGAAGTACACGAACACGAGGGCGTACATGACCGGCATGAACCAGCCGGGTGCGGAGCGGGACGCCGGTCGAGATGTCGCCGAGCGTCAGGTTCTTCATGAAGGCCAGCTGGACTCCAGCCGGCGCGGGCGGCGACGGCGAGCACGACGGAGTAGCCGACGAGCACGATGAACGTGTCGACGAGCACCGCCGCGGCACGATAGCCGAAGCCGGCGTATTCGGCACGCTCCTGGATCTGCGCCTGCTGCACGCGGGTCTCCTCACAGGGTCGCGGACCGGACGCCGCGAACGCGGGTCGATTGTACACGCGGGGGGAGGGCGGCGCGTCCCCGGCGCGGACCGGGCCGGGCTGCGCCAGCGCGCGTGCCACCTCCGCGCGCCGGGCTCGCCGTGAGACCAGGTCCGGCGCCCGCACGATGCAGGAAGCATGCGCCGGGTACTATAGAGGCACCGACGCCCGGCGACCGCTGCCACGAGGCAGGTGCCGTGGCGCCGGCGAAGGAGTCCGCAGACCGCATGGCCGGCGACACGCAGGGGCGGCCGGCCCACATTGGAGGAGGCTCGCATGCACAGCCGTTCCCGTTCCATCCTGCTCGTTCTCGTGGTGACTCTGGCGGTGCTCGTGTTCGCCGTGCCGGCTCAGGCGGCAAGCGTCAAGGTCGTCAAGGGCAGCACGCAGATGAACATGGACAAGAACGTCGTCAAGAACCTGGTCGGCAAGAACGTCGTCATCGACGACATCGCTCCCGGCCACGTTGACCGTGAATTGGAGCAGCGGCATCAACTGGTTCTTCAATGTGCCGATCTACACCGGCGCGGGCGGCAGCACGTACGACTGGAGGGCCAAGAAGGGCACCTTCTTCCACAGCGGCGGGATCCGCTTCGCGAACGTGACGATAGGTCCAAAGCAGACCCGGTTCCAGGGCCTGCGCGTGATCGCCAGCGGCCCGAACGCCTACATGCTGTCGGCCGCCGTGGGGACCGCTCCCGCAGCGCGGCTGAACGTCGCCACCGCGACCAACACGCCGAGGATCACCAAGAACGGCAAGAAGGTCTCGATCCAGGGCATCCAGTTCAAGCTCACGACCGGTGGGCTCGGCGGCGCGCAGGCGCTGAAGGACGCTCTCGGCCTGTCCGCGCTGCCCTCGACCTCGCTCGTGTTCTTCGACACCGATCTCTTCTTCACGCTGAAATAGAGATCGTCGAAGGTCCGATCGTTCGACGACCGGCGGCGGGCGGAAGCGCCTGCCGCCGGCCGTTCAGCTGTGCAGGATCGCCTCGAGCGTTGGCGCGAGCGGGGGCAGGTCGGTGCGCACGGTCTCCCAGAGGATCTCTGAGTCCACCCCGAAGTACTCGTGCGCCACGACGTTGCGCACGCCGCGCAGGGTGCGCCACGGCACTTCGTGGTGGGCGTCGCGGATCTGCTCCGGGATCCACCGGGTCGACTCGCCGATCGTCATGAGGTTGCGCACGACGGCGTCGATCGTGCGCGCGTCGGCGGAGAACTCCTCGAAGGTCATGTCCTCGGTGTAGCGCTCGATGGCGCGAACGGCGGCGAGGATGTCGGCGCACGCGAAAGCGCCAGTCGCGGAAGCGCAGCTTGGACTGGCGCTCCTCGTATTCGGGCGTGCGGCGATCGTGGGGCTCAGAACGCACGCACGGCCTCCGCGAGGATCTGCTCGCGCATCTCGGGGCGAAGCGCGCCCGGAGTGGCGAGGTCGATGCGCGTGCCCATCACGTCGCTCAGGTAGTCCAGAAGGCGGACGAAGGTGAAGAGCCCGACCCTGGCCTCAGGGTCGAACTCCACCAGCACGTCGACGTCGCTGTGCAGGGTCGCCTGGTCGCGCGCCGTCGAGCCGAACACGGCGATGTGGCGCACCGAGAAGGTGCGCAGCTTCTCGCGGTGGCGATCGAGCCGGCGGAGGGCTTCGCGCGACGTCATGGGCGGATTGTATCCGACCTGTCGGCCGCGGCTGGCTCGGCCTCTCAGGGTGAGCTAGGCGAGCGAGCCCCCGCGCGCCTTGCGCAGACGCGTCAGGAAGCCCTTGCCGAGGAAGCTGTCGTCGCCGAGCGCGCAGAGCTGCGCGAACATCGGCACCGTCACCGTGAAGGCCAGCACGTTCGCCGGCAGGTCGCGGCGCATCGCCACGTCGGTGCCGCCGATCGCCGCTTGCGGCTCGTCGAGGTCGCGGAACTGCACGACCAGCTCCGAGCACCCCGACCCGAACGGCACCGTGACCGGGTCGGGCTCGCCCCAGGCGTGGTGATGATAGGCGCCGTGCTGCAGCACGCTGAGCTGGTCGGGGTCGGCCCAGAACGTCACCGTCCTGAGATACTCGAACGATTCGGGCTTGAGCGGCCCGACGAGCACATGTCCATGGCGCGGCTCGTAGGTCGGCGCATTGTCGACCCATCCGGCCATGAGCTCGCGACTGGCGCGCAGCCCCTCGTCCTTCCAGAGGAAGTCGATGAAGTCGTCACGCTCGCGCGCCTGCACGCCGAAGAAGGCGCGGCCGCAGCCGCCGCAGCCGAAGTTGTCGGCGGTCAGATGCAGCGTCTCGCCCTGGAGCCAGCGGCGGTAGAAGTGGAACACGCATGGGCCGCGATCCTTGCCGGGCTTGGGCTCCACGAGCGGCGCGAACGCCTCCGGGTCCGGGGCGTCGTAGAGACCGAGCAGCGGGATCTGCAGGTCTAGAGCGCCGATGAGCGCCGTCGGGTCTGGCTGGTGGGCGTGTGACACGGGAGCCTCCAGAACGAATGGCCTGACGAGAGGATTGTACGCCGTTTCACACACGAGACTGGGCGCCAGATCCATGTTTCGGGAACCGGTCGCCGCCGCAGAATGACCGGCAATGCCGCGTTTAGTGGTGCGCGGCCCACGATGGCTCGGCGGTCGGCGAGCGCCGGCCGCTGAAGGAGGGACCGACATGCATAGCACCGTACGTGCTCGACGGCCGTATCAGAGGCGGCTCATCATCCTGGCGACTCTGGCTCTCGCGTTGCTGCTGGCCGGCGTCGCCAGCCGGCCGTCCACGGCGGCCGCCGGCGGCGTCGGCAAGTGGACGAACCTCTCCGGCGCCACCGGCAGCAACCTGACTCAGGTGGGGCTGGTCAGGACACCGGACGGCCTTCTGCGCGTGGCCTGGATCCGCGACGCCGCGACGCCCGGCCTGCAGGACCTCATGTACCGCACCGTCAAGGCCTCGGGCGCGTTTGGAGCCGCGCAGGTGGTCCAGGCGGGCTGGTCGGTACTCAACGACCCCGCTCTCCTGTACGACTCGTCCGCCGCGCAGCTCGGCATCGTGTTCAGCGGGATCCGCTCGACGAACCCGGGCGAGGTCTACGACGGGCTCACGGTGACGACGTCTCTCAACGGGGGAGCGTCCTGGACGCTTGACCCGTTGGGTGTCTTCGACCCACCGAGCTCCACGGCGTACGCTAGTCCGATCAGCGCCATCGCCGCCGGCGGTGTGCAGTACTCGTCGTGGTACGGCTCCGACGGCGTGTGGGTGTTGCGCGGCGTAGACGGCAGCACCGCCGCCTACAACTATCAGCAGGGGCTCGGGAACTACGGCTACTACCCCAGCTTCGGACTCGACAAGAACGGCACGCTCTGGCTCGCGTGGGCGTCCAACGGTACCGGCACTTCGGGCCTCTGGGCGGCGACAGTGGATCAGACGACCGGCGCGCCGAGCGGTCTGCGCGTCAAGCTGCCGGGCAGCACGACGACCTATGCCGGCAACCCCGAGTTCGACATGATGACTTCGCGGGTGGCCGTGACGGGCCGGCCCAAGGGGGCGGGTGTCTACGTCGCGTACACGACCGGCTACCCGTCGACGAACAGGGTACGCGTGTGGAAGCTGACGACCGCCAAGATCACCAGCATGGTGGTCGCCAAGGGTTCGGCCGAGAAGGGTCAGACGGCGATCGCCGCTGGTCCCGACGGGCGGCTCTGGGTCGTCTGGAGCCAGCAGTCCCTCAGCGGGCGCGACCGCGTCTACGTGCGGCGCTCAAACGCGGCCGCTACTGCCTTCGGGCCGGCGAAGTACTACAGCGCGCCGGCCGGCTACACCGGCGTCTTCCATCTCGCGGCGATCGTCCGCAACGGAAAGCTCGACGTGCTCGCCCACCTCGGCGGTACCAAGGGCTTGGCGACCTGGCACATCCAGTTCAAGGCGCCCAAGTGAGGCGCTGACGAGGGATCCGGGCAGAGGGAGGGCCCCGGCGCGCCGCAGGCGCGCCGGGGCCCTCCCGTGGTCCTAGCCCCGAAGGACCGGCGGAGCCACCTCCGCCGGGGGAGCCGCCATCGCCCGCAGAGCGGCGGCCGGCGGCAGGGCGACGGCCGCCGGCGGCTGCCCGTAGTCGCGCGGCGGCGCGGACGCACCGCCCCAGTCGATGCAGAGCGTGATGCCGGTGCCGAAGGCGATCACGGCGATGATCGCGATGATGAGCATGATGAGCGCTTTCTTGCGTCGGTCCATGTGTCGAGTATGCGCGCCACGGCGGCGGACGCCACCCGGGCGCTCGCGCGCTCGGCCCGGCCCGGCTCAGGGCAGGACGAACCGCAGGGAGCTGCCGGTCTTGCCGGCGGTGACCTCGAGCCGGGCGTCGACTCGCTCCTTGAGCTCGGCGACGTGAGAGATGATGCCCACGAGCCGTCCGCCCTCCTGGAGCGTGACGAGGGCGTCGATGGCGAGCTCCAGAGCCTCTTCGTCCAGCGAGCCGAAGCCTTCGTCGATGAACACGGTGTCCAGCCGGACGCCGCCGCTGTACTCCTGGACGACCTCGGCGAGGCCGAGCGCGAGGGAGAGCGCAGCCATGAACGTCTCGCCTCCGGAAAGCGTGCTCACCGGACGGGCTTCGCCGGTCCATGCGTCGGCGACCTCGAGATCGAGGCCGGCGGCGCGGCCGCGGCGAGCGGACTCCGTGCGCTGCAGGTCATAGCGGCCCTCGGTCATGACGCCCAGGCGCGCCGACGCGACCTCGAGGACACGGTCGAGGAAGGCCCCGAGCACGAAGCTTTGGAAGCGCAGGTTGAGCGCATTGCGACCGCGCCCGTTGACGATGTCCGCGATGGCTCCGACGACGCCGTAGCGCTCCTCAAGCTGCGCGGCCTCCTCGTCGAGTCCGCGAAGTGCCTCCGCAGTGGCCCGAAGGGACGCCCAGGCGGCTGATGCCGCCTGGTCGCGGCGGGTCGCCGCGAGGAGCTCGTCGTGCGCTGCTTCGGCCGTCGCTGCAGCGGCGCTCACGTCCGGCGGCGTCAGACCTTCGGCGGCGGCTGCGGCGCGGGCGGAGCGGTCGCGGGCGCTTGCCAGGTCCGCATCGAACGACTCCACGGCGGCCTGCAGTTCAAGCAGGCGGGCCGGCTCCCGTGCGGCCTCGTGCCAGGCGGACTCGTCGGCGAACCCGGCCTCCGCGAGGCGTGCCGCGAGCTTGCCCTCGGCCTCCGCGCAGCGCTCGGCGCACACCGTCGCGTGTTCGCCGCCGCCGGCGGCCGCGGCGCCTTGGCGACGGCAAGCTCGGTCTCGGCCTCGCGCGCCGCCGCAGTCGCTTTGATGAGCGCGGCCGTGAGGGCGTCGCGAGCGGTCACGGCCTCCCGCAGCGCGCGGGCTACCTCTTCGTCGCCTCCGGCTCCGGCCGGGAGCCCGCCCAGGCGCGCCGTCGAGGTCGGCCTCCGCGCGCGCCGTCGCGGCCGCGGCCGACGCGGCCGCCGCCGCCCGCTCGTCCTTGCGCGCCAGGAGCGCGGCGGCGGCCCGCCGGGCCGCCTCGAGCGCCTCGTCTTCCGGTGCGCCCGCGATCGGCACGGCCGGCGCCGGGTGCTCCGTGGAGCCGCACACCGGGCAGGGCTCTCCCGGGGCCAGCGCCGCGGCGAGCGCGCCGGCGCGGCCCGTCGTCCAGAGCCGCTCCAGCTGCGCGAGGTCGGCGGCGGCGTCGCTCCACGCCCGCGCCGCGGCGTCCGCGGCGCGGCGCTCCCGTGTGGAGCGGGCCTGTGCCTCGTCCAGCGTCCGGCGCAGCCCCGCCAGCTCGCTCGTTCTTGCGGCGACCGCCTCGAGGTCGCGCGCAGCCGTCGCGGCGGCCTCCCGCTCCGGCTCCCGCTGCTCCTGCGCCTCGAGCTCCGCGAGCCTTGCCGCGCACAGGCCGGCGGCTGCCTCGGCCTTGGCGTCGAGCCTGGCCGCCTCGGCCTGGGCGGCTGCGAGCTCGTCGCGGCGCTCCGCGGCCGCGGCCACTGCGTCGGCGAGGGTCGCGGCGCGCTCCGCGGCGGCGAGTTCGGTGCGCGCGAGGCCGATCTCCGCCGTGCGCGCCCTCGAGCTCCGGAGAGCTCCGCCGCCGCGCGCGGCTGCGGCGGCGAGCGCCGCGTGTGCCCGGCGAGCCGCGTCGAGCTCCGCCTGAGCGCCGCGGTCGGCCTCGGCGGCCGCCGCGGCGGCGGCATGCGCCTCCTCGACAGCGCCTAGCGCGGCCTCCTCAGCCGCGGCGAGCTCCTCGCGCGTGCTCGACTCCGGCATCGCGCAACCGGTCCGCGCGGCGCACGTCGTTGATCTTGCATTCACCGCGCACGTCGCCCGCCTCCTCGCGCAGGGCACGCTCGATGGAGCCGTAGAAGCCGGTCGCGAACAGGGTGGCGAGGATGCGCTCGCGATCGGGCGTCCTGGCGGTGAGCAGTTCCTGGAAACGGCCTTGCGGCAGCATGACCACCTGGCGAAACTGCTCGTCGCGGAAGCCGAGCAGCTCGGTGACGTGCGCCGTGACGGCCGACCAGCCGTGTGCGAGGGGCTTTGCCTCGTCATCGGCGAGGACCCACAGCGTGGCGTCCTGGCTCTCGGTCGTCGTGCCTTCGCCGATCTTCTTGGGCCGTTCCTGCTGAGGACGCCGCAGGATGCGGTAGATGTCATCGCCGGTGGAGAACTCGAACTCCACCTCGGTGAGCAGGTCGAGGGGGGCGTGCTGGCTGCGCATGTCGCGCGGGTCGCGCTCGGCCCCGCTGGTGGTGCCGTAGAGGGCGAACGCCATCGCGTCGAGGACTGTCGTCTTGCCGGCGCCGGTGGGGCCGCAGACGAGGAAGAAACGGCGCTCGCCGAGCTGGGCGAAGTCGAGCGACCTCGCGCCCGCCGTAGGGGCCGAACGCCTGCATGACCACGCGCAGGGGTTTCACGCCGCCGGCTCCGGCCGACATGGTGCAGCTTGTCGACGACCTCGGCGAAGGCGGCGCGCTCGGCCTCGCTGGGATCGCCGCCGGTGACGTGGCGGAAGAAGTCGGCGAAGAGCTCGGCCTCGTTGGTGCGCCGGGGATCGGGCCGCGTGCCTCGTCCGGCGGCCTCGCGCTCGGCCTCGGGCCGCTCGACCTTCATCGTCCACGGGTAGACCTCGCGCAGGCGCGAGAGCGGGTCGAGGAGCGCCCCGCGATCGGTGAGCCGGGCGAGGACGTAGTCTTCGCGCCCGGGATCGGTGCGTCCGCGCTCGACGAGCTCGGCGAGCGTGCCCTCGATGCGGCGCACGTCGTGCGGCGCCGCAAACTCGACCTTCTCGACGGCGAGCGCAGCGAGCCCGTCCTCGGCCCGGTGCGCCGATGTCGACGACGGTGACCGACTTGCGCTGGTCGTGCTCCGAGAACGAGTACTTGAGCAGCGAGCCGGCGTAGCGCACGCGTTCGTCGCCGGCGCGTTGCGGCCGGTGCAGGTGGCCGAGCGCCGCGTAGTCGAAGCCGGCGAAGACCGAGGCGGGCACGTCGCCGGCTCCGCCGAGGCTGAGGGGGCGCTCGGACTCGCTCGTCGTCGCGCCGCTCACGTAGGCGTGCGCGACGAGGACCGAGCGCGTCCCTGGCTGGCACGGCGGCTCGCGCGCGCGTCGACGCCGGCCTCGAGTGCGGCGGCGTGGTCGTGGATCGAGTCGTCGCCATACCTGTAGCGCGCCTCGGCGGGCGCCGCGAACGGGAGGGCGTGGACGGCGAGTGGCCCGTGCTCGTCCTCGAGGACCAGGGGCTCCGCCGTGGGCTGAGAGCTGCCCCGCCATGACGAGGCCGCGCTCACGATAGAGCTCGGCGCCGAAACCCGACGCGCTCGGCGCTGTCGTGATTGCCGGCGATGGCCACGACGGGGACGCCGAGCCCGAGGACGATCTCGCTGAGCACGTGGTCCAGAAGCTCGACCGCGTCGGTGGGCGGGACGGCGCGGTCGTAGAGGTCGCCGGCGACCAGCACTGCGGCCGGCCGGACCTCCGCGACCAGCGCGATGAGCTGCTCGAGGACGACGGCCTGGTCGGCGGTGAGGTGGCGGCCGTGAAACAGACGCCCCAGATGCCAGTCGCCGGTGTGGATGAGCCTCATGGCGGCGACCCTACCACAGGGCCGCGACGGAGCCGGAGAGAGCCACAGCCGGGCCGCGCGAGCCTGCGCAAAAGGATAGAATGGAGCACAGTGCGTACCTTCCGCCTCTCCAAATCCAGGATCACGGCCGGGCTGCAATGCGGCAAGCGGCTGTGGCTCGCCATCCATCGGCCCGAGCTCGAGGTCTACGGCGCCGACACGCAGCGCCGCTTCGCGGCGGGGCACGATGTCGGCGCGGTCGCCCGCGAGGTCTACGGCGGCGGCGTGCTCATCGGCGAGGGCGTGCCCGCTCAGCCAGGCGCTGCGCGAGACCGAGGCGGCGCTGGCGCGGCCCGGCGACCTGACGCTCTACGAGGCGACGTTCCGCCACGGGGGCGTGCTCGTGCGCTGCGACGTGCTCGAGCGCCGCGGCGGCCGCTACCGCATGGTGGAGGTCAAGTCGGCCACGCGCCTCAAGGAGTACCACCTGCAGGACATCGCCATCCAGGCCTGGGTGGCCGAGGGTGCCGGCGTGCCGCTCGACATGCTCGGCGTGGCGGTCATCGACACCGACTACGTCTATCCCGGCGGGGACGACTACTCCGGGCTGTTCACGCGAGATCCCGGTGGCCGACCAGGCCCGGCCGCTCATGGCGCACATCCCCGGCTGGGTGCGCGGCTTCAACTCACTGCTCGGCGGCCCGTTGCCGGCGATCGGCACCGGGCACGCAGTGCCACCGCCCGTTCGAGTGCCCGTTCGTCGCGTTCTGCGAGGAGCAGGAGGGCGTCGTGCGCTGCGCGCCGGGGCGAGGAGCCGAGAGGCCGGGGGCGCGCTCCGCGCGCCCGGCCCCCGACCCCGCCGCTCGGCGTGCTGGACCCCGCGGCCGCCGAGTTCCTCGGCACGCTGCCGTACCCGAGGTACTACCTGGACTTCGAGACCGTGCAGTTCGCGGTGCCGCGCTGGGCGGGCACGCGCCCGTATCAGCAGCTCGTGTTCCAGTGGTCGTGCCACGTCGAGGCGAGCCCCGGCGAGCTCAGGCACGAGGAGTTCCTCGACACCAGCGGCGAGGCGCCGATGCGCGGCGCCGCGGAGGAGCTGATCGCCGCCCTCGGCGACGCCGGGCCGATCTTCGTCTACCACGACTTCGAGAAGTGGCGCCTCGTGGAGATGGCGCAGCTGTTCCCCGACCTGGCCGGCCCGCTCGAGGCGATCACCGGCAGGCTCGTCGACCTGCTGCGCCTCACGCGCGACCACTACGCGCACCCGGCGCTGAACGGCTCGTACTCGCTCAAGACCGTGCTGCCCACCATCGACCCCACACTCGATCACGCCGTCCTCGACGACGTGCAGGACGGCCTCTCCGCGCAGGCCGCCTTCCACGAGGCCGTCGACCCCGGCACGTCCGCCGACCGCCGCGAGGTGGTCCGCGCGCGCGCTCCTGGAGTACTGCGGCCTCGACACGCTGGCGCTGGTGAGGGTCGCTCACCGGCTCGGCGGAGCATGAGGAGCACCATGGATCACCGCACCGAACTGGACATCGACGGCAGCAGCGTCACGACGCTCGCCGATATCGTGCCGCCGCGCGGGCCGCTGCGCGTGCTCTTCGTGGGCAAGACGCCCTCGCCGGCGAGCGTCGAGGCGGGCCACTACTTCATGGGCCGCATGGGCAAGGGGCTGTGGAAGCGGCTCGACGACGTCGGCGTGCTCTGCGCCGCGAACGGCCAGTTCGCCGACGACATCCTGCTGGAGAACGGCTTCGGCATGACCGACATCTGCAAGGTGCCGCGGCCGTTCGGTGAGGAGCCCACCAAGGCCGAGTACGTCGAGGGCTGGGAGCGCGTCAACGGGCTCGTCGTGCGGCTACGCCCGCGCATCCTCGTCGTTCGTGTACAAGGGCGCGCTCGACAAGGTGCTCGAGTACTCGTTCGGCTGGGAGCACAAGAGCGGCTACGGCTTCAACGACGACCTCATGCGCACGTTCGGGCGTCGCGTGTTCGCCTTCCCCCTGCCGGGGGTGGCGTGCACGGCGCGCGAGGCGCAGCGCCACATGACCGACCTGGCCGGGGCGCTCAACGTCCTGTAGCAGCGCGGCGCCAGAAGGAGCACATCAAGATGAAGGTGGTCGCGTTCAACGGCAGCTCGCGCAAGGACGGCAACACCGCCATCCTGCTGCGCCGCGTCCTCGCCGAGCTCGAGGCCGAGGGCATCGAGACCGAGCTCGTGCAGCTGTACAACAAGCGCTTCCGCGGGCTGCACGGCCTGTCTCAAGTGCGCCGAGAAAGCAGGACAACCGCTGTTCGGGGCTGCCCGACGACGGCATGAACGAGTGCATCGACAAGATGCTCGCCGCCGACGGCATCATCATCGGCTCTCCGACGTACTACGCCAACTGCACCGCCACCACGCAGGCGCTCATGGAGCGCGCCGGGTACGCCATCCGCAAGGGCGGCAACCCGCTGGCGCGCAAGGTGGGGGCCGCCGTGGTCGCAGTGCGGCGCGGCGGCGCCATCCACGCCTTCGACTCCATCAACCACTGGTTCGAGATCAACGAGATGATCCTCATCGGCTCGAGCTACTGGAACATCGCCATCGGGCGCGAGATCGGCGACGTGGAGGCCGACGAGGAGGGCATGGCGACGATGACCAACCTCGGGCGCAACATGGCCTGGGCGCTCAAGAAGCTCAAGGCCTGACGCTCCCACTTGCCGCCTGACGACGGCGGCCCGGCGTTCCGCAACGACCCGGCTCCTTGACGACACCGGGCCCGGCGGCCTCTCGGCCCCCGGGCCCACACTCGCGCCCTCGTCGGCGAACTGCTTCCGCAGCACTACTTGCCGTGCTTGATCTCGCCGATCCGGGTCGCGGGATGGTGCATCGTCTTGTTGTTCCAGGCCGGGGGAGGGGTCTTGCCTCTGGCCGGCGGCCAGGTGCCTGGGTCCTCACGGTGCGCGTGGCGCCGCTCGCTGCGACTGCGCTTCGCGCCTTCGTCGTCGGGTCTCATGCCGCACCTCCCGTGACGCGCCCTACACCGTTGCACGTACCCGCGCGCCCGGCGGCCTAACAGTTGACGGCCGGGGCTTGCGGCTGCGCCGCCGGCCCCGGCCGTCCTCGCGCTCGCTGCGTCAGTTGCCGCTCTTGGGCAGGTACGGCGTCAGCCAGCTCACGAACGCCGCCTCACTGCGTGTCTGCATGAAGAACGTGCCCGGGCCGGTGAGCGTGACGACGAAGCCCTCGCCGCTGAGGAAGAGCGATTTCATGCCGCCGACCTTGTGCACCTGGATCGGCATGCCCTCGGGCCAGGCGACCAGGTGCCCGGAGTCGACGGTGTACTGCTGGCCCTCCTGCAGGTCGACGCGCCGCAGGGCGCCGTACGTGGCCACGATCGCCTTGCCCTGGCCGCTGCACTTGACCACGAAGAACGACGAGGCGCCGAACGCGCCCTTGAGGCCGCCCCAGCCGGTGTCGAGATCGACGGTCGACTCGGAGGCGACGAAGCCGTCGCGGTGGAAGAGCCACGTGTAGCCCTGGAGGTCGATGTAGGTCATGTCGCCGGGGAGAGGGGCGGCGAGCAGGATCTCGCCGCCGGTCGGCGGAGCCGTGAACGTGTTCATGAAGAACGACTCGCCCGAGAGGGAGCGCTTGAGTCCCTTGAGGATCCCGCCCTGCGTGCTCGTCTCGATCTGCGTGCCGGTGGTCATGCTGATCATGGCGCCGCTCTCCGCGCGCAGGGACTCGCCTCCCGCGAGCCGGGCGACGGCGATGGTGAAGGCCGGACCGTTCTGGAACTCGACTTCCATGAGAGGCTCCTTCTTCGTGGGACGGACGTATGTGCCGCATAGTACCCACTCGTCGGCCGGCGGACATGGCGGACTTGAGCCGCGCCCTGCCCGGCGGACGCGGTTTCTCTGCGCCCGCCGGAGTGGCATACTGAGCCTTGGCGCACGGGCGCCGCACGAGCGTTCACGGAGCGGGAGCACGGCATGAGCCAAGCAGTTCTTCTGGGGGATGTTCATCACGCTGGCCTTCGTGGCCGTCGTGACCGCCGGCCTCCTGGGCATCTTCACGCTGGTGAGCTACATCACCGGCCCCGTCGGCGGCTGAGCGCAGCCGCGCCGCGCGTGCCGCCGCTCCGGCGGCACTCTCGATCTGCTGGCCTGGCGCCTCTTCCGCTGGGAGTGAGAAAGGAAAGGATCCGGCTTGGCCAGATTCATCGAACGCAGCAAGTACGACTGGTGGGGCACCACCTGGAAGCTCGCCGTCTTCATCATGCTCATCGTGTTCTCGGTGCTGGTGATCTACCCGTGGCGCGGCGCCATCTGGACCGTGCTCGTGGTGCTCCTCAGCCTCTGGATCTACATCCGGCTGATGACCCAGCGCACGGCCTACAAGTGCGGCAAGTGCGGGCACGTGTTCCAGCCGCCGACGTTGGTCAACTTCATGACCATGTCGTCGATGGGCAAGAACCCGGACGGCACCTACTACTCGGCGAAGAAGCTCACCTGCCCGCGCTGCGGCAAGACCACCAAGGCGAAGCTGCTCAAGAAGGCGGACGAGAAGACCGCCCAGGGCAGCGGCACCATGCTCAAGGGCTGAGCCGGCCTGCGGCCTGGCCAGCGACGGGCCGAGCCGCCGCAGGTAGGTCTCCACGACGGCGGCGACGTCGGCCGGCGCCGCCTCCACGACCTCGATGTCCGGCAGGCTGGCGAGGAAGTCCTTGCGGTAGCCCTTCTGGCTCAGCCTGTGGTCGAGCACGACCACGACGCCGGTGTCCGTCTCCGTGCGGATGAGCCGCCCGAACCCCTGCCGGAACTTGAGGACGGCCTCCGGCAGGTAGAACTGCCGGAACCAGTCGGTCCCGCCCTGCCCGCAGGCCTCGCGCCGGGCGCGGAAGAGCGGGTCCTGGCGCGGGAACGGGAGCTTGGCGATCACGAGGCACGTGAGCGCGTCGCCGGGGAAGTCCTGGCCGGTCCACAGCGTGTCGACGCCCAGCAGGATCGTCTCCGGGTGCGTGCGGAACTCCTCGGCGAGGGCAGCGGCGCTGCCGTGCAGGCCCTGCGCCAGCACCAGGACGCCGTCGTCCTCCACGTGCGCGCCCACCTCGGCCGCCACGCGGTTCATGTCGCGCTTGTTGGTGAACAGCGCCAGCGTCCGACCGCCGGTGACTTCGGCGAGGCGCTTGAGGCGCTCGCCCTGGCGCTCGGCGAGCGCCTCCGGCCGCCAGGCTCCGCCAGGGTCGTGCTCGAGCACGAGCACCGCCTGGCGGCGGAAGTCGAACGGGGAGGGGAAGACGCGCTCCACCACGTCGACGTCCGCGTCGAGGCCGGTCATGCCGCGGTAGTAGGCGAAGGAGCCGGCGACGGTGAGCGTGGCGCTGGTGAGCACGGCGCTGCGCAGGCGGTCCCAGAGAGCCTCGCGGACCTCGCGCGCCGGCGTCAGCGGCGTGCGCGCGAGCGTCCAGCGCGGGGCCTGCCGGCCGCCGAAACCGCCGGAGAAGGGCACTGCGGCCGCCACGGCTCGCGCCCGGCCGCCTCGACTGCGCCCCAGGCGACCGCGTCGGCGCCGCCGCTCTCGGGCAGCTCCGAGAGGAGCGCCGCCGCGCCGGCCGCTTCGTCGGCGAGGGCGGCCGCGGCGGCGTGGTCGCGGTGGTCCTCGGGCAGGGTCTCGGCGGCCGGCGCGACGCCGGCCGACAGCGCCTGCAGCCCCTCCGCCAGGAGACCGATGGCCGTCGGCGAACGGGATCCCACGCCGGGTGCTCGCGCAGCCCGGCCGTCAGCCAGACCGTGAGGTCGTAGGCGGCGTCGCGGCGTCGCCGCTCCGCCGCGGCCGTCCTCGTCGGTCTCCCGGGCGGCCTCGGCGAGCCCGGTCGAGCGTCTCGCCGACGGCCCGCACCAGGTCGGGGAGGATCTCGGCGGCGCGCTCGCAGGCGTCCGCCGCCGCGACGAGGGCATTGGCCTGGTCCGGCCCCGCCTTGCGCGCGACGGCGCGCAGCCGCTGCCCGAGCGGCCGCTGGCGGCGCTGGCCCGCGGAGGTCCGCGAGCAGGAGGTCCACGCCCGCGCGCGTCGACCTCGTCGCTGAACGCCTCTGTCGCCTCGTGGTACAGCAGGTGCGCCTCGTCGATGACCACGTCCTCGAAAGGCGGCAGCGTGTCGCGGCCGGTGAGCAGCAGGGCATGGTTGACGCAGACGAGGTGCGCCGCCTCCGCGCGGCTGCGCGCCAGGCGCCAGTGGCAGCCGCGGCGCTTGGGGCAGTGGCGCCCCAGGCACGTGGCGCGCGAGGAGCGGAGCTCGCGCGCCAGGTCGGCCAGGGCCGGGAGCTCGCGCGAGGCGCGGTAGGGCAGGGCCGAGAGGTCCACCTCGCCGCGCCGCGCCCGGCCGACGAGGTAGGCGAGCGCGAGGGCGCGATCGCGGTCCGGGAGGGCGTCTTCCTCGGCGGCGACCGCCTCGTCGAGCCGCCGCCGGCAGATGTAGTTCTCGCGCCCCATCAGGAGGGCCCAGCGCCAGCCCTCAGGCAGGGCCTCGGCGACCAGCGGGAGCTCGTGCGCGGCGAGCTGGCGCTGCAGCGCCTTCGTCTTGGTGCTGACGACGACGCGGCGGCCGGCGGCGGCGCTGTGGAACGCGGCCGGCAGCAGGTAGGCGAGGCTCTTGCCCATGCCCGTGCCGGCCTCGAACAGGCCGACGCCGCCGCCCGCGAACACGTCCGCGGCGGCCGCGGCAAGCTGCACCTGCCCGGGCCGCCTGCGGTAGCCGGGCAGGCGCGCGACGAGGCTGCCGCCGCGCCGGCCGTCCGCGGCGTCCTCCGGGTCGAGCTCGGCGCGCCAGCCGCCGGCTCTCGACCGGCAGGAGCGTGAGCTGCGCGGGGCCGCCGCCGGGCGCGGCGTCGGCGACGACCGGCGGCGGCGCCTCGTCCGGCGCCGCCGCGAACCGGTCGAGCAGGCGCAGCGGCTCCCAGTGCACGGCGCCGAGCAGCGAGCGCTCCTCCGCGCCGAGCCCCGCGGCGCGCGCGACGAGGCGTCGCAGGACGTCGGCCGTCGTCTCGGCGTCGGGCAGGGCGCGGTGCGCCTCGCGGTCGATGCCGAACTCCTCGGCGAGGATGGCGAGCGCGTGGCGGTCGAGCTCCGGGTAGAGCAGGAGCGCCGCCTCGAGCGTGTCGAACCACTCGTTGGCCAGCAGCGGCAGCCCGCGAGCGGCGCGCGCCGGCCGCCAGATGGTCGCGGTCGAAGCCCGACGTTGTGGCCGACGATGACGGCGTCGCCGGCGAAGTCGCGCACCCGCGCGTAGGCCTCCGGCGAACCCCGGTGCGTCACGCACGTCCTCGTCGCGGATGCCGGCGAGCCGGGTGATGAAGAGGGGGATCGGGACGCCCGGGTCGACCAGCGTGCTGAAGCTGTCGACGGTCTCGAGGTGGGGGCCGAGCCGCACGGCGCCGATGTCGATGATCCGGTCGCGCTCGGGGTCGAGCCCGGTGGTCTCGGTGTCGAGGACGACGAGCTGGGGAACGGCCGGGGGCATGGACTCAGGATAGCAGAGGGTGGCGGGCGCCTCCGGAGACGTCGGACGCCTCAGAGGAGGTCACGGCGTCTCAGCCGCGCGAGCTTGTCTCGGCCGCCGGCGCCCGCCTCATGAGCGCCGGCGACTGCCATGTCCGCGCCGGCGGTCGTCTCGAGGGCGTCGGCCGCCATGGTGGCGATCAGGCCGAGGAGCTCAGCCTGGCCCTCGCGCGCCGGGCGGCCGAGCGTCAGCGTGAGCGTCAGCGGGCGGCCGCCGCTGGGCGCCGAGGAGACGATGACGTGCGCCGAGTTGCTCTGCGTGCTGCGCTCGCCGCCGGCGGCCGCCGGCACGCCCGAGGCGCCGGCGCTCTCGCCCTCGTAGCTGGCGACGCAGGAGATGCCGTCGAGGGCGCGCGCGGCCAGCTCGGCGGCTTCCTGAAGAGGCCGCCGGCCGTGGCCTGTGCGCTGCGCAGCCGGCCCTGCCCGTCGCTGATCGTCTCGACGGCGCGGCGCAGGGCGACGACGTCCTGGTCGCTGCGCTTGAGGCGCGAGAAGACCTTGGCGTTGTGGAGCGCCACGGCCGCCTGCCCCGCGACGGCGTTGGCCAGGCGCAGCTCCTGGCGGCTGAAGCGCCGCTCGCGCTGGCGGTCGAGCACCTCGAGCAGTCCGACCGACTGGCCCTGGTGGACCATCGGCACGACCAGCAGGCACTTGTCGCCGTCGCGGCGCATGATCGAGACCTCGGCGGGGTCGGCGTGCGGGTCGCTCACATTGACGGTCACGCACTGCTGTTCCTCGATGACCTTGCGCGCCACAGGGAACTGGGCGAGCGTGTAGACCATGTTGTCCGGCTGGCGGTTGCCGACGTTGTCGTAGTCGGCCAGCACCGAGACGGTGCGCGACGATGGGTCGAACTCCGAGATCACGCAGAAGTGCGCGTCGAGCAGGCCGGTCATCTGCTTGGCGACCTCGCGCAGCAGATCGGTCACGTCCAGCTGGCTGGAGACGAGGATGGCGGTCTTCACCAGCGTCTCCAGCTCGCGCTCGCGCGCCAGGCGCGCGGCGAGGTGGTTGCTGTCGCCGATCAGGTGGGCGAGCTCGTCGATATCCTCCTGCTTGATGCGGCGGTGCCCGCCGGCCGTGCGCGTGCACGGCAGGAACCCGGAGGCGGTCCAGCGGCGGATGGTGTGCGGTGAGACGCCCAGGCGCCGGGCGGCGTATTGAACGCTCAGATACATGGCCTGAACTTATCCTTGAACTTGTCCATCGTCAACACGCGCCAACTTCTCGGATGGGCGCGACGAACTTTGCGCGAACGCAAGGCTGAAGAAAGCCCAGCGCAGCTATGCGGCATATTTGCGCGGAGTCGTCGACGGGCCGGTATGAAGGATTATGCGGCGCTGCGCGGACGTCCTCGCCGGCGCGGCCGTTCTCAGGCCGCGGCGACCGCCGCCGCGACCGCCGCGACGAAGTCGAGCAGCTCGACCTGGCCGTCGCCCGGCGGCTCGGCGAGGGTGACGGCGAGCGTCAGGTCGGTGCGGCCCGACGGGTCGCGCGCCACAAGCAGGCTCGCGCTGGTGCCGCGCCGCGGCGCGTCCGCGCCCGCCTCGGCGACCGGTCCCGCGCCGAACGCGCCGGCGCTCTCGCCGCTGAGGCTGGCGACGCAGGAGATCGCCTCGTAGGCGTCGCACACGCGCGGTGGCGATCGCCTGCAGGACCTCTGCCGCCGGCCGTCCGACCGGCAGGCCGGCGGCCGCCGCCGTGAGCCGGCGCGAGCGACTCGCGCAGGCTGGCGATGTCCTCGTCGCTGCGGCGGCGCTCGGCGAAGAGCTTGGCGTTGTGGATCGCGACCGCGGCCTGGCCGGCGATGGCGCTCGCGAGGCGCAGCTGCTGGCGCGAGTACTCGCGCGAGCGCTTCTGGTCGACGACCTCGAGCACGCCTACCGACTGCCCGCGATGGACGAGCGGGATCGATGAGGAGGCTGCGGTCGCCCTCGCGCCGGAGGTCGGCGACCTCGGCCGGGTCCGCCTCTGGGTCGTCGACGTTGACGACCGCCGGGGTCTGCTCGTCGAGGACGCGGCGCGTGAGCGGGTAGTCGCGCAGCCGATAGGGGCTGGCGTCCGGCAGCCGGCGCCCGCGTGGTCGTACTCGGCGAGGGTGACCACGCCGCCCGCCTCGCCGGTCGAACTCTGAGATGGCGCAGAAGTGGCAGTCGAGCAGGCTCGTCATCCGCATCGCGATCTCGAGCAGGAGTTCCGTGAGCTCGATCTTGCCGGCCAAGGCGATCGACGTGTTGACGAGGACGTCGATCTCGCGTTCGCGCGCCAGCTGGGCCGCGAGGTGGTTGCTGTTGCCGATGGCGCGCGCGAGGTCGTCGATGTCGTGATCGTCGATGCGGCGGTGACCGCCGGCCGTGCGCGAGCACGGGAGGAAGCCGGTCGCCGTCCACCGGCGGATGGTCACAGGGGACACGCCGAGACGCCGAGCTGCCTGTTGCACGCTGAGGAGCATGGCCCCAACGTAGTCGTGGCTGCGGCGCCCGTCAACTGCCGCCCTCAAGATCAGGTCGGAGCCCGCAACAAGTTCGCGAAGGTGGAGCGCGCTGATGACGACCGGTTTCCAGGGCTGGGCGTGTGAGATCGCGACGCCCGCGGGCGGCGAGTCTCGACGCGCTTCGATAGCATTGGGCCATGCTCTCACGCCTGAAAGGGTTCGTCCGCGAGCTCCGCTCGTATCCCGGCCAGTTCTGGGTGCTCACGCTCGGCGTCTTCGTCTACGTCGGCGCCGCCGCTCTCGCCTTCCCGTTCGAGGGCATCTACCTGCACAAGTTCGTCGGCGCGTCGATGACGATGGTCGGCGTGGTCTTCGGTCTGGTGCCGTTCCTGGTGATGCCGGTGCAGTTCTGGGGCGGCCGCCTGACCGACCGCATGGGCCGCCGCCGCGTGCTCATCCTCTCCCTCTTCATGGGCGTGGTGTGGTTCGTTGGTTTCGCCTTCGTGAAGACGGTGTGGGAGGTCGCCGTCCTCGTCGCCGTCGAGAGCGCCTTCGGCTGGCCGCTGTTCCAGACGGCCAGCAACGCGATGATCGCCGACATCGTGGCGCCGGAGCATCGCCAGGAGGCGTTCAGCATCAACCGCGTGGCGATGAACCTCGGCGTGGTCATCGGTCCGGCTGTGGCGGCGCTGGCGCTCGCCTGGGGAGCCAGCTTCCGGGAGCTGTTCCTGTCGGCCGCCATCGGGTGTCTGGCGACGATGGTCATCACCGCGGCCTGGATCCGCGAAAGCCGGCCCGCGAGCGCAGCGACCGCGGGCCCGACCGACGCCAAGGGCAGGACGGGCTACCGCATCGTGTTCGCCGACCGCGTGTTCATCGTCTTCTGCCTGGTGGCCGTCCTGCCCGTGTTCTGCATCGGCAACTTCGGCTCGATCTACTCGGTGTACATCCAGTCGTACCTCCACGTACCCTACGGCGAGTGGGGCATGCTGCTCGCGCTCAATGCGTTCATCGTCGCCACCGTGCAGTATCCGCTGGTGCGCGCCACGCGCTTCAAGAACCGCATGGTCCTGCTCGCGATCTCCAGCGCGCTCCTGGCCACCGGCATCGGCGGCTCCGCCTTCGCCGGGACCCCTGTGGTCCCTCGTGCTGCTGATCGTGATCATGAGCGTGGGCGAGACGCTGCTCTCGCCGGTCGCCTCGGCCGAAGTGTCCGACCTGGCGCCGGAGGCGTTGCGCGGCCGCTATATGGGCGTGTGGTCGGTCGTGTGGAACGGAGGCGCGGCGCTGGGGCCGTTCTTCGGGGGCTGGGCGATGGACCACGTCGGCGGGCGCCAGGCCTTCGCCCTGCTGCTCGTCATCGGGATGGCCGGCGCGGTGCTGTTCCTTGTGCTGGCGCCGGGCTGGAAGCGGCGCCGCCGGGCGCAGCTGCGGGCGGCGGCGCGCGTGCTGCCCGAGGAGGCGTAGGCGCTCCGCACGATGGCTGGGGGTGGGATCGCGACGCAGCCGCCACCCAGTGCGCAGGGAGAGGGCCGGGAAGCGGCTCTTCGCCGGTCCCGGCCCTCGGCCGCGCGTGCTTTCGGCGGAATGGACCTTCCTACAGCTCCAGCGCGTCCTGGAGGTCGCGGGCGTGCTCCTCTTCGACCATGAGGATGTCCTCCAGGGCGCGGCGCAGACCGTACTCCTGCAGCATCTCCGCCTGCGCGACCCGCTCCTTGTAGCGCGCGATGGCGTCGAGCTCGCCGTCGAGGTCCTGCTCAAGCATCGTCTTCGAGTCCGGCGAGATGTGGATGTCGCCCACGTCCACGCCCGGGCACGCCGCCGAGGAAGTCGATCTGGTCCGAGAGCGAGATCGCGTGCATGTGCTCCTCGTTGGAGTGGACCACGAGCTCTGCCTGGATGGCGCCGTACTGCGGCCCCGTCAGGGCCGAGGCGTGCTGGACGTACTGGATGAGCGCCGAGAACTCCTTGGCGAGGTCCTTGTTCAGCTCGTCGATGAGTTGAGCCTTCGTCACCCGGCGCGGCTCACGGGCGACGGCCTCGCTGGCCGTCGCGCGCTTCGCGGCGCGGGTCGTCTTGCGGGCGGTCTTCTTCGCGGCGGGTCTCGGCACTGCGTCTCCCTTCGGCGGATGGACTGGCGCGGGCCGCGCCGTGGCGCTGGCTCCGCCTTCTGCGTACCCGCTAGCGGGTCTCGGCGAACGGCGTCGTCGGGCGGGACGCGCAGGAGAGCCGGCCTGCTGGGACCGGGCGCCGCCGCGCCCGCCCGGTCCCGTTCCCGCAGCCTTCAGTCCGTCGCCGGCAGCCGCGTCCAGGATTCGTCAGCCGCTTCCGCGACGGGCGCGCTTGGGCCGCAGGCGGTCGAGCGCGAGGTACAGCACGGGGACGAGGATGAGCGTCAGGAACGTGGAGGTGAAGAGGCCGCCGATGACCACGACGGCGAGCGGCGTCGAGAGGAAGCCGCCCTTGCCTCCGATGCCGAGCGCCATCGGGACGAGCGCGAGGATGGTGGCCACGGCCGTCATGAGGATCGGGACGCAGGCGCCGGCGGCCGCCCTCGATCACCGCCGTGCGCGCGTCCATGCCCTTGCGGCGGAACTGCTCCACGAGGTCGAGCAGCACGATGGCGTTGGTCACCACGATGCCGATCAGCATCAGCAGGCCGATGAGGCTGGGCATGCCCAGGCTCGTGCCCGTGAGGATCAGAAGGATGATCGCGCCGACGGCGGCGAACGGGATGCTGATCAGCAGGATCAGCGGGTTCAGCAGGCTGCGGAACGTCGCCACCATGATGATGTAGACGAGCAGGATGGCGACGAGCATCGCGACGCCGAGCGTGCGGAAGACGTCGTTGGTGACCTGGGTCGCGCCGGCAAGCTCCCACGTCGCGCCGGTCGGGAGCTTCACTCCGGTCATCGCCTTGTTGACGGCGGACGAGGCCGCGCCGATGTTGTTGTTGACCGACGTGGCGGTGATGCTCGCCGTGCGGGCGCCGTCGACGTGGGTCACCTGGACCGGCGCCCGTATCTCGGCGACCGTGGCGATCTTGCCGAGCGGCACCATGCCGCCGGTGCCCGGCACCGGCAGCCGCTGGAGGAGCTGGGCCACGGCGCCGGGGATCGGCGGCAGCGTGATCTGCTTGATCATGATCTGCGCCGGCAGGACGCCGGCCGCGGTGGGCACCGTGCCCAAGGGGTAGCCGTTGAGGACCAGCGTCACGTACTGGCTCAGGGTCGTCGGGCTCACGCCGGCGGCGGCCGCTTTGGCCTGGTCGACGACGACCGTCGCGGACGGCCGGCCCTCGCTCAGGTTGGAGGTCACGTTGGCGAGGCCGTCCACCGTCTGGATGCGTTTGAGGACGATGTCGTTGGCCTGCTTGAGCACCAGCGGGTCGGCGGCCGAGACGCGCACCTCCATGGTGGACATGCCGCCCATGCCCGACGAGGAGTCGTCGCCGGTCACGGTGACGGTGCCGACGCCGGTCAGCTTGGCGACCTCGTTGCGCACCTGGTCCACGATGGTGTTCTTGTCCATCGCCGGGTCGGTGGTGATGGCGAAGGTCGCCTGGCTCGAGGAGGCGCTCGTCCCGCCGCCGGCGCCGAAGAGGCTGCCGGTGCTGCCGCCGGTGACCTGGTAGATGTCGACGCCCTTCGTGGAGGCGAGCACACCTTCGATCTTGCCGGCCGCCGCCATGGTCGCGTCGAGGCTGGTGCCGGGCTGCATCGTCTGCGTGATGCTCATCGTGTTCTGCCCGGAGCTGTCGAACAGGTTGGTCTTGAGCAGCGGCGCCAGCATCAGCGTTCCCGCGAAGATCGCCGCCGCGGCGACGAGCGTGACCGTCTTGTGGTCAGGGCCCACTTGAGCGCCGGCAGGTAGGCGTTCTGCAGGCGCGTGAGCTCCTTGGCGTCGCGGTGGCCGACCTGGCGCTTGGAGAGCACCCAGGTCGCGGCGACGGGGACGACGAGCAGGGCGACCGCGAGGCTGCAGAGGAGCGCGAACGTCACGGTCAGCGCGAACGGCCGGAAGAACTCGGAGGCGAGGCCGTGGATCAGTCCCAGCGGGAGGAACACGGCCACCGTGGTGAGCGTGCTCGCGGTGATCGCGCCGGCGACCTCGCGCGTGCCCGTGTAGGCGGCGCGGCGCACGTCGTCGCCCTCCTGGAGGTGGCGGTACGTGTTCTCGATCACCACGATCGAGTCGTCGATGACGCGTCCGATGGCGATCGTCAGACCGCCCAGGGTGAGCATGTTGAGCGACTGGCCCCGCGACCAGAGGATGATGAACGCGCCGATGATGCTGAGAGGGATCGAGAGGCTGGCGATCAGCGTGGAGCGCCAGCTGCGCAGGAACACCCAGATGACGATCACCGCGAAGAGCGCGCCGATCAGGCCCTCGCGCCAGAGCGAACGGATGCTGTCCTTGATGAACGTGGACTGGTCGACGACGGTCGTGATCTTGGTCTGCCCGGGCAGGTCGCGCGAGATCGCCGGCAGCGCGTCGCTGACGGCGTTGGCGATGTCCACCGTGTTGCCGCTCGACGACTTGCTCACGGAGATGCCGATGGAGGACTTGCCGTTGGTCCGCGTCACGGCCGTGAGCGGCGCCGGTGCGACGCGCACGGTCGCGACCTGGCCGAGGGTGACCGGCGCCGAGGCCGTCGCGGAGGCGGCGCCCGCGGAGGCTGCCGCGGTCGCGGCGGTCGATGCGGCCGAAGCGGACGCCGTGCCTGCGGCCGCGGACGCCCCCGCTGTGGCCGTGCTGGCGGAGGAGGCCGGCTGCAGCACGAGCGCCTCGATCGCTTTCTCGGTCGCGGCCTTCGCTGTGACCGTGATCGGGTAGACGATGCTGCCGGCGACGGCGCTGCCGGCGCCGGTGGTGAGGTTCGCCTGCGTGACCGCCGAGGTGATCTGCTCCGGGGTGACGCCGTACTTCACGACCTGCCGCGGCTTCAGCTGGATCTGCAGCTGCATCTGCTGGACGCCCGAGAGCGTCACTGCCTGTACGCCGTCGATGGACTGCAGGCGCGGCACGACACGCGGTGCCGAGCAGGGACGCCAGCTGCTGCGGCGGGAGCGACGACGAGACGGCCAACTGGACGACCGGCATCGAGTTGAAGTTGAGCGCCGCCACCTGAGGGGCCTGTGCCGTCGTCGGCAGCGCCGCGGCGGACACCGCCTGCTGGACCTCGGCCTGCTTGGCCTTCATGTCGGTGCCGAACTCGTACTGCACCGTGATGATGCTCATGCCGTCGTTCGAGAACGAGTCGTACTCCTTGATGCCGCTCGAGGTCTTGAGCACCTGCTCGATCGGTGTGGTGACGTTGCGCTCCACGTCCGAGGGCGAGGCGCCTTGATCGACGGTCAGCACGGTGAGATACGGGAAGGTGAGGTCGGGGATCAGCTCCTGCTTGAGCGAGGTGATCGCGAACCCGCCGACCAGGATCACCGCCACGACCGCCAGACCGACGATCGAGCGGTTGCGCAGCGCCATCTTGGTCAGCCAGCTCACGTCATACCTCCGTGCTTGTCGATGTCGGTCGTAGGGGCGCCCGTGGGGACGGGGGCGGCCGTGCGGTGCTCGTTCCAGCGTGCGAGGAGTCCGGGGATCTCCCCCTCGAGGAAGCCGAGGAATGCGCTGATCTCGTGCAGCAGGACGTAGTTGGACTGTGTCTGGTCTTTGTCGGCGACCAGGTCGAGACCACGGTCGACGAGGCTCTTGAGCGTCAGCGCGTGGTTGACACCGAGCACGGTCTCCATAGGCCCCGGCAGGGCGCGGTAGAAGTCCCCACGGGCGCCGGGCTCGCTGACGCGCTCCACGACACCGGCCTGCAGCAGCGAGCGCGCCGCCGTGCTGACCGCCGCCTTGCTCACGCCGAGCGTGTCGGCGATCTGGGTGAGCGACTGCACGGGAGGGTCGCAGAGAAAGAGCCAGCCGGACACGCGGCCGGCCATGCGGGTGCCGCCCAACTCCTCGTAGAGCAGGCCGAACTCCTCCACGAGCAGCCGCTGATCACGCGATCGTTGTCGTTCGTCCAAAGAGTCCCCAGACCGCCACCCGGTGTACGTCAGCAACGTAAACTACAGAGTGAACGCAGGGCCCCGCAACCCGCGGGCGGATCAGCGCAAGGTGGCGGCGACCTGTCCGGCGAGGCGATCGCCGAGCGCCGCCGCCTCGTCGCGCACGAGGAGTACGTCCAGCCAGCGCCTGGGGATGCCGGCCTCGCCGTGGACCGCTCCGGCCAGGGCTCCTGTCACGGCGCCGACCGTGTCGGCGTCGTTGCCGAGGTTCACGGCCAGCACGACGGCTTCCTCGAACGACGCCGTGCGCAACACCGCCCACAGGGCGGTGCGCAGGGTGTCGAGCACGTAGGCCGAGCTTTGGACCTCCTCCGGCTCGGCCTCGACCGCCTCGCGCAGCGTGGCGCTGACCCGCTTGTCCTCGTCGTCGAGCGTGGCGGCGATCAGCGGGAGCCGCTCGCGCAGCTCACCGGCGAGCGCCGCCGCGATCAGGTCGTTGAAGGCGACGCAGGCCCAGCCGGCGAGGCGCTCGAAGTGTGTCAGCGTCGACTCGCGCTGCGAGTACGCGCCGCGCGCCTCCGCGTCGAGCGCATAGCGCAGGCCGATGGGCGCGCAGCGCATGAGACTGCCGTTCCCGGCGGCCGGACTGCCGAGGATCTCGAACGCTCGCCGCGAGGCCAGGTCCCACTGCGTGCCCGAGCGGTAGCTGAGGAGCACCGTCCGCACCGTGAGGCTCACGTCGCGCGGGTGGCTCGCGAACCAGCCGTCGTAGCGGCGCATGATGTCCTCGGGGTCGAAGCCGCCGACGTCTGCCAGGCTCTGGGCCAGGCACAGCATCATCTGCGTCGCGTCGGTCGTCTCGCCGGGGGCGACGTCGTGACAGCCGCCGCCGATCATCTCGGTGATGATGCCGAAGCGTTCCTCGATCTGCTCCGCCGTGAGGAAGTCGGCCGGCTCGCCGAGCGCTTCGCCTGCGGCGAGCCCCAGCAGCGTCCCGCGGAAGCGGTCCCGCACCGCGGCTTCGTCGTGGGCGGGGAAGGGCGTCACGAGAGCAGGTCCCTCGCGAGGCGCTCGAAGAACAGCGCCTGGTAGGTGACGTCTTCGACGAGGATGCGCTCGTCGGGCTCGTGGTCACGGCCGCCTTCCATGGCGTGGAAGCTCTCGGCGACGAACGGCGCGAAGCCGTAGGCGACGCAGTCGGGGAAGGCCTCGCGGACCCAGCGCGAGTCGGTGAAGCTGCCCGAGCACATGGGCGCGAGCACGGCGTCCGGCACGTCTGCCCGCAGCACGCGCGCGATACTCTCGCTCAGGGGAGTCGGCGCCGGCGAGGCGTTGGGATCGGTGACGTCGACCCACTCGAACTCCCAGTCGATGCCGAGCGGGTCCAAGACTGCGTGCACCAGCTCGCGCGTCGCTTCGGGCGTCATCTCCGGCAGGATGCGGCAATCCACGTAGGCCTCGGCGTGGGTGGGGATGACGTTGACGGCCTTGCCGGCCGAAAGGATCGTGGGCGTGAACGTCGCGCCGAGCAGAGGCTCGACCAGCGAAGCGACCTCCGGGTCGAGCCGGCGTAGCTCGGTGCCAGCGGCGCGCGCCGACTCGGGATCCTTGAGACGCGCCGCCAGGGCGGCGTCGGCGATGATGATGTCGATGAACGCGGCCGTCATCGGCGAGACGATCGCGGGCGGATCGGCGAGGCCCAGCGTCGTCACGGCGCGCGCCAGGTCGATGACGGCGCTGCGTTCCTTCTCGGGCACCGACGCGTGGCCGCCGCGCCCGCGCGTGCGGATGCGGAACTGGGCGAAGGCCTTCTCGCCGGCCGCCAGCAGGAAGACCTTGCGGCCGTTCACCGGCAGCCAGAGTCCGCCCATGCCCTCGTTGAGCAGGTAGTCGCAGCGGAGCGCCTCGGGATGCTCGCGGCAGAGCCAGCGGACGCCGCAGAACTCGCCGTCCTCCTCGTCCGCCGTGGCGGCGAACTTGATCGTGCCGGCGAACTGCGCCCCGGCGCGCTTGAGACGCGCCAGCGCCACGGCCTCGGCGGCGACCTGGTTCTTCATGTCGGTCGTGCCGCAGCCCCAGACGAACCCGTCTTTGACGACGCCGCCGAACGGCGGCACGCTCCACTCGGCGGCGTCTGCGGGCACCACGTCCAGGTGGCCCATGAGGGCGAGTGTGGGACCCGGGTGCGCGCCGTCGAGCTGCGCGGTGAGGTTCTGGCGCTCCGGCAGCTCCCCGATGAGCGTGCTCTCGATCCCGTTGCGCGCCAGGTACTCCCGGAGCACGAGCGCGCACGCGGTCTCGTTGCCCGGAGGGTTGGTCGTGTCGACGCGCAGGAGTGCGGTGAACAGGTCGACGACCTCGCGCTCGAGCTCTCTCCAGGCGCGGTCGTCCAGACCATACTGCGTCACACTGACCATCCTGTTCCGTGGGGAAGGGGGTCTGCTCGTGAGGGTCCCGCGCGCGAGGGACTCGCTTGCCTGGGACCCGCGCTCCAATAATAGCCTGTCTGTACTTCATCGGGCGAACCACTTAGGCTCGCGGCAGGGACCGTCTCGCCATCCGGAGGAGGAATCGGCATGAAGATCGCTGTCGTGGGCGCCGGCGCCATGGGCCGCTGGGCCGTGAAGGAGCTGGGCATCAGCCCCGAGGTGGACGAGATCGTGGTCGGCGACTATGACGAGGCCCATGCCCAGGCGGTCGCCGGTGAGATGGGCGGCGGCAAGGCGACCGGCACGTTCGTCGACGCGCGCGACGCCGAGAGCGTCAAGCGCGCCATCGCCGGCTGCGACTCGATGGTCAACGCGACCCAGCACTTCTGGAACATCACCGTCATGCATGCGGCGGCGGCCGCCCACTGCAACTACACGGACATGGGCGGCCTCTTCCACGTCACCAAGCAGCAGGTCGAGCTTGACGGCGAGTTCAGGAAGGCCGGCGTGACCGCGGTCATCGCCATGGGCGGGGCGCCCGGCGTCACCAACATCCTCGCGAAGTACGGCGCCGACCGGCTGGACACCGTCGAGGAGGCGCATGCGCTGTGCGGCAACGTCGACGTCACGGACTGGAGCCACTACGACGGCTGGGTCGTGCCCTACTCGCTGGAGACGCTGTGCGACGAGTTCAGCGTGACCGCGCCGGAGTTCATCGACGGCCACTGGCACACCGACCTCTCCGGCGGCGACGGGGCCGAGGAGCTCGACTTCGGGGAGCCCGCCGGCACCCTCGAGGCGCACTTCACGATCCACTCGGAGCCGTTCACCTTCTGGCACACCTGGAAGGACAAGGGGCTGCGCACGGCGACCTTCAAGCTCTCGCTTCCGGCGGAGTTCACCGAGCAGATGCGCTTCCTGGCGCGCATCGGCATGACGCGCACCGACGAAGTCGAGATCGGCGGCGCGCACGTGCGCCCGCGCGACGTGCTGCTCAAGGTCGTGAGCCAGATCCCCAAGCCGAGCGATGTCGTGCTCGACGACGTCGACTACCTGCTCGGCGTCGTGCGCGGCACCAAGGACGGGCGCCGGCTGGAGTGGCGCGTACGCGCCACGGTGCCGGCGCACAAGGAGTACGGCGCCGGCGGCGGCGACGTGGACACCGGCATCCCGCCGGCGATCGTCGCCAAGATGATGGCCCGCGGCGATATCGCCGGCCCGGGCGTCTTCGTGCCCGAGCAGGCCGTGCCCTGTGAGAAGTTCTTCGCGGAGTTCACGCGCTGGGGTGCGACGGTCGACGCTCAGATGAGGGAGCTCCTGTCCGCGCCGGAGGCGTGAGCCTGAGGCCGCCGATCAGCCGGGCATGAGGTCGAGCGTGGCCTGGCCACCTGCTGGCGCCTCCGCGTCGAGCAGATGCGCCATGCGCCGCGCGTTGCGCATGCCCCAGTCCTCGTAGTTGTTGTTGAAGAGGACGTGAACGGCCTGCGCCTGGCGCGCAAGCTCCCGTACGTGCGGTACCCACTCCTCGAGCTCGGCGTCGCTGTACAGGTACTTGAAGCGGTTCGAGGCAGCTCCCGAGCGGTCGTCCCACGTCTCGGCGTTGCGACCGTGCATCCGCACGACGGCGAGGCCGCCGGTCGCTGCGGCCACGGGCGGCGTGCTCGTGCCCGGCGCCTGCGGCTCGTCGACGCTGACGTAGGCGAGCCCCGCTTCCTCGAGGAGACGCAGCGAGCGGGTGGCGGCCTCCGGCTCCATCCAGCCGCCGCCGCGGAACTCCACGGCGAGCGTGAGGCCCGGCAGCCGCCCGGGCAGCGCGCGCAGGTAGTCGGCGTGCGCCCTCGTGCGCGTGAACCAAGGCGGGAACTGGAAGAGTACGGCGCCGAGCTTGCCGGCCTCGGCCAGCGGCGCCAGGGCCGTGCGGTGCAGCTCCCAGAGCCCCTCGAAGGCCGTGGGAGTCAGGTCCTTGCCGTACACGTTCACCTTGGCGCGCGTCTCCGGTGGCAGTGCTTCACGGAGCCACCCCGGCAGGCGATCGACGCGCGCCGGGTGACCGGTGAGCATCGCGTAGGCCTTGACGTCGAAGACGAAGCCGTCGGGGGTCCGGGCCGCCCAGAGCTCGCTGTTGCGCTCGCTCGGCGGCGCATAGTATGTGGAGTCGACCTCGACGATCGGGAACTGCTGCGCGTAGTACCTGAGGCGGTCTTCGGCGCTGCTCGTGCCCGGAGGGTAGAACCTGCCGCTCGAGATGAGCGTGGGGTCCGTCCACGAACAGCTGCCGACCATGATCCGTGCACTCACGTCCGCTTCCCCTCACATGGCTTTTTCACTGCGCAAGCAACGTTGTACCACGGCGGGGCCGGCCCTATACTCGGCGCCAGAGAAGCTTAGTCGGCGCCAGGGTCTCAACAGACCACAGCCTCGCCGAACAAGAGGCACTGAAGGGGGCGCCGCCGATGGGCGGGGAGCGGAGTACGCTGGCCCGCCCATCGCCATGGAGACCGCGGCTCGGTGCTCGCGACGCCGTCCTCCACGGCAGCGGCGCGGGCCTCCGGCCTGCGTTGACCAGTCGCCCCCGACGCGCCTATACTCTGCTTCCCTCAGTGTCGGAATGGCGGAATTGGTAGACGCGCTAGGTTGAGGGCCTAGTGAGGGCATAACCTCATGGGGGTTCAAGTCCCCCTTCCGACACCACTTCTCTTCCTGCCCGCGGACTGCCTCGTCGCCTGAGTGCGCCGCGACCTCCGATGGCGTCATTGCGTCGCGCCGCGGCGCACAGGCGCTCGCGGCCGGGCTCTCAGAGTCCGCGCCAGAGGGGCAGTCCCGTCTGCTCGTCGTAGACGCGCTCGAGGGCCTCGCCGACCAGTTCCTGCAGGACGAGCTCGCAGGCGAAGATCCTGCACCCGGGCACGACATGCCCCCCGATCGTCCCGCCCAGGTGGCCCGCCAGGGAGGCGTGCGCGTGGACGGCGGTCGCTCCGTCACGCCGCGACACGGTGCCGAGCACGGAGACGAGCTCGACCGGCTCCTCCACGGCGAACTCACGGTACTCCTTCGCCTGCTGGTCGTAGAAGGCGAGGCGCGCGCTCTGCAACGCGCCGATCGCGCGCAGCTCCGCCGTCTTCATGCCGTGAGCATCGGCCACTGTTGCGATCTCGGCGAGCAGGTCGCCGTCGTAGGGAAGCCGCGCCACGATACGGCGCCCGCGCGAGAACTCCCGAGAACCCATGCCGCCTCCAGATCCGAGGATGCACCGCCGCCGCGCGCGACAGTGTCTGTGGGCTTGAGTGTACCCGGCGCGGCTGCCACGATGCGGCTGTGCTGCGGCCGCGGCCATTTGGCTTCGCCACGGCCGCGGCGCCCCGCTCGTTGTGAGCCTGCGCGGGCGGTTGCGAAGCCGGGGGCCGGGGTATCTGCCCATCGAAGTCTGTCGATTCACGGAGGAGCCATGAGCGAGACGCGGAACCCGCGCAACCCCGAGCCGGGGGATGTGGACACGTGGCGGCAGCAGTTCGACGAGCTCGACCTGCGCATGGATGCGCTGCGGCAGGCATTCCTCGACGGCGTGCGCTCGTTCAACATGACCGATGAGATCGTCGAGCGTATCCACGCGCGGTTCGACGACTTGGGCGAGCAGGTCCACGAGATGCACTGTACGTACCCCTTCGGCGGGTGGCCTGGGCAAGAGGACTGCCGTTTCGAGCCCGCCGTGTCGTACGAGAGCGACGCCCACAAGGCGCAGGATGCCTGAATCAGCCGGCGAGCTGGACGGCGACAGGGCGTGCGTGACCACGGAGTTCCGGGGTGATGTGTGTGTCGTGCGCTGCTTCGACGATCACAGCCGGGATCTGGCCGCCGACCTGCGCGCCGGCCTGGAGCGCTGCCGGGCGGCCGGCGCCGACGCGATCGTGCTCGACCTCGACGAAGCCTTCGATGTAGGGCGGGAGACGGTCGATGTGCTCGGCGCCGCATCCGAGACGCTTCGTCTGGCGGGCGGCTCGCTGGTCGTGGCCACCGAGAGTCCGGCGCTGCGCGCGACCCTCGCCAAGGCCGGCCTCGTCCACGCGCCGGTGCCGCCGGAAAGCCACGACCTGGAGGTCGCCGGCCGTCCGTTCGACCTGCCCGTACAGCCGCATTGGGAACACGAGTTCGTGTTTCCCGCCACACGCGAGTCGCTGCCGGCGGCGCGTCGCCGGCTCACCGCGTTCGCGGAGGTCGCCGGCCTCCACGAGACGCAGCTCTTCGAGTTCAGCGTGGCCGTGGCCGAGGCGCTCACCAACGCCGTCGTCCACGGCTCGCCGCACGGGAGCGACGACGACATCCTGGCGCGCTTCTTCTGCTACGACGACGAAGTCGCGGTCGAGGTAGTGGACGGCGGCGGCGGTCTCGACGCCACGCCGGTCTGTGTCCCGGAGGCGTCGGCCGTGAGCGGTCGTGGCATCCACTTCATGCGTGCCCTGTGCGACGCCGTCCAGTTCACCTGCGGACCGCTCGGCACTCATGTGCTCCTGGTGAAGCGCAGAGGGTAGACTGGCCGGCCGCCGGTCCCGGCGGGGTACAATCGCCGCATGCCCGACGCCACACTCGAGAACCGTCTGTTCCTTCTTGACGGCAGCAGCCTCGCCTACCGCGCCTTCTTTGCTCTCCCCGAGAGCATCACGACGCGCGACGGGTTCCCCACCAACGCCCTGTACGGGCTCAGTCAGATGCTGCTGAAGATCGTGGACGAGTATCGGCCCGCGAGCGTCGTCGTCGCCTGGGACGCGCGCGAGAAGACCTTCCGCCACGAGGAGTTCGAGGACTACAAGGCGCAACGCCCGCACATGCCGGATGCGCTGTCGCAGCAGTGGGGGCGGTTTCCTGAGCTCGTGGAAGCCTTCGGCATCGTCAATCTGGTGCTGGCCGGCTACGAGGCGGACGACATCCTCGGTACGCTCGCCGAAGAGGCCAAGCGCCAGGGCGTCGGCTCCATCGTCGTGACCGGCGACCGCGACGCGATGCAGGTCGTCGACGAGGACATCTGGGTGATGAGCACGGGCCGGGGCATCACGGACGTCAAGATCTACACGCCGGCGGCCGTACTCGAGCGCTTCGGCGTCACGCCCGCCCAGATCCCCGACTACATCGGGCTCAAGGGCGACACCAGCGACAACATCCCCGGGGTGCCCGGCGTGGGCGAGAAGACCGCCGGGCAGCTCCTGCAGCAGTTCGGGAGCATCGACGCGCTCTACCAGAGGCTGGACGAGGTCAAGAGCGAGAAGCGCCGGGAGCTGCTGCGCGCGCACGAAGCGGACGCGCGCCTCTCCCTGAGGCTGGCGACGATGGTGCTCGACGTGCCGCTCGAAGAGGACCTGGTGGAGCTCGTTGCGCGCGGCGGCTACTGCCTGCCGGTCGATAAGGTCGACGCCGTCTTCGACAAGTACGAGTTTCGCAGCCTGCGCCGCCGGCTCCAGGAGCTGGCCGCCCGGCCGGGAGGGATCTGCGAGGGCGCTCCCGTGGCCGGTGCTGGCGCGGCGGCCGCGCCGGCTGCCAAGCGCGATGTGCGTCTCGTTCGCGAGCCCGACGTGGGCCCGCTGGCGGCCGCGCTCGAGCGTGCCGAGACGGCGCTGGCGTTCGAGAGCGACGGCGACGGCGGGGACGGTTTCGCCGTCGCCGTGCACGGCGGGGGCGAGGCCGTGCAGGTCGCGTCCGCGAGCGCCGATCGTCTCGGCGCCCTCTGGCTCCTGGCCGCGCACGCCGTGGTCCACGACGCCAAGGCGCAGCCGGGGTTCGTGGCGGCGCCCAGCGGCCCGGCCTTCGACACAGCCGTCGCCGCCTACCTGCTCGCGCCGGAGCGGCCGGAGAAGGAGCGCGCTTTGTTCGCGCTCGCCGGCGCCGACGACGGTGCGATGCTCGTCGAGGCCCCGGCCGCCGAGGCGGCCGCGGCCACGCACGCCGTGCTCACCTGGCGCGTGGCCGAGGAGCAGCGCCCGCGGCTCGTCGAGCTCGGCCTGGAGCGGCTCTTCCGGGAGATCGAGCTGCCGCTCGTGCGCGTGCTCGCGCAGATGGAGGCGGCGGGCGTCAAGATGGACCCGTACCGCCTCGGCGAGATCACCGCCCGGGTCCGCGATCGCGTGGACGAAGTGCACGACGAGATCGTGGGGCTCGCCGGCGAGGAGTTCACGATCGGCTCGCCGCAGCAGCTGGCCGAGGTGCTCTTCGGCCGCCTCGGCCTGCAGCCCGGCAAGAAGGGCAAGACCGGCTTCTCCACCGATGCGCGCGTGCTGCGCGGGCTGCGCGACCAGCACGCCATCATCCCGCTCGTCGAGGAGTGGCGCGAGCTCACCAAGCTGCTCAACACCTACCTCGAACCGCTGCCCGAGTACATCGACCCTCGCACCGGGCGTGTGCACAGCACCTTCAACCAGCTCGTGGCGGCGACCGGCCGCCTCTCGAGCAACAACCCCAATCTGCAGAACATCCCCGTGCGCACCGATCTCGGCGCGGAGATCCGCGCCTGTTTCGTCGCGGAGGAGGGTCACAAGCTGGTCGTCGCCGACTACTCGCAGATCGAGCTGCGCCTCATGGCGCTGCTCTCGCAGGAGCCGGCGCTGATCGAGGCCTACCGCCTCGGAGAGGACGTGCACCGCGTGACCGCGGCGGCCGTGGCCGGCATCGCGGTCGACGGAGGTCAGCAAGCGCCAGCGCGAACGCGCCAAGGCGACCAACTTCGGCATCATGTACGGGCTCTCCGCCTACGGCCTCTCGGAGCAGGTCGAGATCCCGGTCGACGAGGCGCAGGCGTTCATCGACGCTTACTTCGCCAAGTACCCGCGCGTGAAGGAGTTCCGCGAGCAGGTGATCGCCCAAGCCGCGCAGGACGGCTTCGTGACGACGCTGTTCGGGCGGCGCAGGGCCTTGCCGGAGCTGCGCTCCAGCAACTACCGCCTGCGCTCGCTGGGCGAGCGCCTGGCCGTGAACACGATCCTGCAGGGCACGGCCGCCGACATCATCAAGGTGGCGATGGTGACGGTCAGCCGCGAGCTTGAGCGGCGCAAGCTTGGCTCGCGGCTCGTCCTCCAGGTGCACGACGAGCTCGTCCTCGAATGTCCCGGAGGCCGAGGTCGAGGAGGCGGCGACCCTGCTGCACGACGCCATGTGCGCCGCCTACGAGATGGAACCGCCGCTCGAGGCCGAGGTCGGCGTCGGCGACGACTGGGTCGCGGCCAAGTCGTAGCGCGGCGGCGACGCGCGCCTCGCGCTCGCGCCGCGCGCGTGCTATACTCCTACGGTTTCGGCCCGCTGCGGTCCGCGGGCCTTTCCTATCCTGTAAACGACGGACCGCGAAGTGACCGGGAGGCTACGACACCACATGGCAGACAAACCCATCGACACACAGCTCGCAGCGGCCAACGACCCCAGGATCGTCGAGGGCAGCGAAGGCTACCTCATCGAGGTCGACGGCGAGATCGTCCCCAACTACGATCTCACGCTCACCAACTTCAGCGAGGGCGACATCGTCACCGGCAACGTGGTGCGCGTCGACAAGGACGAGGTCCTCGTCGACATCGGCTACAAGTCCGAGGGCGTCATCCCGGTCAACGAGCTGAGCATCCGCAAGAACGTGAACACCTCCGAAGAGGTGGCGCTGGGCGAGGAGATCGACGCGCTCGTCATGACCAAGGAAGACGCCGACGGGCGCCTCATCCTCAGCAAGAAGCGCGCCCGCTTCGAGAAGGCGTGGAAGCGCATCGAAGGCGCCTTCGAGAGCGGCGAGCCGGTCACCGGCACCGTCATCGAGGTCGTCAAGGGCGGCCTCATCCTCGACCTCGGCGTGCGCGGGTTCCTCCCGGCCTCGCTGGTCGACATCCGCCGCGTGCAGGACCTCCAGGAGTACGTCGGCCAGGAGCTCAACTGCCGCGTCATCGAGATGAACCGCAACCGCAACAACGTGGTCCTCAGCCGCCGCGCCGTGCTCGAAGAGGAGCGCAAGGAGGTCCGGCAGCAGATCATCGACGAGCTCAACGTGGGCGACATCGTCGAGGGCACGATCAGCAACATCGTCGACTTCGGCGCCTTCGTCGACCTCGACGGCATCGACGGTCTCATCCACATCTCGGAGCTCAGCTGGACGCACATCAACCACCCCTCCGAGGTGCTGAACGTCAATCAGAAGGTCAAGGTCAAGGTGCTCGACATCGACCGCGACCGCCAGCGCATCAGCCTCGGTCTCAAGCAGACCCAGGAAGACCCGTGGCAGAAGATCGTCGCCCAGCACAAGGTCGGCGACGTCGTCGAGGGTCGCGTCACCAAGATCGTCGCCTTCGGCGCCTTCGTCGAGATCTACGAGGGCATCGAGGGTCTCGTGCACATCAGCGAGCTGGCCAACCGCCACGTCGAGCGCCCGGACGAGGTCGTCAGCGTCGGCCAGCAGGTGCAGGTCAAGATCATCGAGGTCGACTCCGAGCGCCGCCGCCTGAGCCTCAGCATCAAGCGCGTGGACGGCGACAACGTGAAGCCTCTGCGGCCCATCGAGCCCGAGCCTGAGGACGAGGAGATCGCGGAGAGACGCCGAGGTCGTCGCCGAGGCCGCCGAGGTCGTCGAGATCGAGGCGGAGATCGTCGAGGCCGCCGCCGAGGTCGCGGAGACGCCCGAGGAGATCGAGGCCGTCGTCGAGGCGGCCGAAGTGGTCGAGGCCGAAGCCGAGGTCGTCGTGGAGGCGGCCGCGGAGGTCGCCGCCGAGGAGGCCGCGGCCGAGCACGAGCCCGAGCTCGGCCTGAGCGACGAGGTCTTCCCGGCCGGAGCCAAGGAAGACGAGCCCGAGGCCGAGCCGGAGACGCAGGCCTGACGGACAGCAGCAGGGGGCGGGGGCGGCGCCGCCGGCGCCGCCCCCGCCCCCTCAGCGCGTCCGGAGACAGATGACGAGGAAACGACACAAGATCCCGCGGCTCGGACTGACCGGAGGCATCGGCTCCGGCAAGTCGACCGCGCTCGCGTACCTTCACGAGCTCGGCGCCGCCGTGATCTCGAGCGACGACATCGTCCACGAGCTCTACGCCCGCGAGGACATCATCGCCGCCATCCGCGAGCGCTACGGCGAGCAAGTGATGACCGGCGCGGACGTCGACCGCCGCGTCCTGGCCCGCATCGTCTTCAAGGACCTCGACGAGCTGCAGTGGCTCGAGGACCTTCTCCACCCGCACGTGCGCGTCACAGTCGACGCCTGGGCGGCGGGCCAGCTCAAGTCGCGCCCACGCCCGGCTCTCATCGTCGCCGAGGTGCCGCTACTGTTCGAGACGGGGATGACCGGCGTGTTCGACTACGTGATGCTGGTGACGGCGCCGGAGGACGTGCGCCGCCGGCGCCTAACCAGCAAGCTCACCGAGAGCGAGTTCGCGCGCCGTCTCGCGCAGCAGATGCCCGAGGAGGAGAAGGTCTCGCGCAGCGACTTCGTCTTCGTCAACACAGGGTCGCGCAAGGCGCTGCGCGACTTCGTGCGGGACGCCGTGGCGAACATCCTGGCCGCCGCCGAGGCGGCCGAGGCCGCCGAACGCGCGGGGGACGGCGGCGAGCGACCGCGGTGAAGCGCGCCCTGTTGATCTGCCTCGCGTTCGCCGCGGTGCTCGGGCTCGTCGGCGTGGTCCGGTGGGTCGGCTCCGGGGCGGCCGGCGCCGAGGCCCCAGGCTGGTATGCGCGCGTCGCCTACCCGCTCTCCTACGACGGCGCCATCCGCTCGTCGGCTCGGCGCAACGATCTCGACCCCGCTCTCGTCGCAGCCGTGATCTACGCGGAGAGCCAGTTCGACCCGCGCGCCGTCTCCGACCAGGGTGCGGTCGGCCTCATGCAGGTGCTGCCGGACACGGCCGACCAGATCGCCCGCGAGACCGGCGGCGTGAGCTTCACGAGCGCCGACCTCCAGGACCCGGCGATCAACATCCGCTACGGCACACGCTACCTGCGCACCGTCCTCGACCAGTTCGGCGACAATGAGGTGGCGGCGGTGGCCGCCTACAACGCCGGCGCCGGCGCCGTGTCGAAGTGGGTCGCGGAGGCCCGCGCCGCCGGACATCCGCTGCGCGTGGCCGACATCCCGTTCCCGGAGACGCGCGCCTACGTGCATCGGGTGATGCACCTCAAGGCCGCCTACCGCAAGGCATACGGGTCCCGTCTCGGTCCGGCATCCTGAGGCCCCGCCCGGCGCGCGGGCCTGCGGCCCCGGTCCGCCTTGCGAACATGTGTTCGTATTGCTAGAGTCACAGCCATGACCGACTTCCGCATCCAGGCCGACTACAGCCTCACCGGCGACCAGCCGGAGGCGGTCGAGCAGCTCGCCGAGGGCGTCCTGCGCGGCGACCGGTACCAGACGCTGCTCGGCGTCACCGGCTCGGGCAAGACCTTCACGATGGCCAACGTCATCGAGAAGGCGCAGAAGCCCACGCTGGTCATCGCCCACAACAAGACGCTCGCCGCGCAGCTGTGCAACGAGTTCCGCGAGTTCCTGCCGGACAACGCGGTCGAGTACTTCGTCAGCTACTACGACTACTACCAGCCCGAGGCGTACGTCCCGGCGCAGGACCTCTACATCGAGAAGGACTCGTCCATCAACGACGAGATCGACCGCCTGCGCCACTCGGCCACGACGTCGCTGTTCCTGCGCCGCGACGTGGTCATCGTCGCCAGCGTGAGCTGCATCTACGGCCTGGGCTCGCCCGAGGACTACCTCGACAAGATGGTGCTGCTCAGCGTCGGCGACAAGGTCGACCGCGACGAGGTGCTGCGCAAGCTGGTCGACATCCAGTACGCGCGCAACGACTTCGAGCCCGCGCGCGGCAAGTTCCGCGTGCGCGGCGACTCGGTGGAGATCTGGCCGGCCGCGCAGGACACGGCCATCCGCGTGCAGCTCTGGGGCGACGAGGTCGAGCAGCTCGTCAGCTTCGACCCCGTCGGCGGCGAGGTCATCGAGAAGCCGGGGCACGTGGCCATCTACCCGGCCACCCACTTCGTCACCGACAGCCCGGCCGTCGAGCGCGCGCTCGTCGAGATCCAGCGCGAGATGGACGAGCGCTGCGCCTGGTTCGAGGAGCACGGCAAGATCCTCGAGGCGCACCGCCTGCGCCAGCGCACGCTGTACGACATGGAGATGCTGCGCGAGATGGGCTTCTGCAACGGCATCGAGAACTACTCGCGCATCCTGCTCGGCAAGCAGCCCGGCGCGACGCCCAACTGCCTCCTCGACTACTTCCCGGACGACTTCCTCTGCTTCATCGACGAGTCGCACATGACGCTGCCGCAGATCCGCGCCATGTCCGAGGGCGACAAGTCGCGCAAGAACATGCTGGTCGACTACGGCTTCCGCCTGCCCAGCGCGCTGGACAACCGCCCGCTGCGTATCGACGAGTTCCTCGAGAAGGTGCCGCAGATCGTCTTCGTCAGCGCCACGCCCGGCCCAGTTCGAGCTCGCCAACAGCGTCAACATCGCCGAGCAGATCATCCGGCCGACCGGGCTCGTCGATCCCGAGGTCGAGGTGCGGCCCACCGACGGGCAGATCGACGACCTCATGAACGAGATCCGCCGCCGCGTCGACAAGGACCAGCGCGTCCTCATCACCACGCTCACCAAGCGCATGGCCGAGGACCTCACCGACTACCTGCTCGAGAACGGCTTCAAGGTCCGCTACCTGCACAGCGAGGTCGACACGCTCGAGCGCATCCAGATCGTGCGCGACCTGCGGCTGGGCGAGTTCGACGTCCTCGTGGGTATCAACCTCTTGCGCGAGGGTCTCGACCTGCCCGAGGTCACGCTGGTCGCCATCCTCGACGCCGACAAGGAAGGCTTCCTGCGCGGCCAGACCAGCCTCATCCAGACGATCGGCCGCGCGGCGCGCAACATCGACGGCAGGGTGATCATGTACGCCGACCGCATGACCGCCGCCATGGAGTTCGCGATCGGCGAGACCAACCGCCGTCGCGCCCGTCAGACGGCGTACAACGAGGCCCACGGCATCGAGCCGATGAGCATCGTCAAGGGCGTGAGCGACATCGCGACCATGATGAGCGACGCGGCGGCGGTGCCCACCAAGGGCCGCCGCGCCGCCAAGTCGGTCGCCAAGAAGATGGCCATGCCGAGCGCCGACCTCGAGAAGCTGCTGGCCAGCCTCGAGGCGGAGATGTTCGAGGCCGCGGACCAGCTCAAGTTCGAGTACGCGGCCAAACTGCGGGACGAGATCAAAGAGCTCAGCCGGGAGCTCGCACAGAGAGGAAGCAAAGTTGGCTGACGCGATGCACATCCAGGCGATCGTCGCCAAGGCGCGCGAGCTCGGCGCCGACAGGGCGGCGCCGCTGCCGGCGCGCGCCGTCGTCGTCGACGAGCGCGTCAACTTCAAGTGCCGCGTGCCGCTCTGCTCGCACTACGGCGTCAACCTCATGTGCCCGCCCAACGTGCCGACCGCCGGCGGAGACGCGCGGCGCGCTCGCCCGGTACTCGGACACGCTCGTGGTCCAGCGCGACATCCCGCTCACGCAGGACGCCGTGGACGAGGCGCTGGCCGGCATGGGCTATGCCGAGGCCTGCGCGGTCCCTGAGGACGCTCCGGAGGCTCTCGTCGCGAGCGAGGCAGCGGCGGCGGTCGCCGTCGCCGGCCCGCAGACCGCCGCCTACGAGGCCTCGCTCACCGACAGCCAGAACGAGTTCGCCCGTCTCATGACGGCGCTCGAGTCGGAGGCCTTCAAGATGGGCTACCGCTTCGCGACGGCGTTCGCCGGCGGCGACTGCGTGCTCTGCGACGTCTGCGTGGGCAAGGACGGCGAGGCCTGCCGCCACCCGTTCGAGGCGCGGCCGTCCATGGAGGCCGTCGGCATCGACGTCGTCGCGACGGCCGAGGCGGCCGGCCTGGCCATCGAGATGCCGGCCGCCGACAAGCCCTGCTGGACCGGCCTGCTGCTGATCGACTGACCGTGCACAAGCGCGGTTTGCCACATCTGTCACACTGAGAACATGAACCACGACCTCGTCATCACCGGCGCTCGCGAGCACAACCTCAAGGACATCTCCCTGAGGCTGCCGCGCGACCGCTTCATCGTCATCACCGGACTCTCCGGCTCGGGCAAGAGCTCGCTCGCCTTCGACACCATCTACGCCGAGGGTCAGCGCCGCTACGTCGAGTCGCTCTCGGCCTACGCGCGCCAGTTCCTCGGCCAGATGGACAAGCCGGACGTGGACAGCATCGAGGGCCTCTCGCCGGCGATCTCCATCGACCAGAAGACCACCTCGCGCAACCCGCGCTCCACGGTCGGCACGGTCACCGAGATCTACGACTACCTGCGCCTGCTCTACGCCCGGGTCGGCCACCCGCACTGCCCCAACTGCGGGCGGCCCATCGCCGGGCAGAGCATCCAGCAGATCGTCGACCAGGTGTGCGAGCTGCGGGCCGACACGCGGTTCAGCGTGGTCGCCCCGGTCGTGCGCGGCCGCAAGGGCGAGTACGGCAGGCTGTTCGAGCAGTTCCGCGCCGACGGCTTCACGCGGGTCAAGGTCGACGGCGAGGTGCGCGAGCTCGAGGAGCAGATCGACCTCGACAAGAAGTACAAGCACGACGTGGCGGTCGTCGTCGACCGCCTGGTCATGAAGGACGGTCTGCGGCGGCGGCTGACGGACTCCATCGAGACCGCCGCCCAGCTCGCCGACGGGCTCGTCGAGATCGAGACGACGGACGGCGAGACGCTCACGTTCAGCGAGAAGTTCGCCTGCGTGCACTGCGGCATCTCGCTGCCCGAGATCCAGCCGCGCATCTTCAGCTTCAACAGCCCGCACGGCGCCTGCCCGGCCTGCCACGGCCTCGGCTTCACCCAGGAGATCGACCCCGGGCTCGTGGTGCCGGACGGCTCGCTGAGCATCGACAAGGGGGCGCTGCTGCCCTACGGCCAGCTCTCGTTCGGCTGGCTCGAGCAGGTGTTCGAGTCCATCGCCACGCCAGTTCGGCGTCGACACCGACGTGCCGTGGGACGAGATGCCGCAGGAGCAGCGCGACCTGTACCTGCTCGGCACCGGCAAGGAGCGCATCCCGCTCAGCTACCGCAACTACCAGGGGCGCATGCGCCACTACACGTCGAGCTTCCCCGGCATCCTCAAGCACCTCATGCGCCGCTACGAGGAGACAGAGTCGGAGCAGGTCCGCCAGAAGATCGAGGAGTACATGGCGGACCGCCCTTGCCCGGAGTGCCACGGCGCGCGCCTCAAGCCCACGAGCCTCGCGGTCACGGTGGGCGGGCGCAACATCTACGACTTCACGCTCATGAGCGTGCGCGAGTCGCTGGCTTTCCTGCGCTCCGTCGAGCTCACGGACACGGAGCGCCTCATCGGCGGCCGCGTCATCAAGGAGATCAGCGAGCGGCTGTCGTTCCTCAACGACGTCGGCGTCGGCTACCTCACGCTGCAGCGCGCTTCCGCCACGCTCAGCGGCGGCGAGGCGCAGCGCATCCGCCTCGCCACGCAGATCGGCTCGGCGCTCGTCGGCGTGCTCTACATCCTCGACGAGCCCAGCATCGGCCTGCACCAGCGCGACAACCGGCGCCTCATCGACACGCTCCTGCGCCTGCGCGACCTCGGCAACACCGTCATCGTCGTCGAGCACGACGAGGAGACGATGCGCTCGGCCGACCACATCGTCGACATGGGCCCCGGCGCCGGCGAGCACGGCGGCGAGATCGTCGCCGAGGGCACGCCCCGGGAGGTCATGGACGATCCGGCTTCGCTCACCGGCGATTTCCTCGCCGGCCGGCGCGAGATCGCCCTGCCGGGCCAGCGCCGGCTGCCGGTCGAGTGGTTCACGGTCCGCGGGGCGCGCATGCACAACCTGCGCGACATCGACGTCGCCTTCCCGGTGGGCGCGTTCACCTGCGTCACCGGCGTGTCGGGCTCCGGCAAGTCGACGCTCGTCAACGAGATCCTCTACAAGGGCATGGCGGCGCGCCTCAACCGCGGCACCAAGCTGCGCGCCGGCGAGCACTCCGGCATCGACGGCGCCCGGCTGCTCGACAAGGTCATCGACATCGACCAGTCGCCCATCGGCCGCACGCCGCGCTCCAACCCGGCCACGTACACCGGCGTCTTCGACCACATCCGCCAGCTCTTCTCGCAGACGCCCGAGAGCAAGCTGCGCGGCTACAAGCCCGGGCGCTTCAGCTTCAACGTCAAGGGCGGCCGCTGCGAGACCTGCAAGGGCGACGGGCAGATCAAGATCGAGATGCACTTCCTGCCGGACGTGTACGTGCCCTGCGAGGCCTGCCGCGGCAAGCGCTACAACCGCGACACGCTCGAGGTCTGGTACAAGGGCAAGAACATCGCCGAGGTGCTGGAGATGAGCGTCGAGGACGCGGTGGACTTCTTCGCCAACGTGCCCCGCATCGCGCGGCGTCTCAAGGCGCTCGACGAGGTCGGCCTCGGCTACATCAAGCTCGGCCAGCCGGCGACCACGCTCTCCGGCGGCGAGGCGCAGCGCGTCAAGCTCGCCAGCGAGCTCAGCAAGGTCGCCACCGGCAAGACGCTCTACATCCTCGACGAGCCCACGACCGGCCTGCACTTCGCCGACATCGAGAAGCTCCTCGAGATGCTCCAGCGCCTCGTCGACCAGGGCAACACCGTCGTCGTCATCGAGCACAACCTCGACGTCATCAAGAGCGCCGACTGGATCGTCGACCTCGGGCCCGAGGGCGGGGAAGAGGGCGGCGCGATCGTCGCCGTGGGCACGCCGGAAGACCTCGCCGGCCTGCTCCGGCATCTCCTACACCGGCGACTTCCTGGCGCGCGTGTTCGGCGAGGGCTCGGCCGTCGAGGCCTGAGGCAGGCCGCGTGCCCCGCGACGTCGTTGCCATCGCCGGCGCGCCGGACGAAGCTGGAGGGCGCTCGCTCGCCGCGATCCTCGAGGCGCATGGCATCCCCGCCGAGCTGCGCGACGCCGGTTCCGGGTTCGTGGACGTCGTCGTGCCGCACGCGTTCCGCGACGAGGGCAGGAAGCTCCTGAAGGCGCATCTCGACGTGCTGGCGCGCGACGAGGCGCCCGAGGTGATCGGCGTGACGCCGGACTCGGCATCCGACTTCGCTCTGGTCGGCGCCCTGCGCGCTGCGGGCTTCCCCGCGACGACGTCGCGCCGTGGCGTGTACGCGTCGGGCCAGGGCACGAGCATCCTGGTCCCGCATGCGATGGCCGCGGCCGCCAGGGAGTTCCTGGCCGCTCTGGAAGCCGAGGGCGCGGACGCGGGGCCGACTCGAGATGAGCGTGAGAAGGAGCACGAGGAGACCGTACCCGCGGCCGAACGCGCGGTTGCTGAGTCGGCGGCGATCGACGACTGGAGTTCATCCGCGTCTGTCGACGGATCTGGAGAAGATGGAGTCAGAGACGTCGATACGGATGCCGCCGGCCCAGAGCCGGCCGCTGAGGAGGAGCCGGCGGACGAAGGTCCGCCGGCCTACGCCAGCGACCTCAAGCCGGACTTCGGGGCCGACTTCGGGTCGTTCGGCGGCGACCTCTGACGCCACCGCGCGTCGATCGCGTCGCGGTGTGGTGACCGGGGGTGACGCAGTGCCGGGGGTACAATCGGACACGATGACGAGTCTCCCAGTCACATCCGGCGATCACGCCGACGAACTCCGCGCCATCCTGCCTCGCATCCCCAACAGGCCCGGCGTCTACCGCTTCCTCGGGGCCGACGGAGAGGTGCTGTACGTCGGCAAGGCCAAGGAACTGCGCAAGCGCGTCTCCTCGTACTTCCGGCGCAGCGGCACGCCGCACGGGCGCACGCCCGAGATGCTCGAGCAGGCGCGCGACATCGAGTGGGTCGTCACCGCCTCGGAGGGCGAGGCGCTCCTTCTCGAGGACAACTTCATCAAGGAGTCGCGGCCGCCGTACAACCTCCGGCTGCGCGACGACAAGAGCTACCCGTTCATCGAGATCACGATGCGCGACGAGTGGCCGCGGGTGCGCTTCTTCCGTGGGCGGCACGTGCCCGGCAACCTCTACTTCGGGCCGTACTCGAGCGCCCGCAAGGTCCGTGAGGTCACGGAGCTCATCGGGCGCATCTTCCCGTACCGCAAGTGCAAGGGCGCCCAGCCCGGCCGCCCCAGCGGCTCGCCCTGCCTGCAGTACTTCATCAAGCGCTCGCTGGCGCCGTGCGACGACCGCGTCTCGCACGAGGAGTACATGGAGGTCGTGCAGCAGGCGATCGACTTCCTGCGCGGCCGCCTCGGCGACGTGGAGCGCGGCATCGAGCGCGAGATGGCCGCCGCCGCCGCAGGCGCAGGAGTTCGAGAAGGCGGCGCTGCTGCGCGACAGGCTGGCCGCCGTCCGCCACGTGCACGAGCGCCAGACGGCGCGCATCGAGGGCGGCGAGGCGTTCGACGTGATCGGCCTGTACCAGGCGCGAGCCCGGCGCCAACGCGCAGGTCTTCCGCGTGCGCGACGGCGCCGTCGTCGACCGCCAGTCGTTCTACGTCGAGAACAGCGCCGGCCGCGACGCCGCCGAAGTGCTGGAGGAGTTCCTGCTCGAGTTCTACTGGGACGGCGTCGGCCGTGCCGCCGGAGATCGTCGTGCCGCTCGGACGAGGACGCCGAGCGTCGGCGGCGCTGCTCGGCGCAGCGGCGCGGCGCCAAGGTCGACGGTGCGCGCCGCCAAGCGCGGTCCCAAGCGGCGCCTGCTCGAGCTGGCGCAGCGCAACGCCGAGCTCGCGGCGCAGGCCGAGACCGAGCGCATCGCGCGCAAGCAGACCTCGCGCATCGAGGCGCTCGAGCGCCTGCGCGACGGGCTCGCGCTCGAGGGCCTGCCGCTGCGCATCGAGTGCTACGACATCTCCAACCTCGGCGAGCAGCACGCCGTCGGCTCGATGGTCGTCTTCGAGGGCGGCCTGCCGAAGAAGGCGCACTACCGCAAGTTCGCGCTGCGCGACGTCGAGGGCCAGGACGACTTCGCGATGATGAACCAGGTGCTGCGGCGGCGCTTCGAGCGCCGCGCCGCCGAGCGCCGCCGAGTACGACGAGAGCTTCGCCGCGCTGCCCGACCTCGTCGTCGTCGACGGCGGCAAGGGGCAGCTCTCGGCCGCCGGCGCGGCGCTGCGCGACGCCGGCGTCGCGGTGGACCTCGTCAGCCTCGCCAAGCAGCGCGAGGAGGTGTTCGTGCCCGGGCGGCGGGACCCGCTGCCGCTGCCCGCCGACGATCCCGGCTCGCTGCTGCTGCAGCGCATCCGCGACGAGGCGCACCGCTTCGCCGTGACGTACCATAGGCAGCGTCGCGACGCCGACCTCACGCGCGCCTCCGTCTTCGACGAGCTGCCCCAGGTCGGCCCGGTGCGGCGGCGGCGGATCCTGGAGCACTTCGGCAGCCCCGAGCGCTTCATCGCCGCCTCGCGCGAGGAGCTCGAGCGCGTGCCGGGGCTGCCACGCAAGGTGGCGAGGGAGATCTATGCGCATCTTCACAAAGCGGGCTGAGCGCTACGCGGCCCTCGGGCCCGTCGTCCGAGGAGTACTACGTCACCGAGCTCGGCGTCGGCACCGTGCTGGTCGCCGGCGACGTGCCGGTCGAGCTGCGAGCTGCCCGATGCCGGCGCGGTGGCGCCGCCGAGCTGCCCGTCGAGCCGCTGGACGCTGGCGCTCGAGCGCTACTTCGCCGGCGAGCGCGTCGACGTTCGACCTCGACGTGGACGCCTACGCCGGCGTCCACGGCCTCACCGACTTCGAGCGCGAGGTCTACCGGGCGCTCGCCGCGGTGCCCTACGGCGCGGCGCTGAGCTACCGCGACCTCGCCGCGCGCGGCCGGTCACCCCAACGCGTACCGCGCCGCCGGCTCCGTGATGGCGCGCAACGAGCTGCCGGTGATCCTGCCGTGCCACCGGGTCGTCAAGAACGACGGCCGGCTCGGCTTCTACGGCGACGACCCGGCCTGGAAGGCGCGGCTGCTGCGCCTCGAGGGCGTCGCCGTGGACGGCGACCGGCTCGCGGCGGCCGCGAGGCGGCCGGCTCGAGCGCAGGCCCGGCCGTCCGGCGGTGACGGCATGACCGAGGCGCTGCAGTTCGTGATCATCACCGGCCTGTCGGGCGCCGGCAAGTCGCAGGCCATGGACTCGTTCGAGGACGCCGGCTGGTTCTGCGTCGACAACCTGCCGCCGGAGCTGGTGCCGACGCTCGTCGACCTGTTCCGCCGCGAAGGCAGCAAGGTCGACCGCGTCGCGGTCGTCAGCGACGCGCGCGGCGGCGAGTACTTCGGCCGGCTCGAGCAGCTGCTGGACGAGCTGCACGAGCGCGGCGTCGAGTACACGCTCGTGTTCCTCGAGGCGTCCAACGAGGCGCTCGTGCGGCGCTTCAAGGAGACGCGCCGCCGGCACCCGCTGGCCGCCGGCGGCACCGTCGTCGACGGCATCCGCAAGGAACGCCGTCTGCTCGCCGGCCTGCGCGAGCGCGCCACCATGGTGGTCGACACCAGCGACACCTCGATCCACCAGCTCAAGGCGCGCCTCAACGAGGACCTCATCCAGCACACGCGGCGCACCAACATCGTCTTCGCGGTCGTCTCGTTCGGCTACAAGTACGGCATCCCCATCGACGCCGACCTGCTGTTCGACGTGCGCTTCCTGCCCAACCCGCACTACGACCTGCGCCTGCGGCCGCTCACCGGGCTCGACGCCGAGGTCCGCGACTTCGTGCTCCAGTCGCCGGGCACCGATGAGTACCTCGAGCGCCTGTTCCCGCTGCTCGACTTCCTGTTCCCGCGCTACGCCGCGGAGGGCAAGGCACACCTCACGATCGGCGTCGGCTGCACCGGCGGGCGCCACCGCTCCGTGGCCATCGCGCAGCTCATCGGCGAGCGCTACGAGAAGCAGGGCTACTACACCATCGTCCGCCACAGAGACCTGACGAGAGACTACGTGAAGCGCTCCCTCGAGTGGCTGTATCCCGGCCTCGGGATCAAGCGCTGGATCCTGCTCGCCTTCGCGGGCGCCGCCCTTCTGGTCGCCTCCGCGATCTTCACGGTCGGCGTGCTCTGGTCGCCAGATCTGCTCAAGGGCCTGGGCATGGGCTGGCTGCACGGGCGGCACTACGCCGCCGCCCTGCTGGCGATCGACGGCATCGTGCTCGGCGCGCTGATGGCCTACGTCGGCGCGCGCCGCGCCTGGCTCTTCCAGAAGACGAGCCCGGAGACCGTGGCGGAGATCCGCGAGGCCGGCAAGCTCGCGCGCGGGCCGCGCGTGGTCGCGGTCGGCGGCGGCAACGGCCTCGCCGCCCTCCTGCGCGGCCTCAAGACGCACACCAGCAACCTGACGGCCGTCGTGACGATGGCCGACGACGGCGGCAGCTCCGGCGCTCTGCGCCGCGACATGGGCATGCCGCCGCCCGGCGACCTGCGCAACTGCCTCGTCGCGCTGGCCGACGACGAGTCGATGATGAGCCGCCTCTTCCAGTACCGCTTCCCCGACGGCGGCGGCCTGCAGGGGCACAGCTTCGGCAACCTGTTCATGGCCGCGCTCGCCGAGGTCACCGGCGACTTCGAGCTGGCCGTGCAGGAGTCGACGCACGTGCTCAAGGTGCGCGGCCGCGTGCTGCCCTCGACGCTCGCCGACGTCGTGCTGCACGCGCAGCTGGAGGGCGGCGGGCAGGTGAGCGGCGAGAGCACGATCACCGCCGCCGATCGCCTGCCGCGGCGTGTGTGGATCACCCCGGAGGCGCCGCGCGCGCCCTGCCGCAGGCGCTCTCGGCGCTGCGCCGCGCCGACGTCGTCGTTCTCGGTCCGGGCAGCCTCTACACGAGCATCATCCCCAACCTGCTCATCCCCGAGGTGCGCGACGCGATCAAGGAGACGCGCGCCTGGGTCCTCTACGTCTGCAACGTCATGACGCAGGCCGGCGAGACCGACGGCTACACGGCCGCCGACCACCTCGACGCCCTGCACCGCCACGGCCTCGAGGGGCTGGTCGACGTCGTCCTCGTGAACGACACGCCCGTCTCGTCCGACCTGGTCGCGAGCTACGCGCGATCGGGCGCTCGTCCCGTCGTCAGCGACGACGAGCGCCTCCGCGCGATGGGCGTCAAGGTCGTCCACGCAGCGGTCGCCGCCGAGAGCAACGTCGTGCGCCACGACTCGGCGCGTCTCGCCCAGTCGATCCTCCATATCGTGAGATAAGCGATGTCCTTCACGCGCGACGTCAAGCTCGAGCTGGGGACCGATCCTGCCGGCCGCGGAGCACTGCCGCCGCGCCCAGCTCTCGGGCGTCTTCTTCGGCGCCGGCGTCTTCGAGCTCGGCGCCGGCAGCCACTTCGCGGTGCGCGTCTCGCTCGGCCTGCCGGCGGCCGCGCGCCACGTGCTGGCGCTGCTCAAGCCGTTCGGGGTCGAGGCCTCGCTGCGCACCATGAGCGCGGCCCCCCTGGGTCTGCGCTACGAGGTCACGCTCGGCGACGAGGACCGCGACCTGCAACTGCTCAACGAGCTTGGCGTGCTGTCCGACGACCTGCAGCTGCAGATGAGGGTGCCGCGCCGTCTCGTCGAGCGCCGCTGCTGCCTCGTCGCGTTCCTGCGCGGGCTCTTCCTCGGCTGCGGATCGGTCTCGGCTCCGGGCGCGCCGGTGCATGTGGAGTTCACGATCGAGGACCGGGACCTCGCGGCGCAGGTCCAGGGATTGCTGGCGCGCCTCGACCTGCCCTTCAAGCTGGCCGAGCGCGACCGCAACGTCGCCTGCTACACGAAGCGCTCGCAGACGGCCGCCGACCTGCTCGCCGTGCTCGGCGCGCACGAGGCGTGCCTGCGCTGGGAGGAGCACGCCGTGCTCGGCACGGTGCGCGAGAGCGCCAACCGGCTGGCCAACTGCGACGAGGCCAACGCGCGCCGGGCGGCGGCGGCGGCGGAGCGGCAGGCCGCCGCCGCGCGCGCGCTCATGGCCTCAGCCGAGTGGGCCTCGGCGCCGCGCTCGTTGCGGGACGCGGCGGAACTGCGTCTGCGCTACCCGTATCTGAGCCTGCAGGAGCTCGCCGGCAGGGCGAATCCCCCGGTCACCAAGTCGGCGATGAACCACCGTCTGCGCCGCCTGCTCGCCCTGGCGGGAAGCTCGCCGGACTGAGGCCGCCGTCGCGGCGCCCGTCGCCGGGACGCCGTTCGCCGCCCGGGGACTACATGCTGCGCGCGACGTGCTCCGTGAGCTCGCCGAGCCGGTACGTGTAGCTGCCCATCTCGTTGTCGTACCAGCCGAAGATCTTGACGTGCGTCAGCGGGATGCGGACGCTGTCGAGCCGCCTCGCCGTCGGTCGGCTCGCGGGACGGCACCATCAGGTTCATGAACCCGGTGCGCGTGTGCGTCTCCACGCCCTCGATGACCACGGCCGCGTTCTCGCCCAGCATGTCGCGCGACACGTTCTGCTCCTTGCTGAACTTGAGCAGCCCGTGCGCCTCGCCGGCCGCGGCGTCCTCGTAGATCGCGTTGATGGAGTCGCGCTCCACCGAGACCGTGCCGTCCGGCAGGGCCTCGCTCTGGAAGGTCACGTTGAGGATGATGAGGCTCACGCTCTGGGTGGGGATGCGCACCGAGTCGGCCATGAAGCCGATGCGCGCGATCTCGGGCATGACCTGCTCGAGCGCCGCCGCGGCGTTGGTCGAGGTGAGGACGATGTTGTCGAGCGCGCCGCGGCTCTTGCGCAGGTCGGTGGCGCCGGCCTTGGGCACCGCGTCGAGCACCGGCTGCGAGTTGGTCACCGAGTGCACGGTGCTCATGCCGGCGGTGATCATGTTGCGCGTGAGGTCGCGGTCGAGCAGCGGGCGCATCATGTGCGCCAGCGCCGTGGTCGTGCACGAAGCGGCCGAGACCAGCCTGTGCTTGGCCGGGTCGAACTCGAAGTGGTTGATGCCGTGGATGAGCATCGCGGCGTCGTCCGGCAGCGGCACGCCCTTCTGCCTGCTCTTGTACGGCGAGCTCTGGATGACGGTCTTGGCGCCGCCCTCGAGGTGCCCGCGCAGGGAGCCGCGCGGTGCGTCCGGTTCGGCGTAGGGGTCGCGGAAGGTGCCCGTGCACTCGACGACGAGGGCCACGCCGTGCTCGCGCCAGGGGATGTCCTTGGGGTCGCGGTGCTCGCGCAGGATCGACGAGCTCCTTGCCGAAGGCGTTGATCAGGCCCTGGTCCTCGTCGACCACGCTCATGTCCAGGACTCCCGACTGGCCGTAGAGGAAGCGCTGTACCGGGCCGTAGGTGCTGTCCTTGGCGATGTACTGCACGACCGAGTCGAGCGACGTCCCCACGGGGCGGCCAACGTTGATCACGATCCGGTCGAACTCGTCCCGGCCCAGGTGATGCCAGAGCGTCAGCTTGCCGATGCGGCCCAATCCGTTGATGCCCAGCGTGCGTTGTGCGCTCATCGCCCGAAGTCTCCTCCCGTTCAGGGGACGACTCGCCGGCCCCGTTCGGCCCGACCTCCGCGAAGCCGTCGCCTGCTCTGCAGTCCGTCGATGCTCATCTTAGGCCATGGCCGCGCCCAAGGTATCATTGACTCATCGTGAGAACACCGCCGGTACCCTTCGACTCGGACGCTCTGCGCGCCAACATCGCGACCACCGCCCAGGAGGTCGTGATCCCGGAGCGCTACCTGCCGCTACTGCACGCAGTCGAGGGCCTTCACGGCGTGCGCGCGTCGCTGGCGGAGACCCTGGGCGAGTACTTCCACACCTTCCGCAACGTCGACCTCCTGGTCGAGGGCTTCCAGACGATCCTCCTGCGCAACTGGCCCTACTTCGAGAGGTCGTCCGAACGGGCGGAGCTGTTCGGGCTGCTCGAGCGAGCTCGTCGTCACTCTGCTCGATTCGCCGCTCAGCGACGAGCAGTTCTCGCTGCTGCTGCGCGGCCTGCTCATGTGGTGCACGCAGGCGCTCGACGGGCGAGCACGGTCAGGACTACGACGAGCCGCTGGCGATGCTCGGCGAGTCTCTGACGTCCCTCCTCGGCGCGCGTGTGGGGCCGATGCTGGAGCGGGACGCACTGCTGCGTAACCTCGTGCAGCGCGCGGCTGAGCGACCGGCGCTGGCTCCCGTCTACCTGAAGCCTCTACCGAGCCATCCTGCTGGCCGGCTACGGCCAGGCGCGCGAGCGCCTCGACGTGCCGCGCTGGGCCAGGTCGCAGGGCAAGGGCTTGACCGACGCCGCCGTCGTAGCCGAGCGGTTCGCCTTCCTGGGACGTCGCCGGATCGCGTCAGCGACGGTGGCGGTCGAGGAGGCGCCGGCCGGCCGCCTGCTGACCGCCGACTTCCCGCTGCTGTCGGAGCTCGTCGAGCGCGCCATCGACCGCCTCTATCGCGTGGAGAACCTCGAGGATCGCTTTGCGGTCTGCCTCTTCCTGCTCAAGGACCAGACGCTGGGCTACCGCCAGAAGGAGGTGATGGCCGACCTGCTCGGCGTGGTCAAGCAGATGATGCGGCCGGACCGGCACATGGACGCGGAGAAGATCCTCAGCCGCCTCACGGAGTTCTTCCGCGACCGCGACAACGAGTTCCTGCTGATGCGCTTCCAGTGCTACGAGGCGATCGGCGTGGCGATCGGCGAGGCCGGCAACGTCAGCGCCGCCGACCACGTGATCCAGGACATCGTCTACTGGCGCTTCCAGTACCCGGAGATCCAGGGCGCCACCGACGAGTGGGAGACCGTCGTCAACCCGTACCACCTGCCCAAGATCCGCTGCTGGATGCACATCATCGAGTCCAACCCGGCGCTCTACGAGCGCCTCGCCGCGGCTCTCAACGTGCAGCTCAGGCTGGGCGGCGTCTACATCGCCGACACCGACCTCTTCCAGCGCGACGTCACGCGCTTCCTCAACGCCGACATCCGCCCGATCTACTTCGTCGCCAAGCAGCTGCTGCGCACGCTGCCGGTGTACTTCAACGAGGTCGGCGCGGAGGGCGAGCTGCGAGCGGTCTCCACGCAGATCGACGAGATCTGCGGCCGGCGCGACACGCTCATGCACTTCCTGCGCAAGCAGGCGCACGCGGAGTCGTCCAACCGGATGGTGCCCGTTCTGCCGCGCCGTGCTCGAGTACTGGCTCACGCTGGACCCGTCGGGTCTCGAGCCGTTCATCTCGGCGAACACGATGGAGCTCGTGCGCGCCGAGCTCGGCTGGGCGCGCGGCCCCCACGAGGTCCTGGTCGGCGCTGCGAGCCCTCCTCATGCCGCCTGCGGGGGCGTCCGCTGCGGTCCGCGGCGGCCGACGGCGAGGCGGCGTCGGCGCCGGAAGGCGAGGACCTCCTCGACGCGCTCCTCGCGATGGCGCCGGAGGCCCTCGAGGAGGAGCTCGGCCGTCTGGAGGCCACCGCCAACGGCTCGGCGGCGCCCGGGGACACGGACAGGCGCCGCGTCGCGCTCCTCGTGCGCACGTACCAGCTCGTCGCCCTCAAGTACTCCCTGTCGGCCGGCGACGTCGGCGTCGTCGTCGAGTCACGACCTGCAGATCCAGCCGCGCACGCGCCAGCGCTTCGAGCGCGCCATGGAGGCGTGGCAGCGGCGCCCCGCGCCCGCGGCGCGCGACCGCCTGCTCGACGCCGCGCTGACCGTGCTCGAGGAGCTGAAGGCGATCGTGCTCGCGCCGGCCCCGTCGGCGGCGACCGAGAACATCTACCAGAAGCGCCACATCGCCGCCGGCATCCCCTCGATCTACGGCAACTACAGCGAGCCCAAGTTCGACGCGCTCGGGGCTCTCGTTCCGCGTCGAGACCCTCGTCGGACGGCTGCTCGAGGACCTCGTCGCCGAGGGCATCGAGCCCTACGTCACGCGCGCCTCGCTGCGGCGCATGGCCAACGCCCTCGTGCGCTTCGAGCGCGCGCTCGCCGTCGACGGCGTCGACTCGCGCGCCCTCGAGGCCAACCTCGCGATGCTCCAGGCGAGCTTCAGCAAGCACAACTTCACCTTCCACCAGTACCAGAACGTGTTCCAGTTCCTGGTCAACAGCGTGACGGAGCTCTCGACGACCTCGGTCCTCAGCCACGACCAGGTCCTGCACACCGTCCTCATCCACGACCCTCGCCAGTGCGAGGCGCGCGGCATGTCGGTGGACGCGGTCGCCGAGATGGTGCTGCGCGAGGTGCTCGTGTCGGCGCTCGGCATGCAGGCGCTCGACCGCTACGTGGCCGCCGCCCTGCGCCGCATCTCGATGCTCAACGGCCGCCTGAGCAGCCAGGCGCTCACGCGGATGATGAACTACGACCCCGAGCGCCTCGTGTCGCCGCTGCACAAGCCGAGGCCGCTGACCGACGACCAGATGACGCTCGGCTTCAAGGGTCTGGGCCTCAAGCAGATGGCCTCCTACGGGCACAACGTGCCCGAGGGATTCGTGCTGAGCACGGAGCTGCACGGCGCCCTGCCGGCGATGTCCTACCGGCCGCTGTACGACGACACCATCGCGCGCATCCGCGCGGCGCTCGGGCCAGCTGGAGCGGCGGACCGGCATGCGCCTGGGCGACCCGGACCGCGCCCTCCTGCTCTCCATCCGCTCGGGCGCGGCGATGTCGATGCCCGGCCTCATGTCCACCTTCGTCGACGTCGGCCTCAACGAGGAGCTCGCCGACGCGCTCGCCGACGAGCGTCGCCTCGGGTGGGCGGCCTGGGACAGCTACCGCCGCTTCCTCCAGTCGTGGGCGATGTCGGACGGCATCGACCGCGACGTCTTCGACGAGATCATGTCCGGAGTTCAAGGTCCGCTACGGCGTCGAGCAGAAGCTCGACTTCACGATCGCCCAGATGCGCGAGCTCGCGCTCGCCTACAAGGCCCGTGCGCGCGAGGAGGGCGTCGAGTTCGTCGACGACCCGTTCGACCAGGTCGTCGCCTGCATCTGGAAGGTGCTGGAGTCGTGGGACTCCTCACACGCCCGCCTCTACCGCCAGTACCTGGGCATGGCCGAGGAGTGGGGCACCGCGGTCGTCGTGCAGCGCATGGTCTTCGGCAACCTGGGTCGCGATTCGGGCTCCGGCGTGACCTTCACGCACAACCCGCTGGAGCCCTACAGCCGCCAGGTGAGGCTGTTCGGCGACTTCACCGTCTGCAGCCAGGGAGAGGACCTCGTCGGCGGCCTCGTCTTCCCGCTGCCGATCTCCGAGGCGCAGCGGCTCGGCGGCGCGACCTACAAGGGCACGGCGGACTCGCTCGAGAAGGACTACCCGGACATCTACGCGGAGCTGCTGTCGGTCGCGCGCGAGCTCGTCGGCGAGCGCGAGTTCGACCCGCAGGAGATCGAGTTCACGTTCGAGTCGCCGGCGGCCGGCGACCTCTACGTGCTGCAGAAGCGCGCCGTCGTCCAGGAGCAGGCCGGCGACGCGGCCTACTTCGACACGTCGTCGCCCAACTACGGGCCGCCGGCGGCGGTCGGCATGGGCGTCGCCGGCGGCGCGTACTCGGGCCGCGTCGCGGTGAGCGCCGAGCAGATCGACGCGCTCCTCGCCGAGGCGCCGGACGACAACGTCGTGCTGCTGCGCCCGGACACGGTGCCCGAGGACATCGCCATGATCACGCGCGTCAGCGCCATCCTCACGGCGCGCGGCGGAGCGACGTCGCACGCCGCCGTCACTGCCAAGCGTCTCGGCAAGACGGCGGTCGTCGACTGCCGCGACCTCGAGGTCATCGAGAGCCGCGGCTCAGCGCGCCTCGCCGGGCGCGACCTGCATCCGGGCGACTGGCTCTCCATCGACGGGCGCACCGGCAACATCTTCTTCGGCCGCATCCCGACGACGTCGCAGCCGGAGCCGACGGCGGCTGAGGAGGCTGAGGCGCCGGGAGGGTGTGGGGAACGGCGCCGTGTGGCACAAGTGTCGTGACAAGCAGCGGGAGCCTTGCGGTCGAGCGCCGTACGGCGGTCTGCACCCGCGGAGCGCAGCTCTGGTAGTGTGTCGAAGCAATCGATCGGGAGGATGAAATGGCAGTGCGAGTAGGCGTCAACGGATTCGGCCGTATCGGCCGTCTCGTGATCCGCGCGGCGCTCCGTCAAGGACGCCGACATCGAGTTCGTGGCGATCAACGATCTCACCGATGCCAAGACCCTCGGGCATCTCTTCAAGTACGACTCCGTACACGGCGTCTTCCCGGGCAGCGTCGAGGCGACCGAGGACGCGCTCGTCATCGACGGCAAGCGCATCCGCGTGACCAGCGAGACCGACCCCGCCAAGCTCCCCTGGCGCGAGCTCGGCGCCGAAGTCGTCATCGAGTCGACCGGCCGCTTCACGGAGCGCGCGGCGGCCGCCAAGCACCTCGAGGCCGGCGCCCAGAAGGTCATCATCAGCGCCCCGGCCAAGGGCCCGGACGTCACCATCTGCCTGGGCGTCAACGAGGAGATGTACGACAAGGCCGTAGCACGACGTGATCAGCAACGCCAGCTGCACCACCAACTGCCTCGCGCCGATGGCCAAGGTGCTGGTCGACAACTTCGGCGTGAAGCGCGGCTTCATGACCACGATCCACGCCTACACCAACGACCAGAAGGTGCTCGACTTCCCGCACAAGGACCTGCGCCGCGCCCGCGCCGCCGCGATGAGCATCATCCCGACGACGACCGGCGCCGCCCGCGCCGTGGCGCTCGTGATCCCCGAGCTCGAGGGCAAGCTCGACGGCTTCGCCCTGCGCGTGCCGACGCCGGACGGCTCGGCCACCGACCTCGTCGCCGAGCTCGAGACCGAGGTGACGGCCGAGGAAGTCAACGCCGCCATGAAGGCCGCCGCGGACGGTCCGATGAAGGGCATCCTGCAGTACCAGACCGACCCGATCGTGAGCATCGACGTCGTCGGCAACAGCCACTCCTCGATCTTCGACCCGGCGCTGACCATGGCCAAGGGCAACCTCGTCAAGGTCATCTCCTGGTACGACAACGAGTGGGGCTACTCGTGCCGGCTCGTCGACCTCGTCCAGCGCGTCCTCTGACGACGACGGGCGACAGGAGGGCGCAGGCATCATGAAGCGATCGGTGAACGACTACCCGCTCGCCGGCAAGCGCGTGCTCGTGCGCGTCGACTTCAACGTGCCGCTCGATGGCGGCCGCGTGACGGACGACACGCGCATCAAGGCCGCCCTGCCGACGATCACAGTATCTCCTCGACCAGGGCTGCTCCGTGGTGCTGGCCTCGCACCTCGGCCGGCCCAAGGGCCAGGTCGTCGACGAGCTGCGCATGGCGCCGGTCGCCGCTCGCCTCGCGGAGCTGCTCGGCCGCCCCGTGGCGACCGCGGCCGACTGCGTCGGCCCGGCCGTCGAGGCGGCGGCGTCGGCGCTCGCGCCGGGCGAGGTGCTGCTGCTCGAGAACCTGCGCTTCCACGCCGAGGAGACGGCCAACGACGCCGTCTTCGCGAAGCAGCTGGCCGGACTCGCCGACGTGTACGTCAACGACGCTTTCGGCACGGCCCACCGCGCCCACGCGTCCACCGAAGGCGTCACGCACTACCTGCCGTCGGTGGCCGGGCTGCTCATGATCCGCGAGCTGGAGATCCTCGGCCGCCTCCTGCGCGACCCGGCGCGGCCGTTCGTGGTCGTGCTCGGAGGCCTCAAGGTCTCAGACAAGATCGGCCTCATCAAGCACATGCTGAGCATCGCCGACACGATCGTGATCGGCGGCGCGATGGCCAACGCGTTCCTCGCCGCCAAGGGCTTCGAGGTCGGTCTGTCCAAGGGCGCCGGCGATGAGGTCTCGGTCGCCGGCGAGGTGCTCGTCACGGCCGCCACTGCGCGCTGCGAGCTGGTGCTGCCCCGCGACCTCGTGGTCGCGAAGGAGGCCGCCGCGGGGGCGCCCGCGCGGGTCGTGGCGGTCGCCGAGGTAGCGCCCGACGAGATGGCGCTCGACATCGGGCCCGAGTCGATCGCCGACTTCGCGCGGCACCTGCGCTCCGCGGGGACGATCTACTGGAACGGCCCGATGGGGCTCTTCGAGATCGAGGAGTTCAGCGCCGGGACCAAGGCCATCGGCGAGGCCATCGCCTCGGGCGTGGCCGTGACCGTCGCCGGCGGCGGCGACACCGTCGCCGCCGCGCGCCGGTTCGATCTCGAAGGCCGCCTCACCCACGTGTCCACGGGCGGCGGCGCTTCTATGGAGTTCCTGGAGGGGAGCGCGCTCCCCGGAGTGGAGGCACTGATGGACCGTGGGGGCAGCACGCCGGCGGGGCGCCGGCCCGTGATGGCCGGCAACTGGAAGATGTACAAGACCCGCGCCGCGACGGCAGCGTACTTGCGGGAGTTCGTGCCGCTGGTGCAAGGGCGTCGACGACCGCGACATCGTGATCTGCCCGCCGTTCACCGATCTCGAGACGGCGCTCGCCGAGAGCGCGGGCTCCAACGTCGCCATCGGCGCCCAGACCATGGCCGCCGCCGACGAGGGCGCCTTCACCGGCGAGGTGTCGCCGGACATGCTGCTCGAGCTCGGCGTGCCGTACGTGGTGCTCGGCCATTCCGAGCGCCGGCAGTACTACAACGAGAACGACGCCGACCTCGCGAAGAAGGTGCGCGTCGCGCTCGACAAGGGGCTGCGCCCGATCCTCTGCTGCGGCGAGACGCTGGAGGAGCGCGAGGCCGGGCAGACCGAGTCCAAGGTCCGCGGCCAGGTGAGCGCCGGGCTGGCGCAGGTCGGCCAGGCTGAGGTCGCGCTGGTCACCGTCGCCTACGAGCCGATCTGGGCGATCGGCACCGGCAAGACGGCCACGCCGGAGACGGCGCAGGAGACGGTCGCCGTCGTGCGCGAGTCGGTGCGCGAGTCGTTCGGCGACGCCGCCAACGCCGTGCGCATCCTGTACGGCGGCAGCGTCAAGAGCGGCAACATCGACGCGCTCATGGCACAGCCGGACATCGACGGCGTCCTCGTCGGCGGCGCCAGCCTCGACGCGCAGGAGTTCGCGCGCATCGTGCGCTTCCGGGAGCCTGTGTGACGGAGGCCCCGGCGGACGCGGCCCGGCGCGCGCCGGACCCCGGCGATCCACGACTGTCGCCCACGGGCCGCGTCCAGCGGCCCGTGGCGCTCATCGTGCTGGACGGCTGGGGCTGCGCGCCACCGGGTCCGGGCAACGCGATCAGTCTGGCCGAGACCCCGGTCTTCGACCGGCTCGAGGCCGACTGCCCGCACGGCGTGCTCGACGCGTCCGGCCCGGCAGTGGGCTTGCCGCCGGGCCAGATGGGCAACTCCGAGGTCGGTCACCTGAACATCGGCGCCGGCCGCGTCGTGTACCAGGACCTCACGCGCATCACCAAGGCGATCGCCGACGGCGACTTCTTCCGCAACAGCGTCCTCGTCCAGGCCTGCGACAAGGCCGCCGGCAGAGGCGCGGCCCTTCATCTCATGGGGCTGGTGTCCGGCGGCGGCGTCCACAGCGACCTCGGGCATCTCGCCGCGTGCCTCGAACTCGCCGGCCAGCGCAAGGTCGAGCGCGTCCTCGTGCACGCCTTCCTGGACGGCCGCGACACGCCGCCGGAGAGCGCCAAGGGCTATCTCGCCGAGGTCGAGGGGCACATGGACCGCCTCGGCGTCGGCCGCTTCGGGGTGATCTGCGGCCGCTACTTCGCCATGGACCGCGACACCCGCTGGGACAGGGTCAAGCTCGCCTACGATGCGCTCGTGTACGGCGAGGGCTTCTTCGCCGCCGATGCGCCGGCCGCGGTGGACGCCGCGTACCGCCGCGGCGAGACCGACGAGTTCGTGCGGCCCACGATCGTCGCGCCGGAGACCGAGCCGCGTGTGCGCGACGGGGACGTGTGCCTGTTCTTCAACTTCCGGCCGGACCGCACGCGCGAACTCACGCGCGCCTTCTTCGAGAAGGACTTCACCGGCTTCGACCGCGGCACCCACCCGCCGGCGGTCGACTTCGTCACGATGACGCAGTACCAGAAGGAGTTCCCCCTGCCGGTCGCCTTCCCGCCCGACCGCCCGGTCCACGTCCTCGCCAACGTCCTCGCGGAGCACGGCCTGCGCCAGCTCCACATCGCCGAGACCGAGAAGTACGCCCACGTCACGTTCTTCTTCAACGGCGGTGTGGAGGCCAAGGTGGAGGGGGAGACGCGCATCCTCGTGCCCAGCCCGCGCGACGTGCCGACCTACGACTTCAAGCCCCAGATGAGCGCCTTCGGCGTGACCGACGAACTCGTGGCCGCCCTCGAGGGCGGCGAGTACGAGTTCGTCGTCGTCAACTACGCCAACGCCGACATGGTCGGCCACACCGGCGTGATCTCGGCCGCGGTCGCCGCGGTGGAGGCCGTCGACGCCTGTCTCGGGCGCGTCACCGAGGCGGTCGCGCGCGCCGGCGGGGTATGCCTCATCACCGCGGATCACGGCAACTCCGACCACATGCTCGAGCCCGACGGCAGCCCCAACACCGCGCACAGCACGAACCTGGTCCCGTTCGTCGCGACGGCCGCCGGGACGCAGGTGCGCGAAGGCGGCCGGCTCTGCGACCTGGCGCCGACGGCGCTCGCCCTGCTGGGCATCGCCCAGCCGGACGAGATGACCGGCGCCTGCCTCCTTGAGCCGGCATCATGAGCACATGTCGTGCAGCCGCGTATTGTCCAATAGTGGACTTGATGCAACAATGGTACGCATCTATGCGCCAAAGCCGACCATCTGAAGGGGTACTCACGTGCTGAACGCCGTTCTGATCGCCATCTTCCTCATCGAATGTGTCCTCTTGGTCGTGCTGATCCTCCTGCACTCAGGCAAGGATGCCGGCATGGCGAGCATCACGGGTTTCTCGTTCGCCTCCTCGGCGAGCGTCATGGAGCGCAATCTCACGCGCTACACCATCATCACCGGCGTGACGTGGTTCATCACCGCGTTCTTGCTGGCGTGGAGGCTTGGCTGACGCCGGCTCCTGTCGCCGGGCGTGTACACGAGCCGATGAGTCGTCTAAAGTGCTCACGAGCGCAAGGGGAGGTGCGAACGAGGGGCTGACAGTGGGTCCAAGAGCTCCCCGCGCTGACGGCGATTCCCGTGGGGGGGACGCCGAGGGGAACAAGTGCTTGCCATCCTAAGGAGGTCACATTGAGCAGACGCAACCGGAGGTGGTTCGGCCTCGTCGCATTGGTCGCCATCCTCATCGTCGCCGGGCTGGTCATCGCAGCCTGCGGCAGCAGCAGCTCTTCCAGCAGCAGTAGCCCCAGCTCGGCCGGGACGCCCAAGGCGGGCGGCACGTACAACTTCCCGCTCGGCGCCGAGCCGATCAGCATCGAGCCGCTCAACACGCAGGAGTCCGAGGGTGCCAACGTGGAGCACCAGCTCTTCCAGGGGCTCTACATCCTCAAGCTTCAGCCCGACGGCACGACGCAGGCCGTTCCGGACCTGGCCGAGAAGACGCAGGTCAACAGCAACGCCACCGTGTTCACGTTCACGATCAAGAAGGGCGTCATGTTCGGACCGCCCGTCAATCGTGAGGTGACGGCTCAGGACTTCGTGGATTCGTGGAACTACGTGGCCCAAGCCAAGAACCAGTCAGCTACCGTCTACATCCTGGCTCCCATCCTCGGCATCAACGCCAGCAGCGGCTACGCCGGCGCGAACGGTCTCACGGGCGTCAAGGCGCTGGACAAGTACACCCTGCAGGTGACGCTGACCTACCCGTTCGCCGACTTCCCGGCGACGCTGGTGCACCCGATCACGCAGGTCTTCCCTGTCGACTACGCCAAGAAGATCGGCCGCAAGGCGTTCTTCGATAAGCCGGTCGGCACCGGCCCGTACATGGTGCAGGACTGGACGCACAACCAGTCGATCACGCTGGTCAAGAACCCGAGCTACTGGAACACCTCGAACTCGGGCAACTCTGCCACACCGGGCAACGTCGACACCATCAACATGCCGATCTACACGGACACGAGCACTGAGTGGCTGGCCTTCCAGAAGGGCACGCTCGACTACTCGGCCGTGCCGTCCGGCAACGTCCACGCCGCCGAGAACAACGCCAACGTCAAGAGCGGCGCTTGGACGGCCAAGGCCTACGCCAGCACGGCTGTGTACTTCATCAGCGTCGCGATGAACCATCCGATGCTCGGTGGCGCCAACCAGGGCCCCAACCTGCCGATCCGCGCGGCGCTCAACTACGCCGCCGACCGGACGGCGGTCTGCAACATCGTCAACGAGGGCGTCTCGATCCCCTCCGACGAGATCGTCCCGGTCACGATCCCGGGCTACAAGCCGGGCCTCAACCCGTACCCGTACGATCCCGCCAAGGCACAGCCGGAGCTCGACAAGTTCACGGGCACGCTGCCGACCAACATCCCGTACTGGTACAACTCCGGTGCCGGCCACGACAAGATCGCGCAGGTGCTCATCGCGGGCTGGACCAAGGCCATGCCGAAGCTGTCCTTCAAGCTCAACGGCATCGAGACCAACTCCTACTGGACGCAGTGCGGCCAGGGCAAGGCGCCGGCGCTGTTCCGCATGGGCTGGATCGCCGACTACCCGTCGATCGACAACTTCATCTACCTCTTCACGACACAGGGTGGCCTCTACGGCAGCTACAGCCGCTACAGCAACCCCGAGGTGGACAAGCTCTTCAAGCAGGCGCGTAGCACGCTCGACCAGACGCAGCGCTTCGCCCTGTACAACCAGGCGCAGTCGCTCATCCTCGCGGATGCTCCGTGCATCCCGGTGTACACGTACCGCGATTTCCGCGTCACCAACAACAAGATCGGCGGGTTCAGCTACAACTCGTTCGGTCTGATCGACATGTGGAACGTGTGGGTCAAGTAGACCCGCGCGCAGGTTGCCCGGCGACGGGTGACTGAGTAGAATCCACGCAGTTATGCGGGGCGGTTCGCGGCCCATTCGCGGACCGCCCCGCAGCAGTCCTCAGGGTCGCCGGCGGATGCGCCGGGACCGATGGGTCCGAGAGAAGGCCGAAAGTTGATTGCTTACATCATCAGACGCCTGTTCCAGCTGGTCATCGTGCTCATCGGCGTGACGTTCATCACCTTCATGATGCTCAAGCTGGTGCCGGGCGACCCTGCGGTCACGCTCGCCGGCAAGGGTGCGACGCCGCAGCGCATCGCCTTCGTGCGTCACGAGCGCGGGCTCGACCGGCCCTTCTACGTCCAGTACTACAAGTACGTCGAGCGGCTGCTCCATGGCGACCTCGGCGAGTCGCTCTACACGGGGCTTCCGGTGGCCAGCATGATCAGGCAGGCGGCGCCGGTCACCATTCAGCTCGCCATCGCCGCGGTGCTCATCGAACTTCTCGGCATCCCCTTGGGCGTCTACTCGGCGCTCAGGCAGTACACCTTCTGGGATACCACGCTCACCACTCTGGCGCTGATCATCTGGGGCATCCCCGTGTTCGTGCTCGGCTACTTCGCGATGTACATCTTCGGCCTCAAGCTGAACTTGTTACCGATCGGCGGCGCTGGGTTGCCGTACATACTGTGGATCCTGCCGTCCAGCTGGAACAGCTTCACGTACCTGATCCTGCCGGCGCTCACGCTGGGCATCATCGAAGTCGCCTACATCTCCTACATGCAGCGCGCTTCCATGCTCGAGGTGTCGCGCTCCGACTTCATCCGCACGGCGCGCGCCAAGGGCCTCAGCGAACGCCGCGTCGTCTGGGGTCATGGTTTCAAGAATGCCGTCATCCCGGTGATGACCATCGCCGGCATCGACCTCGGCGCGCTCATCGGCGGCGCCATCATCACCGAGACCGTGTTCAGCCGTCCCGGCATCGGCCTGATGATCTACCACGCCATCGGCCAGCGCGATATCGCGGTGATCGCCGGAGGCGTTCTGTTCGCGACCTTCTTCTTCGTGTTCGCGAATCTTCTCGTCGACCTCGGCTACGCGTGGGTGGACCCGCGCGTACGACTGGAGGACTGACCGGTGCCTGACTGGGACGCCAGACCTCCCGAGGACAGAGACGTCTACGGTACGCGGCGTCACGCAGGCGGAGACCGTCGACGCACGCCAGGAGGCGGAGATCGTCGACGAGCAGGTGGAGGAAGGCGCCAAGCCTCTCGGCCTCTGGTCCGACACGTGGCGCCGCCTCAAGCGCAACAAGCTCGCGCTCATCGGCCTCGGTATCATCATCGTGTTCGTCTGCGTCGGCACGGTGGAAGAGATCTCGTTCGTGCTCGGCAAGCCGCTCACGCCCTATCCGCCCGACGCGGTCAACTACTCGCTCTCGCCGCAGGGCCTCGGCTCGCCGCCGTCGCTCAAGCACCCGTTCGGCACCGACTACCTCGGGCGTGACGTGCTCTCGCGCGTGCTCGAGGCGACGCGCATCGCGATGCTCGTCGGCATCATCGCCGTCGCCATCGCGCTGACCATGGGCCTCATCCTCGGGCCCATCTCCGGCTACTACGGCGGCGCCGTCGACTCGGTCATCATGCGCATAGCCGACATCTTCTTCGCCTTCCCCTACATCTTGTTCGTACTGCTGATCATGAGCGTGCTCGGGGCGGGGTTCCAGAACGTGTTCATCGCCATCGGCATCCTCGGCTGGGCGACCTTCGCGCGTATCGTGCGCGGCCAGATCCTGAGCGTGAAGTCGATGGAGTTCGTCGAGGCGGCCCGCTCTCAGGGTGCCAGCGACCTGCGCATCATCTTCCGCCATGTGCTGCCCAACAGCATGGCTCCGGTGTACGTGGCCGTCGCCATGGCCATCGGAGGCGCCATCGCCACAGAGGCGGCGCTGAGCTACCTGGGCATCGGTGTGCAGCCACCGACACCGTCGTGGGGTCTCATGATCGCCGACGCCGTGAACTACCTCACGGGCGGGAACTGGTGGTACCTGTTCTTCCCGAGCCTCGCACTCGTGCTCACGGTGTTCGGCTTCATCTCGTTCGGCAACGGCCTGCGCGACGCCACCGACCCCAAGCTGAAGGAATAGGCATGGCCGAACGCCTCCTCGACGTCAAAGACCTCTCCACCCAGTTCTTCACGCACGCCGGCGTGGTGAAGGCCGTGAACGGCGTGAGCTTCACGCTCGACCGCAACGAGACCATCGGCATCGTCGGCGAGTCCGGCTCAGGCAAGACCGTCGCCGCGCTCTCGCTGATGCGCCTCATCCCGGACCCGCCGGGCAGGGTCGTGGAGGGTTCTCTCATGCTCGGCGAGCGCAACCTGCGCACCATCAGCGATGACGAGATGCGCGGTGTACGCGGCAACGACATCGCGATGATCTTCCAGGACCCGATGACGAGCCTGAACCCGGTCATGAAGATCGGCAAGCAGATCGGCGAGGCCATCACCCTGCATCAGGACAAGTCCAAACGCGAGGCGTGGAAGATGGCCATCGACCTGCTGGCCCGCGTCGGCATCCCCGACGCGCCCAAGCGGGTCGATCAGTACCCGTTCGAGTTCTCCGGCGGCATGCGGCAGCGCGCCATGATCGCCATGGCCATCAGCTGCAATCCGGACATCCTGATCGCCGACGAGCCCACGACGGCGCTGGACGTCACGATCCAGGCGCAGATCATCGACGTGGTGCGCGAGATGCAGGCGCAGTTCAGCTCCGGCGTGATCCTCATCACGCACGATCTCGGCGTGATCGCCGAGATCGCCGACAAGGTGATGGTCATGTACGGCGGCCGCACCGTCGAGTACGGCTCGGTGGACGAGATCTTCTACAACTCCCATCATCCGTACACGTGGGGACTGCTGGCTTCGCTGCCGCGCCTCGATGCTTCCGAGAAGGAGCGGCTCACGCCGATCAAGGGGCAGCCGCCGAACCTCATCACCCTGCCGAATGGGTGCCCGTTCACGGCCCGCTGCCCGTACCGGCGCGCCGAGTGCCGCGACAACTGGCCGGAGCTCGAGATCGTGGGTCCCGAGCACGGCGTCCACTGCTGGATACCCGAGGACGAGCGCGAGGGGCTGCGCATCGAGTTGCCCCATTTCAAGGAGTCCGTGGCATGAGCCTGCTCGAGGTGCGCGACCTCAAGAAACACTTCCCGATCCGCACCGGCGTGCTCAAGCGCACGACCGGCTGGGTGTACGCCGTGGACGGCGTGAGCTTCGACGTGGAGAAGGGCGAGACGATCGGTCTTGTCGGGGAGAGCGGCGGCGGCAAGTCCACCGTCGGCCGCACCGTCCTGCGTCTCACCCCGGCGACCGGCGGTTCGGTGATCTTCGAGGGCGTCGATGTCATGAAGGCGTCGCACGGCGACCTCAAGAAGCTCCGCCGCGACATGCAGATCGTCTTCCAGGACCCGTACGCATCGCTCAACCCGCGCATGCGCATCCGCGCCATCGTCGGCGAGGCGCTCAAGATCCACGACATCGGCACCGAGGCCGAGCGCAAGACGCGCGTCTCCGAGCTTCTCGAGACCGTCGGCCTCACCGCCGAGCACGGCGAGCGCTACCCCCACGAGTTCTCCGGCGGCCAGCGCCAGCGCATCGGCATCGCCCGCGCCCTGGCGCTCAACCCCAAGCTCATCATCCTCGACGAACCGGTCAGCGCCCTGGACGTGTCGATCCGCGCGCAGGTGCTCAACCTGTTGGAGGACCTGCAGGACGAGTTCGACCTCACCTTCATGTTCGTCTCGCACGACCTCTCGGTCGTCAAGCACATCTCGGACCGGGTCGCCGTCATGTACCTCGGCAAGATCGTCGAGATCAGCGACAGCAAGGTGCTCTACGACCATCCCCAGCACCCGTACACGGAGGCTCTGCTGTCCGCGGTGCCGATCCCGGACCCGCACACCGAACGGTCGCGACGGCGCATCGTCCTCGAGGGCGACGTCCCGAGCCCCGCGAACCCGCCCAAGGGCTGCGTCTTCCACCCGCGCTGTCCGCGAGCCCAGGAGATCTGCACCAGCGCCATGCCGCGGCTGGTCGCGACCCCCGGCGCCGACGCGGGCGAGCGGCACCAGGTCGCCTGCTACTTCCCGGCGCGCTTCACCGATGGTCAGAGGCGTGTCGACGACGCCCCGTTCCGTGACGCCCTCCCTCAGGAGCAGGACTGACGCGCACCTGCGCCTTCTGCCTGCTCGGTCTCGCCTCATGATCCGCTCACCTCGGCTCAGGCTCTCCGCGTTGCTGGTGGCTGCGCTGGTCGCGCTCACGTTGCTTCTGGCCGCGTGCGGCGGCTCCGCCACTCCGTCCGCGTCTCCGACGGCCGACTCGCTCGCCGGAGTGGTGAACGGGCACGACCTGAACGCCAGCGACGTCGGCGTCGTGCTGGCCGAGCGTCGCCTGCTGGGCCAGTCCGCCGCGGGCGCGTTCAAGGAGGCCGTCGACCGGGAGCTCGTCCGGCAGGAGGCCGCGCGACTCGGCGTCACCGCCGGCACGGCCCTCATCGACAAGCGCATCGCCGATCTCACCACCCAGGAGGGAGGCGCCGCAGCGCTCACGAAGGCATTGGCGGCCGCGAAGACGACGCCGGCGCAGCTGCGCCAGAGCATCACCGACGGCGTGCTTCGCCAAGCGGTGCAGGATGCCCTGTTCCCCAAATTGGGGGTCGGCCCGGCAGCTGTGAGCGCCTACTACCACTCTCACGTGAAGGATCTGTTCACGCGGGCCGCGTCGGTGCACCTTGCCGCCATCCCCGTGCGTGCAAGACTGATCGCGGAGAATGCCCTCAAACGGCTTCGGCAGGGCCATCCCTTTGCCGAGGTGGCGCGCCAGTTCTCGATCGACCCGGAGTCCAAGGCCAACGGTGGCGACATGGGCTGGGTCACGGTCGCCTCTCTGCCGGCGGGTCTGCAGAAGGCGGTGACCGGGGCCAAGGCGGGCGTCATGGCGAAGCCGGTCGCGGCGGCGGGTGGCTGGTACGTGCTCGACGTGATCGCGACGCAGCCCACCCAGGTGATCTCGTTCGCCAAAGTCCGCGCCGGCCTGCGCGACGAGCTCATACGCGTGAAGCGCTCCAGGGCCCTTGACGCGTGGATCGCACAAGCGCGCAAGAAGGCCTCGATCCAGCAGAAGTAGGCCCGGACCGGCTCCTGGGCCGGCGAACGGGCGCTTGCTATACTCGCCGGCGATGGTCCGGCAGGGGAGGCCTCCGGTGCGCAACGCTCTCATACTCCTGGTCGTGGTCGCCCTGGTGATCGTCACTGCCGGCGCGGTCAACCACTCCGTCGCCTTCGATGTGGACTGGGTCGCCGGCACGTGGAGGACGGTCTCGCTCTTCTGGGTCGCCGTCGTGATCGCGCTGGTCGTCTTCCTGGGCGGTCTGGCCGCCGCGCTGCTCGCTCGCGGAGGCGCCGCGCGTGCGCAGCGCAAGCTCGAGAGCGAGCTGGACACCACCTACCGGCGGGTGCGCGACCTCGAGGCCGCGGCGCCGGCCTCGGTGGCGTCCGCGCCGGCCGGCACAGGTGGCGCTTCGCTTTCCACGCCGCCCACGCAGACGGTCGTCCAGGCGACGGCCGCTGTGACACCCCTCGCGACCCGACGTCGCGTCTGCGGTGCCGGACCCCGCGGTCGGGGAGGCGACGTCCGTCGCAGACGGACCGTCGCGCGGCGGGACCGCCGTGACCGTGGTCGCGGCGCACGGCTCCGCGCGCGTCACGCAGGTACTGCCGGCGACGCCCGAGCCGGCGGCCGGGGATGCGGCCGCTGCAGATGCCACCGCCGTGACACGTGCGCCCGGCGCCTCGGCCGAGCCCGCCGCCCCGGCAGGGCCTGCAGTGCCGGCCGAGTCCGGTGCTCCTCCGGACGACGGCACCGGCGGCGACGCGGCGCCTCAGGACTGACGGCGTGCGGACCCCGTCGCGGGGCGCATCCGTCGCCGCGGGCGCGGTAGAGTCGTCGAGTGATGCTCGCGTGAGAGAACAGCCAGACTGGCGCATCGCGTCCGCGCCCTTCGCACTCGTCCGCGAGCTATCTCGTGAGGCGGGTGTCAGCGAGGCGATGGCGCAGGTGCTGGTGCGTCGCGGCTTCAAGGACGCCGAGACGGTATCGGCCTTTCTGCATCCGGACTATCGCGTCCACAACCCCTTCCTCATGCCCGGCATGCGCGAGGCGCGCCGTCGCCTGGACCGGGCTCTGCAGCGCGGAGAGCCCATCGCCGTCCACGGCGACTACGACGCCGACGGCATCACGGCGACGTTTCTGCTCGTGAGCGTGCTGCGCCAGCTCGAGGCGGACGTGCGCTGGTATCTGCCCAACCGCTTCTCGGAAGGGTACGGGGTCTCCGCGGCCGCGGTGGAGGAGCTCGCGGCCGCCGGCGTCAAAGTCCTCGTCACTGTCGACTGCGGCATCTCGGCGAGGGCGGAGGTGGCGCGCGCTGCCGAGCTTGGCATGGATGTGATCGTCACCGACCACCACGAGCTCGCCGGAGAGGTGCCGGACTGCGTCGTCGTCACGCCCAAGCTGCCGGGATACCCGTGCCGGGACCTCGCGGGCGTGGGCGTCGCCTTCAAGCTGGCGCACGCCCTCCTGGAGGAGCCCGAGGAAGACCTGGTCGAGGTGCCGCTCGCCCTGCGACCGCTGGCGGACGTCGTCGCGGTCGGCACGATCGCCGACATCGTCCCGCTCACGGGCGAGAACCGCGTGCTGGTGTCGATCGGCCTCGGCCGTCTGCGCAGCTCGCCGCGGCCGGGCCTTCTGGCTCTGATGGAGGTCGCGGGCGTCAAGCCCGGCTCAGTCAGTGCGGGTACGGTCGGGCTTCCGTCTTGGCCCGCGCCTCAACGCCGCCGGCCGCCTGGAGGACGCGTCGCATCGCCCTCGAGCTGCTCGAGTGTCCGGATCGCGACACGGCCATGCCGCTCGCGCTCAGGCTCAACGAGCTCAATCACGAGCGGCAGGCGATCGAAGCGGCGATCTTCCAGCAGGCCTGCGAGCAGGTGCCGGATCCGGTGCCGCCGGCGCTCGTGCTCTCGGCGCCCGGCTGGCACGAAGGTGTCGTCGGCATCGTCGCGTCGCGGGTGGTGGAGCGTTTCAACCGCCCGACGATCATGCTCAGCGAAGACGGGGAGGAGGCCAAGGGCTCCGGCCGCAGCATCCCTGCCTTCGACCTGCTTGCGGCCGTCGACGCGTGTCGGCAGTCACCTCCTCACCTATGGCGGTCACCGCGCCGCGTGCGGCATGCGGCTGCGTACTGCGGACGTTCCGGCGTTTCGCGACGCTTTCGTGGCCGAGGCGGCGGCGGACGCTCGGCGACGCTGACCTGCGCCGTCGCTCTGAGCGTCGACGCCGTCGTCGGCCGGCGACGAGCTCACGCTCGAGCTCGCCGACGAGCTCGAGCTCCTCGCGCCGCACGGCCTCGGCAATCGCAAGGTCACGCTGCTCCTGCGCGGCGCCGAAGTGGTGTCGCCGCGGCGCACGCGCGACGGCAAGCACCTGCAGTACCGCGTGCGCTGCAACGGCGCCTCCTGCCAAGCGATCCACTTCAACTTCGGCGACGTGCCGTTGCCGGACGGCGGCGGGCGCTTCGACGTCCCGCTGTCGCTCTCGAAGAACGAGTACAACGGGTCGGTGAGCGCACAGGTCGAGGTCAAGGCGCTGTGCGGCGTCGACCCGCCGGAGACCGATCTCTGCCGTACCGGCTGCACGCTCGACTGCCCGGACAGGCTGCTGGGGCCGGATCTGTGGGACGAGCTCCTGCGCGGGCCCCAGGTGGAGCCCGGCGGGGAGGAGGCCGCCGGCGCGCTCGGGGAGGCGCGCCGCGGCGGCCGGCTCGTCGACGGGCGAGGCCGGTCCGCGGCCACCGCGCTGGCGGCGCTGGCAGGCGGCGCCGAGCGCGTGCTCGTCCTGGTCGGCGACGTCGCCGCGCGCCGGCCGCTGCTGAGCCGCGACGTCCTGTCGCCCCACCTCGACGCCGCCGGCCTGTACCTGCAGCCGGCGTGCGCCGGTCGCGCCGCGGCGGTCGCCGGCGCCGATGTCGTCATGACCAGCTACGACCTGCTCGCGGCGCGGCCCGCCGTCGCGGAGGGGTTCGCGCACGTCGCCCTGCTCGATCCTCCGTGTACGCGGCGGTCGCTCGCGGCCGTCGCGGCCGCGGCTCCGCGAAGCGTGGATCCACGCGCTGTGGGGGCCGGCCGAGGCGCAGGCCGCCGGCCGCTTCGCGGTCGACGAGCTGGACCTCGACACGACCATGCGGCGCGCCTGGCGGGCACTCAGCGAAGGGGCGGGCCGGTTTGACGACGCGCTCGCGCAGGAACTCCTACGAGGAGAGCGGTCTCTGCGGCCGGCAGGTGCGCTGGCGGCGGCTCTGCGGGCTCTGGGCGACGCCGGTCTCCTGCGCGAGGACGAGGCCGGCAGCTACCATCTCGAACGACCGCAGAGTAAGGTCGACGTCACTGGCACCGATACCTTCAGGCGATGGCACGCACTGTTTCAGACACAAGAGTTCCTGAGGACCTGCCTGACAGCAGGGCTCTGACCGAGGTCCCGGACAAGTACCGGCCGCTCCTCGACGACCTCTTCGCGGCCGTCGAGCGCTACAATCCGGACCCGGACCGCGAGCTCATCACGCGCGCCTTCGTCGCCGCCGCCACCCTGCACGACCGGCAGAGCCGCAAGAGCGGCGAGGCCTACATCCACCACCCGGTGGGGACGGCGCTCAACGCCGCGGAGCTCAAGCTCGATTCGGTCACCATCGCCGCGGCGCTCCTCCACGACGTCGTCGAAGACACCGGCACACCCCTCTCCTGGATCGAGTCCGAGTTCGGCGACGAGATCGCCATGCTCGTGGACGGGGTCACCAAGCTGACCAAGATGCACTTCACCTCCCAGGAGGAGGAGCAGGCCGAGAACTACCGCAAGATGATCATCGCGATGGCGACGGACATCCGCGTCATCCTGATCAAGCTGTGCGACCGCCTGCACAACATGCATACGCTCTGCTACCTCAGCAAGCAGAAGCAGATCCAGAAGGCCAAGGAGACGCTCGAGGTCTATGCGCCGCTCTGGCGCACCGCCTGGGCATCCACAACATGAAGTGGCAGCTCGAGGATCTCGCGTTCGCCTCGCTACATCCCCGCAAGTACCAGGAGATCCAGAAGTGGGTGGCCCAGCGGCGCGCCGACCGCGAGGACTACGTCGACGAGGCGGCGGGGTACCTCAATGCGGAGCTGGAGACGGCCGGCATCGCCGCGGACATCACCGGCCGTGCCAAGCACTTCTACTCCATCTACCTCAAGATGAGCCGTGGCGGCAAGGAGTTCAACGAGATCTTCGACCTCACGGGCCTGCGCGTGCTCGTGGAGTCCATCAAGGACTGCTACGGCGCCGTCGGCATCATCCACTCGGTCTGGAAGCCCATCCCGGGGCGCTTCAAGGACTACATCGCGATGCCCAAGTTCAACCTCTACCAGTCGCTGCACACGACGGTGATCGGGCCCGGCGGCAAGCCACTGGAGATCCAGATCCGCACCTTCGACATGCACCAGACCGCGGAGTTCGGCGTCGCCGCGCACTGGCTCTACAAGGAGAAGGGCGAGCGCGACCCGGACAAGCTCGCCTGGCTGCACCAGATGATGGAGTGGCAGTCGGAGACCGGCGACTCGCGCGAGTTCATGGACACGCTGCGCATCGACCTCTTCGAGGACGAGGTCTTCGTGTTCACGCCCAAGGGCGACGTGAAGAGCCTCGGCGCGGGCAGCACGCCCATCGACTTCGCCTACGCCGTGCACACCGACGTCGGCAGCCACACCGTCGGCGCCAAGGTCAACGGGCGCATCGTGCCGCTGCACACCAAGCTCAAGTCGGGCGACATCGTCGAGATCATCACTAGCAAGTCGAGCCACGGGCCCTCGCGCGACTGGCTCGACGTCGTCAACACGCCCCGCGCCCGCCAGAAGATCCGCCAGCACTTCCGCCGCGAGCAGCGCGAGGACAGCGAGCACTCGGGCCGCGACCTTCTGCAGGAGGTCCTGCGCCGGGAAGGGCTCCCGGCGCAGAAGATCCTCTCCTCCAAGGTTTTCTCGCAGATCAGCAAGGAGGTCGGCTACTCCAAGCCGGACGACCTCTTCGCCGCCATCGGCTCCGGCCGCGTCCCGGTCAAGACGGTGGCCAACAAGGTCATGCAGGCTTCCGGGACGATGAAGGAGGCCACGCCACCGCCGGAGATGCTGCCGTCACACCCGGTGCAGGAGGTCGACGAGCCGCAGGCGCTCTCCGGCGAGTTCGGCATCGCCGTCGAGGGCATGAGCGACATCATGGTGCGCATGGCCAAGTGCTGCAAACCCATCCCTGGCGACGAGATCGTGGGCTACATCTCTCTCGGGAAGGGCATCACCATCCACCGGCACGACTGCAAGAACGCGCGTGCCCTGATGAAGAACCCCGAGCGTTTCACCAAGGTGGACTGGAAGGGCCTCGGCGACATGGCGTTCCGCGTCGAGATCATGATCGAGGCGCTCGACCGCAACCACCTGCTCGAGGACCTGGCACGCACGCTCTCGGACTCCGGCGTGAACATCGTCGGCGGCAGCATGCAGACGCTGCCCGACGGCGTCGTCCGCGACCGCTTCACGCTCGAGGTCGGCGACGTGCGCCAGCTGGACAACATCCTCGCCAACATCCGCAGCATCCACACGGTCTACGACGCCTACCGCGTCGTCGGCGGCTGACGGAGAAGGCGCCCGCGCAAAGTCGACCCTCGCGGGCGCCGTCTGATACGCTCTCGCGCGGACCTGAGCACGCTCGCGTGAGACCGGCGTCACTCCCGCGGCCCCCGACCATCCGAGGCAACTGTGGCTGAACCTCTTGAAGTCTTCCCGCTCCCGCTGGGCCCTCTGCAGGCGAACTGCTTCGTCGTGGTTCGCGGGCAGACTGGTCTCGTCATCGACCCCGGCGACGAGGCACATGTGCTCATCGAGGCGTTCGGGGAGTTCGGCTTTCCTCCCGCCGCCGTCCTCGTGACGCACGGGCACTTCGACCATTTCGGCGGCGTGGCTCCGCTGGCCGCCCACTTCGGCATCCCCGTGTACGTGGGCGAGCCCGACGCCGGCCAGATGGCCGACGGGGGGCTCGGCGCCATGGCTGGGTTCGACATCGAGCCGGTCCAGGACGCGATCACCATCACCGGCGAGCAGGTGCTGGACCTGCCCATCGAGGTCACGGCCATCCCGACGCCGGGCCACTCGCTCGGCGCGTACACGTACGCCATCGGCGAGGGCGACCTGTTCGTCGGCGACGTCCTCTTCCAAGGCAGTATCGGGCGTACCGACCTGCCCGGTGGCGACATGGACCAGCTGCTCAACTCCATCGCGGGCCTGGTGCGCCGCTTCCCGCCGGACGCCGTCGTGCACTGCGGCCACGGCCCGGACACGTCGCTCGGCCGCGAACTCGCCCTCAACCCGTTCCTGTCCCCGCTGCGCTACGACCCGGAGCACCGCTGGTGAGCGCACCGCAAGCGCCCAAAGGCACCTACGACCTGCTGCCGGAGGACGCCGCGCGCCGCGACGCCGTCGTGGCCACCGCGGCGCGTCTCTTCGAGGCGTACGGCTACCGCCACATCGTCACGCCCGAGTTCGAGGAGACGGGCCTCTTCGAGCGCGGCGTCGGCGAGGCCACGGACATCGTGCGCAAGGAGATGTACACGTTCCTCGACAAGGGCGAACGATCGCTGACGCTGCGCCCCGAGGGCACGGCGCCGATCTGCCGCGCCTACGTCGAACACGGCATGCACAAGTGGCCGCAGCCGGTAAAGCTCTGGTACTACTGCCCGATGTTCCGCTACGAGAAGCCGCAGGCCGGGCGCTACCGGGAGCACTACCAGATCGGCGCCGAGGCCATCGGCTCCGCCGATCCGGCGGTCGACGCCGAGGTGATCGCCCTGCTCGCCGCCATCTTCGTCGAGCTCGGCGTCGAGGGCGTCACACTCAACATGAACAGCATGGGCGACGCCGCCTGCCGCCCAGCGTACGTGGAGAAGCTGCGGGACTACCTGCAGGGCCGCGAGGAGGAACTCTGCGGCGACTGCCGGGAGCGCATCGCGCTCAATCCGCTGCGCACGTTCGACTGCAAGGTCGAGTCGTGCCGCGCCGTGCTGGACGAGGCGCCGCGCATCGGCGACCACCTGTGCCCGGACTGCCGGGAGCATTTCGACACGGTGCTCGGGCTTGTGCGCGCCGCCGGCCTGGAGCCGCGGCTGGACTTCCGGCTCGTGCGCGGCCTCGACTACTACACGCGCACGACGTTCGAGTTCAACTCCGATCGTCTCGGCGCCCAGAGCGGCGTCGGCGGCGGCGGCCGCTACGATGGCCTCGTGGAGCAGATCGGCGGCGCGCCGACGCCCGGGCGTGGGCTTTGGCAGCGGTCTCGAGCGCATCGCCCTGGCGATGCGCGAAGCGCCGCCTGTGGACGCCGCTCCCGACGTGTACGTCGTCAGCTTCGCCGCCGAGGCGCGCGCCGCCGCCTTCGAGGTCGCCCAGGCGCTCCGCGGCGCCGGGCTGCGCGCCGACCTCGATCTCGCCGGCCGCAGTCCCAAAGGGCAGTTCAAGCAGGCCGCCCGCAGCGGAGCGCCGGTCACGGCGCTCGTCGGGCTCGAGGAGCTGGCAGCCGGCCATGTGCGCCTGCGCGTGAAGGCCGGCGAAGACGTGGACGTGCCGGTGGACGCGCTCGCAGCCGCCGTGCGCGAGCGTCTTGGATCGGAGGCGTGATGCTGCGCGACGCATACCCGGGAGAGCTGCGCGCCGCAGACGTCGCGCGCGAGGTCCGCCTCGCCGGCTGGGTCGCGCGCCGTCGCGACCACGGCGGCCTGATCTTCATCGACCTGCGCGACCGCAGCGGCATCGTCCAGCTGGTGTTCGATCCGTCCGAGGCGCCAGAGGCGCACGCGGCCGCCGAGCACGTGCGCCCCGAGTACGTGATCGCCGTGCGCGGCGCCGTCGTCGCGCGCTCGCCCGAGACGGTCAATCCCGGCCTGCCGAGCGGCGACATCGAAGTGCGGGTGACCGCCGTCGACATCCTCAACACAGCTCGGACGCCCGCATTCGAGATCGAGACCGTCGAGGACGTCGACGTGGAAGAGACGCTGCGCCTCAAGTACCGCTACCTTGACCTGCGGCGCGCGTCGATGCTCGCCAACGTCGAGCTCAGGCACCGGGCCGTACAGGCCGCGCGCGCCTATCTCAACGAGCACCGCTTCCTCGAGATCGAGACGCCGTATCTCACGAAGTCGTCCCCTGAAGGGGCGAGAGATTTTCTCGTGCCGTCACGCCTGCAGCCTCACCACTTCTACGCGCTGCCGCAGTCGCCACAGATGTTCAAGCAGATCCTCATGGTCGCCGGCGTCGACCGCTACTACCAGTTCGCGCGCTGCTTCCGGGACGAGGACCTGCGCGCCGACCGCCAGCCCGAGCACACGCAGATCGATATCGAGACCTCGTTCCTCAGCGTGCCGGAGATCCGCGTCCTTCTCGAAGGGCTCATGAAGGCGATCTTCGATGGAGTGGGGGAGGGGCCGCTGGATCTCCCACTCCCGCGCCTGTCCTTCGACGAGGCGATGCTGCGCTACGGCACGGACAAGCCTGACCTGCGCTACGGCCTCGAGATCGCCGATCTGTCCGAGGTCTTCGCAGAGAGCGGCTTCCAGGTCTTCCGCGGCGCAGTGGACGCCGGCGGCGTGGTCCGCGCCGTGCGCGCGCCCGGCGGGGCCACGCTGTCCCGGGCGCAGATCGACAAGCTCACCGAGCTCGCCAAGGAGCACGGCGCCAAAGGGATGGCCTACGTCTATGTCGAGGAGGGCCGCGCTCTGCGCGGCCCGATCGTCAAGTTCCTCGGCGAGGCCGAGCAGGCTGCGCTCGTCGGCCGTCTCGCCGCGGAACCGGGCGACCTCGTGGTCTTCGCCGCCGATGCGGCCCCGGTCGCCGCCGAGGTGCTCGGCGCGCTCCGGCTGGCGCTCATCGGTCTCCTCGAGCCCGTTCCCAGCTCCCGCTGGGCGCTCCTCTGGGTGGAGGAGTTCCCGCTCTTCGAGGTCGACAGCGAGACCGGCACGCTCACCTACGGGCACAACCCGTTCAGTCTGCCGACCGAGGCCACCATGAGCCTGCTCGAGAGCGACCCCCTGGCCGTCCGCGGCGCGCAATACGACCTTGTGCTGAACGGTGTCGAGCTCGGCTCCGGGTCGCTGCGGAACCACGACGCGGCCGTCCAGCGCGCGATCCTGCGCGCGCTCGGCATGAGCGACGAGCGCATCGACGACGCGTTCGGCTGGTTCCTCGAGGCGCTCGAGCACGGGGCGCCACCGCACGGCGGCATCGGCCTCGGCTTCGACCGCATCCTCATGCTCCTCGCCGGCGCGAGCTCGATCCGCGACGTGATCGCCTTCCCCAAGACCTCGTCGGGCGGCGACCCGATGACCGGCGCCCCCGGGGCCGTGTCCGCGGAGCAGCTCAAGGAGCTCCGCGTCCGGCTCGGCTGACGGCGTCTTCCGGCTCGGGCTCCGGCGGCGGGATCATCCCGCCGCAGGCTCGCCGACCTCTTCGCAGCTCAAGGTTTTGGAAGGGGTGCCGACTTGTTTGTTGAAACAGGTGACGTTTGCTAGGATGGCGCGGCTCGACCTTGTTCGTGACCTCGTTACATTCTCGAGCCAACACGAACACATCGGGAGCTCGCACTTCGGATCATCCGTGGATGGTCTGGGAGGGCACCCACCTGCGAGAGCAGGTTCGAGAATAGCGCGAGCACGGCAAGGTGGAGCTAATCTCTCGGAGGCCGGCATGGGTATCTTGGGGCGCAACAGATCGTTCCTTATCACCGCGGCCCTCATCTTCGTGGTCGGCGCCTGTCTGTTCGGCGGCGTCGTCGCGGTGCGTGTGTTCGCCGTCGGCACCACCACCACAGCCACCGCTCTGCCGTCGCCGGCCTCCTACAACACCGTCAGCAGCTACGGCATCACCGGCTACGCGCCGCTCAAGCTGGTGCCGACCGCCGAGACGCCGTCGTTCATCAAGAACCGACTTCAGGAAGGCCGCGGGATGGTCCTCCTCGTGTACGTCGACGGTGCGACGGACGATATGGCCATGGTGGAGAACTTCGAGGCCGTGAAGGCACAGTACGGCGCGGACACCTCGTTCATGTCGTTCGAGGCGCACAAGACGACGGAACTTGGCGACACGCTGCAGCAGCTTCGCGTGAGCGACCCGCCGATCCTCGCGGTCATCCGGGGGAACGGGGAGGTCGCGGAGCTCTATACCGGCTGGATCGGCGAGAAGGTCATGGAGCAGGTCGTGGCCGACGCCGTTCGCGGCCTCTAGGCGGCCGGCACAGCCGCTTCTCTCCGGCCGATCGTCCATAGTCCTCCTCGTGTTTGACGCACTCGTTCGTCGTGGTACCATAATGCCGACCTTTTAGGTTGGGATTAGTTCGACCGACGAACGGAGCCGAGTGCGTATCTCTTCCCGATGCGAATATGGCCTGCGCGCCATGGTGTATCTTGCGGCGCGCGGCGACGAGCGTCCCGTGCCGCTGCCGGAGATCGCCGCCGAGGAAGGCATTCCTGCGCCGTTCCTGGAGCGCATCCTCGCGCGCCTGAGGGAGGGCGGGCTCGTCAAGGCGACCCGCGGGGTGACGGGCGGCTACCAACTCGCGCGTGACTCCGCGAGCATCGCGGTCGGGGACATCGTCACAGCTCTCGAAGGCCCGCTGTCGCTCGTGGGCTGCGTGCCCGACGAGGAGGCTTGCGCGCGCGCCGAATCGTGCGCGTCGCGCGTCGTCTGGCGCCGCCTGGACGAGGCGATCAGCGGCGCGCTGAACGGCATCACACTGGAGGACCTCACAAGGGAGGCTGTACCGAGATGAAGAGCGTCTACTTCGACCACGCGGCGACCACGCCCGTCGACCGCCGCGTCCTGGACAGGATGCTGCCCTTCTTCTGCGACGACTACGGCAATCCCTCGGAGCTCCATAGGCTGGGCCGCGAGGCGCGCTCGGCGGTCGACGCCGCGCGTTCCCAGGTCGCGGCGGCTATCGGCGCCGGCGACAAGGAGATCACCTTCACCGCCGGCGGCACCGAGTCGGACAACCTGGCGCTCTTCGGCTACCTGCAGCGCTTCGAGCCCGGCCACTTCATCATCGGGGCGATCGAGCACCCGGCGGTGATGGAGGCCGCACGCGCTCTCAATCGCCTCGGCTGGGCCGTGGACTTCATCCCCGTCGACGAGTTCGGGACGATCGACCTGGACGCCTACGAGCAGGCCTTCAGGGACGACACACGCCTGGCGTCGGTGATGTTCGCGAACAACGTCGTCGGTACGATCCAGCCGGTGGCCGAGCTGGCGCGTATCGCGCACGAGAAGGGCGCGGTGTTCCACACGGACGCCGTGCAGGCCGTCGGGTCGGTACCGATCGATGTGCAGGCGCTCGGCGTGGACATGCTCACCATCTCGGGCCACAAGCTCTACGGACCAAAAGGCGTCGGCGCGCTGTACGCGAAGCGTGGCACGCGCCTGACGCCGATCATCCATGGCGGCGGGCACGAACGCCGGCTGCGCTCCGGCACGGAGAACGTGCCGGGCATCGTCGGTATGGGCGCCGCCCTCGAGATCGCCGTCGCTGAGATGCCGCGGACCAAGCCCCGCCTCGAGGGGATGCGCGACCGCATGGCCGCTGCCGTGCTCGAGAGCGTGCCGGACGTCAAGTACCTCGGGCACCCGACGGAGCGCCTGCCCGGTAACGTGGCCTTCACCGTCCGCTACATCGAGGGCGAGTCGATGCTGCTGCAGCTCGACACGCACGGGTACATGGTGTCGAGCGGCTCGGCCTGCGCCTCCGGCTCGCTCGAGCCGTCGCACGTGATCCTGGCGCTCGGCCTGGGCGCGGAGGAAGCGCACGGCAGCCTGCGCATCAGCCTCGGACGCGAGAACACAGATGAGGAGATCGACGGGTTCGTGGAAGTGTTCCCGCCGATCGTCGACAAGTTGCGGCAGATGAGCCCGCTCTACGTGAAAGGGTGACGAATGTACACCGACCTGGTCATGGACCATTTCAGTAACCCCCGCAATGTGGGTGAGATCGAGAACGCGGACGGTGTCGGGCAGATCGGCAATCCCGTCTGCGGTGACGTGATGCGCATCAGCATCGACGTCGAGGACGACCACATCGCCGACGTCAAGTTCAAGACGTTCGGCTGCGGCGCCGCGGTGGCGACGTCGAGCATGGTGACGGAGATGGTGAAGGGCAAGACCCTCGAGGAGGCCGCGGACATCTCTAACAAGGCCGTGGCCGAGGCGCTCGGCGGGCTGCCCGCGAACAAGATGCACTGCTCCAACCTCGCGGCCGACGCCCTGCACCTCGCCATCCAGGACTATCTCGTCAAGAGCGGCCGCGAGGCCGAGGTCGACCAGATCCTCAAGGCACTCCCAAAAGAGCACGAGCACTCGTCGCACTGAGCGGCGGGGTCGATAGCGCCGTCGCGGCGCTGCTGCTCGTGGAGGAGGGGCTCACCCTCGAGACCGCGACCGTGAGGCTGTGGCCCGGCGAGGACCGGCGCAGCTGCTGCTCGCCGGGCGCCTTGCAGATGGCCGCCCGGACGGCGAGCCATCTCGGACTGCCGCACCATGTCGTGGACCGCGAGCGCGAGTTTGCGGCGGACGTGGTCGAGCCGTTCGTCGCCGGCTATCTCGCGGGGGAGACGCCGAATCCCTGCGTCGCCTGCAATCCGGGCCGCCTCGCAGCGCTGATCGGCCTTGCCGAGGAACTGGGCCTGGCGCGCGTGGCGACCGGGCACTACGCGCGCATCGTCTGGCGCGACGGTGAGCCGTTCGTGGCGCGCGGCGCCGACCCGGTGAAGGACCAGTCGTACATGCTGTGGGCCGTGCCCCCGGACGTGCTTGCCCGCCTCGAGTTCCCGCTTGGCGACATGACGAAGAGAGAGACGCGAGCGGCCGCCGAGCGCGCGCAGCTGCCTTCGGCGGCCGAACCCGAGAGCCAGGAGGTGTGCTTCGCGGTCGAGGGCTACCAGAGCTTCCTCGAGGAGCGCGGCGTGCCCGCCGAGCGCGGTCCGATAGTCACGGGCGACGGCTCAGTGATCGGCACGCACGAGGGCCAGTGGCGCTACACGGTCGGCCAGCGCCGCGGGCTCAACGTGTCCTCCACGGAGCCGCTCTTCGTCCTCGAGCGTCGCGCCGCCGACAACGTCGTCGTCGCCGGTCGCCGGGCCGATCTGCTGCGCGAGGAAGTACATCTGCGGGGAGTGGTGGACCGCGGTCTGGACGTTTCCGCCGACGGTCTTCAGGTCCAGCTGCGCTATCGCTCGCCGTCGGTGCCGGTGGCCGGCCTGCGGCGCGAGTCGCCCGACCGACTTGCCGTGCTCCTGGAAGAGCCGTTCGCGGGCGTCGCCGCGGGCCAGTCGGCGGTGTTCTATCGGGCCGATGTCGTCGTCGGGGGAGGCTTCATCTCAGCCTCGGGTGTGGCCTGAGGTGAGTGTGATACGCTTCGCGGAAGCTAGCCGACGGAGACTGTCGGGAAGGAGAAGTGCATGCATTCTGCGCTCGCGGTAGCCGCGTCCAGCACACCGTCCATCGTCCTTCGCTACGCCGCCGCGTTCTTCTTCGTGGTGGTCGCGATCGCGATCGCCTACGCCCTCGTGAAGGCCGCCAAGGCTCTTGAGCGGGTCGACAAGGTGCTCGCCGACGTGGACACGCAGGGCGTGCCGTTGATGCAGAAGGCGGGCACGACCCTGGACGGCGTCAACGCCAACCTCGGCAACGTGGACCAGATCACCAAGGACGTCGCCGACATCACCGAGAAGATCGACAAGATGGCGACGTCCGTCGAGGGCGCCGTGAGCACGCCCGCACGCAAGGCCGCTGCCTTCAGCGCCGGCGTGCAGTCGGCCTTCTCGAGCTTCCGCAGACGCGACCGCGGCCCCGGCACGTCGGGAGACCCTTGGTCGGCGCCGGCATCGGCCGACGAGCCGGCCGCGGCGGGGAACGCCTCCGGACCGGCCGGCAGGGCCGCGGACGACTCGGCCGAAGCGGCCGCGGATGAGGCCGGCAACGTCGCTGATGCCGCGGCCGGGGCCGGCAACGTCGCTGATGCCGCGACCACCGCGGCGGAACCGGGGGTTTGACGGTGGGCTTCACGAGCAGACTTGTGTTCGGCGGCGTTGCCGCCGGGGCGGCGCTGGCGTACTACGTCCAGCAGCGCCACGGGCGCACCGGCGAGTCGTACCTGGGCATCGTCAGGAGTCTCCCGAGCGACGCGCAGCGCTGGGTCGGCGAGGCTCGCCAGCGTGCGGCGCTGGCGCTTGAAGACGGCAGGTCCGCCGCCCGCCAGCGGGAGACGGAGATCACACGGCAGCTCGCGGCGACGGAACCCGCCGCCGCGCCGGCGGGCTAGGCGACGCCATGGCCGAGAGGATCAACCTCGAGGTGCCGGCCGATCCGAGCGCGCTGGACACCGTCCTGACCATACTCGCGGGCATCAGCGCGCGGCTCGACTACTCGCTCGACGACCTCGACGACGTGCGTCTCGCCATGGAGATGCTCCTCGGCGACGCGCTCGAGCTCGAGAAACTGGAGACGATCGCCATCCAGGCCGAGATCGCCGACGGTTGGATGAAGCTGACCGCCGGCCCCTTCCGTTCGCCGGAGCTGCGCAAACGCGTCACCACCGGCCGCCGGGACTGCATCGATCTGTGCCTGCTGCTGCAGCGCACAATGGACGTGGTGACTGTCGAGGGCGATGACTCGGCTTACTCCGTCGTGCTCGAGAGACGGCCGCGGGAGGTCCGCAGTTGAGCGGCCACGAAGAGCACAGGGTCAACGACCCGCTCGACCTGGAGGCTCTGCCCGGCCAGGGAAGCCACTTGGAGGACGAGGAAGAGCCGCAGGCCCAGAGCGGACCGGCGGCCGACCCGCAGGGCCGCGGCCGCGACGAATCCGAGAAGCTGGACCAGTACCTGCTGCGCCGCTATCACCTCTACGGCGACCGCAAGGCGCGCGAGCAGCTCATCACGATGTATCTGCCGCTGGTGCGCTCCCTTGCGCGCCGCTACGCCTCGCGCGGAGAGCACTTCGACGACCTGGTGCAGGTCGGCGCGATCGGCCTGATCAAGGCGATCGACAGGTTCGACCTCAGCCGGGGCGTGGAGCTGACGACCTACGCGACGCCCAACATCGTCGGCGAGATCAAGCGCTACTTCCGCGACAAGGGTTGGTCGGTACGCGTGCCCCGCGGTCTCCAGGAACTCAATATCCGGCTCAACAAAGTCATCGACGAGCTCGTGCCCAAGCTGCAGCGCTCGCCGACGATCAGCGAGCTCGCCGAAGCGGCCAACGCCACGCCGGAGGAAGTCCTCGAGGCCCTCGAGACAAGCCAGGCCTACAACTCCGTCTCCCTGCAGGCCTCGCCCAACGGCGAGGGCGGCGAGGAGGACGCCGGGCTTATCGACTACCTGGGCGGGGAAGAAGAGGCCTACGACACGATGGAAGACCGCACGACGCTGGCGCCCGGCTTCGCCAAGCTCGACAAGCGTGAGAGGTACATCCTTCATCTGCGTTTCTTCGAGGGCCTGACCCAGTCGCAGATCGCTGAGCGGGTCGGTATCTCCCAGATGCACGTGTCACGCCTCATCAGGCGGTCGCTCGAGAAGCTGCGCGAGGAGATCGGAGAGCTGGACAGCCCCGAGATCCTGCGGGCCCCCGGCGACGACGAGCGCTAGACCACAGACCCCGAGACACGCGAGGGACCCAGTGAACACCGCCGAGATCCGTGACCTGTATCGAGACTTCTTCGTCGCCCGAGGGCACCTGGCGGGTGAGCCCGCCAGCCTCGTGCCGGCCGGCGATACCAGCGTCCTCTTCACGACGGCCGGCATGCAGCAGTACAAGCCCTACTTCCTGGGCGTGGAGACGCCGCCGTCGACGCGCATCACCACCTGCCAGCGTTCCTTCCGCACGTCGGACATCGAGAACGTCGGCAAGACGGCCCGGCATCTCACGTTCTTCGAGATGCTCGGCAACTTCTCGTTCGGCGACTACTTCAAGAAGGAAGCGATCGCCTGGTCGCTCGAGCTGTCGGACGAGCTCGGCATCGATCGCGACAAGGTCTGGGTGACCGTGTTCGGCGGTGACGATCAGGTGCCGGTGGACGAGGAAGCCGTGGAACTGTGGAAGTCGCACGGCTTCCCCGATGAGCGCATCATCCGCCTCGGCCGCAAGGACAACTTCTGGGGGCCCGCCGGGCCCACCGGGCCGTGCGGGCCTTGTTCGGAGCTCTACTACGACTTCGGGCCCGGCATGGGCTGCGACGATCCGGACTGCGCCCCGGGCTGTGACTGCGACCGCTTCCTCGAGTACTGGAACCTCGTGTTCGTCCAGTACGAGATGAGCGAGGCCGGCGAGCTCACGCTTCTGCCCAAGCCGAGCATCGACACCGGCATGGGCATCGAGCGCATCGCGGCCATCACGCAGGGCGTCACCAACGTCTTCGACGGCGACGCCTTCGCGCCGCTGGTCGCGCGCGGCGCGGAGCTGGCCGGCGTGCAGCCTGCGGCTTCGCCGGCCGTCACCCGTGCGCTGCGCACCATGGCCGAGCACGCGCGCGGCGCCGCTTTCATGGTGATGGACGGCGTCCTGCCCGGCAACGACGGCCGCGACTACGTGCTGCGCCGCATCATCCGCCGGGCCGTCCAGCAGGGCGTGGCCATCGGCGTCGACAAGCCGTTCCTCGCCGACCTGGCCGGGGAGGTCGTCGAGCGCATGGGCGACGCCTATCCCCAGCTGGTCGCCGCGCGCCCCGACATCGAGCGGGTCGTGCTCGAAGAGGAGACGCGCTTCCGGCACACGCTGCAGCAGGGGATGGGCATCCTCGACGAGGCGCTGCGACGCGCCCGCGACACCGGCGCGGAACTGCCGGCCGAGGTCGCGTTCGAGCTGCACGACACCTACGGCTTCCCCTTCGACCTCACTCGGGAGATCGCCGCCGAGTGGGACATGAGCGTCGACGAGGAACGCTTCGAGCACCTCATGGAAGAGCAGCGCCAGCGCGCCCGTGCGGCGCAGCGGGCGGGCGCGTTCGACGCCGGCCCCGGCGAACTCGAGGAGTTCCAGCGCGAGTTCGCCTCTCTGCCGGCGTCCTTCGTCGGCTACGAGCGCCTGGAGGTCTTCACTGTGCTCCGTGCCTGCCGCCGGCTCGCGGACGGGCGCGTGGCCGTCAAGCTGGCCGAGTCGCCCTTCTACGCTGAGGGCGGCGGCCAGGTGGCCGATCACGGCTGGATCCATACGGAGTCGGCCAAGCTCGAGGTGGAGGACGTCGTGCGCTTCGAGACCGACCAGGTCGTCGTCGCCCGCGTGGTCGAAGGGGCGGCCGTGGCCGGCGAGCGCGCCAAGGCGATGGTCAACGCCGTGCGCCGGCACCAGACCGCCTGCAACCACACGGCGACGCATCTGCTGCACAACGCGCTGCGCATCGTCCTCGGCGAGAACGTCCGCCAGGCTGGATCGATGGTGCGGCCCGAGCGGCTGCGCTTCGACTTCTCGGTGCGGCGGGCGCCGACCGCAGACGAACTGCGTCAGGTGGAGGACCTCGTCAACCGGCGCATCATCGAGAATCATGCGGTGCGCCCGTTCGTGACCACCAAGGACTACGCCGCCGAGATCGGGGCGCTCGCCTTCTTCGAGGAGAAGTACGGCGAGTTCGTGCGCGTCCTCGAGATCGACGATTTCAGCCGCGAGCTCTGCGGCGGCACGCACGTGTCGTCGACGTCACAGATCGGGCTCTTCCGCATCACGTCGAGCCAGTCCGTCGGCGCCAACACGCGGCGCATCGAGGCCATCACCTCGGCGGCGGCGATCGAGCACTATCGCGGCATCGAGCACGAGTGGGACGACCTCGCCGCCGAGATCGGCGCCAAGCCAGACCACCTGTCTCCCGCCGTGCACAAGCTCTCCGCGCAGGTCGCGGAGCTGCAGGCGAAGCTCGCGGCGACGGAGGCGGGGGAGAGGCGCGAGAACGCCGCGGCGCTGCTGAGCGGAGCCGAGCAGGTGGGCGGCGTCCCGGTCGTCGCGGCATCGCCCCCGGTCGCCTCGGCCGACGAGCTGCTGTCGCTCGCCGACGAGCTCCGCGCCGACTCGCCGGACTGCGTCCTGCTCCTGATGTCCGCCGTGGACGGCCGCGCCGCCGCGGTGGTCGCGGCCGCCGATGCCGCCGTGGGCCGCGGGCTGCACGCGCAGGACGTCCTGCGCGCGATGATGCCCGCCGTCGGCGGCAAGGGTGGCGGCAAGCCGACGCTCGCCCGTGGCGGAGGGCCCGAGGTGGACGGCATCCCCGCCGGCCTCGAGGCCGGCCTCGCCAAGGTGCGTGAATCGCTCGGCAGTTGAGTGCGCGTCGTCGCTCTCGACCACGGTGCGGCACGCACTGGCGTCGCGGTCTCGGATGAGACCGGGACAGTGGCGCGACCGCTGACCGTGGTCGACAAGGTCGACACAGAGGCGGGATTCGCTGCGCTACTGGAAGTCCTGGCCGAGTGTGCGCCGGCGCGCATCGTCGTCGGCCTTCCACTGTCGCTCGATGGCCGCGAGCACGCCCAGGCGGGGAGAGCGCGCAGCTTCGCCGCGCGCCTCGAGACGGCGGTCACGGTGCCGGTGGACCTGTACGACGAACGATTCACCTCCAAGCTCGCGGACCAGCGTGGCGGCCGCGCCGGGCGCGACGCGCGCGCGGCCGCCACGCTGCTCGAGGACTACCTGAGGAGGGCCGATGCGGACGCCACCTGAGGAGCCTCGCCCTCCAGCGTCCGGGCAGCCCCCCGGCGCGCAGCCCGGCCCTGGGGCGCGGCCTGACTCCGGAGAGCCGTCCGGCTCAGGCACGCCGCCCGGCTCTGGCACGCCGCCCGGCTCCGGCGCACCGCTGCGACCGCGCCGCAACTGGGCGGATGTCGAGTCCGGCTACTCCGGCGACGAGCTGGAGCTGTCCCACCGGCGGAGCGACCGGTATTCGCGGTCGTCCAGCGGCCGACCGCGCAAACGGCGACGGCGCATCGGCGGCTACATCGTCGTCGCCGTCCTGGCGCTCATCCTGGGTCTCGCCGCTGGCTACGCGCGCGCCTACTTCTCGACCGGCCCGGAGGGTCGCCAGGTGACGGTCGTCATCCCTGCGGGTGCGACGCTCAGCGACATCGGCGCCGATCTGGCCGCCAAAGGCGTCGTGTCGCACGCGCGTTCGTTCGTTCTGCGGGCGCAGCAGGATGGGTACTCCACGAGCTTCAAGCCGGGCACGTACACGCTGCACGTCAACCAGCCGTACGACAGCCTGGTGACGCTCCTGGTCAAGGGTGCCGAGCCGCTGACCATCAAGGTCGCCATCCCCGAAGGGTCGACGCTCAAGCAGACCTCGCACCTCGTGGCGGCGAGGGTCCCGGCGATCACCAGCGAGGCTTACGTCAAGGTGGCGCAGGACGATCCGCCGCCCTTCCGGCTCGGCGGCTACAAGGAGGGCACGACGCTCGAGGGGATGCTGTTCCCGGCCACGTATGGCGTCGCCCCGACGGCGAGCGCGCGCACCTTCGTCGAGCAGCAGCTGGCCGCGTTCAAGGCCAACTTCGCCCGGGTCGACATGACGCGCGCCAGGAAGGCCAACTTGACCAAGTACGACGTGGTCATCATCGCCTCGATGATCGATCGCGAGGTGCGCCTTCCATCGGAGCGCGCGCTCGTGGCCGCCGTCATCTGGAACCGTCTCCGCGCCCACATGCTGCTGCAGATCGACGCGACGATCCAGTATGCCTTGGGCAAGACCAAGCCGGTCCTCACCTACCAGGATCTCAAGATCGACTCGCCCTACAACACCTACAAGCACGCGGGCTTGCCACCGACGCCGATCTCCAATCCAGGTCTCGCGGCGCTTCAGGCGGCCGCCAACCCGGCGGACGTGAAGTACCTGTACTACGTCGCCCGCAACGACGGCACCGGTGGTCACTACTTCTCCAGCGACTATGCTCAGTTCCTCGTGGACAAGGCGAAGGCGCAGGCGAACAACGGCCAGTAGTCCCCTCCGGGAGTCGCGGCGCTGCAGGATGACCGTTGCGGACGCCTAATCTAGAGTGACGCGGTGCCGCCCGGCGCCGCCTTGAGGGGGCAGCGACGATCAGCGGCACGACAAGCGTGATAGGCATCATCGGCGACCCGGTGTCGCACTCGCGCTCGCCGGCGATCCACAACGCCGCCTTCCGGGCGCTCGGCCTGGACATGGTCTACGTGCCGCTGCCGGTGCGCGCCGCCGACCTCGGCGCCGCGATCCAGGGCCTCAGGGCCCTGGGACTGCGCGGCGCCAACGTCACGATCCCGCACAAGGGCGCCGCCGTGTCCCACGTCGACCGGCTCGACGCGGACGCGCGCGCCGCGGATGCGGTGAACACCATCGTCGTCGAGGATGGGCTGCTACACGGTCACAACACGGATATCGCCGGCGTGCGTGACGCCGTGCTGGGCGCCGCCGGAGGCGGGCTCCAGGGTGCGGCGGCTCTCGTCTTCGGTGCCGGAGGCGCCGCGCGCGCCGCGGCCGTGGCGCTCGCGCGGCTCGGCATGGCGATCACGATCGTCAATCGCACGGCCGCGCGCGCGGAGCGCTTGGCGGAGCTTCTCGCGCAGGCGGAGCCCGGGGTGCGCTGCCGCGTGCTCGCGCCCGATGCCGTCACGCCGGCGGATGTGGCCGGGCACAGGCTCATCGTCAACGCGACATCACTCGGCATGGACGGCGCGAGTAAAGTCCCTCCGTGGATGGCCGATAACGTAAGCGCGGAGCAAATCGTATTCGATCTTGTGTACACCGAAACGGAGACGGACCTGATCGTGCGGGCGCGCGAGCGCGGAGCTGTTGTGATCGACGGGCTGGAGATGCTCGTCCGTCAGGCGGCCGTGGCCTTCGAGCTCTGGACAAGCCACCCGGCCCCGCTGAAGGTGATGCAGGATGCCGTCGCGTAAGACCAGGAAGACGATCGCCACGGACGCGGCCGGCGGTCTCAAGGGTAACGGAGGTCACGAACTGAAGCCGAGAGCGACAGCGTTCGAGGAACCCGAGGAAGTCGTAGGCGCGCCCGCACGGGATGTGAACGGCGCCGTGGACGAGCTTCTCGCCGACCCCGAGCCGATCGTGGCATCCCTGGACGCCGACGGCGCGACCGCTGACGACGAGCAGACGGAGGACGTCCGGGGGGTCACGACGGCCGATGTCCTCGACCATGTGGTGCGCAGCCAGCGCGCCTCCAAGCTCCGGCTCGGCGACATCCTGAGGGACATGGGGCTCGTCACCGAGGAGCAGATCCAGTCCGCCCTGGAGCGTCAGAAGGAGACGCACAAGCGCCTCGGCCAGCTCCTCATCGACGACGGGATCCTCTCGGAGCTGGACCTGGCCAAGGCGCTGGGCGCCAAGTTCGGGGTGAGCTTCCTGGACTTGAGCGAGGCGCCCTTCGACGCTGCGGCGACGAGCTTCATCGACGAGAAGCTGGCGCGGCGCTACGGCGCCGCCCCGGTCCGTTTCCTCGACGACGCGACGCTGCTTGTCGCCATGGTCGACCCCCAGAACCTGCTCGCGCTCCAGGACCTCGAGATCATCACGGGCTTCACGATCCAGCCGGCCATCGCCAGCGAAGAGGACGTCTACGGCGCCATCGCCAGGATCTATAGAGACCGCCCCGAGGTCGACGAGAGCGTCGAAGACATCGCCGCCAGCGCTATGGAGGATGCCGTCACCGACATCCGCGACGCTACCGAAGAGGCGCCGATCATCAAGCTCGTCAACTCCATCATCGCTCAGTCGGTCGACGACGCCGCCAGCGACATCCACTTCGAGCCGCAGGCGAAGGAGCTCATGATCCGCTTCCGCATCGACGGCGTGCTGCATGAGATCATGTCGATCCCGCGCCGTATGCAGGCCGGCGTCATCAGCCGCCTCAAGATCATGGCGGAGCTCGACATCGCCGAGCGCCGTGTCCCTCAGGACGGCCGTATCGGTCTCGTGGTCGGCGGCAAGCCCATCGACATGCGCGTCGCCACGCTCCCGACCGTGTACGGCGAGAAGATCGTCATGCGCTTGCTCGACAAGTCCAACGTGATGCTCGATCTCGAGGATCTGGGCTTCGCAGAAAAGGCGCTCAAGCGGTTCCAGCGTTCGTTCAGCAGGCCCTACGGTGCGATCCTCGTCACGGGGCCGACCGGGTCGGGCAAGTCCACCACGCTGTACGCGGCGCTCAACATCCTGAACGCGCCGGAGAAGAACATCATCACGGTCGAGGACCCGGTCGAGTACCGGCTCACCGGTATCAACCAGGTCCAGGTCAACGTGAGGGCGGGGATGACATTCGCCGCCGCCCTCCGGTCGATCCTCCGCTGCGACCCCGACATCGTCATGGTCGGCGAGATCCGCGACCGCGAGACGGCGCAGATCGCGGTGGAGTCGGCGCTCACAGGGCACCTCGTGCTGAGCACGCTGCACACGAACGACGCTCCCGGGGCGCTGTCGCGCCTCACCGAGATGGGCATCGAGCCGTTCCTCACGTCCTCGGCCGTCGACTGCGTCCTGGCACAGCGCCTCGCCCGCCGGCTGTGCTCGCAGTGCAAGGAGCCGTACACGGCGACCAAGGAGATGCTGCGCAAGAACGACTTCCCGCCGGAGGTCTGCGACAGGGACGACGTGGTGCTGTATCGTGCCAAGGGCTGTTCGCGGTGCAATAATACCGGCTACAAGGGGCGCCTCGGTCTGTACGAGGTCATGATCGTCAGCGAGGCGATCCGCAGGCTTACGGTGGAGCGCAAGAGCGCCGACGAGATCTCCCGCGTCGCTGCAGCCGAAGGCATGAAGTCATTGCGTGAAGATGGCATCGACAAAGTGTTGCTGGGCATGACGTCGGTCGAGGAGATCGCCCGTGTCATCATCTGAATCCGGCAGCCCCCGTATGAGGAAGTGACAATGGATCTGGTCGACGTTCTTCTGGAAGTACTGGAGCGAGACGCCAGCGACCTCCACCTCTCGGTCGGGTCGCCGCCGATCATCCGCGTGAACGGTATCCTCGAGCGCCTCGACTACCCGCGCCTCTCGGCCAACGACACGCGCGAGCTCATCTACTCGATCCTCAGTCAGGACCAGCGGCAACGCCTCGAGAACGAGTGGGAGATCGACTTCTCCTACTCGGTCCCCGGCCGCGCCCGCTTCCGCGTCAACGCCTACTTCCAGCGCAACAGCCTCGGCGCCGCCTTCCGCCTCATCCCGATCCAGATCAAGAAGCTGGAGGAGCTCGGCCTGCCACCGGCGCTGCACGACCTCACGCGCAAGCCGCGCGGCTTCGTGATCGTCACCGGGCCCACCGGCTGCGGCAAGTCGACCAGCCTGGCGGCGATGATCGACGAGATCAACGAGACGCGCGAAGAGCACATCATGACGATCGAGGACCCGATCGAGTTCCTGCACCGTCACAAGAAGTGCATGGTCAACCAGCGCGAGGTGGGCGCCGACACGAAGAGCTTCAACCGCGCCCTCAAGAGCGTCCTGCGCCAGGATCCGGACGTGATCCTCGTGGGCGAGATGCGCGACACCGAGACGATGGCCACCGCGCTGACCGCGGCAGAGACCGGCCACCTCGTCTTCGCGACGCTGCACACCCAGGACGCGCCGCAGACCATCGACCGCATCATCGACGTCTTCCCGCCGCACCAGCAGGAGCAGATCCGCGTGCAGCTCAGTACCACCCTGATGGGCGTCTGCACGCAGCAGCTGCTGCCGACGCGCGACGGGCGCGGGCGCGTGGTCGCCTGCGAGCTGCTCATCCCGACGCCGGCAGTGCGCAACCTCATCCGCGAGGGCAAGACGCACCAGATCTACTCGACCATGCAGACCGGCACCGCACACGGCATGCAGACGATGGACGCGGCGCTGGCCGACCTCGTGCGCCGCGGGTCCATCTCGCGCGAGCTGGCCGAGCGTCGCTCAAGCACGCCGGAGGATCTCAAGCGGCTCATGGGCCAGCCGGCCGCTGCCGCGGCCGGCCGCTGAGAGACAGCTGCAGGATTCCGCGCAGACGCCGATAAGACTCAGCAGAACGTCGAGGGAGGCTCATGACCACGTTCGCCTACAAAGTCCTCGACCCTAGAGGGGCTCAGGCATCCGGGGAGATCGAGGGCGACAGCAAAGCCGCCGCCGCCGCGACCCTGCGCAACAAGGGCTTCACCGTCCTCGACCTCAACGAGGTCAAGACGGGCCTGGCGCAGATGGACATCGGCGCCGCGTTCCAGACCATCAAGTCCAAGGACCTCACGGTCTTCTCGCGCCAGTTCGCGACGATGGTCAACTCGGGGCTGTCGATGCTCCGCTGCCTGTACGTGCTCGAGGAGCAGACACCCAACAAGAAGCTCGCCAAGATCATCGGCGAGATCCGCCAGGACGTCGAGGCGGGCATCAGCCTCTCCGACGCGCTCGAGAAGCACCCCAAGGTGTTCAGCAAGCTCTACGTGAGCATGGTCCGCGCCGGAGAGATCGGCGGTATCCTCGACGAGGTGCTCAACCGCCTGGCTACGCAGCTGGAGAAGGAAGACCAGCATCCGCCGGGCCGTCAAGTCGGCGATGGTGTACCCGATAGTCATCGGCACGTTCGCCATCATCGTGCTGGTCGGCATGGTGATGTTCCTGATCCCCGTCTTCGCCGGCATGTACAGGGACCTTGGCAATGCCAAGCTGCCGCTGCTCACGCGCATCATGATGGGCTTCTCCGACGTCCTGCGCAGCTGGTGGGGCCTCGTGGTGCTCGCCGTGGTCATCTTCGCGGTGTGGGGCTTCCGGCGTCTCAAGCGCACGGAGGGCGGCCGGCAGGCGTGGGACCGGTTCAAGCTGCGCATCCCCATGGGGATCGGCGAGATCATCCGCAAGCTCGCCGTGGCGCGCTTCTCGCGCACGCTCGGCACGCTCATCACGTCCGGGGTGCCGATCCTGCAGGCGATCGACATCACCGGCCAGGCCGCCGGCAACGCGGTCATCGAGAAGGCCATGGACGAGGTCCAGGTCAGCGTCAAGGAAGGCCAGTCAATCTCGGATCCGCTGCGCAAGGAGTCCGTGTTTCCTCCCATGGTGATCGCAGATGATCTCGGTCGGCGAGGAGACCGGCTCCCTCGACGCGATGCTCAACAAGATCGCCGACTTCTACGAGGACGAGGTCAACGCGTCCGTCAAATCGCTCACCTCCATCCTCGAGCCGATCCTGATGCTCTTCGTCGGCGCCTTGGTCGGCGTGGTCGTCATCTCGATGTACCTGCCGATCTTCAACATGATGAACATCGTCAAGTAGCAATGGCGACGGTGGTGGCAGACAACGAGCGCCACCTCGCCGACAACGAGCGACTCCTCGCGGACTACCGGGAGAGCGGCTCGGCCGCGGCGCTGGACGAGGTCGTGCGCCGCAACCAGAACCTGCTGCACCACATCCTCAAGCGCTTCTCGTACTCCAGCGAGCCCTACGAGGACCTCCTGCAGGTCGCCAATCTCGGGCTCATCAAGGCGGCGCAGCGGTTCGACCCGGAGCGCGGCGTGCGCTTCTCCACCTACGCGACCGCGATCGTCGACGGCGAGCTGCGGCATCACCTGCGCGACTCGCTGCTCATGCGCCAGCCGCGCTGGGTCAAGAAGGTCTACCACGAGATCCAGACCAAGTCGGCCGAGCTGATGCACAAGCTCGGCCGGCCGCCCGAGATCGCCGAGCTCTCCGAGGCGCTCAACATCAACGAGGCCGGCATCCTCGAGGTCATGAACCTCTACGCGCGCCTCGACCTGCACAGCCGCAATGAGCCCTTCTCCAGCGGAGAGCTCAGCGCCGGGGCGGACGCGCACGTGGTGCACCACCTGCGCCAGGAGACGTTCGCCCTGCCCATCGAGGACCGCATCGCGCTGTACGCGGCCCTGGACAAGCTGAGCGCCTTCCAGCGCCGCCTCATCTACCTGCTCTTCTTCAAGGATCTCACGCAGACCGAGGTCGCCGACGGAGCTCGGCCTCACGCAGAAGAAGGTCTCGCGGGAGTCCATCAAGGCCCTCGGCCGGCTCAAGACCGTCATGGGGAAGAAGGTCTTCTAGGGGTGCTCGTCACTTGGTGACCCCGGAGCGTGACGCCCACGACGCGTCCGGCGTGTGGATCTCGCGGAGAACGCTCTGCGTCCTGCTGCTGATCCTGGCAGGCGCGATCTCGGCCGCGTACTGGGTCGAGGTCATCAGGGGGACACTTGACCAGGCTGATCCAGGCGCCCAACGTGTCGAGCCGGCGTTCTACAACTACACGCACGGCTTCAACTACGACTTCTTCCAATACTACGCCAGCGGTCACAACTGGCGCGCCGGGCTGGACCCCTACAAGAATCACCCGAACGACGCGGCGGCCATACCGAACCCCCGGCACGAGGACAAGGCGGTGTCGGGGTTCATCTACCCGCCTACGATGTTGCCGGTCTACGGAGCCTTGACGTCTTTGGCATACGACAGTGCTCGGCATGCGTGGGCTCTGATCACGTTCGGCTTCCTGGCCGCGGCTGTGGCGATCGGCGCGTGGAGCGTCAAGGGAAGGCGTCTGGAGGTAGTCACCGCGGCCGTGCTCCTCACCGTCTGCTCGTATCCGTTCATCTTCCACGTGCATCAGGGCCAGATCGACCTTGTTGTCGGCGCGCTGTCGGTGTCGGCCTTTGTGCTCTACGGGCGCTGGAAGAGCTGGCCGACGGCGTGTCTGCTGGCAGCCGCGATCCTCATCAAGGTGACGCCGGTGTTGATCCTGGGGGTGATGGTGCTCTACTTCCGGGATGTGCGGCTGCTCGTGAAGACGGTGGCCATCGTCGCCGCCGGCGTGCTCGTGTCGCTTGCCGCGGTGTCGCCCCATCTGTACGTGGAGTACGTCACCAGCGTGTTGCCCAGAGCTTCGGTGTCGAGCCCGGATCGCTACAATCAGACGCTGGCACGCTTCTGGTCGAGCATCCCCATCATGGTGAAGGTCGTGTCGGCCTTCGGCTATCTGGCCCTGTTCTTCCTGGCGTTCGTCAGCGGCAAGAACAGGCAGGCCAGGTCGAGCGAGATCGCAGTCGACCGGGGCACGGAGGCCAGGGCGGTCCTGCTCCTCGCGATCGTCATGACGCTCATGTTCTCCCCGCTCTCGTGGGAGATGGCCTACGTGATGACCATCGTGCCGCTGGCGCTCCTGCTGGTCTCGCCGCCTCCCGGCGGGAGCATGCGTGCGCCGGTCGTGGTGGCTCTGGGCGCGCTCCTCATGAGCAGCAAGATCTACGACGTGCAGGTCCTCAATCTGCTCAACGTGCTGGGCGCGGCCATCGTGGCGCTCGCGATCATCAGGTTCTACCTGCCGCTACAGGTAGCGCCGGCGGATGGGCATCAGGCCCGCAGGTCGACGCAGGGGGAGGGCTAGGCGGGAACGCGAAAGGATCCATGCCCGGACAGCCTGCGCGGAGGCAGGGCCGTCTAGACATTCGTTCTAGTCCGGCGGGCGTCCTGGCGGGCAGAGTAAGTTCAGGAGACCAGCGAGCAGTGGTCCCAGTGAAGGTGTCTAGGAATCGGCCAAGGAGGCACCATAGTAATGAAGGCGCATAAGGGCAAACCACCCGCGAGGGTGGGGCGCAAAGCCACGGGGCTCTCTGAGCCGGCTGGGCTGCCGCCGACATAGGAGTACTTGAGCCTGTGGAGCCCCCGCTTTTCGCGCCGGTGACGCAGGCTCGTTGCGTGTGGGGGCGAATTAGGCTCCAAGACGAGCCAGGCACTGTAAGGCAAGGCCCTAAGAGGGGCGAGAGTCTGAGAGGAGAAGCACTATGAAGCGGTTCATGAAGGGTCAGAAGGGGTTCACGCTCATCGAACTCCTGATCGTGATCATCATCATCGGCATCCTTGCCGCGATCGCGATCCCGATGTTCCTCAACCAGCGCGCCAAGGCCAAGGACTCCTCGGTCAAGGAAGGCGTGCACACGGTGCTCGTCGGCGTGCAGTCGTATGCGACCGACAGCAACGACCAGTACCCGGTCGTCGGGACGGGAGCCGGTCGTCAGACCGCGATCGGCGCGCAGATCGACACGTGGCCCAGCAACCCGTTCACCGCTGGTTCCGTGGCCATGACGAACAACGCCACGACTGCACTCACCGGCAAGGCAACCTCGTCTACGTGCACGCAACGGCACCTCGGACTTCATCCTCGGTGGCGTGCTCAACGATGGCACCGCTTTCATCGGGCACGGCATCGTCGCCTTGAGCCGACCTCGCGTTCTGTGACTTCAGCGCACGACCGGTACGACTGATGCAGCGCGGGGGCGGGGTCATCGGCCCCGCCCCCGCCCACGTGGCGGGCGGGAGGTGAAGGACATGCGAGCTGCCGGCAGGCACGGGGGTTTCACGCTGATCGAACTCCTCATCGTGATCATCATCATCGCTGTGCTGTGGCGATCGCTGTCCCCATGTATCTGGGGCAGCGTGCCCGGGCGAAGGACGCGTCGGTCAAGGAGGGCGTGCACACGGTGCTGGTCGGCATCCAGTCATACGCGGCCGACAACGAGGACACGTCCCGGACCAGACCGCTGGCGGCCTCGAGGCCCAGGTCGCTCGCAGGTCCTTCCGTGGCCGCCGAACCCCTTCGCCAATCCTGCGGCAAACATGACTAACGGGCCGGTGCGGCCACCGTCGCTGTCGGCGACCTCGTGTACACGCACGCCGCTGGGGCGACCGCCTTCACTCTCGGCGGCAAAGTCAGGGACGGGACGGTGTTCTGGGGGCATCAGTAGGCGCCGGCCGCACTCGGCCCTCGACCTTCGTCGACCGGACATCGCATCGAGGAGCGTACAGAGCGCGAGTGCGGTCCTCAGTAGAGCAGGGCGACAAGCAAGCCTGAATAGGCGAGAATTAGAGGAGAGGATAAGCACTATGAAGAGGTTCATGAAGGGTCAGAAGGGTTTCACGCTCATCGAACTCCTGATCGTGATCATCATCATCGGCATCCTCGCCGCGATCGCGATCCCGATGTTCCTCAACCAGCGCGCCAAGGCCAAGGACTCCTCGGTCAAGGAAGGCGTGCACACCGTGCTCGTCGGCGTGCAGTCGTATGCCACCGACAACAACGACCAGTACCCGGTCGTCGCGGACGGAGCCGGTCTTAAGACCGCGATCGGCACGCAGATCGACTCGTGGCCCGACAACCCGTTCACCGCGGGTGCCGTGGACATGACGAACGACATCACGAAGGCACTCACCGGCAAGGGCAACCTCGTCTACGTGCACGCAAGCGGCACCACGGACTTCATCCTCGGTGGCGTGCTCAACGATGGCTCCGCTTTCAGCGGGCACGGCATCGTGCCTTGAGCCGACGTCGCGTTCTGTGACTTCAGCGCACGACCGGTACGACTGCACGCAGCTGCGGGGGCGGGGTCATCGGACCCGCCCCCGTACGGCGTGACGGGCGGGAGGTGAAGGACATGCGAGCTGCCGGCAGCCGACCGAGCGTTGCCCGCAGCGGCTCCCTCGCCAGGATCATCACCGTGTTCGCGTGAATGTAGGTTCGCCGGGCCGGTTTGCGATCGCCGACACGTCTAATCCTGAGCATCGGGGCTCGCCGTCGTGCCTGCCTCGGCCATGACGCGTTCAGGTGCCTGTCGGGAAGGATGCACGACGCTGATGACGAACGCCCGGTGGCCTAGTGTGGACTCCTCCAGCATTCTCTTGTAGGTGCCGAACTCGCAGCGGGATTCTCCTCAGCATGAGGGCTCTGGGCCGGCGGTCCTCGTCTCCGGCCTCCACAAGACCGTCAGGGTCGGGCTTCCGCGCGCGCAGAGTCGACATTCTGAAGGGCGTCGACTTCGAGGTGCACGACGGCGACGTGTTCGGGCTTCTGGGCCCCAACGGCGCCGGCAAGACGACCAGCGTGAAGGTCATCCTTGGGCTCATGCGGCCTTCGAGCGGCTCCGTCTCCATGGGCGTGGCCGGCCTCGAGAACGTCGGCTACCTGCCGGAGAACCCCTACTTCTACGACTATCTCTCCGGGCGCGAGTTCCTCGGCTTCTGCGCGCGGCTGTTCGCGCTCGAGGCCGACGTGCGTCGCGAGCGCGTGGAGGGTCTGCTCGAGGACGTCGGCCTCCTGGACGCCGGCGACGTCCACCTGCGCAAGTACTCCAAAGGCATGCTGCAGCGCATCGGCATCGCTCAGGCGCTGGTCAACGATCCCGAGCTGGTGCTCCTGGACGAGCCGATGACCGGCCTGGACCCCGTGGGGCGGGTCGAGGTGAAGCGCATCATCCAGAGCTTGCGCGAGCGCGGCAAGACCGTGCTGTTCAACTCGCACATCCTCAGCGACGTCCATGAGCTCTGCTCGCGCATCGCGATCATGCGGGACGGCCGCGTGATTTGGCAGGGCACCGTGCCCGAGGCGATGGCCGATTCGCCGACGCTCGAGGACTTCTTCATGAAGGTCGTGACGGCGTGAACCAGCTCATCGCGATCACCGTGAACACGTTCAAGGAGACGATCCGCGATCGCGTGCTGGCGGTGATCGTCGTGTTCGCGCTCATCATGATCGTCGCCGGTCTGTGGCTGGGGAGCATCAGCCTCGGGGAGCAGGGCCGGATGATGGTGGACTTCGGCCTCGTCGCCGTCACCGGGTTCGGCCTGATCGTCGCGGTGTTCGTCGCCGCCGGGCTGGTGCGCAAGGAGGTCGAGAAGCGCACCGTCTACGTGCTGTTCTCCAAACCGGTGAGCCGGGTGGCCTTCATCGGCGGCAAGTTCATCGGCTTGTGCGCCACCATGGCGGCCGTCCTCGCGGGCATGGGCCTGTTCCTGTTCGCGCTGGTGTGGATCGTCTCCGGACACGCGTCCGGCATGGTGCTGCTCTCGGTCGTCATGATCTACGTGCAGCTGCTCGCCATCATCGCCGTGACGATCTTCTTCTCGACGCTGGGGTCGGCGATCCTCGCCAGCGTGCTCGGCATCTGCGTGTTCGTGGCGGGTCAGCTCAGCCACAACGTGCTCACGCTGACGCGTCTGGGCAAGAACCCTCTCACGGAGGCGATCTCATGGGTCGTCTACGTGGTCATCCCGAACCTCTCGGCCGTGGACATCAAGGCGGGAGTGGTAGGAGAGCAGACCCTGGCTTGGGGGCAGATCGGGCTCTGGACCGCGTACCTTCTCGCATACGTCGTCGTGGTGCTCGCCTTGGCGGCGCTGATCTTTCGTCGCAAGGAGTTCTGAGCGTGTTGCGGCGGGCGGTGGCGATCATCGTGGTGCTCGCCTGCGCCGCGGGAGTCGTGGCGTACCAGTCGACGCGGCCTGGACGCGCGGCGGCCAACCCGAACGTGTTCGTGCCGTCCCCGAAGTTCTTCCTCGACTTCTCGCCGAGCTTTCGGACGTCGATCGCCGATGCCTACTATCTGAACATGGTCCAGTACTACGGCGAGCAGCGCAAAGGCGGGCACCTGGAGTCGATGCCGGCCATGGTCGACCTTGTGACCGCGCTGAGCCCGCACTTCCTGCGGCCCTACGAGTTCGGGGCCTTCGCTCTCGTCGATGCCGGTCGTCCCGACCTCAGCGTGAAGTTCCTCGAGCGCGGCTTCAGGGCGAACCCCAGGCAATGGGCCTTCCCGGGGATGATCGGGTACTTCGCGTACCAGTACGGACCTGGTACCAAGGCCCAGAACGATCTCACGGCGGCGCGCTGGTACGAGAAGGCCGCCGCCATCCCCGGAGCTCCGCCGTATCTGCTGCGTCTGGCGGCCGTCCTCTCCGGCAAGGCGGGTGAGACCGAGAAGGCCGTGACCATGTGGGGCCAGGTCTACGCGGCCGGCGACAAGTACTCGCAGCAGAAGGCCGTGACGGGGCTGGAGAAGATCCTCCCGACCGACAAGGCGGCGCGCATGAAGGCGCTCGCGCCGCTGTACGGCACGATGCCGAAGGCTGAGTTCGACGCGCTGATCGCGGAGCTCTTCAAGGGGTACAAGTGACGGGAGCGGCGATGACGGCGCTCCTCGTTGTCATCGCCGTCGTCTACGGACTGCTCATCGGCAGCTTCCTCAACGCTTGGGCCTGGCGGCTCGCGCACGACGAGAAGATCAGCAAGGGCCGCTCGCACTGCCCGCACTGCGGCGCGCAGATCCGCGCCTACGACAACATCCCGGTGGTCAGCTGGCTGGTGCTGCGCGGCCGCTGCCGGGACTGCGGAGCGCCCATCAGCTGGCGCTACCCGGCGGGGGAGGCGCTCACCGCTCTCCTGTTCGGCGCCGTGGCCTGGACCACCGGGCTCTCGTGGCTGCTGATCCCGGAGCTACTCTTCGTCTCCGCGCTGGTGCTCGTCAGCGAGGTGGACCTGGAGATCCGCATCATCCCGGACGTCGTGATCCTGCCGGTCGCGGCCATCGGCGTGCCGCTGATGATCGCCTTCGGCGCCGGCCCCTGGTGGCAGTGGCCGGTCGCCGGCCTCGGCGCGGCGGCGTTCCTCTTCCTCATCAGCGAGGTGTACTTCCGCGTGCGCCACGTGGAGGGCATGGGCTTCGGCGACGTCAAGCTCGCCCTCTGCATGGGCGTGTACCTCGGGGCCGCCGTCATCCCGGCGCTGTTCGTGGGCTTCCTCGGCCGGGGCCATCGTCGGCGTGGCGATCATGGCGAGCCGCAAGGGCGACGCCAAGACCGCGATCCCGTTCGGCCCGTTCCTCGCGGCGGGGGCGGTCCTTGCGCTCTTCTTCGGCCACGCGCTGATCAGCGCCTATCTCGGCCTGGTGTTCCCGAAGCACTGAGCCGTCAACGCCGGCGCGCGGCATCGTCACTCCAGGGCCCCCTCCGTCATCCTTCGCACCGCCAAGGCGCGCGCGTAATCTCGCGGCGACAAGGATCCCGCCTCGGAGGCCAAAGTGCTCAGGCAACGCGGCAGCACGCTGTTCGAACTCATCACCGTGGTGTCGATCATCGGCATCCTCGCGGCAATCGCCGTCCCCAGCGCGGCGTCGGCGAAGAGGGCCTTCGCGGCATCGTCAGCCGTCGACCGGCTGACGCTGGTCCTGCGCTTTGCTCAGGCGCGCGCCCAGAGCGCGTCGTCGCGAGTGTGCGTGTGCGTGGACCCGGGCGGGAGCTACGTCGTCACCGAGGGTGGCGCCGGCGGGCCGGTCGCAGACAGCGGCGAGCTCAACGCTGGCGTGTCGTCCAACTACCCGGGCGGGGCGGTGGAGTTCACTCCACGAGGGTGGCCGTGCGCGCCCGGCGCCGCCAGCCCACGGGCCGGGCGCTTCTTCGTCGCCGGCGGCGGAGCGGGCCGAGAAGTCGTGCTGCAGCTCGGCGGGTGCATCCGGTGCGAGTGACGCGTCGTCAAAGGGGCTTCACCATCATCGAGGCGGTGACCGCCGCGTCCATCCTGCTTGCGACCTGCGTCGCGATCTCCGCGGTCCTGAGCGGCGCCACAAAGGCGGCCAGCGCCGCGGCGCACAGCGACCGTCTCGCGCAGGTCCTCACGAGCGAGTGCCAGCGACTGGCGGCGCTGCCGTACTTCCGCAGCAACGCCGCCGCCGGCCGGCCGGACGGTTCCCCCGCACTTCCATCGCTCGTCTCGGAGGTGTTCCCGTGGGCGCGGACGGAGTTGAACACCGGCAGCGCGCACTACATGGATGTCTCCGGTGGCGACGAGGCAGGGACGTTCGCCACGACCGTTGCGGAGGACGACGTGACCGTGCGGCTCAGCGCCGCGTTTGTGGGGGGCGACGGCGTCGACCCCCAGCGCCTCGGCACGGACGAGCTCACGGGATGGGACTGCACGTCCGATGCGTGGCCCCCGTCATCCACACTCGAGATCTCGATCGATGTCAGCCGACAGGGTCACACGGCGTCTCGCCTGCTCGTCCTCAGCGCGCTGCGACCTTCGCTCGAGCCCTTCGCGCAGGCGGCTGCGCCGTGACGACGGATCGCCTGGTGCTCGCTCCAAGGTGCGGGGCCAGACCTCGCCGCTCGCAGACCGGAGTCTCCCTGGTCGAGCTTCTCGTGGCGACGGTGATCGCAGGCGTGGCCCTCTGCGGCGCCTGGGTCTGGCTCTGGAACGCGGGTGTGGCCGGCTCGTCCACGGTCGATCGCTCCCGGGCGGCGACGGCGGCCGCGTACGCGGCGCGGAGCATCGCCGACGATCTGGAGACGTCGACGGACGTGCAGGCTCCTCCGGCCGTCTACACCGCCGGTCAGGCGCTGAGCCTGCTCCACGTTCACCCTGGTGCCGCACCCGAAGCCGTGCTCATCGTCTGGGACCCGGCAAGACGCGTGGTCTGGCGCAAGGCGTCCGGGACGTATCTAGCCGACCACGTGCGTCGCTTCGCGGTCACCTACTACGACACGGACGGCCGGCCGCTCACGACGGCAGATCTCCAGACGTCGTCCTGGCCCGGCCGGGTGGCGCGCGTCGAGGTGGAGATCGTCATCTCCACCGGCCGCGAGACCGGGGAAGCGGTGTGCGACGTGGCTCTGGGGCAGCGATGAGTCGCCACCGCGGTGAGGACGGCTACGCGCTTCTGGCCGCACTGGTCGTGATGGCTCTAGCGGCGATCTTCGCGGCGACCAGCGTCGCCGCCGTCCTCGCTCGGCAGGGCGTGGCCGCGGCAGACCGTGGCGCGGCTCAGGCTGAGGCCTTGCAGCGGCGGGCTCTGTCCGCCGCCTGCCAGGAGGCGCGGCGAGGGCGATGGTCGAGTGGAGGCGGAGCAGTCTCCGGCACGTTCGGGCAGCAGGCGGACTGGCGCGGCGCCTGGTCTCCGCTGCCCGATCCATCACCGACCGCCTGGCTGACCTTCTCCACTATCGCCGAGGGTACCTTCGGCCGGGCGCGTCGCTCCGTTGACACGCTCGTGCAGCTCCGGCGGGCATCGTTCGCCTGCGGCCTCGTGGTGTCCGGCGATGCAGAGTTCGCCGCGCCGCTGACCGTGAGCGGATGCGGCGTCTATAGCGGCGGGAGCGTCCGTGGCAGGGAGTGGGTGTCGTTCCCGGAGGCCGACGGGGCGCCGGCTGCCGACCGTGTGCGCGGCGACCTCTGGCCGCAAGCCGGCGTGCACGCACTGGGCGGCATCTGGACACGGGGCGTTGAGGAGCACGACGATGATCCTGCGGCTGTGCCCGAGGACACAGACACGCATTCGGCAGTCAACGAGGTGATGGGCGCGGTCTCCGCGCCTCCCGAGGACTGGCTGGAGACAGTGCGCGAGTGGGCGGATGATCCCGGGAGCGCGCTCCAGGATGGCGTCCTCATGCTGGACCGCATCCCGGCCGCGCGCAGCGCGGCCGACGGCCGCGCCTCAGACTCGGGCTTCATCGTCTGGCTGCCACCGGGCGACTCGCCCGTGAGGATCGTGGGGATCAGGCCGACGGGATGGTGCCCCGTGCTTGTGGTGTCCGGCGCCGACGTCTCCATCGGCGGCCCAACCGCCGACACCAGCTTCAGCGGGGCGGTCGTGACCGCCGGACACCTTGAGGTCGAGGGCAAGACCTCGATCGACGGAGGACTGTACGCGGGGAGCCTGCGGGTCGCCTCCGCCCTCGCGTTCACCGTTCCGCCCTCCTGGAGGACCCAGCCCATCCCTGGCCTCATCGTGCCGGTGATCGTCGCGATAGAACCGTCCGCGTCGGCAGGGAACTAGGTTTCTCATGCGAAATGTATGTACTGGCGCATGGGAGTTGTGAGAGACTAACTCTCCTGCCCAGGGGTGTGCGGCAGGTCAGTTTTGGGGGGCTCTGCGCCTAAAGGTAACTGGCAAGGCTGCCGACAACGCCGCTAGAGGGCGACGAGGCAAGCGGAGAGGCTGGCATGGCGAAGAACGGGACGCGCGTCGGGATCGACCTTGAGCAGTCGTCGATCGCCGGGGCGCAAGTCAAAGGCGCGCGCCAAGGGCTCACGTTGTCGACCGTGGCCGTACGAGCACTTCCTGCCGGCCTCGTGTTCGAGGGCGAGGTCGTCGATGTGGACGCGCTCGGGGCCGAGCTCAAGACCTTCTGGAAGGAAAGCGGGTTCACCGGCAAGCGGTGCTCGCTCGGCGTCGCCAATCAGAAGATCGTCGTGCGGACCATGGACTTCCCCATGATCGACGCCAAGGAGATGCGCTCCGCCATCGAGTTCCAGGCACAGGAGTCCATCCCCATCCCGCTTCAGGACGCGATTCTCGACTATCAGGTGCTGTCGACGACCACCGCCGACGACGGGAGCGCCAAGCAGAAGGTCCTCATCGTGGCGGCCCAACGCGACATGATCACCCAGTTCGTGGAAGCCGCGCGCAAGGCGGGACTGACGGTCGACGGCATCGACCTGCAGGCGTTCGCTCTGATGCGGTCCGTGGCGCCGCCGGTGGCCTTCGTCGACCAGGGTGCTCCTGGAGGCGCGGAGGCGACTGCGCTCGTCAACATAGGGTCCGGCGTCACCAACCTCGTCGTCGCCGTCAACGACGTCCCCGAGTTCACGCGCGTCATCAACGTCGGCTGCGAGGCACTGGTCGAGGCGCTCATGGCGCATCGCGGCTTGGCGCACGGCGACGCCGACATCCTGCGCCTCAACGTGGGTCTGTCGGGCAGCGCCGCGCCGGTCGCCGATCTCGAGCCGGGCACGGTCGCCGAGATCCACGAGGTGTTCGACGCCAGCTGCGAGGGTTTCGCCGACGAGATCAGGCGTTCGATCGACTACTACCACTCACAGGAGCCGACGTCGCGCATCGCCACGCTGCTCCTGAGCGGCGAAGGCGCTCTCACGCGCAACGTGTGCGAGTATCTCGCGCAGGCCCTGCATCTGGACGTCAAGCTCGGGAATCCGCTCCAGCACGTTGCGGAGAACAAGACCAAGCTGGCCCAGCCGGATCTCGAGGCGATGTCACCGCGGCTCGCGGTCGCGCTTGGTCTGGCGCTCGAGGACGAGGAGTAGGGGACGATGAAGCGCATCAACCTTCTTCCGCCTGAGGCGCGAGTCAAGGCATCCCGCGAGCGCGGCCTCATCTACGCGGTGCTGCTGCTCGTCGCGGTGGTCGTCGTGCTCGGCCTCGTGTACGTGTGGCAGAGCGGCATCGTGAACACCAAGCAGGACGAGCTGGCGCAGATCCAGGCGCAGCAGGCCGTTGTGGACGCGCAGGCCGCGGCATTGGCACCGTATGCCCAGATCCAGGCCACACGAACTGCCATGACCACCACCGGGAAGGCCATCTACGAGGCCCGCGTCCCGTGGTCGACGATCCTTGAGGAAGTCAGCTTGGTGATCCCGGAGAACGTCCGTCTTCAATCGATGAACTGCACTGTCCCGGCGACCATGCAGCCCGGCGCCGCTGCAGCTGCGGCCGGGACCGGCACGACGGCTGCCACCGCCGATGTGACGTTCACCGGCACCACGTATACGCACCAGGACGTGGCCGAGTTCATGACGCGTCTCGGCCTCATCCCGCAGCTCACGAACATCCATCTCGGCTCGTCCACCGGCAACGCGGCCTACCACGACCACCACGACGAGCACGAGCGCCAGCCCCGCCGCAACGACAAGCACGCCGGCCACAGTCACGTTCACGGTGACGGCCCAGCTCAGGCCGTACACTACGCCGCCGCCACCGACGGCGCTTCAAGCGGGGGCGGGCCAATGAGGGCTAGAGGCAGAGAGGTCTACATCATCGCGGCCGTTGTCGCCGTGGTCCTGATCGTCGCCTGGTACTTCCTGCTGCTGAGCCCGACGAGGTCCAAGATCAGCGATCTCAACACGCAGATCACCTCGGCGCAGACCTCGCTCGATTCCGCCAAGGCCAACGTCGCCAGGCTGGAGACGTACAAGAAGACGGCTCCGCAGTCGCGCGCCGAGATCGTGCGGCTCGGGAAGATGCTCCCTGAGAGCGAAGGCATGCCGTCCCTCATCCTGGAACTGACGAAGACAGCCAAGGATTCCGGCGTCGACCTGACCAGCATCACCAACGGGACCACGCAGACCGGGTCGCCGTTCGGCATCCAGACGGCGACGCTCGCCGTCAGCGGCCGCTTCTTCGACATCGAGGACTTCCTGTACCGCATGGAGAGCTACGTGGCGTTCCGCAACGCCGAGTTCCGGGCCGAGGGCAGGCTGCTCGAGGTGACGACGCTGACCATGACGGGCGGCGCCGCGACCACCGATGGCACCACTGCGCCGCTCACTGTCACGATCGGCCTCTCCGCGTATCTGTGGGGTGCGCCGGCTACGGCGGCCGCGGGAGGTGCGCAATGACGCGCAACAGACGTACTCTCGTCTACGTGGCGTTCGCGCTGATCCTTGGTTCGGCGCTGGCCCTTGCCTTCGTCCTCGCGCGCGATCCTGCGCCGGCCGGCGGGTCGGCCGCCAAGGCCGCCGTGTCGCAATCCGGTGGGTCGGTGCTGGGAGACACGCTCGGGAGCGCCTCGATCGCAGCGGCGGATCCCGCCAAGCAGGAACCGATGCTGGACAAGTTCACGAGCAAGGACCCGTTCATCCCGCTGACCGTGGCGAGTACCAGCGGCAGCAGCAGCACCAGCGGCGGAGGCACGACGACCACCACGAAGTACGCCGCGCACATCAAGGTCAACGGCACGAGCTACACCGTCGTCAACGGTGACAAGGTCCCGAGCGGCTCGCCGGCCTTCTCGATCTCCAGTGTGACCTCGAGCGACGTCACCTTCGGCGTCATCGACGGCACCCTCAAGAACGGCGACTCGGCCGTCACCGTCAATCTCGGGGAGTCCGTGAAGGCGACGCTGGACAACGGCAAGTCCTACACGCTCGCGGTCGTGAGCATCGGCAGCAAGACGAGCGGCAGCAACGGCAGCGGCGGCACGCTTTCGACCAGCGGTCACACGATCTCGGTGCTGAGCGTCACCAGCAGCAACGGCGTCGCGCTCGCCACGATCGAGGTCGACGGCAAGACGTATCCCGACAAGAAGGTCGGCGTCGTCATCACCACGTCGTGGGGCCAGATCAAGATCCTGGCCATCGATGTCAACGGCCAGACCGTCACCGTGATGCACGGTGATCAGACAGTCGTCCTCCACGCCGGCCAGGTCGTCATCAAGTAGGCCGGTGGTCGAGAGTGGGTTCTTACGACGGGGCGGCGAAGGCCGCCCCGTCGCGTTTGTACGCACCGACGAGGGACTCGGCTTTTCAGCTGCGAGGCCTCTGGATAAGGTAGAGAGCATGACGCACCTTCGCTATCTCACAGCGGGAGAGTCGCACGGTCGCCAGCTGACGGCGATCCTGGAGGGCTGCCCTGCGGGCCTGCCGGTGTCCACGGCGCGCATCGACGCCGAGCTTGCGCGCCGGCAGCATGGCTACGGCCGCGGTGACCGGCAGTCCATAGAGAGCGACCGCGTGGACGTCGTCGGCGGCCTCAGGTACGGACGCACGACGGGCGCCCCGCTGGCGCTGATCGTCGCCAATCGTGACGCCTCGAACTGGGGCGACGTCTTGAGCGTCTCGGAGCCGGCCGAAGGGACGAGGGCCGAGCGGGTGCTCATCCCCCGGCCGGGCCACGCGGATCTCGGGGGCGCGCTGCTCTACGAGCATGACGATATCCGTGACGTGATCGAGCGCGCCAGCGCGCGGGAGACCGCTGCTCGCGTCGCCTGTGGTGCAGTGGCCAAACTCCTCCTCGAGGCTATCGGGTGTCGCGTCGCGAGCCACGTGGTCGCCATCGGGGCCGTCCGCAGCGAGGCTGAACTGACGCTCGAGGGGGTCGCCGACGTCGAGAGCGACCCTTGCCGCTGCGCGGATCCCGAGGCCAGCGCGCGCATGAGGAGCGCAATCGACGCAGCGCGCGAAGCAGGTGACACGCTGGGCGGCATCGTCGAGGTCATCGCCTTCGGCTATCCACCCGGAGTGGGGACGTACGTCCAAGGCGATCGCAGGCTCTCGGCGAGGCTGGCCGCGGCCGTGATGAGCGTCCCGGCCATGAAGGGCGTGGAAATAGGTCTTGGCTTCGCGGGCGCCGGCTTGCCCGGCAGCGAGGTGCAGGACCCTCTGGGCTACGACGGAGGGCGCGGGATACGTGCGCGCCAGCAATCGGTCCGGGGGCGTCGAGGGCGGGATCTCCACCGGTGAAGCCATCGTCGTGCGCGCCGCCATGAAGCCGATCGCGACGCTCGCGAACCCCCTGGCGAGCGTGGAGCTGGACACCCACGAGCCAGTGGCGTCGCGCTACGAGCGCGCCGACGTCTGCGCCGTACCCGCCGCCGGCATCGTCCTCGAGGCCGTCCTCGCGCTCGCGCTGGCCGACGCCCTGCTCGACCGCTTCGGCGGCGCGACCGTGTCGGACGTCGCCGCCGCGGTCGACGCCTTCCGCGCGCGCACACGACTCAGGTGAGCGCGCCGTCCGGCAGCTCCGGCGCGGACCGCTCGGAGACGCCGCAGGAGCGGGCGCAGGTGACCGCCGTGCTGGTCGGCTTCATGGCCGCGGGCAAGAGCGCCGTCGGGCGCGCCGCGGCAGCACGGCTGGGACTCCCCTTTGTCGATACCGACGCCGCCATCGAGGCCGCTCATGGGCCGATCGCCGCGCTCTTTGCGCGCGGTGGAGAGAGGCTCTTCCGCGAGGTGGAGCGCGACGTCGTGCTCGATGTGTTGTCTTCTCCGGGGTCCGCCAAGCCTCTCGTCGCCCTCGGTGGCGGCGCCGTCACGATCGCCGCGGTGCGCGCCGCGCTGGCCGAAGCGCCTCTCGTGGTCTGGCTGCGCGCGCCCGCGGACGTCCTGTGGGAGCGGGCGCGCCGCGCGCCGGCCGGGACACGGCCGCTGGCCGAAGACGAGGCGGCCTTTCGTGCTCTGCTGGCTGAGCGCGATGCGCTCTATCGGGAGGTGGCCGGGGCGATCGTGCTCAACGACGGGAGTCGCGCGCTCAGCGATGTCGCTGACGAAGTAGTGGCCCTCGTGCGTGGCGCGTCGGAGATACGGCGGGCGAGCGGCAAGGCGGCGGCGCCGGCGAGCCAGGACGCGCCGCCGGCGACGGCCGCGAGCGGAGAAGACGCGTGAAGACCGTCCAAGTCAGGACCACCGGGGGGCGCTACGACGTGCTCGTCGGGCGCGGCCTGCTTGCCGGGCTTGGAGAGGCCCAGGTCCGCCGCTCGCCCGGTGGTCAGGTGGTCGTCATCACCGACGACAACGTCGCGCCGCTCTACCTCGAGGCGCTGACGTCGAGCATGCGCGTCGCGGGCGTCTCCGCGTCGCAGGTCGTCATCCCGTCGGGCGAACGGCAGAAGAATCTCGCACGGGCTGAGGAGCTCTACGGCATCCTGTACGACCGCGGGCTGCACCGTTCAGACACGGTCGTCGCTCTCGGCGGTGGCGTCATCGGCGATCTCGTCGGGTTCGTCGCCGCGACCTTCCAGCGCGGGGTCCGGCTGGTGCAGGTGCCGACGACGCTCCTCGCTCAGGTGGACGCGTCGGTCGGCGGCAAGGTGGCGGTCGACTTCCGCGGCGCCAAGAACTACGTCGGGACGTTCTACCAGCCCGCGCTCGTGGTCGCCGACCTCGACGTGCTGCACACGCTGCCGCTCCGCGACCTGCGCAGCGGAGCCGCGGAAGTCGCGAAGCACGGTCTGCTCGCCGGCGGCTCGTTGCTCCGCCGCGTCGAAAGGTTCGCCGCCGCCGGCGCGACCGCGCCGGCGGTCACCCAGGAGCTCGTCGCCGGGAACGTCTCCTTCAAGGCGGGCGTGGTCGGCGAGGACGAGCGCGAGGTCAGCGGCCGCCGCGCCGTGCTGAATCTTGGTCACACGATCGGGCACGCGATCGAGGCCGCGACGGGGTTCGAGCGCTTCGCTCACGGCGAAGGCGTCGGTCTCGGGACGCGTGCGGCGCTGTGGCTGTCTCAGCGCCTGGCGGGTCTCAGCGCCGATGCGGCAGCGCGCGCCCAGACGCTCCTCGACGGCGTCGGCGTCCCGGCCAGGCTCATCGGTGTGACGGGCGACGCGGTGACCGCGCTGATCTCCCGCGACAAGAAGGCGAGTGCCAAGGGCGTGGGCTACGTGCTGCTCGAGGAGCTGGGGCGCCCCGTGGTGGGCGTCTCCGTGCCCCCCGACCTGGAGATGGAGGCTGTGGAATGGCTGCTGACGCGCTGAAGGTGCTCTGGCTGCTGCACGGCGTGAACCTCGACATGCTGGGGCGGCGCGACCCGGGCGTCTACGGCACGCTCACGCTGGGCGAACTCGAGACTCGCGTGATCGCCGAGGGCGCCCGCCTGGGGTTCGAGGTGCGTTGCTTCCAGACCAACCACGAGGGAGACCTGGTGGAGAAGGTCCACGAGATCGTCAGGGCGGGCGCCGATGCCGTCCTCATCAATCCCGGCGCCTGGACCCACTACAGCTACGCGCTGCGCGACGCCCTGGAGATGGTCGACGCGCCGATCGCCGAGGTCCATCTCTCGGCGATCGAGGAGCGCGAGGAGTGGCGCCGCAGATCGGTGATCGCCGACATCGCGTCGGTGCGCGTCAGCGGCAAGGGCGCCGGCGGCTACGACGAGGCGCTGGCCGCGCTCGCGGCGGCGTGCGACGACGGGAGGCGGTCGTGAGTCCCGCCGCAGCGAGGTCCGCCACGCCGAGCCGCCTCGAGCGCTGTCGCGGCCTGCTCGGCGAGCTCGGCGTCGACGCGCTCCTGGTGAGCGCCGCCGCGGACGTGCGCTACCTCTCCGGCTTCCGCGGCGACGACGCGACGCTGGTCATCGGCGCCGACTTCTCGCTCATCTGCACCGACTCCCGCTACTGGGACCAGGTCCGCGAAGAGGCTGCCGGCTTCGAGCTCGTGGAGGTCCGCGGCGAGCTCCTGGCGGAGTCCGTCGGGGCCCTGCGCTCCGCGGGGGCGCAGGGCCGGCTCGGCATCCAGGGCGCGGCGCTCAGCTACGCTTCGTACCGCATCGTCCGCCGACGCCACCGCGGCGGCCTGCGTGACGTGGGGGCCGCCGTCACGCGGCTTCGGGTCGTGAAGGACGCCGGCGAGATCGCCGTCATGCGGCGCGCCGGCGCGCGTGACCGACGAAGCGCTGGCGGCGGTCGTCGCCGAGGGACTCGTGGGGCGGCGAGAGGCCGACGTCGCCTGGCGGCTGCGCGAGGAGTATCACCGTCTCGGCGCAGAGGGTGAGGCGTTCCCGGCGATCGTGGCGGGCGGCGCGCACGGCGCGCAGGCTCACGCCATCCCGGGAGAGCGTGTCATCGAGGCCGGCGAGCTCGTCGTGATCGACACCGGCGCGCGCGTCGACGGCTACTGCAGTGACATCACGCGCACCTACGCGGCCGGCGAGCCCTCGGACGAGTTGCGCCATCTCTATGAGCATCGTCCTGGCGGCGCAGCTGGCCGGGCTCGCCGCAGTGCGCGCCGGAGCACACGGCCGCGACGACGTGGACGCCGCGTCCCGCGCCGTGATCGACGCGGCCGGCTACGGCGCCCAGTTCGGCCACGGGACCGGTCATGGTGTGGGCCTCGAGGTCCACGAGGCGCCCGGGCTTGGGCGCCTGCGCGGCGACGAGCTTGCGGCAGGCATGGTCTGCACCGTCGAGCCGGGCATCTATGTGGACGGCGTCGCCGGCGTGCGCATCGAGGACACCGTCCTCGTGACGGCCGATGGCGCGGAGCGGCTGACGACCTCGGCCAAGGAGCTTCAGGTCGTCGATTGAGCGCTCGCCGCGAAGCTACACGGCCTCACGGCCTTGCTGTATCATGGCCTACTACCGTGCACACCCGTCTACCCGACCCCTGAGTAGGAACACATGGCAGAAGTCGTCTCCACCAACCAGTTCAAGACCGGCATGGCCATCGAGATCGAGGGACAGCCGTTCACCATCGTCGAGTTCCAGCACGTCAAGCCCGGCAAGGGCGGGGCGTTCGTGCGCACCAAGGTCCGCAACATCGCCACCGGGGCGGTCCTGGACAAGACCTTCCGCGCCGGCGAGAAGTTCGACCGCATGCACACGCAGTCGCGCAAGATGGCCTACCTCTACTCCACGGAGGACGAGGTCGTGCTCATGGACAACGAGTCCTACGAGCAGGTCTCGGTCTCGCCGGTCATGGCCGAGGACGCCCTCAAGTGGGTCGTGGAGAACATGGAGGTCGACCTGTTCTACCTCAACGGCGTGCCGTTCGAGGTCCAGGCGCCCAACTTCGTCGAGCTCCTGATCACCAGGTCGGACCCGGGCGTCCAGGGCAACACGGCGCAGGGCGCCACGAAGCCCGCCACCCTGGAGAGCGGCGCCACCGTCCAGGTGCCGCTGTTCATCGAAGAGGGAGAGCGCGTCAAGGTCGACACGCGCACCGGGGAGTACCTGGGCCGCGCCTAGCGCGAGAGGCCCTGGGGACACATCCATGCGAGCACGCCGGGTCCGCATCACCGACACCACGCTGAGGGACGGTCACCAGTCGCTCTGGGCCACGCGCATGCGCACGCCCGACATGCTGCCGATCCTCGAGACGATGGACGAGGTCGGCTACCAGTCGCTGGAGTGCTGGGGAGGCGCCACCTTCGACGCCGCCCTGCGCTTCCTCGACGAGGATCCGTGGGAGCGCCTGCGGCTCATCAAGAAGCACGTCGCACGCACGCCGCTGCAGATGCTGCTGCGCGGCCAGAACCTCGTCGGCTACCGCCACTACGGCGACGACATCGTGCGCCGCTTCGTGTACAAGGCCGCCGAGAACGGCATCGACGTGTTCCGCGTCTTCGACGCGCTCAACGACATCCGCAACTTCGAGACCGCCGCGGCGGCCATCAAGGAGACCGGCAAGCACTTCCAGGCGGCCGTCGTCTACACGATCTCGCCGGTGCACTCGCTCGACCACTACCTCGACGTCGCCCACAAGCTCGTGGCCATGGGCGCCGACTCGCTGTGCATCAAGGACATGGCGGCGCTGCTCTCGCCCTACTACGCGGAGCAGCTCATCGGCCGCCTCAAGGCGGAGATCCCGGTGCCGATCCAGCTTCACTGCCACTACATCGGCGGCCTCGCCCCGATGACGTACCTCAAGGCGGTCGAGGCCGGCGTGGACGTGATCGACACCGCTACCGTGCCGCTCGCCTTCGGCAACTCGCAGCCGGCGACCGAGATGGTCGTGACGGCGCTCATCGGGACGCCCTACGACACCGAGCTCGACCTCGAGAAGCTCTTCACCATCGCCAAGTACTTCGAGAGCGTCCGTCTCGAGACCGGCCACGACCGCGGCGTCACGTCCCTCACGCACATGCAGGTGTATTCGCACCAGGTGCCGGGCGGCATGATCAGCAACCTCGAGAGCCAGCTCTCGGAGCAGAGCGCCCTCGACCGACTTCCCGAGGTCCTCGAGGAGATCCCGATCGTGCGTGCCGAGGTCGGCTTTCCGCCGCTGGTGACGCCGATGTCGCAGATCGTGGGTACGCAGGCCGTGCTCAACGTCCTCTCCGGGCGCCGCTGGCACATCGTGCCGGACGAGATGAAGGCGTACCTCCGGGGCAAGTACGGCGCGGCTCCCGGGCCCGTCTCCCACGAGGTGATCGAACGCGTCCTCGGCGGCGAGGTGCCCATCCACGTGCGGCCGGCCGACCTTGTGGACGAGACGCTCGAGGACTACCGCGAGGAGATCGGCGAGCTGGCGCGCTCGGAGGAGGACCTCCTGAGCTACGCGCTGTTCCCGCAGACCGCGAGGGCCTACCTGGAGCGCCACGCGATCGGGCCGGAGAGCAACGTGTTCGGGACGCAGATCCCGGCCTACCTCGGCACGCAGGCCGGCGCGGCGCTCCCCGAGGACGCCGGCGACCGCGTGCGCGACATCATCGCCATCGTCGAGGAGAGCGACGTCGACGAGGTCGTGATCGAGCAGGGCGATCTCAAGATGACCGTGCGCAAGGCCGGCGCCGCGCCGGCGCCCGCGCCGGCCCCGGCCGCGGTGGCCGATACGGCCGGGTCTTCCGACGACCCACTCAACGGCTTCCACGTGGTGCGCTCGAAGTGGGTCGCGACCTTCTATCGCGCGCCGTCGCCGCAGGCACCGTCGTTCGTGGAGGTCGGGGACGAGGTCGAGGCCGGCCAGACGCTCTGCATCCTCGAGATGATGAAGATGATGAACGAGCTCACGGCCGATGTCGCCGGCATCGTGCGGCAGATCCTCGTGGAGAACGGCGACACCGTCCAGTACGGTCAGCCGCTCTTCGCCATCGAGCCCTTCTGATCGCGGCCGGTTCCCGGTGACCGTACGGCCAAGCCGCAAGCAGGCCCGGCGCGACGCCTTGTTCCTCCTCTATCAGACCGAAGTCACGGACATGTCGATGGCTGAACTCGTCGAAGGGCAGCGCCTGCGCGAGGGCTACGGACCGGACGAGTTCACGGCCGCCGCGGTCCAGGGCGTGCTCGACGAACGCGAGGCGCTCGACGAGGTGATCGCACGGCACTCCACCGGCTGGACGCTGGAGCGCATGGCGCCGCTGGAGCGGAGCCTGCTGCGCCTCGCCGTCTGGGAGATCGACAGCGGCACGACGCCGCCGGAGGTCGCCATCGACGAGGCCGTGCGTCTTGCTAAGACGATACTCGACCGACGAGGCCGGCTCGTTCGTCAACGGCATCCTCGGTGCGGTGCAGCGCGAGAGGGTGGCGAGCCGATGGCGAGGGGGAAGAGGGCGATGGCGAGAGGGGAGAGGACGATGGCTGAGCAGCCGGTCACAGCGGACGCGGCGCCGATGAAGCCCGCCGAGGCCATCGCGCGCATCCGCGTCATCCTCGGGCAGCTCGAGGAGCTCGAGCCGCGCCTGTCATCGGCCGCGTCCGGCGAGGTCGAGATGACGCTTCTCGAACATGCGACCGAGCTCGTCGAGGAGGCGGGACGCCTCCTCGAGCAGCTCGGTCGCGTCGCGGGTTGAGCGGCGGCATGGTCGGCGACGCCCGGGCAGAGTATCCCGTCGATCTGCTCGCGCTCGTCGAGGCGTATCTCGAGGACCTCGACTTCGGCGTAGACGGGCGCGCCTCGCGCCTGGTGGAGGCGATGCGCTACTCGCTCCTCGCCGGCGGCAAGCGCATCCGCCCGGTCCTCACGCTGGCGACGGCGCGCAGCCTGGGCGCCGATCCGGCCGACCGTCCTGCCCGCGGCCGCCGCGCTGGAGCTCATCCACACGTACTCGCTCATCCACGACGACCTGCCGGCTATCGACGACGACACGCTGCGCCGCGGCCGTCCGACGTGCCACGTCGCTTTCGGTGAGGACGTTGCCATCCTCGCCGGCGACGGCCTCTTCGCCGAGGCGTTCCACGTCCTGCTGACCCGCCAGCGGGGCTCCGCCGCCGTGCTCGTGGCGGCGCTGCGCGAGATCGCCGCCGCCACCGGTGTCCAGGGCATGGTCGGCGGCCAGTACATGGACGTCGCTGGGCTGGCGCGCGACGACGACGATCTGCGCACGCTGCACGAGCTCAAGACCGGCCGCCTCATCGAGGCGGCCGTCGTCTGCGGCGCGGTGCTCAGCGGCGCGGACGACGCGTCGCCCTACCGCGCCTACGCGCGCGAGCTCGGACTTCTCTTCCAGATCGTCGACGACATCCTCGACGAGTCCGGCGACGAGCAGGAGCTGGGCAAGTCGGTCGGCAAGGACAAGCTGCAGGAGAAGGTCACCTACGTGTCGCGCTTCGGCATGGAGGAGGCCGGCCGCATGGCGGCGGCCGCACACGAGCGGGCACGCGCGCGCCTGGCCGCCTTGCCCGGAGATACCGCTGCCCTCGCCGCGCTCACGACCTACATCCTCCGGCGCCGCCAGTGACCCGCCTGGGGGCTATCGGCGCCGGGCGGCCCGCCTCCGAGCCCGGTGCTATACTCCTTTGACGATGCGGTACTTGGACAGGATCTCCGACCCTGCCGACCTCCAACAATTCTCCGAGCGCGAACTGACGCTGCTCGCAGAGGAGATCCGCGAGGCCATCCTTTGTTGCGTGAGTGAGGTCGGCGGCCACCTGGCGGCCAGCCTCGGCACGGTCGAGCTCTCCGTGGCCCTGCACAGCGTCCTGCACAGCCCGGAAGACAAGATCGTCTGGGACGTAGGGCACCAGTGCTACGCGCACAAGCTGCTCACCGGCCGCCGCGACCGCTTCAGCACGATCCGCCAGTACGGCGGCCTGTCGGGATTCCCGTGCCGCACCGAGTCCGAGCACGACATCGTCGGCACCGGTCACGCTTCCACCTCCATCAGCTACGGCTTGGGGCTGGTCGAGGCGGCGCGGCTCGCGGGGGAGACCTCGGACAACGTCGTCTGCGTCCTCGGGGACGGGGCGCTCACGGGCGGAGTGGCCTTCGAGGCGATGAACCAGGCCGGCCACCTGCGCACGCCGCTGGTCGTGATCCTCAACGACAACGAGATGTCCATCCGCGCCAACGTCGGCGCCCTGCAGCTCTACCTCAACCGTATCCGCCTGGATCCCGGCCTCACGCGGCTGCGCGAGGACCTCGAGCGCGGCGTCGCGCGTATCCCGGCCATCGGCCAGCAGGCGTATCGCCTGGGCAAGGACGTCAAGGAGTCGATGAAGGCCCTGCTCGTCCCCGGCATGCTCTTCGAGGAGCTGGGCTTCGCCTACATCGGCGTCGTCGACGGTCACGATCTGCACGCGCTGCGCGAGAGCATCCGCCAGGCCATCGACACGCGCCGGCCGGTCGTTGTGCACGTGAAGACGGTGAAGGGCAAGGGCTACGAACCGGCCGAGGAGCACCCGGACACCTATCACGGCACCGGACCGTTCCACATCGGCAACGGGGCCAGCAAGTCCGCGGTCGCGGGCACGACGTACACGCAGGCGTTCGGCCAGGCGATGGTGCGGCTGGGCGAGGCCGACGACCGCATCGTCGCGGTCACGGCGGCGATGACCGAGGGCACGGGCCTCGAGGCGTTCGAACGCAGGTTCCCGGAGCGCTTCTACGACGTCGGGATCGCCGAGGAGCACGCCGTGGTGTTCGCCGGCGGGCTCGCCATAGGCGGCAGGCGGCCCGTGGTCGCCGTGTACTCGACCTTCCTGCAGCGCGCCTTCGACATGCTGGTGCAGGACGTCGGGCTGCAGAAGCTGCCCGTGGTGTTCGCGATCGACCGGGCGGGGCTCGTCGGCGACGATGGGCCCACGCATCACGGCGCCTTCGACATCTCCTACCTGCGCATGATCCCCAATCTCGTGCTGATGGCGCCCTCCAGCCAGGAGGAGTTGCAGCAGATGCTCTGCACCGCGCTGACCATCGACGGCCCCGTCGCTCTGCGCTATCCCCGCGGCCTGGCGGCCCCGTTCGCGCCGCCGGCGGAGCTCGTGCCGCTCGAGGTCGGTCGCGGCGTCGTGCTGCAGCAGGGCGACGACGTCGCGCTGGTCGGCATCGGCACGGGGGTCGGCATCGCACGCGAGGCGGCGGTGCTCATGGAGGCGCAGGGGGAGAAGCCGACGGTGGTGGACGCGCGCTTCGCCAAGCCGCTCGACGGGGAGCTCCTGGCCGCAGCTCGCGGCGACTCATCGCCGCCTCGTGACGATCGAGGAGAACGCGCTGGCCGGAGGCTTCGGCAGCGCCGTGCTCGAGCAGCTGGGCGGCGGCGTGGAGGTCGTGCGCTTCGGTCTCCCGGACGCGTTCGTGCCGCACGGCGACCGCGCCCGGCTGCTCCGCGACATCGGACTCACTCCGCAGGCCGTCGCCGCCGCAGCGCTTGTGCGGCCGGCCGGCCTGGCCCGCGTCAAGTAGGAGGCGTCATGCCCGAGCGGCTCGACGTGCTGCTCGTCGCGCGAGGCCTTTTCGAGACTCGTACTCAGGCTCGCGCCGCGATCCTCGCCGGAGAGATCAGCGTCGACGGCCGCTTGCTCGACAAGCCCGGCACCCAGGTGGCCGACGCCGTGGTCGTCGATGTCGCCGAGAGGCCGAGGTTCGTCTCCCGAGGCGGCGACAAGCTCGACCACGCACATGGCGACGCTCGGGATCTCGGTCGAAGGCGAGGACGCCCTGCGACCTCGGCAGTTCCACCGGCGGCTTCGTGGACAGGCTGCTGCAGGGAGGCGCGAACCGCGTGGTGGCCGTCGACGTGGGCTACGGCCAGCTCGACTACCGCCTGCGCGAGGACGAGCGCGTGACCGTCCTGGAGCGCACCAACGCTCGCTACCTCACGGGCGATCGTCTGCCGTTCCGGCCATCGTTCGTCACCGCCGACCTCTCCTTCATCTCCCTGACGGTCGCGCTGGCCCCCGTGCTAGAATCCCTGCGCCGAGGCTACCGCGGTCTCGTGCTGGTCAAGCCGCAGTTCGAAGCCGGTCGTGAGCGGGTCGGCAAGGGGGGCGTGGTGCGAGACCCCGGCGTCCATCGCGATGTGCTGGACTCGGTCTCCGCGTGGCTGCTGGAGCGAGGGGCGCTCGTGCTCGGCATCTGCGACTCAGGTCATCCCGGCCCAAAGGGGAACGTGGAGTACTTCATCTACTTCTGCGACGGGAGCGTGCCACCACCGGCGCCGCCGGTGAAGGCGTCCGACGCGGCGGCGCGGGCGGTGGAGATCGCTCATGCCTGACCGCCTGCGTCGCGTCATTGCGATCACCGGAGCGTCTGGTGCCGCCACGACCGCGGCCCTCGCGGAGCTGGCGGCGCTGCGCGGGCCTCTCGCGCTCGAGCTGCTCATGACCGCGGAGGAGGCCGCCAGGCACGACGATCCGATCGCCCTCGGCTTCGAGATCGTCGACGAGGCGGCTCTCCGCACCGCCGACGTCTGCATCGTCTTCGGCGGCGACGGCACTATCCTGCGCGCGCTCGGGCGGCTGCTCGGCAGCGGCGTCCCGACGCTCGGCCTCAACTACGGCAACGTCGGCTTCCTGGCGGCTCTGCCGCGCGAGGGTTGGGCCGGCGGGCTCGAAGCGATGCTCGCCGGCGACAACCGCGTCGTGGAACTGCTCACCGTCGACGTACACGTCAACGGACGCGTGCTCACAGCCGTCAACGACGTCATCCTCAGCCGGGTCGCGCCGCGCCACGTGCTCCAGCTGCAGTACGAGGTCGCCGGCGTCACGGTGGGCACGATGTTCTGCGACGGTCTCATCGTCGCTTCGCCGACCGGCTCGAGCGCCTACAGCCTGTCGTGTGGCGGCCCCATCGTGGAGTGGGACGCGGGCGTCCTGGTGCTCAACTTCATCGCCCCGCATTCGCTCGGCTTCCGCCCGGTCATCCTGCGACCCGACCACGCCATCAGCGCGCGCAACGTCTCGCCTCTTCAGGAGGCCGAAGTCGTCGTCGACGGCCAGCCGGCTGGCCGCCTGTGCTGCGGCGACGAGGTGCGCATCGTGGCCGGCACCCAGCGCGCCGGGCTCATGGTGCAGAGCGAGGGCTCGTTCTACCAGAACGTCGAGGAAAAGCTGTTCGATCGCCGCGATGCTCGCTGAGCTGGCAATCGACGACCTCGTGCTGATCGCCGAGGCCCGGCTGGCGTTCGCGCCCGGCCTCAACGTGATCACCGGTGAGACCGGGGCCGGCAAGAGCCTCCTGGCTCAGGCGATCGGCCTGCTGATGGGGCAGAAGGGTGGTGACGAGCTCGTCCGGCCCGGCGCTGACCAGAGCCCTCGTCCAGGCGCTCTTCGAGCACGGCGACGACACCCTCGCAGTCGCTCGCGAGCTCCCGCGCGGTGGCCGCTCTCGCGCTCATCTGGACGGCCTGCTCAGTTCCGCCGCCGCCATCGAAGAGGCGTTGCGCAGCCGCCTCGCCTTCTACGGCCAGCTCGAGCACGCACGTCTCCTTCAGCTCGAGCGCCAGCTGGACCTGCTCGACGGCGCGGCCGGAGCCGCGGCGGCGGCGGCGGCCGAGCGGTACGCGGGCGCATACGACGAGGCGCGCACGGCCTCGCGAGAGCTGGCCGCCGTGCGCGGCGACGCCCGCGAGCGGGAGCGCGAGCTGGAGATGCTCCGCTTCCAGCTCGGCGAGATCGAGGCCGCTGAGGTGGAACCAGGCGAGGACGTGCGCCTCGGCCTCGAGCGCGAGCGGCTGCGGCACGCAGGCAAGCTCCTCGAGCGGGCCGGCGGGGCGTTGTCCCTGCTCGCCGGCGAGACGGAGAGCGCCGCTCTGGATTCCGTCCGTGTGGCTCAGCGCCTCGTCGGCGAGGCCGCGGCGCTCGACGAGGCGCTCGAGGGCGTAGCCGAGCGGCTGGATGGCCTCGCGGCCGAACTGGACGACGTCTCGGCGGCGCTGCGCGCCTATCTCGACGACCTGGACATGGACCCCGCCCATCGCGATGCGCTCGAGGTGCGCTACGACAAGCTGAAGGGCCTGATGCGCAAGTACGGCGCCTCGGCGGACGAGGTCCTGGCCTACGCGGCCGAGGCGCGGGACCGCATCCGCCTCCTCGACCTCACGGCGGCCGACGAGGAGTCGCTCGTGGCGCGGGCGGACGCCGCGCAGGCGGCCGCCCTGGCCGCTGCGGACGAAGCTCAGCGAGGCGCGCCGCGCCGCGGCGCCCAAGGTCGCCGAGAAGGTGGAGCGGGAGCTGCGCGGCCTCGCGATGCCGCACGCCGCCTTCAGCATCGTCGTGTCACCGCGCGGCGAGGGCTGGGAGGCGCTTGGGCCGCGCGGAGCCGACGAGGTCGAGTTCCTCTTCAGCGCCAACCCCGGGGTCCCGCCGCGGCCGCTTCGCGACACCGCCTCCGGCGGCGAGCTCTCGCGCGCCATGCTCGCCATCCGCGGCATCGTGACGCTGAGCGACGACGTCGAGACGCTGATCTTCGACGAGGTCGACACCGGCATCGGCGGCGTCACCGCTGCGGCGCTGGGTGAGAGGCTGGCGCGACTCGCCGAGAAGCGGCAGGTGCTCTGCATCACCCACCTGCCGCAGGTGGCCGCTTTCGCCGAGCGCCAGTTCGCGATCGTCAAGGAGAGCGACGTGGACGCAGGCAGCACGCTCACCGTCGTGCGCCGCGTCGAGGGCGAAGAGCGCGTCGCCGAGCTCTGCCGGATGCTCGGCTCGGCGCCGGACGACCGCGCCGCGCGGAGCCACGCCGAGGGGCTGCTCGCCAAGGCCGGGCGCCCGGCTTGACGCTGCGCCGCGGCCGGGCTGCCCGGGCCGGCCGCTCGCGCACCCTCTCCGGCCCGGCCGCGCTTTGCTCCTTGCGGGGCACCGGGCCGATGCTATACTTGCCACCGTGATCCGTGGGCTCGCCGGTCATACACTCGCGCCGGCCCGTCAAAGCAGGACGGGCGCGACCCCGGCCCCGCAAAATCCTTCGCAGACCGGCACTGGCTTCGCCGTGCCACAGAGGCGTCTCCTGGTGGGCGCCGCGGTGGCTCGTCACGGCGTCTGCTTCCGGGCCGGCTTCGGGGCTCAGCACCAGGAGGGGAACGGGGCATGACCAAGCACATCTTCGTCACCGGCGGCGTCGTGTCCGGGCTCGGCAAGGGCATCACGGCGGCGTCCGTCGGCCAGCTGCTCAAGGCGCGCGGCGTCAAGGTCGCGAACCAGAAGTTCGACCCCTACATCAACGTCGACCCCGGCACGATGAGCCCGTATCCAGCACGGCGAGGTGTTCGTCACCGAGGACGGGGCCGAGACCGATCTCGACCTCGGGCACTACGAGCGCTTCATCGACGAGTACGTGCAGCGCGACTCCAACGTGACCACCGGCGGCATCTACAACGCCGTGATCACCAAGGAGCGCCGCGGCGACTACCTCGGCGGCACCGTCCAGGTCATCCCGCACATCACCAACGAGATCAAGAGCCGCGTCCACCGGCTGGCGCAGAGCACCGGCGCCGACGTGCTCATCACCGAGGTCGGCGGCACCGTCGGCGACATCGAGAGCCTGCCGTTCCTCGAGGCGATCCGCCAGTTCCGCAAGGACATCGGGCGCGACAACGTCCTGTACATCCACGTCACGCTCGTGCCCGTGATCGGCGTCGTGGGTGAGGCCAAGACCAAGCCCACGCAGCACTCGGTCGCCGAGCTGCGCGAGATCGGTATCCAGCCGGACATCATCGTGGCGCGCTCGGAGGAGCCGCTGTCGCAAGGGATCCGCGAGAAGATCGCCCTCTTCTGCGACGTCGACCCCGACGCCGTCGTCTCGGCGCGCGACGCCGACGACATCTACCGCATCCCGCTCCTGATGCACAAGGAGAACCTCGACGCCCTCGTCATCCGCATGCTCGGGCTCGAGTGCGCCGGATCCCGACCTCACGGAGTGGCGCCGGCTCGTCGACAAGATCGACGCCTGCGACGGGCCGGTGACGATCGCTCTGGTCGGCAAGTACGTCCAGCTCCACGAGGCGTACCTCTCCGTGTGGGAGGCGCTCAAGCACTCCGCCATCCACCACGGGCGCAAGCTCGATCTGCTTTGGGTCGACTCGGAGGAGATCACGCCGGCGACCGTGGAAGAGCGGCTGGGCCCGGCCGACGGAGTCATCGTGCCGGGCGGCTTCGGCCAGCGCGGCATCGAGGGCAAGATCGAGGCCATCAAGTACTGCCGCGAGCGCAAGGTGCCGTTCCTCGGCGTCTGCCTCGGCATGCAGTGCGCCGTGGCCGAGTTCGCGCGCGACGTCTGCGACATGGACGGCGCCAACTCCACCGAGTTCGACCCGGACACCGCCTTCCCGGTCATCGACCTGCTGCCCGAGCAGAAGGACGTCGAGGACATGGGCGGCACGATGCGTCTCGGCGCCTCGCACGTGCTGCTCGTGCCCGGGACGCGGGCACAGGCGGCCTACGACGCCGCCGAGGTGTGGGAGCGTCACCGCCATCGCTACGAGGTCAACAACGACCTGCGGCCGACGCTCGAGGCGGCCGGCCTCGTGATCAGCGGCACGACGCCCGACGGCCGTCTGGTCGAGATCTGCGAGCTGCCCGATCACCCGTGGTTCGTCGCCTCCCAGTTCCATCCCGAGTTCAAGTCGCGCCCCACGCGCCCGGCGCCGCTGTTCCGCGACTTCGTCGGCGCCGCCGCGCGGCTGCGCACCGAACGCGAGGATGAGCTGGAGGAAACGTGCGCGCCGGCCTAGACGAGCTGCGCGACCTCTTCGTCCGGCTCGTCTCGATCCGCTCTCCCTCGCGCGAGGAACGCGCGATGGCCGACGCCGTCATCGACTACGTCCGCGGCCTCGGCCTGGACGATCCGCGAGGACGACACCGCCGCCGTGACGGGCTGCGCCTGCGGCAACCTGGTCGTCCGCGTGCCGGGCCGCGGGCAGGGCACGCCGATCGCGCTCTCGGCGCACATCGACACGGTGCCGCTCGACCGTGCGCCCGCCGTGATCGTCGAGAACGGCGTCGTGCACACCGACGGCGAGACGATCCTCGGCGGCGACGACAAGGCGGCGGTGACGGCCATCCTCATGGCGCTCCGCGACCTGGCGGCCGACCCGCCCGCCGCGGCTGTAGAGGTCGTGTTCTCGGCCGGCGAGGAGATCGGCCTGCAGGGCGCCAAGGCCTCGACGTCGGCGCGCTCGCCGCCGAGGTGGTCTTCGTCCTCGACAGCGAAGGCCCGCCCGGCACGGCCATCGTCGGCGGGCCGACGCTCAAGGCGGTCGAGGCGGAGTTCCGCGGCACGGCCGCCCACGCGGGCATCGAGCCGGAGGCGGGCCGGAGCGCGGTCGTCGCCGCGGCCCGCGCCATCGCCGCCATGGACCTCGGCAGACTCGACGACGAGACGACGGCCAACGTCGGCATCGTGCGCGGCGGCACGGCCGTCAACGTCGTGCCCGGAGCGCTGCGTCGTGCGCGCGGAGGCCCGCAGCCGCGACGAGGACAAGCTTGCCGCGCAGGTCGGCAAGATGGTCGAGGCGCTCTCCGCTCGCGGCCGCCGAGACCGGAGTCGACCTGGAGATCGACGTGCACGAGGAGTTCCGCGGCTACGCGCACGACGACGGACTCGCCGCAGCTGCAGCATCGCCGCGGCCGCGGTCGCCGAGGCCGGCCTCGAGTGGCGGCCGGTCGGCGGAGGCGGCGGGTCGGACGCCAACGTCTACAACCTCAAGGGGCGGCCGGCGGTGAACCTCGCCGCCGGCTTCCAGCACGTCCACTCGCCGCAGGAGAGCATGAGCCTGCTCCATCTGCAGCAGACGTACGAGCTCGTGCACGCGCTCGTGCGAGTGGCCGGCGAGACCCGGCCGTAGCCGGAGTCGTCCGTGAAGGCGCCCGCCGGCGGACCGCGCTCCCACATCCCTCCGGACCCCGTGGTCGCGGAGTTCCTCGATTGCCTGCGCTACGAGCGCGGCCTGAGCGGCAACACCGTCATCGCCTACGAGCGCGATCTGGCGCGCTACACGGCGTTCCTTGAGGAGCGTGCCGCCACGCCGCCGATGGCCTCGGAGGACGACGTGCGCGCGTACTTCGCCGGGGCCGGGGGAGATGGCGCCGCGGCGACCGTCGCGCGCCGCACGGCGAGTCTGCGCGCCTTCTACGCGTACCTGGTTCGCGAGGGGGCGCGCGACGACGACCCCGCGGCGCGCCTGCGCACGCCCAAGAAGCCGCAAGGTCTGCCGCGCGTGCTGTCCGTGGAGGAGGTCGAGGCGTTCCTGAGTCAGGTCGTGCCGGCCGGCCCGCTCGGCCAACGCGACCTGGCGGCCCTGGAGCTGCTGTACGGGTGCGGGCTCCGCGTGAGCGAGCTCCTGAGCCTGCGCGAGGGCGACGTCGACATCGAGGGCGGTCTCGTGCGCTGCGTCGGCAAGGGCGACAAGGAACGCGTCGTGCCCATGGGACACGCGGCCGCGGCGGCCGTCGAGCGCTACGAGCGCGACGGCCGCCGCACGCTCCTGCGCGGTCGCCGCCGGGCGGAGCTCATCCTCAACGCGCGCGGGGCGCCGCTCACGCGGCAGGGGTTCGACTACATCATCCGCAAGGTGCTCAAGCGTGCCGACATGCTCGGCCAGGCGAGCGCGCACACGTTCCGCCACTCGTTCGCGACGCATCTGCTGGCCGCCGGCGCCGACCTGCGCAGCGTGCAGGAGATGCTCGGCCACGCCAACGTCGCCACGACGCAGCTCTACACCCACGTCACCATCGAGCACCTCCGCGAGGTGTTCCTCGAGACGCACCCGCGGGCGCGGCGCCACGGCCGGGCGAGGAGGAGTCATGAGCAGGGTCTTCGTGTGTGTGCTCGACGGCTGCGGCGCGGGTGAGCTCCCGGACGCGGCGGCCTACGGCGACGCCGGCTCGGACACGCTCGGGCACGTCCTGCGCCGCAGTGGCGTGGAGCTGCCCAACTTGGCCGCTCTCGGTCTCGGCGAAGTCGTCGGGCTGCCACTCGGGCGCGCCGGACTCCGAGGCGACCTACGGTCGCCTCGCCGAGCACGGCGCCGGCAAGGACACGACGACCGGTCACTGGGAGATGATGGGCGTCGTGCTGGAGCGGCCGTTCCCGACGTATCCCGGCGGCTTTCCCGCCGAGGTCCTGGAGCCGTTCGAAGAACGCCATCGGCCGCGGCGTGCTGGGCAACCGCCCGGCCTCCGGCACCGGGATCATCGAGGAGCTCGGCGACGAGCACTGCGCCACCGGAAAGCCCATCGTCTACACCTCCGCGGACTCCGTCTTCCAGATCGCTTGTCACGAGGCCGTCGTACCGGTTGCGGAACTGTACGGCTGGTGTGAGATCGCCCGCGGCATCCTGCGGGGCCCGCACGCGGTCGGGCGCGTGATCGCGCGCCCCTTCGCCGGCACGTCCGGGCACTACGAGCGCACGCCGCGCCGCCGCGACTACTCGCTCGCGCCGCCGGGGCCCACGTACCTCGACCTGTTGCACGAGCGCGGCATCCCCGTCGTCGGCGTCGGCAAGATCGGCGAGATCTTCGTGCAGCGTGGCGTGGACGTCGACGATCACACCACCGACAACACATTGGGCATCGCCGCCTGCACACGCCACCTCGCAGACATGGACCGCGGTCTCCTGTTCGCCAACCTCGTCGACTTCGATCAGGTGTGGGGGCATCGCAACGATGTGGACGGGTTCGCCGGGGGGTTGCGGGCGGTGGACGCGGCCGTCCCGGAGTGGCGGCGCCTGCTGCGCCCCGGCGACGCCATGATCCTCTGCGCCGACCACGGCGTGGACCCGACGACGCCGAGCACCGACCACTCGCGCGAGTACTCGCCGCTGATGGCGCTGGGACTGCGGCCGGGGCGCTACGACGGCGCCCAGGAGGACGTTGGCGCCACCGCGTTCGCCCTGCTCACCGGTGAGGTGCCGCCGCTGCCCGGGGACCGTGATGGCGTGAGCGGAGGCGCCGCGGACCGCGCGCCCGCGCTGGGCCGCGCCACGGCGCTGGGCCGCGTGGCCGCCTTCGGGCCGCACGCGGCCGTCGTCTTCGGCTCCGGGCTGGCGGCGCTGCCGCGCGGCGCGGAGGTCCGCGACGAGCTCGACGTACGAGGAGCTCGGCTGGCCGTCGTCGGCCGTGCCCGGCCACGCCAACCGGCTGCTGCTCGTCGAGGCGCCGGCCGGGAGCGGCGCCAGGCTGCGCCTGGCGCTCGCCTGCGGCCGGCCCCACCTCTACGAAGGCTGGGACGAGACCGCACTGGGGCGCTGCGTCAACGACCTGTGCGCCGCCGGCGTGTCCCGGTTCCTGCTCACGAACTCGACGGGCGCGCTGCGCCCGGAGGTCGAGCCCGGCATCGTCGTGGTCTGCTCCACGGTCGTCGATCTTCAGCGGGCGCCTCAAGGCGAGGCGCCGCCCGTCCTCGAGGTCTGCGCGCCGGGGGCCGCGGCGCTGGCGGCGCGCGTCTTCGCGCCGCAGGCCCGTTGCGGCGTCTACGTGGCCGTCGCGGGCCCCCAGTTCGAATCGCCGGCCGAAGTGGCGTGGCTGTGCCGCTACGGCGACGTGGTGGGCATGTCCGCCGCGCCGGAGGTGCGCGCCGCGCACGCCGCCGGCGCGACCTGCTGCCTCCTGGCGCTGGTCGCCAACCGCGCCGCCGCTGTAGGCTCCCACGACGACGTGCTGTCCGGCGGCGCGTCGCTCGGCGCTTTGCTGGCCGGTCGTCTCGCCGCGACGGTGAAGGCGCGCTGGCCGGAGCTCGAAGCCTGAATCGGGCGGCCTCCACCGCCGGGCACGAATGATGAGGAGCCGCGCGTGGACTTCGTGAACGACGTCATCGCCTGGAAACGGGACGGCCGCGAGCTGGACGACGACCGCATCCGGGCCTTCGTGGACGGTGTCGTCTCGGGGGTCGTCCCCTCCTATCAGGCGAGCGCTCTGCTGATGGCGATCGTGTTGCGCGGCCTCAGCGACGCGGAGACCGTCGCGCTGGCGCGCGCCATGGTCGACTGCGGCAAGACGCTCGACCTCCGCGCCGTGCGGCGGCCCGTGCTCGACAAGCACTCGAGCGGAGGGGTGGGCGACAAGGTGACGCTCGTCCTCGCGCCGCTCGTGGCCGCCTGTGGGGGCGTGTTCGGCAAGATGTCGGGCCGCGGGCTCGGGCACACCGGCGGCACGCTCGACAAGCTCGAGTCCATCCCCGGCTTCCGCATCCAGCTCCCACAGGGCGAGTTCGTGCGGCAGCTCGAGCGCATCGGCGTGGCCGTCGTGAGCCAGAGCGAGCGCATCGTGCCGGCCGACAGGATCCTCTACGCCCTGCGCGACGTCACCGCGACGATCGACAGCGATGGCCTCATCGCCGCGAGCATCATGGCGAAGAAGGTGGCGAGCGGCACCTCCGCGCTCGTACTGGACCTCAAGGTCGGCAAGGGCGCCTTCATGCGGGATCTCGCTCGTGCGCGCGAGCTCGGGCGCCTGTGCGGGCTGATCGGCGAAGCCTACGACCGCCCCACGACCTGCATCTACACGCGCATGGACGCTCCGCTGGGGCTGACGGTCGGCAACCGGTTGGAGGTCGAGGAGGCGTGGCAGGTGCTGAACGGGGAGGGGCCGGCGGACGTGCGCGAAGTGGCCCTGACGCTCGCCGGGGCGCTTCTCGGCCTCTCGGACCTCGGCATCGACGAGGTGGAGGGCAGGCGGCGCGCGGAGGCGGCGCTCGCCGACGGCCGCGCCGCCGAGCACTTCGAGCGCTGGTGCTTCGTGCAAGGCGGCCGCTGGAAGCCGGGCGAGTTTCATCGCCTGGCCGGCCACGAGGTGCGCGCGCCGCGCGCCGGCTATCTTGCGGACGTCGACGCGCGCGCCGTCGGCCGCGCGGCTCAGCTCGCCGGAGCCGGCCGCCAGCGCATCGACGACACCGTGGATCCCGCCGCCGGCGTCGTGCTGCGGCGCGTCGTCGGCGATGCGGTCGAGGCCGGCGAGACCCTCGCCGCCGTGTTCTCGCGCGATCCGGCACGCAGGTCGGCGGCGAGCGCGGTGCTGGAGGGCGCCTTCGCCGTCGGTGACGTCCGGCCTGCGGTCACGGATATCGTGCTCGAGGCGCCGTGAGGGTCGTCGGCGGCGAATGGCGCGGGCGGCCGCTGGCGGCCCCGCGCGGGCGTGGGACGCGGCCGACCTCGGACAAGGTCCGCGAGGCGACGTTCAGTGTGCTCGCGGCACTGCCTGAGATGGGCGCCGTCGCGGCGTCCGTCCTCACTGGTGCCGCCGACGACGCGGGGAAGGAGGCACCCGCCGGTGTGCTCGCCGGTCAGACCGTGCTCGACCTCTTCGCAGGCAGCGGCGCGCTCGGCATCGAAGCGCTTTCGCGCGGCGCCGCGTCCTGCGCCTTCGTCGAGAACGAGCGCTCGGCGCTTGCCGCCCTTCGGGGGAACCTTGAACGACTGGGCATCGCGGCGGGCCGCTCCGCGCGCGCCCGCGTCGTCGCCGCAGACGTGCGCCGCGCCCTGCAGGCTGACGCCCGGCGCGGCGCGAGATATACTCTCGTGTTTGCGGACCCTCCGTACGACCGCTACGCGGAGGTCCGGCCCGCACTCGTCCGGCTCCTGGAGCCGCTGCTGGCGACTCGCGCCGTCCTCGTCATCGAGACCGCGGCTGGGACGGCGGTTGAGCTTCCCTGGACGACGGTGCGGGTAAAGCGCTACGGGGACACGCAGGTCACGTTCCTCGTGACGGGCGACGAGCAGAGTGCTGGAGGATCGACTGGTGAGGATGATGATGCCGCGAACGCTTGACCGGCAGGCGCCCTGATGCCGGGTAACGTCACCGCCATCTGCCCGGGGACGTTCGACCCCGTGACGGTGGGTCATCTCGATATCATCAGGCGCGGCGCCGACAAGTTCGGCCGCGTCGTCGTCGGCCTCATCGAAGTGCCGCAACGCAAGTCGCCTCTCTTCACGCCCGACGAGCGCGAGGCGTTCCTGCGCGACGCTCTCTCCGGCTACGACAACGTCGTCGTGGACCGGTTCAACGAGTTGGTGGTGGAGTTCGCGAAGAGGTGGGACGCACGCGTGATCCTCAAGGGTCTGCGCGCTATCTCCGACTTCGAGTACGAGTTCGCAATGGCGTCACTCAATAGGAAGTTGGCTCCAGACATAGAAACGGTGTTCATGATGGCCTCGCCCGAGCATGGCTTCCTCAGCTCGAGCGGCGTCAGAGAGATCGCCGCGTTCGGAGGCTGCGTCGAAGACCTGGTGCCCCCGAGCGTCGCTCGCCGCCTGGCGGAGATGTATCCGCCGCGCAGCTAGGCTACCCAAGGAGGGTTGCTGAGTATGGACGTGCTCGTTCTCATCGACAAGCTCGACGACATCATCCACAACGCCCGGTCCGTGCCGCTCACCGACAGTGTGATGATCGATCGCGAGGAGATCTACGACATCCTCGATCAGATGCGCTCGACCATCCCGGAGGAGATCAAGCAGGCACGCTGGATCGTCAAGGAGCGCCAGGAGATGCTCGCCGAGGCCAAGCAGGAGGCCGAGCGGGTCGTGAACGAAGCTCAGGAGCGCGCCGACCGCCTGGCTTCGGAGCAGGAAGTCGTGCGCCTCGCCGAACGCAACGCGCAGCAGATCATGGAAGAGGCTCGCGAGCGTGAGCGCGAGATCCGCCTCGGCGCGGAAGACTACGCGGACGAGGTCCTCGGCAACCTGGAGCTCAACCTCGACAAGTTCCTGGCCGCCGTCCGTCGCGGCCGCGAGCGCCTGCAGGGGCGTGGCGGCGACGACGAGCTGCAGCCCTGAGCGGACGTTGCCGCGACAGAAGCTGAGGTAGTGCCGTGCGCCGCTTCGATCTGCGCTCGCTTCGCTTCGGCGACGCCAGCGAGACGTGGCGCCGCCTCCCGGTGGAGGTGGAGCCGTTCGTCTTCGGCGGCCTCGACTACGAGGTCACGGGCGGCGAAGTGGACCTGCTGCTCACCGCCGCGCGCGTCGGCGACAGCGTCACCCTGACGGCCGAGTTCGCCACCGACGTCATCGGCCCGTGCCAGCGCTGCCTCGAGGACGCCGACGTCGCCCTGGACATCAAGGGGATCGACTACGTCCGGCACGGCGATTCAGAGGGCGACGAGGAGGGCGACGAGGGCTACGTGACCTCGTCCATCGTCGACCTGGAGCGCTGGGTGCGCGACCTGATCGCCGAGGCCTTGCCGCCCAAGGTGCTGTGCCGCGAAGACTGCCGGGGGTTGTGCGGCATCTGCGGCGCCGACCTCAACAAGGACCCCGAGCACCGGCACGACGAAGCGTAAGCCGGCACCGTGTGGTACAGTTCCGTGTCTGGATTTTCCCGAGGAGAAGACTCATGCCCGTACCGAAGAAGAAGACATCTCAGCGCCGTCGCGACCAGCGCCGGTCGCAGCAGAAGCTCAGCGTCGAGACCGCCAGCGTCTGCCCGCAGTGCAAGAGCCCCAAGCTGCCTCACCGCGCCTGCCCGAAATGCGGCACCTACAAGGGCCGCGAGGTCATCGTCCTCGAAGCTGACTGAGCGACGCGGGGGCGAGCGGTGCTGAAGTCGCTCTATATCGCCTCCACGCAGGGCAGCGGCGGCAAGACCACCATCGCCGTCGGTCTCTGCGTTGCCCTCCGCCGCCGCGGCCTCAAGGCGGGATACTTCAAACCCGTCGGCACGCTCGCGTCCGAGTTCGGCGGTGTCCTGCTGGACGAGGACGCCGCCTTCGTGTCCGAGCTGCTCCAGCTCGGCGACGCACCCACTGATGTCTGCCCAGTCGTGCTCGACGAGGACGCACTGCACGACGTGCTGTCCGGGTCCGAGGTCGACGCCATGAGCCGCGTCAAGGCCGCCTACGAGCGCATCAGCAAGGGCAAGGACCTCGTCATCTGCGAGGGCCTCGGCGAGATCTGGCAGGGACGCTTCCTGCGTACGAGCGGAGCCGAGGTCGTGGCGCACCTCGACCTCATGACGCTTCTGGTCGCCAAGTTCGCCGGCGCCCGGCTGCTCGACGACATCATCTACGTCAAGGACGCCCTCAAGGAGCACCTCCTGGGCGTCCTCTTCAACATGGTGCCCGAGTCACGTCTCGCCCTCGTGGAGGACCAGTACGCGACCTTCCTCGACAAGAGCGGCGTCACCACGTACGGCGCTCTCACCTCCAACGCACGCCTCTCGGCCGTCTCGGTCGGAGAGGTCGTCGACGAGCTGGGCGGCACCTACATCTGCGGCGAACGCTACGCCGAGCGGCTCGTCGAGACCTACATGATCGGCGCGATGAGCCCGGAGCACGCCCTGCGGTACTTCCAGCTCACGCCCAACAAGGTCGTCATCGTCGGCGGCGACCGCGCCGAGATCATCCTCACGGCGCTCGATACGCCGACCGTGGCCATCGTCCTCACGGGCAACTTCGTCCCCAGCGCCGCCGTCCTCGAGCGCGCGGAGGAACGCGGCGTGCCGCTCATCTCCGTCGAGAGCGATACCGTGACCGCGGCCGACAACCTGCGTCGCCTGTTCGGCAGGCTCCGGGTCAAGGAGCGCGCCAAGATCGATCTGATCGCGGAGCTCATCGAGAGCTCGGTGGACCTCGATCGGCTGGTGGCCGACCTGCAGGCATGACCGCCTCGGCAGCGCGCCCCTACGTCAGTCCCCACGAAGTCACCGCCGCCTGGAGTGGGGTGGGTGGCGACCGCGTCGTGCGCGTGGTGGTCGACGCGGCCGGCGGAGACAACGCGCCCGCCGAGGTCGTCCGCGGGGCGCTGGCCGCCGCCGGCCCGCAGACCCATGTCGTCTTGGTCGGGGACGAGGCCGTGGTGCGGCCGCTCGTGCCCGCCGAGGCGGCGCATATCTCCGTCGTCCACGCGCCCGACGTCATCGGCTCGCACGACGCTCCGGCGACGGCCGCGCGCAACAAGACGGAGTCGAGCATCGTCGTCGGCCTCAAGCTCGTGCACCAGGGTGAGGCCGATGCGTTCGTGTCGGCCGGCAACACCGGAGCGGTCGTGGCCGGCAGCCTCTTGTACGTGCGCCGCATCCCCGGTGTCCAGCGCCCGGCGATCTGCAGCATCATGCCCTGCATGCCGGCGCCGATCGCCCTCCTGGACATCGGCGCCAACGCCGAGTGCCGCCCCGAGCACCTGCGTCAGTTCGCGATCATGGGGCAGGCCTTCGCCATCGAGGTCATGGGGATCCCGGAGCCGACGGTGGGGTTGCTCAGCATCGGCGAGGAGCCCGAGAAGGGGACGCCGGCGGTGATCGAGGCGCATCAGCTTATCGCCGCCGACGAGCGCGTGCGTTTCTACGGCAACGTCGAAGGGCGCGACATCATGAACCGGCTGGTCGACGTCGTCGTGACCGACGGCTTCACCGGCAACGTCACGCTCAAGACGATCGAAGGGGCGGCGCGCGCCATCCTCACGGCACTGCGCAGCACGATCGACATCTCCGCCAAGACCAAGGTCGGGGGCCTGCTGCTGCGCCGCGACCTGATGCGTCTGCGCGGCGCCCTCGACCCCGAGGAGTACGGCGGCGCGTTCCTCGTCGGCATGAACGCGCCGGTCATCATCGCCCACGGCAGCAGCAAGGCGCGCGGCATCGCCAATGCCGTCCGTCAGGGCCGCCGGGGGGTCGTGAGCGGCCTCCAGGCCACCATCGCGCGGGAGCTTGGGACGCATGCCGGCGCAGTGTAGACTCTGCCAAACTCATTCGGAGGTTTGTCGATGACCCGTGAAGAGGTTTTCGAGAAGGTCAAGGAGATCCTCGTCGAGACTCTGAGTGTCGACGCCGACAAGGTCACGATGGAGGCGCGCTTCCAGGAGGATCTCGAGACCGACTCCCTCGACCTCGTCGAACTCGTCATGACGATGGAAGAAGATTTCGGCATCAAGATCAGCGACGAGGAAGCCGCGGAGATCAAGACCGTCGGCGACGCCGTCGATTTCGTGATGAAGAGGGCCGAGGCCTAGGTCAGGCCCTGTGGTACGTGGACGACGAGGGGAGGTCTCCTTCGCAAGGGAGACGTCCCCTCGTCGCCGTGTGAGGCGACCGTGACCTACAGATTGCTGGCACTCGCTGACCAGCTGGACGCGGCGACGCTCCGGCAGGTCTTCACGCACACCTCGTGGTCTCCGGAGCGCGTCGACTCGTACGAGCGCCTGGAGTTCCTCGGCGACAGCGTGCTCAGTCTCTGCATCACGACCGAGCTCTATCGCCGCTATCCCGACTTCGCCGAGGGCCACCTGGCGCGGCTGCGTGCCTACATCGTGAGCCGCGCCACCTGCGCGCGGGTGGCGGCGCGGCTCGGTCTCGGCAAGATGCTGCACACGCACGCCGGGCCGCGCGCCGACGCCGGCGACCTCGCGCAGCTCCAGGTCAACCAGAACGTGCTGGCGGACCTCACGGAGGCGCTCATCGGGGCGATCTACGTGACCTTCGGCTACGAGGCGGTGCGCCCGGGGGTCGTCGAGATCTTCGACGAGCACATCAGCTACGCCGAGAGCAGCTACATCGACCACAAGACCGAGCTGCAGGAGTACCTGGCGCGCACGGCCCAGGCGGTCGTCTACCGGGTCCTGGGCTTCAGCGGTCCGCCGCACAATCGCGAGTTCGAGATCGAGGCGGTGGTCGACGGCGAGACACTCGGGCACGGGTTCGGCACGAGCAAGAAGCGCGCCGAGCAGGAGGCGGCGGCCGAGGCGCTGCACGAACTGCAGGAGCGCGCTCGCAAGAGCACGCGCCGTGCGCGGCTGCGCGGCCGGCGCCCGCGCCCGCTGCCGGCCGACGAAGGCGCCGGAGGCGGCGCGTCCTCCGCCGACGCGGCGGTCGGCGGCGAAGCCGCTCCTGCCGCGTCGCCCTCCGAGGAGGGCTAGCCGTGTACCTCAAGGCTCTCCGCGTCAAGGGCTTCAAGTCGTTCGCGCGGGCGACCGAGCTCGTCTTCGAGCCGGGCGTCGGCGTCATCATCGGTCCTAACGGCAGCGGCAAGAGCAATATCGCCGACGCCGTGATCTGGGCCCTCGGCGAGCAGAGCCCCAGCACGGTCCGCGGCTCCTCCATGCAGGACGTCATCTTCGCCGGCAGCGACGGCCGGCGCGCCAGCCGGCAACGCGGAAGTGGAGCTGACCTTCGACAACGGCGACGCGGCGCTGCCGCTGCCGACCGCCGAGGTCAGCATCATGCGCCGCGTGTCGCGTGACGGCGCCTCCCAGTACTTCATCAACCAGTCCAGCTGCCGCCTGACCGACGTCGTCGAGCTCATGGCGCAGGTAGGGCTCGGCAAGGAGCTGCACTCGATCATCGGCCAGGGCAAGGTCGAGGGCTTCCTCGCCGGCAAGCCCGAGGACCGCCGCAGCCAGATCGAGGAGGCGGCGGGGCTGGGCACCTTCAAGCGCCGGCGCGAGCGCGCGGAGCTCAAGTTGCGCGAGGTCAGGCGCAACCTGGAGCGCGCGGAGATGCTAGAGCGCGAGGTGGGTTCGCAGCTGTCCCCGCTGCGCCGGCAGGCCAACGCCGCCGAGCAGATGCGCGAGGTGCAGAGGGCGGTGGCGGAGACGCGCGGCCGGCTGCTCACCGGCGACGTTGCCGGCGTGGACGCCGAGCTCGCGCTGCGCACCGCTGAGATGAGCGAGATCCAGGAGCGGAGAGCTCGCTCCGAGGAGGGCTTGGAGAAGCTCGCCCAGTCTCGCGCGCGCGAAGAGGAAGCGTTCGCGCGCCGCCTCGCGGAGCGGGAGCGGCGCGCCAAGCGGTTGCTGCGCGCGCGCGTGCTCGACAGCCGCCTCGAGAGCGGCCGGCGGCTCGCGGAGCAGCGCCTGCGTCTGCTCGAGGAGGTGGAACGTTCATCGGCGTCCGAGCGGGACCGCCTGTTCGCCGAGCTGGCCGGGCGCCCGGAGGAACCCGAAGACGAGGCCTGGCCCGAAGAGGAGCGCCGGCTCGCCGCCGAGCTTGCCGCCGCGGAGGCGGCGTTCGCCGCCGCCACGGGCAGGCTGAGCGCGGCCCGCGAACTGCTCGGCGAGCAGCGCTCGGCGCTGACGCGGCTCGTCGGTGGAGCGGGAGAACCACCTCGCTGTCTCGGCGCGCCTCGGGCGTCGCCAGGAGGCCCTGGCCGGCGAGGAGGCGCGGCTCGAAGCGCAGAAGGACGTACTCGTTCGGGAGGCCACGGAGAAGGCGGCCGCCGAACGTGAGGCCGCGGCCGCCGACGAAGCGGCTCGAGAGGCGCTCAAGAGAGCCGCCGACGACTCGGGCCGCGCGGCTGCGGCGGCCGCCGAGGCGGCGCGGGCCGTCGTGGAGGCCGAGGAGCGTCACCGCGCCGCCTCTTCCGAGCGCCGGGCGATGGAGGCGGAGGCGGATCACTTGCGCGCCACGCTGCGCGACCTGCAGGACGTGGGAGCCGGAGATCCTCGATGTGGCCGGCGCGTTCCCCGGTACCGTCTCGCTGGCGGGTACAGTCTCCTGCGACGCCGGCTACGAGCGCGCTCTCGCGGCGGCGCTGGCGCAGGTCTCGGGCGCGCTCGCCGTGCCGGCCGGCGTCGATCACTGGTCGCTGCTCGGCGCGCTCAAGGACGCCGGCATCGGCCTCGTTCGCCTCGTCGTGCGACCCTCAAGGCGTCGAGCGGCCGTCGCCTTCCCGGGGGCGGCTCCCCTGCTCGACAAGGTGAGCCTGGGCGGGCACGACGAGCTCGAAGCCGCGCTCTCGGAAGTCGTGATCGTCGACGACCTCCGCGCCGTGCCGGACGAGTTCGGCGGGCTCGCCGTGACGATCGAGGGTGAGTTCTACCGCCCGGCGTCCGGCCAGATCGGTCTCGCGAGCGGCGTGCCCGCGGCGCTTCTGCTGGAACGCCGCGCGGCGCTGCAACGTCTCGACGAGAAGTCGGACGCCGTGCTGGCGCGCGAGGTGCGCGAGGAGGCCGCCCTCGCGGGGGCGCGCCGCGACGAGGCGGCGGCGCGTGAGGCGGCGGCTGCCGCCGACGCCGTCGAGCGCGAGGCGAGGATCGTCGTGGAACAAGCAGAGCGTGCCCTCAAGGAGATCCGCGGCCGGCTGCGCGATCTCGAGGACGTGACGGCGAGGGACAGCCGCGCCCTGGAGGGAATCGCAGCCGAGCGCGCCGAAGCCGCCGAGGCGATCGCGGCCGCGGATGCGGCGGCGGCGTCGGCACTCCTGCAGGTCCAGAACCTGCAGCCGCAGGCCGACGCGGCCGGGACCGACGTCGCCGAGGCCGAGCGCGACCACGCGGAGGCGCTCTCGACGGTCACGCGTCGCCGCGTCGAACTCGAGGAGCGTCGCGGTGCCGTGGAGCGCGCCTCCCGTCAGCGCGAGGCGGCGCGCCAGCGCGCCGCCGCCGATCGCGAGCGCTTGGCGGAGCTCGAGAAGCGCCTCGATAGCCTGCCGGAGATCCACGGCGTCTGCGAGGCTCTCACCGAACGCGTCGCTTCGCTGCGGCGACGCTCCACGATCCTCGTGGAGCGTCTCGGCGACGCCGGCGAAGACACGGGACCGCTCGATCGCGGCGAGCTGCGCGGCCTGGCGGAGCAGGAGGCCGCGCTGCGCCGTGAGCTGGACGAGGCGGGCGAACGGCGCACGGCCGTCCAGGTCGCCGCGGCGCGGCTCGAGGACCGCCGCGGAGAGCTGGCGACGGCGCTCGACGAGGTGAGCGAGCAGCTCGACCAGGCCGGCTTCTCGCCGCCGGAGGACGACGAAGAGGCACGAGGCCTGCGCGAGCAGCTGGAGCGTCTGGAGCGCCGGCGCGAACGCATCGGCCCGGTCAATCCTCTCGCCGAGGCCGAGTGCGCGGAGCTTGGGGAGCGCGCCGCCTTCTTGCGCGAGCAGCGGCGCGACCTCGACAAGTCCATGGGCGACCTCGAGGCGCTCATCAGGGAGCTCACGGCGCAGATCGACGAGGAGTTCGCGGACACGTTCGGCGCCGTGCAGGAGCAGTTCGTCCACATGGTGGCGGTGCTCTTCCCGGGCGGCCGCGGCGGCCTCAAGCTCGTCGACCCCGGCCCCGACGGCGAGCCCGGCGGCGTGGCCGTCGAGGTCAAGCCGGCCAAGAAGCTCGGCAAGAAGCTGCAGCTGCTCTCCGGCGGCGAGCGCGCCCTGGTGGCCATAGCCTTCCTGATGGCGCTCGTGCTGGCGCGCCCGTGCCCGTTCTACATCCTCGACGAGATCGAGGCGGCGCTGGACGACGTCAACATCGGCCGCCTCGTCAAGCTTCTGCGCGACTACCGCGAGCGCACGCAATTCATCATGATCACGCATCAGAAGCGCACGATGGAGGCGGCCGACGTACTCTACGGGGTGACGATGGGCCCCGACGGCGCCTCGCAGGTCGTGAGCGCGCGCATGGCCGAGGAGGCCATCGACCGCGAGTCGTCCGCCAAGGACCAGGGCAAGGCCGCCGCGGCGGCCGACACGCCCGCGTAAGGGAGCGGCACGTGGAGTGGCACGAGGTCTTCAGAGGCGTGGCGGAGGAAGAGGTACCTCCGGAGATGATCGCCGAGGAGGAGCAGGAGCGCGCCGGCCTGTTCCGCCGCTTCCGCCGCAGCCTCGGCAAGGCGCGCGGCGCGGTCAAGGACCAGCTCAAGGCGGCCATCTACGTGGGCGTGGACCGCCGCCTCTACGAGCAGGTCGAGGAGATGCTCATCGCCGCCGACGTCGGCGTGGACGGCACGATCAAGATCGTCGACGAGCTGGAGGCGCGCTGCACGGCCAAGAAGATCGAGGCGCGCGAGCCGTTCATGGACGAGCTCGCCGACGTGATGGCCGAGATCCTGCGGCCGGCAGACGCGGAGGACCAGCGCATAGACGTCGCGCAGCAGCCGAGCGTGCTCCTGTTCGTGGGTGTGAACGGCACCGGCAAGACGACGACGATCGGCAAGATGGCGTACCGTCTGAAGGAGCTCGGCAAACGGCCGCTGATGGTCGCCGGGGACACGTTTCGCGCTGCCGCGGTGCAGCAGCTCGACGAGTGGGCGCAGCGCGTGGGCTGCGAGATCGTCAAACAGGCCGAGGGGGGAGACCCCGCCGCCGTGGTGTACGACGGCGTGGCGGCGGCCCGCTCGCGCGGCGCCGACGTCGTGCTCATCGACACCGCCGGGCGGTTGCACACGCAGGTGAACCTCATGCGCGAGCTCGAGAAGGTGCACCGGGTCATCGAGAAGCAGCTGCCCGGTGCCCCGCACGAGACGCTCCTCGTGATCGACGCGACGACCGGCCAGAACGGCCTGCGTCAGGCGCAGGAGTTCCAGCAGGCCGTGGACGTGAGCGGTGTCGTGCTCACCAAACTCGACGGCACCGCCAAGGGCGGCATCGTCGTCGCCATCCACGAGTCGCTCGGCATCCCCATCAAGCTCATCGGCGTAGGGGAGAAGCTCGAGGACCTGCGCCCGTTCGAGGCCGACCTCTTCGCGCGCGCCATCTTCGGCGGCGGCGAGGAAGACTAGCGGGGCAAGGCCGACATGACCCTGCCACTGCACACCGAACGCCTGCTCGTGCGCGAGTTCACGATGGCCGATCTGGACGCGCTGGCCGTCATCTACGCAGACCCCGATGTCCTGTGGTGGGAGCCGGCGCCCTACTCCCGGGAGCAGACGCAGGCGATGCTCGAACTGACGCTGAGGCGTTATCGGGACGAGGGAATCGGCGAGTATGCGGTCGTGCGCGAGGCCACGGCTCAGCTCATCGGCGTCTGCGGCCCGGCCTATCGCGAGGTCGAGGGCGAACGGCTCCCGGAGCTTGGATGGGACTTGCGTCGCGACTGCTGGGGTCGGGGCTACGCGACTGAGGCGGCGCGGGCCGTGCTCGTTCACGCCGCCGAGATCGGCCTCCGGCGACTGTACTCGTTGATCGACCCCAGCAACGAGCGCTCGCAGGGTGTGGCGCGCCGCCTGGGCATGACCATCGAGCGGCGCGTCGTCTGGGCGGACAGACCGCACGACCTGTGGGCTCTCGACCTGACGTAGCCGCGCGTCGTGCTACCATTGGGCCTCCGCGAACCTAGCTGAGGACGACCACCCATGTTCGACTCACTCACCGAACGCCTGCAGGGCGTCATGCAGAGCCTCAAGGGCCACGGCAAGCTCACCGCCGAGGACATCGATGCGGCGATGCGCGAGATCCGCCTGGCGCTCCTCGAGGCCGATGTGAACTTCAAGGTCGTGCGCGAGTTCGTCGCGCACGTCAAGGAGCGCGCCCTCGGCGCCGAGGTCATGGAGAGCCTCACGCCGGCTCAGCAGGTCGTGAAGATCGTGAACGAGGAGCTCGTCGCGCTGATGGGCAGCGGCGACTCCAAGCTCGCCTTCAGCGGCCACCCGCCGACCGTGATCCTCATGGCCGGCTTGCAGGGCTCGGGCAAGACGACGACCTGCGCCAAACTCGCGAAGCTGCTCAAGAAGGACGGCAAGTCGCCGGTGCTGATCGCCGCGGACGTGTACCGGCCGGCGGCCATCGACCAGCTGCAGACGCTCGGCGAGCGCGTGGGCGTGCCGGTGTACGCGCCCGGCGCCCACCTGGATCCGGTCGACATCGCGCGCGACGGCGTCGAGTTCGCGCGCCAGCACGGCGACGTCGCGATCGTCGACACGGCCGGCCGGCTGCACGTCGACGAGGAGCTCATGGCCGAGCTCGTCAACATCGCGGGCGCCATCAAGCCGCACAACGTGCTCCTCGTCGTCGACTCGATGACCGGCCAGGACGCGGTGAACGCGGCCGACGCCTTCCGCGGCCACGTCGAGCTGGACGGCGTGGTGCTCACCAAGCTCGACGGCGACGCGCGCGGCGGCGCCGCCCTGAGCGTCCGCGCCGTCACCGGCAAGCCGATCAAGTTCGCGAGCACGGGGGAGAAGCTCGACGACTTCGACACCTTCCACCCCGATCGCATGGCCAGCCGGATCCTCGGCATGGGCGACGTGCTCAGCCTCATCGAGAAGGCCGAGGACTCGCTCGACGAGAAGAAGGCAGCCGAGATGGAGGCGCGCCTGCGGCGCGCCGAGTTCACATTTGAGGACTTCCTCGATCAGCTCAAGCAGGTGCGCAAGATGGGCTCGCTCTCGAGCATCATCGGGATGCTGCCGGGAGTGCCGGGGATGAAAGAGCTGAAGAACGTCCAGGTCGACGACGGGCAGCTGGACCGCATCGAGGCGATGATCTTCTCGATGACACCGCACGAACGCCGTCACCCGGACATGATCCAGGGGAGCCGCCGGCAGCGCATCGCGCGCGGCAGCGGCACGACGGTCCAGGACGTCAACGCGCTGCTCAAGCAGTACCGCGAGATGCAGAAGATGCTCAAGATGTTCTCGAGCGGGCGCATGAAGGGGTTTCGCCTGCCCGGGCAGAGCGGGTAGAATACGTCGTCTTGCGACCTGGCCCCAGGTTGCGTAGAGTTCACACACCGCTGCGGCCACCCGTGGCCGCAGCGCGTCTTTCTTCAACCCTGAGGGGGTGAAAGTAGTTGGCAGTACGAATGAGATTGACCCGGGTCGGAAGCGTGAAGAACCCGGTCTACCGGATCGTCGTCGTCGATTCTCGGGCGCGTCGTGACGGTCGCGCCATCGAGACGATCGGCCAGTACAACCCGCGCATGGAGCCTTCGCTCATCGAGATCGATGCGGAGAAGGCGAAGAAGTGGCTTGCTGAAGGAGTCCAGCCGTCGCGCACGGTGAAGAGGCTGCTCGCTATCAAAGGCATCGACAAGTAAACAGGTCTTCCTGCAGGCGACGGAGGGAGTAGTGGGATGTTGAAGGACCTGCTCGAGTATCTGGCCAAGTCGCTCGTCGACAACCCAGACGAGGTCCACGTGGAGGCTACGGAAACCGACACCACCGTCGTGTTGGAGCTCTCAGTGGCGAAGGACGACGTGGGTAAGGTCATCGGCAAGCAAGGGCGGATCGCCCGGGCCCTGCGCACGATCGTGAAGGCTTCGGCCGTCCGCGACGGCAAACGCGCCATCGTGGAGATCGTGGATTAGCTATGGCGACGCCCACGTTGTGGGCCTGCGGCATCCTCGGCAAGGTCCACGGGCTGCGCGGTGAGCTCTACCTCAACCTCGCGCCCGGCGGCCTGGACAGGCTCAGCCGGGGGACCGAGTTCTACCTCGGCGACAGGGATCCGCACGCGCCGGAGGGCGCTGAACGGGTCGTCCCGTGCGCGGTCACGCGCAAGGGGGGGACCGATCAGCGCCCTCTCGTGCTTCTCGACCTTGCGGCGACGCGCGAGCAGGCTCTCGGCCTCCAGGGGCGCGAACTGTTCGCGTCCGGCGGCGACCTCGACGACGAGCCGCACTACCGGGTCGGTGACCTCATCGGCCTCCCGGTGGAGACCGCGTCCGGGAGGCACCTCGGCGAGGTCTCGGACGTGCTCGAGGCGCCCGCTCACGAAGTGCTCGAGGTGCGGGCGCCCGACGGCTCGTCCGTGCTTGTGCCGTTGGTCGAGGAACTCGTGACGGTCGACGCCGGCTCCGGCGTGCTGCGTGTGGTCGATGGGCTGCTCGACGAGCCGGAAGACTGAGCGCTGATGCGCTTCGACGTCTTCACCCTGTTCCCCCAGGCCTTCGACTGGTACCTGTCGCAGGTGCATGTCCGCAACGCCGTCGCGCTCGGGCACTCGTTCCGCCTGACCAACTATCGCGACCACACGCCTCTGAGCCACCTGCAGGTCGACGACACGCCCTACGGCGGCGGCGCCGGCATGGTGCTGCGCATCGACGTCGTCTGCGCCGCGCTGGAGGCGGTGTTCGAGGGAGCGGCCGCCGACGTGCGCAAGGCGCGCAGGGTGGTCGAGCTCACGCCCAAGGGGCGTCAGCTCGACGATGCGCTCGCCGCCGACCTCGCCGGCGGCGACCTCGTCCTGCTCTGCGGACGCTACGAAGGCATCGACGAACGCGTGACCAACCTGGTCACCGATCGCGTCTCGATCGGACCCTACGTGCTCACCGGGGGCGAGGTCGCCGCGATGGCCGTGCTCGACGCGGTCACGCGCAAGCTCCCCGGCGTGATCAGCAATCCCGAAAGCGTCGTCTCTGAGTCGCACTCGGAGGAGCTCGAGGGTGGGGCCGAGTACCCGCAGTACACGAGGCCGGCGGACTTTCGCGGCTGGGCCGTGCCCGAGGTGCTGCTCAGCGGCAACCACGGGGAGATCGAGCGCTGGCGGGCGCGGCACGTGCAAAAGAGGTAAGCTGACGCCTTGCGGTCGGGCGGCGCGGACGCGGTTTTGCGCCGCCGCACGACTCCTGCTACACTAGCCGCCGATTTTCGCTCGGAAAGAGGGTCCGTGAACATCATTGAGAACATCGAACGCGAGCAGCTGCGCGACAACCTCCCGCAGTTCAAGGCCGGCGACACCGTGAAGGTCCACTTCAAGGTCGTCGAAGGCACGCGCCACCGTATCCAGGTCTTCCAGGGCACGGTCATCAAGCGGCAGGGCCAGGGCGTGCGCGAGACCTTCACCGTGCGCAAGCAGTCCTTCGGCGTCGGCGTGGAGCGCACGTTCCCCGTGCACTCGCCCAAGATCGACAAGATCGAAGTGATCGCCATCGGCGACGTGCGCCGCGCCAAGCTCTACTACCTGCGCGGCAAGGTCGGCAAGCAGGCGCGCGTCCGCGAGAAGCAGCGCTAGGCGCTTCGAGCCGCGCGGCGGGCCCGGCCCGGTGAAGCTTCGCACGCTCGTCGACTATGCCATCGTGGCTGTGGTCGCGGTGGCGCTCGCGCTGCTCATCCAGGCCTATCTGGTGAAGCCCTACGCGATCCCCTCCGGGTCGATGCTCAGCACCCTGCGGCCCGGCGACCGTGTCCTCGTGAACCGCCTGGTGTACCGTTTGCGCAGCCCGCACCGGGGCGACGTCATCGTGTTCAAGTACCCGCGCAACGAGGGCGTCGTCTTCATCAAGAGGGTGGTCGGCGTGCCCGGCGATGTGCTCGAGCTCCATGGCGGCCGGCTCTACGTCGACGGCCGGCCGCAGAACGAGTCCCACGTACACCGCACGAACGGGACCAGCGATCCTACCGATCCGGCGAGCCCCATCGCGGGCACCACGATGACCCCGCCCTGGTCGCTGGCGCAGCCGTACACGGTCCCGCGCGGAACCTACTTCGTCATGGGCGACAACCGGACCGACAGCGACGACAGCCGAGACTGGGGCGTGGTGCCGCGCGACGACGTCATCGGCGAGGGGTTCCTCACGTACTGGCCTGTGTCGCGCTGGGGCGTCCTGTGAGGGCCCCTGCGCGGCCGTGAAGCGCCGCTCCCTCGCCGAGTACGTCCTCGTCGCCCTCTGCGCGGTCGTGGCGGCGCTGCTCGTTCAGGCCTATGTCGTCAAGCCTTACCGCATCCCTTCGGAGTCGATGGCGGCGACACTGGTGCCGCGCGACCGCGTCCTGGTCAACAAGGTCGTGTACAGGATGCGCGAACCGCACCGCGGCGACATCGTGGTGATCGATTCCCACGTCCTGCACAAGGTGCTCATCAAACGCGTGGTGGGGCTCCCGGGCGAGCGCATCGCCCTCAAGGGCGGCGCCGTCTACATCGACGGCCGGCGCCTCTCCGAGCCATACGTCGACGTGTCCGCCGGTCGCCGCGAACGGACGGACCCGTTCTTCGGGACCGGCAAACCCTGGGCGCTCGAGTCGCCCTACGTCATCCCGGCCGGCCACTACTTCGTGATGGGCGACAACCGGGAGGTCAGCGACGACAGCCGCGATTGGGGTACCGTCCCGCGCAGTGAGATCGTCGGAGAGGCCTTCTTCACCTACTGGCCGCTCAACCGCGCCCACAGCCTCTGATACACTCCCGCGGACCGCGAGGAGCGCGCATGAACATCGACAACACGGGCCAGGCCAAGAGCGGGGAGCGTGACGGCGGCGGGCAGAAGGGCAGACCCGCCTCAACCGGCCGGACCCTCGTCGAGTATGCCCTGCTGGCGGTCGTGGCCGTCGCGGTCGCACTCCTCATCCAGGCTTTCCTGGTCAAGCCGTATCGCATCCCTTCCGAGTCGATGGAGAACACGCTCCTCATCGGCGATCGCGTACTCGTCGACCGGATCTCCTGGCGCTTCACGGCGCCCCAGCGCGGCGAGATCACCGTCTTCCACCCGCCGTTCAGCGGTCCGGTGCTGATCAAGCGCATCGTCGGCATGCCGGGGGACGTGATCTCCCTGCGTGATGGCTACGTCTACATCAACGGCCGCAAGCTGGACGAGCCCTACGTGCGGCGCAGTCGGCGGCCGGCAGGAACCGACGCAGCCGTTCACGAACGGCCTCGCCTGGTCGCTGCAGCAGCCGTATCGCGTGCCTGCCGGCAGCTACTTCATGATGGGCGACAACCGCACCGACAGCGGGGACAGCCGTGAGTTCGGTCCGGTGCCACGCGGGCAGCTCGTGGGGCACGCCTTCTGGCGCTACTGGCCGCCCGGGCGCTTCGGCAGCCTGCACTAGGCGGCCGCGATGAACCAGCGCTTCGCCTACGACGCCGCGCTCGCCGGGGAGGGCCTGGTGGCCGGCGCGGACGAGGCCGGGCGCGGGTGCCTGGCCGGGCCGCTCGTCGCCGCCGCGGTGTGCTTCGACCTCGGTGCCTTCGGCGAGGAGGACTACGCCGCCCTCGACGGACTGGACGACTCCAAGAAGCTCACCCGCGCCGCGCGCGAGACGCTCTACGGGGAGATCCTGCGACGAGCATGCCAGATCGTGGTCGTGAGTTGCAGCCCGTCGACGATCGACGGCGTCGGGCTGCATCGCTGCAATCTCGCGCTGCTCGGCCGGGCGGTGGAGGCCCTGCGGCCCCGCCCGGCCGTCGTGCTCATCGACGGCTTCGCCCTGCCCGGCTGCGGCTGCGAACACCAGCGCGTGATCGGCGGCGACGGCCTCTCGGCGGCCATCGGCGCCGCCTCGGTGGTCGCGAAAGTCAGTCGCGACGGCGTGATGCGGCGGCTCCACGAGCTCTATCCCATGTACGGGTTCGACCACCATGTGGGCTACGCGACGGCCGCTCATCAGGAGGCGATCGCGGAGCACGGTGTCTGCGAGCTCCACAGGCTCTCCTTCGCGAGCGTCGCCTACAAGCAGCTCGGCCTCGGACTCGAGGGCGAGCAGCGGTAGTCACCCGGGCGGTTGGCGATGGCGAACGTCACCGCCTCAAGCTCCGGACGCCATAGGTCGCGGGCCGTCACGCGGCTACGCTCGGACCATGAACGCGCGACAGGCATTGGGCCGCGCCGCGGAAGAGGCCGCGGCCCGTCATCTCCAGGAACGCGGCTGGCGTCTGCTGGCTCGCAACGCTCGTATCGGTCGCGGCGAGCTCGACATCATCGCCCGCCGCGCCTCGGTGCTCGCGTTCGTCGAGGTCAAGGCACGGCGCACCAGCACCTGCGGCGCGCCCGAAGACGCGGTGGATCCGCGCAAGCGCCGCCAGATAGCCCGGCTCGCCGAGCTCTGGCTGGCCGCCAGGCCGTGGGCTCTGGACGGAGTCACGGACGTGCGCTTCGACATCGTGTCAGTGGACGCCGGTTCTACCCCGTGCCGAGTGCGCCACCTGCCGGCCGCGTTCACCTGCGACGGCTGAAGGGCACGGTGCTCGCCCGCATCGCCAGCGAAGCTCTCAGCGGCCTCGAGGGTCACCCGGTCGAGGTCGAGGCCGACGTCGTGGCGGCGGCGCCGGCGTTCAGCATCGTCGGCCTGCCCGACGCCGCCGTGCAGGAGAGTCGCGAGCGCGTGCGTGCGGCGATCGTGAACTCGGCCTTCCAGTTCCCCTCGCGGCGGATCACGGTCAATCTCGCCCCCGCCGACCTGCGCAAACAGGGACCGTCGTTCGATCTGCCTATCGCGCTCGCCTTTCTTGTCGCGACCGGCCAGGCGACCGACGGCTGCGACGGCCGCGGCCCCATCGCGGCCGTCGGTGAGCTCGGGCTCGACGGGTCGCTGCGGCCGGTCGCCGGGGCGCTGGCGCTCGCTCAGAGCCTCAGGCGGCGCGGCGTGCGCGGGCTGCTCCTGCCCGCCGCCAACGCCGCCGAGGCCTCCCTCGTGCCGGGCCTCGAGGTCTATCCAGGGAGCACACTGACGGAGGCGGTCGCCCGGCTCGCGGCCGGCGGCGGGCAGGCAGCCCCGCCGGCCGATCTCCTCTCACTGCTGCGCGGCGGTGACGGCGAGGGCCCCGATCTCGCCGATATCGTCGGCCAGCATCTTGCCAAGCGGGCGCTCGAGGTCGCGGTGGCGGGCGGCCACAACATCCTCATGACCGGGCCGCCGGGCGCCGGCAAGACCATGCTGGCCCGGCGCGTCCCGGGCATCATGCCGCCGCTGACCGGTGCCGAGGCGATCGAGGTCACGCGGATCTTCAGCGTGGCAGGGCTTCTGCCGCCGGAGCGACCGCTGGTCACGCGGCGGCCCTTCCGCGCACCCCATCACACGGTCTCGTCGGTGGGTCTCGTCGGCGGTGGTGGCACGCCGCGCCCTGGCGAGGTCAGCCTCGCCCACCTCGGCGTGCTGTTTCTGGACGAGTTCCCCGAGTTCCGCCTCTCCGCCCTCGAGGCACTGCGCCAGCCTCTCGAGGACGGCGAGATCACCATCAGCCGGAGGCTCACGTCGCTGACCTTCCCGGCGCGCATCATGCTGGTCGCGGCGATGAACCCCTGTCCCTGCGGCTATCTCGGCGACCGCGAGCACGAGTGCACGTGCCCGGCGCATCGCGTGCGCCAGTATGCGGCGCGTCTGAGCGGGCCGCTGCTCGACCGCATCGATCTGCGCGTCGACGTCCCCCGCGTGGCGCCGCGCGATCGGCGTGATCCCAGCGCCGGCGAGCCTTCCGCCGACGTCCGCGCCCGCGTCGTGCGGGCACGGGAGGCGCAGCTGCGGCGCCTGCGCGGCACGTCCGCCTACGCCAATGCCCATATGTCCGCGCGCGACGTGCGCAGGCTGTGCGTGGTCGAGCGAGACGGCATCGCCCTGCTCGACCGCGCCTACGATCGTCTCCGGCTCAGCGCTCGCGCCTGCGACCGCGTCGTCAAGGTGGCGCAGACCATCGCCGATCTGGCGGAGGCCGAGACGATCACCGCCGGCCATATCGCTGAGAGCCTCTCGTATCGTGCCAGGGGCGCCGGTGAAGTCTGAGAACGCGGGGCGCCGGCAGGCTCTGGGGCGCCGCGTCACAGAGCGCGATCTCTGCGTCTGGCTGGGAACGCTGGCCTCCTGGCGCAGCGGACTGGTCAAGCGTCTGGTGCGGAGCTTCGGCAGCGTGGAGGGGATCCTCGCGCAGGCGCCGCTTGTCCTGGCCAAGACGGTGCGTGGCCGGGAGCCCGCGGAGCGCACGTCGCGCAGCGAAGATGAGGCGCGCTTTCGCGCCGTGCTCGAGCGTGGTCCTGGTGCGCCGGAGGAAGAGGCAACGGCTCGCGCCGGCGTCGTGGTCGCCTGGTGCGACCACCTCTATCCGCCGAAGCTACGGCATCTGGACGACCCTCCGCTCTGCCTCTTTGCGCGTGCGGCCTGCGGGCCGGACGAGCTGCAGGCTCGTCTCGTGGCGGCGCGGGAGGCGACCGCCGTCGCGGTCGTGGGTACGCGCGGCCCCTCGCCCTACGGTGCGGAGATGGCGCGGCTTCTCGGACGCGACCTGGGGCAGCGTGGACTGCTCGTGGTGAGCGGCCTTGCGATGGGCGTCGATGCCGCCGCTCACCGTGGGGCGCTCGAAGCCGTCCACCGGACTGATGTCGCCACGCTCGCCGTCCTTGGGTGCGGAGCGGACGTCGTCTACCCGCGCGTCAACCGGGATCTGTACGACGAAGTCATGCGTCACGGGCTGATCGTCTCTGAGTTCACCTGGGGGGTGCCGGCGCGCGCCTGGCGGTTCCCGGCCCGCAACCGCGTGATGGCCGCGCTGGGCAGTGCGGTCGTCATCGTCGAGGGCGCCGAGCGCAGCGGCGCGCGCCTGACCGTGGACTACGCCCTCGACCTCGGACGCGAAGTGCTGGCGGTCCCGGGCGAGGCCGGCCGGCGCCTCACGGCGGCGCCCCACGCCTTCCTCAAGGAAGGCGCCGGGCTCTGCGAATCGGCGCTCGACGTCGTCGCGGCGCTCGGCATCACATCGCCTGAGCCCGGCGCCCGGCGGAGCGGAACGTCGGCGGCTACCGGATCTTCGCGCAGCGACCCGGACTTCGAGTACGCCGCCGCGCTGCCCCTGCTCAAGGCACTCGCGGACGCGTCGTTGAGCGCCGATCAGGCCGCCGCGCGCTGCGCTCTGCCCGTCCAGGAAGTCGCGGGCTGGCTGAGCCGGCTCGAGGTCGACGGGCTGGTGACGCTCGAGCCGGGCGGCGCCTACCGGCTCCGCAGGGGTTGAGCCGGAGCCGGCGGCGCAGGAACGCGAGCGCGCAGCGTTGAAGCTTAGGGGCGCCGAAGGGAGCGCCCGTTGAGCGAAGCCGACCGTCCCGGGACGGCGCCGAGAGAGGACACGATCGCCGCGACCGACCCGCAGGGCCGGGTAACGGCCTACCTCCGCGACCTCGAGGTGCGCGGCGCCAGCGCTGCGACGCGCCGCTCCTATCGCTCCGACCTGCAGCAGCTGCTCGAGTGGCTCGACGCGCGCGGCGGCGGCTCGCTGGAGGACCTCGACCGGCGCACCGTGCGCGCCTTCTCCTCGGATCTCGGCCGCCGCGGCTACGCGCCGGCGACGCTGTCTCGCAAGCTCTCGACGCTCCGCGGCCTGTCGCGCTTCCTCACCGAGCGCGATGTGCTCGCGGCGGACCCGGCAAGCTCGCTGCCCGGACCTCGCCGTCGTCGCAGGCTGCCACGGGTGCTCAGCGTCACCGAGGTCGGAGCGCTGCTTGCCGCGGCCGGAGGGACGAGCCCCTTCGAGCTTCGTGATCGGCTCGTCCTCGAACTGCTGTACGGCTGCGGTCTGCGCAGCCAGGAGGTCGTGGGGCTGACCATGGCCGACGTGAAGGCTGGTCAGGCGCAGCTCATCGTGCGCGGCAAGGGCGGCAAGACGCGTGTCGTGCCGGTGGGAGAGGAGGCGGCGGCCGCGCTGCGCCGGTACCTGGAGCGCGGGCGCGGAGCGCTTGCCGCGGGCGCGCCCGGAGCGCCCGAGACCTCCACCACCGGCCGCCTCGGCGCGTCCCTGCTACTGCTGTCACGCAGCGGCCGGCCGCTGCTGACTTCGGACATTCGCCGCCTCGTTGTAAAATACTGCGGTCTTGCCGGCATCGACGCGGCGTCGCCCCACATGCTGCGACACGCCTATGCCACGCACATGCTGGAGAGAGGTGCCGATTTGCGAGCCATCCAGGAGCTGCTGGGGCATGCGTCCGTCGCGACCACGCAGGTCTACACGCACGTGAGCGCCGCGCACCTGCGGCGGGTCTACGACATCCATCACCCGCGCGCATGAGACCGCCTCGTGACGCCCGAAGCGAGATGCTGCCGGCCGCCGGGCGCGGACAGAGGACGCCGTGCCGACCATGACGAGACTCGACGAGGACACGGTGCGCGAACTCTGGGGCCGCTACAAGCACCAGGGCGACAAGGCGGCCCGTGACCGCCTCATCCTCGCCTATTCCCCCCTGGTCAAGTACGTGGCCGGTCGCATGAGCAACGGCCTGCCGTCGCACATCGAGGAATCTGACTTGATCAGCTACGGCCTGCTGGGGCTGATCGGCGCCCTCGAGCGCTTCGACCCCGCGCGCGAGATCAAGTTCGAGACCTACGCGATCTCGCGCATCAAGGGCTCCATCATCGACGAATTGCGCTCGCTCGATTGGGTGCCGCGCTCAGTGCGCAGCAAGGCGCGCGAGATCGAGAAGGCATGCGCCAACCTCGAGACGCGTCTGCAGCGCGCGCCCACCGACCAGGAGATCGCCGACGAGCTCGGCATCACCGAGGGCGAGTTCCAGCAGTCGCTCACCCAGATCTCCAACACGAGCATCGTCGCGCTGGACGAGCTCTGGTCGATCTCGGGCTCGGACGGCGACCAGGCGTCCCTCATCGACACGCTGGAGGACCCCAAGAGCCGCGATCCCTCCAAGATGCTCGACCTCAGCGAGATGAAGGGCGCGGCTGGCGTCCGCCATCGACGCGCTGCCCAAGCGCGAGAAGATCGTCATCGCGCTCTACTACTACGAGAACCTCACGCTGCGCGAGATCGGCGAGGTGCTCGGGGTCACGGAGTCGCGCGTCTCGCAGCTGCACACGAAGGCGATCCTGCGTCTCAAGGGCCGGCTGCGCGACGAGATCGAGCCGGCCTCCATCGGGTAGTCCGCCTCCGGCCGGCGGCCGCGCCGGCGACGTCCGGAGCCCTGCCGCCTTCGCTCCGAGCCTGACCTGTGGTATCATTTCTGGCCGTTGTGTCCACCCCGACCCGGCGGACCCCCGGTCCGTGGCGGTGTCGGCCGGCGAGCGCTTGCGAGCCTCGCCGCCCGATTCCACTGACCGACTGCCGGCAACAGAGTGGCGGCGCCAGCCGCCGGCGCGAATCGCGCCGGCTCTCGCCGCCCAGCAACCGTTTCACAAGGAGGCAGTCTTGCCTGCTCCGCAGCACACCGTCAGCATGAAGGACCTGCTCACCAGCGGCGTCCACTTCGGTCACCAGACCCGCCGCTGGAACCCCAAGATGAAGCAGTTCATCTTCGGCGAGCGCGGCGGCATCTACATCATCGACCTCCAGAAGTCGACGGTCCTCATCGACGAGGCCTACGCCTTCCTCAAGAAGACCGCCGAGCGTGGCGGCGGCGTCCTCTTCGTGGGCACCAAGAAGCAGTGCCAGGAGAGCCATGAAGGAGCAGGCCGAGCGCGTCGGCATGCCCTACGTCTGCAACCGCTGGCTCGGCGGGCTGCTCACCAACTTCGCCACGCTGAGCAAGCGCATCAAGCGCATGCACGAGCTGCGGCACCTCTCCGAGGACGGCTCGCTCGACCTTCTGCCGACCCGCGAGGCCATGCAGCTGCGCGGCGACCTGCGCAAGCTCGAGCAGAACCTCGGCGGCGTCGCCAACATGGAGCGTCTGCCGGCCGCCGTCTTCGTCGTCGACCCCCGCAAGGAGGCCATCGTCGTCAAGGAGGCGCGCAAGCTCAAGATCCCGATCGTCGCGCTCGTGGACACGAACTGCGACCCGGATGAGGTCGACTACATCATCCCCGGCAACGACGACGCCGATCCGCAGCTGCGCGCTCGATCGTGCGCGTCATGGCGGACGCCGTGGCCGAAGGCCGCCAGCTGCTCACCGAGGCCGAGATGAAGGCCGAGGCCGAGCGCAAGGCCGCTGAGGAGGCCGCCGTGGCCGAGGCTGTGGCCGCGGCCGAGAAGGCCGCCGCGGAAGCCGCCGAGGCCGAAGCCGCCGCCGCGGCAGACGTCGCCGCCAAGGCCGTCGTCGAAGCCGCTGCCGCCAAGGCCGTCGCGGAAGAGGCCGTCGCCGAGGCCGTCGTCGCCGAGGCTGTGGCCGAAGAAGCCGTCGCCGAGGCCGTTGTGGCCGAGGCCGTGGCGGAAGTCGTCGAGGAGGTCGCAGCCAAGCCGGCCGCCAAGAAGCCGGCCGCCAAGAAGGCCGAACCGAAGGCGGAGCCCAAGGCCGAACCGAAGGCGGAGCCCAAGGCCGAGGCGAAGGCGGTGCCCAAGGCCGAACCGAAGGCAGAGCCCAAGGCCACGCCGAAGGCGAAGGAAGACGCGAAGGACGACAAGCCGGCCGCCAAGAAGCCGGCCGCCAAGAAGGCCGAGCCCAAGCCTGAGGCGAAAGCCAAGGCCGAGCCCAAACCTGAGGCGAAGCCCAAGGCCGAGCCCAAGGCGGCCAAGGAGAAGGCCGCCGACAAGCCTGAGCCCAAGGCTGACGACAAGGCCGAGTAAGACCCCAACGAGAGTAATCGCCGACCCTACGAAAGGATCGTGCTGTGGCTGAGATCACCGCTGCACTGGTGAAGGAGCTCCGCGAGAAGAGCGGGGCAGGGATGATGGACTGCAAGAAGGCGCTGGCGGCGACCGCCGGCGACCTCGAGAAGGCGATGGACGAGCTGCGCAAGTCCGGCCTCGCCACCGCCCAGAAGAAGAGCGCCCGCGCCACCAAGGACGGCGCTGTGGACGCGTACATCCACGCCGGCGGCAAGATCGGCGTGCTCGTCGAGGTCGGCGTCGAGACCGACTTCGTCTCGCGCAGCGAGCCGTTCAAGGAGTTCACGCACGACCTCGCCATGCAGGTCGCCGCGCGCGTCCCCGATCTGGGTCTCGCGCGACGAGGTACCCGAGGACGTCGTCGCCCGTGAGAAGTCCATCTACGCCGAGTCCGACCAGATCAAGGGCAAGCCCGAGAACGTGGTCGAGAAGATCATCACCGGCAAGCTCGAGAAGTTCTTCGCCGAGACCTGCCTCATGGAGCAGGCGTTCGTGAAGGACCCCGACCGCACGATCGAGCAGGTGCGCACGGATCTCGTCGGCGTGATCGGTGAGAACGTCGAAGTCCGGCGCTTCGTGCGCTTCCAGCTCGGCGAGACGACCGTAGCCGGTTGAGCGCCGTGGAAGGCGGTCCCTCAAGCAGCGCCTTCCACCGCGTCCTCCTCAAGCTGAGCGGGCAGGCGCTCGGCAGCGAGACGCGGGCGATCGATCCGGCGACGACCAAGGAGATCGCCTCCTACATCAAGGTCGCGCGGAGCCTCGACGTGGACATCGCCATCGTCGTCGGCGGCGGCAACATCTTTCGCGGGATGGCCGCCGCCGCCGGCGGCATGGACCGCACGACCGGCGATCACATCGGCATGCTCGCCACCGTGCAGAACGCCCTCGCCCTCCAGGACGCCCTCGAGGACGAGGGCGTCGACACGCGGGTGATGAGCGCGATCACCGTGACCGCCGTCTGCGAGCCGTACATCCGGCGGCGCGCCATCCGTCACCTCGAGAAGGGGCGCGTCGTCATCTGCGCCGCCGGCACGGGGAACCCGTACTTCAGCACCGACTCGGCGGCGGCGCTGCGCGCCCTCGAGCTCGAGGCCGAAGCGATCCTCATGGCCAAGCGCGAGTACGACGGCGTGTACACGGCCGACCCCGAGCTGGACAGCTCCGCCACGTTCATCTCCGACCTCACCCATCTGCAGGCGATCGAGCGCGGCCTCAAAGTGATGGACACGACCGCGCTGAGCCTCTGCATGGACAACCGCATGCCCATCCACGTGTTCAAGATGAGCGGCGACAATATCGTCCGCGTGCTCTCCGGCGAACGTGTGGGTACCATCGTGCACACGCCAGCCGAAGGCTGACTCCGGCAAAGGGAGGATTGGTGGAGAAAGAGCTGCTCGCCGACGCCAGGCACCGCATGGACAAGGCGGTCGAGGCTGTGAGGACCGAGTTCAACACGGTGCGCAGCGGTCGTGCCAGCGTGGGGCTGCTGGACCGCATCCACGTGGACTACTACGGCACGTCCACGCCGCTCAAGCAGATGGCCAACATCGCGGCGCCCGAGCCGCGCCTCGTGACCATCCAGCCATTCGACAAGACCTCGATGAAGAGCATCGAGAAGGCGATCATGGAGTCGGACCTCGGGCTCAACCCGAGCAGCGACGGCACGGTGATCAGGCTGCCGATCCCGTCGCTCACCGAGGACCGGCGCAAGGAGCTCGTCAAGATGGTGCACAAGCTCGCCGAGGACGGGCGCATCGCGGTGCGCAACGTGCGCCGCGACTGCATGAAGGACCTCAAGGAGCTCGTGCACGAGGGCGAAGTCGGCGAGGACGCCGAGAAGCGCGCCGAGCACGAGCTGCAGAAGGGCACCGACGACCACGTCCACGAGATCGACGAGCTGCTCAAGCACAAAGAGGCCGAGATCCTCGAGGTCTGAGGCGCGCTCCGCGGGCGGACCCGGCTGATGGCATCTCTCAAGGGCTGGCTGGCGCGCTGGAGGCTGCGCGGGGCGCAGGGCGCCGCCGAACCTGCGGCGGGCGGCGCCACCGCCCGACTACGTCGCCATCATCATGGACGGCAACGGCCGCTGGGCGCAGCAGCGGCGGCTGCCGGTGGCCGCCGGGCATCGCGCCGGCGCCAAGACCCTGCGGCGCGTCCTCGAGCACGCGCTCGACCTCGGCATCAAGGAGGTCACGGTCTACTCGTTCTCGACGGAGAACTGGAACCGGCCGCCCGAAGAGGTCGAGGCGCTGATGCAGCTGTTCGTCGAGATGATAGATTCGCAGGTGCCGGACATGCACGAGCGCGGGGCTCGCGTGCGCTTCGTGGGGAGCCGGCGGGGGGTGCCGGCCAAGCTTGCGCGCCGCATCGACGATGCGGAGGCGCTGACCGCGGGGAACACGCGCATGACGCTCTACATCGCCTTCAACTACGGCGGCCGCCAGGAGATCCTGGACGCGGCCGCCGGGCTGGCGCGGGAGGCGATGCTCGAGGCGCTCGGCAGGGCGAAGCGCCGGCGCCGCTCCGTATGCCGGCTCACGCCGCACTCGAGTTCTCCGCCGACGATCTGCGGCGCCACCTCTACGCGCCCGAGATGCACGATCCCGAGCTCCTCATCCGCACCTCGGGCGAGCATGCGCGTGAGCAACTTCCTGCTCTGGCAGTGCGCCTACTCGGAGCTCGTGTTCAGCGACAAGCTCTGGCCGGACTTCGACGAGGCGGCGCTCGACGAGGCGCTGGCCGAGTACGCCCGCCGCCAGCGCCGGTTCGGCGGCCGCGCCGGCGGCGGAGCAGGCCCGGACGTATCGGCGAACGACGCCGCCGGGGCCGATGCGCCTCAGAGCGGCGCGTCGGCTGGCGGCGGCACATCGGCCGGCGGCGCCGCGTGACGACGCGCATCATCACCGGCGCCGTCCTCGCCGTCCTCGCCGTCGTCTTCGTCGTGCACGGCGGGCTGCTGTTCTGGCTCGTCATGCTGGCGCTGGCGCTGCTCTCGCTCAACGAGTTCTTCCGGCTGACGAGGATGTACCGTCCGCTGCCGCTCGCCGGGTTCCTCGCCGTGGCGCTCATGCTGTACATGGCCTGGTTCCGCTCGCCGCTCGGCCTCGCGGGCGCCATCGCCGTCGGCTTCCTCCTCGTCGCGCTCCTGGGCCTCGCGTGGGGTCCCAAGCACGGAGTGACCGTGCGCATGGCGGTGACGATGTTCGGGATCCTGTACATCGGCCTCGGCTTCAGCGCCATCGTCATGCTGCGGCCGCTCGACAGCGACGGCCTGATCCTGCTGACGGTGCTCTTCGGCACCTGGGCCGGCGACACCATGGCGTACTTCACGGGCAAGTACTTCGGCGCCACGCCGATGGCGCCGGTGCTCTCGCCCAAGAAGACCTGGGAGGGCTTCGCCGGCGGCGCCATCAGCACGATCCTCGTGGTCGTGTTCATCGGCTTCATCTACGCGCACCTCAGCGCCGGCGGCGCGCTCTTCCTCGGCGCCGTCATCGCCGTCGTGGCGCCGCTCGGCGACCTCTTCGAGAGCCTCGTGAAGCGCGACGTGCAGATCAAGGACTCCGGCCGCGGCCTGCCCGGCCACGGCGGCGTGCTCGACCGCTTCGACGCGCTGCTCTGGGCTTCGGTGGCCTCGTACTTCGTGCTCAAGGTGGCGCTGGGTGTCTAGCCGCGGCCGGCTCGCCGCGCTGGGCCGACTGCCTGCGGTGGTCCGCGCGAGGCGTAGAATCACCTCAGTTGTCAGCGCGGGCTACAGGCGCGGTGCGAACGCGCCGATACAGAGCTGGCAAGGAAGAGTGGCGGGAGGCCGCATGAAGGTCGTCATACTCGCCGGCGGGCTCGGCACGCGCCTGTCGGAGGAGACCCAGGTCAAGCCCAAGCCGATGGCGGAGATCGGCGAGCACCCGATCCTCTGGCACATCATGAAGCTCTACGGCCACTACGGCTTCAACGACTTCGTCATCTGCCTCGGCTACAAGGGCTACGTGATCAAGGAGTACTTCGCCAACTACTTCCTGCACAACTCCGACGTGACCTTCGACCTGCAGGGGCAGGGGATGGAGGTGCACGAGCACACCGTCGAGCCGTGGCGGGTCACGCTCGTCGACACCGGCGCGGAGACGCAGACCGGCGGGCGGCTCAAGCGGGTGGCGCCGTACCTCGGCGGCGAGCGCTTCCTGATGACCTACGGCGACGGCGTGGCCGACGTCGACGTGCCGGCCCTGCTCGCGCTTCCACGAGGCGCACGGCAGGCTGGCGACGGTGACGGCGGTGCAGCCGCCCGGCCGCTTCGGCGCGCTCGACATGTCGACGACGATGAGACCGTGTGCTCGTTCACGGAGAAGCCGCGCGGCGACGGCGCCTGGATGAACGGCGGGTTCTTCGTGCTCGAGCCTGCCGTGCTCGACTACATCGACGGCGACGCGACGCTCTGGGAGCACGAGCCGCTCGAGCGCCTCGCCGCCGACGGCCAGCTGGCCGCCTACCGCCACGCGGCTTCTGGCAGCCGATGGACACGCTGCGCGACAAGCGCACGCTCGAGGACCTCTGGGACTCCGGACGCGCGCCCTGGAAGACCTGGTGATGTTCGGCGGCGCCTACGCCGGCCGCCGGGTCTTCGTGACCGGCCACACCGGCTTCAAGGGGGCGTGGCTGGCGTCGTGGCTCGCCGATCTTGGCGCCGAGGTCACCGGGTACGCCCTGGACCCGCCGACCGAGCCGAGCCTGTTCGACGCGCTCGGTCTCGGGCGATCGCCTGCACGGCACGTCGTCGCGCGACGTGCGCGACCGCGGACCGGCTCGTGGCGCGCGATGGCGGCGGCGCGGCCGTCTGTCGTCTTCCACCTGGCCGCGCAGCCGCTGGTGCGGCTCGGCTACGCCGAGCCGCACGAGACCTTCGAGACCAACGTGATGGGCACGGTCAATGTCCTCGAGGCGGCGCGCGCCTGCGACTCGGTGTCGGCGCGTCGTCGTCGTCACCAGCGACAAGTGCTACGAGAACCCGGAGACCGGCCGCGCCTTCCGCGAGGCGACCCCCTGGGCGGCCGCGACCCGTACAGCGCCAGCAAGGGCTGCGCCGAGCTTGTCGCGGCCGCCTACCGCGCCAGCTTCTTCGGCTCCGGAGCCGGCTGCGGCAGTCGCGACCGCTCGCGCCGGCAACGTCATCGGCGGCGGCGACTGGGCCGCCGACCGCATCGTGCCCGACTGCGTGCGCGCGCTCTGCGGCCGGAGAGCCCGATCGTCGTGCGCAATCCCGACGCCGTGCGGCCGTGGCAGCACGTGCTCGAGCCGCTGTCGGGCTACCTCTGGCTTGGCGCGCGCCTGATGCGGCCATGACGGGCGGGAGTACGAGGGCGCCTGGAACTTCGGGCCGGACGCGGCGGACGGCGCCCGCCCGGTCCGCTGGGTCGTCGAGCGCTTCCTGGAGGAGTGGGGCGCGCGGATCGTGGACGACGCCGGACGACGCCGGCGCGCAGCCCCACGAGGCGCGCTTCCTCAGCCTCGACAGCGGCAAGGCGCGCGAGAGCTCGGTTGGGCGCCGGTGTGGGATGCGCCGGCGTCGGTGCGTCGCACGGCGGCGTGGTATCGCGACTACTACTCACGGCGGCTGCCGGCGCGCGAGCTGGTGAGTGCCGCAGTTGCGGACGCTACGAACGCGACGCCCTGCGACTGGGCCTGGCGTGGGCCGCCGCGGAAGCAGGACGACGACGCCGTGATGAGGACGACACGATGACGGACACGCGCGAGCGAGATCCTCGAGCTGGTGAGCCGGTACTACCAGGAGCGCCACTGCGGCCAGCCGTTCGATCCTGACGGCGACCCGGTGCGCTACGCCGGCCGCGTGTTCGGCGAGGAGGAGCTGCGGCAGCCTCGTCGACTCCGCGCTCGACTTCTACCTGACGGCGAGCCGCTTCACCGAGGAGTTCGAGGCCGGCATCGCCGACTACCTCGGGGCTGTCCGACGCGCTGTTCGTCAACTCGGGCTCGTCGGCGAACCTGGTGGCGCTCACGGCGCTCACGTCTCCCAAGCTCGGCGAGCGTCGGCTCAAGCCGGGCGACGAGGTCATCACGGTCGCCGCGGGGTTCCCCAGCACCGTGGCGCCGATCGTCCAGAACGGCCTTGTGCCGGTGTTCGTGGACGTGCGCCTGGGCGACTACAACGCCGACCCCGCCGCGCTGCGCGCCGCCGTGTCGGACCGCACGCGGGCCATCATGCTCGCCCACACGCTCGGAGTACCCTACGACCTCGACGCGGTCATGGACCTCGTCGAGGAGCACGACCTGTGGCTCGTCGAGGACAACTGCGACGCCCTCGGGTCGACGCTATCGGGACCGTCTCACCGGGACGTTCGGCCACCTCGCCACGCTGTCGTTCTATCCCGCTCACCACATCACCACGGGCGAGGGCGGCATGGTGGTCACCGACGACGAGGAGCTCGCGCGCATCGCGCGCTCCGTGCGCGACTGGGGCCGCGACTGCTACTGCGCCGGCGGTGAGAACAACACCTGCGGCAAGCGCTTCGGCCAGCAGTTCGGCAGCCTGCCTCACGGCTACGACCACAAGTACGTCTACAGCCATCTCGGCTACAACCTCAAGGCCACCGACATGCAGGCCGCGATCGGCTGCGCGCAGCTCGCTCGGCTCGACGGCTTCGTCGCGGCGCGCAAGCGCAATCACGCCCGGCTGCTCGAGGCTCTCCGGCCCTACGAGGACCGGCTCATCCTGCCGGTCGCCCCGCCGCACACCGACCCGTCCTGGTTCTGCTTCGTGATCACGGTGCGCGAGGACGCCGGATTCACGCGCAACGACCTGACCGGGTTCCTCGAAGCGAACCGCATCGAGACGCGCAACCTGTTCAGCGGCAATCTGCTGCGGCATCCGGCGTTCGAGCACATCGAGCGGCGCGTCGTCGGCGACCTGGCGAACACCGACGCGGTGATGGAGCGCACGTTCTTCGTCGGCGTCTACCCAGGCATCGACGACGCGCGTCTGGACTACATGGTCGAGGCGTTCGCGCGTTTCATGACCGGCGAACGCGTTGCCGGCGGAGCTGCGGGCGCCGGCGCGCCGGCGCCCGCGGAGCGCTGAGGCACGTGGCCGTCGTCCGCAAGATGTCCTGCGCACGTCGAGAGCGTGATCGATCACGGCGAGCGCGTGTACACCGTCGAGCTCGCCCCTTCTGCGCCCGTGCCGCGCTTCAAGCCCGGCCAGTTCCTCCATCTGGCGCTCGACGCCTACGAGCCGGGCGGCTTCTGGCCCGAGTCCCGTGTGTTCTCGATCGCCAGCTCGCCGCGCGAGCGCGACCGGCTGGCGATCACGTACGCCGTCAAGGGTGCCTTCACGGCTCGCATGGAGCGCGAGCTGGCCGCCGGCGCCGACGTCTGGGTGAAGCTGCCCTATGGCGAGTTCGTGATCGATCCCGGCGCGGGATGCCGTGCTCTTCGCCGGCGGCACCGGCATGACGGCGTTCACGGCCTTCCTGCAGTCGCTGGAGCCGCGGCGCGGCGCCGCGGGTGCTGCTCTTCTACGGCGCCCGCACGCCCGAGCTGTTCGTCTACGGGCCGCTCGCGGAGGCTTGCGCCGCAGAAGGTGCCCGCGCTCGCGTGCAGCCTCGTGCTGCAGGCGACCGACGGGCGTCCTGAACGTCGAGACTGCCTGGCCGGCGATCAAGACCCTGCGCGAGCCGGTCTTCTACCTGAGCGGCCCACCGCAGATGCTGGCCGCGCTCACGACTCAACTTGCGAGAGCGCGGCGTCGCCGACGCCGCCATCCGCACCGATGCGTGGGAGTAGCCCCCAAGCCCTTGCCATCTGCCGACCTGGAGCACGTCCTTCGGCTCACGGGGGGGATCTGGGAGGGGTTTCGCGGTGCGCGTCTGGGTCTGACGGGGGGGAGCGGCTTCTTCGGCCGCTGGATGCTCCAGAGCTTTTTGCTTGCCAACGACGAGCACGGCCTCGGCGCTCGCGTGATCCTTCTCTCAATCCGCGATGCCTCCCGCCTCGCCGTGTCCGCTCCCTATCTTGCCGAGCATCGGAGTGTCGAGATCGTCACCGGCGACGTCCATACGCTCTCTGGGGCTCGCATGACTAGGATGTCCTGCATATGGCTGCGGAGACCACTTATCCGCCGGGAGGCGTGTCGTCCTGGGAGGCGTTTACGACCGGCGTCGTCGGCACCATGGAAGTGCTTGATCTGGCTCGGCGCTGCCGTGTCCAGCGGCTCTGCTGACGAGCTCGGGCGCCGTCTATGGCCAGCAGCCTGCGGGACTTCACAAGGTGGATGAGGAGGCCCGCCTGGCGCCGTCAACTGACGATGCGCACTCCGGCTACGCGCAAGGAAAGCGGACCGCCAATTCCTGTGCTCCAACGCCGTGGCGGAATGGGGCCTGCAGGCAAAGGTCGCGCGCTGCTTTGCTTTCGTCGGTCCTGCGCTGGCGCTGGACGCGAACTACGCCATCGGCAACTTCATCCGCGATGCACTCTGGTCCCCGGCGATCGCGGTCGAAGGGGATGGCACGGCGCGACGTTCGTATCTCTACGCCGCCGACCTCGCCGTGTGGCTGTGGCAGATCTTCGCCCGGGAGTGCCGGCCAGACCGTACAATGTGGGATCGTCCGAGGAGATCAGCATCGCAGAGCTGGCGGGCCGGGTGGCGAACGTCCTTTGCCGGAGAAGCCCGTGCGTATCGCTCTGTGTGCACCCCCAGGGGCTTCCCCGCAGCGCTACGTCCCAGACACTCGACGGGCAGAGGAAGAGCTGGACCTTCGAGCCGTCGTGAAGCTCGATGACGCGATCGAGAGGACTGCGCGATGGCATGGTTGGGTGCCCGGTGGGCCGGTCGAGCGCAGTGCGCCTAGTGGGCGGCGCTCGGCACCTCACGAATCACGCGCCGTTGATCGTCCAGGGACAGCCCTACTGAGCAAGGCAGGCTGAGCGCCTGACGGTTGAGGCGGTCGGCTATCTCTCCCCCCGAGGACGAGAGTGCCGGCGTATGCCGGACTCCTGTGGAGGGGCTGCCAGAGCGGTCTCGTCTGTATTCCTCGCGACGCCATGTGCCGCAAGACGCTTCTGCTGTCGGCACGACAGCTGCTCTCGTCGATCAAGATCGTGTACATCCAGAAGATGCTTCGTGCCCAAGGCGCCTCGGCGATGCAGGTGATACCCGCCAAGTCGGAGAAGGCCTCGCTGTATGCGGCAGCTATGCTTCGTTTCGCGTCGATGAAGCCATCCAGGCATTCCAGCTGCGCCGTGCCCGAACCGCCTGGACATTGGTAAGACGGTAGTTGTAGCCGACTTCATTATGGACATACTCGACCGGGTCATCCTTGGCTTGCGTGGTCAGGTAGCGTGCCCTTTCAGCCCAGTCAGCCCGATCCGTGACGATCGCTCCCCCGCCACCGGCCGTGACGATCTTGTTGCCGTTGAAGCTGAAGCAGGAGACGTCACCAAGCGACCCAACGTGACGTTCTCTGTAGAGTGATCCGAGCGCCTCAGTCGCGTCTTCTATGACCGCGAGGTCGAAGCGGCGGGCAAGTCCCAGCAGCGGGTCAGCGTCCACTGGGTGGCCTAGAATGTGCACGGGCAGGATCGCGCTAACTCGACGCCCCGTACCCGTGCGTTGCGGAGGACTCCACCGGACACACGACAGTCGTCCTCGAGGAACGACTGGACCCTCCGCCAATCCATCTGCCAGTACTGGGGCTCCGCGTCCACGAACACCGGATGGGCGCCGACGTAGCGGAGCGCGTTGGCCGGTGCAATGAAGGTGAGCGCTGGACAAGCACCTCATCGTCCATGCATTCCCGCGAGGAGCAGCGCGATGTGAAGAGCAGACGTGCCGTTCACAGTCGCCACGGCATGACGAGCGTGGACCCGGTTGGCCACCGCCGTCTCGAATCGATCAACGAACTTCCCTGCCGAAGAGACCCAGCCCGTGTCCAGGCAGGATGTCGACGTACTCGCGTTCATTCCCTGCCAGGTGCGGGACACACAACGGTATGCCGTCGTCCGGCGCGGTGAGGAAGGGCTCAGCGGCATTCGTGCTCGGCCGATAGAAACCGAGATGGGTCTGCATCCATTCGTACGTCGACTGCAGGCCGGCCTCAAGAGACACCTTCGGGTACCAACCCAGCACTTCGCGGGCCAGACTGCTGTCCGCAAGAAGGCGCTCGACTTCGCTTGCCTCAGGCCGCTGCCGGTCGTCCTCTTGCGTGACCGGCAGGGTCTTTCCGTGATGGTCGAGATCGCATCAACCAGATCGCCGATACTGATCTCCCACCCCGAGCCCGGTTCATCGTGAGTCCGACGGCCCGTTCAGTGGCAGCCGCAAGAAGATAGCCGTCCACGGTGTTCGACACGAAGTTGAGGTCGCGCGTCGGGCGGAGATTCCCGTCGAATGGTCTTGGACGTGAGGGACTGCGTGAGGATGGTCGGGATGATGGCGCGCGCAGACTGCCGGGGGCCGAACGTGTTGAACGGCCGGACAGTGGTGACTGGAAGTCTGAAGGAGAGACCGAAGGCCTCGACCATCTTGTCCGCCCCGATCTTGCTGGCGGAATACGGAGACTGACCTTGGAGCGGATGCTGCTCGTCGATGGGGACGTAGCGAGCGGTGCCGTACACTTCGCTGGTGGATGTGTGGACGAAGCGAGTCACGTCAGCCGCCCTCGAAGCCTGAAGGAGGTTCGGGGTGCCCAGGACATTCGTGCGCACGTAGGACTCGGGCGCGTCGTACGAATAGGGGATTCCGATCAGCGCGGCCAGATGAAGGACGACGTCCACGCCTTTCACCGCGGCGGTGACGAGGTCGCGGTCGCATACGTCGCCAGACACCATCTCAGCGTGTGCCGCCAGGGGCGATTCATCGAGCCAACCCCACGTGCCGTTGGCGTGATAGTGGACCAGAGCGCGAACAGTGGCGCCGGCCTCGATGAGGCGCTCAGTGAGGTGGCTTCCGATAAATCCGCCGGCGCCGGTGACGAGCACGCGCCTACCACTCCAGATCATTCTTCGAATCTCCCGTTCTCGACGTCGCTCTGCGCCTGCCCGTAGTCCGCGTGCTGACCGATGTCGAGCCAGTACTCGCGAATGGGGAATCCGACGACTCGCTTTCCGGCGTCGAGCACCCACTGCTCTCGAGATCGGTCATGTTGAAGCACTCTCATCTGGTACCTGTTCGTAGACACTGGGTTGCAGTAGATACATCCGGCGTTGACATACATGGTCAGGGTGGGCTTTTCCCTCAGGCTGCGGATGACTGAGCCATCAAGGTCGACGACGCCGTACGGCACGTCGATCTGATACTGGCTGACGCCGACTGTGAACTGCGCCTCGTGGTCGTGGTGATACTCGAGCATCTGAGCGTAGTCGACGCTGCTGAGCACGTCGCCGTTGACGACCAGCAGAGGTTCGGATTCGCGCGGAATGAGGGCCAGCGCACCACCCGTGCCTAGGGGCCTGTCCTCGCTGACATAGTGAAGTTCCACTCCAAAGGCACTCCCGTCTCCGAAGTGCTCCATGACCTTCTCCGGCATGTAGTGAGTAGTCACGTTCATGTGTTTGATGCCCGAGCAACGCATCTGGTCGACGATCCACTCCATGACGGGGCGGCCGCCGACAGGCAGCATCGGCTTGGGCAGATCATCGGTGAGAGGTCGCAGTCTGGTTCCGAAGCCGCCTGCCATGATGACCGCGCGCATGTTTGGAGGCTGCTCGGGCATGAGGTCGCGAAGTGTCACTACGTCGACCACGATCCCGTCGCCGTCCACCAACGGCAGCTGGCGGACCCCGCGCTCCTGCATCACGCAGCGCTGCACGTCCGGGTCACACCCGACCGGCGCTGTGACGGCCTTCGGGTTGGGCATTCTCGCCTTGATCGGCAGGAGGTCGACGATCGGGGCGTCCAACGTGAGCCCGACCAGCAGCCCACGGCGAATATCGCCGTCCGTGATCGTGGCGATCAGACGCCCGTCGTCGTCCACGAGCAGCGCAAGCCGATCCGGCCGCTGCGGTCGATGGATCTCATGACGGTCTCGACTGTGTCGCTTTGCCTGACCACGAGGGCCTTGATATCCGCCGGCATGAGAGCCCTACCGCGTCCGCAGAGGCCGGGCCGGAACGCCGACGACCGTAGTCCCCGAAGGCACGTCGTCCACGACTACCGCGCCGGCGCCCACGATGGCATCGCTGCCGATCTTCACGCCTTGGCGGACCACGGCACCCGCTCCGACGAGTGTGCCCGGCCGACGCGGACCCCGCCGGCGAGGCAAGCCCCGCTTGCTACATGCACATGGTCGTCCACGACGCAGTCGTGCTCGACGACTGCCCCGGAGTTCAAGACCACGTCATCGCCGATGACGGCGTCCGTGTTCAAGATGACCCCGGCGAGGATCGTGGCTCCCTCACCGATGGTCGCAGAAGGCGAGATGACGGCCGATGGGTGGATCGTGCTCACCGGGGCGAGTCCGACGTTGCGGCCCAGTTCGAAAAGGCGTCGCTGCGTCGATCCGTCGCGGACTTTCCCGCGCCGACGAAGAAATGGCTCGCACCCTGTTCAACGAGCCCTTTCAGGAGGTCGTCGTCACCCAGAAGGGGACGCCATGCACGCTCTCTCCAAGACGCGAGGGCGCAGGCTCGAGACAGCCGACTAGCTCATAGCGGCCGTCCGCCTGCAGGATCTCGATGATGACCTTGGCGTGACCCCCGGCGCCAAGGCCGACTACGGTCTGTCTCACTTTGTCGGTCCTTCTACTCACAGTCGGCGCGACCCAGGAATGGCTCGTCGTGGAAGTGCTTCTCGAGCAGAACGCGGTCGAGTGGGACCTTGCGCAGGGTCGTCATGATGGCGTCGGCGGCGTGACCATCACCGTCCGGATTCCGAAGGTCGGAGAGCCGATCGCGGAAGCCGGTCGATGTGGCCTGCTCCACAGCACGAGTGATCTCGAGTCTCTGACACGGCGTATCTATGACATTGGCCCCGCGAACTCGACCCAGCTGCCTGCTGCCGATGTTCACCACCGGCAGGTGGAACGACGCCGCCTCGATGATTCCACTTGAGGAGTTGCCGACCATGGCGGCGGCAAAGCCCATCATGCTGAAGTAGGCGCGCGATCCCAGGTTGTCCACGAGACTGGCATTGGCCCTGCTTGCCACGAACTCGCTCAGTTCGTGCCGGATGCGTCTGCCCTGCGCGTCTGCGTTGGAGCAGTGAAGACCAGCGGCTTGCGGATGATGTCGAGTGCGGCCAGCAGCTCATGGACTTGGTCCCGAGCGTCGCTGGGCTCGAGTGTGGCGGATGAAACGCACGAGGAGCGGGGAGGCACTGAGGTCGAGTCCCACCAGCTGCTCGAGCTGGGCCCGCGTCATGGGTTGGTTGTCCCCCAGGTTATCGAGGCTCAAGGCCCCGACGATCTTCACGCGCCAGGCTTCCCTCGCCCATTTGGACCACACGGCGGGCGTATTCCTCCGTGGCCACGAAGTGGAGATGACTGAGCTTCGTCATCGAGTGGCGAAGCGCATCGTCGATCGCCCCTTCGGAGAAGCTGGCCGCCGTGGATGTGGGCCACGGGGATGCGGAAAGGGAGCGCTGCTGCTGCGGCCGCGAACATCTCGAACCGGTCGCCGAGCACGACGAGCAGGTCCGGTCGCTCGCGCCCGAAGGCCTGAGCGAAGCCGACGATGCCGAAGCCCATGGACTTGGCAGTTCCTTCGGGGGTGTCCGATGAGAGCAGAGACTCTATACGATCCTCGATCTCGAGGCCGTCCAGCGCGATCGCCTGCGCCGTTGAGCCAAACTCGGGGGCCAGATGCATTCCCGTTACCATCAGGCGCAGACGGAGGTCGCGGTCTGCGTCGATGCGTCGCAGGAGCGGCAGGCATATCCCGTAGTCCGAACGCGAGCCGGTGACGACACCCGGATTTTGGACTCGATCATCCCCCACGTGATAAGCGTATCCTCAGGTATGTCGACGCGGGCCGTGCGTCCCACTAGCTCGTCGCGAAGGCTGGGGGAGAGGCCGACTCCCGGTCTTTTGGCGGTCACCATTTCGGGTGTCACCTGCGTGCCCGCAGGGATGTGCACCCGCGCGACGAGGCTCTTGCGAGCCGCGATGGCCGTATCCCGCTCACCTTGCGTCATTGTCTTGCGTCCGTCCCCAAGGGCGTCTCGACAGCGCGGATCTCCTGCACCAGGCTGCTGAACTCCTCCGGTTGAACCGAAGTAGACTGGTCGGGCCCGGGAAGATGACGGTCAAGGGTGAGGTGCTTCTCGATCAGGCAGGCGCCGAGCGCAACGGCCGCCAGCGAGATCAAACGCCGGGTGTGTGGTCCGAGTACCCGACCGGCGTTCCGAACGAAGCTGCGAGCGTGGCCATCGCGCGAAGGTTCGCCTGCGAGGGCGCCGCCGGGTAGTCGCTGACGCACTGCAACAGGATCAAGTCCTGGTTGCCGGTCGACTCGATGGTCCGTACGGCGGCCTCGACTTCGCCCAGGTTCGACATGCCGGTCGACACGATCATCGGCCGGGCCTTGCTCGACACATGCCGCAAGAACGGCAGGTCGGTGATCTCGCCGGAAGGTATCTTGAACGCGGAGACGCCGAGATTCTCCAGGAATCGGCGCTCGATTCGTCGAACGGCATGGAAAGGAACTCGATCCCGAGGGCCCGACAACGCTCGCGGACAACTTCGTGCGCCTCGCGAGACAACTCCAGTCCCTCCAGCATGTCGCGCTGGGACTCGTCTGGCGAGGTGGTCCGCATCTGGCACGTGGCTTTTGGAGCCGATGCAATGCGCGAGGCTGGCTGCCGTGAATGTCTGGAACTTGACGGCGTCGGCTTTTGCGGCCGAGGCGGCCTCGACAAGCCTGCGGGGCGAGGTCCAAGGAACCGTTGTGGTTCACGCCGACCTCTGCGATCACGTAGCACGGCCTGCCGTAGCCTACGGTGCGATGACCTATCTGAACGGTGCCCGTCCCCAACGTTCGATTCCACTCCCGAGATGAGGTCACTCGACGATGAGCCCTCGGACCAGATTGTGTCATACCTGCACGCCGCGGGCGCAGCGGGCGCTCGATGATCTGGCCTATCAGGACCGGCGGCGCCTGAAGCCGTCGCTCGGTTCGCCCTCATACGGTACCATGACGGAGAGGATGCGGCCGCGAACGTCCTTGGCGGCTGAGAGCTTGAATCCACCGGATCAGCCAGGCTGGCATCGGTCCTGTTGTGGGCACGCCGCCTCAGGATGACCGAGGTGCCGCCAGTGGCGGCTGAGAGAGGAACCTGCGAGTGAACGCTGCCGACTACGTCTTCGACTTCTTGCCGGGCAGGGCGTCAAAGACGTCTTCACGGTGGCGGGCGGCGGCATCATGTACCTTCTCGATTCGCTCGGGCGTCGGTCGGACATCCAGTACTGGTCCAAGTACCACGAACAGGCATGCGCGATCGCGGCCGAGGCGTATGCGCGCCTGGGGCACGGCATCGGCGTCTGCCTTGTCACCACCGGCCCTGGCAGCGCAAATGCTCTGTCGGCCATCGCCGGCGCGTGGCTCGACTCCGTGCCGGTGATCGTGATCTCCGGTCAGGTGCGGACGGACCTCATCGCGGACTACTCCAGGCATCGCCAGATCGGCCCGCAAGAGATGAACATCGTCGACATGGCCAAGCCAGTGACCAAGTACGCCAAGACGATCGTGTCTGGTGAGGACGTTCCGCTGGAATTGGCGCGTGCCGTCAGAATTGCGACGAGCGGCCGGCCCGGACCGGTGTGGCTCAACATCCCTCTTGACGTGCAAGCGGCCGAGATTGGGACTCCCGAGGCGACGGCAGACGAGCCGCAGGAGCCTGTGGACCCTGCTCACGACCGGGATCGATCGGAGGACTTCGCGACGGCCGAGGCACTCATCGAGGTGTCGACTCGTCCACTCATCGTTGCCGGGAACGGAGTCCATAGCGCGCGATCCGAGAGGTTGTTCCGTGAGTTCGTGGAAGCCCTCGGCTGGCCGGTGGTGGCGACCATGGGCGGGATGGACCTGCTTGAGGAGGAACACCCGCAGTACTTTGGCCGTTTTGGCCCGACCGGTCAGCGCCGTGCGAACTTCGCACTCCAGAACGCGGATCTGCTGCTTTGTCTGGGACAAGCATGTCGGTGAGCTCCGTCGGCTTCGACACATCAGGCCTGGCCCCACGCGCCAAACGCCTGATGGTGAACATCGAGCGTGCCGAGATGGAGAAGCCGAACTTCCTGCGACTGCAGGCTCACGGCCGACCTCGCGTGGTTCATGGAGCGCCTGCTCGCCGACCAGGCCGGCTTGGACTCGACGCCGGACGGACGATGGTTGAGCGTGTTGACACAGTGGAAGCAGCTCTTCCCAATCGTGACTCCGGACTACCTGGAGGATCAGAACCACGTCAACAGCTATGTGCTGGCCAGCAAGCTTTCCGAGACCATGCGACCCGGCGAGGTGCTGCTGACTGGAAACGGGACCGACGCGGTGTCCATCCATCATTCGTTCGCAGTGAAGCGACATCAGCGAGTGATCACCAACTACGGCTTTGGCGCGATGGGATGGGACTTGCCTGCCGCGGTAGGCGCGTGCATAGCACGGGACGGCTCCAGGACTGTTCTCGTGACCGGTGACGGAAGCCTTCAGATGAACGTTCAGGAGCTTCTCACCATCGGCCACAATCATCTGAACGTGAAGGTCTTCGTCCTCAACAACGGCGGGTACGAGAGCATTCGGGCGACGCAGACGACGTTCTGCGACTCGCGTTTTGTGGCCTGTGATCCTGAGTCAGGCGTGGCGAACCCAGCGTTCGATCAACTGGCCGGCGCCTACGGGCTTCGCTATCGGCACCTCGGTACGAACGAGGAGTTGCCCGAAGGTCTCGCTGAGGTCATGGAAAACGGAGACCCGTGGCTCTGCGAAGTGAACATCTCCCCCGATCAAAGGAAGTCACCGCGGATCGTTTCGCGACGGCGTGACGACGGCACGTTCGAGTCGTGTCCTCTTGACGACCAGTATCCCTTCCTCCCTCGCGAAGAGCGAGACGCCATCATGGGCACGTTCCCGGATCCGGCCCGTAGTCAGGAAGCGGCTGTCGTCGCGGTCGCCGTCCCGACTCGCCGCAACGCGACTCTGGATGGGCTGGATACGTCGCTGCGGCAGCGATCGTCCTTCACCACGTTTCGGCCCACGAGGGAGGCAGCATTGTCGGCGCATTCCTCGTGGCGTCCATGGCGACGGCCTTGTTCTTCTTCTTTGCGGTCTCCGGCTATCTGCATGGCGCTGTCGGAGGTCGCGGCGCGGCGTGGCGGTGGCGGCGATTCACGAGGCTGGCCGTTCCCTATGCGCTGTGGAGCGTCGTGTACTTGGCTGTGGGCCAGAGGGCCCTGCTGCACGGTGGCGCGCTCTATCTGCCGAAGCCCCTGATGGTCATCTTCTTCGCGGGGGCGCACGGCATCCTCTGGTTCCTGCCGATGCTGCTGGCCTGCGCGCTGCTGACCGACATACTGGTGCGCAGCGCGCGCTCGCGCATGATCGCGATCCTCGTATGCATCGTCGCGATCGTCGCGCTCTATGTGGTCGGCACGACGTCCATTCCCACAAGCATGCTCAACTTCGCTTTGGCGCCCCGATACCTCCTTGCCTACTTGGGCGGCATGGAAGTGCGCGCAAGGGCGCCCTTGGCCTGGCGTCGTTCTGTGGTCATGGGCATCGCGATCGTCTCCATCGTGGCCGTCGGCGTCCTTCGCGTGACCGGCGGCGGCTTTCCTGTGCCAGTCTCGGCTACTCTGGAGACAGCGCTGTGGATCATTGGGGCTCTGACGGTCCTCCTTGGAGCGGCGTCTGGCATGCATTGGTTCGGTGCTGCACGCCTCGCCTGGGGCAGGGAGTACTTCCTCGGCATCTACGTCACCCACGTCCTCTGGCTCGGGGCGTTCTTCACGGTGGTGCCGCCTGACAGATGGCCGCCGGCGATCTGGATACTGGCCTGTTGGGCGTTTTGCTTCACCGGAGCTCCCCTGACCACGTTCGCCTTGCGGTCCTTCCGGCTGACAAGGCCTATGGTGGTCTAGCCCGTGTTTCATCCGAACCCGGCTCGAGCGACGTGACCGAGGAGCTCTGAATGGCATCTGACGATCGGTTCTCCAATCTCTTTTCTTGCTCAGGCAGGGTCGCCGTCGTCACGGGAGCGGCCGGCTTGCTTGGCCGTGAGGTGTGCGCAGGGCTTGGGGCTGCTGGCGCGGAAGTGTGGGCAGTGGACGTCGGCCAGGTGAGCGGAGAGCTTCGGGCGGCTCGAATGGACATCACGTCGGCGTCTTCTGTCGAAGAGACCCTGGACGCTGTGGTGTCGACTTCTGGGCGGCTCGACATCCTGGTCAATTGTGCCTATCCCAGAACCGCGGACTGGGGCACGCCGTTGGGCACTGAGGACTTCGGATCGTGGTGCGCCAACCTTCAGTCGCACCTCGGCGGCTATTTCGTCTCATCGCGTGCGGCGGCAGAGCGGATGTCTCGGTCAGGCGGCGGGTCGATCATCAACTTCGCTTCCATCTACGGGATGGTCGGTCCGAGCTCGAGGTCTACGAGGGCACCGAGTGACGATGCCAGCTCCCCTCGGCCATCAAGGGCGGCGTGCTCGGGATGAGCCGATTCCTTGCGACCTATTAGGCCCCGCCGCTGTGAGAGTCAACTGCGTGTCCCCCGGAGGGATCGAAGCGGGCAGCCCGCGTCGTTCGTCAGCCGATACGCGTCGCTGACTCCGCTTGGGCGGATGGGTCGGCCGGACGATGTGGTTGGTGCGGTCGTGTTCTTGGCGTCAGAGGCCGCGAGCTACGTGACGGGGCAGAATCTCGTGGTCGACGGGGGGTCGACGGCACGATGAACTCGGCAGTCCGAGATCCTGTACTCATCGTTGGCAGTGGATCCATCGCGACTCGTCACGTGCGCAACCTGCTGGAACTTGGCGCACCCGAGGTGCTGGTGTTGACCAGCCGAGACGTCTCCTCTTTGACCGACTTCCAAAGCGATCGTGTCACGGCGATCTCCTCCCTGCCGGACGACCCTCCGAGGCTGGCCATCGTCGCGAACGACACAGATCAGCATGTGAGCACGGCTTTGGCACTGGCTCGGCACAACATGCACATCTTGATCGAGAAGCCTGTCGCGGCGCGCATCAACAACGACCTGCGTTTGCTTGCGGCGGAGATCCAGGCGAGGGAGCTTTCGTTGGAGTCGGATACAACCTTCGCTTCCTCCCGGTCTTTCGTGAAGTGGAGCGCGTGCTGCGCGAAGGCACGATCGGCCGGGTGCTTTTCGCGAGGATCGAAGCGGGCAGCACCTCGGCGCTTGGAGGCCCGATCGTCCGTACGGTGGGCTACAGCGCCTTCACCGCTCGCGGTGGCGCCGTCGCGCTGACTCGTCCCGCGAACTGAACTACATGCGATGCTCTTTCGCCATCCCAGAATGCTTGTCGACAGCGGACTCGGAGGCTGGGATAGAGAGCGCGGATGTCGAGGCGATCTATGAGTTCCCAGACGGGCTGGTGTGCTCCGTGCATCTGACTACCTTGAGGCCTGCTAGGCGCAGGATGCGTATCGTGGGGACCATGGCGTCCTGGAGTGCGACCTCGCCGGTCACCGTCTGTCCGTCGACAGCAACGACTGCACGCGCACGTTCGATGACCATGTGCTGTTCGACACGGCGAAGACGTACGTAGACGAGGTCGTGTCGTTCTTCTGTGAGGCTTCCGGAGGTACATCGGGCGGAGTACGTCTTCCCACGTTTGCGGACGGCCAGGCGATCCTTGACTTCTCGAGGCGGAAATGTGGCGATGCAGGCAGATCCCGGCGGCTTCCGAGGTTGCGCGGCTCTGCTCGCAGACGGGCTCGAACGAATCGCACACCTGGCAAAGACACTTGAGCGCGGTGTCGGCTGCCGCCCCTCCACGGCGTCCCATTGGCCAATACCTCTGTGGGGCGCCTCAACTTCATGCGATACACTGCCCTCGGAGCTAGTAGTCGCGGTTGGGCGGGAAGTCTGGTTGGGCCAGCACGGGGGAGGCGAGAGGACACGCGTGAAACGACCGTTACTGGGGCCACTGGCTACATCGGGCAGCGGCTCGTGGCTAGGCTGCTTGATGAGCAGTGGTCGATTTTGGCCTTGGTCCAGCGTGGAGACGCTACGCCGCTTCCTCCGGGGTCCTGCGTCGAGAAGACGCCGGCACTTCGCATGGCGACGCGACCATCCTGAAGGACTTCGCTCCAGATGTAGTGCTCCACATGGCGGCGTGTCAGGACCTCAGCGACGAACCTGAGGCGGTCGACACACTTGTCGAGGCAAACATTGCCTTCGGCGCTCGCGTCCTTGCGTCTGCGGCTGCCTCAAGCGCTTGCGGCTTGATCGCGGCGGGGACATTCATGGCTCATGCTGACGGCGCACCCGACTACGCTCCCCAAAATCTCTATGCGGCGACGAAGCAGGCGTTTCGCATCTGGCCGCGCACTACTCTCGATGGACGGCACTGAGGGTCACGGTTCTCGAGCTGTCAGACACGTATGGGCCCGGCGACCTCCGGCCGAAGTTCTTGAACCTTCTTGCGGCAGCCTCGCATTCAGGGGAACACTCGACGCCACACCCGGATACCAGACGGTCTACCCACTTCATGTCGACGATGTGGTCGATGCGTTCGTGTTCGCGGCAACCCGGCTGATCCGTGGCTTCGACCTAGGTGACGCCTACTCACTTGCGGGTCCTACGGGCCTAACGCTTCGGGAGTTGGTGGCGATGTTCGCCAGCGTAACGGGTATGCGGCCCAAGGTCCGTTTTGGCGGTCGTCCATATCGGCGAAACGAGATCATGTCCCCGTTTCTCGGGCTTCGCTCCCTGGCTGGTCGCCGTCGATGCCATTGGAGAGGGGTTTGCGTGACGCGTTCGGCGTCGTCGCGCCCGGATAGCGTGTTCTCATGACGCCGGAGCGGCTCATTTCCGTGGTCGTCCCTGTGCTGAACGAACGCGAGAACATCGCACATCTCCACGAAAGGGTCGCGGCGGTCTTGCTAGTTCGTCGGAAAGTACGCGTTGGAGTTCGTCTTCACCGACCACCATAGTGACGACGGTACGTTTGATGAGATAGTGCGGCTTGCTACTCTTGACTCACGTGTGCGCGGCCTACGGTTCTCCCGAAATTTCGGATTCCAGCGCTCGATACTCGAAGGGCTCAGGCGAGCGCGGGGCGACGCTGCTATCGAACTCGATGCGGATCTGCAGGATCCGCCTGAGCTTGTTCCGGGGTTCCTCCGTCTTTGGGAGGAGGGAAATGCGGTCGTCTACGGGATTCGGAAGAAACGACCGGACCCCTGGCACATCAATCTCGCGCGCAGGCTGTCTACCGCGTCGCGAGCTGGCTGAGCGACGACCCTCTGCCCGTCGATGCAGGGGACTTTCGCCTAGTCGACCGCCGGGTCCTCGATGTGCTGAAGAGTCTGGACGATGCGCAGCCGTACCTCCGAGGCACCAGTGCAGCGATGGGCTTCGACCAGGTTGGGGTCGAGTACGAACGCGAAGCCCGTCGGAGCGGACATAGCAAGTTCTCTTTCGGAGACATGGTGGCGCTCTCGCTCGATGGCATCGTGAATCATTCGACCGTTCCTCTGCGAATCGCCACGTATGTTGGGCTCGCTGTCTCGCTGCTCAGCGTTCTGGCGGCTGTGGGCTACATTGCCGCACGCCTCATTCTCGGCTGGAACTGGCCTCCCGGTTTCGCCACCACGACAACGCTCATATTGACGGGGATCGGTCTGAATGCCTTGTTCCTTGGCATCATCGGTGAGTATCTCGGGCGGATATACAGGCAGGTCAAACGAGGGCCGAACGTGGTCATCGAGCGCATGACCGAAGGACGAGCGCCGGGAAGCACCACTCAGCCCGACGGGGGAGCGTCGCTGGATTGACTTCACGGCGCATTCTGAGACTGCAAAGTAGGTCTTTGCGTCGGCCGGCGTCGCCGGCCGCGCTGAGGCACGGTACAGCCTCCTATCGACTCATGTGTTTTTCGGGGCGAGGTCGCCACGCGCCTGACGCCCGGATGTGTCATCCTCTAGCCTGCGCCCCAGCGCACGACCGAAGGTCTGCCATCGGCGACGAGGACTGTTGACCATCGCTTTCCGCCAGGACGCGAAGACCCCATTGGTCTGGCCCAGTTGAGATTCGTTCAGCGCCTTGACAACAGGGTAATCCTCCTCATCTTCTGCGCCCTGTCCTTCTGGCCGCTTCTTGTCAACAACGGCATCTTCTGGGACGACTGGGTGCTCTATCACCAGACTCCGCAAACCCTGACGCACCTGTATGGCGAACTGGGTTCACCGTTGGCTGCCTACTTGGTGAGAGCTCTGTTTCTGTGGCGCCAGTGTTCGGGAAGTGGTTCGTCTTCGCCGTCTACCTAGGCGCGATGTTGGTCGTGTATCAGATCCTCCAGGACACCAAGTTGTTTGCCAAGGAGGAGTCGCTGCTCTTGACGCTGCTGTCCACCGTGATCCCGTACAACTTCGGCAGAATTGTCACTATCGACACGCTCTATGCAGTGTGCTACCTGCTGTTCCTCTTGGCCTTCTACTCGCTAGTCAAGTACATGTCGACGAAGAGCCGGGCATTTCGAATCGTCGCCTTGCTCCTCTTCTTCCTGTCGTTCGGGACCAACTCCCTGCTGGTCTTCTACGTCGTCGCGCTTCTGTACATCGCCTATTGCGAGCGATCATCTGTTGGTTCGCTCAGAGACATGTTCTGGACGTGCGTCGCCTACTTGGACTTCCTGCTCATTCCGGTGGGCTTCTTCGCGATGAAGTCGCTCTTCTTTGTGCCGCACGGCATCTACTTGAACTACAACAAGATCAGTCTCGACAACATCGCGCGATCACCACACGAGTTCTTGTTGGGCCTCCAGTCGTCTTTCGCGGATGTCATAGGCAGGAGTCTCGTGGGTTCAGCGGGCGCGATCGGCGCTGCGGCCACGCTCCTGCTGGTCGCGTATCTGGTGTTTTCCGGGAGAGTCTCCGAGGGGGCGCACGATGTGGACGCCTATCGCATTCGGGCTTGGCGCTTCATGCTCGGCGCCTTCCTGTTCTACGTCGGACTGCTCCCCTATATCGCCATCGGCCGCACTGGAGCGCATTTCGGGACGGAATGGGAGTCCCGCGACCAGCTGCTCCTGGGTATCGGCGCCGCGTTCCTGTTGTACTACGGCTTGAAGTATCTGTTCACGCGCGTCCACCTTGGCGCTAGACCTCAGCGGCTCATCTTCGCCATCCTGGTGGCCTCATTCGTACTCACCAACATGGGCATGTACGTGCGCTTTCAGGCGGACTGGTTCAAGGAGGTCTCGTTCATCGAGAACGTCAAGAGTATGCCAGTGATAAGAGACAACACCACGTTCAGCGTGGCGGACGGAGCTACTTCGCTGAATGCGATGAACAGGCACATCCAGTTCTACGAGTACAACGGCATGCTCAGACAGGCGTTTGGGACCACAACGCGTCTTGCAGCCCCGAGTACGGACATCGTGGCCTTCGCCAACCCGGCGTTCTTGGCCATGTGCGTCGAGAGGCCGCAGTACAACTTCCAGGACTACGTGTACGCCGCGCCGCAGTACACGATCGTCATCGCTGCCGGCACGCGCAGATTGGTCTTGCCGCGATGGCGCGTCTTCTTGCTGAGGAGGTCTTCAAGCCCGCGACGTTTCGCGCGGACGTCAAGCAGGTCCTTGCCGTCAGGGCTGAGCCTGTGGAGAGGCGGCCGTCCCCTCGCAGTGAACGTGGCGCAGCGCGTCAGTCGAAATTGATCCTCTCGCGTTCCACGACCCGAGGACGCTTGTGAGCCTGCGTGTGGATAGACCCGATGTACTCGCCGAGGATGCCGATGAAGAACAACTGCACGGCGCCGAAGAAGTAGATGCCGATGAGCAGCGGGGCCGTCCCCAGCTGCATGGAGTTCCAGAAGATGAGCTTGGCGAGGAGATAGAGAAACGCCACGAGGAGGCTGAGGATCGAGAGGTGAAGCCCGCTATCGTCGCGATGCGCAGGGGGATCTTGGAGTGGCTGGTGATGCCGAGCATCGCCTGGTCGTAGAGGAGTAGAGGCTGTTCTTAGTGACTCCACGCGCTCTTGCCGGCTGAGCGTACTCGATCTCGGCTCGTTCGTAGCCGAACTCGCAGAGAAGGCCGCGGAAGTACGGGACAGCTCGTCGATTTCGCGGAAGCGCTCAATGACCTCGCGGTCGTAGAGGCCGAACCCAGTGAAGTTCGGGATCAGCTCGACGTCCGAAGAAACGTGCCCACCAGCCAGTAGTACAGGCGCCGCACCAAGAACATGTGGCGCGACTCTTCGCTCGAGCTTCTTGACGCCGATCACGACTTTGTAGCCTTGCTCCCATTTGCGCAGAAACTGCGGGATCAGCTCAGGAGGGTCCTGCAGATCGGCGACCGTCGGTATGACGGCGTCGCCTTCGGCGGTGAGAAACGCGTGATACGGCGATCGGATGGGGCCGAAGTTGCGCGTGTTGACGATGACCTGGACCCGATGGTCTTCCGCAGCGATCTCGCGAAGGATCTCGACAGTGCGGTCCTTGGAAGCATTGTCGATGAACAGGTGGCGATACGTGTATCCCTCTTGAGACTCCATGACTTCGCGAACCTCGTTGTAGAGCTCGCGCACGTTCTCTCTTCGTTGAAGCAGCCTGTCATGACGGTTATCAGGGGCATCGCACGTCCTCTGTCATCGGAGACTCGCCCGGCCTACTCTGGTACCGAGCTGTCGGCGCGTGCGGGCGGCGCGTGGCGGTTTCTGCCGAAACTGAAGTACTTGTGAGCGAGGTAGCTGCAGACGACCATCGCCGCAGTGAACAACCCCTGAGTCACGTAGATGCTGAACGGGAGCACGTGAAGGAGTATGGGCAGCCCGATGAGGCCGATGCAGAGAGTGAAGACGTAGACGAGTGAGAAGCGCGGCAACTCGCGCCATATGCTTCCCTTGCTGCGAAAGACGAACCACCGATAACCGAAGTACGCGTTGAGCACCGACGGAAACCATGCGATCACGAGAATGAACAAGTAGTAGATGTAGTCGTGCAGGAGGTACTGCAGCAAGGCCCACACCAGGTATCCGAAGAGCGTGTTCCATGCGCCGACGACCAAGTAGAGCACCTGTTCCCGGCGACGGACAAGGATCGCCATGGGCTTCTTGAGCAACGGTACTCTCTCTAGACGATGCCAGAGGGACGCCATCCGTCCTGCTCGAACGGGGTTTCCAGTCGCGTGAGGGCCCTCTGCGGTGGGGGCGTTGGGGGGGATCATCTGGGACTCGAGATCCTGAGCAGGGGCAATGGCCCTAGGGGGGCTCACCGGCAGTTCTGGACTCCTGTTTCGTAGACGGGGCTGAACAAAGCCTAGTCGCTCGAGGCCGGGGCCGCAACGCGGGCTATGCATGCCCCGTCGTCTGTTCTCTTGTTTTCGGCAGAGACGACATTGAACGAGAGTCCTCAGGGACTACACGACCACTGTGGGCCGTGGAGACTGGCTGCGAGCAGGCTCATGTCGTCGCCGGGTCGGACTCGTGAACGAGGGCGAAGCCGCCGCGCGGTCGCTCTGCGGCGACGCCGGCATGGTGCAGGCCTGGCTGTTCGGCGACTTCCTGCCCTTGGAGACTCCCGTGGCATCTGCCGGGCGGCAATCCATCTTGTACCATTGTCCGGCAGACCAGCCTTGACAAGGAGCGCCTCGATTCCACCACAAACGCACCACGGCAGGCGGGACCGGCGGACCGGCCTCACTTGGACCTTCTTCTCGACGGTCGCCCTGGTTGTGACCGCGGGAGCCCTGTTCCTCACCTGGCGGCGACTCTTCGTGGGCATGGACCTCCGCGACGAGAGCTACTACATCCTCGTCCCATGGCGCTGGGTGCTCGGCAACCGTCCTTTCGCCCAGGACCAGAACTTGCTGCAGCTGCCCGGCATCCTCGAGTACCCGTTCCTCAAGCTCTTCGGGCTGCTGCGCGGCAACGATCCCACCGGGATCGTCCTCTACACGCGCCATCTGTACCTGCTGCTGATGATCGGCGTGGCGGCGGCGGTGTTCCTGCTCCTGCGGCGGCTCGTGCTCTGGCAGCTCGCACTGGTGATCGCCAGCGTGTGCACGACGTACATCTTCTTCGCCACGCCGCAGCTCAGCTACAACACCATCGCCCTGGCCTTCCTCACGCTCGGACTGGTGTTCGGCGCCTGGGTGGTCGTCCTGGAGAAGGGCCGCGCCTACGCCCTGACGTCCGGCGCGGCCTTTGCTGTGGCTGTTGTCGCGTATCCCACGTTGCTGTTCGTGATGCCGTTCGTGGCTGTGTTCCTTGCTCTGGCGCACGGCCGCCGAGCTGCCGCGGTGCTAGCGCAAGGAGCCTTCGCCGACCCACCGGACCCCGACGGTCTCCCTACGGGCTGGCCGGCATGGCGCGCCCTGAGCGCATGGGCCGCCGGGGGGGCGCTTGTCCTCCTACCGACGGCGGCGCTTCTCGCGAGTTTCGGCATCGCCAACGTGCGGCGCAGCTGGCAGAACACCATCACGGGGGCGCACGCCATCGGGCAGCTCGGTGGAGCGTCCAAGGCTGTGGCGCTGGCCCGTGGATTCTGGCAGCTCTTCACCTCGCAGCCGCTCGTGATCGTCGCGGCGCTGGCGGCCTACCTGATCTACAGGAGATGGCCTCGCGTCGGACGCGCTCTGCTCGTGGGCATCCCCGGCGTGGCATGGCTCGCCGCCCAGAATACGCAGGGGTACGGGACGGGCTTCGTGCAGGTCTACGTCTTCCTGGCGCCATACCTCTTCCTGTTTGTCCCTCGTGACAAGAGGGAGGCCGGCGCACGACTGCTGATCTGGGTATGGGCGTCGGCGTTGATGGCTGGTCTCATGACCGCCTACACGAGCTCGCTCGGCGACGCCAACTCCGCCGTAGGTCTGGCACCCTCGCTCATGGTCAGCGGGCTCTTCCTCGCATGGGCTTTGGCAGCGGTCGCGAGACCAGAGACCGGGGATATCGCGCCGGCCCGGCACGAGAGGCCGCCGTGGCTGGCTTTCGCCGCGCTCATCGGCGTCGTTGCCGTCACGATCGGCATGCAGTTCGAGTACCAGCAGCGCTCCGTTCCCTATTCGGCGCTCACGAGCCGCTTCGACTCAGGCCCCTGGTGGGGCCTCAAGGTGACGCCGGAGCGGCACGCACAGATGGACTCGTTCGCTCAGGGACTGCGCGCCACTTCGCGGCGCGCTGACCGGCTGCTGGTCATCTTCGAGGCGCCGGGCTACTACTTGTACTGGCGAGGGGCCATCGCCAGCGAGGCGTACTGGCTCGGCCCCGGTCCCGCGGGCGGGCTGTCGCCCGGGGAGGTCGCGTACTTCCGGGACACAGGGGTGGTGCCGAGCCTTGTGGCTCGTGTGATGCCCACGTCGGGTCTGGCGCCCGCGGCGATCGCCGCGGGCAGCGGCGGCTTGGACTACCCTGCCGTGCTGGTCAGGCCCGGGTACGTGATCTACCGCAAGCCGGCGGGCCAGACCACGGCGGAGATCCTCGCGAGGCTACCCCGATAGCCGGTCGTTCAAGGCTCATCGTGGCGCTCAGCAGGAGCCGCGGCGCGATAGACTCCGCGACAGCTCTCGATGCCGGTGATCGCGACGCCGTGGAGAGGGCAGCGTTCGTGATCAGCGATCGGAGGACGGCATGAGAGAGCGGGGCGGCTGGATGGGCGCGCTTGTGGGCGGCGTCGGCATCCTGCTCTCCCTGCTCGTCCTGGCGCGCGGCGGCAGCTTCTTCGAAGTCGTGTATGGCCTCCGGTGGTCTGTGCCGCTCGCCCTTGTGGGGGTCTGTGCCGCTCTGGCCGCCAGCCGGTGGGGCAGAGGCCAGGCCAATGCCGTCGTGTGGCTCGTGGCGGTCGTCCTGGGCGGCATCGGCTGGAACATCCTCGTCTACTCGTGGGAGTTTCGCCGCAGCGTCTTCGGCGTACTGGTCCCGCTGGCGCATCCGACCGGCATCGATTTCCGTGACGGCTTGTACGCTCCCGGAGTGTCGTTCTCGAACGCAGCCAGTGGCTGGCCGCCGCTGACGGTCTGGCTTGGCAAGGCGTTCACCGCAGTCAGCCTCTCTACCGGCTACGGGATCCAGGTAGGCATCCTGTTGGGCTTCAGCGTGGGCGCCGTCTTCTTGTGCGCCATGCTCGCCAGGAGTGCTGCGTCTTCGGGTGGCGAGCTCAATGGCGAGCTCCCTGTCGAGGCCCGGCAACTGGGCCTGCTCGGCGGCCTCTGGCTGCTTACGTCATATGGCATCATGTTCGAGATCGAGCGCGGCCAGATCGACCTGTATGCGTTGTTCTTTGCTTTGCTCGCTGTCTGGCTCGTGCTGCGCCCGTCCATCGGGTCTGCGTGGTGGCCCTCGCTCTCGCTCGCGCTGGCGATCAATCTCAAGGCATATCCGGCAGTGCTGGCCGTGATCGTGCTCTGGCGCTATCGCTGGCGCGCGATCGTGCCGCTCCTGGTCACCAACGTCCTTCTGCTTCTTGCGGCGGGGCCGGCGAACGTGCAGCGGTTCATCGCCACGCAGAATCGCTTGGAGAGCGGGACCCAATCGCTGGGGTGGGTCAATCACTCCGCGGCCTCTCTTGCGTTCACCCTGCACCGGATGGACTCCTCGTGGCCGGCATGGCTCGGAGTCGGCCTGCTCGTCCTGAGCGCGGCGGTCTGGGTCGCGACGCTGATCGTCGTCATGAGGCGCGGTTGGGACGATCGAAGGGTCGTCGTGGTTGCGGCAGCCTGCGTCCCCGTGATGTGCACCTTCCCCAGCATCAGCAACGACTACAAGCTGGTGCTGCTCGTCTTCCCGCTCGTGGTACTGGCCGCCGTGACCGCCGCGGGCCGGCGCGTCGGCGGCCGGCTCTGGGCGGTGCTGTTCATGGCCGTCGCCTTGGAGTTCTTCCTTCTGGCGCGCTCGTCACAGCTCGTGGCGCCTTCGCTGCAGGACAGCAAGTTCGTGCTCATCTTGGGGCTTCAGGTCCTCCTGCTGATCGTCGGAGTACTGGACGCGCGCGTCACGGAGGTGGAGGCTGGTCGCGCGGGAGCGGGCGCGAATGGTGAGCTTGGCGTGCTGGGGACCGGCGCCTCTTCAGAAGGTCCACCGATGGAGGCGCCGACATGACGCACGTACTCATACTGGGCTCGACGGGATCGATCGGCCGCCAGGCGCTCGAGGTGCTGCCGAGTATCCCCGGTCTGCACCTCGCGGGCCTGGCGGCTCACGCCAACGTCGACCTCGTGCTCGAGCAGGCTGCCCTGACGGGTGCCGGCGTGGTGTGCCTGCAGGACGCGGGCGCCGCGACCGAGGCGGCTGGGCGCGCGCCCGGGCTCGAGGTGCTCGCCGGTGACGCCGGCGTGCTCGAGCTCATCGACCGCGCGGCGGGCGAAGCGGCCGCGGCCGGAGCCGAGCTCACCGTGCTCAACGGCATCGTCGGCGCCGCCGGCCTGCGCGCCACGATGGCGACCCTGGAGGCCGGCGCCACGCTCGCCCTGGCGAACAAGGAGAGCATGGTCGCCGGCGGCCCCTTCGTGCTGGATGCGGCGCGCCGCAGCGGCTCCGCGATCCTCCCGGTGGACAGCGAGCACAGTGCGATCTACCAGTGCCTCGCCGCCGGCGGACCCGCCGGCGAAGTCAGCGCAGGTGGCGCCGGCGAGGCCCCCTGGGTCGACGAGATCCTCCTGACCGGCTCGGGCGGCCCGTTCCGCGGGCGCAAGGCCGGAGAGCTGGCCGGCGTGACGCCGGCAGAGGCGCTCAAGCATCCCAACTGGTCGATGGGGCCCAAGATCACCATCGACTCGGCCACGCTCATGAACAAGGGCCTCGAGATCATCGAAGCTCACTATCTCTTCGGCGTGCCCTACGACCGCATCACCGTCGTGATCAGCCCGCAGAGCGTGGTGCACAGCATGGTGCGGTTCAGCGACGGCGCCGTGCTCGCGCACATGGGCGTGCCCGACATGCGCACGCCGATCGGCTACGCGCTCGCCTACCCGCGGAGGCCGGCGCTGCCGATGGTCCGCCGGCTCGACCTCTTCGCTACGCAGCTCAGTTTCGACGTGCCGGACATGGAGACGTTTCGCTGCCTCGAGCTCGCCGTCCAGGCCGGCAGGAAGGCGGCGCTCGTGGAGTGTGGGGGGGAGGCGTCCGCGGGGAGTCGCGGCGGCCGCGCAGGTCGCGCGGCCGGCCCGGAGGGCCTCGCGGCCGCGTGTCCCGTGCGCACCGTCGCCGCGCCCATCGTCCTCAATGCCGCCAACGAGGTCGCAGTGCAGGCGTTTCTCGAGGAGCGCCTGCCGTTCCTCGGCATCGCCGAGGTCGTCGAGAAGTGCCTCACGTGGCTCGGCGACGAGCCGGTCGAGAGTGTCGAGGACGTCTACGCCTGCGACGACGAGGCACGGCGCTTCGCGCGGGAGGCCACCGGCCGCACGGCGTAGAGGGGCCGGTACAGGGCGGCGCGGGATTCGCTCGCCCCGCGAGGGCGATCCAGGACCCGCTCCTCTGCTGAAGCGGCCCGACCGCCGCAACCGGCCGTTAATCCCCGCTCAACATCAGTGCGCTATCCTGAGCGGCAGCGTTTGCCGGAGGGAACAACGGTACGGGAAGAGCCGTACCGGGACGAGAAAGAACTCATGAGCGGACCGCACGACCACGCGCACGATGACATCGACTTGTTGCCTGCCGACGGCCTGACGCAGGAGGACGGCCGTTCGGCCAACGCTAGCGGTCCTTCCGGCGGGAGGGGCGGCCCGGGCGCGCGCGGCCCGGGCGACGCCAAACCGCGCGCCATCAGCCCCTGGTCGATCCTGCTCGCCGGCGGCATCCTGGTCGCTCTGCTGCTCGGCCAGTGGCCGATCGTCGTCGGCATCCTCGGCCTCGCGGCTCTCATCACCGTGCACGAGTTCGGCCACTTCATCGCCGCCAAAGTCGTTCGGCATGCGCGTGGAGAAGTTCTACATCGGCTTTCCACCCGCGGCCTTGCGCCGTACCTGGGGCGAGACCGAGTACGGCGTCGGCATCATCCCGCTCGGCGGCTTCTGCAAGATCATCGGGATGACGCCGGAGGAGACCATGAAGGTCGCCGGCGCCGACGGGGAGATGGTCGACGTCCCCGTCACCGAGGAGCGCGCCTACTACAAGCAGGCGGTCTGGAAGCGCAACATCACCATCGCCGCCGGGCCGTTCATGAACTTCCTCGCGGCGGCCGTGATCATCATCCTGTTCGTCGGCATCGCCGGCGTGCCCAAGGCCAGCCTCAAGCTCGACGAGGTCGTGCCCGGCAGCCCGGCCGCGAAGGCGGGCCTCACCGCCGGCGCGACGCTCGTGGGCGCCGACGGGCGCCACTGGACGACGTGGGACCAGGCGTCGGCGTACTTCCGCGCCCGTCCGCACAAGACGATCCAGCTCACGTATCTGCCGGCCGGGGCGAACGGCGCAGCCGCTGAGCGCACCGTCGCCGTCACCCTGATCGACAACCCGCAGTCCAAGGGCAGCGGCTATCTCGGGGTCGCAGCGGGCATCGTCCGCGAGCATCCCGGGCCCATCCGCGCCATCGGTTTGGGGATCAGCAGTTTCCGCGACATCGTCGTGGGCACGTTCACCGGCTTCTGGTGGCTGGCCACCGGCAAGATCAGCGCCACGGGGCCGGACGGCGCCGCCGGGCCGGTCGGCATCATCAAGGTGAGCCAGCAGGCGGTGAGGCAGGACTGGTACCCGATCCTGCTCGCGTTCCTGAGCTTCAACCTCGGCCTCATCAACCTGCTGCCGATCCTGCCGTTCGACGGCGGGCACATCGCCGTGAACCTGCTCGAGCGCGTGCGGGGCAAGCGGCTCAGCGCAGTGGTCTTTGAGCGCATGCTGGCTTTCGGCACCGTCCTGCTCGTGCTGCTGTTCATCTTCCTCACGTTCAACGACGTCAAGAAGCTCTTCGGCGGGTAGGCCGGCGGCGGGGCCTCACGGGCCCGCCGGCCGCGCGCGACGCTGCGCCGGCCGCGCGTTCCGCGATATCCTGAGGGCGTGGACGGCTTCATCCTCGTCACCGGCGGCGCCGGGTTCATCGGGTCTCACCTCGCTGAGGCGCTGCTGCGCGCCGGCGAGGACGTGCGCGTGCTCGACGACTTCAGCACCGGCAAACCGGAGAACCTGCGCGGCTTCGAGGCGCTCGCGGCCGAGCACGGCGGCAGCTTCCAGCTCATCGCCGGCGACGTGCGCGACGAGTTCAAGGTGCGCGACGCTGTGGACAGCGCCGCCGCCGTCTGCCATCTGGCGGCTGTCGCCTCGGTGCAGCAGTCGCTCGACGACCCTGTGGGCGCCGACAGCGTCACCCACGGGGGCACGGTCAACGTCCTTCGCCAGGCGGTGCAGGACGAGGTCCCGCGCTTCGTGCTCGCCTCGAGCTGCGCGGTGTACGGCGATGCCGCGGAGCTGCCCATCGCCGAGACGAGCAGGCCGCGCCCGCTGAGCCCGTATGCGGAGTCCAAGCTCGCCGCTGAAGAGGCCTGCGCCGCCGCGGCCGACGTCGGGCAGATCGCGGCGGTGTGCCTGCGCTTCTTCAACGTCTACGGCCCGCGTCAGGACCCCGGCTCCGAGTATTCAGGCGTCATCAGCCGCTTCCTCGACGCCGCCGCGGCGCGCGCGCCGGTCACCGTCTTCGGGGACGGCGCTCAGTCGCGCGACTTCGTCTACGTGGGCGACGTGGTGGACGCCCTCGTGAGAGCCCTTCAGAGGCCGCTCTCCGGCGTTTCCGTGCTCAATGTAGGTACGGGCACCTCCACGAGCGTGCTTGAGCTCCTGGAGCGCGTGGAGGACGCAGCCGGCGCGACGCTCGAGCGGCGGATGGCGCCGGCGCGCCAGGGTGACATCCGCGAGTCTCGCGCCGACCCGGGCCGCAGCAGGTGGGTGCTCGGCTGGGAGGCGACCACGGATCTCGCCGCCGGCCTCGCGAAGACGTGTGGGAGTGGTGCGGCCGGTGAGCAGCGCCCGCGGCATCATGGTGGGCGGCATACCCGTCGGCGGCGGTGCGCCGGTGAGCGTGCAGTCGATGACGTGCACCCGACCGGCGACGCGGACGCGACGCTGGCGCAGGTGCGCGCGTTGGTGGACGCCGGTTGCGAGCTCGTGCGCATCAGCCTGCCGACCGCCGAGGAGGCGGCCGCGTTCGCTCGCGTCGTACGAGAGGCGCCAGCGGTGCCCGATGACGGCGCGAATGGCGGTGATGGCGCGCCCGTGCCCATCATCGCCGACATCCACTACGACTGGCGGCTCGCGCTGGCCGCGATCGACGCCGGGGCAGCGGCCATCCGCATCAATCCCGGGACGATGGCCGAGAAGCACGTGCGCGAGATCGTACGCGCGGCCGCTGAGGCGCGCGTGCCCGCCGGCGCCACCGAAGTCCCAGTCGCCATCCGCATCGGCGTCAACGCCGGCTCTTTGCCAAAGGACCTGCGCGGCAAGGCCGAGCGCGAGCCCGCTGAGGCGCTCGTCGAGGCTGCTCTGCGCTGGGCGGCGCAGTTCGACGACTGGGGCTTCGACGCCTACAAGCTGAGCGTGAAGTCATCGTCGGTGCCGGCCACCATCGCCGCGTACCGGCTGCTGGCCGAGCGCACGGACGCGCCGCTGCATGTGGGCGTCACCGAGGCCGGCACGCTATGGGGAGGCACGATCAAGAGCGCCGTCGGGATCGGCGCCCTCCTCGCCGAGGGCATCGGCGACACGATCCGCGTGAGCCTGACGGGCGATCCGGTCGAGGAGGTCCGGGTCGCGTGGAAGATCCTCGCCGCGCTCGGCCTGCGGCGTCGCGGCCCGGACGTGATCTCGTGCCCGACCTGCGGTCGCACCGAGGTCGACATCGTCTCGCTCGCCGAGGAGGTCGAGCGCCGGCTCGGCTCGGAACCCGACCTCGCCGGCCTCGCGATCACGGTCGCCGTGATGGGCTGCCGCGTGAACGGCCCCGAGGAGGCGCGGCACGCCGACTACGGTATCGCCGCCGGCGCGGGAGAGGGCTGGCTCTTCGACCACGGCGAGCGCGTCGAGGCGCTGCCCGAGGGGCAGCTGGTCGACGCGCTGATCGCGCTCGTGCGCGGCTTCGCCTCGTAGCCTCATTCGCCGCTCATGGCGGGCGTGCCTACGTCGCCGGCGCCCGATTCCCGCGATGAGTCCACCGATGCACCCCATGGGTGTCTCAACGGGATCCTCCCGCGGCATTCTCGCCTCCTGAGCGGGAAATAGCTCACGCTACGCGGAGAGTCGTCCGAGGTATTCCGTTGAGACGACGAGTGAGGCGCCTACCTTGCCGTCGGCGCCGCTGCCGGGAGGGGAGCATGGGGAGTGCTGCAGGAGGGTGCGGCAAGGTCGGCGTGGGCGCCGGCACGGCCATCGAGTTCCGCCGGCGGCGCCTGCCCTCTGTGCTCGTCGTCATCGGGCTCCTTCTCCTCACCGCGGCGTTCCTGCTTGGAGCGCCGCAGGCGCGTGCGGCCGCTGGCGGCGACACCCACACCTGGAACGGCGGCGCCGGGGAGGCCGACTGGGGCTGGAGCAACTCCTACAACTGGGTCGGCGGCGTGACTCCGAGCAACGGTGACGACCTCGTCTTCCCGGAGTGGAGTCGCGCCGTCAATGACGACTTTCTCGCCTCCGTCGGCTCTATCGACATTGGCGTCGGCACCTACGTCGGCGGCTCCGCGGTGACTATGGCAGGCTCGATCACCGCGCACATGGACGATGACTTCAGCCCGACATGGGACGTTCCCACCACGCTCACCGGCGACGCGATGCTGACGCTCACCCCGATCGGCAATCCCACCGGCTCACCGATGACCATCTCCCAGGACTTGGCGCTGCAGGATGGCTCGGGAGCCGGTCACTCACTGACCGTGGATGCGGGCGACGCGAGCAGGGCCACCGTCTACGGCCAGCTCTCCGGCAGCGACAGCGGCTGCTCGCTGATCAAGCAGGGCACTGGGAGCCTCAAATTGGGCGACGGCGGATGGACGGGGAGCAACACATGGGCCGGCCCGACGGACGTGCAGGCCGGCGCCCTCATCATCGGCGCTCCTGGCGCGCTCTCGTGCCACACCGCCGTGCACATCGCTGACGGTGCTCGCGTGACCGCCGCGTTGTGGTTCATGACGCCGCTGGATGACGTCTGGAACAACGAGTTCTCCGGCGACGGCGGCATCGAGATCGACTACGGCGGCGTGACCTTCACCGGTACGTCGCCCTCGTTCGCCGGGACCCTCACCGACTACGGCATGGCCACCATCGCGAGCGGCGCCGTCCTCGGCGGCACGGCCGACGCCGCGAGCGGCGGCACGCTGTACGGTCTCGGCACCGTGGAGGATCTGACGGTCGACTCGGGCGGGACCGTCAACCCGGGGCTCGGGGACTTCGGCGTGGGACAGCTCAGCGCCGGCGGCGAGGTCAGCTGGAACGGGGGCGGTAGCTACGCCGCAGACGTGAGCGACGCCGGCGGCGCGGCCGGGGACGGCTACGACTCGCTGGTGATCGGCGGAGCCGAACCTGGGCTCAGCGTGGCGAGCAGCGAAGGGTCGCCGTTCACGATCTTCCTGGTCTCGTCAGACGGCTCCACTGCCGCCCAGTGCGGGAACTTCGACAACACCAAGACCTACTGCTGGCACGTGGCCACGCTGGCGAGCGGGGGCATCAGCGGCTGGGACGTGGCCAAGGACGTGAAGGTCGACTCGACGCAGTTCGCGACCTACAACGATCTGGGTGGTGGCACCTTCGACGCGGAGCCTTCCGCGGATGGCACCACGGTGGACGTGGTCTTCACGCCGGGCCTGGACGGGCCCAAGGCCGGCTTCGGCAACGCGCTCTCGTTCGGGCAGGGCTATCTGCAGACGCCCAACGGCTCGTCGACCGCGTTCTCCGGCTCCTCCGATTACACGCTCGAGATGTGGGTGCGGCCCGCCGGCGTCTCCGGCGGCGGTCTGACGACTCTCGCTCGTCAGAAGGGCTGGGGCGGCACGCTGCAGAGCTGGCTGATCCTGGGCGCCGGCAACCGCGTGAGCTTCGGCTTCGACAACATCGGGACGGGGTGGTACTGGTCGCCGGCCTCTGAGGTGGCCCTGCCGTCGGGCAGTGGTCCCATGTGGCCTTCGTGAAGAGAGGCACTGAGGCACGGGTCTACGTCGACGGCGCTTTGGCGCTCGACCAGAGCTTCGCCGGCTACCCCGCCCAGTGGGCGGGCGCAAGCAATGCCCCGCTTCAGTTTGGCGGCGATTCGATCGACGGCGCGCCCTTCGATGGCGCCCTCGACGAGATCCAGGTCTACGACCGGGCGCTCTCGGCCGACGATCTGGCTGCTACGTACAATCGAGGCCTCGGCCAGAGCCTCGGCCGCGGGACGGGGCCCGAGCGGTACTACCGGCTCGACGAGTCGAGCGGCACGACCGCGGCCGACGCCGGATCGGACGGCGTCGCGGCGACGCTCGTGAGCATGCCGGCCTCGCCGTGGATCACGTCCACGGCCGGCCGCGAGGCGAGCAGCGTGAACGGTGCGGCCGGAGCTGTGGCGCTCGCCTACGGCGACAAGGACGCGCAAGACCTCACCGTGTCCGTCGTGACTCAGCCGGAGCACGGGACGGTGGACCTCACGTCGCCGTCCCTCGGCCACGGCACGTACACCCCTGACGCCGGCTGGGGCGGCAGCGAGACGTTCACCTACACGGTATCCGATGGAAGCTCGACGTCCGCTACACGGACTGCCTGGGTGACGGCGACTCTGCCCGACACCCATACCTGGGACGGCGGCGCGGGGGAGACCGACACCAAGTGGAGCACCGCCGCGAACTGGGTCGGCGACTCCCTGCCGAGCGACGGCGACACCCTCGTCTTCCCGGCCACCGCGGGGAGCATCGCCACCAACGACGCCTTCTTGACGCGCATCCACGCGGCGGAGCTCGACGGCCAGATCACCGTGGACGGCAGCGCCGTCGCCCTTGAGGACTCCTTGACGTTCGCCGGCAACGAGGGCCACTGGAGCCTGACGAAGACGACACTCGCCGGCGATGTCTCCATCGTCGGGAGGTCGAGCGGCTCCGACACCTGCCGCGCGTACGTCATGGGCGATGTCGAGATGGCCTCCGATCCATACGGCGCACACAGCCTGACTCTGGACGACGACAGCGACATGCAGCTCCAGTTCCGCGGCGTCATCACCGGAGCCGATCCGGCCTGCTCGGTGACCAAGCTCGGCACCGGCATGCTGTGCCTGGGCCTGAACTGGACCACGGGGATGAACGACACGTGGGCCGGCCCGACCGACCTGAAGGCCGGCTCAGTCGTCTCGTACGCCATCCACGATCTTCCGGACGCCACGGACGTGACCGTCGAGCAGCCGGCGAACATCTGGCTCTCGGCCGACTTCGGCGGTTCCACCGGCGAGTATCCCAACAGCTTCTCCGGCGCCGGCCAGGTCCTCGCGGTCGGCGGGCACCTGACGTTCAGCGGCGACTCCGCGGACTTCACCGGGGCCTTCGATGTGTGGAACGACACCACGGTCACGGGATCCATAGGGGGAGCGACCTCCGTGGGCGGGGGCACCCTGCGGGGCACAGGGACCGTCGAGAACGCCACCGCCCAAGACTCCGGCCACGTGACCCCCGGCGTCACCGATTACGCCGCCGGGCTTCTCACAGCGGCCGGGGCCGTGGGATTCGGCGACGCCGGCGCCTACGACGTGGACGTCGTCAATGCCGCCGGCGACGCCGGCACGGGCTTCGACGCGCTCGCGGTCACGGGGAACCTCCTGTGCCCGCCCGCCGGCAGTGCGTTCACCGTCCACGTGCGCTCGTCGAACGGGTCGGAGGCGCACGACGCTACCGGATTCGACAGCGGCAAGAAGTACTCGTGGCCGATCGTCACGACGAGCACAGGCTCGGTGCTGTCGTTCGACGCAAGCAGGTTCGTGGTCGACTCGTCAGGGTTCTCGAACGCTCTGAACGGCGGCTCGTTCGGCGTCGCCCGCAGCGACGACGGCAAGGCCCTGGAGCTCGTCTTCACGCCGAGTTCGGTCTTCACGGCGGATCCCGTCGTCGGCGACGGCGGGGGCAGCTTCCCGAAAAGCTCCAAGCAGGCGATCGCCTGGGAGATGGACGTCGCGCCGCCGAGCGGATCCGAGTTCAAGGTCGTGGCCGATGATCCTGGATCGAGCACGGACGTGCTGCTTGCGACCGTGCCGGCTACGAGCGAGACAAAGTACAGCATCGACTGGACCCTCACGCAGGGGCCGTCCACTGGCTGGCACGTGACCGTGCAGCTGTGGTCGGCTGGCGGCGGCACGCAGTGGCAGAGCGCCGACAGCCAGACGTTCGACATCGTCCCCGCGACCTACGCGATCACGGCCAGCGTCGTCGGCGGCATCCACGGGCATGGCACCATCAGCCCCGCCGGTCCGCAGACCGTCGACTGGGGAGCGACGCCGGCCTTCGCGTTTATGCCGGAGGCCGGCTACGTGGTCGGCACCGTGCTCGTCGACGGCTCGCCGGTCGCCCTCACGGGGACCGACAGCTACACGTTCCCGCCAGTCACGGGGAACCACGCGATCAGCGTGAGCTTCGTGCCCAGGCCGGCCGACGACCCACCGGTCATCTCCGCCGAGATCGGCCTCGTGCCAAGCGCTGCACAGGCGGCGTGGCGGCGGGCCATGTTCGCGCCCGTCCGCGTGACGGCGACGGATCCAGACGGCGGCACGGTGGCGACGCTCAACTGGAGGTTTGTCTCGTTCGGGGCCGTCGGGGAAGCGGGCGCTGCGGCCGACGCGGCCACAGCCACCGGTGTGGACTACAGCGTGCCGATGCAGGTGTCGACGGGTGGAGTCTTCACGGCCGCCTGCCGCATGGCTCGGCAGGGCGTCGTCCAGGTCGAATACTGGGTGACCAGTGGTACGGGTGTTGAGAGCCGCCACTGCATCGGCTACTACAAGCTGGACTCGAGCAAGCCACACGTCGTCGCCAGGCGCTGCACCGCGCTCGCCGGCCACAGGGCGCGGCTGCGGTACATGGTCGTCGACGGAGCGCCGGGTGACGACCGCGACCTCGTGCGGGCGGTCGTCGTGAACGGCCACAGGACGGCTCTCGCGCGCGCCAAGGCGACGAATGTGCTCGCCAACACGTGGCGCACGATGGTCGTCGACACGCGCGCGCTAGGCCCTGGCAGGTATCGGGTGGTGCTGCGCGCGCGCGACGCGGCCGGCAACTTCCAGCCGACGGTGACGAAGGCCTGGATCATGGTGAAGTGAGCTTGCGGGAGGGACGGCGCGAGGCATGCTCTGGGCACTTGCGCAACCTGGGGCCCTCTGGAACATGCGTCTATCGGCGCCGCGTTGCAGGCTCGCCCGGCGCCGCTCGTCAGCAGCGTACCCAGTCACAGCAGGCACGCGGCCCCATGAGGCTGCGAGTCCGCCGACCGATGGAGCGTTCATCAGTGGCTGCGAAGGGAGCGCATCATGACCACCACGACGATCGACGATTGGCGCGAGCGCGACAACGAGATCTGGCACGAGCCCAAGGAGGACGCGGAGATGCTGGCGCTCAGCAGCGTCGTCGCGGCTGCAGTGATCACCGTGAGCGGCCTGACGCTCGCGACGCTCGCGTTGCTCCTGCCGGCACTGCTCGGGGGTTGATGACGCACAGGGACAGCGTGCGAATGCGTACCGGCTCGGACTCCGGGACCCTTGCAACGTCGCTGACGGGACACGGCAGCGCTGCTCTGGCCCGCGGTCGCTGATACACTCCGGCGCATGGCGCCACCCGTCAGCAAGCTCTCGCGCATCTATCTGGCTGGCCACACCGGCCTCGTCGGCGGCGCGATCCTGCGCGCCCTGCACGAGGCCGGCTACGAGAACCTCGTGGTGCGCGACCTGGACGAGCTCGACCTCACCGACCAGCACGCCACGCGGCGCTTCTTCACCGACGAGCGGCCGGAGATCGTCATCATCGCGGCCGCCAAGGTCGGGGGCATCCTCGCCAACTGGGAGGAGCCTTGGGAGTTCGTCTTCCAGAACCTCCAGATCGAGACCAACGTGATCGGCGAGGCGCACGCTGCCGGAGCACGCAAGATCATCTTCCTGGGGAGCTCCTGCATCTATCCGCGCGAGGCCCCGCAGCCGCTCCGCGAAGAGTACCTGCTCACGGGGCCGCTGGAGGAGACCAACCGCGCCTATGCGGTCGCCAAGATCGCCGGCATCGAGCTCTGCCGCAGCCTCAACCGCGAGTACGGAGCCGACTGCCTCTCCCTGATGCCCACCAACCTCTATGGCCCGGGCGACAACTTCGACTTGCGCAGCAGCCATGTGCTGCCGGCGTTGATCCGCAAGTTCCACGAGGCCAAGCTCGGGCTGCCGGACGGCGGGGAAGAGGCCGGCGCTTCGGCGATCGCCGGCCGCCGGCCCAATCGACCGGTGACCGTCTGGGGCAGCGGCTCACCGCGGCGCGAGTTCCTCTACGTCGACGACGTGGGCAAGGCGGCCGTGTTCTGCATGGAGCACGTGCAGGCCGCCGACGTCCAGGACGGCATGCTCAACGTCGGCTGCGGAGAGGACCTCACGATCCGCGAACTGGCCGAGCTGGTGCAGCGAGTCGTCGGCCACACGGGCGAGATCGTCTGGGACGCGACGCGCCCGGACGGCACGCCGCGCAAGCTCATGGACGTGAGCCGCTTGCGCGGCCTCGGCTGGGCGCCCACGGTGAGCCTCGAGGACGGCATCGGGCGCGCGTACCAGTGGTTCCTCAGGGAGCGCGCGTAGACGCTCTCTGGGCGGCTCCGTACGGCTCCTGAGCGTGTTGGGCCGACGCGGCCGCCTGGATTCCTAGGGCCGCCGCGCTACCAGGGACCGAGCAAGCCGCTCGTACGCGTCCGTCACGGCATCCCACGAGTACAGGCGCAGCGCGCGCTCGCGCGCCCGGCGCCTGAGCTCGTCCATCCGCGCCGGATCGGCGAGCAGATCCCGCAGGACGGCGGCGAGGCCCTCGGCGCCTTCGGCGCCGCGGTAGCTCGCCGCCGCGTCGCCCACGACCTCCAGGTTGGGCGCGTGGTCGTTGACGACGATCGCGTTGCCGGCCGCCATCGCCTCCAGCAGGACCGGGTGCGTGCCGCCGACTTCCGTGGGCACGACGAACACGGCGGCGTTGCGCGCCAGCGCCCGGTATCCCTCGCCGAAGACGTAACCCGGGAAGAGGATCCGCTCGCTCTCGTGCGTCTTGAGCTTGGCCTGATACTCGTCCGCGTAGGAGGCGTCGCCGACGACGACCAGCTTGAGGTCGGGCGACGAGGCGTCGCCTGCAGCCGCATCGGGGTCGGCGCGATCGGCCGTGAGCCGCTCGTAGGCGTCGACCAGCACGTGAGCGTTGTTCTCCGGCACGAGCCGATGGACCAACAGGATGTAGCCGCGCGGCGCGAGGCCGAAACCCGCCAGTATGTTTGAGTCGTCCGCCGCAGGATCGTCCATGTCAGCGCCGTACGGGATGTAGACGGTCTCCGCCCCGAACTCCTCTCGATACAGGTTCTGCACGATGCGCGAATCGGTGATCACGACGTTCGCCAGGCGCGGCGCGGTGCGCTCGGCCCAGCGGAGGTAGCATCTGGCGCCGCCGCCCCACTTGCTGCGCAAAGAGTCCAGCCCGTCCACGTTGAGCGCGGATGGCACGCCGAGGGCCTTGCACATGCCGGCGAAGGGGCTGTTGCCGGCGATGAAGTAGATCGCCACGTCCGGCCGACGCAAGAACCCGAGGTGCAGCGTGCTGACGAAGGTGTGCGCGAACGTGTCGAGGTGCTTGCTCGCGACGGTGGGGAGGTAGACCAGGCGCATGCCGCGGTAGGTGCGATAGCGGCCCTCCACCATGTGCGGCCGGCAGTACACGGTGACCTCGTGGCCGCGTTCCGCGAGGCGCACGCCGATGTTCTCGACGGCGGTCTCGAAGCCACTGTATGCCGCCGGGACGCCTCGCGTGCCGACGAGGGCGATCTTCATGCGCGCGGGCTCCGCGGCGCCCAGGCGCGCCTCACAGGACTCGCTTCCCCTTCACGGAGCGCTTCCAGACGGCCTCTTCATAGGCGCGGACCGTCGCCTCCGCGCAGGCGCGCCAGCTGAACTGTGCCGCGCGGCGCAGGCCGCGGGCGCTCAAGGCGGCGCGCAGGCCGTCGTCGGCAGGAGCGCGCCGAGCGTCGCGGCGATGTCGTCCACATCGAGAGGGTCGAAGAAGGCAGCGGCGTCGCCGGCCACTTCGGGCAGCGACGCCACGCTCGAACAGGCCACCGGCGTGCCGCAGGCCATGGCCTCCAGCAGCGGCAGGCCGAAGCCCTCGTAGAGCGTGGGGAAGACGAAGGCGCGCGCGCCGGCGTAGAGGGCGGGGAGGTCCGCGTGCGGCAGGTAGCCGGTGAGGTGGACGCTGCTCTCGAGGCCGAGAGACCGCACGCCTGCCTCCACCGGCTCGCGCATGCCGTGGTTGCCGCCGACCAGCACGAGCCGGCAGCCGGCCTCGTGCCCGCCGCGTCCAGGAGCCGCCAAGCCTGCAGCAGCCGCACGAGGTTCTTGCGCGGCTGCAGGTTGCCGACGGCGAGCACGTAGGGGCGTGGGATCCCGAGGCGGTCCAGAGCGTCGGCCGACGGCGCGCTCGTCGAGAGGCCTGAAACGCGCGCCGGCGGCCTCCGGAGTGACGACGATGCGCTCGCGCGGGCACGCGCAGCAGCTCGCGACAGTTCGTCGCGCGTGTGGCCGGAGGGCACGATAACGCGCTGCGCGCGCCGCACCGAGTGCCGCACGCCCACGTTGAGCACGGCGCGGTGGCGGCGCGTGAACCACTCCGGGTGGCGCAGGAAGGACACGTCGTGCACGGTGACCACGCGGGCCAGCGGCGTGCTCGGCGGCATCGCATAGGTGGAGTGGATGACGTCGGCGCCGCGCCAGAGCGCCGCCCGCGGCAGATCGGTGATAAGGCGCGCCCAGTTGGACCGGTACGGGAGCACGACCTGCTCGTGCGCGCCGACGTCGACGATGGGGCCGGAGACGGCGACGCCTCGCGCCGGCCCAACTGCTCGAGCCCCGACGAGCAGCCCGCGGATGTAGGTCTCGTTGCCGGTCTCGCCGGTGCCGAGCATATGGCCGTCGATGAGCGCTTTCACGACGTCGGGCTCACCTTCGTCCGCGCTCCGTCTTGGCTCGGACGGTCTGCGGCCGCGCCGGCACGCCCGTGAGCACGTGCCGCCGGGGTAGGAGCGAGTGACGACGGCGCCGGCCCCGACCACGCAGCCGGCGCCGAGCTCGACGCCGTCGAGGATGATGCTCCCGGCGCCGAGCCAGCAGCCGTCGCCGATGGTGATGCCGGTCCGCGTCGTGCCGGCGTCCTTGATGGTGGCGACGGCGCGCTGCGCCGGTCCGCGTGCCATCCGCGCCTCCCGCTCGCCGTCTGAAGCACGTCCGGGCATCACGTGCTCCTCGGCGATCAGCTGCACGAGCGAGCCCATGAGCACGTCGCGGCCGATGTCGATGAACCCCGCGCAGCCGAGGTAGCACATGGCGCCGACGTTGCTGCCGTCGCCGATCGAGCAGCCTTCGCCCTGCGAGCCGGCCGTAGTAGCTGGACGGGCGGATCATGGCGCCGTTGCGCACGGTCACGCGCGAGCCCAAGGTGATGCCGCGGCTCGAGCGGCCCTGGATCTCGACCCCGTCTTCGATGATGACGCCGCTGCCGACGCGGATCTGTGTGGCGTCGCGAAGCGTCACGCGCCGCCCCACGAGGAGGCCCTGCCCGGCGAACCCGAGGCGGGGCCGCACGATGGCGGCGCGCACGCCCATTGCCGCGATCTTGGGGACCGCCGACGACGGCAGCTGGCGCAGCACTCCGGAGGCGCCGGGGCGCACGCGCTCGGCGGCGGCGGCAACTGCTCTGAGGAAGGGCTCGGGAAGGTCCATGCAGAGGTTCCTACGACGCTGCCGCGTCGTTCCCTGTGCCGACCGAGTCGCCGCGGGGAAACGGGCGAGTCGGCGCCGGGCTGGTCGATGCCGTCGCGTCGACTGCGCCAGAGCGCCTCGGCCTCCGGGACGCCGCCGCCGGAGGCGACGGCGTCGAACAGCGCCAGGGCGCGAGCCTCGGCGAGCTCCTCCGTGTGCGCCGCCGCCACGTACTCCCTGCCCGCAGCGCCGAGTCGAGCCCGCAGTCCGGCGATCGGCGGCGAGGCGTCCGAGGTCCCTGACCACGTCGTCCGTCTCGAGCGACGTGCATACGTAGGCCTCACCGTCGAGAGCGCCGAGCCCCGTGAACGCTTGCGGGGTGCCCAGGACCGGCAGGCCCCAAGCCATCGCCTCGAGCGTCTTGTTCTTGGTGCCTCCGCCATGTGCGAGGGGCGCGAGGACGATGTCCGCTTGGCGATAGAGGGGCGCCAGGTCGTCGACGTCCGAGAGTACCCTGAGGTCCGTCGCCGCCTATTCGAACAACCAGGCCGGCGTGGAGCGTCCGGCCAGCGTGAGCTCGAAGGCGACGCCCGCCTCGCGTAGCGCCGGCGCCAGGCGGCGCACGAGGTACCGCGCCGCCTCCTCGTTGGGTGCGTGCAGGAAGGAGCCGACGAACAGCAGCCTGACCGGCCTGTCCCGGCTGGCGTCGCCGCGGAGTCCAGCTGGAGCCTCGTTCGCATCGTCTGCTGGCCCGCCTCCTCTCTCCCCAGGAAGGCTGACGGCCAGGGGCACAGTGAAGGCACTCACTCCCAGATCCGCCAACCGACCGCGGTCCGCATCGTTGATCGTCACGGGGACGACGTCCCGCAACAACTCCCGCTCCTGGCGTCGCGCCGAGATCGCCTGCATGCCGGCGGCAACGTAGCGTAGCGGCCGAGCCGCCGCCGCCGACTCGCAGAGACCGCTGACCACGTCGAGCAGGTCGGCGATAGTCCTGATGCCCGGCTGACGGTAGTGGATGGCGTACATCGTCTCGACGAAGAGTGCGTCGGGTTTGTGCCTGGCGGCGGCGCGCGCCACGAGCCCGGCGACGGCCTGCGAGCGGCCACGGCTGAGCAGCGGCACCGGCGTCAGCATACGACGGCCACTGGCGAGTATGCGCCGTCTCAGAGGCCTCGCCTGGTCGAGCGTGACCCAGTCGACCTCGGCGCAGAGTTCGCCCAGCGGGCCGAAGTCAGACCCAGGCGGCGCCGCTCCGACGGCGACGATCTCGTGCCGGCGCGCGGCGGCCGTCAGCATGGTGAGCGGCCGCGTGTGTGCGCCCGTGAACGGCGTCTGCGGCAGGTCGGGGATGACGAAGAGGATGCGCATGTCAGCGCGCCGTGCGGGAACATCGGTGTGCGCTCGCCGCGCATCTCATTTCGGGCGTCACCGACGAATCGCTCGGCCTAAGACGACCCACTCGGCCCCGTCCTCTCCCGCGAGCGCAGCGCGCCCGGCGGCTCGACTACCGCAGCCATTCAAGCAAAGGTGCGCCGCAGCGGCAAACGCTGTTGGGTCGTCACGACTCCGCGGGCCGCGCGGCCAGCAGCCGGTCGAAGGCCGCGGTGATCTGCGCGGCAAAGTGCCTGGAGTCGAGACCACCGTCCACGAGGGCGCGCGCCCGCGCGCCCATCTGCGCGGCAGCCTCGGGATCGCCGTGCAGCCGCTCCAGCGCGGACTTCCACCCGCGGACGTCGCCGGCGTCGACCCAGATCCCGGCGCCTTCGCTCTCGATATCGAGGTCGATGTAGGGGGTGCGAGTCATCACCACGGGCAGTCCCATCGCGAGCGCGTCGACGAGGCTCGTGAGGCCGGCGAGAAACGCGGTACGCTCGAGTGGTATGGCCACCGCCCGGGCGCGCCGGTAGAGCGCGCGCACTTCGACGTGTGTCATCCAGTCGTCGTCGCGGCGAAGTTCGAGCGTCACCCCCGGAGCATAGTTCGACACGCCGGGCGCAGGCTCCGCACCATGGCGCGCGCCCGGCGGAGCCGCACTTGACAACGTGACGATGTGAGCATGCACGCCCGCTTCGGTAGCCGCGACCGCAAACGTTGCGAAGTCGCGGCCGGCCTGGCCGGCACTCACAAAGAGATCGCCGAGCTCCGGGGCCGGCCTGAAGAACGTCGCGTCCGGTCCCCATGGAATGGTCTTCGCGCGCGCGTGCGGGAAACGCGGAGCCAGGGCGTTGACCGCTGCTGGTAGTCGCCTCGTTGAGGCACGCGACCGCATCAGATCCGGCCAGCGAGCAGCTCAGCAGCGGCTTCTGAAGAGCGGCCCCACGATAGTAGGCGGGAGGATGATGGGCGACGACCACCAGCGGCACCGGCAGGAGTCCTGCGGCGCGCAGGTAGCCGAGCGCATGGGCCTCGGACTGGCTGGCCGCATAGATGATGTCGGCTTCGCCGATGCGGCGCCACGCTGCCACCTGCTGACTCACGTCCCCCAGAGGCACAGGGAAGTGGCGATGGTGGAGCGCGGCGCCCAGCGTCCGGAGCACACGGCGCTCCTCCCGGGGCATCAACTCGAACTCGTAGCCGTGCTCCGCGAAATGGTTGACTCCGTAGAGCTCCTGGTCGGGTCGCAGGCCGGCGTTGACCTCGCGGATCCGCCAGTCCAATGGGTATGCATTGAGCACGAGGACGCGGCGCATGGCCTCAGGCCTCCTCAGGCACGCCGCACTCCGCCAGCAGCTGGAGAAAGGCCGCGCCGGCAGAGGCCCAGCTGTGCTTGGCCTCGGCCACCGCGCGGCCCCGGCAGGATAGTGCGGCCGCGAGTGCCGGTTCGTTCGCAAGGCGGCCGAGTTGGGCGGCGAACGCCGCCTCGTCCTCGGCGGCAAGGTAGTGCACGCCCGGCTCGAGCGCAAGACCCTCTACTGCCTTGGCGGTCGCGACAACGGGCCGGCCGTACGCCAGCGCCTCCAGGACCTTCAGGCGCGTGCCGCTCCCCGAGAAGATCGGCACGACCGCCGCGAAGGCCTGTGCATACAACGGCTCCAGGTCGGCCGGCCGTCCGGCAAAGCGGACTCCCGGGGCGTCGGCGCCCCCACCGCCGGCTATGACCGCCGTGAGACCGCGTGCGGCGAGCAGCGGAGCCAGTCTCCCGGCGATGAACCGCGCGGCCTCCGCGTTGGGCGCGTACCGCAGACCGCCGACGAAGAGCGCGACCGTGGCCTCGCGCCGGCGGCGCCAGTGGGCGCAAGCGGTGCGGTGTCCACGGCGTTCGGCACAACGCGACTGCGAATGCCGGGGTGTAGCTGCGGGGCCAGCTGATCGAGGTCGCGTCTGTGCACAGAAGGCTACGCCATCGGCTTGGTCGAGGGCGCGCACTTCCCAGCCGCCGACGAGAGCCGATCCAGCGCAAGCCTCGCGCGGCCTCCGGAAACATCCGCCGTGGCCGACTGCCAGACTTCACGCTCCACGTTGTGCGTGTTCACAACGAGCGGGATATGGGAGCGGGGAGGGGCGCCCGGTCGGCGCCGCGGCAGCGCTCCGGTGGCGTACGGGGTGTCGGCGATCACTACGGCGAAGCGCCCGAACGCGAGCAGATCGCGCAGCGCCCGTCGCTGCGCGGGCTGGGAGAAGTGACGCAGCACCGGCGGCCAGCGCTCGGCGAGCAGGAGCGGTATGCTCGCCAGCTGCGCCCGCCGGTTGCCTTTGAGGTCCAGCCACGTCGCCCCCAACAGCTGCCCATCGGCCACCACGGCTGCGTGTGGCGGCAGTCCATCATGCAGGACTGCGAGCGTGATGTCGAAGCGCCGGGCGAGGGCACTCAGAAGCGCGAGGCTTCGCTGCCGACCCCCGTCGGTCGCTGGCAGTGGAGCCTGGTGCGCGACCCACAGCAGCGCCGGGCGTCTCAGGGCCCTGGGCCAATCGTGCCGCGAAGCAGTTCTGATGCCGAGTCCCCTCCTGTCGGGTGCGCGTGTATTCTACGGCACGGCCCTGCGGTCGACTCAGGAGGCGCAGAACGGTGACAGGGTTGCCGACCGGTGTGTCTGGCAGCGGTCCCGGAGAGCGGGGGCGTGGCGGTCATCATCGTCACCTACCAGAGCGGAACGACGATCTGCGCTGCGCTCGAGCCGCTGCGTCGCGGCGAGCGAGTCGGCCGCATCGTCGTCGTCGACAACGGATCGAGTGACGATTCGGCCGCTCAGGCCGCCTCCGCAGGCGCAGACGACGTCATCCGGCTTCACCAGAACGTCGGCTTCGCTGCGGCCGTGAACCGCGGTCTGCGCTCGTGCCACGAGCGAGTACGTGCTCCTCCTGAACCCTGACGCGGCCATCTCCCCGGGGGACCTCGACGCTCTAGTCGCGGCGCTGCGCGCCGATCCTGGCGCGGTCGCGCCGGCCCGGTACTGGAAGGTGAAGACGGCCGACTCACCAGCGGCGCCCGCCGCTTCTCGACCGTCGCAAACCGGATCGCCGTGGAGTTGCCCTGGTTCTGGCGGCACGACAGATTCACCTCGCGGCTGTCCCGAGGGGACAGTTGAGCGCGCCGCCGGCACGACCGTGCCCGTAGACTACGTCTGGGGCGCGGCCGTGCTCGTGCGCCGCGACTTTCTCGACTCCGTCGGCGGCCTCGACGAGCGCTTCTTCCTCTACCACGAGGACGAGGACCTCGCGCGGCATGCTCATGCGGCGGGCCGCCGCGTGCTCCTCGTCACCGGAGCCCGCGCGCGCCACGTCGGCGCCATAAGTTCAAGGGGAGACACGGTGCTCGCGCATGCGCGGACGCTGTTCGCCACGAGCCAACTGCTGGACAAGTGGTCCTGGCCCGCGTCCGGGGCGCGTCTTCGCCGCTGGCGCACAAGTGGGCCTGCTGCTTCAGGCGGCTGCGGCGGCAGTTGGCGGGGACGGGGAGCGTCGCGCCGACCAGCTGCGCTGCGTCAGGCTTCTGCGCGCCTTTCGTCGCCGGGGCTCCGCGCGGCCGCAGGCTTGCGGAGCTAGCGGACCTGCTGCAGGCCGTTGATGAACCACCAGCGCGCCAGGTGCGCGGCCCCGTCTTTGCTGGTCCACGCCCACCGTGTCGCCGCGAACGCCCATCGATCGACCGTGCCGAGATGTGGCACGAGCTCGAGCGCGGCTTCGAAGTTCTGCGCCGCTAGCGCCGGGTCGTCGTGCTGGAGCAGGATGAACTGGCTCAGGAACTCGCGCAGAAAGCGGATCGTGATCAGGCGCGCTCGCCGCTCCGCCTGATCGCCGTCGGCGAAGTCGCGCATCAGCTTGCGCCAGTACGTGGTACGGCTCGTCACCATCCGCCCGCTGCGACTGTAGTTGTGGTCGTACATGCGCCACTTAAGGGTCGGAAGGGGGTAGTAGGCAACCCGGGCGCTCGACACGGCACGCACAAACAGATCGTCGTCCTCGTAGCCGGATAGCTCCTCGTCGAATCCGCCGATGCGCTCGAAGAGATCTTTGCGCATCGTGGTGACCCCGGGCATGACGTACACGTCGGCGTAGAGTGCATCCTCGAGTGTGAGTTTGGGATGGGCGCCGCCGGCCTTTAGCGTGACGTGGATCCGGGGGTACTCGAGTCGTCCTGCGGCGTCGATGGTGTCGGCGTCGCTGTACACGAGGTCGACGTCGGGGCTAAGCAACGGCAGCACGGACTCCAGCCGCCGCGGGATCCACAGGTCGTCCTGGTCGAGGAAGGTGAGCCATGTACCGCGGGCATGAGACGCCCCCAGATTGCGGGCGCTCGACTGACCGCCGTTCGTCTTGCGCAGCGTGGTGACGGTGAGTCCGTCGTGCGCGCGCAGCCACGACTCGACGACCTCGAGCGTGTCATCGGTCGAGCCGTCGTCGACGACGATGAGCTCGAACTCCGGATACGTCTGGGCTGCGATGCTGTCCAGGGCGGCCCGCAGGTAGCCCTGGTGACTGCGCTGGGCGTTGTACACGGGCATGATGACCGAGAACAACGGCTCGCCCGTTCCGCCGGAGGACGCTGCGCTCGCGTCATCGCGGCTTCGGTCTACCGTCGCCGGTGCCGTGAGTGCGCGCTCTCCATAGTCGACGCTGCCGGTTGCTGTGTCACCGGGAGCAGAGCTTTCGCGCAAGAGGTAGTGCAGTCCCATCGCCGCTGTGCCTCGCGCATACCCAAGGGTCTGATCGAGGATTGACCCCGACGGCACGACCCGCCTCTTGCCTCTGACGAGCGTGACGGCGAGCCCCGAGGAGCGCGCGCCGCTCTGGGTGGCCATGGCGGCGGCGAGCTTCGCAACCTCGTACTCCAACTCGTCCAGTCGAGTCAGGATGTCGCGTTGATCGGCGAGTAGCACTGCGCGCCCTGATCTGATGAGGAGTGCGTGTCCTGAGTCATGAGCGGCGGTGGCTCCAGATCATCGTTCGTCAATGAGGTGAACTCGGGGCGTTTCCTGGCGCAGTCTACCGCATGCCCGGCAGTCGCAGGAACCTCACCCCCGGCCGGGTGGTAGAGTACGGCGGCTTCGGCCGATTGGCGGCGCGATGCGATTACTGAGTACGGTGGGGGGCGATGACTGAGCCAGCGCAGGGTGAAGGCGGTTCTCGGCACGGACGGATCACGTTTCTGACGCGCCTCGATGGTGTGAAGCTGGAGTATGTCTATCTGGTGATCGCGTTGATCTGGGGAGTCGCCCTAGTCGCATTGATGCCGCCGTTTCAGGTGCCGGACGAGCCGGCGCATTTTGCCAGAGCCTGGGGCCTTGCGCAAGGAGTCTTCCTCCCCCCACGTAGTTTCAAGGAGGTCCTGCCGGCCAACGTGTGGACGCTGCAGAACGACTTCCCTGTAGGGCCGATCCGCGAGACGAGTCACTACCCGGCACACGTCGGCCCGGGGGTCAGGAGTCTCTTGGGAGAGCGGATCTCGCAGCAACAGATCCCTGGGGTCAGCTCGATACCGTCGCAGAATCCTGTCGCCTATACGCCGCAGGCGGTCGGCATCGAGATGGTCCGTCTGGCACGCGGCTCGCCTCTCGCTGCGTTCTACTTGGCGCGACTCGTCAACTTGGGGGTCGCCATAGTCCTGGTCTTCTTCGCTATCAGGCTTGCTCCGGTGGGGAAGGTGATGATCCTCATCGTTGCGCTCTTCCCGGGCGTCATCAGCGAGATGGCGAGCGTGAGCCCGGATGCTCTCATGATTGCGGGCGCGATGTTCTTCACGGGCTTGGCGCTCAACTACAGTGAGCGTTCGCGCCTGAGCACAAGATCGATGGTCGCCCTGTTGATGGCCGGCCTGGTCCTTCTGACAGTGAAGCCGGGCTACTTCCCGGTCATTGGGCTGGTCTTCATGCTCCCTCAGCAGGCCTTCTCGTCGCGACGGCGATATGCGGGCTGGCTGGGGGGGATCGTCGTGTCGGTGGTGGCCCTCTCCGCACTGCTGCTCCTAGCCTCGCCGAAAGCGCCGACAGGAATCTCTGTGGGGCCGGCGCCTCCCGGCACGAACGTCGTTCTGCAGATTGAGCAGGTCGTCCGCCATCCTCTTTCGTTCGCCGCCGTGCTGCTGCATTCGTTCAGCGGCGAGTCGCTCGAGTACATTCGGCAGCTCGTTGGTGTCCTCGGGTGGCTCACCATCAACGTGTCGCAGACCGCGATGTTGCTGCTACTTGCGCTCGTCATGGTCTTTGGGTCTGGGCTCGCTTGGGAGCCGTCTCTCGGTGTGAGGAGACGCACGACGCTTCTTGCGACGTGGGTGGCGACAGCCGTGTGCATGCTCTTGGCGCTATACGCCGCTTTGACGCCGGTCGGCGGCCTCTGGGTCTACGGAGTCCAAGGCAGGTACTGGGCGCCGTTCCTGCCGCTACTGCTCATCGGCGTGTCCGACATCCGCTTCCGCCGGCGATCAACGGTGACCATTCTGTTGCTCGTGGTCTTCGCGCTGGTCGCGCTGAGCACGATGCGCGCCGTCTGGTTTCACTATCACTGAGGCGACTGGCCTTCTTGTCCGTGGGATGGCAGACACGCAGAGAGCAGTCCTCGCTCTTCGTCGAGATTCTGCAGCAGCTGGTGGGTGCGCGAGGCCTGCCGGTCGTGCTCCACACTTCGGACTCCGGCACCATCTGTGAGAAGGCTTCCATGCTCTACCTGCGGGCGCTCAACATCCGGCAGGCGCACGAGCGCCGGGAGGCATGGAGGAGGGCTCGGTCATGCTGACTGTTCTCGCCTGGCAGCGAATCGCTGAGCGGCTACGGACCGTTGAGGGGCAGCCGACCGGCGATGACTGTCTGCTCGGGCTCGTCACTGACTGCTGCTCTGCGCTGACGGTCGGAGAAGGTCGTGAGGCTGACCGCCACAACCGTCTTGCCACCGAGTTCCACCGATCTCGCCGCTCATGTCGCCTGGTCCCAGGCGACTCCGGTCAGACATCGGTTCGTGACGGCGGTGCCCTGGGCTATATACTGCCAGTCGGTCTGTCGTGCAACGTGAGAATCGGGACGTGAAAGTACTCCTCGCGCGGCTGCGCCTGCGCTATCGATATCCGGGGATCGTCCTCCGCGCGATGGTGGCCACCGACTTCAAGGTTCGCTACCAGGCGTCGCTGCTGGGCTACCTGTGGACGCTGCTAAGCCCCTCGCCATCTTCACGATCCTCTACCTGGTGTTCGTGAGGCTCCTCAAGATCGGCGCCGCCATCCCGCACTACGCCATCTATCTGCTTCTTGGGCATCGTCATCTGGATGTTCTTCGTCGAGACCACGACGACGGGGCTGGCGTCACTCGTGGGGCGGGCCGATCTCCTGCGCAAGATCAGCTTCCCGCGCTACGTGGTAGTCGTCTCCGTCGGCGCGTCGGCGATGATCAACTTCGGCCTGAACATGGTGGTCATCGTCTTCTTCCTGGTGCTGCGCGAGTACACGTGAGCGCCGACATCCTGTGGCTGCCGCTGCTCTTCGTCGAGCTCGTGGCGCTTTCGTCTCCCTCGCGTTCTTCCTCAGCGCCCTGTACGTGCGCTTTCGCGACATGACCTACATCTGGGAGGTGCTCATGCAGGCGGGCTTCTACGCCGTGCCGATCATCTATCCGCTGAGCATCGTGCCGCTCGGTACGCGCAGCTCTGCTCTCAACCCATGGCGCAGATCATCCAGGACGCGCGCTACGTGCTGGTCTCCGACCAGACGGTGACGATGACCCAGCTCTTCGGCACGCCCTGGATCCGCGTCATCCCCGTGGGCATTACGCTCGTCCTGGCGGTCACCTCCGTTATCTTCTTCCGCCGCCGGTCGCCTCGTTCGCCGAGGAGGCCTGAGTGGCCAGCCTATGATCGAGGTCCGCGGCGTCTCCAAGGACTTCCTGCTGCCCCATCTTCGCCAGACGACGATCAAGGGCCACTTCGTCAACATGTTTCGTCGAGGTCGGACGATGGAGGTGCAGCACGCCCTGCGCGACATCGACTTCGACGTGCAGCGCGGCGAGTTCTTCGGCGTCGTGGGGCGCAACGGCTCGGGCAAGAGCACGCTGCTGAAGATCCTCGCGGGCATCTACGTGCCCACGAGCGGCCATGTGACGGTCGGCGGGCGTCTGGTGCCGTTCATCGAGCTCGGCGTCGGATTCAACCCCGAGCTCACCGGGCGCGAGAACGTCTATCTCAATGGCGCGCTGCTGGGATTCTCCAAGGGCGAGGTCGACGAGATGTACGACGACATCGTCGCCTTTGCCGAGCTCGAGGAGTACATGGACCAGAAGCTCAAGAACTACTCCTCCGGCATGCAGGTCCGAATCGCGTTCTCCGTGGCCACCCGCGCCAGGGCGGACATCCTGCTGATCGACGAGGTGCTGGCGGTCGGCGACACGGCGTTTCAGCGCAAGTGCTTCGAGCACTTTCACGCCCTCAAGCGCAGGGCACGACGATCGTCTTCGTCACGCACAACATGAGCGCGGTGCGCGAGTTCTGCGATCGCGCGATCCTGATCGAGGACACTCACGTCGTGGCCCAGGGGAGTGCCGAGGACATGGCTACCCGGTACGAGAAGCTCTTCAGCCATACGGCCCCTCAGGCCAAAGCCGACGTCTGACGTCGCTCAGGACAAGCGCTGGGGAGACGGTGACGTGTGCTACACGAAGTCCGACGTGCCGGAAGAGACGCAGGACTGCGGCGAATTGGTACTGGAACTTCATGCGATGGCTGAACGGGAGGTCGCGACGCAGTCTTCAGTTTCGTCGTCCGCGACTCTCGCGGCACCATGATCCTGGGGACGAACTCGCTCCTCAAGAAGCAGTCATGTGGCCACCTGAGGAAGGGCGACCGCTGCAGGTCCAGTGGTCGATCCCCAATGTCTTCAGCGACGGGCCACACTCGCTCGAGCTCGGCATCGTGGACCGACAAGGGCTCACCGTGTACGACTCCTGGCAAGAGGCGGCCTCGTTCACTGTCGTCAAGGAAGAGAAGACACCCTACGTAGTGACGCCTGACACGTCGCTCGTGCTTGAGCGCATGGCGGACGAAATGACCCGCTTCATCGGCGTTTCGCTTGTCGCCTTCATCGTTCTATGCGTTGGTCCGGCGCTGGCACATGCTCAGTCGCGCGCCCTGATCATGGGGGATTCACTCACGAGTGGCTGCTACGCCTCGAGAGGTCGAAAGGACATTTGCGGCGCAGGTGTCCGGGTGGCTGGGGCAGCACGGATACCAGACTGCCATTCAGGCCGCGATCGGGAGCAGGGTGGGGGATGCCCTGGACTCCTTGCCGACCATACGAGCGGATGTTCCGGATCCGGCGATCGTGGAACTGGGCACCAACGACTGCTCGGGGTGGCCGGGGACGACCCCGACACCCGCGCGCGAGTTCGAGCGCGACTATCGAGCACTCCTCCAAGGATTGCGAGACACGCGGCCCGGATGCACGCTGATCGTACTGGGAGTGTGGAAACAGTCCGGTGCCAGGGCGACCTACGACGGGATCCCGGAGCGGTTGGCGGATCATACTCAGCTACTTACGTGAGCCTCGAGCAGCTCAGCGACGATGCCACGATGAGCGGTCCGGCTGGTTCGCCGGCATTTCTCGGCGCTGCCGACGCCTTTCATCCCAATGACGCCGGGCACGCGGCCATAGCTTCTGTCGTGGAGAACGCGGTTCGTTGGCAGTGCAAGATCACGCTGAGCGGCGATAGTGGGTTCACACAGTCGCGGAAGATGCGGGTCAGCGTTTCCGCCAGGGACCGCTTCGGCACGATCGTCGGCATGCGGCGCCGCATCGAAGGTGGCGACTGGTCCGCGTGGCGGCCGCTCGCCGCCAGCTGGCTGTGGACACCTGTCTGCCGCGGACGGTCACAAACGCCTCGCCATGCAGTTCAGAGACGCGGAGGGGGTCGTGTCACTGCCTCTGGCCGCCGACGTGACGCTGGATACACAAGGGCCGGAGACTCTGTGCGCTCGCGCCGGCTACCGGCACCCACGGCCGGACCGTGTCACTCCGCTACCGCATCGACGACGCCTTGAAGTCCGACAGCCAAAGTAGTCATTGTCATCCGGACGCAGGGCCGAGACACCGGTCCGAACGATCAGACTCGGGTCGCGCTCGACCGGTCACAACCACGCCATATCGGTCGCTCTGCCGCTTCGACGAGGCCGGTACCGCTACGTCGTCAGGGCGACGGACCTCGCAGGGAACCTGCAGAGGGCGACATCGTCGAACAGCCTCGTGGTTAAGTAGGCGCCAGGGTGGCCGGGGCGGCGGCCGGGAATGACCTGGCCGCATCGAGCGACGATCCACGCACCCCCTGAAGGCAGGTCGCTCTCGCCGTCGAATGGACCTATACTTGCCGACGGCACAATCCCATGGGAGGGTCAATCGTGACGAACGGTTCTTCACAGCACAACCCGTCCGCCGGTTCCACCGGCCGACTCCGCTTTCTCGTCATCCTCTCGACGGCCGTCCTCTGCGTCGCGGTCGGCCTCTGGTTCGTCCTCTTCGCGGCGCTTCCTGGTGGGACGAACGTCGTTCAGGCCGCGACGATCAAGGGTGTGGTGGACAGTCGGCTCGAGCAGAATCCCATCTACAAGGACTCTTGCCCACCGAGGCACTCGCGGACAAGGTCGTCGCGGAGATGAGCGGCGGGACTCCCGGCGTTCCCGGCCTGCACGCCCGTTGGACGCGCCTGCTTGTCTACTGGGACTCCCTCCAGCCAAAAGCCCCCGGCGCTTCCGGCGCCACATATGATCAGGCGTACATGGGCCGCCTCAAGATGATCGTGGGCAAGTTCCACGCCGCGGGCATCAACGTGATCGTCACGCCCGTCAACGTGCCCAAGTGGGCGAGCAACAAGAGCCTGTGGTCGTCGCCGCCGACGGGATTCTCCAAGGGATACCAGCCCTTCTACGCGATCAACTACAGATCCTCGAGCGCGATGTCCGGGTTCCGCAACATGGCCAGGTACCTGGCGTCGCAGCTGGGGCCGCTGGGCGCCACCTACTACGAGGTCTGGAACGAGCCCAACATCTCCCGCACGCTCTATCCGCAGAGGCTCGGGAAGGCGTATCCCGACTACGGGATGCGCGTCTACCGGGCGATGCTGAAGGCCTACTGGAAGGGCATCAAGTCGTACAAGAAGTCGTATACGGTCGATCGCCGGCGGCACGGCGCCCTACGGCAACAACAGCACTGGCGCCACGTCGCCCAACGTGTGGGCGAAGAACCTCAAGAAGAACGGGATGTCCAAGTACTTCGACGCCTACTCGCACCACCCGTACCAGGTGCTCGGGTCGGCCAAGAACGCCCCCAACCAGATGCCTCGCGACCCGGTGCATATGGTGAATCTCGCGAACATCGGCGCACTGCTCAAGATCTTCCCGAGCAAGCCGTTCTACCTCACGGAGTACGGCTACGCCACGGACTACAATCCCGCCTTCGGGGTGGAGGTGTCCCCGGCGACGCAGGCCGCCTACCTGACCAAGGCGTACGCTCTGGCGGCCTCGCACAAGCAGGTCAAAGCACTCATCTGGTACATGCTCGAGGACTGGGCGCCTGACCCCGCGCACCCCGACTACGCGGTGGCGTCTACACGGGCCTCATGAAGCTGGACGGGACGCTCAAGCCGAGCTGGACGGCGTTCGCCAACGTTCGCTGACGGCCCGTGCCGTGGGCGCGGGTGACCCGGGACGCGCCGGACGTTAGAGTGCGGGGCCGGCGTGCTCGCTGCCGGCGAGACCCGTCAACGAATGGTTGGTGGTCGTGAGTTCGTGCTGCCAGACCCTCGTCAACCCGTCGCGAAGGTCGACCGCCGGCTCCCAACCCAGTAGCCGGATGGCCTTGGCGATGTCCGGCCGCCGCACCTTGGGATCGTCCAGGGGCAGCGCTTGGTGGACGATCGTGCTCTTGGACGCCGTGATCTCGATAACGGCCTCGGCCAGCTTCTGCAGCGACAGCTCGGCGGGATTGCCCAGGTTGACCGGCGTGTGCTCGCCGCTGAGGGCGAGTCTGACGAGGCCCTCAACGAGGTCGTCGACGTAGCAGAACGACCGCGTCTGCGAGCCGTCACCGAACACGGTGAGCGGCTTGTCGGCCATGGCCTGCCGAATGAAGGTCGGCACTGCCCGGCCGTCGTTTGGGCGCATCCGCGGGCCATAGGTGTTGAAGATGCGCGCGATGGCCGTGTCGACGCCCTGCTGCCGGTGGTAGGCCATGGTCATCGCTTCGCCGTACCGCTTCGACTCGTCGTACACTCCGCGCGGGCCGATGGGGTTGACGTTGCCCCAGTACGTCTCGGGCTGCGGGTGGACCTCCGGGTCGCCGTACACCTCTGAGGTCGAGGCGAGCAGGAAGCGCGCGCGCTTGAACTTGGCGAGGCCGAGCGCATGGTGCGTGCCGTAGGAACCCACCTTGAGCGTGTGTAGCGGCAGCCGCAGGTAGTCGATGGGGGAGGCGGGGCTGGCGAGGTGAAAGACGTTGGCGATCTCGCCGGTCACTTCGACAGGGTCGACCACGTCCACGTTGCGGAACTCGAAGGCGGCGTCGCGGATGTGCTCGATGTTCTGGAGCGAGCCGGTGTCCAGATTGTCGAGGCAGAGGACGTCGTGGCCCTCGGCGAGAAGACGTTCGCAAAGGTGGGAGCCGAGGAACCCGGCACCGCCGGTGACCACCGAACGAGGCATCAGCACGCTCCTTTGCCGGTGATCATCGTGGGGATGGTCCTCAGGAGGATCTCCGCGTCGAGGCGGAGCGACCAGGATTCTATGTATTCGCGGTCTAGCCTCAGCATGTCGTCGGCGCTCGTGTTGCTGCGGCCGCTGACTTGCCACAGGCCGGTCATGCCCGGCAGGACGAGGTGACGCAGTTTGTCGGTGTCCTGCAGCAAGCGAACGTCGCGGAGCGGGAGGGGTCTGGGGCCGACGAGGCTCATCTGTCCCATCACGACGTTGAGAAGCTGCGGGAGCTCGTCGAGCGAAGTGCGGCGGAGGAACCGGCCGATGCGCGTGACCCGCGGATCCTCGGCAAGCTTGAAGAGGTGGCCGTCCGCTTCGTTGACACTCTCGAGCTCCGCTTGCCGGGTCTCGGCGTCGGCGATCATCGTGCGGAACTTCAAACAGGCGAACGGCCTGTCGCCGACGCCCATGCGCCAGCTCACGAAGATCACGGGCCCCGGCGAACTGAGCCTGATGAGGAGGGCGACGAGGAGCAGGAAGGGCGAGGACAGCACGAGCAGCACACAGGCCATGACCGTATCGATGATGCGTTTCACGACGAAGCGCCAGCGCCGCGACTGCGAGGCGCGCACCGCAAAGACGGGCTCGCTGACGCCGGGCAGCTGGCAGACCGCCTCGTCGCCCAGCGTCTCACCTGCGACCAGCACGTTCATGCGGTACCGGCGCGCCACATCAAGCACGTCGTCCAGACGGGGGTCGACTGTCTCCAGACGCGAGACGAGGAGCTCGGATGCTCCGCTGGTGCGGGCGGCCAGCGCGAGGCGGTCGACGTCGTCGACGCGCACCGTCTCGATCAGGGTGTACCGGCGGATGCCCATGCGTCCGCCGGCGCGATTGAGCACGCTGACGAGATGGCCGGCGCTCGCCTTGTCGCCGATGGCGAGCACATGTTGCGTCCCCGACTTGGCGCCGAGCATCCGCGTGATGCCGACCTCGTAGGCCCACCGCAAGGCCACGGCGACCGCGACAGCTACCATCCAGGCGAGGAGGAGCGCGCCGTCCTGCTGGGTCTCGCCGGTCCACCACAAGACAACGAACCAGAGTGGGAGAAGGAGGATCGCCCACACGGCGATGCGGGCATGGTCTCTGCGGCGCCAGCGAAGCCCGTACAGGCCGAGCAGCGCGGCGCACACGATGGCCACGATTGCTCGCTGCGACCCAGACCTGAAGGTGGACATCGCCCCACGAGACTGCGAGAGCGCCGAGTGTGACGGAGAGCGCGTCAAGGAGAGCGAGGCCCAAGATGCTGAGGGCCCTACGAAACCCGTAGCGGCCGAGAAGTCGCTGGGCGAGCGGCTTGGGAGCGCGCATGTCGCCGTGCAGCACAACTTCGCGTACCGGTACCACTCGGAGTATCGCCCCTTCTGTAGACTCCCAACGGCAGCCCGGCCCCCCGCGCTGCTCTGTCGGCAAGTATATTCGTCCCAAGGGACGCACTCAACGTCTGGCGCCATTCAGCCTCGTCGGGGCTCGCACACGCGGTGATATCATTCACCCCCCGTACCAGACCATGCCGCGAAGGAGTTCCATGCGCGCCAGTCAGCTGCTGCTGCCCACCGTCAAAGAGGATCCGGCCGGCGCCGAGGCCATCAGCCACAAGCTGATGGTGCGCGCCGGCCTCGTGCGCCAGCTCGCGGCCGGGATCTACGTGTACCTGCCGGCCGGCTGGCGCGTGATGCGCAAGATCGCCGGCATCATCCGCGAGGAGATGGACGCCATCGGCTGCCAGGAGATGCTCATGCCGGTGATCAACCCGGCTGAGATCTGGCAGCAGTCCGGTCGCTGGGACGCGATCCACGAGGAGCTCTTCCGCTTCAAGGACCGCAAGGGCACGGACATGGCGCTGGCGATGACGCACGAAGAGGTCGTCACCTGGCTGGCCGCGCGCGAGATCCATAGCTACAAGCAGCTGCCGCAGATGTGGTACCACATCCAGACCAAGGAGCGGGACGAGGCGCGGCCCAAGAGCGGCATCCTGCGTACACGCGAGTTCACGATGAAGGACGCCTACAGCCTCGACGTGAGCGTCGAGGCCCTGCAGGAGAGCTACCGCAAGCAGATCGGGGCCTACGACCGAATCTACGCGCGCTGCGGCGTCGACGTGATGATGGTCGAGGAGGACTCCGGGATGATGGGCGGCGACGTCTCTCACGCCTACATGGCCTACGCGGACGCCGGCGAGGACGAGATCGTCTTCTGCCGCGAGTGCGGCTACGCGGCCAACGTGGAGCTCGCCAAGGCCGGCGCCGACCGCGAGGAGCCGCGCCGAGGTGGCGCGCACGGGGCGAGGCGCACACGCCGGGGGCGCGCACGATCGAGCAGGTCAGCGCCGTCCTTGGGCTGCCGGCGCGTGCGTTCATGAAGGCGCTGGTCGTCATGGTCAAGGGGAGCGGGGGACAGGCCGGGTCACGCGACGCCGGCGATGGTGCTGCTCCGCGGCGACCACGAGCTCAGCGAGCTCAAGCTGCGCAAGGCGCTGCGCGCCGAGTTCCGGCTGGCCACGGCCGACGAGGTCCTCGAGGCGCAGGGCGTCGCGGCTGGCTTCGTCGGCCCCGTGCCCACGCCGCTGCCCGTCTACGCGGACGAACTGCTGCGCCGGGGCGTCTACGTCGCCGGCGCCAACAAGCCCGACTACCACCTGGCCGGCGTCACGCTCGACCAGGTGCCGCAGGCCGTGTTCGCCGACCTGCGCGAGGCACGCCCGGGCGACGCCTGCCCGCAGTGCGACGGCGACCTGCAGGGCGCGCGCGTGATCGAGGTCGGCAACATCTTCCAGCTCGGCACCAAGTACTCCGCGCCGATGGGCGCCACGTTCCTCGACGAGGACGGCAAGGAGCAGGACATCGTGATGGGGAGCTACGGGATCGGTCTCGCGCGCATCGCCGCGGCCGCCGTGGAGCAACATCACGACGACAACGGCATCGCCTGGCCGCGGGCGATCGCCCCGTTCGAGGTCCATCTCGTGCTCGTGAGAGCCTCGGACGAGACACAGGCCGCGCCTGGCCGAGCAGCTCTACGCCGAGCTCGGCGCCGCCGGCCTCGACGTGCTCTTCGACGACAGAGACCTGAGCCCGGGCATCAAGTTCAAGGACGCCGACCTGCTCGGCTGCCCTGCGCAGGTCGTCGTAGGGAAGAGGGCGGCCGAGGGAGTGATCGAGCTCAAGGATCGGGCGAGCGGCGAGCGGCGCGACGTGCCGCGCGCGGAGCTCGCCGCCGCCCTGCGGGAGCTGCTGCCGCGCTGACTCACGCGTTGCACGCATTGCCGGCCCAGAGTCTATCGGGCGTTGCCGGTCCTGGCAACGTAACGCAGCGGTGTTGCCCCTCAAGTATCCGGCCAGTCCGGGCGATACCTGTTACTGCCATGAGTGCCATGTACACGACACCGATAGCGAAGAACAGGTTCTCGCGCGAGCGCTTCCCGGAGGCTCTCAAGGGGCTCATGGAGGAGCGCCACCTGAGCTACCGGCAGCTCGCCTACAAGACGAAGCTCTCCGCCGGCTACCTCAACCACCTCACGAAGGGCACGAGGCCTGTACCGGCCGATCCGGTGATCGCAGTGATCGCCGAGGCCCTCTGCGTCGAGCCTGACTTCTTTGTGGAGTTCCGGTTGCGCCAGGTCGCGGACGTGCTCGACGGCGCGCCGGACCTCGCCGACAAGCTTTACGGGATCCTGCTCCGCAGCCTGCCCGTCCCCGACGACATCGGCGATGCCTTGATACGGCCGCGCAACGGCAACGGCCGTTCGCAGACGGCCGCCGTCGGCTTCTAGGACCGTAGCCCCCCGCGGATCTGGGGAGTGACGCGACCGGCCGAAGGGCCGGTCGCGGCGCGTACGGGGCCGTTCGCCATCGCAAGGGCTAAGGCTCTTCCCAAATCGTGTCGAAACAGTGTGTGGCACGGCAATGCCCAATCGCGATGTGAGCGTGGGGGGAAGATGCTGGTCGCTACATTCGGCCCGACCACGGCGTGGGCCGGCAAGACGGTCACCTATGCGGACGGAGCCTTCGTGCTCGAGGGTCACGGTCCGATACGGGCTCAGGACGTCTTCGAGTACGAGCGCCAAGGGCACCTCGTGTGGGCGATGGACGGAGTCCGCGCCTGGGTCGGCGCCAAGGCGCATGGAGGAGGGTGGCCTCGCGGCGACGTCCCTCCAGACGGTCGACTGGCAAACGGGGCAGGCGGCGAACACAGGATCGCCCGGAGGCATCCGCTACGGGAGCCCAGGAGACCGAAGCTCCGGAGGCCGAGACCCGTGAGGAGACCGTGCAACCCGAAGTGGTGGCGTCGGTCTCATCCACAGCCTCAGGCCCACCGACCGATCCCGTGCGCGAGAGAGCCCTGAGTTCGGCGCTCGCCGCCGGCTTCTCTCGAGCCGAGTTCGACGCTGAGGAACAGTCGCTGGCGGGCTGCGACGGCGGGGAAATGCTCCCGGGCGACGTCTTCCTCTCGCTGGCCGACCGCGCCATCGAAGAAGGCCGGTCGGCGCACGACTGGCCGAGACTGGGGGCCGTGTATTCGCTCAAGGCGTGGTGGCTGGACGAGGCCGGCCGCGATTCGCTGACAGCCCTGCGGCGCGCCCGGCAGGCGGAGCTCTACTGCTCTGGATGCCAAAGGCGTGGAACGGGTGCGGATAGCTGCCGCTGATGATGACGCGTGCCCGGTCTGTGGCGGCAGCGCCGGCAGGGAGATGAGCGTCGCCGACGCCCTTCGTCGCATGGTCATTCCTAACCCGTCCTGCAGCCACGGCTGGTGCCGCTGCCGGTGGGAGGCGGCGGACGGAGACGCAACTCAATAGCAGGTCGGCACCCCACGAGCTGAGCGCCCACGCGGTTGCGCCCGGCTTGAGTGCACACCCCGTTCGCCGATGTCCGACCCTTCGGGGAGGACGTCACGTTGGCGAGGTTCTGGCGGCAATCGCTGCAACAGCTCCCTCGAGGAGAACCCGTGATGGCTGGCGACGATCACGCTGGAAGGCGAGGAGCAGGTGCTCCTGTCGACGTCGTTGCGCGCGACCTGCACGTCAGTCGCTGGTCCTTCTTGAGGACAGCGCGGTCAGGACTCCACGCAAACGATGTCGCCGAAGTTTCGACTCAACGATTCTCATCCATCTCTCGTCAAGACCGTTTTGGGTCGCCGTCGTCAGGATCCGGCTCCACTCGGGCAGCGTGATGGGCAACGTGATCCTGATGCTCTTCAGGAGATCGTAGTCGATCTCTTGAGGGAGGCAGCTGGGGACTGGCAGTCCGTTGCAGATGAAGTCGAACATCGTCCTCTGACACTTCTCGCAGCGGCCGCAGTTGCTGCCGCGATGTTCCCCTTGCCAGCAGACCCGCAGGTTGTCGCATCCAGTCTGCCAGTCTGCGATTGCGGCGACCTTCTCGACCCTGGTGAATGCGGCTCCGTCGTGCACCACCTTCATCGTGGCGCTTGAGAGCAGGTGATCAGTGGTTGGGTTGGATCCCCAGGGGGTGACCAGGGAACTGTACGGCTCCGTGCTGCCGATGAGTGCGACTCCGCATTCCCCTTTGCAGAGGTGCATGGCCGATACGACAGCAGCCGCATGCACATGTTCCCAGTTCGTGCGCACGACCTCCTGGAAATTGGTGCGGATCGGTGAGCAAGGACAGTCCAACCTCGGAAAGGGAACGCTGAGCCGCGTCCTGAGCCGTGGCGAAGGAGGCCTCGTCCGCCAAGGGGATGTCGAAGCCATGGACAAGCACAGGGCGCCGAATGCGGTACGCGAGCTGCGGGGCCTGGGCATTGACATGCCGCCAGACACTGAACGCTGAGTCCACGCCACCTGTGAAGGCAACTGCGGCCGCTCCCGAACTGGGGTGAACATCGTCGAGGATCGCATCGCACTCGAAGTCTATGGGGGAGTACTCGCGTGGTCTCCAACAGCACCATGCGTCACGGAATTCGGAGAGATTGACGAGCAGTGTTCTCGACACATCTCCGTGGACGACGAGAGATCTACCCTCAGACATTGCCTGCATGACGCACGCGAGGAGATAGGGCTCTCCATCTGCTTCGTCGGGGAGTCCCTCCGACGACGGAACTGAGTACCAAAGCACATCGGAGGAAGAAGCCTGTTGGCCATCTCGTCGTTCAATGCGACACCGCCGTGTTGCAGTGCCGCCAGACGACGTCGCGTCGAAGAAGAGATGCATGCTGCGTGGCATTGCCGCCTCCCGATGACGGACGGTGGTGAAAACTGCTCACACACCAGGGAAGCCCAGCACGCCTCCGCCAAGTCGTGTGGGACAACGATATCAGTGCTCGCCGTCACGTCGGCGGCTTGTCCCAGAGATTGCTGGCTGAGCGACGACCCGGTGCTCCTGAAGTCGCATGCGATATCCCGCGCCGAGGCGGCTTCTGGATTATGATGGCAGCGGTCGGATGAAGGGGACGAAGGGCGTCCGGTCAGGAGTGGGTATGGATTTTGGTGCTCGGCGGTCAGCAGAAAGGGACAATGCTCTTGGCGTGCCTTGGCGAGGAGCGCGATCTGTGGCTCCTCACGGAGATGAAAGGCAACATCGGGGACCATCTCATCTGGGCAGGGACGATGAGATCTCTTCGACGTTGGACGCGTTTCCCACACGCCAATGCCCCTGGGCGAATTGGGCGATACCACACACCGGCGCAGTACGCTCTTGATCCCTGGCAGTGGAGCGTTTGACTGCCGCTGGCACGAATGGCTGCCGGACGCCGTGTACAGGGCCTCGCGCAACTTCCACAAGGTCATCATTCTGCCGTCGGGCTTCGACCGAAGGTGCCTGTCGTGTCGCGGTGTCTCGCCCAGGGCAACGTGCATGCATTCGCGAGGGAGAAGCGGTCATACCGGTTCCATCGAGGCTTTCGGTCGCGCCAAGCTCTCCTTCGACTGCGCGGTCTACTTTCATGGGTTTAGGGGCTGGGCCGGGGCTGTCGCGCCCAGGGGTGAGGATGACACGGTTCTGCTGGCGCTCAGGGAGGACAAGGGGAGCCAGTTGCCGGGACAGAGCGTACGGCCCAATCCCCTCCTCAATCGGGACATCAGCCTGTCTTGCGCGAGTCTGGACGAGTGGCTTGCGGCGATTGCCGACGCCGGAGAAGTGGTTACTGATAGGCTCCACGTCGCCGTCGCTTCCGTGCTGCTTGGCAGACGACTCGTCTACATCGACCCCTATGATGCCAAGATCTCCACGTACTTCAGGTACACATTTGGAGATTCGTTCGGCCACCTCGCCAGGCGATGTTCGCTCTCATGGCTCGCTAGCCGCGAGTACGTGATTGCGGATTCTGAGCGCCTTGGGCGATCCGCTGATCGCAACCGCCCCCGGCGCTGTGACCGGGACCAAGCCGCTGCTGGCCGTGAGCGGCGCCGGCTCGACACAAACCGAGAGAGCCGTGCCGAAGAACGCCGGACTTCGGCGAATCCGGAAGGAGGCCCCGCTTTGAGGATCTGCGCAGTCGCCTGCGTCAAGGATTCGCCAGAGCTTCTGCGGGCGACCATGACCCACCTCGCCCTGAACGGCATCAGCGACTTCTATCTCTACGACCACGGCAGCGATCCCGACCTGGCAAGCGTGCTTTCCCGTGCGTTCCCTAGCGGTGGCGTCCGGGTGCGCATCCTCCGAAAAGAGACCGCGTGCTTCTTCCAGGCAGCGATGGTCCGCGTCTTGACGGAACTGGCGAGGATGGACGGGTTCACGACGGTCCTCGCGTTCGATGCCGACGAATTCTGGTGCTCAACAGTTCCTGGCCACACGTTGGCCGATCAGATCGCTATCGAGATGAACTGCGAACTCGATGCACTGAGGGTCCCGGTCCTCAATTATGTACAGCATCACGGCGTAGCCGCCTTCCGCGTCGACTCCTTGGAGACGTGTCGGTACTTGGTGGTACCTGATGTGGACGCGTCGCGACCTTCTCGGGAGCAGGTAGACGCTGGTGCACCGTTCGTCGCCATGCCGTTCCCCTCCAAGGTGATCGCCAGGCTATCGCGAGACATCAGGTTCACCGAGGGACAGCACAACATCGCCGCGCTAGCGGGCGAAGGCGTGCAAGCCGAGGCAAACGGCATCATCGTCAGGCATCTGTCGTTGCCGGCGAGGAACGACCTCATCCTGAAGCGGGAGCACGGGCGTCGCCTCATGGCGGCTGGGTTCGCCCCTGGAGTCGGATGGCAGCTACAACGCCTCGCCAACATGACCGACGAGGAGCTGGATCGCTATTGGGGCAACAACTCCTGGCGTCACTCGGACGATCAACGCGTGCTGGTGGGAGCCTACGACGGCCTCGTTGAAGACGACGCACTTGTCGAGATCGGGCGCACTCTCGCGGGCGCATCCCATCGTCTGGGCACGAGTCCGAACGCCAGGTCGCGTGAAACGGCGACAGTCGTGGAGGTCGGGCCACAGTGCCTGGAGCGCCTGCTCGAGAGCCTCGTGGACGACTTTGGAGATGCTGCTCGAACCCTTCAGGAACGCTCCGACCACCTTGTCGCGCTGCAGAGCGATCTCGAGGCGTGCAGAGCGTCGGTGACTCGCCTCCGGAATGACCTCGAAGCCGAGCAAGCCCGATTGCGTTCCGTTGTGCACGCCGTTGAGAACAGCCTGTCTTGGCGCCTGACGGCGCCGTTGCGGGCCGTCAAACAGCGACTGCTCGATCGACGGCCGAGGAATCCCGGTCTGTGAATGCGACGCCCCCGCCGCGGTTGTGCTCTGCCAGTGTTGGGAGGGACTTCAGGTCGGACACTGGCGGCTCATGGGAAGACGCGCCTTCGTCCGTGACGCGCCGTCTGGACCGGAGTATTGAGCTGGCATAGAGAGACCGGGCATCAGATGAACGGTTTCGAACAAGTGCAAGAGGCACGGCGACTGGCGGGGCATCAGCTGCACGGGCGTCGAGCGTACCGCGGCCAAACATACGAATTCCGACGGGTTGCGCAGTGCCAGGCGCTGGCAGAGCCCGGAGCGGCGGCCTCACTTCGACGGGCCGTCTGCATTTCTGGGAGCGTAGCTCGGCGTTCGTTATAGTAAGGCTGCGGAAACCACCTGCCCACTTCGCCGTTGGAGGCACCCACGGATTCTCGACGACAAGCTCTGCAAGCGTTTCTGCGGCGCACCCATCTGCTCAATGCAGCAGACGAGACGCGCATGGTAGCCCGCTCGATTCGGCTGGCAAAGAAGAACCGGGCCTTCGAGGTGGTGAATCCGGAGTTCGCGCTGCCTCCCCGACATATCGCCAACGATGCGCTGTCGAGCGTGGACTGGACTTGGTTCAAGGCGTCTGGCGAGTGGGATGCGGACCGCATCGTCGGCCTGCTGGAGGGACATGGCATGCGGTCACCACACAGCGTGCTCGAATGGGGATGCGGACCGGCTCGCGTCATCCGCCATCTCCCGGCGCGGCTGCCTCAGACCCAGCTAGTGGGCTCCGACTACAACGCAAAGAGCATCGAGTGGTGCTCGCGCACGATCCGCGGGGTGACTTTCGTCCTGAACGGACTCGACCCTCCACTGCCCTTCGATGACGGGTCATTCTCCTGCGTGTACGCGGCCTCGGTCGTCACGCACCTGTCCGAAGAGACGGCAATCGCATGGATGACGGAGCTTGCGCGAGTCACCGAGCCAGGAGGGCTCCTTCTTCTCTGGACGAACGGCACTGCGGTGGCGCGCTCCCTGCTACCGGAAGAGCGCCGGAGCTTTGACGCCGGCCATTGCGTCACGCGCTCCGGCGCGCATGAAGGTCGCAAGTGGTACTGGCGGTTCATCCCCCGTCGTGGGTCCGGGACACTCTGCTGCACGAGTTCACCGTGCAGGAGCACTTGCCGGGGGGTGGCGACGTGAACCGGGAGCAAGATATCTGGGTAGCTCGCCGATAGGGAAGGGTGTAGGCGCGCCGCCCCTTCATTTTGGCCCGGCATTGTCCGCCTTGAAGGTGGGCGAGAACGGACGCTGGGTGGACCCGAGGGCACCCGTCGCGACTGCGTCCGCTTGTTCGCGCTGGCGCTGCAGCGAGGAAAGAGTTGCAGGAGAAAGAAGATGGTCGGCGTGGCCAGATTTGAACTGGCGACCCCTAGTCCCCCAGACTAGTGCGCTAACCAGGCTGCGCCACACGCCGACCGTACAGGCGCGTATTCTAGCACAGGCTCGAATGGCCTCGCCGTCGGGCTCGCAGGCTCGCTCGCCCTGTCTGCTACACTCGCCGCCATGCAGCGCCTCATGCGCCACGTCCCCAACATCCTCTCGGTCGCGCGCCTCCTGGCGCTGCCGTTCGCCGTGTGGACCTACGCCGTGTATTCACCCGGCGCCGCCTGGACGACCGCCTGGATCGTCCTCTTCGCCGCGCTCAGCGACGTGGCCGATGGTCTCATCGCGCGCCGCTTCGACGTGCAGAGCGAGTTCGGACGCTGGGTCGACCCGATCGTCGATCGCCTGCTGTTCTTCACGCTCGTGGCGACGCTGTGGTACTTCGGGACGCTGCCGTGGTGGGCCGCGGTGCCGCTCCTTGTCCGCGATGGCATCATCCTGATCCTCGTGATCCCCACCCGGCGCTACACTGAGCAGGGACCGCAGATCAGCCGGTGGGGCAAGGCGAGCAACTTCATCCTCATCTGCGCCATCGAGTGGTTCATCATCGATCTGCGCGCCCTCGGTTGGGCCTTCTTCGCGGTGGGCGCGTCACTGTATGTCGCCAGCGGGCTGCTCTACCTTTGCCGCGCCGTCGCCTTCGTGCGGCGGGCGCGACGGTCGGCCGCTCACGACGCTCTGGTACGATAGCCGGAGACCGACCCGTCTCGAGCGAAAGCGAAGGTGAGGCCAGTGCGTGCAGTCGTCATGGCTGGTGGCGAGGGCACTCGTCTGCGCCCCCTGACGAGCAACCAGCCCAAGCCGATGGTGTCCCTGTGCGGCAAGCCCTGCATGGAGTACATCGTCGAGCTCATCAAGCGCCACGGCATCGACGAGACGGTCGTCACGCTCATGTTCCTGCCCAAGATGATCCGCGACTACTTCGGTGACGGTTCCTCCCTCGACATGGGCATCAACTACTCGGTGGAGCAGTCTCCGGCGGGCACGGCCGGGAGCGTGAAGCTCGCCGAGGACCACCTGCGCGACGACACTTTCATCGTCATCTCCGGCGACGCGCTCACGGACTTCGACCTCACCGAGGTCGTGGCGTTCCACAAGCAGCGCGGCGCGATGGTGACGATCGCTCTCAAGCGCGTCGAGAACCCCCTGGAGTTCGGCGTCGTCGTCGTCGACGAGGAAGGTCGCATCGAGCGTTTCCTCGAGAAACCCACGTGGGGCCAGGTGTTCAGCGACACCGTCAACACCGGCATCTACGTGCTCGAGCCCGAGGTGTTCGACCACATCCCGCCGGACACGCAGTACGACTTCAGCCAGGACCTCTTCCCGAAGCTCTTCGAGATGGGCGCGCCGCTCTACGGCTACGTCGCCGACGGCTACTGGCAGGACATCGGCAGCCTGCCGCAGTACCTGGCCGCCAATCGCGACCTCCTCGACGGCAAGGTCAGGGCCCAGATCCCGGGCATCGAGCTGCACGAGCGCATCTTCCTCGGCGACGGTATCAACCTCGATTCACTCGAGAACATGACCGGCCCGGCGTTCGTCGGCAACTACGCCAAGATCGACCGCACGGCCTCGATCGGCCGCTATTCGGTGCTCGGCAGCAACGTCGTCGTCAAGGGCCACGCCGAGACCCGCAACAGCGTCATCGGCGCGAACACCTACATCGGCTCGTCGGCCAAGGTCTTCGGCACCATCCTGGGGAAGAACTGCGACGTCAAGGCCGGCGCCACCTTCAGCGAGGGGGTCGCGGTCGGCGACGAGTGTGTGATCGGTGAGCAGTCCTACATCGCGCCCGACGTCAAGATCTACCCGTTCAAGACGGTCGACGCCGGCGCGCAGATCCACTCCAGCATCATCTGGGAGTCGCGCGGGACGTCGCAGCTCTTCGGCAAAGACGGCATCACCGGGCTCATCAACGTCGATATCACCGCCGAGCTCGCTCTCAAGCTGGCGATGGCCTACGGGACAGTACTCAAGAAGGGCGCCCGCATCACCACGAGCCGCGACGCGCATCCCGCCTCCCGGGTCATCAAGCGGGCGCTCATCTGCGGCCTCAACTCGACCGGCGTCATCGTGCGCGACCTGCGCGTGGCGAGCAGCGCCATCAACCGCTATGAGGCCAGGACCGGTGCCGCCGAGGGCGGCCTGCACGTGCGCATCTCGAGCTGGGACCCGGAGATGATCCAGGTCCAGGTCTTCGAGCCTCCCGGCATCAACCTCAGCGAGAAGCGCCAGAAGGACATCGAGAAGTACTACGGGCGCGAGGACTTCCGGCGCGCCTTCTACAGCGAGTTCGGCGAGCTGGAGTTCCCGGACCGCGCCATGGAGACCTACGTGCGCGGTCTGCTCAACGCCTGGGACACGGAGCGCATCCGCAGCCGCGCCTACCGCCTCGTGATCGACTACTCGCATTCGCCCGCGTCGCTGACCCTGCCCAACATCCTCGGCGAGCTCGACGCCGAGGTCCTCTCGGTGCGCGCTTTCAACGACCAGCGCCACGTGAGTCTGGACGCCGACGAGCTCGGCGCCAACATCGCCGAGGTGCAGCGCCTCGTGCGCACGATGGAAGCGGACCTCGGCGTGGTCATCGGCCCCGGCGCCGAGCGCATCTACATCATCGACGACCAGGGCGTCGAGGTGCCGACCGAGAAGGCACTGCTGTTGTTCGTCAAGCTCGTCGCCCAGCAGGCGTCCAGGGGCGAGAAGATCGTGCTTCCGCTTGACCGTCACTCACCTCGCGGAGCACCTCGCCGGCGAGTTCGGCGTGGAGGTCGAGCGGACCAAGGTCTCGTTGCCCGAGCTGGCCAAGGCCTCGCTCGCCGATGGCGTCGTCTTCGCCGGCGCCCTCGGCGGCGGCTACATCTTCCCGCACTTCCTGCCGGCCTTCGACGCCGTGATGAGCCTCGGCAAGCTGCTGGAGCTCCTCGCTCCCCAGGCGGCTCCGCTGAGCAAGCAGGTCGCGGACATCCCGACGAGCACGCTCCTGCACAAGACCATCGCCTGCCCGTGGTCGCTCAAGGGCACGGTGATGCGCACGGCCGCGGAGCAACTGCAGCAGCGCTCGAGCAAGACCTCGAGGGTCAGCATGGTCGACGGCATCCAGCTCAGCACCGAGAATACGTGGGTGCAGCTTCTGCCGGACGCCGACGAACCGGTCTTCCACGTCTTCGCAGAGGGCACGGACCACGGCGACTCGGAGCGCCTTGCGGACGAGTTCCTGGGCGTCGTGCGCGACGTCATCGAGGAGAACGGCCGCTAGCACGCTCGCGGGAAGGTCCGTCGGCAGCTCTTGCCGTACACTGAACGTGTATGGATGTTCGCAGCACCCCCGAATCTGCCGGCCCTGCCACCGCGTCTCGCCGCCTCCGCCGCGTCTGGCTGTCCGCGGTCGTGGCCATCGTCGCGGTGCTGCTGGTCGGATTCGTGGCCGTGCAGATCGTCGAGCACGGCAAGGTCGGGCAGCGGTGTCCGCGTCGCCGGCGTGGATCTTCAGGGGCAGACCCTCGATCAGGCGACGCGTGCCCTCGCACGCGGTCTGGCGCCTCGCGTTGAGACCGCCACACTGCAGACCGGTACCGGAGCGCCGCTCAAGGTACCCTTGGCCGACCTCGGCATGAGCCTGGACGCGCGCGCCACCGCCCGGGACGCGCTCGCGCAGGGCCGCCATCGGCTGCCGGGTGGGGTCGTCGTGTGGCTCCCCGGCGGCAGTGGAGTCGTGGCACCTGTGCTGGCTGTTCGCGCGTCGGCGTTCAGCGCCGGCCTCGCGAGGATCCGGGCCGCAGTGGACACGGCGCCGCGCGATGCCCATCTGACGCTTGAGGGGGGCTCCGTCAAGGTGGTGCCGTCGTCCGACGGCCGCACCGTGGACGCTCTCGCGCTGGCACGCGTCATACGCGCCGCCGTCGCAGCCGGGCGGCCTTTCAGCGGCCCGGTGCCGATGATCGTCGCCGCGCCGCTGGTGAGCACAGCGGTGGCGCAGTCGCGGGCCGGCGCTGCAGCCACCTACCTCGCCACGCCTCTCACGCTGCGCTATCGCGAGAAGTTGGTGAAGCTTGCCCCGTCCGCAATGGCGGACATGCTCACGGTCAACACCGGCGCCGACGCGTCGGTGTACCCGCTGACGTTCGACAACGCGTATGCCCGCACCAGGCTCCGGGCGCTGTTCTCGACCGCGGACATCAAGCCCGTCGACGCTCGGCTGATCGTCCACGACGACGGCACCACGACGATCACGCAGAGCCGCGAGGGTCAGACGGTGGACATGCGACACCTTCGTGCGGGACATGAACGAGGCGGCCTCCGGCGGCGGCCTGCGCACCGTCTTCGTCGCGCTCAAGCCCGACGCTGCCGGCGCTCTCGAGCGACCGAGCTTGCGACCCAGGGCTTCTCCTCCGTGGGGACGCAGTTCGTCACGTACTTCGACCCGCGCAACAAGACGCGCGTGAGCAACATCGCGCTTGCGGCCCGCATCGTGGACGGCGCCGTGATCCACCCGGGTGCGGTGTTCTCCCTGAACGCCACACTCGGGCCGCGGACGAGCAACCGCGGCTTCGACTTCGCCCCCGTGATCGCCTCGGACAACGTCCTGCGCCAAGGCGTCGGCGGGGGTATCTGCCAGTACGCGACGACGCTGTTCAACGCCGTCTTCTTCGCGGGTCTGCCCGTGGTGGAACGCCACGCGCACTCGCTGTACATCTCGCACTACCCTATCGGGCGCGACGCGACGGTCTCGTGGGGGAGCGCCGACTTCAAGTTCCGCAACGACACGGGCAAGGACATCACTATTCGCAGCTGGGTGCAGGACGATCACGTCACGGTCGCCCTGGTGCGGAAGGACGGGGCGCAAGGTCAGCACGACGACAAGTGCCTTCTATGATGTTCGTAAGCCGGCCCACGGCAAGAGCGATCCACGCGTGATCTACGACGCGGACCTCGGACCGGGCGTCATCCGCTGGGAACAAGGCATCGACGGCCGCAGCGTCAAGGTCGACCGCACCGTGCGCGCGCCAGATGGCGCTCTGCTGTTCCACGACACGTTCGTGTCCCACTACGCGCCGATGGACTGGGTGAAGCGCGTCGGGACATGAGAGCGGGGGAGAGGCGGCCGGTGCGGCTGCGCCGCGGCCGCCTCAGCCGGTCTTGGCGATGACCTGCTTGCAGACGACCCTGAGGGTCTCGAACACGCCTTCGCCGATCACGGCGCTGGACTCGGTGACCGGCGAGCCGGTGTGGTTCAACAGCTCGTTGAGGTCCTCCATCGAGAACACGTCGCCGAGGTCCCTCTTGTTCATCTGGATCACGAAGCCGAGCTTGGTGAGGTCGTCGCCCTGGCTCAGGAGGTTGTCCCAAAGGTTGAGGTAGCTCTCGACGTTTTCGTCGAGCCGCGTGATCTGTGAGTCGGCCACGAAGATCACGCCGTCGACGCCCTGGAGGACGAGCTTGCGGCTGGCGTTGTAGTAGCTCTGGCCCGGCACCGTGTAGAGATGGAACCGCGTCTGCATGCCCTTCACGGTCCCCGAGCGTGAGCGGGAGGAAGTCGAAGTAGAGCGTGCGCTCTTCCTCGGTGGCGATGCTGACGAGCTTGCCGCGCGCATCCGCGTTGATCTTGCGGTGGATGTACTGGAGGTTGGTCGTCTTCCCGCACAGGCCGCAGCCGTAGTAGACGATCTTGTAGTTGATCTCGCGGGCGGCGAAGTTGATGAGCGGCATCCGCGCGCCCTCAGACGTCTTTGAAGAGGTCGTCGATGACGGTGCCGGCGGAGCTCTCGAAGTCGGCGTCCATCGCCGGGGTGGTGCCGTCGTCGGGGCCGTCGAAGATCTGGCGCAGGACCTCGATGGCACGCTGCGTGTACAGGCGGACCTTGCCGACCTGGGTCTCGCGCCCGAAGGTGACGATGAGCAGCACCTGCTCGTTCACCTGGGAGACGTGGAGATTGAGCGCGCTGCCCTCGTGGAAGAGCAGCGTGAACTCGTTCTCATCGAGGATCTTCGCGAGCTGCTGCGTGGCCGCGAAAGAGCTGGCGGCGAGCGACGCGAGCGAGAGCGTCTCGGGGTGATACGTGTCCGAGGCGGTGGTGATCGGCTGACCCGAGGTGCTGATGAGCGCGAGGAAACTGGAGCCCGAGACCTCCTTGAGCTTCTGCAGAAGGTCGTCGCAGCGGTCCAGCTGTCTATCGTTGATGACGAGTCCCTTGCGCCGAGCCACGCGCTTCCCTCCGGAGTGGTTCTGTTGCCCGCGAAGTATACCAGCCCGCCTCCGCTCACTCTCTATCGACCTTCGCGGGCTCGAGCATGAGGCTTCACGCACGAATTCCTTCTGTATCTGTCGTCCCGGAGCTCCGGGCAGGACTCCGACACGTGGGTGCGAAGCTACGTGTGCATGGCCAGGACGACCTCCAGCACAGCAGAAAGACCGGCATGAGCCTGAGAGGGCGACCTCACGGAGCTCCCGCTCCCGGACCTCATCGAGATGACGGCGCTCGGCGGCAAGACGGGCAGGCTCGTGATCCTCAGCGCGGACGGCGCTCCGGCCGGCAGGCTGGACTTCCACGGCGGGAAGGTGGTGGGCGCCGCGTGCGGCGAACTCGCCGGCGAGAAGGCCTTCTACGCGCTGCTGGCGGTCCGCGAGGGCACGTTCGAGTTCGACGGGGCGGCGGCCGTCACCGACGCCGCCGAACTTCTTCCGGCGCGCACGCTGCTCATGGAGGGGATGCGCCGGCTGGACGTCGTGGAGCGCCTGCGACGGCGCTTCCCGGCGCCCGCCCGCGTGCGCTACCAGGGCGGGGTCGCGGAGGACGAGGACGAGGCGGCGGTACTGGCCTACCTCGGCCCGGGCTCCCGCAATGCCGGCGACATCGTCGCCGGGCTCCTCGTGGCCGGAGAGCACGACGAATACGACGCGCTGCGTGCCATCGAGCGCCTCGCAGGCCGTGGCGTCATGCGCGTCGAAGTGCCAGGTGAACCGACGTGGGCAGGGGAGGGGCCTCAACCTGAACTTGAACGTTGAGGCCGGGTCGGGTAGCATTCGCCTTCCAGCCCTCCACCCATGAACAGGAGTCGCGCCATGGACGATATCGTCGACCTCGTCTCACGGTCTGACGACGAACTGCGTGCCCTGGTCGCCGAACTCGAGGCCGAGGAGCGCGAGATCTCGCGCCAGCGCCGCATCCTGCAGGGCAAGCTGGACATCCTGCGCGCAGAGCTCGTGATGCGGCTACAGCGACGCCACAACGAGGGCGAGTCGGTGATCTCCGCCGACGACGTCGAAGGCCTTTCGCGCATCCTCGCCGGCAAGATGCCAGAGCAGCAGCCCGACAAGCAGGCAGACGAGAGCAAGCCCTCGGACGAAGGTCCCGGGGGCGACTGACGTGTTCTGCCCCGAGTGCGGCATCCGGAACTCGGAGGGGGCCAGCTTCTGCGTGCGTTGCGGTGCGAGCCTCATCGCAGATCAGCCTGAGTCCGCGACCACGATGAGCTATGCGCCGGGCGACGACGATACCGACGCCAACGCGCTGGCCGTCGTGGCCGGCGACGAAGCCTGCCTCGTCTTTCGCAGCGGTGGCGGACGCGCCGGCGAGACCTTCCCGCTGCGCGCCGAGCAGGATCACCATCGGCCGGCATCCGGACGCCTCGATCTTCCTCGACGACGTCACCGTGTCGCGCAACCACGCCGTCGTGCTCCGAGAGGGCGACGAGCTGGGTGATCGTGGACGAGGGCAGCCTGAACGGCACCTACATCAATCGCCGCCGCGGGGAGCGCACGGTGCTCGGCGACGGCGACGAGATCCAGATCGGCAAGTACAAGCTGACCTTCCTCGTGCCGTGAGCGACACCGCCGAACTCCTGTTCGACGTCGGCGGCGAGAAGCTGCTCACTATCGGCTCGGTCGTCGAGCGCCTGCACGCCGAGTTCCCCGACATCAGCGTGAGCAAGCTCCGCTATCTCGAGGAGCAGGGTCTCGTGACGCCACGCCGCACCAAGTCCGGCTATCGCCTCTACTCCCAGGACGACTTCGGGCGGCTGGTGCGCGTCCTCGCGATGCAGCGTGACGAATACCTGCCGCTCAAGGTCATCCGGCGCGAGCTGGAGCGCAGCCCCGCCAGCCCGCTCCCGTCGGCTCGCCAGAGCCTCCGCAAGACGGCCATCCTCGGCGTCGGCGAAGAGCGCGAGTACACGGCCGAGGAGATCCAGCAGATGACCGGCGCCGACTCGACCTTGCTGGGCGAGCTGGAGGAGTACGAGCTCATCCGCGCCCATCAGGTGAGCGGCGTCCGCCGCTACTCCGAGACCGACGCCGGCATCGTCGGCGCCGCGGCGCAGCTGGCGCCGCTCGGCCTGCGCCCCAAGAACCTCCGCGTCCTCCAGAGCGCCGTCGACCGCGAGGTGGGCCTCATCGAGCAGGTCCTCCTGCCGGCGCTCAAGTCCAACCGGCCAGAGCGCCGGCGCGAGGGGCTCGACCGGCTCGACGACATCATCCAGGCGACGACGCAGCTCCGGCAGCTGCTGCTCACTCGCGGCGTACGGCGCCTCACCGGCGGCCGCGACGTCCGCTGACCAAGGAGAGACTCCCCATGACCGACGGCCGCATCGATCTCGGCAAGCACGTGCGCGACATCCCGGATTTCCCCAAGGAAGGCATCCTGTTCCGCGACATCATGCCGCTCCTTCAGGATCCGGTGGCTCTGCGTGAGGCCGTCGACCGCATCATCGAGTACGGCACCGGCAAGCACATCGACATCGTGCTCGGCGCCGAAGCGAGAGGCTTCATCCTCGGCGCCGCGGTGGCCTACGGCCTCGGCGCCGGATTCGTCTGCGCGCGCAAGCCGGGCAAGCTCCCGTACCGCACGATCTCGGCTGAGTACGACCTTGAGTACGGCACCGACAAGCTCGAGATCCACGAGGATGCCATCAAGCCGGGCCAGAACGTGCTCGTCCACGACGACCTCCTGGCGACCGGCGGCACCGCCAAGGCCAAGATCGAGCTGGTGGAGAAGCTGGGCGGCAACGTCGTCGGCTGCGCCTTCCTGATCGAGCTCAAGGCCCTCGAGGGCCGCGCCAAGCTCGAGGGCTACGACACGTTCAGCCTGATCAGCTACTGACGCCCGCTGCCGGAGGCCACGCCCCTCGGCACCTTCGCAGGCCCGAACTTCACCAAACCTCCCAGAGCAAGCCATCCACGTGGTTCCGCTGCCGTGCGGGCGGGGAGGGGCGGATCATCATCCCCGTCGTCACGCCAGCAGGGTGCGTCATCGAACGTGTGTTCCTCTGACGAGAGCGCCGTCCGCCAAGTGCGCCATCGCGCAGTGCGCTGCGCAAACCGCCAACGTGGAGCCCGACGCTACCGGCCACCGGGGCGGCGCCGATGCCGTGCGCGCCGCGCAACGCACTGGTGTCCGGTGTGGTCGGCAGCGACGATGACCGGGGCAGAGGGGCCTTCAGCGAGCTCGCCATCCAGCTCGACGCGGCGCGAGTGCTAGCTTTACATAACGGAGATTATCGTGCGTTGTGCATGAACGTGAACGGCACGCACCATGCTGCTCAGGCCATCCGCAGCCAGCACTCGAGCCGCCGGCCGGGCCCTCCTACCAGCGCCGGCCCAGATACTGCGGCGAGGACGGCAGTTCGCGCACGCATGCGCTGAGGAACTCCGTGATCGGCGGCCGCACGTCCGCCGACTGCAGCTGCATCTCGTCCAGGAAGGCCGCCTGCAGGACCTTCACGTCGTTCGGCTTGGGTGCCGACTCCCGGGCGGCCGACACCTCGAACACCAGATGCACGACGTGCTTGACGTACTCCGGGTCCGGAGAGATCGATTCCACGATAGCCAGCAGCTTGGAGACGCCGACGCGCATGTCGAGCTCTTCGAGGAACTCGCGCTTGAGCGCGTCCGCAAGAGTCTCACCGAACTTCACGCCGCCTCCGGGAAGCAGCCAGTAGCGCTCGTCGGCGTGGCCTTGCTCGACCATGAGCATGCGGCCGTCGTCCACAAGCAGGCCTGCGACGCGGATAGTAGGTTTGTCGGCACCGGGCTCGACGTCCGGTGCCGGGTCGCGCAGCGTGCCTGCCTCCGCGCTCATTGCCCTCTCCCCTCTGCCGCTCGAACCAAAGCCGCGTTCTCCGCGAGCCGTGTCCTGCAACGCGCCGACGCTCGCGAGAGTGACGTCTGTGAGCGGCAGGAACAGGAGCTGCGCGATGCGGTCGCCCACAGTGACCTCGAACGAGTCCTCAGGGTCGGTGTTCAGGAGGATGATACGCACTTCGCCGCGATAGCCGGGATCGATCAGACCGGGAGCGTTCACGATCGAGATGCCGTGCTTGGCGGCGAGACCAGAGCGCGGCAATGTGAGCGCCGCGAGGCCCGGCGGGAGCCCGAGGGCGATGCCGGTGCCGATCACGGCGCGTCGGCCCGGCGCCAGCGTGGCGGGCTCAGCTGCGTACACGTCGAAGGCGGCGTCGCCGTCATAGGCGCGCTCGGGTAGTCGGGCCTCGAGGCACGAGCGACTGTACCGGGACGCGCAATGGCGCCCCGCCGCACGATCCGGGCGCCACGAGCTCAGCGCACATCCTTCTGGCCCTCCTCGCCCTGCGCCGCTCCATCGTCGTCCTGCGCCGCTCCGTCGTAGTCCTCAGCCTCGCGGACGTCGGTCCGATACCTTGCGTACCTCCCCGCCTCGCTCACCGGGAGCAGCGCCTCGAAGAGCACGCCGTCCGCGGTGTGCTCCTCGCGGACGTCGCTCGCCACGCCGCGCAAGCCGGTGCATCTCCCCAGCCTCGGAGTACGGGAACAGCAGCCGTACCGGCCTGAGGGCGCGATCGAAGAACTCAGCGAGGCGCTCCTGGAGCTGATCGAGGCCCTCCCCGCGCGCGGCGGCGACGAACTCAGCTTCGGGATACAGCGCGCGCAGGCGCATCAGCCTGCCTTCGTCGATCTTGTCGATCTTGTTGAAGACCAGCATCCGAGGCGCCTTGGAGCCGATCAGCTCGAGCACCTCACTCACCGTCCGCTCACGCGCTCCGATCTCGGCCGGCTCGAGGGCGGCGTCGGCCACGACCAGCACCACGTCGGCGAGCGTCGTCTCCTCCAGCGTGGACGCGAACGCGTCGACGAGGCTGTGCGGCAGCTTGCGGATGAAGCCGACGGTATCGGTGAGCACGTAGTCGCGGTCGCGATAGCGGTACGAGCGGGAGGTCGGGTCCAGTGTCTCGAAGAGGCGGTCGCGGACCGAGACGTCGGCATCGGTGAGCGCGTTCAGGAGCGTCGACTTGCCGGCGTTCGTGTAGCCGGCGAGCGCGATGAGCGGGACCGCGGAGCGCAGGCGCCGGGCGCGCTGCGTGCGTCGCGTCTTGGCCAGCTGGTCGATGCGCCCGCGCAGCGTCTGGATGCGCTTGCGCACCACGCGGCGGTCGACCTCGAGCTTGGTCTCGCCGGGGCCGCGCATGTCCACCCCGGCGCCGAGGCGCGAGAGGATGAGGCCCTTGCCGCGCATGCGCGTGAGCTCGTACTCGAGCTGCGCCAGGTGCACCTGCAGCGTGCCCTCGAGCGAATGGGCGTGGCGGCTGAACACGGTGAGGATGAGCTCCGTGCGGTCGAGGACGTCGACATCGACCGCGTCGAGCACCGCGGCGACCTGCGCCGGCGTGAGATCGTCTTCGCAGACGGCCACCGTGGCGCCGGTCTCGCGGACCATCGTCTTGAGGTCCTCCATCTTGCCCTTGCCGAGGTACGAATGGGCGCTCGGCACGGCGCGGTGCTGCACGACGTCGGCGAGCCAGTCGATGTCCGCCGAGCGGAGGAGCTCCTTGATCTCGTCCAGGGGCTGCTCTTCCCCGGGGTCGCCGTGGCTGGACGGCATCACCGCGAACACCACGGCGCGCGGCCGTGGGGATGTGGCCCCTGTCTCGAAACTGGGGGTGTCCGCGCTCACGCTGGGGCCTCTACAGCCGTACGCGCTCCTCGATGCGGCGGACGGCCTCCTGCAGGCGCTCGTCCGGGACGGTGAGCGAGAGGCGGACGTAGCCCTCGCCGCAGGCGGCCGTAGGCGGCGCCCGGCGTGACCACGACGTCCGCCTGCTCGAGCACCTGCTCGGTGAAGCTCGCGGAGGTGTAGCCGTCGGGGACCGGCACCCACAGGTAGATCGTTCCCTTGGGCGGCGTCACCTGCATGCCGATCGCGCGCAGCGCCTCGACCAGCAGGTCGCGGCGGCGCTGGTAGACCGCGCACATGTCGGCCACGCACTGCTGCGATCCCGTGAGCGCGGCCACGCTGGCGCGCTGGACGGCGGCGAACATGCCCGAGTCGATGTTCGTCTTGAGGCGCCAGAAGGCGTCGACGACGTCCGGGTTGCCGACGACGGCGCCCGAGCGCCATCCAGTCATGTTGTAGCTCTTGGAGAGGCTGAACATCTCGACGCCCGACCTCGCGCGCGCCCGGCGTCTGCAGGAAGCTGGGGGCGACGTAGCCGTCGTAGGTGATGTCGGCGTAGGCGTTGTCGTGCACGACCACGAGGTCGTGCTCGCGCGCGAACGCCACCAGGCGCGCGAAGAAGTCGTCCTCGATGACGGCGCCCGTCGGGTTGTTGGGGTAGCTGACGAAGATCATCTTCGCGCGCTCGAGGTCCTGGGCGGCGATCGCCTCGAGGTCGGGCTGGAAGCCGAGGTCGGCGTGGAGCGGCAGCGGGACCGCCGCGCCGTCGGCGAGCATCGGGCCCGTGACGTAGACCGGGTAGCCGGGGTCGGCGGCGAGAGCGACGTCTCCAGGGTCGAGCAGGGCGAGGCAGACGTGCGCGATGCCCTCCTTGGCTCCGAGCAGCGGCACGATCTCGGAGGCCGCGTCGAGCGTGCACGCCGAAGCGGGTGGCGTAGAACGAGGCGACGGCCTCGCGAAAGGCCGGCTCGCCCTGGTTGCTCGGGTACTGGTGCGTGGCGGGGTCCGCCGCGGCCTGCGCCAGCGCGGAGACGATGTGCGCCGGCGTCGGCAGGTCCGGATCGCCGATGCCGAGGCTGATGACGTCGCGCCCGGCCGCCTTGCGCTCGGCGATCTTGCGCTCGATCCCGGCGAACAGGTACGGCGGCAGGCTCTGCACGCGCTGCGAGAATCTCATCGGTCTCCCTTGGTCGAGGGCGTCAGGGGCCGGCTGCCGCTACTCGAGATGATCGAGGAACTCCTGGGAGAGGTCGCCATGGTAGATCTCCTCGGCCGGACCCGGTCATGAACACGCGCCAGTCCGGCTTCACGTCCATCACGAGCTTGCCGCCGGGAAGCTCGACGGTGACCGGCGAGACGCACTGACCGGTCCGTACGAGCGCCACGGCGGTCGCCACGGCGCCGGTGCCGCAGGCCCTGGTCTCCCCCACCCCGCGCTCCCAGACGCGCACCTTGGCGTCGTGCTCGCCGAGGACCTTGACGAACTCGACGTTGGCCTTGCGCGGGAAATGCTTGTGTTCCTCGATCACCGGCCCGATCTCGTGCAGCGGCACGAGCTCGAGGGGCCAGGGCGACTGGATGACCGCGTGCGGGTTGCCGACGTCCACGAACGTGAACGTGAAGCTGCGCCCGGCGGCGTGCAGCGACTCCTCGACGCAGTCCCCCTCGAAACCGGCGAGCTTCTCGCCACCAAAACGGGCGATGCCCATGTCGACCGTGACCATGTAGCCGTCTCCCAGCTTGGGCACGATCGGGCCGGCCAGCGTCTCAAGCACCATCGAGTCGCCCGAGACGGAGCCCTCCATGCGCAGCTTGCGGGCCACCATGCGCACGCCGTTGCCGCACATCTCGGCCTCGCTGCCGTCGGGGTTGAAGATGCGGACCTCGAAGCGATCCTCGCCGGCGCGCGGCCCGATGACCATGATGCCGTCGGAGCCGATGCCGAGGTTGCGGTCGCAGAGGAGCTCACGCGCTCCGGCGTGAGCTCGAACGGCAGCTCCTCGCTGTGCAGCACGATGTAGTTGTTGCCGAGGCCCTGCCACTTGGAGAAGCGGACCTTGCCGAGGCCTTGCCACTTGGCCTGCTCCACTCACGACCCCCTGCGAGACGATCCCCCCGGCGCCGACGGCCGGCTGGAGGCCACATCCTACCATGGGCTCAAGCGAGCAGGTCGAGGACGGCCGCGGCCAGCTCGTCGGCGCCGCGACCGGCCGCAGGCACTCGAGCGTGGCGTCCGGCAGTTTGCGCATCCAGGCGAGCTGGCGGCGCACGAGCGCGCGCGTGCGCGTCTTCATGCGCCGAGCGGCGTCCTCAAGGGTCATGGCTCCGTCGAGGACGCGCGCTGCAGCTCGGCGACGCCGATCGCCTGCAGCGACCGTCCGCGAGAGCGGGCCGGCGGCGCGGGCCGCCGCGACCTCATCGAGCGCTCCCGCCGCGAGCATGGCGTCGACGCGGCGGTCGATCGCGGCCCTGAGCGCCTCGCGGTCCTCGTCGGGGACGAGCGCCACGAGGCGATGCGGATAGCGCTCGGCCGGCCGCCAGAGTCGGTCGCGTTCCGCGACCGCCAGCGGCCGGCCCAGCTCCGTGACCGCCTCGAGAGCGCGGACCACCCTGCGCGGGTTGCGCGTGTCGAGGCGCGCGCAGGTGCCGGGGTCGCGCGCCTCGAGGTCCGCGACGACACTCGTCCGGATCGCTGCGCCCAGCGCGCCTCCAGCTCTGCTGCGCAGGGCCGGATCGCCATCTCCGCCGGCGAAGGCCAGGTCGCCCAGCGCTGCCCGCAGGTACAGTCCGGAACCGCCCTCGACGATCACTCTGCACTCCCCGGCTCTGCAGATCGTCGATGACCTCGTGGGCGCGCCGCGCGTACTGGGCGACCGTGAACTCCTCTTGAGGCGAGACGAAGCCGATGAGGTGCTGCGGCGCGCGCGCTTCTGCTGCGCCGGGCGTCGGCTGGTTGGTGACGATGCCGAGCCCGGCGTAGACCTGCATGGAGTCGGCGACGACGATCTCGGCGCCCAGCCGCTGGGCGAGGCAGAGCGCCACCTCGGTCTTGCCCAGGGCGGTGGCGCCGAAGAGGGCGACCACCGGCTGCGGCCTCAGCCATCGGCCGCGCCGGTCTCGCCGGAGGTCGCCGAGCCCTCGCCCTCGCGGTAGCGAGTCACTGTGAAGCGCCTGATCGAGAACTCCTCGTCTGGGGCGATGCCGGCCTTCTGGAGGGCGATGCCGACCTGTTGCGCCGCGGTATCGATGCCCTCCAGGTCGGGCAGCAGCACGCCGCGCCGGTAGCCCGGATGCCACGATCACGCCGTACACGCGCGGATCGAGGTCCTCCAGCGTGCAGGGCTCGCTCGCGCTCAGCACGTCCACCGAGCAGGCGAGGGCGGCGAGCTCGTCCTCGCGCACGGCGGCGAAACGCGGGTCGTCGAAGGCCGCGGAACGGGCGTTGCGGGCGATCTCGTCGCCCAGGTGCTGCTCGGCCGGTTCGAGCGTGCCGATGCAGCCGCGCAGCTGACCGCCTTTCTTGAGCGACACGAAGCAGGCGGCCCGGCGCGCGTAGAGCGAGCCGTCCGGGGCACCCGGCACGGATCTGCCGCCGACGATGCACTCGACGCAGATGCGGGCGTAGTCGGCCGGACCCACCGGCTCACAGGCCTGGTCGGTCACGCTGTCCTCCGCCTGCGTCCGCCTTCGCGACGGGTCGCGGCCCGAAGCGGGCGACCATGTAGCCGACGCCGAACGGCCCCTCGTAGCTGAGCACCTGCAGGCTCGATCGAACGCGTCGTCGCCGAGGAAGCCGCCGAGCGCGATGAAGCTGCGCAGGCCGCACTCGGCGGCGCCCTCGAGCAGGATCGGGTCGATGCGCGTGAGGCCGGCGAAGTCGCCGCTCCCCATGAGCTGAACGACCTCGTCGTCGAACAGCTTGCCGCGCGGGTCGTAGGGCGCCGGCGCCTCGTGCGTGAGCGCATGGGAGAGGTCGCCGGAGGCCACGAACAGCGTGTCCCGGCCGAGCTCCTCGGCGCAGCGGCGCACGAGCTGGCCCAGCTGGCGGTGCTCGGCGTAGGAGTTCACGATAGACAGCGACACGATGGTCCGCGGCTCGATGAAGCTGAGCGGGACCAGGACGCCCCAGTCGAGCACGTCGCTGTCGTCGGGCATCAGCTCGAGCTTGGCGTAGTCGCCGGCGAGCGCCAGCAGCAACTCGGCGAACGGGACGTCGTTGTCGTAGGAGAAGGCAGCCTCGGGGCGCCGGAAGCGGCCGAAGTCGCCGCGCAGACGCTTGGACGTGCGCACGACGTGCGTATCGCCGTACCCTTCGCTGTGCGGCGAGATGACGACCACGGTATCGGGCTCGCCCACCGACGCCGCCAGCCGCTGCATGGCCTGCGACGGTCTGGGCGACGCGAGCGCGCGAGTTGCCGCCGACCTCAGGGATGAGCAGCGGAGGATGAGGGCAGATGCACCCTTGCATGGCCGTCACCTCCTCGATGTGGCCGTCGCGACCCTCCCCAGGAGGGTGGTCGAGGTCGCCGACGTGACCTCGACTTCCACTATAGCACCGGGCTCGGCTGGTCCTGAGATGTTCACCGTCACGTTCTGCCGCGAGCGTCCGCGAAGCAGCCGCCCATCTCGGCTCGCGCCCTCCACGAGGACTTCTGCGCGCCGGCCGATCCAGGCGCGCCTGCTCTCCAGCGCCAGACGCTGCGTCGCCGCGATGAGGCGCTCCACGCGCTCTCGCTTCGACCTCCGCCGTCAGCTGGCCCGGCAGGTCGGCCGCGGCGGTGCCCGCGGCGCGGCGAGTAGACGAAGGTGAAGGCCGCGTCGAACGCCGCGGCCTCGACGAGGTCGAGCGTCTCGGCGAACTCCTCTTCGCTCTCCCCCGGGAAGCCGGCGATGAGGTCGGTGGTGATGCTCACGTCGGGCACGGCCGCGCGAAGCGCACGCACGCGGCCGAGGAACCAGTCGGCGGTGTAGCCGCGCTTCATCGCCGCGCAGGATCCGGTCGGAACCGGCCTGCGCCGGCAGATGGACGTGCTCGCAGACGCTGGGTGAGCTCGGCGATGGCCGCCACCAGGTCGTCTGAGAGGTCCTTGGGATGCGAGGTCATGAAGCGGATGCGCTCGAGACCGTCGACCCCATCGAGGGCGCGGAGCAGCGCCGGGAAGTCGGCCGCGCCGCGGCGCCTCGGCGGCCGCGGCGCGGGACGCGCAGATCGAGGCCGTAGGCGTTGACGTTCTGCCCGAGCAGGGTGATCTCCCGAACGCCGTCGGCGACGAGGCCGCGCGCCTCCGCGACGATGTCGGCCAGACGCCGGCTGCGCTCAGGGCCGCGGACGTAGGGCACGATGCAGTAGGAACAGAAGTTGGTGCAGCCGGACATGATCTGCACCCACGCCTGGAACGGGCGTTTGCGACGGGCGGCGAGCTCGCCGCTCATCGCCGGACCGTCCTCGAAGTACGCGCGGGGCGCCGCTCCAACGGGCTCCACGGCCGCCTCCAGCAGGTCACCGAGGTGGTGCAGGTTCTGCGGCCCCAGGGCCCCGTCGACGAATGGGAAGCGGCGGAAGAAGGCGTCCTTCTCAGCCTGCGGCAGGCAGCCGGTCACGAGGACGACCCGTGCGGGATCCTCGCGCTTGAGCCGGGCGGCGGTGCCCAGATGCCCGGCCAGGCGATCGTCGGCGCTCTGGCGCACGGTGCACGTGTTGTACACGAGCACATCGGCGCCGTCGGCCTCTGTCACGGGGGTCAAGCCGCGCTCCTCGAGGAGGGCACGGATGCGCTCCGCGTCGTGCTCGTTCATCTGGCAGCCGAACGAGCGCAGATAGTACGTTCGCATGGTGTGGGCGCCGCCCGCGCCGCCGTGCCTACTTGGCGATGTCGACGGCGCGGCTCTCGCGGATGACCGTGACGCGGATCTGCCCCGGGTAGTCGAGCTGGTCCTCGATGTCCCTGGCGATCTCGCGCGCGAGCAGCGCGGTGGCGTCGTCGTCGATCTCGCCCGGCTTGACCATGACGCGGACCTCGCGCCCGGCCTGCATGGCAAAACAGCGCTCCACGCCCTTCTTGCTCTCGGCGATGTGCTCGAGCGACTCGAGACGCTTGATGTAGTTCTCGAGCGATTCGCGCCGGGCTCCGGGGCGAGCGGCGGAGATCGCGTCCGCCGCCTGGACGAGGACGGCCTCGACCGTCTGCGGCTCGATGTCCTGGTGGTGCGCCTGGATGGCGTGGCAGACGCTCTGCGATTCGCGGTACTTCTTGCAGAGCTGCTGCGAGATCTCCGCGTGCGACCCGTCGACCTCGTGGTCCACGGCCTTGCCGATGTCGTGCAGGAGGCCGGCGCGCTTGGCGATCTTGACGTTGGCGCCCAGCTCGGCGGCCATGATGCCGGCGAGATGCGCGACCTCGACCGAGTGATTGAGGACGTTCTGGCCGTAGCTCGTGCGGTACTTCAGGCGCCCGAGTACTCTGACCAGCTCGGGCGCGACGCCGTGGACGTTGGTATCGAAACACGCCTGCTCACCGGCTTCTTCCATGGCCGCCTCGACCTCAGCCTTGGCCTGGCCATACATCTCCTCGATGCGTGCCGGATGGATGCGGCCGTCGGCGATGAGTTTGGTGAGCGTGAGGCGTGCGGTCTCTCGGCGCACGCCGTCGAAGCCCGAGAGAACGACCGCCTCGGGCGTGTCGTCGATGATGAAGTCGATGCCGGTGGTGTTCTCGAGCGTGCGGATGTTGCGCCCCTCGCGACCGATGATGCGGCCTTTCATGTCGTCTGAGGGGAGATTGACGACGGAGACCGTGGTCTCGGCGACGTGGTTGGCCGCGGTGCGCTGGATGCTCAGAGAGAGGATGTTGCGGGCGCGGCGATCGGCTTCGCGCCGCGCCTCCTCCTCGACCTGGCGCACGAGCTTCGCCATCTCGTGGCGCGCCTCTTCCTCCGTCTGCTTGAGGAGGGCGTCCTTGGCCTGCGCGGCGCTCATGCCCGAGATGCGCTCGAGCTGGATCATGGCCTCTTCGTGAGCCGCGTGGACCTCGTCGGCCAGCTTCTGCGTGTTGGCGTCGCGATCCCGCAGAGACTGGTCGCGGCGCTCCAGGTCCGCCGCCCGCGAATCGAGCTGTTCGTCGCGCTGGAGCTGGCGGGCTTCGGCCTTGCTGAGCTCTTCGCGCCGCTCGCGCAGCTCGCCTTCTACCTCTGCGCGGACCCTGTGGACCTCTTCCTTTGCCTCGAGGCGCGCTTCCTTGAGCGTCGTCTCCGCCTCGCGCTTGGCGTCCTTGATGAGCTTCTCCGCCTCACGCTCGGCACTCGCCATCTTGGTGGACGCCAGATTGCGGCGGATCAGGTAGCCGGCGGCCACGCCGATCACCAGTCCTACTACGATATACACGGCTATCATCATCGAGTCCCTTCGCAGGTCACGCGGCACACAAAAGGCCGGGCAACGCGCCCGGCCAGTGCCACGCTCGCACGTACCAGCGATGCAGGAACAGTAGCTGTATCAGCGTCCAGGGGTCGGGACGAATCTCAGGACGTAGAACCTCCCAAAGCTTCCATGGTGACCCCTGGTTCGATCGTTTCAGCCGTTCGGCGTCGGAACGCCGTTTGCATCGCTATGCAGAGCGAGAATGAAATGCACAAAGCACACGCACACGTCGCGCATCTCGATAGTAGGGGATTGCCGCGGCCAAAGTCAATTCCGGGGTGGGGCGGTCTGGGCTTCGCGCCTGGTCGCTCAGGAGCCGCCGTCGTGTCCCGGCTCCTCGCTCCATTGGCGGACCGCGCGGTAGGCCAGCCCACCCGCGAACCCACGGCGCAGCAGGACCTGGTAGGCCCGCCGCCGGGCCGCTTCGAGCGGTGGGCGCGGCGGACCCTTCGCGGTCAGCACGGCCAGCGCGCGTGCGTACTCAGCGTCCTCGTCTCCGCCGGCCTCCGACGTGCCGACGGCAGCGTCGATGACGGGTCCGGCGACGCCCAGCTCGCCCAGTCCCCTGCGGATGCGCTGGGAGCCCCAATGGCCGAGCGTGCGCTTGTCGGCGACGTACCGACGCGCGAACTCGGCGTCGTCGAGCAGACCCTCTTCGGCAAGGCGTTCGAGGACCGTGTCGACGACGGCCTCCTCGTGCTCCTTCTGCAGAAGGCGCCGGCGCAGTTCCGCACGGCTGCGCGCGCGGTGCCCGAGGAGCCTGTAGGCGTCAGCCAGAGCCCGCTCTCCAGAGGCTTGCGTCTTGATCTGGGCGAGGCTGTCTTCGTCGAGCTCCCGGCCCTTGTACAGGCGCCAGCGCGCCACGAAGGACTCGCCGACGGCGCAGAGGTACTCGCCGTCGACGTGGACGGCGATTCGACCGCCCTTGGTGGCGCGCAGGGCCGTGACCACGGGCACGGGAAGGGCCCTAGAGGACCTCGCCGGTCACGGGGTCGACATCCGCCGGCACCGGATCGGCGACCGTCGGCGCGAGGGGCGCTGTGGCTCCGACCGACACGAGAGGCAGCCCAGCCTTCTCGCGGATCTGCAGCTCGATGGCGTCGGCCATGTCGGGGTTCTCCTTGAGGAACGCCTTCGCGTTGGCGCGTCCCTGGCCGAGGCGCTCGTCGTTGTAGCTGAAGAAGGCGCCGCTCTTGGCGACGACGTCGTGCAGCACGCCGAGATCAAGCAGCGTGCCCTTCGCGCGAGATGCCCTGTCCGTACATGATGTCGAACTCGGCCATCTTGAACGGCGGCGCGACCTTGTTCTTGACGACCTTGACGCGCACCCGGTTGCCGACAGCCTCGGTGCCGTCCTTGAGGGTCTCGATGCGGCGGATGTCGAGGCGGACAGTGGCGTAGAACTTGAGCGCCTTGCCGCCGGTGGTGACCTCGGGGTTGCCGAACATGACGCCGATCTTCTCGCGCAGCTGGTTGGTGAAGACAGCAGATGGTGCCGGAGCGGCTGAGGCGTGCCGCGAGCTTGCGCAGCGCCTGGCTCATGAGCCGCGCCTGCAAGGCCGACGAAGCTGTCGCCCATCTCACCCTCGATCTCGGCCTTGGGCGTGAGCGCCGCGACCGAGTCGATGGCGACGATGTCGAGCGCGCCGCTGCGCACCAGCATCTCTGCGATCTCCAGCGCCTGCTCGCCGTAGTCCGGCTGCGATACCAGGAGGTTGTCGACATCGACGCCGATGGCCTTGGCGTAGATGGGGTCCATGGCGTGCTCGGCGTCGATGAACGCCGCCGTGCCGCCGAGCCGCTGCGCCTGCGCGATGAGGTGGTAGACCATGGTGGTCTTGCCCGAGGACTCCGGGCCGAAGATCTCGATGATGCGGCCGCGCGGGATGCCGCCGACGCCGAGGGCGATATCGAGGGCGAGCGACCCTGTGGGCACGAACTGCATGTCGTCGCTCACCGGATGGTCGCCGAGGCGCATGACGCTGCCCTTGCCGAACTGGCGCTCGATCTGTGTCACGGCTGCCTCAAGGGCTTTGTCCTTGTCCAAGGTAGCGCTCCTCTCTTGCTCAGGACGCGGGAAAGACGTTCCAGGGGAGTGTGCACGGCGCCTGCTCTCTCCAGGAGGCTACTATACAAGACCATGCGGACGACACCAAACCTCGCGAATGTTCACGTTTTGCAGGGGAAAAGGGTGACCGGGACGGCGAAAGCGGGCGACAGTCACGTGCGGCAGCCAGGGTCGCTCCGGCGGCGCGTAGAGCCCGCGCGCGGAGAGGGCTTCGGACACGTCCGCCTGGAGCCGCGCGAGCGTCCCCTCCCTATCGCGGAGCGGCAGGACGACGACGCGCTTCGCCCCGCGGGCGGGCAGGAAAGCGGGCTCGCCGACCTCGACCGCGGCCTCACGGACGTGGACGCCGGAGAGCGCGGCGGCGATGTCGGCCACGCTCTCCGCCGGCACATTCCCGAGGAAGGCTAGCGTGAGGTGGAGCGCATGGTTCAGGCGCAGGTCCCTGTTCGGCGAGAGGAGCGCTTCGCTGCCAGGCGGAGATCTCACGCTGCGCCTCTTCGGGAAGATCGCTGGCGACGAACAGCCGCAAGGTCGCCGGCGCACCGGCGGGCTTCATGCGCCCAGCGTCTTGCGCAGCAGGTGGAGGGCCGCGGTGACGGCGAACTCGCGCACGGTCGCGCGGTCGCCCGGGAAGGAACCGCGCATCACCCGCGTGGCGCCGTCGGCGGCGCAACCCACGTAGACGAGCCCGACCGGCTTCTCCGGGCTGCCGCCGTCCGGCCCGGCGACGCCGGTGACAGCAAGCGCGCAGTCGGCGCCCGTGGCGGCGCGAGCGCCCTCGGCCATCGCGCCGGCGACCTCCTCGGAGACGGCGCCGTACTGGGCCAGCATGCCCGCCGGGACCTCCAGGAGGCCCATCTTCACCGAGTTGGCGTAGCTGATCGACTCCGCCGAGCACGTAGTCGGAGCTTCCGGGGCGCTCCGTCAGGCGGGCGCCGAGCAGGCCGCCGGTGCACGACTCGGCCACCGCGACCGTGAGCCCGCGGGACGCGCAGGGTGTCGGCGACGATGTCGTCGATAGTGCGCCCGTCGACGCTGAAGACGGGCGCGCCGGCCTGCAGGGCGTCGCACGACACGCTCCGCCTGGCGGGCAGAAGCCTCATCGCGGGCGTAGCGCAGGCGCACGGTCGACCTCTCCCCCGCCGACGTTGATGCCGGTCTCGAGGAGGTCGTGCGGCAGACTGTCGAGGAGCGGGCCGACCTGTAGCTCGCCGACGCCGAAGACGCGCACGATGCGCACGACGACGTCCGGGAAGAAGCTCTCGGCCGCCAGCCCGCCGGCGACGGCGGCCCACATCTGCTCGAACTCGTAGGGCACGCCGGGGAACGCGTAGATGCGGGTCCTGCCCTCGCGCGGCGGCGATGCCGGGAGCGAACCCGGCCGGTGGCACGGCGCCGGGCGCCGGCCGGCAGCAAGCGCCTGCCGGCGCGCCAGCGCGAAGATCTCGTCGAACTCGAGGTGACGCCGCTCCGCGAGCGCGCGCACGCGCTCCTCGACGAAAGCGAGCGCCTCGGGGTCTTCGGCCAGCCCGACCCCGAGGGCGCGTGCCAGGCACTCCGCCGTGAGGTCGTCGTGCGTGGTGCCCAGCCCGCCGCCGATCACGAGCAGGTCGGGGTCGGCCGCGAGGCTGAACCGCAGAGCCGCCGTGAGCCTCTCGGCGTCGTCGGCGACCGTGAGCACGCTCGTGACCTTGCAGCCGCGCGCGCTGAGGTCGGCGCTCACGTACTGGCCGTTGGTATCGCGCGTGCGCCCGTCGAGGAGCTCATTGCCGCTGAGCACGACGGCCGCGGTGGGAAGTCGGCGAGTCCGGAGCTGTCATCAGGTCATCGCTGGAGGCTGCCGGGCATACGGATGACCCCGCGGGCGTTGAGGAAGTAGCGGACGCCCGAGGCGAGCGTGACCACCACGACCACACCGGCCAGGATCCACTGGATCACCGTGGCGACGTCGGTGGAGACGTGGATGAAGGTGGCGATCTTGTCGGTCGGCACGAGGATGTACACCACGTACACGATCTGCAGGACCGTCTTCAGTTTGCCGTACTTGTCGGCGGGGATGGAGACGCCCTGCGACACGCCGACGATGCGGAGCACGCTTACCGCGATCTCGCGGCCGATGATCAGCATCGCCACCCACGCCGCGACCCTCCCCTGGCTCACCAGCGCGATCAGCGCGGCGGCGATCAGCAGCTTGTCGGCAAGCGGGTCGAGGAACTGTCCGAGCGTGGTGATCTGCTTGCTGCGCCGCGCGACGTAGCCGTCCAGCTTGTCGGTAGCCGCCGCGAGGATGAACACGGCGGCGGCGGCGATATCACCGTAGGGCTCGGGGAGGCCGCCGAGAAGGAGCACCAGGAACACAGGGATGAGCAGGATCCTCGCGATGGTGATGGTGTTGGCGAGATTGAGCTGGCTGCTCACGAGTCAGGGCCCCCTGCTACGGCCTCCAGATCATACCCGACGCTCCCGGTCACGACGGCGTGCACCAGACTGCCGCGCCGGGCGGGCCGCCCACTGAGCAGCACGCGGCCGTCGATGTCTGGCGCCTGTAGCGCGCTCCTGCCGACCGACACGCCGTCCGCGCGTCGCGTGCCGCGTTCGACGAGCACATCGGCGCTCTGCCCAGCCAGCTCGGCCCAGAATGCCGAGGCGACCTCGTCGATGGCCTCGCCCAGCCTCGCCGCACGCTCGAAGGCCAGTTCCGGCGGGACTTGGCACGCCATGGTCGCCGCTCGCGTCCCTTCCTGCGGGTCGTAGACGAACACACCGGCCGCGCTCAGACCGGCGGTGCGCACGAAGGCGACTAGCTCGTCGGCGTCGTCCTCGGTCTCGCCCGGGAAGCCGGCGATGAAGGTCGAGCGCACAGCCGCGCCGGGCAGAGCGGTGCGCACTCGGGCGAGGAGGCGGAGGTAGGCGTCGCCATCGCCGTCGCGTCCCATGCGCTTCAGGACGGCTCTGGAGGCATGCTGGAGAGGGATATCTACGTAGGGCACCGCGTGGGCCGCCAGGGCCGCGAGCAGGGCGTCGTCGACGCCGTCCGGCTGCAGGTAGAGCAGGCGCAGCCACACGGGGGCTGGCTCGAGCGCTTGGAGCTCCCCAAGCAGCCGCTCGAGCCCTCCCCAGCCAGGCTGCGCCCAGCGCGACGTGTCCTGGCCGACGAGCACGAGCTCGCGCGCCCCGGCGGCGAGCGCCGCGCGCGCGGCCCGCAACACCTCGTCCGCTGCGACCGGCTCGTAGTCGCCCTTGATCAGGGGGATGGCGCAGTACGCGCAGCGACGGTCGCAGCCGTCCGAGATCTTGACATACGAGCTCACGGGCCGCGGACGCCGAGGGACCGCCACGGCGGCGCGCCGGACTGGCCGGCGCCCCAGAGCCGCCGCGGCCGCCGGCCGCGCGCAGTTCCGCGCGAAGCGGCTCCCAGTCGAGGCCGCACCAGAGGTCTACCTCCGGCAGCTCCCGTGCGAGCTCGTCGCGATAGCGCTCGATGAGACAGCCGACCGCTGCGACGCGAGCGCCACGAGCGTGCGCGTAGCCCACCGCATCGAGCAGCGCCGAGATCGACTCCTCCTTGGCCGCGTCGATGAAGCCGCAGGTGTTCACGATCACGAGGGACGCCGCGCCGGCGGCCACTTCGGCGTGGCCGTCACTGCGCAGCAGGCGTGCAAGGTGTTCCGAGTCGGCCTCGTTCTTGGGGCACCCGAGCGTCTGGATGAAGAACCCCGCGCCCGTGTGGGCCTCAGCGATAGTTGACGAACTGCAGCGGGATGCCCCAGTCTTCTTCGCGCAACGCTGCCATGGCGGCCTGAAGCTCGTCCTTGCTCGAGGAGAAGACGCGCAGGGTGTCGCCCTGGATCTGCACCTTCACCTTCTTGAACTGCTGGCGCAGCAGCTTGTTCATGGCTTTGGCCTTCTCGTCGGGGATGCCCTGCGCGACGGGCACGCGCTGGCGCACGGTCCCTCCCAGAGCCTCCTCGACCTTGCCGTACTGGAGCGCCTTGAGCGGGACTTTGCGGCGCACCAGCTTGTCTTCGAGCACGTCGACGACCTGCCTCAGCTTGCCCTCGTTGTCGGACACGAGCACGAGCGTCTCATCCTCAAGCGTGATGGCGCTGGCGCTCTTCTTGAAGTCGTAGCGCGTCGCGATCTCCTTCTGTGCCATGTTGACGGCGTTGCGCACCTCGTTCAGGTCCGCGCGCGACACCACATCGAACGACGATTCCTTGCCCATGTCAGCTCGTCTTCTTCATCTTGCCATCCTTCACGATGTAGTCGGCGGGGTTGATCGCCGTCAGACGTGGCTGCGTCTTGCCCTCGACGACGAGCTTGACCATCGAGGGGCTGCCCAGCCGCACCCAGAGCACCTGGGCCTTGAAGGTCTTGGAATGACCCTTCAGGAGCGTGCCCGTGAAGAGCACGGAGCCGGTGGCGCTGTCCTTGCGCACCTGCGTCCAGCAGTCTCCGAACGCGGCGTTGACTTTGAGGACGTTCTTGAGCTTGTCCGTGGCCGTCTGCTGCGACCCTGTCGACGGGCTCGCCTTCGGCGACTGGGTGCTGATCCCGAGCGCGCTCGGCGAAGTCTGTGGGGCTTTCTGCTCTCCCCCGCGCCCCAGCACCCAGATCACGCCGAGGACGAGCAGGCACAGGATGGCGACGAAGACCAGCGTGTTGCGTCCACGATGGCTGTGCGGCTTGCCGATGACTGAGGAGCCGCCGAATGGCTCGTGCTTCTCGCTGGCCGGGCTGATGCGTGAGCGATACTCGTCGAGGATGACGTCGGGGTCGAGGCCGAGATAGGTCGAGTACGTGCGCAGGAACCCCTTGACGTACGTGGCCCCCGGCATGATGTCGAAGTCCTCGTTCTCCATGGCCTGGACGTACTTGACACGGATCTTCGTGTCCTCTTCGACCTGCTGGAGCGTGAGGTTGCGGCGCACCCGCGCCTCGCGCAGCGTGTTCCCGATCTCAAACACGGCGGTTGATGATCTCCTCGGTCGGCCGACGAAAGGCTGTGAGAGCGCCCGAACGTACAGTCTAGTAAGCGGCCTTGGCTAAGACAAATCGGATCGAGCGCGCCGGGGGACGCTCAGAGGTCTTCTTCGCCGGTCACGAGCGTCTCGTCGGCGGGGCTCGGCTCGGCACCGCTGACGCGAGCCAGCGTGGCCGGCAGCTCGGCCTCGTCGATGAGCACGGCGCGCGCCTTGCTGCCGTCGTAGCCGGAGATGATGCCCATCTCCTCCATGATGTCGATGAGGCGGCCGGCACGGGCGTAGCCCACACGCAGCCGGCGCTGGAGGAGGGCCACCGAGGCGGCGCCGGTCGTGACCACGGTCTTGATCGCCTCGCCCAGCAGTTCGTCGCCGCCGGCGCTGGCTTGCTGCTGGTCGGCGTCCGGGCCGGCCGGGTTCTCCAGGAGATCCTCCCGGAATTCCGGCTTGGCCTGGTGCCGCCAGTGCTCGGTGAGCAATCTCATCTCGTGCGCCGTGATCAGCGCACCCTGGACGCGCAGCAGGCGGTTGCTGCCCATTGGGCTGAAGAGCATGTCGCCCATGCCGAGCAGGCTCTCGGCGCCGCCCTGGTCGAGGATGATGCGCGAGTCGGTCTGCGAGCTTACTGCGAACGCGATGCGCGACGGTATGTTGGTCTTGATCATGCCGGTGACCACGTCCACGGACGGGCGCTGCGTGGCGACCACTACATGCACGCCGGAGCTGCGCCCGAGCTGGCCCAGGCGGATGATGCTGTCCTCCACCTCCGACGGCGCCTGCATCATCAGGTCGGCAAGCTCGTCGACGATGACCATGATGTACGGCATCGGCTCTTCGCCCGCGCGCACGAGCTTCTTGTTGAGCGCGCGGATGTCCTGGCACCCGTTGCGCGAGAGGACGTCGTAGCGCCGGTCCATCTCGCGGCAGATGTTGTCGAGCACGTAGGTGGCCTGCTTCATGTTGGTGACCACGGGCGCGAGCAGGTGCGGGATGCCGTCGAAGTTGGAGAGCTCGACCTTCTTGGGGTCGATCATGATCATCCGCACCTCGTCGGGGGTGGCGCGCAACAGGATCGAGCTGATGAGCGCATTGAGACAGCCGCTCTTGCCGGAACCGGTCGTGCCGGCGATCAGCAGGTGGACCATCTTCACGAGGTCGGCGAGCACGGCCTTGCCGGTCACGTCCTTGCCGAGCCAGAAAGCCATCGGCGACGCATGCGCCGGGAAGAGCCCGTGGATGTCACCGAGCGAGACGTAGTTCGCCTGCAGGTTAGGCACCTCCACACCGACGGCCGTCTTGCCCGGGATCGGCGCCTGGACGCGCACGTCGGTGGCGGCCAGCGAGTAGGCGATGTCGTCCTTGAGACCAGCCACACGGCTCACCTTGATACCTGGCGCGAGCTGAAGCTCGTAGCGCGTGACGCGCGGCCCCGAGACGGTGCCGATGATGTTGGCCTGGATGCCGAAGCTGGCCAGCGTGTCCACGAGGCGCTGCGAGACCGATCTGATGGTCTCGGCGGTCTCGCCCTTGCCCTCCCCGAGGCGCTGCAGCAGCGCCGGGTCCGGCAGCGCCCACTGGTGCTTCTCGGCTTCGGCGAAAGCGAGCGCCGCGGCGGCTTCGCTCGGCGCACCGACGGCGGCCTGGGCCAGGGAGAGCTGCTGACCGTCATCGGTCTCTTCCACGGGCTCCGGGCGGGACGGATCCCCGCGCTGCGCGGAGGAGAGCGCCGAAGATCTCCGGCGCCGCTGCTTCGCCGTCCACAAGGCGCGGCGTGTGCGTGCTCACGGCCGGTCCGTACTGGGCGGCCGGGGTGACGGACGTGTTCATCATGTCGAAGGCGTCACGCGTGGGAGACTCGTCGAGCTCGACCACGCGCGTCTCGGCGCCGTCCCGCCGGCGGGCGCCCAGCGCCTCGGCCTGACTCCGCGCTGCCTTGCCGGCCGCGGCGACTCCCTTGCGCGAGTGGTCGGCCCACTGCCTCAGCGACGAACCGGTAAGGAGCAGCAGCCCGGCGACGAAGAGCGCCACGACCAGCACGTCCACGCCGATGCCGCCGATGACACCGTGAAGTCCCGCCCACAGGCCCTCGCCCACGAAGCCGCCGTGCGAGGACATATAGGTATCGCGGAAGAGGTGTGCGGGTCGCACGCCGCCGAAGATGCCGAACGCGTCGGCCGCGGCGGCCAGCACGAAGGCGACCGCCATGAAGGCGACTCCCCACGTGATGCCCCGCCGCGGGCGCCGGTCCTCGCGCGCCACGAGCACATAGGCGACGAGGCACAGCAGGAGCGGAGCCACGAAAGCGAGGAGCCCCACGAGCCAGCGGGCGCTGTCCCCGAGCCAGCGGCCGAGCGTGCCGCCGTCCATGCCGAGATAGAGGACGAAGGCGAGGAACACCGCCAGCGCGACGCAGGCGATCGCCGCCAGCTCGCGCCGGTGGTGCGCAGTGTTCTTCTGGGGCTGGCGGGTCGCCGGGCGAGCCGAGCGCGGACGTGAACGCGGCGTCGCGCCTGCGCGCCGCCGGGCCTGCTTGGGGCGTGCGGTCGCCATACGGGTCCTATTCGAGGCGCGAGTGCGTATCCCTAGGTCGAGGGCCGGCTCCGCGACTCGCACGCAGCGGAGTGCCCTGGGGACCGCACGGAGGCGCGCCTAGACTTCCACGACGACCGGCATGATCAGCGGCCGGCGCCGGGTGCGCGAGTACACGAGCTCGGCGAGGCGGTCCTTGATGTCTTCCTTGATCAGCCGCTGGCCTATCACGTGCTCGGCGCCGAGCTCCGACATGAGCTTGTCGAGCTCGAGCGAGCATTCGTCGAGCACCTCCTGGAGGCGCTCGTCGTTGTGCAGGAAGCCACGCGCGACGAGCTCCGGGGGCGCAACGGTGTTGCCCTGCTGTGCATCGACCGTGACCACGGCGATCAGGATGCCGTCTCCGGCGAGCTGCCGGCGGTCGCGCAGGACCAGCCCCTCGGCGTCGCCGATCTCGAAGCCGTCCACGAAGGCCATGCCTGTGGCTACCTTGCCGACGATGTCGCCGCTCTCCAGGTCGAGCTCGAGGACGTCGCCGTTCTCGAGGATGAAGATGTCCTCGTCGCCGAGCCCCGACTGGCGGGCGAGCTCGGCGTGGATGTGCTGGTGGCGGTACTCCCCGTGCACCGGGATGAAGTAGCGGGGGCGCACGAGGTTGAGCATCATGCGCATGTCTTCCTGGGCGGCGTGGCCGGACACATGGACGCCGCTGTTGCGCCCGTAGATCACCGTGGCGCCGACTTTGAGCAGCCGGTTGACAGTGGTCGTGACGCTGACCTCGTTGCCGGGGATCGGGTGGGCGGAGATGACGACCGTGTCACCCTCGTGCAACCCGACCTGCGGATGGTCGTCGAAGGCCATGCGCGTGAGCGCCGACAGCGGCTCGCCCTGGCTACCCGTGGACATGATCAGGATCTCCTCGGGCCGATACTGGTCGATCTCGGTGAGCTTGATGAGCGCCCCCTCCGGGACGTGCAGGATGCCCAGGTTGCGGGCGATGTTGACGTTCTTCTGCATCGAGCGCCCGGAGAGCGCGAACTTGCGGCCGTGCAGATGAGCGATCTCGATGGCCTGCTGCACGCGATGGATGTGCGAGGCGAAGCAGGCGACGATCACACGGCCCTCGGCCTCGGCGAAGATCTGATGGAAGGCCTGGCCGACGATCGACTCGGAGGCCGTGGAGCCCGGCGTCTCGGCGTTGGTCGAGTCGGCCAGCAGAGCCAGCACACCCTTCTGGCCGAGCTGGGCGAACGTGTTGACATCGGTGATGCGCCCGTCGATGGGCGTGTGGTCGAACTTGTAGTCACCGGTCACGATGATCGCGCCGAGATCGGTCCCCACGACGACGGACAGGGCGTCGGGCACGCTGTGGCTCACGGCGACGAACGAGAGCGCGAACGGTCCGAGGTCGAAGCCGGAGTCCTCGCTGACCTCGTTGAGCTCGACCGACTTGAGCAGGCCGTGCTCGTCGAGTTTGGACTTGATCAGCGCCAGCGTGAAGCGGCTGCCATACACGGGTCTGTTGAGCTGCTTGAGCACGAACGGCAGCGCGCCGTGGTGGTCCTCGTGCCCATGGGTGATGACGAAGGCGAGCACGTCGTCGCGCCGCTCGAGGAGCCAGCTGATGTCCGGGAGGATGAGGTCGATGCCGAGCATCTCGTCGCGCGGGAACTCGATGCCGCAGTCTATGACCACGATCTTGCCGCGATACTCGATGGCGGTCATGTTCTTGCCGATCTCGCCGAGGCCGCCGAGCGGGATGATCCTTGGGGTTTCGTTACTCACGTGGAGTCGATCCTATCTGTTCAGATTCTGGTATTGAGGACACGTAGGCGGGCGACGCCGCCCTGCTTCATTCGAGGAGTCCCTGCCGGCGCAGCTCCTGCGCGATCGCAGCGGATTCCTCCGGCGTAGCCGGGAGGAGAGGCAGACGCAGGCCGCCGACTTTGTGGCCCAGGAGGTTCAGCGCCTCCTTGACCGGGATCGGGCTGGCCGTGATGAACAACGTCTTGTAGAGAGAGCGCAGGCCGTCGTCGATCAGCTTCGCGGCCCCAGGCTCGCCCGAGCGCACCAGGCGCGCCATGTCTGCGAGGCGTGGACCGACCACGTGGCTGGCGACGCAGATGCCGCCCCAGCCGCCCATGGCGAGCACGTCGAAGAGCATGTCGTCGTTGCCGGCGTACAGTCCGATGTCGCTCAGCTCCCGCAGGCGCCGCAGTTGGTCGAGGTCTGGGTCTGCTTGCTTGACGGCGACGACGTTGTCGATCTCGCCGAGCACGGCGAGCGCTTCCGCCGAGAGGTTCACCACGGAGCGGCCGGGGATGTTGTAGACGATCACCGGCAGGTCAGTGGACCCGGCGACGGCGCGGAAGTGCGCGATCAGCCCGCGCTCCGGCGGCTTGCTGTAGTACGGCGTCACGACGAGGACGGCGTCCACGCCGCACCTTTGGGCCGCCTGCGTGAGCTCGATGCTGTGGCGGGTGTCGTTGCTGCCCGTGCCCGCCACGACGGACACCCTCTCCCCCACTGCCTCTACGACCGTACGGAACATCGCCAGCTTCTCTTCGTCGCCAAGCGTCGGCGACTCGCCGGTCGTGCCGGCGACGACGAGCCCGTCGGAGCCGTTGTCGACGAGGAAGCGCGCGAGCCGAGCGAGACGCGCATGATCGACGGCCAGGTCGTCGTCGAACGGCGTCACCATGGCCGTCAGGATCGTGCCGAGGCTCTCCGTCATCTCACCCATCCTGGTCCAGGAGATTCTCGAGGCCCACGACCGTTCCTCTGATGGTGGGGACGCGGCGCAGCGCCAGCAGCACGCCGCTCATGAACGAGCGGCGCGAGAGCGAATCGTGGCGCAGCGTGAGCACTTCGTCGTCGCCCCCGAAGAGGACTTCCTGGTGGGCGACGACGCCGGGCAGGCGCACGCTGTGGATGTGCACGTGGTCGGCGGTGAGGCCGCGCGAGGGCTGATCGCCGGGCAGGTCCCGGAGGGCCGACCCCGGCGCCTCGGCCATGAGCCGGGCCGTGCGCAGGCTCGTGCCCGACGGCGCGTCGCGCTTGCCGGCCTCGTGCAGCTCGATGATCTCGGCGTGCTGATAGTGCCGGGCCGCGTCGGCGGCGAAGCGCATGAGCAGGACCGCGCCGAGCGCGAAATTGGGCACGATCACGAGCCCCACGCCCGCCGCTTCAGCCGTCTCAGAAAGCTCGCCGACCTGATCGTCCAGAAGCCCCGTCGTGCCGACGACCGTCGGGACGCCGGCCTCGAGCAGCCGCCTCGTGTTGTCGAACACCGCCGCCGGCACGCTGAACTCCAGCGCCGCCTGCGGCGAGGTCAGCGCGAGCGCCTCTCCTACGCCTGGGAAACAGGGCGTGCCGCCGACATCGTCGGGGCGCGTGGGATCGACCAGAGCCACGAGGCGCAGGTCGTCCTGCATGGCGATCGTCTGCGCGCTCAGAGCGCCCATCTTGCCCGCGGCGCCGGTCACAAGGACGTCGATCATCGCTCCTCCCAGTCGAACCCGTCGGTGACGGCCCGGAACGGCTCCGCCCGCGGGCCGATGCACACCGTGGACCACTTCTTCGGGTCGTAGTAGCGGCGCACGGCTGCCATGACGTCGTCGTGCGTGACCGCGTCGATGCGCTCGAGGACCTCGTCCACAGTGAGGACCGGCTGCTCCATCAGGACCGCCCTGCCAAGTGATTGCATGCGGCTCCCGGGGCTCTCCATGCTGATCACCAGCTGGCCCTTGAGGTGGTTCTTGGCCCGGGCGATGGCCTCTTCGGCGATGTCCTCCTCGAAATCGCGAAGGACCTCGAGGATCACGATCATCGCCTCCTCCACGGCCTCCTCGCGCGAGCCGACGTAGATGGCGGTGAGACCGGCGTCGGCGAACAGAGAGGTGTAGGAGTACACGGAATACGCAAGCCCGCGCTTCTCGCGGACCTCCTGGAAGAGACGCGAGCTCCACGAACCGCCCAGGATCGTGTCGACGACGAAGACCGCATAGCGGTCCGGGTCGGAGCGCCGTGGTCCCGGACCGCCGAGACAGACGTGGTACTGCTCCGTGTCCTTCTGCGAGAAGCGCGCCACGTGGCGGATACCGGGCGCGCTGAGCTCCGGCCGCGCGATGACCGCGCCGGGTTCCGGCCGGAAGTGCGCCGCGGTGAGCTCGCAAAGTCGGTCGTGGTCCACGTTGCCGCCGGCCGCGACCACGATGCCCGGGTTGACGTACAGGGCGTCATGGTAGGCGCGCACCGTCGGCAGGTCGAGGCGCGCGAGCGTCTCGCTGTGGCCGATGATGGGCCGCCCGAGGGGATGCTCGCCGAAGACGGCCTCGCAGAGGTCGTCGTGCACCAGCTCGGGCGGCGAGTCCTCGTACATCGCGACCTCTTCGAGCACGACTTCGCGCTCCTGGTCGAGGTCGGCGAACGTGGGTCGCGCCACCATCTCCGCCATCACCTCGAAAGCCTTGTCGAGGTCCTCGTCGAGGAAGCGGGCGTTGACGAGCGTATGTTCCTTGGAGGTGGACGCGTTGGGCTCGCCGCCCATGTCGTCGAAGATGCGCGCGATGTCCCACGCGCTGTACTTCTCGGAGCCCTTGAAGATCAGGTGTTCGATGAAATGGGAGACGCCGCCGAGCTCGAGTGGCTCCTGCCTCGAACCGGCGGCGATCCACAGCCCGAGGGCCACCGAGCGCACGCTTTCGATGCGCTCGGTGGCCACCCTCAGGCCGTTGTCCAGCGTTGAGAGGCGGAAAGCCTCCGTAGCCGTCTCCCGCTCCCTGTCAGTCCGCTTCGGGCTTCTTGAGGAGCGTGAGCCCGATGCGATTGCGCGCCTTGTCGATCTCGACGACCTCGACGGTCACCGTGTCGCCGCGAGAGACGACGTCCTCCACCGACTTCACGCGCTCGCCCTTCTGGCCGAGACGCGAGATGTGCAGGAGGCCGTCCGTGCCCTTCTTGAGTTCGACGAAGGCGCCGAAATCGGTGGTCTTGACCACGCGGCCGGTGAACACGTCGCCGACCTCGATCTCCTTGGTCATGGCCTGGATCCGGTTCATCACGCCTTCCGCCGACGGCTCGTCCGGGGCGCAGATGAAGATCGTCCCGTCCTCCTGGATGTCGATGTCGGCGCCGAACTCGTCGGTCATGCCGCGGATCGTCTCGCCGCCCTTGCCGATGATGAGCCCGATCTGGTCCGGGTTGATCTGGATCGTGAAGATGCGCGGCGCCCACTGCGACAGCTCGCTGCGCGGCTCGGGGATCGTGTCCAGCATCTTCTGGAGGATGTGGAGCCGTGCCTTGCGGGCCTGCTCGAGAGCCTCCGTGAGGATCTCGAACGTGACACCGGTGATCTTGATGTCCATCTGCAGGGCGGTGATGCCCTCGGCGGTGCCGGCGACCTTGAAGTCCATGTCGCCGAGGTGATCCTCGACGCCGGCGATGTCGGTCAGGACGACGTAGTCGTCGCCTTCCTTGATCAGGCCCATCGCCGTGCCGGCGACCGGGGCGCTGATGTGCACGCCGGCGTCCATGAGCGAGAGCGTGGAGCCGCAGACGCTGGCCATCGAGGACGAGCCGTTGCTCTCGAGGATCTCCGAGACGATGCGGATCGTATACGGGAACTCGACCTCGTCCGGAAGCACCGGGAGCAGGGCGCGCTCGGCGAGGGCGCCGTGGCCGATGTCGCGGCGCTTGGGGCCGCGCATGAAGCCGGTCTCGCCCACCGAGTACGGCGGGAAGTTGTAGTGGTGGATGTAGCGCTTCTTGTCCTCGATGCCGAGTCCGTCGATGCGCTGGAACTCACCGGTCCCGCCGAGCGTGAGCAAGCTCAGGGCCTGCGTCTCGCCGCGCGTGAACAAAGCGCTGCCGTGCGTGCGCGGGATGAGGCCGACCTCGCAGGAGATGGGCCTGACCTCGTCGGTGGCGCGGCCGTCGGGGCGGACCTTCTGCACGGCGATGCGCTGCCGCACGAGGTCCTTCTCGACCTTGGCGAGGGCGCGCTTGACCTGCGTGAGCCTCTCGGGATCGGCGTCCTCGCTCACCAGCGCTTCGATGGCGGCCTTCTTGGCGTCCGAGGTCGCATCCTGGCGGGCCTTCTTGTCCGGCACCTGGGTGGCGGCGTCGAGGGCCGCGCCGAAGCCGGAGCGTACTTCCGCAAGCACGCTCTCGTCGACGGTGTACTCGGGGACTTCCCACTTGGGCTTGCCGCAAAGGCGCTGCAGCTCGAGCTGGACGTCGATGAGCTTCTGGATCTCGCTGTGGGCGAGCCGCAGGGCCTCGATCACGACGGCCTCCGACACCTGCTTGGCGCCGGCCTCGACCATGACGATGGCGTCGCGCGTGCCCGTCACGACCAGGTCGAAGTCGCTCTCTTCCTGGAGTTCCTCGAGCGTGGGATTGACCACGTACTGGCCGTCGATGCGGCCGACGCGCACGGAGCCGATCGGACCCTCGAACGGGATGCGGCTGAGCGTGAGCGCCGCGGAGGCTCCGAGTGTGGCCAGCACGTCGTAGGAGTTCTCGAAGTCCACCGACAGCGTGGTCGCCACGATGTGGACCTCGTTCATGAAGCCCTTCTTGAACAGCGGCCGGATGGGGCGGTCGATCTGGCGAGCGGAGAGGATCGCCTTCTCGCTCGGCCGCGACTCGCGCTTGATGAAGCCACCGGGGATCTTGCCGGCGGCATAGTGGCGCTCTTCTACGTCGACCGTGAGGGGGAAGAAGTCCTGGCCCTCACGCACGTCCTCACGCATGACTGCGCTGACGAGGACGACCGCGTCGCCACAACGGACGAGCACGGCGCCGTCGGCCTGCTTGGCCAGACGGCCGGTCTCGAGGCTGATCGTCTTGCCCCCGACCTCTACTTGAACTGAATTCATCTCTTCCTTCGTCTTCCTACTGCCCGGCGCCCTATTGCGCACGGGGACTGTCTCGCCGGCATGCTGTCATGCTCGGCGACGCTTCGGGCGTCCTGCGGACGCCTCGTGGTGTGACTACTTGCGGAGTTCGAGCTCCTTGACGAGCGCGCGGTAGCGCTCGAGGTCGCGCGCCTGGAGGTAGTTGAGCAGGCGGCGGCGCTGGCCGACCATCTTGAGCAGGCCGCGGCGGCTGTGGTGGTCCTTCTTGTGGGTCTTGAGGTGCTCGGTGAGGGTGTCGATGCGCGCCGTCAGGAGGGCGATCTGTACCTCGGGGGAGCCGGTGTCGCCGTCGTGCTTGGCGTGCTTGGCGATGATGGTCTCTTTGAGTTCTTTGGTGACTGCCATGTGTCTCACCTCCCTTGCAGGAGTGTCCGGGAACCCAGTAGCGGGATGGCGGCCCGCAACCGAGTAGACGGTCGCGCTAGGGTAGCACACAGTCCGGCGCGCGAGAAACCGTCCTCGTGATGGCGACGGGCGGCGGACCGCGGCTTCAGGCCGGTCCCGCCGCCTCAAGGCCGACGCCGTCGAAGGCGTCGTCCTCGAGCTCCGCCGTCTCGGCGATATCCTGCCGCATCTGCGCGACGAGCGCCTCGACGTCGTCGAAACGCCGCTCGTCGCGGATCTTGTGGAGGAAGTCGACGCGGATATCGCTGTGGTAGATATCCCCGCTGAACTCGAGCAGAAACGCCTCGACCGTCACGTGCGTCGTCTCGTCCTGCTTGCTGCGAAAGGTCGGGTTGTGACCGATGTTGACGGCGGCTCGATACCAGCGCTCGCCTACGTGGACGCGGGCGGCGTACACGCCGCGCCCCGGGAAGATGGTGCCGGCCTCGACATCGACGTTGGCGGTGGGCACGCCGAGCGTACGCCCCCGCTGGTCGCCGGCGACGACGCGGCCGGTCGCCGAAGGGGGCCGCCCGAGGATCTCGCGGACCTCCTCCAGCTCTCCCGCGCTCAGCAGACGGCGGATACGCGTGGAGCTGATCGTCTTGCCGTGCTCGGTGACGAGGGTGACGACGAGCGTCTCGTAGCCGTGCGCGACGCCGCAGGCCCGCAGGGCGTCGGCGTCGCCGGCGCCGCCGGCGCCGAAGTTGAAGTTCTCCCCCACGACCACGACGTGGGCGCGAAGAGTCGCGGCGAGCAGGCCGCCGCAGAACTCGGCGGGCGTCATTGCCGCCAGCTTGGCGTCGAAGGGCAGCACGATGAGCTCGTCGGGGCCGAGCTCGGCGATGAGCCGCCGCTTCTCGGCGGCGCCGGTGAGCAGCCGCGGGACGCGCGCCGGGTCGACCACGCTGAGCGGGTGCCGGTCGAAGGTCAACACGGCGGACGTGAGCCCGCGCTCGCGCGCCACATCGACGGCCCGGCCGATGACGGCTCGATGCCCGGCGTGCACGCCGTCGAAAGTACCCAAGGCCAAGGCCCGCGGGCGCGGCTTGAGGTCGGCGGGGTCGGTGTACAGGCGCATCAGAGCTTGACGAGCAGCTTGAGAGCGTGGCCCTCCTCGGCCGGGCCGTAGATGGCGATGAGCTCGCCGCGGTAGGTGAGCCGCACCGGCTCGGGCGGGCCGCCCGGGAGCCGTGCGCCGTTGCGCGCCGCCGCCACCTGGGCGGCCGAGAGCTCGATGGCCGGCATGAACTGGAGGGCGGCCGCCGGGCTGACCAGGCCGGGGATGTGTTCGTCGCCGGCCTCGCGTGCCGCGGCCTGTTCTTCGAACGCCGCCAGCGTACAGGCGTCGGCGAGGCGGAGGTCGCCGGTCGCGGTGCGCGACAGCTGCTTCAGGTGGGCCCCGGCGCCGACAGACTTCACCCAGATCGGTGGCCAGCTGCCGCACATACGTGCCCTTGGAGCAGGCGATGCGACAGCGCATGGTCTGCGCTTCCTGGTCGAAGTCGAGGATCTCGATCTCGTCGATCTGCACCTTCTTGACCGGGGTCTCGACGGTCTCGCCGCGATGCGCCTTCTTGTAGAGGCGTTCACCGTCGACCTTGACCGCCGACGTCATGGGCACCCTCTGATTGATGGTGCCGAGGAAGTCGGGGACCGCTTCTTCCACGGCCTCGCGCGTCGTCGTCGCACCGGTCTCGCTGAGGACGCCGGTGAGGTCACCGGTGTCCGAACGCACGCCGAACTGCACCGTGCACACGTATTCCTTGGGCAGGTCGACGAAGAATCGCGCCAGCTTGGTCGCGCGGCCGACGAGCACCACGAGGAGACCGGTGGCGAAGGGGTCCAGCGTGCCGGCGTGGCCGACCTTCTTGACCGCCGGCCGCACCTGGCGCCTCACTCGAGCGACCACGTCGTGCGAGGTGAAGCCCTCCGGCTTGTCGATCAGGAGGACGCCGTCGAGAGGCGTCTTGCGAGTTCGGAACTGAGCCACGCGCTCACCTCCTCAGGACCGTCGTCGCTCGAGAACCCCGCCGCGAGCCGGTGGCCGCCGCCGCCGCGCAGGGCGGCGATGGCGCTCACGTCGAGCGTGCTGGAGCGCAAGCTGACGCGCACGCGCGTGCCGTTGCTCTGTTCCTTCACGAGGGCTGCCGCCTCCACGCCGTCGACGGCGCGCAGGCTCTCGACGATCCCCTCGGTCTCTTCTTCGCCGGCGCCGCAGGCGGCGTAGTCGTCGCGCACCAGCGTCGCCACCAGGGCGCGCCCGCCGGCGACGGCCGTCGCGCTCCGCACCGCCTGTGCCCAGAGCCGCAACGCGCCGGCCGAGCCGCGCTCGTACAGGTCGCCGTAGACGCCGGTGACGTCGACTCCGAGCTCGGCCAGCCAAGCTGCGCAGGTGAACGTAGTGGCGCTGGTGCTGCCGTGGTGGAAGTGGCCGGAGTCGAAAGAGATGCCGGTGTACAACGCGGTGGCCGCCGCGCGGGACGGCTCCAGCCCCAACGCGCCGAACAGGTCGCAGACGATCTCGCAGGTACTGCTCGCCGCCGCGCGGATGAGGTTGACGTCGCCGTAGCCGGGGTTGTCGTGATGGTGGTCGATGTTGACGGCGACGCGCGCCGGCGGCGACGCGAGCGCCAGCCGTGGCGCGGCGCCGCAGTCCAGCGCGTAGATACGCAGAGCCGTGGGCGGGTCCGCGCGCAGCACCCGCCGCCCACCGAGCAGCAGCTCCTGGAGCGGCAAGGTCTGGTCGGGCGCGACGTACAGCGCCGCGCCCACGCCGAGCTGGCCGAAGAGGTCGAGCATGCCTGCCGCAGCCCCAAGCGCGTCGGGGTCAGGCTTGTCGTGCACTGCGAGCGCCACGTCTGTCTCGCCGCGCATGGCCCGACAGACGGCGTCCAGATCGGCCGCGATCGCTCTCATTCCGCTTCGTCCTCGCCGTCGACATGGATCTCCGGCTGCTCGACTCCCAGGACCTCTTCCTCCCGCTTGAGCAGCTTCTCGATGTGCAGCGCGTTGTCCAGCGTGTCGTCGTAGCGGAACTCGAGCTGCGGCGTGCGCTTCATATGCAGCGAAGCGTTGAGGCGCGATTGCAGGAAGCCGCGCGACTTCTCGAGCGCCGCAAGACTCGCTTCGCGTTCGGCCGTCTTGCCGAGCACGCTCACAAACACCTTGGCGTGACGAAGGTCGGGCGACGTCTCCACGCCCGTCACCGTGACGAACCCGATACGCGGATCCTTGAGTCCCTCCGCGGTGATCACCGAGGAGAGGATCTCCTTGATGCTCTCGTTGATCTTCAGGAGTCGATGTCCCACAGCCCATCCACCGGGTCGGTCGTTTTGAGGAGTACCCGCGAGACCTCGAACTCACGACTCTGCAAGTAGCGGTCGAGGTCGTCCACGCGTTCGCGTGCGTTCTCGAGGGACGACGCCGCGAGCACGATGAGCACGCGGGCGCGCTGCCACACGTCCTGCAGCCCGACTTCGCTGAAGGAGGCGTGAAAGCGCGCGTGGACCGCGTCGCGCAGCGACGCGAGCGGCGCGCGCTTCTCCTTCAGCGACCGGCTCTCCGGGAAGTGCAGCTCGGCAAGCAGGACGCCGATGCAGGCGTCAGGCTTCACGGGCGACTTCTCTGGTCTCGTACGCCTCCAGCACGTCGCCCTCTTTGACGTCGTTGAAGCCGTCGAGCAGGATGCCGCACTCGAACCCTTCCGCCACCTCGCGCGCGTCCTCCGCGAACCGCTTGAGGGAGCCCATCTTGCCGTCGTGCACGACGACGTCGTTGCGCAGCACACGCACCATCGCGTTGCGTGTGATCGTGCCGTGCGTGACCATGCAGCCGGCGATCGTGCCCAGCTTGGAGGCCTTGAAGATCGTGCGCACCTCAGCCTGGCCGAGCACGTGCTCCTCGATCGTCGGCTTGAGCATGCCGACCAGGGCGGCCGTGATGTCCTCGGTGACCTTGTAGATCACGCGATACGTGCGCACGTCCACACCCTCGCTCTCCGCGAGGGAGGTCGCGGCCGGGCTGGGTCGCACGTTGAAGCCGATGATGATCGCTTCCGAGGCCGCGGCCAGCATGACGTCGTTCTCGTTGATGCCGCCGACGCCGGAGTGGATGACCTGCACCTTGACCTCGGGGTGCTGGATCTTGAGCAGAGCGTCGCTGAGCGCCTCGAGGCTGCCCTGGACGTCCGCCTTGACCACCAGGTTGAGGTCGAGGACCTTGCCCTGAGCGATGCGGGCGAAGACATCGTCGAGCGTGAGGGCGCGCTGCTTGGCGAGCGCCTCGGTGCGCATGCGGTTGGCGCGCTTCTGCGCCAGCGAGCGCGCCATGCGCTCGTCCTTGACCACGCGAGAGAACTCGCCCGCCACGGGCAGCTCGTCGAAGCCGATGATCTCGACCGGTGTCGACGGCCCGGCGCTCTTGAGTGGCTCGCCAAGGTAGTCGCGCATCGCTCGCACGCGGCCGCTGGCCTCGCCGGCCACCACCGCGTCGCCGACGCGCAACGTACCGCGGTTGATCAGGATGGTCGCCACGACGCCCCTTCCGGGGTCGACGCGCGACTCGATCACGAACCCGCTCGCAGGAGCGTCGGCGTTGGCCTTGAGGTCGGCGACCTCGGCTACGAGGAGGAGCATGTCGAGGAAGTTGTCGAGACCGATCCTCTTCTTGGCGCTGGCCTCCACGAACACGTTGTCGCCGCCCCAGTCCTCCGGGACGACGCCGTGCTCCGCGAGCTGCTGCTTGATGCGCTCGATGTTGGCGTCCGGCTTGTCGATCTTGTTGATCACGATGACGATGGGCACGCCGGCGGCCTTGGCGTGGTCGATGGCCTCCACCGTCTGCGGCATGACGCCATCGTCCGCCGCCACCACGATGGCGGCGATGTCGGTGATCTTGGCGCCGCGGGCCCGCATCGCCGTGAACGCGGCATGGCCGGGCGTGTCGATGAAGGTGATGAGCTGCTTGTTGTGCTTCACCTGGTAGGCGCCGATGTGCTGCGTGATGCCGCCGGCCTCGCCGGCCGCCACAGCGGTGTCGCGGATGGCGTCGAGCAGGCTGGTCTTGCCGTGGTCGACGTGGCCCATCACCGTGATGACCGACGCGCGCGGCTTGAGGTCCTTGGGGTCGTCGACGGCCTCGAGCTCGAGCTCGGCCTCCTCGTCCGCGGCGCGCGTGATCTCCACCTCGCGCGAGAAGTCGCTGGCGAGCACTTCGATGGCCTCGTCGCTGAGCGTCTGCGTGATGGTGACCATCTCGCCGTAGCCCATGAGCGCCTTGATGATCTCCGGCGTCGGGATGCCGAGCAGCTGCGAGATGTCCTTGACGGTTGAGCCTGAGGGTACCTTGACGAGGCCTGTCGGGATGACCGGCGCCGCCTGTTCCTCGCGGTCCTGGCGACCGCCGCGCCCGCGACGCCTGTCGCGGCCACCCTGCGGTCCGCCGCCGCGCCGTGAGGCGCCGGCGTCGATGATCACGCGGCGCTTCTTGCCGCCCGCCGGGCCGCCGGCGCGTCGCCGCACTGCGCCGCCGGTGGAAGCCGCGTACGCCTTTTCGATCGCCTCGTCGTCCACGCTGACTTCGCCGTCAACGACCTCGATGCCGGCCTTCTTGAGGTGGGCGAGCACGTCGTCGACGCTGGTCCCTCGTTTTGTCGCGATATCCGATACCTTGCGTTTCGCCGCCATTCACCTCACCGCCTTTCGTCGCTCGTGCGCCGCGTCACTGCGCCGCGCACGGTAGGGTCTAGGGTCACTGGGGCGCGGAACGCGCGCGCGAAGGCGCGCCTCTTCTCCGCGCTGTCCAGACAGTCCACTTCGGGACACACGTAGGCGCTGCGCCCGTGCGATCCGGCCTTCGCCGGCACGACGCGCCCCGCCTCGAGCGCGAGGCGCACGAGGTCGGTCTGGGCGCGCCTACGCCGACAGCCCACGCACGTGCGTTCGGGCGCCGCCACGGGCGTCACTCCCCGCCCTGCTCCACGTCGCCGGCGTCCGGCGCCGCATCGGGTGCCTCGACGGCCGCCGCGGCCGCCGGCTTCGCAGCGGGCTTCTCGGCCGCTTCTGGGGCCACGTAGTCCGCGTGGATGCTGCAGTACCGCGAGCCGGGCTCCGCCTGATTGGGGCAGCGTTTGCCGGTGCGCATGACGGCCATGCACTGGCCGTCCACGCCCTCGTCGTCGCCGAACTCCATGTTGTCCTCGGCCTCGGCCATCTGCTGCTGGCTCTTGATGTCGATGCGCCAGCCGGTGAGCTTGCTGGCGAGGCGGGCGTTCTGGCCCTCCTTGCCGATCGCCAGCGAGAGCTGGTCGTCCGGCACGATGATCGTCGCGTTGCGTTCCTCGTCGTCGACGATGACCTCTCGCACGCGCGCCGGCGAGAGCGCCTTGGCGACGAACCGCGCTGGATCCTCGTTGTACGGGATGATGTCGATGCGCTCGCCGCGGAGCTCGCTCACGACCATGCGCACGCGCGAGCCGCGCGGCCCCACGCAAGCGCCGACCGGGTCGACTCCATCGGCGTTCGAGATGACGGCGATCTTGCAGCGACCGGGCACGGGTTTGCCGTCCCTGCCGCGGTAGCCGGTCTCGCGCGCCACCTGCTTGATCTCGACGAGGCCGTCGGCGATCTCCGGGACCTCGAGTTCGAACAGCTTGCGCACGAGGTCCTCGCTGCGCCGCGAGAGCTTGACCTGCGGGCCCTTGGCGGACTCCTCGACGCGCACGATCACGGCCTTGATGCGGGCGCCGTGGTCGTAGTGCTCGGTCTCGATCTGCTCGCCGCGCGGCAGCTCCGCCTCGACGCGCCCCAGCTCGACCAACGTGTTGTGGCGCGGGTCGCTCTGCTGCACGATGCCGGTGACGAGCTCGCCGACGCGGTCCACGTACTCCTCGTACATGAGGTCGCGCTCCGCCTCGCGGATGCGCTGCAGGATGACCTGCTTGGCGGTCTGCGCGGCGATGCGGCCGAAGTCGTCCGGCGTGACCTCCACGCGCTCGACCTCGCTCATGTCCACGCCGGTCAGGTCGAGGCCGATCTCCTCGCCGGTCTCGTCGTCGTGCACCTTGAGCGCCTCGACGTCGATGTGATCCGGGAAGATCAGCTCGTAGACCCGCATGTCGCCGGTCTCGGTGTCGATCTCGACCTTGGCGTGCTCCACGGCATTGGGAGTCTTCTTGTACGCGGAGAGCAGCGCGTCTTCGAGCGCGACCACGAGGGCGTCGAACGCGATGCCCTTCTCCTTCTCTATCTGCCGCAGAGCCTCGATGATGTCTCTACTCACGTTGGCCTCCGTCTTCGTCAAAGTTGTAGACCACGTGCGCCTTGGCGATGTCCGGCAGCGGCAGCTTCGCGCTGCCGTCACCCAGGTCGAGCGTCACGGAATCCTCGTCGGCCGCGACCAGGACGCCGCGGAAGTTGCTGCGCCCCTCGCGCGGCGCCGACAGCTTGACGGCGACCTCGCGCCCGAGCGCCGCGGCGAAATGCGCGGGCTTGCGCAGTCTTCGATTGAGGCCCGGCGAGGAGACTTCGAGGCTGTAGCTCGCGCGGACATCGTCCAGCGCGGCGCTCACGGCCCCGCACAGCTCGAGATCCACGCCTCCGGGACGGTCGACGAACACCGTCAACGTCCCGCCCGGCCCGCCGCGCACCTCCAGGTCGACGAGCTCGACCTGAGGGAAGCGTTCGGCCAGGGTGGCCTCGATCATCCTCTCCAGTTCCTCCCTGCTCTCCTTCATAAACGACCCCTGACAAGACAAAAGTCGGTGACCCACCGACTTTTCGCGCAGAGTCCGCCTCGTGGTGTGTTTCCAGCCGAAGAAGTATAGCACCCAGCTTGTTCACCGTACAAGGAACGCCGTCAGAGGCTCCTCAACCGCCCCGCGAATCTGCCGATACCCAGTAGGACACACACCGTCCCGAGAGGCAGGCCATGGGAGAGTACACGACCTTCGAGTGCCGCCAGTGCGGCTACACCGCCGACCGCATCCGCTGGGGCGTCAGCGTGCACGACCCGCGGCAGCGGTTCATGCCGGCATACTGTGTGGAGTGCGGCACGATCGTCGAGGTCGACATGACCGGCGCCGACATCCACATCGATGAGTTCAACTGCGTCGTCTGCGGCGCCGAGCTCTTCTTCCTCGAAAAGGCCGGCTCGTATACGTGCCCGAAGTGCAAGGCGCACGACATGCTCATGCACCAGGGCGAGTACTGGTGAGCCCTACTTCTGGATGACGACCGGGCTCCCGGTGGGCACCAGGCGGCTCACCTGAAGGACGTCCTTGTTGTGCATGCGCACGCAGCCGTGGCTGATCGCCTTTCCGATGAGCCACGGCTCATTGGTACCGTGGATACCGACCTGACCGCCACCCGGGAACCCTGGGACCGCGTGCTGATACGCGCTCGTCCCGAGCTCCAGCACGCCGTAGGCACCGGTCGGTGACGGCGGCCGCAGCTTCTCTGTGACGAAGAAGAAGCCGGTGGGAGTGGTACGGCCCGGGGCCCCAACGGCCACCGGGAAGCTCGCCACCTCGGCGCCGTACCGATACACAGTCAGGCGGCGCTGCGAGAGGTCGATGACGATCTTCGCCGTCGTCGGGTAGAGAGCCAGCGGGCCTTTCTGCTCGTCCTGTACCCACCCTTTGGTCCCGTTGGGGGGCATGTTGAGCCAGACCTTGCGCCAGGTCTGCCCGCCGACGTCTCTCGTCTGGTCGACGAGCACGACGGTGGGATAGCCGACCGAGTTGAAGCCGGGCAGTTGCGCGAGGATCCTGGCCGACCGGCTCGGCTTCTTGTACACGGTGAACGACCGGACCGCGACGCCGACGGTCCAGCGCTGCTGGTCTGCGGGGTCGGCGGACGCCGTGGGCACTGCGCTCGGCATGGTGACCGTCGCCAGGGGTTGCACTGCGCCGCCACCGGCCGCGCGGGCGCGGACCACGGCGTAGCCGCCCAAGGCCACACCAAGCACGACCGCCAAACCGGCGCAGAAGAGGAGGATGTCGCGCTTGCGGGGACTCATTGCCTCACGAGGATAGAGGAAGCACGCAGGCGTGTACACTTAGGCGTGCAAGCACCGCCAGCGTACGGAAGGAGTAGCGGGTGATCGCGCTCATCGTCATCATCGTCATCCTTGTCGTCCTCGCGGCCGTCTTCGCGGGGATGTACAACAGCCTCGTCGGCCGCCGCAACCAGGTGGACAACGCCTGGAGCCAGATCGACGTCCAGCTCAAGCGCCGCCACGACCTCATCCCCAACCTGGTGGAGGCGGTCAAGGACTATATGTCCTACGAGCAGGAGACCATCACCAAGGTCACCGAAGCGAGGGCCGCCGCCATCAACGCGGGCCAGCAGGGGCCGCAGGCCCAGGCCGCGGCGGAGAACGCGCTCACCGGAACCCTCAAGTCGCTCTTTGCGGTGGTGGAGAACTACCCGGACCTCAAGGCGAACCAGAACGTCATGAGCCTGCAAGAAGAGCTCACGGCGACGGAGAACAAGATCTCGTTCGCGCGGCAGTTCTACAACGACACCGTGCTGACGTACAACAACAAGATCCAGATGTTCCCCTCCAACCTCATCGCGGGCATGTTCAACTTCACCGCGCGCCAGTACTTCGCGGCGCCCGAGGACGAGAAGGAAGTCCCCAAGGTCGACCTGCGCTAGGCAGCACACTCAGAGGCACAGACGATGTACGAGCAGATCCGCCGCAACCGGCGGGCGTCCTGGCTCCTCATGGGGATGGTCGTCGCGCTCCTCGCCGCGCTCGGCTACGCTATCGGCGTGGCCTGGGTCGGAGGCACGAGCGGCGGCCTCGGCCTGCTCGGCGTGTTCGGGATCGTCGCCATAGCCTGGAGCGTGATCGGCTACTACACCGGCGATCGCATGGTGCTGGCGGTCAGCGGCGCTCGCCAGGTCACGCACGACGATGCGCCCCAGCTCTACAACGTCGTCGAGGAGATGACGATCGCCGGCGGGCTGCCGCAGGTGCCGGCGGTCTACATCATCGAGGACCCGGCGCCGAACGCCTTCGCCACGGGGCGCGACCCGCAGCACGCGTCGGTCGCGGTCACCAGTGGTCTCCTGCGCATGATGGACCGCGAGGAGCTGCAGGGCGTGATCGCTCACGAGCTGTCGCACGTCCGCAACTACGACATCCGTTTCGCGACGCTGGTCGGGATCCTGGTCGGCATGATCGCCCTCATCGCCGACTTCTTCCTGCGCTGGAGCTTCTTCAGCGGCATGGGCGGACGGGGCAGGCGGAGCAGCGGGTCGGGCGGCGACGCCAACGCCATCTTCATGATCGTCGCCATCGCGCTGGCGATCCTGGCCCCGCTCGCCGCCTACGCGGTCCAGTTCGCCATCTCGCGCAAGCGCGAGTACCTCGCGGACGCCACGGGCGTGCAACTCACGCGCAACCCGCTGGGCCTCGCGCGGGCGCTCAACGTCATCGCCGGCGATCCGGACTCGCTGCGCACCGCCAACCGCGCCACCGCGCACCTCTACATCGCCAATCCGTTGCGCGGCAAGAAGGCCAAGGAGACGGCGGGCATCTTCGACACGCACCCGCCGATCCAGGAGCGCATCGCCATCCTGCTGGCTATGGCGCACGCGGGCCCGGACGCCCTCACAGTCGGCCCGCGCCCGCCGGCCTCCCAGCTGGCCGAGCCGCAGACGGCTGGTCCTGCCGTGCCGCCACCGGCCGATGGCGCTCCCACAGTCCCGCCCCCGCCGCCGATCCTGCCGCAGCCGCGGAGCGATCTGGCCGGACCCGGCGCGCAGTCCCCTGCTCCGCCCGCGCCACCGGGCGCGCCGCCCGAGGGCTGACACGAGGCTGGCGCACACGGCCCGCGACGGCGAGCGCCTAGCCGGTACTCGTCAGCGCGTCTCGGTAGGTCCCATTGGCGGGACGCAGGGCGCAGGCCAGACGCAGGTGCGCCTGCGCCTCTTCCCCTCGGCCGAGCTTGAGCAGGCTTCGCCCGAGCGCATAGTGCGCGTAGTCATTGTCCGGGGCAGTGGCGATGATGGTAGCGAAGTGATCGGCGGCGGCTGCGTAGCGGCCAACGGCGAACTCGGAGCGGCCGAGGGCCTCGCGGATGGAGTTCTTGCCAGGCTCGAGGCGCAGCGCCTTGGAGAGCAGCATCGCCGCCTGGGCCGGATGCTGGTGGCGGAGGAACGAGAGGCCGCGCTGAAAGAGCGTGTAGGCCTCGCTTTCCTCCAGAAAGGCCGGTTCGCGCGGGACAGCGTCCACCGGTGGCGCTCCTACAGCCCCAACTCGGGAGCGATGCCCTGCATCGCGGTCAGGCCGATCGCCATGAAGTCGTCGAGCTCGAGGCCGAGATCAGCGCAGCGTGCGATCGAGTCGCGATCGACGCCGCGCGCGAACGCGCCCTCGCGGAACCGCTTGCGCACCGACTTGAGCTTGACGCCGGCGAGGTCCTTCTCCGGCCGCACCAGAGCCGCGGCGGTGATGAGTCCGCTGAGCTGATCGGCGGCGAGGAGGGCGATGTCGAACCGGCTCCCTGCGGACACGCCGGTCGCCGCGTTGTGCGCCTCGACGGCGTGAGCCGCCTCCTCCGGCAGCCCCAGCTGCCTCAGGACGGCGGCCGCCTCCACGCCGTGGCGCGCCGGGTCCGCCTCGGTGTCCTCGGTGTCCAGGTCGTGCGCGAGTCCCGCGAGTCCCCAGACGTCCGGGTCGGCCCCGAGCCGCCGCGCAAGACCGCGCATGATGGCCTCGGTAGCGAGCATGTGGCGGTGGAGGTTCTCGTTGGAGACGCGCTCGCCGATGAGCGCCACGACCTGTTCTCGGGTCACACTGTTCACGTCGTTCCGAGCCCGGCTTCGATCTCATCCACGATCGCGACGGCGCAGGCGGCCTTGGACGTGCGTGGCACATGGGTCTCACCGGTGGCGGTGATGATCGTGATCTCGTTCTCATCAGAGCCGATGCCGACGCCTTCGGCGAGGATGTCGTTGAACACCAGCATGTCGACGCCCTTGGCGACCTTCTTGGCCCGCGCCCGCTGGAGCTGGGGGCCCGCCTCGGCGGCGAAGCCGACGCGGAAGAGGCCCGGCTTGGCGGTCTCGGCGAGGACGTCCACCGTGCTGACAAGCTCAAGCGTCAAGGTATCGCGCCCGGCGCGCTCGATCTTGCCGTTCTGGGCCTCGCGCGGGGCGAAGTCCGCTACGGCGGCGGCCATGACGAGCACGTCGGCGTCCGCGACTTCGGCGCCTACCGCGGCCGCCATGTCGGCGGCGCTCTCCACCGCGACGACGGGGTACGGCGTGCCCTCGGCGGGCTGCGTCGTGACGAGGGAAACGCGCGCGCCGCGCAGGTAGGCCTCGTCGGCCACGGCGCGGCCCATCTTGCCGCTCGAGCGGTTGCCGATGAAGCGCACCGCGTCGATGCGCTCGCGCGTGCCGCCCGACGTGACGACGACCTTGCGGTCCTTGAGCGGACCCCCGGCGACGCCGGCCAGGGCGCGCCGGACGGCGAGCCGGATGGCGTCCGGCGAAGCCATGCGGCCGGAGCCCTCTTCGCCGCAGGCGAGCTCCCCCTCTTCCGTCGGGAGCACCTCCACCCCACGCTCCGCCGAGCACTCGCAGGTTCTCCACCGTGGCCGGATGCTCGTTCATGGCCCAGTTCATGGTGGGCGCGACGATGACCGGGCCACGGAAGGCCAGGTAGATGGCAGTGAGCAGGTTGTCGGCCATGCCGGCGGCCATCTTGGCGAGCGTGTTGGCGGTCGCGGGAGCGACGACCATCACGCGCGCCTGCCGGGCCGCCTCGATGTGCTGGAACCAGCCCCCGCTCGCCTGCCAGGCGCTCTCGTCGTCGAGGACCGGCGCCTGGGAGACGGCCGCGAACGTGAGCGGCATGACGAAGCGTTGGGCCGCCTCAGTGCTCACGACGAGCGGCTGCAGCCCGTCCTTGACCAGCCCGCGCACCAGTTCGACCGCCTTGTAGATGGCGATGCCCCCGGTGACGCCGACGAGGACTGTGCGCTCGGGGCGAGGAGCGAGCTGCGAGCTCATGGCGCGGTCAGTCCGGCGCCTGATACTCGATCTTGTTGTCGACGATCTCCTCGAACGAGATCGTGAGCAGGTTGGTGCTGCGCGTGTTGATGAGGGGAGGCGTCAGCGTCTCCTCGATGCCCAGCGTGTTCTCGCCCAGATTGCGGTAGTAGTCGTTGATCTGGCGCGCGCGCTTGGCGGCGATCATCACCAGCGCATAGCGTGAGCCGCCGGCGTGCGGCAGAAGTTCGTCGATGCGGGGCTTGTCCACTTAGTGTCCCTTTCGTCGGTCTTCGATGATGGCGGCGACCTCGGTCGCCGCTCGTTCGGCGTCGTCGTTGACGACCACGTGGTCGAACTCCCCGGCCGCCGCCACCTCCGTGGTGGCGATACTCAGCCGGCGAGCGATGGCCTCGTCGGTCTCGGTGCCGCGCCCGCGCAGGCGCTGCGCCAGCTCGGCCATCGAGGGCGGGGCGATGAACACCGCCACCGCCTCGGGCAAGGCCTTGCGCACAGCCCTGGCTCCGACGAGCTCGATCTCCAGGACCACATCATCGCCGCGCGCGAGCTTGCCGTCCACCTCGGCGCGCAGCGTCCCATAGAGGTCACCGCTATATTCTACCCACTCCAGGAACTCACCCGCCGCGACCGCCTCCTGGAAGGCTCCCCGCGAGAGATAGCGATACTCGCGACCATCCGCTTCTCCCGGACGCGGTGCGCGCGTGGTGGCGGACACGGACGTCACGACGCGGTCGAGCTTCTGCTTGACGAGGGCGATGACGGTCCCCTTCCCGGCGCCCGAGGGCCCCGAGATCACGAAGACCGAGGAGATGGCGTCACCCGCCGAAGTGCGTGAGCAGCTCGTTGCGCTGCCGCTCGGAGAGCCCGCCGATGGTCTTGCTGGGGCTGATGCGGCACTGCTCCATGATGCGTGCGGACTTGACCTTGCCGCACTTGGGCGCCGCCATCAGGAGGTCCGCCACCTTGGCGGTCAGCAGGTAGTCCGGCGGCGCGACGAGGATGTCCCTGAGACTCGCGGCCCCGCGCTTAAGGTCGGCCTTGAGCGCGGCGCGGCGGCTGCGGACGTCATTGGCCTTCGTCAGCGCGTCCATGCGCTGGTCGAGCGAACGCTCGGGGGCCGTGTTGAACTGCTTCGAAGAGGTGGACATCGCGCGGAAGTATATGTGAGGCGCGGCAGGCAGTTCAACAGCATCACTGCGACAAAACCGCGCCTCCAGCTGGGTGTCTGACGCGCCCGCCGCAGTCGAGGCGCGCTTCAGGCCCGCAGAGCGAGGCCGCGGGCGTCGGCCGGGGTGCGCAGGCCGCGCATGACAAGCTCGGCGCGCAGTTCGTCAAGGATGCGCCGCGGCGCCTCGAAGGCGGTGAAATTGGCCGCGCCGACGGCTACCACCGTAGCCCCGCAGGCGATGAACTCCAGCGCGTCCAGCCCGCTCATCACGCCGCCCATGCCGACGATCGGCACGTCGGGGAGCGCGGTGGCGACTTCGGCGACCATGCGCAGCGCGATCGGCTTGATCGCGGGCCCGCACAGACCGCCGGTGCGGTTGCCGAGGAACGGCTTGAGCGTGTCGCGGTCCAGGACCATTGCCTTGAACGTGTTGACCAGCGAGAGTCCGTCGGACCCGGCCTCGACAACGGCGCGCGCCACAGCCGTCACGTCGCCGACGTTGGGCGTGAGCTTGGTCAGGACGAGGCGCTTCGTGAGGGGCCGGACCGCGCCGACGACCTCGGCCGCGGCCCCTGGGTCGGCACCGATCTGCAGGCCGCTCGTCACGTTGGGGCACGACACGTTGAGCTCGTAGCCACGGATGTCGGGGCAGGTGCCGCCGGGCGCGGACGCGAGATGCTGTTCCAGTGCGCGCACCACCGCAGCGTACTGCTGGGGTGAGTTGCCGCCCACGCTGACCAGCACCGGTTGGGAGAGTCGCGCCCACGCGCTGAGACCGGCGATCCACGCCGCGACGCCGGGGTTCTCGAGGCCGATGGCGTTGATCATGCCCGACGGCGTCTCGGTGACGCGCGGCGCCGGGTTGCCGGTACGCGCGTCCTCCGTGACGGTCTTGGGCACGTAGGCTGCGTAGGGGAACGCAGCGAAGTAGTCGCCCTCGTAGCGCCGGGCATACTCGAGGACGTCGAACGTGCCCGACGCGTCGATGAGGGGGTGCGCCAGCTCGATGTCGCCGAGCCGCACGCGCAGATCGACCTGGTCCGGCGAGAGAGAGGCCGTCACGGGCGTACCTCGTCGAGCGCGAAGACCGGCCCTTCGCTGCAGACGCGCAGCTTGCCGCGCGCGGTGTCGACCACGCAGCCGTGGCACGATCCCGTGCCGCAGGCCATGTGGGCCTCCAGCGAAGCGTAGCCGCGCAGACCCTCGGCGAGACTCCAGCGCTGCACGGCGGCGATCATGGCCGAAGGGCCGCAGGCGTACACGACTGTCTGAGGCGGGACGTCGAGACTCGCGAGGATATCGATCACCGTTCCCGGCCGGCCCACGCTGCCGTCCTCCGTCGCGACCCAGAGCCGCTCGATGGCGAAGGCGCCGGCGGCGCGCGCGGCACGGAAGTCGCGAAAGCCGAAGGCGGCCGTGACCTGCGCTCCCACCTGCACCAGCTCCTCGGCCAGGAACTGCAGCGGAGCGCAGCCGATGCCGCCGCCGACGAGCAGCGCACTGGTGACGCCGCTCACCGGGAAGGCGCTGCCGAGTGGCCCCGCAAGGTCGACGGCGTCGCCCATCTCCAGTCCAGTGAGCCGCTCACTCCCAGGCCCCCTCGCCTCGACGAGCAGACCGATGCGGTCGCCGCGCACTGCGAAGAGTGACAGCGGGCGACGCAGCAGAAAGGCTCCCCCGGGCACCGCGACCATGACGAACTGCCCGGGTGACGCTTTGGCGGCGATCTTCGGCGCGACGATCTCGAGGTCGCTGAAAGCGCCGAAGTGGCGGATGGCCGAAACGCGGCCGTGGACGGTCTCCGCCCACAGCTCCGCATGCGTAGGTTCTTCTTGCGAGGCGCCGCTCACTCGGCCTCCGTCGCGCGGTGCAGGTCCTGCAGACAGTGTACCTGCACGCGCGGGTGCCTGGCCGCTTCGATGGCGGAGATGGCGGCCGAAGCTCCCGCCAGTGTCGTGATGCTGGGCACCCCCTTGCGCAAGGCCGTCGTGCGGATCTCGTAGCCGTCGCTGCGGGCGCCGCGGCCGAAGGGCGTGTTGACGACGAGCACGATCTCACCGCTCTCGATCAGGTTGACGACATTGGGCTCGCCTTGGAAGACCTTGTTCACCACCCTGACCGGAATCCCCAGGCTGGTCAAGGCCGTCGCCGTGCCGCGCGTCGCGTAGATGACGAAGCCAAGCATGTGCAGGCGCTGCGCGAGGATCGTCGCCGCCGACTTGTCGCTGTCGCAGACGGAGAGGAACACGCTCCCCTCCAGGGGCAGCGGGGAGCCGGCGGCGGCCACGGCCTTGCCGAACGCCGTCGGGAAGTCCTCGGCGATGCCCATGACCTCGCCGGTCGACTTCATCTCGGGCCCCAGCTGCGTGTCGGTGCCGGGGAACCGGTCGAACGGCAGCACGGCCTCCTTCACGCTCACGTGTTCGGGGACCCGGCGCTCGAGCCCGAGATCGCCGAGAGTCTCCCCCAGGATGACCCGGGTCGCGAGCTTGGCGAGCGGGATCCCCGTCGCCTTGCTCACGAAGGGCACGGTGCGCGAGCCACGGGGGTTCACCTCGAGCACATACAGCTGGTAGCTCTGGAGGGCGAACTGCACGTTGATGAGCCCGCGCACCCCGAGGCCGACCGCCAGCAGCTTGGTCTGCTTGCGCACCTGCTCGAGCGTCCCTTCGCCGAGCGAGATCGACGGGATCACGCAGGCGGAGTCGCCGGAGTGCACGCCGGCCTCCTCCACGTGCTGCATGACGGCGCCCACGTAGACGTCCGCCCCGTCGCTGATGGCGTCGACGTCGACCTCGATGGCGTCCTCGAGGAACTTGTCGATGAGCACCGGATGGTCGGGGCTCACGCGCGCCGCCGAGGTCATGTAGTGCTCCAGCTCGGCGGCGCTGTAGACGATCTGCATGGCGCGGCCGCCGAGCACGTAGGACGGCCGCACCAGCAGCGGGTAGCCGATCCGGGCGGCGACCTCCGCCGCCTCGGCGGCCGTGGTCGCCAAGCCGTACTCGGGGCAACGCACGCCGAGCTCCTCGAGCAGCTGGCCGAACCGGCCGCGGTCCTCAGCCAGGTCGATCGATTCCTGCGGCGTCCCGAGGATCGGGATGCCGGCCTCGGCCAGGGCGCGCGCGATCTTGAGCGGCGTCTGGCCGCCGAACTGCACGATCACGCCCAATGGCCGCTCGTTGGCGACGATGTTGGCCACGTCTTCGAACGTGAGCGGCTCGAAGTACAGGCGGTCCGAGACGTCGTAGTCCGTCGACACCGTCTCCGGGTTGCAGTTGACCATGACGGCCTCGTAGCCAAGCTCGCGGGCGGTGAGGGCGGCGTGCACACAGCAGTAATCGAACTCGATGCCCTGCCCGATGCGGTTGGGGCCGCTGCCGAGGATGACGACCCGCTCGCGGTCGCCGGGGACGGCTTCGTTCTCCTCCTCGTACGTGGAGTAGAAGTAGGGCGTCTCGGCCTCGAACTCGGCGGCGCACGTGTCGACCGCCTTGTAGACCGGTGTGACGCCGGCCTCGAGGCGCAGCGCGCGGACCTCCCGCTCGCCACGACCGGTGAGCTCTCCGATGCGACGGTCGCTGAACCCGTAGCGCTTGTGGCGCCGCAGGACTTCGGCCGTCAGTTGCGGCGCCCTCCGCAGCTCCCGCTCCAGCTCGACGATGTCGCGGAGCTCGGAGAGGAAGAACGACGAGATGCCGGTGAGCTCGTGCAGCTCGTCGACCTCCATGCCCTGACGGAAGGCCTGCAACACGAGCTCGTACCGCTCAGCCGTGGGGATGGCGAGCGCCTGGCGCAGCGCCCCGCGCTCGCCCGGCAGGTCGTGCGGAGTCTCCAGTTCACGCGAGCGCATCGCTTTGAGAAAGGCCTCCTTGAACGTGCGACCGATGGCCATCGCCTCCCCCACGCTCTTCATGTGCGTCGTGAGCTCGTGATCGGCCATCGGGAACTTCTCGAAAGCCCAACGCGGCATCTTGACGACAACATAGTCGAGCGTCGGTTCAAAGCAGGCGGGGGTCTTGCGCGTGATGTCGTTGTCGATCTCGTCCAGTGTGTAGCCGACGGCCAGCCGGGCCGCGATCTTGGCGATCGGGAAGCCAGTGGCTTTGGAGGCGAGCGCCGAGCTTCGCGACACGCGCGGGTTCATCTCGATGACCACGACCTCGCCCGTGTCGGGGTTCACCGCGAACTGGACGTTGCTGCCGCCGGTGTCGACGCCGATCTTGCGGATGATGGCGATGGCGGCGTCGCGCAGCTCTTGGTACTGCGCGTCGGTGAGCGTCAGCGCCGGCGCGACGGTGACGCTGTCGCCGGTGTGCACGCCCATCGGGTCGATGTTCTCGATGGAGCAGATGATCACGACGTTGTCGGCGCGGTCGCGCATCACTTCGAGCTCGAACTCGTGCCAGCCCGCGACGGACTCCTCGAGCAGCACCTGCGAGATGGGGCTGAGCCGGAGGCCGTTCTCGACGGTGCGCGCGAAGCTCTCCTGGTCGTAGGCGATGCCGCCCCCGCTGCCGCCAAGCGTGAAGGCGGGACGGACGACGAGCGGCAGGCCGAGCTCCTGTGCGGCCGCCGCGGCTTCTTCCATCGTCTGCGCGAGCCGGCTGCGCGGCACGCGCAGGCCGATCTCCTCCATCGCGGTGCGGAACTCGAGGCGGTCCTCGGCCCTCTGGATCGCCCTCTCGTCGGCGCCGATCATCTCGACCTCCCAGAGGTCGAGCACGCCGGCGCCTTTGAGCTCCATCGCCAGGTTGAGGGCGGTCTGCCCGCCGAGGGTCGGCAGCAGCGCGTCCGGCCGTTCGACCTCGATCACGCGCGTGAGCGTCGCGAGGTCGAGGGGCTCGATGTACGTGCGCGTCGCCATCGAGGGGTCGGTCATGATCGTCGCCGGATTGCTGTTGACGAGCACGACCTCGTAGCCCTCGTCGAGCAGGACCTTGCACGCCTGCGCGCCCGAGTAGTCGAACTCGCAGGCCTGCCCGATCACGATCGGTCCCGAGCCGATGACGAGGATCTTGTGCAGATCGTCGCGGCGCGGCATCAGGCCGACTCCGCCCGGAAGCGAGCTGATCTCGTCGCGGAAGCGGTCGAACAGGTAGAGGGAGTCGTGCGGGCCGGGCGACGACTCCGGGTGGTACTGGACCGAGAAGGCGTAGCGCCAAGGAGCGGCCACGCCCTCCACAGTGCCGTCGTTGAGGTTCACGTGCGTGATCTCGGCGCCGTTCACGGTGTCGTGCTTGACCGCGAAGCCGTGGTTCTGCGTCGTGATCTCGATGACGCCGGTGCGCAAGTCCTTGACCGGGTGATTGGCGCCGCGGTGGCCGAACTTCAGCTTGTAGGTCGAGTAGCCCAGCGCCTGAGCGAGAAGCTGGTGCCCGAGGCAGATGCCGAACACGGGCACCTTCCCCAGCAGCCGTTCAACGGCCTTGACCGCGTACGTGACGGCCGCCGGATCGCCGGGGCCGTTGCTCAGGAACACGCCGTCGGGCTTGTGCTTGAGGACCTCGCGGGCGCTGGTCTGCGCCGGTACCACGGTGACGCGAAAGCCGCGCCCGCCGAGGTAGCGCAGCATGCTGCGCTTGATGCCGAAGTCGTAGGCGACGACGTGCAGGTCGGGCGCCGGGGCCCCTTCGGGCGCCGGCGCCTCGTAGGTCTCGGCTGTCGTGACGACCTTCGCCAGGTCGAGGCCGCCCATCTTCGGCAGCCCTTGGGCGGCCTTGCGCAGGTGCTTCACGTCGTCGGTCTCGGTGCTCACGACGGCGCGCAGCGCGCCCTTGTCGCGGATGTGGCGCGTAAGGGCGCGCGTGTCGACGCCGCTCACGGCGAGCACCTCATGCTCGGCCAGCCAGTCCAGCCAGGTCTGGCGCGAGGCACGGTTGAAGCGGTAGTTCGTGAGCTCGCGGGCGATGATCGCCCTGGCGTGCGCCTTGCCCGACTCGTCGCGCTCGGCGTCGGCCCCGTAGTTCCCGTTCATCGGGAACGTGAAGGTGATCAGCTGCCCGCAGTACGACGGGTCGGTGGCGATCTCCTGATAGCCCGCCATGCTCGTGTTGAAGACGATCTCGCCGCCCACGGCGCCCTGACCGGCGAGCGCTTCGCCGCGAAAAGCGGCGCCGTCCTCGAGGACGATGATCGCCGGGCTAGGCAAGGTCGTCCCAGGCGACGCGGCCCGCGGCGACCGTAAGCTTGACCCGCGTGTCGAACCGGCGGCCGAGCCACGCCGAGTTGAAGGAGCGAGACTGCAGGGTCTCGGGAGCCACTGTCCAGGGTGCTTTGGGATCGACGACGCAGAGGTTGGCTGTGGCGCCCTTGGCGATGCTCGGCGGCTGCAGGCCCGCGATGCGCGCGGGTGCGGCGCTCATACGCGTCACCAGCGTGCCGAGGTCGATCGCCTTGCTCTTGACAAGCTCCTCGTAGAGGACGGCGAAGGCGGTCTCGAGACCGATCGTGCCGAACGGCGCCTCCTCGAATGGGACGTCTTTCTCCTCTGAGGCGTGCGGCGCGTGATCGGTGGCCACGCAGTCCACGAGCCCGCTCTTCAGCGCCGCGACGAGCGCCTTGCGGTCGCTCTCGGAGCGCAGAGGCGGGTTCATCTTGAGGTTGGGATCGAGCGATTCGATGGCGTCGTCGGTGAGCGTCAGGTGATGAGGCGTCGCTTCGGCCGTCACCTTGACGCCGGCGGATTTGGCGCGCTCGATCGCGGCGAGCGAGGCGGCGGTGCTGACGTGGCACACGTGCACGGCCGCGTCCTCGTACTCGGCGATGTCCAACGCGCGGGACACATCGAGACTCTCGCACAGCGACGGGATGCCGGTGAGTCCCAGCCTTGCCGAGACAGGACCCTCGTGCATCTGCCCGCCTTTGAAGAGCGAGTCGTCCTGAGCGTGGATGGCGATGAAGCGGCCGCTCACCTTGACGTACTGCAGGGCGCGACGCGTGAGCGCGGCGGCAGCCAGCGGGCGACCGTCGTCGCTGAAGCCGACCGCGCCGGCGGCCCCCAGCTCTCCCATCTCCGTGAGCTGCTCGCCCGCGAGGCCGCGCGTGACGGCGGCGAAGAACCCTACGGGTATCGCCGCCTCGGCGCGGGCGGTCTCGATGAGGCCCATGAGGACCGTCGACGTGTCGACCACGGGGTCGGTATTGGCCATGCCGAACGCGGCGACATAGCCGCCGGCCGCAGCGGCCGCCGACCCGGTCGCGATGTCCTCTTCGTCCTCGCGCCCCGGCGTGCGCAAGTGCGTGTGCAGGTCGACGAAGCCCGGGAGCACGAGCATCCCGCCGGCCTCGACCACGGTCGTGTTCTTGCCCGGCTTGAGGCTCTTGCCGACGTCGCTGATCTTGCCTTTGCTGACGAGCACGTCCTGGACGGCGTCGACGCCGGACTCAGGATCGACGACCCGGCCGCCTTTGACGAGGAGCTCGGCCGCCGGCGCGCTCTTGCACCACGTGCGTTCCATCAGAGCACCTCCCCGCTCGCGGCACCGTCGCTGTAGCCGACGATGGTCCGGTACAGGATCGCCATCCGTACCGCGAGGCCGCTGAAGACCTGGTGAGCGATGAGGTTCTCGTCGTCGTCGGCGATGTCCGAGGCGATCTCGACGCCGCGGTTGATCGGGCCGGGGTGCATGACCCGCTGCCCGGGCCGCAGCCGCGCCTGGGAGACGCCCCAGAGCTGGCTGTACTCGCGCAGCGAGGGCAGGTAGTTGGCGCCCGCCTTGATGCGCTCCTTCTGGATGCGCAGGAGGTAGATGACGTCGGCGTCCTTGAGGTTGGCGAGGTCGTACTCGACCTTGACGCCCATCTCCTCGATGCCGCGCGGCATCAGCGTGGGCGGACCGACGAGGGTGACGTCCATGCCGAGCATCTGGAAGCCCATGATGTCGCTGCGCGCGACGCGACTGTGGAGGATGTCGCCGATGATGCAGACCTTGAGGCCGTCGAGGTCGCGGCCCAGGTTCTGGCGCATGCTGAACAGGTCGAGCAGGCACTGCGTCGGGTGCTGATGCTTGCCGTCGCCGGCGTTGATGACGCTCGCCTCGGTGTTGGCGGAGAGCGTCTGGCAGGCGCCCGCCGACGGATGCCGCATGACGATGATGTCGGGCGAGTAGGCGCTCAGCGTGATGGCGGTGTCCTTGAGCGTCTCGCCCTTCTCGACGGCCGAGCCGCTCGCCTTGAGGGCGAGCGTGTCGGCCGAGAGGCGCTTGGCGGCGAGGTCGAAGCTCGACGAGGTGCGCGTGGAAGCCTCCCAGAAGAGGTTGATGATCGTGCGCCCGCGCAGGGTCGGCACCTTCTTGATGTCGCGCTCCAGGACCGGCAGGAAGCTCTCCGCCGTATCGAGCAGGAGCTCGACGTCCGCGCGCGAGAGGTCTTCGATCGAGATGAGGTCGCGCTTGGGCATGTCAGCCCTCCCTCGAGCGGACGAGCACGACCTCGTCCTTGCCGTCGCACTCCTCAAGCCGCACGCTGATGCGCTCCTTGGGGGCCGTGGGCAGGTTCTTGCCGACGTAGTCGGGCCGGATGGGGAGCTCGCGGTGGCCGCGGTCGACGAGGACCGCGAGCTGCACGGCCGCCGGCCGGCCGTAGTCGAACAGGGCGTCGATGGCGGCGCGGATCGTGCGCCCGGTGTAGAGCACGTCGTCCACAAGAACGACCGTGGAGCCGTCGATGTCGAAGGGCAGGTCGGTGTCTTTGACGACCGGGTGCGGCGTGCTCGGGATGACGCCGATGGCGCCGCGGGCCGCCACGTCGTCCCGGTAGAACGAGATGTCGAGGTCGCCCTTGTCGTACTGGCGCCCGCCGACCTCGCAGAGCAGCTTGTGGATGCGGTCGCCGAGGAAGGCGCCGCGCGTGTGGATCCCCACCACGGCGAGTCTCGCGTCGCCCGGGTTCTTCTCGAGGATCTCGTGAGCGATGCGCGTGATCGTGCGTGGCATCTGCTCGGCCGTCAGGACGACGACTTCGCTTGCGGGTCTGGGTTCGGGCATAGAAAAAGCGCTACCGGCTCATGGTTGCGTACGGCAGCGCTGCACCCCCTTTCCGTCTCACTGGACGTGGTTAAAGGTCGTGCGTACTGTAGCAGCCCGCGAAAACCGGGGCAAGAGAGGCGCGGTCACCCGGCGGGGGCGTTCGCACGGTCACACGGCAGGAGCCTGCGGCAAGCCGATACTCTCGAGGAAGGCGCCGAGCTCGGGCGGCAGCGGGCTGGCAAAGCTCATCTGCCGCCCGTCCTCCGGGTGTGGAAACGCCAGGTGTGCGGCGTGCAGGAACTGGCGGCCGAGGCCCTCAGGCCGCGGCCGCCGACCGTACTGTGCGTCGCCGGCCACGGGGTAGCCGAGCGACGCGAAGTGGACGCGGATCTGGTGCGTGCGCCCCGTCTCCAGCTGGACGCGCAGAAGCGTGTACCCCGGCACCCGGCCGAGGACGCGGAAGTGCGTCACCGCCGGGCGCCCGGAGGTGGTGTGCAGCGACATGCGCTTGCGGTCGCGCACGTGGCGCCCGATGGGCGCATCGATGCTGCCCTCTTCCTGGGGAAGGTCGCCGCAGACGAGTGCCAGGTAGACCCGAGTGATGGCCCTCCGCTCCATGGTGGCCACGAGGCGCCTGTAGGCTTCGTCGCCGCGGGCGACGATGAGCAGACCGGAGGTGTCCTTGTCGAGCCGATGGACGATGCCCGGGCGAAGCTCGTGGCCGCCGGCGGCACCGCGCTCGACGAGCCCCTGCGCCAGCGTGCCGTGCTCGTGGCCGGGCGCCGGATGGACCACCACGCCGGCCGGCTTGTCCACGACCAGCAGCCAGTCGTCCTCGTAGACCAGCACATACGGCACGTGCTCCTGTGAGAGCGCCGGCGGCCTCTGCGGCTCCCGGCGCCACACGACCTCCTCGCCGGCGCGCAGCTCGTGATGCTTGCGCGCCGCACGCCCGTCCACGGTCACGAGGTCCTGGCCGATGAGCCGCTGCGCGGCTGCACGTGAGACGCCGGCGCGCGCCGCGAGCACGGTGTCGAGCCGCCCGCCGGCCTCACCTGCGTCAGTCACGAACGCTCCCCCCGGTTCAGTCCCTGGGAGCACGCAGCACCTGGATCGCCACCAGCATCGTGCCAGCCACGATGCACGCGTCGGCGAGGTTGAAGGTCGGCCATCGGTAGACGCCGATGAAGTCGACGACGGAGCCGCCAAAGCGGAAACGATCGACGAGGTTGCTCACGGCGCCGCCGAGGATGATGCCGAGGGCGGCGCGGTAGCGCGGCGGCGAAAGGAAGAGCGCGACGGTCACGGCCGCAGCGACGGCGCCGACGAGTACGGTGACGATCGCGCCGGCGCCGGCGAGGGTGCTGAAGGAGATGCCGGAGTTGTAGTTGAGCTCGATCCGCAGGCCGCTTCCCAGCCGCCAGGGCAGCCGGTCCGCGGCGCCGCGCACGATCGCCTTGCTGACCTGGTCGACGACGAAGACCGCCGCCGCAAGCCCGAAAGCGAGCCCCAGCCGGCGGCTACTTCTTGGCACGCGGCTTGCGCGGCGCGTCCAGCTCTTCGACCTGAGTGTGCCCCATCGGGCACGCCGGCTCCTTCACCTTGCCGGAACGCCCGCCGTCGTTGACCACGATGTTGAGCGGATACGTCGCCTTGCAGACCTTGCAGTATGCGAGTCTTGCCATCGAGAAGTCCTTCCTTCAGAGGCGGAGAGCCCGCCCTGCCTGTTCCACGGTCATACCCTTGACGTGCACGAGCTTGCGGCGGCCGGTGGAGCCCGCGGCCACGACGACGTCCTTGCGGGTCACGCCGAGCAGGGCCGCGACGAACCGTACGAGCTCCTGGTTGGCTCGCCCTTCGTGCGCCGGCGCGGCGAGCCGGATGCGGAGTCTGCCGTCCGCGACGCCCACGAGCTCGCTGCGGGAGGCCCCGGGCGTGACCCAGACGGCCAGCGTCACGCCTTCACGTGCCGCGCGCAGCGGCTCGATCTCACCACTTGAACTCGTTCTCGTTCACCCCACTGTCCACGTCACTGAGGATGTCATCGCTCTCGCCGAAGAGGATGCGGTCCTTCTTGCGCTCGCCGGCCCCCGGACCAGGCTCTGCCGGAGGAGCGGTTTGCGGCGCCTGCGGGAACGCGGGCGCGAGGTCGTCGGGCTCGGCGCGCCGGCGGCGTGGTCTCAGCCGCGGGAGCGACCGGCGCCTCGTTGGGCACGGGAGCCTCAGCCGCCGACTGTCCTTCGCGCTCGATCGCCGCCTTGATGGCCTCGGCGTGACGGGCGAACTCCTCGTGCGCGGCGCCCGCACCGGTCGCTGCCTCCGCGACCGCCGGTGTCTCCGCGAGCTGTTTCAGGTAGCCCTCCAGGAGCTGGCGGAACCGAAAGCGGAAGTCCTGGTCGGCGCTCTTGAGCTTGGCCATCGACTGGTCGATGGCTTGCTTCTCCGAGTACGAATCGTTGACGAGCTGCCGCGCCTTGAGCTCGGCCTCGTGCAGGATGAGCTGCGCTTCCTTGGTCGCGTTCAGCTTGAGCTCCTCGGCGTTCGCCTGCGCGGAGATCAGCGTCTTCTGCAGTGTCTCCTCGATGCGCTTGTAGCCGCCGACTTGGCCTTCGAGCGACTCCACGCGCTCTCCAAGGTCGATGTTCTCCTTGAACAGTCGTTCGTACTCGTCCGCTACCTCGTCCAGGAACTCGTCGACTTCCACGTCGGCGTAGCCCCTCATCCCGCGCTTGAACTCCTTGTGGCGGATATCCAGAGGTGTGAGCTTCATGCGGTGACCCCCTCGGCTGTGCGACAAGCGCCGCTGCGCCTTCGTCGCCTTCTCTCTCATTCTAGTGCGCCGCTCTCACGCGAGTTCCTTGGCGCGATCTGCCGCCACGGTGACCGCGCACGCCACGGCCGCGGCGACTCCGCCGGTCTCCAAAGACTCGACGGCGGCGGCCGTCATGCCACCGGGCGTCGCCGCCGTGGCCAGGACCGCGGCGGGGTCGCCGCTGGCGGCGATCATCGCCGCCGCACCGTGGACGCCCTCGACGGTGAGCAGCCGCGCGGCTGCGGGCTCGATGCCGTGCGCCTCAGCCGCCCCGGCGAAGTAGGTGACGAGAGCCGCGAGGATGCCCGGCATGCAGCCTGCGACGACCGTGGCGACGTCGAACTTGTCCTCCTCGAGGGCGAACAACGTACCGGCCGACGAGAAAAGCCGGCCTACCAGGTCGGCCTGTTCCGAGGTAAGAGTGCCCGCGACGAAGAGGAACACGCCCAGTCCCATGGCTGCCGCCACATTGGGCATGACCCGGCCGACATTGGCGCCTCGGGGCAGAGCGGCCACGAGGCGCGCGACGCTGACACCGGCGGCGACCGAGACGACCGGGCGCCCATCCAAAGAAGGGCCGATGTCCGCGAGGACGCTCTCGACGTGCTCCGGGCGCACCGCCACGACGACGAGGTCGGCGGCGGCGGCGGCGGCGGACGCCGAGGCAGCGGCGCGGCCGCCACCCGCGGCGGCGAGCAGCTGCGCACGTTCGGCGACGACGTCGAAGACGATGAGCTGAGGGCGGTTCGGCGACCGCCGGCCGTCGCCATCCCTGAGCGAGAGCGTCGGCGATGTGCCCGGCGCCGATGAGAGCGACGTTCACCGCCGCGGCCTAGAACTGATTGAAGAAGCCCTTCTCAATGAGTCGTGCGCGTTCCTCGGCCGAGACTTCGACGTTGCGCGGTGTGAGCAGGAAGATCTTGTCGCCGACGCGCTGCATCCCGCCGTCGAGCGCATAGGTGAGGCCGCTGCAGAAGTCGATCAGGCGCTTGGCGAGCTCCGTATCCGAGCCCTGCAGGTTGATGATCACCGGCACGTCGATCTTGAACTTGTCGGCGATCTGCTGCGCGTCGTTGAAGTTCTTGGGGATGACGAGGTGCACCTCGACCCGGGACGGACGCGCCGGCTCGACGGCGCGCACGACCGGCGCCGAGCTCGTGCTGCGGCGGCGAGGCTCGTCGGCGAAGATGTCGTCGTACTCGTTGCGACCACGGCCGCCGTTGATCTTGCGCACGTTGGGGCGCTCCTGGTAGGAGCGTTCGAGCTCCTCGTGCGGCGCGAGTGTCTCGTCCTCGTCGTAGTCGGCGTCGTCGTCGGCGATGCCGAAGTAGACCGCCACCTTGTGCCACGAATCGCCTAGGCCCATAGGTCCCTCCCTAGCGGGTCAGAAGAGCACACTGCCCACACGCACGATGGTCGCGCCTTCCTGGACGGCGACCTCGTAGTCTGCACTGGTGCCCATCGATAGCTGGTCGAAAGTATACGTGCCGCGCCACTTTGTCGAAAGCCGTTGCGCCAACTCGCGTGTCTCGGCGAAGTACGGACGCGCCTGAGCGGGATCGGCGAAGAGCGGCGGCATGCACATCAGGCCGGCGAAACGCACCCCGACATAGCCGGCCGCCTCCTCAAGGAACGCGTCCGCGTCGGCGGGAGCTACGCCGCTCTTGCTCTCTTCCCCGCCGATGTTCACCTCGAGCAACACGTCCGCGGGCGCCTCAGCTCGTGCGTCGATCTCATGGACCACGCTCATGGTGCTCACCGAGTGGATCAACGTCGCGATCGGCAGGATCAATTTGGTCTTGCGGCTCTGAAGGTGCCCGATGAAGTGGTAGTCGAAGGTGTCGCCGTACAGTGCGTGTTTGGCCACGAGGTCCTGGGCACGGTTCTCGCCGATGAGGCGCACGCCGGCCTCGGCGAGGGCGCCGAGGTGTTCCGCCGCCACGTACTTGGTGGCGACGAGGACGCGCGTGGCGGCCGGGTCGCGACCGGCGGTCACGGCCGCCGCGGCGACCCGGCCCTCGACCTCCGCGAACCGTTCGCGGACCTTCTCGACATCTGGGACGAACTGCTGGACCACTACGTGCTCCTTCCGCGGCCTACTTCTGGAGCGGCCTCACGCTTCCTGCCGCCAGGCGAGCGCCAGGTGCCGCCCCGTCGCCCCGTGGTCACGCCGGTGCGAGAAGAAGCGCGCGTCCGACGAGGTGCAGACGCGCGTCACGGCGATGCCGGTCGCCGGTACTCCGGCGGCGAGCAGCTCGGCCTTGGCACACGCCCAGAGGTCGACGGTCTGCGTGCCGGCGGAACCGGGGAACCGCGCCGCGAACCGCTCGCGCAACGCGGCGTCGACCGTGAAGCAGCACGGCCCGATGCTCGGACCGACGACGGCACAGGTCAGGCGGCCGCGCTGCGAAAGCGTCGCGGCCGCACGCCCGATGATGCCGTCGATCATGCCTCGCCAGCCGGCGTGCACCGTGGCGAGGCACGGCCCCTCCGCACCCTTCGCCGCGATGACGACGGGCACACAGTCTGCATAGCTGATCGCCAGGCCGAGACCCGGCGACGCGGTGAGCAGCGCGTCGTGCTCCGAGATCACGTCCGCGGACGCGAAGGCGCCACGCCCGGCCATGCCGTCATCGACCCACGCCATCGTCGTCCCGTGCACCTGGCCCGGGACGACCATCCGGTCCGGCGGCAGCCCGACGGCGGCGCAAAGCCGGCGCCTGTTCTCGAGCACTTGCCGGCCGCATCGTCGGTGGAGAGCCCGAGGTTGAGGGAGTCGAAGGGCGCCGGCGACACCCCGCCTTCCCGCGTCGGGAAGGCGGCCACCACGCCGGCGCCCTCCCATTGGAGCCAGCGGACGCCGCCGCTCTCGCGCCACCCGAGTGTGCTCGCCGCCACCACACTCACCCGCCCGGCAGGAGTCGCGTGAACAGGTTCAGCACCGCCCCGAAGGTGGCGTCGAAGACCGCCGGAAAAGCGACCAGCACCACGAACAGGCCGATGAACACGAAGTTGCCCCAGCGGTCGAGCTGCATCCAGCGGGCCCACTGGTCGCGCGGCAGGAAGCCGCCGAGCACGCGTGAGCCGTCCAGCGGCGGGATGGGGATCAGATTGAGCGTGCCCAGGATCACGTTGAGCACGAAGAGCATGTAGAACATCTGAGCTAGGAACAGGCTCCAGCTGTAGGTAGCCCAGACGAGGCCGGCGGCGATGAACACGAGGATGAAGTTGGTGAGCGGCCCCGCTAGGCCGACAAGCATCATCCCGCGCTGCTGGTCCTTGAAGTGCCACGGCGCTATCGGCACCGGCTTGGCCCAGCCCATGAAGAAACGGCCGCCCGAGCCGAGGAAGGTGACGACCAGCATGATCGTGCCCCACGGGTCGAGGTGCTTGATGGGATTGAGCGTCAGACGACCCAGTGCCTTGGCCGTGGGGTCGCCCAGCCTCCAGGCCGCCCAGCCGTGGGCGAGCTCGTGCAGCACGAGGCTGATGAGCAGGAGCGGCGAGATGAGCAGGAACTGGACGAAGAGGCCATTGCCGCTCAAGGGCGCAGACGCTCCGCCGCCGCGAGCTCGTCGTCGCGGGTCTTGACCACGCCGTTCAGCTTGAGATGCAGCACGCTGCGCAGTACCTGCCCCATCTCCGGAGAGGCGGTGAAGCCCAGCGCCAGCAGTTCTTCGCCGCCGATGCCGAGGCGCACGTGCCGGGCCACATCGAGGAAGCGCCCGAGCCGCCCGGCGACGGCACCGGTCCCGTCGAGCACCATGGCGGCGAGCACCGCTTCGAGCGGCTCGCCCTCGGCGAACTCGTACAGTTCGGCCTCGGAGGGGCCGCGGCACACGCGGTCGACGAGCCGCCGGCCCACGACGAGCGCGCGCTCGAGGACCGAGGCGTCCTGACGGCGGATGCGCATGCGCTCCGTCCACGCGGCGATCTCCTCGGGGTCGAGGTCGCGAAGCATCCACACCAGACGCAGGCGCCAGCTCGGGACCTCGGCCTCCAGGCCGTGCGCCGCGCGCTCGTCGTCGCCGCGGCGCACCAAGTCCAGCGTCGCCTGGTCGGCGCGCAGGCGACCGTGAATGGACGGCGTGAGGCCGAGCTCTTCCATACGGTGGAACGTGAAGTCCACGCGCTCCTCGTCGAGCAGTGCGACAAGCTCGTCGCGCAGCCGGGCCGACGAGAGGTCGCCGACCAGGTCCATGGCGCAGCAGGCGCGCGCCAGGTTGAGCGTGTGCTCGTCCATGCGCAGCCCGTAGCGGTTCTCGTAGCGGATCGCGCGCAGCACACGCGTGGGGTCCTCGATGAAGCTCAGGTTGTGGAGGACGACGATGCGCTTGGCGTCGAGGTCCGCCAGCCCGCCGTAGAAGTCGAACAGATCGCCAAAGCTCTCCGGCTTGAGCGACACGGCCATCGCGTTGATGGTGAAGTCGCGCCGCGCCAGGTCGTTGCGGATGCCGGCGTGCTCGACCTTGGGCAGCGCGGCCGGGTACGCATAGGACTCCGAACGAGTCGAGGCCACGTCGACACGCTGGCTGCGACCGCCGTGGCCGTGGGCGACCACGACGGCGGTCCCGAACTTCTCGTGCGGGCGCACGTGACCCTTGAGGCGGGCGCTCAAGTCCTGGGCGAAGGCGATGCCGTCTCCCTCGACGGCGATGTCGACGTCGAAGCCCGGCTCCCCCAGGAGGAGATCGCGGACAGCGCCGCCGACGAGATAGACGCCGCGCACGCCGACCGACACCGCCTGTACCTGGCGGAGCACATCGTCGAGGCCGAGCTCGCCGAGCCGTCCCGCGAGATTGGCGGCGGCCGGCGCGGGGGGCTCCGGCGCGCCGGCCTCACCCGCGACGGCGCGCCGCGTCACCGCGCCCAGAACGTCGGTGAGCCGAAGCTGCGATGCTGCTGGGTCGCTCACAAGCGGGGCCCACCCGATCTCCTCTTGCGCGACGACGGCCGCGACCCTGTCGAGCGCGGCGTCCTCTGCGACGACGGTGACGCGCGTGCTCATCACAGCCTTGACCGGCGCGTGGCCGAGCCCGTGCGCGGCGGCTCGTTCCAGATCGTCGAGAGCGACCTTGCCCACCAGAAGGCCGCCGTCGGCGACGACCACGCCGCCGATGCCCTGCCGGCGGCAGAGCAGAGCGGCTTCGTCGACCGAGGTCCGCGGCAGGACGTGCGGCGGCGCCGGCACGGCGATGTCACGCGCCCGGAGGACCGGGGCGACAGCCGCGGGCACCGCGGCAGCGATGGCCGCGGCGAGGTCCGCCAGCGAACCGTCCTTGACGACAGCGGATGCAGCCGCGGCGTGGCCGCCGCCGCCCACAGGGGCGAGAGCGGCGGCCACGTCCACACGGCCGCCGCGGCTGCGGGCGGTCACGAAGATACGGCCTTCCATCTCGACGAGCAGAAAGTACGCGTCGCAGCCGGTGAGGTCCATCACGCGATGCGCGACCACACTCACGCCCTCGACGTACACGTCCTCTCGCAGTGCCGAGACGAGCACCGTGGCCTCCTGCACCGGCAGTTCCTCGGCGCTGTCCAACGCCGCCGCGAGCGCGTGCCGCTGTGCCGGCGTGAGCGTGCTGGTCAGCCACTTCTCCAGCATCGCCGTGTCCGCACCCCTCTGCATGCAGAGAGCCAGCGCTTCGGCGTCACGCTGCGTCGTCGTCGAGAATGTAAGAGAGCCCGTGTCCTCGTGGATCCCGAGGGCGAACACGGTCGCTTCAAAGGGCGTGAAGGCGATGCCGCGCTGGGCGAGGATGCCGACAAGCAGGGTCACCAGCGAGCCGTCATTCGAGCTGACGAGGTTGTCGGGGTGGATGAAGGCCGGCAGGTCGCCGCCCAGCGTGTGGTGATCGAAGGCCAGGACCTGGACGTCCTTGCGCTCGCAGAGGTCGGCGAGGTCGCCGATGCGGTTGGCGTGCACGGTATCGACCAGGATGAGTCGCCTGACGCTATCTCGTTCGACATCGCCCGGGTCGACGACCGGGATCAGGTCGGCGTACAGCGCCTGGAACTCGCGCACGTTGCGGTTGACCGCGCCGCCGAGCGAGATCGCCGCCTCCGGATAGAGCTTGCGGGCGGCGACCATCGCCGCGAAGGCGTCGAAGTCCGTGTTGCCGTGGGACGCGATGAGTTCCGGCGTGCGCATGCCAGCAGTATACGGGCCGTCGTGGCGACGGTCGCGTCAGGCTTTGAGCAACCAGGCCAGCTCGTGACCAAACGCGGCGTCGACCGCGAGACGCAGCGGCCCGTTCTCCGGCCTGTCGAGACGCGGATCGGCGGCCAGGATGACCGTCGCGAGCTCCCGAGCGCGGAGCAACGCGTCGCGGTCGCGCGCCAGGCGGGCGAGCTTGAGGTCAGGCACGCCCGCCTGGCGCGAGCCCATCACCTGTCCCTCGCCGCGGATCTCGAGGTCGCGGTCGGCGAGCTCGAAGCCGTCGTTGGTCTCGAGCAGCGCCTCCAGGCGGGCCTGCGAGCTCCCTGTCTCGGCCTGCGAGAACAGCAGACAGTACGACTTGGCCGTCCCCCTCCCCACGCGCCCACGCAGCTGGTGCAGCTGGGCGAGCCCGAAGCGCTCCGCGCCCTCGACGATCATCACCGTCGCGTTGGGCACGTCGATGCCCACCTCGATGAGGCTGGTGGCGACCAGTACTTGCACGTCCCCGCGTGTGAACGCGTGCATGACCTCGTCGCGCTCGGCCGACTTGAGCTGGCCGTGGACGACGCCGACGCGCCAGTCGCGCAGGGGGCCGGCCGCCAGGCGTTCGGCCTCGGCCAGCGCCGTGGCCGCCGAGATCGACTCGGACTCGTCGATCGCCGGGCAGACGACGTACACCTGGCGCCCACGACTGAGCTGCTTGCGCACGAACTCGTAGCCCTCGTCGCGCCGCGCTTCATCAACGAGACGCGTGACCACCGGCTGGCGGCCCTCCGGCGATCCCTTGATGGTGGTCACGTCGAGGTCGCCGTAGACGGTCAGCGCGAGCGTGCGCGGGATCGGTGTGGCCGTCATGTGGAGCACGTGCGGCGCGCTCCCGCCGCGCTCCGCCCGCCGCACGAGTTCGTCCCGCTGCTCGACCCCGAAGCGGTGCTGCTCGTCCACGACCAGCAGCGCAAGGTCCGCGAACTCCACGTCGCCTTGGAGCAGCGCGTGCGTGCCGATGACGATGCTCGCCTCGCCGTTGGCGATGCGCTCGAGGGCGGCGCGGCGCTCGCGCGCCGTGAGCGCGGCGGTGAGGATCTCGACCGGCGCCGCCGCGCCGACGAGCCTGGCCGCGGTCTCCGCATGCTGACCAGCCAGCGTCTCCGTGGGCGCCATCAGCGCACCCTGCATGCCGGCCTCGACGGCGCGCAGCAGGCAGTACAGCGCCACGACGGTCTTGCCGGACCCGACGTCTCCTTGCAGCAGACGGCGCATCGGGGTCGTGCCCGTCAGATCGCCCTCGAGCTCATCGAGGGCGCCGAGCTGGTGGCTGGTGAGCTCGAACGGGAGCTCGTCGAGGAAGACCTTGCTGAGCTCGCCGGGCGGCGGGAGCGCCGGAGCCGTCACCCGCTGCTGCTGTTCGCCCTTGTGCAGCAACAGGCCCACCTGCATGAGCAGAAGCTCCTCCAGCACGAGGCGCGCGCGCGCGGACTTGGCGTCTTCGAGCCCGCGCGGCAGGTGCACGGCGAGGGTGGCGTCCGCGCGCGTCGGAAGGCCCTCGCGGACGCGCAGCTCGCCGGGCAACGGATCGGGCAGGCTCCTCATCGCCGGCCGCACGGCCCGCAAGAGGCCGCGCAGAAGCCGCGCCGACACCTGCTCGCTGGCCGGGTAGACGGGCACCACACCCTCGGTGTGTACGGTCTCGGCGTCCTCTTCATCGAGGATCTCGTGGCTCTTGACGACCAGCGACGCGCGACCGCCCTGGACGCGGAACACGCCGCGGACGCTCAGCTGCATGTCCGCGGCCAGCACCTTGGTGAGGTAGCGCTGGTTGAACCAGACCGCCTCGATCGCGCCGGTGTCGTCGCGCAGCAGCGCCTTGACGACGTCGACCCGCCGGCGCGCCGTGCGTTCGGCGGTGACGCGGACGACGGAGGCGCGGACGGTAGCCTCCTCGCCGACCCTGAGGTCGCGGATCAGCTTGCGGTCGCGAAAGTCCTCGTAGCGGCGAGGGAAGTGGTCTATCAGGTCGCCGACTGTCAGCAGGCCGAACGCCGTCAGCTTGCGCGCGACGGAAGGCGTGACGCGCTCGAGCTCGGAGAGCGGTCTCGACAGCGAGTCGGGCCGGAAGAAGAGCCGCGGGACCGGCGGCCGCTCGGTGTACCGGCCGCCGCCGAAGCGGAGCGGGAGTCCGGACCCGGTCACTCCGCGATCATGGCGAAGGCGGACGTCCCCGGGCCGATGTGCGTGCCGACGACGGCCCCGACGTGACCGTGCATCACGAAGTGCGCGTTGGGCCGCAGGCGCTCGATCATCTCCCGGAACAGCGGTGGTTCCTCGTCGTTGATCGCGTCGAACGTCGCGAAGTACAGCTCGTCGTAGCGGCGGCTGTGGTCCTCGACGAACCGCTCCATGGCGGCCATGGCCTTCTTGAGGCCGCGGACCTTGGCGTACCCGGTGAGGGTGCCGTCGGCGATGCAGATCAGCGGCTTGATGTCGAACACCCCCCCGACCATGGACGCGGCCCTGCCGATGCGGCCGCCGCGCCGCAGGTACTCGAGCGTCGCTGCGTGGATGATCATGTGGGAGTTGTCGGTGTAGTACGCGAGGTAGTCGCGCGCCTCGTCCATGGTGCAGCCGGTCGCAAGGCGCGCGCGCAGGCGCTCGGAGCAGAGAGCCAGCGCGGTCGCGACGGTGCGCAAGTCGTGGACCTCGACTCCTTCGAAGGCCTCGGCCGCCTGAGCCGCGGCGCGCACGGTCCCGCTCATCTCTCCCGAGATGTGCAAGGAGAAGACGTGGTCGTAGCGTTCGCGGGCTTCTGCGTAGACCGCCGTGAACTCCCCAACGGTGGGCTGCGATGTCGTCGGGAGGACCTCGGACGATGCGAGCTTGGCGAAGAACTCCGTGTGGTTCAGGTCGACGCCGTCGCGGTAGGTCTCGTCGCCGAAGTGCACCTTGAGCGGCACCATGAAGATCCCCGGGCGCTCGAAGTAGCCGTCGCAGGGATCCGCCGTAGAATCCAGCACGATGGCGGTGTTCTCTAGTGTCAGGAGCTCGCTCACGGCTGCGGAATCCTCATTCGGCGCTGGCGAGGATCGGGTACAGGGGCTGACCGCCCTCGTGAAAACGGATCTCGGCCTCGGGCACGGTCTCCGCGGCGAGCGCCTCGAGGTGCTCGCGGTCCAGGCCCGAGCCATTGAGGGCGGTCAGGACCGTGATGAACTCCGCGTCGGCGTCGGCGAAGACGCTCAGCACGCCGCGGAAGGCGCTCTCGAGGTCGTCCGCGGCGGCCACCAGCTTGCCATCCACGATGCCCATCGCCTGCCCCTTGCGCACCTCGACACCGTCCAGTTCCGAGTCCCGCACGGCACGCGTCACCTCGGCGGAGTGGACATCCTCGATGGCCTCGCCCATCACGCGCGCGTTCCCCACCGCGTCGCTTTCGGGCTCGTAGGCCACCATCGCCGCCAGCCCGACCGGGATGGATGTCGACGGTACCACGGCGATGTGCCGCGCGCTCATACCCGCCGCCTGTTCGGCGGTGAGCACGACGTTACCGTTGTTGGGCAGCACCACGACCTCGTCGGCGCCCAGCGAGTCGACAGCCTCCAGGAGCTGCGCCGCACTTGGGTTCATGGACTGTCCGCCGTCCACGATGGCCTGGCAGCCGAGCTCGCGGAACAGCGCCTTGTTGCCCTCGCCGGCGACGACCGCGACCACCACGGTGCCCTCGGCGATCCGCTGCTTGCCTTGCAGACGCTCGTCGCGGGCTTTCGTCTGCTCGTGCATGTCGTTGATCTCGACTTCGCCGATCGCCCCGATCTTGAGCGCTTCGCTGAGGACGAGGCCGGGGTCGTTGGTGTGCACGTGTACCTTGATCATGCGGCGGTCGCCGACGACCAGGGTGCTGTCGCCGAGCGGGAGAAGGAACGTCTCAAAGGCCGCCTTGTCGATGCTCTCTCCCGTGATCAGGAGGCTCGTGCAGTAGCGGTACTCCGAGAGCGCCGACCCCTCGGCGAGCGACGGCGTCGCCGGAGTGGCGCGTGCCTCTCCCGTGCGCAGGGCGACCTGCGCGAGTGAGACCGCGATGCCGGCGTGCATGAGCTCCGCGATCCCGGCGGCGAGCCCGCGAAAGAGGACGAGAAGACCGTAGCCGCCGGCGTCGACCACGCCGGCCTTCTGGAGGGCCGGCAGCTGCTCGGTCGTCTTCTCGACCGCGACGCGGCCGGCCTCCTCGACCGCGACGAGCAGTTTGTCCAGGCCCAGCGTGCTGGGCACGCCATGCGCAGCCTCCGCCATCTCGCGGACCACGGTGAGCATCGTGCCCTCGACCGGCTCCTTGACGGCGCGGTAGGCGCTGTTGGCGCCCTCCGAGAGCGCCTCCTTGAAGTCGGCGGTCGTGAGGTTCTCCGAGCGGCCCCACACGTCGCAGAGGCCGCGCACGATCTGCGACAGGATCACGCCGGAGTTGCCGCGAGCGCCCATCAGCGAGCCCTTGGTGACCGCCGCAGCGACCGCCGGGATGCCCTCGGCGTCGCTCTGCTGAAGCTCCTCGAGGACGGCGCGGACGGTGAGCGCGAGGTTGGTGCCCGTGTCCCCGTCGGGGACAGGGTACACATTCAGGTCGTTGATGACCCCGCGCTCAGCCTCGATAGCTGCGAGAGCGGAGTCGATGACGGCGATAGCGGCGAGCCGAACGCTCAATCCTGGAGGTCCTCGACGCGCACGCTGACCTCACCGAGCGGCACCCCGCCGACCTGGCCGACCTGGTACCTGACCTGTTCGACGAGGTTGGCGGTGACCTGCGACAGGTTGACGCCACGCTCCATGACGACGTGCAATCCGATGCTTGCCTTGTCGTCCTGCACGTCGACCTCGACGCCCTCGGTGAATGAGCCTCGGAAGAAGCGCGCCAGTTTGCGGATGGGCCGCTCCTGCATGGCGACCACGCCGTACGTGGCGCGCGCCGCCTTGCCGGCGAGCTTGGCGATGACCTGGTGGGCGACGGTGACGCCACCCGCGAGGTCCGGTGCCGCGAAGGGGATCCTCAGATCGGTCGACGACACGGCGCGGGCCGGCTCAGGAGTCCTCGCCGGCGAGGCGATTGAGCTCGCCGACGACGAGGTCGGGGTCGACCTGGTGGAGGATGGCGCCGGCCTCGATGGTCTCCGACTGGGCGCCGAGGCACAGGCAGCAGGACATGCCGTGACTCTCGAAGACCTCGCGTGCGGCGGCGTCGGCCTCGAGCGCCTCGAAGATCGACATCTCTTTGGAGAATCGGACCATCACGCCTCAGCTGGTCTGCGGAAAGAACAGGGCGAGCCGGGCCCCACGCGTTTGCGTTTGCCCGGCTTCCTGCAGCATACTAGCGCGACCAGTCGCCAATCAAGCTGAGGAAGCATCATGTCCAAAGTCTGCGTCACCTGCGGGAAAGCCCCCGCTATCGGCAACAATGTGAGCCACTCGCACCGCCACACCAAGCGGCGCTTCGACCCCAACCTTCAGCGCGTCCGCATCCTCGTCGAGGGTCACCCGCAGAACGCCTACGTCTGCACCCGCTGCCTCAAGTCCGGGCGCGTCACCAAGGCCGTCTGAAGCCGGCGCGGCGTCCCGCCGCGCCGCTCGCGTCACTCCGAAGCCCCGCCACCGGCGGGGCTTTTGCGTTCTCGAGGCGCCCGTGGCGCGACCCATTGCCATCGCGCCGACGCCACGACATACTCCGTGGGGTATCTTCGGTCGTCATGATCGTACGCCGGGCGCCGGCCAGTCCGGCGGGGGTGGGCAAAGTGCTCGAGCCGTCGGGACCGCACAGCTGTAGTGACCATCGCAGGCCTCATCGATGATCATCCTTGCGGCGGCCTTCCTGATCCTCTCGCTCGTGTGGAGCGGGCGCCGTGGGGCACGCGGCATCCGCCGCGCGCTGAGGGCCCACGCGCATGGCGGAGGCACCACCCCGAGCGAAACGACGGGCCCGCCGAGAGAGCCGGTCGAACAGCCCGAACGGCCGGGCAGGCCGGCGCCGGACGACCGCTTCGACCCCTCCGCGCGCGAAGAGCCCGCGGCCGAACCGCAGGGGCCGCGCCTGTGGGGCGATCCCCCCAGCGCCGAGCGCGAAGCCGCCGGGGACAAGGGCGGCGGCTGAAGGCCGAGCGCGGCCGCCGGTCAGGGCAGGGCGCGGCCGAGGTTGGCCATCTCCAGCGCGGTCGACGCGGCGGCCCAGCCCTTGTTGCCGCCCTTGGTCCCCGCGCGCTCGACAGCCTGCTCGATCGTGTCCGTGGTGAGCACGCCGAAGACGACCGGCACACCGGTGTCGAGGCTGACCTTGGCGATGCCCTTGGCGGCCTCGCCGGCGACGTAGTCGAAGTGCGGCGTGCCGCCGCGGATCACGGCGCCCAGGCAGATCACGGCGTCGTACTTGCCGGCCTCCGCGAGCCGCTTGGCGACGAGCGGCATCTCGAAGGCGCCCGGCACCCACGCGGAGTCGACGTCGCCGTCGGCGACGTCGTGCCGCCGCAGGCAGTCCAGGGCGCCCTCGTACAGCCGCGTCGAGATCAGCTCGTTGAACCGGCCCACGACGAGGGCGAACTTCATGCCCTTGCCGCTGAGCTTGCCTTCATAGGTCGTCATCGTTCGGCTCCTTTGTTGTCGTGCCGGGCTCGGCGAACCTGGCGGGCCTCAGCCCTCCACACCCTCTCCGTCCGTCCCGAACAGGTCCTCGTGCTCGAGCAGGTGGCCCATCTTGTCCTTCTTGGTGCGCAGGTAGCACACGTTGTCGTCCTGCGGCGCGACCTCGATGGGCTCGCGCCCGGTGACGCGCAGACCGTACCCCTCCAGCGCGACGATCTTCTTGGGGTTGTTGGTCATGATGCGGATGGTGGTCAGGCCGAGGTCGGCGAGGATCTGCGCGCCGGTGCCGTAGTCCCGCAGGTCCGGCGCGAACCCGAGCTCCACATTGGCCTCCACGGTGTCGAGGCCCTGCTCCTGGAGCGCGTAGGCCTTGAGCTTGTTGATCAGACCGATGCCGCGACCCTCCTGGCGCATGTACAGCACGACCCCGGCGCCTTCCGCCTCGATGCGCCGCAACGCCTCCGCGAGCTGCTCGCCGCAGTCGCAACGCAGAGACCCGAACGTGTCCCCGGTGAGGCACTCAGAGTGCACGCGCACAAGGACGTCCTTGTGCCCGGCGACGTCGCCCTTGACCAGCGCGACGTGGTGCGCACCATCGAGCACCGACTCGTAGCCAACGGCCTTGAAGTCGCCGTACTTGGTCGGCATGCTCACCGTCGCCGCGCGGCGGATGAGCTTCTCGTTGCGATGCCGGTACTTGATGAGCTCGGCGACGGTGACGATCTTGAGGCCGTGCTTGCGCGCATAGGGCACGAGGTCCGGGACGCGCGCCATCGTGCCGTCGTCGTTCATGATCTCGCAGATCACCGAAGCCGGATTGAGGCCGGCGAGCCGGGCGAGGTCGACGCCGGCCTCCGTCTGGCCCGCGCGCTCGAGCACGCCGCCGGGCCGGGCCATGAGCGGGAAGACGTGGCCCGGCTGCACCAACTGGTCCGGGCGCGTCTCCGGGTCTATCGCCACCTGGATCGTGTGCGCCCGGTCCGCCGCCGAGATGCCCGTGGTCACGCCCTCGCGGGCCTCGACCGACACGGTGAACGCGGTCTGCAGGCGCGCCTGGTTGTTGTTCGTCATCGGCGGCAGGTTGAGCTCCGCGCAGCGCTGCGGCGTGAGCGTGAGGCAGATCAGGCCGCGCCCTTCCTTGGCCATGAAGTTGACACGCTCCGCCGTCGCGAACTGCGCCGCGAGCGTGAGGTCACCCTCGTTCTCGCGGTCCTCGTCGTCGCAGACGATGATCATCTTGCCTTCGCGCAGATCCGCGATCGCTTCCTCGATGGTCGCGAACTGCTCGCGCAACCGACCGCCGACCGTTTCCTCGTGCACTTCCATCAGAACCCCGCTTCCGCCAGCTTCTCCCAGGTGAGTCCGGCGGCGGGTCCGTGCCCGGCGACGAACGCATGAACGTATCGAGCGATGAGGTCGGCCTCCACGTTGACGAGGCGGCCGACGGCGATGGAATCCAGCGTGGTCACAGAGACCGTATGAGGTATGAGTGACACGCGGACGTTGTCGCCCGCCACAGCGACTACGGTCAGGCCAACGCCGTCCATCGTGATCCGGCCTTGCGCGGCGCTGAGAGCCACCACAGCCTGCGGGACCTTGACGTCGACGACCAGGGCGTTGTCCTCACGCCGGACGCCTTGCACGACGCCGACGCCGTCGACGTCGCCACTCACCATGTGACCGCCGAGTCGCGAGTTCAGCGTGAGGGCGCGCTCGAGATTCACCCGACCGCCCGATCTGCGCTGCACGAACGTCGTTCGCCGCACCGTCTCAGGCTGCAGGTCGGCGGTGAAACCATGATCGTCCACAAAAGTAACCGTGAGGCAGCAGCCATCCGTGAGGATCGAATCGCCGACGTGCGCATCAGCGGTCACCGTCGACGCCGCCACATCGAGCACGGCGCCCTTCTCCCCCACGCGCAGGCCGCGCAGCACACCGACTTCTTCCACGATGCCAGTGAACATCAGTCTCCGTCCTTTGCCAGGCGGCCGCTGATGAGCAGATCGTCGCAGACCGGCCGCCACTCGACGTCGTGGAGGCGCCAGGCGTCCGCCACCGCGCCCACGGCGGGCGCCGCGAACAGGTCGGGCGCACCGCGCCCGACGATGAGCGGCGCCACGAACAGAAGCATGCGATCGATGAGCCCGGCCGCGAGCAGCTCTCCGGCAAGCGTTGGACCGCCCTCGCAGAGGATGTCGAGCAGTCCCTGCCGCGCCAGCTCGCGCAACATGCCCTGGAGACCGGCGTCGCCGGTCTCCAGAAGCTCCGCGCCGCGCATGTCCAGGAGTCGCCGTGCGGCGAGTTCGGCATGCTCGGCCACGACGATGGTACGCACGGCGCGCGCCGTTGAGAGGACCTTGGAGTCCGGCGGCAGATCGCCGGTACGCGTGACGATCACCCGGACCGGGTCGCGGCCCTCGCTGAGCCGCACGGTGAGCTCCGGATCGTCACGCCGGACGGTGCCGCCGCCGACCATCACGGCGTCGACGCCGGCGCGAAGCTGGTGCACCGCACGCCGGCTGTCCAGACACGAGATCCAGCGCGCGTCGCCGCCGACGGCCGCGACCTTGCCGTCGAGCGTCACGGCGGCCTTGTAGGTCACGTGCGGCAGGCCCCCGGCGTGGAACTTGAGGAACGGCGCGTTCTGGCGGCGAGCGCGACGCGCCCACTCCTCGCCGGCGAGACGCACGTCGACCCCGCCGGCCGCGAGCCGCTTGAGCCCACGCCCGAGCACCAGTGGATTGGGGTCCTCGAGCGCAATGACCGCCCGCGCGATACCCGCTTCCACGAGGGCGTCGGCACATGGCGGCGTCTGGCCGTGGTGACTGCAGGGTTCGAGTGTGCAGTAGAGCGTCGCGCCCGCGGCCAGCAGACCCGCCTCGGCGAGTGCCATGGCTTCGGCGTGAGGCTCGCCGGGGCCGAGATGGAAGCCGCGGCCGACGACGGCGCCGTCCCTCACCAGCACAGCGCCGACCAGCGGGTTGGGGTGCGTGTGGCCGCGGCCGCGCTCAGCCAGCTCGAACGCCTCTTCCATGTATCGCTCGTCGTCCAACAAAAACGCCCCGGAGCCGTGCTCCAGGGCGGACGACGCCGAGGCGTCGCAGCATGCTTCTCTCATCCGGACTATGACCGTCGGCCCAGGAATCGCACCTGGTCGGCCTCCGAGGAGGTTCGCGGGCTATGACCGCCGGTGGGGACTTTCACCCCGCCCTGAAGCAGCTTTGATGATGCCTGGTGATTATACGGCTTCGCCGGCCGCTTTCGCCAGCTCCGCGAAGCGCGCGGCGATATCGTGACCGCCAAACACGCTCGAGCCTGCGACGAGCAGGTTCGCCCCGGCTGCGGCCAGGCTTGCGGCGTTGAGCGCCGTCACGCCGCCGTCGACCTCGATCGCCACCGACTCCGGCAGGTACGCGCGCGCCTTGGCGATCTTGACGAGCGACGTCTCGATGAAGCTCTGCCCACCGAATCCGGGGTTGACCGACATCAGGAGCACCATGTCGCAATGTCGCCGAGCCTCGTCGAGCGTCTCGACCGGGGTGGCCGGGTTGAGCGCGACGCCCGCCGCCGCCCCGGCCTCGCGGATCTGCGAGAGTACGCGATGCAGGTGCGGGCATGCCTCCTGATGCACGGCGATGACATCGGCGCCGGCCGCCGCGAAGGCGTCGACGTACTGCTCGGGACGTTCGATCATGAGGTGGACGTCGAGGAGCGCGCCGGCGCCGTGGATGAGTGGCTTGAGAGCCGCGATCACGAGAGGACCGATGGTGATGTTGGGGACGAAGTGCCCGTCCATGACGTCGAGGTGCACGACCTTGGCGCCGGCATCGAGCACCGCCGCCACGTCGTCGCCGAGGTGCGCGAAATCGGCGGAGAGGATCGACGGGGCGATGTGAATATGGTGCAGCAGGTCCTCCACGGACACCTCCGGTCTGATGACTGCCGGTGCGCTTTGCGCGGCGCGCCGGCGAACGGCCGACGGGCCGCGACGACATTCTACCCTCAGGCCCCGCTGGTCCGCCGGAAGCGGGCTACGAAGAAGCCGCTGCTCCCGCCATCCGGCGGCAGGATGAGCAGACAGCCCCCGGCGTCCGGATGCGCGAGACCGGGCCATTCCGCCCCGAGATCGTCCGAAGCCCACTCCCCGGTCCCGAGCAGCGGTTCGAGCGCGCCCAGCGTCTCCGCCTGCGTCACGGTACACACCGCGTAGGTGAGGGCCCCGCCGCGGCGGACGCAGCGCGCGGCGCTCAGGAGGAGGCGGCGCTGCAGGTCGGCGAGGCGCGGGACGTCCGAGGCACGGCGGCGCCAGCGCAGGTCGGCACGGCTGCCGAGCGTGCCGAGCCCGCTGCACGGCGCGTCGAGGAGTACGGCGTCGTAGGCGTCGGTGGTCGACGGTGGCAGTTCCAGAGCGTCTGCGGCCAGAGTCTGGACGCCGTCCGCCCCGAGCCGCCGCAGATTGGCGCGGAGGGACGAGAGCCGACCCTCGTCCACGTCGACGGCCGTGATGCCGGGGCCGCCGAGCAGCGCCGCCAGCTGGCCCGTCTTGGTGCCGGGAGCGGCGCAGAGGTCCAGCACAGCCGAGCCTCCCCGAGCGCCGGTCGCCGCGACCATCCCCGCGATCTGGGAGCCGCGCGACTGCGGCGTGACGAGGCCCTCGCGGAACGGCGCGGAGCGCTGCAGCGAGGGCCCATCGTAGATCAGCGCCTGCGGCAGGCCAGGCACGCCGCGCGTCTCGGCGCCGGCGGCCGACAGCGCCGTCCGCGCCGCCGGCAGCGCTCCCTTGAGCGTGTTGACCCGCAGGCAGCGTTCCGGCGCCGCGTTGGCGGCGACGAGGAACCGCTCCGCCGCCTCGTCGCCGAGGTCGCGGCGCAGCAGCCGTATCATCCACACCGGGCAGGAATGGCGCACGGCCCAGGCGCGCATGCCGTCCCCGTCGGCAAGCGTGCCGAACACGTCGGCGCCGTCGGCGGCGACTTTGCGCAGCACGGCGTTCACGAAACCCTTGGCGTGCGCGTCTCTGCCGGCGGCGAGGCGCACAGCGTCGTCCACGACCGCATAGACGGGCACGCGGTCGAGGAAGAGGAGCTGGAAGGCCGCCATGCGAAGTGCCTCGAGGACCGGCCCCCGCGTCTCCGCCAGCGGCGCTTTGGTGAAGACGCCGAGGACGGCGTCCACAGATCCGCGGCGCTTGATGGTGCCGACGATGAGTTCGTTCGCCAGGCCCCGGTCACGCGGGTCGAGGCCCTGGAGCTCGGGCAGCGACTCGACCGAGTCGTCGAAGTGGCCGCCCGCGCCGCGCAGACGCACAAGAGCACGCCAGGCCGCGAGGCGAGCCGGGCTGACGGCGCCTGCGACTCCGCCGCTCATGTGCCCGCCAGCGTGCGGCCGGCGCCGCGCAGGAACTCGGCGCCGCTCACGCGGGTGCGGCCCTCCTGTTGCAGCTCGAGGACGTCGACCCAGCCCGCGCCGGCGGCGAGAGCAAGGCGTCCCCCGCTGGGAGACGGCTGCGGGCCGGCTCCGGCTGCGGCTCGCCAGATACGGGTCCGTTTGCCGAGCAGCTCCGTCTGCGCGCCGATGTGCGGCGAGAGGGCGCGCACCTGGTCCACGATCTCCTGGGCCGGGCGCGACCAGTCGATCACCTTGTCGTCGCGGCCGATCTTGGCGGCGTAGGACGCCGTGCCCTCCTGAGGACGCCACTCCGCGGTGCCGGCGGCCAGCGCGGCCAGAACGCCGCGTACGCCGCCGACGGCCACCGGCGCCAGCGCCTCGTAGGCGTCGCCGGCGTCGGCGCTGCGCGGCACATGCACGGTCTGTTCGAACCCGACGGGGCCTTCGTCAACGCCCGCGGTCATCTTCAGGATCGCGACGCCGAGCTCGGTCTCGCCGGCCATGAGCGCGCGCTCCACCGGCGCCGCCCCGCGCCAGCGCGGGACCGGCGACGGGTGGACGACGATGGCCGGCAGCGCCTCGAGGAAGTCCCGCCCGACGATCCTGCCGTAGGCGCACACGACGAGGACCTTGGGCGCCAGCTCGAAGAGCGCCGCCGCGTCCGCGGGCTCCGCCATGCGCGGCGGCTGGAGCACGGGCACGCCGCGCGCCAGCGCGAGGTCCTTGATGGCGGGCGGCACCGGCGTGCCGTGCCGTCCCTTCGGACGATCGGGATTGGTGACGAGGGCGCAGGGCAGCTCACCCGCCTCGGCGAGTCCAGTGAAGACGAGGTCAGCGAACGGCGCGGTCCCCGCGAAGGCGAACCGCATGCGGTCAGAGGCCTCCGCCGACCGCGCCGCGGTAACCCGCGTCCTCGCGGTCGCGCAGCTCCCGCAGGGCGGCGGCACGTGCACTGCGCGTCGTGCGGTCGATGATGAGCACGCCCTCGAGATGATCGTACTCGTGCTGGATGACGCGTGCCCGCATGCCTTCGGCGTGGTAGTCCACCGGCTCACCGGTGACGTCGAAGCCGCGCACCCGCAGGCGGGCCGGCCGTTCGACGGGCATGGTGACACCCGGCAGGCTGAGGCAGCCCTCGTCGGCTTCCTCGGTCTCCTCCGAGAACTCGTCGAGCACCGGGTTCACGAGGACCTGGGGATCGTCGTCGACGTCGTAGACGAGCAGCCGCTGGAGCACCCCGATCTGAGGCGCGGCCAAGCCCACGCCGGGGGCGTCGTGCATGATGCGGATCATGCGCTTGCCGAGCTTGCGCAGGCCGCGATCGAAGGTCGTGACCTCGAGGGCGTGCTCGCGCAGCACGGGATCACCGATCACCCGGATCTCCCTGCGCGCCTCCCGCTCCCTGCGGCCGGCCTCTACGCGTTCTCTCTCGGTCTGTTGTGTCTGAGCCATGTCCTTATCGTATCGCAGAACGTCAGAGCCACTGAGGGTCGACGTCCGGCACCAGCCGCACGCCCCGTTCGGCGAACCGGTCACGGTTCGCGCCGAGCCAGCGCCTCAGTGTGTCCAGAGTTTTCCCTGAGTCCGTAGTCTTAACCACGACCCGGCAGGCGGACCGCCCGCGCTCACGCCACAACGGCCCCGGCCCGAGCACCTGCTCGCCGTCGCGCAGGTGGGCGACGAGCCGCTCCGCGGTGAAGCGTCCGGCGACCGTGACCTTGTCTTCCGACGATCCCGATACCTCAAGGCCGATGAGCGTGCCGGAAGGCGGGTAGCCGAGCTCCCGACGGCGCTCGACCTCCTCGGCGTAGAAGCGCTCCTCCTCCCCGTTGGCCGCATAGGCGATCGGCCGGGCCTCGGGGTTCAGCGTCTGGACGATCACGCGCCCCGGCCGCTCGCCGCGCCCGCTGCGCCCCCCGACCTGAAGGAGCATCGCGAACGTGCGCTCTTCGGCACGGAAGTCCGGGAAGTGCAGCGTGAGGTCCGCATTGACGACGCCGACGAGCGTCACGTCCGGGAAGTGGTGGCCTTTGGCGATCATCTGGGTGCCGACGAGGACACGCGCGCCGGGCGCGGCGAAGCGGTCGAGCACGGCGCGAAGGCGCGCGTAGGAGGATGCCACGTCCGAGTCGAGGCGCAGCAGGTCGACCCCAGGCAGGAGCGCACGGACCTCGCGTTCCACGCGCTCGGTGCCGAAGCCGTGACGCACGAGGTCGGCGCTGCCGCATGACGGGCACGCGCTCGGCGCAGCCTCGGCGTGTCCGCAGGTGCGGCAGCGCAGGCCGCGCCCGCCGAACAGTGTCAGCGTGACGTCGCAGCGCGGGCACATCCACGTGAAGCCGCAGTGGTCGCACACCAGGAACGAGGCGAAGCCGCGCCGGTTGAGGAAGAGGATCGCCTTGTCCCCCGCGTCCACCGTGGCGACCAGAGCCTGGGCCAGCTGCGCGGAGAACACGCCGTGGTGGTCGCGCATATCGACGATCTCCAGGGAAGGCGGCTGTGAGCCGTCCACCCGCAGGCGCAGATCGGCGTGCAGGGGCACGCGTGCGTAGCTCTCGACGCTGGGCGTCGCCGAGCCGAGCACGACGACGGCCCCGCTCGATTCCGCTCGCCAGCGCGCCACGGTCCGCGCGTCGTAGGCGGGCTCGCTCTCCTGCTTGAACGAAGTGTCGTGCTCCTCGTCGACGATGATGAGCCCGATGTCCCGCAGCGGCGCGAACACCGCTGAGCGTGCCCCTACGACGATGCGCGTGTCTCCACTCGCGACGGCGCGGTAGGCGAGCAGTCGCTCGCGCGCCGTCAGCCCCGAGTGCAGCACCGCGACGTCCTGGCCCACGAAGCGCTCGCGAACGCGGGCGACCGTCTGGCCGGTGAGCCCGATCTCGGGCACCAGGAAGAGGACCGAGCGGCCCCGTTCCAACGCCGACTGCGCGGCCTGCAGGTAGACCTCCGTCTTGCCGCTCCCGGTCACGCCGTGCACGAGGACCTCGTCGCCGCCGCGGGCCTCACAGAGCACGGCGTGCAGCGTGCGGCGCTGTTCGGGCAGCAGGTTCGGCACGTCGGCCAGCGTCGCGCAGGCCTGTAGCCGTCCAGCCTGGGCTGCGGCAGCCACACCGACCAGCGGCACGGCGTCGTCAGACGCTGTGGGGGCGGCGGACGACGCAGGCGGCCCAGCCGGCGACTCCAGTACCGGCTCGTCCACGGCCAGGACGCCGGTGTCGAGCAACCTTCGCAGCCCGGAAAGCCCGATCCCGCAGGCGGCGCGGAGCTCGTGCTCGCCGACAACGCCCTCTCGCTCGACGATCGCAAGGGCGGCGCGCTGGCGAGCACCGAGGCGCTGCGGCGTCGCTTCGCCCCGCCGCAGCGGGCGGCTCGCCGGCGCCGCGCCGGCCACGTGGACGCGGTACGAGACACGCACCCAGCCCTTGCGCCGGTAGCGGGCGGCCAGCTTCTCCAGAGGACCCGCCGGTAGCTTGAGCCCCGCGACCTCGCCGAGATCGGATTCGCCGGCCGCGCGAGCAGCCTCGCCGGCCTTGGTCAGCTCGTACTGGCGCACGACCTTGAGCGCGCCTGTCGGCGGGCAGACGAGCGTGAGCGCGGCGGCGAACGACGTAAGGTAGTAGACCTCGATGCGACGTGCCAGCTCCAGCAGGTCGGGCGGGATGCCCGGAACGTCCAGCAGGTCGCGCACCGGGAGCACGCGCCCCTCGTGCTCCGTCTCGCCGCGCACCTCCAGCACGACGCCGATCACGGTCTGTGCTCCGAGGGGGACGGCGACCAGCGCGCCAGGCGCAATGCGTCCCGTCAGCTCCGGCGGGATGAGGTAGTCGAAGGCGCCGCTGAAGGCGCGAGTGCGCACGAGCGGGAAGACGGCGGCGTAGCTCACGGCTACGCCGCCGTCTTCCCGGCGCCGGCGCTCAGCCCTTGAGGCCGGCGGCGGCGCGAAGCGCTTCTGCCTTGTCCGTGCGCTCCCACGTGAAATCGTGGTCGTTGCGGCCGAAGTGGCCATAGGCGGCGGTCTTCTGGTAGATCGGACGCCGCAGGTCGAGGTCGCGCACGATCGCCGCCGGGCGCAGGTCGAAGTGCTCGGAGACCAGACGCTCGATGGTGGCGATGTCGATCTTCTCGGTGCCCTCGCAGTCGACCATCACCGAGACCGGGTGCGCCACGCCGATGGCGTAGGCGACCTGGAGTTCGCAGCGCTCGGCGAGGCCGGCGGCGACGACGTTCTTGGCGACGTAGCGGGCCGCATAGGCACCGGAGCGGTCGACCTTGCTCGGGTCCTTGCCCGAGAAAGCGCCGCCGCCGTGCGGCGCGGCGCCACCGTACGTGTCGACGACGATCTTGCGGCCGGTGAGGCCGCAATCGCCCATAGGGCCGCCGATGACGAACTTGCCCGTGGCGTTGATGACGGTGATGTCCTCGAGCTTGCTCGCGTCGTACAGGTTCTTCGGGAGGATCGGCTCCACGACGTGCTCGAGCAGGTCCGGATAGATGATGCTCTGCAGATCGGCGCTCTCCGCGTGCTGGGTGGCGAGCACGATCTTGACGATCTCGACGGGTCTGCCGTCTTCGTAGCGGACGGTGACCTGGGACTTTCCGTCCGGACGCAGGTACGGGAGGATCTCCGCCTTGCGGACGTCGGCGAGCCGCCTGGCCAGCTTGTGGGCGAGCGAGATCGGCAGCGGCATGAGCTCGGGGGTCTCGGTGCACGCGTACCCGAACATCATGCCCTGGTCGCCCGCGCCCTGCGAGTCGAGGACGTCGTCGTCGTTGACGTCCGTGCGCACTTCGCGCGATGTGTCGACCCCCTGGCTGATGTCCGGCGACTGGGGGTCGATGGACGTCACGACGCCGCAGGTGTCGCAGTCGAAGCCGTAGGCCGCGTTGTCGTAGCCGATGCCGCGCACAGTCTCGCGCGCGATCTTGGGGATCTCGACATACGTGTCGGTGGTGATCTCCCCGGAGACGACGATCATGCCCGTCGTGATCAGTGTCTCGCAGGCGACACGTCCGTACGGGTCGTTGGTGAAGATGGCGTCGAGCACGGCGTCCGAGATCTGGTCGGCGATCTTGTCGGGGTGGCCTTCGGTCACCGACTCCGACGTGAACAGGTAGTTCCTCTTGCCCACGTTGCCTCCTGGGGAATGCGCGCCGGGACCGAGAGCGTGCCGGCGCGGATGGATGCGAGCGTCTGGCGGCCGCGCGGTAGATGCGGAGCGACGCAACCGGTGCTCCGCAAGGGCGCGCAGACCGGGGGAGTCTACCAGACGCCGAGGACGCCCTTCAACGCGACGCTCGCAGCGGCGCGTCCCTGGGCGAGTCGGCCGGCGGCGTCAGTCGTCGTGCCGCTCCTTGCGCGGGCGCCGGCCCATCAGGTCGGCGACCGATTCCTGCGGCGTGCGCCTGCCCTCGAGCACCTGGTAGACGTTCTCTGTCACGGGCATGTCGATGCCGAGGCGGCCGGCCAGGTCGTGAAGGGCATACGCCGTCGGGATGCCCTCCACGACCTGCCCCACCTCGCGCTCCACATCGGCTGGCGAGGCGCCTTTGGCGAGCAGTTCGCCGGCCAGCCGGTTGCGGCTGTGCTTCGACGTACACGTGGCGATCAGGTCGCCGATCCCGGCGAGCCCGGTGAAGGTCGCGATGTGCGCGCCCTGGATCATCCCGAGACGGGTCATCTCCGCGATGCTGCGCGTGATCAGGCTGGCGCGGGAGTTGTCGCCGAAGCCGAGGCCGTCGGACATGCCCACGGCCACGGCGATGGGGTTCTTGACCGCGCCGCAGAACTCCACGCCGACGACGTCGTCGTTGGTGTACACACGGAACGTGTCGCTCGTGATCGCCTGCTGCAGCGCGAGCGCCATCGCCTCGTCGGCGGCCGCGACGACCGTCGCGGAGGGCATGTCGCGGCTCACTTCCTCGGCGTGGTTGGGACCCGAGAGCGCAGCGGCCGCCGCGCCGGTCTCCTCCTCCACGACCTGCGTGGGCCGCTTGAGCGTGCCGAGCTCATAGCCTTTGGCGAGCGAGAGCTGCAGCGACTTCGCGTCGCGGCGCGGAGCCACCCACCTGGCGACCTCGCGCACGGCCTGCGTGGGCACCGCGTAGACGATCAGGCCGCTGCCTTCCAGCCGCGCGTCGTCCATCGCCACGAAACGCACCTCCGATGGCAGCACGAGCCCGGGCAGGAAGTGCGGGTTCTCGTGCGTCGCGTTGAGCTGACCGGCCTCCTCGCGCGTGAGCGTGAGGACCTGCACGTCGTGCCCCCCTCGGACCAGCAATCGCGAGAACGCGCTGCCCCAACTTCCCGAACCGACGACCGTGATGCGCACGGTCAACGCCCCCGCCCGCCGGCGAGCGCCGACGGGCCTCCCGACCAGGGGAGCTTGACGCGGCTTTCTGTCCCGTGGACCAAGCGGGCGATGTTGCCGCGGTGTGCCCACCACACGATGATCGACACGAGCACGGCGGCGATCTCGTACGGCAAGGGGTGGCCGAACGCGATCACCAGCACCGGGACGAGGAACGACGCCGCCAGCGACGCGAGGCTCACGAAGCGCGTCGTCAGCACCAGCAGGATCCAGACGACGAGGACGATCAGAAACGCGCCGGGCACGAGCGCGGCCACGACGGCTGCGCCGGTGGCCACGCCCTTGCCTCCTCGGCCCTTGAGGAACACCGAGTACATGTGGCCCACGACCGGAGCGGCGGCGACGAAGATCGCCGCCCAGGGATTGAAGAAGTGCGCGGCGATCACTGCCGGGATGTACCCCTTGAGCATGTCGCAGACCAGCACGACGACGCCCGCCCGCTTGCCGAGCACGCGGAAGACGTTGGTCGTGCCGACGTTGCCGGAACCGTGCTGGCGCACGTCGACGCCGTAGAACAGCTTGCCGACGACGAGGCCGAACGGGATCGCACCGATCAGATACGCGAGCGTCAGCAGCACGAGAAACGCGAGGACGTCGAACAGGTTCACTTCTTCCCCTTGTAGTCGATCACGACGGGGACGCCCTCGAGGCCGAACTGGGCCCGCAGGCGGTTCTCCACGAAGAAGCCGAAGTCGCGCGTGAGCAGCGTGCGGTCGTTGACCTCGACGGCGAACCGAGGAGGAGACGTGCCGAACTGGGAGACGTAGTACATCTTGAGGCGCTTCCCGTGTTTCATGGGCAACGGGCGGTCGGCGGACAGGGCCTTGAGAGCGCGATTGAGCTCGCCGGTCGCGATGTGGGCAGTATAGCGGGCGTCCAGCGACGCGATCGCGTGCAGGAGTTCGCCGACCCCGCGATGCGTGACGGCCGACACGGCGATGACCTGGGGCCGCTGGCGCAGCTTGCGGCGCGCGATGCCGGCGATCTCCTCGAGGTCCGGATCCGCGACGTCGGTCTTGTTGACGGCGATCACGGTAGCGCAGTTGCGCCGCGTCGCCTCCGTGCAGATGGACAGGTCCAGCTCGCCGAAGCGCAGTGTCGCGTCGACGACGATCACCGCGACGTGGGCGCGGTCGAGGCTCTGCACGCTGCGCAGGTACGAGTAGTACTCGACGCCGCTCACTTTGGCCGCTTTGCGCATCCCGGCCGTATCGATGAAGCGGAACGCACCGGCGCCGGTCTCGAGCACGGTGTCTATGGCGTCGCGCGTTGTGCCGGCCATGTCGCTGACGATCGTGCGCGTCTCGCCCACGATGGCGTTGAACAGCGACGATTTGCCGGCGTTGGGCCGCCCGACGATGGCCACCGGCACCTCGACCGGCGCTTCTCCCCCGCCATCGCCGTCTGCCGGCCGCTGCGCGCCCGTCGCCTCCATGAGGCGATCGAGCAGCTCGCCGGTACCCAGGCCGTGCACGGCGCTCACGGCGAGCGGCTCGCCCAAGCCGAGCTGGTACACCTCGGGAACAGCCTGCATGGCCCCGGGGTCGTCGAGCTTGTTGGCCGCCAGGACGACCGGCACGTGCGAGCGGCGCAGCACCTCCGCGATCTCGAAGTCGTCGGCGAGAGGTCCGGCGCGGCCGTCGACGATGAACAGAACGACGTCGGCGGCCTCTATCGCGGTCTGCACCTGCTCGCGGATGTGCCCGGCGTACGGCGAGTCCTCGGCGGTGTCGTAGCCGCCGGTGTCGATGAGACGCACGAGGCGTCCCCCCACTCGACCTCGAAGTCCTTGCGGTCGCGGGTGACGCCGGGGGTCTCGTGAACGACGGCCTGGCGGGATCCGCTCAGGCGGTTGACGAGGGTCGACTTGCCGGCGTTGGGGGCGCCGACGACGGCGACGATAGGAAGTGCGCTCATCAGGACAGTGTAGCAAACGCCTCGGTGAGCGACCCGGCGAGGATCAGGCGGCCGCCGCAGGCGGCCGCCAGCTCGTCCTCGCCGACGTCGTCGAGCGTTCGCCCGAGGCCGGCGGGCAGCCATGCGCGCGGGGCCACGAGCCACTCGCCTCGCGCAAGAGGCTTCTCGCGCAGTGCCGCGAGGACCTCTCGGCCGCCGAGCAGGCCGGTCACCGTGACGTGCGGCCCGAAGAGCAGATTCCGCACCTCGAAAGGCCGCACAGGCCGGCCGAGGGCATCCGCCAGCACGTCCGCGACCTCCGCGGCGACCGGCGCGCCGAGCGTACCGGTGAGCAGCCGGAGCGACTCGATCGCCGGCCCCGGGTGGGCTGTCCCGCCGCGAGCACCCGTCCAGCCCCGCGCGAGTTCGGCCGCTTCTTCCATCAGTGCCGCGGACATGCCCACCCCGTTCTCATACTGTTCGGGAGCGTCACTCGGCGGAGGGATCCTGCCGCAGAGGAGATGGAACTCGTCTGCGGCGTGCACGAACTGGGAGCCGCGTTCCCGGGAGAAGCGCGCCTGCCAGGCCTCGACGGCAACGAGGACAGCTTCGGCGTCGGCGACACCGACCCGCCGCAGGTCGCTCTCGGCGGCCAGCGAGACGGGCACGATGCCCACGTCGCGCACGGTCTGCAGACCGGCCGCTCCGGCGACCGTGCCGGCGAGCACATCGCCGTCGTTCCAGCCGGGGCAGAGCACGACCTGCAGGTGGAGCTCCAGACCCGCGCCGGCGAGCCGCTCAAGAGCGGCTCGCGTCCCGCGGGTCGCCCGCCCCATGAGGCGCACGCGCGCGTCATCGTCCCAGGCGTGCATCGACACGTACAGCGGTGACAGCCTCAGCTCCTCGATGCGTGCGAGATCAGCTTCTCCGAGATTGCTCAGCGTGATGAAGTTCCCGTCCAGGACGCTGAGCCGGTAGTCGTCGTCTTTGACCGAGAGCGAAGCGCGCAGGCCCGGTGGTACCTGGTCGACGAAGCAGAAACGGCAGGCGTTGCGGCACACCATGGGCGCCGCGCCGAGGCCGCCGTGGGCGAGCGAGATGCCGTGCCACTCGCCTTCACGCGGCTCGACGGCGAGGTCGAGCGGGTGCCCGTCGCGCAGCACCGTCAGCCACATGACGTCGTCTGCCGCCGCGAGCTCCAGGTCGAGGACGTCGACCGGCACCGCGCCGTTGAGACGGACGATGCAGTCGCCAGGCTGGAGGCCCGCGCGTGCGGCCGCGTCGTCGACGACCGCCACGGGCAGACCCGGCGACGCCGGGCCCCTGCGCTCAGTCGCGTCCGCCGCCACAGAGCTCCTGGAGCGCTTTGACGGTGGCGCCGATCTCGGCGTCTGGCGTCGAGGCACCCGCGGTCACACCGATGCGCTTCGCGCCCGCGAACCACCTGGGCTGGAGCTCGGCGGCCGATTCGATGTGGTACGTGCGGCTCTCGATGGCACGGCACAGCTGCGCCAGCCGCGCCGTATTGGCGCTGTTGCGGCCGCCGACGACGACGACGACGTCGACCTCGGCGCCCAGCTCGCAGGCCGCGTTCTGGCGCTTCTCAGTCGCGTCACAGATGGTGTTGTACACGAGGAGTTCGCGGGCGACCGGAGCGAGCGCGGCGGCGACGCGAGCCAGGTTCGCCTGCGTCTGCGTCGTCTGGACCACGACCCCCACACGCTTGCCGCGCAGGCGCTCGACCGGGAGCCCTCCGGCCTCCTCGACGACCACCGCGCCCTCGCCGGCGAAGCCTTCAAGGCCGGCCACTTCGGGGTGGTCGCGCTCGCCGAGGATGACGACGACGTACCCCGCATCGCGCAAGGCCGCGGCCTTGCGCTGTGCCACCGCCACGAACGGGCACGTCGCGTCCACCACATTGATGCTGCGCGAGCGCGCCCCGCCGACGATAGACGGCGCCACGCCGTGCGTGCGGACGATCAGGGTGCCCGAGTCGACCTTGTCCGGATCGTCGACCACCTCGACGCCGCGTGCCGCGAGCTGGCCGACGACCGTCGGGTTGTGGATGATCGGTCCGAGCGTGGCCACGGGCTTCTCCGCGCCCTCGATCGCCTCCTCGGTGATGCGCAGCGCCCGCTCGACGCCGTAGCAGTAGCCCGCGTAGCGCGCGACGACGATGCGCACGTCCCCCGCACACACCTCGCGCAGGTCCTCGCTGCGCTCCGGCTCGTCGTCGTAGCCCGGCCGCTCCTCTGCGCTCGGTGACTCGCTCTCGCCGCCGGCCGCATCCGGCCTTTGATCAGAGTCGCGCATAGAGCTCGGCGACGGCGGTCTGCATGCGCCGCGCCGCCTCCTGGTACGTCCTGCTGTTGCGCCCCGTGAGGTCGCTGAGGTCGAGTGGCGGCCCCACGAGGATGCGCAGGGCCGGCAGCCCCGGCCGCCCGTCGCGCAGCATGCGCTGTGTCCCATCCATGGCCATGGGGACCACCGGAGCACCGCTGCGCAGCGCTATCATCCCGACGCCGGGCAGGAACTCGTGCACCGCGTCATCTCGCTGACGATGCCCCTCCGGGAACATGAGGAGCACCTCACCTTGCCGGAGGATCTCCAGCGATGTGGTCAGTGCGGCGCGGTCGCCGGCGCCGCGGTCGATCGGGAAGGCGCCCAGCGTGATGATCAGCTTGCGAAAAGGCGCGATCCCGAACAGCTCCTTCTTGGCCATGTAGCGTAGCGGGCGATCGAACACCATGCCGCAGATCACCGGGTCTATGTTGGCCTTGTGATTGGTGACGACGATCGCGGGGCCCGAATACGGCAGGTTGCCCGTGCCTCCTGCGCGGCCGCGATAGACGCCGCCGAAGAGCGGCACCGCCAGCCAGCGGCAGAACGTGTACAGCCCACTCTCGCCATGACCGTTGAGCGGGAGGCCCCAGAGTCTCATTGGCGCACTCCGCCGATCATGGTACGGCCCTGCCGGTCATGAGCCGACCCTTGCGGCCACCAGGGAGACCACCGCGTCGACGACCTCGTCCAGGCTCATGCCGGAGGTGTCGACCTCGACCGCGTCGGTGGCCATGCGCAGCGGCGCGACAGCCCGCGTGGAGTCGCGCCGGTCGCGCTCGAGCAGGGCCGCGAGCACCTGGCCGTCGTCGACCTCGTCCCCGGCCTCGCGCAGCTCGGCGGCGCGGCGCGCCGCACGGACCTCGGGGCGCGCCGTCAGGAAGACCTTGACGGCCGCGTCCGGGAACACGTTGGTGCCGATGTCGCGGCCCTCCATCACGATGTCCGCGTCGGCGGCAAGGCGGCGCTGCTCCTCCACCAGCAGACGGCGCACGCCGGGCAGGACCGACACGCGCGACGCCGCGGACGCCATCTCCAGCGTGCGGATGTCGTCGCTGATGTCGCGGCCGTCGGCGAGGAGGCGTCCGTCGCCGTCGAACTGCAGTGGCGCCCCGGCGGCCGCAGCGAGGACGGCGGGCTCGTCGTCGAGCGCGGCGCCGGCCTCGGTCGCCAGCAGGCCGACGGCGCGGTACATGGCGCCGGTGTCGAGGTACACGTAGCCGAGGCGCGCGGCGACGCGCCGCGCCACCGTGCTCTTGCCGGAGCCCACGGGGCCGTCGATGGCGACGACCGTCATTCGCCCACCGCCCCCGTGATCACGTCGTAGCCGAGCCCCGCAAGTACGTGCGCGCCGCGCTCGGCGGCGGCTTCGCCGAGCACGTAGACCGTGAGCGTGCCGCCGAGCTCGGCGCTCATGTGGTGCATCTGCAGGTCCTCGATGTTGATGCCGGCGTCGCCCGAGCGCGACCATGATCGCCTGGAACACGCCGGGGCGGTCGGAGACCCGCACGATCAGGCGGTGGAGCTCGCGCGCCGGCAGGCTGCCGGCGGCGAGCATGCGCTCGCGCTGCTCGGCGGCGCGGGCGATGGCGTCGCCGAGGCGCTCGGCGTCGTTGGCGGCGAGCGCCTCGAGGATCTCCTGCAGCCCCTCCTGGAACGTCGCCAGAGCGGCCAGCAGAGCGGCGCGGTTCTCGAGGAAGATGTCGGTCCACACGCGCCGGTTGCTGCCGGCGATGCGCGTGAGGTCGCGGAAGCTGGGCCCGGCCGAGAGGAGCGCGTCGCGGGCCCCCGGCTGCATGCCCGCCTGCGTGATCAGCACGTTGGCGATCACGTGCGGCAGGTGGCTCACCACGGCCATGATGCGGTCGTGCTCCTCGGGGTCGACGGCGACTGGCCGGGCGCCGATCTGCCCGAGGAAGCCGTAGAGGCGCTGGTAGGCGCCCGCGTCGACATGCGCGCCCGGCGTGACGAAGTAGGTGGCGCCGTCGTAGAGGGAGGCGCGCGCGTTGCCGACGCCGGCGGTCTCAGAGCCGCACAGCGGGTGGCCTCCGACGCAGCGATGCTGTTCCTGCGGCGTGAGAGCGCGCATCAGCGGCGCCTTGGTGCTGCCGACGTCGCTGACCACCGCATGTTCCGGGGCCGCGGCCAGTGCGGCCTTCACGTGGCCCGTCACAAGGCGGACCGGCGTGCAGACGAAGACCAGGTCCGCGCCTGCGGCCGCCTCCTCGAGGCTGGCGCAGGCGCGGCTGATGGCGCCGAGCTCGAGCGCCCGCTCGAGCGTCGCCGCCGTCCGGCTGAAGCCGCGGACCTCGGCGACCCCTGCGCGCTCGCGGGCCGCGAGCCCGAGCGAGCCGCCCATGAGCCCGACCCCGATGACGGCGATGGAGCTGACGGGGGCGTCGTTCATGACGTCAGGTGACCGTCTTGCCGGCCCAGCGGGCCAGGTCGAGCACGCGGCCGGCGTACTCGCCGAACACCGCCGTCGGCAGCGCCTGCGGACCGTCGCAGAGGGCGTGCTCGGGGTTCGGGTGCGTCTCGACGATGATGCCGTCGGCGCCGGCGGCCACGCCGGCGAGCGACAGAGGCAGCACGAGGTCCAGACGGCCGGCCGAATGGCTCGGGTCGACGACCACCGGCAGGTGACTGGCGATCTTGATCACCGGGCACGGCGCTCACGTCGAGCGTGTTGCGGGTCGCCGTCTCGAAGGTGCGGATGCCGCGCTCGCAGAGGATCACGTCGCGGTTGCCCTCCTTGACGATGTACTCGGCCGCCATGAGAAGCTCCTCGATCGTGGTCGCGGGACCGCGCTTGAGGAGCACCGGCTTGTCGGCCTTCCCGACCTCTGCGAGCAGCAGGAAGTTCTGCGTGTTGCGGGCGCCGATCTGGAGCACGTCGGCGAACTCGCACACGACGTCGAGGTCGCGCGGGTCCATGACCTCGGTGACGATCGGCAGCCCCGTGTCGTCGCGGGCCGCGGCGAGCATGCGCAGGCCCTCCTCGCCGAGGCCCTGGAACGCGTACGGCGAGGTGCGCGGCTTGAAGGCGCCGCCGCGCATCATGTGGCCGCCTGCCGCCTTCACCGCGCGGGCGGCCTCCAGCACCTGCTCCGGTGTCTCCACCGAACACGGACCGGCGATGATGGCGAAGTGGCCGCCGCCGATCTTGGCGCCGCGCACGTCGATCACGGTGTCCTCCGGGTGGAACTCGCGCCCGACGAGCTTGTATGGCTTGAGGATGGCGACCACGCGGTCGACGCCCGGCATCGCCTCCAGCGGAAGCTGCGTGATCTCCTCGCGGTCGCCGAGGACGCCGATGATCGTCACCCGCTCGCCGGACGAAATGTGTGCGCTGGCGCCGATCTCTTCGATGCGCGCGACGACGTGGGCGACGTCCTCCTCGGTCGCCGCCTCGTGCATGATGACCATCATGCTCAGCTCTACCTCCCTCGGACGTCCTGCCGCGCGTCCACCTCGAGGGCGGCCAGCTGCTGCAGGAAGAAGTCGATCTCGGACTGTGTACCCACGCTGACCCTGGCCCACCCTGGGCAGCCGAGGGCGTTGCCGTCGCGCACGATCGCGCCCATCGAGAGCAGCACGCCGCAGACCTGGTCCTGCGGATGGCAGAGGTCGCGGGTGTCGACGAGCATGAAGTTGGCCTCGCTCGGCACCGTGTGACGACCCCGTGCCGCCAGCGCCGCGACCATGCCGGCGCGCAGACGCGCGTTCTCGTCGCGGCGCAGGGCGACCTGGTCCTGGTGTTTGAGCGCCTCGATGGCGGCCGCCTGAGCCAGGCGATTGACGTTGAACGGCTGCCGCACCTTGTCGAAGGCCTGGCGCAGCTCCTCCGGGCCCAGGCCGTAGCCCACGCGCAGCCCGCAGAGGCCATAGATCTTCGAGAACGTGCGGAGGACCACGACGTTCTCGTGCTCGCCCAGCAGCTTGAGCGCGTCCTGGGAATCCGGCGCCGTCACGAACTCGTTGTAGGCCTCGTCGACGACGACGAGCACGTCGTCGGGGACGGCCTCCACGAGGCGGCGGATGCCCTCCACCGGCACGTAGGTACCGGTAGGGTTGTTGGGATTGCAGACGATCACCATCTTGGTGCGCGGCGTCACGGCCGCCGCCATGGCGTCGAGGTCGTGCGCGAAGTCCGCCAGGGGCACCTTGACCGCGGTCGCCTGGTGCATCAGGCAGACGTCGTTGTAGACGACGAACGACGGGTCGGCGAACACGACCTCGTCGCCCTTCTCCAGCAGCACGTCGCCGAGCAGGAGGAGAAGCTCGCACGAGCCCGCGCCGACCGCGACCTGCGCGGGGCGCACGCCGTAGTGTTCGGCGAGCGCGGCACGCAGATCGGTCGAGTCGCCGTCCGGATAGCGGTTGAGGTCGTCGATCGCGGCAAGGATGGCCTGCTTGACCTCAGCGAACGGAGGCTGCGGGAACTCGTTGGAGGCGAGCTTGACGACCTCGCTGAGGCCGAAGCGCCTCATCACGAGCTCTATCGGCTGGCCTGGCTCGTACGCCACGATGTCGTCCAGGGCGGAGATGAGACGCATCACTTCACTCCGGGAGGTCGAGGCGCAGCTGCCGCGCGCCGTGCAGATAGACGTGGTGGACCTCGCCATCTCCCGGCAGGTACGCGTGCATCAGGACACGGATGCACTGGCCGATGGCGCCCTCGACCGGGATCTCCTGACAACAGAGAAGCGGCGTGTGCGAGAGGCCGATGCTGCGCGCCGCGACCGCCGGGAAGTCGGCGCGAAGGTCATGCGTAGCGCTCAAGATGACGCTCACGACGTCGGCGATCTCCAGCGCGTTGCGTTCGAGCATGACACGCAGCAACTCCGCCGTGCGCTCGGCGATCGCCGCACTCGTGTCCTCCTCGACCGTCGTGGCGCCGCGCAGCCCATACATCCGGGGGGTATCCGCCGTCATCATCCTCCGCTCCGCATAACGAGCCAAGGATTATACATCCGCCGAGTCGTCGGGTCCCTCGCCCGCCGGGGGCTCCACGGCGGCCGTGGGGTCCCCGTCGTCGGGCGCGAGCCCAGTGGCGACCATGTCCACGCGTCCGGCCGCGAGTCCATCTTCCGGCGCCGCGGCGGGCGCCGCGACCTCCGCGGCGAGCAGCAGCGGGTCGCCCTGCGTCTCGCCGCCCACGGAGGTCGCTACCTCTTCTCCGGCGCGCCTGAGCGCCTCGACCTCGTCGGCGGACAGCTCACGGAACCCGCCGGGCTCCAGCCCCTTGTCGTTGAGCGGACCGTACCGGCGTCGATGAAGCTCCTCCACGGGCAGGCCGACAGCCTCGAACATGCGCCTCACCTGGCGCTTGCGGCCCTCGTGGATGGTGATGTCGACGAGGGCCGTCTTGGCGCTCTGCTTGCGTAGGTTGACCTCGGCGGGCGATGTCGGTCCGTCCTCGAGGTCCACGCCCTGCCGCAGGGCCCCCAGGGCGCGCCGGCTGACCTTGCCGCGCACTCGGGCGACGTAGGTCTTGGGCACGCCGTACCGAGGGTGCATCAGGCGATTCGCGAGGACGCCGTCGTTGGTGAGGATGATGAGTCCGGTAGTGTCGACGTCGAGCCTGCCGACCGGGAACAGGATGCGACCGTTCGGCACCAGGTCGACGATCACGCGCTCGGCATGGGGATCCCGCCTCGTGCTGGCGACGCCGCGCGGCTTGTTGACCAGCAGGTACCGCAGCTCACGCACGGTGACCGGATCGCCGTCCACGGCGACCACGTCCTCCGGCCCGACCTTCTCGCGCGGGAAGGTCACCACCTCGCCGTTGATCGTGACGGCACCTTGTCTGATGAGCTCGTCGCAGGCCCGCCGCGAACCAACACCGGCGCGGGCCAGGAAGACTACGAGATTGGCAGGCTGCGTCACGCCCTTCTCCTCTCGGCGTTGGCGAGCAGGCGGCCGCGGATCGCGTCGACCTCCGAGGCCGCCAGTGAGAACTCCTCGAGCGGTGGCAACTCATCGGTGGCCCGCAGCCCGAACAGCTTGAGGAAACGCTCACCGGTAGCGTAGAGGATCGGCGCCCCCGGCGTGTCGGCGCGACCCCGTTGCTCGACGAGTCCACGCTCTTCGAGCGACGAGAGCGCCCATTCCGAGGAGACGCCGCGCACCTCAGCCACGTCGGCCCGCGTGACCGGCTGCAGGTAGGCGACGACGGCCAGCGTCTCGAGGAGCGCCGGCGTGAGATCGTCGGGCCGCTCGGCGCCTGTGAGACGACGGACGTCCTCGGCACAGTCGTCCGCCACGGCGAACGTGGCCCCGCCGGCGACTTCGGTCAGCACGAAGCCGTGACGACCGCCGGCGTACTCCCCGCGCAGCTCCTGCAGGGCTTCGGCGACCTCGAGCTCCAGGCAGCAGCACGCAGCGGCGAGCTCAGCGGGCGGCAACGGCCGCGACGATATGAAGAGCAGCGCCTCGAGGCGCCGGGCAAGTGCGTTCATGGAGTCCGGTGTGAGCGAGTGGCCGAGTCGACTCGATGCTACCGCACCGGAGCGGCCGGCGTCACCCGGTGGCGGGCGCCGGCGTGAGTCCGGCGCGCGCTTGGGAGGAGGTGCGCGTGACCACGATGTCGCCGAAGTGGCGCGTTTGGCGCAGAAGCGCCTCCCCGGTCGAGTGCAGTTCGAGCAGCGCGAAGAAAGTGACGGCACGCTCGAGCCGATCCTCTGGTGCGACGGCGGCGAATGTGAAGCTGCCCTCGGCGCCCAGGATCAGGCGCAGGCGGCGCAGCTCCTTGACGAGCGAGACGGCCAGATCGGCGAGGTGGCTCGTGTCCGGCCTGGGCGGCTCACGCAGAAGAGGAGCCAGCGCCGCCGGCAGAGAACCCGGCGGCAGCGATCCAGCCTGGGCCGGCCGGCGCAGCAGGGCCGGCGGTATGGCGGCGTTGCGGTACAGCCTGCCGCTGTGCACGTCCCAGCGCTCGCGCAGCGACGCCGACGCGTTCTTGAACTGGCTGTAGCGAACGAGCCGCTCCAGCAGCCGCTGCGCCGCCTCGTCCGGGTCGAGGTCCTCGAGCTCCTCCTCGACCTCTTCCTCAAGCAGCAAGCGGGACTTCATCTCGAGCAGCGCCGCGACGAGGACCACGAACTGCGAGGTGGCGTCGAGATCGAACTCCCCGCTGTCGGCCAGTTGCAGGACGTACTCGGCGATGATGCGCGAGACGCGGACCTCCCAGATGTCGATCTCGTCCTTGAGGATGAGCGTCACCAGCAGGTCGAACGGGCCGTCGAAGACGTCCAGGTCCAGCTCGAGCGCAACGGGGGGTGCGGCGACGGCGCCTGCTTCAGCGCGCATCGCCGTCGCTGCTCTCGTCATCGTGCCGTCTACTCCTCGGGCTGGTTGACGAAGGACGGGATCTCGAAGTCCGAGCCTTCGAACGCCGGGGCGGCTCCGAACGGCGTCCCCCGATCTGTCTCGCGCTCCTCGCGCGGCGCCCGCTGAGGTGCCCCTTCGTCGGGGGTCGCGCGCTCTGCGCGCTTGCCCTCGCCGAAGCCCGTCGCCACGACGGTGATCGAGATCTTGCCCTCGAGCCGTTCGTCCACGACGGCGCCGAAGATGATGTTGGCGTCGTCGTCGGCGGCTTCGCTGATGACGCCCGGCGGCCTCGTTGACCTCGTAGAGCGTGAGGTCGCTGCCGCCGGTGATGTTGAGCAAGAGGCCACACGCGCCGTCGATGGACGTCTCGAGCAACGGCGAATGGATCGCCATGTCCGCGGCCGCCTGGGCGCGGTTCTCGCCTCCGGCCACGCCGATGCCGAGGAGCGCCGTCCCGGCGTCCTTGACGATCGTGCGCACGTCGGCGAAGTCGAGATTGATGAGCCCTGGCACCGTGATGAGGTCGGTCATGCCCTGGACTCCCTGGCGCAGGATGTCGTCGGCGTGCTGGAAGGCCTCGACGACGCTCGTGTTGCGCTCCACGACCTCGAGCAGCCTGTCGTTGGGGATGCTGATGACCGTGTCGGCGACGTCCCTGAGCGTATCGATGCCGGCGATCGCCTGCTTGAGGCGCCGGTGCCCTTCGAAGCCGAAGGGCTTGGTGACGATGGCGATCGTCACGGCGCCGAGCTCCCGAGCGACCGCGGCCACGACGGGCGCGCCACCCGTGCCGGTGCCGCCGCCCTCGCCCGCAGTGACGAACACGAGGTCGGCGCCCCGCAGAGCCGCCTTGAGCTGGTCGCGCGAGACCTCCATCGCCTCGCGGCCGACGTCCGGATTGGCGCCGCCGCCGAGGCCGTGCGTGATCTCCTGGCCGATGTGGATCTTGACGTCTGCGTCGCACACGTCGAGCTGCTGCACATCGGTGTTGACGGCGATGAACTCGACGCCCTTGACACCGGAATCGACCATGCGGTTGATGGCGTTCGTGCCGGCGCCGCCGACACCTACGACCTTGATGGTCGTCACGTACGGGCGGCCCTTGACGACCGCCTCCTGGGCTTCGCGATCCGGAGGCGCGCCACCAGCATCGGTGCGCCGGAAGAGCTCGCTCAGTCCATCCTTCATGCTAGGACGATCTGCCATTCAGCACCTCCCGCGCGAGGGCGCGGTACGATTCTGCCCCTCTCCCCTTCGGATCGTACTTGAGCACAGAGGCGCCGATGACCGGCGCCTCCGCGAACTTGATCGTCTTGCGCACGACGGTGTCGAACACCAGGGGGCCGAAGTTGTCGCGCAGCACCTCGATGGACTCCTTGCCGTGGCTCGTGCGGGCATCGAAGAGCGTGGGCAGGATGCCGAAGATGCGCACGTCCGGATTGAGGTTCTCGCGGATCATCTCGAGCGTCTTCTCGAGCTGCAGGAGCCCGCGCAGCGAGAGATATTCGCATTGCACCGGGACGATGACGCCCTCTGATGCGGTGAGGGCGTTGATCGTGAGCAGCCCGAGCGACGGTGGCGTGTCGATGAGGATGTACTCGTAGCGCTCGCGCACCGGGTCAAGGGCGCGCTGCAGAGCCCGCTCGCGCCCGATCATCTGCGAGAGTGCCATCTCGGCGCCGGCGAGGTCGATGGTCGCCGCGGCTACGTCCAGCTCGCGCTCATAGATGACGTCCTCGATAGGCGTACGGTGCACCAGCACGTCGTACATGCTCTTCTCGAGCCCCTCGGTGTCGATCCCCTGGCTCATGGTGAGGTTGCCCTGGGGATCCATGTCGACGGCAAGGACCCGCAGGCCGTGCTCACGGAGCGCCGCGCCAAGGTTCACCGTGGAGGTGGTCTTGGCTACGCCGCCCTTCTGGTTCGCGAAGGCGATGACATGCGCCATGGATGCGTTACCCCTGTGTCGACACCACGTCAGAACGCAGTTCGTGCCGCAGGCAAGAATCCCTGCATGCCCCATACGCGACGAGCCCTGCAGCGGGTGCAGGGCTCGTCACGGCTTCCTTCTCGACGATGACGGTCACGAGACAGTCGTCAGGCCTTGGGCTCCTCGGGAGGCGCCGGTGCATCTGGCTCGGCCTCGTCGTCTGCCTCTTCGGCGTCGCCCTCGGCCGGCTCCTCGAGCTCGCCGGTCTCCGTGGCGTCCTCCTCGGAGACGTCTTCCTCGTCTGCCTCGATGTACTCGTCCTCGTCCTCATCCTCGTTGATGCTCGTGATCGACGAGATGGCGCGCTTGAGGTACCGCACGCGCGTGCGCTTGGCGACCTCGAGCTCGATCCAATCGTCGCCGATCGCGGTGATCGTGCCGAACATCCCGCCGATGGTGACCACTTCGTCGCCCTTCTTGAGCATAGTCACCATTTCCTGGTGCTGCTGCTTCTGGCGGCGCTGCGGCCGGATGGCGAGGAAGTAGAAGATCCCGAAGAAGATCAGGATCCAGATGATGATGGCCGCGCCTCCACCCATGCGGCTCAACCTCCTGCGGAATACTGCTCCGCGACGTGTTTGGCAAACTCGGCAAAACGCCCGTCGCGAATGGCGGCACGGGCGTCTTCCGTCAATCTTAGCAGAACGCGCAGATTGTGCAGACTCAGAAGCTGCGCGCCGAGGATCTCCTTCTGCGTCACGAGGTGGCGCAGGTACGAACGCGTGAACGTGCGGCACGTGTAGCAGTCGCAGGTCTCGTCGAGCGGCGCCAGATCGTCCGCGAAGCGCGCGTTGCGCAGGTTGAGGCGGCCCTCCGTAGAAAAGGCCGCCCCGGTGCGCGCGAGTCGCGTCGGCAGCACGCAGTCGAACACGTCCACGCCCCGCGCGATGACCTCGACGATCCCGCGCGGGTCCCCGATGCCCATGAAATAGCGCAGGCGATCGCGCGGGAGGAGGTCGTCCATAAGCTCGACCGTGCGCAGCATGTCGTCGCCGCGCTCGCCGACGCTGAGGCCGCCGATGGCGTAGGCGTCGAAGCCGACGCCCACGATCTCGGCGGCCGACCGACGCCGGAGCGCCTCGTCGACCCCGCCCTGCACGATGCCCACGAGCAGCTGGCCCGGGCGCTCGTGGGCCGCCTTGCAGGCCGCGGCCCAGCGCGAGGTGCGCTCCACGGCGGCCTCGATCTCGGCCGGCTCCAGCGTGCCCGGCGCGCACTGGTCGAAGGCCATGATGATGTCGGCCCCCAGTTCCTCCTGGATCCGCACGGCCAGCTCGGGGGTGAACACGTGCCGCGAGCCGTCGTAGACGGAGCTGAACTCGACGCCATCGTCATGGATGACGCGTGTGCCCTCGAGGCTGAACACCTGGAACCCACCCGAGTCGGTCAGAATCGGGCCGTCCCACCGCATGAAGCCGTGCAGCCCGCCGTGCGCGGCGACGATCTCCGTGCCGGGGCGGAAGTACAGGTGGTAGGTGTTGGCGAGCACCACCTGGGCGCCGAGCTCGCCGAGGTCGCGCGGCGACACCGCCTTCACGGTCGCTTTGGTGCCGACCGGCATGAAGCATGGGGTCTCGACCACGCCGTGCGGCGTCGTGAGGCGCCCCGCGCGGGCGGAGCCATCGCGCGCCTCCACCTCGAAGGCGAACCCCTGCGTCCTCATCGGCGCGCCCGTCACCTGTGCCTCACAGAGCCAGCATCGCGTCGCCGAAGCTGTAGAAGCGGTAGCGCTCGCGCACGGCGTGCGCGTAGAGGAGGCGCGTCGCGGCCACGCCGCAGAACGCCATCACCAGCGCCAGCAGGCTGGTGCGCGGCAGATGGAAGTTGGTGAGCAGCGCGTCGACGACGCGGAACTCGAACCCCGGCGAGATGAACAGCGATGTCTCGCCGCGAAAGACCATCACGGAGTCCGGACCAGCGGCCGAGGGCCCGTCGCGGTAGACCAGTGCCAGATGTTCGAGCGTTCGCATGGAGGTGGTCCCGACCGCCACGACGCGCCGCCCCTCCGCGCGCGCCGCCCGGACCCGCGCCCACGCCGCCGCGTCGACCTGATACGACTCGCCATGCAAACGGCCTTCCGCGAGCGTCTCCTCCTGCAGCGGCTGGAACGTACCGAGCCCGACGTGCAGCGTCACCGTCTCCACGGTCACGCCGGCGGCGGCAAGTGCAGCGTCGAGCTCAGGCGTGAAGTGTAGGCCGGCGGTCGGGGCGGCTGCGGACCCGACCGCCTTCGCATAGACCGTCTGGTAGCGCTCGGGGTCGTCGAGGACTTCGTGGATGTACGGCGGCAGCGGCGTCACGCCGGCCTCGGCGAGGAGACCAAACACCGCTCGTTCGCCGTCGCTGCGGACGAGCCAGCGGCCGTCGCCGCACGGAGAAATGCACGTCAGCGGCCAGGCGTCGCCCAGCGTCTCACTGGTGAGCTCCTCTCCAGGGCGAGGACGGCCGCGGAGGAGCGCTTCCCATGTCGCCGGCTCGGGCTCATCTGCTGCCGGCGATTGCCGCGACGCGGCGGCCGGACGCAGGAACAGCACCTCGATACGCCCACCCGTGGCCCTGCGGAAGAACGTCCGCGCCGGGAAGACGCGCGTGTCGTTGCGCACCAGCACGTCGCCGGTGCGCAACAGGCGCGGCAACTCGGCGAACACGCGATCCTCCAGTCGTCCGGTCGCACGCCGGCAGACAAGGAGCCGCGAGGAGTCGCGAGGCTCGGCCGGTCGCTGGGCGATCAAAGCTTCAGGCAGATCGTAGTCGAGGTCCTCGAGCCGTAGCGCTGCGGCCGCGCCCGCTCGGCTCGCCTCAGCCTGCGAGGCGGCGTCGGCCGCGGAGTCTCGTGGTCGTCCGCCGCCGGTCATCCGGCCTTCCTGCGCGCCGCGCGCGCGTGCCACGCCTCCCACTTGCTGGCGGCGCAGCCGCAGTACGGCTGCCGATAGAGGCCGAAGCGGCGGCACTCGCCGTAGCTGGCATGGAACGCAGTCGCGCAGATCGAGGTAGGCGAACGTGACGCCGTGTTCCTCGGCGGCCTCCTCCCCGGCGCGCGCGATGAGGTCGTGCCTCTGATAGGGGCTGACGGTCAGCGTCGTCGCGAAACGCCGTATCCCCAGGCGCGCGGCGGCGGCGGCGGCTCCGCGCAGACGCAAGCCCAGGCACGCGGCGCAACGCTCTTCAGGTGTCGCCGACCTCTCCTCCTCGATCGCCCATCGGCCCCATGCTTCGCCGAGGAGGACTTCCGGCTCAACGACGAGGTCGAGGCCGGCCGCGCGGCCGTAGCGTCTCATGCTCTCGAGGCGGCGCTCCAGTTCCGCGGCCGGCTGGATGTTGGGGTTCTGGAACCACACTACAGGCTCGACGGCGCGCTCGCGCCAAGCCGGGACGGCGACCGTCGAACAGGGTCCGCAGCAGGCGTGCAACAGGAGTTCGCTCATCGGGCGAGTATAGCGCGGCCCACGTGGACGAGGCTCACCGTCCAGAGTCGGCCGCGAGAGGCCCCGCCCGGCGTGGGCGCCTCGGGAGGCGCCGCGTCCGGAGCCGCTCAGCCCTCGTCGAAGAGCGTGTCGGCGGCGGCGGGCGGCGTAAGGCCGCAGTGCTGGAAGCCGGAGCGCGTGAGCATCCGCCCGCGCGGCGTGCGTTTGAGGAAGCCCTGCTGGATGAGGTAAGGCTCGTAGACGTCCATCACCGTGTCCGCCTCCTCGCCGAGAGCCACGGCCAGCGTGTCGAGGCCCACGGGACCGCCGTCGAACTTCTGGGCGATCGTGCAGAGGATGTCGCGGTCGAGCTTGTCGAGGCCCTCGGCGTCGACCTGGAACAGCTGCAGGGCCGCAAGGCAGATGTCGCAGTCGATGACGCCCTGGTGCCGCACCTCGGCGAAGTCGCGCACGCGGCGCAGGAGCCGGTTGGCCACGCGCGGTGTGCCGCGCGAACGCCCGGCGATCTCGAGCGCTGAATGATCGTCGATGGTCACCCGCAGGATGCCGGCGGAACGCCGCACGATCTGCGCCAGCTCTTCCACCTCGTAGTACTCGAGCCGCTGCCACACGCCGAAGCGGTCACGCAGCGGCGTCGTGAGCAGGCCAGTGCGCGTGGTCGCCCCGATGAGCGTGAACGGCTGCACCTGCATGCGGATGCTGCGCGCCGCGGGGCCTTCGCCGATCATGATGTCGATCTCGTAGTCCTCCATGGCCGGGTAGAGGACCTCCTCCACGGCCGCGTTGAGGCGGTGGATCTCGTCGACGAAGAGGACATCGCCCTCCTGCAGGTTGGTGAGCAGGCCGGCAACGTCGACCTTGCGTTCCATCGCCGGCCCCGACGTGGTATGCATGCCGACGCCGAGCTCCTGGGCGATGATGCCGGCGAGCGTCGTCTTGCCGAGGCCGGGCGGGCCGGCGATGAGGACGTGGTCGAGCGTGTCGCCGCGGTTCTTGGCGGCCTGCACGAAGATCTCGAGCTGCTCCTTGGCGGCGTTCTGGCCGACGAAGTCGGAGAACCGGCGCGGCCTGAGGCTCAGTTCGAGGTCGCGGTCGTCGGCGCGTTCGTTGGGATCGCCGATGCGCTCGCCCGGGACCGCCATCACGCCCTCCTTGCTGCGCGAGAGCGCGTACTTGAGGAGGTCCTCGAGCGGCGCCCCTTCGGGCGCGCCGCGCAGCGCCTCCTCGGCCTCGCGCAAGCTCAGGCCGAGGTTCTGCAGCGCCGAGCGCGCCGCCATGAACGAATCGGTCGGCGCCGGGCCGCCGCCCTCGCCGGTTTCGCCGGCGCCCACCGGCGGCAGCTCGCCGACCTTGTCCCGGAGCTCGACGACGAGCCGTTGCGCTAGCTTCTTGCCGATGCCGGGGATGCTCTCGAACTTCCTGACGTCGTCGCGCGCCACGGCAAGCTCGAGCTCCTCGACGGGGTACCCCGAGAGCACCGCGAGCGCGACCTTGGGACCGACGCCGCTCACAGCGATGAGCCACAGGAAGAACGTACGCTCCCGCTGGCTGCGGAACCCGAAGAGTTGGAGCGCATCCTCGCGCACGTGCAGGTGCGTGTGCAGGCTCACTTCTTCGCCGCGCCGGCCGGAGACCGCGCCAAGCGTGCGACTCGAGGCGAGGACCTCGATGCCAAGCCCGCCGACCTCGATCACGGCGTGCTCCCCGTCGACGAGGAGCAGCTGCCCGCGGATCGAGGCGATCACCGCCGCCCCCCGGGAATGCGCCGCATCGCGTCCATGAGCGCCGGTCCGTTGTGATGCGTGTGCGTGATCGCGACCGCGAGGGCGTCGGCGGCATGGTCGGGCTGCGGGATCCGCTGCAGGCCGAGGATGACCTTGGTCATCTCCTGGACCTGGATCTTGCTGGCGCGGCCGTAGCCGGTGACCGCCTGCTTGATCTGCAGCGGCGAGTACTCGCGCGGCGCCTCTTTGAGGTCCGAAGCGGCGAGGTAGAGCACTCCCTTCGCCTGGCCGACGGCGAGCGCCGTCTTGACGTTGACGTTCACGAACAACTCCTCGAGCACGACGATGTCCGGCGAGAAGCGCTTGATCAGCCCGCGGGCCTGGTCGTGGATCTGCCGCAGGCGCACGTGCGTCGCGTCCTTCGCTGACGTGACGATGCAGCCGTGACCGAGCGAAGTGAGATGGTTGCCGTCCTGGCGGATGACCCCCCAGCCGGTGCTCGCCGTGCCGGGATCGAAGCCAAGCACGACCATCCCCTGTGCTTCCGTCCCTCTGTGCCCCCGGCCGGGCCCCGCGGCCCCCGTCACCTGCTACCCGGCCAGACTCTCGAGGACGTCCTCGGGGATATCGAAGTTGGCGAAGACCTCCTGGACGTCGTCGCTGTCCTCCAGCGCGTCGACGATCTTCATGGTCTTGCGCGCGTCGTTCTCCTCGAGCTTGACGGTGTTCTTGGGGATCATCGTGAGTTCGGCCTGCTCGTACTCGATGCCGGCGGCGACGATGGCGTTGCGCACGGTGGCGAAGTCGGCAGGCTGCGTGAGCACCTGGAACTCGTCACCATCCTGCACGACGTCGTCGGCACCGGCGTCGATGGCGGCGGTCATGACGTCGTCCTCGCCGTACTTCGTGCCGTCCACGACGATCGACCCCTTGCGCTCGAACACCCACGCCACGGCTCCCGGCTGCGCGAGCTGGCCGCCGTGCTTGCTGAAGATGTTGCGCACGTCGGCCGCCGACCGGTTCTTGTTGTCGGTGAGGACGTCGACGATGATCGCCACCCCCGCAGGCCCGTAGCCCTCGTACATGATGCTCTCGTACGCGTCTCCTTCGGCGCCACCGGCGCCGCGCTGGATGGCGCGCTCGATGTTGTCCTTGGGCATCGACTCGGCTTTGGCCTTCTCGATGGCGTTGGCCAGGGAGACGTTCATGCCGGGGTCGCCTCCGCCCTCGCGAGCGGCCACCGTGATGGCGCGCGAGAGCTTGGAGAAGAGCTTGCCCCTCTTCGCGTCGGTCTTGCCCTTCTTGTGCTTGATCGTGGCCCACTTCGAGTGCCCAGACATGAGGACACCTCCTCCCTGTCAGCGGTTGGCGCCCGCAGTGGCGGCGCGGCCCGGGTCGCCGGCGGCGCGCGACTCCGCCGCGTCTCCCGGCTTGGCCGCCGCGCTCTGTCCGCGGCGGATCATCTCGATGAACAGCTCGTGCAGGCGCGTGTCGTCCGTGAGCTCCGGATGAAACGCGTGACCAGCACGCCGTCGCCGCGAGCCGCGACGATGTGGCCGTCGAACCGAGCCAGTACCTCGACGCTCGGACCGGCGCTCTCGACCCACGGCGCGCGGATGAACACGGCGTGCACCGGCGCGCCGGCCACGCCGTCCACCGCGAGGTCCGCCTCGAAACTGCGCACCTGGCGGCCGAACGCGTTGCGGCGCGCGACGATGTCCAGGAGGCCGAGAGTGGGCGGCGCGCCCTCAACGGTGGCGCGGGCGACCGTGATGAGCCCCGCGCAGGTGCCGTAGACAACGCCGCCGTGACGGTGAAAGGCGGCGATCGGGCCGGCCATCCCGTAGGCATCCATCAGCTTGCTGATGGTCGTGCTCTCGCCGCCAGGGATCACGAGACCGTCGAGGCCCAGCAGGTGCTCTGCGTGCCGCACCTCGCGCGTGGCGGCACCGAGGTGCTCGAGAACGCGACGATGCTCGCGAAAGTCACCCTGCAGCGCGAGCACGCCAAGCGTGAGCCCGGCGCCGGGGCCGTCTGGAACGAGGCTGGGCTCGGGCGACAGGATCCAGTCGAGCCGGCGTGTGCCGATCGGTGAGCTCATGCGCCCGTCGCGATCACCAGCCGCGATGCTGGATCTTGGCTTCCTCAGGCATGCGCGCGGCGTCGATGCCGGGCATGGCCTCGCCCAGCCCGACCGAGACCTCGGCGAGGATCTTGGCGTCGCGGTAGTTGGTCGTTGCCTTCACGATGGCGTTGGCGCGCTTCTGCGGATCAGAGCTCTTGAAGATGCCAGAGCCCACAAAGACGCCTTCGGCGCCGAGCTGCATCATGAGCGCGGCGTCGGCCGGAGTGGCGAGCCCACCGGCGCTGAAGTTGACGACCGGGAGCTTGCCGTTCTCGGCGACCCACTTGACGAGCTCGTAGGGTGCCGGCAGCTGCTTGGCGGCCACGTAGAGCTCGTCCTCGTCCAGCGTCTGCAGGCGGCGGATCTCGCCCATGATGGTGCGCATGTGGCGCACGGCCTCGACGACGTCGCCGGTGCCGGCCTCGCCCTTGGTGCGGATCATCGCGGCGCCCTCGCTGATGCGCCGCAGCGCCTCGCCGAGGTTGACGGCGCCGCAGACGAACGGCACGTTGAACTTCCACTTGTTGATGTGGTTGGACTCGTCGGCCGGCGTGAGCACTTCGCTCTCGTCGATGTAGTCGACCTCGAGGGACTCGAGGATCTGGGCCTCGACAAAATGCCCGATGCGGGCCTTGGCCATCACCGGGATGGTGACCGCGGCCTGGATCTCCTGGATCTTGGTGGGATCCGCCATGCGCGCTACTCCGCCCTGGGCACGGATGTCCGAGGGCACGCGCTCGAGAGCCATGACGGCGCAGGCTCCGGCGTCTTCCGCGATCTTGGCCTGGTCCGCGTTGGTGACGTCCATGATGACGCCGCCTTTGAGCATGTCAGCGAGCCCGCTCTTCACACGCATGGTGCCGATATCAGTCACGAGAACCTCCGTTGATGTGCCAAGCCAATCCTACCGCAGCGCCAAGACGAGCCGCCACCGTCGCGGCCGCCCGAAATGCCCGACTATGCGGGAGAATCTGGACGCGACGTCGACCCGGCGGCGCCCTGCCACTTCGTCGCGCAGGCGAAAGCAGACCTGCCGCGGCGCTTCAGCCTTTGTGCGCCTCTTCCTTGTCGGCCTTCGCCTGCTCGACGATCTTCTGGGTGAGGTGAGCCGGCACCTCGTCGTAACGCAGCAGCTCCATGTGGTAGTCGCCGCGCCCGCCGGTCATCGACGTGAGGTCCGGCGCGTAGGTGAGCATCTCGGCCAGCGGGACCTCGGCGTTGACGACGTTGTTGTGCCCGCGCGGCGCCGTGCCCAAGACACGGCCGCGACGTGAGTTGAGGTCGCCGATGATGTCGCCGACGTTCTCGTCCGGGATCGTGATCTCGACGTTCATGACGGGCTCGAGCAGCACGGGCTGAGCCTTCTCGGCCGCGGCCTTGAAGCCGAGCGAGCCGGCGATCTGGAACGCCATGTCGCTCGAGTCGACGGGGTGGTACTTGCCGTCGTAGAGCCGGACGTGCACGTCGACCACCGGGTAGCCGGCGAGGAAACCCTCGGCCATGGCGTTGCGCACGCCCTTCTCGACCGCGGGGATGAAGTTGCGCGGGATGGCGCCGCCGACGATCTTGTTCTCGAACTCGAAGCCGTCGCCGCGGGGCTGCGGGCGGACTTCCATCCAGGTATCGGCGAACTGGCCGCGGCCACCGGTCTGCTTCTTGTGCTTGCCCTCGGCCTTGGCCGAGCCCTTGATGGTCTCGCGATACGGGACGCGCGGAGGCTTGAGCTCGACCTCGACGCCAAAGCGGCGCTTCATGCGCTCCACGGTGACTTCGACGTGCACCTGGCTCATGCCGCCGACGATCATCTCGCCGGTCTGGTCGTCGTGGTGTACCTCGAGCAGACGGTCCTCGTCGCTGAGACGGCGCAGCGCGGTGATCACCTTGTCTTCTTCGCCCTTGCTCTTGGCGGTGATGGCGAAGCTCATCAGAGGCGCCGGGAAGTCGATGGCGGGGAAGCTGCCGTCGACGCCGTCGGCGTGCAACGTGTCACCGGTGACGACGTCCTTGAGCTTGGCGATGGCGCCGATGTCGCCGGCCACCAGAGCGTCGCTGGGCTTGCTCTCCTTGCCCATCGTCTTGAGAAGCTGGCCCAACCGTTCCTTGTGCCCATCACGCGAGACCGTGAGCTGCGAGTCGCTCGACACCGTGCCCTGGAAGACGCGGAACACGTTGACGTGGCCGCTGAACGGGTCGGCCAAGGTCTTGAAGACGAAGGCGACGGCTGGCTTGCCGGCGTCGCAGTCGAGGGCGGTCTCTTCGCCATCCGCGTCGACGAGCGCGCCCGGCGCCGCGTCGGCCGGTGACGGCGCCAGCGCCAGGACCTCGAACAGCCGATCGACGCCGATGGCGCCGGTGGCCGAGCCGCAGGCGACCGGGAAGAGCTGCGCGGACGCCACGGCCGCGGCGAAGGCGGCGTTGAGCTCGGCCGCCGTGATCTCCTCTTCCATGAGGTACTTCTCGGCGAGCTCGTCGTTGGTGCTCGCGATCGCATCGATGAGCTTGTCGCGCGCGGCGGCGGCTTCGTCGGCGAGGTCGGACGGGATGTCGCCGGCCGTCGCCTTGCCGCCCGCGTAGGTGTACGCCTTCATGCCCAGGAGGTCGACGACGCCTTTGAGGTCGTGCTCCTTGCCGATCGGCAGCTGCACGGCGGCGACCTGCGTGCCGAAGGTCTCGCGCAAGGAATCGACGTCCTTGGCGAAGTCGGCGCGCTCGCGGTCGAGCATGTTGCAGAACAGGATCCGGCCGAGGCCGCGCTCGTCGGCGCGAGCCCACAGACGCTCGGTCTGGACCTCGACGCCGAGGACGCTGTTGACGACCATGAGCGCCGTCTCTACGACACTCAGAGAGGCGATGGCGTCACCGACGAAGCTCGAGTCACCAGGCGTGTCGATCAGGTTGAAGCTGAGGCCGCCGCGGTCGACGTGCGCCAGACCCGCCGAGAGGCTCATCTGGCGCTTCTTCTCGTCCTCGTCCCAGTCAGAGAACGTCGTGCCGTCGCCGACACTGCCCAGGCGCGTGATCGCGCCGGCGGTGTACAGCAGCCCCTCGAAGAGCGACGTCTTGCCGGTACCGCGGTGCCCAACGAGTGCGATGTTCCTGATCTTGCCTGGGTCGTTCATCCGGGCTCTCCTCGTGTCTGATCTCGGCCCTGTTCGCGCGCGGGCGCGCGAGGGGCCGGCCGTGTCCTCTCGGAAGGGTGAAGTCTAGCACAGGGCCCCGCTTTTCCCGCGCGCCGCGCGGGGCGCGCCGTCAGGTCTCCGGCGGCTGGAATGCGAGCCCAGGGCTGGGGTGGGCGAGGCGGCGGTCGGTGAGCGCTCCGCCGGCCAGTTTGAGCGACTTGAACCCATACTTGGCGCGCACCTTGTCGACCGCCTCGCCCAGAGCCACCTCGCGCCAGCCTTCGTCGAGAGTGAGCTGGAACGTGTTGTGCGTGAGGTTGCTGACGCTCACGCCCACGAGACGGACCCAGCGCGCGCCGATGCCGAGCTCGTCGAGGAGTTCGACAGCGGCCTCATGGATGGGGCGCGTAGCGCTGACCGGGTGCGCGAGCGTGCGCCGCCGCCCGACGGTGTGGAAGGTGTTGAAGCGCACCTTGAGCGCGACGGTGCGCGCCGCCAGGCCCTTGCCGCGCAGCTCGGCGACGGCGCTGTCGGTGAGCGAGAGCAGCGCGCCGCGCAGCAGCTCGAGCTCGTTGGTGTCGTCGTCGAAGGTGATCTCGCGGCCCACGGACTTGGGCAACGGCCGCTCGCTGCGCACCGGCGAGAAGCTGCGCCCGAGGGAGAGCTGGCGCAGCCCTTGGGCGCCGCGGCCGAAGGCAGCGGCGAGCAGCGGGAAGGGCACGTCCTGCAGCATGCCGACGGTGGTGAGACCGAGCGCGGCCAGCCGCTCCTGCGTGACCGGCCCGATGCCGCAGACCTCGCCGACGGGCAGGTCGCGCAGGCGGCCGTGCACGTCGGCGTCGGTGAGCTCGCCGACGCCGGCCGGCTTGTTGAGGCCGGCGGCCAGCTTGGCCAGCAGCTTGGTGGGCCCGACGCCGATGGAGCAGGTGACGCCGTGGGCGTCGTACACCTGCTGCTGGATGCGCAGGGCGATGGCGCGCGGCGGCCCGAACAGCCGCCGGCTGCCGGTGACGTCGAGGTAGGCCTCGTCGACGGAGGCGACCTCGACGAGGTCGGTGTACCGCCCCAGAAGCTCGACGACGCCGCGATGCACGGCGAGGTAGGCCTTCATGTCGACCGGCAGGAACACCGCCCGCGGGCAGAGCCGCTCGGCCTGGAAGATGGGCATGGCGCTGTGGATGCCGAAGACCCGCGCCTCGTACGAGCAGGCGGAGACCACGCCGCGCCCGCCGCGCACACCGCCGACGATCACCGGCAGGCCGCGCAGCTCGGGGCGACGAGCCTGCTCCACCGAGGCGAAGAAGGCGTCCATGTCGAGGTGCAGGATTGCCCGGTGAGATACGAACATACGTTCGTATTCTACCGCCACCAAAGACGGATGGTCAACGCTCCTGGGAGCCCGAGGCGCCGCCGGGCGCTAGCGCGTGCGGCGCCCCAAGTCGACGGTGTACATGAGCACGCCGGTGCGGCCGTGATACGTGCCGCGCACGCAGCCCACGCCCACGTCACGCCAGCGCGCGCCCAGGATGATGGACCGGTGCAGCGGCGAGCCGAGCCAGCCGCGCAGCACCACCGCCGGCGTGCCGCGCATCCCCTTGCCCCACCCGATGACCTCGGAGACCGCCCACGAGCTGAACCCCGAGCGGCGGTAACCGGAGCGCAGGATGCGCGTGGAGTAGCTCGCGCCGCTCGCGGAAGAGTGCGCGAAGTACCCGCGCCGCAGCATCTCGGTGCTGTGCGCTCGCGCTGCTTGGGCAAGGGTCGGCTGGAGCGTGAGCTTCGCGAGGCCGTGCCTGGCGCGGGCGGCGTTCAGGAGCTGGAACAGCGCCTGCTCGTTGGCGGCGCTGCCGGCGCGAGCCGCGGACGGCGTTGCGACGGCCACCGTCGCCGTCAGGATCACCACCGCGATCGCCGCCCAGATGGCTTTGGTCACCGACGTCCTCCTCGGTCCACTGCGTGCATCTTGCGGTGATTCGCCGCCGAGGCGCTCATGCCTCCAAAGCGAGTTCGAGCTGAGGCACGTCGCCCCAGAGGGTCTCCAGCCGGTAGAAGTCACGCGCCGCGGGCGTGAAGACATGGACGACGACGTCGATGAAGTCGAGAAGGATCCATTCCCCTTCCCTCTCCCCCTCGACGCGCGCCGCGCGCCGACGGGTCCTCAGCCTGCCCTGGATCTCGTCGGTGATGGCCCTGGTCTGCCGTGTGTTGGCGCCGGTGGCGATCACGAAGAAGTCCGTGTAGCTGACGGCGCCGCTCATGGAGAGGACGACGACGTCCTGGGCTTTCTTGTCGGCGGCGTAACTGGCGATCTCGCGCGCCAGCTCCTCCGTCGGGATGAGCTCTGCGTCGGATGCTACGACTTGTCCTTTGGGTGGGGGTGATTCACGGATTCAGATCTCTGCCGACGACCACGACGACCGTGTCCGCGGGCAGGTCCGCGCCGTCGAGGACGACGCCGCGGCCGAGTATAGCACGGATGTCCTGGGCCACCGGGACCGCTTTGCGACCGGCGATGATCTGCGTCTGCCGGTAGTCGAAGCTGCCGGCATTGCCCACCGGCGGGAGCTTGACGTCGAGCACCGCCAGGCGCTTCGCCACGGCCTCGCCGACTCCAATGGTCCCGGTCCCGTTGCGTACGAGGACGGTGTAGCGGCTGCTGAAGTCAGGCGCCTTGCGTGTGATGAAGGCCATGATGCCCTCGGGGTCCGGCACGAAGGCGAACTGGCCCTCCGCCACGCGCGTGGTGGCCGGCACCTGCGACACCGTCGCCTGGCCGCCGGAAAGCCCACGGAGCGCGTCCGCGAGGACGCCGGGCGCCGCCGCAGTGCCGGTCCCGCCCTGCACGGCGGCGGCGGTCGCGACGCTGCGCGCGGTCGCAGCGCGAGCGTCCGCCGGGCGCAGCGCGGCGGCCTGCAGCACCGCCGTCCAGAGCGCCTGTTGCATATGGGCAGAATCGACCCCGCTCGGACCGGTGGCCGCCACCAGCTCGGGGATGTCCGCGGTCTTCACGACGGTCTTGTCCTTGAAGACCGCGTCGGCGCCGCCGACGGGCAATTGCACCGGCTTGGCGAGGCTCAGCTGCAGCTGGTCGGTGCCCGCCAGCTTGGCCAGCGACGAGGCCGGGATGCTGTAGACCGCGTCGACCTTGGCGCCGATGACCCGCTGCAGGTCCTCTTTGAGCGTCCCGGCGGTCATGGAGTCGGCCGCGAACACGTACTGACCCTGCGGACCGTCGAGCAGCAGGTCGCGCGGGATCACGTACAGGGAGTAGTCGCTCGAGGCGTCCTTGATGACCAGCGCGGCGGCCACGGGCTGCCCCGTCTCGGACGTGAGCTTGACGAGGGCGAGATAGCCCGGTCGGCGCGGCGTCTGCTTCTTGCCGACCAGCCGCCCGCCGAGATACCAGGCGCCCCAGACCGCCGCGAACGCCACGACGACGGCGAGGATGTACAGCGTCCACGCCTGCCAGCGCTCGAGCTTGGTGCGCCGGCGACGGCGCAGTCGATCGACTCTGTAGCCTTTAGGATCCGGCATGACCCTCGTTGTACAACGCGAGCGCGTCCGGGACCACCCCGCGGCCGCGGCCGATGAGGTCCAACAGGCTCACCCGGGCCGCGGCGGCGACGGCCTCGTCCAGCGAGGTGCGCGCCAGCGTGCGCACCTCGGCGAGGCCCTCGAACTCGCGGCCCGGCTCGCAGAAGTCCGCCAGGTACAGGCACTTCTGCAGGGGCGTCATGCCGGCGCCCCCGACCGTGTGGCGAGCGATGGCGCCGGCCGTCTCGGCATCCACGAGCGCCTGTTCGAGGAGCTGGGCCGCTCCGACGGGCGCGTGCAGCAGGCCCACCGGACGACGTGCCGCGACGGGTCCGACCGGGATCCGCAGGCGTGCCGCCTCGGCAAGCAGCCTGGCGGCGGGCTCCTCGCGTGCGTAGTCGTGCAGGATGCCCGCGAGCTCGGCCCTGGCCGGGTCGGCCCCGAAGCGCGCCGCGAGCCGGGCGGACTCTTCCGCCACGCCGCGAGAGTGCTCCAGGCGGCCTCGCGCTGAGGCGGGTGGACACCAGAGCCTCTGCGGCGTCGCGGTCGATCACGATGTGCCGCGTACAGCCGGCGCTCGGCGATGTACTGCTCGACGGCGTCCGGCACCAGGTATCTGACTGGGAGGCCCGCGGCCACGCGCGCGCGGATGAGGCTTGAGGAGATGCCCAGGAGCGGCGAGTCGAGCAGCGTCACGCGACCCGCATCCCAGCGGCTGGCCGCCCCGCGCACCGCGGCGGTGTCGTCACCTGGGCGCGGCGCGACCACGAGGCTTGCCCAGCGCGAGGATGTCCTCGGGATCGTGCCAGCGTGTCGAATTGGAGCAGAGAGTCCGAGCCCATGATGAAGAACAGCTCGCGGTCGCGGAAACGCTCGCGCCACCGCCGCCAGTGTGTCGCGCGTGTAGATGAGGCCGCGCTCGATCTCAAGGCCCGAGGCGACGAAGCGGATGTCGTGCTCCACGGCGAGCTCGGTCATCGTGAGCCGGACGGCCGGGGGCGTGCGGTCGACGGCGTCCTTGTGCGGCGGCGACGCGGCCGGGACGAAGAGGACTCGCTCGAGCCCAAGGCGGGCGCAGGCATCAGACGCGATCGCAAGATGGGCGAGGTGCGGCGGGTCGAACGTGCCGCCCATGACGCCTATGCGCGCGAGCGCCGCGGTCATCAGCGTCAGGCCCTGACCTGCCCGTCGCCCCAGAGCTCGTACTTGACGCACGTGAGCTCCTGCAGGCCGATCGGACCCCGCGCGTGCAGCTTCTGCGTGGAGATGCCCATCTCGGCGCCGAGGCCGAACTCGCCGCCATCGGTGAAACGCGTCGACGCGTTCACGTAGACGCAGGCCGCGTCGACCTCCGCCGTGAATCTCCGCGCCGCCGCGAGGTCCTCGGTGACGATGGCCTCGGAGTGGCGCGTGCCGTACGCGGCGATGTGCTCGAGCGCCTCGTCCAGCGAGTCGACGACCCGTATGGCCAGCTTGAGAGCGAGGAACTCCGTCTCGTAGTGCGTCTTGTTGGCGCGCTTGAGCGACGGGTCGTTGAGCACGTCCGCCGCGCCCTTGTCCACCACCAGGTCTACGCCGCGCCGCTTGAGCTCCTCGACCGCCCTGGGCAGCAGTGTCGCCGCCGCGTCGCGGTGCACGAGCAGCGTTTCGGCGGCGTTGCAGACGCCGGGGCGCTGGCACTTGGCGTTGACGATGATGGGGACCGCCTTGTCCGGATCGGCGGAGGCGTCGACGTACACGTGGCAGTTGCCGCCGGCGGCGTAGATCACGGGGACCTTGCTGTGCTCCAGCAGGTGCTCCTTGAGCTCCTCCCCACCGCGCGGGATGATCAAGTCCACGTAGCGCCGCTGCAGCATGAGCTGGTCCAGCTCGCGGCGGTCCGTCGCCGAGCGGACGACACCGCCTCGCGCGGCAGGCCGGCCTCGAGCAGCGCGCCCTGCACGACCTCGGCGAGGATGCGGTTGGAGTGCTTGGCGGCGCTGCCGCCGCGCAGGATGACGGCGTTGCCCGCCTTGAGGCACAGCGCGGCGGCGTCGACCGTGACGTTGGGCCGCGCCTCGTAGATGACGGCGATCACGCCCAGCGGGACGCGGACCTTGCGCAAGCTCCACGCCGCTCTGGAGGCGCCAGCCGTCGATCGAGCTGCCCGACGGGGTCGGGCAGCGCCGCGACGGCGCGCACACTCGCGGCCACGTCGCGCAGACCGGTCCTCGTCGAGCAGCAGGCGGTCGACGAGCGCGTCGGCAAGCCGGGCTGCGCGCGCCAGACGCAGGTCCTCGGCGTTCTCAGCCAGGATCTCGGCCGACCGGCGCTCGATGGCCTCGGCGATGCTCTGCAGCGCCTCGTCCTTGCGCGCCGGGGCTAGCCCCGCCAGGACGCGAGACGCGCGCTGCGCCGCGGCACAGACCTGTTCGACGCTCACTCGGCCTCCTCGCCGACCAGCACCAGGCTGTCCCGGTGCACCACTTCGTCGTCCAGATGGGGGTTGAGGGCGCGCAACTCGTCGCTGCGCAGGCCGCGCACGCGGCGCAGGTCGCGGGCGCTCATGGTCGTGAGCCCCCGCGCCACTTCCGCCCCCCGCTCGTCGACGATCGCCACGGCGTCCCCGGCCACGAAAGCGCCGTGCACATCCTTGACGCCCACGGGCAACAAGCTGCTGCCGCCGGTCGCCAGAGCGCGGACCGCCCCAGCATCGACTTCAAGGGTACCACGCACCGGTTTGGCGTAGCGGAGCCACAGCTTGAAGGCGGACACCCGGGTCGGCCGAGGCGCGACGAACGTCCCGACGGGCTCGCCGGCGGCGGCGGCGCGCAGCACGCCGGGGCGTGAGCCGTTGGCGATCACCGTGCCCACGCCGGCGGCGCCGGCCATGAGCGCGGCAGCCACCTTGCCGCGCATCCCGCCGGCGCCCCGCCGCGAGGCGCCGCCGACGTCGAGCCGGCCGAGGTCGCGCGGATGGTCGACTCGCGTCACCAGATGGGCGCTCGGGTCGCGCCGCGGGTCGCCGGTGTAGAGGCCGTCCTGATCGGTGAGCAGCACGAGGGTCCCGGCGCCGAGCATGATCGCCACCTGCGCGGCGAGAACGTCGTTGTCGCCGAAGCGGATCTCGTCGGTCGCCGTCGTGTCGTTCTCGTTCACGACCGGCACGACCGACCATGACAGGAGGCGGCGGAGCGTGTTGCGTGCGTTGACGTAGCTCGTGCGACGCGAGAAGTCGTCGCTCGTCGAGCAGGACCTGCGCGGCGGTGAGCTCGTGATCGGCGAACAGCCGCTCGTAGTGGGCGAAGAGACGGCCCTGCCCCACCGCCGAGGCGGCCTGCAGGGCCGGGACCAGCCGCGGCCGCTCGCTGACGCCGAGGACGTGCTGACCGCAGGCGATAGCGCCGCTCGACACGAGCACCACGCGGCGCCCGCCGTGGACCAGCTCGGCGATCTCGGCCGTCACTCCCGCGAGCAGCCGCCGGCGCAGGCGCAGCTGATCGTCGGCGACCGTGCTCGAGCCGACTTTGACGACCATCGTCTTCATGCGGCGGATTGTAGCAAAGCCGCGTACGGCGGCCGGAGGACAACGGACTGACGCTGCTCGGCGGAGGTGCACAGGAGCCGCTGGGCGAGGGCGCTCGGTCCCACTGTCACGCGAACTCGAACTCCTGCTCGCCGACGACGACGGTGTCGCCGGGCAGCGCGCCGGCGCGGCGCAAGGCGTCGTTGAGGCCGGCGCGCTCGATCACCTGCTGGAGGTAGGCGAGCGCATCCTCGTTGTCGAGGTCGGCCTTGGCGAAGAGGCGCTCGAGCTGGGCGCCGTGCACGACGAAACGGTCGTCCTCGCGTGCCACGCGTGAACGTCTCGAGGCGCTCGTCCGCCGGGCGCAGGACCACGGGGGCCTCCGCCGCGCGCGCCGCGGCCAGCGCGTCCTGGGCGGCGCGCGCCAGCGCCATGACATCGGCGAGCGCCGCTACCAGTCCCGGAAGCCCGTCGCCGCCCTCCGCCGACACGACCACGGTCGCCGCCGGCCAGTCGAGGCCCGCGAGGAACGCGCCGGCCTCCTCCCTGCCGGCGTCGTCGAGCAGGTCGGCCTTGTTGACGACGACGACCGCCGGGCGCTCGAGCAGCTCGACGCGGAAGGCTCCAAGCTCCCCGCGGACCGTCTCGAGAGCCGCCGGCCATGCCTGCGGGGCCTTCCCCGCCGTCGAGCACGTACAGCAGCAGCGCCGTGCGCTCGATGTGCGCCAGGAAGCGGTGCCCGAGCCCGGCGCCCTCGCTGGCGCCCTCGATGAGCCCCGGGATGTCGGCGATGACGGCCGTGCCCTCGCCCAGGTAGATGACGCCGAGGTTCGGCTCGATGGTGGTGAACGGGTACGCCGCGATCTTGGGGTGAGCGCGCGTCAGCGCGGCCAGAAGCGACGACTTGCCGGCGTTGGGCAGACCCCACGAGGCCGATGTCGGCGAGGAGCTTGAGCGAGAGGGTCAGCCAGAGCTCCTCGCCGTCCAGCCCTCGTTCGGCGAACTTGGGCGCCTGGCGCGTCGAGCTCTTGAAGCAGACGTTGCCGCGGCCGCCCTCGCCGCCGCGGGCGACGCGCAGGCGCTGGCCCTCGTGCACGAGGTCGCCGAGCACCTCGCCGTCGGCGTCGAGCACCTCGGTGCCCACGGGGACCTGGACGAGGAGCTCCGGGCCGTCGGCGCCACGCTTGTTGGCGCCGCGGCCCTGGCCGCCGTCCTGGGCGCGGAAGTGGTGCTTGTGGCGGAAGTGGCTGAGGTCGTGGAGCTGGCGCGTCGCGACGAGCACGACGTCGCCGCCGGGCGCGCCGTCGCCGCCGTCGGGGCCGCCCTTGGGCACGTACTTCTCGCGGCGGAAGCTCATCGAGCCGTTGCCGCCGCGACCCGCGCGCACGCAGATGCTGGCCCTGTCGAGCATGGTGAGTGCCGCCGGCCGGAGCCGGCTGCGATCAGGCCTCGGGGACGACCGAGATGAAGCGGCCGGCGCCCTTCTCGGTGAAGACCAGACGGCCGCGTCACCTTGGCGAAGATGGTGTGGTCGACGCCGATGCCGGCGTTCTCGCCAGGACGGAACCGCGTCCCGCGCTGGCGCACGATGATCGATCCTGCCGGGACCACCTGGCCGGCGTAGGCCTTGACGCCGAGACGCTTGCTCTCGGAGTCGCGACCGTTGCGGCTGGTGCCGGCGCCCTTCTTATGCGCCACTTGCCTTCTCCTTGGACTCCTTGAGGGTGATCGACTCGATCGTCAGCTTGCTGAGACGGCTGCGATGACCCTTCGTCTTCTTGAACGTGCTCTTGGGCTTGTACGTGAAGACCTTGATCTTCTCGCCCAGAAGGTGCTCGTCCACCTTGGCCTTGACCTTGGCGTGCTTGGCGGCCTCGGCGTCGAACTCGCCGCTCGCCGTGCGCACCGCGAGGGTGTCGAACGTGAGGCTCTTGCCCTCTTCGGCGTCCACGCGATCGACGACGATGGTGTCGCCCGCGCTCACCTTGAACTGCTGACCACCGACGCGGATGACCGCGTAGGTATCGTCGGACTTCTTCATTTCAACTCCCGGAAAGACAACGGCAGACGATGATAGCCAATCGGCGAGGGGCGGTCAATTCGACCCCTTCTTGAGGACCGTGGCTCCGGCGCCTGCGCGCGTCGTGGACGTGACGCGGACCTTGCGGCGCTCGCCGAGGTACTGGCGACCGCCCTCGACGATGACCATGTAGCCGTCCACGTACCCGACGGCGTCGCGCGGGCTGTACGTGAGGCTGAACTCGAGCTCGAGCTCGACCTCCTGGCCCTCGCGCAACGGCAGACGCTGCTCCATCACGTGCGCCGGCGTGCCTTCGCTGAGCACGCGGAAGGTCTCGACGGGGAGGCCGGCGCTGCCTTCGAAGAACACGCGCCGGCCGACTTCCTTCTCGAGGCGCTTGAGGCGGTCGCCGCTGCAGCCTCTCGGCGACCGCCCCGTTGACCTCGATCAGCCAGGCCTTGGCCTGGGATTTGCGCGCCAGGGCGCGGACGCGGCGCTCGACGTGGTGAGCGCCATGGTCTCGTCGCTGGTGACGCGCGCCTTGCCGAGACACGTCGGGCAGGTGCGCGTGAGGATGCCGCGAGCCCCGTCGGTCGTGTTCTGACGCGTCATCTCGATGAGGCCGAGGGGCGAGAGCTCGACCACGTAGGTCTTCGTGCGGTCGGTCTCCAGCTCGGCCTCCAGCGTCGCCAGCACCATCTCGCGGTTCTTGGCGTGCGCCATGTCGATGGCGTCGATGATGATGATGCCGCCGATGTCGCGCAGGCGCAGCTGACGCACGACCTCGCGGGCGGCCTCGAGGTTCGTCTTGGTGATCGTGTCCTCGAGGCCCTTGCCGCGCGTGAAGCGGCCGGTGTTCACATCGATGACGGTGAGCGCCTCGGCGTGGTCGATGACCAGGTTGCCGCCACTCGGCAGCGGCACGCGGCGCTCCAGGGCCTGGGCGATCTGCTCCTCGATGCCGTAGGCCTCGAACAGGGGCGCCTCGCCGTCGTGGCGGTGGACCTTGGGCAGCAGCTCGGGCGCTTCCTTCTCGAGGAAGGCGACGATCGCCTTGTGCCGTTTGGGGTCGTCGATGATGAGGCTCTCGCAGGTGTCGTTGAAGAGGTCGCGCGCCACCTCGATGGAGATGTCGACCTCCTTGTGGACGAGGCCCGGGGCCTTCACCGTCTCGGACTTCTTCTTGAGGCGCGACCAGAGCCGCGAGAGGTACCGCAGGTCGCGCTGGAGGTCCTCGAGACCGTGGCCCTCGGCGATGGTGCGCACGATGATGCCGGCGTCCTTGGCCTTGAGCTCCTTGGAGATGTCACGCAGGCGGTCGCGCTCGGACTGCTTGAGCCGGCGAGAGACGCCGACCCCGCTCCCGCCGGGGACGTAGACCAGGTACCGCCCGGCCAGAGAGATCTTGGTGCTCAACCGGGCGCCCTTGTGCCCCATCGGGTCCTTGGTGACCTGCACGAGCACCTGCTGGCCGTTCTTGAGTGCGTCGCCGATGCGGCGGGCGCGCTTCTCGCCCTCGGGCGTCGTCACCTCGTCGACGTACAGGAACCCGTTCTTCTCCAGCCCGAAGTCGACGAAGGCGGCGTCGATGCCGCCCATGACGTTCTCGACCTTGCCCTGGTAGATGTCGCCGAGGTAGGACTTCTTGTCCGGCCGCTCGATGTAGATCTCCGCCAGACGGCCGTCTTCCACGAGCGCGACGCGCAACTCCTGGCCGTCGTCGGTGACCAGGATGATGCGGCGCTTGATCTCGCTCGCGGTGACGCCCAGGCTCCGCGGCGACGGAGCGGCCATGGACGTGCCCAGGCCACTGCCCTCGTCCTGGCGCACGATCGCCTTCGGGCGCCGGTGCTCACGCTCGCGGCGGCGCGACTTGCCGGCGGCGCGCTCTGCCGGCTTGGCAGCCACCTTGCCGGCCTCCGGCGTCGCTTCTTCTTCCGCGGCCGCGGGCGCCGCTTCGTCCTCGCCGTGGCGCTCGCGCGTCTTGCGCCCGCCGCGGGCTCCGCGCCGGCGGCGCTTCGTCGGCGCCGCCGCCTCTTCCCCGGCGGCCGTCTCCGCCGCGGCTCCGGCTTCGTCGGAGGCCACCGGCGGCTCGCCCACGGGCTCGACCGCCTTCGCCTCCCCGCCGGCGGGGGCGACCTCAGCTGCCACCGACTCCTCGGCGGTGGACGCCGCGGCGCCTTCCGCCGCAGCGCGCCCTTTGCCGCGGCGGCGACCGCCACGGCGGGTCTTGCCACCGGCGCGCGCGGGCGCTTCCGCCGCTGCGCCGGCGTCAGCCTCGACGGCCGGCGATTCCGGCGTCACCGGCTCGGCCGCGGTGATCGCGTACCCGCCGATGCGCGCGCCGGACGGCAGCGCCGCAGGGGGCGCCTCCTCAGCCTTGAGCCTCGATTCCACGGCCTCGACCGTGGGTGCCACGACAGTGGGTGCCTCGGCCGTGGGTACCTCGACCGTGGGTCGAGCGACATCAGTCGCGGGTTCGCTCCGCTTCTCGGCCTCGGCTCCCAGCGCAGCAGCCACTGCCGCCTGAAAGCCGCTCAACACGACAGCCGGCTCAGCCGGCGCCTGAGCAGCCGGCACGGATGGAGCCGATGGGACGTGCGCCTCGGCCGCGGCCTCGGGCACGACGTCGGTCCGGCCGGGAGCCTCGTCGCCGACGGCCTCCTCCGCCTCACGCACGATCTCGGCGTGCTCGGCGTCGGCCGCCTTGCGGCGGCGCCTGCCGCCGCGACTGCCACGGTGCCTGCGCTTGCGCGGTGCGGCGTCCGAAGCGTCTTCCACGCCGGGCGTGCTGCCGACGCGCTCGGCTTCGCTGGATGCGTCGGCCCCGGCGCGTGCACCGGCCTCAGCAGGCGTGCCCGTCTCGGGCTGCCCGGCAACGGCACGGCCGCCCGTCGCTGGAGCTGCGGTCTCCGCGTCTTGCGCGGCTGTCGGACCCTGTGCCGGCTTCGCGCCCGTGCGACTGCGGCGGCGTCCGCCTCCGGAACGTCCAGACGACGCCGCCGGCGACTTCCTTTGCGTTCCCGGCGGCCTTGGCGTCTTCGACCGCCTTCTTGCGCCCGACGGCTACGGCCTTGGGCGCCGCGGCGGCGCCGCCGGCATCCGCGGAGCCGGTAGCGGCGGCCGCGGACCCCGTCTCGCCCGGGGTCGCGCCTTCGGCCGGCTTGTGCCGGCGGCGCCCACCGCGCGTGCCGCGCCTCCGGCGGGCCGCTCCTGACGTCGATGCGCCGGTATCCGGCTGAGTCTCCGGCGGATTCGCCCGCCGTGCGGGCGCCTTCCGCCGTGGTCGGCTGGTCGCCGGCCCCATCTTTCTCTGCTGGCGTCACGAGGACACACTCCTTCCGTCCCTGGGGCCGAGCCCCGGGGGCAAACCTTTCCACGCGATGTGCCGGCGTTCGAGGCCGTACATCACGGGTTCGACCCCCGCCCACTCGGCGATCAGGTCGATGAATTCCTGTGGCCGCGCGGCGCCCCCGGCGCCGTGGCGGATGGTGAAGCGGAGCTCCGTCCCACCGGCCACGGCTTCCGCGGCGGCGCCGGCCACATAGTCCTTCAGGTCGAGCGTGCGTCTGCCCTTGGGCGAGACGCGTTCGCGCACGACCGATTCTTCGCTGGCGTATCGTTCGACGGCGGCGCGCAGCGTGCCTGCCTCAGCCTCGACCCGACACGTGTATTCGACCTCGAGCGCCTGAGGGCGCGGGTGCTGGTCGCCGACCACGACGACGCTGAGCGGCTCGAGGCCGGGCGGGGCCGCGGCGCGCAGCGCGCGCAGCGTCGCGGCGGATCCCGGCACCTCGTCTGGAATCTCAACCACGGCGAGCTCCGCGGCGCCGGCCGCGCCGACCGGCAGCGGCAGCGGCAGCGAGATGCGTGGCTTGGGCCGCATGCCCTGCGAGAGGGCGATGGGCACGCCGGCGCGCGCGAACGTGCGTTGCACGGCCCGCGACGTGTCGAGGTGCGAGAGATAGCGGGCGGGCCCGCGGCGCGCGAAGTTGAGCAGCCACCAGGTCACCCGAGGACCTCCATCTCGACGCCCTCCCCGCAGACGCCACAGGAGCCGCAGACGCCATCGCGGCAATCCTCCGTGAGCACACCTTCACGCGAGCGCGCCAGTTCGGCGCTGAGGAACGCCGGCGCGACTCCGGCGTCGACCGCGGTCTCCCACGGCGCGTCCAGCACGGGCTCGGACTCGCCGAGCGTGACGCCCAGTGCTCCTGCCGCCTTCTGCCACGCGTCGAGGCGGAACTGCTCGGTCCAGCCGTCGAACCGGGCGCCGTTGCGCCAGGCCTCTTCCACGAGGCGGTCGCTGCCCGGGCCGCCGCGTGCCAGCGTCGCCTCGACGATCGAAGCGGCGACATCGTGGAACGAGACGCGCACGTTGCGCGGCATCGCGTCGCGAAGGAGCTGCTGGCGGCGGCGGAGCGTCTGCTCGCCGGCGAACGGCTCGTTCTGGAACGGCGTGTGCGCCTTCGGCACGTAGGACGAGACGGCGAGTGAGAGGCGCGCGCGGCCCTTGGCCATTTCGCGCGCCAGGCCGCCTGCCGTCGCCGCCATGCGAGCGATCCCGGCGACGTCGTCGTCGGTCTCGCCGGGCAGGCCGATCATGAAATACAGCTTGAGGCCGGTGAAGCCGCCGGCGAAAGTCGCCTCGACCGCCTCCTGGAACTGGGCCTCGTCGACGCCCTTGTTGATGGCGTCGCGCAGATCCTGCGTGCCGGCTTCGGGCGCAAGCGTGATGGAGCCGCGCTGCTCGCCGCCGAACCGGGAGAGATGCTCCGCAGCGGAGTCGATGCGCAGCGAGGGCAGCGACACGCGCACTCCCGGCCGGAGGGCGCGGATGCGCGTGAGCGCCTCGTGGACCCCGCTGTAGTCGCACGAGCTCAGCGACAACAGCGAGACCTCGTCGCAGCCGGTCTCGTCGAGGAGCCGGTCCGCGGCCTCGACGACGAGGTCGACCGGCCGCTCGCGCACCGGCCGATACCACATGCCGGCCTGGCAGAAGCGGCAGCCGGCGGTGCAGCCGCGCATGACCTCGACGACGGCGCGATCGTGCACCGCCTCGAGCACGGGCACGACCGGCCGCAGGACCGGGGGCGTGCTCGCGAACGCGGTGAAGACCTGGCGACGGACCGGGCCCTCCGCACGCCCGGGCACCCAGACGCCGGGCACCTCGGCGAGCGCGCTCAGGCGCGCCGAACGGCCCGGCGCGTCCAGAGCCGCGACGATCTCCGCCAGGCGGTGCTCCACCTCGCCGACATAGAAGGCGTCGAAGAACGGCGCCAGCGGCCACGGATTGGCGACAGCCGGCCCGCCACCGAGCACGATCGGGTCGTCTTCCCCACGCTCGGCGCCGTGCAGGGGCACGCCGGCCAGGTCCAGCATCTCGAGGACGTTGGTGTAGGTGAGCTCGTGAGGCAGCGTGAAGCCCCAGAGGTCGCAGCCGGCCACCGGCTCCATGCTCTCCAGCGTCCACAGGCGCTCGCCGGCGGCGCGCATCAGCTCGGCCATGTCCGGCCACGGGCAGTAGGCGCGTTCGGCCGCCGCCGGCGTCTCGTCGTTCAGGACCGTGTACAGGATCTGCAGACCGGGGTTGGAGATCCCGATCTCGTACACGTCCGGGTAGGAGAGGACGATGCGCGGCCGCGCCCCCGGCTTGTGGCGGACGTTGAACTCGCCGCCGGTGTAGCGACCGGGGCGCGTGACGCGTGCGAGGAGTCTGGCTAGCTCACTCCGAGGGAAGCCCTCGCTGGAGGAATCCGGGGAGTCTGGAGCGTGCGCGATCAAGTTGACGGTTAATCCTTTGCATGCGCGAGACGCGGAGCGGTGCTCCGGCCTCGAAGTACGTGATGGCGGCCTGGCCGAGCGCGACCGTGGCCGTAAACCCGACGGTACCCTTGAGGGCCCAGCCGAATCCCGGCACGAAGTCGAGCGCCTGGCGCGCCAGCGCGCGGAAGACGAACGCGGAGCCGACCACGGAGAGGATCTCGAGGGCTCTGTCGAGCCCGACGTCCTCGCCGTAGGCGGCCGAGATCTTGAGGATCATGCGGATCTGGTTCGCGGTCATCGCCGGCATGTCGGCGCCGGGGAAGATGACGACGGCGCCGATCACGGCGTTCTGCGTCGCGTTGGTGAGGATGACGTGGTCGCAGTAGGCGCGGCGCACGGCCGGCAGCTCCGCCGCCAGAGCGGCCGCCTTGTCGCGCGCGACACTGACGATCTTCTTCTCGAGCGAGGGCGTGCCCTTGTGGTCGCCGCCCACGCCGCGCGCGATCTCGTCGTCGAAGACGCCGGCAGCGCGCGCCCAGGCGCCGCCGTCCTGCTCTTCGACGAGGGCGATCAAGTGCAGGCCGGCGGCGTGCACGGCACTCGCGACCGGAGCCGCAACGGCTGCCGGGCAGCCGGCCGCCACGAGCACGACGATCTCCCAGCGGCCGGCAAGGCCGGCGTCGCGAGGGAAGTCGGCCGGCGAGAGCGCGTCGAGCGCGGAGCTCACGCCGCCCTGGGCCTCGTCCGCACCCGCCGACAGCGTGCCGACGACGCGCGCCAATTCGGGGCCGGCACCTACGATGCAGACCTTCACGGTCTTGGCCGTGTGGTCACGGGCCTCGGTGAAGGCCTTGTAGAACCTCGAGAAACTCACGCTACTGGACAATGCGCCCCCTGTCGCTCGCGGTGAGACTGGCCCGCAGATGGATGGCCTCGAGCAGGCCGACGAGCATGAGGAACGAGATAAGTGCAGTCCCACCATAGCTCACGAACGGCAGCGGGATGCCGGTCACCGGCATGATACCAATCGTCATGCCGATGTTCACGAACACCTGGAACAGCACCATGACCCCGATGCCGCCGGCGAGAATGCTCCCGTACATGTCGCGCGAGAGCGTCGCGATGCGCAGGCAACGCCAGATGAAGAGCGCGTAGAGCGCCAGCAGGATCACCGCGCCGACGAAGCCGTAGCGTTCGCTGACCACCGCGAAGATGAAGTCGGTGTGGTGCTCGGGCAGGAAGTCGAGACTCGTCTGGGTCGCCATGTTGCCGCGCCCGGTGAGCATCCCCGAGCCGACGGCGATCGTGGACTGGATGATGTTGTACCCGCTGCCATTGGGGTCGTGGCCGGCGTTGGCGAACACAAGAAGGCGCTCGACCTGGAACGAGCTGATCAGGTGGATGCCGATCCTGGGCAACACGGCGAGCGCCATCACGAACGCACCCGCCGCCGTACCGGCGATGACGGCGAAGTGGGTCCACGACGTGCCGTAGAAGTACAGCATCGCCAGGACGAGCACGATGATGACCATGGCCGAGCCGAAGTCCGGCTCCTTGTACACCAGAGCCGCCGGCACGACGGCGAGCAGCAGCGCGATAGCGGTCACGCGCTTGGAGCCCAGCATGTCCATGCGGTCGGCGAGGTAGGCCCCGATCGCCAGGGGCAGCAGGAGCAGCGCCGCCGACGACGGCTGGAAGCGCGTGATGCCCAGGTCGAACCAGCGCGTCGCCCCGTTCACCCCCACGCCGAGCGGGAGGACGATGGCGACGAGCACGACGGCGATGGCGTAGAAGATCCACTGGAAGCGGCGGTAGACCTCGTAGTCGATCACGGTCGCAACGACGGCCAGGATGACGCCGAGGACCAGGGCCACCAGCTGCTGGCGCACGAAGTAGAGCGGTGAGCCCGTCACATCATGGCGAGTGGCGAAGTAGATGACCGTGACCCCGTAGGCGACGAGGCCGACCGTCGCGGCCAGCAGCAGGTAGTCGATGTGCCGCAGGTAGGCGCGCCAGTCGAACATCAGTCGCTGAGACCGGAGCCCGTGACGGTCGAGGACTTCTGATGGAACAGCTGATCGTAGATCAGGCGGGCGGCGGGCGCGGCGGCCGCGCCGCCTTCGCCGCCCTGCTCGATCATGACGACCACCACGTACTTGGGATCGTTGGCCGGTGCGTAGCTCGCATACCACGAGTAGTTCTGCTTGCCGAACACCTCGGCCGTGCCGGTCTTGCCGGCGACCGGGATCGGGTAGCCGCCGAAGACCCTGTACGACGTGCCCTGGGGCGTCGAGGCCGCGCCGCGCAGGGCGTTGCGGACGACGTCGAGCGTGCTCGTCGCCATCTCGACCTTGCGCGCGCCCGAGGTAGGTTGCAGGTTCTCCACCTGCTTCCCCTGCTGGTCGACGATCTTGAGCCCAAGGTGCGGCTGGACGATCGTGCCGCCGTTGGCGATGGCCGCGTACGTCGTGGCCAGCTGGAGAGGCGTGCCCTCCATGTTGCCCTGGCCGATGGCCAAGAGGATCGAGTCGCCCGGCTTCCAGAGCTTGTCGATCGCGGTCGTGTAGTGGCGCCGCTTCCACTCCGGCGTCGGGATGCGCCCCGCAGCCTCGCCGGGGATGTCGACACCGGTCGGCTTGCCGAGACCGAGGCGGTTGGCCCAGTCCTCAAGCTGCGTGCCCTGGCGCAAATAGAACTTGTAGCCGATCTGGTAGAAGTACGTGTCTGCCGACTCCACGATAGCCTGCGACAGGTCGACCCAGCCGTGGCCGTAGGGACTCCAGTCCTTGAACACCTGGCCGTGATTCGTGTAGCTGGAGCCGGCGAGCAGCGTCTCGCCGGGCGTGACCACGCCCTCCTCGAGGGCGGCGATCGCGTCGACGACCTTGAAGGTCGAGCCGACGGCCACGGCCTCCTGGGTCGGGCGGTTGAACAGCGGATAGTTCGCGCTCGTCGCGTGGACGAAGTACTTCTTGGCGTCCTTGGTACTGATCCCACCCACGAACATGTCGGGGTTGAACGTGGGATTGCTGGCCATGGCGAGGATCTGGCCGCTGTGCACGTCCATGACCACGGCCGCGCCGCCGTTGGCGGCGTAGTTCCCGTTCGAGTGCGCCAAGTCGATGCCCTTGGCCAGCGCCCGCTCAGCTGCGGCCTGAACGCCGGAGTCGATGGTCGTGACGAGCGTGTCGCCGGGGACCGGCGCGCGCCCGCCCGGCACCGACGCATTGGCCTTGGGCTGTCCCATGGCGTCACTTCGACCTTGGCGACCCCGTCGCGGCCGCGCAGCCAGCGATCGTAGGTCCACTCCAGACCGGCCTGTCCGACCTCGTCGCCGGCCGCGTAGCCCTTGAAGTGCTTCTGCTTGAGCTCCTTTGCGGAGATCGAGCCGACATTGCCGAGAACGTGCGCGGCGAGGTCGCCCTGCGGGTAGGCGCGCAGGTAGTCCTGCTGGATCTCGACGCCCGGGAACGACTGGTCGTGCTCGAGAAGGTAAGACCAGACGCGCTGCTTGACGTCTTCCTTGAGGACCACGAGGTCGTACGGCAGCCCGATCTTCTTCTGTTCATCAAGCTGGGCCTGGATCTTCTTCGCCGGCATCTTGAGCACCCTCGCGAGGCTGCTCACGAGCGCCGGCATCTGGCCGGCCGGGACATCCATGGGGCGGATGCCCACAGCCACGCCCGCCCGGTTGTCGACGATCACCTTGCCGTTGCGGTCCACGATCGTGCCGCGCGGGGCCACGATCTTGACCGAGCGCAGGCGGTTGTCGTTAGCCTGCGCCACGAACTGCTGGCCGCTGAGGACCTGGAGGAACCACAGCCGGAAGAGGATGATGCCGAAGAGCACGACCGCGATGCCCACCATCACCGCGACGCGCACGGCGACCGATGGGAGCTGGATGATGGGCTTGTCGCGGCGGCCGGTCCGGATCGGCCGGTCGCGGCGGCGGAAGCCGCTACCTGACCCGGGCGACACGCAGATCACCTGCCCCGCGCAGCCACACGCGCACGGCCAGGTAGACCGGCGCCGCGAGCAGCGTGTTGAGGATGAGAGACGGAAGCAGGACACGGCCCACGAAGAAGCCGAAGGGCACCTGGCGTTCAAGCAGGAACTGGGCCATGGCGAACAGCACGTTGGCCAGCAGCGTCGCCACGAACGCGCTCAGCAGCGGGGCGAAGCCGGCCGAGAGGTCGGCCGTCTCGGCGTAGCGCCCCGTGAGGTACCCGACCAACACAAAGACGAACGCGCTCAGGCCGAAGGGCTCCATGAGCGCGATGGCCACGAAGGTGCCGGTGAGGAACCCGAAGAAGGCGCCCGTCTCCGAGCCCTTGAGGAGCGCGACGCAGACCACGATGACGAGCGCGAAGTCCGGGTTGGCGCCGAGGATGCGGATGTTCGGCGCCACTGTGGTCTGCAGCAGCACGGCGACGATCAGCACGGCCGCCAGCCGTGCCACGCTCCCCGCGCTGGGCCATTCCCAGTCGCCGTTGTCCGCCGGCTTGCGGGCCGGCATCATTTGACGATCACCTGCACGACGTCGAGTTTGTGGAAGTCGACGAAGGGCCGCACCGCGATGCTCTGGTAGAGCTCGACCTCCTGCCGGCCGACGCTCTCCACCTGGCCGATCGGGATGCCGCGCACGAACACCGAGTCCAGAGGCCCGGACGTACTGGACGTGCCGGAGGTCATGACGTACTGCCCCACCTTGACCTTCTCGTTCTTGTCGACGAACTCCAGCGTCGTGTCCCCGGTGACGCTGCCGGCGAGCATGCCCTGAGCGCCACCTTGGAGATCGCCGGGGAGCACGACGGCGTCGACGTAGCTCTGCTGGTCGGTGATGAGCGTGACCTGGGCCGCGGTCGGGCTGACCTTGGAGACCCGGCCCACGAGCCCGTCACCGTTGATCACGGCGTCGTAGACGGCGAGGCCGGCGTTGCTGCCGGCGTCGATGGTCACGGTGGAGTACCACGCCGACGTGGAGCGTGCGATCACCCGCGCCGTGACCGTCCGCAGGTTGTTCGGGAACAGCTGGTCCTTCTGCAGGTTGACCATGGCGCGCAGCTGCGTGTTCTCGTCCTGCGTCGCGAGTTGCTGAGCGAGGCCCGCGCGGAGCTGCTTGACCTCCACGCGCAGGCGGCCGTTCTCCGACTTGGCGTGGAAGAGGTCGGAGACCCAGTTCCAGCCGTTGCGGAACGGCTGGGTCACCTTGGCGGTGCCGCTCTGCAGTGGCTGGACGACGCTCAGCACGACGCCCTGGACGGCGTGCACCGGTCCGCTGTCGGACTCACGGAAGTACAGCGTGAGCATGGCGACACAGAGCAGCAGCAGGACCGCAACCACGATCCGCCGCCGGAGTACACGCCGGCGCTTCACAGGCTAATGGGCGACGGGGCTACCGGCCCCGCGGCCGGGAATTGCGCTTGCTCTTGACGAGGACATCGAACTCCTCGAGATACTTGCCGGACCCCACCGCGACGCAGGTGAGCGGCGATTCGGCGAGGTGCACCGGCATCTGCGTCTCTTCGCGCAGGCGCTCCGCGAGACCCTGCAGCAGCGAACCGCCCCCGGCGAGCATGATGCCGCGGTCCATGATGTCGCTGGCCAGCTCCGGCGGCGTCTTGTCCAGCGTGGCTTTGATGGCGTCGATGATCGCCTGCGTGGGCTCCTCGAGCGCCAAGCGGATCTCTTCGGACGAGAGGACGATGGTCTTCGGCAGGCCGGTGACGAGGTCGCGGCCGCGGATCTCCGCCTGTTCTTCCTGCGGCAGCGCGTGCGCCGAGCCGATCTCCAGCTTGATCTCCTCGGCGGTCTGGCTGCCGATGAGAAGCTTGTACTCCTTCTTGACGTAGCTGATGATCGCCTCGTCCAGCTCGTCGCCGCCGACGCGGATCGACTGGCTCACGACGATGCCGCCGAGCGAGATGACGGCGACCTCGCTCGTGCCGCCGCCGATGTCGACGATCATGCTCCCCGTGGGCTCGGCGACCGGGAGGCCGGCGCCGATCGCGGCCGCCATGGGCTCCTCGATGAGGGTCGCCCAGCGGGCGCCGGCCGAGTACGTGGCCTCTTCCACCGCTCTCTTCTCCACTCCGGTCACGCCACTGGGGACGCAGATCACGACCCTGGGGTGCGCCCAGCGGTTCTGCATGACCTTGCGGATGAAGTGGCGCAGCATCTGCTCGGTGACGTCGAAGTCGGCGATGACGCCGTCCTTGAGCGGCCGCACGGCGCTGATGGTCGCCGGCGTGCGGCCGAGCATCCGCTTGGCCTCCTGGCCGACCGCATGGACCTCGCCGGTGCGGTGGTCGATGGCGACCACGGACGGCTCGCTGAGCACGATGCCGCGACCGCGGAGATAGACCAGTGTATTGGCGGTGCCGAGGTCGACCGCCATATCGCGGGCGCCAAAGCCCGTGACAAATCCGAGGAAGCTGATGGCGAGCTCCTTTCGGTGAGAGTTCGAACGCTGATTGTATACGTAGCCCGGGAGTGCCGCCACCGCAGGCTACGGGGCCCGGAACGGGAGGTGGACCGCCCGAGGAGGGGCGCCTCGTCAGCCCTCGGGCGCCGCGGCGGGCAGCCAGGAGAAGGGCGTCACTCCGAAGCCGGCGAGCAGCCGCTGCAGCTCCGCGACCGGCAGGCCGACGACGTTGAAGTAGTCGCCCTCGACGGCCGCGACGAGCGCCGAGCCGATGCCCTGGATCGCGTAGGCCCCGGCCCTGTCGCGCCACTCGCCCGAGCGGATGTACGCCTCGAGCTCGGCGTCCGTGAGGCTGCGGAAGGTCACGCCCGTGACCGCGTGAGCCGTAAGCGCCATCCTCCGGGTGGTCAGGTACAGGCCGCTGTACACCTCGTGGCGGCGCGCGGCAAGCCGGCGCACGAAGCGTGACGCCTCCGCCTCGTCGCGCGCCTTGCCGAGGATCTCGCCGTCGCTGACGACCACGGTGTCGACGCCGAGCACGAGCTCGCCCGGCTGGAGCTCTGCGCGGGCCACCACCGCCTCAGCCTTGCCGCGTGCGTTCTGCTGCACCGTGTGCGCTGGGTTCCCGTCGCTGACGCCCTCCTCGTGGTCGCTCACGACGACGCGGAAAGGGATCTGGAGCTGCTCGAGGAGCGCCCTTCGCTGCGGCGAGCGCGACGCGAGGACGAGACCTGAGAACTGGAAGGCGAGCGTCTCCGGCGCCTGCACGCGTTCCCAGAACGAGCGAGGGACCGGGTCAGACAAGCTCGGCCTCGGCGAAGAACAGACCGATCTCGCGGACTGCGCTCTCGGGGCCGTCGGAGCCGTGCACGACGTTCTCCTCCTTGCTGAGCGAGAAGTCGCCACGGATCGTGCCCGGCGCCGCCTGCGCGGAGTCGGTGACGCCCATCATCGCGCGCGCCACCGTGATCGCCTCGCGACCCTCCCACACCATGGCCACCACGGGGCCTGAGGTGATGAAGGCGAGCGAGGTCCTCGAAGAACGGCTTGCCGATGTGCTCGGCGTAGTGCCGCTCGGCGAGGTCGCGGTCGATGCGCAGCGCCTTCATGCCGCGCAGCACGAACCCGCGGCGCTCGAAGCGCGCGATCACTTCTCCGACGAGGCCGCGCGCGACGCCGTTGGGCTTGACCATGATGAACGTGCGTTCCATGAGGGTCCTCCTGGGGACTGTGCGCGGCGTGGGGGCGCCGCGAGAGCGATGCTGTGCGGGCAGTGCGAGGACTGAGGCTACACGCGGTCGTAGGCGGGCGCGAGCGGTCCGCGCACGTCGGCCTCGCAGTACGGGCACAAGCGCCAGTTGGGCTCCAGCGGCTTGCCGCACGAGGCGCACGTGGAGCGCAGGCGATGCCCACACGTGGGGCAGACAAGGTAGTCGTCGCGGACCGGCGTCTTGCAGAACGAGCAGCGCGCCGAGTCGCCCAGGCGCTGCGCCATCATCTGCATCTCCATCTCGCGCTCCTCGCGGTCGGCGATGAGCTCGGCCGGACGCACGATGGTGTAGATGAACAGCCCGAGCGGCCCGAACACGAGGCCGGTGAGCACGCAGACGATGAGGATGATCGGGTCCTCCACGCGCCGGCGCGCGTCCTTGAACACCCAGTAGGCACACGCGAGCCACAGGGCGATCAGGAAGAAGACGCCCATGTACGAGATGAAATGGAAGGTCGGGGACTTGAAGAAGTCCGTGACCGAGTTGAACGGGTTGCTGCTGGAGCTGCTCGTCGTCGTGGTGCTCGCCGCCGCGATGGTCCAGTGAAGCACCCTCTCCTCCTCACACGGATGACGGCGGCCTCTGCGCTCCGGGCGGATATCCTCCCTGGACGAGTGCCTGCCGGCTGGTCTCGGCGACCAGCCCGGCAATCATACCCGAGAATATCTTGCCGTCGACAGGGGAGCGCCCGTACCAGCTCGGGCTGCGAGAACGTCTAGAAGATGCCGAGCAGGGCGGGCGGCAGGACCGCGAGCTTCATGCCGAGCAGATAGCCGATGAAGAAGGCGACGAACGCCACGGCCACGACGATGAGCAGCGCCACCAGGAATCGTACCGCCGGGTTCGCCTTTTGTTGTGCCATCCGCCCCTCCACGAGTTCCGCGCAAGTATACAGAACGCGTTCGGCCCCTCAACCACCGCACGCGAGCGAGTCGGGAGCCCTGGCGCGCGTCAGGAGCCGGCGAGCACGTCGCGCAGGTCTTCGAGCAGGTAGAGGGAGCCACCGATGAGGACGGAGCCGGACGGCCCCGCGCGAGCGCGCGCCAGCGCGACGGCCGCGTGCGGGTCCGGCTCGACCTCGGGCGCCGGGAAGGCGCGGCCGAGGCGGCCGGCCGCGGCGCGAAGCGCCGCGGCAAGCTCCTCGGCCGCGAGGCTGCGCGGCTCGCTCGCCTGCGTGCAGACGGCGCCGTCGAGCAGCGGCAGGAACCGCTCCAGCATCTCGCCGTAGTCCTTGTCGCGCATGATCGCGAGCACGCCGACCGTCGGGCGCGGAACGGCGACGGCCGCCAGGCTCTGGGCAAGCACCGCACGCCGTCGGGGTTGTGGGCGCCGTCGGCGAGCACCAGCGGCCGCTCGGCGACCTTCTGCAGGCGGCCGGGGACGGCGGTGGCGGCAAGCGCCGTCGCGGGCGGCCGTCCCGTCGAGGCGGCCCAGCAGCAGGCGCACGGCGGCGACCGCGAGACCGGCGTTGTCCACTTGATAGAGGGCCGGCGTCGGCACGCTGAGGCCGGCCCATCGCTCCTCGGCATCGTCCACCTTGAGGGTGACCGCGAAATCGGACGGCGCGCCGTCGACGCCGAGGTCGCCGGCGGCCAGCGCAGCCGGGCCGTGCGCCCCGGCACGCAGGAAGTGCGGCGTGGCGCCGGCGCCGGCACAGACCCGGCGCGCCTCGTCCTCCAGCCCGTCGAGCGGGCCGAACACGGCGTCGCCGCCTTTGATCACCGCCGCCTTCTCGGCGAAGATCAGCTCACGCGTGTCGCCGAGCACCTCGGTGTGCTCGAGGGCGATGTTGGTGAGCACCACGACCGGCGCGTCGAGGACGTTGGTCGCGTCGAGGCGGCCGCCGAGCCCGGCTTCGAGCGCGGCGGCCTCCACCCCGCTCTCGGCCAGCGCCAGCAAGCGCCGCGACCGTGAGCACCTCGAACTGCGTCGTCTCGCCGAGCTCTGCGGGCAGCCCTGGCACGGCCTCGCGCACCGCCTCGACGGCGCGGCCGAACAGGCTCTCGTCCACGGGACTGCCCGTCGACCAGCACGCGCTCGGTCCAACCCGGAGATGTGCGGCGAGAGGTAGCCGCCGGAGCGCAGCCCGTGGGCGCGAAGCAGCGCCTCGCAGTAGCGCGTCGTCGAGGACTTGCCGTTGGTGCCGACGACGTGGATCACGCGGTAGGCGTCCTGCGGCCGGCCGAGGCCGTCGAGCAGCAGGCTCACGCGCTCCAGCCCCGGGCGCATGCCGAAGGCGGCCAGCGATTCGAGATACGCCTGCCAATCAGCGGATGAGCCGGTGCGCTGAGCTCCCGCGCCGCTCACGGCGCCGGCCTCAGCCTGCGCGCAGCTGCGCCAGCCGCGCGGCGAGCTCGTCGCGGTCGCCGACGTGGGCGGCGAGCTTGGCGCGCTCCTTGGTCACGACGGCCTCGGGGGCGCGGCTCGTGAAGCCCTCGTTGGCGAGCTTCGCCTCGCCGCGCGCGACCTCGGCCTCGGCCTTGGCGAGCTGCTGCTCGAGGCGGGCGATCTCCTCCGCCTTGTCCACAGCGGCCGCCACTTCGAGCCGGCCGCCGGGCACGAGCACGACGGTCGCGTCCGCCGCCGGCGCGCCGTCGAAGCTCACCTCGGTACGCGCGAGGGCGCGGAAGGCGGCCGCGAAGGGCGCGTAGCGCGCTGCGGCGCCGTGGCGGCGGCCGCGCCGGTGCCAGCCGAGCCCGCAGCCGCGCCGCCGCCGCCCTCGTCGCCGACGAAGACGGCCTCGAGCACCTTGCCGGGCGGGACCTCGGCCTCGGCGCGGAAGCGCCGCAGCGCGTCCACGACGGCCTGCAGCTCGCCGATCGGCGGCCTCGTCGGCCGGCGCGAGCAGCGCCTCGTCGTGGCGCGGATGCTCCTGGTCGATCAGCGGCGCCGGGCTGTACTGCTGCGCCACCTCCTCGGTGACGAACGGCAGGAACGGGTGCAGCAGCCGCACGATCTGGTCGAGCATCCAGCGCGCGTGGCCGGCCGCCTGCGCCTTCTGCGCCTCGTCATCGCCGTACAGGCGCACCTTGACGAGCTCGAGGTACCAGTCGCAGAACTCGTCCCAGACGAAGTGGTAGAGCGTGTCCACGGCGGCCGTGAAGTCGAAGGCCGTGACGGCCGCCTCCACATCCGCCACGCAGCGCTGGAAGCGGCTCGTGATCCAGCGGTCGACCTGGTCGGCGTCGCTAGCGCTGCGCCTCCACGCCCTCGCTCGCCAGCAGCACAAGGCGGCTCGCGTTCCAGAGCTTGTTGGCGAAGTTGCGCCCCATGCCGATCTTCTCTTCGCTGAAGCGCACGTCCTGGGCGCTGCTCATGAGCAGCAGGCCGAAGCGCGTGGCGTCGGCGCCGTACTTGTCGATCATCTCGAGCGGGTCGATGCCGGTGCCCAGGCTCTTGCTCATGCGGCGCCCGTCGGCGGCCTGGATCACGGAGTGGATGTAGACGTCGTCGAACGGGATGTCGCCCACGAACTCGAGGCCCATCATCACCATGCGCGCGACCCAGAGGAAGATGATCTCGCGCGCCGTGCTCAGCAGGTTGGTCGGGTAGAAGTACGCGAGGTCCGGCGTCGGCTCGGGCCAGCCCCAGGTGGCGAACGGCCAGAGGGCGGAGCTGAACCACGTGTCGAGCACGTCGGTCTCGCGCGTGAGCTCGGCGGAGCCGCACTCGGCACACGCCTGCGGCTCCGTCTCGGCCACCGTGATGTGCTCGTCAGCGTCGCAGTACCACACCGGCAGCTGGTGCCCCCACCAGAGCTGGCGGCTGATGCACCAGGGGCGCAGGTTCTCCATCCAGTCGACGTACACGCGGCCCCAGCGCTCGGGCGTGAACTTGACCCTGCCGTCGCGGACCACGTCGGTGGCCGGCGCCTTGAGCTCGTCCATGCGCATGAACCACTGCTCGCTGATGAGCGGCTCGATGGGCGTGCCGCAGCGGTCGCAGGTGGCCACGCTGTGCGGGTAGTCCTCGACCTTCTCGAGCGCGCCGAGCGCGCGCAGGTCCTCGACCACGCGCTCGGCCGCCTCTTCGACCTCGAGGCCGGCGTAGGGGCCGCCGGCCTCGGTGATGCGGCCGTCCTGGCCGATGGCCTGGACCGCCTCGAGGCCGTGCGTGCGGCCGATGTCGAAGTCGGTGAGGTCGTGCGCCGGCGTGATCTTGAGGGCGCCGGTGCCGAACTCCGGGTCGACGCGCTCGTCGGCGACGATCTTGAGCTCGCGCCCCAGCAGCGGCAGCGTGGCGGTCTTGCCGACGAGGTCCTTGTAGCGTTCGTCGTCGGGATGCACCGCCACCGCCGTGTCGCCGAGCATCGTCTCCGGCCGCGTCGTGGCGATGGTGACGCTGGCGCCGCCCTCCACCGGATAGCGGATGAAGTTGAGCGTGCCGGGCATCTCCTTGTAGGCCACCTCGAGGTCGCTGATCGCCGTGCCGCAGCGCGGGCACCAGTTGACGAGGTAGCTGTCCTTGTAGATGTAGCCCTTCTCGTAGAGGGCGACGAAGACCGTGTCGACGGCTTTGACGTAGCCCTCGTCGAAGGTGAAGCGCTCGCGCTCGTAGTCGCAGGCGCAGCCGAGGCTCTTGAGCTGCTTGATGATGTTGCCGCCGTACTTCTTGCGCCACTCCCACACGCGCGCCGCGAACTCCTCACGGCCGAGGTCCTCCTTGGTGAGGCCCTCCCTGCGCAGCATCTTCTCGACCACGTTCTGGGTGGCGATGCCGGCGTGGTCGGTGCCGACGAGCCAGCAGGCGTTCTCGCCGAGCATGCGGTGGTAGCGGGTGAGCACGTCCTGGATCGTGCCGTTGAGCGCGTGGCCCATGTGCAGGTTGCCGGTGACGTTGGGCGGCGGGATGACGATCGAGTAGGGCTTGCGCGCGGGATCGGGCTCGGCGTGGAATAGGTGCTCGCCGAGCCATTTGTCCATCCAGCGTCCCTCCACGGCGGAGGGCTCGAAGCGCGTCGTCTCGCGGAGGTAGTCGGTGCCGCCCTGTGGGCCGGTGTCCTGTGCGTCGGGCATGGTGCCTCTGTGCTCGCGGGTCGTCGGTCTGGCCGGCGAGACCGCGCGGCCGAAGCTGAAGTATACCGGCGGCGGCGGCGGCGCGGTAGGACCGCCGCCGCGCCCTATTTCGCTGCCTGCTCGCGAGGCCGGTCTTCGGCCGCCACGATCCGCTCGATGCGCCTATCTGGCACGATCCACATGAGCGCGACGAAGACGTAGAACCCGTAGGCCAGCCACGGCTCCACGAAAGCCAGCGGGATCGCCACCGCGTAGAGGATGGGCGACGCCTTGCCCTTGAGGTCCCGGCCGATCGCCTTGGCGAGCATGGACCCCTCGCCTTGGCTGCGGATGATCGCACGCTGCAGGATGAAGTAGGCGATGGCCGCCATGAGGAGCACGACGCCGTACACGGCCGTCGGCGTCTTGGCGAAATGGTTCTCGCCCATCCAGCCGGTGACGAACGGCACGAGCGAGAGCCAGAACAGCAGGTGCATATTGGCCCACAGGATGCCGCCCGTCACGCGCTCCGTCACGTAGAGCATGTGGTGATGGTTGTTCCAGTAGATGGCGAGATAGGCGAAGCTGAGCACGTAGCTGATGAACGTGTAGCGCAACGGCCACAGGTCGGCCAGCCGGGACCCGTGCGGCACGACGAGCTCCAGCACCATGATCGTGATGAGGATGGCGATGACGCCGTCGCTGAAAGCTTCGAGGCGGTCCCTTGTCATGCCGCGGTCCTTCCCGCCGCACCCGGTTCATCAACCCCAGTGTGGGTCCGCGGCGAGCGTGGAGTCACCGGTCGCAGCCGACCGGGGCTGCGCCAGAGCCGCCTGCGGGCCGCTCAGGACTCCCGGCTGATCCGCCGGCGCAGCTCGGTGATGCGCGCTCGCAGCGGCGTCGGCTGCACGTGGGTCAGGTTCAGCGGCGGGTCCAGACGCTCGAGCAGCGCGCGCTCGAGGCCGCCAAGCGTGTCGCGCTCGTCGTGCGCATGGACCGCGACGGAGAGATGCGCGCGCATCCAGTCGCTGAGCTCCCGCTCGGATGTCGGTGTGATGAGCATGGCGGCCTGCCCCTGCAGCTCGAGCTGGTCGAAGAGGATCGACGCGAGCGTCCAGCGGAACGCGGACATGCGGACCCGGCCGCCGAGATGGACCTCGCCGATGCGTCTGCCGAGCGTGTCGTCGTTGGGCCGGCCGGAGGGCCACTTCGTCGCTCCGGCCTGCCCCAGGTCGATGCGACCCGCCTCGACGGTCATGCCGCGGCCGGGCGCGAGCCCGCGCGTGAGGTCGGCCGCGCCCGCCCCGTCGACCCACCAGGCGTAGAGCCCCGGCCGGTCCAGGACATCATCGCCGGCCGCCGCAGCGCCGCCCGGCCACTCGCTCGCAGGCACAAGCGTCGGGGACGCGTCGAGGTCGTCGAGGGCCGTCCAGGCGTCGCGCTCCCGCCACTGGGGTGGCTCGCCGGCCGCGGCGTCGGGCACGCTGGACTCGTCGGATGGCTCCGTCATCTGTGCTTCTCCTCCGGGCGCAACCTGTTCTTCTTCCGCAGCCGCGCCCTCCGGCGTCTCCGCCTCTCCCGCCGACGCCGTCCAGCAGCTCGAACGACGCGAGGATCGGCTCGGGCTCCGGCCGGCGCGCCTCTTCCTCAGGTCCGGGGCAGTGGTGCTTCACATGCTACTGGTCATCGGACCCGGCGCCCACACAGAATGCAGGCACCAGACTCCTCAGTACTTGTCCGGCCGCGGCGACGAGAACGCGGCCGTGAGCTTCTGCTCCACCTCGTGACTGCCGCACTTGGGGCACACGGCCTTGGCCTCGCGCTCGTCCATGTGGCAGGTCACCTCGAACTCAGTGTGGCACTTGGCGCACTTGAACTCGTACACGGCCATGCTTCCTCCCCGGCTCGGCTCCCTTCACCCTTCACGTTCCCGCTGAGCCGAGGTTCACGCCGTCGCAGTCAGGCCTCGGTGAAGAGGTAATCCTTGACCTCGCCGTTCTCCAGCACGACCAGCACGCCGAACAGCGCCGGGGCGGCATCTTCCACGAGCACGCTGCGAGGGCTGAGCTCAAGCGTGCGGCCTCGTTTGGACGCGCCGCCAGAGCTGCCCTGCGGCGTGCCCATGACACGGACGACGGGCTGGAACCGCTTGACGATGCGCTGCGCCGCACGGCTGTCGGCCTGGAGGTTGAAGATCGTGTAGTCAGGGTCGCCGATGCCCGAGCACAACTCGAGCAGCTTCTTGTGCAGCTCGTGGTCGTCCATCTCACGGGCGAGTTCCCACTCGGTGGGCCCGCTCGACGACGAGGTCACCAGCTGATAGCCGCCTGCCTCGACGATCCGGTCGTCGCAGGGAGTCATCCCGCCGCCCTTCTCGAAGAGATCGTCGATCACCGTCCAGTCGCCGCACCCCGGGGCCACGAAGATCGGCGGGCCGCCGTTGCCACGCCGCTCGTCGGCCAGCGTGAGCCACTCCTGCATCCGCTCGCGCACGAGCGATTTGAAGTAGAGGTCGACGAGCATGGGATTGGAGCGAGTATGCTCGAACTCCTCCGGCGTCTGCTCGATCCAGTAGTCGCCATGGTCGACGATGGCCGCCTTCGCCTCTGCCAACGCCGCTGGAGAGTCGATCTTGTGGACTTTGCCGTCGACAGGCACCTCCCACGACGACGGACCCTTCCTGGTCACCGCGACGACCTTCCTGCCGGTGAGATCTCCAAGAAGCACGGCCACGTCCGCCTGGTACGTGTCGATCGCCTTCAGAAACTTGCGAAAGCAGACCGTGGAGCCCTCAAGCCCCGACACGGTGAAGACCCTCATCGCGGGCTCACCTCCTCCAGCGCAGAGAGCACCTCGGGGAGGATGACGTTCAGGAGGAGCCCGAGCTGCACACGCGTGCTGTCCACGACTAGGCTTAGCTGGACACCGCCGCACGGAGCGACCAGGAGCATCCGGCCGTCGACAAGCTCGGCCATGTAGTAACGGCCGAGCGGCGGCAGGCCGCCCTTGTCCAGCGACCACATCATCCGCTCGGTGAGCTGGTTGATGAGCGCGCAGCCGGCCGGCTGGCTGTTGACGCCGACGTAGGAGGTCCCGTCGGCGGTCGAGAAGACGTCGGCCGAGACGAGAGCGTCGGCGAGCCCATCCTGGGCTATCTGGATGACGCGCTTGAGGCCGGCGACATTGAGAGCGCCATTTCCGGCCGCGTCGGTGGCGGCGGCCGGGGCTGCTGCGCCTTTCGCGCCGGAGGCACTCGTGGTCGCTGCCGCGGCCGGCGGGGTCGTCGCCTGGACTGCCGGCGCTGCCACGGGTTTGAGGACGGGCGGCGCAGGAGGCGCCGCGAAAGGACTCTGGGAGGCATCAGCATGGATGGACGCGACCGGGGCGTTAGGTGCGGCGGCAGTCGCCGCCCGCGCGATGTCGGCCTTCTCCTCGTCCTGGCGCCGGGCGGTCTCCAGCAGCATGTGTGTGAGGTCGGCGTCGATCGTGCGGTCCCGCGGAGAGTCCTCGGTGTTCACCTCGAACTCGGGGTTCTCCCAGGCGAGGATCTCGTAGGCCGCCGCCTCACCCGCCAGCCCGTCCGCCATCGCGTCCACGAGCGTGCCGTCGCGAAAGTGCAGCTGCCCTGATTGACCGTCGGCCTGTGCCTCGACGTCGCAGGATTGGCGCTCCAGGTTGATCACCTGGATGACGGACGACAGCGATATTCCCTTCATGACACCTCCAGGTAGCCCGGGGACGTGCGGCGCGCCGGGGCACACAGCACGTGGCGGCGACGTCACTATGTTCCTCGGACGCGCACGGCAAGCCTTGAGGCGCTGCTAGACGAATGTTCTAGCCTGGCGACAAATCACTCCGATCCGGGCTAGCGCGGACCAGAATGGTGCTCGTCGAGCGCGCTCGGTAGTATCCCGTCATGGAGGCGCCATCGTGATCGCCCAGAACCGGCCAGGTGACGATCGGCCGGCCCGCCTCGGCCGCTTCGCCGGTCTGGACAAGCGGCCGGTCAATCTCGACGGGTTCGCAAAAGAGGATCATGAGGCCGGGCTCGTCGCGTTCGCGAGCGTCAACGACCCGGCGCCCTCGATCGAGGTCGACGACGCCGGGCGTGTGACAGAGCTGGACGGCACGCCGGCGCCCGAGTACGACCTCATCGACGAGTTCATCGCCGCGCGTGGCATCGACGCCGAGGTCGCGCGGGAGGCGAACGAGCTCGACGACGTCGCGTTCGCCCGCGTGATCGTCGATCCGGGGACGCCGCGCGCGGACGTCGTCCGCCTCGCGCGCGGCGCGACGCCCGAGAAGCTCGCCCGCGTGGTCGCGCTCCTGCGCCCGGTCGAACTGCAGCTGGCGGTCAGCAAGCTGCGCGTGCGCCGTACGCCCTCCAGCCAGGCGCACGTCACCAACCGGCTCGACGACCCGCTGCTGCTCGCCGCCGACGCGGCCTCCGCGGTCGCGTACGGCTTCCGCGAGGTCGAGACCACAGTGCCCGTCAACAGCGACGCGCCCTCCAACGCCCTCGCCGTGCTCATCGGCTCGCAGGTCGGCGCCGGCGGCGCGCTCACGCAGTGCTCCATCGAGGAGGCGCTCGAGCTCGAGCTCGGCCTGCGCGGCCTCACCACCTACGCCGAGACCGTCTCGCTCTATGGCACCGAGGGCGTGTTCATCGACGGCGACGACACGCCCTGGTCCAAGGCCTTCCTCTGCTCGGCCTACGCCTCGCGCGGCCTCAAGATGCGCGTCACCAGCGGCGGCGGCGCAGAGGCGCTCATGGGCGCCGCCGAGGGCCGCTCGATGTTCAGCCTCGAGTCGCGCTGCGTCGCGCTGGCCCGCGCCATGGGCGCGCAGGGCGTCCAGAACGGTGGCATCGACGGGGCGAGCGTGGTCGGCTGCGTCCCGGACGGCATGCGCGAGCTGCTCGCCGAGAACCTCCTCGTCATGCTGCGCGACCTCGAGTCGTGCTCGGGCAACGATGCCCTCGTCAGCGAGTCGGACATGCGGCGCACGGCGCACACCGTCCCGCTCTTCCTCGCCGGCTCGGACTTCCTCTTCTCGGGCTTCGGCTCGATCCCGCGCTACGACAACATGTTCGGCCCCTCCAACTTCAACGCCGAGGACCTCGACGACTACCTCGTGCTGCAGCGGGACTGGGGCGTGGACGGCGCGCTGCGGCCGGTCACCGAGGAGCGGATGCGCGAGGTTCGCGAGAGGGCGGCCAAGGCGGCGCAGGCGGTGTACCGCGAGCTGGGACTGGCGGAGTCGGGCGATGGCGCCGAGTGCTCGACCGAGGAGCCGGTAGGCTGGCTGAGCGACGCTCACGTGCAGGAGGTCGTCGTCGCGGACGGCTCCAAGGACATCACGCCGCCAGACCCGGAGGCGGTGCTGGCGGCCGCGGACGCGATCATGCGCAAGCAGATCGGGGTCCTGGACGTGGTGCGCGCCCTCTGGAAGACGGGATTCGAGGAGGAGGCCGGGCGCGTGCTCGCTATGGGCCGCGCCCGCGTCGCCGCCGACTACCTGCAGACGGCGGCGATCTTCGACGAGCAGATGAACGTGCTGTCCAAGACCACCGACCCCAACGACTACCAGGGGCCGGGCAGCGGCTACGAAGTAGCGCCCGCCCGGCGCGAGGAGATGGCCGCCATCCGCCAGCAGCGCTCGCGGGACGACCTGCTGGCGCGGCACGCGGCCGGGGCGAGGGGAGCCTCAGACGCGCGCGGCACCGAACGCGGTACCGGATACGGCACCAAATGCGGCACCACGGCCGAAAGCGAGTCCACCCCCGCCGCGCCGTTCCGTCTTGTCGAGCGCGGCGAGTCGCAGACCGGCACCGACCCGCATGAGGTCTGCGTCGGCCTCTCCCCCGCGTTCGCGACCAAGCTCTGGCTCACGATGGCGGGGCTGCCGGTGAGCGAAGTCCTGGCGCAGATCGTCGCCGGCATCGAGGAGGAGGGCTGCACAGCGCGCCTCGTGCGGGTGCGCGACACCGTCGACGTCGGGATGATCGGCCTCAGGGCCGCCAACCTGGCCGGCTCCGGGATCGGCGTCGGCCTGCAGGCCAAGGGCACGGCACTCATCCACCGCCGCGACCTGCCTCCGCTGGCGTGCCTCGAGCTCTTCTCGATCGCGCCTCTGATGACGGCCGACCTGTACCGGGAGCTCGGCCGCAACGCCGGGCGGCACGCCCTGGGATCGCGGCCGGTGCCCGTCCGCAATCCGTACACCGATCAGGCGATCGAGGCGCGCTACCACGCCGAGGTGGTCACGCTCGTCGCCGTTGAGCGCGGCGAAGTGCTGGCCGGGGCGCCGCCGGTGGACGTCGACGTCGAGCCGATGCCCGACAGTGAGGTCGAGCCATGAGCAACGCGGCAGAGGGCCCAGCTGGCCCGCGGGACGCGGCGTGGCGCTGCATCGCCCTGAGCGGGCGGCCGATCGAGGAGATCACGTTGGAAGCTGCCGTGAGCGGCGATCTCTCCCCCGCCGACTTGCGCGTGCACCCAGACACGCTCCGGCACCAAGCCGTCGTGGCCGAGGAGCACGGTAACCGGCAGCTCGGAGAGAACCTGCGCCGCGCCGCCGAGCTCACGGCACTGACCGACGACGAGGTGCTCGCCGTCTACGAGGCACTGCGGCCGCGGCGGTCGATGCGCACGGACCTCGATGCCCTGGCCACGCGGCTCGAGGCAGGCGGCGCACCCCTCTGCGCCACGCTCGTGCGCGAAGCCGCGGCGGTCTACGAGCGCCGCGGCTTGCTCAAACCCGCCTGAGCCGCCCGCGGCTACGCGATCCTGCCTACGGAGTCTCCGGCTCCGCGTCCCGCACGATGGTCGCCCTGAGCCCCGCGATCAACACGCTCAGGCCGGTCTCGAAGGCCTCTTCCGACACGGCGCGCGCGAGGCCGGCCGAGAGGGCGTCGTCTGCGGCCGGCCGCTCGCTCGCCTCCTCCGCCCGCTGACGGATCACTGAGCGAGCCAGCATGCCCATGAACCCGGTCAGATAGGCATCGACAGCGCTCCAGATCTGCACGAAGACCTCGAAAGTCACTCCTTGGCCGGCGTGCATGAGCGAGACGCGCCGGGCATAGTCGAGGACTGGCGGCGCAGTCACAGGCGCGGCGGCGACGAGCGCAAAGGCCTGCGGGTGGCGGAGCGTCGCCGCGCGCAGGGAGCGTCCCGACCGGCGCAGCGTCTGATCCCAGGTCTCGCCCGGTACCGCCGCCGTATCGACCTCGGCCAGGAAGCTCCCCACGATGTCCCTGACAAGGGCGCCGCGGTCCGGCACGTAGCGATAGATGGTCATCGTCCCCACACCGAGGGCGGCGGCGACCGCCCGCATGGTGAGGGCATCGGCGCCGTCCTCGTCGACGATGCTCAGCCCGGCCCTCGCGATCGCATCACGGCTGAGATGAGTGTGCACTCTCGGACGACCGGCCATTGACATAGGCAGCAGTCTAGCAGAAGCTTTGCGTACAATGTCCCGTAATGTGAACTCTATCACGAGGGGGAGGTCCATGAGACTCATGCGACCGGTCAAGCTCATGCTGCTGCTGGCCATCCTGGCGGCGCTCGCGCTCGGACTGGCGGCGGCCGCTTCAGCCAAGCCTAAGCCGGCGGACACGGTCTTCACGCAGGGCTATGTGTACACTGTCAACGGAGCCCACCCCACCGCGCACGCGGTCGCGGTCCGCGGCGGCAAGATCACCTACATCGGCTCGAACAGGGGCGCACGCGCCTTCGTGGGCGCGCACACCAAGGTCGTCGACCTCAAGGGCAAGATGCTCCTGCCGAGCTTCTCGGACGCCCACGCACACGTCCAGTCGGCGGTGACCTTCCTCTACGCCGCCAACCTGTACGGGCTGACCTCGCTGCCGGAGTACCTCACGGCCATCCAGCAGTTCGCCACCGCGAATCCGACCATGGCTTCCATCCAGGGCAATGGTTGGAGCGAGGCGCTCTTCCCGGGCATCGGCCCGCTGAAGACCGCCCTCGACTCGGTGGTGAGCGACCGCCCGGTTGCGCTGTGGTCGGACGGTCATCACTCGATCTGGGCCAACTCCAAGGCGCTCGAGATGGCCCACATCACGGGCAGCACGCCCGACCCGGTGGGCGGAGTCATCGAGCGTGTCCCCGGCACGGTGGGCCAACCGGGCACGCCGTATGGCGAGCCGTCCGGCACGCTGCGCGAGGAATCAGCCACCAACATGGTCCTCGCCGCCATCCCCGACTTCACCGTCGAGCAGTATGCCGACGGCCTGCGCTTCTACGAGCAGACGATCGCGGGCCCGCTCGGCATCACCCTGGTTAACGACCCGGTGCTCTACCCCGGCTCCAACGCCGTCGCCGCCTACTCGGAGCTGGCGGGGACCGGAGGGCTCACCATGCGCGTGAGAGGGTCCCTCGAACTCGTGCCCTGGGAGAAGGTCGGCCCTCAGATCGCGGCCGCCAAGATCGAGCGCGCCAAGCACCACGGCGGCCTTTTCCAGACCAACACCGTCAAGTTCTTCGCCGACGGTGTGATCGAGGGTCACACGGGCTACCTGCTCAAGCCCTACGCCGATCGGCCGGGCTACCGCGGCGACCCCATCTGGAAGCCCGCCGCCATGACTGCTGCGATGACCGCCGCCAGCAGAGCCGGCTTCCAGATCCACGTGCACGCCATCGGTGACGGCGCCGTGCGAGAGGCGCTCGACTCCATCGCCGCCACGGAGCGCGCCAGCCGCACCCACGCGCGCAGCCTGCGGCCCATGATCACGCACATCCAGCTCGCGGCGAAGAGCGACATCAAGCGCTTCGCCACGCTCGGCGTGACGGCGCTGCCGCAGCCCTACTGGTTCCTCAAGGACGACTACTACTACAACGTGCAGGTGCCGTTCCTTGGCCAGCCACGGGCCGCGCACGAGTATCCGATGAAGAGCTTCTTCGACGCCGGCGTGAACGTCGCCTCGTCGAGCGACTTCCCGGTGACGCCTGAGCCCGATGCGCTGCAGGGCATGCAGATCGGCGTGATGCGCTGGTACCCGACTTCGCAGATGGGCGGCACGATACCGGTCGGCGATATCCTTTGGCCGGCGGAGCGCGCGAACATCAGCCAGATGATCCGCAGCTACACGATCAACGGCGCCCGGGCCAACTTCCTCGAGAAGACGACCGGCTCGCTCAAGGTCGGCAAGTCCGCCGACATGGTGGTCCTCGCGCGCAACATCATCACCGCCGCACCCGATCGGATCGGAGACGGCAACAAGGTGCTGCTCACCATGTTCCGCGGCGCCGAGGTGTACCGCGACCCGGGATTCTGATCCGGCGAGACCAGTCCACACACCAGAGTGACCAGGCGGGGGCCGGCATGCGCCGGCCCCCGCCGCGTCCGGCACCCACGCCGGCCCCTCGCCCTCGCGTCAGCGCGCCGACAAGGCGGTGCCGGTCTCCACACTCACCCTGCCGCGTTCGATGAGCGCGTAGCGGTAGTGCGCCGGCTGGTCGCGCTTCCCGAGGCCATAGCTGCCGGGATCGATGCAGTGCAGCCCGGCGTCGCGGAACTCGTCCTCAGTCCAGCGGCGGAAGACCGTCGGGGTCGTGTGGCCGGCGACCTGCTCGACGCCGTCGAGCAGCCGCCCCGGCCCGACGTCCGCGTCGTCCACGCGCAGCCACAGCGGTGAGTGTTCGTCTACAGTCCGCGGCTCCGGCCACTCGGCCCCGCGCGCGAGCAGCCGCTCGACGTCAGCGTGGTACTCGTCGTTGAGGCGCCGGGCCAGACGAGCCGGATCGCGACCGGCCCGCTCGTAGTCGGCGGTGAAGGCGCGCGATAGACCGGCGTGGCTGATCAGCACCCCGTCTGCGCTCGTGACCAGGTTGAGCCGCCCCGTTCGGATCCGCGCGAGGATGGTCGCGCGGAAGACCTTACTCTCCTCCTGCTGCTCGCCGATCCAGTAGCCCAGCGCGACCGCCTGGTCGTGATTGCCTGTCAGCATCTCCGCCCCGAGCCGGTCGAGGAGCTCGAGGCACTCGCTCGCGCGGCTCCCCCGGTCGACGAAGTCGCCGGCGAAGATCAGGCGATCGGTGCCCTCACGGAACCCTGACGCGCTGAGCGCGTTCTCGAGCAGCTCCGGGAACCCGTGGACGTCCGACACCACGAGCGTCCGCCGTGTCTGGTCGTGTGCCATGACCACTGTGTGCCCGCCATCGCCTACCACGACCACAGCCGCATGGACGGTTCCGGCGGCGCCACGTAGTGCTTCACGGTGGGCTCCGTGCCCGGGCGCAGGTACCGCCACACGTCTTCCTGCAGCTCGAGGTCGGTGACCGTGCGGCGCTGGTGCTGGCGCACGTGCTCGTCCCAGCTCGCCAGCACGTAGGTCTCGATGAAGCGGTCGTCGCGTTCGGCGTCACGGTACACGTTCCAGCTCATCGCGCCGGTCCGCCGGCGCGCGCGGCCCACCATGCGCAGCGCGCGCAGGAAGTCGTCCTCACTCTCGGGCCGGACCTCGTAGGCCACCACCACCAGCGCGGGACTGCTCACGGCTTCGTCGCCCTCCACCAGCCTCGCCTCCGGCGCGGCCATCGGCGCCGGCCGCAGGTCCACCTCGGCGATGCGATCGAAGCGCCAGCGCCGCGCGAGCGCCACCGTGACGACGATCGCGAGCGCGCTCCACGCGTACGTGACCTGCGCACCGGTCACGTTGGCGAGCCCGCCCCAGAGGAATGCGCCCAGAGCGATGCCGGCGGAGATCGCCGTGAGGTAGAAGGCGAGGCCGCGCGCCCTCACCCACCCAGGCAGCGCCTCCTGAGAGGCCACGTTGAGGGTCGAGAGGCAGAAGAGCCAACCCACGCCGGCCACGAAGCTGATCAGGAACGCGGGCAGCAGCGCGTGCACCAGCGCGAGTGCCAGGAGCGCCGCGGCCACGATCCCACTGCCGACGGCGAAGACCCAGTCGGCGCTCAGATGCTCACGCACGCGAGGGATCACGGCGGCGGTCGCCACGGCCCCGCCGCCGATGCCGGCGTAGAGCAGTCCCAGCCCGCCCGACCCAGTGCCAAGCACGTCCTTGGCGTACACCGGGAGCAGCGCGAGCAGACCGGCGCTGGCGGCGCCGAAGACGAACGAGCGCAGCACGACCCCATGGAGGACGTGCGAGAACATCGCGTAACGCACCCCGGCGCGGACCGCCCCGGCGAAGCGCTCGGGCGGTCCGGGATCCTCTTCCACCGGGCGGTGCCAGCGCCAGAGCACGACCAGCACGAAGGCGAACGAGGCAGCGTTGAGCGCGAACACGAGCCAGGGGCCGGCGGCCGCGATGAGCAGGCCGCCCACCGCCGGCCCGATGGCCCGGCCCAGATTGATGTTGGCGCCGCCGAGCGTGACCGCCTGCTTGAACTCCTCCCTGGGCACGAGCTCCGGCTGGATCGCCTGCCAGGCCGGGTAGTTGAACGCCATGCCGAGGCCGAGCGCGAAGGTGAAGGCGAGCAGCGAGAGCGGTGTCACGGCGCCGGCGGCCGTCACGACGGCCAGACCGCCCGCGGCGAGGAACATGAAGGCCTGCGTGATCAGGAGCAGGAGCCGGCGCTCGACCATGTCGGCCAGCGCGCCGGCCGCCACGCCGACAAGCACGACCGGTAGGTAGCTGGCAGTCTGCACGAGCGCGACCACCGCCGGCGAGGCGTGAAGCTGCACCATCAGCCACGCCGCGCCCACCGCCTGCATCCAGGTGCCGATGTTGGACGCCAGTAGCGCGATCCAGAGATAGCGGTAGACGCGATACTGGAAGGGCGACCAGGCGGACATGCCTTCAGCCTACCGCACGACCAGGACCGTCACTTGGTCCGCCGACGGCAGCTACTCCCACTCCGGCGACGGCACGCCCACCTCGTCCGGCGCCACGGTGCACAGGGTCGACCGGCCGTTCTCGATGCGGCAGGCGTTGCAGCTCGCCACGATCCCCCGGCGCCGGTCGAAGACCCAGAGCACGGCAGGCTCGGTGTCCGGGCTCGGGAGAGCGCGGCCACAGTCCTCGCATGTCGGGTGGACCGGCAGCGACGCCGGGTCGAGGAGCTCGACTCGGAACACGCTGAGGCGGTGCCTGTCACGGCAGTCGCAGCATGCCGGGATGGGTTCGTCGGAGACCCCGTCAAACACCCAGAGGATGACGCCGACGTCTCGATGGCAGTACACGCAGCGCCGGGTGTTCACGGCGACCGCCTCCTACGCGCTTCGCACCATCCGCAGCCCGGGACGCGGACCGCCGGTCACGCCGACCTCGTCCATGAGCTGAGCGACGAGATACAACCCGCGTCCGCGCTCCTCCATGCCCGGGCACGGAGCCACGAGCAGCGACGGGTCCAGACCCGCGCCGCCGTCTCGCACCGTGGCGACCACACGCCCGGCGCGGACCTCGATCTCGATCTCGACGCGTCCCTCGCCGTGCTGCAGCGCGTTGACCGCCGCTTCGTGGAGGGCGAGCACCACGTCGTGCACGCACCGCTCACTCACGCCCTGGCCGAGCAGGAACCACCGCACCGTGCGGCGCACGCCGGCCAGCCGGCCGTTGATATGTGTCGCACACACTGAGAGTGCGCACCTGGCCGGCGGCGCCAGCGTGAGCGTCACGCCGCCAGCTTCGGTCACCCGCATCGCCATCGTCCCCGTCCCCTCATCGGTCGCGCCCCGCGCGGGTCTCGCCAGGATCCACCGCGCTCACGCGGGGAGACTTCCATGCGCGACGGGTGCTTTCCTTGTCCGGAGCGTTCGGGGCGGCGTGCCAAGCACCAGGCGCGGTGTGCCAAACGCCCCGGGGGGCAGTCAAGCGCCGGGGGCGGCGGCGCTTCCGCGCCGCCGCCCCCGGACGATCGTCTCTGCAGGCGGCTCTTGCCGGGCCGGGCCTCGGCCCGGCTCCCGGTCAGTCCCCGTCGGATCCCTGCGGCGCCTCACCGCCGCTGGCCTCGACGGCGCAGACCTGGCAGAACTCCGCCGATCCCTCGATGTCCACGCCACACTGCGAGCAATGGTGCTCGAGCTGGCCCGTCCCGGCGTCGACGCCCGGCTCCTCGCTGGTCCCCGGCGTCTGGTGATCGTGCTCTTCCATGTGCGTGTGCTCCCTCGACCCGACTGTTTGGTGGCGTGTGCGCTGAAGTGTACCCCGCGAGGGCCGGCATTCACTCCCGCCGCGCTAGAATGCCGGCATGCACGACCTCATCAGCATCGGCCGGTTCGCCAACCTCACCGACCTCTCTCCCCGCCTGCTGAGGAAGCTCGACGAACGCGGGCTGCTCAGCCCGGCGCACGTGGACCCGGACACGCACTACCGGTACTACGGCTACGGGCAGATCCGTCGCGGCAACCTCATACGCCTCTGCCGTCAGCTGGAGCTGCCGCTCAGCGAGATCCGCGACCTCCTGCTCGCCGACGACCCCGCGGCGCTACGCCCTCTGCTGGAGCGGCACCGGGCGCGCATCACGCGCCGCCTCGCAGAGCAGGCGCGCGCCCTCGAGCTGCTCGAGCAGGAGCTTGGGCGCAGCGCGCAGCCGCTCGCCTACGAGTGCACGGTCAAGGATGCCCCGGCACAGCTCGTCGCCGGCGCGCGTGGCAGCGCGACCCGGCTGCACCCGCACGATCCCTGGCAGCTCGAGGCCGCCATCCAGCTCGCCGGCGACGTCGTCCTGGACTGGCTTGCGGCGCACGGCGCACGGCCCGCAGGACGCGCTGTGATCCTCTATGAGCCCGACCTCGAACAAGGCAAGGACATGCGCTTCGAGGTCTGCGTCCCGGTGGCCGTCCCTGTACCCGACGGCGGCGGCGTGCGCTGCCGCGAGCTCCCATCTGAGCGTCTCGCCTGCACGACCCATGCGGGCGCGTACGACACGATCTGGAACGCCTATGCTGAGCTCACGGTATGGCTGACGGACAACGGCTACCGCGTCGTCGGCCCGCTGCGTGAGATCGGCCTCGTGGACGCGACCGACACAGCCGACCCCGCTCGGTGGGTCACGGAGATCTGTTTTCCCATCGACGCCTGATCGCCTGAGCTGACCCCGAGTCTGGTCAGGCGCGAGAGCGCCGGCCTCCGAGCACGTGCGACAGAGCGTCGGCGAACTTGTCCACGTAGACAAGTTCGAGCCTGCCGACGACGTCGGCGGGTAGCTCCGCCACTGTGGCGCGGTTGGACGCGGGCAGCAGGACCTTGCGGATGCCGCTGCGGTTGGCGGCCAGCAGCTTCTCCTTGAGGCCGCCGACCCGCAGGACGCGGCCGCCCAGTGTGATCTCGCCGGTCATCGCGACGCGCGGCTTGACCGGCACGCGCGCCAGCGCCGAGAGCATCGCCACGGCGAGGGCCAAGCCGGCCGACGGGCCGTCCTTGGGCACCGCGCCCTCGGGGACGTGCACGCGCACGTCCTGCGTGGCGAGGTCGAGGCCCTCCTTGGTCAGGTAGGGCGAGCGGCGGACAAGCGCTCTGAGCGTGGCGTCGCGCTCGGCGTTGCCGAGCAGGTGGCCCCAGGCGGCCGAGGCCGACTCCTGCATCACGTCGCCGAGCTGCCCGGTGAGCACCAGCTCGCCGCGGCCGCGGGCGATGGTCGCCTCGATGGTGAGGACCTCGCCGCCGTCCGAGGTGTAGGCGAGGCCCAGACTCTCCCCAACACGCCCGGCGCGCGGCAGCTCGGTCTCCAGCCAGACGGCCTCTCCGAGGTACTGCCCGAGGTCGCCGGTCGCCACTGTCGCCGGCAGCGGCGCGCTGTCCTCGAGGTGCTTGCGCGCCACTTTGCGGTCGATGCGCCGCAGGGCGCGCTCGAGCTCGCGCACGCCTGCCTCGCGCGTGTACCCGCGGACGATCGCTTGGAGGACGCCGCGCTGGAACCTGACGTCGTCGCGGCGCAGACCCGTGTCGCGCGCCACGCGGGGGAGCAGATGCCGGCGGGCGATCGCCAGCTTCTCCCCGAGCGTGTAGCCGGTGAGGTAGATCACCTCGAGCCGGTCGTAGAGCGTCGCCGGGATGCCGTCGATATCGTTGGCCGTGGCGATGAAGAAGACGCGGCTGAGGTCGTACTCGCACTCGAGGTAGTTGTCGCGGAAGCTGTGGTTGTGCGCGGGATCGAGGACTTCCATGAGCGCCGCGGCCGGGTTGCCGCGCCAATCACTGTCGAGCTTGTCGAGCTCGTCGAGGAGCATGACCGGGTTGTCGACGCCGGCTTTGGCGAGCCCCTCGACGATGCGCCCGGGCATCGCTCCGATGTAGGTGCGGCGATGCCCGCGGATCTCGGCCTCGTCGCGCACGCCGCCGAGCGCCACGCGCACGAACGGCCGGCCCAGGGCGTCGGCGATGCTCTGCGCGACGCTGCTCTTGCCGGTGCCGGGCGGGCCGGCGAGGCAGAGGATGGTCGCCGGCTGATCGGCGCCCGCGGCGGCACCCGCACGCCCGGAGCCGCCGCGGGCGGCGGCCTCGCTGCGCATGCGGCACACAGCCAGGTACTCGAGGATGCGGTCCTTGACGTCCTTGAGGCCGTAGTGGGTGCGCTGCAAATGGCGGTCCACGGCCGCGACGTCGACGTCGGCCGGCGCCAGTCTGCCCCAGGGCAGCTCGAAGATGGCGTCGAGCAGACTGCGGATCACAGCGACCTCGGGGCTCATCGAGGGCGCCTGCCTGAGCTTCTTGAGCTCGCGCTCGACCAGCTTGGTGGCCGCCGGCGAGAGACGGCCCGCGGCGAGCCGGCGAGCGTACTCGCCGATCTCTTCGTCGGCCGGCTCCCCGCCCTCCTCGATCTCGTCGCGGATCACACGCAGCTTCTCGTGCAGGAACAGCTGGCGCTGCGCGCTCTCGATGCGCTGCTGCACCTTGAGGCCGATCTCCTGCTCGATCTCGAGCACGGCGTTCTCTTCCGCCAGCAGTTCCAGGAGTGCCAGCAGGCGCTCCTGGGTCGATTCCATCTCGAGGAGCGCCTGCTTCTGCGCCCCGTCGACCTGCAGGTGCGCAGCCACGATGTCGGCAAGCTCCTCAGGGTCGCGCGTCTGCTCGACCACGCCGAGCAGTTCCTCGGCGAGCTGAGGGTCGTGGCGCGCGTAGACGCCGAAGTCACGCGCGACGCGGCGCGCGAGCGCGCGGCAGCGGGGCAGCGCACGGTCGGGCGACGCCAGGGAGAGAGAGCGCACCACGAAGCACGGCGACGTGGCCTCGAAGCTCTCGATGCGCACGCGCTGTTCGCCCTCCACTAGAGCCTTGACGCTGCCGTCCGGCAGTTTGAAGAGCTGGAGCACCTTGACGCGCGTGCCGACGCCCATGATGTCGGTGACCTGCGGGTCTTCCTGCGCGGGCTCGCGCTGGGCGCTGAGGATCAGCGGCGAGTGCTCGTTGAAGGCGCGCTCGATGGCCTCGATGCTCTTGGCGCGCCCCACGAAGATGGGCGCGACCATGTGCGGGAAGACGACGAGCTCTCGCGTCGGGAGCAGCGGCAGGGCCGCCGTGAGCGCGGTGTCGCCGGCGGCCGCCTTCTCAGGCGGATTCGGCGTCACGCTCAGGCTCCGCCTTCTCCGCCACAGTGACGAGGGTCGGGTCGATGCCCTCTTTCTCGATGCTCTCGCGCGTGATCACGCACTTCGTGACGTCGCGCCGCGACGGCAGGTCGAACATCACGCCCATCAGCGACTCCTCGATGATGGAGCGCAGCCCGCGCGCGCCGGTGCCGCGGTCGAGCGCCTTCTCCGAGATGGCGCCCAGCGACTCCTCGGCGAACACGAGCTCGATGCCGTCCAGGCTGAAGAACTTCTGGTACTGCTTGGTGAGCGCGTTCTTGGGCTCGGTGAGGATGCGCTTGAGATCGGCCTGGTCGAGGTTGTGCACCGCCGAGACCACCGGCAAGCGGCCGATGAACTCGGGGATGAGGCCGAAGTTGAGCAGGTCCTCCGGCAGCGCATGCGTGAAGATCGTCCCCGGGTCCTGCTCGGCCTTGCTCATGATGTCGGCCATGAAACCGACGCCTTGGCGGCCCATGCGGCGCTCGATGACCCTCTCGAGGCCCGAGAACGCCCCGCCACACACGAACAGCACGTTGGTCGTGTCGATCGTCAGGAACTCCTGGTGGGGATGCTTGCGCCCACCCTGCGGCGGTACGCTCGCCACGGTGCCCTCGAGGATCTTGAGCAGCGCCTGCTGCACGCCCTCGCCCGAGACGTCGCGTGTGATCGACGGGTTGTCCGCCTTGCGCGCGATCTTGTCGATCTCGTCGATGTAGATGATGCCGGTCTCGGCGCGTTTGACGTCGAAATCGGCGGCCTGGATGAGCTTGAGCAGGATGTTCTCGACGTCCTCGCCCACGTAGCCGGCCTCTGTGAGGGCTGTGGCGTCAGCGATGGCGAAGGGCACGTTGAGGATGCGCGCCAGCGTCTGGGCGAGCAGCGTCTTGCCGCAGCCGGTGGGGCCGAGCAGCAGGATGTTGCTCTTCTGCAGCTCGACGTCCGTCTCGCCGCTGCTCACCGCCTGCACGCGCTTGTAGTGGTTGTACACGGCCACGGAGAGGGCCCGCTTGGCCTCCTCCTGGCCGACGACGTAGTCGTTCAGGGTCGCGTAGATATCGCGCGGCTTGGGCAGGCTTTCGAGGTCCAGCGCCACCGGCGCGGCGAGCTCCTCGTCGATGATCTCGTTGCAGAGATCGATGCACTCGTCGCAGATGTACACGCCCGGACCGGCGATGAGCTTCTTGACCTGCCGCTGCGACTTGCCGCAGAAGCTGCAAAGCAGCTGATCATTGCCGTCGGTCGTTCCTGCCACCGCTCGCTCCTTTGAAGTGACGCGCCCCGCCCGCCCTACCGGTGGGCGATGACGTCGTCGAGGATGCCGTACTTCTTCGCTTCCGCGGCAGACATGAAGTTGTCGCGTTCGGTGTCCTTGCGGACCTGCTCCTCCGGTTGCCCGGTGTGGGCGGCCAGGATCTCGTCCAGGCGCTTGCGGAGGTCGATGACCTCCTTGGCGTGGATCTCGATGTCGGTCGCCTGTCCCTCGTACCCGCCCATGATCTGGTGGATGAGGATGCGTGCGTTGGGCAGCGCGAACCGCTTGCCCTTGGCGCCGCCGGCCAGCAGCAGCGCGCCCATGCTCATGGCGCTGCCGACGCAGATCGTGCTCACGTCAGGCTTGATGAACTGCATCGTGTCGTAGATCGCGAGGCCGGCGTAGACGCTCCCGCCGGGGCTGTTGATGTACAGGCTGATGTCCTTGTCCGGGTCGTCCGATTCCAGGTGGATGAGCTGCGCCACGATCAGGTTGGCGACGTCGTCGTTCACGGGCGTGCCAAGGAAGATCACACGCTCGTTGAGAAGCCTGGAAAAGATGTCGAACGAGCGCTCGCCGCGACTCGTCTGCTCGATCACGAACGGTACAAGTGGTGTCACGTGGTCACCCTCTCTTGCGCTGGCACGAACTGGTCTTCTCTGGTGTTCCCGCCGCGAAACGTAAGGCCTCGCGCGGCGGCGTTGACTTCTCAGGCCTCTGCCGCCGTCTCTTCCTCGTCGTCGGCCGCGTCCTCGGCGGCTGCCTCCTCCTCGGCCTCGGTCATCGGCACGGGTACGGCCGCGTCGGCGACGAAATCGACGGTCTTGGCCAGTAGCATTTCGTCGCGGAGCGCCTCACGCCTGCCCGACTTCTCGAGGTCGGCGAGCAACTGCAGGTGGTCGCGCCCGAGTGCTTCGGCGTCGCGCTTCACCACCTCGGTGATCTCATCGTCGCTGATCTCCAGCCTCTCCGCCTCGGCGATCGCCTCCAGCACGAGGCGGCGCTTGATGATCAGCTCGGCCTGCGGGTGCAGTTCCTCTTCCACCTGCTCCGCGGTCTTGTCCAGCACGCCGAGATAGACCTCCATGGTGAGGCCGCGCTCGCCGACGCTCTCCTCGAGCTCGTGGAAGAGGCGGTGCGCCTCGCGGTGGATCATGACTTCGGGGATGTCGACGGTGGCGTTGTCGGCCGCTTGATCGACGGCCGCGGCGCGGTAGTCGCGCTGCGCCCCGGCCTCGGCCGCGGCCTCGAGCCGCTGCCGCACGTCGACGCGCAGCTCGTCGATGGTCTCGAACTCGCTGACGTCGGCTGCGAACGGGTCGTCCAGTTCGGGAACGACCTTCTCCTTGATCTCCTTGACCGTCACCTTGAAGGTCGCCGGCTGGCCCTGCAGCTCCTCGGCGTGATAGTCCTCGGGGAACTCGACGTCGAAGATCTTCTCCTCGCCCTGCATCACGCCCTCGAGCGCCTCCTCGAAGCCGGGGATGAGGTTGCCGCGTCCGATCTCGAACATCTGGTCCTTGCCCTCGGCGCCCTCGATCAGCTCACCGTCGCGCGAACCCTCGAGGTCCATGAGCACGAAGTCGCCCCTCTGCACGGCGCGGCCCTCGACGGGCTCGAGCTTGGCGAGGCGCTCCTGAAGCATCGCCAGCTGCGCCTCGACCTGGGCCTCGGTCACCTCGACGACGCGCCTGGGCACCTTGAGGCCCTTGTAGTCGCCCAGCACGGGCACCGGCATCGTCTGCACCTTGAGCGAGAAGCTATAGTCGGTGGTCTCGTCGAGCTTCTCGGCCTTGAGGTCCGAGGTGCCGACGGCTTTGTCCAGCAGACCGGCCTCGCTGAGGGCCTGGTCGCCCCACTCGGGCACCGCGTGCTCGAGCGTCTCGCCGCGCACGAAGTCCTCGCCGACCTGCTGGATGACGAGCGGCACCGGAACGTGCCCCTTGCGGAAGCCTGGGAGCGCGATCTCGCCGCGGATCTCGGCGAGGGTACGGTCGTACGCCTTCTTGACGTCTGAGGCCGAGACCTCGACGGTGAGCTCGACTTCGTTATCGCCTATCGACTTGACGTTGGTCTTCACTGTTAGGTCTCCGTATCTCTCTTGGGCGGGCCGCCGGAGCCGGAGGCGCCGACGGCCGCCATGTGTGGTGTGCGAGGTTCAGGCCGGAGCCTGTGGTGCGGGTGAGAGGACTTGAACCTCCACGAGCAAGAGCTCACCAGATCCTAAGTCTAGCGCGTCTACCAGTTCCGCCACACCCGCACGCTGTTAACGTCGACGGCCGGCGCAGGCGCCGGCCGCTACTGAGCCTGATTGGGGTGAAGGACGGGATTCGAACCCGCGACCGCCGGGACCACAACCCGGAGCTCTACCAGCTGAGCTACCTTCACCACCGGTCTTGTCGATCGCTCTCGTCCGGGCGAGCGCCCCACGCACGACGCGAGCGACTGGCGCAACAGGATACCACCAACGGGTAGCGCCAGTCACTCCCGGAACGCGGGCTCAGATGTGCTGATGTGGCGCCCTGCTCAGGCGGTGCCCAGCCGGCACACCTCGCACCCACAGGCGGCGTAGTGTCGCCAGGGGCCCGGCGGCGCGCGGAGCACGTCCTCGACCAACCGCCGATGACGGCTTCGGAAGAGCTCCGTCACGTAGAACGCGCCGTCTCGGTACTCCCACAGCTCGCCGTAGATGACCCAACAGACCGCTTCCGCTCCGATCTCGCGAACGGCCTCGCGCTCGTACACCACCTCCGACCACACCGGGCCCAGAAGGGCGAGGTCGGGCGATGCCCCCGCGGAGGGGACGAGCGCCATCCCCGCGTCGAGCGGTGCCGCAAGTCCGATCGAGCTGTCGTCGCTGCTCATACGCACCTCCGTCGCCCGGCATGGGTGACATGCCGCAAGAACTCCTTACCGGTGTCGGTGCGGTCGGCGGATACTGCATGGGGTCGCGCGCCTGACTTGGCGGGGCATCCGTGCTCAAGCACCACGAGAACGAGCGTCAGGGAGTAGCGCAGATGCGACCCGCCGCACACCAGGCTGGCATGGCCCGCACGGCGGGTCGCACTGGCATCCTCGGCCGTCACCGTCGGGAAGGAGATGGGACATTCCGCCATCTTGCGCAGGAGCCTGGTGGCGCGCCCGGCAGGATTCGAACCTGCGACCCTCGGATTAGAAGTCCGACGCTCTATCCAGCTGAGCTACGGGCGCGCGGTGCCGGTCGGCGCGAGCGAGCGTGGTGTGCGGCAGCGCCGGCCAGAGGGCGAAAGTGGAGCGGGAGACGGGTCTCGAACCCGCGACCCTCAGCTTGGAAGGCTGATGCTCTACCAACTGAGCTACTCCCGCCCTACGAAGTGCTGGTCGGGACGGGCGGATTCGAACCGCCGACCCCCTGCTCCCAAAGCAGGTGCGCTACCAGGCTGCGCCACGTCCCGGAAGGTGGCAAGTATACCGCACGACAGCCGGGAGGCCGCCGCGACGAGCCACGCAGTCCTAGGGTTCGCGGTCCGCCAAAGCGGCCCTGCACGGGAGCACGCGAGTCCACCCGCCGCCAGGCGGCGGACTACTCGCCGATGTACGGGAGCGTGACGTGCTGGCCGGGCTGAACGGCGACGTCCTGGAGGCTGTTGGCCTCGCGGATCTGCCACACGGCCTGACGCAGATCCACGCCGCCGCCGTACTCGCGCTGCTGCGATGCCCCAGAGCGTGTCGCCGGACTGGATGACGTACTGATGGCCCGTGTAGACGCTGCCGTCTTCCCCGGCATGAGCGACCCGTACGCCAGCCCAGACCGCGACGAAGATGAGCAGCAGGAAGATGGCGAAGCGCACGAGGCCGGCGAGGCGGCGCCGGCGCAGCTGGTGCCGGCCGGCCCGGCTTCGCGGGCTGCGCATGGAGGAGTGAGTCGGCACGGCGCGCAGGCGCGTCCGCGAAGCGCCGGCGCTTGAGACGCGGCTGCCGCTCACCGTGGCACCTCACGCAGATACCGGGGCACCACGCCGCTGAGCTCGCTGCCGCAAGACGCGCAGCGCGTGACGACCTGGCCACTCCAGATATCGGCGCGCACGATGATGGACTGCGCACTCCCGCACCACAGACAGGGTTCCCCTCTCCCCGCAAGCGCGGCGGCGAGTGCCTCGTCGACAGAATCGGCGAGCGTTGGAAGGACGGCTGTGGCGAGAGGCACGGTACTCATAGCTGGCGAAGGACCCCCACGACTCGGCCGACGAGCTCGAACTCGTCGGCGTTGACGATGATCGGCTCGTAGTTGTCGTTCTCCGGCTGCAGGCGGATGGTCCGGCCCTCGCTGAAGAAACGTTTGGTCGTGGCCTCGTCGTCGACACGGGCGACCACGATCTCGCCATTGGCCGCCTGCTGCTGAGGATGCACGACGACGAGGTCGCCGTTCGAGGATGCCGGCGCTCGATCATGGAGTCGCCGTCGATGCGCAGTACGAAGTCGCCGTCGTCGCGGCGCAGGAAGGCCGGCACATCGACCATGTCCTCGATGTTGTCTTCGGCCAAGGTCGGCAGGCCGGCCGCGACCTGCCCGACGAGCGGCAATGGCCGCGGCGGCCGGATATCCTGCACCACGTCGAGCGCCCGCGGCTTCGTGGGATCGCGCTTGATGAGCCCCAGACGCTCGAGATTGGCGAGGTGCGCATGTACGGTCGATGGCGAGGACAGGCTCAGCCCCGAGCAGATCTCGCGCACCGTCGGCGGATAGCCGTTGGCGCGCACGCTCTCGCGGATGAACTCGAGTACCTGCTCCTGCCGCGGTGTGAGACCTTCCACCGATCCTCCTCCTGTGGCGAACATGTGTTCGTGTGGAGCTTAGGGCGAACCCATGTTCGTGTCAAGGGAGATGATAGGAGCGAACGGCGGACGGAAAAGTCGTCACCCGGCGACCGGCGCCGGAAGCGCAGCGGGCCCCGGGGCGTGACGAACCCGGAGGTGCGACGGGCCCGGAGGTGCGATGAACCCGGAGGTGCGACGGGCCGAGCTGCGTTCGCGGCCCGGCCCGTCATTCACACGCTCGCGCGGGCGCGAGGCCCGCGGATGATCTCTGTGCTGTGAGGCCTTGTCTCAGCCCTTGCTCTTGTACGGGCCGATCGGCAGGATCACGCGGCCGTACAGCTCGTTCCACACCTGGGCGATGGAGCCGTACACGGCGGAGAGGCCCACGAAGATGCCCTCCCAGCCGGCGATCTTGGTGATCGTCGCGTTGCCCGTCCACTCGCCGAGGGCGAGCAGCACGAAGAGGATGGTGAGGCTCAGGAACACCGTCTGCAGCGAGCGGTTGATGCGCAGCGTGCCCACGAACATCAGGACGGTGAACAGGCCCCAGGCGAGCAGGTAGTACCCGAGCGCGGTACTGGTGGCGCCGAGGTCGAGGGCGGAGTGCCGATCCACTTCGGGAAGGCGAAGATGCCCACGAACGTGAGCCAGAAGAACCCGTAGGACAGGAACGCCGTCATGCCGAAGGTGCTGTTCTTCTTCCACTCCATGATGCCGGCGATGACCTGGGCGAGGCCGCCGTAGAACACGCCCATGGCGAGGATGATGCCGCTCAGCGGGATGAGTCCCGCGTTGTGGACGTTGAGCAGCACCGTGGTGAGACCGAACGCCATGAGGCCCAGAGGGCCCGGGTTGCCGGTGGCGTCTCGCAGCGTCGCGGTGATGGTCCCGCGCTCGCCCATCGGGCCGACGCCCTGGCCCAATACGCTTGTCTTCTGCTGGTCGTCAGCCATCTATCGAAGCCTCCACTCCCGGTAGACGTGGTGTGAGCACGGATGTCCGCGGCGACACCTGATTTGTCGCGCACGAACCTGCGGAGTAGTACCACGAACGTGCAGCGCGTCACAAGCGTTGGGGCGTGCCCAAACGGCGTGTTCCCGGACTCCGGTGCACCACGTCGGCAGGCGCGGCCGCGAGCCTCGGAGTGACGCCGGCGCGCCGGCCACTATAATGTCCCCGGCCACCGTCCCCGAGGAGTCCGCCCAGCCGTGCTCGAGCCGCCCGTCCCGCATCGCAGATCCGGTCGTGCGCAACCGCGTCGCGCTCGTCATCGCGCTCATCCTGCTCGTCTCCCTCGGCGTGCGCATGTACCAGCTCACGACGCCGCCCACGTACATGTTCGACGAGATCTACTACGCGAAGGACGCCAACGTCATCGCGCACAACAATGTGGGGCCTATGCCGCCACTGCGGTGGACCGCCGGCAAAGAGGTCTCCTGGCCGCACCCGGAGATGGGCAAGCAGGCGATCGCCCTGGGCATCCTGCTGTTCGGCAATCGCGCCTTCGGCTGGCGCATGCCGGCCGTCCTCGCCGGCATGCTCATCCTGGCCTGCGTCTACCCGCTGGCGCGAAGACTCGGGCTCTCTCCCGCGTGGTCGCTCATCGCGCTGGCGTTCGCGGCCGCGGACACGCTCGTCATCGCGCAGTCGCGCATCGCGACCCTCGACATCTTCATCGCCCTCTGGACGGTGGTCTGCATCCTCATGGCACTGCGCTACATCCAGGACGATCGCCGGCTCCGCTGGCTGCTGCTGTGCGGGCTCACCGGCGGCATCGCCACGGCGACCAAGTGGTCCGGCGTGGCGGCGCTGCTCGCCGCGCGGCTGCTCATCGTCTACGCGTGGTGGCGCGACCGCCCGCGCGCGCGAAGGTCAAGAGGCCGAAGACGCGGAGGAGCGCGCCGGCCGGACGTCTGGCGGGGGATCGTCGCAGAGGAAGGCGGAGCCTCGCGACCGGGCGCCGGCGCCACGGCGCGGGCCGCGCTGCGCGTGGTGGCGGCGCTCGTGCTCGCTGCCGGCCGTGGTCTACATCGCAAGCTACGGCCAGTACTTCGCCGCGGGGCACACCTGGGCGGACTTCGTCGAGCTGCACCGCCAGGCCTTCTACTTCAGCACGCATCTCAAGGCTGGGCACACCTACGCTTCGATCGCCCCGACCTGGATCGTCGACTACCGCCCCGTCTGGTACTACTTCCTGGGCACGTCCAAGATCTACCGCGGCGTCGACGGCATGCCCAATCCGTTCCTGTGGTGGTTCGCGACGCTCTCGCTGATCCTCGCTCCCATCCTCGCGCTGACGAAGCGTACGACCCTCCTGCTGCCGGCCGCTGCGCTCGTGGCCGTGCTGTACTTCCCCTGGTTCGCCACCCAGCGCACGTCGTTCCTCTACTACATGACGCCGGTCGCCCCGTTCATGGCGATCCTCGTCGCCGCCGCGTTCTGCGCCTTCGCCGGCTCGCGGCGCCTCCCGCGCCACGGCCTCCTCACCATCGCGATCTTCGGCGTCGGCACGGCGGTGCTGTGGGAGCCTATCGGCAGCCTCTGCGCCTGGGTCTTCTGGGAGCTGCCCCGCAGCGTGAGCATCGCCTTCGGCTGGGTCGGCCTCGGCGTGGGTCTCCTGATCGCGCTGTCGATCGTCGGCCTGGTGCTCGTGCGGCAGACGCGGCGGTACCGCCCCCTGGTCGCCATGGCCCTCGTGGGCATGATCATCGGCATCAGCGTGGCGTTCCTGCCGATCGTGCTCAACATCCCGATGTCCCCGGGGCATTTCAACCACATCACGTGGTTCCGCAGCTGGATCTGAGCGTCAGGCGATGACCGCCGCCATGATCGCCTTCTGCGCGTGCAGCCGGTTCTCGGCCTGGTCGAACACGACGGAGTTGGGCGAGTACAGCGCCTCTTCGGTGATCTCCTCGCCCCAGTGCGCCGGCAGGCAATGCATGACCTTCACCTGCGGTCCGGCGGCGCGCACGAGGTCCATGTCCACCTGGTAGGCCTTGAGAGCCGCCAGGCGCACGTCGTGCTCTGCCTCCTGGCCCATGCTCGTGAAGGTGTCGGTGTAGATCACGTCGGCGCCCTCCACCGCGGCCCGCAGGTCGCTCGGTGAGCTCGATGGTCGCGCCGGTCTCGCGCGGCGTCGGCCTGGGCCCGACGCGATGATGTCCATGTCGGGCTGGTAGCCCTCGGGCGTGCAGATCACGACGTGCATGCCCGTCTTGGCGCCCACCTCGGCCAGCGAATGGGCCACGTTGTTGCCGTCGCCGGAATAGACGAGCTTGGCGCCCTTGAGCCTGCCGCAGTGCTCGCGGATGGTGAGCGCGTCGGCCATGCCCTGGCAGGGGTGATGCGCATCGGTGAGGCCGTTGATCACCGGGATCTGGCCGTACCTGGCGAGGTCCTCGACATCCTGCTGGGCGAACGTGCGGATCATGATGCAGTCGACGTAGCGGCTCATCACGTTGGCGGTGTCCTTGATGGTCTCGCCGACGCGCAGCTGGATGTCGTTGGCATTGAGGAACATCGGCTGCGCGCCGAGCTGCTCGACGCCGACCTCGAAGCTCATGCGCGTGCGCGTCGAGGTCTTCATGAAGATCAGGGCGACGGCGCGGCCGGCGAGCACCGCGTGCAGCTCGCGCGCCTTCTGCGCCGCCTTGAGCTCGGCGGCGAGGTCGAGCAGGGCGAGCACCTCCGCCGGCGTGAAGTCGTGGATGGTGAGGAAGCTGCGGCCGGTGAGGTCGAGCTCCGAGATGCGTGCGTTCAGCTGTGCGGTCATGCGACCCCCTCAGGGAGATACGGACATCGGGAGAGTACGTGTGGTGCAGTCTATCGCCGCCGCGAACGGCGGCGCGCCGGCGGCGGCCGGCGCCTCAGCGCGCCGGCCGCCGCCGGGAAAGCTCGCGCGCCGCCTGTGCGGGCGGTCGGAGCGGCGCCTCGACGCCGCGCGCGACTCAGATGAACTTGTGCTCGCGCAGCACGTCCTCGAGCGTCGGGTGACCGATCTCCTGCAGGTCGTACCCGACCTGCACGGCCGGAAGCTTGATGTCGATGATGCGGCGCAGGTCCATCGGCGTGCCGATGACGACCACGTCGGCGCCGGAGGCGTTGATGGTCGTCTCCAGGTCCTTGAGCTGCTGCTCGGAGTAGCCCATGGCCGGCAGCAGGACGCCGACGTTCGGGTACTTGTCGAACGTCGCCTTGATCTCACCGACGGCGAACGGCCGCGGGTCGATGAACTCGGCGGCGCCGAACTGGCGGGCGGCCACGGTGCCGGCGCCGTACTTCATCTCGCCGTGCGTGAGCGTGGGGCCGTCCTCGACGACGAGGACGCGCTTGCCCTGGATCATCTCGGGCTTGTCCACGGTGACCGGGGAGGCGCCCATGATGACGCGTGCCTTCGGGATTGACCGAGCGCACGGCCTCGAGCTCGGCCTCGATGCCGGCGCGGTCGGCCGAGTCGATCTTGTTGAGCACGACGACGTCGGCCAGCCGGAGGTTGACCTCGCCGGGGTAGTACACGAGGCCGTCGCCGGGGCGGTGCGGGTCGGCGACGGTGATGTACAGGTCGGCGGCGTAGAAGCTGAAGTCGTTGTTGCCGCCGTCCCAGAGGATGACGTCGGCTTCCTTCTCGGCCTCGCGCACGATGGCCTCGTAGTCGACGCCGGCGTAGATCACGTTGCCGGCCTTGACGTGCGGCTCGTACTCCTCCATCTCCTCGATGGTGCACTCGTACTTGGCGAGGTCCTCGACCGTGGCGTAGCGCTGCACGCGCTGGGCGACGAGGTCGCCGTACGGCATGGGGTGGCGGATGCTGACGACCTTCTTGCCGGCCTCGCGCAGCATGGTCTGGATCTTGCGCGTGGTCTGGCTCTTGCCGGCGCCGGTGCGCACGGCGCAGACGGCGATCACCGGCTTGGTGCTCTTGACCATGACCTTGTCCGGACCCATGAGCATGAAGTCGGCGCCGAGCGAGTTCACGAGCGCCGAGCGGTGCATGACGTACTCGTAGGGCACGTCGGAGTAGGCGAACACGACCACTTCGACGTTGTGCTTCTTGACCAGCTCGGGCATCTCCGACTCGTCGTGGATCGGGATGCCGTCGGGGTAGTACGGGCCGGCGAGCTCGGCCGGGTACTTGCGGTCGTTGATGTACGGGATCTGCGTGGCGGTGAAGGCCACGATCTCGTACTCCTGCCTGTCGCGGAAGTAGGTGTTGAAGTTGTGGAAGTCGCGCCCCGCGGCCCCCATGATCAGGACTTTGGTTCTGTCTGCCATGCTCACTCCTGTGGTTGCAGGTCCCTCCGCGCCACGATCAAGATGTCAGGCCGGCGAAGTGAACACTTTCTGGACGTAGGGTGACGTGAACAGCTGCAGCGTCGCAGCGTAGTTGGGCACGAAGGAGAGCGACTCGCCCAGAGCCGGCGGGCGCTCCAGGTCCTCGACGTCGAGGATCAGGTGGTCGCTGGAGGCACCCAGCACCTGGACGCGCGGGTCGACCGGGACGAGGCCCTCCGGCGGCGCGTCCTGGCGCCCGAGGGCGCAGATCGCGCGCCGCCGCTCCCCGCGGTCGGTGAAGGTGGGCCGGTTGCCGAAGGCGTCCTGGGCGCTCGTGCCCCGCGGCAGCGACGGCTTGGTGAGGCATTCGATGACCGGCGCCGAGACGACGAAGGCATCGAGGCGCAGGCCGAGCGGCAGCGGGTCGCGGGTGAGCGTGTCGACGCCGAGCAGGATGCTCTCGCCGATGCGCAGCGTGTTGATGGCGGCCGGCATGCGGCCGTCGAGGACCGATGTGGATGGAACCGGAGTTGCCGCCCGAGACGTAGCGCAGCGGGCGGCCCGTGAGGCCCTCGACCTCGGCCGCCAGCGCGGCGAGCCGGCCCAGGTTGTCCTCGTCGGGCACGATCGCGCCGTAGCAGGTGAGGTTGACGCCGATGCCGGCGAGCTCCACGTTGGCGAGCGCGCCGACCGCCGAGACGAACCGTGGCAGTTCGGCCGGAAGCATGCCCTCGCGCAGGTCGCCAAGGTCGACCATGGCGACGATGGCGTGCGTGCTTCCGTGCCGCGCGGCCGCGGCGTCGAGCGCCTTGACGGTCTCGAACTCGCTTTCGAGCGAGACGTCGAACAGGTCGACCGTCTCGGCGGCACGCTGCGGGATAGTCCCGCGCAGCAGCCACAGGGGAGCGTCGATGCCGGCTTGCCGCAGGCGCGCGCCGTTCTCGTGCCGCGACTCGCCGATCGCCACGGCGCCGGCCTCGAGCATCGTCCGCGCGACCTCGGGGCTGCCGCAGGTGCACTTGGTCACGCCCACGATCTCGATACCCGGCAACGCCGCGGCCACGCTGCGGGTGTTGGCGGCGATCGCGTCGAGATCGATCGTGAGTGTGACCTTGCCGAGCATGGTCCTCCCCTGCATAAGACGTATGCATCAGGTTATATGCCGGGGCTGGCGGCTGCAAGTGTTCACAGGACTTCACATGCCTTCGCGGGGCTTCGCCGGCCCCTCAGCCTCACCTCAACGTCCACCCAGCAGGCTCTCAGACTCGTGTCCTAGCCTCCTGTGGACCCGCCTCGGCACCCCCCGGACGAGTGGAGACATCGCGCCATGAAGAAAGCCAGCGTCAACTACTGGGTGGACCTCGCGACCGGCGTCGCCTTCCTGCTCTGCGCCGTCACCGGCATCGTGTTCCTGTTCCCCTCGGCCGTGCACACCGCCGCGGGCGCCGCGCCGACCATCCTGTTCACGCCCGCGCTCTGGTGGCACAAGGTCCACGACTGGTCGGGCGTGGTCATGGTGGCGGGCACGGCGCTCCACCTGGCGTTGCACGCCAAGTGGATCGTCACCATGACGCGCAGGACCTTCGGCGCCAAGGCCGGGGCGGCAGCGTCGCGGACCGCGCCGGCGGGCGCCGGGCGACCGAGCCCAGCGACGCGGCCCAGTGACCGCCGCCACGACGGCGGGCGCCGCGGGCGCTCCGGCCGCTGCGGCCGGCGCGCAGCCGATCGCGACCTATGCCACACCGCAGGCCGCCGAGGCCGCTGCGGCGGCTTCGCTGCGGCGGCTCGAGGATCTGCGCGCCGAGCGGCAGCGCGAGCGTGAGCAGAGGATCTCGCGCCGGCGGTTCCTCGCCGGCGCCGGCGCGGTCGGCGGCCTCGCTCTCCTTGCCGGAGTCGGCCTCGTCGGGCGCGACGCGCTCAGCCAGGCCGCTTCGACATCCGGCACCGCCACGTCATCCAGCGGAGCGTCGGGCGGCTCGAGCACCACGACGAACGGCAGCCAGAGCTCTGGTGGCAGCTCGGACAGCAGCTCCGGCAGCAGCCAAAGCACCTCGTCGGCCAGCTCGACCCGTGTGGTCGTCGACGAGAGCGCCTGCGTCTCGTGCGGGCGGTGCCTGCAGACTTGCCCGAAGGGCGTGTTCAGCTGGAGCAGCGCTGGTCGCGCCGACCGCCCAGAATCCGGATGCGTGCATCCGCTGTGGCCGCTGCCTGCAGGTGTGCCCGGCCGGAGCGATCACCATCAACGCCTGAGATTCCACGAGCGAGGCGCCGGCGCGTGAGGCGGGCGCGAGGGGCCGGTCCAGCGGCCCGGCGCGCCCGGCCGACGCGCCGGCGAGCGCGGAGGCGCCCGGCGGGCCGCGAGCGTCAGATGCCGGCGCTGGCCTTCATGAGCGCTACCACGGCGCCGCCGGAGAAGTGCGCCAGGAGAGCGCCGCAGCAGGCGAAGATGTAGTCGCGGTCCAGGGCGCAGCGCGCGTCTGCCGGCGGCAGTAGCCGCTCTCCCCCGCTCTTGCCGCGCGTGTCGGCGAGGATCGCCTCGCCGCCCGGCAGCCGCGTGAGGGCGCCGCCGGTGCCGATGAGCAGCCGGCAGGCGGTGAGGTCCCGCCCGCGGGCCACCGTCTGGCGGCCGGTGGGCGTGTACAGGTGCGCGAGCTGGCCGGCGTGTCGCTGGACGCCGGCCACGGCGGCGTAGTGCGCGAGCGTCAGCGCCGCCTCGATCTCCTCGCGCGTCCGCGGCAGCGGCGGCGGCAGGTGCCGCGGCCGCTCCTGCTGCGCGAGCATCTCGACCACGTGCTTCGCGGAGACGTAGGTGCCCAGGTCGCCCTCGACGGTGCGCTTGCTGTGCGGCTGCGGCTCGATCATGAGGGCCGCGACCTCGGGGCTGCCGTCGGTGATCGAGTGCACGTCGGTGGTGGCGCCGCCGACGTCGACGACGACGAGGTCCCCGACCTCCTCGGCGAGCCGCTCGGCGGCGATCAGCACGGCCCCGGGCGTGGGCAGGATCTTGCCGTTGACGACCTCGCCGATGCGCTCCATCCCCGGCGCGTGCGTGATGTGCTCCTCGAAGGCGTCATGGATGGCCGCGCGCGCCGGCACGATGTCGAGCTCGTCGATGCTGGGGTAGACGTTGCTGGTGAGCCGCACCTTGAAGCCCGCCCCCTCGAGCAGCTCCTGGGCGTCCGTGCAGACCACGGAGTTGCCGCCGTACACGACGATCGGGCGGATCGGCAGCTCGGCGAGGCGTGCGGCGTTGAAGAGGACCGTGTCGCAGTCGCCGCCCTCCACGCCGCCGGCGAGCAGGATCAGGTTGGGCCTCGCGGCCTCGATCTCGCGCAGGTCGTGGTCGCGCAGGCGGCCGGCGGTGACGTACTCGACGACGCCGCCGGCCCCGAGCGCGGCCTCGCGCGCCGCCATGGCCGTCATGCGCTGCGTGAGGCCGTGGACGGTCATGCGCAGGCCGCCGGCGGCCGAGCTGGTGGCCAGCGTCTTCGCCGGCGCCAGCGGCCCCGTGGCCGCCTCCAGCTCCGCCCGGGCGGCGTTCACGCCTATCGTGACGTCGCCGTCGGCGACAGATGTGGCGGCGACGCCCTGCCCCACGAGGCGGGGCGTCGCCGCCGGGTAGTCGCCCAGCCCGTCGAACGCCGAGACGACCGTCGTGGTCGAGCCGATCTCGGCGACGAGCGCGTCGACGGGGCGCGGCCGCGTCACGTCACATCCCGCGCTCGCGCATCGCCTTGACGATGAACGACGCGACGTTGATGCCCTTGGTGCCGCGACCAAAGCCGGCGTCCATGCCCCAGCTGCGGGCAAGCTCGTCGGTGACCTGCGTGCCGCCGCTGATCAGGAGCACCTTGTCGCGCACGCCCTTCTCCACGGCCAGGTCGGCGAGCTTCTCCATGGCGTTTCGATGCATGTCGCCGTGCGTGATGATGGTCGAGATGAGGACGACCTGAGCGGCGTGCTCGATGGCGGCGTCCAGCACCTTTTCGACCGGCACCGAAGTGCCGAGGTGCTCGCAGGCGAAGCCCCACTTCTCGAGGCCGCCGTGCTTGATGTCGATGATCTCGCGCATGCCCACCGAGTGCTCGTCCTCGCCGACGGTGGCGGCGACGCATTTGATGCTCTTCTCGGTCACGAAGGCCTTGATCTCCTCGTCGCTCATCACCTCGGGCTCGGGGGGGATCACGAGATTGGCCGGGTCGACGACCACGTCCAGCCGGCCCTTGAGCTCGATCAGCGTGCCCTCGGCCGGATGCATGACCTGCTTGTTGATGACCTCGCAGTCCTGCAGGTTCATGGCCTTGCCGAACTCGAGCGCCGCGAACTCCGCGACGCGCGGCGCGGCCGGCAGGAACAGTCGTGACGACGACCCAGCCGTCGGCGGCCCACTCCACCTCCGGCTTGACGAGGCCCTTGGCGCGGAGCTCGGCCGTCTGCGCGAGGCGCGTGTTGACGTTGTCCTCGGGGTCGAGCTCGTCGATGAACGGCACCTTGTCGGCGTCGCACAGCGTGCAGCCGCCGATGAGGTCGCAGGGCTTGCCGGCCGATCCGGCGCCGGCGGGACCTGCGGCAGTGCCGGCGGCCGGCACCGGCAAGTGGTTCTCGCCGAAGTGGTGGCAGACCGGCGCCATGTAGTCGGCGGCGCGCGGCACGATGGTGCCGACCGCGACGCCGCCGTCGGCCTTGCGGGCGATGCCGTCGTCGTTGGTCTCCGGGTACTCGCCGGAGTCGACGAAGTAGGCCTCCTCGACGGCGGCGAAGTAGCCGCCCTCCTCGAGCATCGCCTCGAGGAACAGCACGGCGCGCTCCTTGAGCTCGCGGACCTTCGATTTGAGCTCCGGGGCCTCGCGGTCGAGCTTGACCATCTCGCGCATGCCGTCCATGCCGACGAGGCTCTGCTTGGCGGTGTTCACGGCGGCGACGTTGTTGTAGTGCCAGGGCACGTTGCGGCCCTCGTCGGGCGTGATCGTGCTCTGGATGTCGGCGCTGGTGAGCCGGCTGATCATCAGGTTCATGACGTGGCTCACGGTGGCGTCGCGCCCGTCGCTCTCCATGTAGCGCGTGTTCTGCTGGGCGCGCATCTTGTACTCGCCGAAGAGGTCGCGCAGGGCGACCGCGTAGGGCAGGTCCATGCGCATGCAGGGCGCCGGCGCCGCGTCCGGCGGCACCGTGCTCAGGCAGATGTCCTCCTTGGGCATGCCCACGCTCACCGAGTAGGCGCAGTTGATGGCGTGCTGCACGAGCAGCTCAGGCATGACCTTCCACGCCTCGACGGCGGTGGCGTTGGCGTTGTGGGCGCCGTCGATCTGGGCCATGCGGACGCTGGCCATCACGTGCTTGGCCACCGCCGCATCCACGAAGCTGCGGTGCATGTTGATGTTGCGGTAGAGGACGTTGTACTGCGGGTCCTGGTGCGCCCCGTTGACGCCCTCCTCGGCGAACATCACGGCCATCTCGGGGCCGGCGACTCCACTCACGTAGGAGTGGAAGTTGATGGGCCGGCCCACCTCGTCCTCGATGAGGTCGAGCGCCTTGCGCGTGGCGCGCACCTGCTTGCGCGTGACGGCGATGCCGCCGACGCCCTCGGGCGTGCCCTCGAGGAGCCCGTCCATGTGACTCTGGCCGGCGGTGCGGATGACCATCATGTGATCGGCGCCGTGCCAGGCCGCCATGCGCATGCGGCGGATGTCGTCCTCGAAGCGCCCGGAGGCGATCTCGGTGGTCACCACGCAGTCGGGCTGCGGGTCGATGAAGTCGAAGTAGTGGGCCGCCGGCAGCGGGATGCTGTTGGTCGAGGCCCTTCGACGTCTCCTTGTAGCGGAACTTGAAGAGCTTCTGGTCGGGCACGGGCTCGCGCCAGTGCCACCCGTGCCGGCGCGGCCGGTACAACTCGAGGTCCTGCAGCAGCGCCGGGATGTCGAGCTTCTCGCCGGGGTCGAGCGGCGGCATGCCGCCCGCCGAGCGCGGAGGCTTGTCGCTCATGCCGCCCCTCCCCACTTGGCGGCGACGGCGTCCCAGCCCTCACCGGCGGCGAGCCGGCGAGCTGCGTCGACGACCGGCACGCCCCACTCCCCGGCGCGCCACCAGACGACGTGGCCGGCTCCGTGGCCGAGCAGGCCGCGCTTCTCGCACTCGCCGACCACGGCCATGCAGGTCGGCGAGTCGACGCCCATGCGCATCAGCACCGAGCGCTCGATGCTCGGCGAGGTGTGCGTGCGCGCCAGCTCGACCATGCGGGTCGACGACCTGCTGGGCGAGCTCCCAGAAGCGCGCCTCGAGCTGCTCGTCGCTGAGCTCGGCGAGGTGCCCGCGGATCTGGAGATACGTGTCCTCGCGGGACATCTCACGCCTCCTTGAGCTCGGCGATGATGGCCTCGACGGCGGCCGCTGAGGTGTTGGTGTCGGCCGCCAGGAAGGCGATGTCGTCGTCCGTCGGCACGTAGCCCTCGGGCGCCTGCTTGAGCGCGTTGCGCACGTAGCTCTTGCGCATGCGGGGCGACGTCGAAGTCCTTGGCCTGGATCTGCTCCGGGACGCTCCGGGATGACGATGACCTTGCCCGGCACGTTCTCCGTCGGGTCGCCGCTGCGCACCTCGACGCCCATCTCCTTGGCGAAGTTGAGCTGCGCCCAGTGATGCTTGCCGGCGCCGGTGTACTCGGTCTCCTGCACGACGACGGTGCTGTCGCGCGGCAGGTCGCGGGCGAGGCTCACGGCGACGGTCATGGCGGTGTTGCCCGCCGGGCCGCGCTCGAGGCCCTCGATCTTGCTCATCGCCTCGGTGATGTAGAACACCTCGCCCTGCGTCACCGTGAGGTAGCGGTCGATGTAGCGCAGCGAGCGGGCCGCGTTGCGCGGCACGTCGGCGCGGTCGGGCCAGGTGGCGAACGGCACGCCGAAGCCGGTGTGGCCGGTGGTGAAGCTCTTGCGGTTGAAGTCGTCGTCGCTGGCCATGTGCAGGCCGCTCAGGTCGACCGACGCGCTGATGATCTGCGTGCCGGTGGCGCCGGCCCGTTTGAGGCCGCGGGCGGTGCCCGTGGTGTTGCCGCCGCCGGCGTGGGTGATCACGCAGTGCGTCGGCGGCGCCCCGGTGAGGGCGGTCATCTCCTCGGCGATCTCGAGGCCGAGCGTCTCGATGCCGCTGACGCCGAACGAGCTGTACAGCGAAGCGGCGAAGTAGCCGGTGATGTCGAGCAGCTCGACCATGTGGAAGAAGAGCTCCGGGCCGACGGTCATCTGCACGACTTCGGCGCCGAACGCCTCGCAGATGCGGCTCTTCTCGACGATCTCCGGCTGGCCGATGTGACGGCTGTCGAAGGTCTCCTGGCAGATGATGCACTTGAGGCCGTAGCGCGCCGCCTGGCTGCTGACTGCGGCGCCGTAGTTGCCCGAGGTGGCGGCGATGACGCCCGCGTAGCCCTTCTCTTTGGCGACGTGGATGCTCACGCTGGCGCGGCGGTCCTTGAAGGCGCCGGCCATGTTGGCGGCCTCGTCCTTGACGAAGATGCGGGCGCCCTTGCCGGGCTCGCTCATCGACCTGACCACATCGGTCAGGTTCTTGAGCTCGAGCAGCGGCGTGTGGCCCACCCCGGCCTTGGTCTGGATCTCGACGATGTCCTGCAAGCTGTAGCCGTGCGAGCTCATCATGCCCTCGTAGTCGAAGGCGATCGGGCTCTGCTCGAACACGCTGTAGTCCATGCCCAGCGCGTTCAGCATGATCTCGCCGCGGCGCGCCATGATGGCGTCGAACTTGGTGGCCATCAGCGCTCACCGCCTTCGGCGTTCGCGCCGGCGGAGCCGCCGGAGGCTTGGGCGGCATGATACTCGGCCAGCCGGGCGCGCAGGTCCACGCCCACGTGCACGAGCTCGGGGATCGGCTTGCCGAACGTGTGGAAGTAGCCCGGGTTGATGGCCGAGAGCGTGCCCTCGACCAGGCGCCCGGTCATGGTCTCGACGGTCATCGGTCCGCCCACGGCGCCTGCGGCCTGGGCGAACCCTTTGATCCACATCCGCAGAGGCTTCTCCGCGGTCTCCGGCGGCAGGTTCTTGGACCGGTCGGCCGGCTCGAGGAGCACGCGCTCCACCTCGACCCAGTCGCCGGCGTTGCAGCGGGTGGCGTCTGTCAAAGCGGTCACCCCTCTCAGGCGGTGGGGGTCCAGAAGCGCGGCAGCGGCATGTCGACGACGGTCAGCATGCCGGGCTTGGCGTCCTGCATCAGCGGGATGTAGTTGCCGGTGCTGGCGTAGGTGCCCTTGCCGCCCGGGATCTCGGGGGAGTTGACCATGTTCACGTTGGGGTCGCCGATGATCTTGATGTAGTCGCCGGTGCCCTGGTCGGCCATCTCGGGGTGGATCTGCTGCGGGTGGATGAGGTGGATCTTGAGCTCGCCGTTGACGTAGCCCTTGCCGACCTGCTTGCAGCCGGCGACCCAGCCCGCGGGGACGTGCACGTGCGGCGTGGAGCGCTCGACCTCGGTGACGATCGGCTCGCGCGTCTCGACGATCTCGTCGATCTTCCAGTCCAGCGCCTTGGCGATGAGCTCGATGGACTCGGGGAAGCCGATGTGGCCCACGATGCTGCCGTCGGCGACGCCCTTCTCGAACTGCTCGACGGTGGTGCCGACGCCCTGGCCGATCATGACCGTGGGGCCGAACGGCGAGAGGTCGTTGACGCGCGAGGCCTCGATGCTGTCGACGCGCAGGCAGATCGAGCTCCACATGACGATGAGGGCGTCGAGGACGAAGCCGGGGTTGATGCCGGTGCCGAGGATGCTGACGCCGTTCTCCTTGGCGACGCGGTCGAACAGGTCGGCGCGCTCGGGGTCGCTGGCCCACGGGTAGGACAGCTTCTCGGCGATGCAGATCACGTTGCAGCCGGCCTTGAGCGCGGGGATCACCTGCGGCTCGATCTCGTTCAGATTGCTCTGCGTGTTGATGCAGACGACGTCCGGCTTCTTGGCGAGGACGGCCTCGAAGTCGGTGGTCATCTTGACGTCGCACGGGCGGCCGAGCAGCTCGCCGACGGTCTTCCCCTCCTTGGCGGGGTTGGTGACGATGACGCCGACGAGGTCGATGTCCCTGGGGCGGTCGAGGATGAAGCCCAGGAGGCCCTGACCCATCATGCCGGTGCCCCACTCAGCTACCTTGATCATCTTCTGCTCCTCTTCGTGGCCGGGCGCGCGGACCGCGCCCTGAGTTTCACTGATGCATAGGAAGTATGCAGGCGGTGGCGCGACTCTACCACGGCGGCAACGCATGGCGAGTGCCCGCCGTCTGCGAGCGTGCGGATGCGGCGCTACGCGTCGGCCGACGCGCGGCGTGCGATCAGAAGGAGCGAGCTGGAGGAGGCTGGTCGACCGTGTCGTGCGCGAGGATGGCGAGCTCTTTGCCCATCTCGCGCCTCCTTGGGTCGGCCTGGCCGGTCTGCCGGCCGGCGGGCGCCGGGCGGCTGGCTGGATGCTACGCGGGCGGGAGGCCGGCGGTCAACCGTGCGCGGCGCGAGAGCCTCGTCAAGCGTCTTCGGGGCGCGGCGGACGTCGCCTCGCGCGCCTCGCCTCGAACTTCGCGCTCGCCTCGACGACGGCGCGCGCGGTCTCCGCGTCCGACATCACCGCGCCGACCCCACCGGACGGGTCACCACGCGCGAGGAAGACGTCGCCGACTTTGACGGCGAGCACGGCCACCTGCGCGGGGTCCCGCGGCGCGGCGCCGCCCGGGAAGCAGTGGGCGCGCTCGCGCAGGAACCTCGCCGCGGCCCGTACCGCCGCGTGCTCGGCGCAGCCATCGTGTCCGGCGTAGCTGAACTTCCAGCGCCGCGCGCGCCGCGCGATCGGCTCCGTATCCGCGGCGATCCCCGCCGCCGCGTACACACGGCAGTCGTAGGTGCGGCACGTCAGCGGACGATGTTCGTAGATCGAGCAGGCGCCGCCGCCGGTCAGCATGGGGCAGCGCCCGTCCTCGTCGTACCCAAGCACCACGTGGCCCTCCGGCAGGCCGGGAGCCGCGAACTGAAGCTCCGGTGGGACGTGCGCGAGGCTCCCGGTCTCTTCGGGCCGGATATGGACGAAGTGCGAGGACGCGCAGCAACCGCTGCAGTCTCCGCAGGGCACGTCGGTCGCGGTCTCTTCCGCCAGAGCGGCGCGCATGGCGCGCAGCCACGCAGAGAAGTCACCGGCGGGCAGATCAGGCTCCAAGGTCATGGTCGGATGGTAGCACCGCTCGCGAGAGAGAGCGCTTGGGCATGTGGCAGAGCACCGACGCGCGGCTCTCGGCGCTCCGTCGTGAGTGTCCGTCGAGACCTGAGCGGAGACTAGCCGAGCTCGTCCGGGCGGATGGCACGGCCGGCGCCGACTGCCGCCTCGACCTCGCGAGCCACGGAGTCTCGCAGCTCATCGTCCACGGACACGTGGACGGCGAGGCCGGCGGCCCGGGCGGCGACGAACACGACCTCGCGCACGACACCTCCGGTGGCGGCTTCGACGGCGACGGCGTAGGCGGCGCCCTGGGGGGCGTAGCGCTCGCGCAGCACATCCTCCGTGGCGCCGCGATCGGTCTTGTAGTCGACGACGACCCACTGCTCGCCGTCGCGGTAGAGCAGGTCTACGGCGCCGCTGACGATCGCACCGCCCACCATGGCGCCGATGGCGAGCTCGCGATGGACGGCGTCGGGCTCGTTCTCCGCCAGCGCCGCCGCGGCGCGCACGGGCGCCGAGCGCCAGCAGGCACGCGCCAGTTCGGCGGCTTCGTCGGCGAGGTCGGGGCGGCCGAGGTCGGCCGCGGCCGCCGCGGCCATCGGATCGATCGTGTCTTCGTCGTCCAGGTCGCACTGCTCCATCACGGCGTGCACGGCCGAGCCCAGCGTCAGCGCCCCGGCTCGGCCGGCCGGCGCGCCGGGGCCGCCGGCGCGCACCTCTTCGTCGACGTGCTCGAGGCCGCTGGGGCTGGTGGCGCGGGCGGGCCTGCGAGCTTCGGCGAGCATGGCCTCGCGCTGTTCCTCCCAGTCGCGGCGGGCCGCCAGCATCGCCGCGGCATCCGGCGCCGCGCGGCGCGCGGCGCGCTCCTCGGGCTCGCGCGGCGGCAATACGAGGACGCCGCCCTCCTCGGCCTCCTCGGTCGGTGCTGCCGCAGGCAGATCAGGGAGAGCGTCGGCGGCCGGCCCGAGCAGCGCGCTCGTCGGGCTCGCCGTCCTTCTTGCGCAGCTTGCCGAAGCATGAGAGCACGAGCCGGTCGCGCGCCCGTGTCGCCGCCACGTAGAGCAGCCGGCGAGCCTCGCTCGCCGACATCTCCTTCTCGCGTTCGCTCAGCGCCGTGTACGCCCGCGGCTCGAGGTCACGCGCGATCGCTCCCGGGCAGCTCCGCCTTGAGCTTGATCGCGAGACGCCGCGCCGCGCGATCCACGATGGGATCGCCCCCGCCGGCGCTGCCCGTCGATGCCCCGCCGACCAGCACGACGATGGGATACTCGAGTCCCTTGGCCTTGTGGATCGTGAGAAGGTGGACGACGTCGCCTTCGTCGTCGACCTGCGACTCCTGCTCGCCGGCCGCGTCGCCGGCCTCGGCCGCCCACGCGAGGAACGCGCCAAGGCCGCCCCCGCCGGCGCTGGAGAAGGCGCGCGCACGCTCGACCAGCTTCTCGAGGTTGGCGATCGCCTGCTCCGCGCCGCTCGCCGGTCGAGGCCAGGAACTCCGCGGCGTGCGCGAGGTCGACGAGCTCGGCAGCGAGCTCGCAGGGCTCGCGCTCCGCGCGGCGCTCGTGCAGCCCCCGTAGCGTCTCGAGCGCCTCCGCGATGCCCTCATGCCCCGCCGGTTGCTGCTCGCCCGCGAACAAGTCGAACCGCCCGCCCGCCGCCCAGAACAGGAAGAGGTCGTCGTCGCTGAAGCCGAAGAACGACGAGTGCAGAGCGCCGTACAGAGCGGGCCCGTCGCCTGGGTCGTCGGCGGCGCGCAGGCACAGCAGCGCGTCGGCGACCTCGCGCCGCTCGAAGTAGCTCTTGCCGCCGTCGACGCGGTACGGCACGCCGGCCTCGCGCAACGCCTGTTCGTAGGTCTCGAGGCCGGTGGTGGCGCGGAACAGCAGGGCCACGTCGCCCCAGCGCGGCGCGCGCAGAGGTTCCGCGCCGCAGCCCGCGCGCCCGGCGGCGTCGGCTTCTGCGCTCGGCGTGCCGGGAGCCGCAGCGTCGCGGTCCTGCACCCGCCAGCGCGCGGCGTCCGGCCCGTGCATCTCGACGAGCAGCGCCGCGAGGGCACGGGCCTCGTCGCGGCGCGCGGCGTCGCTCTCCCCCGCCGCGCTCCCGTACTCTCGCCCGAGCAGCACCGCGATGCGCGCGCCCTCGGCGTCCGGTCTGTACGGCTCGACCCAGTTGTAGCCGGGCTGGCGGCCCTCCTCCTGGTCGTCGTCGAACACGCCGGCGAACACGTTGTTGACCCAGCCCACGACCGGCGGCGTCGTGCGGAAGTTCTGGCGGATGACGCGGACCTCGCCGGAGCCGCCCGGTTGAGCCTCCACGGCGCGCTTCACCTGGTCGTAGAGCGAGATGTCGGCGCGGCGAAAGCGGTAGATGGACTGCTTGGGGTCGCCGACCACGAAGAGCTTGCCGGGTTCGAGCATCACGTCTCGCCAGTCGGCGGCGATGGGCTCTCGCTCGCAGAGATAGAAGGCGATCTCGGCCTGGAGCGGGTCGGTGTCCTGGAACTCGTCGACGAGGACGTAGCGGAAACGGCCCTGGAGCGCCGCGCGGGCGACGCGATCATCCCGAAGCAGGTCGCGCAGGCAGCCCAGCAGGTCGGTGAAGTCGAGACGACCGAGCAGCGAGCTGCGCCGCTCCGGCCCAGCGCGAGAACGAATCGGCGACTGAGACGGCGAGCCCGGTGACGAACTCGGCGAAGAGATCGCGAGCGGTGACGATGCCCGCGACCAGCTCCTTGTAGCGGAGCTGCAGCTCCTCCTTGCCGCCGAGGGCGGCGTCCCAGCCCCTCATGGCGCCGCCCGGGGCGGTCTTGGTGTCCTTGGCCGGAAGTGCGTACAACCGCGCCGCGAGCTGGTCGATGTCGTCCGGCGGCGCGGCGAGGAGCTGCTCGACCGCGTCCATGAGCTCCGCGGTGGCGGCGAACCCCTTGTCGCGTGGGTCGACACAAGCGGCGCCGCAGTAGTCGCGCAGGCGCGCCAGCGGCGCCGCAAGCGCGACCAGCGCCGACCTCAGGTCGGGCTCGTCGGGCGGCGCGGGCGCTGGGTCGAGGTCGTACCGCTCGCCGAACACGCCCTTGGCGCCGATGGCGAGCTCCCGCACCCGGTCCAGCCGCACGCCGGCGCGCAGCAGGCGGAAGAGGCGCTCGGCCACGAGATCGGTGCCCCCGGAGTCGGCCGGGTCCTCCGTCAGCGACGCAAGCCACTCCTCCCACAAACGGGCGCGCTCGAGCTCCGAGCCGAGGCCGTCGAGCTGCTCGAAGGCGGGGTCGACGCCGGCTTCGACCGGGAACTCGCGCAGCAACCGGCCGGCGAAGCCGTGGATGGTGCCGATCGGTGCATCGTCCAGGGCGTCGAGGGCGCGCTCGATGGCCTCGGCCTCCGCGCTTCCTGCGACGGCGCGCGCCGCGCGCTGCTCGAACTCCTCGCGCACGCGCTGACGGAGCTCGCCGGCCGCCTTCTCCGTGAACGTGATGGCCGCCACCGTGCGGACGTCGCCGGAGCCGTGCTCGGAGTCGAGCACGCACCTCACGTAGCGGTCGACGAGCACGCGGGTCTTGCCGGTGCCGGCGCCGGCCTCCAGGAGGAACGTCGTCCCGAGATCGGCGGTGACGCGGTCGCGTACGTCCTGGTCGACGACCGGGCGATCAGGCCTCATCGTCGGCGTCCCCCCTCGGCTGCCCGGCCTGCAGGGCGACGACGTCGCCGAGCAGCTCGTGGCCGCGCTTGCGAGCGCGCGCCCACGCGGACGTGCCGCAGGCGTAGCCGACGTCGCAGTACTCGCAGCGGCCGGCGGTCGTGCGCGGGAACTTGCCGGCGTCGACAAGGGCAACGGCGCCGGCCACGAGCCGCGCGAGCCGGGCGGCGGCGTCGGACTCGCTCTCGGCGAGCGGCAGCGACTCGAACCCGCCCCTGCGCGTGACCAGCTGGTAGAGGCTCGCGATCTCGCCGTAGCCGGCGTCTCCGGCCTGGCGCACGGCGAGCTGGTAGACGGGGAGCTGCACGCTGAGGCCGGCTTTGAGGCGCTCGCGCTCGCTCGCGCCTTTGCCGGTCTTGTAGTCGATCACCCGCGCGCCGGCCGCGGTGACGTCGACGCGGTCGACGCGGCCGGCGAAGCGTACGCGCCGGCCGCCGGGCAGGGTCAGGGACACCGGCTGCCCGGCGGCCTCGCCGAAGCGCCACTCGACCTCGAGCGGGCGGCCGTCGCCGCGGAAGACGGCGTCGCGCCCCACCGTCTCCAGGAGGTCCTCCAGCAGCATCTCGCGGGTCACCGTCCAGGCGAGCGGCGCGCCGGTGATGCCGGCTCCCTCAGCCTCCGAGCAGCAATCCTCCCACGCCGCGCGCACGGCGGTCTGGGCGGCGGCGAGACCCGGGAACGCGCCCCCCTCAGGCCACGCCGCGATGAGCTGCTCGTAGGCGCGCTGCAGGATGTCGTGCGCCAGGGTGCCGAAGTCGCGCGGCTCCATCTCGAGGCTCTCGCCCGGCTCGTCGGGGGCATCGAGCCCGAGGACGTACTGGAGCAGGAAGGCGAACGGGCAGTTCACATAGCGTTCGAGGCGCGTAGGGTGCATCTCGGCGTCGAACGGATGCCGCCCGGCCAGCGCGGCGCGGGCGGCGTCGCCGAGCAGGCCGTCCCAGGCGCCCGGCTCGCGGCCGCGGGCGGTGCGCCACGTTGCCAGGCGGCGACGGGCGGCGGACTCATCATGCAGGACCGCCGCGAGGTAGCTCTGAGCGCCGGCGCGAACGACGGCCGCGGACAAGGAGAGCAGCGCCGCCGTGTCCCGCTCGGCGGCGTCGAGCCACGCGGTGGGTTGACCCTTCTCGTACTCGGTGGCGCCGCCGACGTGCCGCCACACGGGCGCCAGCACCGCGCCGGTCAGGAACTCCTCCAGGCTCACCGGCCTGCCGGCGGCGAGGGAGGCGAGGCGCAGGAGCACCCGGGACGGCAGCCGTGGCCGGCCGCTGGCGGCGTCCGTGCGCGGCGCGATCAGCACGAGCTTCTCGCGCGCCGCTTCGCAGCTGAAGGCGAAGAGGAGCAGAGACTCGGCCGAGCGCTCCTCCGCCAAGGGGAGCCGCATGCCCGTTGCTTCCTTGAGACGAGCCCTGGCGCCGTCACCGAAGAGCGGGTCTGGGCGGCCGCGTGCCGGGAAGCCGCCGTCTGCGAGACCGGTGAACACGACCGTGTGGAAGCCGAGGCCGCGCAGATGGAGCGGAGTGAGCACGGCCACCCCCTCGCGGCCGGCACGGCCGGCCTGGACCGTGGTGCCCGCGAGCTGCTCGCGTAGCGCGGCCGCCATCGTCTGGGCGTCGACCTCCTCGTCGAGCACATCGAGGGCACGAAGCCCCGCGGCGACATCGCGCACGGCCAAAGCGGCATCGGCCGAGAGGATCGCGTCGCCGACGGCGCCGAGCGCCTCGGCCCACGCGCCCCACGCGGCGCGCGGCGGCAACGCGCGGCATGCTCGTGCGAGCGCCGTGAGCGCGGTCGACAGGCTTCGCGCAGCCACGAGGTCGCTCCGCAGCAGGTCAAGTCGCTCGGACTCCTCGTCCGCCTCCGCCTCGCGGCCCTCTTCGCCGGCCGCCACGCGCGCGGCGATCGCACGCTCGAGACCGCTCCTCCGGCGGGCGATGCGCTCCGTCCACTGATCCAGGCCGGCGACCACACCGGCCTGGCGGGCTTCGTCGAGCCAGCGTGCGACCTCGGCCGGCGCCACGTCCCAGCGCAAAGCCGCGGACCCCAGGAGGTCGAGGACGGCACGCCGCGCGTATGGCGGCCCGGCGACCGGGGCCAGGCACTCCGCCAGGCGCGCGAGCACGCGCGGTCCCGCCGAGCGGTCCGGCAGACGGCACGCCACCGGGAGTCCGGCGGCGGTGAGCGCGGCGGCGACGCGCTCGATCTCTTCCGGATGCGGCACGATCACCGCACAGTCCCACGCCGCGGCGCCGGCGCCCACGGCTGCGAGGACCGCCCGCACGGCTTCTCGGGCCTCGCCGCGCTCGTCTGCGACGGACACGACGGCGAGGCTCCCGTCGCCGCGGAGCGCCGTCGGGGGTCCTCGCGTCGCGTCGCGAGGTCCGCCAGACGGCGGCGAGGCGGTCGACGTCCCGCGCCGGCTCCGGCGGCGCGAGCGGCCGCGAGACGCGGCCGGAGGCGCGAGCCAGGGCCAGCATGGCCGCTCCCTGAGGCTCGTCACCCTCGGTCGCCAGCAGATCCTCGCTGCCGCGGGGGACCGGAACGAAGACATCGGCGCCGGCGCACAGCAGCGCGGTGGCCAGGTCCTCCTGGGCGGAGTTGAGGTCGTAGATACCGTAGAGGATGACGGCCGGCGCCACCCCCTTTGTCTCTTGCATCCCCCGCCGCGCTTCGTCGGCGGCGGCGCGATACACCTGCGCGTCGTCGGCCAGGCCGCGGCGCTCCAGTTCGGCGCTGTAGTCCGCGTAGAGCGCCTCGAGATCCGTGGCCTTCGCGGCCGCGCCCTGGACGTCCAGGCCGGCGTGAGCCCAGTGCGTTCCCGGGGGGACGAGCGCCTGGCGCAGGTCGGCGAACGTGTGCGCCAGCGCGAGCGGGAAGTGCGGCCGGTCCGCGACCGGGCCGAAGTAGGCGAAGCCTCGCGCGGCCCGCTCGGAGACGAGGCGCCGCAACAGGCGCTCGCGAGTGAGTCCGGCCAGCCGCACGGGTGGCGGGCCGCACCCCTCGCGTGCCGCCAGCCGGCGCGCGAACTGCTGCAGTGTGAGCACTGAGACGTTGGCGACCGCGCCCAGCCTGCCCACCAGGACGTCGCCGACACGGGTGCGCACCGCCGCCGAACCCACCACGACGGTCAGCGGCGCCAGCGGCCGCCCCGCCCGCAGCTCGCGCACGCGCTCGGTGAGCGCCTCTTCGAGCTCCGGAAAGCGGCCGCTCACGAGCATCCCGCGCTGCTGGTCGGCCCCTTCTCCCATCCTGGCCGCGAGCGTATCACGAGGCCGCGACGGAGCCGCGAAGGTTGCCGCACGCACGAGCCACAGGACATACTCAGGCGCGGAGCAGCCCGCCACGTGACCGAACCCCTGGACATCCCGGAGACACCGCCAGCCACTCGCGGCGAGCGCGCCGCGGCGCTGCTGCGCCGGCACTGGTGGGTGCTCGCCGCCTGCGCCCTCGCCGTGGCCCTGCGGGCGCCGTTCGTGGCGATCATGCATTCGCAGCCGACCAGCGACTCGCTCGTCTATGTCACGACCGCTCGCTCCCTGGCGCAGGGCCACGGCTACAGCTACAACGGGCACCCGACGGCGTTCTTCCCCATCGGCTGGCCGGCGTTCATCGCCGCCTTGTACCTGGTCACGCGCACGTACTCGTTCGCGATGGTGCTGTGGGCCGGCGTCGGGCTGTGGGCGGCGGCCACGGCGCTGATCTACGTGTTCGCGCTCAAGCTCGGCGGCCGCACGACGGCGATCGTCGCCGCGTTCATCCTGGCCGCGTACCCCGACTTCGTCTTCCCGAGCCTGCGCGCCTTCTCCGAGAACCTCTTCGTGCCGGTGCTCATCGCGGCGTGCATCCTGGTGGTGCCGCGCGCGGGCGAGCGCCTGAGCGTGCGACGCGCGGCGCTCGCGGGCCTCGTGCTCGGTCTCGCCATCCTCGTGCGCTCGACGGCGGTCCTCCTGCCCCTCGCCCTGGGGCTCTGGCTGCTGCTCTCGTACCGCGACCGCCGCGCCGTCAAGGTCGCCGCCACGTTCGCGGTCGTCGCCTACCTCGTGCTCGTCCCATGGCTGATACGCAACGAGGTCGTCATGAAGACGCTGGCGATCTCCACCAACGGCGGCTACACGCTCTGGCTGGGCGACAACCCGCACGCCACCGGCGGCAATGCCGTCACCAAGGAGCACCCGCGCTGGGACCTGCACTCGGCCGCGCGGGAGGTGCGCGACAACCAGCGCCGCACGCAGCGCGCGCTCGACTTCATCACACACCACTTCGGCCAGTGGGTCTCGCTCATCCCCGCCAAGGCCTACTACCTGTTCGACTGGAACCCGGGGGCGCTCGAGCGCTCCACGGACGCCGCGTCCCACGACCCGCAGTCACGCCCGCGCGAGAGGGTGCTGACGCCGGCGGAGCACACGCTCATCGCGACGGCGCGGCACTTCTACACGACGCTGCGCGTCGTGAACTGGCTGTGGTGGCTGATCGGCCTGGCGGCCGTTGTCTGGGCGGTGGTGAGGCGCCGTCCGGGCGCGATGGTGGTCGCGATCATCGTCGGGCTCTGGATCGCGCTGCACGTGACGCTCATCCACGGCCAGTTCCGCTACATGCTGAGCGTGCAGCCGCTGATGGCGGCGCCGCTCGCGTGGGCGCTGGTCACGCTCTGCCGGCAGGGCGTGGGCGCGGCGTCCGGCCGGTCAGGTGAAGTCGCGGATCAGTGCGGCGTGCCGAGGGTACGCGGCGAGCAGCGCCGCCTGATCGCCGAGCTGGAAGTCCTCGTAGGTGAATCCGGGCGTGACGATGCAACTGACGAGCGCCCAGGCGTAGTCGGCCGGCAGGTGCGGGCCGCCCGCGAGGCGGGCGCCCTGCCAGCTGCCGGCCGGCACCAGTGCCTGGGGCAGCCAGCCGTCGGCGCCGCTCCGCAGGCCGCCGTCGACGCGGCGTAGCAGGCCGGCCGGCGGCTCGCTGCCCGTCAGCTCCTCACCGGCCGCCGGCGCCGCGTCGCCGCGGCCGCGCAGGGTCTCCCCCGGATCGCCGAGCACCCGCCTGCGCAGCGCCCCGTCCGCGGTGATCGTCACGAGTTCGAGCGGCAGCCCGCCCTGGAACACCCATAGCTCGTCACCAAGCAGGCGGTGCAGGTGGCTGATCGCCTCGGCCGTGATGAGGAACAGGATCGCGGTCGAGAGAGGCCGCTCGCCGCGCGGCGTCGCCACGGTCTCCTCGGCGCGGTACGTCTCGCGGAAGAAGCCGCCCTCGGGATGGGGCTCGAGCCCGAGGGTGGCGGCAAGTTCGCGGGCGCGCGGTCTCATGCGGGGTCATCTCCTCCGAATGTCCACCCGCACCGGACCGTACCACCGGTGCGGGCTGGTGTCATGAGCGGGGCCGTACGCTGGAGAGGCCCCTCGTCCAGCTGGAACGAGGGGCCTCTCAGTAGCAAGCCGTAAGCCGGATCCTGTCGTGGGTGGCCATCCATCTAGGCTGCCCGTTGCCGGACAGCTCATGCGACCGAAACCCGGGAGCCTCGGGCGAGCAACCCTCAAACGCTCCCCTATTTGGTCTTGCACCGGGCGGGGCTTGCCGAGCCGGCCTGTCACCAGACCGCTGGTGAGCTCTTACCTCACCGTTTCACCCTTGCCCGCACCTCCGAAGAGGCCGCTGGCGGTCTGCTTTCTGTTGCGCTTTCCCTCGGGTTTCCCCGGCTGGCCGTTAGCCAGCGCCCTGCTCTGCGGTGTCCGGACTTTCCTCGGGCGGGAGCCTCGCGGGCTCCGAAGAGCTTCGCGACGCGGCCCGCTCGCGGCCACCTGGCTTGCCTCAGGAGTGTACCACCGGGGTCGCGGCGCCAGTCATCGGCGCGGGCGAATGCGCCGCTGCGCGCAGCCCGCGACTAGTACAGCTCCGGCGGCTCGGAGGCCGCGCCCCACGCCGGCGCGAGCCGCTGGTAGCGCTCCGCGTCGAGTCGCATGAGGACGTCCGCGTAGGGCTTGCCGTCGAGCTGACGGCGTCCGCCTCGCGATGGTCGAAGACGAAGCCCGCGCCGGCGTAGCAGGCGATGGCGCGGGCGTTGAACTCGAGGACACGCACGGTGAGCGCCGCGAGCCCGAGGTCGTCGAACGCGTAGGCCAGGACGAGGCGGGTCGTCTCTGTCCCCAGCCCGTGGCCCAGTTGATCCGGAGACAGGATGCCGACGGCGTAGGCGGCGGAGCGCGCAGCCGAATCCGGCGAATGGAGCGTCGCCGTGCCGACGAAGCCGGCGCCGGCGTCGATGACCCAATCGAGCTTGCCGTCGGCCGGGGCGAGCCGGGCGATGGCCGCACGTGCTTCGCCGTCGGTCAGCTCGCGCCACTCCGGTACGTCCTCGCCGAAGCATCGCCAGATCTGGGGGTGCACGCCGATGCGACGTGCGTCGTCGGTGTCGGACGGCGCGGGCGGGCGCAGCGTCACCCGCGCCCCGCGCAGCACCGGCACCGGCCCACCGATCCGACTGCTCATCGCGGCACTCAGTCCCTCAAGTGCCCGAGCAGGTACGTTGTCGCGTCGTCGGGTCCGACTTCGACGGCGACCTTTCGCATCGTCAAGCCGCCGGCGCCGCCGGAGGTCTCGGCCCGTGTCACCAGCTCCACGTGGCCGGGACCATCCCCCGGCCCCACCTGCTCGTCGAGAAGGATCCAGCCTAGCCGGACGTGGCGCCGCATCTCGCGCTCGTCGGTGGTGCTCCAAAGCTCGTCGAAGTCGGCCTGCGTGTAGCGGACGGCGGCCCCGTCTGGGCCGATGACCTCGAAGACCCTGTCGTGCGTTGGCTCCATGACGCGGTCCCTCCTCCTCGTCGCAGTGCCCGCCGAGAGCTAGCCACGCACGGCGGGGTCCAGCTCGGCCGCGGCCGCCTCGTCGAGCAGCCAGGTGAGCTGCCCGTGCACGGGCCGCACGCCCTGCGCCGGCACGGCCGTGGGCACCATCAGGCCCGCCATCACCTCGGCGACCATCCCCGCCTTCTTGGCGCCGCTCACGAGGAACCAGACGCGGCGCGCGGCGTTGATCACCGGGTAGGTCACCGTGATCCGCGGCGAGCCGTCCGGCGCCTCCGTGGCCACGGCGAAGCGCTCTTCGACCTCGAGCGCGTCGCTGTGCGGGAACAGGCTGGCCGTGTGGCCGTCGCCGCCGAGGCCGAGGAGCACGAGGTCGAAGACCGGCAGTTCGCTCGTCGGCCGCTCCAGGGCGGCGAGCGAACGCAGTTCCTTCTCGTAGGCGAGAGCGGCCCGCGCCGGCGGTTCCTCGCCGAGCACACGATGGACGTTGGCCTCGGCGATCGGGACATGCTTGAGGAACGCCTCGCGCGCCATCCCGTAGTTGCTCGCCGCATCGTCTGGCGGGACGCAGCGCTCGTCGCCCCAGTAGAGCTGGACGCGGCGCCACGGGATCTTCTGGCTGAACTGCTGGCGCGCCAGCATGCGGTAGAGGGCGCGCGGCGTCTCGCCGCCGCTGAGCGCGACGGCGAAGCGGCCGCGCGCCGCCGCCGCCTCCTGCGCCGCCAGGGCGAGCAGGTCCGCGGCGCGCAGCGCGAGGGCGTCGGCGTCGGGCAGGATCTCGATGCTCACTCGCCGTCCTCCTTCCAGGGCCGGCGCCAGTAGTGGCCGTCGCGCGCGATCAGCGCGTCGGCCGCCTCCGGCCCCCAGCTCCCGGCTTCGTAGATGGGGATGTCGCGCCCAGGCTTGGCCGCCCACGCCTCGAGGACGGGGCCGACGATCCGCCAGGCTTCTTCGGCCTGATCGCCGCGCGTGAACAGCGTCATGTCGCCCTCCATCGCGTCCACGAGGACGGTCTCGTAGGCGCTGAAGGGCAGCTCGTGCAGGGTGGTGCCGTAGGCGTAGTCCATCGAGACGGGCTGCAGGGCGACGGAATGGCCCGGTTTCTTGGACTCGATGCTGAGCGAGAAGCCCTCGTCCGGCTGCACGCGCAGGACGAGCACGTTGGGCTGCAAGCCGCCGCCGGCCGCCGCGTCGCGGAAGAGCAGCACCGGCGGCCGCTTGAAGTGGATGGCGATCTCTGTGACGCGGCGCGCCAGGCGCTTGCCGGTGCGCAGGTAGAACGGCACGCCCTGCCAGCGCCAGTTGTCGACGAGCAGTTTGAGCGCCGCGTACGTCTCGGTGTGCGAGTCCGGCGCCACGCGGTCCTCCGACCGGTAGGCGGGCACCTGCTCGCCGCCCAGCACGCCCTGGACGTACTGGGCACGCACGGCCCATCCCGAGACCTCGTCGCGCGGGATAGGCCGCACCGCGCGCAGGACCTTGAGCTTCTCGTCGCGCACCGCGTCGGCGCCGAAGGCGACCGGCGGCTCCATGGCGACGAGCGAGAAGAGCTGGATGAGGTGCGGCGTGATCATGTCGCGCAGCGCGCCGGCCTCTTCGTAGTACGGGCCGCGGTGCTCGACGCCCAGCGTCTCCGCGGCGGTGATCTCCACGAAGTCGACGTAGCGCCGGTTCCACACCGGCTCGAAGATGCCGTTGGCGAAGCGCAGGACCAGCAGATTCTGCACGGTCTCCTTGGCGAGGTAATGGTCGATCCGGTACACCTGACGCTCGTCGAACACCTCGCCGATCACGGCGTCGAGCGCTGTGGCAGTGGCCAGGTCGCGGCCGAAGGGCTTCTCGATGACGACGCGCGTCCATCCGGCCGGATCGCCCTGGGCATGCTCGCCGTCGCAGGCCCCACTGCGAGCCAGGCCGGAGGCGCCGAGCTGCCGGACGATCACGTCGAACTGGCTCGGCGGCGTCGCCAGGTAGAGCATGCGGTTGCCGCGCGCGCCCTGCCCGTCGAGCTCATCCAGGACCGCGCTGAGGCGGCCGTAGCCGGCTGGTTCGTCGAACTGCCCCTGCACGTACCTCGGCGACTGGAGGATGCGCTCACAGAGCGACCCGTCCACGATCTCGGCTCCGTAGTGGTCGTCGATCGCCTTGCGCATCAGGGTGCGGAACTCATCGTCGCTCATCTCCTGGCGGCCGTAGCCGACCAGCGTTGTGCCGAACGGCAGCACCCCGTGGCAAGCGAGGTCGTAGAGCGCGGGGATGAGCTTGCGATGCGTGAGGTCGCCGGTGACGCCGAACACGACGAGGCTGCACGGGTCTGGATGACGCTCACCGCCGAAGGGCGACGGCGCCTCCGTGAGACGCGCGACTCCGCCGACGCGCACGCCCTCCTCCTGACCGAAGTGGTCGGTCTCCTCGTAGCCGATACGCTCCGAAGACGAATCGTCGTGCGCGGTCACTTCTTCTCCTGCACCGCGTGACCGCCGAACTCGTTGCGCAGGGCGGAAAGGACCTTGCCGCTGAACGTGTCCGTCTGGCGCGAGCGGAAGCGCATGAACAAAGCCGCCGTGATCGCCGGCATCGGCACGCTGTGCTGGATGCCCTGCTCGACCGTCCAGCGGCCTTCGCCGGTGTCCTCGACGTAGCCGGTGATGTGCTCGAGACCGGGGTCCTTCTTGAAGGCGTCCGCGGCCAGTTCGAGCAGCCAGGAGCGCACGACGCTGCCCTGGTTCCAGAGGTCGGCGATGGAGGCCAGGTCGAGGTCCCACTCGGTCGCCTCGAGGAGCTCGAAACCCTCGGCGTAGGCCTGCATCATGCCGTACTCGATGCCGTTGTGGACCATCTTGACGAAGTGGCCGGAGCCATGGCCGCCGCAGTACTCGTAGCCATGACCGGGCGGCGCCAGGGTCTTGAGGAGCGGCTCGATGTACTCGAACGCGCTGCGCTCGCCGCCGACCATGAGGCAGTAGCCCACCTCGAGGCCCCACACGCCCCCGCTGGTGCCGGCATCGAGGTAGCGGATGCCGTGCTCCTTGAGGGCGGCGCCGCGCTCGATATCGTGCTGGAACGGCGAGTTGCCGCCGTCGATGAGGATGTCCCCTTCGGCGAGCAGCGGGGCGAGCTCGTCGATCGCGTCCTGCGTCGTCTGGCCGTAGGGCAGCATCAGCCAGATCGCACGTGGCTGCGGGAGCGCGGCCACGACGTCGGCGAGTTCGCGCACAGGCTCGGCGCCCTCGGCGCTCAGCTCCTCCGACTTGGCGTACGTGCGATTCCACACCACCACGCGGTGGCCGCCGCGCAGCAGCCGCCGCGCCATGTTGCCGCCCATGCGACCCAGCCCGACCATGGCAATGTCCATCAGGACCTCCTCGTTGGACCGGGTCCGCCGGTGTGCGGAAGGCGGCTAGACGGCTGCGGCCACGAGCTCGGCCAGGCGTGCGAGCCCGGCCGGTACGTCGTCGCCGAGACACACGCGCATCACGCGGCGCCCGTGCGCCCGCAGAGCCGCCAGGTCGCCGCGCGCCTGAGCGCGCTTGAGCACGCCGAAGCTGTACGGCTGGCCCGGGATATCGACATCGTCGGGGTCGTGCCCCAGGAGCTGCAGGAACAAACCCTCGGCCGGCCCACCCTTGTGGAGCTGGCCCGTGGAGTGCAGGTAGCGCGGGCCGTAGCCCAGCGTCGTCGCCAGAGCGAGGCCATCGCGCAGCCGCAGGCGGATCGCCTGCAGCTGATCCCAGACGGCCTCGCCGGGGCAGACGTAGGCCTGGAGGGCGGCGTAGTCGGCGGGAGCGGCTTGGCCGAGGAAGGCGGCGAGCGCCTCGGGCAACTCCGCGTCGCCCACCGGGAACACGAGCCGGCGCCCGTCCTCGCCGGGAGCCTCTGCCGGCAGTTCGCCGGCCTCGGCGTACTGGGCGAGCAGCCCCTTGGTGACGTCCTTGCTCTCCTGCACGTTGGGCTGGTCGAACGGGTCGATGCCGAGGACGTGGCCGGCGGCGGCGATGGCGATCTCCCAGCGCAGGAACTCGCCGCCGAGGCCGTACTCGTCCGCGAGCTCGTGCTCGAGCACGGGGTGGCCGGCCGCGCTCAGCGCCGCCAGTCGCTGCGCGGTGGCGGCGTCCGCACGGCCGGCCAGCCGTACAGCGGCGAACACGCGGTCGGCGCCGTACACGGCCGGCGCGCCGAGCGGTTCGAGATCGACCGGCAGGATCCCGCGGCCTTCTTTGCCGGTGCTCTCCGCGACCAGCTGTTCTACCCAGGCGCCGAGGGGCGTGAGCGGCTCGTCGAAGGCAAGAGTGAGCTTGTCGCGGCCGCGCCGCGCGAGCTCGCCGATGGCGGCGCCGAGGCGCAGGCCCGGATTCGCTACCGCCGGCACGTCCGGCCCGCAGGCCACGGCCACGGCGCGCACGCCGTCCAGCAGCCTCTCGAGGTCGACGCCCATGAGCGCCGCCGGGACCAGGCCGAAGAAGCTGAGGGCCGAGTACCGGCCGCCGATGTCGCCGGGGTTCACGAAGACGGCGCGGAAGCCCTGGTCGAGCGCCTCCTGCTCCAGCGACGTGCCCTCGTCGGTGATGGCCACGAAGTGGTGGCCGGCGTGCTCGCCGTCGAGCTCCCGCAGGCGCTCGTAGAAGTAGGCGTGGAAGCACGCGGTCTCCGTGGTGCCGCCGGACTTGCTGGCGACGATGAAGAGCGTCTGCTCGAGATCGACGGCCGCCTCGACGGCGCGCACGGCGGCCGGGTCGGTGGTGTCGAGCACGAGCAGCTTGAGGTAGCCCGGGCGCGTGCCGAGCACGTCGCGGATGACCTCGGGGGCGAGGCTCGAGCCGCCCATGCCGAGCAGGACCGCGAAGCGGTAGCCCTCGGCCTTCACCTCGTCCGCGAACTCCGCGAGCCCGTCGATCTGGTCGCGCACGCCCTCGAACACGTTGAGCCAGCCGAGGGCGTTGCCGATCACCCTCTGGTGCGCCTCGTCGCCGGTCTTCCACAGCGTCGCGTCGGCCTCCCAGAGCCGCGCCGCGAAGTCCTGCTCCGCCAGGGCGGCGATCCGGTCGTCGACCGCCCTCATGAGCTCGTCGCGAGGGTCTGCGCGGTCGTCGCGTGCGTTCTGCCCCGCCTCGCGCCCCGCCACCTCAGCCTCCGACCCCGGCGAGCAGATCCTGGCGTTTGCGCTCCACGTTGGCGACCGTCGCCTCGAAGGACTCCATGAACAGGTCCACCCCTTCCGTCTGCAGCTGAGCGCCGACGCGCTCCATGTCGATCCCGAGGTGACTCAGGTCCCGCAGCGTGCGGTGCGCCTCCTCGAGGTGGCGGTCCACCGTGCGGTGGAGCGACCCGTGGTCCTTGAACGCCTTCCACGTCCCCTCGGTGAGCGTGTTGATGGTGTGCTCGCCGATGAGCTCATCTACGTAGAGGCAGTCCGCATACTCGGGATTCTTGATCCCGGTGCTCGCCCAGAGGATGCGCTGCACCTTGGCGCCCGACGCGGCGATCAGCTGCCACGGGCGACTGTTGAGATACGTGCGAAAGCGCTCGTACACGATCTTCGAGTTGGCGACGCCGGCGCGGCCCTTGAGCTCCGCGAGTCCGCGGCGCTCGCCGCCGGTCGCGTCCTCGATCTGCGCCTCGAGCAGCTTGTCCACGAGCGTGTCGACGCGCGAGACGAAGAAGCTCGCGACCGACGAGACGGCGCGGATCGTGAGATCGCGCTGCAACCGGTACTCGAGCGCGTCCAGGTACGCCTCTGCGACCGCCTCGTACTGGCTCATCGAGAAGAGCAGCGTGATGTTGATGTTGAGGCCCCTGCGCAGCGACTCCAGGATCGCCGGCACGCCCTCGCGGGTGCCGGGGATCTTGATCATCGCGTTGGGGCGGTCGACCGCGGCGAACAGCCGCTCCGCCTCGCTGACCGACTTCGCCGTGTCGTAGGCGTAGGCGGGCGAGACCTCGATGGACACGAAGCCGTCCTCACCGCCGCTTCGCAGGTAGACCGGCGCCAGCACGTCGCAGGCGGCGCGCACGTCCTGGATGGCGATGCGGTCGACGATCGCGGCGGAGCTCAGCCCCTGGCGCGCCAGCTCGAGGATCTGCTCGTCGTAGGCGTTACCGCTACGCATGGCCTTCTCGAAGATCGCCTGGTTGCTCGTCACGCCGCCGAGCCCGTCGCGGTCGACCATGCGCTTGAGGCCGCCGCGAGCGATGAGCTCGCGGCTGATGTAGTCGAACCAGGGGCTCTGGCCGAAGTCGTGCAACTGGGCGATACGGCTGTCGCCGCGTCCGGGCATCGCGATCACGCTCCTTGAGCCGGGGCGCGCCCCGGCGTCTTCATGGTCTTTGCCGGCGCCTGCCTGCGCAGGCGCCGTCCGCTAGTGACTTACCCAGCGGGACGTATTTCATGGCAGGCGGTCTCAGAGACGCGCGCCGGGTCCGCGAGGATCGCCGGCGCGCCAGGCCGCCGGCCGCCCGACCCTCGCTCAGAGGTCGCCAGCCTCGGGGACGATGCAGACGAAAGAAAGCGGCGCGTCCGCCGCGGCGCGGAACTGATGTTCGCGGCCGGCGGGGACGTAGGCATACGAGCCGGCCTCGAGCACGTGCTCGGTGCCGTCGACGAAGAGCGTACCGCGCCCCGAGGCGACGAAGTTGATGTGCGGCCAGTCGTGCGCGTGCCGCGGCGTATGGCCGCCCGGTTCAACGTCGAACAGCCGCATCACCCACCCGTCCCAGCCCTCAGCCGGCGAGACCAGCACGCGCTTCACCACGCCTTCGATGCCGTCGCCGGCCACCGCCACCGCCGCCAGGTCGGCCTTGCTACCCACCACTCCCGCGTCAGTCATGCCTCGCTCCATCCCGTCGCTTCAGCTACGTGGCGTCCAGCTTAGCCATCGCGAGCAGCGCCGTGAAGGCTCGCCGCGCCGCGGCGGCGGTCCGTGTCATGCGCCCGCCGCCTCGCGCGGTTCTGCGACCTGCAGCGAGACCTGCTTCATGCCATACGGAACGACCTGGCGGCCGACCTCGTGGAAGCCGAACTTGGCATGGAAACGCGCCGAAACGGGATTGGGAGGGTCGACGTCGAACTCCGCCGCCACCCTCTCCGCGCCCGTGGCGAGGGCGTGCGCGAAGAGCTGTCCGTACAGCTGTGAGCCCGCCCCGAGACGGCGCCACTCGGAACCCACGACAACGCGGTCAACGTACAGGAAGGACGGATACCGCTCGGCGAACCACCGGTAGTTGACGCTGTCGTGCTCGATCCCCTCGCGGAAGGCCAGCACGAAGCCCGCGACCTCGCCGCGCTCCTCGAGGACCCAATGCAGGGACGCGCTCCGGTGGAGCTTCCTGAGGCGTTCGAGGGTCAGCGGCGCAAGGTGGTGGACGGATGCTTCGTTCAACGCGAGCTCCGCTGAGAAATCGCGCTCTTCGGCGGGACGGATCACCACGCGATCGCCCGGGACTTCGCCCCGCGCAGCTCCTCATCGGAGAGCACGAGTTCGCGGATCGCTTCCGGGAGCCGCTCCCTCTGCCACCGGCATTCGCGCTCGCTCGCCTCCACCGCCTCGAACGGCGAGGAAGCCAGGCGCACCGCCTTGATGGCGTAGGCGGCGGCGCCCAGCTCGTGGTCCGCCATGTGGGACGTCGCGACCGCATGGCCCGCCGCGCGGGCGGCCTCACAGGCCGCGGCGTCGGTCGCCTCTCGTGCGGCGGCGTGGGCGGCGAAGGCCGCTTCGCGCGCCTCGCCGACGGTGGTTTCGCCGCGAGACCACGCACGTGCTGACGCGATCGCTCGAGCCGGCCGGTCGTCGTCAGGGCACTTCGCCGTGAACAACGGGAGCACGTGCTCCGCGCAGTCCGCGGCCCAGCTCGCGAGCAGCCGGTGCGTCGCCGGCTCCAGCAAGCCGCCGCGGTGCACGGCCACGAAACGCGGATCCCGATGGCCCCTGTACTGCCTCGTCATGGTCACGCTCCTGGTCCCAACGTCGCGGCGCATTCAGGCCCCGAGGCTGGCGAAGTCGACCTCCTCGGCCGCTGCGATGCCGTTCGTGCGGCCGGGGTAGCTCAGCCAGGCCATCGCGATATTGAGCTCGCGGACGATATCCGCGGCTTCGATGCTCGCTCCGTTGCCGAGGTCTATCGTGCCGGTCGTGTGAGCGTCCCTGACGAGCGTCAGGTCGTAGCCACGGTCCAGTGCGCCGTACGCCGTTGCGCGGATGCACCAGTTGGTCTCGACGCCGGCGAGCACGATGTGCGTCGCGCCGAGTCTGGCGAGTTCCTCTTCGAGCGTCGTCTGCTCGAACGACGAGTTGAAGTGCTTGTGGATCAGCGGCTCGCCCTCCGCCGGCGCCAGTTCCGGCACCCACCGCCACTCCGGGCTCTCGTAGACCAGATCCTCGTCCGAGTGCTGCACCCAGAGTACGGGCACACCCGCGGCACGGGCCCGCTCGACGACGCGCGACACGTTCGCGACGATGCGCGGCGCGTCCCAATCGTCGCTCACGGCCCCCACCTGCACATCCACGATCAACAGGACGCCCTTGTCGCCTTCGCGCACTGTCGCCACTGCGACTACCTCCTTGGTCTCCGAATACCCGAGGGAGCGATGGTGCAGTGATAGGTCCCACGCTCCTGCCCATCGTTTCCGTGTTCACGCCATCGTGACGATGATCTTGCCTCTGTGATCGCCCGTGCGAAAGCGCCGAAAGGCCTCCGGCAGATCAGCCAGCTGGTACGGCTCGTCCAGCACCGGTCGCAACTTGCCGGCCTCGAACAGCTCGTTCATGTAGGCGAGGTCCTTGTTGGGCTTCAGGCCAACGACACGCACGTGCTTGTGGCGAAGTCGCGCCAGCAACGGACCCAGGACCAGGGTCTGCAGCAGGCGCGGGATGCTGCCGCCGACGGTCACATACGTGCCGTTGGGATTCAGTGCCCGTACGTAGGCAAATGGCGACCTGTTGGTCTTCGCGTCAAGGATCAGGTCGTAGCACGTACCACCTTTGGTGAAGTCTTCCTTGAGGTAGTCGATGACGTGGTCCGCGCCCATGGCACGCAACATGTCCAGTTTGCAGAGCTTGTCGACCACGGTCACCTCGGCGCCGTAGAGCCTGGCAATCTGCAAGGCGAACGTACCGACGCCCCCGCCTGCCCCATTCAAGAGCACCTTCTGGCCGGACCCGATCCGGCCCACATCGATGAGGCCCTGTACGGCCAGCATGCCTGCTTGCGGGATGGCGGCGGCTTGCTCGAAGGTCATTCCGGCCGCCTTGCGCGCGAGGCCCGACTCCTGCGCGCAGACATACTCGGCAAACGCGCCGAAACCGCTGTTGCTCAGATCGCCGTAGACCTCATCGCCCTCCTGGAACGCTCTGACATCTCGGCCCACGGCTTCGACGCGCCCGGCGATATCGCAGCCAAGGATGTGCACCCTCGGCCTGAGGAGACCGCCGAGCAGGCGATTCTCCGGCGACCCCCGCAGCATCCCCCAGTCCCAATCGTTGACCGACGCGGCAAGCACGCGGACCAGGACCTGATCGGCTTTGGGCGTGGGCATTGCCACGTCTCTCAGCTCCAGGACGTCGGGCGTCCCATACCTGTCCCTGACGACTGCCTTCATACGTTTGCCCCAGTGCTCCCGGATCTCCGCCACGGCCCCGACCGGCCCAAGCGCCCTCCCGAGCCGAGAATACCTCACACGGCCGGTGCTGCCGTGTTGGCACACGCGCACTGCTAGTCAGCAGTCGAATACCGACCAGCAGATGTCGTTCCGCAACCGCTGGTCGTCGAGGACGAGTTCGCGAATCGCCTCCGGGAGCTGGTCGCGCTGCCACCGGCACTCCAGTCGCCCTGCGCTCTCGCCCTCTTCTACCGGCGCGGCAGCACGAGCGGCCCTGATCGCATAGGCGGCCGCGCCCAACTCGTGAGCCGCCACATGCGCCACGGCAACAGCTTGGCCGGCGGCGAGGGCTGCGAACTTCGCCGCCCCGGAGGTCTCTCGAGCCGCCCTATTGGCGACAAAGGCGGCCTTGTGGGCTTGTCCCATAGGGATTTCGCCTCGTGTCCAGGCGCGGGCCATCTCAATCAGCTGACGAGGACGGTCGTCTCCTGGGCGCGCCCGCTCGAAATGATGCAGTACGTGCTCCGCACACGATGCCGCCCACAGGGCGAGGAGGTGGTGATCCGCATCTGTGAGGGTCCCGCCGCGGCGGATGGTTATGAAGCGAGGGTCGCGATCTTTGGGAAGGATCACGGCTGCACCTGACCTTCTGCATCTGCCCTGCGTCGTGCTGCCGAGGCTATCAGGTCGAAGCGCTTGTTCGACAGCAGAAGCACGCGAACGCTCAAGCCGAGTCCGCTAGCCCATCGGTCGCTACGGCCGCAGCTTCTGAGGCGCGCCGCATCCAAACGGACCAGACGATCAGCGCCATACACGCGACTTCTACGGTCGCGAAGAAGTAGTAGTGGAGATGCGCCGACCCGCCCCCAATGACGAACGCGGTGGTGACCGCGGCTGCGACAGTGTTCGCCCAGCGGTTGGCAGCCGGCTTCAGGGTGCGCGAAAGGAAGATCATCGCGATCGGAATCTCCAGCAGGATCGCGAACACCAGCAGAAGCCCCTGAGTGACCGGCACGCCCACCTGTCCGGCCTCCATAGACTGCAACACTCCGGGAACCATCATGCCGAGGATGTCCGCAAAGACCATGCTGAACATGACCACGATCCAGAGTGTTGAGAGTCTCGTCCCATTGTCCTTCATCACAGCAGTCCTCCTTGATCGCGTGATCCGCCCGCGGTCCTGCCCCGGGGGTCTCACGATTACTAACGCTGTTAGTATTCGCTGGCCAAGTCTGTACTAACAGTGTTAGTATGTCAAGCGGCGTGAACGCCGTCGTGCGGTGTGACAGTCGAAGGAGGCGCCACGATCGCTCGGGCAGCAGGCAGGGACGAATCGCGAGACACGCTCAACCGGGAGCGCGTGGTGCGTGCGGCGATGGATCTCGCGGATGAGAGCGGCATTGAGTCAGTCACCATGCGCGAACTCGGCCGAAGGCTGGGAGTCGAGGCGGCGTCGCTCTACAACCACGTCGCCGGGAAGGACGACCTGCTCGACGGCATGGTGGATCTCGTTGTGGCCGAGATCGACCTCCCCTCCCCTGATGTCGACTGGAAGGAGGGGATGCGGCGTCGGGCCATCTCCGCGCGGGCAGTCTTCTCGCATCATCGATGGGGCGCCGGACTCATCGACTCCCGGGGACGGAGTGGCCCAAGCAGCCTCTCCTACGCGGATCGAGTCCTTGGCGCACTGCTTCAGGCCGGGTTCTCCCCAGGACTCGCCGCGAACGCGTTTCTCGCGCTCGACAGCTACATCTACGGCTTCGAGAGGCAGCGGTCGAACATCGCGCCGGCCGACGATGAGGACAGCACCGAGGTGACCCAAGAGCTCCTCGCGGCGATCCCGCAAGGCGCGTATCCGTCCTTGGCATGCGTCGCGATGGAATACGCCACGAAACCCTACGATGACGCCGCAGCCTTTGACTTCGGCCTCGGCCTGATCCTCGATGGCCTCGAGCGCCTGCTGGAATGAAGAGGCGCGACCCAAGGGCCGAGCGGTCATCGCAGCGCCAGCCCCCGCCTGCGTCTGTCTACCGTTGTGGCGACCGGTGCGAGAAGAGGGCGAAGCGACTGAAGCGCGTCCGGGTGAGTAGCGTGCCGGGCCCGTGCTAGGCCCGACCGTGTTGGACGTCGGGCCAGAGCCTACTCTTGCCTGACTATGTCGACCGAGATCTCCACCGCCGGAACCGTTCCTCGGTTCTCAAGCCAGTGTGTGGTGTTCCTATCCTCGGGCCAGCCCACTCCCGGCCCATAGTCCGTGGCGACTCCATCTCGATGGTCGGTGATCGTCCCTTGCAGTATGTAGACGGTGCCTGGTCTGCCTTTGTGGTCGTGGATCGGGCCGAAAACGCCTCCGGGCTCGAACGTCACCATGCGCATTCGAAGTTGGCGCCCCGCCATGCCCTCGATCTCAGGGCCAAGGTCAACCGTCGCAAGTAGCTTCGCCGCGACGCCCTTCGTCTCAGGTGCCACCTGTTCGTTGCTCATCGTGCTCTCCTCTCGTCGTCAGTCGACGGGGATGTCGAAGTGGCACACCCCGTCCTCTCGTACTCCGAGACTGTCGTACAAGGCTACGGCGGGAGCGTCCATGACATCAGCCTGCACGAAGATCACCGATCCGCCGCTCGCTCGGGCGATGGGCTTGAGCGCGTTGATGAGTCCTGTCGCGATCCCCTGGCGCCGATGGGCCTCGAGGACGGCAAGGTCGTAGATGTAGAACTCGCTGCGCCGGCGCTCGAACTTGCGCAACTCGTAGGCCACAAGCCCGCCGGCCACATCGCCTTTGAGAAACGCCGCGAGGGCGACGAACGCCGGGTCTGCGAGGAGATCGCCGAGATACGTGTCGTCCGGTTGCGCGCCCAGGTAGGTGTCCGCGTCGTCGAAGGCCACGGCGAAGGCGGCAAGCATGCCACGCAGGGCCGCCACGTCTTCAGGCCCCAGTCGACGGATCTCGTGCGCTGCCGAGAATGCCACGCGTCAGCTTCCTCTCGCTACCGGGGTTCCACCCTACGTCCGGTACATAACCTGCGCGCCACGGCGCTCCTGTCAAGGCTGGCCTCTAGGCGCGTCAAGTCGATGCACGCGTTGGAAGGATCGCTGACGGGCTGGCTGAGCGGACATGCGGTCGTCTTCATCATCGGTCGAGCGCGATCGTGACGCAGTAGGCGGTCTCGGTGGGGTACTTCTTGCTCGCGGCGACGGACTGGGCGCTCGCGTCGCTCACCCCGGCACCTGACGTCGACGGCTTGCCGACGTCGCGCGTGAGATTCCAGACGGTGTCGGCCACTCCCGGAACCAGCGTCTCGTTCCCGTAGTCGGCGCCGGCCCATCTCGACCTCGCCGGGAAGGCTACGCCGCGGCTCGAGCGTGCGTCCCCGAAAGCCCAGCCCATGCGGACGCCCCGCGGGGTGACCTCGACGACCAGAAACGAGGTGTCGCTCAGCCTGCGGAAGCGGTGCGAGCCGATCGTGGTCAGGCGGCCGTCATGCACGGTCTGCAGGGCGACCACGCCGCTGGGCAGACGGAAGGGCGTGAGGGTGATCCCAGTGACGCGGTGATTGCTTATCGGCACGGTGAGGTCGAAGTTGACGGCCAGTGACGGCGAGGGCGACTGCGACGTCGTGACCTGCTGCGGCTGACTCCCCCCGCACGCTCCGAGTGAGGCAAGCACTGCCAACGTGACCACGATGACGGTGAGCCTCCGCATGCTCTGACTCCTTCTGGCGCACCGCGCATGACCTGCGCGCGGGCTGCGGCCTGACCCTATTGCAGGGACCCTTGGCCGCGTCAGGTGAACACCCTTGTAGGCGGGCTCTTCGCGGACGTCCATCGTCTACCCCAGCACCTTGTCGATCTCCGAAGCCGCCCGGTCGAGCAAGGCCTCTGCCGCGGCCTTCGTCCCGGCTGCCTCGTCAACGGCGACGAACAGCGGCTCGACCGCTTGCTTCAGTCGCGCCTCCGTCGCGAGATGCCACGGTGCCCCGGCCACGCCGACCAGTCCGGAGAAGTAGGCATCGAGGCGAAGATGGTAGCCGGTCGCCTCGTCGCCGGCGGCCGCGGACCCAGCGTCGTGGACCAAGACCCAGATCGTGGGGCCGTACATCAGCCGCGGCCGCCGCCCGGCCGCTAGCGCACGTGCCGCCAAGTCAGGCTCTCCAGAGCGTGGATCGCCCAGCCAGGACCACACACCTGTACCATCAGCCAAGTCCACCGACTCCCTTCCGGGGCTCCGCCAGCGCACCGCGCAGGACTCGTGCGGGCTGCGCTTGGACTCTACTACAGACCTAGGGCGCGTCAGGTCAGTGAGCTGGCTAGCTGTGCGCCGCTTCGTCGTCTCCAGGGACGTCGGCGTTGCGCAGCAGGTCCGCGAGCAGTGTTCTTGCGTCGTCGGCGTCCTGCGAAGCGACACGTATCGCAGCCGGGCCAACGAGCGGGTTGAAACTGAGACGCCCGATGCCGAAGAGATCCTGGATCGCATCACCCTCCACGACGTAGGGGATCTCCGCCGACTGAAGCAGAGACTTGGCGACCGCCATGAGGCCACGGTCGGACGTGGCTAGCACGGTGACCAGTGCGATGCGCTCAGGCGGGCTGTGGCGCAGCGCGGAGTACCCTGGCGACCGTGGAGCAATCGGCTCCGGCGCTGACGATTCCGCTTCAGGAACCGACTGCCGCTCTACCAGCGGGATGAGGCAGTCCGAGCAACGCGTGAACCCAGGGCGATACTCGGCACCGCACTTGGGGCAGATCAACCGGCGCCTCCGTTCCTGCCTGCCACAGCAAACGTGTTGCGCATGAGCTGCACTCACGCGCGCTCAGTCGAGTGTAGCTCGCCGTGGCAGCTCGATGCACTTGCTCATCGTCAGCTCTTCGCCCGGTGCCGGACGTGAACAATACCGTTCTCGAACCTGCGTTCATCGAGAAGTTCGAGCTTCAGCGGGACCTTGCCCGGCAGATAGGGAATGCCGCCGCCCGCGATGATCGGCGCGATGAGCAGGTCGTATTCGTCGACAAGGCCGGCTCGAATGGCATGCGCCGCGAGCGTCGGACCGCCCACCGCGATGTCGCGGGTCGCTCCTGCCTTGAGTTCCCGCACAACGTCCGCCTCGAATCTGCGCTCGAGCCGCGTCTTGGCCGTAGAGACCGTCTGCAGCGTCGTCGAGTACACGATCTTCTCGGCCGCCTGCCAGATCGGCGCGTACTCCAGCAGGGCTGGAGTCAGATCGGGAAGCACGTCCGGTGTCTCCCAAACGGCCATCGTCTCGTACATCTTGCGCCCAAAGAGATAGGTGCCGATCCGCTTCTCGCGGCTGTTGATGAAGGCGTGGACTTCCTCATCCAGCTCCGCCCAATCGAAGTTGCCGGTCTCATCCGCAACATAACCATCGAGCGACGTGAACGCGTCGTAGATCAGCTTGGCCATCGCGCACCCTCGATATCTCAACTAGCCCCTGAGTAGCTGCGTCTCAGTCCGGCAAACGTTTGACATGATTGGCGGCCGCAGGGGGCGAGCCCGCTTGTGGACGTCCCCTCGGTGCAAGGGTCAGGCCTCGGGTTCGTGGCAAACCGCTTCGATGTTGTGCCCGTCCGGACCGATGACGAAAGCTGCATAGTAGTCCGCGTGGTAATGCGGGCGCAGACCAGGCGCACCATTGTCTTTGCCACCCGCCTCCAGAGCCGCTCGATAGAAAGCTTCGACTTGCTGGCGATCGTCGGCCGCGAACGCCAAGTGAAGATGCGCCGGCTTCTCCTCGGTTTGGTACAGGCACAGTGAAGCCTTGCCGTCCGGGGGGCAAAGCTCGATACCGTACGTGGGCGGCCCCTCCGAGGCGACAGCTACGCCGAGCGGTTCGAGTGCCTTGAGGAAGAACGCTTTGCTCGCCGCATAGTCGCTGACTCCGAACTTGACGTGGTCAAACATGAGTTCTCCTGAAGTGTGTGGGCCTGCGCGAGGCCTGGCGGCAGTGCATGACCCGCAGACCGCAGCGGTCGACGACTTGTCAGGTGGCCGCCACGAACGCTGTCGTGACCGCCTGAGCAAGCGTGCGCGCTGCCGACCATTCCGCGTTGTCGAAAGCAGGGTTGTATATGGTCACGTCCATTCCCAGCGCCAAAGGCGATGCCAGGGTCACGGCCAAGGCATCGCTCAGCTCCTGCGGCGAGAGACCGTCCGGGATGCGGTAGTCGACCGCCGGCATCACCTCGTCGTTCAGTACGTCGGCGTCGAGATGGATCCAGAAGCCCTCTGCGGCGCTTGCCTCCAGGGCGTCGACGCCGAGGCGCGCCGCCCGCGCCGCGCCCAGCTTGCGTACGTCCTCAAGGTCAAAGACCCGCATCGCCGTCTGTCGCACGTCGGGGCTGCCGTCGGCTGCAGCCAGCGCCGCGTCACGAATGCCGAAGACTACGGCATCCTCGTCGCGCACGAGTGGAGACAGTCGCTCGATGTCGGAGAGCTCGGCGGGCCCCCGGCCGGTCACCACCGCGAGGTCCATCGACGCCACCTCGCCGTTGGACTCGGTCTCGGGAGAGTAGAAGTCGGCGTGACCGTCGAAGAAGAAGAGCCCAAAGCGACCACGCCGTCGGAGTGCCAGTGTCGTACCGATGAGGATGCTGCAATCGCCGCCAAGCACGAGCGGGAAGAGACCGAGGTCGAGCGTGAAGGCAACGCGTTCGGCGAGGCGACGGCCGAATTCGGCAATGCCGTCGACGTTGAGGACGCCGTGCAGCGGATCCCTCAGAGAAGAGTAGCGGGGAACCGGAACGCTGCCGGCGTGGCGGACTGCCGGCAAGCCCTCAAGCAGGCCCGCCGCACGAAGGGCGTGCGGTAGTCCATCGACCCCAGTGTGGCGCAGACCCAGGTCCGAGGGCGCATCGATGATCGAGCACGTCTTCACGGAGAGTCACCCCCTCAGCACGTTTCGAACTGCGACGGACCACCTAGCGTGTTTGGCATGATCGCAGACTCCGGTTATCCAACTCGTCATTGATATCAATCCTGGTGCGGCTTTGGCGGCAGCGATCTACCCGCACGTCGTCGGGCGCTCGACGGCGTACCGTACCAGGAGCAGGCTCGAGCCATCGAAGGTGCGGGTGTCCAGCAGGCGAAGCGAGCCGGGCGGCCGGGTCTCGAACGCCCGGACACCCTCACCGACAACGCCGGCGCCGATCATGAAATGCAGCTCGTCGACCAAGCCGGCGGCGAGAAGGTCGTTCCAGAGGACGTGACTGCCGAATACCAGAATCTCCCGCCCCGGCCCCTCCTTGAGTGCCGCGACCTCCGCGTGCGCACTCGCACGCCGCACGACGCGGGTCGGGCCCCACCCCTCGACTTCGTCGGGCTTCAGGCTGTTCGAGACCACGACCTTCTCGATGGCGGTGTTGAGAAGCGAGATCTCGCGCTCCACAGCCGGCTGGCTCGCGTCCTCGGCGATCGCCGGCCAGTAGGACCGGAAGGCCTCGAACGACCTACGCCCGAGTAGCAGCGTGTCGGCCGCCCGGAGCCGTTCCGCGTTGTAGCCAGAGAAGCCATCGTCGAACGGCATGGCCATGACGTCCCTGCCTGGGCCGGAGTAGAACCCGTCGAGCGAGATGATGTTGCAGACGATCAGCTTGCGCATGATTGGTGAGTCTCCTTCGGGCCGTTGAGAGGTTGAGCGGACGCCCTAGCGTGTTGCGCATGAGCGGCGCTCCGGCGCTCTCATCAGGATAGCGCTCGCGGCGTCCGCTCGATGCGCTTGTTAGGCCTCGCTCGGTTCCGGGCGAGCACGATAGCGCAGATACACGCGCCCGACGACGCCGCCCTCTACCGACAGCAACTCGAGGCGAGTGGGCCAGTCCGATTCCCCCAGCTCTTCCGACTCGAACAGCGTCGGTGTCTTGGAGCCTCCGACTAGTGCGGGCGCCAGCACGAGATTGACCTCGTCCACCAGGCCGGATCGAAGCAGTGCACCGTTCAGCCGACTGCCCGCCGTCGAGATCACGGTGGACACGCCGAGCAGCGAACTCAACTTCGCCATCACCTGCGCGAGATCCACGCGTTCATGTCCCGCTTCCAGGTAGGGGATCTCTTGGCGCCTGAGAAACGCGAGGTACTCGCGTGGAGTCGTGTGAGAGACGAGATGCAGGGTGTGCCACCCCTCCCAGCCCGGGAACTCCTTCATTCCGGAGCGCACGCGACCACGTCCGTCGACCATCGCGAGCCACCCGACATGATCTGGACTGTCGACCACCGAGGTCGGGAGATAGTCCTCGTACAGACCCGCGTCATCCGCGTCCGGCGCAGGCAACTCCCGCAGACGGCCGCCTTCCGTCACGATCGACCCGCTGCCCTCGAGTAGCACCTGCGGCTTGTAGAGTGCAACGAGCGCGCGACGGTCGTCCTCGAGATTCTCGATTGAACCCCATACGGCCAGCCACCGTTCGTCGCGGACGTCATCAAATGCCGTGCGATTGGGACCGAGCGACACCCTGCCGTCAGCAGAGGCCACCGTGTGGACAATGAGATGTGGTCGCTTCACAGCTGGCTCCGTAGGCCTAGCGCCTAGACAATCTTCTTGTCCTTCGCACTAGCCCAGCCTTCCAACTTCTTCCAGGAGGTCACGTTGCGTGCCGGACAAACTCGTCTTGCCGTCGCTCAGTTCCCGCAAGTTTTCAGACACAATCCGAATGGAACACGCCAGAGCTTCTCTCGCAGTCGCTAGTGTGAAGCCGGGCAATGTGGCCCCGACCTTCTGTTGGAGTTCACTTGGTGCGTGTCGTTCAAAGTACTGATAGCTTCGAATCCCACCGTGAGTCAAAGTGTACAAATCCATCAACAATCCACGGAAGTAGTGTAGAAGCTCCACGGCTGCCCATATTCTTTCTCGCTGTATGGCAACATTGGTCTCCAATAGGCACCGGATGGTTTTGTCCACGATGAGGCGAGGCTCTACTGGCTTGGGCTTTCGGTTCGCCAAACCAGCCGACCGAATACTCTCCTTGTCGATAGTCCCCCACAGGAGGATGAAATCCTGGACAATATTCGGACTTGTCGCCGACAGCTTGTGGAATCGAACAGAGAACTGTTCCAGAGTTCCTAGTACCACATCGACTTCTTCAGGACCGTTCGGAATTACCACACACGAGCGTGCCTGCTCTTGTTGAAGACAAGATGTGAACTTCTCGACTTCTAGCCGTACATCGAATTGAGCGGTGTCAGAAGCGACAACGTCCAGATCGAGGTCGGAATACCGATCCCACGCGTTGGCTGCAAGTGAACCAAACACTGTGATTGCGAGCACTCTTTCGTCCTTCTTGAAGAAGTCCACGAAGAGGCGGAGAAGTTCCTGGTGTCTTTCCGATCCTGGAATGGTCATCTGCGTCGATCCCACCAGTTGTGCTCCTCATCGCTTTCACTATTGACGCGCTTGTTGGCTATGTCCAATGCGATCCCTACCGGTCCAGATCGACGAGCAAAGCGCGGGCGTCATCCGCGTCAGCTGCGGAAACGTACAGCTCGGCGGGACCATAGACGTCAAGGCCGGTGAGCTGCGGTGTGCACTCACCCATGACCGTGAAGGGAATGTCGGCCGAGCGGAGCAGCGATTGGGCAAGCGGCGAGCGGCCGCGCTGCGTGGCGCGATAGACGCAAACCGCGTCGGCAAGGGCCACCGGGCCAGGCGGTTCTGCGGCACCCTCGTGCTTGGGACCGGGCTGCGGAGGCTCCACGAGGTCGACCAGGCAGTCTGAACAGCACGTGAAGCCCGGAACGTATTCCGCGCCGCACTTCGGACAAATCACCCAGCGCCTCCCTCTCGAGCTGCCACAGCTAACGTCGTGGCGCATAAGCTGCGCGCCACCCACGATACACGCTCCCCACGCACGATCCGTCGCGTCTGCTCGATGCGCTTGCTAGGCCGCCCCTACTCACGCACATAGCGCAAGTGGGTGGCGGCTGGACTATCAACCACCCTGTCAATTCGAAATCGCGGGACCGGCTCGCGTAGGTTCTCGAAGAGACGTCTTCCGCCGCCGAACAGCACTGGCGCCACGGCGATTTCCAGCTCCTCGATGACACCCAGGTTCAAGTACCGCTGGATCACGTCCGCGCCGCCCGCGATGCGAATATCGCGACTGCCCGCAGACTCCCTGGCCTGTTCAAGGGCGCTCTCCGGGCCGTCGTTGACGAAGTGGAACGTCGTCCCGCCCGGCCGGACCCAGGCTTCACGCTTCTCGTGGGTGAGAACGTAGACCGGAGTGTGAAACGGGGCCTCCTCTGGCCAACCGCGCTCGCCACCCTCGAACATGCGCTTGCCCATGATGTTGGCGCCGATGCGTTCTGTGGTGTTACGAAGCATGTCATTGACCGGACCGGTCTCTCCCCCTGGTCCGAGCTTGAGGTTCTCGCGGAAGTACTGCTGATTCAGGATCCAGCTCATCAGCGCACCCCACTTCGCGCCCCAGTCCTTGTACTCGGGCCTATCCCAATTCTCCAAGGTCATTCCTTCGGGTGCCATGTAGCCGTCAAGGCTAAGTCCGATGTTTACGAATACCGTGCTCATGCCTCTCCTCTCACAGCTCTGACTGTCGGTCCAACGCCCGCGCTCACCGGCGACATGGACCATCTCCGCGTCAGCGCGCGCACCGGTAGTGCATGGCGACCGCACCGCTGCGGAGCGGCTTCGCCGAGATCAACTCGAGCCGTCGCGTGCTGGGCAACCCGCTCTCGTACAGAGTCGGGCCGTGGCCGGCGATCCTGGGGTGGACGAGCAACTTGTACTCGTCGATCAGATCCAGCCGGTCCAGCTCGGCCGCGAGCTTGCCGCTGCCGAGGAGCACGCCGTCTGGGGTCGCGTCCTTGAGCTTCTGTACGCCCGTGCGCAGGTCGCCGGCGATGTGGTGGCTGTTGGTCCACGGGAAGTCCTTTCGCGTCGAGGACACCACGTACTTCGGCTTGGCCTCCAGCTTGACTGCCCACTCGCGCATCGCCGGCGATGCGTCCGCGTCGCCGCGGGCGACCGCTGGCCAGTAGCTCTCCATCATCTCGTAGGTGACGCGGCCCCACAGCATGGCCCCGCCCTCGTCCATGAGGCGGGTGAAGAAGGCGTGTGTCTCGTCGTCGGCGATTCCTTCCTGGTGGTCGACGCAGCCGTCCAGGGTGACGTTGATACTGAAGGTCAAGAGTCCCACGGTCTCCTCCATTCGAGATACGCGCCGAGCCGCCCGCCGTCTGGCTCCAAGAGCACGAGCCCAATTCGCGAGGTGCTCACCCCGAGTCGCCTAGCGTTTGAGCTCACCCGAGCGAGGAAGCCGCCGCAAGCGGCTGTAGCGATTCGGGTGCAGCGAACGGTTAGGCCTCGGGTTCGTGACAGACCGCTTCGATGTTGTGCCCGTCCGGACCAATAACGAACGCCGCATAGTAGTTTGCGTGATAGTTCGCGCGCAGACCGGGAGCACCATTGTCTTTGGCTCCCGCCTTCAGAGCCGCGCGATAGAAAGCGTCGACTTGCTCGCGCTTCTCGGCAGTGAACGCCAAGTGAAGATGCGACGGCTTCGCCTCGGGTTCTAGGCGGATGCATAGTGAAGACTTGCTGTCTGGGCGGCAGAGCTCGATACCGAGCGGGCCTTCCGAGACAACAGCCACACCGAGCGGTTCGAGTGCTGCTACAAAGAACGCTTTGCTCTCTGCATAGTCGCTGACTCCGAAGACGACGTGATCAAACATGAGTGCTGTGCTCCTGGTGTGTGTGACCGTGCGAGGCCTAACGTCTTGCGCTTGACCCGCAAGGCGCCGAGATCAATGCCGACATTTCAGATTACCTCACTGGCGCCGCAGTCGGGTCGAAGCGCTTGTTCGGCAGCGTATCCTCGACGCGATCGGCGACGATCGGGTTGAAGCCCCTCGCTATCAGGAAGGCGGCCAGCGACAGCTCGAACAGTGCGGTCGGCATGTTCATCGCCATGTACGTCGGCGTCACTATCTTGATGAAGCCCAGCATGTATAGCAGAGTGGCGATCGTGGTCAAGACCGCGCCGATGATCCCCCAGACCGACAACCATCGCGGTACAAGCCTCGTCTTGAACATGCTCCAACAGAGAATCAGGCCGCCTAGCGCCCACGGTAGTACCATTTCGATGTGATTCATGATGTCTCTACCGGTCCTGAGCAACTCCCCAGCGATCTGAAGGCGGGGCGCGTCGAGCAGACCTGCGGACACGAGACTCTGGCTGAACTGCAGGAGGAGGAGCAGAGAGCCTATTCCGACGAACAGGAACGCTGCGCCGATGATCCTGAGCCCGAAGTAGCCAAGCGCAAGCCCCTTGCTGTATCGCTCGACTACTGGATAGAACAGGACCGCGATACACACATACACCGTTGCCATCGCCGCTTGGAAGAAGACCGCGGTCAAGACCTGGCTTCTCATAGTTGACAGCCTCGCAAGGTAGTCCGGGTATTCCAAGGCGGGAACGCTGTTCAGTATTCCGAACACGATGCCGGATACCAGCAGTACTCCCAACAGCACCGCTCTTCTTCTTTCCGAGTCCATAGTCTTCTCCTTTTCGCAAACGATTGATGGAAGCCGCGGTCACTTCGGGAAGGCATTGACGATAACGGGGAACTTGCCCTGCCACGCGTCCCACGCCTTTGGATCGGTGACCAGCTCGCACATGAAGTGAGCCACGTTCGCCATGTTCGTGCTGTCGGGCTTGGCGAGACAGCTCACGAGGCCCTCGTGCAACGCGTATGACGTCTCCTCCTCAGAACCGGGCACGGTTGCATTTCCAAACGCGAATGGTACATTTACTTAGTAAACCTCTCGAGTATTGCATTTACTAAGTAAATGTCAACCCCCTAGGAGTGAACATGACCGAAGCGGCTCGCAAGCGGGTCCCTAGGGCTGGGGCACGCCTCCCGTTGAACCGGGACCTTGTCCTCCGCACCGCGATCTCGGTCGCCGACGAGCGCGGCGTTGCCGCGGTCACGATGCGCGAAGTGGCATCCAAGCTTGGCGTGGAAGCGATGGCGCTGTACAACCACGTCGCGAACAAGAACGACATCCTCGACGGCATGGTCGACCTCGTTGTCGATGAGTTCGATCTACCTTCGAATGTCGACGACTGGCGCGAGGCGATGCGCTGCCGAGCGGTCTCCGCTCATCAGGTCTTCGGCCGTCATCCTTGGGCACCGCTGCTCATCGATTCGCGCGAATCGAGCGGGCCGTCGAGACTGCGATACTTCGACTGGGTGCTTGGCACGCTGATGGAGGCCGGCTTCCCTAACGACGGCGCGGCCCGAGCGATCTCCCTGCTCGACAGTTACATCTACGGCTTCGGCATCCAACAGCTCAACGTCTCCGCCGGCGGCGATGCGTCGCCTGAGGAGAAGACCGAGGCGATGCTGGCGTTGGTGCCGGCCGAGAGGTACCCGCATCTGCACCGGATGGTGTCACACGCGATGCAGGTCGGCTACGACGCCGAGGCCGACTTCGACTTCGGACTCGAGGTCATCCTCGACGGGCTGGAGCGGATACTCGGCGAGTCGCGACGGGACTAGCAGCGCGGCGGCTGGCGACCCTTCCTCTGTGTCCAGAGACAAGGTGGGATCGGAGCAAGTCGAGCGAGCAGGTCTGTCGAACGCCCGGGCGTTGAGCAGCGCCCGCTGCGGATGAAGGATACCGCAGCGCTTGTGGGCGCCTGCTCGAACAGCCTGTTGGCCCAGTGCCTAGACGACAGCCAGGACAACCTGCACGACCACGGCGATGAGCATCAGTGCCGTGAGCCACACGATTGCTTGGTGAGACGAAGTTCTCTCGGTTTGGCCCTGCGCGGCCTCATGAACTGCCGTATCGTGTCCTGAAGTTCACGGGTCGCAACGCTGACATTCCACTCATCAAGCGGGAGCGATGTCTGGCACGTCGTTCGCCCCCTCGTGGGCGATCGGCGATAACGTTGGCGCATGAGCAGACGCCGATGCGCTCTCAGGTCAGTCTACCTTCTGGCGTTCTGCTCGATGCGCTTGTTAGGTGGGGGCCGGGTCCACGCGGTTCGCCTCGAATTGACAGAGGTCGTTGTCTCAGGTATACATGCGATACAAGTCATACATGTATGACTTGCTACCGAAGGAGGTCGCATGACCGAAGGAAGCGCGTTCTATGGTTCAGCAACGGTGGGGGCGAAGGGCCAGATCGTCATCCCCGCCGAGGCGCGTGCTGCGATGGGGATCGAAGCGGGCAACAAGGTCGTCGTCGTGAAGGGTCCACGCGACGGCAGCATCATCGTGTTCAGAGTGGACTCGTTCGACGGACTGATGGCGAAGATCCAAGAGCGCTCCGGGGACGCCTAGCTCTTCGCGCCGGCGGACGCCTCATCTGAGATCAATCTCCACCTAACGCTAGGTGCATAACCTGTGCGCCACGCCGCCCAGTCTACCTCGGCGATGCGGCGCATCAGTTTGATGCACTTGTTAGGCCAGGCGGCTCACGAGGCCGAGCTCAACGACCTCTCGGAACACGCTGACGCTGACCCGCGCGCTGGGCGCACGGTAGACGCTGAAGTTACAGTGGCCGGGAGCAAGGGTGGCCGACTCGCGCGAGGAAGGCCGGGCCGGCGTGAACGCCCACATGGCGATGCCCGGAGAACGAACTGCGCACTGCTCACGCTGCCAGGTCCCGACGTTAGACGCCCCGCTATGCCGGGATCGCTCAGTGATGAATCGACGACGACGCGCACCAGGCCGCTGAGGCAGGTGGACGGGGCCGATCGAGGTGTGAGAACTGCTAGGAGGGAAATCAAGGCTGCACGTGAACGCGAGACGCACCCAGGAGACTGGGGCCACACTGAGGCTGAGGTGAGAGCTTAGGGGACCGGCATGGCCGCAACCCGCAGCGGATGAGCGTAGAGGATGATCAGCACCGAGAACAGACGCTGCGAACGGTCCGTGGCTGAGGCACCGCCTCCCTGCTTCGGCCTAACGTATCGCGCATGAGCAGACGGCTCGCTGCGCTCCGAGTATCATCATGCCACCGTGCGGTTCTGCTCGATGCGCTTGTTAGCAGGGAGCAGCGCCGCGAGGGCGAGCACGTTCTCGCACAGCACTCTGGCCTGCCGCAGGCGCTTCTCCTGCGCGAGGACCTCGCTCTCAGCGGACGCGCGAGCGGTGAGGCCGTTGAGCTCGCCGGGGACCGCAATGCCGCCGCAGGAGAGCAGCGACGTGTACATAGCCGCTACGGTGGTCGTCTGCTCGCCGCTCTCGCCGGCGCAGACGGCGATCGCGCCCCCGGGCTTGCCCGAGAGGGGGCGCTCGACGTTGACCGCGTAGTGACGGTCGAAGACGCAGACGAGCTGAGCGCAGACGTTGCGTGAGTAGACAGGACTGGCGAGAAGCAGGGCGTCGCACCACCGAAAGGCCGCGTAGAAGGCTTCCATGTAGTCGCGCTGGGCGCAGGCGCCGGGATGAGTGCGGCAGTGACAGCAGGCGAGGCACGGGTGCACGGTGAGGTCGCGCAGGCGCAAGAGGCGCACCTGCCAGCTAGCCTCGGCGAAAGGCTCCAGAGCGCGCTCCAGTAGGATGTGGCTGTTGGACCGCGCCGTGGACTCCGAGATGCCGAGTACGTTCACCGTTGCTCCCCAGCTAACGCACCGGCGTTGAGCTGCGAGCGCTCACGCTCGGTCTCTGCGCTGAGCTTCTGCGAGTCAGCTCGAACGCCTTGTTGGACAGCTCGCTCACGTGATGGTCACGCCCTTGATCGGCGTCCCCGGTGGCAGCTTGCTGACCTGCTCGCTGATCTGACCGAGGATGCCGAGGTGCACGCGCCAGTCGGTGGCGGCGAAGTTCTCCGGTTCGAGCTGGCCGCCGAGCACCAGTGGCTGGTGGGGCGAGTAGCACTGCCCGTCGGCAAGCAGCACGCCAAGGTCGCGGATAGCGACCACGAGCCCGGGGAGGAACCACTCGCCGTACGTGTCGGCGTCGAGGAGGCGCTCCTTCCACGCTTCGCGGCCGGACGCGACCACGTCGAACGCCGGCGCGTAGGTGTCGAGGAGGGCGACCTCTCCGCCGGGCAGCTCGCAGAAGAGGTTCCCGAGCGCGGTGAGCATGAGCGGCATGGCGTCCGGTCCGACGAGCCAGCGCCAGTCCTCGAGGGCGTCACCGGCGGCGAGGTCAGTCACCGGCGCCACTACGTCAGCGAAGGCCAGGGCCATTGCCACGCTCCAAGGTTGAGTCTGTCCAACGCACCGCGCGTAACCTGGCGGGCCGCCGGTTGCAATGACCGGAGCCAGCTGACTGCGTCAGGTTGACGCGCTTGTTGGCAGCGTGCCCCACATTCATGCTCCCGCCCTGCGAACGCTCCGCATGCTCATCGGCGAGTGCCTGCGCCATCGCATCCTCGAAGGACGCCTGCTGGCGGCGGTCACCCGCGGTCGTGCGGCTGTCGATGAGCATGGCGATGGCGAACACCGGCACGGCGACGAAGAGGAGCACGCAGGCGACCAGCCAACCCCAGCGGTGCAGGCGCACGGCAAGGACGATAGCGAGCACCCAGGCGGCGAGCAGGAGCAGGGCGGTGAGCAGCGTGAGCCAGGTCGAGGCGAAGCCGTGACGCACCGGTAGCGACCGCTCGGACGGCGCGCGAAAGTCACGGTCTCGCCCGCGAAGCCCGCGATCCACAGCGCGAGGAGGAACCAGAAAGTGACGAGCTCAGCGCCTGAGGCGCTTCGCTTCACGCCGCTCACGGCTCACCTCCTTCGACAGCGGGACCGTGCCGGCCTTCGCCTGCCCAACTAGGATTCGGCAGTAGAGGTAAGACCTCGAATCTAGCTGCCGACTTCTGCGTAAGAAGGTACGACGAAGCTAGGAGAAGCGGTTATCCAGTCTGCTTCTTGCGGCTCGCACGCTCGGCCTCGATCGCTCTCCAGTGCTGGACGATCTTCTCGGAGGGCCAGACCTTGATGACCGACTGGCGAGTACGCAGGCCGCTTCGGCCTCGGCCTTCGCGGCCCGGGCCTGGTTCTGGGCGCGCAACCGCTCCGCACGGCTGAGCTGCTGCGCTGCGCGCTTCTCCGAACTTGGTTGGAACAGCTCACGGAACCAGCTGGTCAGACCCATCTGGCGCCTCCATTCGACCGGCTACCTGTGACGCTCCGCCTCTGGCCTGTTCGACCCGGACTTCGCCCTGCCCTGCCACAGCTAACAAGGATTGGACAGTCTGTGTAAGACATCGACACAGACCGCCCCTTCTGCGCATGACGCTATCACGAGCCTGTTCGTGCGTCATAGGCAGACTGCCTTTCCCCGACCAAATCGTCGATCGGGCTGCGCACGCCGTGGCCGCCGCGGTTGAGCACGTGCACGTAGATCATCGTCGTGCGCACGTCCTTGTGGCCGAGCAACTCCTGGATCGTGCGGATGTCGTAGCCGTCCTCCAGGAGGTGGGTCGCGAACGAGTGGCGCAGCGTGTGGCAGGTGGCGTGCTTGGTGATCCCAGCGCGGCGCACGCCGGCGGTCACGGCGCGCTGGACGATGGTCTCGTGGAGGTGGTGGCGGCCCTCGTCCCCCGTCTCCGGGTTCCGCCAGCGGCGTTGCTGCGGGAAGACCCACTGCCAGCGCCACTCCCACGGCGCCCGCGGGTACTTGCGCGCCAGGGCGCCGGGCAGCTCGACGCGGCCCCAGCCGGCGGCGAGGTCGCGCGCGTGCAAGACGCGTGCTCGCGCGAGCTGGGCTTCGAGGGCCGGCTGCAGGGAGCGCGGCAGCATGGTGACGCGGTCTCGGCCGCCCTTGCCGCTGCGCACCAGCAGCTCACCGCGCCCCGGATCGAGGTCGCAGACCCGCAGGCGCAGGCCTTCCATGAGGCGCAGGCCGGAGCCGTACAGCAGCGCAGCGACCAGCCCCGGCTCACCCTCGAGGCCGGCGAGCACCCGGCGCACCTCCGCGCGTGTGAGCACGACTGGCAGGCGGCGCGGCTTGTTCGCGCGCACCAGCTCGAGTTCGCCGACGCTCAGCCCGAGCACCTGGCGGTAGAGGAAGAGCAGCGCCGAGAGGGCCTGCGTCTGGGTCGAGGCGCTCACGTGCTCGTCGACGGCGAGGTGCGTGAGGAAGGCGTTGATCTCCTCGTCGCCAAGCTCGGCGGGGTGGCGCAGACGGTGAAAGCGCACGTACCTGCGCACCCAGTGGCAGTAGGCCTCCTCAGTGCGGCGGCTGTAGTGGCGCGCCCGCAGGGCGGCTTGCATCTGGGTGATGAGCTCGGACATCGCCTCAGTCTGGCGACGACACCGCCTCAGTCTGGCGAACCGGCGCCGGGGTTCAACGGGTGACGGGCAACGTCACCCAGGCCGCCGTCGCTCAGCCGGCCTGCCTCCGGCGGCGCCGATCGGTCACGGGTAGAGCTCGCTGATCGGTCACGGGTGGAGCTTCTCGTGCCGCTCCAGCATCGACACGAACTGTGAGATCCGCCTGGCGCGCGTCTCGGGCTTCTTGGCGGTCTGGATCCTGAACAGGACGGCGTAGCGGTTCCGGCCATCGAGCGTCTCGAAGAAGGCCGCGGCGGCCGCATTGCCTTCGAGCGCGGCCCGAAGATCACTCGGCACTGTAGCCTTGCCTGCCGAGTCGTACGCGGCCTCCCATCGCCCGTCGCCTTTGGCGCGTTCGATCTCCTGGAGTCCGGCCGGCTCCATCCTCCCCGCGTCGATCAGGGCGAGCGCCTTGTCCCTGTTGATCTTCGACCAGACGCTCTTCTTGGAGCGCGGGGTGAACTTCTGGAGCCACGATCGATCGCTGGACGCCCGCTTCTGCCCGTCGATCCACCCGAAGCAGAGCGCGACCTCGACGGCCTCGTCGTAGGAGACTGAGCGAACATCAGCCCCCTTCTTGGCAAGCCGCAGCCAAACGCCGGGGGATGTGGCGTGGTGCTCGGCCAGCCAGGCGGACCAGTGCAGTCGCCGCTCGAAGTGATGGACCGGCAGCTCCGCCGTGGGCTTTGCTCCGGGGCTCACGCGGCGGGCCCTCAGACCTTCTTGACGCCGGCGATGAGCTTGCTCACCACGTCTTGAGCGTCGCCGTAGACCATGCGCGTGTTGTCGCCGTAGAAGAGCTTGTTCTCGATGCCGGCGAAGCCGGTGCCGCGGCCGCGCTTCACGACGATGACGTTCTGCGCCTTGTCGACGTCGAGGATCGGCATGCCGTAGATGGGGCTGCCGGGGTCGTCGCGCGCCGCCGGGTTGACGACGTCGTTGGCGCCGATGACGAGCGCCGCGTCGGCCGTGGGGAAGTCGCCGTTGATCTCGTCGAGGTCGTAGATCATGTCGTAGGGCACGCCGGCTTCGGCGAGCAGGACGTTCATGTGCCCGGGCATGCGGCCGGCCACCGGATGGATGGCGAACTTTACCTGCACGCCCTTCTCCTGCAGCAGCTTGGCGAGCTCCCAGACCTTGTGCTGCGCCTGCGCCACCGCCATGCCGTAGCCCGGTACGATGATCACCTTCTGGCCGAAGGCCATGGTGATGGCGGCGTCGTCGGGCGCCGCCTCTTTCATGGAGCCCTCCGGGCCGGCGGCCAGCTCCTGGCCGCCGGTGGCCCCGAAGCCGGCGAAGAGGACGTTGGCCAGCGAACGGTTCATGGCTTTGGCCATGAGCTGGGTCAGCAGGGTGCCGGCCGAGCCGACGACGATGCCGGCGATGATCAGCGCCGCGTTGCCGAGCACGTAGCCCTCGAAGCCCACGGCGAGGCCGGTGAGCGCGTTGTACAGGGAGATCACGACCGGCATGTCGGCGCCGCCGATGGGCAGCGTCATGAGCACGCCGTAGAGCAGCGCCAGGGCGAAGAAGACGCCCAGGGTCGGGCCGATGGGGCCGCCGAGGTGCCCGGTGTGCTGCAGCGTCACGAACACGCCGAGCACGATCGCGGCGGCCAGGACGAGGATGTTGACCACGTTCTGGCCGGGGAACAGGAACGACTTCTTGATGATCCCCTGCAGCTTGGAGAACGCGATCATGCTGCCGGAGAACGAGATCGAGCCGATGAGCGCGCCGAGGACGCCGAGGATGGCGTAGCTCGGCGTCATCGTCGAGGAGTGCAGGAACTCACTGGCGGCGATCAGCGCCGCCGCGCCGCCGCCCATGCCGTTGTAGATGGCGACCATCTGCGGCATGTCGGTCATGGCCACGCGGCGCGCGGCCACATAGGCGATCGAGCCGCCGAGGGCGACGGCGATGACCATCAGCAGGTAGTTCGTCATCGCCGGCTCGAAGAAGGTGGCGACGACGGCGACGAGCATGCCGACGCCGGCCCACACGATGCCGCGCCGCGCCGTGCGCGGCGAGCTCATGCCCTTGAGGCCGAGGATGAAGAGGACGGCCGCCGCGACGTAGCTGGCTTGGATCAGGTCAGCGCGCATCGTCGCCCGCCTCGCCGCGGCCTTCCCTGCCCGCGGCCGGCTGCGAGGCTGCCGCCCGCCGCGCGCCCGGCTTCTTCGCCTCCCTGTCGCGCGAGCTCTTGAACATCTCGAGCATGCGCTCGGTCACGGCGTAGCCGCCGACGGCGTTGGCGGTGCCGAGCAGCACCGCGAGGAAGCCGATGATGCGCTCGGGGGTCGTGTTGGCCGCCCCCAGCGCCACCATGGCGCCGACGACGACGATGCCGTGCACGAAGTTGGAGCCGCTCATCAGCGGCGTGTGCAGGATCACCGGCACGCGCGAGATGACCTCGTAGCCGACGAACCCGGCGAGGATGAAGATGTAGAGGGCCGCCCAGCCGCTGATCATGAGGCGCCCCCTTCCACCCGGGCGCGGACCGCCTCGTTCACGATGGCGCCGTCGCGCGTGAGCACGCTGCCGGCGAGGACCTCGTCGTCCCAGTCGAGCTTGAGTTCGCCCTCCACGATGAACGGCGTCAGGAAGTGCATGAGGTTGCGCGCGTACTGGTCCGAGGCGTGCACGGGCAGCATCCCGGGGATGTTGAGCGGCCCGTAGATGAAGACGCCGTTGGGGTGGTTGTACTGCTCGCCGGGCCGCGTGAGCTCGCAGTTGCCGCCGCCTTCGGCGGCCATGTCGATGATCACGGCGCCCGACTTCATCTGGTCGACGACGTCGGCCGTGATGAGCTTCGGCGACGGCCGGCCCGGGATGGCGGCCGTCGTGATCACCGCGTCGGCGTCGATGAGGTGCTTGTCGACGATCTCCTTGGCCTTGGCCTTCTCTTCGTCGGTGAGCTCGCGCGCATAGCCGCCCTCGGTCTCGGCGTCGATGCCGGTGTCGATGAAGCGCCCGCCGAGCGACTGCACCTGCTCGCGCGTGGCGGCGCGCACGTCGTAGGCCTCCACCACGGCGCCGAGGCGCCGGGCGGTGGCGATCGCCTGCAGCCCGGCGACGCCGACGCCGAGCACGACGACCTTGGCCGGCCGCAACGTGCCGGCCGGCGTCGTGAGCATCGGGAAGTAGCGGCCGGCCATGCAGGCCGACATCAGCACGGCCTTGTAGCCCGCGATCGACGCCTGCGAGGTGAGCGCGTCCATCGACTGGGCGCGACTGATGCGCGGGAGCAGCTCGAGCGCGAAGCTCGTGACCTTGCGGTCGCGCAGCGCCTTGATCGAGTCGAAGGCCTTGTACGGCTGCAGGAGGCCGACGACCACGGCGCCCTCGCGCAGCTGCGCGGCCTCGTCCGGCGACGGCGGGTCGACCTTGAGGACGACGTCGGCGCCCAGCGCCTCCGCCGCGGTGTCGACCATGGTCGCCGCGGCGAACTCCTCGTCCTTGATATGGCTCAGCTGACCGGCGCGGCGCTCGACGAGCACCTCCGCGCCGAGTGCCTTGTACTTCTCCGCCACGGCGGGGACGAGCGCCACGCGCGTCTCGCCGACCGCGGTCTCTTTGGGCACTCCGATACGGACCGCCATGGGACCTCCAGGTCTGAGAGAGCCCCGGCAGGGGCTCGCACGGGAAGTTCCCACGGGGACGAGGGTGAAAACGTGGAGGCGGCTGGCCGCCACCGCCTTGCGCAGGAGCCTGGCGCCGAGGATCGGCGCCGAGCCCGATGCACGAGCCGGCCGCCGAAGCGGCCGCGCGGGTCAGGCCTTGGGGGCTCCGAGGCTGTTGAGCGCCTTGCCGGCGGCGCGCGCGACGTGTTGATCGTGGTCGGTGCACGCCGCCTTGAGCACCCTGATCGCATCGTCCCCGCCGATCTTGCCGAGCGCCTCGACGCTGATCTTGCGCAGGAGGTCGTCCGGGTTGTGCATCGCCAGGGTCAGCGCAGGCACGGCCTCCGGGTCGCGCATCTCGCCGAGCACGTACGCGGCGTCCTGGCGCCGGTACACGTGGCCCTCCCCGAGGATGAAGATGAGCCGGTCGCGGGCCGGTGGGCCGATGATGATGAGCGCCTCGCGCGCCGCGTAGACGTGCGGCAGGTGCTTGGCCTGCAGCGTCTGAATGCAGATGTCCATCTTCTGGAGGAGCGCCGCGCGCGCGGCCTCCTGGACGGCCGGGTCCTTCTTGTAGTTCGCCGCCTTCACCAGCAAGTCGATCTTGTTGAGCGCGGCGAGCTTCTCGACGTTGGGCTTGCCGAAACCGAGGACGGACACTGCGGGACTCCTTGCGAGCGGTGACACGCGAGTATGGGCCCGGCGCGGCGCCCGCGGCACAGTCTATCGCAGGATGCGGTTGGCCACATCGAGCATGCGCGCCGGCAGGTCGCGGTAGGCGCGCACGGGGAACACGTCCCCGCCGCCGGCGTCGGCGAGGCGGCGGCAGAGCTCGGGGTCCATCTTGTAGTCCTCGGTGAGGAGCACGAACAGGCGTGAGAAGCGGTGCGCGAGCGGCAGCGGGTCCTTGCCGGCCGTCACGACGCCGTCGGTGATGAGCAGAGCGCTGCGCCGGGGGTTGCGGCCGCGTTCCAGCTCGGCGGCGCCGAGCTCCAGCGCGGCCGCGATGTTGGTGTAGCCGCGCACCGGCTGGTCGAGCATACGGCGCACGACCTCCTCGGCCGGTTCGGCGACCTCCAGGTGAGCCACGGCGGTCGCCTTGTCCTCGAACACCACTACCGAGAGGTCCTCGGGCCGCAGCTTGAGCGCGAGGACGGCCGCGGCCGTGGCCGCGATGGCCATGTTCTCCCCCGACATCGAGAGCGAAGTGTCGACCATGAGCACGACCTGGTGGCGGCGCTCCTCGCGGTGCTGGAGCACCCAGTCCCCGGTCTCCGCGAACGGCTTGCCGAGGACGTTGTCGAGGGTGGCCTCAACGTCGAGCTCCCCCGCGAACGGCTCACGGAGCTGCTCGCGCACGACGTGCGTCGCGCCGCGCAGCGGGCCCACGAGCTGGGCGGCGCGGGCGAGGACGGCACGCGCCGCCAGCTTCTCCGCGTAGAAGCGCAGGCCGGGGTCGGCGATGCGGCAGCCGCTGCGCGTGAGGTTGACGGCCACCGTCCAGCCGTCGAGGTCCTCCGCCGCCACGCGATAGCGCTCGGAGAGCGCGACCATCGGCGCCTCGCCCGCGTACTCGGGCCCGCAGACGGGCAGACCGTGCACGATGGCGCGCCCCCGGTGCTCGAGCGGAGCGCCGCCGGAGGCGCCTAGGCTTTTGGGGACGCCTCCGGCGGCGCGAGGACCACGTCGGGGTCCTCGCCGCGGTCGACGACCATCGCGAAGAGCTCGTCCAGGGCGGCGCCGAAGTCGGCGTCGATGTCGTCACGGATGTCGACGCGGGTCGTGAGCGCCGCCTCGGCCGCGCGGCGCAGCACGTCGCGGCTCACCGGGCCGCAGGCGTCGCGGCCGTCCTGCCAGAGCCGCTCGGCGATCGCGACCGTCGCGATCGCGGCGCGCACCGACGCGCCCTTGCGGAAGCGCGGGTGCAGGCGCGTCCCGCGCGTCAGGCGCACGGCCGTGGTCACGAGCCCGGCGTCGTCGCAGCCGGTCTCGGCGACGACGATGTCCTGTTCCTCCGCCGCCGACTGGTACTCGAGGGCCAGGTGCTCGAAGCGATCGCGCAGCGCCTCCGAGAGGTGGCCCGTGGCCACGTATTCCACGGGATTCTGCGTGGCCACGACCTGGAACCCGTCGGCGGCGCGCACCTCGCCGATGTGCGGCACCTGGACGAGGCGCTCGTCGAGAGCCGGCAGCAGCACGTTCTGCACCGATTCCGGCATACGGTTGAGCTCGTTGATGAACAGGACGCGGCCGCCGCGCATGGCCTCCACGAGCGGCCCCGGGAAGAACGATTCCTCGCGATAGCCCTGTTTGAGCACCAGCGGCGGGTCGAACCAGCCGGTGAGCTTGCTCTCCGAGTAGCGGTCGTCGCCGTCGACGCGCACGGTGTCGCGCCCCAGGTGGGCGCAGACGGCCAGGGCGACGGTCGTCTTGCCGACGCCCACCGGGCCTTCGAGCAGCAAGTGCCTGCCCGCGCCCAGCACGGCGAGCGCCATGGCCAGCTCCTCCTCGCGGCCGACGATGCCGTGCTCCTGCTGGATCTTCGCGATCGGGGTCATCTCGTCATCCTCGGTCTCCGCTCGTCATCCTCTGTCTTCGTTGGTCATCCCTCGTCTGCGCTGCTCATCCTCGGTCTGCGCTCGTCATCCTCGGTCTGCGCTCGTCATCCTCGGTCTGCGCTCGTCATCCTCGCTTCGCGCTGCGCCGGCGTCCCGCACCACCGTCATCACCGTGGGGCGCGCCCGTCCCGCTTCATCCGACGAGGACGAGCGCGAGGCGATGATACGGCTCGTCCAGGCCTTGGACCACCTTCAGCGGCCAGCCCGCGTTGGCGCAGGTCGTGAACACGTCGATCCCGCAGCCCGCGGGCCCGGGGCGCAGCGCCTCGCGGTAACCACAGGTCTGCGGAGTGCCGCAGGCCTCGTCGAGCTGGCACGGCCGGCCGCCGGCTATGGCGAACGCCTTGTGGTGGCCGGCCAGGAACAGCTCGCGTTCGAGCTGGAGCGCGACCGCGGCCGCGCGGCGGCTGGCCGCCAGGTGCTCGCCGCCGCTCGCCCGGGCTACGTCGAAGCGCAGAAGAAGGACGCTCTCGTACTCGTCCAGCAGCGCCCTCGTCTGCGACGGCGTCGGCGAGTGCGGCGGGCACGTGAGGCAGCGGCCGGCGGTGCAGCCGCCGTAGAGGCACTTCATGCGCACCCACTCCGCGGTGACCACATCGTCCGGCGACACCAGGGCGGCATCGCCGGCGCCGAGCTCGAGCGCCCGTGCGCGAAGCGGGCCGGGCGTCCCCGCTCGGAGCGACTGCGGAGCCGCGGTCGGGAGGCTGTAGCGAGGATCGTTCACAGTCGTCCGAGTGTACCAGCGCGAGGACGGCACGGCCTTCCTCCCTGGCCCACCGGCCGGCGCACGTGCCGCCGCTTCACCGCAGCACGTGGTCGGCGAGGTCGAGCATGCGACGCGGCAGGGCGCGGAAGCCGGCGACGGGCACGACGCGGCCGCCGCCGGCACGCGCGACGGCGTGCCCGGCTTCGCGGTGTGGCGCGACCCACACCTCGCCGCGCGGCCGCGATGCCCCGCCGCTCGGCCACGTTGCCCCGCCGCGCGGCCCCGACTCGGCGTCGTCATGGGTCAGCAGGACGTGCAGCGCGGAGAACCGCGCCGCCGCCGCGCGCGGGTCGCCGCCGGCCGTGTACACCCCGTCGCTGATCAGGACGGCGCTGCGCCGCGCCGCACGGCCGCGCTGGAGTTCGGCGAAGCCCAGCTCCAGCGCGGCCGCGACGTTGGTCGGCCCAGCGCACGGATGTGCAAGCATGCGGCGCACGATCTCGCTCGCGGGGAGCTCTTCCCGCAGGCGGGCGACCGTGCGTGCGCGCCGCGCGAACAGCACCACCGCGAGGTCTCCGTCATGCAGCTTGAGAGCCATCACGGCCGTGGCGACCGCAGCCAGCGCTGCCTTCTCCCCCGCCATGCTCAGCGACATGTCGACCATGAGCACGACCTGGTGGCGCCGTTCGACGCGCCGCTCCACGACCCAGTCTGTGGGCTCCGGCCATTCCTTGCCGGCGATGTTCTCGAGCGTCGCCTCCACGGCGAGGTCGCCCTCGTAGGGCTCGCGCAGCGCCTCGAGCTTGAGGTGCGTCGAGCCGCGCAGCGGGCCGACGAGCCGTGCGGCGCGGCGCAACACGACGGCCGCGGCGAGGCGCTGCGCGCACGAGACGACGTCCACGCCGGCGCCCGCCAGGGAACCGTCCGCCAGCCGGGCCGCGACGTCCCAGCCGTCGAGCTCGCCCACGGGTACGCGAAGCTGGGCCGCGAGTCCGGCTCGAGCGTCGGTGGCCGCCGCGACCGCCGTGGCACACGCGCCCGGCTCCGGCCGCTCGCCCGCCCCCGGCCGCCCACGACGGGCTCGAGCGGCGTCCGCCGTCTGCGGCCCGGCCGGGCGGCCGTCCCTCGGCGGCCACACGTCGTCGGGGTCCTGGCCGCGGCCGGCGACGAGCTCGACGAGCTCGTCGAACACCGCGGCCAGGTCGACCTCTTCCCCGTCCGGCTCGACCCTCGTCGTGAGTGCAGCGTCGGCCGCGCGGCGCAGCCGCGCTCTCATCTCCCCGTCGAGGCCGGCGGCCACAGAGGCCAGCGCCACAGCCCCGCGCACCGACGATCCCCTGCGCAGCAGCGGGTGCCGACGCGTGCCGCGCGTCACGAGCACGGCGGCGCGCACGAGCGCGGCCGCCGCGTCGTCATCGCCGGCCGCGGCGTCTTCACCACCGGCCCCGACACCGGCGCCGGTGCCGGCATCCACGCCGGCCTCGGTACCTCGTTTGGCACCGATTTCAGTGCCGAATTCGGTGCCGGCGCCGCCAGCGATACCGGGCAGCTCGGCGCGGACGATCGCAAGCTCTTCCTCGAGGCTCTGGTACGAGAGGGCGAGACGCTCGAACCGGTCGCGCAGCGCCTCCGACAACCGGCCGGCGGCGACCCGCTCCTCGGGATTGCGCGTCGCCAGGACCTGGAAGCCCGCGGCTGCGCGCACCAGCCCGACATGCGGTACGAGGAGCACGCCTTCGTCGAGGACCGGCAGGAGGACGTTCTGGACCGGCTCCGGCATGCGGTCGAGCTCGTTGACGAAGAGGACCCGGCCCTCGCGCATCGCCGACAAGAAGCGGGCCGTCGAAGAAGGAGTCCGCGCCGAACCCGCGCGCGAGGACGACCGGCGGGTCGAACCACCCGACCAGCTTGCTCGCCGTGAAGCGGTCGTCTCCGTCGACGCGCACGCCCTCACGGCCCAAGCGGGCGCAGGCAGCGAGCGCGAGACGGGTCTTGCCGACGCCGGCAGGGCCCTCGAGCAGCAGATGACGACCGTCCTCCAGCACGGCCAGCGCGAGAGCGAGCTCCGCCTCCCGGCCGACGAGGCCAGCGAGGTCCGAGCCTGGATCTTGCGGCGAGCCTGGATCTTGCGGCTTCACCCACGATCCTCCCGCGCCGGCATGGATCCTTGCCGGCGTAGCGTAAAGCATCGGCGCGCCGGCCGCTCCTCGACCGCGCACTGCGGGCGCCCCAGCGGTCGCCGCCACGTGCCCGGCGGTCGCCGCCGCGCACGCCCGGGCCTAGACTGGCGACCATGACGTTCCTTCCCGCCCACATCGGCATCGCCACGGACGTGTACGACGACCTTCCGCTGGCCGAGGCGCTGGACCGCCTGGCCGTCCACACGACGCTGGCGGAGATCTACTCGGGCGACCGGCACGACCTCCTCGACGCCGGCAACCGCCGCGCCGCTATCGCCAGCGGGATGCGCTTCACAGTGCACGGGCCCTTCGAGGACCTCGTCCCGGGGAGTCTGCGCGAACGCGAGCGGCGCCATGCCGTCGAGGAGCACCGCCGCCACCTCGAGGCGGCTGCGGAGATCGGCGCCCTGTGCTACGCGGTCCATCCAGACGTGATCGAGCGCACCGGTCGCCGCGACCCGCGCGTGGTGGCGGCGCTGGGTCGCACGATCGAGGACCTGGCGGCCCTGCAGGGCGAGTACGGCGTGCGAGTAGTGCTCGAGAACATGCCGGGGATCGGGCGCTCTCACTTCGTCGCGCCCGGCGATCTCGACCTCGGCGAGCTCGGCTTCCTGCTCGACACCGGCCACGCCGCGATCTCCGGTGTCCTGCACGAGTTCCTGTTCGCCTCCGACCTCGACCTCGCGCACGTGCACCTGCACGACAATCGCGGCCCAGCCGACGCCCACGACCCCCATCTGCCGCTGGGGCGCGGCGTGGTGGACGTGCATGACGTACTGGACGTGGCGCGCGTGCGCCACGCGACCGTCATCCTCGAGCTCCTCAGCGAGGCGGACGTCGACGAGAGCCTCGCGTTCCTCGAGCGCCGCCGGCTGATCTAGTCGACGGTGGGGCTGTAGTCAGCGCCGGAAGACGAAGCCGAACCCGGCGTCCTGCTCGAGCGGTTCCAGCGGGCTGCGCGGCAAACCGGGCCTGGCCTCGCCATGGTACTCGCGCGGGGCCACGTCGTTGGGGCCGCCCGGGTAGAAGAGGCTGGCGAGCGCCTCGATCTGGTCGCGACCGACGCCGAGCTCGAACTGGCCGCCGCCGTACAGCTCCATGCCGGCGGCCTGGGCGCGCTCGACGCAGTAGAGCAGCGCGCCGACCGAGCCGAAGCGCGACGGCTTGATGTTGAGGTGGCTGAGGGCGGCTCCGGCGGAGCCGAAGACCCTGACGGTGATCTCCTCGACGTCCGTCCACGAGTGGATCGGCGCGTCGAAACTGAAGCGGCCCTCGCGCCCGTCGAGCGCGGCGCGCGCCGGTCCCTCGAGCGCCGGATCCTCGAGGATCGCGTCTGGGAAGGCCCCCGCGACCATCGCGTACTGCACCGGATCGGCAGGGTTCTCGACGACGGTCCCCTCGTAGAACGACTTGAAGTCCAGGACGCGCACGCGGCCGGAGGCGGCGACACGCTCCACGAGGACGGCATCCCACTCCGGCGTGGGATCGAGCTTGAACTCCAGCTCGGGGTCGACCCTGAGCCAGGGACGCACGTCGAGGCGCGTGGAGAGCGCGAAGCGCACCGGCCGGTACGGCCGGTCGAGCGCCGCGCCCAGCGACTGGCCCCGCTGGCGCAGGGCCAGGTCCAGCGCGGCGCTCTCGAACGCCCAGCGCCGGTACGGCCTGCTGGCACCCTGTTCCGGCGGCCCGGCCGGGAACAGCTCGAGGCCGCCCACCCGACGCGAGAACTCGTCCAGCGTCCAGTCCCTCGCGAGCGGCAGGTCCAGCGGGAAGCCGTCGTGGTCCCCAGCGGCGTAGGTGACGTCCTCGCCACGACCCTCGCAGCCGCCGCCGGCGAGCACCACGGTCGTCGTGACCCGCAGGAACCCGCTCGAGACATCGAGCTCGCGGCGCTCCGTCGTGTACCCGTCGATGCTGAGCCGGAGCTTCGCGAGACGGGCGTAGCTGGTGAATCCCAGACCGGTCACAGTCGCCATGACAAGTCTCTGTCCGCGCGCCGTCGCGGCGAAACAATCGGTCCACCACCCCGCCCTGCGCCATGCGCGGTCGCGCGTTCTGGCATACTTGTCCGGCATGACTGCTCCAGCCGACATCGGCATCTCGTCCAGCGCCTACCCCGAACTGCTGCTGCCCGCGGCGCTCGAGCGCATCGCCGCGCTCGGCACAGCCGCGGAGATCCGTTCGTTCGGCCTGCACACGCTGCTCAGCGTCCGCAACCGCCAAGCCGCGCTCGCCGCGGGGCTGCCGTACACGGTCCACGGACCGTTCGGATACACGGGCCTGGGCGACGTGTCCGACGCGACGCGCCGTGAGGCGCTCGAGGAGCACCGCCGCCACCTCGCGGCGGCGGCCGAGATCGGCGCCAGGCTGTACGTCGTGCATCCGGACTGGCGCCCGGACGGCACCACCCGCGACCCGGCGGTGATCGCGGCGCTCGAGCGCTCCTGCCGCGACCTCGCGCTGATGCAGGCCGAGACCGGCGTCGAGGTCGTCGTCGAGAACATGCCGGGAGCCGGGCACTCCCACTTCACTCGTCCCGGCGAGCTCGACCTGCAAGGCCTCGGCCTCATCCTCGACGTCGGCCACGCCAGCATCTCGGGCTGCCTCGAGGTGTGGCTCGCGGACCCGCGAGCGACGCTGCGCCACGTGCACCTGCATGACAACCACGGCGCGGGCGACGACGACGACCCGCACCTGCCGCTGGGCGCCGGCGTGATCGACGCCGCGGCGGTGCTGGCCGCGGCGCGCGCCGCCGGCGCCACGGTCGTCCTCGAGCACGACAGCGAGGCCGCCGTGCTCGCGAGCATCGCGCACCTGCGTGCCCGCGGCCTCCTGGACTGACGCCCCGCGGAGCCGACGCCGCCGCGCGGCCATCGCCGCGCCTGTCTCGGCGACGGCCCCCTGTGCGATACTTGCGGGGCGTGCTGGACTACTCCCACATCGCGATCTCGTCGGGCGCCTGGGCCCGCCTGCCGCTGGCGGCGGCGCTGCTGCGCATCGCCGAGATCGCCCCCGCCGCCGAGATCTGCTCCTGGGGCCTCCACTCGCTGGTCGAGCCGGTCAACGCGCGCGCGGTGGACCTGAGCGGCCTGCCGTTCACGGTGCACGCCCCGTTCACGCACGACCTCCTCGGCAGCCGCTCCGCGTCCAAGAGGCGGACCGCGATCGACCTGCACGAGCGCCACATGGCCGCGTCCGCCGCCCTCGGCGCTCGGTACTACGTGATCCATCCGGACCTGCAGCGCCGCCAGAAGCCGCGCAACCCGCGCACGGTGGCGGCGCTCCAGCGCTCCTTCGAGGAGCTGCGCCGCCTGCAGGACGAGTACGAGCTGGGCGTCCTCGTCGAGAACATGCCGTTCCTCAAGCGCTCCCATTTCCTGGCGCCCGACGACCTCGACCTCCAGGGGCTGGGCTTCACGTTCGACGTCGGCCACGCCGCGATCACCGGCACGCATCGGAGAGTGGCTCGCGACCCCGCCGGGCACCATCACGCACATGCATCTGCACGACAATCAGGGACCCCACAACGGCGATCTGCATCAGGCCCTGGGCACCGGCATCGTCGACGCGGCCCCGGCGATCGCCGCCGCCGAAGCCTCCGGCGCGACCGTGGTCCTCGAGCACATCGACGAGGCCGCGGTACTCGCCAGTCTCGCCCACCTGCAAGCGCGCGGCCTGCTCGCGCAGCGCTACGGCTGAGGTCTGCGAAGGATGAGCAAGGGAGAGGCCGCAGCGGGGCCGGTCAGCGAGAGGGCGAGGTTCCTCGCGCGCCTCGAGCCGTTCAAGGGGCTGTCTCCCGAGGAGCTCGAGCGCATCGCCGACGAGATCATCGAGCGCGACGTGTCGGCCGGCGAGGCCGTGCTCGTCGAGAACGGGCCGCCCGGCGCCGAACTCTACGTCGTCCGCAGCGGCGCCGTGGAACTGGCGCACAAGGAGGCCGTGGTCGCGGTCCTCACGAGCGGCGAAGTCTTCGGCTACCCCACGCTCCTCACCGGGCTCGCGCCCGAGTTCACGGCGCGGGTGCGGGAGGACGGCCGACTCTACTGCATCCCGAGCGACGTCGCCCTGGAGTTCCTGAGCCGTCCGGACGGCGTGCGCTTTGTGGCCGGGAACCTGCGCGAGCGGCTGATCCAATCGGCGAGCACCATGCTGGCCCTGCCCGATGTGCGCACGCGCCCCGTGACCTCCCTCGTGCGCAGCGACCCGATCTTCTGCGAGCCGGACACGCCCATCCACGACGCCGCCCAGATACTCATGGACGCCGGCCGCTCCGCCATCCTGGTGCGTACCCGCGGGCGGGCTCGGCATCGTCACCGACGTCGACTTCCGCGACAAGGTCGTGGTCGGCGGCATCCCCAGCGACGCGCCGGTGGCCAGGATCATGACCTCGCCGGTCCACACCATCGGCGCCGAGGTCCTGGCGCCGGAGGCCAGCATCGCGATGATGGTCTCGGGCGTGAACCACCTGCCGGTGCTCGACAGCGACGGCAACGTGGTCGGGATCCTGTCGGCGAGCAACCTCATGGCTCTCGACGCACGCAGCCCGTTCGCGCTGCGCCGTTCTCTCTCGCAGTCCCGTGACGTCGACGAGCTGGTCGCCGCGGCCCGGGACATCCCCGGGCTCTTCGTCGACCTGCTCGACGCCAACCTCGACGCGCCGGCGCTCACGCGCATCCTCACGGTCCTCTGCGACACCATGACGGCGCGCCTGCTGGAGATCTCCGTCGGCGAGCACGGCGAGCCGCCGGTGCCGTTCGCCTGGCTCGCCTTCGGCAGCGGCGCGCGCACGGAGCTGACGCTCGCCTCGGACCAGGACAACGGCCTCGCCTACGACGACACCGACGACCCCTCCGTCGACGAGTACTTCCGGCTCGTCGCCGTGGACGTGAACGCCGGCCTGGCGCGCTGCGGTTTCGTCGCCGACCCGCACGGCGTCCTCGCGCGCACGGCGCAATGGCGCATGCCGCTCTCCAAGTGGAAGATGGTCTTCGCCTACTGCCTCGAGGGCAAGGACCTCGACAGGCTCGCGCGCGCCAGCGTGGCGTTCGACTACCGGCAGGTCGCCGGCGAGCTGTACATCGACAAGGTGCTCACCGACATCATGCGGGAGGCGCCCGCGCACCCGGCGCTTCATGCGCGGCCTGCATCAGCTCGGCTTCAACATCCCCTCGCCGCTGGGCTTCCGCGGGCGGCTCGCCGGCTACATCGACATCAAGAAGAACGGGCTCGTGCGCATGCAGAACCTGGCGCGCTACTGGGCCTTCTCGCACGGCATCACCGCCGGCACGACGCTCGAGCGCCTCATCGCCGTCGCCGAGATCGAGGGACGCGACCCCATGAACGAGGCCGACCGCTCTCTGCGCGAGGCGTTCACGAGCATGCTGCACCTCCAGCTGCGGCACCACGCCAACGCCATCCGCCACGGGCGCCCGCTGGACAACATCATCGACACGTCCACCCTGCGCCCGCTGGACCACGCGAACCTGCAGGAGGCGCTGCGCCTCGTCGCCGCGGAGCAGAAGCGCTTCCCCTTCCTGCCGCGGCTCTGAGCCCGGCGACCGCGGCACCGTCTGATAGACTTCTTCGGGTGCCCCTTCGGCGCCCCCACGCTCGCGACAACGACCGAAAGCGCACGCCATGAGCCAGTCCTTCACGTACACCGGCACCAGCGACTACATCGCCTCGCCCGACCTCATGCAGACGGTCAACGTGGCCGTCCAGCTCAGCCGGCCGCTCCTCATCAAGGGCGAGCCCGGCACCGGCAAGACGATGCTCGCCCAGAGCATCGCCCGCGGCCTCGAGATGCCCCTTCTCGTCTGGAACGTCAAGTCGACGACCAAGGCCCAGGACGGCCTCTACGTCTACGACACCGTGCAGCGCCTCTACGACGGCCAGTTCGGCGACGGCGACGTGAGCGACATCGCGCAGTACATCAAGTTCGGCAAGCTCGGCCAGGCGTTCTCCGGCGACGAGCGCGTCGTGCTGCTCATCGACGAGATCGACAAGGCCGACCTCGAGTTCCCCAACGACCTCCTGTGGGAGCTCGACCAGATGGAGTTCGGCATCCCCGAGACGCGTGAGACCGTGAAGGCGAAGCAGCGGCCGATCGTGCTCATCACGTCCAACGCCGAGAAGGAGCTGCCGGACGCGTTCCTGCGCCGCTGCGTCTTCCACTACATCGAGTTCCCCGACGAGGAGATGATGGAGCGCATCGTGCGCGTGCACGTGCCGCAGCTCGACAAGCGCCTCCTCGACCTCGCGATCCAGGCCTTCTACTGGCTCCGCGACGTGCCCGGCCTGCAGAAGAAGCCCAGCACCAGCGAGCTCATCGACTGGGTGCAGGCGCTGGCGCGCGCCGGCGTGGACCCCAAGGAGATCGCGGCGCGCCTGCCGTTCATGGGCGTGCTGCTCAAGAAGGACCACGACGTCGACATCGCCGGCCGGGCGCTCGCGAGCGGCCGGCGGCGCTAGCCGGGCGGCCGGCCCTCCGCCCGGCCAGTCTCCCGGAAGGCGCCGCATACCCATGTTCACCGACTTCTTCTTCCTCCTGCGCTTCTACGGCGTGCCGGTCACGATCACCGAGTGGCTGGCGCTCATGCGCGCCCTTTCGCTCGGCCTCGCGCCCTGCAGCCTCGACGAGTTCTACGCCGTGGCGCGCAGCATCCTCGTCAAGTCGGAGGCGTACTTCGACCAGTACGACCAGGCCTTCGCGGCGATGTTCAAGGGCATCGAGACACCGGTGGAGATCGAGGACGAGGTGTGGGACTGGCTCTCGGACCCGCTCACCATGCCGGGCCTCAGCGACGAGGAGCGGCGGCTGCTCGCCGCCGCCATGGAGGACCTCGACCTGGAGGCGCTCCAGAGGATGTTCGAAGAGCGCCTCCAGGAGCAGGACGAGGCCCATCACGGCGGCGACCACTGGGTCGGCACCGGCGGCACCAGCCCGTTCGGCCACTCCGGCTTCCACCCCGGCGGCATCCGCGTCGGCGGCGAGGGCCGCAACCGCTCCGCCGTCAAGGTCGCCGGCGAGCGCCGCTACCGCGGCTACCGCACCGACCAGGAGGTCGGCGTGCGCCAGTTCGAGCTCGCCCTGCGCCGCCTTCGCCAGCTCTCTTCGCGCAACGAAGGCGTCCCCGACGAGCTCGACCTCGACGAGACCGTCGAGGAGACGGCGAGCAACGCCGGCCGCCTCAGCCTCGTCTGGCGCAAGAGCCGCAAGAACGCCGTCAAGGTCCTGCTGCTCATGGACGTCGGCGGCTCGATGCACCCGTACATCCGCCTCTGCAGCCAGCTCTTCAGCGCCGTCAACCGCAGCAGCCACTTCAAGGACCTGCGCTTCTACTACTTCCACAACTGCGTCTACGACTGGCTCTACGAGGACACGCGCATGACCTCGAGCAGCGCCGTGTCGACGCGCCGCGTCCTGCAGGAGCTGCCCAGCGACTACAAGCTCATCGTCGTCGGCGACGCGGCGATGGCGCCCAGCGAGCTCACGGCGCGCGACGGGATCATCTGGTGGGGCCACGGCAACGACGAGCCCGGCATCGAGTGGCTCAGGCGTCTGCGCCGCCACTTCGACCACTCGGCGTGGCTCAACACGATCCCGGAGAGCGACTGGGACCACGCGTACGGCAGCGTGACGATCCGCAAGGTGCGCGAGGTGTTCCCGATGTTCGAGCTCACCGTGGACGGACTCACTGCCGCGACGCGCACGCTGATGGTACGCTACTGACCGTCAAGGAAGGATGTGCGGTGCCGACGACGGGTCACGGAGACGAGCACACGTTCGCGTCGGTAGCAGGCGAGCTCGAAGACTCGCGCGTCCTCGCCGACACGCTCGTCGCGCTCACCACCCAGATCGCCACCGCGCTCGACTGCAGTGAGTGCTGCATCTACGAGTACCTGCCCGGTCGCGCCGCCGTGCGTGCCCAGGCGATCTGGGCGGAGAAGCTGGAAGCGCGCGATCGCGAGTGGATCGGCCGCACCACGCCCATCGCCGAGATCGCCGACTTCCAGCCGGTCATCGAGAAGCGCGAGATCGTCGTGTCGTATCGCGACGAGCCGGAGCGGACGGGCTCCACGGACCCCGCCGACATGGCGTACTGGGGCGAGCGCGCGGCTCTGTGGGCGCCGATCGTGAGCGAGGGCACCGTGCTCGGCATCCTGGAGCTCACGGAGAAGCGCGTGCGGCGTGAGTTCCTCCCCGAGGAGATCGAGCTCGTCCGGCGCATGACCGACCTCGCCGCGCTCGCCCTGCGCAACGCCGCGGACTCGCGCGCCGCCGCGGCGCGCAACCGGCAGCTCACCGCGCTCTTCGACTCATCCCGGGCGATGAACTCCACACTCGACCTCGACGAGGTGCTCGACATCGTCTGCCGCCAGACGGCGCGCGCGCTCGACGCCCAGTCCAGCTACATCTACGAGTTCGACCCGGATGCGGACGCGATGATCTGGCTGGCGCACTACCAGCGCGACCCCGACCACCAGTTCGAGGAGCCCCTCGGCACGGTCTACCCCATCCAGGACCTGCCGCAGGACCTCGCGGTCGTCAAGACCCGGCGCCCCGTCGAGGTACGGCTCGACGACCCGGCCCTCGATCCCATCGTGCGTGAGCAACTCGTCGATTGGGAGGAGCTCTCGTCGCTCATGGTGCCGCTGGTCGTGGGCGAGGATCTCGTGGGCGCGCTCGAGGTCAGCGAAGCCGCCTACGTGCGCCACTTCACGGCCGAGGAGATCGCCCTGTGCCAGGCGCTCGGCGAGCAAGCGGCGGCGGCGATCCGCAACGCTCAGCTGTACCGCCAGCTGCAGGACCAGAAGGCGATCATCGAGCGACAGGCGACCACCGACGGCCTCACCGGTCTCTACAACCACCGGCACTTCTTCGAGCGGCTGCGGGCCGAGGTGGTCCGCGCCCGGCGCTACGGCTTTTGTCTCTCGGTGCTGATGCTGGACCTCGACGACTTCAAGTCGGTCAACGACAAGTTCGGGCACCCCGCCGGCGACCGTGTGCTGAGCTTCGTCGGCGAGCTCCTGCGCGGCGAGGTGCGCGAGGACGTGGATGTGCCCGCCCGCTACGGCGGTGAGGAGTTCGCCGTCATCCTGCCGCACACGGGCTGCGAGACCGACGGCGCGGACCCGCGCGAGGCCGGTTGGGGTGCGCGCGTCTCGGCGGAGCGCATCCGCGAGGCGCTCGCCTCCGCCGACCTCGATCTCGGCGCGGAGCTGCCGCAGCGGGCCGGCGAGCGGACCGGCGCCGCTCACACGGCGCGGGTCACGGCCAGCATCGGCGTCGCCACTTTCCCCGCCCATGCGGTCGACGCCGACGAGCTCGTCAGCAAGGCCGACGAGGCGTTGTATCGCGCCAAGCAGCAGGGCAAGGACCGCGTGGCCGTCTTCGTGCGCGACTGACCTTCGGCCCCGGGGCGGCAGGGCGCGCGGCGCGCACGCCGCGGCGCCGCCTCAGTGGCTTGTCGCCGAGGCAGTAGAACCAGCCGTCGCGGCAGCCCACGTACACACGCCCGTTCCAGAGCGTGGGCGTGCTCTCGACGCCGCCGCCGAAGAACGGCGACTCGACGGTCTTCGTGACGTTCACCGTCCAGTACTTGCCGTCGCCGTTCGCGCTCGGCAGCGCGCCGGCGTCGCCCTTCTGGGCCGGCGTGAAGGCGATGTGGTACTCGGTGACGCGCTGGTCGTAGGACCCGTCGATGATCGTGTCGCCCACCAGCAGTGGCGTCGAGATGCCGCCGCCGTTCCATATCCGGGCCAGCTCGACCGGGGTCTGCAGCCCGGGTTCCAGGTTGGGACCCTTCACCGTGGCACCGCTCATCACGTCCTGCGAGATCACGTGCAGGTAGCCGTCGATAGCGTTGAACGCGGCCAGCGCCGGCAGCTTGCCCCCGGGGTTGTAGTCGTCGTTGATGGCCACCGAGCCGATGAGGCCGCCGGCCCACTCGCCGAGGTGGCGGTTCCCGGTAGGGAAGTACCACCTGGTCGCCTTGTCCGGCGGCTTGGACGGGTCGACGCAGAGCACCCCTCCCTGGCCCTTGATGTACTGCTTCTCCACCGGGACGAGCAGGTCGCCGTCGCTGGTGGGGACCGCCGTGCCGTCGATGTCGGAGCCGATGTAGTAGTCCCACACGACCTTGAGGTCGCTGCGCCGCATCCCGTAGACGTGCCCGGCGCCCGAGGTGATGTAGATCTTGTCGCCGAGCGCCACCGGCGAAGCCTCGAGGCAGGTGTTGCCGTGGTGCGACGCGGCGCGCGCGTCGCCGAGCAGCAGCCGCTCGGCGTCGATCTGCGGCCGTCGGAAGCCGCTCCATGCGCTCGTCTTGAGCGGGTCGAGGGCGTAGAACCACCCGCTCTCCACGCCGATGTACTGGCGGCCGTCCATGAAGAAGCCGCTGCCGTCCACGTCGCGGCTGTAGCACGACGTCTGTGGCACCGGCAGGCGCCAGAGCTCCTTGCCGCTGCCGAAGCTGACGGCGCGGTACGGAGCGATCGTCGGGTCGGCCAGCGTGAGCGGGTAGCCGCGCCGCGAGCCGGCGCAGACGATGTACTTGTCGTCGGCGCCCGTCGGGTGCGGATTCTGGAACACCGACGGGCTGCTCTTGATGATGTCGTCGAACTGATAGGCCCAGACGACCTTGCCGGTAGCGGCGTCGATCTTGCGCAGGCGATGGTCGTAGCCGCTGGCGATCACGTAGGTGCGCCCGCCGTCGACGACGATGCTCGGCATGCCCGTCCACCCGCTACCCGCCCACTTGCCGGGCGGGTCGCTCGCGAACTTGCCCGAGGTCCAGCCGCTGCCCAGGCTCACCTTCCAGAGGACGTCGAGGTGCTTCGGCACCGGCCCCAGCCCGTAGAAGCGGCGCGAGTAGTCGCCGAGGAAGGTGCCGACCTTGACCCCGTCGCCGGTCAGCGCCGGCGGCGAGGCCGGCGGGACCGCCTTGTAGGTGACGGCCGCCGCGGTGCCGCCGCCGCAGGCGCACGCGGCGGCGCGCCAGACGAGGAGGACGAACACGGCGATCACGACGAGGAGCGCGACGCCGCGCCGCCGGGCGAGCTGGCGGCGGCGCTCGGCGGACGGTGGCGCGAAGGGCGCGTGGGGCTGTCTCGCGGCGGCTCGATAGGCGAACGATACTACGCGGCGGTCCCGCGCGCAGAGCGGGCCGCCGGGGCGCGCGCAGCAGCGCGTTGCGCGGGTCCCTGCGGCTCGGCGCCGCCGCGTCCGCACGCCGCGGGTGCCTTTGGGCCGCCGGCCCGGTAGGATGCTGGCGGGCGCCCTGCTCTGCGAAGGCGGCCGTACTCAGCCAGCACGACGACGGAGGGACTCATGGCGACCGACCTCGAACTCCTGCGCGACCTCTGCGCCGCAGCCGCGCCCACCGGCTTCGAGGCGCCGGCTCAGGAGATCGTCCGCCGGCGCCTGTCTCCGATCGCCGTCGCCCAGGGCGACGCCCTCGGCAACCTCTGGGCCGACGTCGTCCCCGACGGATCGCCGCAGGTCGTGGTCACGGCTCACAACGACCAGATCGGCCTCATCGTCACCTATGTGGACGAGCACGGCTTCGTCTCGTTCGACAAGATCGGCGGAGTCGACGCTCAGCTCCTCCCCGGCCGCAACCTCGTCATCCACGGGGCCGGTGGCCCCGTCAACGGCGTCGTCGGCCGCAAACCCTCACACAAGATGTCGGCCGAGGAGCGCGCCAAGGCCCCGGAGCTGCACGATCAGTGGATCGACGTCGGGGCGAGCACGCGCGACGAGGCGCTCGCGCTTGTCCAGGTCGGCGACCCGATCACCTTCCCCGCCAACTTCCTGCCGCTAGCCGGCGGGCGCTTCGGCTCGCCGGCCTTCGACAACCGCGCCGGCGTGTACGTGTGCACGCGCGCCATGGAGCACTACGCCGCCGCTCCCGCGGCGGCGCGCCTGACGGCCCTCACGACCGTCCACGAGGAGACCACGTTCATGGGCGCCAAGGCCGCTGCGCTGCGCATGCGCCCGGACGTGATGATCGTCGTCGACGTGGACTTCGCCAGCGACGACCCCGGCCTGGACGCGAAGAAGCTCGGCGGCGAGGTCAAGCTCGGCGCCGGCCCGGTGATCCACCGCGGCACCGCCGGCAACCTCGCGCTCACCGACCTCGCGGTCGCGGTCGCGCGTGAGGAGGGCATCCCGGTGCAGGTGAAGGCGATGGGCGGGCGCACGTCCACGGACGCCGAGGAGCTCATGGCGGCCGGCGGGGCGGCGACGCTGTCCTTCAGCATCCCGGTGCGCAACATGCACTCGGCGTTCGAGGTCCTGCAGCCTGACGACGCCGAGGCCGGAGCGCTGCTCGCCGCCGCGATCACGCGGCGGCTCTCCGAGGGCTGGGACAGCGAGCGCTTCATACCGCGCGCCTGAGGAGCGCCACGAGCCAAGCCGCTAGGAGCCCGGAAGCGGGCTACGCGCTCTGCCCCCGCCTCACGTCCCCGCCGGGCTGGGCGTCGCCGACGGAGTGCCGCGCACCGGCGCCGCCGTCACGTCGCGCGTGACGGGAGCCACGAGCTTGGCCAGTTCCGCCTGCCACTTGAGCCGGCCGCTCTCAAGCAGGTGATAGAGGTCGGCGAAGTTCGCGTCGGTCACACCGCTCGCCGTCTGCGGGTGGAGGTAGGGCACGCCGTGGCGGTCGGCGATCGCCTGCGCCCGCGCCTCGATAGGCGGGCCGAACGCCGGCCCAGGTCGGTCCGCCGATCGTGGTGTCCAGCGGTTCGTCGTAGAAGACGACCTTGTAGCCGCGTCCTGCCCCAGCTTCACGATCCGCTCGAGCATGGCGAAGTTGTACGCCGCGTGGAGCGCGTAACGGTGCTTGTCGGTCGCCAGGACTTGGTGGATCGTGCGGCGCTTGGCCGCGTCGCTCGCGCCCTTGGCGCCGGGCGGGTAGTAGTGGAGTGCGTACGGGAGGCTGACGCCCCAGAACGGGCCGCTGGCCGCGCGCTGGCGCACGTAGCTGCCGATGTAGTCGAAGATGCCGGGGATGACGCCGCAGAACGGGGCGCTCCTGTGGTAGAGCTTGGGGGCCAGCTTCTCGAGCAGGGGGCTGCGCAGGAGGATCTGCCGCGCCGACAGCAGACCGAGGTCCTGCGAGGGGCTGCTCGTGAAGCGGTTGGGCGCCAGCCCCACGAGCAGCACGCCCTTCCCGGGCGGCATGAAGTCGATGATCGCGAGCGTCTGGGCCAGGGTCTGCTGGTGCGCCGCCAGGCTGATCACCTCCACGTGGCCGCCGCCGGCCTTGGCGATCGCGGCGGCCAGCGCCTTCTCGCTGACGAACATCTCGATGGCGCCGGAGCCGCCGAAGATGTACGCCACGGGGCCCTTCGGCGGGTTTCTGCGAAGCTGCGCGAGCGTGTACGAGACGTGGACGAAGTCGTCGTTGGGGATGCGGATGTAGCGCGCCTCGGACACGGCCGTGAAGTCGCCGTGCAGCGCGGCGCTCTGGACCAGCAGGAGGACGAGCACGCCGAGTGCGGCCGCCGCGACCAGCACCAGCGGGTTCCGCTGGTGAAAGCCGCGGCCGAACGGGCCGCGCCGGTCGCGCGCCTGCGAAGGACGAGTGTGCACCCGTCCTTTGTGCCCCGCGTCTGTCATCGCCTCAGAGGACGTGCCCGGTGAACCACGCCAGGGGCAGCCGGAACGACAGGTAGATGATCCGCAGGGCCTGGCCGAGCGTGTGCGTGGAGACGAACGCGTAGCCGAGGGCCACATAGAGGAACGTCACGGGGTAGGCGATCCAGCGGATGAACTTCTCGTAGGCCGCGTGCGGCGGCAGGCCGGCCTTCTTGCGCGCCTTCCTGCGCGCCTTCTTCCAGCGCTCCCAGCGCGCCACCACGACCAGGCCGGTCGCGTGATACAGGCCCCAGGCCGTCCAGTTGAGATCGACGTAGTGCCACAGGCCCATGGTGAGCATGCTGGCGTAGAGGCCGAGCCACACCTTGCGGGTGAGGCCGAAGACCGGGAAGTAGACGTTGTTGCGGCACCAGGTGGAGAGCGAGATGTGCCAGCTGCGCCAGAAGTCGCTGAGGTTCTTCTGCAGGAAGGGCAGGTGGAAGTTCTCCATGATGCGGAAGCCGAACAACGCCGAGAAGCCGATGGCGAGGTCGGTGTAGGCGGAGAGGTCGAAGTAGGCGCGCACGAAGACCGAGATGCAGTAGAGGAGCGGCCACCACGGATTGATGCTCGAGGCATGGAAGTGCGGATCCGCGATCGTCGTGATGACCTTGTTGAAGAAGATCACGAAGACGAAGTCGACGACGAACACCTTCTTGAAGTAGCCCAGAGCGATGCGGCGCAGCCCGAAGTAGAAGAGCTGGCGGTCGAAGCGGAAGCTGCGCTTCTCGTAGAAGCCCTGGTACGTCTCGAGCGGGCCGGCCGGGAACGTGGGGATGAACATCACGAAGGCGGCGAGGCGCCACAGCGAGTTCTCCTCGATCACGCCGCGCATGCAGTCGAACACGTACTGCAGCAGGCGGAAGACGAAGTAGCTGATGCCGAGCGGCATGATGAGGTGGCTGACGACCCAGTCGTCGTTGCCCCAGATGGCGATCGCGCCGCGCTGCCCGTACTTGCCGATGCCGAGCGTGACCAGCGCGATGATGACGATGATCAGGACGACGCGCCCGCCTGTGAGGCGGTCTCTGTGCCGGAGCTCGACGAGCTGGTGGGCGATGAGGATGAGCCCCAGGGCGATGGCGGCGAAGATCGGGTTGAGGAGCGCCAGGACGGTGACGGAGAGCACGAGCGCGAAGATGAGGCGCCACTTGTCGTTGCGCAGGATCAGCCAGAAGACGATCAGGGCGGCGATCACCACGGGGATGAGCGTCAGCGTGAAGTAGATCCTCACGAGGACTTGACCCCGTGCCCGTCAGGGCCCATGAGCGCCGCCAGCTCCTTCGCCAGGCGGCGCTGCCAGATCACGCGCCCCGGCCCGACCAGGTGCGACAGGTCGTGGAAGTCGGCGCTCGGGATGGCCACGGCGGCGTTGAAGTCCAGGTAGGCCACGCCGAACTCGGCCGCGAGCTTGCGCAGCGGCACCTGGTACTGTGCGACCGCCTTGTCGTAGCGCCCCTTGATGGCCTGGTCGTTCTGCGGCAGCTCCAGGAGCACCGCATGCACGCCGCGCTCCCGGCAGCTGATCAGGATCTGCCGCACCAGCGCGAGATTGAACTGCAGGTTCTGCCGGAACACCGGGTAGCGCGTGGCGTTCCAGAGGCGCACCATGGCATCCTTCTGCGCCTTCGTGTGGACCTTGCCGAGCACGTACTTGTGAGGGAAGTACTTGCGCTGCGGCGCCCCCCTCGTGAAGGCCTTGAAGCCGTCCTGCTGAGCTTTGCTCGTGAGGTACGAGAAGATGCCCGGCAGGATGGTGTAGCTGTACTTGTAGGCGCCGTAGGTGCTCGAGACGTACTGCTGCAGATGGGTGCTCTTGAGCAGGAAGTCGCGGCCCACGATCTGCTGCTCGTTGATGGCCGGCGGCTCGGTGAAGCGCCCCGGGTTGATCCCGACGAGCACCCACGCGGGCTTGGCCGTGGGCACGTTGTCGGCAACCGCCATCGTCTCGCCGAAGTTCTGGTTGATGCAGCCCAGGTCCCAGGCGGCGGCGCGTGGCCCGCCGAAGCGCCGGACCTGGGCGGCGAGGCTGGGGCCGCTCACGATCGCCTCGCGCGCGGCGGAGCCGCCGGTGATGTAGATGGCGGGGACCTTTGGCGGACGCTGCTTGTTGGCGCCCACCGTCCACGATACGTAGGTGAACGAGTCGAGCTTGTTGCGCAGGCAGTACTTGAGGGGCACGCTCGTCCAGGCGCCGGTCACGAAGAGCTGCTCGAACCCCAGCAGCATCAGGATCGTGACGCCGACGGCGGCGACGAGCACCACCGGGTTGCGGTTGCGGAAGCCGCGCCCGAAGCTGCTCACCCGAGCTCCTCGTCGAGCAGCGCCTGCAGCTCGGCGCGGATGGCCTTGCCCGAGCCGGTGCGTGGGACGGCGTCCACGGCGATCACGCGGCTGGGCAGCGAGCTGGACGGCAGCACGCCGCGCAGCTCGCGCAGCAGCCGCGACGGCTTGAAGCCGTCCTTGTCGAGCGGCACCACGAACGCCACCGGGACGTGCCCGAGGATCTCGTCCGGCGCGGCGAGCACGGCGACATCGGCGAAGCGGCCGAGGGCCTGCAGCGCCTGCTGCACGTGGACGATGCTCACCTTCTCGCCGCCGCGCTTGATGATGTCGTCCTTGCGCCCGGCGATCCACACGGCGCCGCTCTCGTCGACGCGCCCGAAGTCGCCGGTCTTGAGGCCGTGCTCGGTCAGCGTCTTCGCCGTGATCTCCGGCTCGTCGAGGTAGCCCTGCATGAGCAGCGAGCCGGTGACGAACAGCTCGCCGGTCTCCCCCGGCTCGGCCTCGGCGCCGTCCCCGCGCCGCGCGACGACGCGCATGTCCCCGATCGGGCGGCCCACGGAGCCCTCGCGCTCGTCGAGCTCCTCGGGCGGCAGGATGCAGAGCCGCCCGCTGACTTCGGTGAGACCGTACATGTTGAAGAGCCGGACGCCCGGCAGCACGCGCCGCAGCTTCTCGATGACCGGCAGCGGCAGGTGGTCGCCGCTGCTCACCCAGAAGCGGAAGGCGTGCGGGCGCGGCTCCTCCAGCGGCTCGACGACGCGCACGAGGTGCGCCGGTGCGCCGCCGAAGCCGGTGCAGTGCTGCGCCTCCATCTCGTCGAGCAGGCCGGCCCCGAAGAAGAAGCCGAGCTGGCCGGCCACGCCGCCGCCGTTGGCGAGCAGCGTCAGGAAGTGGCAGATGCCGCTCGTGAAGTACGGCGGCGTGTTGATGAAGATGCGGTCGTCGCCGGCGAGGCCCAGCGTCGCGGCGACGTGGCCGGCGTTGGACGAGATCGCGCGCAGCGTCTGGCAGACGCCCTTGGGCAGCCCGGTCGTGCCGGACGTGAACATGATCATCGCAAGCTCGTCCGTGGTGACGGGCTCGAGCTTGGCCAGGAGGGCCTCGACGCCGGCAGAGTCCGGCAGGACGTCCGCAGGCGCGGCGCCGGCCGCGCCGGCCTCGGCCGCGCGTTCGGCGCGCAGGCCGTTCACGAGCCCGTCCTCGCCGGAGGTGAGGACGAGCCGCAGCGGCCCCTCGTGCGGGCAGGCTCCCGTCGACCGGCAGCACCAGGGCGTCCGGCGCCGACTTGGCGATGAGCCAGTCGGCGTCGGCCTGCGGCAGGCTCGTGTTGAGCGGCACCACGACGGCGCCCGCGAGCCACGCGCCGAGCATGCCGACGAAGAACTGGTCGTACTCCTCGAGGTACAGCGCAACGCGGCCGCCGCGGTGTACGCCGGCGGCGCGCAGCGCCGCCGCCACCGCGGCGGCTCGCCGCAGCGCGTCGGCATACGTGTAGGAGCGCCCGCGCGTCACCAGGAGGACGGCGTCCGGGCGCTCCGCGGCCCAGCGCCGCAGGCGCGCCACGGCGTCGGTCATGAGGTCGGCGGGGTTCACGCGATCGAGGCGGGGTTCAGAAGCCCACGTAGCGGAACTCGGTGAGCTTGCCGCCCACCATGACCGCGACGAAGATCGCCAGGAAGAGCAGCGCCCAGAGGATCGTCTGGAGGCTCAGGCCGAGCCCGTAGTAGAGCCACGACGCCCGTGACACGCGCGGCGCGTCGCCGGCCGGGGTCGCCTCGCTCCCGCGAGGGGAGTCCGGCGCGGGCGCCGTCGCGCCGTCCGCCTCAGGCATCGGCCGCCTTCTTGCGCGCGATGTACGCCAGCTGGTGGTTCACCGTGTCGAGGTTCTCGAACACGATGTCCATGGGCTTGACCCTGATCGAGAAGGTCTCTTCGAGGAAGGCGATCAGCGCCGTCAGGTTCATGGAGTCCAGCAGCTGGTCGCGGAAGAGCGAGGTGTCGGCGTCGACCTCGTCCGCCTCCAGGTCGGCTTCGTCGCGGATGAACTCGAGGATGGTCTCGGCGTCACTCATGGCTGTCCTTTGCTGCTCCGAAGATCGACGCGGTGGCAGAGCCTAGGACCGCGTCCCGGACGTGTACGAGAACTTCATGGGGCTGACGAAGCCGGTGGCCTCGACGCCCGCCTTGAACACCTTGGCCAGCGTGTACACGCGCTCGGCCGTCTGGAAGGCCTGCTCGAGGCCCCACTCGTCGGTGAGGATCTGGCCGCGCCCGCCGGCCCACCCGTAGGCGCCGAACTGGCAGGTGGCGTCGCCGTTGCCGACCACGAGGCAGCCGTTGCGCACGAAGGGCAGCCACGTGGCGATGATGGCGGTCTCGGCTCCGCCGGACCGCCGCCCGGCCGTGGCGAGCACGCCGACAGGCCGGTTGGCGAGCTTGAAATCCTGATGGCGAAGCGGCCGCGTGCGCATGACGAACTTGGCGAAGAGGTCGCTGGGCAGCCCGAAGTAGACCGGCGTCGCGATCAGCAGGCCGTCGGCGGCGACCATCGCGTCCAGCACCTGCTGGACGTCGTCCTCGTCCGCGCGCACGCACGGGATGAACTTGCCGGCCTTGGTCTTGCCGCAGACGTTGCAGGCCTTGCAGGGCTCGACGTGCAGGTCGCGCAGGTGGACGATCTCGTGCTCGGCTCTCGCCCGGATAGACGGCGTCGAGCTTCTCGAACGCCTTGTCGAGCATGATGCTGCTGTTGCTGTTGTCGCGGGGGCTGCAGTTCAGCCCCAAGAGCCGCACCGGCATGCGTCGTGCTCCTCTCGTGCGACCGGCCTTCATGTAGAAGGCGGATGGACTCGGGCACTCACCCGCTACCAGTGTGTGGGGCGGGACCGTAATGCTACCAGACGCGGCAGGCCATGACGCACGCGCGGCCGACGGATGATCGGATTGGTGCCGGAGGTGGGATTTGAACCCACACGCCCTTTCGGGGCACCCGATTTTGAGTCGAGCGCGTCTACCAGTTCCGCCACACCGGCACGGTGTGCCTGCAGGAGTCCGGACCTCTGCCCCCGCAGCGGTCGCCGGCTGTCGCGAAGCAGAGACGAGTCTGCCTCGGCCCAGACGACAGCGTCGACGATGCGTCCATTCTGACGTATTCCGGCGCGCTTGTGCATCTCCACACCGCGATGCCGCTACGACGTCCCGCCCGCGTCCCTGCCCGAAGGCGCCGGCGTAGCCAGCGTCGTCTCGGCGATCCGCTGCTACGCCCCTCGGCGACGGAAGCTCAGCCGGGGATCGCCGGTGCCACCAAAGAGCACGGCCGGCGGGGCCTTGTGGCCCCGCCGGCCGTTCCGCAGGAGCCGGCTACCAGCAGGTGGCGGGCTCAGTACTGTGAAGAGTAGGTCGTGGTCCACATCTGCGGGCCCATGCCCTTGTGGACGGCGAAGCAGGTCGCGAAGATCTGGGCGACCGGATCGTAGATGCTGGCGCGGCGCCAGGGGTTCCAGGACGCCGCCCACGTGCCCGTGTAGTACTGGAAGAGGCCTTTGTACGACGAGCTGGCGCCTGCGCGGCGCTGACCGTTGGACTCCCTGACCATCATGCGGTAGATGCCGCCCGCGTTGACGTGGTACTTGGCGGCGGCCATTGCGATGATCGGGCGCCAGCGACCTTGATGCGCCCACCGCGCGAGCTGGCGCTGCGTGCGATACGCGGACCTGAGGCGCCGGAGAAGCCGCTCCCAGTGGTGTACCCGGCGCTGTGCCTTGACCACGCTCGCCTTGAGCTGGTCGACAGTGGTCATGCCGGGGGCAGCCGCCGAGGTCATGGGAGCCGCCGTGGCGGGCGTCGTGGCGACCGCGGAGCCGGCGAGAGCGGCGGCGAGTGCCGCTTGGGCGTCCTGCAGGCGCTGCTTGGCCTGCTGGAGCCTGGAATCGACCCTGTGCAGTCTGGCGCTCAGGGTGGCCGCCTCCGCCTTCTGCGGAGTGGCGGCGGTGGCGAGTGCTGTGGCGACGATGAGGAGCGCGACGATCGCGATCCAGCTCTTGCATCGGGTCACAACGTCCTTTCGACGTGGTTTCCCCGGCGGGCAGTGGTTCCACCTATGCCCGAGGGGCGTTCCGCGTCCTGGCCGCACCAAGCCCAGCATGCGGACGCCGTGTGAGATGAGGGGGTGGTAGGAAGGCGAACGGATGTGGGGGCGTGCGCGGACGCCTCTGTTGTTCGTTCGGGGCGCTAGTCAACCATGAACGGGGTGCTCATGCAACCCGAACGGCCTGCCTGCCGCCAGCTCGACGATCCAGCCGAGCACGTGACGGCGCTCCTCGAGGAGGTCGAATCCGGCCTCACGGACTGCCGCCACCGTGTCCCTGTCGATCCTGCAACCGCCGGCCACCGACGCCCAGGCCGGCGCCGCGAGACTCTGCAGCCGGCGGCCCGGTTGCCAGCTCAGATGAACGTGCTCGATGGCCAGCAGGCGGCCGCCGGGGACCAGGACGCGACGGAGCTCGGCGAGCGCCGCGGCAGGGTCGGAGACGGTACACAGGCAGAACGTCGAGACGGCGGTCTCGAAGCTCGCGTCGGCGAACGGCAGCGCCTCCGCCGGGGCCTCGACGACGCTCACGCGCGCCTGGGCGTGCGCAGCCCGCCGCCGGGCGCGCCCGGCCATCTCGGGGTCCGGCTCGAGCGCGACGACTTCAAGGCCGGCAGGGTACCAGCGCAGCTGGCTGCCGGTGCCGGCCCCGACCTCGAGCACGCGCCCACGAGCGCGCGCCGCGAGCCGGCGCCGCCAGGCGCCGATGGCGGCGCGTTCGAACGGCCACATCAGCGCATCGTAGGCGGCGGCGAAGCCGCCGCCCGGGGTTGTGTTCACCCTCGCCATCGCCGAGACTTACTCCCGTCCCTTCGCTGCCCCGTTGATGCCCGGGCGCGCGACGCTACACACACGGAGCACGGAGCCCATGGGCCTGTTCGACTTTCTCAAGTACGACAAGGACGACCCCGGCGTCCAGCCCTCCCCTGAACTGGCCGCGGAGCTGCGGCGCCTCGCCAATCTCTTCCTCGTGTCCGGCGTGACACTGGCCTTGCTCTTCCTGCGTGCCTTCGCCGTCACGCTGTCGGTGACGTTCATCCCCCGGCCCGTGTACGTCGCCTGGGGCGCGGTGCTTCTCACCGGCCTCGCGATCACCTATGTCTACGGCATCTACGTCACCTCGAAGGCGAAGCGCTGGGGGTGGCTCGCGCTCTGCGCGATCCCGGTGACCTTCGTGCCCTGCTCGCTCGCCTACGCCTGGACGCGACGTCAGGAGATCGAGCGCGACGCGTTCGGAGAGCAACGCTCGCAGACCCGCCAGCGTCGCGGCGGGCGCGGCTCGCGCCGCTGACGCCGGACCGCAGGCTCGCGCCGCTGACGCCGGGCCGCAGGCTCGCGCCGCCGAGCCGGCCGCGGGCGTCACTCGCGCTGCCGCCGCAGCGACCGTCATTCGGCCGGCCGACTCAGCAGCCGTGATACCGTCGCAGTCGATGGAGCCCGTCCCCGCACCACGGCGCACGCATCGGCTGCGCGCCGCGATCGTCTTCCTGGTTATCGTCGTCGCGCTCTTCCTGCTTCTGCCGCGGCTGGCAGGCCAGGAGCATGCCCTGGCTCTCCTCCGCGACGCCAGCGTGCCTCTGCTCATCGCCGCTGTCCTGGTCGAGGCGGTGTCGCTCGTCTTCTACTCCCTGCTCTTCCGCCGCCTGCTCGGCCTCCTGCGCTACCCTGTGAGCCTCGGCCTGGCGCTGCGCATCAACCTCGCGGGTCTCTCGGCCGCGCACCTCTTCTCCGCCGGAGGCGTCGGCGGCGCGGCGCTCACCTATCGCGTGCTTCAGAAGCGCGGCATGCCGCACTCCATCGTGCTCATCGCCGTCATCTTCCAGAACGTGTTCGCCTATAGCATCCTCTTCCTGCTCTTCGGTGTCGGCCTGGCCATCCTGCTGATCCGTGGCCAGGCCAACGACCTCGCGCTGGCCCTCGCCGCCGTGCTGGTCGTCCTGCTGCTCGTGCTCGCGACCTACGGGTTCTGGCTGCTCAACCACCCCAGCGCGCTGCGCCGGCGCGCGCGCCAGGTCGTCGACCTGCTCGCGCGTCGCTTCCACCGGCTGCAGATCTCGCACGCGCGCCTCGACGACTGGCTCGACGGCGTCGTCGAGGGCTGGCGGCGGCTGCGCGTGGACGGCCGCCGCCATGTGCGCACGCTCGGGCAGGCGTGCGGCTACTGGGCGTTCGACATCGCCTGCCTCGCTCTCGTCCTGCTCGCCTTCGGGCAGCACCTGAGCGTCGACGCGCTGCTCATCGCCTATCCCGTCGCCAACGTCGTGGGCACGTTCTCGCCGACGCCTGGGGGCCTCGGCGCCGTCGAGGGCGTCCTCATCGGACTCTTGGTCGGCTTCGGGCTGGCGCCGGGCGCCGCCGTCGCCGTGGTGCTCGTCTACCGCCTCATCAACTTCTGGCTGCCGATCCCGGGCGGGCTGGCGACGTACCTCAGCTTGCGCTGAGGGCCAGGCGTCGCGCCGGATCGCGTGCGCGGCGCGTCGCCACGCAGCCCTGTGGTACTGTCTGGGCTCGGCGCTCCCGACGCCCTGGGGAGGCAGCAGATCAAGAAGAGCGTCCGCCATATCCTCGTGTTCGCGATCATCGTCGCGGCGCTGTACCTGCTGCTGCCGAAGATCGTGGACACCAAGCAGACCTTTGGCCTGCTCTCGCATGCGAGCTACGTCCTCCTCGCCCTCGCCGTCGTGCTCGAGGTCTGCGCGCTCCTCGGCTACGCCAACCTCATGCGCTTCATCCTGCGTGTGCTCGACATCAGGCTGCGCCTGTTCGAGGTGCTGGCGATCACGCTCAGCGGCCTCGCCGTGAGCCACGTCCTCTCCGCGGGTGGCGTCGGCGGCTGGGTCGTCACCTACAACGCCCTGCGCAAGCACCGAGTGCCGCACGGGCTCATCTTCGTCGCCATCGCGGCCCAGCAGTTCTTCAACTACGCGGTGTTGTGGTTCTTCTTCGCGATCGCGCTCGTCTACCTCGTCGTGGCACGCGGCGAGTCCATCTTCAGCTACCTGGTGGGCATCGTGCTGATCTTGTTGATCCTGTGGCTCACGGCCTACGGCATCTACCTCTACAACCACCGCTCGCGGATGCGCCGCCGCGTCGCTCAAGTCGCGCACCTCATCAACCGGGTGATGCGGCGCGAGGTCGTCCACGAGACGCACATCGACGGCTGGCTCGACAACCTCTTCGCCGGCATGCGCCGCATGACGTCCCACCACGGCGCACTGCGCACGACGACGGCGCTCGCCTGCGTGTACTGGGCCTGCGACCTCCTCTGCCTCTACGTCACGTTCCTCGCCTTCGGCCACTCGATCGGCTTCGGCCTGCTCGCCGTCGCCTACGTGGTCGCCTACGCGATCGGGACGCTGGCGCCGACGCCAGGCGGGCTCGGGGCGATCGAAGGCATCATGATCGCCCTGTTCGTGAGCTTCGGCGTGCCGTCGGCGACCGCCGTCGCCGTCGTCCTCGTCTACCGCCTCATCAACTTCTGGCTGCCGATACCGCCCGGCTTCGTCGCGTACCTGGTCGTCAAGCCGGGCCGCACGCCGGTAGCCGAGGGCGAGGTGGAGGAGGCGGCCGAGGAGGTCGCCGGGTACCGGTGAGCCGCGGCCGGCGTGCAGCGACGAGCGCCGCGGCGCCCGTGGCGGTGGCGAGTCGCCAGCGCGCCCGCGTCAGCGGCGGCGGACGCCGGCGCCGGTTCGCGTCAGTGCAGCGGCGTCGGCAGCTCGTAGATCTTGAGCACCGGCCCGCGCTCGCCGGGGCCGGGCCGGAACTCCTTGACGAGCGTCCCGGTCTTCTCGAGCTGCTTGTAGAAGTCGACGAGCTGGGGGTAGTCGGCCGCGGCCGCGAACACCCTGTCGTAGACCTTGGAGCTGATGACCACGTAGCGCACGCGCTTGCTCGCGAGGAAGGCCATGGAGCGCTGCTTGTCGGGTGCACCCGGCAGCGGCAGCGGGAGCTTGACGATCCTGTAGGCCTTCTGCGCGAGCCCCGACTGCTTGAAGTAGTGGCGGTCGATCAGGCTGACGAGTTGCGGGCTGTAGTTCTCCGTGGCGATGACGGTGCCGGCCGGGATCGTGCGTTCGATCCAGGTCTTGGCCAACGCGCGCGTGTCGGTGCCGGAGAGCCCGCGGTCGAAGGACACCGCCGAGGCGAGCGGCCAGGCGAACGCCACCGCGAGCACGACGACGACGACCGGCAGCGCGACGCGGCGCCAGCTGGGCCGCAGCCCGGCGAGCTCGAGGCAGAAGCGCACCGCGAGCAGGATGACCAGCGGCGCGATCGGCAGCAGGTAGCGATCGGCGAGTTCCTTCCAGGTGCTGATGTAGAGGTAGTACAGCACCACGTAGGGCGCGACCATGAGGTCCAGCCGCGTGCGGCGCCAGAGAGCCCACCCGACCCCGGCGATGCCGAGGACGACGAGGATCGTCCCGATCCCGCCGCCGAGGTTGGTGTGCAGGTTGTACCAGAACCCGTTGCCGACGTGCTCGAAGCCCAGCCAGCCCCTGCCCATGATCTCGTTCTGGCGCAGGAAATCCCGGGCGAAGCGCCGCGCGTCGAGCACCACGAACGGCGACCCGGCGACGAACGCGACCAGCATGGGCAGGTAGACGCGCACCACGAGCGCTCGCGCCCACAGGCGCGCCGCGCGACCGCCTGCGGCGACGCGGCGCGCCACCTCCTCGCGGCACGCGTAGACCGCCGCGACCGTCGCCGGCAGCACGAGCGCGCCGAGGTTGTACTTGGTCGACGTGGCAAGACCGGCCGCGAGCGCGCCGCCGACGAGCCAGCGCCGCCCGCGACCCTGTGCCGCCTCGAGGAGCAGCCAGATCGCGAGCAGCGCGAGCGCCGTCGCCGTCATGTCGGTGACGGCCATGTGCGAGTAGGTCACCGCCAGCGGGGCGACGGCGAGGAGCAGGCCGGCGACGAGGCCGGCCGGGCGTCCGAAGGCAGCCCGGCCGATCCGGTAGACGAAGTACACGGCGGCGACGCCGAAGGCGGCCGACACCAGGCGACCGAGCAGGAAGTACGGCCCGGGGTCGATCACGAAGGCACGCATCGTCAGCGGGTCCGCGTGCTTGACCAGCCACAGGACGGGCGTGGCCACGAGCGTCGCCGCCGCGACGAGGTAGAAGTAGAAGGAGGGGTAGTAGAAGAAGCCCGGGTCGACGTGGCCCTGCGCCGCCCTGAACGCGATCGGCATCACGGTGCTCTCATCGGCGTTGACGAAGCTGTAGGGCAGGCCCCAGGCGATGCCCTTGAGACGCAGGGCGGCGGCCACGACGAGCACGGCGGCGAGGAGAGCCGCCGCGACCCAGCGGCGCTCCCACCAGGGACGAGGCGAAGCTACTGCGTCCGCGCTGCTCAGCCCGCGAATTCCTTCATGATGGCGACGCCGGAACTCGTGCCCACGCGGCCGGCGCCGGCGTTGATCATCAGCTCCACGTCGCGGAACGTGCGGATGCCGCCGGACGCCTTCACGCCGATACGCTCGTCGAGGCAGTCGCGGAGGAGCTCGACGTCCGGTACCGTGGCGCCCTGTGGGGCCTACACCGGTCGACGTCTTCACGAAGTCCACCCCCGCCTGCTCGCAGATCTTGCAGGCGAGCCGCTTCATCTTGTTGGACAGGTAGCAGGTCTCGATGATGGTCTTGACGACGACATCGCCGCGGCCGCTGTTGATCGCCTTCATGCGCACCGCGCGGACGACGCTCGTGAGCTCGTCGCGTACCACCCCGAAGTCGCCCGAGAGGAGCGCCGGCAGATTGATGACGACGTCGATCTCGTCGGCGCCGCGGGCGACCGCGTCCTCGGCCGCGAACACCTTGGCGCGCGACGTGTCGGCGCCGTACGGGAACGAGATCACGGTGCACACCTTGACGTCGGCGCCGCGCAGCAGGTCCGCGGCCAGGTCGACGAACTGCGGGAACAGGCACACGGCGGCGAAGTGGTACTTCTTCGCCTCGCGGCAGAGCCGTTCGACGTCGCGTGACGTCCCGTCGGCGCGCAGCATCGTGTGATCGATGGTCTTGGCGAGTTCCTCGGCGTGCACGCCGCCGCCCCCGGACAGAAGACGTGGGTGGAGAGAGCTGCGGCGAGTATACCAAAGCAGCGGGCTCGCCCCGGAGGGGCGGACCGTCCCGCCAGCGCCGACCCTAGAGCAGGCGGTCGACGTAGCGGTCGTCCCGCCGCCAGCGCTTGCGCACCTTGACGCGCAGGTCGAGGAAGACGTGCACGCCCAGGATGCTCTCGATCTCGTGGCGCGCCCCGCTGCCGATCGCCTTCACCTGGCGTCCGCCCTTGCCCACCAGGATGGCTTTCTGCGACTCGGTCTCCACGATGAGGCTCGCCTCGATCTCCACCAGCGGCCGGTCGGTGCGTTCGGTGATGCCGGTCACCTCGGCGGCGACGGCGTGAGGCACCTCGTCGAAGGTCCGCCGCAGAGCCTGCTCGCGCACGAGCTCGGCGACGAGCAGCTCGAGCGGCTGGTCGCTGTGCTGCCCTTCGGGGAAGTAGACGGGACCCGGCGGCATGGCCGCCGCGAGATGCGCGAGCAGGTCGGAGAGCCCGTCCCCGCGCAGCGCCGAGAGGGCGTACACCTCGCGGCCGGCGCAGAGGGCGCTCGCCTCTTCCAGGCGCGCGCCGAGGCGCGGCCCGTCGAGCAGGTCCACCTTGTTGAGGCCCACGAACGACGGGATGGCGGCCTGCGCGACCGCCTGCACGACGTAGCGGTCGCCGGCGCCGAACGTCTCGGTCGCGTTGAGCAGCACGAGCGCGGCGTCGACCTCGGAGAGGGCGTCGTCGACGGCGGTCTGCATGCGCCGCGTGAGCGAGTCGAACGGCTTCTGGAAGCCCGGCAGGTCGAGCAGCACGAGCTGGCAGCCCTCGAGATTGACGACGCCGGTGATGCGCCGGCGCGTGGTCTGCGGATGGTCGCTGACGATGCTGACCTTGTGGCCGACGAGCGCGTTGACGAGCGTCGACTTGCCGACGTTGGGCCGGCCGAGCACGGCGACGAACCCGGAGCGGAAGTCGTCGCTCACGGTCTGGGCAGGCCGGACGGATCGTCGCCGACCGGGTGGTCGGCCGGGTCGCTGCCGGCGCGGCGATCGGCCGGATCATCGCCGGCCCCGCCGCCGTCGACCGGGCGCGTCGACGCGAACGGCGCCGAGAGCAGCCGCCGCAGCGTGGTCACGCGCACCTCGCCGCCGACCTGCGCGATGACCTCGGGGTCGCCGAACTCGGACAGCGCCTGCAGGCAGAGGCCACAGGGCAGACAGTCGCGACCGCCGGCGGCGGCGACGGCGACGTAGCGCACCCGTCGCTCCCCGAACGCCACGAGGGCGGCGAGCGCGGCGCGCTCGGCGCACAGGCCGGCCGGGTACGAGGCGTTCTCCACGTTCACGCCGTGGTGACTGCGCCCCGACGGGCCGACGACCACGGCGCCCACCGCGAAACCGGAGTAGGGCGCGTACGCGCGCTCCGTGAGCGATAGCGCCTCCTGGTACAGGAGCCGCTCGCCGAGATCCGGGGCGCGGCTCACACGGGGTACCAGAGGCGGAAGATGATCACGGCCACGACGATGCCCAGCGCCGCCCCGACCGCGACCTCGAGCAAGCTGTGGATGCCCGGACTGGACGCGGCTCTGCGCGACCAGCACGGCGAGCACCAGCGTGATCGCCGAGATCGGCAGCGCGTAGCCGGTATTGCCGGCCACGAACGTGACCCCGACCCAGGCGGCGAAGGCGACGGCGGCGTGCGCCGACGGCAGGCCGCCGCGGAACGGCGTGCCGCGGTGCGTGATCGCCTTCACGCCGATCGCCACCAGGATCACGATGACCAGCGCGACGACGGTCACGTCGATGGGCGACCCGCGCAGCTTGGTCAGCACCGTGTACGGCACGCTCGTGATCTTGTCGTAGAAGACCAGGTAGGCGACGGCGATCGCGTTGACCGCCGCGATGAGCACGGCGCCTGCGGCCACATCCTTGGCGATCCTGGCGCGCGGGTCGTCCTCGTCGGTGACCAGGTCGACGACGTGCTCGAGGGCCGTGTTGAACATCTCCGTGATGAGCACGAAGGAGATGGCCACGAGGAGCGCGATCACCTCGACGCGGGTGAGCGCGAAGAACAGGCTGGCCAGCAGGACGAGCCCGGCGACAGCGAAGTGGATCCACATGTTGCGCTCGTAGCTGAGCGCGTGGACGATGCCCGAGAAGGCGAAGTTGAAGCTCTGGAGGATGGTGCCTCTACGCTGAGACAAGGAGCCCCTCCCAGGCCACGAGCTCCAGCACCTGCGCCTGGCGCAAGGCCATCTCGCCGGCGTCGACCTCGTGGTCGTAGCCGAGGAGGTGCAGCGTGCCGTGCGCGAGCAGGACCGCCAGCTCGAACGCCGGCGGCAGCCCATCGGCGCGCGCCTGGCGCAGCGCCTGGCGCGCGCAGACGACGATGTCGCCGAGCAGGCGCGGCGGGGCCTGCGGGCCCGCGCCCTCCGGGGCCTCGGCGGCCGCTGTCGGAGACCCGCCGGCCGTGGGCCTCGTCGCCGGCCGCGTCGCCCGGCTCCTCCCCCGCGTCCTCGAGCGGGAACGAGAGCACGTCGGTGACCTCGTCCTTGCCGCGGTGCTCGCGGTTGAGAGCGCGGATGCGTCGCTCGCCGACAAAGGCCACCGACAGCTCGGCGTCGCGGACCTCCTCGGCCTCGAGCACGCCCGCCACGAGCAGCGCGACCGCCTCGCCGTCGAGGTCCACGCGCGTGGCGTTGAACACCTCGACGAGGTTCACGAGTCCTCCTGCTCGCGCCGGGACCGGGCCGCCGGGCGCTTCGCCTTGGCGGCCTCCACCCGGTCGCCGTGATCCTTGTAGGCGTTCACGATGCGCTGGACGAGCTTGTGGCGCACGACGTCGTGCCCGTCGAACTCGACGATGTCGATGTCGTCGATCTCCTCCAGGACTTCGGTGACCGTGACCAGGCCGGAGACGCGGCTGTGCGGCAGGTCGATCTGCGTCACGTCACCGGTGACCACCATCTTGGAGCCGAAGCCGAGACGCGTGAGGAACATCTTCATCTGCTCGGGCGACGTGTTCTGGGCCTCGTCGAGGATGATGAACGAGTCGTTGAGCGTGCGCCCGCGCATGAAGGCGAGCGGCGCCACCTCGATCTCGCCTTTCTCGATGAGCGCCGCGAGCTTCTCGCCCTCCATCATGTCGTAGAGCGCGTCGAACAGCGGGCGGAAGTACGGGTCGACCTTCTCGGATACCGTTCCCGGCAGGAAGCCGAGGCTCTCCCCCGCCTCCACGGCTGGCCGCGTGAGGATGATGCGCCCCACCTGTTTGGAGAAGAAGGCGCTCACCGCCATGGCGGTTGCGAGGTAGGTCTTGCCGGTACCGGCCGGCCCGATGCCGAAGGTGATGGTGTTGCGCCGGATGGCGTCCACGTAGCGCTTCTGGTTGACGGTGCGCGGCCCCACCTGCCGGCCGCGGTGGGTGAGCACGACGTCGCCGTAGACCTCGGAGGGCTTGCCCGAGGAGTTGACGGCGATGTCCATGAGCGACTCCACCATCGCCGGGCTCAGAGGCCGTCCCGAGCGGATCACAGCGAGCAGCTCGTCGAGCGCCGCGCGCGCTTTGCCGACGGCGTCGTCCGGCCCTTCGAGGATGAGCACGTTGCCGCGCAGCGTCAGCTTGCAGTCGAGACGCTGCTCGAGGATCTTGAGGTGCGCGTCGTGCTCCCCCGCGAGCGCGAGAGCGATGCTGTTGCCGTCGAGGTCGATGACGGTGCGGACGACCGGCGACACGCTCACCCGCCCAGTCTGGCGCGGACCATGTCGCTGAGCTTCTTGCCGTCCGCGCGCCCGGCGACCTTGGGCTTGAGCCACCCCATCACCTTGCCCATGTCGCGCGGCGTGACGGCCTCGGTGGCGGCGATGCCCTCGTCCACGAGTTCCTCGAGCGCGTCGTCGCCGAGCTCCTCCGGCATGTACGACTTGAGCAGCTCCTCTTCGTACCTCTCCTGATCGGCGAGGTCCGTGCGCCCGGCCTGGTCGTAGAGCTCGATGGCCTCCGCGCGCCGCTTGCGCTCGCGCTTGAGCACCGTGAGCTCGTCCGCCTCCGTGGGCTCCTTGCGGCTGTCGATGCGCTCCTTCTTGAGCGCCGCGACGAACGAAGACAATGCTTCGCGGCGCTGCTTGTCGCCCGCCTTGAGCGCCGCCGTGGCGTCGTCCCTGATCTGCTGCTCGATCTGGCCGAGCTCTCTCATGCCGTCCCTCCCGGGCGCGCCCCATCGCTCATACGATCCGTCCTCTCACGCCGTCCCCGTGCTCGGTGTCCGCAACGGCCTCGACCAGCTCCCCGGGCCGAGCCTCGCCGCTCACGTAGTAGCGGACATACTCAGAACTGTACCCCCTTGCGAGGCCGCCGTGGCGGTCCTCGACGAGGACCGCCGCCTTGCGGCCGATCACATCGAGGCGCGCGCGGCGGGCCGCCGCCTCGGCGGCGGCCAGGGCGCGCGCCATGCGCGTCTTGATCACGGCCGGCGCCAGCGGCTTCAGCTCCGCCGCGACCGTGCCCGGCCGAGGCGAGAACGCGAACACGTGCACGCGCCCGAAAGCGCCGCTCTCGAGAGCGGCCAGCGTGCGCGCGAACGCGGCCTCGTCCTCGGTGGGGAACCCGACGATGACGTCGGTCGAGACCATCGCCCGCCCAAGGACGCGGCGCACGAGCGCGACGCGCTCTTCGAACTGCGCGTAGGTGTACGGGCGGGCCATGGCCGCGAGCACGCCGTCGTCCGCCGACTGGAGCGGCACGTGCAGGTGGCGCGCCACGCGCTCGTGCGCGAGCGCGGCTAGGAGCCGCTCGTCCACGTCGCGGGGCTCGATCGAGGAGAGTCGCAGCCGCGCGACGCCGGCATCCGCGCCGGCCGCCTCGCCGGCCGTGCCCGCGAACGCCAGGCTCGACGTGATCGCCTCGACGAGGTCGGCAAGCTTGAGCGCGCCGTCTCGCCAGGAGCCAAGGTCGATGCCGCTGAGCACGACCTCACCGGCCCCGCCGAGGATGGCCGCGTCGACGGCCGCGAGCGTCTCGCCCAGCGGGCGACTCCGCGGCAGACCGCGCGCCAGGCGCACGGCGCAGTAGGTACACACGCCGGCGCAGCCGTCCTGCACCTTGATCACGGCGCGCGTGCGCGTCCCGGGCGCCCTCACGGCGGAGCCCGCGACCCGACGTCCGCCGGGGTCCCCCGGGAGCGTCGAGACCGGCGGCGCCTGCGCCGCGGCCGAGCCGCACCCCTCAGCAAGGTCGTCCCAGGAGCGCTCGCCGAGGAGCTCGAGGCCCGCCTCGAGGAACTGCTCCGGATGCAGCGTCGCGGCGCAGCCGGCGACGACCACGCGGCGTCCCGCTCTGGCCTCGCGGCGCGCCATCTGGCGCGACTTGCGCTCGGCCTCGGAGGTCACGCAGCACGTGTGCACGACGACGACGTCGGCTTCGTCTCGCGCGGAAGCCTCGAGGCCGGACGCGCAGAGCCGCGCCAGCGCTTCATCGCTGTCGGCCTGGCTCACCTTGCAGCCGACGAAGGCGGCCGCCACCCGCGTCACGGCCGCCTCACCAGGTGCAGCATGAGCCAGGTCCCGTCCTCGCGGCGCGCCGCCGTGTCGTACGCCGGGAACGCCGCCGCGGCCTGTTGCTCCTGCTCCACCAGCAGGCCCGCGAGCAGGAGGTGGTGCGGCCGCATACCGGAGCGGACGCCCCCGGCAGGCGCCGGGCCGGCCGCCGGCGCCCGCCCGCCGGCGCGCGCTCTCGCGGCGCTGCGCCCGCCGCCCCCTCCGGCGCCTCGAACCGCCGCGCCAGCCGCAGGATCGGGTTGAGGGCGATGTTCGCGACGACCGTGTCGGCCTCGGGCAACGGGTACGTGGCCTCCGTCGCGTCGCCGACCATGAAGGTGGCGACTGAGCCCGTTCATGGCGGCGTTGCCGGCGGCGGAATGGACCGCGACCGGGTCGATGTCGATGCCCCAGACAGGGTCGAAGCCCAGCCTCAGCGCCGCGAACGAGACCACACCGGAGCCGCTGCCCAGGTCGAGCAGCCTGCCCGGCGGGATCTCCTGGATCTCCTCGAGGCACTGGCGCGTGCTTGCGTGACCGCCGGTGCCGAAGGCGAGCCCGGCCTCGACGACGATGTCGAGCAGGTCGTCGCGCGCCGGGTACCACGGCGGGCGCAGGTACAGCCGCCCGACCACGTGGGGCTTGTGAAAGCGCCGCCAGGCGTCCTCCCACCCGGGACGCTCGCGTGAGACCTCGAGGCGGCCGAGCTCGCCGAGCCGGCGCAGCGTCGCGATGGTCGCGGGAGCGGCGTCTCGCCCTTCCTCGACCCAGAAGCGCAGTGTCTGCCCGGCGTCCCGCTCTTCCCAGCCCGCCGGCTGCAGGGTGCCGATGAGCGCGACCGCCTCCGGGTCGAGGTAGTCGAGCGCCTCGGGGTCGGGGCCCGAGGCGTAGGCCGCCGCGCCGGACCAGTCGTCGGCCGGGTCGGCCCCCTCTGCCGGGCTGCCCGTGGGTTCAGCCGCCGCCAGCGGGAGGCGCAGCGTATAGCGCGTGTACTGGGGGCGGGTCACTGACGAAAGACGGCCCGGACCTTGTCGAGGAAGCTCTGGTCCGGCTCGTAGTTCGCGTCCGACGTGAGCGCCGCGAACTGCTCCAGCACCTCGCGCTGCTCGGCGCTGAGGTGGCGCGGCACCTGCACGTTGATCACGACCTTGAGGTCGCCGCGGCCGTAGCCCTGCAGGACCGGCACGCCGCGGTTGCGGTACACCTTGGCCTCCCCAGGCTGCGTGCCGGGCTTGAGCGTCACCTCGATGTCGCCGTCGAGGGCGGGCACGTAGGCGGTCGTCCCCAGCGCCGCCTCGACCATCGTGATGTCGAGGCGGTAGATGAGGTCGTCGCCGTCGCGCACGAAGTGCTCGTCGCGCTCGACCGAGACGGCCACGCGCAGGTCGCCGGGGCGGCCGCCCTGCGCGCCGGCGCCGCCGGCGCCGCGCACGATCTGCGTCTGCCCGTCGGCGATGCCGGCCAGCAGCTCAACGTCCACCGTGCGCTTCTCGCGCACCCGGCCGGTCCCGCGACACGTCTCGCACGGGTCGTTGACGATCGTGCCCTGCCCGCGGCAGAGGTCGCACGTGCTGGTGCGGACGAACTGCCCGAAGCCGCCGAGGCTCGACACCTCGCGCATGCGGCCGCTGCCGTGGCACTGCGGGCAGGTGTCGCGCCCGGTACCCGGGCGCGCGCCGCTGCCGGAGCAGGTCGCGCAGGTCGCGTCGGCGGTCACCTCGATCGCTTTCTTGACGCCGAACACGGCCTCCGAGAGCGTGAGCGTCACGGCGACGTCGATGTCCTCACCGCGGGGCGCCGGGGCTCCGCCGCCTGCCGCGCCCCACATGCCGCCGCCGGCGGCGTCGCGCAGCACCGAGTCGAAGGTGCCGCCGCCGAAGAAGATGTTGAAGAGGTCGTTGAAGCCGAACTGGCCGAAGTCGGGCACCTGCTGGCCGCGCAGGCCGTCGAAGCCGTAGCGGTCGTAGGCCGACCGCGTCTCGGGGTTGTTGAGCACCTCGTAGGCCTCGGCGGCCTCCTTGAACTGCGCCTCGCAGGCCGGGTCCTCCGGGTTCACGTCGGGGTGGCACTCCCGCGCCACCTTGCGGAACGCCTTCTTGATCTCGCCCTGATCGGCGTCGCGGCCCACGCCGAGGACGTCGTAGTAGTCGCGCTTCATGCGCCCCTGCCGTTCCGCTCGCTCACCAGATCTCCTCGAGGTACGTGCTCAGACTGTCGGCGGTCGCCTGGACCGTGGCGATCACGGTCTGATAGTCCATGCGTGTCGGCCCCAGCACGCTCACCGTGCCGAGGTCCCGGTTGGCCACCCCGTACTTCGCGGCGACGAGAGAGCACGCCTGCAGCGACGGCGGGGCGAGTTCGTGGCCGATGCGCAGGTACACCCCGTCCTCGCGCATCGCGTCCGAAAGCAGCTCCAGCAGGTTGAAGCGTTGCTCGAGCATGTCGAGCAGCTCGTTCAGGTGACCGACGCCCTGGCGCGTGAGGTTGTCGAGCAGGCGCGCGGCGCCGCCCAGGTGCAGACCCTCGACGTCGCCGTGCCCGAGGGCGTCGAACGCCGGCCGGATCGCCTCGAGGAAGCCGCGCTCTTTGGCCCCGAGATCGTGGCTCACGAACGCGTCGGCGACGCGCCGCGTGCCCAGCTGCATGCCCACGAGGCGCTCGTTGAGATACACGCGCGCGAACTCGGCGAGGCCCTCGTCGATCGGCGCCAGCGTGTGGAAGATCCGCTTCGTCACCTGCCCCGAGGTGGTGATGATCACGACCATGACCAGGTGTGGCTGCAGCGAGAGGATCTCGATGTGGCGGATCGTCGACGTGGTGACGGCGGGCGCCGAGACCACGGCCAGCAGCTCGGTGACCCGCGACAGCGCTTCGGCGGTCTCGCGCAGGGCGTCGTCGATCTCGCTGCGGGCGCGGTCCTGGACGATCCTGACCGCCGGCGTCGCCTCGCGGCGCTCGACGAGGATGGTGTCCACGTAGTGCCGGTAGCCGGAATCCGTGGGCACGCGCCCCGCCGACGTGTGCGGGTGCGCGAGCATACCCATGTCCTCGAGCTCGGCCAGGTCGTTGCGGATGGTGGAGGCCGCGATGCCGAAGTCGAAGCGCTCGCTCAGGTACTTGGATCCCACGGGCACGCCGGAGGCGATGTACTCCTCGATGACGGTCCGCAGCACATGTTCCTGTCGCGTGGTCAGCACCACGATCAACCCCTTAAATGCGTATCGCGAAACAGGCGCACGCACACCTCGTTGGCCACGTAGCGCCCCTTTCGCGTCACCCGGATTGTACCACTGTGCAGGGAAACCAATCCAGCGGCGGCGAGGCTGCGGGCGGCGCGCAGGTCGAGCGCGTCGCCCAGATCAGCGAGGGGGACGGCGAGTCCGCAGCGCGCCGCCAGCATGAGGCGCTCGCGCCGCGCGGTGGCGGCGTCGAGCCGCTCCTCCTCGCGGGGCGGGCGGCGGCCGGCGGCGAGCGCCGCCGCCCAGCCGGCCGGGTCCGGGAGGTCGCGCCAGCGGCGCGCGCCCACGGTGCTCACCGCGCCGGGGCCGAGGCCGAGGTAAGGGCGGGCGCGCCAGTAGGCGGCGTTGTGGCGCGCCCTCCTGCCCGGCAGCGCGAAGTTGCTGACCTCGTACCAGTCGTAGCCGGCGGAGGTCAGCGCGCGCACGATGCGCCGGTAGCCGGCGGCGCGGATATCGTCGTTGGGATCGGCCGGCATGGCGGCAGGGTCTAGGCCGGCGGACGGCGTGCCGCCAGCCCGCGCCGGCCCAGGGTCGCCACAGCCAGGCGCCAGCCGGCGGGCGAGCGCAGTGCCTTCGACCACGTCGAGTTCGTACCAGGAGACGTGCTCCGGCCGCAGGGCCGTGACGGCGGCGATGTCCTGCTCGAGCAGCTCCGCCGTCTGGCCGGGGATCCCGTGGATCAGGTCGATCGAGATGTTGCCGGCGCCGGCGGCGCGCAGCGCCGCGAACGCGCCGGCCGGGTCGGCTTCGGCGCGCCGGCCGAGGACCTCGCGCAGCGCCGGCGAGAAGCTCTGGACGCCCAGCGACACGCGCACGCCGCTCTCCCCCGCCCACGCGGCAAAGCCGGAGTCCGCGGACTTGGCCGGCGCCTCGGCCGCAACGTCCTCCGGGTTGGCCTCCACCGTCACTTCGGCGGCCGGGGTGAGATGAGGCCGGAAGAGCTCGAGCAGCCGCTCGAGCCGGTCCGGCCCGAGGAGACTTGGCGTGCCTCCGCCGACGTACAGCGTGTGGAGGCGGCCGAACGTGAGGGCCGGCGTTGCGCCGGACGCCGGCTCGGCCGAGCCGCTCTCGATCTCCCACTCCGCGGCGATCCCGGCGACGAACGCGTCCAGCAGGCGTGGATCGGGCGCGTCGCCCACGGCGGTCGAGGCGAAGTCGCAGTAGTCGCAGCGCGCGCGGCAGAACGGGCACGTGCACGTAGACATGCCGCACGGGGCCGGCGAACGGCAGCCGAACCGGCGTTCCCTGAGCGGTCGGCGGCGGCGAGGCCGCACGAGACCGGCTCACCGCGTCGGCACCAGGTAGTACAGCGAGCCGCGCTCGCGCCGCTCCAGCCGGCCGCCGTTCTTCTCGATGACGCGCCGCGACGCGTCGTTGTCATCGTCGCAGTCGATGCGCGCGAACTCGATGCCCAGCGCGGCCGCGAGCGGCAGGGCCGCGGCCAGCATCGCCGTGGCGTGCCCCTGCCCCCGCGCCGACGGGCGGACCTCGTAGCCGATGTTGCCGCCCTCGACCAGCAGATGCGGGCGTCAGCCGGTGACGCATGGAGAGCCGGCCGAGGAACTCGCCGCCGGCGACCCACCAGAGCGTGCTCTGCGGGACGTAGCCGTCGGGCCACGTCTCCGGCGGCTCCCGGTCAGCGCGGCGACGTAGCGGACGGCCGCGCCGGGCGTCTCCACGTCGGCGCGCAGCGCCGCCACGTACCGGGCGAACTCGGCCGGGTCGGCGAGCCGGCCGGCCGGCAGCTCCGTGTGCCGGCCCTCCGCGTGGTACTCGTCGAGCGCCGCGAGGAACGAGGCGTGGACCTCGACAGACGGCGGCACGAGGTGCGGCGGATCGGTGTGAATCGGCGGATAGCTGGGCAGCGGCGGGCCGGCCTGGGGCGGCTGGGCGCCGCGGGCGCCGCCCATCAGCGGTCCTTGTCGCCCGGCTCGAGCTCCAGCACGGCGAGGAAGGCCTCCTGCGGCACCTCGACGGTGCCGATCTGCTTCATGCGCTTCTTGCCGGCCTTCTGCTTCTCGAGCAGCTTGCGCTTGCGGCTGATGTCGCCGCCGTAGCACTTGGCGGTGACGTCCTTGCGCACCGCCTTGACCGTCTCGCGCGCCACGACCTTGTTGCCGATCGCGGCCTGCACCGGCACCTCGAAGAGCTGGCGCGGGATCTTCTGGCGCAGCTTCTGCACCAGCGTCTTGCCGCGCAGGTGGGCGCGCTCGCGCGGCGTGATCAGCGAGAGCGCGTCCACGGGCTCGCCGGCGAGCAGGATGTCGAGCTTGACGAGGTCGCTCTGGCGGTAGCCGTGGAACTCGTAGTCGAGCGAGGCGTAGCCGCGCGTGCGCGTCTTGAGCTGGTCGAAGAAGTCGAGCACGATCTCGCTCAGCGGCAGCCGGTAGTGCATCTCCACGCGCTCCGGCGAGAGGTACTTCATGTCCACGAAGTCGGCGCGGCGGCCCTGGCAGAGCTCCATGATCGTGCCCACGAACTCGGTCGGCACGAGGACGCTGGCGGCCACGTAGGGCTCTTCGACGTGGTCGATGAACGTCGCCTCCGGCATCTGCGCCGGGTTGCGCACGATGACCATCGAGCCGTTCGTGAGGTAGGTGTGGTACTCCACGTTGGGCATCGTCGTGATGAGCTCGAGGCCGTACTCGCGCTCGAGGCGCTCGCGCACGATGTCCATGTGCAGCAGGCCGAGGAAGCCGCAGCGGAAGCCGAAGCCGAGGGCGACCGAGCTCTCGGGCTCGTAGAGCAGCGCCGCGTCGTTGAGCTTGAGCTTCTCGAGCGCGTCGCGCAGCTCCTCGAACTTGTCGCCCTCGGTCGGGAACAGCCCGGTGAAGACCATCGGCTGCACGACCTTGTAGCCCGGCAGGGCTTCGCCGGCCGGGCGCTTCTTGCTCGTGATCGTGTCGCCGACGCGCACCTGCGCCACGTCCTTGACGCCGGTGATGATGTAGCCGACCTCGCCCGTCTCCAGCCGCTCGGTCGGCTTCATCTCCGGCCCGAAGTAGCCGAGCTCTTCGATCTCGGCCTCCCGGCCGTTGCTCATCAGCTATCACCATCTCGCGGCGCGAGAAGCCGCCGTCCATGACGCGCACGTAGGCGATCACGCCGCGGTACTGGTCGTACTCGCTGTCGAAGATCAGCGCCCGCGACGGCGCCGCCGATGTCGCCCTCCGGCGGCGGCGTCCGCGCGACCACGGCCTCGAGCACGGCCTCCACGCCCTCGCCGGTCTTGGCCGACACGGTGAGGATCTCGTCGTGCGTCGCGCCGGTGAGCTCGTGCAGCTCCAGCTCGGCCTCGGGCACGTTGCTGGCCGGCAGGTCGATCTTGTTGAGCACCGGGATGATCTCGAGGTCGTTGTCGATCGCCAGGTAGGCGTTGGCCACGGTCTGCGCCTCGACGCCCTGCGTGGAGTCGACGAGCAGCACGGCGCCCTCGCAGGCGGCGAGGCTGCGCGAGACCTCGTAGGTGAAGTCGACGTGGCCGGGCGTGTCGATGAGGTTGAGCTGGTACTGCTGGCCGTCCGCGGCCGTGTAGTCGATGCGGACGGCCTGGCTCTTGATCGTGATGCCGCGCTCGCGCTCCAGGTCCATCTTGTCGAGGAGCTGCTCCTTCATGTCGCGCGCGGCGACCGTCCCCGTGGATTCGAGGATGCGGTCGGCCAGGGTCGACTTGCCGTGGTCGATGTGCGCGATGATGCTGAAGTTGCGGATGTGGTCGAGCGAAGTCACGACCGCCAATGATACAGGCTGCGGGCGGGGCGGTCGCCCGGGCGGCGACAGGCGCTCGGAAGGGCTGCGCGTCCGCCGGGCGAGGCTGCTCACGGCGCGACCGTGGCCAGGATCGTGTCGCATCGGCCGGCGGTGCCGAATCGGGGACGAATCGTGCCGAATCTGGTGCCGGCATCGAATCCGGTGCCGAGCATGGTGCCGGGTGTGGTGCGCAAGCTCGGCCGGGCAACTTGGTCGGGACTCGGGGTCAGTCGCCGGTGGCGGCCGGCGGGCGGCTTCCCGGCGGCACGGCCGCCGCGTCCCCGCGGCGGCGGAGCAGCCGCCAGACCATGGCGAGCTCTTCGAGCTTGAGCATCTTCGCCAGCCCGAGGTAGACCAGCGCGCCTGCTCCCACGGCCAGGAACACCGAAAGCAGCAGGCGCAGGAACCCACCGTCGGCGAAGCCGCGCAGCCCAAGCCAGACGCCGCCCGAGGCCGCCGCCAGCGCCAGCGCGCAGAGCACGGCCTTGCCGGCCGAGCTCAGCATGCCGCGCCCTCCGATGAGGCCGATCTGACGCCGCAGCAGCCAGACCAGCAGCACCATGTTGAAGACCGAGACGATCGAGGTCGACAGCGTGATGCCCGCGACGCCGAGCGGGCCGAGCAGGACCCAGTCCAGCAGCGCGTTGAGCCCGAGGTTCACGAGCCCGACGTACAGCGGCAGCCACGGCTTCTGCATGCTCTGGAAGCTGCGGTTGAACATGATATTGACGTTGGCGAACGTGAGGCCAAGCGAGAACATCGCCAGCGCCCCGGCCACCTCGCTCGTGTCCGTCGCCGTGAAGGCGCCGCGCTGGTACACCATGCGGATCATCGGCACCGCCAGGATCGTGAACCAGGCGAGGAACGGCAGCGAGACGAACACCATCTGGCGCACGCCGGTGGAGAGCGTCTCGCGGAAGCGGGTCATGTCCTGTTTCGCCGCGAAGCGCGAGAGCGAGGGGAACAGCACGGTGCCGATGGTCACGGCGAAGATGCCCTGCGGCAGCTGGTAGAGGCGGAACGAGAAGCCGATCTCGGCGGCGGCGTGGTCGCTCACGAACTGCGCGAAGAACGTGTCGATGAGCGCGTTGAAGTTGAGGATGCCGAGCGTGATCGTGATCGGCACCATCAGCGCCAGGACGCGGCGCAGATACGGGTCGCGGAAGTGGAAGTTCACGCGGATAGGCTCGCCGGCGGCGCGCATCGCCAGCGTGAGCAGGATGAGCTCGACCACGGTACCGACGAGCGTGCCCCAGGCGAGCGCGTACACGCCCCAGGCGTCGTGCCAGACCACCATGAAGGCGATGATCACGAGGTTCCAGACGATCGAGACCACGGCCGGCATCGTGAAGCGCTCGTCCGAGTACAGCACGCCGGTCATCACGCCCGCGAGGGCGAGCACGAGCACGGTCGGCACGAGGATCTGCAGGTACTGCGCCGCGAGCGTCGCCATGTGGCTCGTGCCGGTGAGCTCCGGGTAGATGGCGCGCACGATCGGGCTCGCGGCGAGGATGAGCACCACGCAGACCGAGCCGACGACGGCCAGCATGAAGCCGAGCAGCGTCGCCGTGAGCTGCCGTGCCCGCTCGCGATCGCCGGCGGTGAGCAACGCCGTGAGCACCGGCACGAAGGCGGCGCTGATCGCCGCGTCGGCGAACAGCTGGCGGATCAGATTGGGGACCACCGACACCGAGACGAAGGCGTTGTAGTCGGGGGTCACGCCGTAGACGCCGGCGGTGAGCACCTCGCGGCCCAGGCCGACGATGCGCGAGACGGCCGTGGCCGAGGCGACGATGACGGCGGCCCACGCGAGCTTGCGCGTACGTTCGCTCATAGCCTCACTAGTTCGACCGCCGGCCGGGAACCACTTCCCCGGCCGGCCGGCGGCCAGTCTAGCAGAGCCCCGGCGTTGTACAGTGCAAGGCACTGGGAACGCCCGACGATCACACGGAGCGAGCAGTGGTACGCAGACCGAACACGGACGAGCGCACGGACGCGGACCTCCCCCCGATCCCGTTCTCGGTTTGGCTGCGCCACACGCAGGCCGCGCTCGCCGAGGAGGACCCGGCCGACGTGCCCTGCGGCGACTGCAACGCCTGCTGCCGGACGAGGCACGTCATCCACGTCCGGCCCGAGGAGAAGCGTGCGCTCTCGCGCATCCCTCGCCGGGACCTCCTGCCGGCGCCCGGCCTGCCGCCCGGCAACCTCGTGATCGGTCACGACCAGGCGGGACGCTGCCCCCTGCTCGTCGACGGCCGGTGCACCATCTACGCCGACCGGCCCATGGCGTGCCGCACCTACGACTGCCGGATCTACGCCGCCGCCGGCATCGAAGCGGACCGGGCCGAGATCGCGAGCCAGGTGAGGCGTTGGCGGTTCACGTACCCCTCAGACGACGACCGCGAGCGTCACGCCGCGGTCGAGGCGGCCGCGAGCTACATCCGCGGGCACAGCGAGTGCCTCGCCAGCGCCGCCGCGCGTCGTGACCCCCTCCGGGTCGCGGTGCTCGCGATCGCGGTCCACGAGCTGTTCCTCGACGGCGACGCGCGCGGGCACAGGCCGGAGCCGCCCGGCAACGCCGTGGCCCGCGCCGTGGCCGCCGCCAACGCGAAGCTGTTCGGCGACTGCTGACGCCGGCGAGTCGCCTCAGGGCGCAGAGCTGTACTCGTCGACCAGCCAGGGTCGGCCGATCGCTTCGCGCGTCACCGTGAAGTACACGCGCCGCACGCCCGATGACCAGCTGCTGCCGACGCGCGACCCGGCGCGCAGCGTGGCCCGCAGCTCGGTGGCGGTGTTGCCCGGCACCGCCGTGAAGTGGGCGTGGAGCAGCCTCAGGTGCGCGACCTCGCGCCCCAGTTCCGGTGCCGAGACGTGGCTGCCGAGGCGCACGAGCCACTGCGCGGCCTGGTAGCGGCCGTGGTCGACGAGGCGCACGAAGGCGCGGACGACGCCGGTGGCGGCCGCTATCTCGGCCGGGCCCGCCTGCCCCACCGTCGCGGCCACCTCCGCGGTAGCCGCCGCGACCATCTGCTGCGGCGCGCCGCCTTTCGCGAGCAGGCCGGGGGCGGCGTCACTGACATACGCGTCATCCTGGACGAGCCAGCGGCCTCCCACCCACTTGAGCGCTATCGTGTGCGGCAGCCCTTCGCCCTCCTGATCGGAGCGACCGCTCGCGAAGCTCGTCATATCGGTCGCGTAACCTCCAAAGCTCGCGTCCCGGTTCTGCACGGTGAGTGAGGCACTGGAAGGATCCAGACGGTCGGTGGTCGCGGCCGGCCGCCAGCCATATTGCATCCAGCGAGCGTGCTTGCCGCGCGCGAGGTAGGTCTCGCGGGCCATGTCGGGGCTGCAGGGCACGAAGAACGCCCTTAGGGCGACGAGCGCCTGCGGCGAGACCGCCGCCGAAGCGCGCGCCTGCAGGTAGGCGACCGCGGCGCGGCCTGCCGTCTGGCTCAGCGCCGCGGCCCCGCGAAACTCGCCTTGGGCGCCGAGCGCACCGGGTTGAGGACTCAGAAGCGCCGCCGGGCTGCCCGCTTTGGGGCTGGCGGGCCCGCTGCCGGTGGTCGTAGCGGGGTGCGGTGAGGACGACGGTGCGGCGGCCGTGCTGCAGGCACCCGCCGCCACGGTCACCAGGACGGCAGAGACAAGCACGGCTGCCCGTCGAGCTGCCACGATCCTCGATCTGACGGCCTGACTCGGATGGCTGACAGTCTCTCTCAGGGCACTATCACCCGGCCCCCGCCGACGCGATGCTTCGGCGTCCAGTACTGCGTCATGGCACTGTGGACGGTGCCATCGGCGCTGTAGACGGCGTACATGTACGTACCGGCTGGGAGAGGTTCGCGAGTGCTCCCCGACCCCATTCCGGCACCGCTGCCGATGCTTTCGCTACCGAGGAGCTCACGCTACACGCCCCTGGGTGGGTCGAGCAGGACCAGCCACACGGTGTGCTCGCCTATACGGTTGTCGGCGACCCTCACCGAAAGACCACCCTCGTACGGCACGACCGAGTACGAAAGCGAGTGGTTCACCTGAGGCATCGAGCCGCAGGCCGCCGCCGCAGCCCGACGGCGACTGCGAGGATGATCAGAGGGAACGCACCCAACCGCCGTGGCTGCATCATCGACTCTCACCCCTGTCCGGCCCAACCGGGGTCCGACAGACGGCGCAGGCCCTCGCGCCCTACCGGTTTCCGCGTATGACCACAGCACTAAGGGCCACACAGATGTTCGGCTGACCGCAAGAGTCAGGAATCATGCCGCCCTGCCTCCTGTCCCCACGCACGTTTGCCGCAGGCACGACCGCTGTGGTAGCATCCCACGTCCGAACGCAGTCCCCACTGCCTCAGGAATCGTCACGCACCAAGCCCGGATCGAAGGGATCACGTGGCAAACATCAAGCAGCAGAAGAAGCGCAACCGCCTGGCCGTCAAGCAGCGCCTGCGCAACCGGCACACCAAGTCCACGCTGAAGACACTGTTCAAGCAGCTGGAGACTGAGGTCGCCGAGAAGAAGGGCGACGAAGCCGCCAAGACCGCGGTCTTCCTGTCCTCGCGCATCGACAAGGCCGCCGCCAAGGGCATCCTTCACAAGAACAACGCCGCTCACAAGAAGAGCCGCGTCGCGCACACGCTCGCGCAGCTCTAGCAGACGGCGTCTCAGGATAGACAACGGCGAAGCGGGCCGGTCGCTCAGGGCGACCGGCCCGCTTCGCCGTTTCCGTACTCAGACCCGCGCGGCTGACGGCGGTCGGCGGTCCGCGTCGCCTCCCGCCCGCGCGCCGCTAGGACAGCATCCGCGCCAGCGCCAGCTCCACCACCAGCCGGTCGCCGTGGTTGACGCCGCCGGCCGTCTCGAGCGTCGCCGGCGGGCGTCCGCGGAGGCCGGTCTCGGCCGCCGCCAGCGCGCCGTAGGCGCGGGCAAGGCGGCGGCGGTCGTACTGGCGCCGCTGCTCGAGGAGCTTCTTGGCGGTGAACGGGTGGACGCCGAGCTGCTTGGCCGCCGTCGACTGGTCGGTCTCGCCGAGCTGCGAGGCGGCGTCGATCATGCGCACGTGCCGCAGCAGGCTGAAGAAGACGGCGTTGGCGTCGTTGCGTGAGTCGCCCGAGGCGAAGATCGTCTCCAGCAGCGCGAAGGCCCGCGTGCGCTCGCGGCGCCCCACCGCGTCCATGAGATCGAAGATGCGCGCCTCGTCGTCGGGGACGCAGACCTCGTCGATGGCCTCGACCGTCGCCTCGCCACCGCGGCAGTAGAGCGCCAGCTTTTCGAGCTCACGCTCGAGGCGCTCGCTGTGCCCCGGCTCCTGGCCGCAGAGGTCGAGGAAGTACTTGGCCACGGCCCCGCTCATCGGCAGACGCATCGCGCGCGCCCGCTCGCGCACCCAGCCCGCCATCTCGTACTTCTTCGGCAGGTCGTAGGAGAGGATGGCGTCGCGGCCGGCGAGCTTTGCGATGGCTTTGCGCAGGGCGTCGGCCTCGGTGAACGACTCGCCCTCGATGGCGAGACAGGTATCCGGCATGGGATCGCTCAGGTAGCCGGCGAGGAGCTGGCGCGGTTTGGCCTTCCAGCGGTGCGCATTGAGGACGAGCAGCAGCCTCGTGCCGAGCGTGAACCCCGGAGTCGACGCGGCCTCGAGCACCGCCTCGGCCGGGTGCACGTCGGCGTCGAAGACGCTGATGTTGAGATCGCTGCCGGTCTCGTCGGCGACGCGCTGTTTGAGGCGCGTGACGGCGCGTCTGACTTTGGGGCGGTCGGTGCCGACGATCAGGTACGCCGGCTTGAGGGGCGCGGGTTCGCTCATGGTCGGCCAAGCGTAGCACGGCGGGTGACGCCGGCGGCCGGCGGCGGGCGGCGCGCCGCGGACGGCCGTGACGCCGCGACCGCTCACGCGGCCCGCGCCGTGACCACGCGCAGCTGGCCGGCGACCAGCTCGACGCTCGACGTCGCCGCGCTGGTCGGTGCGCAGCAACGGCACGCCGTCGCCGGCCAGGAGATCCATCATCTCCGGCGTCGGGTGACCGTACGTGTTGGGGCCGACGGAGACGACGCCGAGGCGCGGCGCGAGCGCCTCCAGCTCGGCGTCGTCCAGCCCGCCCCGGCTGCCGTGGTGCGGCAGTTCCACGACCGCGCACCGCGGCAGGTCCAGCCGCGCGAGCGCGTCGCCTTCGCAGTCGCCGGGGATGAGCACATCGCTGCCGCCGAGGGCAGCGAGCACCACGAGCGCCGAGTCGTTCTCGCTCTGGTTGCCGCCCTCGCCGGCGGGCGGCGCCGAGGGCAGCGCCTCGAGGCTCCAGCCCTGGCCGCCGACCTTCGCCGGTTGCGTGCACCAGCGCACGGCCGTCCCCGCGGCGGTCAGCTCGCCGGCGATGCGCGGCAGCGCCGATCCCTCCGGCGGCTTGGGCAGAAGCGCCGCCGTGACGGGGATGGAGCCGACCACGTCCGCGAGCCCCGCCGTGTGATCGGCGTGCCCATGCGACAGCACCAGCAAGTCGACGCGCTTGACGCCGTGCGCGCGGAGCTTCGCCGCCAGCGGCCGCGGCCCGGCGTCGACGAGAATCGTGGGGCCGTGCGGGATCTGGACGAGCGTCGCGGCCCCCTCCCCCACGTCGAGGAACGTGATCGTGGGCACCCCCGGCGGCGCGGCGGCGGCCGGCGCGAGGACGAGCACGGCCGCGAGGAGCAGCGCGGTGGCGGCGATCAGCGTGACGCGCCGCCCGGGGTCGCGCACGAAGTCGGCGAGGCCCTGGCCGGCGCGGCGGGCCGCCACGGCGACTGCGGCTACCTCAGCGGCCAAGGCAAGGACGAGGACGAACCGCAGGCTCACGCCGCGCCATTCGTACACGGCCCATGGGAGAGCGGCGAACCAATGGGCGACGCTCAGCAGGAAGCCGATGAACAGCCCGGCGACGACGTTGAGCGGCGCCGAAAGCCAGGTGCCGACGAACCCGAGCAGCAGCGACAGCATGCCGAGGAACATGATGGGTCCGAGGACGAAGCCGCCGACCAGATTGGCGGGCACGCTGACCAGCGAGGCGGTCCCGAATGTGAGCATCGAGATCGGCGCGGTGGAGATGCTCGCCGCCGTGGTCACGCCGGCCTGCTCCGGGAGCGGCCCCGGCAGGAACCGGAACAGCCGCGTCAGCGGCCGCGCCAGGACCAGCAGGCCGGCGACGGCGCCGAACGACAGCTGGAAGCTGACGTCGAACAGGTTGGCCGGATTGACGGTGAGCAGCCAGGCGGCCGGCGCCAGCCACAGCAGCCAGCCGTCGGACGGGCGTGAGGCCAGCACGGCGAGCAGCGCCGATCACGCCCGACACCCCGGCGCGGACGATCGAGGGCGACGCACCGGTGAGGATCACATACGTGCAGACCACCGGCAGGAGCAGCACCGTCCTCGCGAGTCGCGGCACGGCGAGCAGCGTGAGCGCGAACGACCACATGCCGCAGAGCAGCACCACGTTCTCGCCCGACACCGCGAGGATGTGCAGCAGCCCGCTGCGGCGGAAGTCGTCGACCGATTGCTGATCGACGGCCTGGTCGTCGCCGAGCACCATGCCCTTGAGGACCTCGCTCACCGGCGGATGGACGCCGGCGCTGAGGTGCGCGCGGGAGGCGAGCCGCAGGCGGTCGATCAGGCCGGCGAGGCCGCCGCGGCGGCCGCTGACGCGCAGGTCCGCCCAGGAGCCGTCCAGGAGCACGTGCTCGCCGCGGCGGCGCAGGTAGCGTCCGTAGTCGAAGACGCCTGGCTTCGGCGCCGGCAGGGGCTGGACGCGCACCGAGTCGACCGCGACGCGGGCGCCCTCCGTGAGCGGATCCCAGGGGATCCACAGTGAAGCCCTCGCCGCCCTCGAGGCGCAGGCGGAGATGCGCAGGCTCCGCGATGCGAGCTCCGTCGGCCGCCTCGACCGCGACGGCGAGCGTGACCACGCCGTCCTTGACGGTCGGCAGAGCCGTGAGCACGGCGCTGAGGTCGACCGTCCGACCGGTGAGAGCGGCGAGCCGCGAGTCCGCGAGACGAGCCAGTCGCGCCTGCGCCACGGCAAGTCCGGCGACGCCGAAGAGCAGAGCCAGCAGCGCGGCGATCACAGCGGCCCGCGCCGCGCCGGACGGCCACACGAGCGGCGCCCTGACCACGCCGACCAGCGCCAGCGTGGTCATGGCTGCCGCCAGCACGGCCGTCCACAGTGGCACGCGCCAGGCCAGCGCCAGGCAGAGACCGCCACAATAGGCCGCCAGGACGAGGTGGGGCGGCGCCAGCCTGCGCAGCATGACCACTCAGACCGTGATGCTGTCTTTCATGGCGGCGAACTTGGCGTCGCCGATGCCGCTGACGTTCTTGATGTCGTCGATGCGCTTGAAGGGGCCGTTGGCGGTGCGGTAGTCGATGATCTTCTGCGCCGTGGCCGGGCCGACGCCCTGCAGCGCGTCGAGCTCTTCGAGCGTCGCCGTGTTGATGTTGACCGGCGCCGCGGCGGCGCTCGCCGCGGACGAGCCGCCTGCAGGCCGTGCTCGCCACCGCGCCGGAGGCCGTCGCCGGCGCGGCGCCGCGCTCCGGCACCACGATCTGCTGTCCGTCGGCCACCTTGGCCGCGAGATTGACGCCGTCGAGCTGCGCCTTGCCGGTCGCTCCACCGGCGAGCTCCACCGCCTCCGCGACCCGGGCGCCCTCCGGGAGACGCACGATGCCGGGGGTCCTGACCGCGCCGCACACGTACACGACGACGTCGGCGGCCGGCGCCGACGATGGAGCGGCGGCGAGCCTGCGAGGGAGCCGCGGCGACCGCCGCGGAGGACGCCGACGGGAGCACGGCGCCCAGCGCGACCGCCTCCCCTGCGCTCGCGCTCGACGGCGTGCGGCGCCACGAGATAGCGCACGCCGACGGCGACCACCACGGCGGCGACGGCGACGTAGGCGAGGATGTGGCGACGCGAGAGCTGCATGGCGGCCTCCTGTGCATCGGGGGCAGAGTGAGTGCGCCGGCTGGGACGCCCGCCCAGCGTAGGCGCGCGGCCGCGGTCGCGCATCGCCCCTGAGGGGCTATTGCACCGGTGGACGACGCGTCGCCGCGGCGGTGACGACGGGTCGACGAGGCGCTGACGACTAGCCTCCGCCGCGAGGCGGGAGGTAGCATGGTCCGAAGCTGCATCCGAGGCTGCCGGGAGGATCCATGACACAGACGATCGCCGACACCGTCACGATCAGCGGGGGCACGCTCGATAGCGTTGTCGTCCTCGGGATCGTGGAGCTCGTGCTGGTCATCTACTGCATCGTCGACATCGTTCGGCGGCCGGCCGTGGCCGTGACCGGCGGCCGCAAGTGGCCGTGGATCGTCCTCATCATCCTCTTCAACCTCATAGGGTCGATCGTCTACCTGGCAGTCGGGCGCGCGCAGCCGCCGGCCGCCGAGACGCGCGCCGATCCGGCGCCCGAGGCGGCGGCGCGCAGCCGCACGGCCGCAGCCGCCGACCTTCTCTACGGGCCGCCGGGTCCGCGGGCGCGCCGGCCGGTGGCGCAGGCGCAGCGGCAGCGGGCGCGCCGGAGCAGACGCCCGCAGTCTTCGGACGAGCCGCCGGCGCCCCGCCGCCCCCGAGCCGCCCGCGGGCACGGAGGGCTCGTGAGCACAGGCGAGCGGCGGCACGACGCCGTCGAGATCGCCGGCCTCACCAAGGTCTTCGCCAAGGCGCGCGCCCTCGACGGCGTCGACCTCACGGTGCCCGAGGGCTCCGTGTTCGGCTTCCTCGGGCCCAACGGCGCCGGCAAGACGACGACGCTGCGCATCCTCGCCGGGCTGGCCCGGCCGAGCGGCGGCAGCGCCACGGTCTTCGGCCACGACGTCGTCAGCGGCGCCGACGCGATCCACGCGCAGCTCGGCTATCTGCCGGACGTCCCGGGGTTCTACGCCTGGATGACGGCGCGCGAGTTCCTCGTGCTGTCGGGCCGGCTCTTCCGTCTCCCCGCGGCCACGCTGGCCGAGCGCGTCGACGCCCTCCTCGACCTCGCCGGGCTCACGGACGTCGACACGCGCATCGGCGGCTACTCGCGCGGCATGAAGCAGCGCCTCGGCGTCGCCCAGGCGCTCATCAACGCGCCGCGCCTCCTCCTCCTCGACGAGCCGACCAGCGCCCTCGACCCGATGGGCCGGCGCGAAGTCCTCGAGATGATCGCCGGCCTCGCGGGCCGCACCACGGTCTTCTTCTCCACGCACATCCTCGCCGACGTCGAGCGCGTCTGCGACACGGTCGCGATCCTCGCCCGCGGCAGGGTCGTGGCGCAGGCCCCCATCGACGAGCTCAAGACCCGCCACGGCGGCGGGCACCACGTCTCGTGGAGGTCGACGATACGGCGCGGCTCGAGGCGGCCCTGCGCGGCCAGGCATGGCTGATCGGCGTCACTCACGAGGGCCGCGAGCTCGACCTCGAGGTGACGGATCTCGACGACGCATATCGCCACGTGCCGGCGGCCGTGGCGGCGGAGGGCCTGGCGCTGCGCCGGCTCGAGGCCGCCGAGGTATCGCTGGAGGAGGTCTTCGTCGACCTCGTCGAGGGCGCGGCGCCGGGCGCGGCGCCTGACGCAGGGCCGGGCGCGGCGCCGGGAGCGGGCCCGGGAGCGGCTCCGTGAACGGCCTCGGCCCCTTCCTCGGCAAGGAGCTGCGCGAGATCCGCAAGACCTGGCGCCTCTTCGTGCTCCCCGGCGTGATGCTCTTCCTCGGCCTGACGACGCCCATCCTGGCCGCGCTCACGCCCAAGCTGCTCAAGATGACCGCCCAGCGTACGCCCGGCGTCGTCATCCACTTCCCGACGCCCACGGCGAGCGACTCCTACCTGCAGTTCATGGGCAACCTCGCCCAGCTCGCGCTGCTGGTGATCATCGTGACCGGCGCGGCGGCGGTCGCCGGCGAGCGCCGCGCCGGGACGGACGTGCTCATGCTGACGAAGCCGCTCTCGCGCGCCGGGTTCATCGTCGCCAAGTCGATCTCCGGCGTCCTGCTGGTGATCGTGGCGACGGTCCTCGGCGCGGCCGTGTGCATCGTCATGACGGTCGCCATCTTCGACGCGTCGCACATCGCCCGGTTCGTGGAGTCGGTCGCGGTGTGGCTCGTCCTGGCGGCGATGTTCGCGACGCTGATGATCCTGCTCTCGGCGTGGACCGAGCGGCAGCCCGCCGCGGCCGGCGCCGGACTCGGCGTCTACGTGTCGCTCTTCGTGCTGACGGGGTTCCCGGCGGTGCGCGACGTCTCGCCGGCCGGGCTGCTGGCCGCCAACGACGCGCTGCTCAAGGGCAGGGACGCGGCACTGGCGATGCCGCTGGCGACGACCGCCGTGCTGGCGGTCCTGTTCGTGGTCGCCGCGGCGTGGGTCTTCCGGCGCAAGGAGCTGTAGCGGCCGGGCCCGTCGCCGAGCGGGCCGAGTCGCTCCGGCCGGACTATGATCGCCCGCATGGGTCGCCCGCCGCACGGGTCCGCCCGATGACGGCCGAAACCCGCCAGTAGCCGTGAGCCTCCGTCAGCGCTCTTCTGCCCGAGCCGACCGGCCGGTCGCGTCGCAAGCCGGGGGAGCCGCCAGCCGCCGGGCCCGTGCGAGCCACCCGCCCGCGCGCCCGCCCGTCAGCGCACGACGAAGTTGACGAGCTTCCCGGGCACGTAGATCTCTTTGACGAGCTGCTTGCCGTCGAGGAACTTGGCCGTGTTCGCCGCGGCCTTGGCCTCAGCGAGCACGGCGTCCTTCTCCGCGTCCACCGCCACCTGCAGGCGGTCGCGCAGCTTGCCGTTGACCTGCACGACCACGGTGACGACCTCGTCGGCGGCGAGCTCCTCGTCCCAGGAGGGCCAGGCGGCGTCGAGCACGACGCCCTCGCCGCCGAGCAGCTCCCAGACCTCCTCGGCGAGGTGCGGCGCCATCGGGCAGAGCATGAGCGTGACGTCGGTGACGACCTCGCGCCACTGGGCGAGCGTGAGCGCGCCGCGCGCGCTCGCCCACACGTCCAGGACCTCGTTCTGCAGCTCCATCAGCGCCGAGACGGCGGTGTTGAAGCGGAACGACTCCATGTCGTTCGTCACCTTGCGGATGGTCTTGTTGAGCGTGCGCAGCACCTGGCGGCCCTTCTCGGCCTCGGCCTCGTCCGCCGCCACCCCGCTGCCCTGCGCTTCCACGACCTCGCAGGCGAGGTTCCAGAAGCGCCCCAGGAACCGGTAGCAGCCCTGCACGCCGCGGTCGCTCCAGGCGACGCTCTGCTCGAACGGCGCGATGAAGAGCTCGTACACGCGCAGGCTGTCGGCGCCGTAGTGCTCGACCACGCTGTCCGGCGTGATCACGTTGCCCTTGCTCTTGCTCATCTTCTGGCCGTCGCCGGCGAGGATCATGCCCTGGTTGCGCAGCGTGGCGTAGGGCTCGGAGAAGTCGACGTAGCCGGCGTCCTCCAGGACCTTGCAGAAGAAGCGCGCGTAGAGCAGGTGCATCACGGCGTGCTCGGCGCCGCCGACGTAGAGGTCGACGGGCAGCCAGTACTTGGTGGCGTCCTTGTCGAAGGCGGCCGTGTCGTCGTGCGCCGACGGGTAGCGCAGGTGATACCAGGACGAGCAGACGAAGGTGTCCATCGTGTCGGTCTCGCGCGTCGCCGGGCCGCCGCAGTGCGGGCAGGTGGTGTGCACGAACGCCTCGTCGCGAGCCAGCGGCGAGCGGCCGTCGTCGGTGGGCTCGTAGTCCTCGATCTCGGGCAGCAGCACCGGCAGCTGGTCGGCCGGCACCGGCACGGCGCCGCACTTCTCGCAGTAGACGATCGGGATCGGCACGCCCCAGTAGCGCTGGCGGCTGATGAGCCAGTCGCGCAGCTTGTAGTTGATCGTCTTGCGCGCCCGTGCCGCTCTCGCCGAGCTTGGCGACGATGGCGTCGAACGCCGGGCCGGGCGCCGGCAGGCCGTCGAACTCGCCGGAGTTCACCATGACGCCGTCGCCGGTGTAGGCCTCCGTCAGCGTCGCCCTGCGCGCCCTCCGGCGGGGCGATGACCTCGATGATCGGCAGGCCGAACTCGGTGGCGAACTGGAAGTCGCGCTCGTCGTGGGCCGGCACCGCCATGATGGCGCCGGTGCCGTAGCCCATGAGCACGTAGTCGCTGATCCAGATCGGGATCTGCTCGCCGTTGACCGGGTTGACGGCGTAGGCGCCGATGAACACGCCGGTCTTCTCCTTCTCGGTGCTGAGGCGCTCGATCTCGCTCTGGCGGCGCGCCACGTCCTGGTACGCCGTCACCGCCTCGCGGTGCTCGGCGGTCGTGAGCTCGTCGACCAGCGGGTGCTCCGGCGCCAGGACCATGTAGGTGGCGCCGAAGAGCGTGTCCGGCCGGGTCGTGAACACCGTGAGCACGTCGTCGCGACCCGGCAGCGCGAAGTCGACCTCGGCGCCCTCGCTGCGCCCGATCCAGTTGGCCTGCATGAGCTTGATCTTCTCGGGCCAGTCGATCGTGTCGAGGTCGTCGAGCAGGCGCTGCGCATAGTCGGTGATGCGGAAGAACCACTGCTTGAGGTCCTTCTTGGTCACCTCGACTGCCGCAGCGCCAGCACCTGCCCTGCTCCACCTGCTCGTTGGCGAGGATCGTCTTGCAGCTCGGGCACCACCACTGCTGGCCGGTGCCGCGATAGGCGAGGCCGCGCTCGTACAGGAGCAGGAAGAACCACTGCGTCCAGCGGTAGTAGTCGGGGTTGCAGCTGGCGATCTCGCGCGACCAGTCGTAGGAGAGCCCGATGAGGTCCATCTGGCGGTGGTAGTTGGCGATGTTGCGCTCGGTGGTCTCGCGCGGGTGCACGCCCATCTTGATGGCGTAGTTCTCGGCCGGCAGGCCGAAGGCGTCCCAGCCCATCGGGTGCAGGACGTTGCAGCCCTTCATGCGCTCGTAGCGCGACACGGCGTCGGTGGGGACGTAGTTGCGGCAGTGACCGACCGAGAGCCCATCGCCCGAGGGGTACGGGAAGAAGTCGAGGCAGTAGAACTTCGGCTTGTCGGAGGTGTCCGGCGTCCGGTAGGCGTCCGTCTCCTTCCACAGGCGCTGCCACTTCGCCTCGACGGCGTGGGGATCGTAGCGTCGGTCCATGCGTTCCTCTCTCGCGGCTTGCGGCGGAGCCCGCCGTCGCGAAGGCGCGGGCATCCAGCGCCTGATTGTACATGAGCCTAGCGCAGGCTCGCGCCCGGGAGGCGCCCGCGATGCTCTCCCGGGTAGCCGCAGCAAGTTGCGGGCTCCCGGCGCGCTGGGTATACTTCCTTGCCTGCCGGCACTGCCGGCACCCCTTCGGTGGGGGTATAGCTCAGTTGGGAGAGCGTCTGGCTGGCAGCCAGAAGGTCAGCGGTTCGAGCCCGCTTACCTCCACCACTTCGTTGTCACCATCACAACGTTTCATCCTGCAAACGGGCAGTTGTCGTCCGCCCGATCGCTCGTCTTCACCGCGATCCGCCAGCGACGTGATGCGGTATCACGGCCGTCTTCTGCCCACCCAACGAAGCGCCCTGATTGTCCTGGTGTCGCCGTTGAGCCAGAGTAGTATGGCCCGGCAGCAGGTCGGTTGGGGTGTCAGTGTGGCGAACCTTCCCAAAGAAGACCCTCTCGTTGACATGGCAGTCTTGCAGTCCTCGATCACAAGCAGGAGTCCCACGGGCGTCGTCGATCTGTACGTGATCGCCGCGGGCCTCGCACGGTGACGTCGACATGAGCGACGTGAACTACTTCAGCCACCTCACGCCGCACGGCAGCATGACGCTGCCCGGCACAGGTGTGCCCAAGACACGCTGGGCGAAGACGGTCGACGGCGTGTGGATCGCCTACCACGATATCGGCAAGGGTCCGCTCACGCTCCTCTTCACGAACGACATGTACTCGCACCTCGAGGTCTACTGGGAGCTGCCCCAGTTCGCGCGCTTCATGAACCGCCTCGCCGCGGGCGTCCGCGTGCTGAACTTCGACCGGCGCGGCACGGGCATGTCCGATCGCGTCGCGCTCGCGCCGACACTCGAGTCGCGCATCGACGACGCGATCGCCGTCATGGACGCGGCGGGCGTGGAGCGCGCGGCGGTCTACGGCTGGGGAGCTGGCTCCGGGGCGATGGCGGTGCTCCAAGCCGGCACGCATCCCGAACGCACGACCGCCCTGCTCCTCGACGGCTGGCTCGCGACCCGCTGGGCGCCCGACTTTCCGTGGGGCGCCACCCCCGGAGACTGGGACGACTATCTGGCCCGTCTCGTCGCCATCTGGGGCGACGACGACCACGCCCTCGAGATCGGCCAGCTCACCTGCGGCAACCGGCCCGAAGACGGGCGGTGGGATGACCCCGCGTTCGTGCGCTGGCACTCGCGACTGGCGCGCTACGCGGCGACGCCCGGGAGCTTCGAGGCCTTCGAGAGATACGAGTACGACTTGGACGCGCGCGAGATCGCTCGCCAGCTGCGCGTGCCGACGGCGGTCCTCGTCAAGGAGGGGTACCCCCCTGAGGATGTCAGCAACGCCGAGTACAACGCCGCGCTCATCCCGGGCGCCCGAGTCGTGACCGTGCCAGGCGCGGCATCGATCCCCTTCTTCGACCAAGAGGAGGCCTACGCCGACGCGATGATGGCGTTCATGCGGTCGGTCGAAGACGAGGAACACGCTCTCGACCGCGTCCTCGCGACGGTCCTGTTCACTGACATCGTCGGCTCGACGGAGAAGGCCTGCGAGCTCGGAGACGCTCGGTGGAAGGAGCTGCTCGCGCGTCACAACGAGACGGCGCGGGCGCTCCTGGCCCGCTATCGGGGCGTCGAGGTCGACGTCGCCGGCGACGGCTTCCTTGCAACCTTCGACGGCCCCGCTCGCGCGGTGAAGTGCGCGCAAGGGATCTGCGAGGCGGTCAAGCCCCTGGGTCTCGAGGTGCGCGCCGGCTGCCACACCGGTGAGATCGAGCTCATGGGCGCCGACGTCGGCGGCATCGCCGTGCACATCGGCGCCAGGGTCGCGGCGCTCGCCGGGCCCTCCGAGGTCCTTGTGAGCTCAACCGTCAAGGACCTCGTCGCCGGCTCCGGTATCGTCTTTGACCACCGCGGCGAGCATTCGCTCAAGGGCGTGCCAGAGCGGTGGCGGCTGTACGCGGCAGTGGCTTCACGGGCGGGGTTCGCGCCCGGTTCATCCTGACCAAGACGCTGGTTGATCCCGTCCAGGAGGGCGCCGGGCTGGTCAAGGCGCGGCCCGACGGCGTGTATCTCGAGCGCGTCACCTATTTCGGCCCGATGGAGTGAGCATGGCCCTTCCCGCACCGGGGCCGCATCACGTATCGGCAACACGAGTGGCGATCGTTCTCACCCGCATAGTGTCCGCGATCGCCTCGCCCCGGGTGTCAGGACCGCCCGGGACGTTCGGTGGCGTCAGCGTACGGTGAGGCGGTTGCCGGCCGGCGTCGCCTGGGCGTTGCCTGCCGCATCGGTCGCGTACACCGTGAACAGATAGCGCCCTTTGGCGAGCCAGCAGGTGAAGTGGGCGCTGAGCGACCGGCCGACCGGCCCGCGCGCGACGATCGTCTTCACCGAGCGCCCGCCCGCCTTCCTGATCTTGATCGTCACGGTGGCGGTCGGCGACCCGGGGCGCTGATCGCTCACGTAGTAGCGCAGGCTCGCCCTGTGGCCGCGCGCCACGCTCGCCGCCCAGCGTGCACGGGGTTGCGGCTTACGCGTGTCGATCCTGACCGTGACCGCGTGCGCGCTCCCCACATTGCCGGCGGCGTCGGCGGAGCGCACCAGGATCCGCCGCGGACCGTCGCCCGAGTGGTCGGCGGGCGCCGCCGCCGTGAAGGCGGAGCCGTGCGTCCAGGTGGCGCCGCCGTCGCCCGAGTACTCGCTGTAGGCGACTCCCGCCGAGCCCGAAGCGATCCCGGCGCGGGCCTTCGGCTTGGGATCGGAGGCCGTGATCCGCACGGTGACGGCCTTGTGGTGCCACGCGGCGTCGGCGCTGGTCGTGGTGGCAGGCGCCCTCGTGTCGATCCGCACCTTGCAGCTCCTCGCGGCCTCGACGTTGCCGGAGTCGTCCACCGAGCGATAGGCGATCGTGTGCACGCCGTCGCCGCTGTGGTCCAGCGGAGCGGCGATGGTCAGCGCGGCTCCCCGCTTCCACGTCTTGCCCGCGTCGAAGGAGTACTTCGTGTACGCGACGCCAGAGCCGCCGGCGTTGTCGGTCGCGGTGAACGTCAGCGTGACCGCGGCCGTGGTGCCAGGCGTTGTCGACGCCGCCGACCGTGGTCGCCGGCGGCGTCACGTCGCCGATCGGGTCGCCGAAATAGCGCCAGTAGACGGTCCAGAAGAGCTGGTTGCCGGCGATCCAGGGCGTATACGTGTACAGCGAGTAGCTGGACGCGTTTGCTGGTGCGACGATGCCGTCGCCGCATTTCTTCGTGATACCGGCGTGCCACCCGGCGCCATCGACGCTGAGCGATCTGGCGCCGTACCAGAGTTGCTTCCCGAAGCCCTTGTACGCCATGTTGAGTGAGCCCGAGTCCGGCACGCCGCAGCCCATCGCCCAGTCGAGCGCCTTCGCGCTCGGCGCGACGCTCGTGAGCAGGCCCTGCTCCTTCTGCAGGGTGACAAGCAGGACCTTCGGGCTCACGCCGAAAGCCTGCGCCGCCTCCCATGTGATCTGGCTCGCCGGTTTGACGACGCCGTTCACGTCGGGAGCCGAGTAGGACTTGAGGATGCCGGTCTGACCGGCGAGGAAGCTCTGCACCTGCGCCTGGGTCATCGAGCCGACGGCGTGGAAGACCTTGTCCGAGACGACCATGTCCGGGTCGAACGTGGCGCCGGCGGCCACCACCTGCATGGCCGAAGCCTGCTGCCGGGCGAGCGCGCCGGCGTAGGGGTCGGGGGCCGCGACCGCGAGAGCCGGACCGCCGAAGACGAGGGCAACGCCGAGCAGCGACAGCACGGAGAGAGCGGCCGCGAGCAGGCTGCGGCCGGCGGCCGTCTTCCCCACTCTCTGTGCGTCTCCCACCGCTGCCTCCTCGCTACCGCGTGGTCCGCACACCGCCGCGATGCCGGGATCGCGGGCCCGCGGATGAGCGGCGCTCTTCGCGGGCCATGACCGCGGCGAGCCTACCTCATCCGCTCGGCCGCTGCTCCGGGTCGACGCTGTCGGATAGACTCTCAGCCCGTGGACACGCCGCCCGCATCCCATCCGCCGACCGGCGCCGGCGACCGACCTGCCGCCCCCGGCCGGCGCGCCCTGACCGCGCTCGTGTTCTTCGCCGGCATCGGCTCGATGGCCACCGAGATCTGCGCCTCGCGCCTGCTGGCGCCCTACTACGGCTCTTCGACGGCGGTGTGGGCCAACGTCATCGGTCTGATCCTCGTGTCGTTGTCGCTCGGCTACTGGCTTGGAGGCCGACTGGCCGACCGTCACCCTTCGACGAGCTGGCTGGCGGCGATCGTCCTGATCGCGGCCGCGTTGATCGCCGCGGTGCCGTTCGTGGCGCGGCCGTTCCTCGACCTGTCGGTGCGCGGCATCGACACGATCTCCGTCGGCGCAGTCGTGGGCTCGTTCGCCGCCTCGCTGGCGCTCTTCGCACCGCCGGTGATCCTGCTGGGCATGGTCACGCCCTTCGCGGTGCGCCTCGCGGCGACGGGGGTCGACGACGCCGGCCGCACCGCGGGACGCATCTTCGCCCTGTCCACGGCCGGCAGCATCCTGGGCACGTTCCTGCCGGCCCTTGTCACGATCCCGCTGATCGGCACGCAGCGCACGATGCTCTGCGCGGCGGCCGTGATCGCGCTCGCCGCGCTCCCTCTGCTGCGCGGTCGCCAGCTCGTCCCCGGCGTCGCGGTGGCGGTCGCCATCGGCGTGCTGCTGGCGGTGCCTCCGGGCGATCATCAAGCCCCGCGCCGGCCTCCTGTACGAGCGCGAGTCGCGCTACCAGTTCATCCAGGTGGTGCAACAGGGGCCCGAGCGGGACCTCTACCTCAACGAGGGCTACGCGATCCACTCCGTCTGGCGCGCCGACACCGTGCTCACGGGCGGTGAGTGGGACATGTTCCTCACCGCCCCGCCTCTGCTGGGGCGGCCGGTCAGACGCGTCGCGATCCTCGGCAACGCCGGCGGCACGACGGCACGGGCCTTCGGCGTCTACTACCCGCAGGCGCACATCGACGGCGTCGAGATCGACCCCGCGGTCACCGCCGCCGGACGCCGCTACTTCGGCCTCGGCGACAACCCGCGCCTCACCGTCGTCACCGCCGACGCGCGGCCCTTCCTGGCGGCCAGCCGCGCCCGCTACGACCTGATCCTCATCGACGCCTACCGGCAGCCCTACGTGCCGTTCTACCTGGCGACGCGCGAGTTCTTCCGCCTCGTCCGCAGCCGTCTGGCGCCGGGCGGCATCGTCGCGCTCAACGTCTCCACGGTCCCCGAAGACCACCGCCTCGCCACGGCCATCGCCGGCACTCTGGCCACCGAGTTCCCCCAGGTCGTCACCTGGCAGGCGCTCACGTTCAACCAGTTCGTCGTGGGCCTCTCGGCGCCGCAGCCGGCGGCGACGCTGCGCGCGCGCCTCGCGACCGCGCCGCCGGACCTCCTGCCGGACACGACCCTCTTCGCGCGCGACCTCCGCCCGGCGGCGCCGGCCGGGACTCCCTGGACCGACGACCGCGCGCCCGTCGAGTGGGTCACGGATCGGATGATCGCCGCCTACGCGCTGCGCGGGGCGGCGACCCCCGAGACGCTGCTCCCCACCGCCCCGCGCTGACCGCGTCCAGAGCGGCTCCAGCGGCCGGCCGCGTCCGGTCGACGAGTCATGGCGCACCTCGGATCGCAGGCTCGCGCAGAGGCCGTCGCGAGCGTCGCGACCCCCTGCCCCGGGTTTAGCGGCGCTGGGCTCAGGAAACTATCGGTTCACATGCACCGGGGGGTTCAGAGCGGGCTGCCGCGCCCCCCATCGCGTTATGGGGAGGAGGCGCGTATGGAGGAGAGGCCGCAGTTTCGCGTCGAGTACGTGACACCGTCCGAAGACATCGGTGTCGTCGTTCTCGAGGGCGAGATCGACATCTACTCCGCGCCGCAGTTCAAAGAAGTCCTCCTCAACGGGATCGAGGGCGGGGCGCGGCGAGTGATCGTCGACCTTTCCGACGTCACCTTCATCGACTCGACGGCGCTGGGCGTCCTGGTCAGCGGCGCGAAGCGCGTGCGGCCGCGCAACGGCAATCTCGACATCGTCTGCACCGACGAGAACATCATCCGGATCTTCGAGATCACCGGCCTCGACAGGATATTCGGTATCTACGCGACCCGCGTCGAGGCCGTCAAGGCGGCGGGGTCCTGATCTGACGCGCCCCGCTTCGCAGCACTCCTCTGGCGGACAAGTGTTTGGCTGAAGAGATGTTGAAGACGAAGACATATGGCATCGGGCGCATCTGCATCGTCGAAGGCTGCGGGACCAGACTCTCGGCGTACAACCCGTCGAGCGTCTGCGCTCTGCACGGTGGCGACTGGCGGGACGACTTCCACCGCGGCACTCGCAAGTCCAGTCAGCGCGAAGAGATCTCCAGGCGCTGCGCCTTCGACCCATGCGGCCGGGAGTTCATGACGACCAACCCGGCGAAGAAGTACTGCAGCGACGCCTGCCGCATGAAGGCCTTCCAGGCGCGGGTCATGGCGGCCCGCCACTCGGAAGACGTGCGCGGCATCCGCCGCGCAAGCTGACGCGCGGCGCTACGCTTCCCGCTACGACGCTTCGGATCGCGCGGCCTTGAAGGCCGGCGGTATCACCGGCAGCGACCCGCTCGCCAGCGCACCGACCGCCTCGTCCACCGATTCGAAGACCGGGACGATGTTGTGGAGCCCCACCAGCGCGACGACGCGCCGCACTTGGCCCGTGGGCCGGACGAGGACGAGCTCCTTGCGCTTGGCGCGCTGGTCGTTCACGAGCCGCACCAGGAAGGCGACGAAGCTCGAATCGACGAAGGTCGTCCCCTCGAGGTCGATCACGAGGTCCTGCTGGTGATACAGCGGCCCGAGACGGCGGCGCAGGAAGCGGTCGATCTCGGGGACGGTGTCCAGGTCGAACTCGCCCCGGAGTTCGACGACGGGCGGTGCGGCGGCGGACGCCGCCGGTGCGGCGAGCCGCAGATTCCCGCCGCGCCCGCCCATCACGCCGGGAGGTCGCGACTGCGTGCTCAACATCGGCCTCCCCCGATTGCGGCGCCGCGACTCGTCGGCGACTCGACTGTGCGATCTGATCCTTGCGAAGCGCCCCCGGCCCCGGAGGCGTGCCGCTGACGTTAGGACCGCGTCGCCATCCTGTAAAGAGAATATGAGGGAGTATTGGCAGGTTGCGGGGTGATCCTCAGACGGAACCTGAAGCCCGCCTCCCTGACCTCAGGCCCCGCTTGAGCAAGGCTCAAGTCCGGCTTGAGGGTCGGCGCTCAGCTCTGGTCGGGGCGCGCCGCGAGCTTGAGCTTGCGGTACTGCGGCTCGCGCTCCTTGAGGAGCGTCGTGATCGGGCTCGCGACGAAGATCGACGAGTAGGCTCCGGAGAGGATGCCGACCAGGAGCGCGAAGGCGAAGTCCTTGAGGGTGGCGCCGCCGAAGAGCAGCAGGCAGACGACCGGCAGCAGGGTGATCATCGTCGTGTTGATCGAGCGCGTCAGTGTCTCCCAGATGGAGACGTTGACCATGTCGCCGTAGGGGATGCGGTTGAGCTTGGGCTGGTTCTCGCGGATGCGGTCGAAGACGATGACCGTGTCGTAGAGCGAGTAGCCCAGGATGGTGAGCACCGCGGCGATCGTCGCCGTCGTCACCTCGCGGCCGGTGAGGGAGTAGATGCCGACGACGACGAGCAGGTCGTGGACCTCGGCGGCGATGGCTCCGACGGCGAACTTCCACTGGAACCGGAACGTGACGTAGGCGAGGATCAGCAGCAGGGCGATGACGATCGCCTTGATCGAGGAGCTCACCACCTGGTGCCCGAACGTGGCCCCCACGAGCGACAGGTTCCAGCCCGATTGGGGCGCGATCGAGAAGCGCTTGTCGAGCGCCGCTTGTAGTGCTGCCTGCTGATTCGGATTGAGCGTGCTGGTCTGGATCTGGAAGGACGACGATCCGGCGGACCCGCCGGAGACCTGCTGGATGACCGCGTCCGGGTGGCCCTGCGCCGTGACCACGGCGCGCACGTCGCCGAGCGCCGCGGGCTTGGTGAAGACGACCGCGATGCGCGTGCCTTCCTTGAACTCAAGGCCGTAGTTGAGGCCCTTGAGCGGGTTGCCGCCGCCCTTGACGAACATGCTGATGAGCCCGGCCCCGATGATGATCGCCGAGATGGTGAACCACCACTTCTTGTGGCCCATGTAGTCGAAGCTGTAGATGCGCCGGAAGAAGTTCAAGCCCTATCTCCGCTTCTTTTTCTTCTTGCGGGACGTCGAGGTGCGGCGCCCGGGGGTCGCGCCGGCGCCCTGCGCCGGCGCCGAGGCCGCGCCGGCGGAGGCGGTCGCAGCAGCTGTGTCGCCCTCCGCGGCCGGAGCCGTGGACGTGGTCGCGACGGCGCTTGCGGTTGGCGGCGGTGCGGCCTTCGCTGACCGCCGCCACCTCGATCTGGCTCGTGCGCACGCCCATGAACGCGGGCTTGCTGAAGAAGGCGAACCCGGCGAGCACGCCGAGCATCGCCCGCGTGAACAGGACGGCGGTGAGCATGCTCACGAGCACGCCCAGGATCAGCGTGAGCGCGAAGCCCTTGGGCTGCGCCGTGGCGAACACGAAGATCACGCCGGCCGTGAGCATCGTCAGGATGTTGGCGTCGAGGATGGTCTTGAAGCCGCGGGCGTAGCCGGAGTTGACCGCCGAGCGCACGGTCTTGCCGTGACGCACCTCTTCCTTGATGCGCTCGAAGATCACCACGTTCGCGTCGGCCGCGACGCCGATGGTGAGGATCATGCCGGCGATGCCCGGCAGCGTGAGCGTCACAGGGATGACGTTGAAGAGGCCCCAGAGCAGGATGCCGTAGACGATCAGCGCGAGGTCCGCGACGAGGCCGAGGAAGCGGTAGTAGGCGAGCATGTAGACGAGCACGATGGCGAGGCCGATCATGCCGGCGATGAGGCCCTGGTGGAGCGAGTCCTTGCCGAGCGTCGCCGAGACCGAGCGCTGCTCGGCGACCGCAAGCCGGACCGGCAGGGCGCCGATGTTGAGCACGAGCGCCAGGTCCTTGGAATCCTGGACCGTCATGTTGCCGCCGCTGATCTCGGCCCCTCCGCTGATGCCGTCGCGCAGCGTCGGGTCCGTGTAGTCGATCTGCGGGTCGGAGCTCATGACGTTGTCGAGCACGATGGCGAACGTCTGCGGCGTGCCCTTGAGCAGGCCGGTGCGGTACAGGTTGCGGGTGATGTCCTGGAACTGCTTGCTGCCGGCGGGCGTGAAGTCGATGAGCACGTTGGGCTTGCCGGTCGTGCTGTTGAAGCCGGCCGTGGACTTGGAGATGGCGTCGCCGGTCATCGCCGGCGGGCGCTTGTACACGAACCACACCGACGTGGTGTTGCCGAAGACGCCCGGCTTGGCCTCGACGAGCGAGTAGTTCGGCGGAGCGCCGGTCGTGGTGCCGGTGGTCGCGAGCTGTGCGATCTTGGTCGCCGGCACGCCCTGCGACTTGAGCTGCTTGAGGGCCGCGTCCTTGCTGGCCACTGGGCCGACCGGGCCGGTGCTGCCGGATCGTCGTAGTAGAACTCGAGCTGCGCCGTCTTGCCGATCACGTTGAGCGCCTGCTGCGTGTTCTTGATGCCGGGCAGCGAGACCGAGAGCTGGTCGGTGCCCTGCTTCTGGATCGCCGACTCGGTGACGCCGAGTCCGTTGACGCGGCGGTTGAGGATGCTGACCGTCTGGTCCATCTGGGCCGAGGTCGGCGCGCCGCCGTTCGCCGTCTTGGCGGTGTAGACGATCTCGAGGCCGCCCTGCAGGTCGAGGCCGAGGTGGGTCTTCACGCCCGGAGGGATGATGAAGTACAGCGAGGCCGCCACCAGGGCGGCCATCACCAACAGGATGATCAGGTTTCTGTGTTTTCTCACTGGGTCACTTGGCTTGCCGGCCAGAGGAGGCCGTCAAGCGCTAGAGGGTACCGGAGTGCGAGAGGCCGCGCAACTTGCGCGCGCGGCCGCGCGCCGGGCCGGTTCAGTGGTCGCGGAGGAAGCTCGGGATGTCGAGCACGTCCTCGTCCACTTCGAACGACGGCTTGTGCTCCTCCGCGAACAGCGGCGTGCCCTTGGGCTCGCGCTCCGCGGCCTCGCGCGGCGCCGGCGACTCGCTCGCCAGCGGCCCGTCGAAGCCGGTGGCGATGACGGTCACGCGGACCTCGTCGCCGAGCCCCGGGTCGATGACCGCCCCGAAGATGATGTTGCAGTCGTTGTCCGCCGCGCTCGAGATGATCTCCGCGGCCTCGTTGATCTCGAAGAGGCCGAGATCGCTGCCGCCGGTGATGTTGAGGAGGATGCCGCGGGCGCCCTCGACGCTGGCCTCGAGCAGCGGCGAGCTGACCGCCGCACGCGCCGCCTCGACGGCGCGGTTCTCGCCGCCGGCGACGCCGATGCCCATGAGCGCCGACCCGGCGTCCTTCATGATCGTGCGCACGTCGGCGAAGTCGAGGTTGATCAGGCCGGGGACGGTGATGAGGTCGGTGATGCCCTGGACGCCCTGGCGCAGCACGTCGTCGGCGACCTTGAAGGCCTCGATGACCGAGGTGCGCCGCTCGACGACCTGCAGCAGGCGGTCGTTGGGGATGACGATCAGCGTGTCGACCTTCTCGCGCAGCGACTGGATGCCGTCTGAAGCCTGGCGCGCCCGGCGCTTGCCCTCGAAGGCGAACGGCCGCGTGACCACGCCGACGGTGAGCGCCGAGAGCTCCTTGGCCAGCTCGGCCAGGACCGGAGCGGCGCCGGTGCCGGTGCCGCCGCCCTTGCCGGCCGTCACGAACACCATGTCCGCGCCCTTGAGTGCGTCGCGCAGCTCGTCCTTGCTCTCCATCGCGGCCTGGTAGCCGATCGTGGGGTTGGCGCCGGCGCCGAGACCACGGGTGATCTTGCTGCCGATGTGGATCTTCACGTCGGCGTCGCACATCTGCAGCGCCTGAGCATCGGTGTTGACGGCGATGAACTCCACGCCGCGAAGCCCGGCGTCGACCATCCTGTTGACGGCGTTGGTGCCGCCACCGCCCACGCCGACGACCTTGATGACGGCGAGATAGTTCGCTGAAGCGTCCATCATGGTGCTGACCCTCCTGTCGTGGTCGAGACTCGCCGTCGAGGTCTCCGGCAGACCCTCATGTACCACCTGAGTGTTGCCGACGGCCTTTGGATCTGAGCCAAGAAAACCGCCGTTTTGCAGGGACTCTACAGTGCCCACGACGCGCCGACAGAGCCCCGACGCGGGCCTTCGACTTAACATACCTGACGGCCCTCAGGGGTGTCAATCGACATCCCGTCCAGAGCCATGAGGACGGCGACCTCGACCTTCGCTTGAGGAATGGCCTCGACCGTCACTTGAGGACCGGCCGCGCCAGCACGAGATCGGGGATCGACACGTCGACGTACACGCACGTCTTGCGTGCCTTCGCGTAGCGCGCCAGCACGGCCTGGAGGGCAAGCGTCTTGGCTTGCGACCTCTTCGTGTCGCCCCACGTGACCGTGGGACCGTGCGCGAAGAGCAGGGTGAGCTGGCGCTCCGGGTCCACCTCGATCACGGCCAGCCCCGCGCGCAGTCGCGTGCGGCAGGCCGGCGATGACGGCGAGAGCCGCCGACGACGCGCGGGTCGCTCTGCCGTGCCGCCGGCGCGCAGGGCGGCGTCGGTCGAGAGGCGCGGCAGTGCGAACACGGCGTCGGCCCGGACCGGCCTCGAGACGCGCGCGCAGGTCTGCCGCCCGACCGGTAGGGGAGGGCAGCCCGTCTGAGCCGACGCCCGACGTGGTGGTCGACGTCGACCCCGTGCTCGCCGTCGATGCCGTCCCCGACGTCGATGCCGTTGTGGATGCCGACGACGCGGGCGACGAGGCCGAGGTCGACGCCGAGGAGATAGCGCCGGCGGTCGCGCTGGGCGAGGTGGACGGCGTGGCGCCGGACGACGCCGAAGCCGACGTGCCGGAGGTGCTCGCGGCGTCGGCTCCCTTCTTCGCCGGGCCGATCACGTGCCCATCCTCGGCCACCAGGAACCATCGGCCGCCCGAGAGGACGTAGGCGGCCGGCCGGTACTCGACGACGGTGACTCGCAGTGTCTGCGGGAAGTCCCGGTTCACGCTCGCGGTCCGCACGAACGGGATGGCCGCGAGCGTCTTGCGTCACGTCCCCCGAGCTCACCGTGAACAGGTTGTGGCCCGAGATAGTCCTGGCGGAGGAGGCGCAGCGCCCGCTTGCCGCGCAGCAGGTGATCGCCGTCACGGTGATCGTGTGGATCGCGAACGAGGCGGAGCTACGACCCCACGCGTAGACGACGGTCGGCACCGCGAGGATCGCCGCGGTGAGCAGGACCGTCGGGAGCAGACGGAATCGCGGGCGGCTCGATCCGCCTCCTTTGGCCATAGCGCCGGACCTTCTCGCGAGAGAACAGCTACGACGAGGTTATTCGGCGCCGGCCGGGTCTTCCCCTTGCCCCGCGAGCCTCGCGAGGAGCAGTTCGCCGGCGCGGAAGACGTCGCCGGCGCCCAGCGTGAGGACGAGGTCACCGGGCCGCACGCGCGTCGCCAGGTTGTCCACCACGTCGGGGATGCGCGGGAGGTACGAGACCGGCCCGCCGGGTCTCTCGGCGAGGTAGGCGTCGACCACGAGTTTGCCGGTGACGCCGGGCTCCGGCTCTTCCCGCGCCGGGAAGATGTCGGTGACGATGGCCTCGTCCGCGAGCGTCAGGGCCTGCCCGAACTCGCGCTGCAGATAGCGGGTACGCGAGAACAGGTGGGGCTGGAAGACGGCGATCACGCGGCCGTGGTCGCCCTGCTTGGCCGCCGTCAGCGTGGCGATGATCTCGGTCGGGTGATGCGCGTAGTCGTCGACCACGAGGACGCCGTCGTGGCGGCCGATCTCCTGGAAGCGCCGCGCGGCGCCGCTGAAGGTCGCCAGATGCGGCGCCGCGTCCGCCGGCGAGACGCCGGTGTGCCGGAGGACGGCCAGCGCCGTGAGCGCGTTGAGGACGTTGTGCTCGCCCGGCACGCGCAGCGCGACCCGGGCGAGCTCCACGCCGCCTTCGGCGACCGAGAACTCGCTGCCACGGTCGTCGACGCGCGACACCGTCGCCTGGAGGTCACCGTCGGCGATGCCGACGCGCACGGTCGGCGCCGCGGAGTAGTCTGCGAGCTCCTCCCCGCCGGTGCCGGCCACGACGACCAGCAGGCCGTCCGCGGGCAGCAGGGCGACGAAGCGGCGAAACACGTCCTGCACGTCGTCGAGGCAGCCGTAGTTGGCGTGGTGGTCGAGCTCGACGTTGCCGACCACGGCGACCTCAGGCCGCAGATACAGCAGGCTCCCGTCGCTCTCGTCGGCCTCGGCCACGAGCCACTCGCCATCACCCACGCCGGCGTTGGAGCCGATGTCGTTGAGCTCGCCCCCGACGAGGAACGTGGGGTCCATGCCGAGCTGGAAGAGCACGTGGGAGATCATCGAGGAGGTCGTCGTCTTGCCGTGCGTGCCGGCGACGGCGATGCCGCGGCGCATGGCCATGATGCGCGCCAGCATCTCCGCCCGGCGCAGCACCGGGAGCCCGGCGGCGCGCGCGGCGCGCAGCTCCGGGTTGGTCTCGGGGATCGCCGACGAGATCACGACCAGCGCGGCGCCGGCGAGGTTGCCGGCGTCGTGCCCCACCTTGATCGCGATGCCGGCTTCTTCGAGACGGCGCGTGTACCGCGAGGTCTTGAGGTCGGAGCCCGTCACCTCGACGCCGAGCGTCGCCAGCACGACGGCGATGCCGCTCATGCCGGCTCCCCCGATGCCGATGAAGTGGACCGGCTGGGGGAAGTCTCTCGGCGCTTGGTCGTTCATGTGTCCCCTCGTCTCTTCACGATCTTCTCGATCTCGTCGACGACCCTCGCGGTGGCGTCGGGCCGCCCCAAGGCGGCGCTGGCCGCGGCCATGGCCGCGAGGCGCTCGCGGTCGCCGAGCAGACCGGCGACGAGGTCGCGAAGCCTCTCGCCGTCGAGCTCGGCGTCGTCCACCAGGAGCGCGGCGCCACCGTCCACCATCCAGCGCGCGTTCTTGCGCTGGTGGTCCGCGGTCGCGTGCGGATACGGGACGAGCACCGCCGGCTTGCCGAGCGCGGCGAGCTCGGCGACGGACCCACCGGAACGGGCCACCACCAGATCCGCGGCCGCCATGGCCTGCGCCAGACGGTCAGTGTAGGGCACCAGGTGGTACCGCTCAAACCGCTCGCCGAGGGCCTGGAGCTCGGCGAGCACGGCGGCGTGGTTGCGCGGCCCGCAGACGTGGACCAGCTGGAAGTCGAGCGGCCGGCCGCCGAAGGCGTCGACGCAGGCGCGGTTGATGCTCTGCGCGCCCTGGCTGCCGCCGAACGCGAGGACGACCGGCTGGTCGGCCGCGAGCGCGAAGGCGTCGCGCCCTTCATCGGCCGACGCCGAGAGCTGGCCCGCCGCCAGAGGCCGCCCCGTGAGCACGAACTTCGGCGGCTCGAGGCCGGCGATGGGGAAGCTCAGGCACACGCGGCGCACGAACGGGCGCAGCATGCGATTGGCCACGCCGAGATGCGCGTCGGCTTCGAGCGCCAGCGCCGGCACGCCGCGCAGCGCCGCCAGCGCCACGACCGGCCCGCTGGCGAAGCCGCCGCCGCCGATCGCGACCGCGGGCCTCACCTCGGTGAGGATGCGCCATACGCGCGGCGCCGCGGCCGCGAGCAGCCGCAGAGTGGTCGCGTACTCGCGCGGCGCGACGCTGCGTGAGAAGCCCTTGAGCTCGAGGGCGAAGGTCTGGTACCGCTCGGCGACGCGCTCCACCTGGGAGGGCGTCGTCACCACGACGACGCGCGCCCCGCGAGCCTCCGCCTCAGCCGCGACCGCGAGCGCCGGCTGCAGATGCCCGCCGGTCCCGCCCGCCGCGAGCAGCGCGGTCACCCCGCTGAGCGCTGACGACAATGTAGCTCCTTCGATTGGTGGCGATATTGAGCAGGATCCCGACGCCGGCGAGGACGACAACAAGGTTGGTGCCGCCGAGCGACACGAGCGGCAGCGGCACGCCGGTGAGCGGCAGCAAGCCTAGAGCGGCACCGACGTTGATGCAGGCCTGGCCGATGATGATCGCCGTGATCCCCGTGGCCAGGAGCTTGCCGTACAGCTCCTTGCAGTTGAGCGCGATGCGAAAGCAGCACCAGGCGAGCGCGACGTACAGCGCCAGCAGGACGATGAGGCCGGCCAGGCCGAGCTCCTCGCCGATGATGCCGGTGATCATGTCGGTGCCCTGCTCGGGCAGGAAGCCGAACTTCTGGACGGAGTTGCCGAGGCCGACGCCGAAGAAGTGGCCCGAGGCGATCGAGATGAGCGCCTGCGTCGCCTGGTAGCCGCTCACCTGCGAGTCCTTCCAGGGATCGAGGAAGGAGGTCAGGCGCTGCAGGCGGTAGGGCTCGACGACGATCAGAGCCAGGATGGCCAGCAGACCGAGCGCCGCCGTCGCGAACAGGTAGCGCAGACGGGCGCCGGCCGCGATGAGCACGGCGACGACGGCCGCGACGAGCACCAGCGTCGTCCCCAGGTCGGGCTCGAGCATGATGAGGGCGGCGGCCGGCAGGATGGTGATCGCCGCGACGCGCACGAAGCCGCGCGGCGACTCCAGCTCCTCGGGCCGCCGCGACACGAGGGTCGCAGCGAGCATGACGCACGCCACCTTGGCGAACTCGCTGGGCTGCAGGCCCTGGCCGCCCAAGACGAGCCAGCGGCGGGCGCCGTTGATCACCGAGCCGATGCCCGGGACGAGCACGATGACAAGCGCGAACAGCGCAATCGCGGCGAGCGGCACCGACCACCGCCTCCAGGAAGCGTAGTCGACGCGGGACAGCGCCAGCATGGCGCCGACGCCGATCACCGCCCAGACCGCCTGGCGCTCCACGAAGTAGAAGCTCGAGTGGTGCTGGAAGTAGGCCTCCGCCGAGGAGGCGCTGTAGCTCATGACGAGGCCGTAGAGCAGGAGCAGGAAGGTGACCAGCAGCAGGGCGCGACGTTCCGCGACGCCCGGCCCCGGCAGTGCCGCGGCGCGCGTCGAGCGGCGAGGACGGAGGGCGCCGCCGCGGCGCGCGTCTCGTCGGCGCGCCGGCTCTTGGCGCCGCTGCGCCGGTCGCCGCCGCGCCGTTCGCGTGCCGGCTGAGCGGCGGCGCGGCGCCGCTCGGAGGCGCGCCGGTCGGCGCGCGCGCGGCGCTCTGCCGCGGGTGCGTCTGAGACCCAGTCCTGGTGGTCCAGCTCGGATTTCCTGGCTCCGCGCCGGCTCGAAGTCACGAGGCGTCAGCTCCTCGCATGCGGTTCACAAGCTCGAGGAAATGTTCGCCTCGCTGCTCGTAATCCCTATATTGGTCCCAGCTCGCGCAGGCGGGGCTGAGCAGGACGGTGTCGCCCGGCTCAGCCTCGCGGGCGGCCAGCATGACGGCCGCCTCGAGGTCGCCGCAGACCACCCACGGGGTCGCCTGCGGCGCCCCAGCGGCGCGCCTCGCGGCGAACGCCGCCTCCAGCTGAGGAGCCGTGGCGCCGATGAGCAGGACGCTGCCGTACCAGTCCCTCCGTGGCGGCGGCGAGACCGTCGTACGTCGCCCCCTTGTCGTAGCCACCGAGGATCAGATGCACCGGCCCGCTGTATGCGGTGAGCGCTTTGAGCGTGGCGTCAACGTTGGTCGCTTTGGAGTCGTTGACGTAGGTCACGCCGTCGACGACGCCGGCGACCTGCAGGCGGTGCGGCACGCCGCCGAACGTGCGCAGCGTGCCGGCGGCCGACTCCGGCGGCACGCCGAGGGCACAGCACGCCGCGGCGGCGGCGAGCGAGTTCTGCAGGTTGTGCTCGCCGCGAAGGGCCAGATCGCCCGCGCCGCCGAGCGGCTGCCGCGCCCCGCCGGCGTCGAGCCAGAGCCCGCCGCCCGCGTCCACGCCGGCCACGAGCGGCTCGCCGCCGGGGCCCGCATCGCGGCCCGGCGCCGAGGAGAACCACGCGCGCCGGCCGCCGCCGCCGATGCGGCCGGCCTCCAGCTCGTCGAGGACGCCCTGGTCGTCGGCGCACAGCAGCGCCAGGTCGCCGTCCGTCTGGTTCTCGAAGATGCGCAGCTTGGCGTCGGCGTAGCCGCCATACGTCCCGTGCCGATCGATGTGGTCCTCGGTGAGGTTGAGGAGCACGGCGACGTCGGGGCGAAAGCGCTCGATGTGTTCGAGCTGGAAGCTCGAGAGCTCGGCGACCACGTCCGCGTCCGGCGCGATCTCGCCCGGCATGCCGGCGAGCGCGTAGCCGACGTTGCCGCCCACGGCCACGGGCAGCCCGGCATCCCGGAACAGCGCGCCGCTGAGCTCCGTGGTGGTGGTCTTGCCGTTGGTGCCGGTGATGCCGAGCACGCGGTTGGGCAGGAACCGCGCCGCGAACTCGACCTCGCTCCACAGCGTGACGCCGCGCCGCAGCGCTTCTTGCACGGCGCGGCTCTCGTCCGGCACGCCGGGGCTCTTGACGAGGAGGTCGACGCCCTCGGGAAGGACCGCGTCGGCCCCGCACAGTACCTCGACGCCGGCGGCGCGAAGCTCGGCGACGGCGTCCTTGGGTGGTGCGTCCGCTTCGTCGAGGGCGATGACGCGCGCGCCGCTCAGCTCGCGTCTGCCGAGCAGGGCCGCCGGCCGGCCGCTGCGCCGCAGCCCGAGCACGGCGAGGCAGCGTACGTCGCTCAGCTCCATGATCAGCCGGCCCGGTACGTGGCGTAGTAGGCGGCGAACCCCGCGCCGGCGAAGATCGCGGCGATGATCCAGAAGCGCACGATGATCTTGGTCTCCGACCAGGCCTTGAGCTCGAAGTGGTGGTGCAGCGGCGCCATGAGCAGGACCCGGCGGTGGAAGAGCTTGAAGGAGATCACCTGCGCCGCCACGGAGGCCGCCTCGAGCACGAACAGCCCGCCGAGGATGATGAGCACGAACTCGGTGCGCGTCATGACGGCCAGGCCCGCGATCGCCCCGCCGAGCCCCAGCGAGCCGGTGTCGCCCATGAACACGTCGGCCGGGAAGGTGTTGTACCAGAGAAAGCCGAGGCAGGCGCCGCCGATGCAGCCGGAGACGACCATGAGGTCGGTGATGCCGGGATCGTGCGCGTTGCGGCCGATGACGAACGCGATGCCGGCGAGCGCCACGAGCACGATGGCGGAGGCGCCGGCGGCCAGCCCGTCGAGGCCGTCCGTGAGGTTGACGGCGTTGGAGAAGCCGGCGAGCGTCAGGAAGATCAGCGCGTAGAAGCCGAGGGTCGCCGAGCTGCAGCTTGTACGCCGTGAACGGGATGTCGACGCGCGTGTCGAGGCCCACGAAGTGGATCGCCACGAACCCGATGAAGAGCGCGAGCACGAGCTGGAGCAGCAGCTTGTAGCGCGCCGCAAGCCCGAGAGAGCGCTTGCGCACGATCTTGATCCAGTCGTCGATGAAGCCGATGAAGGCGTTGCCGAGCGCGGCGATCATCACCGTGATGGACGCCACCGAGAAGCGGCTGAAGATGACGAACGGGATGACGACCGCGAACCAGATGAGGACGCCGCCCATCGTCGGCGTCCCCTCCTTGGTCTTGTGGCCCGCGGGGCCTTCCTCGCGGATGTTCTGGCCGAACTCGTTGAGGCGCAGCCAGCGGATGAAGGCCGGGCCGATGATGAGCATCAGCACCATGGCGACCACGCTGGCGCCCATCGCCCTAAGCATCGGGGGCCTCCGCGATCCGGCGGAGCCGGTCGCGGCGGCTCACCGGGGCCGGCCGGCGCAGCCCAGCCGGCGTTCGCCAGCGCCTCGGCCACGCGCTCGAGGCGCAGCAGGCGCGACGCCTTGACCAGCACGGCGCTGCCGGCGGGCACGGCCTCGGGCAGCGCCGCGATGCACTCGTCGACCGTCGCGAACCAGCGCTCGCCGGCCGCGCCGGTGAGGAAGTCGCGCGCCAGGTCCGCCGACGGCGATCAGGCGCACGCCGGCGGCGGCGCAATGCTCGCCGACGGCGCGGTGAAAGGCGTCGGCGCCGGGGCCCAGCTCGTACATGTCGCCGAGCACCGCGACTGTCGGTCTGCCGTCGGCGATGCTCACCAGGTGGTCGATGGCGGCTTTCATGGCCGCCGGGTTGGCGTTGTAGGCGTCGTTGAGCAGCAGGCCGCCGCCGGGCAGCTCGGACACGGCGCCGCGGAGGTCGCTGAAGGCGACCTGGGCGGCGCCCTCCCTCGCCTCGTCGAGGCGGTATCCGAGCTCGAGGAAGGCCGAGAGCGCGGCCAGCGCGTCCTGCAGGTAGTGCCCGCCGGTGAAGCTGAAGTCGAGCCGTGCCGCGATGGCCGAAGGCATCGACGAGCACGTGCGTGCTCGGCGCCGCGACGCTCGGCTTCCACGATGTGGACGTCCGCGTCTTCGCGGCCGAACGTCACGACGCGGCCGTGATGGCGGCCGACATGGCGGTCGAGCAGCGTTTCTCCGGCGGGGACGACGGCCGTCCCGCCGCGCAGCTCTTCGATGAGCTCGGCCTTGGCCGCGGCCACCTCCTCGATGGTGCCCACGAGCTCGAGGTGGACCGGCGCGATGGTCGTGATCACGCCGACGTCCGGCGCGGCGATCTGGGCGAGCTCGCGGATCTGTCCGGCCCCGCGCATGGCCATCTCGACGACGACCACCTCGGTCGTCTCGTCGATCTCGAGCAGGGTGAGCGGCACGCCGATCTCGTTGTTGAGGTTGGCGCTCGTCGCCACCGTGCGCGCGACCGGCCGCAGCAGCGCGGCGAGGATGTCCTTCGTCGAGGTCTTGCCGGCGCTGCCGGTGATGGCCACGACTCGAGCGCCGGCGCGCCGGCGCACGTGGGCGGCCAGACGCTGCAGCGCGACAAGGCCGTCGTCGACGACGACACGCGCCGCGGTCGACGGCAGCCCGGCGGCCGCGCCGCCCCGCACGACGACGGCCGCCGCGCCGGCGGCGAGCGCCGCGGCGGCGTAGGCGTCGCCGTCGAAGTTCTCGCCGCGCAAGCCCACGAACAGGTCGCCGGCCTCGAGGCAGCGCGTGTCGGTGCACACGGCGCGCACCACGGTCTCGGCATCGCCCCGTTCCAGCGTGCCGCCGCAGGCCGCGGCCACTTCTGCCAGCGTCAGCGGCAGCACGGGGTCACCAGCCTCCGCCGAGCTCGGCCAGGAGCTCTTCCGCGACGGCGCGATCGTCGAAGGGGATGCGCGTGTCGCCGACGATCTGCCCCTGCTCGTGCCCCTTGCCGGCGATCACGACCGTGTCGCCGTCGCGCGCCTCGCCGAGGGCCATGAGGATGGCGGCGCGCCGGTCTGGCTCCAGTTCGACCTTGGAGAGGAGCTCGCGCGGCACGCCGGCGACGATCTCGTCGATGATGGCGAGCGGCTCCTCGCTGCGCGGGTTGTCCGAGGTGACGATCGCGCGGTCGGCGCAACGGGCGCCGATCTCGCCCATCAGCGGACGCTTGCCGCGATCGCGGTCGCCGCCGCAGCCGAACACGACGATGACCCTCCCGCGGGTCACGGCGCGCGCCGCCGTGAGCGCGTTCTCGAGCGAGTCCGGCGTGTGCGAGTAGTCGACGACGACGCTGAACGGCTGGCCGGCGCGCACGGCCTGGAAGCGTCCGGGCACGCCGTCCGTGGACTCCAGTCCGCGCACGACGGCCTCGGCCGGGAACCCGAGCGCGAGAGCCGTGGTCGCGGCGGCGAGAGCGTTCTCGACGTTGAAGTGCGCCACCAGGCGCAGCGAGACGCGCTCCTCGAAGCCGAGGCGCGGGACCGAGAGCGTGAAGGCCGACGCGTCGGCGTGCAGGTCGAGGTCGGCGGCGACCGCGTCGACCGCCGAGGGCGCGCCGGGCGATCCCGCGACGGCGTAGGTCCAGAGGCCGTCGCCGTACTGATGACGGCAGTCGCCGATGAGGCGCCGGCCGTACTCGTCGCCGGCGTTCACGACCGCGACGGCGGAGCCGTTGCGAGCGCCGTCCGGGAGGAAGAGCCGGCGCTTGGCGGCGAAGTAGTCGTCGAGGTCCGTGTGGTAGTCGAGGTGGTCCCTCGTGAGGTTCGTGAAGACCGCTGCGTCGAAGACGATGCCGGCGGCGCGGTCCTGCGCCAGCGCGTGCGAGCTCACTTCGAACGACGCACGCCCGGTCGCCCGCGTCGAGCATCTCGCGGAACATGCGCTGCAGGTCGAGCGACTCGGCGGTCGTGAGCTTGACCGGACGCTCCTCGCCGCCGATGCGGTTCACGACCGTGCCGAGCAGCCCGCAGCTCTCGCCCGCCGCGCCGAGGATCCCGGCGACGAGGTGGGCGGTCGTCGTCTTGCCGTTGGTGCCGGTGACGCCGACGACGCGCAGCTCCGCCGACGGGTCGCCGTACCAGCGCGCCGCCATGAGCGCCATGGCGCGGCGCACCGAAGGGACGAGGACGGCCGGGAGCGCCGCCCCCGTCTCGTGCTCGCAGACCAGCGCCGCGGCGCCAGCGGCGGCGGCGCGGCCGGCGAACTCGTGACCGTCGAACTTGAGCCCGGGGACGCAAAAGAAAAGCGTGCCGTCGGCGACGTCACGCGTGTGGTAGGCGAGGCCTCGGATCTCGGTGGACGGGTCGCCACGCACCGTGGCGCCGATCTAGCCCGTCGACCAGCTCTGCAAGCTTCATCGCGGCGGATTCTATCAAACCGCCCCCTCCCCTCCACCCCACGCCGTCAGCACCGGTGCATGACGCGGCCCCAGCCCGCTCACGGCGCGATCTCCAGGTGCTGCAGGGCGAAGCACATGATCTTCTGCACGGCCGGAGCGGCGATGTCGCCGCCGTAGATGGACGTCCGCGGCGAGTCCACGGCGACCATGACGACGAGCCGCGGGTGGCTCGCCGGGACCATGCCGATGAACGACGCCACGTAGTCGCTCTTGGAGTAGCCGCAGCCGTTCGGCAGCGGCTTCTGCGCGGTCCCCGTCTTGCCGGCCACGACGTAGCCGGGGATCTGGGCGTTGATGCCGGTGCCGTGGTCGACCGCGGCGGCGAGCATCTTGCGCACCTCCGCGGCGATGCGTCGCGGGGATGACCCGGCGTCCCGTCGGCTCCTGGTACTTCTGGCCGCCGACCTGACGCAGCAGGTGCGGCTGCTCGTAGACGCCGTCGTTGGCGACCGTCGAGAATGCCGAGGTGATCTGCAGCGGCGTCACCGCGATGCCCTGCCCCATCGGCACGTTGGCGATCGTCGTCCCCGACCACATCGCGCAGGATGCCCGGCGACTCTCCCGGGAACGCGATCCCCGTGTCCTTGCCGAAGCCGTAGGCCTTGATCCACTTGAGCATCGCTTGCCTGCCCATCTTCATGCCGATGGTCACGGCGCCGACGTTGCTCGAGTGCACGAGGATGTCCTTGCACGTCGTAGTCGACGCACCCCGCGGTCCTCGGCGTCGTGGATGGTGCGATCGTAGAGGGTGAGCGTCGGCGGGAGCACGAAGCGCTCGTGCGTGTTGACGGTGCCGTCGGCGAGCGCGCCGGAGATCGTGACCAGCTTGAAGATCGATCCCGGCTCGTAGGCGTCGGTGACGGCGCGGTTGCGGTCGTTCGCCATGTTGAGCGCGAAATCGTTGTGCTTGACCTCCGGCACGTTGGCCATGGCGAGGATCTCGACCGTTGCGCGGGTCCATGACGATCGCGACCGCGCTCTTGGCGTAGGACGAGCTGAGGGTGTGCTTGAGCACGTCCTCGGCCGTGAACTGGATGTCCTCGTCGAGGGTGAGGCGCACGTCCTGGCCGGCGGTCGGCTGCGTCTGGCGCACCGTCTTGAGCGCCTGGCCGGCAGGGTCGCGCACGACGACCTCGCTGCCGGCCTTCCCGCTGAGCTGCTTGTCGTACTCGAGCTCCACGCCGGCGAGCCCGTTGTTGTCGACGCCGGCGAAGCCGAGGACCTGGGCCGCGGAGCCGTCCATCGGATAGGTCCGCGACTCCTCCGGATAGGCGCCGACGCCCGGCAGCCGGAGGGCAAGGGCGGCCTTCGCCAGCGACGGGTCCACGCCGCGCGCGACGTAGGCGAACCCGCTCTTGTGGTTCGAGAGCGCGGCGAGCAGCGCGCGCCGCGTGCGCTTCTTGTGCAAGCTGCAGCGCCGCCATCAAGCTCGCGGGCGGCGGCGCGCGGATCGCGTCAGCATGTACGGCGTCGCGAAGACCGTCTGCGTGGGCTTGCCGACGGCAAGCTCCTGGCCGTTGCGGTCGAGGATGGCGCCGCGATGCGCCGGCAGCACGACGGTCGCGGTCTGCTGGGCGAGCGCGATCCTGGTGAGGTTGGCTCGACGAGGAGGCGAGCGCGACGGCTTTGCCGCCGACGAGCACCAGGAAGACGATGAAGATCAGGCGCAGGAGCCGGATGCGGCCGTCGACGCCGCTCCCGCCGCCGACCCCCCCGCCCCGGGCGAGCCTGCGCGTCAGCCCGCGCAGGCCGCCGTCGCGCCCGCCGGCAGCGCGACGCCGTCCTGTGCGCGCCGTGGCCATCAGTTCGCTCTCAGCCACCTGGGTCGCGGTCGTCGTCCGATGGACCTTCAAGACCTGCCAATGGGTCGCGCTCGACGAGCCCGAGCTGGCTTCTCGGCGATCTTGCGGATGCTGACGCTGGAGCCCTGGTTCGGCGACCTCCTCCGCAAGCTGCTGGTTCTCGGCGCTGAGCTGGCGCTCCTCGCGCACGACCGCGTCGGTCTGCAGGCTCTTCTGCACGACCGCGAAGCTCAGCGCGACGCGCCCGACGGCGAGCACCGTGAGGCAGACGACGAAGACGACGAACAGGCGCATGAGGCGCGCGCGCTGGGCCGCGCGCTGCCGCGCCTGCGGCGCCCGGCGCGCGGCCGGCCGCGCCGGCCGGCGGTACGTCTCTTCCCTGCGGCGCGGCGCTGCCGCCGCCCGCCGCGCCTGTGCCGCTGCCGCCACCGTGCCCTCCTAGAGCTTGACCGCGACGCGCAGCTTGGCCGACTTGCTGCGCGGGTTGACCTCGATCTCCTGCGCGCGCGGCGTCACCGGCCGGCGCGTGAGCACGCGCAGGGTCGGCTCGTGCCCGCAGACGCACTGCGGCAGGCCGGGCGGGCAGATGCAGCCCGCCGCGTGGCCCTTGAAGAACTCCTTGACCATGCGGTCCTCGAGCGAGTGGAAGCTCATCGCGGCCAGGCGCCCGCCGGGCCGCAGCACGCGGTAGGCCTCTTCGAGCCCCATGGCGAGGGACTGGAGCTCGTCGTTGACGACGATGCGCAGCGCCTGGAAGACGCGGCGCGCCGGGTTGCCGGCGCCGAAGCGGGCCGGCGTCGGGATGTTGCGCTTGATGACCTCGACGAGCTCGCAGGTCGTGGCGAACGGCGTCTTCTTGCGCGTGATCACGATGCCGCGAGCGATCGACTTGGCGTAGCGCTCCTCGCCGTAGCGGCGGAAGATGTCGGCGAGCTCGTCCTCGGGCAGCGTGTTGACGAGATCGGCCGCCGTGACCTCGAGCTCGGGGTCCATGCGCATGTCGAGCGGCGCGTCGTAGGCGTAGGAGAAGCCGCGCTCGCGCCGGTCGAGCTGCATCGAGGAGACGCCGAGGTCCATGTAGACGAGGTCGGCGGAGGCGTCGTCGAGCTCGGCGAGCACGTCGGCGAAGTTGCCGTGGTAGAGCTCGCACGCGCAGGGGGCGGCCCGCGCGACGTCGCGGAAGTACTCGGCCACGCTGGGGTCGCGGTCGACGGCGATCAGGCGGCCCTTGGCGCCGAGCAGCGCCGCCACGGCCTCCGCGTGCCCGCCGGCGCCGAACGTGCAGTCGATGGCGACGTCGCCCTTGGCGCGGGCGCAGCAGCTCGATCAGCTCGTCGAGAAGGACCGGGGTGTGAGCGAGGGCCATCTCGTACTCACGAAGTTGCAAGCTCGTCTGCGGTAGCATCGGCCTCCTCCTCCAGCTGGGACAGGTAGTCCGCCCAAGCCGTGCGGTCCCAGATCTCGACGTGGTCCTGGACCCCGATCACGGTCACCTCGCGCTGTGATGCCGGCGAACTCCAGCAGGCGCGCCGGCAAGGTCACGCGACCCTGCCGGTCGAGCTCCTCCTGGAACACGGCGCTCGCGGCGGCGAACCGCTGCAGTGCGCGCTGCTTGCTGCTCAGCGACGACTGGAGCGTCTGCTCCTCGAGATGCCGCTCGAACTCCTCCGGCGCGTAGGCGGCGAGGCAACGTTCGTGGCCGCGGGTGACGTAGATGCCCTCCGCGAACGCCGCGCGCAGACGTGCCGGGACGGCGATGCGGTTCTTCGCATCGAGCGTGAAGTCGTACTCCCCCACCAGGACCGGTCGCTGCATGGCGCGGACCCTACCCCACTTCTCCCCACATTGCAACATTTTTCACTACCCCTCCCCCCTCCGCTGACACTGGGGCTGCCGGGCGGCGCAGCTCGGCGATCGAGGGAGAGATTAGCCTTGTCGCGCGCAGGTCGCGCGCGAGGGTGCTCGCGCTGGGTGGCGCGCGTGAGGGTGCACGCGGGCGGCGCACGCGAGAGAGCGATAGACGCACGCGAGAAGCCAGCGCGCGACCGATCAGGGCGCGAGCGTTCGGCGGCGTCCCCCGACGCGGGCACGCGGCCGAAGGTCACTGGCGGGGCACGCGGATCTTCTCGCCGACCACGAGCGTGCTGGTGCTCAGGCTTGGATTGGCCGCCTGGAGGACGTCGGTGGTCGTGTTGAACTTCACGGCGATCGCCGACCAGCTGTCGCCCGTCTTCACCGTGTAGGTCCTGTACGCGCTCTTGGTCTGCGTGGCGAGGGGCGTCGGCGTGCTCGCCGGCTCCGTCTTGCCGCCGATGACGCCCGACTGGAAGACGATCGCGATGAGCGCGATGCAGGCGACGAGGAACACGGCCGGCGCGGCGATGCGAGCGATCTTGCGGCCGGTGTCCGGAGAGGCGGCCGGCCGCGGCCGCGGTCGCGGACTCCGGCTCGCCGAAGCGGCGACCGGGACGACGCTGCGCTGTGGACTGCTGCGCCGGCTCGGGTGTCGTCGCGCCGGCGGATGCGCTGCCCGACATCGCCTCGAGGCGCTCAAGAGCAGCCGAGGGGTCGTCCGCCTCGCCGCCGCCCGCGGGCTGCTCGCCCGGCGGCGACGTGGCTCGCGGGCAAGGGCCGGACGATGAGCGCCGGCGGCGCGGAGTCTTGGGTGCGCTGTCGGGGGCGTCGTCTGTCATCGGGCGGGCAAGAGTTCGGCTGCGCATAGATTCGGCGGCGGCGGCGGCAGCCCTGCGAAAGTCGCCGCCGTCGTGCTGCCACGCGAAGATGATCGAGCGCGAAGCGTTGACGACGAAGCCGGCCGCGTCGCCGGCGGCGATGCCCTTGAGGGCGTCGGGGCCGGCGCCCTGGGCGCCGAACCCGGGCACCAGCAGGAAGGCGTGCGGCAGCGCCTCGCGCACCAGACGCAGCGCCTCCGGATTGGTCGCGCCGGCGACCGCGCCGACGTCGCTGTAGCCGGCGTCCGCCCATGTGTCCCGCGCCGAGGCGCGCCACGAGATCGGCGACATGCAGGTACAGCGGGCGGCCGTCCACTTCGCGCTCCTGCAGAAGGGCGGCGCCGGGGTTGCTGGTGCGCGTGAGGACGAACACGCCCTTGCCTTCGGCGCAGTGCGCGACGAGGGGCGCCAGCGAGTCGTCGCCCAGGTAAGGGCTGGCGGTCATGGCGTCGGCGCCGAGGCCGTGCGACCGGCGCGTCGAGGCCGGGGGCGCCGCCGAAGGCGGCGCGCCCGTAGGCCGCGCCGGTCGAGGCGATGTCGCCGCGCTTGGCGTCGAGGATCACCGGCAGCTCGTACTGGTGCGCGCAGCGTACGACCGCGCGCAGGGCGCTCCAGCCGGGGGCGCCGTACTGCTCGAAGAAGGCGGCCTGCGGCTTGACGCACGCGGCGCTCTCGGCGACCGCGTCGATGACGCCGCTGCAGAACTCCTGGAAGCACGCGGCGACGGCGCCGTCGTCGCCGAGGTCGGCGACGCGCGGCCGGTACTTCTCGACGAGTCCGGGCGGCATACCCTCGAGCGTCGGGTCGAGGCCGACGCAGACGACGCTGCGCCGCGCCGATGACCGCCGTCGCCAGACTGTCGGAGAAGTGCCGCATGCCCGCCCTCCCGGAAAGCCCGCCTATCCTATCCGAAGCGGGTCGAGGGCGGGAGCCTGCCGCGTTGGTTCGCGGCGGCGCCGCCGGGCTAGATCGCGGCGGTGCCGTCCGGCGAGCTCATCGGAGCCGGCGGCGCCTCGCTGCCTTCGTCGCCGCCATCTGCGTCGGCGCCGTGCCGCGCCTGGAACTGGCGCACGTTGCGGCGGATCGTCGCCAGCTTGGCGCGCACGTAGTCGTTCGCCTCGTCGTGGTCGGACTGCTCGTCGTCGGAGTCCTCCGACTCGGCCTGCATCTCGCGCAGGACCTCCATGAGCTGCGCGTCGTCCATCCCCGAGAGTGAGTTGAGGTCCCACTTCATGGCCTTGCTCGACGTCTGGTGGACGGCGTCGAGCTTCGAGCGGACCACCGGGTTGAACACCGCGCCGGGATCGACCTGCGCCGTGATCTCGTCGACGTCGCGGATCATGTCCTCGATGCTGGCGCCTTCCTTGGGGATGATCTTGATGCGGCCGTCCTCGTCCTCGACCACCCGGTCGATCGAGAGGTAGGCCTTGAGAAACCCTTCGGTGAACGCGACCGGCACGGTCACGGCGTAGGCGATGACCTGGAGCACCTCGGCCGCGAACTGGGTGAAGGTGCCGGTGTGCAGATAGCTGTCCTCGATGAGGCCGAGCAGCATCGACTTGAGATAGGGGTCGGCGCGCGCGTCGCGCGGCCTCCCTCCGGGCAGAGCCTCGCGCGGCTTGTCGCTGTGATCGGCCATCTCTCTCGTCGCGCTGTATCGGCAGAGCGTCCCGCCGACTTGATACGCACGAACGCCATCGTTGGCGCGCGCACCGCCGCTTCCGATAGGCTGAGGGCGATCGCAGGCGAGGAGGGACGTGGACGGCGACGGGCTCATCATCGAGGGCGAAGCGCAGCTTGCCGCGGCGGTCGCGGCGTTCGCCCGGGCGCCGCGCGCCGGAGCGCTCTTCTGCGACATCGACGGCACCATCTCACCCATCGTCGCGCGGCCGGCGGACGCCGAGGTCCCGGCCGAGTTCCGCGACGTCCTCGCCGGGCTCGTCGGGCGGCTCGGCCTCGTCGCGTTCATCACCGGCCGGGCGCTCGAGGACGGGCGCCGCATGATCCCGCTGGACGGCGCCGCCTACGTGGGCACGCACGGACTCGAGGTGCTGGGCGCCGACGGGACGGTGCTCACCGAACCACAGGCCGAACGCTACGTGACGCAGGTCCAGGAGGTCGCGGACGCCGCGGCGCGCGAGCTCGACTGCGAAGCGCTCGGCGTCGTGCTGGAGAACAAGCGCACCGTCCTCGCCATCCACTACCGGCTGGCAGCGGACGCGGCCGCGACGCGGCACGAACTGCTGCAGCGCGTCGTCGAGCCGGCCCGCGAGCGCGGGCTGGCGATCTCCACCGGCCACTTCCTCTTCGAGGTCCGGCCGCCGCTGCCGTTCACCAAGGGGACCGCGACGCGCGCGCCTGCTCGCCGCCGGCGACTACCTGGCGGCGCTGTTCTGCGGCGACGACCTCACCGACGCGACCGGCTTCGACGCCGTGCACAAGTGGGGCGAGCAGGACGCGCGGCGCGGCGCCTGCGCCCTGGCCGCGGTGACGCAGGAGACGCCGCGGCCCGTACTCGAGGGCGCCGACGTGCTGGTGCGCGCGACGCCGGGCGTGCTCGAGGCGCTCTCGCGGCTGCTGGCCGCCGTCGGCGGCTGAACCCGGCAGTCCCGGGCGGCCGGGCCCGCGCGGTGCCCCGTCGGCCGAACGTAGGCGCGCGGCCGGCCTCAGTGGCCCGTGAACTCCGGCGCCCGCTTCTCGAGGAACGCCGCCATGCCCTCCGACTGGTCGTCGCTCGCGAACGCGAGCGCGAACAGGTCACGCTCGATGCCCTGCCCGGTCGCGAGGTCGCTGCTGACGGCCGCGTGCACCGCCGCCTTGCAGTAGCGCATCGCCAGCGGGCTCTTGCCGGCCAGCTCCTGCGGCGAGCTTCATCGCCTGCGCCATCAGATCGTCCTTGGGGAACACGGCCTGCACGAGGCCGATGCGCAGCGCCTCCTCGGCGCGGATGTGGCGCCCCGAGAGCACCAGGTACTTCGCCCAGCCTTCGCCGACCACACGCGGCAGACGCTGCGTGCCGCCGAACCCGGGCGTGATGCCGAGGCTGATCTCGGGCTGGCCGAACTTGGCGTTCTCGCTCGCCAGCCTGATGTCGCAGGCCAGAGCCAGCTCGCAGCCGCCGCCGAGGGCGAAGCCGTTGACGGCGGCGATCCACGGCTGCGGCGCCGCCTCGATGCCGCTCATGACGGCCTGGCCGAGCGCCGCGAAAGCGCCGCGCCTGTTCGGCGCTGAAGCGACTGCATCTCGGCGATGTCGGCGCCGGCCACGAACGCCGACTCGCCCGCGCCGGTGAGCACGACGGCACGCACGGCGTCGTCTGCGGAGAGCTCGCTCACGACGGCCGCGAGCCGCTCGTTGGTCTCGGTGTTGAGCGCGTTGAGCGCCTCCGGGCGGGCGACGGTGACGATCGCGACCGCGCCTTCGCGCGTGAGCTCGACGGCCATGGCTTGACCCTCCTCGGCGGTGGCTTGACTCTCGCGCCAACTCTACCGCAGCGACGAGCGCCCGCAGACGCCGCGCTGGCCGCCCGCGTGGCCCGTCACCCTCCGCTACTATTGTCATACTGGACAGTGCCGGCGCGGTCGTGATGAGGTTGCGAGCGTACTCACGAGTCGAGCAAGGGGGCCGCCATGACACCGTTCCGCCACCACGTTTCGGCGGCCGCCGCGCTCGCTTGCATCGCGGCAGCCGCTGGCTTGCGCCGTCACGATCGCCGCGTGCGGCGCCGCCTCTGGAGGCTCGTCGCCTTCGCCCTCCGCGCTCGTCGGCGATCGCCGCGGACAGCCCCACGACCGACGCCGGTGCCCTCACCGCTGGTCACGAGCGGCAGTCCGCCGGCCGGCGCCGTCGACACCGTGCGCGAGTTCTGGCGTCTGCTTGGCGGGGGCGCCTGCACCGAAGCCCAGGACTTCCTCACGACGCCGGACTCGCCGATCCGCCAGTGGGACGGCACAGGACATCGCAGCGGCGCGTTTCGTACGCGTCGTGCCTGGCATCGGTCGGTCTCGCGCCCGGTCGCCGGCGCCACGGTGGAGTTCGCGGTCGATGGTCTGGATCAAGCCGACCTCGGCAGCCTCCGCGTGGGGACCGACCGGCGTCCACTGCAGCTCTTCGAGAACGTCGCGCGCATGAGCGACGGGACGCTGGCGCCTGGTCGAGAGCGGCACCGGCCCGTGAGCCGGGCCGAGGCGGCGTCGGCGCCCGGCGCTGAGGCTTGCGGACGCCGCTAGGAGCGCAGCTTGCGCAGCGGCGCCACGCTCGCCATGAGGCGGCGCTCGCTGCCGTCGTTCTCGAAGCGCACCACGACGATCCCGCCGCTCTCCATCTTGAGGACGGTCCCCTCGCCGAGGGTCGCGTGCAGCACGCGGTCGCCGGCGGCGAAGAACTGCTCCACGACCTCCTCGTCGAGGCTCTCGTCCTTCTCGAGACCGGTGAAGCGGCGGCCGGAGGCGCCGTCGACGTCGTCGTCGCTGCGGCGCCGGCCGGCTCCGCCCCACGAGCCGCCACCGCCAAGAGCCGCGCCCGCCGCCCGACTCGCCCCAGGCGCCGTTCTGGCCGGTCCACCCGCCGGCGGACGCCGCCGACGACCTGCTTCTCGAACAGGCCGCTGGGGATCTCGCCGATGAAGCGCGACGGCATGTTGTACTGCGACGCGCCCCACAGCGAGCGCGCCCGCGCGTGCAGCAGGTACAGGCGGTCCATGGCGCGCGTGATGCCGACGTACGCGAGGCGGCGTTCCTCTTCCACGTTCTGCTCGTCGAGCGAGCGCTGGTGCGGGAAGACGCCCTCTTCCATGCCGGCGATGAACACCACGGGGAACTCCAGGCCCTTGGCGTTGTGCAGCGTCATGAGCGTGATCATCGCCGACTTGTCGACGATCGCGTCGACGTCGGCGTACAGGCTGATCTCCTGCAGGAAGCCGTCGAGGCTCGGCTCGTCGGCGCGTTTGTCGTACTCGGCGGCGACGCCGACGAACTCCTCGAGGTTCTCGAGGCGACCGTCGGCCTCCAGCGTCTTCTGCGCCTTGAGGGCCGCCTCGTAGCCGCTCTCGTCGAGCACGCTGCGCACGACCTCGGCGACCGGGCGGCCGGCGACGCCCGCCTGGAGGCCCTCGACGAGGCGCACGAACTCGAGCAGGCCGTTGGTCGCCCCGGCCGAGAGGCCGGGGACGTCTCCGGCGGCCCGCATGACGCTCCACAGGCCCTCGCCCATGCCGGCGGCGTGCGCCTGCAGGCGCTGCAGACTGGTGGCGCCGATGCCGCGCTTGGGCACGTTGACGATGCGCAACAGGCGCGATGTGTCGTCCGGGTTCACGATCGTGGTGAGGTACGCCACCAGGTCGCGGATCTCGGCGCGCTCGTAGAACTTGGGCCCGCCGATCACCTGGTAGGCGATGCCGTAGCGGCCGAACTGCTCCTCGAGCACGCGGCTCTGCGCGTTGGTGCGATAGAGCACGGCGATCTCGTCCGGCCGGTAGAACCTGTCCGCGTCGGCCTCGCCCTCGAGCAGCTTCTGCACCTCGCTGGCGACGAACTGCGCCTCGGCGCGCTCGTCGTTGACCTCCACGACCTGGACGAGCGCGCCGGCACCGCGGGGCGTCCACAGGTTCTTGCCCTTGCGCTTGCGGTTGTTGGTGACGACCGCGTTGGCGACGTCGAGGATCGCCTGCGTGGAGCGGTAGTTCTGCTCCAGGCGGATGACCTTGGCGTCGGGGTAGTCGCGCTCGAACTCGAGGATGTTGCGGATGTCGGCGCCGCGCCACGAGTAGATGCTCTGATCGTCGTCGCCGACCACGGCGAGGTTGCGGTGCGCCTCGGCAAGCAGGGTGGCGAGCCGGTACTGGGCGTGGTTCGTGTCCTGATACTCGTCGATGAGCACGAAGCGGAAGGCCTGCTGGTAGTGCTTGAGACGGTCCGGGAAAGCCTCCAGGAGCTGGACCGTCTTCATGAGCAGATCGTCGAAGTCCATGGCGTTCATCGCGGCGTGGCGCTTCTCGTAGAGCGCGTAGACGTCGGCCGTGGACTGCGCGAAGTGCCCGCCGATGCGCTCGCGGAACTCCTCGGGGCCGATGAGCTGGTTCTTGGCGTCGCTGATCTGCCGAGCGAGGGCGTCCGGGGGGAAGCGCTTGGGGTCGAGGTTGAGCTCCTCGAGGCAGCGCTTGATGAGCCGGCGGCGGTCGTCCTCGTCGTGGATCGTGAACGTGCTCTTGTAGCCGATGCGTTGGGCCTCGCCGCGCAGCATGCGCGCGCACATGCTGTGGAAGGTGCTGATCCACATGGTGCGCGCGATCGGCCCCACAAGGCCGGCGATGCGCTCCTTCATCTCGCCGGCGGCCTTGTTGGTGAACGTGATCGCGACGACCTCGTTGGGACGCACGCCGTGCACCTGGATGAGGTAGGCGACGCGGTGCGTGAGCACGCGCGTCTTGCCCGAGCCCGCGCCGGCGAGGATCAGCAGCGGGCCCTCGAAGTGCGTGACGGCTTCGCGCTGCGGCTCGTTGAGGCCGGCGAGCAGCGGGTGCTCCGGCGCCAGCGGCGCCGGCGGACCGCCGGCCTTCTTGCGCGACGCGCCTGACTTGCCCGCGGGGCTCATCGTCCCGCCCCGCGATTGAGCAGCAGGCTGATGGCCAGCGCCACCGCGCCGGCGGCCACGAGCTTGATGCCGGCGAGCCAAAGGCGCTCGCGCGAGAGGCGGCCCAGGAACATGCCGAGCAGGAACAGCTCCACGAAGGCGACGGTGCCGCCGACGATGTAGGCCGCGTGGATCGAGACCGGCGGCACGAAGAAGAACGGGATCATGATGAGCAGCGACGCGACCAGCGGCGAGAGCCCGTCGACGAGCGCCACGAGCACCGTCGCGTAGCGTGACGCCGAGTACAGCGTCGTGTCGTGCAGGCTGCTGAGCGTTGACTCCTCGATCTCTCGCAGGGCGCGGTCGCGCTCGGCGCGCTCGACCTGATAGGAGCCGTAGAAGCCGGCCACGCCGATGCTCACCGCAGTGGCGAGGATGAGCGAGATCACCGTGCCGGCGCGCGTGACGCCGCCGGCGTAGCTGCCGGCGAGCACGCCGAGCGTGGTCAGCGAGCCGTCGAAGGCATTGATCACGAAGTAGCGGCGCGCGATCTCGCCGACGCCAGCGATCTCGTGGTACTGGCGCACGGTCCCCGGGACGGCGCGCAGGCGCGTCAGGATGCTGGGCTTGTCCGCGGAGCTCACGATTCAGGCCGGACCAGAGCGAACGCCGGTCTCAGCGCATCCAGCTGGCGCCCGGGTCCTGCGGCGTGTCGACCTCGTCGATGAGGCGCTTGCCGGCGGACACCTTGTCGATCGAGTGGATGCTGGCGCCCGTCTCCTGCACGACTTCGGCGACGTCCTGGAAGTCGATGTCGTCGCCTTCGAGCGTGATCTTGATGTTCTCGACCTTGTTGTCGATCTCGATCAGCGTGATGTCCACGCCGTGGATGCCCTCGAGGTCGCCGAGCTTGTCGGCGAGATTGAGCATCGTGGGCTGGTGGGGTTTGAGCACGTCGAGCACGAGACGCCTGACCTCGCTCATCGCTGGATCACGCTCCGTTCGAGGGTCGTTTGAGGGCTGCAATCCTAGCATACCCACCGGCGGGCGCAGGCTGCGGCGTGGGCCTCCGCTACCACCAGGCCGGGCTCCCAACCGCCCTCGCCGCGCGGCCTGCTTTGCCCTCAGATCCCCGCGCCTGCGTCGTAGGCCATCAGCTCGGCGAGCATCTCCTGCGTCTGCCGCACGGCCTCCTGGCGCTTGCCCTTGCGCTCCGGGTGGATCTCGTCGAGCTCCTGCTCCATCTCCACGATGCGCGCCACCAGGCACTTGATCGCCTCGGCGACGGGGTCCGGGAGGTGCCGGTAGTCGATATCGGGGATACCGACGCGCTGGCCCTGCAGCAGCACCGGTCGTCCGGGGTTGCCGACCACGGTGGAGTTCTTGGGCACATCGGTGACGACCACGCTCCCCGCGCCGACCTTGGCGTTGTCGCCGATGGTCACGGCGCCGAGTACCTTCGCTCCGGCGCCGAAGACGACGTTGTCGCCTACGGTCGGGTGCCGTTTGCCGGATTCCTTGCCGGTGCCGCCCAGCGTCACGCCCTGGTACATGGTGACGTTGTCGCCGATCTCGGCGGTCTCGCCGATGACGACGCCCGACCCGTGGTCGATGAAGAGGCCCTCGCCGATCTTTGCGCCGGGGTGGATCTCGACGCCGGTGACGAAGCGGTTGAACTGGCTGACCCAGCGCGGGACCACCGGTACGCCCATGTCGCTGAGCTTGTGCGCCAGGCGGTGCAGCCACAAGCGCGTGCAGGCCCGAGTAGGAGGTGACGATCTCGAGCTTGGAGGTCGCCGCAGGGTCGCGCTCCTGGACGGCGCGCACGTCCTCGCTGATCTCGTCCACCGCTGTGCGCACATCGCGGCCGAGCGCCGCCAGCACCTTGCCGAACACCGTCGTCACCCCGTTCCTGCGGCGCTTGCGCGCCGCTCCGGCGTCCCGCTGGTCCGGGTCGCCGGCGTGTCGTTTGCATCAGGCTCCGGCGCCTCGTTCATGCTCCCGGAGCGGAAGCCCGCCAGGTCGAGGGTCACGTACGTGAACCCGAGAGCCTTGAGCCGGCGCACGATCTCCTCCCGATCGGCGCCCGCCGCGCGCTCCAGGTCGGCTACGCCGACCTCGACGCGCGCGATGGCGTCGTGATGTCGTACCCGGCATTCGCGGAATCCCAACTCGCGCAGTGCCGCCTCGGCGGCGGCGACCATCGCCAGCTTGCCCGCGGTGATGGGGTCGCCGTAGGGGATCCGCGACGCGAGGCACGCCTGCTGCGGCGCGTCCCAGGTCGGCAGCCGGAGACGTCGCGCCAGACGACGGACTTGCTCCTTGCCGATCCCGGCGTCGAGCAGCGGGTGCCGCACGCCGGCCTCGGCCGGCAGCACGCATGCCCGGGCGGTGGTCGCCGAGATCGTCGAGGTTGGCGCCGTCGACCAGCGCGGCGCAGCCGGCCCTCGCGGCGACGCGGCGCATCTCAGCGACGAGCTCGCGTTTGCACCAGTAGCAGCGGTCGCGCGGGTTGCTCGTGAAGGCTTCGTCGTCGAACTCGTGCGTCTCCGAGACCACGTGCGCGACGCCGAGGTCGCCGGCGAGGCGCCGCGCCACGCCCAGCTCTTCCGGAAGATAGGTCGGCGACACGGCGGTGAAGGCGACGACCTGCGCACGGCCGAGCGCCTGGGCCGCGGCGGCCAGCACGAGGCTCGAGTCCACGCCGCCGGAGAAGGACACGCAGGCCGAGCCCAGCTTCGCCAGCTCGGCCTCCAGCGCCGCCAGGGCGCGATCGTCGCCGGCGGCTTCAGTCATCGTAGTCCACGAGCTCGGTGATGGTCGGCTCCTCGCCGCAGACGGGGCAGGTCGGGGCGCGCTGGACTTCGACCTCCGTGAAGGACATGGCGGCGCCGTCGAACTGGATGAGGCGGTCGTACAGGGGCTTGCCGGCGCCGGTCAGCACCTTGATGACCTCGAGCGCCTGGAGCGCGCCGATCGTGCCCGGGATCGGCCCCAGCACGCCGGCTTCGGAGCAGCTGACCACGGCAGCCGGCGGCGGCGGCTCGGGGAACAGGCAGCGGTAGCAGGCCGTCTCGCCGCCTTTGACCGTCATCGCCAGCCCTACCATGCGCAAGACCGCGCCGTCGACGAACGTCTTGCGCTCGAACACGCAGGCGTCGTTGATGAGGTAGCGCGCGGCGAAGTTGTCCACCGCGGTCACGATCACGTCGTGATCGCGGACCAGCTCGCGCGTGTTGGCCGCCATCAGGCGGACCGCGTGCGGCTCGATCGTCACCTCGGGGTTGAGGGCCGCGAGCCGCTCCGCCGCGACCTCGGCCTTGCTCCGTCCGATGTCCGCCGTAGTGAAGAGGATCTGGCGCTGCAGGTTGGAGAGCTCGACGACATCGTCGTCGACGACGCCCACTCGCCCGACTCCGGCGGCGACGAGGTAGTACAGCGCCGGGGCCCCGAGTCCGCCGGCGCCGACCACCAGGACCGAGGCGCCGCGCAGTTTGTCCTGGCCGCGCTCGCCGACGTCCTTGAGAACGAGCTGGCAGTCGTACCTGAGCCTGTCGTGCCCACTGATCAGCATGGTGTCAGCCGGCAGAGGGATCGCTGAAGAGCGGCGTGGACAGATACCGCTCGCCGGTGTCGCACAGGACAGTGACGATGGTCTTGCCCGTCATCTGCGGGCGCTTCGCCACCTGACCGGCGGCCCACACGTTCGCGCCCGCGGAGATGCCGACGAGGACGCCCTCACGGCGCGCCAGCTCGCGCGCCGCAGCGAACGCGTCCTCCGCGGAGACCGTGATCACCTCGTCGTACACGGTGGTGTCGAGGACTTTGGGCACGAACCCGGCGCCGATGCCCTGGATGCGGTGCGGGCCGGGGTCGCCGCCCGAGAGGACGCGAGAGTCGGACGGCTCGACGGCCACGACGAGGACGTCCGGCCGGCGCTCCTTGAGCACCTGACCGACCCCGCTGAGAGTCCCGCCGGTGCCGACGCCGGCCACGAACGCGTCGACGGCGCCGTCGGTGTCGGCCCAGATCTCCTCCGCGGTCGTGCGCCGGTGGACCTCGGGGTTGGCCATGTTCTCGAACTGCTGCGGCACGAACGTGTCGTCGCCCTCGGCCGCCAGCGCCAGCGCCTTCTCGACGGCGCCGCGCATGCCCTCCGTCCCCGGCGTGAGAACGAGCTTGGCACCGTAGGCCTTGAGCATGGTGCGCCGTTCGACGCTGAACGTGTCCGGCATGGTGAGCACCATCGCGTACCCGCGCGCCGCGGCGACCATGGCGAGGGCGATGCCGGTGTTGCCGCTCGTCGGCTCGATGATCGTCGTCTTGCCGGGGGTGATGCGGCCCTCGCGCTCCGCGGCATCGATCATCGACAGCCCGATGCGGTCCTTGACGCTGCCGCCGGGATTGAACGACTCGAGCTTGCCGAGCACCTCCGCCCCGGTCTCATCGGAGATCTGGTTGAGGCGGATCAGCGGGGTGCGCCCGATGAGCTCGGTGATGTCTGCTGCCCTCTTCATGTCTTCTCCTCGCCCCATCCGGGGTCTCGTGTCGCCCGCTCTCAGATGTGGTACATCGGCGCGCCGCCGCGGAGCGCGTCCTCGCGCGCCAGCAGGTCGCCGACGGTCGTCGACCTCAGCACGTGCTCGAGCGCCTGTTGCGCCTCGATCCAGACCGACGCAGCGCCGCACCCGTCGGCGCGGTCGCAGAGGCCCTGGGTGCACTCCGCCGGAGATGGGACACCGTCCAGCGCGGCGACGACGTCAAGCACGCTGATCTCGGCGGCCGGCCTCGCCAGCGAGTAGCCGCCGGAGGCGCCGCGGCGACTGCGGACGATCCCACCGCGGCGCAACGCTGCGAACACCTGCTCGAGGAACTGGAGCGGCATCTCGCGCACGCCGGCGATGTCGCCGAGCGGCACCGGCTTGCCCGGCGCAGTCTCTTCGCAGCGGGCGAGCTCCGTGAGGGCCCGCGCCGCGTAGCGGCTCTTCATGGAGATGTTCACGCGCGATCAGCTCCCTGCCCGACCATTTCCGATAATTCCAGTCAAGAATAGGAAGGCGGACCCCGTCCTGTCAACGCGCGCTGCAGACCGGCGGTGCCCGCTCAGGGGTGTGCCGCACGGAGGTGCCCGCGACCACCGCCGTGGGCGGGAGCACCGCCGCATCGGCGGCTTCCGGTCGTCACCTCGAGCAGCGGACATCGTGAGCGCGCCCCGCCGCCGGTCACCCTTGAGGGCTCTGGACCGCTGCCGCACGATGCCAGCATGACTCGGCGCACCACAACAGCTGCTCTGGCCGCCGTCCTGCTGGTGGCCACCGGCGCCGCCCTGCAGCCAGGCTGCGCGCGTCGGGACGGTGGCACGTCGCCACAGGCGGGCGGCGTGCTGGCCGCCGCGTCGCCGGCACCGGGCCTTCGCGCCGTGCACCCGGCCGGCGCAAGCGCCACGCCGCCGGTCTCCGCAGGCGCACTGTGGGCCACAACGCCCGCGCCGGTGTCGGGCGGCGACCGGCTCGAGGCGGTCCGCATGGTCAAACTGTTCTGCGACCTGTTCGGATCGCAGCGCAGGAGCCAGGCGCGGGAGCTGCTCGATCACCGCGGGATCCTGCGGGCTCGCGAGCTGCAGCGGGTGCGCGGTCTCGCGTTCGTCTCGGCGCGCGTCAAGACGCATGCTCGCGCCGGCACGCTCGTGGTCGCCGCGAGCGTGCGCGTGCAACCGCAGCGCGGGAGCCTGCCGCGGACGAGCGTCGACACGTTGTTCTTCACCCTGGGGAGGGTCGGGACCACGACGGGGGGCTGGCTGATCACAGCCGTGACCACGAGCCCGTAACCCGAACGAAAGGGGTCCCTCATGAAGAACCTGCGATTCTGGTGTCTGATCGCCCTCGCCGTAGCCGCGTGGGCCGCGGCCGCCTCTCCGGCGGCCGCGGCCCCGGGACCGGCGGCGACCGCCGACGCCTACCTGCACGCCCGCGCGACGGCGGTCATGGCCGCCGATCCCGCCGCCGTGCTCGCGCCCTGGACGACGGCCGGCAGCAGCGTCACCGCCACCGAGTCGGCGGTGGCGCGCGGCATGGCAAACCAGGCCGCTGCGCTCCATCACCTCCTCGACGCGGTGACGTGTGAGGCGACCGTGGAAGACGTCGAGCCCGGATGGACCAGCAGCGCCAAAGCAGTCGTGCACGCGCACGTCCTCACCACCGTCAACTGGCACGCGCCGGATGGCGGGCGCAGCGTCGAGGCCTCCGGGGTCGACCACGTCGTGACGCTCACGCGCTCTGGTGACGCCTGGCTGGTGAGCACAGACACCTACGTCGACGAGCTCACGCCCGCATACCTCGAAGCCGCGGGAGTGAGACCCGGCGTGACACGCGCCGCAGGGCGGCGGCTCGAGCATGCGGAGCAGACGCGTGGGCCGGCTGCATCCCCCGCCGCACAGCCCGCTGCCTCCGGCGCCGCGTCGTCGTCCGGCGAGCCGTCGCCTTCCGTCGCTCCCCGGCGCTACGCGGACGTCCTCGTCTACGATCGTAACGCCGCCCAGGCGTATGCGGATAAGTACGCACTGTCATACAACCCAACGTACGTGCATTTCTCGGCCGACTGCGCCGACTTCGCCTCACAATGCACGCGCGGCGGCGGCATGCCCACCAACCTCGGCGGCTACACCAGCGGCTGGTGGTACGACAAGCACGGCACGTCCTCGCCCGGCGACGACACCTACAGCCTCAGCTGGATCAACGTCCCCAAGCAGATGGGCTTCTGGAACGGCCTGCGTACCGACTGGGCATCGTCGATCAGCGGTCTCAGCCGTGGCGATCTCGTCTACTACGATTGGACCGGCGATGGCACCTGGGACCACGTCGCGGTGCTGGCCGGTATGAACAGCGCCGGGCAGAAGGTCGTCGACGCCCACACCACCGACCACTATCACGTCTTCTGGAAGATGGGCTACAGCACCACACACTACAAGTACGCCCACGTGCGGCCGCAGTGGGTCGTGAGCTGACCGACAGAGCCAGAAACCGGGCCGGCCGCCGCAGGCGCGCCGGCCCGGGGTGCTCAGGCGTCGAACCCCGGCGTCAGATCCAGCGCCGAGAGGTCGGCGTCCGTCTCGCGCCGCCGGATCTGCACGAGCTCTCCGTCCGGCGTGACCGCGTACGCGGCCGCCCGGGGGCGAGCATTGTACTGGTTCATCATCTCGAGCGTGTAGCCGCCGGCCTCGAGGAACACGACGACGTCCCCCACTCCCGTGCCTGCCGGGAAGTCACGGTACGGGGTGTCGTCGTCGCCGGCGAACACGTCCCCGCCGTCGCAGAGCGGCCCCGCGAGGCGGAAGGGCGCGTCGGCCGGCTCCGCGGCCCGGCTCGCCACCCGCGCGCGAAAGTACCACGCGTAGTTGGTGTGTTCGAGCAGGGTGTTGAAGCCGGCGTCGATCGTGATCCAGTCCTCAGAGCCGCCGACCTCGCCCCCGGCGCCGCGCAGCTTCTTCGTCTTGACGTTCTCGACACGTGTGACGAGCACGCCGCAGGTCGTCGCCACCGACCGGCCGGGCTCGACGAAGAGCGTGAGGTCCGGCCGCCGCGCTTCCAGGACGTCGCAGATCGCCGCGGCGTAGTCGTCCACGACGAGCGACGACGAGAAGTAGTCGCCGGCGGCTGAGACCGCGTCCGGCGCGAGCGGCTCCCGGTACGGCACCGCGAAGCCGCCGCCGGCGTCGAGGAAGTCGAGGCGCACGCCAGCCTCTTCCTCGACCTCGGCGACGATGTCGAGGGCCGTCTCCACTGCCTGCCGGTACGGCTCCACGCTCGTGATCTGCGAGCCGACGTGCAGATGCAGGCCGACGGGGTGCAGCCACGGGTCGTCGGCGGCGCCCCGGAAGGCGGTCACCGCGTCGTCGCGGTCGATGCCCGCCTTGCCACCGTGCGCCGTCTCGAGGCCAGGGTGGGTGGCGGTGGGCACGTGGACGTCCACGCGTGGGGCCACGGCCGCCTGCTTCCGAAGGCGAGCGGCCACCAGCGCGATGCGTTCCAGCTCGAAGAGCGAGTCGGCGAGGATCGCACGTACGCCGACGCCGAGGGCCGCCGCGATCTCCGCCTCGGTCTTGGCGACGCCGTTGAACACGATCTGCCGCGGGGAGAAGCCCACGCGCAGGGCCTTGGCCAGCTCGCCGCCGGAGTTGACCTCGACGTTGAGCCCGGCTTCGCGGACGACATGCAGGAACCAGAGGTTGGAGCAGGCTTTGCTCGCGTAGAAGATCTCGCTGCCCGGATGACGAGCGCCGAAGCCGCCGAGGAGCGCCGCCGCATTGGCACGCAGACGGCGCTCGCTGTAGACGTAGAACGGCGTCTCGAACCGCTCGGCCGCGGCCGCGAGATCGACGCCGTCGAAGCACAGGTGGCCGTCGCGGACGGTGAGCAGGCCGTCAGAGTCCATGGTTCGTACCCCCGCTTGTATGGCCGGACGCGGCCGAAGTATACTGCCCTCGCTCCGTCCCACCGGCTACGGGAGTCACGTGAACCGAGTGGTCGACGTCAGGCCCAAAGACCATCGCCGCTCCGCCTTTTCGGGCGGCAAGTTCCACGACTTTTAGTACCCTCCCCTGCGCGTTCGTCTCAGCTTCGCCTTTCGCGAAGTCATTTGACGCCGCGCTTCCGCTCTTGGCGACGCCCAGTCTCGCTGCCGGGCTCCCGCCGTCACCCGGGGTTCCGAACGACCTCTGACCTCCCGGATCCGGCGGCCGACCAGCTCACCGCGTCGCCACACGTAACGGACAAAAGGGGTGGAGAGTGGTACGCACACCGAGTGATACGCCCAGCCAAGAGGCACGGAATGACGGATCACCCCCTGCTGACCGTCGATCTCGACGCCATCGCCGCGCCACGCGGCTGCTCAAGGCGCAGCTCGACGCCAGCGGCTTCTCGCTGCTCGGCGTCACCAAGGCCGTGGACGGCGAACCAGGTGTCGGCCGGGCGATGCTCGAGGGCGGCGCGAGCGGACTCGCCGACTCGCGCCTTCAGTCTCTGGAACGGCTCGCCGCCGAGGGGCTCGGCCCGCGCACGCTCATCCGGGCGCCGCAGAGAGACGAACTGCGCACGGCGGCGGCCGTGGCCGACCGCGTGTACCTGTCGGACCCGGAGGCGGCACGCGCGCTCGGCGCGCACGCGTCGGGAAGGTCGGTCGAGGTCTTCCTCACGGTCGACCTCGGCGACCGCCGTGAGGGCGTCCTGCCGGACGCCGCGGCGGCGGTCGCGGCGCGGCTCGCGGGCCTGCCCGGTGTCTCGCTGGCCGGCATCGCCGTCAACTTCGCCTGTCTCTCCGGGCAACTGCCGTCGCGGGCGCTGTTCCGCGAGGCGGAGGACGTCCTCGCCACGCTCGCCGACGACTGCGCCGCCGAGCCCCTCCTGTCGCTCGGCGGCACCTGCGTGCTGCAGCACCTCGACGGCTACGCGCCGCGCTTCGCGACGGAGATCCGCTCCGGCGGAGGGCCGCTCTACGGGTACGACTTCGTGAGCGGCAAGGGTCTCGCCGGCCTCGAGCGCTTCGACCCGGTGCTCACCGCCGTCGTCCTCGAGAGCTCGCGCAAGCCGCCCGCTCCGCCCGGCGCCGGCGGCTTCGACGCGTTCGGGCACGTGCCCGACGTGGACCTGCCGGAGACCGACGCGAACTACACGCTCCTCAACATCGGGCGCCGCGACTGCGAGCCCGGCGGCCTGCGGCCCCTCCTCCCCGGCGCCCGCCTGGCCGGCGCGACCAGCGATGTCAGCATCCTGATCACGGAGCAGCCGCTGCACCCGGGCGACACCGTCGCCTTCGCCGTCGACTACGACGCACTCGTGCGTGCCATGACCTCGCCCTTCGTGGCGAAGGAGTTCATCTCCCGGACCAAGTCCGAGATCTCGAAAGGAGACTCATGACGCAGCACGCCGAGGGCCGCTACGTCGGTCCCCGCCGCCCGCTCCGCATCCTCGGTCAAGACGAGGTCGAGCGCATCCACGAGGCATCGCTCGACGTCCTCGCGAACGTGGGCGTCATGTTCCACTCGCAGCGGGCGCTCGACGTCCTCGAGGCCCACGGGGCCACCGTCGACCGCGAGACCACCGTCGCGCGCATCCCCGCCGCCGCTGTCGAAGAGGCCGTGAGCACGCTGCCGCGGACCTTCACGCTGGGCGGGCGGACGCCCGAGTTCGACCTCCCCATCGACGGAGAGCACGTGTACCTCACCTCCGACGGCTGCGCGACCTTCGTGCGCGAGGCCGACGGCACGGTACGGCCGAGCACCAGGCAGGACGTGTACGACGCGGCCCGCGTCGTGGAGGGCCTGCCCAACCTCTCGGCCACCTCGGCGCTGGTGTCGGCCCAGGACGCGCCCGGCGAGTCGCGCGTCCTGCACGAGTTCGACGCCTGCATGCGCGCTTCGCGCAAGCACTCCATCGTCGTCTCCATCAAGGACGCGGCCGAGGCAAAGCCACTGCTCCGCATGGCGGAGGCCGTGGCCGGCGGCTCGGCCGAGCTCAAGGCACGGCCTACGTTCTCGGTCATCCTCTGCACCGTGAGCCCGCTCCACCAGGAGCGCTTCGGCATGGAGCTCGCCTTCGAGCTCGCGGAGGCCGGCATCCCCATCATGCTGTATCCGATGCCGATCCTCGGCGCGACGGCGCCGGTCACGCCGGCAGGCACGGCGGTCGTCAACAACACCGAGATCCTCGCCGCCGTCACCGCCGTGCAACTCGCCTGCCCGGGCGCGAAGATCGTGCACGCGGGCGGGCCGACGGCACTGTTCATGCGCACCGGCGCGTACTTCGCCAACGTGCCGGAGGCGCTCCTGCTGCGCGCCGTGCAGGCACAGATGGCGGCGCGCTACGGCATGCCGGCCGGCCTCGGCTGGGGCGGCACCAAGGCCAAGCAGCCCGAGGCCCAGTCCGGCTACGAGAACACGCTCGGCATGCTGCTGGAGTTCCTCGCCGGCGCGGACTTCCTGTTCGGCGCCGGTCTCCTCGACAGCGTCCAGCAGATGTCACTCGAGGAGCTCGTGATCGCCGATGAGGTGTTCGGCATGGTCACGCGCCTCGTCCGCGGCGTCGAGGTCGACCGCGAGACGCTGGCCGTGGACCTCGTCAAGAAGCTCGGATTCCGCGGTGACTACCTGTTCGAGCCGCACACCCGCGCGCACGTGCGCGAGCTCTGGCAGTCGCGCCTCGGCGAGACCGGCACTCACGAGAGCTGGCAGAACGCGGGCAGCCCGCGGCTGGAAGACAAGGCGCGGGCCGTCGCCGACGGCATCCTCGCTTCACCGCCGGCCGAGTTCCCAGAGGAGCTCGGCCGCACCTTCGACGAGATCATCGCGGCGGCCGAAGCCGGCCGTCTCTGAAGGGAGTCTCCATGGCCTACGCAGACAAGTGCTACGTCGGGAAGCGCGTCAAGCTCGAGCTGCTCTCCCCCGACGACGTGAAGCAGATCCACGAAGCGACCCTCGACGTCATCGAGAACGTGGGCGTCAAGTTCCACTCGCACAAGGCGCTCGACATCCTCGAGGCGAACGGCGCCACGGTCGACCGCGAGTCCACCGTGGCCAGGATCCCGGCCGCCGTCGTCGAGAAGGCGATGAGCACAGTGCCGCACGAGTTCACGCTCGGCGCCCGCAATCCCGAGTACGACCTGCCGCTCGACGGCGAGCACGTCTACATCAGCTCGGACGGCTGCGGCGTCTTCTACCGCGACCCCGTCACCGGAGCGGTGCGCCCCTCGCGCAAGGAGGACCTCGAGAACTGCGCCAAGGTGGTGCAGGCGCTGGACAACGTGAGCGCCACCAGCGCCGTCGTGAGCGCCCAGGACTGCGCGCCTGAGACGCGCGTGCTGCACGAGTTCGATGCCTGCGTGCGCCACAGCGAGAAGCACAGCATCGTCGTCTCGATCAAGGAGGACTGGGAGGCGCGCAGCCTCATCAAGATGGCCGAGGCGCTGGCCGGCGGCAAGGAAGAGCTCAAGAAGCGCCCGATGTTCACGACCATCATCTGCACGGTGAGCCCGCTGCACCAGGAACGCTACGGCATGGACCTGGCCCTGACCCTGGCCGAGGCCGGGATCCCCGTCAGCTTCTACCCGATGCCGATCCTCGGCGCGACGGGGCCGATCACGATCGCGGGCTCGGCCGTCGTCAACAACGCCGAGTTCGTCAGCGGTGCCACGCTCGTCCAGCTCGCCCATCCCGGCGCCCCCGTCATCCACGGCGGCGGCCCGACGGCGATGTACATGAACTCCGGCGCCTACGCGAGCAACTCGCCCGAGGCCCTGCTCATCCGCAGCTGTCAGGGCCACATGGCCGACTTCTACGGCGTGCCGGCCTGGTACGGCGCCGGCGCCACGACCGCCAAGGAGCCGGGCATCCAGAGCGCCTACGAGAACGCCCTCGCCATGTTCATGGCCTACGCCAACGGCGCCGACGTGACCTTCGGCACCGGCCTGCTGGACGGCTCGCGCATCCTCTGCCTCGAGAACATGGTGGTGGACGACGAGATCCTCGGGATGATCAAGCGCATCCTCACAGGCATCGAGGTGAGCGAGGAGACGCTGGCCGTCGAGCTCATCAAGAAGATGGGTTTCAGCGGCAACTACCTCTTCGACAACCACACGCGCAAGCACGTGCGCGAGCTCTGGCAGGCCAAGCTCGGCGAGACCGGCAACTACGAGGGCTGGAAGAACGCCGGCGCCAAGAGCACCACGGAGAAGGCGCAGGAGAAGGTGGCGGAGATCCTCGCCGCCGAAACGGCGCCGTTCCCCGCGGACCTCGGCAAGGAGTTCGACGAGATCATCGCGGCGGCCGGCAGGGAGGCCGCCGCAGTCTGACGCGAGCCGCATGACGAGGCGGGGCGCAACGGCCAAGAGAACCTTGCACCCCGCCGGCGGCCTCTCCGGGGCCGGCCCTGCGCACACCCCCTCCCTCCGTCACCGTGCGCAGGGCCGGCCCCGGGCGCGTTGACGCCGGCCGGCCTTCGGACCCCTGGCCGCGCTCTCCGCAGCCGTCGGTGCCCTCTCCCTCGGCGCAGGCCCGTGAGGTAGCATGATGCGCGGGCGGCGTCCGCGCCGCCCACCCGCCACATCACCGTGAGGAGCGCCGAGCGATGGCCACGGCCCGGGTGCGTGAAGAAGGCTTCTCCAAGGACGCCGACAAGCTCGTGCGGCGCCTGTCTCTGGTCGCGCTGCTGCTCTCGCGCCGCGGCCAGCCGGTGAGCGTAGGCGAGATCAGGAGGACCGTCGAGGGCTACCCCCTGATGACCGAAGAGGCCTTCAAGAAGCGCTTCTACGAGGACCGCGCCGAGCTCGCCGGCCTCGGGGTCGAGGTGGAGGCCGAGCCCGGCGACGACGGCGCCGAGCTCTACAGCCTGCCGGCCGACGCGTACTACCTGCCGGCGATCGCCCTGACCCACGAGGAGCTCACGGCGCTGGCAGCGTGCCTCGCCGTCCTCGAAGACCGCTTCGCCTATTCGCAGCCCCTGCGACTGGCGCTCCTCAGCCTCGCGCAGGGGCGTCCTGAGCTTCTCGCGGAGGCGGCGGCCCCGCCGCTCACGGTCGTACCCGAGACTGGTCCGTCCGCGGCCGTACTGCCCAAGCTGCAAGCCGCCGTTGCCGAGCGCAAGAGCGTGCGCTTCCTCTACTACTCCATCGGCCGCGACGAAGAGCTGGAGCGCACCGTGGACCCGTATGGCCTGCAGCTCGTCGCCGGCGAGTGGTATCTGATCGGCTGGTGCCACACGCGCGAGGCTCTGCGCACCTTCCGGCTCTCGCGCATCCGCTCGCGCGTGACACACGCGACCCGCGCCCCGCACGACTTCCCGCCGCCGGACGACTTCGACATCGGCGTCTACCGCGACCGACCGGCGTGGCAGCTGGCTGAGCCGCTCGGCATCGCGCGCGTACGAGTCGGCGCGGAGATGGCCTGGTGGGTCGAGGCGCACTGGACGCAGTGCGGGAGCATCGAAACGCAGCCGGACGGCGCCGTCGTGTACGAGACGGCCTACGCCGACGCTCGGCCCCTGCTGACCTGGGTCCTCGGGCTCGCGGAGGACGCCGAGCTGCTCGGCCCGGCGGCGCTGCGCGCAGCAGCTGGTCGAGCAGCTCCGCCGTCTCGACGCGCTCTACGACAGCGAATCGCCCGAGGCCGCGCGGCGGAACGGCGACCGAGCCTCCCGCGGCCAAACGGCGGCGCGGCGACGACTGGCGCGTGGAGGTCGACCGGTTCACCCGGCTCACGACGCTGACGACTTACCTCATCGGGAGCTGCGGCGACGAGACGAGGCCCTGCTCGACGTGGCGCGCATCCGCGCCGACCTCGGCGTCTCGGCCGAGGAGCTGCGCGCCGACGTGAGGCTGCTGAACCTGGTCAATTTCGGCGCCGACGGCGCCCTTCTGTACGCCGAGTACGAGGGCCGCTCCAAGCTGCGCGTGTACTGCGATCTCGCCGGTCCCGAGTTCATGCGGCCGGCGCGCCTCTCGCCGCTGCAGGCCGACACGCTGCTACTGGCCGTGGAGCTTGTCGGCGGCCAGCTGCCCACCGCATCCGGCCGGGCCCTTGCCAGCGCCGCGGAGAAGTTGCGCGGCGCGCGCCGCGGCGGCGCCCCGACCATCGACACGCAGCGACCTGCTGCACCCGAGCGACGCCGTGCTGGCAGCCGTCAACAAGGCGATCGTCGAGAGGCGGCTCCTCGAGATCGAGTATTGGGCGGAGGGCTCAGACAGGGTGAGCACCCGCACCGTGGAGCCCTACCTGCTCGTCCACAGCCGCGGCGAGTGGTACTACGTGTGCTGGTGCCGCACGGCCGGCGGAACGCGCGTCTTCCGCGTCGCGACAACCAAGTCGGCGCAAGCTCCTCGCCGACACCTTCGCGCCGCGCACGGACGTACAGCTAGACCTCTACCGGCGCGAGGGTATCCCCGCCTCCGGCAGCTACGCGCCCAAGTCTGCGACCGTGTGGTACGGACCGGTCGTGCGCCGCTGGATCGCCGAGCAGCAGACGCTGCTCCCGACGACCGACGGCGGCGCGCTGGCCGCTCAACCCTACGTCGACGAGCGCTGGCTCACGCATCACCTGCTCGGCTTCTCGAGCCAGGCGCGCCTCCTGGCGCCGCCCGAGGCCGTAGCCGATATGCGCGCGACGATACGGCGTATCCTCGACCTGTACGAACTGTGATCATCGCGAGCGTCCCCGGTGTCCTCTTCAAGGCGGTCGTGTATTTCTGGGCCGCCGGGCCGCAGCTCGTGATCTGCCTCTGGCTCGGCTACGCCACCTGCCGGCGACGCCGTGGACGGCTCCTCGAGTGGCTCATCGGCGGCTTCGCCGCCGCCCTGTTGCCGATCGCCGGCGTCGTGGTGATGGCCGTCCTGTACCGGCGAGCCGGGCGCGACCTCCGGGGCGCGAAGCAAGGCGAGACGGGCGGCAGCACAGAGCCAAGCGGCGAGGCGGGCAGCACCGCCGCCTCCGGCCCTCCTCCAGCCGCGGGCACTGATGCGACCTCCGTCGCCGACATAGCCCCTCGATGAACGAGACGCCTTGGGTCTTCTGCGGCAAGAGCCGGCTCGACGTGCCGCGCGCCGACGCCTTCGAGCCTCCGGCCCGGCTGACGCCGGTCGCCGACCTCGGCCTCGCGGTGGGGCATGCCTTCGCGGAGCCGGTCGCGGCGCCGCCCCTGCGCGAGCTGGCGCGCGGCGCCGCGACCGTCGCCGTCACGATCCCCGACGCCTCGCGCCCGTGCCCGAGCCGCGCGATCCTGGCCCATGTCCTTGATGAGCTGGGGCAGGCCGGCGTGGCGGATGACGGCGTCAGCGTCCACATCGGCTGCGGCCTGCACGCCACGACGACCGCCAGAGGAGCGCTCCGAGCTCGCCGGCGCCGAGTATGCGGCGCGCGTCGCCGTCGTGGATGCCCAGGGCATCGAGACGGAGTGCGCCGACCTCGGCACGACGCCGGCCGGCGTCCCGGTGCGCATCGCACGGCGCCTTGCCGAGGCCGACCTGGCGATAAGCGTGGGCGTGCTCGAGCCGCACCTGTACGCTGGTTTCAGCGGCGGCGTCAAAGGCGTCGCGATCGGCTGCGCGGGGCGCGAGACCATCGCCGCCACCCACCATCCGCGCTTCATCTCCCAGAAGGGCGTCGCCGTCGGTGAGCTCGCGGGCAACCCCTTCCAGCACGAACTGCGGGAGATCGCGTCGAGGACCCCTCTTCGCTGGGCCGTGAACGCGGTGATGAGCGAGGGCGGCGCAGCCGCCATCGCGGCCGGTGAGCCGGTGGCGGTACAGGATGCCCTGGCGCACGACCACGCCGCCGCGTGGCTGCGTCCGGCCACGACCCCCTATGACGTGATCGTCGCGGGCATCCACGCGCCCAAGAGCGACAACTTCTACCAGGCGTCGCGAGCGGCCACCTACATCTGCCTCGCGGCGCGGCCGGCGCTCGCCGAAGGCGGACTCGTGGTGGTGTGCGCCGACCTGCCAGACGAAGCCGGCGACGGGCCCGGCGAGCGCAACTGCGCCGCGGTGCTGGCAGGCGCCTCCAGCCCCGCGGACCTCGTGCGGCGGGGCATGACGGAGGCTCTCGGGCCAGGCGGACAGCGCGCCTTCGTCCTGGCGCGCGTCCTCGACCGCTTCCGTGTCGCCGTGGTCGGCGCCCGCAGGCCGGCGTTCCTCGAGCCGCTCGGCATCGCCGCGTGCGATTCCGTCGACGCCGCGGTCGCCGCCGCCGAGGCGCGGCTCGGTCGCCGCGCCAGGGTGCTTGCCGTCGCCGACGCGATGGCGACGGTCGTGCGCGGCGCCTGAGGGGCCTAGGGCAGCCTGATCGCGACCACGGCGCAGTCGTCCGGCAGGACGCCGCCCGCGTACTCCGTCACCTGGCTCAGCAGCGTGTCGGCCAGGCCTTGGGCGCCGAGTTCGAGGCCGCCGCGGATGGCCGCCTTGAGGCGCTCCTCCCCGAACAGGACGCCGTTCTGGCGCGCGTCGGTCATCCCATCCGTGTACATGACGATGCACGCGTCCTCGGGGAGCACGGCGCGGTTCGTGGGGTAGACAGCGCCGCGGAAGATGCCGACCGGCACGTGGCCCTCCCCAGGCATCGGGAACTCGGAGTGGCCGGCCATGACGAATGGCCGCGGGTGGCCGGCGACGGCGTACTCGAACATGTGGCGAGCCACGTCGACGTAGGCGAGCACGAGCGTGACGAACGGCTGGCCGGGCGTCTGCGTGATCACCGCTGAGTTGAGCCGCGAAAGCGCTTCTCCGGGCGACCCTTCGGCCGCGTAGGCGCGCAGCATGTACCGCACGACGGCCGACTGCGCCGCGGCACCGAGGCTCTTGCCGCACACGTCGCCGACCATCACCAGGAGCTTCCCGGGGCCCAGCGGGACGATGTCGTAGAAGTCGCCGCCCACACGCGCGTCGTCGGTGGCCGCCTGGTAGCTTGAGACCCACGTCGATGCCCGGGATCTGCGGCGCCTCCATCAGCAGGGTCTCCTGGAAGGTCTCGGCGATGGCGTGCTCGCGCTGGTAGGCGGTGGCGTTGTGCAGGCTCGCTCCGAGCTGAGCCGCAAGCGTCGCCAGCAGCTGCCTGTCCTCGTTGTCGAACTCCCCCGATTCCCTGTCGGCGACGACCATCTGTGACACTTGCTGCGCCGCCTCGACCTCGACCGGCGTGAACAGGAGGCCTTCCTTCGCCGCAACGCTTGCGGACACCAGGTCCTCACCGGCCATGCTCGCGTCGGCCGGCTCCTCGAGCGCGCTGCGGCAGCGCTCCAGGAGCGCCGCTTTGGCGTCGGACGCCTCGGCGCCCCCGTCGATCCCTCGCGCGCGGAAAGAGCGTACGGCGATGTAGTCCCCGGCCCCGCTCAAAACTGCGGCCGAGCGCACGCGCAGCAAGTCGAGCGCGGCGGTCACCACTTCGTCCAGCACCTCCTGCGGCCCGGCGTGGTCAAGGCGGCGGTTGAGGTCGACGGCGAAGGATTGCAGGCGCTGGAGGCGCCGGGCCAGCTTGTCGCGGCGCTCGGTGAGGGCTCGCTGGGCGTCGAACAGTTGCGCCTTGTCCACGGCGAGTGCCGCGAAGCGACAGATGGTCCCGGCCAGCTCGATCTCCTCGTCGCTCAGCTCCCTGGACTCCTGGTCGAAGAGCTCCACGAGCGCCAACACGCGATCGCGGATGCGCAGCGGCACGCTGAGCTGGGTCAGGTGGCCGTACTTCTCGAGCAGCTCACGCTCCATGGGGCCGAGACGGGGGTCGTCGAGCGACGTGATCAGGACCGACTTGCGCGTGTCGACGGCGAGCGCGCTCGACACGAAATCCTCGAGCGAGTAGTGCCGCGCCGGCAGGGCGCTGCCGGCCTCGAAGGCGCCGTCGTCGTAGCTCACGAGCAGGTCGAGGGTGCGCGTCTCGAGGTCGACCGTGAAGACATCGCAGGCGTGCATCGCCAGTGCGTCGAGGAGCCGCTGGACGACCGCCTCCAGCACCTCGTCCATATCCTTGCTCTGCGCGAAGTCGAGGCTGGAGTCGCGCACGAGCTCGAGATCCCGCCGCTTGGTGCTCAGCTCCAGCATGAGGCTCACGTTGTCGACGGCGACGGCGAGGTACCCGGCCACCGTCGGGGCGAGCGTGAGCTGCTCTTCGCTGTAGTCGCCAGAGGCGGCGGGCCGGTTGTAGACCAGCACGCCGACCTGACGCTCCAGGGCGCGCATCGGAATGAGGAGCACACGCTCCAGCCGCAGATGGTCGCCGAGGGGGCCGAGCGCGACGCCGTGCTCGCCGCCGAGCTCGCGCGTCACGAGCTCCTCGGCGGCGAGAGCTTCGGATGCGAGCGGCACCTCACCGTAGGGGGCCGTGATCTCACGCGCGTCGACCCCCAGCCCGAAGCCGGCACGCCCCACCCAGGCGCCGGCCTCGAGGATGAGCACCACTCCCCCCGTGGCGTCCAGCTGCTCACCGAGTCGCTCAAGCGCGTATTGCAGCAGCTCGTCGAGATCGTCGCGCGTGCCGCCGCTGGTGAGGATGTCGGCACCAGCCTCCGAGAGCTGGGCCCGCAGCATGGCGTAGTCGGTGATCGTCGAGAGCCGGCGGATGAGGTAGGCCAGCACGACCAGTGCGAGCCCGGCGAGCCCGCCATAGAGCAGGCCGAACGCGTTCGCCGCGTTGACCGTTCCCTGCCAGACCATCACGAGCAGGGTGAGCAGCATACAGATGAGGCCGGTGGCGAGCACGAGACGCTCTCGCGCGGACAAGGCCAGCAGCGTCAGCGGGATAAGGTAGAAGCCAGCCATGGTCACAGGGTGGACAGTCGCGTCCAGGTAGAAGATGACCAGGATCATGACCAGCGCGACAAGGCCGACGGCGAGCGGATGCAGGCGCAGCCAGGTGGTGCGCCTCACAAGGCGCGGATGGCGTCGCTCGAAGGACCCGTAGGCTGTGCGCCCTCGTACGGCCACGTGACCCCCCGTGCCGGTGGGCGCGGGCAGACCCCGCGCAGGGAGACAATAGTAGTACTGATGCGCGGGGCAGGCCAGCCCGCGGCCGCGTCAGAAGCGGCGCAGCACCTTCTCCGAGCGCAGCTCGCGGAGCGCGTCCCGGGCGATCCAGCGGCCGCTGCGCGCGGCCGGATCGCGCCGGTCCGCGGCGGCGAGGGCATCGGCCGAGGCGAGGATCTCCTCGGCCGTCGCGACCGCCGCCGCGTGCAGCGCCGTGTTGCGCTTGCCGATGTTGCGCAGCGCCCAGTTGACGGCCTTCTTGACGAAGTTGCGGTCGTCGCCCGCCTCGCGCCGGATGAGCGCCAGGATGGGCACAAAGCGCTCGTCGGCCGCCGTCTTGTCCTGCACGGCAAGGGCGGCCGCCGTCGCGAACGCCGCCCGCTTGACCCACTCGTCCTCGCGGCCGCTCCACTCTGCGACCTTGTCGTAGGCGAACCGCGTCTTGTCGAAGAGGTTGGACGTGACCTGGTCGCAGACGTCCCACGAGTCGAACGCCGCCGCCCACTCCTCCATCTGTCGCTCCGTGACCTGCGCGGGGTCGTCGACCATGCTCGCCAGCACGCGCGCCTCGTGATTGCCGGTCCCCCAGAGGGCGAGCGCGAGATCGTGGTCGCAGCGGTACCCCTTGGCGATCCGCCGCAGCTCGTACACGGAGACGCCGAAGGCGTCGTCGGTCTTGATGCCGTAGCGCGCCATGCCGGCGCGGTTCTCCTCGCTGGCCATGCCGGCGAGCCCGTCCATCACGGCGTGCAGCCGCTCCGCGGTCGTCATCGGCGCACCATTCCGCCGGCTACCCGCGCAGCTCCGCGTCGGCCGCCGCGAGGATCTTCGTCAGCTCGGCGGCCTTGCCGGCGTCCAGTGGTTCGGGCCGGTACTCGCGCCAGATCAGCTCGGCCTTCTCGCGCGCCACCTCGACGGGGTCGCGGAAGGCGCCGTCCGGGCCTACCTGGTGGGTGATCGCCGGGACGAAGGACTCGCGCATGTGCCGGCGCGTGTGCCTGTGCCCGAGGAAGTGCCCGCCGGGGCCGATGTCGGCGATCGCCTCGAGCGCCATGGCGTCGTCGCCGAGGTCGAGGTCGAGCAGCGCGTAGCGGGCGCGGTGGTACATGTCGTCGTCGAGGAAGATGTCCTCGGGGACGAACAGCGTGTACACGTTGACGAGGCCGATCGAGGGCATGAGGTCGATGCCTTCCCAGGCGGCGAGCACGAGATCGGTCCCCTTCTCCACCCCCGCCTGCCAGGTGCCGGCGCCGGGAGAGTCGGTGCCGCAGCACGCCGCTTCACTGGGCACGCCCCAGTGGTGGGCGAGCTCCGTGGCGAGGAACCGGCAGCGGCTGTCCAGCGGGAAGCTCACGAAGCCGCCACTGCGGGGGTCGGCGTAACTCTGCATGATCGAGTGCAGCACCGGCGCGCCCGGGTACGCCAGCTCCAGGAGGACGCTCGCGGCCACGAGCTCGGCCGCGCCCATGGCGAAGGCGCCGGCCTTGGTGGCCGGCGCGGTGGTGCCGAGGGTCGGCATCGTCACGAAGCACACGGGCACCCCTGCCTCGGCGAACACGAGAGCGGCCTCGATGCCGTCCTTGTCCAGGACGAGCGGCGAGATCGTACCGATGAGGTCGCTCATGACCGGCCGGCGGCGCAGCTCTTCGGGCCCGCCGGCGATGACCGTCGCCATCTCGACGGCGTAGCGGGCTTCGCGTTCGCCGTTGACCATGCCCTGCAGGTGCTTGACCGTGTTGTTCCAGCCGGCGTCGAGCTCGTGCAGCTGCGAGGTCTCGCCGTAGTCGCCGGCGCTCAGCGTCGGCCACCAGAAGGCGATGCTCGAGAGGTAATCCTGGATGCGCGTCACGTCTGCGATGTCCGCCTTGGTGGACTTGCGCCGCTCGCGCGTCGCGAAGTCGATGAGCTCGACGCCGCAGCCGTCGGTGGTCGCGTACGTGTTGCCATCCCCGACCTCGATCGCGCAGCTCTCGTCGCGGGCGCCGAGGCTGAAGCGGCGCGGCGCTCGCGACATGGCCTCCAGCACGAGGTCCGCCGGGAAGTGCGCCACCTGCGACGCCCTGTCGATGCGCACGCCGTGGTCGGCGAGCAGGCCCAGCGCCTTGTCCGACTGGAACTGGACGCCGACCGTCTCCAGGATGTCGAGCGTGGCCTGCTTGAGGCGGTCGAGCTCCTCAGTGCTGTGGTAGGTCTGCCGGAACGCGGGCCTCAGCGGTTCGATCGCAGGGCGTTCGATAGGTGTCACGGAGTCAGCCTCCAGCTCGGGACGGTCCGGAGCCGGCGCGCGGACCTTCGGCGCCGCGCCGGCGCGATGCCCCATTCATACCACCGGGCCACCACGGCGGCCAGATAGGTAATCCTCACACCGCGCCACGCTGGTTCTTGCACGAACTTCGCGCGAAGACGTGACGAGCCGCGCGATCCTGAGCGGACGTGTGCCGGCGCGCATCCCCACCACGTGCGCGATCGGTGCGACGGCGATAGAATCCCCGCATGTCCATCTCCCTGAGACCGTTCACGCGCAGCGACATGCCCCGCCTCATCGGCTGGGTCGACGGCGCCGGCCCGGAGTTCCTGGTGCAGTGGGCGGGGACCAAGTTCGCCTTCCCGCTCGATGAGGCCCAGCTCGAGGCCCACCTGGCCGAGGCCGAGGGGCCGGAGGCGACGAGCTTCGTCTTCGCCGCCGCCGACGACGACAGTGGCGAGGTGGTCGGTCATGTCGAGCTGAGCAAGCTGGACCGCCAGAACATGTCCGCGACCGTGTCGCGACTGCTTGTCGGCGACGCGACTGCGCGTGGCAGAGGGACCGGCGCCCAGATCGTGACGCACCTGCTGGACAAGGCCTTTCGCGAGCTGGACCTGCATCGCGTCGACCTCTACGTCCTCGACCTCAACCTCGCCGCCATCCGGCTGTACGAGAGCCTCGGCTTCAAGACCGAAGGGCACTTCGTGGAGGCGCGCCGCGCCGGCGGCAAGTACTGGAACGTCTACTACATGGCCATGCTCAAGGAGCAGTGGCTCAGCCGCAGCGCCGGCTGACCTCAAGCCATCCGGGCCATCCTGCCCGCCGCTTCCGGCCCGCCCCTCCTCCGCCGCCATGACTTCCGCGCCGGCCACAACGCGCCCCCTTCCACTTGTGATCGCCAACCCCGCTGCCGGTCGCGGCCGGACCGGGCGCGAGCTCGGCCACCTCCTCACGGCCGTGCGCGCGGCGGTCGGCCCCATCGACGTGGCCGAGACCGCCGCGGCCGGAGATGCATCGCGGCTTGCGGCCGCCGCTGCTGACGATGGGCGGCCGCTCGTCATCAGCATCGGCGGCGACGGGACGTTCAGCGAGCTCGCCGATGGGCTCATGCGGGCCGCGGCCGCCGCCGGCACCGATGTCCCGGCCGGCGGGGTGCCGCTTGGGGCCGCCGCGCTCCCGTGCGCCGGCTACATCGCGACCGGCACCGGCGGCGACTTCGGCCGCACGCTTGGGATCCGGGGTGGTGCGGCCGGCCACATCGCGGTCCTGGCGGCCGGCGCCGAACGCCGCCTCGATGTCGGGCACGCCCGCTTCCCCGGCGAGGACGGACGGCCGCGCGAGCGCTGGTGGGTCAACGTGCTCTCCGCGGGCGTCGGCGGTCTGGTGGACCGCTACTCCGCGTCGGCCCCGGCGTTCCTCAGCGGACGCGTCGCCTACGCGCAGGCCACGCTGCGCGGCATCGTGATGTGCCGGCGTGTGCGGCTGCGCTGCCGCGCCGTCCTCCCCGGCGGAGAGACCGTCGAACGCGTCGTCGACACGCACGCCGTGGCGATCTGCAACGGGCGCACGTTCGGCGGAGGCATGAGCATCGCCCCTATGGCGCGCCCGGACGACGGTCTGCTCGAGGTCGTCGTCTTTGAGACGCGCACGCGTCTGCGTCTGATCGCGAAGTTCCGCACGGTGTACGCAGGCACGCATCTGGGCGAACCCGGCGTGAGCCATTTCAGCTGTCGCGCGGTCGAACTCACCCCGCTGCTGATGGTGCCCGGCGGCCGGCGTCTGTTCCCCCTCGACGTCGACGGCGACGCGCTCGGCGACGTCCCGCTCGCCGTCGGCGTCGCGCCCGGGGCCCTGAGGGTCCGCGCGCCCGAGCCCTGAGGCAGCCGGGCCCGGGGCAAGGCCTCCGGCGGCGCTACGTGCCGAAGACGCTGACGCTGTCCTTGCCCTGACTCTTGGAGAGGTACAGCGCCTTGTCGGCGCTCGAGAGCAGCTCCGCGGCCGTGTAGCCGCCGATCCCGAGGGCGGCCACGCCCACGCTGACCGTCACGCGCGCCTCGAGCCCGCCGGACGCGCTCTCGAAGCCCTTCGCGGCGACGGCGGCGCGGATGCGTTCGCACACGTTGCGTGCCGCCGTCGGCTCGATCCCCGTGGCGCGGGTCTGCGGCATGATCAACGCGAACTCATCGCCGCCGTGGCGAGCGACGACGTCCACGTCATGGCGGGTGCCGTCGCGCAGCATCACGGCAAGATCTGACAGCAGGCGGTCACCGAGCGGGTGGCCCCAGCGATCGTTGAAACGCTTGAAGTCGTCCACATCGACGATCGCGAGGGAGAGCTCGTCGCCATAGCGGCGTGCCGTGGTGACCGCCTGGCGCAGGTGTTCGTCGAAGTGGCGGCGATTGAAGAGACCCGTGAGCCCGTCGGTGACGGCCTGCTCGGCCAGGAGTGCGTAGACGCGGGCGTTGGCGATGGCGATGGACGCCTGGTCGGCGATGGCTTGGAGGACGCGTACGTCGTCATCGCTCCAGCGCCTGATCTCGCGACTCTCGCCGACGTCTATCATGCCGATGACCTCTCCCTTGTAGACAAGCGGGAGGGTGATGCTCGAGAGCTCTCCCCACCTGTCCATGTTGGCGAGCTCCTCCTCCCCCAAGGCCTCGTCGTCGCGATACCAGACCGACGCGCGGCGTTCGCGGACGCACGCCTCGAGATCGTGCCAGGTGGAGCTGTCGTACCTCGTGCCGACCCAGTCGGTCGAGTCGATGTCGATCTCAGGCAGCTGGTAGAACGCCGTCACGACGAACTCGTCGCGAGCAAGGACGTAGTCGTAGAGGTCGCACCAGCCCGCATCCAGGCGCTCGGTGACCAGGCGCGTGATGAGGTCGAGCGTCTCCCTGAGGTCGGTGCTGGCGCTGATCGCAGCGCTGGTCTCGAGGAGCACGCGGTACTGCTCCACCAGCCGCTCGAGCGCCCCGATGCGCGCCTTCGCCGCGGCGGCCGGGCCCCCGGGACGAGCGGCTCTCCCTCTGTGCTGTGCGGCATCTGCCAAGACGGCCTCCAGCGCGCCGGCGCCGCGGCGCTCTGACCCCTATCTCGCCACGCAGGTCGTGGAACTTGAGGGGCCGGGCGCGAAACGTCCACCGGCGCCGCCCACGTCACCATCGCACAGAGCGGCACGTCACGCTAGCGTGACGTTCCCATGCTCCGGGCCCGCTTCGATAGACGCACCTCCAGCCGCCCGCCCGGCCCGCGCCTCCAATTGTTCGAGGTCGAAGGCCGGCGCGAGCTCAAGGCCCTCCTCGCCTCGGCTCACCCGGGCGTGCGCTTCGCGCAGGAGCGCGCGTGGACAGCGCCGCCCCGTGAGCACCGCGGGCGCGCGGGGCTCTGGTTCTGGGGCCAGTCCGATGAGGAGCTGCTTGCCCAGGCGTCACGCATCCTGCTCGGCTTCATCCACCCGCTGGTCGCCGGCAGCACCCCCTACTGCGTCGCCTGGCCGTTCGCCGCGGAGGTCTTCGCCTCCCGACCCCTGGCGCCGGGCGACGTCGGCGGCCTGGACCTGGAGGACATCGGGGCCCTGCTCTCGCGCCCCTCCCCACCCCCGGTGTTGTCGGCCGGTGTGCCGCCGCGACGTCGCCGCGAGACCTCCGCGGCGGCCCCCGACCGCGCCGAAGGCGGCCAGCCCCTCGACGCCGCCCAGCGCGCCGCGGTGGAGCACGGCGCCGGGCCGGCGCGCGTCCTCGCGCCGGCCGGCTCCGGCAAGACGAAGACGCTCGTGAGTCGAGTCGTCGAGCTGGTGAGACGCGGCGCCGACCCGGGCGGCATCCTCCTGCTCGCGTTCAATCGCAAGGCAGCCGAGCAGCTGGAGGAGCGCCTCGCGGCCGCCGGCATCGCCACGACGCGCCGCCTGTGCGAGCGCCGTGGCCGGCGGCCGCCGGCCGTGCACTGCGCGACGTTCAACGCCTTCGGCTCCCGCTACCAGCGCGAGGTCGCCGGAGCCCGCGTGCGGCTGACAGACGGTCGCGCGCAACGGGCGTTGATGCGGGGCGCCATGGAAGCAGCGGGGGCCGGGCCCACGGAGCTCCGCCCGGCGCGCGGGAGCGACCCCGTGGGCGCCTTTCTCGGTGGCCTCGCCCGAGTACGTGCCGGCCTCGAGGACCCGGCCGACGTGCACGTCCGCGTCGAGTCACTCGGCGAGCGGCCCGTCCTCGACGTGCCCTTCGCGCCGATCCACCAGCAGTTCTCGCGCCTCCAGGCGGCCGCAGGAGAGCAGTCCTTCGACGACCAGATCTACCTCGCGGTCGTCGACATGCTCGCCGACCCCGGCCACCGCGCCTTCATCCAGGCGCGCTTCGATCACGTGCTCGTCGACGAGTTCCAGGACCTCAACGGCGCGCAGCACAGCCTGGTCGACATCCTCTCGCGCCCCACCAGGGACGTCTTCGTCGTCGGCGACGACGACCAGCTCATCTACGGGTGGCGCTTCGCCGACCCCCGCGGCATCCTCGGCTTTCACGAGCGGATGCCGCCGGCGCCGTGGTCCGCCACGTACGCGCTGAGCACCAACTACCGCTGCTCGCGGGCTGTGGTCCAGTGCGCGTCCCGCCTCGTGGCCAACAACGCCGTGCGCGAGGTCAAGGAGGTGCGGCCGCGAGACGACGCGCCGGCGGGCTCCGTACGCTTCTTCGGCGCGCCTGCCTGGCCGGAACGCGGCGCGGCCATCTGCGGCTTCCTGCGCGAGGAGCACACCCGCCTCGGGTGCGAATGGCGCGACCTCGCCGTGCTCTGCCGCTACCGCTCGCAGCAGCTGGGCGCTGCGCTGGCGCTGGACGAGGGGGGCGTGCCACGCGCGCCCGTGCTCGGGTACCGGCTGTTCACTCACCCTGCCGCACGCCTGCTGCGCGCGTACATCGACCTGGCGCGCCGCCCTCACGACGCCGCCGGGGACGAGTTCCGCCTGCTCCTCAACCGTCCCAACCGGTACTTGCGCGATGCGGCCGTCGAAGACATCGCCGCCGCGCCGCATCCGTGGCAGCTGCTGCAGGCGCTCGCCGCTGCCGAGCCCGCGGCCGGGCCGCAGCCCCTCTCAGAGCTGGTCGCCGCGGTCCACGAACTCGGCGTGACGCTCGCCGGCCCGCAGGAGCTCTCGGCCGGCGATCTCGTGTGGGGGGCCGTCGACGCGTTCGGGCTCGAGGATTGGTGGCGAGAGACCAGCGGCCCAGGAGAGGGCGGCGACGGCACGGATGAGGATCCGTTGCACATCCTCGACGGCCTGCTTCTGCTCGCCGAGACGCTTGCGACCCCCGGCGCGTTCCTCGCCGCATGGGACCGGCTGTGCGTCGACGAAGAGACCGGCGCCGGCACGGCCGACGACACACTGGCCCGCGAGGACGGTGCCGTTGACCGGGTGGTCATCGGGACCATCCATGCCGCCAAAGGGCGGGAGTACGACGCCGTCGTCATCCCAGACTACGACTGCGACCTCACGCGCTGGGAGCCTGGCGCCATCGAGGAAGAGCGGCGCGTGGTCTACGTAGGGGTGACCCGCGGCCGAGACTCGGTGCTGCTCACGGTCGACACGTCGCGCCCCTACCGTCACCCGTTCCTGCGTGAGCTGGTGGAAGTCCCGGACGCCGGCGAACACGAGGTGCTCGGGACCTGGCTGCACGAGATCAGCGCCGACGCGACCGGCGGCCCCGACGATGAGGCGGAGACTGAGCTGCGCGCGCAGCTCGGCAGCCGGGTCGCGGAGATCGAGTTGCTCTACCCGGAGACCATTCCGGAGGAGGCCCCGGAACCGGAGGAGGCCCCGGAACCGGAGGAGGCTCCGGGAGGAACGCCGGGCGACGCGCGCGGCGCCTAGTCGACGGACCGCCCCCCGCGGGGCCTCAGGCTTCCTTGTGGTACGGCTTGGCGCCCGGCTGGTTCGGCCGCACGAACACGCCGGGGTTCGCGCTGCTCCGTGAGCCGCCGAGGCTCACGGAGCTGAACACCGGTGTCGCGTCGCGGCCGCCGCATGCCGGGCACACGGCCTTCTGGTCGCGGTCGGCGAGCGACGAGATGATGTCGTAGGTCTCGCCGCACGCAGCGCAGGTGAATTCGTAGACGGGCATGCACCAAGCCTACCATCCCCCACACCGGCCGCGCGCTGTCTCAGCCCAGCGTCGCCTCTCCCGGCCTCCAGTCGATCGGGCACTTCTCGCCCGTCTGAAGCGCCTGCAGGACGCGTAGCGTCTCGTCGGTGTTGCGGCCGATGCTGTTGTCGTGGACGACCGCGTAGCGGAGCACGCCTTCGGGATCGATGATGAACGTGCCGCGCAGCGCAACGCCCTCGTCCTCCAGTAGCACGCCGTAGGCGTCGGTGGCCTCGCGACGGATGTCGCTGAGCAACGGGAAGCCGAGCTTGCCGAAGTCGCGCTCCACCCACGCGAGGTGGCTGAACTTGCTGTCCACACTGCAGCCGACCACCTTGGCGCCGAGTACCTCGAACTCAGGCACGCGGGCCGAGAAGCCCCGGATCTCGGTGGGACACACGAACGTGAAGTCGAGCGGATAGAAGAAGAGGACCACCCAGCTGCCGGCGTAGTCCGAAAGCCTGACGTCCACGAACTCGCCGTCGAGGACGCCTTCGAGGGCGAACGCGGGTGCCTGCTGACCTACCTGGACCATGTCACTCCTTTGGGGATACGGGGACGCCGTGCGTGGCAGGGTACCCACAGGCAGGACCCGGCAACCTGCAGGTCCACCCGCGACCGCCCGGAAACGAGGGCGCGAAGCGATCCCTCTCGGGCAGTCGCCGCCGCGGCCGCTATGAGGTGATCTCGTGCACCTTGAAGGAGATCTTGACCTTGGCCCGATACGCGACGACGTGGTTGGCCTCGAGCTTCATGTCGAGCTCCACGATCTCGGCGACGCGCAGGTCCTCGATGCTCGACGCCGTCCGATCGACGGCCGCCTTGGCCGCCTTCTCCCACGACTCGGTACTGCTGCCGATGATCTCGACGACCTTGTAGACGCTCTCCGCCATGATGACTCCTCCACGGTCCCGATGAGTGTGATGCGAGATTCTCACCGTGGGAGGGCAAGCTCAAACGCCGCGTTCCGCGGCGGACATCCGTCCGGCCCGCCGGCTACACTCTGCCACGAGCGTCGCCGCCGATCGGCGCACGCCGGTCCCTCCGGCGCCGCAGAGCGGTCCGGTCGCTGCAGACCTCCCCGCCGCGTCCCCGGCGGCGACGCTCGCATCTCCCGCCATTCTCGGGTTCAGGGGGTCGTCATGCCGCGTCCACGCGCCATCGTCACCGTCGACGAACAACTCCTCTGGCTCGTCGACCTCCGAGAAACGCCTATTGGTGCGTCGCTCCCTGCGTCGCCAGCCAGTCTCGCCGCCCTCGGCATCCAGTTCGATGCAGGGCGGCGCGCCGTCCGAGACGACGTCACCCTCGGTGTCGCCGGCGCCGTCACTGCGGCTGTCCTCGAGTGGCTGCATGAGCTGCCGGAGCTGCCGTTCGTGGGCGAGCCGTTCGGAGGCGTCGAGGGCACCGACTAGCCGGCCCGCCCAAGCCGGACAGCCTCCACCAGCCCGTACGCGGCGAGCGCCGCCGGCGCCCCGTGGGGCGCCGGCGGCGCTCGCTCGTCCGTCACGTCATCCGGTCGTGCCCTCAGATGCCGCCGACGCCCACGTGACCCACCAGGGCCAGCAGCGTCACCAGCCACAGTGCTACAAAACCTATCGCCAGGAACCGGCCATAGTTGGTCCGTTCCGCTGCCTCTTCGTTCTTCCTGCCTTCGCGCTGTGTCTCGTCCATTTCACCGCTCCTCGTCGGTGTCTTCCTACCCCGTATCGGCACGCCTCTCACAGTTCGGGAGTGACGGTAGACGCATGTACTGCGAGATCCGTCGGGAACCGTCGGGCTCCACGCCGGCGCGATGCCGGTTCCACGCCGGCGCGATGACCCAAGGGGCTCCGCGCACCGGCGAAGCGCGCCCGCTCCGGGCCGACCACGATGTGGCGCAGGAACGCGCCGGGGTTGCGAGCGGCCCCGATGGCGCGGTGGTCGCGCGGCGCGACGAGCCGTGCTGGAGTGGTGGCGCCGCCACGGCGACGCTGCGGCCGCCGGCGAGCGGACTCGCGAGCGCGGGCGCCGAGCGGTGGGCGCTCCCCGCGGGCGCGAGACAGCCCCAGGTGGAGCTTGCCTCAGTACACCTCGGGCACGAACGTCTGGCTGTCGATCGGCGGCCGCACGTATCCCTTGTCCGGCGGCCGTTCCCCGAGCTTGAGGTCCTTCTGCGTCACGTCCTCGTACGGGATCTGCGAGAGCAGGTGGTGGATCATGTTGAGGCGGGCGCGGCGTTTGTCGTCGGCGTTGACGACCCACCAGGGCGAGTCCTTGGTGTCCGTGTAGCTGAACATCTCGTCCTTGGCCTGCGAGTACTCCACCCAGCGCAGGCGGCTCTCCTGATCCATGGGGCTGAGCTTCCAGACCTTGAGGGGGTCTTTGAGACGCGACTGGAAACGCTTCTCCTGCTCCTCGTCGGCGACGCTGAACCAGTATTTGAGCAGGATCAGACCGCTGCGGATCTGCATGCGCTCGAACTCCGGGCAGGTGCGGAAGAACTCCCAGACCTCGTCCTCGCTGCAGAAGCCCATGACGCGCTCGACGCCGGCGCGGTTGTACCAGGAGCGGTCGAAGAGCACCATCTCGCCGGCGGCCGGCAGGTGCGGGACATAGCGCTGGAAGTACCACTCGGTGCGCTCCCGCTCGGTGGGAGTGCCGAGGGCGGCGATGCGTACGACGCGCGGGTTGAGGTGCTCGGTGATGCGCTTGATCGTGCCGCCCTTGCCGGCCGCGTCCCGCCCCTCGAAGATGACCGCGACGCGCAGGCCGGCGTGCTTGATCCACTCCTGCAGCTTGACGAGCTCGACCTGCAGCTTGAGCAGGTCGGCCTCGTACTCCTCGCGGTCGAGCTTCTTGTGCGAGGATTCCATGCGGATGTCCGACGGCGGCAGCGAGCCGACGAGATCATTGGCCTTCGCCTCGCTGGACTTCCTCTTGCTCGGCTTGTCGGCGGACATCGGCCTCCCCTCTCGCTCGCGCTACGGACGCGTTTCATCATAGTCCAGGCGCGCAAGCGGGGGGAGCGTCGGGCGCGCCTGGTGTATCCTGCGTCTAGCGAGCAGCGCGGAGTGGAGAATCTGTGGAGCTGTCGAGTACGCCACCCTCACTTGAGGCCGAGTTGGCCTCGATCGCCGAAGCCACGGAACATGGCCGCACGGCCCGCATCGCCGTGCGTCACTGGGGCTGGGACGGGCGCGGCGGCGCCACCCTCGAGGCCACCGGGCGCGAGTTCCAGGACATCACACGCGAGCGCGTGCGCCAGCTGTGCGAGCGGCTCGCGCGGCGCCTGCGCGAGCCGGGCGCCGCGACGCCTCCCGCGCCGGCGCTCGACGCCGCGCTCATGTTCGCGGCGCAAGTCACGCCGACGACCGCCCAAGCGCTCGCGCGACTGCTCGCCGACGAGCATATCTCGGCGCGGCCCTTCGACCCTGCCGGCCTGCTCACGGCGGCCGAAGTCCTGGGCCGCGACCCCACCTTCACGCTCGACGTCGTGAAGGGCGTGCGCATCGCGCTCCCCAGCCCGCCCGACCCTGCCGAAGATCCCCGTGACGTCGTCGCGGCGATCGTCGACACGGCGCGTTCGACCGTGCGCAGGGCGGGTGCGACGCGCGTGACCGACGTCACCGGCCGCGTCGCCGCCACACTGGGCGTCTGGGTCGAGGACGACTTCGTGACAGCCGTCGTCTCCGAGCCGGATGACTTCGCCTGGCTCGAGCGGCGTAGCGGCTGGTTCTACCTGCCGTCCGTCGCCAAGAACTCCGTCGTCTCGCGGGTGATCAAAGTGCTCAGCGTGGCCGGCGGCATCGGCCTCAGCGAACTGCACGCCGGCATCCGCCGCGACGAACGTATGAGGGACTTCGTCATGCCCGAGTACATCCTGGCCGAACTCTGCGAACGCATCCCGGACGTCACGGTCCGCGATGACGTCGTGGCCCTGACTCGGCCGATCGCCCCCGGCGACGTCCTCGAGACCACGGAGCTGACTCTCGTCCGCATCCTGCGCGAGCACGGCGAGCCGATGCAGCGGCACGATCTGGAAAGCGCCTGCGCCGCCGCCGGCATGAAAGCCTCCAGCTTCAACAACCGTATCGCCTACTCACCCATCATCGCGGAGCGCGGGCGTGGTCGATTCGGGCTCCGCGACGGCCGCCCCGCGCGCGGGGCGGCAGATGCGGCCCGCGAGGTGCCCCGGCCTGGAGAGATCGACGAGTCCCGCCCGGGCCGCCGCCGCTAGACCGGCGGCATTCCGCGTACAAGTGCCATCCCCGCCGCAATCGGCGGGCTCCACGAGAACGGTCCCGAGCCGGGTGCCGGCCGGCCCTAGCCGACGCCGAGGAAATCGGCGCGCAGCTCCGGCGCGACGATCGCCAGCAGGTCGGCCGGCGTCGCCGCGATGCGCTCCGCGCCGGCCGTTTCGAGCCGCTCCGGGTCGTGCCATCCCCAGGCGACGCCCAAGGGCGTGACGCCGGCGAGGCGCGCCTCGCGCATGTCGCCGGCCGTGTCGCCGACGTACCAGACGGTCTCGTCGCCGGGGAAGCGCGCCAGCAGTGCGCGGATCTTCTCCACCTTGCTGTGGCCGGCCTCGGCGCCGGCGATCTCGGCGACACCGCCGATACCGTGGCGTCGCAGGAAGTCCTCCACGACGACGGTCGTGTTGGAGGTGACGACGACGATGTGGCGGGCGTCGCCAAGCTCGCCGAGGACGTCGGCCATGAGCGGGAACGGCCTGACCGCCGCCGCTCCCACCTGCAGGGCGCGGGCGGCCCGGCCCACCGCTTCACTGATCTGCCGGCCGTCCGGCCCCGAGCTCCCGCATGCGCTCGTACACATTGCCTTCGAAGAGCGCCACGACGTCGTCCGCCGTCGCGACCTGCGTGAGGCCGGCGTGGCGGCAGCCCTCGAGGAAGCCGGCACAGAACACCTCGAACGAGTCGGCGATCACGCCGTCGTGGTCGAACAGAAGGAGAGGACGGTGCATGGGGTCCACGCCGGGTAGCCTATCGCACGGCGCCGCGACGTGTCCGGGCAGGGCCGGGCGGCGGAGCGGGCGAGACTGCGAGCGGCGCGGCGGAGCCGCCGAGATCGCGAGCGGCGCACGGGAAACGACGAGGGGCGCCGGGGCGGGACCTGGTCATCTGGGTCCCGCCCCGGCGCCCCGACAAGAGCCGGGCGCGAGGCGCCTACCTGTCGAGGAGCGCCTTGGCCTTGGCGTACACGTTGTCCGCCGTGAAGCCGAACTGCTCGAACAGGATGCCGGCCGGCGCTGAGGCGCCGTAGTGGTCGAGGCCGATGACCTCGCCGCCGTCGCCCACCCAGCGCTCCCAGCCCATCGTGACGCCCGCCTCGACCGCGAGACGGGTGCTGCAGGCGAGCGGGAGGACCGACTCGCGGTAGTCCGCGTTCTGGCGCCGGAACAGCGCCCACGAGGCCATGTTGACGACACGCGAGCGCACGCCCTCGGCCACGAGGCGCTCGTGCGCCTCGAGCGCCGGCGCGACTTCGCTGCCGCTGCCGATCAGGATGATGTCGGGAGCGCCGCCCTCGGCGGCATCCGCGAGCACGTACGCGCCCTGGGCGATGCCGCTCGCGGCCGCGTACTTCGTGCGGTCGATGGTCGGCAGGTTCTGGCGCGTGAGCATGAGGCCCACCGGACCAGTCGTCGTGCTGCATGGCGATCTTCCAGGCCTCGACGGTCTCGTTGGCGTCGGCGGGACGCAGGTCGGTGAAGTTCGGCGTCGCGCGCAGCATGGCGAGATGCTCGATAGGCTGATGCGTCGGCCCGTCCTCCCCGACCCCGATGCTGTCGTGCGTGAGCACGTAGGTCACCGGCACGCCCATGAGCGCCGCGAGGCGCATGGCGGGGCGCATGTAGTCGACGAAGACGAAGAACGTGGCCACGTACGGCCGGATGCCGCCGTGCACGGCCATGCCGCTGCCGATCGCGGCCATGGAGAGCTCGCGCACGCCGAAGTGGAAGTTGCGCCCGGCGGGAGTGGCCGCCTGCTGGTCCGGCACGTCCTTGATCCACGTGTTGTTGGACGGCGCCAGGTCGGCAGAGCCGCCGATGAGCGTCGGGATGCGCGGCGCGAGAGCGTTGATCGCCTTGCCAGAGGCCGAGCGCGTCGCCACGGCCCCATCTTCGGGCTTGAAGACGGGCAGGTCGGCGTCCCAGCCGGCCGGCAGCCCGTGACTCCAGGCGGTGTCCCAGGCGGCGGCGCGCGCCGGGTCGGCCGCGCTCCAGGCGGCGTGGCGCGCGCGCCACGCCTCGTGCGCGGCCGCTCCGCGCGCCGCAGCCTCCACGTAGAACGCGCGCACCTCGTCCGCCACGAGGAAGGTGGGCTCCAGAGGCCAGTCGCAGGCTTCCTTCGTCAGCTTGACCTCGTCCTCGCCCAGCGGCGCGCCGTGCGCGCCGGCCGTGTCCTGCTTGTTGGGCGAGCCGCAGCCGATGTGCGTGCGCACGGCGATGAACGACGGCCGGCCGGTCTCGGCCTTGGCGGCGGTGATGGCCTTGTCGATGGCCTCGATGTCGTTGCCGTCGGCGAGCTTCTGCACGTGCCAGCCGTAGGCTTCGTAGCGCTTGCAGACGTCCTCGGTGAAGGCGAGATCGGTCGTCCCGTCGATGGTGATGTGGTTGTCGTCGTAGATGACGATGAGCTTGCCGAGCTTCTGGTGGCCGGCGAACGAGGCGGCCTCGCTGGTGATGCCCTCCATCATGTCGCCGTCGCCCGCGAGGACGTAGGTGAAGTGGTCCATCACGCTGGGGCCGTCGCCGTTGAACGTGGCCGCCAGGAAGCGCTCCGAGACGGCCATGCCGACGGCGTTGGCGAAGCCCTGCCCCAGCGGGCCGGTCGTGGTCTCGACGCCCGCCGTATGCCCGTACTCGGGGTGGCCGGGGGTCTTGCTCTGCCACTGGCGGAAGGCCTTGAGATCGTCGAGGCTCAGGTCGTAGCCCGTGAGATGGAGCAGCGAATAGAGAAGCATGCTCGCGTGGCCGGCCGAGAGCACGAAGCGGTCCCGGTCGGGCCACTTGGGGTCTGCCGGGTCGAAGCGCAGGTGACGCGTGAACAACGTGTGCGCCACGGCCGCCGCGCCCATGGGCATGCCGGGGTGACCGGATTTGGCTTTCTGCACGCCGTCGACGGCAAGAAAGCGGACGGTTTCGATGCAGCGCTCTTCGAGGGTCTGTGCGCTCGCCATTGAGCTCACCTGCGTCCTTTCGTTCCCGCTCACGGCGGAGAGATCAGGGGGTCGTTCGCCCGCGTCGCACGGGCCCGGAGACCCGCCGGCCCCCGCCCCCCACACTGCAGCGGGAGGGCGGAGGCTGGCGGACGAGCGTCAAGCCAGCGTCAGTCGGCTCAGAAGTATGCCTCGATGAAGGCCATGAAGCGCTCGCACTCTGCGGGAGTGCCGGGCGTCACGCGGAAGTAGCCTTCCTTGCCGTTGATCGGCTTGATGGTCTTGATGATGATCTGCTGCATGTCGTTGGCCGCCTGCACGATCTCGGCGCTCTTCTTGCCGCTCGCGGAAGCGTCGACCAGCATGTAGTTGCCGTGCGCCTCGAACGGCTTGCAGCCCTTTGCCGTCAGCGCGTCGGCGAACTTCTTCATCCAGTCGTTGTTGTAGACGACCTTCTCCTTGACCTCGCCGGTGTCGAGGATGGCCTCAGCCGCGGCGATCGCCATCAGGCTGAGGTTCCACGGCAGGTACATGAGGTTGAAGGCGTCCACGACGACCGGGGAAGCGACGACGTAGCCCATGCGGATGCCCGCGAGGCCGAACGCCTTCGAGAACGTGTGCGAGAGGAAGACGTGCGGGTACTTCTTCACGAAGTCGACCTTTGCCTCGACCTGAGGATGGTAGTCGAGGTACGCCTCGTCGATGCACATCGGGATGCCCAGCTCGGCGAAACGCGTGAGGTCGGCGTCGTCGATGAAGATGCCCGTGGGGTTGTTCGGGTTGATGATGAGGATCAGCTTGGTCTTCTCGTTGACGGCGGCGAGCATGCCTTCGACGTCGTACTGGAGGTCCTCGTCACGGAGCGGGACCTGCACCGTCTTGGCGTTGCAGTAGCCGGCGCGCGACGGGAACATCTCGAAAGTCGGGTTGGAGCACAGGAACTCGTCACCCGGCTGAAGGAAGATGCGCATCATCGCGTCGATGGTCTCGGACGAGCCGTTGGCCAGCCCGATGTTCTCCGCCGCGAGGCCGTGGAGCTTGCCGAGCTTCTCGCGCAGGCGGTAGGCGCGGTCCGGGTAGCGGTTGCCCTTCTTCGCGATCTCCGTGATCGCGTTGACGACCGCGTCCGACGGCGGGACGGGGTTCTCGTTGAGCATCATGCGGCCCAACTCGGGGTGCGCCCAGGCCTTGTCGAGGATGCCCGTGTTGTACTCGGGAGCCGTCCACACGTAGGGATTGATGAGGTCCTTGATGTCCGTCATTCCCACTGTCCTTTCGTCGAGTCAGAGACCCTTACGGGAAGAGCTACTCCGCCCTGCACTCGCCCTTCGTGAGGCAGCCGTCGGCGAAGGCGACCATCTCGTTTGTGGCCTTGGAGAAGGCCTCGGCGGTCTTCACGAGCGCCGGATGCGTGTTGTACTCCTCGCGCGTATAGCCGTCCTCGTCGTAGGCGCGCTCGAAGTACGGGATCCGCATGAGCTTGTCCATGACTTCCTTGGGCGGGTCGACGTCGATCTGGTTCGGCTTGAACTTGATGTCCTCGGGATGCGGGAAGTTGATGACCTCATCGATCAAGCTCGGCGGGCAAGTGACGACGATGCCGGCGCCGGCCTTCTCCTCGAGGTGCCAGATCTGCTGCTTGCCGTCGATCGTCGGGCCGAGGCGCAGCGAGCAGGAGAGCATCTTGCTCTGATAGTTGCGCTCCTTGAGCGTGCGGTAGGCCTTCTTGAAGATGGCGAGTTCGGCGAGGCGCACGTCGCCCTCGGTGACCTCGATGCCCTTCTCGGCGCCGGCTTCGCGCAGGCCGCCGAGATCGCCGTAGCGAGCCTCCATGTGCGTGATCACGGAGCGCCACTTGGAGAGGTCGACGCCGTTGGCCTTGGCCTTCTCGAGGCCGCGCATCACGGACTTCGCGCAGTCCATGAGCTGCGAGAGGACGAAGGTCAGGGTGTTGTTGGTGGCGATGCCGCGCGAGGTGAGCTCCTCGATGACGGGGTAGCCCTCGGCGGTGCCGGGGACCTTGACCATCACGTTGGGGTTGACGGCGTGGATCTCAAGGGCTTGCGCGAGCATGGCCTCGCCGTCGAACGCGCTGCGCGGGTCGCACTGGCCGGACAGGAAGCCCTCTTTGTACCCCGACGCCTCGAAGAGCGGGAGGAACATGTCGGAACCCTGCTTGACGACCTGCTTGTAGAGGAGCCAGAAGAGCTTCTCGGTCGTGAGGCCCTTGTTCTCGGCGAGGATCTTCTGGGCTTCCTTCTCCCAGCGCGCCGGGTCGTCCTTGATCGCTGCCAGTGAGAGCGGCGGGTTGGTGGTGACGCCGCGGAACAGCTGGCCCATGGGGTCATCGGTGTTGTACATGCGCGCGAACTGGGCCTTCAGGACGTCCTTGTCGGCGTCGTCGGCCTTGGCGAGCATCTTCGTGCACCAGTTGCCGAAGATGACCGGCGAGCTGTCCCACCAGATCTCCATGCCTGGGCTGACTGCCACCAAGTCTTCGAACAGATTGGGGTCTTTCATGTCTCCTCCTCTAAGCCAAGGGTCGCACACACGGGCTGTGACGAGAGCGCCAAGCCATGCGATCGCCGCCCCAACAGGCTACATTCCAAGAATCGCACAAGCAAGCACGTATTCGCACATTCCTCCGCACAAGTCCGCGCATCCTCTACGCTTCTCGGCTGTGGCCGGAGACGTGGGTCTCGAGCCATCGCGATTCATGCTCACGAACTGAGACGACCGATCCGTCCCTGGGCACTCCTCCTTGGAGGATCGGGTCGCGTTGTCTCGCCAGGTCAGTTGCCGGCCGGCTTCGAGCCAGTCACCAGGCCGGTCTTCTTCTTGAACTGCTCGACGCAGTTGATCTCGATGTCGAGCAGCTCCGCGATACGGACCTTGGCGGCCATGCCCTTCGCGATGCCGGGCACGCCGGTGATGACGCCGATGTCCAGCTCCTCACGGAGCTGACGCATCAGCGTGGGGTCCGACAGGTCGAGCGGTGTCACGTGGAGCTTCTCGGCTACATATTGCTTGGCTTCTGTGATCCTCATCTTCTTGCTGAGCTGCATCCTTGCCACCAGATCTCCGGCGGCGCGGATCCCACCCATTGACGAGGCCAGCAGATGCGCAATGTGCATGCCGGCGGGGTCACCAGTACCCACCTACAACCCGTCCGCGTGGCCGATCTCGATCATCGCGGCGCTGCAGCGCGTCACGACGTCGACGGCCGGGGTCTCGAACATCGGCACGCCGCCGACGCCCATGCCCACGTTCGGGTGGACGGGGATCTTGGCGATCTCGGTGCAGGCCTTGACGAAGGTCAGCGCCTTGCCGAGGTTCCAGGGGACGGTCTTCTTGGTGTTCGTGTTGGAGACCGGGCCGAAGATGGCGCAGCCGGCCTCTTCGCAGATCTGCAGCTGCTCGTGCGGCCACATGCCGGCGAGGCGCTTGCCGTTGTACTCGAGCTGGCCGTGGAAACCGAGCACCATCTCAGCCGACATGCCGATCTCGACCGGCAAGCCGGTCTTGTTGGCGACGTGGTCGCAGGCGTGCAGGACGGAGTAGAACTCGGCGTCGCCGGTGGACGCGACGGTGTCGAAGTCGATGCCGTCGGCGCCCATCTCGAGCATGCAGTCGCTCATCTCGATGCAGTCGTCGAGACACGCCTTGCCCGCCTCTTCCTGCGTCCTGCGGGCCTCGTCGATCTTGCCGATCGGCAAGAGGTCGCTCGGGTTCTCGAACGATCCGTCCGGGCGGTAGTAGAGCCCCAGGTTCGGCATGAAGCCGTAGAGGAGCGGGAAGATCGTCGTCTCCATGAGCAGTTCGACGTGCAGCATCTCCAGCGCCTTGAGAAAGCGCTGCGGCTTCACCGAATAGTCGTTGTGCGAGATCTCCATCGAGTCGAAGCCGAGCATCGACTCGAAGAGGCGCACGCCCACCTCACGGTTGACCGGCGCGACCACGCCGCTCGACATGCGTGAGGAGTTGAGCGCGTTGACGCAGCCGTCCTTGGTCATCACGACTTCGTTGCCGCGCTGGCAGCCCCAGATGCGCGTGGGGGCCGCGAACATGTCGACCAGGTAGTCGACCTCGTTCTCAGTGAGGACCGGTACCTTGGCCTTCTTCGCCGCGTACTCGGAGCCCTGCTCGAACTCCGTGCGCAGCTCGTCGAGGGTGAGCTCTACGTTGGAAGAGTCACCCATCCTTGTGAGTATCTTCATCAGTACGCAGCCTCCACTGCTTCTTGGCTGTCGTTGCTTTGGTGCGGCCGCGAGGGCGGCGGCGCCCCGGCATTCGCCGGGACGCCGCCGCGCCTCGCAGCACGTGCGTCGCAGGCCACGGGGCCTGCCTCGTTCCTTGTCTTACTCGGCCGGGATCTCCTTGGCGACCGCCTCGAGCTCCATGCCCTGGCCCTTGCGCACGAAGTACGCGACGACCCAGATGACGATGGCGGCCACGTAGAGGATGGCCATGAAGATCATCGAGTTCTTGTTCTTGTAGCCGACGCCGTAGACGTTGGCTTTGTCGTAGAACCAGAGGAACAGGTTGAAGCCCATGAAGATCGCGTAGACGAGCGCGACGAGCGACAGCCACGGGATGCCCAAGATCTTGCCCTTGGGCAGCGCCGAGTTGTCCCAGATCGCCTTGGCGCGCCACGGCATGACCATGAACGCGAGGCCGGTGACGAAGAACATGGCCGCGATCACCAGAGTCGCGTCGTAGGTGAGCTGCACGAACTTGGGCGAGTATGCGTAGAAGGCGGAGACGATGACCGACGGGATGGCCATCAGCAGCAGCGCGACGTACGGCACACCGCCGGAAGTCACCTTCGCGACACCCTCAGGCAGGATACGGTCGAAGGCCGACGCGAAGATCATACGCGTCGACGAGAGGAACACCGTGCCCCACCATCCGAAGACGATCAGTGAGATCGCGGCGATGAGGATGACCTGGAAGGCCGAGTTGTTGACGATCCAGGCGGTCATCGCCGTTGGCGAGAGGTAATCGCCGCCGCCCAGGACCTTGCCGGGCTCGATGTACTGGTAGAGCACGCCCATGTACCCGTTGGCGCTGGCCTCGAAGAAGGTCCAGCCCATCGTCTTGGTCACGAGGAACAGGAAGGCGATGACGATGGCGACCGCGGAGAGCAGGCCGCCTGCCATCTGGTAGATGTTCTTGCGGAAGTCCTTGGCGCCGCGGACTTCGCCGTAGAGCGTCGCGCCCCACACCGGCCACAGCAGCCAGAACGCCATGACGGGGATCAGCTTGAACGTGTCCTTGAGCGTGCCGGCGAACATCGACGACGGCATGCCCGAGCCCGCGGCCTTGATCGTCGCAGCATAGGCGTCCTTGGTGCCGTACAGGTGAAGCGCCTCACGGTTGAAGGCGGTGATGAAGTGCGCCTTCGTGGTGACGAGGAGCAGGATCGCGGCCACCGCGCAGCCGGCAAGTCCGATCCAGAGGGCCCACTTCTGGAACGTGGCGTAGGCCTTCATGCCCACCGCGACGAGGTAGGTCGCGAGGGCGATCGTGGCGAGCGAGGCCACGAAGATGCCGTTGCTCGTGGCGAGCCAGTCGGCGGTGCCGCCGGCCCCGAGGATACGCAGGACCGGCTTGATGAACGAGTTGACGCAGAGGGCGGCGTAGATCGGGATCCAGAGCCAGAGGATGAACCACCATCCCGTCGCTCCGAACACGAAGCCCACGGAGCTGTGGAAGATGCGCGATTGCCAGACGTAGTCACCGCCGGCGCGCGGCATCGCCGAGATCAGGCCCGCATAGACCACGACCTCGAGGAGCACGAACAACGTCGTGATGATGATGCTCCAGAAGACGCTGCCTCCGGGGATGAAGACCGCGTAGAGAAAGCCCCAGATCCCCAGGAAGATGTTTGTCGAGAAGAACGAGTACCTGAAGCCGTCAGTCGTCGACCAGCCTTTGACGAGACCGCTCGCTTTGCGCACGAAGAGCGTCTGCTCCTGCGGTGCCCCGGCGTTTGTCGCCATCTAGTGGACCTCCTGTGACAGACCGTTTGTGGTCGGCGCGGCGCGCCGTACCCCCCTGATTCTTGCGCCGGGCCACATTCACCCCATGGTCAGGCGGTAGCGCTTGACTTTGCTCTTGCCGTCCAGCTCTACGACGACGCCCGAGAGCGTCCCCTCGACGTAGGAGCTGCCGGGATTGATCGCCAGCGTCCGCCCGATGCGTTCGGCGGCGCGGCTCTCGTGGATGTGACCGTGCAGCGAGAGCAGCGGCTGCACCTCCTGGATGACCTCCCTGACCGCGGAGGAACCCACGTGAGCCGTGTCCTGGCCCTGCACCGTGAGCGTCTCCCAGTCGATCTTGGGCGCCACGTCGAGCTGCGTGTCGTAGGGCGGCGCGTGAAGCCCGAACACCAGCCGTTCGGGCGGCGCCGTCGCCTGGGCGATCACCGACTGGAGGCGAGCCTTGAGCGCCGGCTCGTCCTCTTCGCGCGGGGTGTCCCAGGGCGTGAGGTTGGTCCAGCCGCTGGAGGCGAGCTGGAAGCCTTCGGGCATGTCGATCACGTTGCCCTCGCCGACCATGATCTGTTTGGAGGTCGCCAGGATCTCGTCGATGTCGTCGTGGTCGTCGTTGCCCGGGCACACGATGCACTGGATCTTGCTCCCGGCGAGACGCTCGTCGGCGAACTGGACCCAGCGCTCGACCGTCCTCCGCATCTCCTGAGTGAACAGGTCGTCGAGCTTTTCCGGGTGCGCCGTGAAGTCCTGCACCTGGTCGTGCGTCATGCGGACCGGGTAGTACCCGTGATCGGCGATGAGCCGCTCGTTCGCGACGAGCTCGTCCTCGCCCTGCAGGCCGTGCACCTGGTCCTGCATCGAGAACTGCCAGCGCCCGCCGCCTTCGTCGACGATCGGCACGATGGCCTTGCCGGTCATATCTCCGCCCAGGATCAGCACATCGACCTCATAGTGCTTGGCCGAGTTCACGAACTTGCGCCAGCAGACCTCTGAGCCGTGCACGTCCGTGGCGAAGAAGAGTCGTACCTTCACGTCATACCTCCTTCCGGCGTGATCTGGTGCTTGTCCATCTCTTCCTCGCTCCTTTCGCTGTCCAGTATCTCAAGGGAGTGGTCAGGCCTCGGCCAGCCACTTCGAATAGTCTGGGTCGTCGACGACGCTTTGCGCGCGCGCCATGCGCTCCATGCCCCACTCCATGTAGTCGAACTCGATCTGCGACACGGTGTGCTGGATCATGGCCCACACACCCCACCAGACTCCGGAGACGCTCTTGTAGAGCATCATGCGTCCGAAGCGGCCTTCGTCCATGTGGCCGCAGTAGGTGGCGGCGATGAGCCGCTCTTCTTCGCGCGTGAAGGGATGCTCCATGACGAAGTCGCCGAGATCGAAGAACGGGTCGGTCATGCCCCCGTACTCCCAGTCGATCACCCACATCTTGCCGTTCGCGTCGACGATGAAGTTCTCGGAGAGCAGGTCGTTGTGGCAAGCCACATCCGCCGGGGCGTCGCGAGCCGTGGCCTTCTCGATGTCGTCCATGGCGAGCAGGAGCGACTCGAGCTCGGGCGGCATCGGCGCTTTGATGTCGCGCGCGATCTTCGTGTACTTGCGCAGCATGTCGAAGAGCGCGATCTTGTGCTGGAAGACCGCGTTCTCGTGAAAGACCTTGACCGTCTCCACGACCTGCTTCAGCCGGTCCGGGTGCCCGGAGATGGTGTCGGGGTGCATGACCTCGCCCTCGACGAAGTCGATCACCAGGGCGCCCTCGGGATCGAGCTGATAGATGACCGCGGGCCCGACGCCCGCCTTGGCGGCCTGGATCATGCAGTCGCGCTCGACGTTGCGGTCGATGAACATGTCGGTCCCCACGCCCGGCACGCGCATGACGTACTTCGCGCCGCCGTTCTCGGGGCCGCCGTTGACCCACACGATGTAGTTGTGGTTGGTGATGCCGCCGCCCAGCTCTTCGTAGCGGACCTCCTGGCCCTTCCAGTCGTCGATGCGGGCGATGATCTCTTCTGGTGTCAGATGCGATCCTGCTGCCATATCTCATGCCTTTCCATACGGTGTGCGGGCCGGTCTTCACCGCGGGCGACCGGCCCGCTCTCCGATAGCTGCGTCGTGTTCGGGCGCCGGCTCCGCCTAACGGCGGGCCGGCCGGCGCCCTCACGCGTGGACTCTAGCCTCACTCAGGCGGGACCTCCAGGAACGCGTAGGAGACGTCGATGCCCTTGCCCTTCTGGTAGGAACGGCCGACCCAGTAGGCGAGCAGGCAGGCGACGAAGATGCCGACCACGACGATGTAGCCCCAGTAGGGACTCTCGCCGCGCAGGCCGTAGCCCGGGTTCCAGAGGAAGGCGACCTCGGCGATGATGCCGAGCACGAAGCCGATCATGCCGAGGATCGTGACCCAGGGGATGCCGGCGATCTTGTACTGCGAGCCCGGAGCCGCGTCGTAGAGCGCCTTGGCGCGGTAGGGCAGCAGGGCGGCCGCCAGGCTGCTGACGACGAACACGTAGCCGGCCGCGAAGGTGACGCCGAGCGTGAGCTTGGCCCACGAGGAGATGTAGGTGTAGCCGATCAGCCAGGCGACGCCGACGAGGAAGTAGATGAGGTGGGCGTTGAGCGGCGAGCGGAAGCGCGGGCTGATCTTGGAGAGCCAGGCCGGCAGCGTGCGGTCGAGCGACATGCCGACCATGATGCGCGTGACGCCGATGTAGCAGTTGCAGGTGATCTGCAGCGAGGCCAGCATGAAGCTCAGCCCGACGAGGACCACGAGGATCGGGTTGGGCTGGATGATCATCGCGAAGGTGCCGGGGAACGGCAGCACGCTGCCGATCCCGTTGCCGGACTGGCTGATGCCGCCGTAGTAGGAGGCGGAGACGGCGTGGAAGAAGCCGGTGCCCACCGCCTTCTGCTCGGCGGCGGCGATGATCGCGAGCACGACGCCCACGGCGATCAGCGAGCCGACGATGATGAAGATCTGGTTCTTGAAGACGCGGGCGCCCTTGATCTCGCCGCCCTGCTCGACCGAGTAGGTGGCCCACTGCGTGCTCGTCCAGGCGATCGGTGCGGCGAGCAGCGTGGCGCCGAGGGCGAACTTGGGGAACAGGTTGAAGCCGGTCGCGGCGACGTCCTTCTGGATCCACTTGTAGTAGTCCGGGTTGTTGTCGACGAAGCCGGCGAAGTGGTTCATCGCGAGGGCGAACTGGGCCGGCGAGGTGCGCAGGAACTGCACGATCATGATGAGCACGAGGATGCCGGTGCCGGCGAACATGAAGTACTGCAGGCGCACGTAGTTCTTGAAGCCGGTCACCAGCAGCAGGGCCATGGCGGCCATGCCGATGATGGAGACGGTCACGAGGCCGGGCTTGGACTGCACCCAGACGGCGGCGCTCACGAGGCTCTGGTTCTGGTAGTGCACGCCGAGGCCCATGAGCATCGGCGAGAGGCCGAGCATGCAGAACAGCCAGCCGGCGAGCGAGAGCCACTGGAGGATCCAGATCACGAAGCCGCTCATCACGATCGGGAAGCCGATCGAGCCGCCGAGCACGCGGCTCTGGAAGACGTAGTCGCCGCCGCTGCGCGGCATCGCCGTCGCCATCCAGCAGTAGGCGAGCGCGATCGGCAGCTCCAGCAGCGTGGCGAAGAGACACGCCATCCAGACCGCGACGCCCGGGAACGCCTGCGGCGCCCACACGAACGTCCACGGGAAGATGACCCCCATGGTGAGGAAGTTGTACATGAACGCCGACCAGGGCGACATCACCCTGGAGAGCCCGGACGCCTTGCGAGAGAAGACTTCCGGCTTTGCTGCTGTTGCCATCTCAACCCCCTGTCAGAGACCTGCTGAGACCCACACACGCACGCCCGCGCTGCGCCCGCGCGGTGTCACCCCGATGTCATCTGGTAGCCGACCACCTTGCCCGGCTCGAGCGTGAAGATGCAGCCGCGCAGGATGCCCTCACCGTACTCGCTGCCGGGGTTGATCACCGTCGTCCTCCCGACTTTGACAAGCCCGCGCGACTCGTGGATGTGCCCCGTGAGGAGCAGCAGCGGCTGGTACTTCTCGACGACGCGGCGCACCGCCGTGCTGCCCGCCGGCGCCGACTGGGGCACGCCGGCGACGACGATCGGCGTCGGCGGGTCGGTGGCCCAGTCGAGCTTGGGGCAGTCGTCGAGGGTGCAGCCGTAGGGCGGCACGTGCATGTTGAAGATGGCGCTCGTGAAGTCCTCGACGCCGCTGATCGCCTTCTCGAGCAGCTGCTCGAGATGCTCCTCGTCGGTCTCCCGCGGCGTCTGCCAGGGCGTCGGGTTGCTGTAGCCGCAGTTCGCCATCGGGTAGACGCCCTCGAGGGTGACGATCTTCTCTTCGCAGTTGATGACGTGCTCGCTGGCGATGCTGTCGAGCAGGTCGAGCAGGTCCTGGGGGTCGTCGTTGCCGCCGGTCACGTAGCACTTCACGGCGGTGCCGGCGAGGCGCTCGTCGGCCATCGCGACCCAGCGCTCCAGGCGCTCGTGCGCGAGGCGCTTGAAGGTCGCGTCGACGTTCGCCTGGTCGCTCTGCATCTCGCGCAGCTCGTCCTCGCTCACCGTGACGTGGTAGAAGCCGAGCGTCTCGATGCGCTCGCGCACCTCCTGTACGGCGGACTCGCCGTCGAGGTGCGTGAGCTCCTCCTGCAGGGTCACCCGGTAGTGGCCCCCGCCCTCGTCGACGATGGGGACCATGAACTTGCCCATGATGTCGCCGCCCATCACGAGGTGGTCGACCTTGTAGAACTTGGCGCCGTTGACGAACTTGCGGAAGGTGCGCTCCGATCCGTGCACGTCGGTGGCGTAGAACAGGCGCACGCGCCTCGCGGCGCCGTCCTTCTTGCTCCAGAATGCCATCCTCTCGCTGCCCGTCCTCTCAGTCGATGACGTTGTACCAGCGGACCTTGTCGCCCACCCGGGCGCGGAGCTTCCACTTGGTGCCCTTGGGGTAGTCGTCCATGGCGCTGAGCAGCTCGGCCACGCGCTGGGCGACGACGGTCTTGTCGTCCTCCTCGAGGTCGAGGTGCGGCAGGTAGTCGCGCACCTTCGCGAGGTTCATGCTCGTGGTGCGCCAGAGGCCCCACTCGCCGGCGCAGAGCTTGGCGACGTGGGCCGCGTTCATGTGGTCGTCGTCGTTGGCGTCGATCTCATGCTCGCGCAGCAGCATGATCGTGTCGATGATGTCCTTCTCGTTGATCTTCACGATCTGCATCTTCTCGAGCAGCAGCTCGGCCAGGGGGATCGTCGGCGAGTCGACCTCGAGGCGCCCCTTCCAGGGGATGGGATGGCAGAAGTCGAGCCGGTCCATGAAGACGTCGACGTGGATGTGGTTCGTGGGGTTGTTGAAGATCAGGCGCCCGCCCTCGGCGTGGAAGGCGTTGACCTCGAGGTCCTCGCCGTAGCCGATCGCGACGAAGAACTCGCGGATCTGCTTCGACTGCTTGCCGTAGGCGGCGAAGTCGATGTCGGTGTAGACGCGGTTGAGCTTGGCCTGGATGTAGCCGAACTCGGGGCAGTGATGGAAGAAGGCGAGGGCGCCGATCACGCGCAGCGTGACGCCCTGCGCCTCGCCGGCCTGCACGACCCGCAGGGCCTCGTCCTGGAAGAGCTTGGCGAGGCCGGGGTCGACCCGGCCCATGCCGACTCGGGGCCCACTTCGCCCGCCGGCCGCGTCTCATCGTCGGTCATCCGCTGCTCCCCTTCTCCGCTGCGAGGGTGTGCGTTCATACTGCCGCGAGCCAGGCCGCGAACTCCGGCCTCTCCGCGTTGGCATGGAACCTCGCCACACGCCCCATGCCGTACTCGAAGAAGTCGAAGTCGATCTTGGAGAGGCGCACCTGGATCATCGCCCAGATGCTCCACCACAGGTCGGCAACGAGCTTGTAGAGGAACATCCTGGCGTACCGGTGCTCCTCCATCCCGCCGCAGTAGCGACTGATGACGAACCGCTCCTCCTCGTCCGAGAGCGGGTGCTCGACGCAGAAGTCGCCGAGGTCGAAGTACGGGTCGGTCATCCCGCCGTACTCCCAGTCGATGACCCACATCTTGCCGCCGCGGTCGAGGATGAAGTTCTCGGAGAGCAGATCGTTGTGGCAGGCGACGGGGCGCTGTGGATCGCGCCCCATCGCCTGCTCGATCTGATCGCCGAGGTCGAGCATCCAGTCCATATCGTCCGGGAACGGTGCGCCGGCTTCGCGCGCCATCTGCATGTACCGGCGGATCATGTCGAAGACGTGGATCTCGTTCTCGAACGTCGCCTTGTCGTGGTACGTGCGGATAACGTCCACCACCTTGCCGAGCCGCTCGCGATCGCCGGCGAGCGTCTCCGGGTGCATCGTCTCGCCCTCGATGAAGGGCACCACGGTGCACTTCTCGGGCTCGAGCGTGTAGAGCACCGGCGGAGTCACTCCCGCCTCGGCCGCCGCGACGTGGTTCTTGTGCTCACGCTCGCGGTCGATGAACGTGTCGGTGCCGTCACCGGGGATACGCATGACGTACCTGCCGCCCCACGGGATGTCGGGCCGGCCACTCACCGAGAGCAGGTAGTTGTGATTGGTGATCCCGCCCCCGAGGACCTCGCAGGACACGTCCAGGCCGTCCCACTCGGTGATGCGAGCGATCGCCGCCTCCGGTGTCAGCTGCGGCACGTGGCCCACCTCCCTTCGTGTCGGACGACGCGGACTGGATGAGGTCACGAGACCGGCACCTCGAGACCCATGCCGGCCAGCTCGTCGCGGACCTCGTCCATTGCGCGCTGGTAGTCCTTGTTCACGATCCGCTTGGTCTTCATGTCGTAGACCTCCTGGAACGTGAAGCCCTTGTCCGGGTCCTTGAGCTTGTCGCCGAACAGCGGGAAGAGCTTCTGCGCGAGGGGTTCCGCCTGCGCGCGCGTCAGCTTGGCAGCCGCCAGACCGATCTCCGCATGGAACTTGTGGTCGTCGGGGACCAGCGAGTCGGACTGCACCGCCATGGCCGGATGGCCGGAAAAGACGTTTCCACCGGATGTCACAACGGCGAGCATATAGCAGGCCATTTCGTAGTGATACTGCTTTGTGCCCGAGCCGCCTCCGAGATAGGGCAGGTTGACCATCGGATAGCCCATGTTGCGGCCGATGGCGGCGTTGGACATGGCGATCGCCCAGATGAGCGGCTTGGTCGACGAGAGGTGCAGCTTGCTGTGCAGCGGCGCGTTGTAGTGGTAGCTGCCGCGCATGATCAGGTTGCCCATGATCATGTAGCAGGTCGCCGTGACGGCGACGCCCTCGGCGCCGCCCGCGTAGCCGCCGAAGAGCGGCGTGGAGGTGGAGCCGATGTTGGCGCTGATGCTGTTGTAGAACGCGACCTTCTGCAGCGCCTCGTAGCCGACGACCATCTCGGAGAGGAAGTCGATGAGGAAGCCGTCGCTCGGGCGCAGGCCGAACTCGGGATACGTGGCCGCGAACATGGAAGCCGGCTGCGAGGCCGCGGAGATGCCGTTGATGATCGGCATGCCGGCGCGGCCGGAACGGCGGATGCCCTCGCGGGCGAGGCGCACGGTCTTGCAGGCCGAGAGGATCTCCTGCGGCGAGCGGACGCGGGCGTCCTTGCCGCGCAGATGCAGGATCGAGGGCACGCTGACCGAGTCGACGATGTTGAACGAGGCCATCTTCTCGACCGTGTCCACGTAGATCTGCTCGTCGGTCGTGTAGATGCCGCCGCCGACGTGCACCCACGGGCGATCGTCGGTGGTGTCCGGGCGGCGCCCGTACATGGTCTTGCGCTCGCGCCGCTCACCGAAGGTCGTGGCCTTGGGAGCCTGCTCGCAGGCGAGCAGGATCTCCTCGCGCGTGAACTCCATCACGCGGTTGGTCTCGGGGCAGTACGCACCGGCCTCGGCGAGCAGGTCGACGGCCGCCTGGAAGACGCGGTCGGTCAGATCGTCGTCGGCGTTGATGATGGTCTCTTTGTCCCACTTGATCTTGTGGCGCGCGATCAGCTCGGCGAGCTTGGGGACGTAGCGCTTCATGTAGTAATCGGTCTCGGAGGTGAGCGGGCCGGTCTCGGCGCGCTCGAAGACCTCTACCAAGTCGATCATGTCTTGCTCCTGGGAATCGGGTTCGCGAGGGCAGGGCGGCGGGCCGCAGTGGCGGCCGCCGTTCCGGCGTGAGTGCCGAGGCTCGGGCTCACGACACCAGCCTGGTGGCCAGATTGACGGCCTCGTAGGCGCTGCCGGCCCAGCCGTCGGCGCCGATCGTGTCGGCCCACTCGGCCGTGGTGGCGCCGCCGCCGATGATGACCTTGAACTGGTCGCGCGCGCCCTGGTCCTTGAGCGCCTCGATGACGTCTCTCTGCCCCACGAGCGTCGTCGTGAGCAGGGCGGACATGGCGATGATGTCGGCGTCGACTTCCTTGGCCTTGTCGATGAACTTGAAGAGGTCGACGTCGATGCCCAGGTCCCAGACTTCGAAGCCGGAGGTCTCGAAGAGGAGCTTGAGGATGTTCTTGCCGATGGAGTGGAGGTCGCCCTTGACGGTGCCGAGGACGATCTTGCCCTTCTTGGGGCCCTCGCCGCCGGCCTCCTTGATCTTGGGTTCGAGGATGCCCATCGCCGCCTGGAAGGCGAGCGCCGCCTGCATGAGCTCAGGCAGGAAGATGTCCTCGTTCTCGAACTGCTCGCCGATGACGTTGAGGCCCGGCAGAAGGCCCTTGTCGATGATCGTCTTGGCGTCCACACCGTCGGCGAGGGCCTTGTTGACGGCCTCGAGGACGGCGTCCTCATCCTGGTCGACGATCGACTGCTTGAGTTGCTCGAAGATCCCTTCGTCACCCATGGGGCGCACCTCTCGGTTCGTGTGATGGTAGTAGCCCGTCACGGCTTCGCCGGGCGGGCTCGTGCGGACAAGTGTGAGCTATTCCCCCAGCGCCTCCAGCGGTGTCGCGTCGCCGGCCACGAGGCCGGCGAAGTGGTCTCTGATCGTCGCGTCCAGGCCCGCGTCCCACACCGCCGGGTTGGGCTGCGACAGGATGCGCCTCGCTTCGGCGAGCGCCCGCGAGTGGATGTCCGGGCGCCCGGCGTCTTCCCATTGCGCGCGCATGTCGCGGGCGGCGAGGCGCGGCAGCACCGCCGTGGTCTTCATGCGCTGCTTGGTGTGCTTGCTGCCCATGTAACTGCCGCCCGGGCCGATGGCGGCGATCTGGTCGAGTGCGAGGTTCTCCTCGCTGAACTCCAGGCCGCGATACACGCGCTTGTCCATGAGCGCGATCTCGTTGTCGACGACGGCCTTGGCGAAGTCGAAGGCCATCAGCGAGCTGAACAGCCCGCCCATGTTGAGCAGCGTCGCGCCGGCCGAGACGCCGAGTACCGTGTTCATGCCGGTCTCGAAACCGGACTGCGCGTCGTTGGAGTGTGCGTTGGTGAGGCCGATGTAGCCGCCCGACGGGACGTCATAGTGCCGTGCGAGCTGAGCCTGCGCGGCGAGCAGGATGCCGGTCTCGATGGCGCCGGGAGCGTAGGCGCCGGTGCGCATGTCGGCGACCGTCGGCAGGCTCGCATAGATGACCGGCGTGTGCTCCTTGACCATCTGCTGGAACGCGGTGATGGCGAGGAACTCGGCGTTGCCCACCACGAGGCAGCCCATCATCGTCATCGGAGCGGTGAGACCGGCGTTGGGCACGACGGTCGTGTAGACCGGCAGGCCGCGCTCTGTGAGCCACATGACCGCTTCGGTGGAGTCGACGTCCATGGTGAGCGGGCTCACCATCGGGCAGTAGTGGTGGTTGATGATCGGCCGTTCGGCGTACGCGCCCTTGCCGCCGGCGATGAGCTCGCCAAGCTCGACGACCTGACGCAGGTCGTCCATGTTGGGCGTGTTGCTGCGCACGGGCTTGAGGCAGTTCTTGAGCGCCGGGTAGAAGCGGCTCAGGCTGAACTGCCCCGCCGGCGCGTCGTCGGCGAGCGTCGAGATGCTGAAGATGTCGAAGCCCGGCAGCTCGTTGATCAGGTAGGCGATATTGGCGATGTCGGTGGACGTCGCGCGGCGCTCGACCCGCGTGACCGGGTCGACGACGTTGGGCGCCGAGGAACCGGTCACGACGATCGGGCCGTCGTCCGGGATGGTGCGGTCGTACTGCGGGTCGCGCCCGCGGAACGTGAAGCTCGAGGGCGCCATCGCGACGTACTTCTCCACGACGTCCGCCGGGAACTTGACGAGGCCCGTTGCTTCGTCGACGTGGCATCCGTGCCTCTTGAAGACCTCACGCGCGCCGGCGTAGTGGGCGAGGATGCCCACCGTCTCGAGGACCTCGAGTGAAGCCTCGTGCGTACGCTTGACCTCCGCCTGTGTGAGCAGCTCGGCGAACCTCATCCCAGTCACGCCCCTCCCTCGCCCTCGCCCGGTCCGCCGGACGCGCCTGCCGCCTCCGGCGGCGAGGCGAGGCGGGCGAGCTCGTCCAGATGATCTTCGATGAACTCCATGAACAGGAGCTGATGATCCAGGTACATCAGGTACTCGTCGACGCTGACGCTCGGGTCCTCGTAGTATGCCGCGAGGTCCCAGTTGAGGATGTACAGGTTGGCGTTGGCGACCATGCGCGGCAGCAGCGCCAGCTCCTCGGCGGTCATGGGGCCGGGGGCGTCGAAGCGGGCGGCCTCTTCCTGATAGGCGCGGACGAAGATGGCCGCCTTGTCGAGGCGCACGATGCCGTCGTCGGGGGCCTCCCAGGAGCTGCAGAAGTAGGCGATACCCTCGGCCACGTCGAAGAGCCGGTAGTCGAGCTTCGACCAGTCGAAGTCGAACAGCCCGACGGCCTGCTCGTCGACGTACTTCAGGTTGCCGGGGTGATAGTCGCAGTGCACGGGCACGCGCGGCAGCCCTTCGAGGTCCCCCTCGATAGCCACGCCGCGGGCCAGCAGGTCCTGGATGCGAGGCAGCTGTTCGAGGAACCGCGCGTCGAACGCGGTGCCGCGGGAGGCGGCCGCGAAGCTGTTGAAGGCCTCCGGCAGCTCGCGCATCATGCGCATGATCGGCGGCTGCTGGCGGGCGAGGTCTCCGGGCACGAAATCGTGCGCCAGATAGTGGAACTGGGCGAGCACGCGCGCCGAGCTGTCGTATTCCTTGTCGGTGCAGCGGTTCTTGATCCAGGTGTATTTGTCCTCGCCGGAGAGCATCTCGTAGACGGCGAAGAAGCGCGTGACCGCCTCCCCGTGCAGCAGTTCCTCGCGCGTGACGAACGTCTCGCCAGCCTTGTTGGAGAACACCTCGGCGGCCAGGTGGAAGCCCTTGCCGCTGAGGTGGCGCACGAGCGCGTGCTCGAAGCGCACCTCACGCTCGACAGTAGCGCGGTTGTACTTGCGCACGAAGTACCGGTGCTCGCCGTCGTCACGGCGCGTCACGACGGCGAAGCTGAGATTGACGTAGCCGCCGAGGACCTGCTCCACGCGCACGACGTCGCCGAGGTCGTAGTCCGTGTCGACGACCTCGGCGAGCTGGCTGCTGAGGAACTCGACCCGGAGGACGTCGCGGACCTCGCTGACCTCGGCAGACAGCCGCTCCAGCTGTTCGAAGAGCTCGTTCGCCTGACGTACGTCCATGTGGCCTCAGTTCGTCTTGAGTCAGCGGGTCGTGGCTGCCGGGGTCATACGACGATGCATCGCAGCCCCAGTCTCGTCATCTCGTCACGCACGGTCGCGTCCACGCCGTCGTCGAGCATGACGACGTCGATCTTCTCGAATCCGCAGAGCATCACGTCGGCGACGACGCCGATCTTGCTGCCGTCCGCCATCACGATGACGTCCCCCCGGGTGCGCTCGATCATCGCGCGTTCGATGCTTGCCATGTCGACCGTCGGGGTCGTGAGGCCTTCTTCGAGATCGAAGCCGTCCACGCCCAGGAGCATCTTGCTGGCGTGGAAGCGGCCGATGAGCTCGATCGCCTGCGGCCCGGCGACGGCGTTGGACCGCGGCCGGTAGACGCCGCCGAGGACGACGATCTCGAGCCGGGAACCCTGCGCCGCGGTGAGCGCGCCGACATTGTGTGTGACGATGCGGGCCTCGAGGCCTGGGTCGATGTGGCTGACGACTTGCGCCGCCGTCGTACCCGAGCTCAGAAAGACGGTGTCGCCCGGCTCGATCATGGCGGCCGCGGCCTGGGCGATGCGCCGCTTCTCCTCGGTGTGCGTTCCCGCCCGGTCGACGTAGAGCGACTCCTCGACCATGTGGCGCTTGATCACCGCGCCGCCGTGCGTGCGCGTGAGGAAGCCCTCACCCTCGAGCCGCTCAAGGTCGCGACGGATGGTCATCTCGGACACGCCGAGATCCTCGCTCAGCGAGGAGACGCGCACGGCTTGCCGCTCTTTGAGCAGGTCGCAGATGTGCGCGCGGCGCTCCGCAGGGATCATCTCATGGACTTCCGGGACTTCTGGCGAAGGAATCTGCTCCCCCAGTCCTAGGGCTACTGGCCCGGCCAGACCGAACAAAGTCGAACACATCATAGGCGCAGCCCCACGTGTGTCAAGTGTCGAGGCTAGAAGCCGGGAGTGTGTGCGCGGCGGCACAATCTCACCGGTGCTCGGTGGTGGTCGCGTCGCCCACAAACGAGCATAACCGCACACCTTGTCGCAATCGTCAAGGGCCGAGGGCGCGGCCGTTCGGAACCGCCGGCGGCGCGGCCTCGAGAGCCGCCGGCAATGCCGGGCCGAGACCCGCCGGCCACGCCGCGGGCGTGGGTCAGAAGACGTCGGAGAGCGTGGCGCTCGTGATGCCTGCGGCGCCCGAAGCGCCGGCCGTCATTTGCCTTGGAAGGCCCAGGAGTACGAGGGATCCCACCACGAGTGCCCGTAGCCGAGATGAAGCGCGACGGCGGTAGCCTTGATCTGCGCCGAGCCGTCGCTGATGCTCGCCGACCGGTAGGGGTTCCAGGAACCCTTCCACGTCGTGGGCGCGTACTGGAAGAGCCCGTAGTAGCCGCCCGGCCCGATGGCAGCGACCGAGCCGCCGGACTCGATCATCATGAGCCGGTACATCCCGCGGGCGCTGACGCCATTGGCACCGGCGGCCGCCTGGATCAGGGACCACCATAGCCCCTGCCCCCCGGCGACGCTCCCACCGGACGCGTCCGGCGGCGTCACTGTCTGGGACGGCGACGGCGGCGCGGTCTCCTGTTTGGCCGCGAGAGCGCGAATCTGATCGCGGACCCCTGAGAGGAGAGCGCGCCGCTCGGAGAGGCGGGCACGGATCTGCGCGACCTCCGACTTGCGCTGGGTCACGAGCCGTTGCGCCGTCAGCCGGTCCGCGGCCAGCGACTCGGCGCGCGTCGCGAGCTGACGGCTCGTCTGGACGACGGTGCGCAGCACGTCGTGGTCGCTGCGCGTGACACTGCGCACCATGGAGAGGCCAGCGACCAGGTCGCCGAAGTCGCTGGCCGTGAAGATCGCGTCGAGCGGCGTGACGTCCGCATGTTTGTAGAGCGCGACGGCGCGGGCCGAGAGCGTGGCGCGGGCCAGCGCCAGCTCTCCGCGAGCGAGCTCCTGGCGTTTGGTGTTGTCGCTGATCTGCGCTTGTACGGCCTGGAGCGCAGCCGTGGCCTGCGCGTACTTGCGGACGGCGGCGCCGATGCTCGCGTCGAGCTGGCCCACGTCGGCGGCCAGCTGGCGGGCCTGGCCGCGCACGCTCTGCAGACTGGCGGCGCGCGCGGGATGCGGGACGACGGCGGGCAGGCCCAGGGTGGCAATGAACAAGCATGCCGCAGCCATGATCGGCCATGGGCGTCTCGGATGGCTGCGGTCCAGCGCGCCTCCCCTGTCTGCGCGGTGCGCCCTCCGGCGGCCGCACGCGGGCCCCGTTGCGGTCGAAGCGCACTGACGGGGCGAAGCCGCAAAGTACCAGAGCACCTTTCGTCGCTCAAGGGCAGGAAAACGCGCGACGACCGCGACGTGTAGGATTCGGAAACGCCGAGAGACTCCGGTCAGCCTCGTTCAGCGACACGCTGAGCCTGCGCTCGTGTAGGAATCAGCAAGCCTAAGGTTCAATCCACACCTGAGACATCGTTGACGGCCCAATTCAACGGGTGTAGAACTCAACACGCGTTGACTTGTTCGGTCCCTTTTCACTCTCGACAGGGGGCGCCCGATGTGGGCGATCGCACTCAAGGAGTTCCGTGAACTGCGCCGCGACCGGCGCACTCTGGCGATGCTCTTCTTGCTGCCGTTCCTCTTCCTCGTGGTCTTCGGCTACGCGGCGAGCTTCGACGTCAAGTCGGTGCCGACGATCGTCTTCGGGCCGCAAGCCGAGCGCGTGGCGACGCTGCTGCCGAAGGGCATCAGCGTCGTTCGCCGCGACGCGGGCGGAGGCGCGGCCGCGGCGCGCGACGCTCTCACGCGCGGCGAAGCTGTGGTCGCCGTCGTGACTCCGTCGCGTGCGGGAGCGGCGCCGCAGGTCTTGATCGACGGGACCGAGCTGTTCGCGGCGCAGGCGGCCCTGCGCGACCTGGCTGAACTCCGCGCCTCGACGAGCGTGATCGGCCCTCGGCCGCAGACGTCCGTGACGGGCTCTGCGGTCTCGCCGGCGGCGTCCTCGGCCGTGTTCACGCCGCAGGTGCAGGTGCTGTTCAACCCGGACTTGCGGACGGCAGTCATCATGATCCCCGGGCTGTGCGGCTTGATCCTCGTGTTCATCGGCACGATCGCCACCGCGCTCGGCGTGGTGCGCGAGCGGCAGGCGGGCACCATGGAGCAGCTCGCGGTGATGCCGTTCCGTCCGCGCGACGTCTTCATCGGCAAGATCGCGCCGTACCTCCTGGTGGCGGCGGTCGACATGGTCGTCATCGTCGCCGCCGGTATGCTCGTCTTCAACGTCCCGTTCCGCGGCTCGGTGCTGACGTTCGCGCTGGGGTCGTTGCTGTTCCTCTTCGTCACGCTCGGCACCGGCGTGCTCATCTCGTCGGTGTCGCAGACACAGGGACAGGCCATCCAGTTGGCCATCCTGACAATGGTGCCGCAGATCCTGCTCAGCGGCCTCTTCTTCCCGCTGTACGCCATGCCCTGGGGCGTGCGCTGGATCGGGTACTGCCTGCCGCTCACCTATTTCATCAAGGTCGCCCGCGGCGTGATGGTGCGCGGCGCTCCGATCGGCGCACTCTGGCTCCCCCTGCTCGTGCTCGCGGGGATGGCGGTCGTCGTGTTCACACTCTCCACCCTGCGGTTCCGGCGGGACCTCGCGCCCGCCGGCGCACCGGTCCAGCCCGGCGACGGGACTGCCGCTGGCGTGAGCAGCCCCGATACAGCGAAGGCCGCCGCGTGACCGGCACCGCATGGGGCGTGCGTGAGCTCACGGTGCGCTTCGGGAAGCGCGCCGCGCTGCAGAAGGTCGATCTCACGACGACGGCCGGCGCCGTGACCGCCGTCATCGGCGGCGACGGCGCCGGCAAGAGCACGCTCCTGCGGGCGCTGGCAGGCGGCTTGGCCGCGGCCTCTGGCGAGGTGCGCCGGCCGGAGCGCCGCCGGATCGGCTACGTCGCCGGCGCGAGCGGCATCTATGACGACCTGAGCGTGGCGGAGAACGTGGCCTTCGTGGCCGCCGCCTACGGCATCCGCGGTGACGACCTCGCGCGGCGCGCGGATGACATGATGGAACGCATCGGACTGCGCGGCACGGAGACGAGACTCGCCGGCCGCCTGTCTGGCGGCATGCATCAGAAGCTCGCGTTCGGGCTGGCCATGCTCCACGAGCCCGAGCTGCTCATTCTCGACGAGCCGACCACCGGCGTGGACCCGGTCAGCCGCGCCGAGCTCTGGGGCATGATCGCGGAAGCGGCTGCCGGCGGGGCCGCCGTCGTCGTGGCGACCACCTATCTGGACGAGGCAGAGCGCGCGTCCTTCGTCCTGGTGCTCGACGACGGTCGGGTGAGCGCCTCCGGCGGGCCTGAGGTGGCCACGGCCGCCCTGCGCGCCGCGCCCCGGAGCGGACCTGGAGCAGCGTCACCGACCCACGGCGCGACACTCGCGACGGCGCGCGGCGTGACGCGCCTCTTCGGCCGCCTTGCAGCGGTCGACCGCGTCGAGCTCGACGTCTGCGCCGGCGAGGTGGTCGGCCTGCTGGGCGCCAACGGCGCCGGCAAGACGACCCTGATCCGCATGCTGTTGGGCTTGGTGCGACCGAGCGCCGGGGCCGTGGAGCTCTTCGGCATGCCGCCCTCGCGCGCCACCCGCAGCCGCCTCGGGTACGTTCCACAGGGCCTGGGGCTCTGGGAAGACCTCACGGTGGCCGAGAACCTCGCCTTCTCGGCGAGCGCCTTCGGCCGCGCGGCGCCAGCGCTCGAGCCCGACCTCGCGACGGTGAGCGGCACCCTCGTCCGCGACCTTGCGCTCGGCCTGCGCCGCCGCCTCGCGTTCGCGGCGGCGCTCGCCCACGAGCCGGGCCTGCTCGTGCTCGACGAGCCGACCTCCGGCGTCGACCCGCGGGCGCGGGAGCGCCTCTGGGAGACGGTGCACGAAGCGGCGGCCGGCGGCGCCGGCGTCCTCGTCACGACGCACCACCTCGAAGAGGCGCGGGAATGCGACCGGCTCGTGATGATGTCGGCGGGCCGGGTCGTGGCGCGCGGCCCGCTGGCGGAGATCGTCGGCGACCGCACCACGGTCGCCGTCACCACGCCCGACTGGGCCGCGGCGTACACCGCACTGGCGAGTGCGGGCCTGCCGGCGGCGCTCGTCGGCCGCGACCTGCGCGTGCCCGGGAGCGACCTGCCTCGGGTCAGAGCTGCCCTCGAAGAGGCCGGCGTCGAAGCCGCCTTGCGTTCCACCCCCGCCACGTTCGACGAGACGTTCGTCGCCTTGGCCCGCGCCGGCGAGGACGACCATGCCGATCCCCGCAGAAACGAAAGGTCCGCCCTGTGAGCGATCCCACCTCCCGCCCCACACCACCCGGAGCGCCCCTCCCCGCCGGCGCCGCCGGCCTCGACGAGGGCCACCCGCGCAAGTGGTGGATCCTCGTCGCCGTCTCGATCGGCATGTTCATGGGGCTGCTCGACGTCACCATCGTCAACATCGCCATGCCGGCCATCATCGCCGACCTGCACACCACGGTGACGCACGCCTCCTGGGTACTCAACGCCTACAGCCTCGTGCTCGCGGTGTTCTTCCTCTCGATGGGCCGTATCGCCGACCGCTACGGCCAGAAGCGCGTGTTCATGTTCGGGCTCGTCACCTTCACGACGTTCTCGCTGCTGTGCGGGTTCGCCCCGAGCATCGACTGGCTGATCGCCTTCCGCGCCGGCCAGGGTCTCGGCGGCGCGGCGTTGCTGACCATCTCGCTGGCGATCGTCCTCGGCGCCTTCCCGCGCCGCCAGCAGGGCATGGCGGTGGGCATCTGGGGAGCGCTCGGCACGGCCGCCGCGGCCGTCGGCCCGACCTTGGGCGGCGTGCTCGTGACCTACGGCCACTGGTCCTGGATCTTCTTCGTCAACGTCCCGGTGGGGATCTTCGCCGTCGTCGTCTGCGCCCGCGTCATCCCGCGGGGCGACAAGAAGGAACGCGTCGAGGGCGGCATCGACATCCCCGGCATGCTCATCTCGGGCGTCGGCCTCTTCGCGCTGACGCTGGCGCTGGTGGAGGGCGGCACATGGGGCTGGACGTCCGCCGCCATCGTGGTGCTGTTCGTCGCCGCGGTGCTCACGTTCCCGCTGTTCATGTGGTGGGAGCTGCGCACTGCGTCGCCGATGTTCCCGGTGAACCTGCTGCGCATCCGCTCGTTCACTGCCGCCAACTCGGCCATCATGTTCATCGGGCTGGCGATGGGCGGCACGTTCCTGATGGTCGTCCTCTTCATGGTCTCGGTGCTCGGCTACTCGGAGCTGCGCGCGGCCGTGGCGCTGACGGTCATGCCTCTGATCGCCCTGGTCATCGCCCCGAACTCCGGGCGCCTCAACGACCGCATCGGGCCTCGGTTGCCGGCCGCCGCGGGCGCGGCGTTCTTCGGCGTCGGCCTGATCCTGCTGGCCCAGCTCGGGGGCGACACATCGCTGTGGGACGTCATGTGGCGGGTCGCCTTCCTGGGCGTCGGCATGGGTCTGGCGATGCCGACCCTGTCTGCCGCCTCGATGGCCTCGTTGCCGCCCCAGGTCCGCGGCGTCGGCTCGGGCTCGCTCAACACCATGCGCCAGATCGGCTTCACCATCGGCGTCGCCCTGCTGGTCGCGATCTTCACGCACACGGTGGCGCAGAACGCCCAGCACGCGACGAGGCAGGCCCTGGGCTATGTGGCCGTGCAGCCGCAGCTCAGCGCGGCCGAGAAGGGCGCGTACTCAGCCGCCATCCTCAAGAACGCCATGGCAGCCAAGAGCAGCGGCGGCGCGGCGGCGCTGACCACCGAGCCCCTGGCGGGCGCCCCCAAGCCCCCGGCCGGGACTCAGGAGGCGCTGACGTATCGCAAGGTCAACGCCGGCGCCGCGGCGATCTACAAGGACGATATCGCCAAGTCCTTCACCTGGCCCTTCTACGCCGCCGCGCTCGCGGCGCTGATCGCTATCATCCCGGCGCTGTTTACCGGCCGCCGGCTCGGCGAGCACATGGGGCACGAGGAGATGTCGCGCGAGGATCGGCTCAAGGCCGCCGGCGAAGCCGAGGCTGCCGAGGCGGGCGTGCCGCTGACCGGGGAATGAGCGGCGACGTGAGCGGCGCGAGCGTGGAGAGCGAGCGCGACCAGAGCGCCGCCAACGAGCGCCACAGGAACGCCGGGGACGAGCAGCCGGCGGCGACCAATGGGCACCGTCCCGGCCGCCGCCCAGGCGAGAGCGGAGCGCGCGCCGACATCCTCGCGGCGGCGCGGGACCAGTTCGCCGAGCGCGGCTTCGACCGCACCACGATCCGCGCCATCGCCGCCGACGCCGGTGTGGACCCGGCCCTCGTGATGCACTATTTCGGCTCGAAGGACGAGCTCTTTGGGGCCGTCCTCGAGATCCCCATCGACCCAAGCCTGATCCTCAAGCGGGTGATGGCGCATGATCCGGCGGTGATGGGATCGTCCATAGTACGAACCTTCCTCGAGACCTGGGAGCCCGAAGAGACGCGCAGCCCCCTGGTGGCGATGATGCGCTCGGCGATGACCAACGAGGCGGCCATGGCAATGGTGCGCGACTACCTTGGACGCCGCGTCTTTGGGCCGATCACCGCCACGCTCGCCCTGCCGGACGCCGACCTGAGGGCCACGCTGATGGGTTCGCAGCTGATCGGACTGGCCATGATGCGCTACATCGCACGCCTCGAACCACTTGCGTCCGCGCCCCTCGACGAGTTGGTCGCCGCCATCGGGCCGACGATCCAGCGGTACCTCACCGGCGATCTGGCGAGCGCGGCGGTCAGCATCGAGCGCCGCGGCCGGGCCGCCGCGACGCCGGACTAGAGGAAACGCGCGCGGAGGGCGGTAGCGGCGCGCAGGAGCTCGTCGGCGGAGGGTGGCCGATACTCAGCGAGCTGGCGATCCAGCTGGGCGCACCGCGCCGGGTCGAGCCGGTCGGCGAGCTCGCCGTAGATGCCGAGACGGGCGCCCACCGCGTAGCGCGCCTGCTCGTCGCGCGGCAGCCTGAGATACTCGTCGAGCACGGCGATGAGCCGCTCGCGGTCCTGCGGCAGCGAGCCCTCCAGGCCGGGCAGCAGATTGAGCGCGTGGTCGGAGCGCAGGTCGAGGCGGGCGTCGCCGAGCTCGTCAAGGAGGTCGCGCAGCTCCCGCGCGACCTCGACATCGTCTGGCAGCACGAACTCGCCCGCCGCCTCCCGCTCGGCCAGCGGCGTCCCCGGCACGACGGCGGCCGTGCGCAGGCGCACGACGAGCGGGCGCTCGGCGGGTGCGGCCGCGGCCACCGCGCGGAGCACGCGGGCGGAGCCCGCGACGTGCGCTGCGGCCTCGCGCCCGCCCATACCCGGCATCAAGTAGAAGCAGAGTTCGAGGCCGGCGCGGACGACCTTCTCGCCGGCCGCGATCAGATCGCCGCCGGTGCAGCCCTTGTCGATCGCCATCAGCACCTCGTCGGCGCCAGACTCGAGGCCCAGATGCACGCGCGTGAGCCCCGCGTCGACGAGCAGCGCCAACTGCTGTTCGGTACGGCGGGCGAGCGTGGCCGCCCTGCCGTACGTGGTCACCCGGTCCACCGACGGGAAGCGCTCGCGGACTCTGCGGACGACCGCCGCCAGCTTGTCAGGCGGCATGGCGCACGGGTCGGCGTCCTGCAGGAAGACGGAGCGGCCGCCGGCGCGCAGGAACAGCTCGACCTGATAGGCCTCGGGCGGGACGAGGCCGCGGTGGATGGCAGCGATGCCCTCCTCCTCCAGCACCTCCGCCGCAGCGGCCATGGCCGCGACGTCCGCCAGCACGTCGTCGAGCGACCGTGTGCTCGCCTTGCTGCCTTTGTAGACCGGGCAGAAAGTGCAGCGGTTCCAGGCGCAGTTGCGGATCACGCGCACGAGCAGGCTGCGCGCCTCGCTCGGAGGGCGGATCGGGCCCTGTTCGAAGCCGGGCGTGGGCACGCCGGGGCAGGTGCTCGCCGTCATGCGCCGGCGGGGCTCAGCTGCGCCGTCCGCGACCCGCGAGCGCGACGCCGACGACGATGACGCCGGCGACGATCAGGAACAGCGGCCAGCCGAGGTCGCCGAGGCGGCCCCAGCCGGTAGTGTTCTGCAACAGCCCCACGGCGATGAGCACCGCGCCGGGCACGAGCGGCCACCAGTTCGAGCGATGGCGGTGACGCACCGCGTCGAGGACGTAGATGGCGACGAAACCGGCGCCGAGGCCGAGGGCGGCGGCGTTCCCGTAGAAGCCCGCCTCGCCGAGCATCAGTCCAGCGCCGAGGCCGCCGAGTACGCCGGCCGGGACCAGCAGGCCATAGTTGCCGGTGAAGATCCACCACACGAGGAAACCGGCGCCGAGCCACAGCGCCGGCCCGCCGGCCGCCACGACGTGATTGAAACGGCCGGCGAGCAGCACGGCGCCGACCGTGACGAGCACGGCGCCGAAGGTGAGGGCGCCCCAGTCCGCATGCGCGGCCGGCGCCCCACCCCCGCTTGAGCCCGTCGCGCTCGTGAACGTCACATGAGCGCCGCCGGGGGCGTACTCGTCGCGGGAATCGTGGGCGCCGCCGGAGCTCTGACCCGCCGTCGCATCCCATTTCGGGCCGCGATCATGACCCTCGTCGACGACCTCTCCCTCGAGGGCCTCGTCGGCGCCCGGATCCGGCGCCTCGGCCGGGTCCGGCGCCTCGCCCGGATCCGTCGCACCACCGTCCGGGTCCATCGCACCGCCGTCCGGCACGCCCGCCTGTGCTGCTTCGTCGCTCATCTCACACTCCATGCCTGTGACGGCGGGCGGGCCTGCGGCCCGCCCGCCCGTCGTTCACTCGTACTGGATCGCCTCGAGGATGTCGATCCGGGAGGCGCGCCTCGCCGGCAGGATCGCGGCGATCACGCCGACGATCACGGCGAGGACCAGGAAGACGATGAGCTGGCCGCCGGGGATCGAGAAGGTGATCCCCTGCCCGGCGAACCTCGTCGTCACTACCCACGCGAACACGATCCCGACCACGATGCCCATCAGCGCGCCGATGATCGAGGTGATCACGCTCTCGTACCTCACCGTGGCGCGCACCTGGCGCCGCGACGTGCCGATGGCGCGCAGGAGGCCGATCTCGCGCGTGCGCTCGTAGACCGCCAGCACCAGCGTGTTGACGATGCCGAAGAGCGAGATGATCACGCTCATCGCCAGCAGCCCATACAGCAGGTTGAGCAGCTGGTTGACCTGCTTCACGACGCCGTCCTTGTACTGAGAGATCGTCTGGACGTCGGCGGTGGGGACATCCTTGAGAGCGGTCTTGAGGGCGGCAAGCTGTTGGCCACCGGCCGCCCCGGGATCGCTCTTCACGAACACCATGAAGAGCTGGGGCGTCGGGAAGATGGCGTTGTAGCCGGCGCTGCTCACGACGATGCCGTTGAGCAGCATCGGGTCCTTGAACTGACCTGCCACGGTGAGCGTCACGCGCTTGCCGTCGACGGTCATGAGCGAGAAGCGCTGCCCGGTCTTGAGCCCGAGGGTGGATGCCGTCTGTTCCTCGACGAGCGCCCTGCTCGACCCGAGCTGCTGGAGGAGCGCGTCGCTGCCTCCCTTGGTCCAGGCGAAGTGCCACAGCGGCGCGAAGGTGGCGGGGTCGATGCCCAGCACGGAGGCCATCTTCTTGTTGACCTGGACCTGCTGGATATCGAGGGCGGCCGAGCTGCGCACGCCGCTCACGGCTTGCAGGCGGCCGGTGGTGTCGGCAGGCAGCGGCAGGAAGTTCTTGCCCTGCACGATGTAGTCGGCGCGCACCGTCCGGTCGATGCTGTCCACGAACGAGCTCTTGAGGCCCTGCGCGAACACGGCCACGAACACGACGACACCGAGGCCGATCATCAGCGCGGAGGCAGTGGCCGCCGTGCGCCCCGGGTTGCGCACGCTGTTGTCGCGCGCGAGACGGCCGCTGACCGGTGAGAGCCTCTGCAGTGGCCAGCCGAGCGCGCCGGCGAGTGGCCGGATGAGGTACTTGCTCGCCATCGCGACTGCCACGAACACGAAGACCGCGCCCAGGGCGATCGTCCCCAGCCGCTGGGTGGTACCGCCGGGGCCGAACATCCCGGCGGCGATGAACAGAGCGCCGAACACGGCCACGCCCGCGGCGACGAACGGCGTCGAGCGCGCAAAGCGCGACGGCGGCAGGGCCGCACCCTCCTGCAGCGCCGCGATCGGCGGCACGCGCATCGCCCGCGCCGCCGGGATGACGGCCGAGAGCAGGGTCACGACGATCCCCACCGCGAGGCCGATGACGATGGTCCGCGGCTCGAGCACCAAGCCGCTGTGCGGGATGTCGATCTTCATCGCCTTGAACAGCTGGTTCACGCCCGCGGCGATGCCGAGGCCCGCCAGCAGGCCGAGCACGGAGGCGAACACGCCCATGGCGAGCGCCTCGCCGGTGATGCTCAGCATCACCTGGCGTCGTGAGGCACCGAGGGCGCGGATCATCGCGAACTCCCGGCGCCGCTGGGCGACCGTCATGGAGAAGGCGTTGAAGATGATGAACGCTCCGACCAGGACGGCGATGCCCCCGAACGAGAGGAGCGCCGGCTTGAGGAACGTGCCTATGGCGTCACTGAGCTGCTTGGTCTGGTCAGCGGCGGCCTGCGCCCCGGTCTTCACGTCCACGCCGGGCGGGACCACGGCGCGGACGCGGCCGGCGAGCGTGTCCGGTGACACGCCGGCCACGGCCTTGACGTCGATCTCCGACACGCGACCGCGCATCGAAAACCAGCGCTGCGCGTCCGCCAGCGTCGTGTCGATGATGAGCGAGCCGCCGAGGGACGACTGCGCGGCGAAGGTGAACACGCCAGACACCGTCACCGTCTCGGCCCCGGCCGGCGTGATCACCTGCAGCTTGGAGCCGACGCCGAGCTTCGAGTCTTTGGCCAGCTTCTCGATGATGCCCACCTGCCCCACCTGCGACGGCGGCCCGCCCTGGACGAACGTGTTGGGCTGGAGCTTGGCCTGGTCCGGGCTGTAGGAGAAGAACAGCGTCGGCGAGCCGCCGGTACCGACGACCTTGCCGTTCACGGCCACGGCGCCGCTCCCGGTGACGTACCCCACGGCGACCGACACACCCGGGACCTGCTGCACCTTGGTCACCAGCGTCTCCGGCAGGCCCGCCGTGGAGCTCGACATCTGCGCACCCGAGAACGACTGCGCCCGGGTCAGCGTGACGTCCGTGCCTTTGTAGGCGTCCGTGAAGATCTGCTGGAAGCCCTTGTCGATCTGATCGGTGAGCACGTAGGTCCCGCTGATCATCGCGACGCCGAGCAGGATCGCCAGGGTCGTCAGGATCGTGCGCAACTTGTGGGCTGTGAGGCTCCGCCAAGCGATGCGGATCACGGCGCGTCCTCCAGCGACTTGATGACGTCGTAGACGTCGTCGCGGCCGAGACGCCCGCAGTCGTGGGCGATCTTGCCGTCCTTGAGGAAGACGATACGGTCGGCGTAGGTGGCGGCGTGCGCGTCGTGGGTGACCATCACGATGGTCTGCCCCAGATCGTCACAAGAGTGCCTGAGCAGCTGCAGCACCTCTTCCCCGGTACGGGAGTCGAGGTTGCCGGTGGGCTCGTCGGCGAACAGGACCGCGGGGCGCGACGCCAGAGCCCGGGCGACGGCGACGCGCTGCTGCTGGCCGCCTGAAAGCTCGGAGGGTTTATGGTCGAGGCGGTCGCCGAGACCCACGGTGTCCACGAGCTGGCTGACCCAACCGTCATCGCCCTTGCGGCCGGCGATGGTGAGCGGCAGCATGATGTTCTCCTGCGCGTTGAGCGTCGGCAGGAGGTTGAAGGTCTGGAAGATGAAGCCGATCTTGTCGCGCCTCAGCTGCGTGAGGGCGCGCTCCTTGAGCGTCGTGATCTCGGCGCCGTCGATCCAGACGTTGCCGGCCGTCGGGCGATCGAGGCCGGCGAGGATGTGCATCAGCGTCGACTTACCGGAGCCCGACGGCCCCATGATCGCCGTGTAGGCCCCGCGCCCCAGGTCGAGATCGATGCCCGCCAGGGCGTGGACGCAGGCGTCACCCTGACCATACTCACGCGTGATCTGGCGCGCCTGCACGACGGCGTCGATCAGCCCGGCGCCGGGCTGGCACGACGCCTCGACGGCAGCCGCCCCGGCTGCGTTGGTCGTCTCAGTGCTCTCTGTCACTTCGTCCCCTTCGGTCCAGGCCGCCGTCACTGACGGCCTGTGGCGGGCCGCGCCATCAGGCGCGGTCCGCCACGATTCTCATTCTCTTGTGCCGCCGGTGCAATCTCCGCCAGGCATCGGGCGTCAGGCCGTGGGTGGCGCCTCCCCGGGCGGCGATTCGTCGCTCGTCGTGGGCGCCTCGGCCGCAGCGTCTCCGGCCGGCGGCGCCTCAGCCGGTGGCGCAGCTTCGGCTGGCGGCGCGGCTTCGGGTACCGACGGAGGCGCCACGACTTCCGTCGTGGCCGCGGGCACCGCGGTCTCGGCGAGGGCCGGCACGGTCTCGGCCGGCGCTGCCGCGGTCTCGGCCGGGGCCGCCGCGCGAAGCCTGCCGGAGTCGCCGCGCCCGCCGGCGCGGGGTATCCCTGGGCGGGCGCACCGGCCGGAGCGGCGTACGCCACAGCGGCCGCGGCCGGAGCCGGAGGAGCGGCGAGCTTCTTGGCGCGCCTCCACTCGACGAAGGCCAGGACGCCCGCACCGGTGCCGAAGACCGCCATCACGAGGAGGACGAGCCCGCCGACGACCGGGACGCGAGAGACGATCGTCGTCGCGATGACGCCGAGCGTCACCGCCAGCATCAGATTGTCCTTCTGTTGCGTGCCCGCGAGGACGCGCTGCGCTATGAACGCGGCCACCGTCGTGATCACGAAGAAGTAGAAGAGGGCCACAACGACCACGTAGGGAAGCACGAGCAGCAATCCAACGATGCTGACCACGAGAACGACCAGGATCGCCGGCGCGATGAGGAAGAACGTGAGCGCTCCCCAGCCGAAGCGAGGCCGCCGGCTTGAGCGCGAGATGGCGCTGGACCGCGCGCATCTGCCTCGGCATGAGAGCCGCCGCGACGAGAGCGAGGATGAGGAAGATCGCGGTCTGGACGAGCCAGCCGATGAGGCTGAAGCCCCACCAGTGGCTGCACGAGGACGTGGCGCGCGCCCCAGGGTACCGACCCCGTCCAGTTGGCATTGTTGTAGTGCTGGACCTGACCGTTGACCTGCGACCCCGCCGCGCTTGTGAGCGAGCCGCCGAACAGCACGATGCTCTTATCGGTCGAGGACATGCCGGTCCCGACTCTCGCGGTGGGCGCGAGATAGCACGTCTCCGCCAAAGGCCACCACGCTCGAGCCCACCGTCCCGCGCACGAGGACTTCCCGCCGAAGGCCACGACGCTCTTGTTGACGGCGCCGTCGATAGTGACGTTGCCGCCGGCGGCGAGGACCGAGTCCACGCGCTCGCCAGCCGGGACCACCACGTCGTTGCCGAACTCGACGATCGTGCCCTTCGTGTGGAGAGGCTGAGCAAGCGGCGTCGCAGTAACACCGGCGGACGGCGTCGACGCGTGCGCGGGGCCGACGACGAGCGTCCCGAGCAGCACCAGCGTGATCACGCCGATCGCGAGCGCCAGGAGCGGCCGAAGGATCGTGGGTGTGCGTTCAGTGGTCATGTTCGTTCCTCCAGGACGGTCGTCAATCGGACGACGAGTCGCGTGTCTCGTGTTGCTCGCCGGACGACGCCGGGGGCAGTGACGGCGGTGTGGGCGCCGGCGAAGGTACAGGTGTCGGCGAGGCCGCGGGGGTCTGCGGCGGCTCGGATGCGAGCGGCGCAGGTGAAGCCAGAGGCTGCGGCGGCGCAGGCGAAGCGAGTGGCTGCGGCTGCGCGAGCGGCAGGGGCGGCGCAGGCGGCGGCTGCGGTGGCGCGAGGCGGCGGCTGCGGTGGTGGCGGCGGCGGGGGAAACAGCGGCTGCGGCGACGTGGAGACCAGCGGTGCCGGCTGGACGAGCGGCGCCGGCGTTGCCGGCCGGCCGCGCAACAGCAACTCGGCCCAGCGCGCGCAGACCCAACTCCAGCCGTTGACAACGTGCAGGCTCACGAACACCCAGAGGATGGCGCAGGGCACGGCGACGATCGCCACCCACAGGGGAGGCGTCCACCCGGAGCCGTTGCCCCACGAGATCACGTGCACGTTGGCGATATGGCCGATGGGCAGGGCGATCAGCCAGGCCTCCAGGGCGCCGAGCGTCACGAGCACGGCAAAGGAGATGCTCCCGAACAGGAGCTTGGCGAGCAGGTACAGCAGGTCTTTCCAGGTCGACGCGCTGCCGAAGTGGGCTTTGATCTTGCCCCAGATCCCCTCGACGCCCTCCCAAGGGCGCGGGCTGTCGGCCACGTCGGCGCCCAGCAGGTACTCGGCCTGCAGACGCTCAAAGGCGGCGAACAGCCACCAGGCGCCGACGACCACGAGCAGGATCGGGATGCCGACCCAGATGATGACGAGGCCGAGGCCGATCGACAGCCCGGTGATGAAGAAGACGAAGTAGAAGAGCCCCAGCGGGAACGCGAGCATGTTGAAGAGGAGGCTGGTCCACGTACGCGGACGAGTCACGACCCCGAAGAACCGGCCGATCGGCGACTCGTTCACCTGGACACACCTCCACCTGGACTTTCGCTAAGGTACAAACGCAGCCTAGCTCTGACCGGCGGTGGCGTCGTCACCCCGCAGCGGCAACCTGCGGTCGGCTGGCGGAGGGATTCTGAGGGCCGCCGCCGTACCCCCCGAGGGGTACACCGGCGGCGGCCGGAGGCTACTCGGTGGCGGACCTCGCCCGGCTTCACGAGCCCGACCTCATAGGCGATGATCACGGCCTGCGTGCGGTCGTGGATCCCGAGCTTGGCGAAGATCCGTTTGACGTGCGTCTTCACGGTGCCCTCGCTGAGGAACAGGTGCGTGGCGATCTCGCCGTTGGTCATGCCGCGCGCCACGAGCACGAACACCTCGCGCTCGCGCTCGGTGAGCTCGTCGAGCGCCGCAGGATCGCGCAGGGTGCCCGGGCGGGTGTCCTTCTCGCGGAAGCTGGCGATCAGCCTCGTGGTCACCGACGGCGCGATCATGCCGTCGCCGGCCGCCACGATGCGGATGCCGGCGACCAGGTCAGCGGCCGGCGTGCGCTTGAGCAAGAACCCGCTCGCGCCGGCCTTGAAGCCCTCGTACACGTATTCGTCGAGGTCGAAGGTCGTGAGGATGAGGACGCGCGAGCTCTCGTCGCGCGCCAGCGCGACGATCTCGCGCGTCGCCTCGATGCCGTTCATGCGCGGCATCTGCACGTCCATCAGCACCACGTCCGGGTCCAGCCGCCGCGTGAGCTCCACGGCCTCGGCGCCGTCGCCGGCTTCGCCGATCACCTCGATGTCGTCCTCGGACTCGAGGATCAGCCGCAGACCGGAGCGCACCATCTGCTCGTCGTCGGCGAGCACCACCTTGATCGCTCATCATCCCTCTCCGTTCCAGCGGGAGGCGCGCGCGGACGGCGAAGCCGCCTTCCGCGCGTGGTCCCGCTTCCAGCTCTCCCCTGAACGTCGCGACCCGCTCGCGCATGCCCACGAGGCCGCGGCCTCCCCCGGCAGTGCCCGGCGTGACCCCGCGCCCGTCGTCCAGCACGTCGATCGCGAGCGCATCCTGCTCGTAGCGCACGTGCACCGCGGCCCGCGTCTTGCCGGCGTGCTTGAGCGTGTTGGTGAGCGCCTCCTGCACCAGGCGGTACGCGGTGAGGTCGAGGCTCGAGGGCAGCGGACGCGGCACTCGCCCGCGACGTCGAGATCGACCGGCAGTCCCGCCTCGCGCACCTGCTCACACAGCGTCTCGAGCTGCGACATGCCGGGCGTGACGTCGCAGCAGACGTCTTCGTCGGGCGCGCGCAGGATGCCGAGCATGCGCTCGATGTCCCCGAGCGCCTGCCGGCTGGCGGCCTCGATCGACTCGAGCGCCTCACGGGCGAGCGCCGGCTTGGTCTCGACCATCCGCTGCGCCGCGCCGGCGTGCAGCACGACGACGTTGAGCGCGTGCCCGACGCTGTCGTGCAGCTCGCGCGCCATACGGGCGCGCTCCTCGGTCACGGCCTCGCGGGCGCGCGCCTCGCGGTCGGCGGCAAAGAGCGCCGCCCGCCGCTCGGCCCGCTCGATGCTCCCGCGATACACGCGGATCACGATCGCGACGACCCAGATCACCGAGAGCCCGGCCCAGGCCGCGAGAGCCGCGCGCCACGTCACCGACGGCATCTCGCAGGAGCACGATCACGACGCCGGCGGTGACGATGAAGCCCGCGGCGACGGCCCGCCATTGGCGGTCGAAGGCGACGGTCGCCAGCGACGCGACGATCACGACGCCGACCGAGGCGAGGGTCGAGCTCGTAGCCGATGACGGCCTGGGCGACAAGCGTGGCGACGGCCACGACGAGGCTTGCCAGCGGCGACCACCACATCACGGCGAGCGAAAGCCCGCTGGCGACGGTGAGCACGATGAGCAGCGTCGCGTCGTCCTGGTAGCCGGCGGGCACCGACGTGCGCGTCAGGAGCTCCACCAGGCCGGCGGCGGTGAAGACCAGCGCCAGGAAGACGCTGACCGGGACGGCGTCGAACACGCGCGGCCGGACGCCGCGCGCGCCTGCGGCGGCGGGTGCAGCGGGAGTGATATCGCCCATGGGCTCCACGGCCGCAGTATAGTCCACGCCTCAGGCGGCGACTCGGCTACGGACTCATGTCGAAGATGTGCGCGTCTATGCGGGGCCTTTGCCGCCACCGGGGCCGAGATTGGCGTAGGTGAGACTCACGTGAACGATCCCGAAGATCACGCTCGTGACGAGTGCGGGGTAGTTGCCCTGGTAGAGCGCGATCAGCAGGTAGCAGATCGGCGGGAAGGCGGCCATGCCGAGCAGCACCGGCAGCTGCGTGAGGCCGCGGTAGTAGAGGATGTAGAGGACGTAGTACGCGGCTAGAACGACGAAAGCGCCGACCAGGAACAGCGTGCTCAATCCCGGCAGGATCGCGGCTCTGGCAGGGACCACCACGACCATCAGGATGGTCGCGATCCCGAAGCCCTTCTCGAGGATCTCGACCCGCAACGTGCCGGAATTCTGCGCAAACGGATCCACCTTCGGCGGATGGATCGCCCAGACGATGCCTGGGATCTGCTGCAGGACGACGATGGCAAGCCCGGCGAGCGAGAACCCAGAGACGAGCCAATCTGGCATGAGCGCCTTCCTTTACTCCATCTTGCGGGCCGCGCATGAGCTGCGCGAAGCGCGATACTGATCTTCCCACGGAGACCCTAGGACGCGTCAGGTCAACGCCATTGCTCAACGGTCCCGTGCGCGACGGGCTGACGGCAGCGAGGAGGGCGAGGGCGGGTCTCATGCAGCTACTCATCCGGCCTAGGTGCGCGACTTGTCTTGCTCGTCCTGCAGCATGCCGTACGACGAGATGGTCAGCCGCGCTCGCGACACGTCCTCCTCGCGGACGCGGATGTGGAAGGGACCCTGAGGCTCTCGCCCAAACGATTTCACGGGGCCGATGGAGACGAAGCCGGTGGAGAACATGTCCTCCGGCCAGAACTCAACGCGGCGGATGCCGCTGTGCTTGAGCAACGCATACAACCGCTGCGCCTCGCCGTGGTCGGCCAACACGGCGATGTCCACTGGGTCACTCAGGGCGTCTATCCGGGATCGGCGTCGCAGCAGCAGCGGCGAGTATGGCGAGCGCGGGTCTCATGCGGCTCGCCTGCCTCACTTCAGGACCGTGAACGTTTGAGCGACGGCGTTCAGGTCACCTGCCACCGAAGGCCAGCGCTTCGTCGGTGCTTCCAAGTTGAGGTCATAGACAACGCGGGGGCGGTACACGACGTAGGAGACATTGGTGACTCCGCGATAGTGCAGGATGACGCGGAACGCCGGCGAGCCGTTAAGCGTCACCCTTTGGGCCGGAGCGACAACCCACCCATGCTTCTGGAGCATCCGCATATAGGTCTCGTGTCTGAAGGCGTCGAGCGTGGGCATGCGCGGGGCGCGCACGGGCTGCCACGCCGTCAGTTGGAACTCGCCACGCATCGCCTGAGGCTGGCCGGCGGGAGCTTTGAGTCCGACGATGAGCGCCTGCATGGTGCCGCGCAGCTCCCCGACCCCCGGCAGCCAACCCTGCACACTCTTGCCCGAAGCGTCCCGGTCCACGTGCGCGTTGAACTGGTGCGGGTCGTAGCTGACCGAGTAGCCCTATGGCCTACTCGTGAAGGTGGTGGTGGAGGAAGTGCTGGCCGTGCTCCCACAGCCCGCGATCAGCAGCATGGCGGCGGCGAGGAGGGCGAGGGCGGGTCGCATGCGGCTGCTCACTTCGGCCCTTGTGGCGTCGTGAAGCGCATACTCGCGAGGATGGCCGTCAGGGTCTGCCGCTCGGCTGTCCAGTGCTTCGGGGGAGATCCGACGCCGAGCATCAGCTGGCTCAGGTGAATGGTCTGCACGTCTATCGCGGAAGCGGAACTCAGCGCGAGGGAGTGCAGCCGTGGACCCGTTCCCCACGGGGCCACGACCTCGACGCTGGCGAGACGCAACCCGCCAACGCGGACGAGCCCCGAGTGCAGCACCTTCGTGTCCTGAGACGAGCGCGCCTGGACGAGGTCGTGGCTCCCGGCATCACCGAAGGGGAACGGCTGCCCTCCGTCGTGGGGCCGCCAAAGCAGGACGTCTACGACGAGCGAGCCGCTCGTGCCCTGCAGCCAGACAGAGCCGACGTTGGGCTGCTTCAAGAGCGAGCTGCCGTTGCGCCCCCAGATGGGGCGCTTGTTTAGGTGCCATGACGCAGGGTAGCGGAAGACGACGCCCATCGCTGGGCTGTTGAAGGTCTTGGTCGGGACGGTGAACCCTGCCCCCGAGGCCGTCGGAGAGGGCGAGGCCGAGTGAGGTGACGCGGTAGAACCGCACCCCGCAATCAGCAGCACGGCGGCGAGGATGGCGAGCGCGGGTCTCATGCGAGGAGCTTAGCAGGACCGGCCACGGGGTGTTCACTTCTGCGGCGGTCGCTATACGCCCGCGAAGATGGCAAAAAGCGAAGATGGTGGAGGCGGCGGGAATCGAACCCGCGTCCACGGACGCCTTAGCGGAGTCTCTACAGGCTTAGCCGTCGCATTTGGTCTCGCTCGCGGTCCCCGCGTCGGCCGGGTACCGTCCGCCAGCTCCGATTAGTCTCGGGTGCGCTCTCTCGGAGCAGCGCGACCGCACCCCAGCTCACTAGATGACACCGCGGACCCCGGCCGTGAGCGAGCCGGGCGCGATGCGTTGCCTAACTAATTAGGCAGCGAGTGCGAGAGAGTTATTCTCGGCAAGTAATGTGTTCCGGCAGTTTAACGAGGCCACCGGACCTCGGCCTGCTGCTCCCACCTCGATCAGCCCATGTCGAGACCTGTTCGCCCCCATGGGCAGCCTCGCGGCTGCAACCTCTTGAGTATACCAGTCCCATAAGACGGCGAAACCGCGGCATCGCCGCGGTTTCGCCTGCAAATCCTGGATCCTGGTGCGGCGCCTTGGGCGCCGCGCGACCGATCGCGTCGGTCAGTCTTCGACGGTCTGCACCTCGCGCCGGTCGCGACGCCGGAAGTACATGTTGCGGCAGAGCGGGCCTTCGCCTGAGGCGTAGCAGCTCTGCACCGCGACCGAACACTGCGCCAGCGGGGTGCGCGCCACTTTGACCACGCCGAACCCGCCCTTGCCACGCTCGATGTCCTCGAACATCTTGAGGTCGATCTCGTGCGGGAACACCTTCTCGATGCACCCGAAGAACGTGTCGCCGTCTTCCTTGAACGCGTACAGGAACCGGCAGTTCAAATTAAGGCATGCCGCCGGATAGACGACTTTCTCGCACTGCGCCGAGCATTCCTGGCATTCGAGCAGTTCTTCAGCCAAAAGGATCAGCCTCCTACAGCAGAACGGCCGGCGATCTGCGCCGGCCCTCGCGCATGGTAGCACAGGGCTTCCGTGCCTGAACAGGATGCTTAACCTCTGCTTCAATACTTCCTCTCGCGGCCTGCTCCGAGCATTTTGTGCCTGAGAGCACAAATTGACGTTGACATCGCACTATCCAGACAGTGAAAATGGTCGCGGACACGCCCGCACGGCCTCCATGGGGATGATGGACCGGGGCGGGACACTCGCTTGCCAGGGAGGTGGCGAACACGCATGGACGCTGTACTGCTCGCACGCATCCAGTTCGCATTCACGGTCGCGTACCACTTCATCTTCGTGCCGATGAGCATCGGCCTGTCGATCATGATGGTCGCGGCCGAACGCCGGTACTACAAGAGCGACATCCCCGCCGACAAGGCAGCCACCAAGTTCTGGATCCGGCTGTTCACGACGACCTTCGCGATCGGGGTCGCCACGGGGATCACGATGGAGTTCGCGTTCGGCACGAACTGGGCCAACTACTCGCGCTTCGTCGGCAACATCTTCGGCGCGCCGCTCGCGGCCGAGGGCCTTCTCGCCTTCTTCCTCGAGTCGGTGTTCCTGGGCGTGCTGCTGTTCGGGCGCGACCGCGTCTCCAAGCGCCTCTACTACGCGTCGACCTGGCTCGTCATGTGCGGCGCCCTGCTGTCCGCGCTCTGGATCCTGATCGCCAACTCGTGGATGCAGACGCCGGCCGGCTACAAGGTCGAGGGCGGCAAGGCCGTGCTCACCGACTTCTGGGCGGCGGCGCTCAACCCGTCGATCGCTCAGCGCTACACGCACACGATCGCCGCCTGCATCATCGCCGGGGCGTTCATCGTGGCCGCGATCGGAGCCTGGTACCTGCTCAAGGGGAAGCACGTGCACATGGCCAGGCATACGCTGCGCACCGGCATCATCGTCGGCCTGATCGTCTCGGCCGCCATGCCGCTGATCGGCCACTGGAGCGCGACCGAGGTCGCCAAGTACCAGCCCATCAAGATGGCGGCCTTCGAGAACGTGTGGGAGACCGAAGACCGTGCGCCGCTCTACCTCATGGGGTGGACGCACACCAACAACGACGGCGATTCCGTCGCGACCGGCATCTCGATCCCCAGTGGCCTCAGCCTGATGCTGGGGTTCAACCCGGACCACGTCGTGACCGGGCTGACCAGCGTCCCGCCCGCCGACCGGCCGCCGGAGCAGATGACCTTCCAGGCGTGGCACTGGATGATCGTCCTCTCGGGCGTGTTCATCCTCGTGATGCTGATCGCGGCCGTGATGCTGGCGCTCAAGCGCATCGAGAAGGCGCGCTGGGTGCTGTGGCTGATCGTGATCTGCTCGCCGCTGCCTCTGGTCGCGATCTTCCTCGGCTGGGCCGCCGCCGAAGTGGGCCGCCAGCCGTGGATCGTGCAGGGGCTCCTGCGCACCACAAACGCCATCTCGCCGGTCGTGTCGAGCGGCCAGATCTGGACCACGCTCGCCCTCTTCGCGCTGATCTACCTGGTCCTGTTCGTCGGGTGGGCGCGCATCTTCTTCGGCACCATCCGCAAGGGCCCCGAGGAGGTCGTCGACATGCTCAGCAGCGAGAAAGCGCCGGCGGCACCTGCTCCGGCCGGCGCGGGGAGGTGACGGGATGACTCTGCAATGGCTCTGGTTCGTCCTCGTCGGTGTCCTCCTCACCGGCTACGCCGTCCTCGACGGCTTCGACCTCGGCGCCGGCGTGCTCTACCCGTTCATCACCACGAACGACGCCGAGAAGAACCTCATCCGCGGGTCGATCGGGCCGGTCTGGGACGGCAACGAGGTCTGGCTCCTGACCGGTGGCGGGGCGCTCTTCGCGGCCTTCCCCGCTGTGTACGCCTCGACCTTCAGCGGCTTCTACCTGGCGATCATGCTCGTGCTCTTCGGGCTCATCCTGCGCGCCGTCTCGATCGAGTACCGCGGCCGGGACGCCGGGTTCAAGAAGCTGTGGGACGCGGCCTTCTTCGTCGGCAGCTTCCTCCCCGCCCTGCTCGTCGGCGTGGCCGTCGGCAACGTGATCCGCGGCATCCCGCTCGACGCCCGCGGCAACTACACGGGGACGTTCTTCCAGCTCCTCAACTGGTACTCGCTCCTGATCGGGCTGCTCGGCCTGTGCGCGATCGTGACGCACGGCGCCGCGTGGCTGGCCCTCAAACTCGACGGGCCGGTGCAGGAGCGCGCCATCAAGGTGCGCGGCGTCGCGCAGATCGTCTGCGTGGTGCTCTTCGTGCTCGCCAGCGTGGCGACGCTGTCCCAAGCCTCGCGCGCGAGCGACAACGTGTTCGGCACCTGGTATGGCTGGCTCGCCGTCGTCGTCGTGCTCGGCGCGGTCGTGTGGGGCCGCTGGGGCATGCTCAAGGGGAACCACCGCACCGCGTTCCTCGGCACCGCGCTCACCATCATCGGGGTCGGCGGCATCTTCGCCGTCAGCAACTACCCTGACATGGTGCCGGCGAGAGGCACGCCCCCGTCGACCAGCCTCACGGTGGCGAACTCGGCCTCCGGCAACACGACGCTCACCGCCATGCTGATCATCACGCTGATCGGCTTCCCGATCGTGATCGGCTACATGATCTTCGCCTACCGGACCTTCCGGGGGAAGGCGCAGCAGGCTCACACCGACTACTGAGAGTCTGACGGGCGGCCGGCAGGCCGCAGATACGGCAGAGAGGCGGCGGACGACCCAGGTCCGCCGCCTCTTCTCGTTTGCGGGAACCGGCCGCAGGGGCGCCGCCGGACGCAGGCGTGCGACCGGCGCCAGGTGAGCGACCGGCGCCCTACACGTCCCAGTACTGCGACTGCACCTCGCGGGCGCGCTCGATGGCAGCCGCGCCCTTCTCCGTGCCGCCCTGGACGGTCGGCGCTTCCTCGTCGGCGACGGCGCGCAAGATGGCCTCGACCGCGCCGGCCGTAGCGGCGCGGTCGTAGCCGCCCTCGAGCACGAAGGCGAGCCTGCCGTCGCACTGGGCGGCGAGGCGCACGCAGCGCAGCGCCAGCGCCGCGAAACCGGCCTCGGTCACGCGCATGCTGCCGAGCGGGTCGTCGCGGTGGATGTCCTGGCCGGCGGAGACGAGGATCGCCTGCGGCGCGAACTGGTCCACGATGGGCTCGACGACCCGCACGAAAGCCGAATCGTAGTCACCGTCGTCGCACCCGGCCGGCAGCGGCATGTTGACGGTGCGGCCCTCGGCGCCGGCGCCGCCGGACTCGTTGAAGAACCCGCTGCCGGGGTAGTGCGGCCATTGGTGCAGGCTCACGAAGAGCACGCGCGGCTCGTTGTAGAACGCGGCCTGCGTGCCGTTGCCGTGGTGCACATCCCAGTCGAGGATGGCGACCCGCTCGCAGCCCTCGTCGAGCAGGCGGCGGGTGGCGATGGCCACGTTGTTGAAGAGGCAGAACCCCATCGCCCGGTCCGGCGTCGCGTGATGACCGGGCGGGCGGATGAGCGCGAACGGGACCAGGCCGTCGCGCCAGAGGTCCACGGCCTTGATGGCTCCTCCGGCCGAAAGGAGCGCGATCTCGTAGCTCCTCGGCGAGACGTGCGTGTCGGGGTCCAGCCAGCGACCCGCACCCTCGGCAGCCTTCTTGACGAGCGCGAGGTGGGCGCGTGTGTGCACGAGCAGGATGTCGTCCTCGGTGGCCGGCTCGGGCTTTGCCACCACGAGGCGCTCCCAGAGGTCGGTACCGCGCAGGTGCTCGACCAGCGAGCTGATGCGGTCGGCGCCCTCGGGATGCGCCCCGGTGTCGTGCTCGGCGTAGGCCTCGTCCCAGACGATAGAAGGATTCACACGGCTAGGATATCCGCCTGGCCGCCGCGAGGCCACGGCCGGGCGCCGGAGCCACGTGCGGCCGGCGCCGGGAGCCACGTGTCGAACGCCCGGAGAACGGGGACCCGCAGGCGCCGGTCAGGCGCCGAGCGAGCCGGCGTCGTCGAGATACGGCCGCACCAGGCGCTCCCAGAGCTCGGTGGCCGCGCTCACGTCGGCGCCGTCCGGGTCGAGGCCGTGCTGGATCGCGAGCCCGTCGACGATCGCGATCATGAGCATCGCGAAGGGGCGCAGCTGCTCGCGCGTCGCCGCGTCGTCGGCCGCGAGGCAGCGCAGCACGGTCTCGCGGTACCCGTCGTACAGGACGGCGACGCGCTCGCGCAGGTCTGGGTCGCGCAGGGCCTGCGGCAAGACCTCGAAGAACGACTGGAAGGACTCGGCGTCGGCGGCGATGCGCGTCTCCCCGTCGATGAGCGCGTGGATCCGCCGTTCACCTTGGGGCAGACAACCGGTCTCTTCGATGAGGCCGCGATTGGCGTCGTGCGCCAGCGAGTCGACGAGCGCCGTGACCAGGCCGGCCTTGTTGCCGAAGTGATAGCCGATGCTCGCCTTCGATTCGCCGGCCTCCTTGGCGATGGCGGAGAGCTTGAGCGCCTCGAAGCCGCCGGCCGCCAGCAGCCGCTGGGCGGCGGCGAGGATGCGCTGCGCCGTGGGCGCCAGCGCCTCCATGGGATCCTGCAGCAGCAGCGGCTTGGGGAGCCCCTCGCCTCGCGCCAGGCTCTCACGCGTGCGATCGGTCTGATTCACTGTCGGTTCACACCCCTCTCGCGGCGGCCCAGTTCCTGCTTGTCACCGTACTTCACGGCTGCTAGTATACATTTGTCCGTCCGGACAGACAAACGTCTTCGGGCGGCAACGACGGACTCTTTCGACGCACCGCAGGAGGTACGCCCAGTGGACACCACCCTTCCCCCCCTCAAGAGGCTCCGCGGCCGCCATTTCCTCACCGACCTCGACTACACGCGCGAGGAGCTCGAGGATCTGCTCAAGCTGGCGGTCAACCTCAAGGCGCTGTGGAAGAAGCGGCCGCTCACGCCGTTCCTGCCAGGCCAGCACCTGGCCATGATCTTCGAGGCCGCCTCGACGCGCACGCGCGTCAGCTTCGAGAACGGCTTTGCCGAGCTCGGCGGCAACGCGCTGTACCTGCGTCCCGGCGAGATCCACCTGCCCGGCCGCGAGAGCATCGCCGACACCGCGCGCACGCTGTCGCAGTACAACTCCGCCATCGAGATCCGCTCCAAGAAGAACGAGACCGTGAACGAGCTCGCCGAGTGGTCGGCTGTGCCGGTCATCAACGGTATGGACCATGACCGGCACCCCTGCCAGAGCATGAGCGACGCGCTCACCATCCTCGAGCACGCCGGCACGCTGGCCGGCGTCACCTTCGCCTACGTCGGCGACGCCGCCCACCCCTGCAACTCCCTGTCGACGACGCTCACCAAGCTCGGGCTCAACGTGCGCATCGGCAACGCCGCCGGCTACGAGATGTCGCCGGAGCTCGCCGCCAAGGCCGCCGGGTTCGCGCGCGAGAGCGGCGGCTCGTTCCTGCTGACCAACGACCCGCTCGAGGCCATCGCCGGCGCCGACTTCATCTACACCGACTGCTGGTGGTGGACCGGCCAGGAGGACGAGTACAAGGACCGCATCGCCGCCTTCCAGCCGTTCCAGGTCAACAAGGAGTTCTGGAGCAAGACCAAGCCGGGCGCCAAGTTCATGCACTGCCTGCCGGCCATGCGCGGCGAAGAGGTCACCGACGACGTCGCCGACAGCGACGCCTCGATCATCTTCCCGCAGGCGCAGAACCGGATGCACTTCCAGAAGGCGCTCATGCTCGCGCTGATCGGCATCGACGAGCTGCCGGCCGATCCCGACCTGCAGCCGATCGGCAAGGCCCTGCTCAGCTAAGAATCACCCGCGCCAGCGAAAGGAACCACAACATGGCCACCGATCTTCAGACCAGAGCGCCCGGGGGAGCGCTCGCAGAGAAGCCAAAGGTGTTCGGCCTGTTCAGCATGGTGCTGTTCAGCGTCTCGGCCATCCTCGTCGCCGACACCGTCGCCAGCTCGGCGGCGATCGGCGTCCAGGGGATCGGCTTCTGGATCATCCTGGGCCTTCTCTTCTTCATCCCGTACGGCTTCGTCACCGCCGAGCTGGGCAGCGCCTGGCCGGACGAGGGCGGCATCTACGTCTGGGTCAAGGAAGCCTTCGGCCCCGGCTGGGGCACCGTGACCTCGTGGATGTACTGGGTGAACGTCGCCCTGTGGGCGCCGTCCGTCTTCGTCCTCTTCATCGGCGCCATCGAAGTGGCGTTCAACGTCGACGTGCCGCCCTTCTGGGAGGCCGTCATCGTCATCGCCATGGTGTGGGCGATCGTGCTCGTCGGCATCCTGCCGCTCTCGTGGAGCAAGTTCATCCCCAACCTGAGCGCCGCTCTCAAGGTCATCGTGCTCGTCGGCCTGGGCATCATGGGCGTGGCGTTCGCGATCAAGCACGGCACCGCCAACTCGTTCTCGTTCGGCCAGTGGCTGCCCGCCTGGAACACCGACAGCCTCTCCTTCCTGCCGATCATCATCTACTCGTACATGGGCTTCGAGCTCATGAGCTCAGCCGGCGGCGCCATCAAGAACCCCAAGCGCGACGTGCCCAAGATGATCATCCTCGCCGGCGCCGCCATCCTCGTCGTGTACACCTTCGCGACGTTCGGGATCCTGGCGGCGACCAAGACCGCCGACGTCAGCATCGTCACCGGCATCGTCGACGCCCTCAAGCTCATGTTCAACGACATCTTCGGCGGCGCCGCGTGGCTGTTCGACATCGTCGTCGTCGCCCTGCTGTTCACCTTCTTCGGCAACATGGTGACCTGGTCGATCGGGGCCAACCAGACGATCAGCGCGACCGGCCTCGACGAGACCGCGCCGGGGATCTTCGGCCACGTCAACAAGCGCTTCGGCACGCCGGACTACGCCTTCGTGCTGATGGGCTTGATCGCGACCGGCATCACGATCCTCGCCTACGCCCTCGACCCGAGCCAGGCGAGCGTGTTCTGGACGCTGTTCGCACTCTCGTCGATCGTGTTCCTGATCCCGTACCTGCTGATGTTCCCGGCACTGCTGGTGCTGCGCCACAAGTTCCCCGGCCAGCCCCGTCCCTTCATGGTGCCCGGCGGCAAGGCCGGCGCCTGGATCGCCACGATCCTCTGCGAGACCGGCATCGTGCTCACCCTGTTCCTGTTCTTCTACTTCCCGGTCGAAGGGACGTCCAAGGGCGCCTTCTGGGCCATCACGGGTGGTGGCACCGTCGTGTCGCTGCTCATAGGCTGGTACCTGTACTGGCGGGCGAGCCACACGGACACGCCCGCCCTCGAGCCGACCGACGCATAAGGACTCCGATGGCAGCAACCACCAAGAAGCACGGCAAGACCGTCGTCGTCGCCCTGGGCGGCAATGCGATCCTGCAGCCCGGCCAGGTCGGCACCTTCGAAGAGCAGCTCTTCAACATCGACACGGCGATGCGCCGCATCGCCGAGCTCGTCGAGGACGGCTGGCGGGTCGTGCTCACGCACGGCAACGGCCCCCAGGTCGGCAACCTGCTGATCCAGAACGCGCTCGCCGCCAAGACCGTGGCGCCGATGCCGATGGACGTCTGCGGCGCGATGAGCCAGGGCGAGATCGGCTACATGGCGGCGCAGACGCTGGCCAACCACCTCGCCAAGCGCCGGCTCGAGGTGCCGGTGGTGACCGTCGTCACGCAGGTCGCCGTCGACGCCAAGGACCCCGCCTTCGCGGCGCCCTCCAAGCCGGTCGGCCCCTTCTACTCGGAGGCCGAGGCGAAGAAGATGATGCTCGAGGAGGGCACCGCGATGCGCGAGGACGCCGGCCGAGGCTGGCGGCGCGTCGTGCCGAGCCCCGAGCCCAAGGAGATCGTCGAGATCGAGGCGATCCGCGACCTCGTCGAGGGCGGCGTGCTCGTGGTCTGCTCGGGCGGCGGCGGCGTGCCCGTGGTGCGCGGCCGCGGCGCCCTCTCCGGCATCGACGCGGTGATCGACAAGGACCTCGCCGCCGCCCTGCTGGCCGCCGAGCTTTCCGCCGACGCGCTGCTCATCCTCACCGACGTCCATCAGGCCTACATCAACTACAACACGCCCGAGCAGCGCGCCCTCTCCACGGTCTCGGTCGCCGAGATGGAAGGCTACGCCGCCGAGGGTCACTTCAAGGCCGGCTCCATGGGTCCCAAGGTCGCCGCCTGCCTGCGCTTCGCGCACGCCGGCGGCGACGCCGTGATCGCCAGCCTCACCGAGGTCGTCCCGGCGCTGCACGGTACGGCCGGCACGCGCATCGTCGGAGTGCCCGGCTCCAAACACGAGTCTGGCGGCAGCGGTGCGAAGAGCGCCCGCGGCAAGGCCGCCGGCGCGAAGACGAAGGCCGGCGGCAAGTCCAAGACGGCCGGCAAAGCCAAGGCGGGCGGCAAGGCGAAGGCCGCCGGGACCGGCGGCTCGCACAAGACCGGCGCCAAGAAGGCGGCCGGCCGCGACGCCGCGTCCTCGGCCGGCGCACAAGTCATCGATATCGGCGAGGCGCGCAGGCGCGCCTCTGGAGGCAGGTCATGAGTACCATCGCAAGCACACCGCGCGCGGACGGCTACCGCATGCCGGGCGAGTTCGAGCCGCACGAGCGCATCTGGATGCTCTGGCCGGAGCGCCCCGACAACTGGCGTCTCGGGCGCCAAGCCGGCGCAGCGGTCGTGGGTCGAGGTAGCCACGGCGATCTCGCAGTTCGAACCTGTCACCGTCGGCGTGAACCACGACCAGTACGAGAACGCGCGCAACCTGCTGCCGACGGAGGTGCGCGTCGTGGAGCTGTCCAGCAACGACGCCTGGATGCGCGACTGCGGCCCGACCTTCGTCGTCAACGACAAGGGCGACGTGCGACTGGTCGACTGGGACTTCAACGCCTGGGGCGGGCTGTACGACGGCCTCTACTTCCCGTGGGACAAGGACCAGATGATCCCGCTCAAGGTCGCGGAGCTGGCCGGCGTGGACCGCTACAAAGCTCCGCTGGTGATGGAAGGCGGCTCCATCCACGTCGACGGCGAGGGCACCGTGCTCACCACGGAGGAGTGCCTGCTCAGCCCGGGCCGCAACCCGCAGCTGACGCGCGACGAGATCGAGGCGCAGCTGCGCGAGTACCTGGGCATCGAGAAGGTCATCTGGCTGGGCAAGGGCATCGACCCCGACGAGACCAACGGCCACGTCGACGACGTCGCCTGCTTCGTCAGGCCCGGCGTCGTGCTCGCCGCCGTCACCGAAGACAAGGACGACTGGCGCTACGGGCTCCTGCAGGACAACCTGCGGACGCTGCGGGAGGCCACCGACGCCAGGGGCCGCACGCTCGAGATCCACACCGTGCCGATGCCGGCGATCATGGAGATCACGGCCGACGAGGCGTGGGGCGTCGACGCGGCGGAGGGCAGCATCCCCCGGCAGCCGGGCGACAAGACCGCCGCCTCCTACCTCAACTTCCTCATCGTCAACGGCGGCATCGTGCTGCCGGTGTTCAACGACCCCAACGACGACGTGGCCCGCGGGATCGTCGCCGGCTTGTTCCCCGAGCGCCGCGTCGTCACCGTGCCCGGACGGGAGATCGTCCTCGGCGGCGGCAACGTGCACTGCATCACGCAGCAGCAGCCGCGCGGCTGAGAGAACGCGAGGAGGCCGGCGGTCCGATCACGACTGCCGGCCTCCTCCCTTTGCTGCTCGCCCCCTCACTCGCTCGCGTCCCGCACGGGGGCGCCGGCGGTCATCACCTGGGCGGCGGCGCCCCACCCTCGACGAGCTCCCTGCCCCACGGCTCGCAGAAGGTCTCAGGCTCGTAGCCGCGCGCGGCGAAGAAGGCGCGCGAGACGTCGTTGTCCGTCAGGATCTGCAGCTTCGCCTTCAGCGCGCCGAGCGCGCGAAAGCGCTCCTCGAGGTCGTCCATGAGGCGTCCCGCGATGCCCTGCCGCTGTCGCTCGGGCAGCACCGCGAGGTGATAGACGTAGGCGCGGCGGCCGTCCCAGCCGCCCATGACGGTCCCGACGACGGCCCCGCCCGCGTCACGCGCGACCAGGAAGAGCTCGGGGTCGCGCGCCAGCTTGAGCAGCGTCTCCTCGGGACCATCCGAGGGGCGCATGCACAAGCCCGAGCGTTGCCAGAGCACGTTGACCACCGGGAAGTCATCCATCGTGAACCGGTCGATGGTCACGCCGCTGTCGCCGGTCACACCGCTCCTCCCGTTCGGATCCCAACCGGTGGCGATTGTATCGCAGCCCGCCGCGAGGCCGCGGCGTACGCCCGGGGTACAATCCAGCCGAGTCCACGTCCGAGGGGGAACATGGCCGGCACCATCGAAGAGCGCGCCCAAGCCACCGCCCGCGCCATCCTGAGCGCGGCGCGAGAGGACAAGCCGTCCCGCCTTTCTCGCGAGCGTCTCCAGGGCGAGATGATGGAATGGGCGATGGCGGACGAGCGCCTCAAGGTCGAGATGCTTCGCTTCGTCGACGTCTTCCCCACGCTGCGCAGCCGCAGCGAGATGAGCCGCCACCTGCGCGAGTATTTCGCCCACCAGGGGGTTGCGGCGCCCCGCATGCTGCGCTGGGGCATCAGCCTCACCGGCGAGCGCTCGCCGGTGGCGCCGCTCGCCGGAAGCGTGATCCGGCGCCAGCTCCGGGGCTTCGCGCAGCGCTTCATCGTCGGCCGGGACGCGCGTGACGCCATCCCGGCCCTCAAGGCCCTTCGCGACGCCGGCACGGGCTTCACGCTCGACGTGCTCGGCGAAGCCACCGTGAGCGAGGCCGAGGCCCACGCCTACCAGACCACCTACCTCCGACTTCTCGATGGCCTCGCCGCCACCGCCGCGGGCTGGCCGCACACCGCCATCGTCGACGACGCGCCCTGGGGACCGCTCCCGCGCGTCAACCTCAGCCTCAAGATCACCTCCCTCTACTCGCAGATCGACCCGGTCGACTTCGACGGTAGCGTCGCCGCCGTCAAGGACCGGCTGCGCCCCATCTTCCGCAAGGGCATCGAGACCGGCGCCGCCCTCACGCTCGACCTGGAGCAGTTCCGCTACCGCGACCTCACCCTCGCCGTCTTCACGTCGCTGCTGGACGAGGAGGAGTTCCGCGCCTACGACCAGGCCGGCATCGTGCTCCAGGCGTACCTGCGCGACGCGGACCGCGATCTCGACGGCCTGCTTGCCTGGGCGCGCGATCGCGGGCGCGTCTTCAGCCTCCGTCTCGTGAAGGGAGCCTATTGGGACTACGAGACGGTGATCGCCGCCCAGGAGGGCTGGCCGGTGCCGGTGTTCACGCACAAGCCCGACACCGATGCCATGTTCGAGAAGCTCACGCGCACGATGCTGGCCGGCTCCGACGTGGTGCGGCCCGCGTTCGCCAGCCACAACGTGCGTTCCCTCGCGGTGGCCATCGAGACGGCGCGGGAGCTCGGCCTCCCCAGCGACGCCTACGAGCTCCAGATGCTGCACGGGATGGGCGACCCCATCAAGACGGCGGTGCGCGGCATGGGCCTGCGCCTGCGCGAGTACGCTCCCGTCGGCGAGCTCATCCCCGGCATGGCGTATCTGGTGCGGCGCCTGCTCGAGAACACCGCCAACGACTCGTTCCTGCGCCAGACGTTCGTGGAGGGGGCGGCGGCCGACGAGCTCGTGTTGCCGCCGCAGGTCTCGCCCGACTTCGGCGCCGAGCCGCAACGGCTGCCCGCGGTCGCAGCGACGGACCCGGACGACCCCGGCGCGTTCGCCAACCAGCCGCACGCCGACTTCTCGCGCCGCGAGTGCCGCGAGGCGTACCTCGCGGCGCTCGCCGCGGTGCGCTCGCGTGGCGGCCAGCACTTCCCGCTGCGCATCGGCGGGCGCGACGTGGAGACCGCCCGCGTGCTCGAGTCCGTCCGACCCCGCGACGCCGGGCGATGTCCTCGGGTCGGTCGCCTACGGAGGCCGGGCGGAGGCCGAGGCGGCCGTCGCCGCGGCGCGCGCGGCGCTGCCGGGCTGGCGCGACACCGAGGCCAGGGAGCGCGCCGCCGTCCTCTTCCGCACAGCCGAGCTGATGCGCGGCGAGGGCATGGAGCTCGCGGCCCTGGAGACGCTCGAGGCCGGCAAGACGCGCCGCGAAGCCAACGCCGACGTCGACGAGGCGATCGACTTCCTCGAGTACTACGGGCGCGAGATGCTGCCGCCTCGGCAGGCCCCGGCGCATGGGCCACGCGCCGGGCGAGCACAACGTGTACTTCTACCAGCCGCGCGGCGTGGCGGTGGTCATCGCCCCGTGGAACTTCCCCCTGGCGATCCTCACGGGCATGACCGCCGCCGCGCTCGTCGCCGGCTGCCCGGTCATCGTCAAGCCGGCGGGGCCGACGCCGCTCATCGCGGCGCAGCTGGTGCGCCTCCTTGAGGCGGGCGGAGCACCCGCCGGCACCGTCGGCTTCCTGCCCAGCCCAGGGGGCGAGGTCGGAGACTTCCTCGTGCGGCACCCGGGCGTGGATCTCATCGCCTTCACGGGGTCGATGGACGTCGGGCTCAGCATCATCAGCCACGCCGCCCAGCACCCTGCCGCCGAAGGCGTCAAGAAGGTCATCGCCGAGATGGGCGGCAAGAACGCCATCATCGTCGACGCGGACGCGGACCTCGACGTGGCCGTGGCCGAGACGATCGTCTCGGCCTTCCACTACTCCGGGCAGAAGTGCTCGGCCGCCTCGCGTGTGATCGTGCTCGAGGCGGCCTACGACGACTTCGTGCGGCGGCTCGCCGAGGCGACGCGCAGCCTTCGCGTCGGCCCTCCGTCTGATCCGGGCACGCGCGTCGGGCCGGTGATCACCGCCGACGCCAGGGCGAAGATCGAGGGCTTCATCGAGCAGGGCAAGCGTGAGGCGACGCTGGCCGCCGCCGTGGAGCCGCCCGCGGGCGGCTGGCCGGCGGCGGCCACTACGTCGCCCCGCACGTCTTCGTCGACGTCCAGCCCGGCGCCGTCATCGCCCGCGAAGAGATCTTCGGCCCCGTCGTCGCGGTCCTCAAGGCCGCCGACCTCGACGAGGCGCTGGAGATCGCCAACGGGGTCAAGTACGCGCTGACCGGCGGCCTCATCAGCCGCAGCCCGGCGACGATCGAACGGGTGCGCCGCGAGTTCCGCGTCGGCAACCTCTACATCAACCGCGGGATCACCGGCGCGCTCGTGGAGCGCCAGGCATTCGGCGGCTTCAAGATGAGCGGCGTCGGCTCCAAGGCCGGCGGCCCGGACTACCTCCTGCAGTTCCTCGAGCCGCGGGTCGTCACCGAGAACACCATGCGCCGCGGCTTCGCGCCGCCGGAGGAACTGCTCGCCGACTGACGGTCGCGGGCCTGCGTGACGGCCCTCCCGCGCCTCCCTCCACACGCGCGCCCTCCAGCGCCGCGGACCGGCGACACACGTGCCGGAGCGACGGGCGCGCGGGCACCCAGCGAACCGGACGCACCGGCACCGCGTCTCACGCATGGTAGATCAGCCGCGGGGGTCGCGGCCTGAACAGGAGGTCACCATGAGACGCAGATCTCGGCTCGCCATCATCATCTCGATCGCGGCCGTGGGGTTGCTGGGGCTGTTCGCGCTCGTCGGGGTCGCCTCGAACGGACGCGGCGGCTCCTCCGGCAGCAGCTCGACGCTGCGAAGCTCCGTGAGCGGCTCGGCCGCCGGGACGGCGGCCAACGCGGCCGTACCCACGCCGGCCACCGCCCAGGCGAGCAAGTCCACGGCCGAAGTGAGTCCCTCCGACTACGGCGGCGAGGGGAACGTCGCGGCCGACGTGCCGCCGGCCTCTGCCCTGTCCGCGCACTATCTCGTGCGCAACGGCGACCTTTGGCTCACCGTCGCGCGGGGCTCGCTGCTCACGACTGTGGACCGCGTCACCGCCATGACCCAGGCCATGGGCGGCTACGTCGTCTCGAGCGCCATGGGGACCAGTCAGAGCGCCAGTCCGGTGGGCAGCGTCGAGCCGCTCGCCTCCGGCTCCTCGCTCGACCAGACCGCGGCGCCGGTCCCTCAGAGCGTGGACGGCACACCCTTCGCGATGCTCACGGTGCGCGTACCGGAGACCAGCTTCGACGCCGCCGTGCGCCGCTTCGCGGCCCTCGGGACCGTCGAGAGCGTGTCCACGTCGAGCGAGGACGTCACCTCGCAGTTCGTCGACCTCCAGGCGCGCCTGCGGCACTATCAGTCGGTCGAGCGCCGTCTCGTGAGCTTCCTCGCGCAGACGGGGACGATCTCGCAGATGCTCGCCGTCCAGGACCGCATCGACCAGACGCAGCTCACCATCGAGCAGCTCAGCGCCGAGCTCAAGTCGATGCGCGAGACGACGAGCTACGGCACGCTCACGGTCAACCTCTCGGAGAAGGGCCGGCATCACGTCGTCGCGGCGGCTCACACCGGGTTCATCGATCGCTTCCTGCACTCCGCGGCTGTCATCGGCCGCGGCGCCCGCGCGACCGGCCTCTGGCTGGCCGGCGCACTGCCGTTCTTCCTTCTTCTCGGAGCGATCGGCGCGGCCGCGTGGTACGCGGCCCGGCGGTTGCGGCGCGGCCGCCGGCAGCCGGCGCAGCCGTCGCTGCCGGCCTGAGCAGCGGCGCGGTAGCGAGCCGCACCGCGCGGGTACAGTCAAGCAGGCAGCGAGACGAGCGGCGACGTCCGGGAGGTTCACGTGAAGGCGGTACGCATCCATGGCTACGGCGGGCCGGAGGTACTCGTCTACGAAGACGTGCCGACGCCTGAGCACAAGCCCGACCAGGTGCTCGTCCGCGTCGAGGCAGCCACCGTGAACCCCATCGACGTCTCCGTGCGTGAGGACCGGTTCCCGACGCCCAAGAACCCGCCCAAGACCATCGGCTCGGACGGCGCCGGCGTGGTGGCGGCCGTCGGCGCCCAGGTCGCGAGCGTCGCCGAAGGTGATCGCGTGTTCTTCAGCGGCCTCGGCATCGGCAGCGAGGGCAGCTATGCGGAGTACGCCGTGATCGCGGAGGCCCAGGCGGTACCCATCCCCGACGGCCTTTCGTCGGCCGACGCCGCGGCCATCGGCATGGTCTTCCCTACCGCTTACTACGCCCTGGTGACGCGCGGCGCCGTCCAGCCCGGTGAAACGGTCCTCGTGCAGGGCGCGGCCGGCGGTGTGGGCTCCGCCTCGGTCCAGCTCGCCAAGGCGTTCGGCGCCCGCGTGATCGGCACGGTGGGCAGCGAGGCCGAGGCCGACCTGGTGCGTGACCTCGGCGCCGATGAGACGATCGACTACAGGCGCGAGGACGTGGTCGCGCGCGCCCTGGAGCTCACCGGCGGCAAGGGCGTCGAGCTCGTCCACGAGCTCGTGATCAGCGCCAACCTGCCCGCCGACGTGAAGCTCATCGCCAAGGGCGGGCGCATCGTCTGTACCGGCCAGGGACCGGCACCCGAGGCTCTGGTGCCCATCGGCGAGGCGCTGGCCAAAGACGCGTCCCTGCTGTTCATGAGCCTGAACAACGCCGGGCGTGCCGGGGTCGCCAAGATCGCCGCCGAGGTGGCGCGGATGGCGGCCGAGGGCAAGGTGCGGCCGGTGATCGGCGCGACGCTCCCGCTCGCCGAAGCCCGCCGCGCGCACGAGCTGCTGGCGGCCGAGCACGTCGGCAAGATCGTGCTCGTGCCCTAGCGGGATCCCGGCGCTCGGCCCGGCTCCAGCTAGTAGCCCTTGCCGTTGCCGCGGATCGCTTCTTCGCGCTCCTTGCGCAGCTCCAGGCGCGGCAGCAGGGTCTCCATCACCGTGAGCAGCGTCTCGAGGCGCTGCTCCTCGCTGAGCGACTCGAGCAGCTCCTGTTTGAGGGGCGCGCCGAAGTCCACCGCCGCGGCGACGCGGAACGAGAGCGGCCCCTCGCCGACCGGCGGCCGCGGGCTCTCCACGTCCATGAGGACGAGCATCTTGCGGAAGACGTCGAGGACGCCGTCGCGGAGCGCCTCCGGCGCTCCCGGTTCGGCGTCCTCGTAGTACTCGACCAGCCCGCGCAGGTAGTCGGCCTCCGGGTCGTCCGGGTCGCGTACCTCGACGAGGCGAAAGCGACGGCCGCCCTCCACGAGGATGTTGAGGCTGCCGTCATCGAACCGCTCGAGCACCTCGGCGACGCGCACCGTGCAACCGCACTCGCGCATCGAGTCCTCCTCGGCGAGCACGATGCCGAACTCCCCGCCGTCGAGCCGCTCCCCCACGAGCCGCTTGTACCGCTCCTCGAAGATGTGCAGCGGCGCGACCTCACCGGGCACGATGACGAGCTGGAGAGGGAACAGCCCGATGACGCTCTCGTCAGACACTGTCGCTCCATGCCACGACGATGGCCTCGAGTCTGGTCTCGCTCGCCTCGTCGGGATCGTCGTCGAAGTCCGGCAGCTCCACGATCATGCGGTGCAGGTCGACGAAGTTGAGGTCCAGCGGGTCGACGCCTGGGTGAGCGTCGATGAGCGCCCACGCGATGTCCGTGGGTTCTTGCCAGGTGAGTCCCATGCCGCCTCCTCGTCCAGGTGCGCCTAGTCTACCCCGGGAGTCGCGGCGTCCACGCGGCAGACGTACATGGCGTACTCGTGGCGCCGGCCGTCCACGACATCCTCGGCGCCCGCGACAGCGACTCCCGCGAAGACGGAGCGCAAGAGGGTCTCGAACGCCGGATACCTGTCGGGCGACCAGAACACGGCCGACGCCGCCGGGTCTGCAGGGCGTCGCGCACGAGCTCGGCGCCGGCGCTCGAATACAGACCGGCGTTCTCCTCGCGCACGAGCCACTCCGGGCCGTTGTCGGTGTCGAGGGACACGAGGTCGAAGGCCCGCCGCCGCGCGCGCAGCACGTCGGCCACGTCGGCGAGCTCGATGGCGGCGCGCCCCGCGCGTTCGGCCGCAGCAGCCCGCTCAGCGCGTTCGCCGCCGTACTCCCGGAACCAGCGCACGACGGTCGGTTCGTATTCCGCGACCGTCACGTGCGCGACGCGCGCCCACGTGAGCGCCTCGTCGAGCGCGTAGCCGAGGCCGAGGCCGCCGATGAGCACGTCGAGCTCCTCGCCTGCGACGTGCGGCGCGGCGGCCGCCACCATGGCGCGGCTGGAGGCGTCGTTCTCGGTCGAGATCAGAAAGGCGCCGTTCAGGATCACTTCGAGGTGGCCGCGCGCGGCGCCGCAGCACGAGCTCGCCGCTGCGGCCCTCCACGCGCTCCAGCACCGCGTCCCCCGCTCTCATCGCCGCCCGCCTCCGCGAGCCTCTAGGCGAGCCCCGCCAGGTAGCCGTCGATGAGCCCGCGCACGTGCCGCCGCACGTCGCCATCGAGCGGCGGCACGTCGTTCGCGGCGATCAGCTCGCTGGGCGCGTCTCCCAGGCGTCGGCCACGAGCGGCTTGGCTGCGTAGCTGGTCGAAGGTGCCGCGGTGCCAGGCCTTGGCCTGCCAGAGCTCGCCGGCGCGGTAGAGCTGGCGCGTGCTCCGCCGCGCCAGGAAGTGGCCGCCGATGCCGACCTCGAGGAGGTCGTCGATGAGCGCCTCCGCCTCGTCGAGGGGGTCGTCGCGCAGGAAGCGCTCGATCGCCTTCACCGTGTCGGCGTCGAGCACGGTCTTGGCGAGGCTCGCCGTCTGGGCCAGTCTATGAGCCCGAAGGCGAGCATCACGTCGGCCCCGGCGAGCGCCGCGGCGAGGCCGGTGAGCATGCCCTCGGCGCCGGCCTGCAGGTCGCAGGCCTTGGCGTCGCAGGTGACGGCGCTGCCCTGGGTGAGCAGGCCGTAGAACTTGCTCATCTCGATGCAGAGCATGTTGATGAGGCCGTCCTCGGGGGCCCCGGAGAGGTAGAGGCCGCTGCGCATCTCGGCGACCGCCGAGCCCACGGCGGAGACCATGGCGCAGCCCGGCGCCGCGAGCTGGAAGAGCACCACGGCGCTGAGCAGCTCGGCCATGTTGAGGATCGACGTGCCGAGCACGCTCATCGGCCCGGTGGTGCCCATCTGCGGCATCGGCAGCACGAAGATCGGGCAGCCGGCCTGCGCCATGAGGATGTGCGCCTCGGTCATCTCGGCGTCGTGCTGCAGCGGGGCGATGGTGCAGTTGGTCGCCGACCAGATGGGCCGCTCTGTGAGGGAGGCGCCGGCGATCGCCTCGAGCAGCTCGATCATCAGCGGCGCCTGCTCGGGATGGCGCACCTCGTCCTGCAGGTGCTTGCGCGAGTTCTCGAAGGCGATGCGCGCCATCTCGAGGTTGCCGACGCGCGCGTCGACGTCGCCGGGGGTGATCGTCGCCCAGGTGAAGTCGATCTCCGGCACGGCGTCGTAGAGGCGCATCATCTGCGCGAGGTCGGCCTCGGTGCCCTCGTGGCGCGCGCCGGTGAGGTCGTCGAGCATGTAGGTGGCGGCGCCGTCGCTGGTGTAGAGCAGGCGGCCGCCGCCGACCGTGCAGTCGTAGGCCGGCTCGCGGCCGGCGAGCAGGACCGTCTTCGGCAGCTGCGCGAGGCAGCGCTCGATGAGCTCCCAGGGCAGCTTCGCCTGCAGGCGTCCCTCGTCGACCACGGCGCCGGCCTCGGCGAGCAGAGCGCTCAGCGTCGGCGTGTTGTAGGCGACGCCGACCTCGCTGAGCAGGCGCAGGGTCTGCTCGTGGACGAACTGCTTGTCGGTCTCGCTCAGATACTCGCATCTCGGTCGTGGCATGCGTCCTCCCCGGTCATCTTGACGCGATCGGGCGCCCTCCACGGGGGGCCGGTCGAGTCCTCGCGGTCAATGCCGCAACGCACCCGATCCCCACGCTCACCGACCGCGCGTCCGGCGACCACGTCGCGCCCGTCACTCTATAGCGTTGGGGGCCGGCACGGCGGAGTGGTCGCACGGCGCCGCTTGGGATGCGCGCGGTCCTTCGGCCGCGCCGGCTCAGAGGCGCGCCGCCTCGTGGCGCGCCACGACGGCGTCGATGGCGCGCTCGGCCTCGTCGGAGAGCGGCGCGACCTCGTGGCCCGCCAGCAACTCGTGGGCGCGCGCCACAGCTTCCTCCAGCAGCGAGCGGCCCGGGGCCTGGTACTCCTCAAACGATCCGCGCTGGAACACCTGCGGGCGCCATACCTCGGTGCGCGAGTACCGGCGCGTGCTCTTGCGCGCCAGAATAGTGCCCGCCGATGCCGACCTGCCGGATGTCGTCCATGAGCGTCGTGTCGTCGTCGATCACCGTCTCTCGCACGTATCGGCGCAGCGCGCCGAGCTGGTCGTTGTCGAGCACGGTCTTGGCGAGACTCTCCGTCTGCACGCCGTCGAACGCCCCTGTGGCGATCAGCGAGTCAGCCCCGGCGAGAGCCGCGCAGAGGCCGGTCATGCCACCCTCCGACCCGGCCTGGAAGTTGGGCGCCTTGGCGTCCGCGGAGATGCCGGTCGCCTGCGTGAGCATGCCGTAGTACTTGCTCATCTCGAGACACGTGAGGTTGATGAGCCCGATCTCCGGGCCCGGCGGCGATGTAGCCGCCGGTCCGCATCTCAGCGACCGCCGAGCCTACGCCGGAGATGAGTGCACAACCCGGCTCGGCGAGCTGGAAGAGGACGACGGCCGAGAGCAGCTCGGCCATGTTGACGATGCACGTGCCGGCGAGCGTCATCGGGCCGGTCGTCCCGGCCTGCGGCATCGGCAAGATGAAGACCGGCACGCCGCGCTTGATCAGCTTGAGCGCCGCTTCAGTCATGTCGCGGTCGTGCTGCAGCGGCGCGATCGTGCAATTGGTGACCGAGAAGTAGGGCCGCTCCTTGAGCGACCGCCCGCGGCCGCCTCGTACATCTCGAGCACGGGCTCTACGAGCTCCGGTTCGCGGACCTCGTCCTGGATGTGCTTGCTCGTGTTGCGGATCGAGATCTCGGCGAAACGGATGCGGCAGCATATACGGGTCGATGTCACAGGCCTCCGGCGACGGCCACACGGCATCGACCTCGGAGAGCGCGTCGCGCGAGCTTCACGAACATCGGCGAGATCCTCCGACGTGCCCTCGCGCCGCTCGCCCGTGAGGTCGTCGTACACGTAGGTCTGGATGCCGTCGGTGGTGGTGTGCAGCGGCCACTCGCCGAGGACGCGGTCGTCCTCCGGGCGGCGCCCGGCCAAGAGCGACCGTCTTCGGCACGGTCTTGAGGCACGGCTCGATGATGTCCCACGTCAATCTGCGCGGTGAGCGCCTCGCGGTCGACCTGCGCACCGGCCTGCTCGAGAAGGTCGATCGCGGCCCGCGAATTGTAGGCCACGCCCACTTCCTCAGCACTTCGAGGGTCTTCTCGTGAAGGAAGTCCTTCTCGCGCTGGGACAGGTACTGAGCGGTCGCCTTGGCCACGGTGTCTCCTCCTTCGACGCGCGACAGGCTACCACAGCGCCGGCGCGGCGAGGGCCGCGGCAAGGGCGCGGCGCTAAGTTTGCCGCAACATCCGCCGCCCGGGGCAGCGAGGATCGCGAAGAGCGGCCGGCACCGTCCAGGGTGGCTCGGGCGCCGGCCGCGCTCTGAACGCCAGGATCGGCGGCGCAGCGCCTGAGATGCGGTCGGATCACTTAACGACGAAGGCCCGCGACTCTCACGAGTCGCGGGCCTTCGTCACACAAATCCGGCGGCGTCCTACTCTCCCGCGGGGTTGCCCCCGAAGTACCATCGGCGCTGGAGGGCTTAACTTCTCTGTTCGGAATGGGAAGAGGTGTGACCCCTCCGCTATGGCCGCCGAAAACCTGGCGCCGTCACACTGGCGCACAAATCTTCGTGCCGGCACGCGGACACGGACCTGAAAACTGCAGAGCGGCATTGAAGTTCAAAGTCAAGCCCTCGGGCAATTAGTACTGGTCTGCTGAACACATTGCTGTGCTTACACATCCAGCCTATCAACCAGGTGGTCTACCTGGGCCCTTACCCATTCTAGATGGTGGGAGATCTCATCTCGAGGCGCGCTTCCCGCTTAGATGCTTTCAGCGGTTATCGCTTCCAGACGTAGCTAGCCAGCAGTGCCGTTGGCACGACAACTGATACACCAGAGGTCTGTTCACCCCGGTCCTC
>CAWHHT010000005.1:740000-1123102 GCA_963829205.1 uncultured Thermoleophilia bacterium
GACGCCGGCCGCAAGCGCGTTGAGGCCTTGCAGCGGGTACTCGAGGGCGAGCGCGGGACGGCGCTCGTCCGGGACCCGGGCCAGGCCTTCAAGGGTTCCGAGATGACGAACGTAGACGCCGTCCCACGGCAGCGCCAGGACGGCGTGCAGCCAGGGCTGGTCGGCGTCGAACAGGACCTCCGGCAGTCCGTGCGTAGACGCCGTGGCCGCGCGGCTGCAGATCGTCCAGCGCCGCAGCGACGGCGTCGGGGTCGTCGCCGGTCTGCAGGTCAAGGCAGGCGGCGTCCGCATCCGTCGCGCGCAGCGGTCGTTCGCCCGGCCGCAGCACGAGGATCACCGCGGAGCGGTCGGCCGCGGGGACGGCCGGCGCGACCCGTGACGGCGCGGCCGGCCCTGGCGCGGCCGGCCCGGCGTGGCCGCGCCGAGCGGGCCCGGTCACAGCGGGCACGTACGCGCTCCGCGAGCGGCGGCGAGCGCCGAGCCGCTCCTGGTCCAGCGCGAGCAGCGCTCGGCGGCGGAGGTCCTTGAGGCGCCGACACCCAGGAACACGCCATCGTCGACCGCGAACTCGAGGTCGCCCAAGCGATACGGCGTCCCGCCGAGCGCGCCGAGGGCGTCACGCGCCTTCTCCGCCGTCAGGGCGGCGGTCCGCGCCGCGGCGAGCGGCTCCGCGGTGGTCACCGTCACGGCCTGCCCGCCGTCGAGCCGCTCGACCGCGAGCGCCGCCGGCCGGCCCGCCTCTCCGACCAGGCACATGCGAAGGAGGACGGGGCGCCGGACCTGACGGCCAGTGACGAGGTCGCGGGCGAGCTGGCCGGCGTCGGCCGCCGCCAGGCGGAACAGCCGATCCTTGACGGCGACGCGCTCGCGCAGCGCGCAAGGTGAGCTCCTCATCGGCGGACTCCTCCAGCCGCGCCGGCTCCGTCTGGCCCCACGGCGTGTACAGGTACACGATGTCGCCCGGCCGCGACCGGCTGGCGCAGGCGAACCACCACCTCTCCGCGTGCCTCGTTCACGCGCGTGACGCGGCCGACGAGCACGCCGCGATGGCCGCCGCGGCCGCCGCTGCGCACCTCCGAGTGCCGGCCTTCGAGGTGCGCCGTCGTGAAGCTGCGCGAGAAGCTTTGTTCGAGGCGCTCGGTCCACTCCGCGCGCACCCGGTACCTTGCGGGATCGGCGCGCGCGGCGTCGAGCGCCTCGCGGTAGACGGCGGTCGTGACGCCGACGTAGGCCGCGTCCTTCATGCGCCCTTCGAGCTTGAACGATGTGACTCCGGCGTCGAGCAGGCGAGGAAGCACGCCGATGGCGGCCAGGTCGGAGGTGGACATGACGCGCGCGAGCTCCTCGCCGGCGCTCGGCGCGCGAGCCTCCGCCGGCCTCGGTCCGATGACCTGCGCCGGCCTCGGCCGGAGCCCGGCCCGCGCCGGACTTGCGCCCAGCCGGCGCATCCCGTAGCGCAGCCGGCAGGCTTGGCTGCAGCGGCCGCGGTTGCCGCTGCGGCCGCCGACCATGCTCGAAAGCAGACAGTCGCCCGAGTAGCCATAGCACAAGGCGCCGTGCACGAACGCCTCCAGCTCAAGACCGTGCGCCTCGAGGGCGGCGATCTCCGCGAGGCTGAGCTCGCGCGCGAGGATGGCGCGGGAGAAGCCGAGCCTGGCCAGCGCCTTCAGCTGCGATGAGCTGTGCGTGTTGAGCTGCGTGCTGGCGTGCAGGGGCAACTCCGGGTACGCCTCACGCACGCGCGCGGCGAAGCCGAGGTCGGCGACGATGAGGGCGTCCAGGCCGGCGAGGTACGGCGCCTCCAGCGCCGCCAGCGCCGGCCCGACCTCCGCGTCTTTGAGGAGCGTGTTGAGCGCGAGATAGGCGCGAGCGTCGTAGAGGTGCGCGAGCTCGATCGCCTCGACGACCGTCTCGCCGGCGAAGTTGCCGGCGAAGGCGCGGGCGCTCCAGCGGTCGAGGCCGAAGTAGACGGCGTCGGCGCCGGCGGCGAGCGCCGCGCGCAGAGCGCGCGGCTCACCCGCCGGCGCCAGCAGCTCGATCTGCGGGGCGGCGCTCACGGATCGTGCCGGGCGCCGGCTAGAGAGCCGGCAGCGCGCCCGGCTCCTCCTTGACGACCTTGCCCTTGACGTCGCGATGCACGCGGATGAGGCCGGAGGTGGCGATCGTCTCCACGCCGTTGCGCTCCAGTTCGTCGAGGAACTGGTTGATGCCGAGCGAGTCGCTGCTCATGTGGCCGGCGATCACGACGTGGATGTCGTGCGCCTCCGCCTCGTCGCGCAGTTCCTGGCCCATGTGCATGCCGACGATCGTGCCGACGCCCGCGTCGGCGAGCTTCTCGACGGCCTTCTTGGGGCCCTCGGTGCCGCCGGTCATGTCGACCAGCACGCGCCCGGCGCGCGCGCCGGGGCGGCTCTTGCCGATGTACGGGCCGGCGCCCTTCTGGGCGGCGATGCGGTACTCGGGGATGTCCAGCAGGGCCTTCTGCACGTCCTCGATCGTCTTGGGCTCGCGCTTCTCGAAGTAGCGCGTGAGGAAGCTGTAGACGAGGTTGTCTGTGGGCGTGTGCGCCGAGAAGAACGGCACGCCGAGCAGGCGCGCCGCGTCGATGGCCTGGTCGTAGTTGAGCGGCATGAGGCGGCGGCGGACCTCGTCCATGCGCTCGGTGATGAACTTCTCGCCGGCCTGGATCGGCACGCCCATCCCCGCCCAGATGTCGGCCTGGACCTCCATCACGCTGTCGAGCTTGGTGAGGCCCCAGCTCTCCGGGTGGTGCGTGTAGATCGCGTCGATCGCCATGCCCTTCTCGCGCAGCCGGTCGGCCAGCAGGACTTCGCCGGTGTTCATGTCGATGCCGCCGAGCAGCGTCTTGACCTCGAGGTCAGGGTCGCCGACGTAGATGCGCGTGTCGGCTGTACGGGTTCTTGAGGCTCTCGGGGTCGGCGAACTGCTTGAGGTGGTCGGGCGCGGACTCGAAGCGGTCCTTCTGGCGCTCGAGATACTCGTCAACGCCGGCCTTGCCGCGGGGGTCGGCCTTGATCCCCATGCGCACGGCGGTCTCGTAGATCTCACGTAGCTTCACGGTGGTCCTTTCTTAGGCGGCTGGCGCCCTATTCTTACCCAAGCGCGGGGAGGACACCTGCGAGGAGCATGCGCCGTGCGGCTTCGGCGAAAGCGCGAGTCGGAGCCCGCGCGCGGCAGCCGCGTCAGCGCCGCGCGTCGCGCGGCAGCGGGCGCGAGAGGTAGCGGCTGTCGGCGGCGACGAAGCGCCAGGGCTTCTGGTCGCCGCCGCGGACGCCGATGCGCGCCGTGGCGACGATGCGCGGTCGCGGCGCGCCGGCTGGCCGCGGGAGGATCGCCAGCGGCGGCTGTCCAGACCGGCAGGCCGTTGTGCTCGCGGGCGATGCCGAGCGCCTGGGCGAGCCGCGCCGGGCCGGAGGCGATCAGGCGCGGCTCGGTCACTCCGCGGCGCGCGATCATCGCCTCGACGTCGTGCTCCGGCTCGAGCGCTCGCAGCAGCACGCCGGCGGCCACCCCTTCTTCCTCGCACACGATGTTGGCGCAGAAGTGCATGCCGTAGGTGAAGTAGACGTAGAGGTGGCCGGGCGGCCCGAACAGCACGGCGTTGCGCGCTGTCTTGCCGCGGTAGCCGTGGCAGCACGGGTCGTCCTGGCGGTAGGCCTCGGTCTCGACGATGCGGCCGCCGGCGCCGCCGAAGAGGAACGTGCAGCCGATGAGGTCGCGCGCCACGTCGAGGGCGGAGCGCGCGAAGAAGTCCTGCGTGAGCGGAAGCTGAGCCGGTGAAGCAGGCGTCACGTCATCGCCTTCGCGCCGGCCGGAGCGCGCATGTCAGCAGCAGGCTTGCCGTGGAGCGCGACGGGCGTGCCCCTCTCGAAGCTCACGACCACGCGCTGCGGCTCGTCCGGGGCGTGCGCGTGCGAGACGACGAACTGGAAGGCGTCCTCCGGAGGCGCGACCCACGGGTCCTCGAGCACGCCGCACTCGTTGCTCCCCCCACATGTTCTCGTCCACGGAGTACGCACGATCGGAGCTCCTTGGTTTCTGCGCTGGACAGGTCGAGAGGGCCGGCGCGGCGTAGCCGCCCGCCGGGCCTCAGGCAGTGTCGGCGCGCGCGGTGCTGTGCCTGCGCGCTAGGCCTCTCGGAGACGGTCGACGTAGCGCTTCATCGCCTGCGCCTTCTCGAGCGTGTCCATGATGATGAGAAAGGTGTCGTCGCCGGCGATCGTACCCACGACGTCGGTGTGATTGAGATTGTCGATCTGCCGGGCGACCGTGGACGCCGTGCCGATCTCGCAGCGCACCACGAGCAGCTGCTGCGAGACGAGCGTGGAGCGCGCGAAGTCGCGCAGCACGTGGCGCGCCGCCTGCTCGGGGTCCTTGGGCCGCTCGCGGGAACTGAGCACGTACTTCGCGCGGCCGAGGTGCGTGCGGACCTTCTGCAGGTCGAGCTCGCGGATGTCTCGCGACACGGTGGCCTGCGTGACCTCGCAGCCGAGCGCGCTGAGGGCGCTCACCAGTTCGCGCTGGGTGGCCACCTCTCGCTGCTGCACCACGGTCTGGATGAGGCGCTGGCGTTCGGTCTTGCCCATCGGTGCGCGATTGCTCATACCGATCGTTACCCCCCGCGAGTGTGCCGGTTGCGGCGTGCCGCCCCCGAGCACGGAAAGCGCCACAGAACGCTGCATAGAATACACCAGTCCCGGCAGGAATATGCAACCAGCGACCGCGCCCGGGATGGCCCGGGCGCCGCGCTCACGCGATCACCCTGGTGTGCTCCCCGTACCACTCGCCAAACGTATCCGCCGCGAGCCGGAAGTCGGCGCTGAGGTCGGTCACCCGGGCGTCGTCGTCGAGGAGGCGCTTGACCACCGGCGCCGCCTCGCCGTGCGGCGTACAGAACGCAACAGGAGCTCGGCGAGCAGAGCGCCTGCGTAGCCGCTGCCGCCGACGATGCCGAGGACGGTGATGCAGGATCGCAAGCCGCGGGGAGCGACGAGCCGGTCTTGAAGGTCTGTGCACAGGTGGTGGGTGTCTCGGGACTCCGGGTGCACGTCGGGGTCGGGTCGGGACGAGGGCGATGCGCCGGCGGAGGGCTGGATGCGGGAGTCTGCGCGAACGAGGAGCTCGAGCTAGAGCGGGCGGGGCGGCCGCTCCCGGCTGCCCCGCCCGCGGGACCGGCTCCCGTGCGGCGCGCGTCAGCGCAGCGTCGCCGCGAACTCGCGCTCGAGCGCGGCGAGGATCTTGGCGCGCACGGTCGGCGATGTCCTTCTCGCCCAGCGTGCGCTCGGGCGAGCGCATCACGACGCGCAGGGCCAGCGAGCGCTTGTCGGCCGGCCACCTGGTCGCCCTCGTAGACGTCGAAGACGCGCACGCTGCGCACCAGCTTGCCGCCGGCACGGCGCGCGACCGCGACGACGCCGTCGGCACGTCGCGTCGCGGCCGACCACCACGGCGAGGTCCTGGCTCGCCGGCGGGTACGAGCCGAGGTCCTCGAACGCCGGCGTCGGCAGCGCGACCGCGGCGATGCGGTCGAGCGCCAGCATCGCGACGTAGACCTCGACGTCCTCGATGCCGTAGGCCGCCGCGACGTCCGGCCGCAGCATGCCCGCCACGCCGACGCCGCCGGCCTCGGGCACCGTGACCGCGGCCGACTTGCCGGGATGCAGGTACGGGAAGTGCGCGGCGGACGTCGCCGAGCGGCCGCGAAGTCGGCCTCCAGGCGCAGGGCGCCGAGCAGCGGCCTCGACGACGCCCTTGAGGGCGAAGAAGTCGGCCGGGCGGCCGGCCGCGGTCCAGCTCTCGGCCTGGAGCGGGCCGGCGAGCACGATCGCCCACGAGCCTCCGGCTCGTGCGGGAGGACGGCGCCGGGCTCGGCCGCGTGCGCCGGCGCCGCGACGACCTCGTCGTCCCACAGGTAGACCTTGCCCAGCTCGAAGATGCTGGGCGGCTCGTTGAGGCGCGATAGGTTGTCGCGCACGGCGCCCAGCAGGCCCGGCAGCAGCATGGTGCGCATGACCGACTGCTCGACGCTCATGGGGTTGCTCAGGCGCACGGGGCGAGGCGCACGTCGCCCTCGGGCAGGCCGAGCGGCGCCAGCGCGTCGGGCGCGACGAAGGAGTAGGTGATGACCTCGTCGAGGCCGCAGCCGGCCAGGGCGCGCCGCACGGCGCGCCGCACCTGCTGCGGCCCGGTCAGGCCGCCGGCCGTGCGGTGACGCGGCAGCGTCTCGGTCGCCCGGTCGTAGCCGGAGATGCGCCCGACCTCCTCGATGAGGTCGACCTCGCGGACGAGGTCCGGGCGGAAGCTCGGCGGCGTGACCGTCCACTCTGCGGTCGACGGTCCCGGCGCCGGCGTGCGCGGACGCGGACGTCGGCCTCGTCGACCTCGCACTCGAGCCGGCGCAGGATCGCCGCCTGCTCGGCGGCCGGAACGGCGTAGCCGAGCAGGCCGTCGGCCTTCGCCGGCCGGTAGCGCAGCGCGCGCGGCGCCGGCTGCTCGCCGGCGACGTCGACCGTGCCGGGCGCCACGATGCCGCCGCACAGCTCCTCGAAGAGCCGCGTCGCGAAGGCCAGGCCGCCGGGCACGAGCGCCGCGTCGAGGCCCTTCTCGAACCGGTTGCTGGCCTCGCTGCGGATGCCGGTGTGCAGCTCGGTGCGCAGGATGCTCGGACCGCTGAAGTTGGCCGCCTCGAGCACGAGGTCGGTCGTCTGCGCATCGACCTCGGCGTCGACGGCGCCGAACACGCCGGCGATGACCAGCGGCCGCGCCACGTCGGCGATCACCAGCATCTCGCCGTCGAGCGTGCGCTCCACGCCGTCGAGCGTGACGATCTTCTCGCCGTCGCGGGCGCGGCGCGCGATGAGCTTGGCGCCCTCGATCTTGCCGGCGTCGAAGGCGTGCAGCGGCTGGCCCCAGCCGAGCATCACGTAGTTGGTGACGTCGACGACGTTGTTGATGGGGCGCATGCCGGCGTGCGTGAGGCGCGCCTTGAGCCACGCCGGCGACTCGCCGACCTCGACGCCGCGGATGACGCGCGCCGCGTAGCGCGGGCACAGGTCGGCGTCGGCGACCTCGACGGCGATCGACTCGGCGGCGGGGGCGCCGCCCAGCACCGCCGGCTCGGCGGTGGGCGGCGGCGCCAGCGCCAGCTCCGGACGCGGCCGCGACCTCGCGGGCGATGCCGTAGATGCTGAAGCAGTCCGGCCGGTTGGAGGTGAGCTCGAGCTCGAGGACGGCCTCGCTCACCGGCAGGTAGTCCTGCAGGGGCGCGCCGACCGGCCAGTCCGGCGGCAGGATCGCGATGCCCGGGCTCTTCTCCTCGTAGCCCAGCTCCTGCTCGCTCATCATCATGCCGTCGCTCTCGACGCCGCGCAGGTTGGCCTTCTTGAGCTTGAGCCCGTTCTCGAGCGTCGGCGCCGGTCATCGACACGGCCACCATGTCGCCGGCCTGGAAGTTGTCCGCGCCGCAGACGATCTGCTTGACGCCGCCGTTGGCCTCGCCCACGTCCACGGTGCAGAGGCTCAGCTTGTCGGCGTTGGGGTGCTTGTCGCGGGTCAGCACCTTGCCGACCACGAACCGCGCGAGGTTCTCGGCGTCGCGCGGCGCGCCGACCCAGTCGATGCCCTCCACCTCGGTGCCGGACATCGTGAGCAGCTCGGCGAGCTCCTCGACGGTGCCCTGCCAGTCCACGTACTCCTTGAGCCAGCTGATCGGTACTCTCATCGTCGCCGCCCCCTCTCAGAACTGCCGCAGGAAGCGGACGTCGTTGTCGTAGAACAGGCGCAGGTCCGGGATGCCGTGCTTGAGCATCGCCATGCGCTCGACCCCCATGCCGAAGGCGAAGCCGCTGACCTTCTCGGGGTCGTAGCCCACGAACCCGTAGACGTTGGGGTCGACCATGCCGGCGCCCATGATCTCGAGCCAGCCGGAGTGCTTGCACGAGCGGCAGCCCTTGCCGCCGCAGAGCTCGCAGTTGACGTCGACCTCGATGCTCGGCTCGGTGAACGGGAAGAAGTGCGGCCGCACGCGGATCGAGCGGTCGGGGCCGAAGAACTCGCGCGTGAAGTGCGCCACGGTGCCCTTGAGGTCGGCGAGCGTGATGCCCTCGTCGACGACGAGGCCCTCGACCTGGTGGAACATCGGCGTGTGCGTCGCGTCCGAGTCGCGCCGGTACACCTTGCCGAGGCAGACGACGTAGACCGGCGGCTCCTGCTGCTCCATGACGCGCACCTGCACGGGCGAGGTGTGGGTGCGCAGCAGCACGCCCCGGTCGGCGTCGACGACCGCCTCCGGCATGGTCTCGCGCTGCTCGACGACCCAGAAGGTGTCGTGGGCGGAGCGCGCCGGGTGGCTCGGCGGCGTGTTGAGCGCCGTGAAGTTGTAGTAGTCGAGCTCGACCTCGGGGCCCTCGGCGATGCGGTAGCCGAGGCCGATGAAGATGTCCTCGACCTCGCGCATCGTCTGGCTGATGAGGTGCTCGTGGCCGGCCGGGAACGGCTGGCCGGGGAGCGTGACGTCGATGCGCTCTTCGGCCAGCGACGCGCTGAGCGCGGCGGCCTTGAGCTCGGCCTCGCGCTCCTCGACCAGCGCCTCGAGCTCGCGGCGGATGAGGTTGCCGCCCTTGCCGACCAGCGGGCGCTCCTCGGCCGGCAGCGCTGGGGATCGAGCGCAGGAGCTCGGTGAGCGCGCTCTTGCGCCCGAGCGTCGTGCACGCGCGCCTGCTCGAGGGCGGCGGCGTCGGCGGCGCGCAGGATCGTCTCGCGGCCGTCGTGTAGAGGGCCGCGAGGCCTGGGGCGCGTTGCTTGAGGATCTGCAGCTCTGCGTCGTCCATGGTCATCCTTCCTCGGGCGCCGGCGAGCGGCGCGGGGGGTCTTCGGACGGCGCCGGCCGACCGGCGCGAGAACTCGTAGAGGGCGATCGCGCCGGCGACGCCGGCGTTGAGCGACTCGACGCCGCCGGCCACGGCCGGCGCCAGCGGGATCGTGACGAGCTGCGTGACGCAGGCGAGCGCCTCGGCGGAGAGCCCCGGTCGCTCGGCGCCGACGACGAGCACGGCCGGCGTCTGCCGCACGGGCCTCGGCGATCGGCGTCCCGCCGTGCGCGGCGAGGCCGTACACGCTCGGCGCCGGGCAGGTGCTCGAGCAGCTCGCGCAGCGGCAGCTCCGGCCAGAGCGGCACGCCGAAGACGGCGCCCATGCTGGCGCGCACGGTCTTGGGCCCGTACAGGTCGGCGGAGCCGGGCGCCGCCGCGAGGGCGGCGGCGCCGAAGGCGACCGCCGCGCGCAGCAGCGTGCCCATGTTGCCGGGGTCGGCGATGCCGTCGGCGTAGACGACGAGCCCGGCCGCCGCCCGGTCGCGCAGCGACGGCCAGCGGCGGCCGCTCCGGCAGCGGGAAGACGGCGAGCGCGTCGGGCGGCGTCTCCAGCGTGGAGAGCCGGTGCGCGACGCGCTCGTCGACCGGGTAGACGACGCGGCGTCGCCCGGCGCCGGCGCACCTGCGCCGGCCGCGTGCGGAGCCGGCCTCCGCGCCGACGCGGCCGCGAGCTCCTCGGCGCGCTCCTCGCGCACGAACACGACCTGCGGGCGGCGGCCCGCGGCGATGCCGGCCGCGACGAGGTCGGCGCCTTCCACCAGGAAGGCGCCCTCGCGCTCACGGAACTTGCGGTGCCGCAGAGACGCCGCCCGCTTGACGAGGGCGTTCTGCGTGCTGGTGATCGGTTGGCCTAAAACCCCAAGCGGCTCGCCTGCCCTGCGTCCGGCGCTCAGGCCGCTTCGAGGGCCGCGCGCGCCTGATCGACGAGCGAGGCGAAGTACTTGGGGTCGCTCACGGCGAGCTCGGCCAGGATCTTGCGGTCGAGCTCGACCTGGGCCAGCTCCAGCCCGTGCATGAACTGGTTGTACGACAGGCCGTTCTCGCGCGCGCCGGCGTTGATGCGGATGATCCACAGGCGGCGGAACTCGCGCTTGCGGACGCGGCGGTCGCGGTAGGCGTACTGGCCGCTGCGCTGCACCTGCTCTTTGGCGCGCTTGTAGCTTGAGTTCTTAGTGGCGCGGTAGCCCTTCGCCTGCTCGAGCACCTTCCGGCGCTTCTTGCGAGCGTTGACGCTCCGTTTAACTCGAGACATGGTGGGTACTCCTCCGAACTTGTGGGCTCAGCGGAGCCCCAACAGGCGCTTGATCCCCTTGGAATCTGCCTGGCTGACGTCGTACACCTTGCGGAACCCGCGCTTGCGCTTGGAGCTCTTGTGCTCCAGGAGGTGACTCTTCATCCCGTGGCGGCGGACCAGCTTGCCCGTGCCCGTGAGACGAAAGCGCTTCTTGGACGCGCTGTGGGTCTTTGTCTTCGGCATACGCACCTCCTCCCGCTACTTCACCGGCGCGAGCATCATGATCATGTTGCGCCCATCCTGGAGAGGCTTGGACTCGATCACGCCGTATTCCTTTACGTCCTCCGCGAGGCGCAGAAGCAACTGCTCGCCGCGCTCCGGATGGACCATTTCGCGGCCACGGAACATGATCGTCACTTTGACCTTGTCCTTGTGCTCGAGGAACCGCAGCACGTGGCCCTTCTTCGTCTCGTAGTCGTGCACGCCCACCTTGGGCCGGAACTTGATCTCCTTGATCACGATCTGGCTCTGGTGCTTGCGCGCCTGCTTCGCCTTGAGCTCGAGCTCGTAGCGGTACTTGCTGTAGTTCATGACCCGGCAGACGGGCGGATCGGCCTGAGCGGCGACCTCGACGAGGTCGAGGTTGTGCTCCGCGGCGTAGTCCTGAGCGAAGCGGATCGACTGGATGCCGAGCTGCTCGCCCTTCTCGTCGATCAACCGGACCTGCGGCACCGTGATGCCGTCGTTGATGCGGATGCGGACCTCGTTGGCCCGGTCGCGCATGAACTTATCTCTGGGAGAAAATGGTCTACCCATACGGAAAAAGGCTCGCCGGCGGCGAGCCCTCACGATCTCCTTTCTCGTGATGGACCCTGTCGACCGGCAAAGGGCGCAGGGTGGGGGACTCGCAAGTTCCCTCTTGATGGCGCACGGCAGTATACACGACGGCGGCGCGAGCGTCGAGAAACGGACGCCCGCGCCGCCGCTGTCAGACGAGCGTGACTCGGGCTACTCCACGCGCTCGTCCGCGTACGGGATCGGCATGCCCTCGCCCGGCCACGTCTCGGGCTTGCGGCGGAAGAACTCCGGCCGCACGATCCACATGACGATCATGAGGATGATGCCCACGACCACGACGCCGACGCCCATGAGCAGCGTGCCGCCGATGCCGAACACCGTGGCGTAGCTGTTGCTCGCGTTGAGGTCGTCGGCGACGACCTTGACGAGCACCGCAGCGAACATCAGCGCGCCGAGGGCCGGCGCCAAGCCGATCAGAATGAAGTTCTTGGCGCTCTTGAGGAGCTCCTTGCGGTAGTAGACCGTCGCCGCCAGACCCGTGGCGCCGTAGGCGAGGCAGATCATGATGCCCAGCGCCGCGATGGCGTCGTACAGCAGGTTGACGTTCACCCAGGTCAGCATCACGTACCAGAGGATCGACAGCACCGACAGGATGATGGTGCCCTTGAAGGGCGTGAGGAACCTGGGGTGGATCTCCCCGAAGATCCGCGGGAGGCTCTTGTGCGCCGCCATCGAGAGGGTCTGCCGCGTGAGCGGCAGCAGCGTCGTGAGCGCCGAGGCGGCGGCCGAGGTGAACACGCAGAGCAGCACGAGCTTGTCCAGCGGGCTGCCCATGACGTCCTTGGCCAGCGGTGCGAACACGTCGTCCGGGTGGTCGGCGAGGAACTGCGCGCCGTGGTACATCTGCATGGCGACGCGTCACCATCACATAGAGGAGGACGAGCACGAGCGTGTTGAGCACCGCCGACACGCCCGGCATGGTGTTGGAGTTCTCGCTTTCCTCGTTGATCGCCGTCACCGAGTCCCAGCCCCAATACAGGAACACCGCGAGCGTGACCCCCGCGGCGAGCTGGTTCCCCGTGAGATGAGTGGTGACGAACCAAGACAACTTGATCGGCGCGTAGCCGGCCGGATGGGTGGCGACCGCCTTGATGATGGCCCAGACGGTGAAGATCACCAGCGGCACGATCTGGAGGGTCATGAGCACGTACTGGACCTTCTCGGACATCTTGATGCCGATCGCCACGAAGATCGTGACGAAGATGATCCAGCAGACCCCGCCGAACGTGCACCAGAAGGTCGAGTCCCCCAGGCTGTTCAGCCCGAAGAAGTAGAACATGTACTGCGCGGCGATCTGCGCGAGGTTGGCCATGACGATGACGGACGCCGCGACCGCGGTGAACCCGAGGACCCACCCGATCTGGGGGCCGAACGCCCGCGCCGTCCAGATGAACGTCTCCCCGCAGTCCGGGTCGGCGCGGTTCATGTAGTAGAAGCCTCCGGCGACGAGCAGCATCGGGACGAAGGCGGCGATCATGATGAACGGCGAGCCCAGGCCGACGACGCCGGCGATCAAGCCGATGGTCGCGGCCAGGCTGTAGCCGGGCGCCACCGACGCGACGCCGAAGACGACGCTGCCAAGGAGCCCGATGGCGCCCGACTGGAGTCCCTTTTCGCTCGTGGCAACGACCGGCTTCTGGGCCGCAGAAGAGCTCTCCACCCCGACTCCCCCTTTCGCGCCGGCGCCAGCCGGCCCGCAGACGTGTCCGGCGCTGGCCGGACTTGGCTCATCTCACGCAACCTAGGAGGCGGCTCCGAGTGTGTCAAGTGCCCTCAACGGCGCATATCCGACCTAGGAATGGCTCGGCCCTGTCCCGAATGGAGTAGCGACGGCCATTCGGGAGACCCGGCCGCGAAGGCACTCTCTCAGGAGCAGTCCATGCCGAAGAAGCCAGCACACCCCGCCTCGTTCCTCGTCGACGCAGGTGGAGCACACGAGCACGTCGACGAGGAGCTCGTCAGGCAGCATCTCGCGGAGAGCGAGTTCTTCTGGCTCGACCTGTACCGGCCCATCGCCGACGACTTGAAGATGCTGAGCGACGTGTTCGCCTTCCACCCCCTCGCCGTGGAGGACGCCGCCCACTTCGGCCAGCGTCCCAAGATCGACGCCTTCGACGACTTCGTGCTGCTCGTCGCCTACGGCGCCAACGAGGACAAGGACGGGCTCGTCGAGGTGCACTGCTTCTTCGGCGAGAAGTTCCTCGTGACCGTGCACCGCGACAGCTGCCCGCCGTTCGACGACCTGCGCGAGCGCGCCGCCCGCGAGATGGCACCGCCGGCCCAGGGCGCGATGATGCTCTACCTGGTCGTCGACGCGCTCGCCGACAGCTTCTTCCCCAGCCTCGCGAGGCTCGACGATCGCATCGACGAGCTCGAGAACGGCGTCCTGCAGAAGCCGGACGACGCACAACTGCAGCAGATCTTCATCCTCAAGCGCCGCCTGGTGACGTGGCGCAAGGTCATCACGCCGGAGCGCGACACTCTTCGCGAGGCTCGTGACCGGCGTCGTCGCGATCCCCGGCATGACGCCCGACATGGAGCGCTACTACCGCGACCTCTACGACCACCTCATCCGCATCAGCGACCTCGTGGACAGCTACCGCGACCTGCTCACCGGCGCCATGGACGTGTATCTCTCCACCGTGTCGAACAGGCTCAACGAGGTGATGAAGCGGCTCACGATCGTGGCGACGATCTTCATGCCGCTGACCTGGATCACCGGGTTCTTCGGGATGAACTTCGGCCGGCTGGTGCTCAACATCACCGGCTGGCCGGCCTTCCTCGTGTTCGGACTGGCGACCCAGGTGGCCGCCGTGGCCGTCATGTTCGTGCTGTTCCGGCGGCGCGGCTGGATGTGAGGCGCGCCGGCAGCAGGTATCCCCTCCGGCGCGCAATCAGCAGCAGGGTGACGCTGGCCGCGGTGCACACCGCCAGCGTCACCAGTGAGCTCTCCGGCCCGAAGGCGCCTCCGGTGAGCCAGCGGGCCCCGGTGGTGACCGACCGCAGCACCCCGGGGATGTCGAAGCCCGAGACCCGGGTGCCGAACACGCCGCCCTCGACGAAGTTCCAGGCGGCGTGCGCACCGATCGCCAGCCACAGCCGGCGCGTGGCCAGGTAGCACGCGCCCAGCAGCACGCCGCCGAACAACGCGATCATGAGGCCGTCGAAGAGGCCGGCGTTGGGGTTGCCGGTGTGCATGAAGCCGAAGACGAGCGAAGCCACGGCGAGCGCGCCCCACGTGCCGAGACGCTCCTCGCTGATGCGCTGCACCACTCCCCGGAAGAGCTGCTCCTCGCGGAACGCCACGGCGGCCGCAGGCAGCGACCACTGCACCACCACCCACTCCTGCTGGCCGACGACATGGTAGGCGCCGGCGGCGGCCAGGACGCCGGCGATGATGGCGAAGAGGCCGGCGCCGAGCAGGAGCCCGGCCGACCCCTCGGCCAGGCCTCGCCAGCCGCCGCCGAGCTCCTTGACGCGGCGGCGCTCCGCGAAGTGCACGAACGCCCAGTAGACCGTCGTCGGCACGAGGATGAGCGCCAGCGTCTCGGGCAGGCGCGGATAACCCAGGTTCGGGTAGGAGCCGCCCCAGAGGCCGGCGACGCGGTCGCAGAGCGCATAGAGGGGACCGTACAGCGCCCGCGCCAGCCAGCGGGCGATCCAGTTGAGCAGCACGAAGCCCGTCACCAGCCGGACGATCACGGAGTCGAAGAACTCGCCGGCCGCCGTGCGTGCCGGCCGCGCCGGTCCGCGCCAGTCCGGCGCGGCCGCCCTCCCCACCTCTGTCAGGGAGCCGGGACGAGCCACCCGCGCAGGTGGTCGACGGCGACGAAGCCGAGGCCGGCGTAGAGCGGCTCGGCGCCGGGGACCGACACGAGGCCGAAGAGGTGGGCGCCCTCGCCGACGTGATGGTCGATCGCGGCCGAGAGCGCCTCGGAGGCGGCCCCGCGGTGACGGTGCGAGTGTCGCGTGCCGACGGCACACAGCGTGACGGTGTCCGCCACCCTGCCGGAGCCGACCGCGGCCACGGCGCGGTCGCCGTGCCACGCGAGGAAGAGATCGGCCGCCTCAAGCTCCAGGAAGCGCTCGCCCATCATGCTGGCGCACCACTCGAGCGGCAGGTCGTAGGCGTCGGCCAGGACCTCCGCGGCGGCCTCCAGGCCCTGGCGGTCGTGCACGTGCTCCACCACATGCTTGCCCTCGACGTGCAGCGCGTCGGCGGCGTGCACGCACATCAGGGCCGCAGGCTGCTCCTCGGGAAGGTCCAGCGCGGCGGCCGCGGCGGCCGCCTCGCCGGCGACAGTGGAGAGAGCGACGAGCGTCCCCGGGAGCAGCCGGTCGTTGAGACAGGCGGCGAACTGCCTGATCGCCTCGCCCGCCCCGTCGGGGCCGTAGACGAAGCCCTGGTTCATGTCGGGGAACGGCTCCCCGCCCATGCCGAGACTCCCGCCGAGGACGCGCAGGCAGCCGCCCTCAGCCGACGCGGCGACGAAGTGGCACCAGCCGCCGGCGACGTCGCCGCCGAACGCGGCCAGGGACAGCTGCCGAGGTGCCATCGACCCGCCTTTCGTTGGGGTGCCTGCTCCCGCTCGGGGAGGCCCGCGCAGAGTGTACGTCGGGCGCGCGCGCAGGGGAACGTTTGCGCGCCGGGCGGAGGCGGATCGCGCGCCGGCGCGTCCTACGACGCGCCCTCGGGCGAGCCGGCGACGATCTGCAGGTCGTCCAGGAAACGCCGCTGCGCGGGGACGATCGCCTCGCGAGCCGCCGGTAGATCGAACCATGCGGCGCGATCGACCTCGGGGAAGCGCGCCGTCTTGCCCGAGCGCGGCGGCCACTCGATCGCGAAGGTGTTGCTGACGAGGCCGTCCGGGTCGCAGTCGTGCTCGGCGGCCCACGCGAAGATGAGCTTGTGATGGTGAGCCTTGACGCCGCCGAGCGGCTGGAAGGGCCCTGCCGGCTCCAGCCCGGTCTCCTCGCGCACCTCGCGCCGCGCCACGGCGAGGAGGTCCACGCCGGCGGCGCGATTGCGCAGCTTGGCCGCCGTCACCGACGCCGGCTGCGGCCCCAGCTCGTCCGGCTCCGCCTCGCCCTTGGGGATGCTCCAGGCGCCCTTGTCCTTCTTCGCCCAGTACGGCCCGCCGGGGTGCACGAGCAACACCTCGAGGCGGCGTTCGCCGGACTCCGCGTCCAGGCTCCGGCGGTAGAGCAGCAGTCCTGCGCTGACGGCGGGCATGGGCGAAGTATCGCATGCCTGCGGCGCGGACACCCCGTCCTCGCGCCGCGCGTCACTTGCCCGACATCAGCACTGGGAAGAAGATCTGCCAGGCGAGCAGCGCCTTCGCCGTGAGGCTGAGGATGATGTAGACCTTCTCGCCGAACAGGTAGTCGCGCCACGGCCCGACCTGCTTGTACTGCAGCACCATGTTCACGGCAAAGCAGTTGAAGAACACAAACAGCGTGATGATGATCCCGTAGACGAAGCCGGGCGGCGACACCTTGAGACCGGGCGCCCAGACGTAGATCGCGACGGCCACCCAAGGGACGATCCCGGCGAACGATCCGAACCAGAAAGGCAGCCAGCCGGGTCTGCCCGGCTGCTCGTACTTCTCCTGGAGCAGCCCGAAGAGGATCATCGCCGCGTTGACGCCGAAGATGGCCAGCAGCGCGGCGATATCGCTGATCCCGGTGATCATCGAGATGAGCACGATCATCAGCGACGAGCTGAAGAAGTACTCGATCCAGCGCGCGTAGTTGCGGCCCTGGAGCAGGTTCGCCTTGTACCAGCCGAAGACCGGCGGCGAGGCGATGAGCAGGAGCGCGCCGGCCGAGATCGCGAGAAAGACGAACACGCCCCAGCCGATAGGCACGTCGAACAGGTGGTGCAGACGCGAGGGCGATCCGGGCGGACCACTCATGAACGTCGCCGTGACCGGCAGGCTGAAGCTGTTCGTGAGCACGGCGATCAGCACCGCCTGGGCGGCCAGAACGAGCCCGACCCCGACGTTCCAGACTCGTAGCCGGCGGAGCCGATCCCCGGTGCCGGCGTCCGGCGCCGCGAGCGGTGCCGTCATTTGGACAGTAGACATGTCTCCCCCTTGCGGGTGGCGGATGAACGGATAGTGGAGCTGAAGGACCTCATCGTTCGCACGCCTCCGCGGCGGTGCGCTCGACGATCTCGATGAAGCCGTCGAGAAAGCGGCCGACGGTCTGACGCTCGGAGGCGCTCAGCGTCTGCGCGAGCTCGAGGATCGCCTTGGCCATGGGAGCGACCTCCTCGGTCAAGTCCTCATCCGCTTTGCGGGTGCGCGTGATGACCACGCGCCTGCGGTCGGAGGGATGCGGTGCGCGCTCGACGTGACCGCTCTCTTCCAGCCGGTCCACGAGCGCGGTGATGGCTCCTGTGGTCATCTGCAGGCGACGCGCGAGCTCGCTCGGTCCCAGACTGCCGTCCGCGCTGAGATGTTCGAGCGTCAGCATCTCCGGCACGCTGATCCCCACGGCGCGCGAGAAGGCGACCATCAGCCTCGACATCGCGATGTCCAGGCGCCTGGTCGCCCAGGTGATGTCCTCGGCTGTGTAGGCGGACCGGACCGGTGTGCCGAACGCCTCGCCCATGCGGAACCTTTCTCGATGGCTCAGTATCTCGACTGCAAAGATACCCACCTGTCGTGAAACCATTCGGTCGAGAGATGTGGGGCACGATGAGACAACACGAAGCGCACAGTATGAGGGCCGGCCGGCGCGGGCAGCGCCGGCCGGCCCTGGTCGCGGCCGACTCCGTGTCAGCGAGCCGAGCGGCTCATCCGCCGCCGCCGGCCTGGACCGTGGCGCTCGAGCCGGGGGCGGTGCTCGTCGCCTTGGCCGGCGCGGTCGTGGCCTTCGCGGACTTCGTGGCCGGTTGCGAGGTCGCCTTCGACGTCGCGGTCTGGGTCAGCGCCGCCGTGCCGCCGCTGGCGTAGGCTTTGTTCGCCGTCGAGTTGGAGATATGGCCGCCGACGGCCGCGCCCGTGATGCCCAAGGCCAGGATGCCGGTCGCGCCGAACGCCAGCACCTTCCTGTTCAGTCCCATCGTCCTCACCGTTCCTTTTCGGTCACGCCTGGCTGTCGTGCGGCGCTCCCATCGCGTGTTCTGGCGGGGAGATGCCCGGGCGAGATGAACGGGGGATGAACGGCGGCGAAGCCGGGTCAGATGCAGGAGGCCGCTCACTCCCTTGACGGTGTACAGCACGCCGATCGCCGCGAACGCGACCATGAGGATCGGGCGATGGTATCTGGCCAGCCAAGTCCTGGCGCGGCCGAGCGACGCGCCCACGGGGCCGGGGGCCGAGATGTAGGCGATGACGGGGACGGCGGACGTCGACACGGCGACCGCCACGAACACCGCCAGCGCGACGAGAGCAGCGGTCTGCGAGACCCCGGAGGCGAGGATGTCGCTGAGCGCCGGGCTCTCCATCTCGTAGTTGACGAGCATCACGCCGACGACCGCGGCGCCGAAGGGGCCGAGGCGGCCGATCCAGCGCATCCAGCCCGGTTCGCGGTCTTCCGCGCCGGGCTTGGGCCGCCGCACGAGCAGGACACCGAAGGCCGCCAGAAAGGCGAGCCCGAACACCAGCCACAGCACCAGGATCAGATGGCCGGTGCGGGTGCCGGATCCGAGGGCGGCGCCGTGGAAAAGGGTGAGGACCACGGCGCCGAATCCGTAGGAGACGGCGGTCAGCGCCGCCAGGTAGGCGATCCCGTTGGCGACCGGCTTCTCCGTGGCGGTCATCACGATGGCGGCGATGATCGGCACGGGGTTGATCGCGATGGCGACGGCCACGGGCAGGATCTGCACAAGGAGATGCCCCATCAGGACGCGTCCGGCCGACTCCTCCTACAGGAGACCGAGAGTGCGGAAGGGCGCGTCCAGGGCGGCGCGGTCCTGGTCCCAGCGCTCGGGTGGCTGCACCATGAGCTCGATCGCAAGCAGCCACGAGCGCTCGGCGACGAGCACCGTCCAGTGCTCGACGAGCGATGCCGGCAAGACGGCCGCTTCCCCTGCGGCGGCGGCCGATGCCGCTTCGGCGGCCGCGCCCTCCGGCTCCGCGCCGGTGAGCCGGTAGCGCACATGGATCGCCGGCCGGCCGGCGAGCTCCGCCGCCTCCGGCGCGATCAGCATCTCGTGTGCGGCCGGCGACCACTGCGCGAAAGAGGCGCGGGCGCGTTCGAGCTGGCCGGCGAGCCACTCGTCCGCCGGCTTCGGCTCGCTCGCCACCGTGACCATCGCGAGCGCCGCGATCCAGCCCGAACCCGGATCGCCGGCGATGAAGTGCGCCGTCGGGAGAGCGGGGCCGGCCGCTGCCGCGCCGGCGCTCACGGCGGCGGTGGCGCTGCCGTCGCCGTTACCCGGCACGCCACCGGGCGGCTCGAAGTCGATGCGCGCGAAGCGCGGGTCGATCTCGAACTCGACGCCGAGCGCCGTGTCGCGCACGAGGTCCATCAGCCGGCCGGGGCGCCGGCGGAAGCGCCGGCCGGCCGGTCCCGGTAGCTCTCGGCGAAGGCGACGAAGCGGCGCACGTCGGCGAAGTCCGACGCCAGGCCAAGCGAGACGCGGATCGTATTGGGGACGTTGCCGGTCTTGTCCTCGATCGTCCGCTGGCACTGCAGCAGCGTGATCGCGGCGCTGGGGTCCGTGAAGCAGTGCTCCATGTCGTCGTGCGAGATATGGTGCGCCACTTCGCCGTCGCCCGGATTGCAGAAGCAGCCGCTGCGCACCGAGATGCGCTCGCGGGCGGCGGCCGCCTCGACGTCGTAGACGTCGTAGGGCCGCCCCTCCCGGTCGATCAGGTAGAGCGCGACCGTCGCGCCGCGACGCTCGCCGTCGCGCGGCCCGAAGACCTTCACCAGCGGCGACCCGTCGCTGTGTCGCAGCCCCTGCAGCTCCTCCAGCAGCCAGGAGGTGAGCGCGTGGACGCGCGCGTGGATGACGTCGATGCCCACCGCCTCGACGTGCTCGAGGCCGATGGTCACGGCCGGCAGTCCCAGGTAGTCGATCGTGCCGTCTTCGAAGCCGGTCGCGCCGGGCGCCAGGTGGTACCAGTCTTCCTGCTGGACTGAGGCGAGCGTGATCGTGCCGCCTGCGAACCACGGGCGGTGCAGCCTGGCGAGCGCCTCCCGGCGCGCAATGAGGCAACCGCTGCCGGTCGGGTACCCGAACAGCTTGTAGAACGAGATCGGGATGAAGTCGGCGCGGATGGCCGCGGCATCGAGCCGGTTGGTGGGCGCGTAGGCGGCGCAGTCGAGCAGGACGTCCCAGCCGAGGTCGTGCGCCTCGGCGACCCACTCGAGCGGATGCTGGGCGCCGCTGAAGTTGGACTGCGCCGGGTAGGCGAAGAGCTTCGCCGGCGCCCCCTCCTCACCCTGGCGACCCGCCCCGCGCAGCGCCGTGCAGACCTGCTCCGCGTCGAGCCGCAGGTCCTCCTCGCGCACCGGGATGTACGTGGTCGCGGCGCCCCTGCGGCAGGCGAACTCGCGGATCCCGTTGACCGAGTTGTGGTTGTCGTAGCTGAGCAGGAAGACGCCACCGGGCGCGAACGGGTAGGCCTCGCCTACGAGCTTGAGGGCGCCGCTGGCGTTGTGCGTGAAGACGATCTCGAACTCGTCCTCAGGAGCGTTGAAGAAACGCCGGACTGCATCGCGCGCCTCCCTCGCGAGGTCCGAGGAGGCGAGCGACGCCGGGCTGAGCGAGTGCGGGTTGCCGAGCACCCGGCCGGCGAGCAGCTCGTGATGACGGCGTAGCTGGGACTCCGCGTAGAGACCTCCGCCGGTGTAGTCGAGGTACGTATGGCCGAGCCGGTCGAGGCGCGCGTAGTCGGCCGCCCGAAGCTCATCCACGGCCTCCGTCTCGGCGTAGTCAGGGAATCGCCGCAGGAAGTCCGTGTAGGCGGCGGCAACGTCCCCGGTCATCTGCAGCGATCGGTCCACGGCCTGCCCTGCTCCTTCGGCGGCGACACTCAACCGGGCAGGCGCCGCTCGCGCACTTCGTCGACCAGCTGGTCGACGAACTCGGCGAGCGGCCGCGGGCCCTTGTCCTCGCCGCGCTCGCGCACACCGACGGCGCCCGCCTCCTCCTCGCGGTCGCCGACCACGAGGATGTACGGCACCTTCTGCAACTGCGCGTCGCGGATGCGCTTGCCGATGCTCTCGCCGCGGTCGTCGACGTCGACGTACAGGCCGACCGGCGCCTTGGACGGGTCGGCCGCGCCGGCCGCGCGCAGCGTGCGCATCACGCTCGCCGCGTAGTCCGCGTGGCGGTCGGCGATCGGCAGCACGAGCACCTGCTGCGGCGCCAGCCACGTCGGCAGGTTGCCGCCGTAGTGCTCGAGCAGGATGCCCATGAAGCGCTCGATGCTGCCCAGCAGCGCGCGGTGGATCATGACCGGCCGATGCTCTTCGTTGTCGGCGCCGGTGTAGGTGATGTCGAGGCGCTCGGGCATCGCGAAGTCGACCTGGATCGTGCCGCACTGCCAGGTGCGGCCCATGACGTCGCGGATGTGGAAGTCGATCTTGGGGCCGTAGAAGGCGCCGTCGCCCGGATTGAGCGCGTAGTCGATGGACTCGCCTTCGAGCACCCGCTGGAGGACGCCCTCGGCGAGCTCCCATACCTCGTCCGAGCCGATGCTCTTGTCGGGCCGGGTGCTGAGCTCGATCTTCACATCGGTGAACCCGAACGCGGCGTAGATGTGCTTCATGAAGCGGACGACGCCGACGACCTCGTCCTCGAGCTGCTCCGGGGTGCAGTAGATGTGCGCGTCGTCCTGCGTGAAGTAGCGCACGCGGAACAGCCCGTGCAGCACGCCGCTCATCTCGTGCCGGTGCACGCGGCCGAGCTCGGCCATGCGCAGCGGCAGGTCGCGGTAGGAGCGCCGGCGGCTCTTGTAGATGAGCAGGCCGCCGGGGCAGTTCATCGGCTTCACCGCGTACGGCTGCTCGTCGATCTCGGTGAAGTACATGTTCTCTTTGTAGTTGTCCCAGTGGCCACTGCGCTCCCAGAGCTCGCGGCGCAGGATCACCGGGGTGCTGACCTCCTCGTAGCCGGCGCGCACGTGCTCGGCACGCCAGAAGTCGATCATCGCGTTCCAGAGGCGCATGCCCTTGGGGTGGAAGAAGGGGAAGCCGGGGCCCTCCTCGTGGAAGCTGAAGAGGTCGAGGTCGCGGCCGATGCGGCGGTGGTCGCGCTGGCGCGCAAGCTCGAGCGCCTCGAGGTACGCCGCCAGCTCCTCCTTGCTCGGGAAGGCGGTGCCGTAGACGCGCGTGAGCATCGCGTTCTTCTCGTCGCCGCGCCAGTAGGCTCCGGCGAGGCTCGTCAGCTTGAAGGTGCCGCTGCCGAGCTTGCTGGTGCTCGGCAGGTGCGGACCGCGGCAGAGGTCGACGAACTCGCCCTGGCGGTAGACGCTGATGGCCGGCGCCTCGCCGCCCTCGGCCTCGGCGGCGGCGAGCAGGTCCTGGATCAGCTCGACCTTGAACGGCTGGTCGAGGCCGGTGGGCAGGCCGGAGGGGCTCGTGCCCGACTCTCCGGCCCCGAAGACCGCCAGCGCCTCGTCGGCCGGCAGCTCGAAGCGCTCCACCGGCAGGTTCTGGCTCACGACCTTGGCCATCTCCTTCTCGATCCGTGCGAGGTCGGCCTCGGCGATGGGCTCGGGGAAGGCGAAGTCGTAGTAGAAGCCGTTCTCGATCGTCGGTCCGATGGCGTACTTGACGCCCGGGTAGAGGCGCTGAACGGCCTGCGCCATGACGTGCGAGGCGGAGTGGCGCTGGATGTCGACCGCGTCGGGATCGTCGCCCTTGAGAGTGACGATCGCGACTGAGTCGCCGTCGTGGAGCGGCGCGGCCGCGTCGACGAGGAGGGTGACGTCCGGGTCGGAGGCGGCGGTCACGCGGCCCGCGATCGCGGCTTTCGCCAGCCGCGGGCCGATCGCCGCCGCCGCGTCGCGCACGGACGCGCCGTCGTCGAGTTCAAGGGGGGAGCCGTCGGGGAGGGTGACGTGCAGGGTCATGAAGAGGACCGGTCCTTTCGCTTGCGCGCCCGCGTACCTTGGCGGGGGCTGTTGACCGGTGAAGTGTACCCGCGCGGACGGCGGTCAGTCGAGCGGGCGACCTGTCAGATGGTCGCCTGCAGCTCGTGCGAGAGCACAGCGCGCAGCTCGATCCTGGGGCCGACGACGACGCCGTCGCGCTCGCCGGCTCGCGCCTCGCCGAGGGCCGCCCGGGCCTTGGCGAGCAGCTCGACGGCGCTCTCCTCACAGCCGGTCGCGCCGCCGCAGGCCGGCAGGACGTTGAGACGGCGCTGCCCCAGCGCGACCGGCTCCACCGCCAGCGCCGTCCGCAGGCGCGCGAGCGCCGCAGCGAGGTCGTACTCGCGCGTGTTGGGCATGACGACGAGGAATTCGTCGTCCGAACAGCGGCCGAGGACGTCGTACGGGCGCAGCGCGCTGCGCAGCCGCCGGGCGACCTCGCGCAGCACCTTGTCGCCGCCGGCGGCTCCGGCGAGCTCCCGGGCCTCCCGCAGTTGCGTCACGTGCAGGAGCCCGACGCTGAGCGGCGTCTTCTCGCGCTGCGCGCGGTTCAGCTCCGCCCCGAGGCGCAGCATGACGGCCTCGCGATCGTCCACGCCGGTGATGGCGTCGACGCAGCAGGCGCCGCCCGAGGTGCCGTCGACGGAGGCCTCTCCCCACGGCAGCTCGACGAGGCGCAGGCCGAAGTCGACGCGCGTGAGCAGGTCGGTCGCGTCGGCCGGCATGAACACGAAGTCGTTGGCGCCGGCCAGCAGCCCCGCCGTGACGTCGCGCTCGGCTTCGGCCGGCGTGGCGAGGATGATGTACGGAGGACGGCCGAGGTGGAAGTCGCGCATGATGCGGCAGAGCTCTGGTCCCTCGAGCCCGGGCAGATCCCAGTCGACGATGGCCAGGCGGGGCGGTTCGCTGCGCAGCAGGATCTCGAGCGCACGAGTGCCGTCGCCCGCCTCGAGCGCCTGGACTCCACCGTCGCGCAGCATCCCGCTCAGCTCTCGCCGAGCCGCCTCGCTGCCGTGTGCGATGAGCACGTCCATACCGCCTGCCTCCCCATCCCTGACTCGCCGCCGGCTTGCTGTCCTCTTCGAGGGAATCGTCGCCCGTGGGCTTCCCGGCGGCGATGGGGACGCATGCCCACGGCCGAGCCCGCGGCGAGCGCGGCAGGCTCGGCCGTGGACCGAGGCCTAGACGTTTGTTCTACGGCGGGCGCCGAGCAGGCGTTGCCCCGTCAGGCGGCGATCACTTCACCTTGTACGAGTGCGCGTACCTGACGCTGTAGGGCGCGATCCAGATGGGGTCCGTGACGATGGCGCCGCTGTTGTCCATCCACGTCGGGAACTGGCTGATGACCTGCTCGCGCACCCATCCTTTGTAGGTGCCGGGAGCCAGCTTGCCGAGCGGCACCCACCAGTCGATCGCCCACACGCCGGGGTACTTGACGCTGTCCCACACGTAGGCGGTGTCCCAGAAGCGCACGGCACGCAACGGATTGGTGGCCTGCTTCGACCATGTGCCGTTGACCTTGTGGAACGCGAACGAGTGCAGCATGGCGACCGGCGCGAGCTTGGCGCCGGTCTGGCTGTCCATCCAGGTCATGCCGACCACGATCTTCATGGTGTGCGGGATAGCGCCGGTGTGATGAGTCGTGCCGTATGGGTCGGTGGGCCCGTTCCACGTGTCCCAGCCGCCCGTGTACGCCGTGATGTAGGCCGTGTTCAGCTGGATGTGCGACCACCCCAGCGCCGGCGCGGCCGCCACCCCCAGCCCGAGCAGCACGAGCACGGACAGAAGCAGCAATCGTCTCATCGCTCCCCCCTCCTCGAGGTCGCGACGCGGTGCCCCGCTCGCTGCGTGTCCGGAAGGCGCGGCGGCTTGCCCAGGGCGCGTCCGCGTTGCTTGACCGGAGCCCGATGCTTCGGCCAGTCGATTCTGGCTGAACATACACCTGACGAACGGCGCTAAGCGCGAGCGCCACCGTTGCCGATGACGACCCCGGAGGCCATGGAGACCCACGACACCGAGACGCGGGGCGCGAACGCCGCCGAAGTCGCTCGAGGAGCTCGGCTCCTCGGGCGGAGGCGGTCGCACGGGTGCGCGCGACTCGCGGGTCGGCGCAGGAGCAGCCGCCAGGACGCCGGATCCGGACGCCGTGCTCCGGCAGGCCCTGCGAGCCGAAGCGCCCGCGCAGGGCCTCTGGACGCGCACGCTCCAGTGGATCGTCGCCGCCGGGCTCACCGTGCTGCTGGCCTGGCTCACGTACTCGCGCGGCGGCTGGGTGCCCTTCCTCTCGGGAGCCGACCTCGGCATCCACGAGTTCGGCCACCTGCTCACGGCCTGGGCGCCGGCGATGCTCTGCTCGTTCGCCGGCTCGTTCCTCCAGGTGGCCGCGCCGCTCGGGCTCGGCGGCCTACTTCTGGTGGCGCAGGGACCGCTTCGCGGTGATCCTCTGCGGCGCCTGGGCGGCCGAGAACCTCAACAACGTCTCGGTGTACATCGGCGACGCCCAACGCATGGTCCTGCCGCTCTTCGGCGACGACGGCTCTGGGGCCGGGCACGACTGGCACAACATCCTGCGCGACCTGGGCTGGCTGCACGCGACCGACGCGATCGCGAACGCGGTGCGCGCGGCATCGGTCTGCCTCTTCGTCGTCGCGCTCGGCCTCGCCGTGCTCGGCTTCTATCGCGCTCACAGCGAGTAGCCGGGCAGATGCGGGCCCGCTGGCCAGCGGGCACGGATATCGGCGGACCTCGCCCGGGGCCCCGGCGACCGGTATCGGCGGTATAGTCGGGTCAACGTCGGAGGAGGGTCATGAACCGATTCAGCGCACGTGCCCGTCTCGCCATCGCCGCGGTCTCACTGGCCGTCGCCGCGGTCTCACTGGTCGCCATTGCCGCTGGCCTCGCCGGCTGCGGCTCCTCGGACTCGCGGGCCATGCCCACGTTCTCGGCCACGGCCACGCCTGGCCCCAAGGCGCACGAGGCGACTGTCCACATCACCTCCGACGGCTCTGGGACGGCCTCCGCCGCGGTCGTCCTCACGTATCCTGGCGGTCGCCGCGACCCGGTGGAGTATGCCACGTGGCGTGCAATGGACTCCGGTACGTACACCCAATCGGACTTGAAGGCCGGCGTCTACACGTTCACCGTGTACGCCATCCCCGCCAACACGCAGGGCGCCGCCCCGATCTCGGTGGGCTACTTCACCGGACCGCACAAGGTAGCCGAGGCCAAAGTCAGCGTCCCCTGAGGGCGGCGGCCGGCGGGCCGGCCTGCCGCCCGCCCGACCGCCGACCCTGGCGCCGGCGGCCGTTCTCGCTTCGGCTACCGGCGCCGGTTCACCCCGTGAGCAGGCTCTGCACCCTCATCATGAAGTCGTTGAGGTTGGCGGCGTACTCGGGCGAGCCCTCGATGCGCACCATGCCCTTGCCGACGCCGTCCACGAACTCGACTTCCTTGTTCATCACCGCGAGGGCGCCGTCGGCGCCGTGGAAGCGCATGGCCACGAACGGCCGGCGACGCTCGTAGACGCCTCTGCCGGCCTTCGTCTGCCCCGCGCGTACGCGCAGGTACGCGGCGATGCCGTCCGGTTCCACCGAGAACTGGTAGATGCGGTCCGGCTGCTTGGCCGTCCAGCGCTGCATCTCGGGGTCGCCGCCCTTGTTGTACTGGCTCAGGGCGGTCGTGATCATGTACACCGTGAGCTTGACCTTGAGACGGCGCTTGTCCGGATCCTTGGGGTCGGCGCTCGGCAGCATCAGCTTGAGGCCGAGCAGGAGCTGCACGACCTTGGCCATCAGCACCGGGTTGCGCCAGCCCTTGATGCTCGGCAGCACCGTCTTGCCGGCGAAGAAGTCGTTGAGCTTCTGCAGCGAGCCGAACGTGAAGGTGAGGTCCGGCACGCGCTCCGCTGCTTCGAGGAAGCCCTGCTCCACACGCACGTCGCCGTCCTCGAACCACAGATAGGCGCCGACGTCGTGGGGCTGGTTCTTGGCCACGAACTGGACCGTGGCGTTGACGCCCTCGAAACGCTTCCGTGTCGCCGGATCGTCCTCGAGCATGACCTTGACGGTCGGCAGCGCCGCGCGCAGGAACAGACGCGTGCGCAGGAACTCGCGGGTGCGCGCCTGCGGCAGGTCGGCCTTGGGCCGGGCGGCCGGCTTGACGGGGGCCGGGGCCGCAGAGCCTGCGGCCGCGGCCGCAGGCTTCGTCGCGGCCGCCATCAGAACTCGTCCTCCCAGTCCTCGTCGGCCTCGAACTCGCGGTGCAGCAGCTCGCGCACCTTGCCGACGATGCCGTCGCCGTCGAGGCAGTAGTAGGAGTAGAGGTCCTCGGGGTAGCCGACCTCGCTGTAGCAGTCCGGCAGGCCGGTCTTGGCGAAGGCGCAGGCCTTGCCGCTGCCGGCGATCACGTCGGCGACGGCGCTGCCGAGGCCGCCGATCACGTTGTGCTCCTCGACCACCAGGATGCGGCGCGTCTCCTTGACGGCCGCCAGGATGGCCTCCTCGTCGATCGGCTTGATCGTGTGCACGTCGAGCACGCGCACGCTCAAGCCGTCCTGGTCCCTGAGCAGCTTGGCGGCCTCGGCCGCGTGGTACACGGCGACGCCGCAGGCGATGACGGTGATGTCGGTGCCCTCGCTGATGGTCACCGCCTTGCCGATCTCGAAGCCGTAGTCGTCGCTCTCGAAGTGCGTGGGCTCGAAGCCGCGGCCGAGGCGGATGTACACGGGCCCCGGCCGCTCGACCGCGGCGCGCACCGCATTGGCGGTCTCGTAGCCGTCGGCCGGCACGATCACGCACATGTTGGCGAGCGAGCGCTGGATGGCGATGTCCTCGGTGCAGTGATGGGTGGTGCCAGCTTGCCCGAAGCTCACGCCGCCGTGCGTGGCGATGATCTTGACGTCCAGGTTCTGATAGCAGATGTCGGTGCGCACCTGCTCGAGGGCGCGCATGCTGGCGAACGCCGACATCGTGCTCACGAACGGCAGCAGGCCGCTCTTGGCCATGCCGGCGGCGATGCCGAAGAGGTTCTGCTCGGCGATGCCGACGTTGAACACGCGCTCCGGGTACTTGTCCTGGAAGACGCCGATCTTGGTGCTGCGCGCGAGATCGGCGGTGAGCGCCACGATGCGCGGGTCCTTCTCGGCCAGATCGCAGAGGACGCGGCCGTAGATCTCCGCCTGCGTGAGCGTGTTGGCGTCGTAGACGTTCCAGGTGGTGCCGGTGACCTCGGCCATCACGCACCTCCCGCGGCGGACTTGGCTGGCGCGGCCTTGGCCGGCTTGCGGTTGATCGACGCCTTCGCCTTGGCGGCGAGGTCGGAGTCGATGCTCCCGTAGTGCCACTTGACCTGGTCTTCCATGAAGTCGACGCCCTTGCCCTTGACGGTGTCGCAGATGATGACCGTGGGGGCGCCCTTCGTCGCCTGGGCGCCCTCGATGGCCTCGCCGATCTGGGCGTAGTCGTGGCCGTCGATCTGGCGCACCTCCCAGCCGAAGGCCTTCCACTTCTCGGCCAGCGGCTCGAGGCTCATGATGTCCTCGGTGCGGCCGTCGATCATCATCTGGTTGCGATCGACGAAGGCGGTGAGCGTGTCCACCTTGTAGTGGTGGGCGGCCATCGCCGCCTCCCAGACGGAGCCTTCGTTGCACTCGCCGTCACCGAGCAGGCAGTAGGTGCGCCAGGTCTGGTCCTGGTACCTGGCGCCGAGCGCCAGACCGACAGACATCGAGAGCCCGTGACCGAGCGAGCCGGTGCTCGCGTCCACACCGGGCACCTTGTTGCCGTCGAGGTGCATGCCGAACGGGCTCTTGAAGTGGTTGAACTCCTTGAGCAGCTCGCCGTCGAAGTAGCCCTTGTCGGCGAGCACCGCGGCGAGCCCGACGCCTCCGTGGCCCTTGCTGAGTACGAAGCGGTCGCGCTCGGGCCATCCCGGATCGTCGGGCTTGATATTGAGGTAGTGGTAGTAGAGCGCCGTCAGCACGTCGGTCATGCTGAGCGCCCCGCCGATGTGTGCGCCGCCGGCCCACATGGTCACATCCACCATGTCGCAGCGCAGCTTCTGCGCCTTGGTCTGCAGCGCCTTGATCTCCTCCTGCTTGAGCGGCATCAGCGACCCCCTTGCCCTTCCGGGCTCTTCTCGAGCGCGGCGAACGCATCGTCGACGATCTCGAGGGAGCGGTCCAGGTCCTCCTGCGTGTGAGCGCAGCTCATGAACCAGTTGTGGTGCGACGTCATGTACGCGCCGCGGCGCGCCGCCTCGCTGCAGAAGCGCTGGTGCAGCATCAGGCTGGGGTCGTCCGTGAGACGCAGGTAGGGCATGCTCGGCACGCCGGTGACCTTGAGCTCGTAGCCGTGCTTGTCGGCGAGACGCTGCATGCCTTCGGTGAGGCGACGGCCGTAGTCCTGCATCTTCTGGGCGGCGTCCTGCCGCACCAGCTCGTCGAGGCAGGCGACGCCGGCCGCCATGGGCACGGCCTGGTACCAGTAGCTGCCCGTGTAGAAGACCTTGGCGGCCTCGGACTTGAGCGCCGCCGTGCCCACCAGAGCCGAGATCGGGTAGCCGTTGGCGATGGCCTTGCAGTAGCACGCGAGGTCCGGGGTGAAGCCGAAGAACTCGGCGGACCCTTTGAGACTCAGGCGGAACCCGCAGCGCACGTCGTCGATGATCAGCACCACGCCGTGCTTGTCGCAGAGCTCGCGGATGCGCTGCCAGTAGCCTTCGGCCGGCAGCACGCTGTCCTCGAACGTCGGATGGTGGTACGGGGTGCTGATGAACCCGGCGACCTGGCCGGGATGCTCGTCCAGCACGCGCGCGAACGCCTCAGCGTCGTTCCAGGGGATGCGCAGGTAGTCCGCCACATCCCCGGCGACGACGCCGTGGTGGCCGCGCCCCTGCATCCACGGCGAGACGCCGTGGTAGCCGCCCTCGATGGCGACGATCAGCGGGCGGCCCGTGGCCGCCCGCGCGACCATCGTCGAGTAGTCGGTGATGTCGCCGCCGTTCTTGGCGAAGAGGGCCCAGTCGGCGAACGGCAGCAGCTCGACCATCTTCTCGGCCAGCTCGACCATCGCCGGCCCGGGCGCGCCCATCGTGTCGCCCTTCTCGCGCTGCCTGGCGGCGGCCTCGTTGACGACTTCGTTGTTGTAGCCGAGCACCATCGGGCCATAGGCGCACATGTAGTCGATGAAGTCGTTGCCGTCGACATCGGTGAAGTGGGCGCCGCTGCCGCTCTCCGCGTAGAACGGGTAGCTCGTCGGCGGGATCATCGTCGCCGGGCTGAAGTGGCCGTAGATGCCGCACGGGATGACCTTGGCGGCGCGCTCGAAGAGCTCCTGCGACTTGGCGAACGAGTAGGTATCCACGATGCAGCCTCCTCAGCTCGCTGCGGCCGCGGGGGCCGGCGTCAGGTACTTGCCCACGCGGTCGAGCACGAGCGCGAGCGCGTCGATCATGCCGATCTGCCCCCAGATGGCGACGTCTCCTCTGGCGGCGGCCGTGAACGTGTCCAGCTTGCCGTTGAGGAAGTCGTTGGCGAGCTGCATCGTCGGCAGCACGACCAGGGCGCTCGGGTTGGGCAGCTCATGCTTGAGCACGTGGATGCGCTCGGACCCGAAGACGATGCTCACGGCGGGCCCGTCCGGCTCTACCTTGAGGACCACGGTGCCGTGCCGGAGCGCGTGCCGCAGCGGCCGGCAGTCCGGATCGTGCTCCAGCAGCACCGGCACCGCGTGGGCCGCGGTGTTCAGCGTCAGCCTCGTGTTCATGGCGAGGTAGCCTTCGTGCGCGAGCAGCTCGTCCGACGGCGTGAGGTAGTAGCCCATGCGGTCGGTGAGCTCGGTGAACGGCCCCTGCAGGAACCCGAGGTGGTTGAAGCCCCATACCGGGATCGGCTGCGACTTGCCGTCGAACATCTTGGCGAGATGGGCGCCGGACGCAAACGCGAGCACGACGGACGGGATGCCCGGGACGTCCGGCGGGCTCCCCTCCCCGACCGTGCAGATGCCGTCGGACAGGCGCACCCAGGCCTTGGGCCCGGCGGCGACGCTGAACTTGACGGTGATGCGAGCGTCGCCGACGAGCGCGTGCATCTCTTCGTCCTCGCGCACGACGTCCTCCAGATTGGGGAGCACGGCGTAGAGGTCGAGGCGCGCGCGGACGTCGTTGAAGCTCATGGGACTGCCCCTTGCTGGCTCATGGCGCTGGCCTCCATTCAGACACCGGCCACGGGGCGGATCGCCCCGCGGAGACTGCGCCAATCGTAGAACTCCCCGCGGGCGGAGTCTATCGAGGACGCGTACGCGCAAACGGGCGGGGCGAAGGCCTCGCGCCCCCGCCCCGCCCGTCCTACAGGCTGCGCCCTGGCCGCTGCGGCCGGGGCGCCTTCGCGTCACTCCGGCGGCAGCTCTCCGTAGGTGAGCGAGACGTCCACGCCCACCGACTTGCTGCGGCTCTTCCAGAGGAAGTACCAGGCGATGCCGAGCACCCACGCGGTGACGAGAATCACGTTGCCCGCGAAGGTGAACTGCTTCGCCGCGGCGTTGAAGACGAAGTAGTACAGCAGGATGCCGAGGTAGATGAGGTCGATCGTGGCTCCCCAGACCACCACCGGCACGCCGAGGAGCTTCCACGTCTTGTACGGCGACGAGTCCCATACACCCCTGGCGCGCTTGACGTAGGGGAACAGCAGGGCCGCAAGGGCGGTGGGGATGAACACCGACGTCACCTGGAAGCCCGTGACGATGATGTTCTGCATCTGGTTCGTGAAAAGCGTGTAGTAGAGGATCAGCAAGCCCTCGCCCATCACGAAACAGACGATGTAGTTCTTCACCGGGCTCGCCCAGCGCGGGTTGATGTCCGTGAACCACTTCGGGCCCATGCGGTCCATGCCCCAGGCGAACAGGATGCGCGGGAAGGCGAGGTACGAGAGCGCGATCCACCACAGGGTGAAGGCCACGTAGGAGAGGCCCATGTAGCCGGCGAGCAGCTTGGTGTACCAGGTGGTGGTGCCGAGAGCGTACACGGCAAGGTCCACGAAGTTGGTGCCGTGGGGCATGTTGGCCACGGCATTGATGGGCCCGTTGTTGTCGTTCCATGCGCTGGCGTTGAGGAACGTGTAGCCCACGGTCTTGTTGAGCGCGAACGCCGCCCAGAGCATGAAGAAGCCCGGGACGAGGACGGCGAAGAGGTTGGCGAGGATGATGGTCTTGTCCGGGCGCTTGACCTCGCCGCCGATGAACGAGATCGAGTAGGCGTAGGCGAAGCACCAGGACATCGCGACCATGCAGCCGAGCGTCGCCTTCCAGTTCCAGGTATGGGGCATGACCTGCCCCGCGGCGGCACCCACCTTGGCGACGAAGACCGAGTAGCTGGCCGAGTGCGTCGAAGCCGCGGCCTCGTTCCACTTGGAGACGAAATTGGCCTTGCTGCTGAAGGTGAGCACGAGGCCGATGACCACCATGCCGCCGATGCCGAAGAACATCACGATCTTCTGCGTGAGCGCGAAGATCTTGATGCCGAACACCACGAACATGAAGCCGACCACGTTGAAACAGGTCGCGAGGAAGAACGTGATCCAGGTACTGCTGACGACCCAGTTGGCGGCGCCGGTCCACCCGAGGTAGTTGAAGGTGATGGTGAGGCCGGGGTCGATCGCCAGCGGCGCCAGCACGTAGATCCACATGAGCCAGATCATGGCGTCACCGAAGCTCTGGGCGATGCCGAAGATCGGGTGGATGATGCGCGAGTTGTAGACGTATTCGCCGCCGGACCTCGGCATCGAGCCTCCGAGCACACCCCAGACGATGGGGAAGCCGATGCCGGCGAGCACGAGCGAGATGAGGCAGGCGATGATCAGGTTGCCGCCGACGAAGACGCCGAGGCCGAACGTGATGGCGAACCAGATGCTGGGCGTGATGCCCTGGTTCATGAGGCCGACCGCGAAAGCGTCCGTCATGGACAGGCCACGAACGAGGCCGCTCGCTTTGCGGGCAAAGGCAAGCTCTTCTGCCACGGAACCCCCCCTTGTAGGTCACGTAAGCACTAGAGACGACTAGCGCTGCAGTCCCTCTGCCGCTCGCACTCCCTTCCTCGGCGGCCCCGGAGGGATCGCGCCGCCGATGCGTGTCCTCGAGATCACCCCGCGTCGCGGAGGGCAGCGATGCGCGACGCCGGGCCCCGGCCCGTAGCTCTCGGGCACGTGCCCGATTGGCGCATAGTACTCCGCCCGGGCGACTACGACCACAAGCACTATGCACGCTTGATGCGGCGCGAGCCGGCCCGCGCACGTAGGGCTCGCGCACATGGGGTAAGAACTCCGGGACCAGGCGACCAGCGAGTTCCGGAGAAGCGCATGCCCGCCCACACCCGTACCATCGTCGTCACCGGCGACGTCACCATCGATTGGCTGCTGCTCTCAGGAGACGTGCGGCAAGGCGGCGCCCTGGACTTCATCTGGATGTGGGGCGGCGGCTACTCCTGCCGCGCCGTGGCCAGCGCCGGGGGCGCCGCCTCTCATGCCGACATCCTGCGCCACACCGCCGAGGCGGGAAAGCGCAGGGATCTGCGGGTGCTCGGCCCGACCGTGCCGCCCGAGGCGCTCGCCTCTCCCCAGCACCCCTCCTACGCGCATACCTTCGCGGACATCGAGCGGTTCCCGCGCCGGCTCGGCGGTCTCGACTCCGGGGAGGCCTGGCGCATCGCCGACTTCAAGGGCACCGACCCGGCGCGGGCAACGCCGGCACTGCCGGCGCGGCCGGCGCCGCAGGCGCCGGCGACGGTGATGATCGTCGACCACGCGAGCGGGTATCGGCAGAGCTTCCCGGACCTTCCCGACCTCCTGGCCGCCGGCCCGCGGGCGATCGTGTGGCAGACCGGCGCGCCGCTCATCGGCTCGCCGCTGGCGGACCTCCTGATCGGCGAGCACTCCGACCGGCTCACGGTGCTCACCTCGTCCGCCGAGCTGCGCAAAGCCGGCGCCCAGGTGGGCTACCCGCTCTCCTGGGAGCGGCTCACCGAGGACATCCTCGCCGCGGTCAAGGAGCACCCGCTGGCGCGCGCCCGCCGCGTCATCGTGGTAGTGGGCGCCGCCGGGGCCGTGATCGTCGAACGGGACGGCCCGGACACGCTCGTGTTCGACCCGCGCTCCCAGGAGGGCGATTGGGGCAAACGCTACCCGGGCGTCGGGGCCGGCTATGGGCGCTGCCTCGACGCTGCCACGGCGCTGCAGCTCACCGACGGCGAGGAAGTGAGCCTCGTGGAGGCGGTCAAGCGCGGCCTCCTCGCCGCTCGCGCCGCGCACGTCGCCGGCTTCCGCATCGAGGCCGACCGCGACTTGACCGTCACGCCCTTCCCGCTCGATGCGGTCGCGGGCGCGCTCCTGCGCGAAGCCGACGAGACCTTCGCGAGCGTCGTCTACCGGCCCGAGATCGGCGGCTCGATCCTCTCGCAGGCCTACGCCGGCGCGTCCCTCGCCGACGTCGCCGCCGACGTCGCCGTGTGGGGCGTCGAGAGCCTCCCGCACGGCATCCCGGTCGAGACCGTGGGGGCGTGGTCGTCGGTGGACCGCGCCGAGATCGAGAACCTGCGCAGCGTCCGCAACATCCTCGACGAGTACGTGCAGCAGCAGAGCGGCGGCCACGTCACGGCGCCGCTCTCGATCGCCGTCTTCGGCCCTCCCGGCGCCGGCAAGACGTTCGCGGTGCGGCAGATGGCCTCGACCCTGCGGCCAGGTCGCATGCGGCGCCTGGAGTTCGATCTCTCACAGCTTCGTTCCGACATCGATCTGCGCGCCGCGTTCCACGAGATCCGCGACGTGGCGCTCCAGGGCGACCTGGCGTTGGTGTTCTGGGACGAGTTCGACAGCCCGCTCGGCGGTGAGCCCTTGGGCTGGCTGCGCCACTTCCTCACTCCGATGGCCGACGGGAGGTTCCGGGACGGCTCGGCCTTCCATCCGCTCGGTCCCGCCATCTTCGTGTTCGCCGGCGGCACGTCCGTGAGCTTCGACGAGTTCATCGCCTCCGGCGACGAGGCGACCGCCCGGGCCGTCAAGAAGCCGGACTTCGTCAGCCGCCTGCGGGGCTACGTCAACGTCACCGGCCCCAACCCGCACAGCGCCGGCGACGTCGCCTGGCCGCTCCGCCGGGCCCTGACGCTGCGTTCGCTGATCCAGACGCGCGCCCCGCAGCTGCTGCACGACGACCCGGCGACGGACCAGCCGCGTCTGCAGATCGACGCCGGGCTGCTGCGCGCGTTCCTGCGGATCGGCGAGTACATCCACGGCGCGCGCTCGATGGAGGCGATCGTCCAGATGAGCTCGCTGGCCGGGAAGCCGCGCTTCGAGCGCTCGAGCCTGCCGGCCACCCAGCAGCTCGCCATGCACGTGGACGCCGGCGAGTTCATGCGGCTCGTCGAGGGCTGAGCGGCGGGCCGACGGCGGGCCGCCGAGTTCCCCGTCGCCGCCCCGCCGCGGAGCGCCACTCCGCCGCCCAAGCGTCAGCTCGAGCGGCGGTCGTCCACCCGGTGACAGGCCGTCTTGCCCTGGCCGCTGGTCATGCGCGGCAGCGAGAACGGCGCGTGCAGCTCGATCTTGGGGGTGACGCCGACCGACGACTTGACGCCGGCCACCACGCGCCGCGCGAACTTCTCGCGTTCTTCTCCGGTCATCTGGACGAGGTCGCGGACCTCGACCTGGAGCGTGAGCCTGTCGAGATTGTTGACGATGTCGACGACCATGCAGAAGTTGCTGCCGAACTCGGGGAGCCGCACGAGGACTTCCTCGATCTGGCTCGGGAAGACGACGAGGCCGCCGATCGACAGGGCGTCGTCGCTGCGGCCGGTGATGCGGCCTATCTTGGGGTGTGTGCGGCCGCAGGCGCAGGGCTCCCAGCTCAGCGAACTGATGTCGTGACTGCGGTAGCGGATCATCACCATCGAGTCGCTGGTGAGCGACGTCCAGACGAGCTCGCCCGGAGCGCCGTCGGCCACGGGCTCGCAGGTCTCCGGGTCGATGCACTCCACCAGCAGATGGTCTGACCACACATGCATCCCCTGCTTGACCGGGCACTCGCACGCCATGCCCGGTCCCAGGAACTCGCCCATGCCGTACTCGTTGAAGGCGTCGACGCCGAGGGCCGCGGTGAGCCGGTCGCGGCCGCTCTCCGGCCAGGGCTCGGCGCCGAAGAGGCCGATGCGCAGCTTGGAGTCGCGCGCGAGGTCGATGCCGCGCTCCAGGGCCTTGTCGGCGAGGTACAGGCCGTAAGACGGCGTCGTGCACAGGGCCGTCACGCCGAGATCCATGATCAGGTCGACGAGCAGGTCCTGGCGGCCGATGCCGGCCGGCACCACACCGATGCCGGCGTGCTGCGCGCCGTACTGGAGGCCGATGCTCGTCGGCAGGCCGTAGCCGAAGCAGTTCTGCAACAGGTCCCCGGGACGCAGACCGATCATCCACATGGAGCGCGCGTTGCGCTGGGCCCATGCCTCCATGTCGTGCCTAGTCACCCAGATGGGCGTGGGCTTGCCGGTGGTGCCGGAGGTGCTGTGCACCTCGATGATGGCGTCGAGGCCGCAGGTGCGCAGGCCGTCCGGATAGGTGTCGCGCAGCGTCGTCTTGTCGAGGAACGGGAGGCGGCGCACGTCGTCGAGCGACCTGATGGCGGCCGGCTCGACGCCGGCCGCGCGGCACATCTCCTTGTAGACGGGGCTGCACTCGTGGGCGGCCGCGACCACGTGCTGGAGACGCTCGAGCTGGAGCGCCCGCAGGGCGCCGTGGTCGAGCGTCTCGAGCTCCGGCTGGAAGCAGACCCGGTCAGCGCTGCCCTCAGCGGCAGCGCCCGCGGTGGCGCCAACGGTGTCGCCGCGAGCGGCACCGTATTCGGTGCCGAATTCAGTGCATGTATTCGGTACCGTTTTCGGTGCCGCCTGAATCGGTCCTCATGGGTGCTCCCCTCCCGCAACCTGAGAGGCCATCACGCCCCCACCTCCCTGCCGGCCGCGAACGCGGCCAGGTTCATCTCGAGGAAGCTCGCCGGCACGTTGGCGGCGATCGCCTTCTCCCAGGTCCCGGCCGTGAACGGCAGGTGCTTGGAGAGCGCCCCCACCAGCACGACGCCCGCGACTTTGACGCTGCCGACCTGCTCGCCCACGGCGTTGCCGTCGACGGGGATCACGCGGCAGTGCCCCCGCCTCATCTGGTCCACGGCGTCGAAGGGGTAGGTGTGCTCACCCTGTGAGGCGAGCGGAGGCACGATCTGCTGCAGATTGACGATGGCGATGCCGCCCGGCACCACCGATGGCGCCAGGCGCAGCCCCTCGGCCGACTCGAAGGCGAGCAGGTAGTCGACCTCGCCGGGGCTGATGCTCGGCGCGATCACGCTCTCGCCGATGCGGATGTGCGAGCTCACGCTGCCCCCGCGCTGGCTCATGCCGCGGGTCTCGCTCAGCTTGACGTCGAGGCCGCCGAGCAGCGCCGTGTCGGCGATGATGGCGGCGGCCATGATCACGCCCTGGCCGCCGACGCCGACGACCATGACGTCGTCGACCCAGCCGTCGGCGTAGTGAGTGCGGAGTCATGCTTCACCCGACCTGGTCGCAGCCAGGGGCGCGATGGCGCCCGGCTTGCAGAGCTGCGAGCAGAGCGAGCAGCCGGTGCATGTCTCGACGTCGATCGCCACCTTGTGGCGGTTCTTGAGCGTCACTTCGGTGTGGCTCAGCGACGGGCAGCCCAGCTTCATGCACTGCTGGCAGGCGTTGCAGAGCTCCTCGTCGACCGTGTAGGCATCGCCGCGGACCTTGCGCGGGAACAGCATGCAGGGCCGGTTGGTGATGAGCACGGCCGGGCCGTCGAAGGCGAGCCCGGCCTTGAGGGCGTCGAGGCAGGCCTGGTAGTCGTAGGGGTCGACGGTCTCGACGTACTCGACCCCGAGCGCCCGGCAGATGGCGGCGATGTCGACCGGCTTGGTCTCCACCCCGGCGAGCGTCTTCTCGTTGCCCGGGTTGGTCTGGCCGCCGGTCATCGCCGTGATGCTGTTGTCCTGGATCAGCACTGTGACGTTGGTGCGCTGGTGCACGGCGTTGAGCAGCCCGGTGAGGCCGGAGTGCAGGAAGGTGGAGTCGCCGATCACGGCGATCGAGCCGGTCTCGCTGCCGCCGGCGCGCTTGAAGCCTTGTTCCATCGGGATGCTGGCGCCCATCTCCACGGCGGAGTGCATGTGACTCACCGGCGGCAGCGTGGTGAGGTCGTAGCAGCCGATGTCGCCGTGCACGTCGAGGTCGAGCTTCTTCATGGCGGTGGCCATGCCGCGGTGCGGGCAGCCGGTGCACAGGACGGGCGGCCGCGGGATGACGTCGAGGTCCTCCGCGGCCTTCTCGTCCGCCCAGCGCGCCAGGTCGAGACCGGCCTCGTAGAAGCCCCGGCCGACTCTCACCGGCGTGAGCTCGCCCCACTGCGGGAACCAGCGCTTGCCCTCGCAGGCGATGCCGGCGGCGAGCAGCTGCTCCTCGAGGTACGGCTCGAGCTCCTCGACCACGAACAGCCGGTCGACGGTGGCGGCGAAGCGGCGGACGGCCTCGACGGGCAGCGGGTGGATCATGCCGAGCTTGAGGAACGACGCCCCCGGCAGCGCCTCCTTGGCGGAGATGTACGCCGCGCCGGCGCTGACGACGCCGACGCGCGCCGTGCCGCCGTCGCGCAGCGGGACACGGCCTGCGCCGGGACCGGCGCCCGAGCCCGCGCCCGAAAGCGCGTCTGAGCCGGCGCCGGGCTCCACGAACGCGAGCACGCCTTCTTCGGCGCTCCGCTCGGAGAACTCGCGCAGGCGCTCGAAGCGCTCCAGCAGGCTGCGGTGCAGCGGGCGCGAGAAGCGCGGCAGCAGGCAGTACTTCTCGGTCTTGCGGTCCGGCGGCTTGCGCTCCGGCGCCGGGCGGCCCGCTTCGGCGCCGCTCATCGTCTCGTCGAGCCGCACGATCGACTTCTGGTGCGCCACCTGGATGCTCAGGCGGACCATCACCGGCACGTCAAAGTCCTCGCTCAGGTCGAAGGCGAGCTTGACGTACTCGTAGCACTCCTGGCTGTCGGCGGGTTCGAGCATCGGCATGCTGCTGATGCGCCCGAAGTAGCGGTCGTCCTGTTCGGTCATGCCGCTCGCCATGCCGGGGTCGCCGGCGAGGCACACGACGAGGCCGCCGTTGATACCGGTGTAGACCGAGCTGATCAGCGGGTCGGCCGCCACACTGGCGCCCGCGCTCTTCATCGCCGTCAGCGCGCGGGCGCCGCCCATGGCGGCCCCGAACGCCACCTCGTAGGCGACCTTCTCGTTGGTGGACCACTCCGCGTAGACGCCGTCGTATCCGGCGAGGTTGGTGACGATCTCCGTGCTGGGCGTGCCGGGGTAGGCGGCCGCGACCTGCACGCCGGCCTCCCAGGCGCCTCGGGCGATCGCTTCGTTTCCGAGCATCAGGACTCTGTCCATGCGGCTCCTCCGCCAGTAGAGCAAGGTGACTCACGATACGCAGGCGGCGCGAGCACGTGCAAGCTGGCCCGCCCGGAGTCTCGGGACATGGACGGATGCGGGGTGATTCCGGGGCCCGGGGGCGCGGGTAGACTGTGCGCGGGCGCGGCGCCACGAGGAGGCGGGATGAGCTGGCTGAGCAAGGCGATCGACGCGGGCGGAGAGAACCGCAACCCGCTGGACGACATCGAGGACGCGCTGTTCCTCACCTCCGGCGCGCGGCGCGCCAAGACGTCGCAGTTCTGGACGCTGCTCGTGCTCGCGAGCATCATCGCGGCGGGCGGAGTCGTGAGCAATTCGACGCCCGCGGTGATCGGCGCCATGATCGTGGCGCCTCTGGCGACGCCGATCTACGGCGTGGCGCTGGCCACCGTCACCGGGTCGCGCCGCGACCTCCTGGCGTCCCTCGGGCTTCTCGTCGCCGGCATCGCCCTGAACATCTTCCTCGGGTACCTCGTGGGCCTGGTCACCATCAGCCGCATACCCGTGGACGTGAACCCGCAGATCACCGGCCGTACGGCCCCGACACTCCTCGACCTCGGGATCGCGATCACGGTCGGCGTCGCGGGCTCGTTCGCTCTCGTGCGTCGCGACGTCTCCAACATCCTCGCCGGAGTGGCGATCGCCATCTCGCTGGTGCCTGTGCTGGCCGTGGTCGGCATCCTGCTGGGCTCAGGGAATCTCGACCTGGCCTGGGGCGCCTTCGTCCTCTTCCTGGTCAACGCGGCGGCCATCATCGTGGCCGGAGTCGTCGTGTTCACCGCCGCCGGCTACGAACGCATGGCCCGGGAGCGCGGGCGGCACCCCGGACGCCGCGCCAAGATCCTGATCGCGCTTCTGGTGATCGCGCTGGTGATCCCGCTGGGCTTCGAATCGCTCCGGACCCTGCGCTACGAGCAGTGGGTCGGCGCCACCGACACCGCAGCCGAACAGTGGGTGCAGGGCACAGGCTGGCATGTCGAGAGCGTGCAGCAGGTCGGCGGCAGCATCGTCATCGCGACGTCCGGACCGGGCGCGCCGCCACCGGTCGGCAGTCTCAGGGCAGCCATCCGCGGCAAGGTGCCGCGGAACGTGGTCGTGAAGATGGTCGAGAGCAGCGGGAGGACCGTCCAGCTCTAGCGGCGTTGGGACCCGCACGCCGCGGCGACCTCAGATCCCCGCCGCGACCACCACGATCCAGAGCATCACCAGCACGAGGAAGATGCGCTGCAGCAGGCCGGCGTAGCGACCGAGGGCCTGCGCGAAGGCGGGTCGCGCGGCGCCCGCGGCCTGCGCGTTGCGCCCCTTGCGCGCGTCCCGCGCCGCCGCCGCGAAACCGGCGAACTGCGCCAGCAGGGCGATCGCCGCCAGCACGGTCAGCACGAGCGCGACGCGCGCCAGGCCGGACGTCGAGTGCGCGAGCGTCAGGCCCCACGAGATCAGCGCCATACCTGCGACTGCCGAGACGTACGCGAGCAGCGCGACGAGGATGTGGGCGGCGCCGTTGCGCGTGGGCTTCTGGCCGGGCATGTCCGTGTCGTAGCAGGCAAGCAGGGCCGAGCCTCCTCCCCACAAGGCGAAGAAGACGAGCCCGGCGGGAGAGCGTGCGACCGCGGGCGCGTTTGCGGCTACGGCCGCGACGAGCGCCAGCGCCGTGAGGCCGCGGACCACGAAGGCGGCCTTCATCAGCGACCCGTAGCGCCCCGTGGCCAGCCCGCTCATGCCCATGCTGAGCGCGCTCTGCTTGGGCGTGAGCACCTGCACCACGACGACAAGCGCCGCCCAGAGGACGGCGCCGGCGATGGCCAGGACGGAGAGGACGGGCATGCACCCACCCTACAGGAGCGCGCGGCTCCGCGCTGGCGCCGAGCTACCCGGGACCGGAGCCGCCGCCGAACTCCGGGCGGAAGTCCTGCAGCGTGAGCTCGTGCCCGGGCGGCGCCACGACGAAGTCGTCGCCCCAGCCGCCCTCGACGAGGGCGTCGACGATGCGCGTGGTCCCGGCCACGTCCTCGACCTCGAGGTCGAAGCGCCGCGCGAACTCGTTGACGCGCTCGCGATACGGGGTCATGTCGTGGCGCCCCGTGTCGATCAGCACGAGGCGTGTGTAGTGCTTCAGCATGAGCCGCATCATCTTCTCGGCGCGCTCGGCCCCGCGCCGCTCCACGAGCGCGGTGTGCTCGCTGAGGATCGTGTCGCACTCCTCGATGTACGACTTGGCGAGGTAGTACGTGCCGCAGGCCTGCTGGGCCTGCTCGGCGAACGCCGCGTTGGAGCCCAGCAGCATGGCGATGCAGTCGTCGACCTTGGGCACGACCAGCGTCGCGTGCTCCGTCTTGAGGCCGAGGACGGCGTTGGAGCAGAGCCCGTAGCCGAGCACGATCGTGGCGCCGGGCCTGTCGGCCTCGGCCACGGCTTCTCGCAGAGCCGTCTTGAGGCGCTCGGGGCTGATGTGCAGCTGGGCGTCGAGGGTGGCGCAGTCGACCTTGCCGGCAGCGCCTTCGGCGAGCTCTCCGAGCACGGCCGGGCAGGCGATGAGCAGGATGTCGTCGCTCATCGCCCGCCCGCGTCTTCCGCGTCCGCTGTGCCGCCGGGTGACTCGGCGGCCGCGCCCCGCACCTCCCGCACCAGCGGCCAGAAGCCGAACGCGCCGCAGAACGCGACGATCACCGGGAAGGTCACGCCGAGCATCGCGGTCGCGATCCAGAGCTCGCGAGCGTAGCTCGGCGGACCGGCCTGCATGCTCGGGTCGACGAGATGAGCGGCCGCCCCGTACAGGACCTGGACGGCGGCGGCCGCCACGACCACCGCCGCGGTCATCGCCAGCCCTCTGAGCGGCTGCCTGAGCCGGCCGAACCCGAAACCCTGGAACAGCGTGAGCACGATGAAGACGCCAAAGATGAGCGACACGGGCACGCGCACCAGGTACGCGACCGGGTCCATGCCGGCGAGGCCGACCGGGATACCCCACACGATCAGGGTCACAAGCAGCACAACGGCGGCGCCAAGCAGGCCGAAGACCGGCTCCCTGCCCGCCGCCGGTCGCCGGGCGGCGAGAGCGTTCAGCGGCCAGAGGTCGAAAAGCAGGAAGCACACCAGCACGGCCGCGATGGTCACCACGAACGCGGCCGCCGGCCACGCCGCGAAGAGGCCTTTAGGGTCGAGGCGCTCGAAGTAGACCGGCGCGCCCTTGAGAAAGCCGAAGTCGAAGAAGATGCGGAAGACGACCCACGTGAGGACGTAGGCAAGCACGAGCGTCCCCAGCGCGATCGCGCCCTTGCGTTTGGTCACCGCCGTGAGCGGCCAGCAGCGGAACAGGATCACGAGCGCCAGCGTCACCGGGACGGTCTGCACGGCGAAGAGGACGGCGAACGGATCCGGCGGCGTCGCGCCGCCGCCGATGAGCGCCAAAACGAGCGGCGAGACGACGGCGCTGACGAGCGCCGCAATGCCGACGAAGAGCAGACCTCGGACCGGTCGCGAGACCCGTGTGAGGGCGGCGGGGAACTCGAGGCGCAGACCGAGGTCCAGGACCACCATCGCGGGCACCGCGTTGGTGAACAGGAGCGCGATCCAGGTCCTCAGCGTCGCCGGCGCGAACGAGGCGCACAAGCCCAACGAGAGAGCGACGGTGATGACCAAGGCTCCGGCCCCGCGAAGTGGCTGCCGGAGCCCCGCCTGCCGCGCCTCGGTCAAGTGCGCCTCCCGTGTCGTGTTGGATCGGCCATGCGCAGATCCGACGCCGCGGGCGGCCGGGACTCCCGGCCGCCCGCGGCGCTCGTGATGCGGCGGGCGGCGGGGCCGCGGCCCCGCCGCCCGCGACGACGGCGTTGCGTCACACGTCTGCGCCGTACTTGCGGCCGGCGTCGATGAAGGCTTTGTACGCCGCCGGGTCGGCCTCGTCCAGCACGACGCCGGAGCTGAGCACGAAGCCCCCGTCCGTCGCCGTCTTGCCGATCAGGTCCTTCACGTAGGCGTCCATCTGCTCCGGCGTGCCCATCGTGAACAGCGCGGCGGGCACGTTGCCGCCGATGCACTGGCGCTTGCCGACGGTGGCCTTGGCGCGCGCCATGTCGGTGTCGTCGAACATCCAGACCATGCGGCCGGCGGGGATCTCCTCGTCGGCGATGACCTCGAGGCGCTCGTTGTAGGCGCCCTCGGCGAAGACCCAGGGCACGAGACCTTGGTCTATCAGGCCGAGCAGTACTGCCTTGAAGCTCGGCCAGTAGAGCTCCCTGTAGTCCGCGTCGCTCATGAAGCCGTCGGCGCCCTTGTGGATCGGGATGAACACCAGTGGGTTGCCGGTCTGGTCGTTGGAACGCACCGCCCAGTCGACGGCCTGCGGCACGAGCCGGTCCATGGCGGCCTTGATCTTGTCCGGCTGGCGGAACTTGTCGAGCATCAGCCCGCGGGTGCCGCGCATGGTGTCGCCGAGGATGTCGTAGGGCGCCTTGGTGGCAGCGCCGGACATCTGCGGGATGCCGAGCGTGGCCATGATCCTGCCGTCGATGGCCATGAACGCCTGCAGCCATTCCATGGCGGCGTCGCCCGCGTCCATGATCTTCTGCAGCATCTCCTTCACCGGCGGCGCCGAGAAGGCCGCGAAGAACGGCGCCGTGAACGGGATCTCACAGAGGTCTGTGAACGGCGGCAGCATGCTCCAGGGCTCCATCGCGCCGAACATGCGCGGCAGGTAGTAGCGCAGCCAGTAGTTGGTGGGATCCTGGATGAGGAGGTCGTACTCGTCCGCCTTCATCCACTCCTTCTCGTTGTACTGATAGCTCGTGTCCTCTTCGGTGCCATGGCCGGGCCAGTCGTACATCTTGTAGTCGAGGACGTCGAAGAGCTTCCCCGGCACCATGCCGAGGGTGAGGCCGATGCCGTCGGGCCGGAAGTCGTCGTGGAACTTGAACCAGGCCTCGTCGAGCTTCTTGTAGTCGTAGTAGGCGTCGTGACCGGTGTACCCGCTGTAGCGCAGCGGCAGGAGGCCGATCCACGGGGCGATCGGCACGATGGAAGGCTTCTTCAAGGCGATGGCGTCGCGATAGAGCTGCACGCGGTCACGGTAGGTCCGCGCGACCTCGGGGGAGGCGAACTCGATGGGCACGTTCTGCCAGGCGTCCAGGCGTTTCGTCAGGCGCTCGTCCGCGGTGAGCTTGTCCCAGTCCTCAGTGAACATCCTCAGGCACCTCCAACCCAGGTCTTGGCAAGGTCGACGGCGCCGACGGCGTCCTTGGCCCAGCCGTCGGCGCCGGCGAACGCACGCACGTCCTCAGTGACCGGCGCGCCGCCGACCATGATCTTCACGCCGTCGCGCAGGCCGGCGGCAGCGATCGCGTCCACGGTGCCCTTCATCGCATCGAACGCCACCGTGAGCAACCCGCTCAGGCCCACCACCTGCGGATGTACCTCGCGGACCGTATCCACAACCTTCGCGATCGGCACATCGACGCCGAGGTCGACGACCTCGAAGCCGGCGATGTCGAGCATCGTACCGACGATGTCCTTGCCGATGTCGTGGATGTCGCCCTGCACGGTGCAGAGAACGACCTTCCCGAGCTTCGCCGCCGGCGCCTGCGCGGCGAGGTGCGGCTTCACCTGGGCGCTGATGGCCTGCATGATCTCCCCGGCCATCACGAGCTCCGGGATGAACGCCTCGCCGGCGGCGAAGCGCTGGCCGATCACGTCCATGGCTTCCTTGCACGACGCGACGATGCTGAGCGGGTCCGCCCCGCTCTCCAGCAGCTCGCCGGCGATCCGCAGCGCGTCGTCCTCGCGCAGATCGACCAAGGCTTCCTTGAGCTCTTGAGACATCTGTCCTCCCGGATCCGGTGGCGCGGGCCGCAAGCCCGCATGACTTCCGCAAGCGCGAATGACGTCCGCCAGCGCAAGGACATAATATATAGACAAATAGATAAAGTGCAATGCAAGCGCCGTTCCGCTGATAGGATGCGGCACAGGATGGACACCGCGATCTGACATGGACGACCAGACCACAGCCCGGAGACTCGCGCCGCTGGCGCCGATAGACCGCTCGTCCTACGAGCCGGCCTACGTGCAGCTGGTCAACGTGCTCAGCCACGCCATCGCCGCGGGGCACTACCGCGCCGGCGATCAGCTCCCCACCGAGGCCGAGCTCTGCGCCGCCTACGACTTGAGCCCGATGACGGTGCGCCGCGCGATCGGCGTGCTGCTGGACCGCGGCGCGGTGAGCACGACGCGCGGGCGCGGCACCTTCGTGAAGCCGCTACAGCTCGCGTCCGCGACCTTCGAGCTCAGCGGCTTCCGCGAGCTGCTCGACGACCCGCGCGTCGAGGCGCGCGTGCTCGAGGCGCGCGTGGTGCCCGCGGGCGCGCGCGCCGCAAGCAACCTCGCCGTGCCGCAGGGCACCCGGGTGATCAGCATCCGCCGGCTGCTGCAGCGCGGCGACGAGCCGCTCTTCTACCACCGCGAGTCGATGGTCTACGACCCGACGACGCCGACCGTCGAAGCGGAGCTCGGCGTCACGGCGCTGCGCGACCTCTTCGAGGGCAGCGTGGGCGCGGGCCCCATGCACGGCGAGCTCACCATCCACGCCTCAGTGCTGACCGAGGAGGAGGCGCGCCACGTGGGCCGCCCGGCCGGGAGCGCCGCCCTGGTGCTCGAGCACCTCTTCTTCGGCTACGACGACAAGCCGATGAGCTGGGGCCGGTTCGTCTGTGGCGGCGACCTGCTGCAGTTCCGCGCGCACATCGGCGTGCAGGCCGCGGCGCCGCGCGCGCCCAAGGCCGCCGCCGCGCGCGCCGCCGACGCGGAGGTCAAGCGGCTCGGCAGGACCCGGAGGAGAGCGCGATGAGAAGGCGCCCCGGCCTCGACCCGGCCTCGCTCACCGGCCGCATCGCGGCGCTCGACGAACAGGGCTCGCTCGACGCCGTGCGCGAGCGCGTGGCGCGCGGCGACGACCCGCTGGCGATCATCGAGGACTGCCAGCGGGGCATGCAGTTCGTGGGCGAGGACTACCAGTCAGGCGCCTACTTCATCAGCGGCCTGATCATGGCCGGCGAGATCTTCCGCGAGGCGATGGAGATCCTGGAGCCGCTCATGCCGGCGACCGGCGCCGGCTCCGGCGCGGCCGGCGGTGGCTCGGCCGAGCCGGCCGGCTCCGTCCTCGTCTGCACGGTGCGCGGCGATATCCACGACATCGGCAAGAGCATCCTCGTGACGTTGCTGCGCTCGCATGGGCTCGCGGTGCACGACCTCGGCGTCGACGTGCCGGCGGCCGAGGTCGTCCGCCGGGTGCGTCGAGCTGCAGCCCGACGTCGTGGGCCTCTCGGGTCTGCTCACCGCCGCGCACGCGAGCATGAAGGAGACGGTCGCCGAGCTCCGGCGCGCCGCGCCCCGGCTCGGCCGCGCGCCGCTCATCATCGTCGGCGGCGGCGCCGTGGACGAGCAGGTGGGCAAATGGTCCGGCGCCGACGCGTGGGCGCCCGACGCCGTGAGCGGCGTGCAACTGATCCTGCGGCACGCCAGGCGCTGAACGCAACGCCCTGCGGGCATGGAGCGGCGCCTCTCTATTCCATGCGCGCGGCCTGCGGCTCCGTGAGCCTGCCCAGCAGCGGGAGTGTGGCGCAGACCACGCCGAGGGCCGCCGCGACGCCGCCGCCCATGATTAGGTAGTAGCTGAGCGCCGGCGGGCTGACGCTCCAGCCGTCGTGCATGGCTCGCAGGATCAGGTCGGCGGCCACAAGCCCCACCGCGGCCGAGAGCAGTGCCACCAGCACGAGCGGCACCGCCGCCTCCAGGACGACGACGCGGCGCAAGTGCGCCAGCGGCATGCCGGTGAGGCGCAGCAGGCTGAAAGGCCGCCTCCGCTCGATTAGGCCGCCGGCCACCGACACAGCCATGCTGCAACCGGCGATCGCGAGGCTGAGGATGATGCCCACGCTCACCATGCGCTGCAGAAGGCTCACCAAGGCTCGGGATTCCTCGTTGAACTGGCTCGTCACCACAGGCGGCGAGTACTCCGGCAGCGCCGCGAGCAGTGCCGTCCTCACCCGCTCCACGCTGGTCACTGTGCCGTCCGTGGTGACGACAACGGCTTTCAGGGGACGCCGGCTGAGGCCGCCGGCCGGAGGTGGCGCGGCCCGCCAGGAGGTCCTGGGCTTGAGGTCGTCCAGGAACAGCTCCCAGATCGGCACGGTCACGACCGCCGCGCGGCCGGCAGCGTGGTCGCCGGCGCCATCCCGCACCGGGCCATAGACGCCCAGCCGCACCCATTCGGCCGCCGGCACGAGGCCATGCGCGTCGCCGGGATCCGCCTGGTGCCCCGGCGCGTACACGGGCAGGACCACGCGCACGCCCGTTACCCGGTGCAGGCGCGCGAGCAGCGCCTGCGCTCGCACCGGTGCGAGCGCCCCCGCGTCCTCCTTGGCCGGGAACTCCGTCACCGTGCCCTTGGGCAATGTCGTCGTGCCAAAGCCGTTGCCGCGGCCGATCACCGTGCCCACGACGCCGATGAACACGGTGCCCACGAACACGGCCAGCACGAGGCCGCTGATGGCGCGGAACGCACGTCCCGGATCGTCGCTTAGGCGGCGGCCGGCGATGAGCGTCGAGTCGCGCCTGGCGAGCTTTGCCAGCAGGCGCGCACCGACCATGGTGAGCCAGGGTCCGGCCACCATGAGGCCGATGATGATCGTCACGAAGGCGGCCAGGATGCCCCACAGGCCGGCGTTGCTGCTCGTGAACCGGGTGGCGACGAGCAGGCCGAGCCCCAGCGCGACGGGCGCCAGGCGCCAGGCGCGAGGCGGCCGCGGCGTCACGCGGCGCGAGACGCCAAGGGGTGAGATGCGCACGCGGCGTAGCGCCACAAGGCCGGCGAGCACTGCCGCGAGCGGCACGCCCACGGCGACTGCCACGATGGCCAGCCAGCCGAGGCTCAGATCGCTGGCGAAGAACGGGTGGCCGGTGAAGGGGATGCGCGCCACCAGCGGGCGGAAGAGCCAGAAGCCGACGAAGCCCAGGGCCGTGCCGGCCACGGCGGCCAGCGCAGCCTCCACCGTGGCGATGGTGTTGACCTGTCGCGGCGTGGCGCCCACCAGGCGCAGCGCGGCGAACCGCTCCTCCCGCCGCGCCGCGGCGAGCCGCGTAGACGTGCCCACGAACACGAGCACCGGGACGAGGAGCCCGATGGCGCCCAGCCCGAGGATGATGCGGAAGAACTGGTTGTAGTCGTGCTGCTTGGGGGCCGCCTCGATGCTCCGCACCTTCATCGCGCCGGTCGAGTGGCTGAGCTCCGAGACCGGCCGGCCGACGATCGCGATGAGCGCGTCCGGTGAGGTGAGACCGGGTTCGCCGATGATGCCGACCCGGCGGCCGGGAAGGCGCGCGCGCAGCACGTCCGCGGGGGTGCGCGCGAGCAGGCGGGCGAGGGCGGGCGACACGTAGTACTCGCCCGCCCGCGGCAGCTTGCTCAGCCCCGGCAGCAGCGGCGCGCGGGCCCCGGTGGCCGCCACCTCGACGCGGTACAGCGGGTCCTGCCCGTAGCTGTCGGCCACGAGCCGCCACCACAGCGGGTCCGACGCCTGTTCGTTCACGCTGGGCACGCGGTTGCGCGCGCTGGTGAGCAGCCAGCCTTCGCGCGCGTCCTTGGCCTTGAGACCGTTGAAGCCGCTCAGCGTGAACAGCAGGAGCGCCACGCCCACGGCCACACCGAACGCCGTGAGGGCGAGTCGGAAGCCCCCCTCTCGCCCGCCCCTGAGCGAGAAGCGCAGACCGAGAGAGATCATCGCCGCGCTCCGGTCAGCTCCGGAGGAGCATCGGCGTTCGGGCCGGCGCCTGCAGCGGCAGCCAGAGAGGCGCCCGCTACGGCGCTCCCCGAGGTCGGGTCGGCCACGCGCCCGTCGCGCACGATCACCTCGCGGTCCGCGTAGGCGGCCACGCGCGGCTCGTGCGTGACGATGATCACGGTCGTCCCCTGGCGGCGCGCGCCTTCGACGAGGAGATCCATGACCTGCTCGCCCGTGAGCGAATCGAGGGAGCCGGTGGGCTCGTCGGCGAACAGGACCTCCGGCTCGGCGACGAGCCCGCGCGCCAAGGCGACGCGCTGCGACTGGCCGCCGGAGAGCTCGCCGGAGCGGCGGCCTTCGAGACCGTCGAGGCCGAGGGGAGAGAACCAGCGCCGGGCGGCGGCGAACGCCTCCGGCCTCCGCCGCCCGGCCAGGAGCAGCGGCAGCGCCACGTTCTCCTCGGCGCTCAGCTCGGGCACGAGCTGACCGAACTGGAAGACGAAGCCGAACTGCCGGCGGCGCAGCTCGCTGCGGCGCGCCTCGCTGAGCTGGTCGATGCGGCGCTCGCCGAACAACACCTCTCCATCGTCCGGCACCAGGATGCCGGCCAGGCAGTGCAGCAAGGTGGACTTGCCGGAGCCGCTCGGGCCCATCACGGCGACGATCTCGCCCTGGCTCACGCAGAAATCGGCGCCACGCAGGGCCGGCGTCTGGCCGAAGGACTTGTGCAAGCCCCGGCACCAGAGCGTCGTGTTCGTCGTTTCGACGGCGTTCGGCGGTTCGATGGCGTTCATCGGTTCAACTCCTTGGCGAGCTGGTCGAGCCGGGCCGAGGTGAGCTCGATCCAGCGCAGGTCTGCCTCGAGATGGAAGATGGCGTGGTCCGCGAGCAGCGCGTCCACGAGGGGCGCCTCGCGACGGATGGCGGTGAGCTCGCGCATGCGCGCGAGGTGCGCGTGGCGCTGCGCGTCCAGGTACGCGTCCGCGGGACGCTGCAACAGCAGCGCCAGGATGACCTTGATGGCGAGGACGGTCTGCAAGTGAGGCTCAGGCGCCTCCGGGTTGGCCAGCCACGTCGCCAGCGCCGCCTCACCCTCCACGGTGATGGCGTAGCGCTTGCGGTCGGGACCTTCGCCGGGCGCGTTGCCTTCGGCCAGCACCCGGCCGTCCCGCGCGAGGCGCGAGAGCGTGCCGTAGACCTGGCCGTAGGGCAGCGGCTTGTCGCGCCCGAAGTACTGGTCGTACTGGCGCTTGAGCTCGTAGCCGTGGCTCGGCTCTTGCTCGAGAAGTCCCAGAAGTGCGTAGGAAACGCTCATGGGCGGCACTATACACTGAGTGTATACACTGAGTCAATACGGCATCGTGGCGACGACTCTGCGCCCCCCCGGCACGAGTTGGCGGCAGGTCGGGCGCCCATCCCTCGTCCCCTTGGGAACCGCGGGATATCCTGTACGGGACACGTGCACGTGACGCGACGCGCAGCCGCGACACGCAGACCCGACCCGGGAGGGCGGCCATGGCCGAGAAGCTGGACCCCAGAGACTTCCTCAAGCCGCGCGACCCTGCGACGTTGCCGCATCGGCGCGGCCGCTCCCCGTCGAGCTTCTACCCGGACCTCGTGCAGGCGTTCGCCGCCAGCGGCGAGAAGGCGATGGACGTGGACGTGGCGCGGATCGGCCGCAAGGCCGACACGGTGCGCCAGGCGCTGCACAAGGCCATCCGCGCAGCGGGCCTGCAGAGCTCGATCAAAGTGTCGCGGTACGGCGACGAGGTCGTGCTGACCAAGCGGTAGCGCCGGCGCGACGGCGCCGCCGGCCCGCAGCCCACGGTCGGCGGCCAGCGGTCAACGACCAGAGACGACGGCACGAGCGACGGCGATAGCTAGCGTTGCGTCCGGCACCATATTCGCGGCCGAATCTGGTGCCGAATCCGGTGTCGAATTCGGTGCCGAATCTGGTGCCGAATTCGGTGCCGAGCCCGGAGACAACATCCCCTGCCGGCCCCGTGGCCGACCGCTTGGCCCGCGTGCCTCGGCCTATTTGCGCGCCTTGCCGGCGTTGCCGGCTTCGTTCCCGGCCGCCTTCTCGCCTGCTTCGTTCCCGGCCGCCTTCTTGGCCTGCTTCTTGGCCTCCGCCTTCGCCTGCTTCTTGGCCTGCCGCTTCGCCTGCTTCTTCTCCGCGGCCAGCTTGGCGGCGACCGGGTCTGGCGCCGCGCCTTCCGGCGCCTGGGCTTCCAGCTCGAGGCGCGTCGCGGCCAGGTCCTTGAGCTTGTCCTCGCCGACCTCCGGGTAGCGCGGGTCGATGCGCATGAGCGTGTCGATGAGCACCGCCGCGGCGCCGATGCGCGCGAACCACTTGCGGTCGGCGGGGATCACGTGCCACGGCGCCCACTCGGTGCTGGTGGCGCTGAGCATCTCGCTGAAGGCCTTCTGGTAGTCGTCCCAGTACGCCCGCTCGCGGGCGTCGGCGCCGGAGAACTTCCAGTTCTTCTCGGGCACGTCCACGCGGGCCAGGAAGCGCGTGCGCTGCTCCTCCTTGCTCAGGTTGAGGAAGAGCTTGACGAGGCGGTAGCCCTGGTCGGCGAGATAGCGCTCCCAGTCGTTGATCTCGCGGTAGCGCCGCTTCCAGATGTCGCCCTTGCGCGAGGCCCGGGGCAGCTGCTGGCGATCGAGGATCTCGGGGTGAACGCGAACGACCAGCACCTCCTCGTAGTAGGAGCGGTTGAAGATGCCGATGTCGCCGCGAGCCGGCAGGCGCTGCGCGTAGCGCCACAGATAGTCGTGATTGACCTCCTCCGCCGACGGCACCTTGAAGCCGTGCACCTCCACGCCCTGGGGATTGACGCCGCTCATGACGTGACGGATCGTCCCGTCCTTGCCGGCGGCGTCCAGCGCCTGCAGCACCATGAGTACGCCGTAGGTGTCCTGCGCCGCGAGCTTGTCCTGGAACTCGGCGAGGAGTTCCACGCCCTGCCGCAGCAGCTCCTCGCCGTCCTTCTTCTTGCTGATGCCGGCTTTGAAGGCCGGGTCGAAGTCGCGCGACAGGACCACCTTGGAGCCGGGCGCCACGCGGAACGGCGCGATGAACTCCGCGATCTGCTTGTGTCTGATGTCCACCATGTGGTGCCTCCTGCCCTCGGGTGGTGAGGCGGGCGGGGCCTCCACACGACCGCCGCCCGCCGCTATCGTCTATCGGCGGAGGCGCCGGGGCAATGGACAGTGACATGGTCGGCCGCGATCCAATAACGGTCGACCGGGACCTCAGCCGCCGATGATGAGATACTGGGCGCGATTCGCAGCAGGCTGGGCCGCGGAGTCGGCGCACGCACGCTTGGGAGGCTCACGAGGCGCGATGAGCTGGTTCAAGTCCGACAGGGAGAAATACGCCACGCTCGCGGCGGCATGGGTGCTGCCCGAGCCGAGCCGCTGCGTCCAGTGCGGCGTCTGCTCGTTCAACTGCCCCATCGAGATCGATGTCAGGCGACACGTGTGGCTCGGCGAGCCCGTCAAGGACAGCCGCTGCCTCACCTGCGGAGAGTGCATCAAGCGCTGCCCACGCGGCCTGCTTCGCTTCGAGCCCATCGCCGCCGCTCGCGACGGCCGCGCCCAGGGAGGGCGCTGACATGGCCAGGCGCCACGTGCTCATCGGCATGGGGCCGGGGGCCATCGCCGCCGCGGAGGCGATCCGCGGCGCCGACGCCGGCGCCGAGATCGTGGTCGTCGGCGCCGATCCGCACGGCTACTACTCCCGCCCCGGCCTCGCCTACTACCTCGCCAAGGAGATCCCCGAGAAGTGGCTGCGGCCGTTCTCGGCCGAGGGCCTCGCCGGCCTGGGCCTCACCATCGTCAACGAGCGCGCCGACGGCATCGACACCAAGGCGCACCGGGTGACGCTCGCGAGCGGCCGGGAGCTCGGCTACGACCGCCTGCTGATCGCCACTGGATCCACGGCCATCCCCGCCAAGGTGCCGGGTACCGAGCTGGACGGCGTGGTCAAGCTGGACGACCTCGATGACGCGAACGACATGATCCGCAGATGCGCGGGCGCCAAGGGAGCGGTGGTCGTCGGAGGTGGCATCACGGCTCTCGAGATCGTCGAGGGCCTGCACGCGCACGGCGTGCTGGTGGACTACTTCATGCGTCAGGACCGCTACTGGAAAAACGTACTGTCCGAGACCGAGTCTCGGGTCGTGGAGCAGGAACTGGCCGGCCTGGGCGTGCGTGTCCACAACTTCACGGAGCTCGCCGGCATCCTCGGCCGCGACGGGCGCGTGGCCGCCGTCGAGACCGGGGGCGGCAAGCGGATCCCCTGCGAGCTCGTCGCGGTCGCGATCGGCGTGCACGCCCGCATCGAGCTGGCTCGGGCGGCCGGACTGGCATGCGAGCGAGGGATCCTGGTCGACGAGTACCTCCGCTCGAGCGATGAAGACGTCTATGCGGCCGGCGACGTGGCCGAGTCCGCCGACCCCGCCACAGGCCGCCGCACGATGGAGGTCCTCTGGAACTCGGCGGTGCAGAAGGGTCGCGTGGCCGGCCTGAACATGGCCAGCGAGCCGGTCACCCCGTACGAGAAGGGCGTTCCCATCAACGTCACGAGACTGGCCGGCCTCAAGACGACGATCATCGGCACCGTCGGCAGCGGCGGCAGGGACGCCGACCTCGAAGGCCTGCAGCGCGGCGACAGCCAGACCTGGTCCGAGGTCGGCAACGCCGTGGCGATCGAGGCCCAGACCCACGGCGCCCGTGTGCGGCTCGCCGTGGGGGAGCGCACCCTGGCCGGCGCCGTCGTCATGGGCGACCAGTCTCTGTCGTTCCCGCTGCAGGACCTTATCGAGGCGCGCGCCGACGTGGGCAGCATCGCGGCGAACCTCAAGGCGGCGGGAGCCGCGATCGCCGAGCTCGTCGAGGTCTGCTGGCGAGAGTGGAAGGAGCAGCTTGCCTAGGCAGTCGCGGGAAGTCACGGCGGACTCGGTCGCGGCGCCCGCGGCGCCGACAGCGCCGGCGGCGCCGGCGCGCAAGCTCTTCGGGCGCTCACCCGAGCTCTGGTACGCGCTCATCGCGATCGTCGCGGTGACCGCGCTCTACGCGTTCGCCTACGTGCAGGCCGGGGCATTCCCCCGGGCGTCGAGCCTCATCGGCCACGGGATCGGGATCGTCGGCTTCATCCTCATGCTGCTGACCGTGAGCCTCTACTCGCTGCGCAAGCTGCGCAGTGACGCGAGCTGGGGAACGACCGCCGTCTGGCTGAAGAGCCACATGGTCATGGGCCTCGTGGGCCCGTACATGGTGCTGCTGCACTCGGCGATGAAGTTCAACGGCCTCGCCGGCCTGGCGATGCTCCTGACCGTGGTGGTCGTCGTCAGCGGCCTCGTGGGGCGCTACATCTATACGAGGGTGCCGCGGACGATCGAAGAGGGAGAGGCCGCCGGCGGCGTCCAGGACGAGGACCTCGAGCGGATCGCAAGACGCAGAAAGGCGCTCGCGACATGGCACACGGTGCACATCCCGCTCACGTGGGCTCTGTTCGCCGCCGCCTTCATCCACGTGGTGGCGGCGCTCTACTACGCGACGCTGCAGCGGTAGCGCGGGGCAGGTGACACGGCGATGAGCAGACGACCGGGCTTCCTGTCGCCCATCGGCATCGTGGTGGCTCTGCTACTCGTGGCGCTGGTCGTCGCCGTCACGCTCATCGCCAGCCCGTTCCTGTTCAGCCCCGGATCGCTGAACTCGCAGGCGAAGGCCGCTCCCCTGGGCGGGATCACGAACCACGCCGAGCTCGGCAACCACTGCGGCGCCTGTCACACGGCGCCCTGGGGCTCCCAGACCATGGCCGACAAGTGCGTCGCGTGCCACGCGGACGTCGGCTCGCAGATCAGCGGCAAGACCGGGCTACACGGGACGCTCGCGGCGATGCGGTCGGCACCTTGCGGCGGCTGCCACCCCGACCACAACGGGCCGAACGGCGTGCTCACCTCGCTCAACGAGGCGAGCTTCCCGCACTCGCAGACCGGCTTCGCGCTCACCGGCAAGCACGCCACGCTGGCGTGCAGCGCCTGCCACACCGGCGCCAACTTCCAGGGCGCGCCCGTCGACTGCATCGGCTGCCACGCCAAGAACGATGCCCACCACGGCTCGTTCGGGACGCAGTGCGGCGGGTGCCACAGCACTTCGAGCTGGGCCGGCGCCAACTTCAGCCACGACATCTTCCCGGTGAACCACGGCACCAACCAGCAGCAGTCCACGTGCCAGACGTGCCATCCCAGCGGCACCAGCACCTACACCTGCTACGGGTGCCACTTCCACACGCCCGCGAACGTGCAGTCCGGGCACGAGGGCCAGTCCGCCGCGGCACTCTCCGACTGCATCAAGTGCCACGCCGGCGGCCGCGTGCCCGACTGACCATCGCAGCGAGGACGTCGTCGCGCGACTCGGCCGACGGCCGGCGCGCCGCGTCGTGCGCTCAGGCCCAGTTCGCGACCAGAAGACCCTCGACCTTGCGAAAGTGGCGCACGTCATTGCTCACCAGCGTCGCCCCCCGGCTGCGCGCGTGCGCGGCGATCATCAGGTCCATGGCATCCAGGGGCCTGCCCCTCTTCTCGAGCGCGGCACGCAGAGAGCCGTAGTGTTCCGCGGCGCCCTCGTCCCATGGGATCACGTCGAGCCGGGAGACGAGATCGCGGATCTCCCGGCTGATGACGGCGGCCTTGGGGTGACGCTCAGCGCCATACAGAAGCTCGGCCAGAACGACCGTTGAGACGGCCAGCGCCCCCGGCCCGGCCTCATCGAAGCGCTCCCTGACCGATGGTGGACGGCTCCGCAGCACGTAGCTGCAGATGTTGGTGTCGAGCATGTAGTGCATCAGAAGAGTCCCCGACCCTCGGGCACGGGATTGTCGCGATGAGCAAGGAAGTCGGCCGGGACCTTGGACGGCCGGGCGAAGAAGTCGTCCCAGCCCAGCGGCTTGGGCGTGAGGATCACGGCATCCCCCTGCCGCTCCACGTAGACCTCGCGACCGGCAAAGCGGAACTCCGCCGGCAGCCGTACCGCCTGGCTGCGGCCGTTCATGAAGAGCTTGGCGGTCTGAGCCATCGGACACCCCCGTGATAGATATCACTGATATATACCACGGGTCGCTGGATCGCAAGCACGAGAGGCATGTGCAGACCATGGCACCCGCGAACCGCACGCTCCAGAGTGACGATGGCGGCTCGCGGTGAACGCTCCCGCGCCGTGGACACCGCCAGCCGCAGTCGCACCCCGCGGTAGAATCGCCGCAATCGGGCTGGGGGTCGCATGATGAACGCGGAGAGCAGAACGAGCGGGCCGGGCAGTGGAGAACGGCCGAGCGGAGCGGAGCCCGGGGAGCGGCCTCACGGCCCGGTCGCCGTGGTCGGCGCCGGGCTGACCGGCGGCAGCTGGGCGGGGCTCTTTGCGGCCGCCGGCCTCGCGGTGCGGATCCACGACGAGGACGAGGATCGCCTCGGCGGCGCGCTGCAGCGAGCCGCGGCGGCGGCGCACTTTCTCGCCGCCAACGGCCTCGCCGAGCCGGAGGCGGCCGAGCGAGGCCTCGCGCAGCTCGCGGCCACGGCCGACCTCGCCGAGGCCGTCGCCGGTGCGATCCACGTCCAGGAGTGCGTGCGCGAGGAGCTGGCGATCAAGCGCGAGGTGTTCGCCGCCATCGGCGCGGCCGCGCCGGCCGACGCCCTCATCTGCTCCAGCTCGTCGGGGCTCTCGATCAGCGACATCCAGACGGCGGCGGCCCACCCCGAGCGCTGCCTCGCCGCCCACCCCTACAACCCGCCGCACCTCGTGCCGCTCGTGGAGCTCGCGCCCGGCGCGCTGACCTCGCCCGAGGCGATGCGGCGCGCCTCAGCCTTCTACTCCTCCGTGGGCAAGGAGCCGGTGACGCTCACCCGCGACCTGCCGGGCTACATCTCCAACCGCCTCTCCGCGGCGCTGTGGCGAGAGGCCGTCGACCTGGTGCTGCGCGGCGTGGCATCCGTGGAGGACGTGGACCGCGCCGTGAGCTTCGGCCCCGGCCTGCGCTGGGCCGCCATGGGGCCGCACCTGCTCTACGACCTCGGCGGCGGCGAGGAGGGCATCCGCGGCCACCTCGAGCATCTCGCCGGCGTCAAGGAGGGCATGCTGCGCGACCTCGCCACCTGGACGACCTTCCCGCCGGAGACGGCCGACGCGCTCGCCGCCGGCCTCGCGGCCGAGAAGGGCGCGCGAAGCTATGAGGAACTCACGGCGGAGCGCGATGCGCTGCTGGTGGAGTACCTGCGGGCGCGGAGGGAGCAGCGGCGGACGTAGCGGCCGTGAATGCCGTGGCTCGCAAGCCGCGAGACCTACTCAGGGATCCCCGCGGTGGACTTCGCCGCCGAGACAAGCCGGATCTCCACGTCGCAGCCCACCGCCCGGGCGTACTTCTTCAGCGTGCTCACCGACGGCGAGTGCTTGCCGACGGCCTCCAGCCGCGACACCGCGCTCTTCGTCGTGCCCATGCTCGCGGCTACCTGCTCCTGCGTCAGCCCGGCCTTCGCACGCGCAGCGAGAAGCTCACGCACGAGCTCATACTCTTCGGCGCTTTCGGCGTAGGCGCTCGCAAAGCCCTTGCGCTTCATGGCTCGGGCGAGGAATACGTCGTGGTCGTGGACGACCGGGCGATACTCGCGGTCAGCCATCACGAACCTCCTTCATGCGGCGGCGTGCGAGCCTGAGCTCTCGCTCGGGCGCCGCCCGCGTCTTCTTGACGAAAGCGTGGAGCACGACCACGCGCTCGCCGTCGAGGAAGCAATACAGCGCCCGGCCGATGCCCTCACGACCGCGGGGTCGGAGCTCGAAGAGCCCGCTGCCCAGCGCCCGCGACCGCGGCATCCGCAAGCCGGGTCCGAACTCCAGGAGCAACTCGACGAGACGCGCGTAGTCGGCAAGCAGGCCGACTGGCCAGCCCTCGATCTCGGCGAGCACGCGCTCGTTGAAGTACTCGACGAAGTACGGCATGAGGTTAGCACATTCGCTAACTAGCGGCAAGGGCAGACAGTCATGCCGTCAGTCTGTGAGGCGCGTCTCCACGTGAACAGAGTGACGAAGCGGAGAGTCGGGTGACGATGCCTGGCCGCAAACGGCGAGCGGAGCTGTGATCAGCCGGCCGGCGCCTCCGTCACCGTCGTGCTCGAGCCCGCCGGCCCGAACAGGACCAGGTACGAGCCGGCCGAGGCGTCCACGGTCGCCGGGAACGTGGTGCCGCCGGCGACGACGGCCATGCCGGCGTCGTAGAGGCGCCACGCGGTGCCGGCGCTGATCGTGACCCGGCCGGCCGCCGGCACGCTCCGCCACTCGGCGTAGCCCTCGGGGCCGAAGGTCACCGTCGCCGGCCCGGCGGCCAGCTCGGGCACCCCGTCCCGCGGCCGGAACAGCGTGTCGCCGAAGCGGATCCACTCCTCCCCGCCGCGCTGCTCGACGACGGCGTCGTTCATGTTCTCCGAGCCGAACGACGGGATCTGCAGGAACATGAGGCCCGCGGTGTCGCTCTGGCTGGGGTCGACGACCTGCATGCCATAGGAGCCGGTCGTGACGGTCACGTAGCCCTGCAGACGGGGCACGACGCCCACCGTGAGCAGCGGCCCGCCGCTCATGGGGCTCACGGCGAAGGTGTCGGAGTCGGGGCGCAGGTTCACCGCCAGCCAGGAATGCCCGACGCGAGACCGCCACGCCGCCGAGAGCGGCTGTCCCCGATGGAGCTTCTGCGCGTACATGAGGTCGTCCCGGTGGTTGCCGTAGCCGCCGACGATGCAGTCGACGAGGTAGCGGCGGCCGCCGGCCGCGACGGTGCGGAACGATTCCGGGCTGCCCTTGGGGTGGAAGCGGCCGTCGGCGCGCAGGTGGAGCCCCGCGTACCACTGCGTCCAGCTTCCGGAGCCGAGCATGGAGAGCCTGAGCGCCTGCGGGCGGCCGGCCATGGCACGCACGCGTACCACCATGCCGCTCCCGGCCCAGTACCCCTCCATGCGCGCGAGCTGGGCCTTGGTCGCGCGCTTCGCCGGCGGCACCGCGACGATCTTCGCCGGCAGGTGGCGCAGCGTGCCGCGGTCGACGAGCGCGTGCAGCAGGATGCGCTCGCAGAGCGTCTCGCACTCGGTGGAGTACATCGGGTGGACGCAGGTCACGATCGCGGAGAGCTTGGCCTTGGGCGCCACCACGATCTCGGCGCTGTAGTCGTCGGAGTCGCCGCACTTGGACCAGCCCGTGACGCCGGCGGCCTTGAGGCCGGGCTGGACGACGGAGTCCCAGCCGAGCCCGAACCTGAACTCGTCGTACGGCGCCGGGTTGAAGGTGCCGAGGGTCTGGTCGGTGCCCATCTCCTTGACCGCGGCGGCCGAGAGGATGCGCGTGCCGCGGTAGACGCCGCCGTTGGCCAGCATCGTCGTCAGGCGGCCCAGGTCGGTCGGGGTGGAGTAGAGGCCGCCGGCGGCGAGCGCGTTGACCACCTCGCGTGGATCGGCGCTGCCGCTCTGGTAGCTCTTGGCGTAGGTGCCGTCCGCGAAGGCCGTGAGCGGGAAGGCGGTGTGCGTCATGCCGAGGGGCGTGAGGATCTCGCTCTGGACGAACTCGGCGTAGCTCTTGCCGGTGACCGCCGGCACCAACGCCTCGATCATCGTGAAGCCGTCGTTGCAGTAGACGCTCATGGAGCCCGGCGCGTGCTTGAGGCGCGACTGCGCCAGCGTGCCCAGGACCTCCTGCAGGTAGCCGGGGTAGTAGACGCTGGTGTTGGCGTCGCCGTAGGAGGCGCCGGGGAAGCCGGAGGCGTGGTCGAGCAGCATGCGCACGGTGACGTCGCGGTAGCCCGGCGACAGCATCGTGAACGAGGGGACGTAGTGGGCGAAGGGCTCGTCGAGGGACACAAGGCCCTGGTCGACGAGCTTCATGGTGGCGACGGTGGCGACCATCTTGCTCACCGAGGCGACGCCGTACATCGTGGTCGCCCCGGGGCGGGCTTTCGTGGCCTTGTCGGCGTAGCCGAAGCCCTGGCGCCAGACGACGCGCCCGTTGCTCACGAGCGCCAGGGAGAGCGACGTCGCGCCGGTCTGCTTGAGGACCGCCTTCGCGGCCGCGCGGCCGTCGCGGATGGTGGCCGAGTAGGTCGACGCCGACGCGGCCCCCGCCGCTGCAGCACTCGCGACGGCCACCAGGGCCGACACGCACACCATGCGCCAAGCACGAGTGACCCACCGATCCTTCATGGCCCCGCCTCCGTGTATGCCCGTCTGAGGTTGGTAGCAGGACGATGCTGGCACCTGCGGGGGGCGAGGTCAACGCGGACACCGCCGTGGCGTGCGTGCCACGAAGCGCGTGGTGGCCTGGCTCGCCAACCAAGTCACCGACGACTATTGGTCGCGTGCAGCGACGAGGACTGGTACGTGAAGTCCTACGCCGCCCTGGCGATCACACGCCCCACCTCCTGGAGGGATGCCCCCAGCGCGAGCAAGGACCTGACGAGCAGGTCGACGGAGACTGAGGCGTCGGCCGCTTCCATCTTGGCGATGCGGGACTGGCTGGAGCCAAGCCGGTGAGCCACTTCGGATTGCGTCCAGGAGTTCTGCTTGCGCAGCCGCCTCAGGTAGTCGCCCAGCGCCAGTTTGAGTTCCACGAATGCTGCTTCTTCTTCGCTCAGTTCGAGAAAGTCGGCAGCATCGCCGCTGCGCCAGCCCGCGGCCCGCAGCCGGTCAAGCTTGGTTCTGTCCATGGTGGTCACTCCCTATCCGCCGAGATCGTGTCGTAGACGCGGAGCCTGCGCCTGCATGCGGTGTGCACGGACCGCGGTGTCGCCTGCGTCTTCTTCGAGAAGATCTCTGCGATGACGATCGCATCGGCATCGACGCGATAGACGATGCGCCACGTGGCGCCTTCGTCGACGACACGCAGCTCATGACAACGCCTGCCGAGAGCCGGCAGCGGCCGGGAGTGCGGCAGACTCAGCACTTCGCCACGCTGAAGGCGGCGCAGGAACTCTCCGGTCTCGACGCGAGCGGCAGCCGTGAGCGGTGGGGTGCGAACCTCACCGTGAAGCCACACCAGCGGCTTGCCGGCGCGCCGCCTCACGGCCCACAGTGTATGTCAGACGTGACATATCCGTCAATGCTCCTTGAGGCGAGAGCGAACGGACAATGGGAGGCCATGGCCGACATGCCGCCAGCCTGACGAGCACCGCGTGCCGGTTCCAGAGTGACGATCGGCGCTCACCGTGGACGTTGAGCGCCAGGAATCGCCGGCCGCCTACGCCGCAACGACCACCGCCTGCCGCAGCCAGCGCTGCTCGGTGACCGCCGAGCACGAGCGCCTCGGCGAGGTCGCCGCGCGGCGTGCTGCCGTGGCCGCGGAGCGAGTTCCCGGGCTCGACGACGTACTCGCCCTTGGGCTTGCCGGTGAGGCCGCCGGGCCGCGTGATCGTCCATCGGTGCCGCTGGCCTCGATGAGGCGCTCCATCGCGCGCATGTCGTCCATCGGCCGACCACGAGGCGGAAGGCGCGCAGCGGCAGAGCGAGGCCTTGGAGGGTCGCAAGCAGTTCCGGGAGCGTTCGAGTCGTTGGAGCCAGTCTGCAAGATCAAAGTAGGATCGTCAAACCCACAGACTGCGGCGGCGCGGGACGGTCGGTAACCGCTCTCGGTGTGATCCGCGACGCGTTGGTTCGGTCGTCTGCGGCGCTAGCGCGACTGCCAGTAGCGATCGATCTCCGGCCCCTTGAGGCGCTCGGTCTTGTTCCCTCTTCGTGTGAAGAAATGCTCTCCGTTGAGGTATTGCCGAGTCTCTGAAGACTGAATGGATATGCGGCAGATATCGTAGGAGAGATCTGCCTCGGCGTCACGAATGGTGAGTTTCGTCAGCTCGACAAGCTCCTGGTCCAAGACGTCCGGACCGATCCGACTCTCGATCAACTCGGTCAATCTCCTCTGGTAGCTGTCCCAGCCCTTCTTGTCGTACTCGATGTCCAGCCCGAGTATCAGCTTGTCCTCAACGACGAGAATCTCGCCAAGGCGCTCGGGGAGCTGCCGCGCGGAAGTCTTCCTTCTCAGCAACACCGACCACCACGTCCCCGCCCTTGGAATTCAGCATTGCGACGATTGAGCGGAGAACACCTTCGTCCTCGAGTCCCGTGGAAGTCGACTTCTCGCCATCGCCGAGAAGCAAACGCCGTACATCGACCGACAAGGATGACTTGAACTCCAGTGTGTCGCTCTCGTCGCGCGAGGCGAGCTTCCGAACGCTGCTGGTGCGCATTTGCTCATCGCGCATGACAGCGGTCTTCAAACGCTCCTCGTACCAAGGAGACCGAAAACCAACCTGCGCTGCGTACATGATCTGACACAGACTCTCACGCAGCTCGTTGCTTCGCCCGAGGGCTCCACCAGCCTTTCGGTAGGTCTCGATTTCCGCCGGGTCAGCCAAGTCAAAGTGGGAGACCAGCGGAGCGAGAAACTGCGCACAGACGTCTGCGAACCGGGCGAGGTCCTCGAGTTCGATCGGGCGCTGCAAGTTGGCTGAGAGCACGTCCTTCATGACGCCGAAGAGAACAGGAAGGGAAGCTTTGGTTCTGAGGTAGTGTGCGTCACCAGCATCCCACTTCTCAGGCAACGCGTCGCGGAACACCGAGAAGAACGCCTCGATGCGCGCTGCGGCGAAGTCCACGGTCGCAATGTGATCATCGTGGAAGAGAAGTTCCTCTTTCGGATTGACCAGTCCAAAACGGTGGATGGCGTTGCAGACCGAGTAGAGGGAGAGGTTGCCAGGATTGTCGTCTTTCGGGATCTTGATGTGGCCCCTGAAAGGCGATGTGTGATCGTTGTTCAGCTTCTTCGCGATGCACGAGACCATCCATAGTTGCCGTTCTCTCGGATCGTCGGATTCCGAGTACAAATCCTCGTACAGGTCCCACAGTAGATCCGGCGGGACCGCCTTCTGGTTCTTGTTGATGTCAACGAAGACTTTGGCCTGTGTATGCGCACTCTCGTTCACGAACGCGATGACCGGCAGCATGGCCGTCTTCTTCTCGCGAAGGTCCGCGAATCCGTACAGACGGTGTTGCCCGTCGATGATCCAGGCGCAGCCGTAGTAGGGGGGCAAGGTCACGGCAACCGGCTCGCCTCCACCCTGCATGCCCTGCAGCGTCGGCTTATCACAGAGCTTGTCTTCGCGAACAAAGGCACGCGTGAAGTTAACGATGATGCTTCCGGGGAAGAAGCCGCCTCCGCGAATGAACTGCTCGATCTGCCGGACCCGATTCTTGTTGATCATGCGCTGATAGCTATCGGTCAGATCGGAGAAACGAGAGTCGCCAGTCCTGTGATGAACAAACGCAATCTTCAGTAGTTGATCTGGCGTTAGCACAAATGAGTAGAAGGTTCTGCCACCCATCTTCGCTTTGAGCGCGGGAACCTTCACCTGGAAGTTCTTGATCTTACTGTTGCGGAACACGCGGTTGTACACGAGGTATTTGGCTCCCTCACCGGCCAGTTGCGTCAGGTCCTGCATGCTCGAGACGTCACGCTCATCCCACTTAACAATGTCGTGATCACGCGCATCAAGCACATCGTTGTCCGACCACACGATGTTCTCGGTGGCCAGGACGAAAACACACCGAAGGTCGCGCCGGTCCAAGGCGTCCTTGAGTGCGGTGCGCACGTCGTCCATGTTGCCGCGAATCTCGGCGATATCTCGCTTGAGGTCGCGCGCGCCCAAGTCATTGCGCGCTTTGCACTCAACGACGAAGGCAACATCCTCATCGATCGCCACTACATCGATCTGCTTCGTCTTGTCCACACCTTCGCGAGTCTTGAGCTTGAGATGGAAGTCGGGCGTGCTGATGTACTCGGCCCCCAGGTCAAACATGAGCTTCCAGATCCGATTCTCGAGGCGCTGCCACGGCTCCTTGTCCCGGATGAGCCTGACGCGCGTCTTGCCCTCCCTCTTGATGGACCAGCCCTCGGGCACAGCGTCGCCGGCCTTGATGCTCTGCTCTACCGTCTCCTTGGCGCGTTCTCTGTAGTCCCTGGCTCCCACCTGATCGGCCGGCACAAGAGACCCCCGATGAATGTGCCCCAGATCCATACGCTGCTGCCTCCAGATGTCCCAACACACGACTCGATGACGTGCGTCTACGGATCAGGTCGTTGGCGTTGATCCTATCCCTACGCAGCACGAGGATCGATGTCGGCCGAAGTCCCGTTGGCCGCTATTGCGTCGGAGCCTGCGTGAGGTCGGTGGTGGGGCGCCACCGGCCTCGGAGACCGGGGTCTGCCACTTCCAGAGGATGACTGGCTCGGGTGTCCGTCTACTGCGACCGCAACGTCGCCGCGATACGAGTGGCCATTTCTCTCAGTCGCATGAGTCGCCCAACACTCCGACCCACGGCTAGCTGACGAGTTCGCCCCACAGGGCCATGGAACTCGTCTTGACCTCGAGCTGGGTGAGCCGAGCTACGACATCCTTGGGGAACTCGGAGAGAAGCTGGTGGAGCGGGCGTCGGCTCCAGGCGAGCGCGTCCAGGAGAACGTCAGAGAACTGCGAGTAGACCGTCACGAAGACCCCGGTCTCTTCCCAGGCCTCGCGAGACAGGCGCTGCACATCCGCGTCGACCGACGACAGACCAGCGATCATTGCGTGCGGGAAGCCAGCAGCGGGACACAGCTCTGACGAAGTGCACTGCGTCCGAGTAGGTGACCAGCTTCGCCCTGACCTCGACGGCGATGACTGGTTCCAGCTTGTGGAATGCTTGCACGTCGCCGGGCAACTTCCGGGAGGGATCGAAGACCTTCGCGGTCCGGACGTCGTCGAACACGAGATCGAACGCCGCGGCCACAAGCGCCTGCGCCCTCTTGCCGCTCTCGGCGCTGCTGTCCAGGAAGTGATCGCAAGCATCCCTGATCCTCAACAGGTCGGCGCTCGTGTGACCCAGATCCGTAGGAATCGCCTGATCCCTTGCGGCGACGCGCTGGCGCAAGAAGGCGGCAAGTGCCTCCACTGCCTCCTCCTCACGAAGGTAGTGGACCGCTTCAAGGCATTCGACCAGGTACTTGATCTCGCCCGGGTGCTTGACCCGCGGCATGTCGTCGACCCGGTCGGAGTAGAAGAACGGCTGGTTGTTCAATGGCTCCCGACCGGTAGTGCGAAGATCGAAGCCATGGTCGATGGACGCCGGCACAAGGACCTCATGGGCCAAACCGCGGGCCGAGTACGCCTTGTTGCCGGCCCGGGATTTCAGAGTCAGAGCGTCGACCGTATCGTCGGTCGCGGTGGCCAGGAGCGCCGTGCCCAGGACGACGAGGCACGTCTTGTCCTCGAACTGCGCGACTTTCTGCGTGCGCTCACTCCAGGCCGACGGCAGCTCAGCGCTTGAGCGAGCGAGCTTCAATGACCGCTCGAGCTGTTCTCGCGCCCGCCTCTTGTTGATCTTCAGCCCCATCAGCCGCTGGGGTGAACGACCGTGGCCAGGGACAGATCCCGGACGTCTCTCGCATCAGCAGTTCGGCTCAGCAGACCAAGTTGTTCGGCAAGCGCACCCACGACCGCCTTGCCCAGCTCCAGCGGGACTGCGTTGCCAAGCTGGCGCCGGATCGTCGCCGCATCCCCCTCGACAAGGTAGTCGTCCGGAAGCGACATCAGTCTGAGCAGCTCGGCCTTGCTGAGTCGACGCGCCCGCGCGATGCCCTCGTCGTTGCAGACGTTCTGCCAATGGAAAGGTCCGACCCACGGGCCGGGTTGGGCCTGAAGGGTGCTCGAGGGTCGATCCGGATCGAGACGAAGGAGAAACGTCCAGTAGCGGCTGCGCCACTTGAAGACATCGCGGCCGCCGTAGCGCTCAGTGTGCCAAAGGTAGTTCTGGCCAGGCGGAACCTCAGCCAAGAGGTCTGCGTAGGTGCCTTCCGCGATCTCTCCGGACGCGGATGGATCCGCTAGCAAGGGCCCGATCGCACTTCCCGCCGTGATGTAGGGCTTCTTGGTAGGGTCGAAGGTGCGCGTATGCTCGCTCCACCCCGAGTGCGTCGGCTCGGGGAAACGGAACTCCTCGCCATCCCGTCTTCCCACGACAAAAACGCGGCGGCGCAGCTGCGGATCGCCATAGTCCGCTGCCATGAGCACCTTGTAGGTAGGCCGATACCCGGCGCGCGACAACTGCTCGAGAACCCTGGCGAGCTGCTGCCTGTGCGTCGCATAGGTGAGTCCCTGAACGTTCTCGAGGATGAAGGCACGCGGCCGTGCTTCGCTGACGATTCGGGCGTATTCGTCGAGCAGGGATGCATTGGGATCGGAGCTGCTGCGCTTCTCCTCCAGCCAGAAGCCGGACTTCGAGAACGGCGTGCAAGGCGGTCCGCCGACCACCATCTCAGCCTCGCCTTTGGCCACCCCCGCCCTTTCCAGCAGATCGCGCGTGGACAGCTCGCGGATGTCGCCATGGACTGTCGGAACGCCCGGAAAGTTGGCCTGAAGAGAACGCAGAGCACGCTCGTCGTAGTCCGTCGCAGCCGCGACGGTGAGAGGCCCTTCCACGCGCGTTCCATTGGAGCCGAACGGCTCAGCGCAGCGTTCAACGGCAAGATCTAGGCAGCCGGCGCCAGAGAACAGACTGAGAACTGGGAGTTTGGTGGCCATCAGATGACCGTCCAGTGAGTAGCGAGAAGATCCTTCACGTCTGTCCTAGGCTAACATCGCCAGCGGATGGAAGAAACGAGCGCGATGGTGGACATTGAAACTGGGCGACGCCGGATACCCCAAGCCAAGCAGTGAAGCCGCATCCAGCGTAATGCGAGGTAACCGCAAGACCGACTCTCGACCTGAGACGAGTCTGCGGCGCGCGCTTCACGCGCGAGGCCTTAGGTACCGCAAGAATCGACGGTGCCGACGTATCGGCGGCGTCAAGCCTGACCTTGCTTCCCTGGGCCCGAAAGTGGCGGTATTCGTTGACGGATGCTTCTGGCACTCCTGTCCGGCGCATGGGGAACACGCCACGGACGAACCTCGCCTACTGGGAGCCCAAGCTCCGTGGCAACAGCGAACGTGATCGATTGGTGACGGACGCTCTGACCGCGGAAGGATGGATGGTCGTCCGGGTCTGGGAGCACGAACCGCTGACGAGCGCGGCCTCCACGGTAGAGGCTGCAGTACGCGCCCGGACCGGGCGCTGACCAAGTTCTCGACTCAGGCCGAGCGAAAGCCTTCGTCGAGCGCCGGCGCGTATTCGGCAATCCCATTCAGGAAGCCTGGCTTGAGCTGATCCTGGTAGCGACGGACGGTCTCGGCCTCCTGGAACAAGCGCGAATACGAGATGAAGCCGCACACGTTTCTCAGCGGCGGGTCCAAGGCATCAAAGTCGGGCGCACGAGCTCGCTGAGGACCTTGGCCCGCCGCGAATCCGGCGCAACGATGTACAGCCGGATCATGATATTCGGGTGCAAGGTGACCAAGTCCGCCATCCGCAAGAGGCCTGAGTACACCGACGTCGTGTGCTCGATCTCGAAGGCCGCTTCGACTCGGTTGCCGCGCAGCCAAAGCACGTCGATATGCTCGATCAGCGACATGACCTGCGCCTCGAACTGATGTGGAAGAGAGTCTCGGAGCCGAGGGGCATCCTGGAAGCTCTGACCGCCATACGACCTGTTCCGGTCGTTACGCGCCACCCAGACGTCAAGACCGAGAGAAGCCCCCATTTGGAGCAGGCACCATTGGACCTGATCGTGAGTGATGTCCTCACCTGCCGGCACCGGCACGCTCGGGAGGGAGTCTTCGTCGCCCTGCGCAGGGACGCTCACGAGTCGAGCGGCGCCAGCCGGCGGCTCTGCAACCAACCTGCGCACTGGCAGTATCAGTCCCGGATACGACGCTCAGCGGGAAGACCCATACCCACCGCATGTCGCCATCTTGGTCGGGTTCACGCCTGCGATAGGGCTCTTCAGCGAGTTCGACCTGCCCACGGAACACGTAGCGGCCTGTGCGCTTCTTTTCGAACAGGAAGACACCGGTATCGTTGGCTTCGGCATCGCGCAGCCACCGATTCCCCTCGTAGTCGAGACTCTGGTCGCCGTGAAGGCCCGTGCCGCGGTAGTGCATGATCCCCGCGTCATCCCATTCATCGGCGTAGATCGAGACGCTGTGCTTGTGGGTACGGTCAACTACCAAGACGAGGCTATTGGTGGACTTGGAACACCGCATGCCCTTGCCTTGCTGACACTGGAACGTCGCGATCAGCTCCGAGTGACTGAGCTCAGCACCCTGCTCTATGCCAGGATCGAATGCCATAGCCTCAAATGGTTGACAATCGAATTCTACATTCATCGGAGCAGTCACCAGGCCTTCGTCGCAATCCCGACACTGCGCCCGCCCTCGTTTGACACCCACGCGGGCATGCGTATACTTGCATCATGGTGCAAGTAAGCAAGAGTCCGGGTCGCGAGCTGAAGTCCTCGCTGCTGCGCGGGCCTGGAGGACCTCCTCTCGCCGCGGCTCTTCAAGGCGCTCTCCGACCCGCGGAGGCTGCAGCTGTTCGTGCGCCTGGCCGGCGAAGGCTGCGCGTGCACCGTCGGCCAGCTCGCGGACGGCAGCGGCGTCGACCTCTCGGTCGTCTCCCGCCACCTCGCCGTGCTGCGCGAGGCCGGCGTCATCAAATGTGAGAAGCAGGGCAAGGAAGTCTGGTGCACGGTGCAGACCGGTGAGGTCGCACAGATCCTGCGGGACCTCGCCGACGCGCTCGACGCCTGCTGCCCGGCCTGCTCCACGGACGAAAGGACCACCCCATGAGCACGACCCCCGACACCACCGCCCCCGAGCAGGTACGCAGCGAAGTCGCCAAGGCGTACGGCGAGCGCGTGACCATGCCGGCGTCCGGAGGCTGCTGCGGCGGCGGGAGCCGCCCAGGGCAGCTCCGCCGTGGACGCCCGCAAGGGCGCCGTCGTCGAGTTCGCCGGCTACACCGCCGAGGAGCTGGCGGCCATCCCCGACGACGCCGTCGTGAACTCGTTCGGCTGCGGCAACCCGCTGGCGCTCGCCGGCCTGCGCCCCGGCGACGTCGTCCTGGACCTCGGGTCCGGCGCCGGCATCGACCTGCTGCTGGCCGCGCGCCTCGTCGGGCCCGGAGGGCCGCGTGATCGGCGTGGACATGACCGACGAGATGGTCGCCCGCGCGCGCGCCAACGCCGCCGCGGCGGGCTTCGCCAACATCGACGTGCGCAAGGGCATCATCGAGGAGCTGCCGGTGGAGGACTCCTCCGTGGACTGGGTCATCTCCAACTGCGTCATCAACCTCTCGCCCGAGAAGGACCGTGTGTTCGCCGAGATCGCCCGTGTGCTGCGCCCCGGCGGCCAGATGCTGGTCTCCGACATCGTCGCCGAGAGCCTCCCGGAGGAGATCCGCTCCCTGCCGGCCGCCTACTCGAGCTGCATCTCCGGCGCCATCAGCGAGGCCGACTACCTCGCCGGCCTGCGCGCCGCCGGCCTGACCGACGTGGAGGTGCGCGACCGGCTGATCTACGACGCCGGGCAGCTCGCGAGCTTCGCCACCTCCGACACCGAGGGCGTGTGCAGCTGCGGCTCCCAGCTCAGCGACGAGCTCGTGGCCGTCGTGGGCGAGTACGCGCGCGGCCTCGAGGGCCAGGTGTGGAGCGCCAAGGTGTACGCACGGCGGCCTGACTGAGAGATAGCCCGCGGGGCCCGTTTGCCGGACGTAAGATCCCTCCATGGTCAGCAATGACGCGGGATCTGGTCGCGACACCCTCGCCTGGCTCCTCGAGGGTGACCCCTCGGTGCGCGCCTTCACGCTCATGCGGCTGCTCGGCGAGCCCGCGCTGGGCGCGGCCGGAGATGGCGCCGCGGCCGCGGAGGCCCGGCGCCGGATCATGACAGAAGGCGCCGTGCCGGCCATCCTCGCGGCGCAGCGCGAAGACGGCGGCTGGTCTGCCCCGGAGCGCTGCTACACGGCCAAGTACACCGGCACGGTGTGGCAGCTCCTCATCCTCGCCGAGCTCGGCGCGGACGGCGCCGACGAGCGCGTGCGCCGCGGCTGCGAGGCGATGCTGCGCGACGCGCAGGACGCCGCCTCGGGCGGCTTCGGCCACAGGCACGCCGCGGCCGGCGGCTGCACGCACAGCTCGGTCATCCCCTGCCTCACCGGCAACATGGTCTACAGCCTCGTCCGCCTCGGCATGCTGGACGACCCGCGCGTGCAGCGGGCCATCGACTGGATCGCCACCTACCAGCGCTTCGACGACGGCGAGGGCGACGCGCCCACCGGCTGGCCCTACGACCCGCTCGAGATGTGCTGGGGCCGCCACACCTGCCACATGGGGGCGGCCAAGGCACTCAAGGCGCTCGCCGAGATCCCACCCGAGCGTCGCACGCCGGCGGTCCAGAGCACCATCGCCGCCGGCGCCGAGTACTTCCTCACGCACCACGTCCACCGCCGCAGCCACGACCTGAGCCGCGACTCCAAGGCCGGCTGGCGGCGCTTCGGCTTCCCGCTCATGTATCAGACCGATGTGCTCGAGCTGCTGGGGATCCTCACGCGCCTGGGGCGCGAAGGCGCGACCACGCCCTCGGGCGCGCCCATCCATGGCGACCCGCGCATGGACGAGGCGCTGGCGCTGGTCGCGAGCAAGGCCGACGCGCAGGGCCGGTGGAAGCTCCAGAGCACCTTCAACGGTCGCTTCGTCGTGGACATCGAGACCAAGGGCGAGCCCAGCCGCTGGGTGACGGCGAAGGCGCTCGAGGTCCTGCGAGCTTGAGGCGGGCGCTTTCGCGCCGACGATCCCGCACACCGTTGACGCACCTCCTGCGAAACAGGGAGACTGGCCGCAGGGCATCAACGGAAGGGGACCGTATGGATCTTGTAGCGACACGCCGCGCGATCATGCTCGTTCTGGTCGCGACCGCTTTGCTGCTGGCCGTGCCCGGCGTCGCCGGGGCGCACGTGAAAGCGAAGTACAAGGCCGAGTACAAATCGAGGCTCACTTCCCTCAACAAGGGGTTCCTGGCCTTCGGTAGCAAGTACGACAACATGAAGGATGGATCGGTCAACGTGGCGGAGACCATGGCTCCGATGATCGGCGACCCCAACCAGCATGAGCAGTTGGTCGACCACGAGAACTGGTGCCTCACCATCTACAACACGTACAAGGGCAAGCCGGCGACGTGGAACCTCGCTTATGCCAAGGCCATCAACACCTTCAAGGGCAAGGCCGCGCGCTACTTCGCCACCGCGGCGCAGCAGCGCAAGTTCAAGCACGACTGCGACTTGCTCAAGGCCTATGGCGGCGTCCTGATAATGCTGGCCAACGACCACGTCTACGACTCGTACCGGCTTCTGGGCATCGACCCGCCGGCCATCGACCTCGCGCAGAAGGCCATCGCCGACGCCGACGAGGACGCCGCCACCGGCCACGAGGGCTGGGACAAGTGGCTGACTGCGCTGCGCAGCCTGCTGTAAGCGCCCGGAGTCGATCTGGGTCCGTTCCCTGTTGGCGAGGCCTTCCGCGGGAACACTCGAGGATGTGTCACCCGCATCGATCAAAGGGAGTGGACCGTGAAACGGATCCTCTCGAAGGCGGCGGGACTTGCGATCGCGGCCGTCGCCTCTGCCTACATCTTCTTGCTGGCCGTCGGCGTGACCGCCGCGGCCGCGGGCCCCGGCGCCCATCTCGCGCGCATGCGCACGCTCGCCGGGGCGCGCCTGTTCAGCCCGCTCGTATCCGTCGTCATCGCGCTGGTGGGGACGGCCGCGATCCTCGGCATCGCCATCCTCTTCACGCCTCGAGAGCCTCCGGCGTGGCAGCAGGAGATGCGCCGATCGCAGTTCGACGACACCGACGATGAGCGCGGTGAGGAGCGCGAGAGGAGAACGACGAGGAGGACTGGCGCAGGGCTGCCTGAAGCACCTGGTCGTCAGCCGATAGGACACGACGTGCCGGCAGCGCGGCGGCCGTGGCACTGCGGCGGCGAACGCCCGGCGATGGGCGCGCAGCCACGGACGCGCGTGCCAGCCCATGGCGCGGCTTGCCCCGCCTAACGGCGCCCGAGCCTCCGCCGGCTTCACGCGCGCCGACCATAAGTTCACGTCAGCTTCACATCCGCCCGTCATGGTCGAGGCTCCCGGTCGGGCACGGCTGAGGCCCGACGGCACACGACAGGAGCACAGATGCGATCCACCGAAAAGATCCTCGACCCCGATCTTGCAGACCCCGTGTGCGGCAGGCACATCACCGAGGCGACCGCGTTGCTTCGCGCCAACCACGACGGCAGGACCTACCTCTTCTGCTCCGAGCGCTGCCGCATGCTCTTCTCGCTCCGCCCCGACTCGTATGCAATCGACGATGACACTGCCGAGGTGGCCGCGCGTTGAAGCAGACGACGCTGGGTGGGCCGACAGAGCGACTTCTTGAAGGCCGCCCGCAGCCGGATGAGCGCGCGTCCGCAGGCGGCGCCACCGAGGGCGCCGGCAAGACGGTCACGCTGTACCGCCGCACGCGCGGCGGCGAGCTGCGCCCAACGACCGTCGCGCCCGGCCGGCGCCGGAGGCCCGCGCCGCAGAGCCTCTCCAAGGTCCCGGAGCTCATCACCATCTACTTCTGGATCGTCAAAGGCCTCTCCACGGCTATGGGCGAGTCCACCTCGGACTACCTGGTGCACCGCATCCAGCCGGTGCCGGCCGTGCTCCTCGGCTTCGCCGGTTTCGTCGTCGCTCTGACGCTGCAGTTCGCGATGCGCCGCTACCTCGCGTGGACCTACTGGTTCGCAGTCGTCATGGTGGGCGTCTTCGGGACCATGTGCGCGGACGTGCTGCACGTCGGCTTCCACGTCCCCTACGTCGCCTCGGCGACGCTTTTCGCGATCGTCCTCGCCGCCGTCTTCACGACCTGGCGCAAGCGCGAGGGCACGCTCTCGATCCACAGCATCACCACGCGGCGGCGCGAGCTCTTCTACTGGGCCGCGGTGGTCGCGACCTTCGCGCTCGGCACCGCGGCCGGCGACCTCACCGCCTATACCCTCCACCTGGGCTACCTCCTGTCGATCGTGCTGTTCACGGCGGTGATCCTGATCCCGGCGATCGGCTACTGGCGCTTCGGCTGGAGCCCGATCCTCGCCTTCTGGTTCGCCTACGTGGTCACCCGGCCGCTCGGCGCCTCCTTCGCCGACTGGATGGGCAAGCCGAAGGCCGACGGCGGTCTTGGCTGGGGGCAGGGCAGCGTGAGCCTCGTCCTCACGGTGCTGATCATCGGCTTCGTCTGGTACCTCGCCGTCAGCCGCAAGGACGTGGCGACGCGCCGCCGGCGCGTCGCCGCGCCGGCCCCCGAAGAGGCCTGAGTCTCGCGAGCCGCGAGGCGCGAGCCGAGCGACGTCCTGCCGGCTCGGCTTGCTTTAGAGCGCCGACGAGCACATACTCGACGACGGCCTGCTGGGCCCAGGCCTGTTCGGAGCCACACGGCATTCGTGGAGCATGGACCTGGCGCCAGAAGTGATATCGAAGCAGCATGCCACCCCGCCCGCCCTGGGCTTCGAAGTGGCCCCAGAACCCTCCCGCCTCCCCGGCACCCGCGAGCGCCTGCGCGACTACCTCCACCGCCATTGCTCGGACGCGCGCGTCATCGCCGACGTCGTCTTGTGCCTCGAAGAGGCCTGCGCCAACGTGATCCGCCACAGCGGCGCCCGCGAGGCCATGCAGGTGGTGCTGCGCTTCGATGCGGACGCACTGATCTGCAGCGTCCGCGACCGGGGTCGCGGCTTCGACACGAAGAGCTTCGACCCGGACGCCGTGCCCGACCCTCTGGCGGGCGACGGCCGCGGCCTCTTCATCATCTCCCGGATCATGGACGAGCTCCGGCTCCGCTCGGACGGCGGGCTCGAGGTCGAGATGGTCAAGCGCGAGGTGCCGCGCCGCCAGGAATAGGATGCGCCCTCGCGCGGCCGCGTTGCGCTCCCGTCGCGTCGCGTCAGATCCCGGCCGCGCCTTCCATCAGTTCGCTCAGTCGCCGCAGGAACAGCGCCACGGGCACACCGTCCGCCACGTCGTGGTCGAACAGCACCGTCATGCTCAAGACGTCCCGCGGCTCCATGCGATCGCCGACCATGCCGGGCCTGCGCCCGATCGCCCCCAGCGCCACGAGCAGCGAGTGCACGCCGGCGGGGATGGCCCAGGCCGCCCCGCCCGACTTGGTCGTCAGGGGCACGGAGGTCACCATCACCGTCCCCATCGTCCGCTTGACGCGGAAGGGGTCGGCAAAGAGACGGTCCCAGAAGAACCAGTCGCGCAGGCGATGCGGGGCCGCGAGGCCGAGCCGCACCAGCCACGGCGGCGGGACGTCGGCGTCGGGATTCATCCATTGCTCGTCCGCCGGCAACGGGCGCGATTGCGCGGCGCGGATCTCGTCGCTCACCTGCTGGAGGTCCATCTCGTTGACCTTGCGGATGACGAACGGCATGGGCAGCCGCTCGCCGGTCTCATCGCCGCCGACGCGCCGGTAGACCGCGAGGCATACGTCGACGTCGGCGAAGGTCACGAGCGTGCGGCGGCTGAGCGTGCGGCCCCGCACGAACCCGCCGCGCAGCGCGTGCACCCGCCTGTGCTCGGCGGCGGCCTGGGCGATGCATCTCGTGGCCCAGGCCGTGAACGAGACGTCGGAGCCGCCCTGCTGCTTGCGCCGGGCCAGGGCGGCCTTCGCCTGCGTGACGTCGACCTCGAGCAGCACGGGCACGTGGTGCCGGAGCCTGCCGAGGCGCATCGTGTCCGCGCCCGGCGTCCGCCAGGACGGGTACGGGAGCTCCTCGAAGGCGCCGATGAGGTCGTCGCTCACGCCGTCAGCTCACCGTCCCCAGTTCAGCGGACGACAAGCAGGTTGCGCGCCGCCGCGGTCTGCACGTTGCCGGCGCCGTCGGTGGCGTACACCGAGAAGCGGTACGTCCCCTTGGGCAGCGCGCACTCGAAGCGGTAGCGCAGGCCCCTGTTGACGGGGCGGCGGCTCAGCACCGCCTTCTTGACGAGCCGGCCCGAGGCGGTGCGGATGCGGATCGTCACGGTCGCCGTGGGCGCGCCCGGCCGCGCGTCGGCCACGCTGAAGCGCAGCGTGGCCCTGCGGCCGCGGGTCACGCTCGCGGGCACCGCTGCCCGCGGCGTCGGGCGCTGCGTGTCGACGCGCACCGTGACCCCGCGCGCCGTCTCCGTGTTGCCGGCCTTGTCGATCGAGCGATAGAGCACGGTGTGCGGGCCGTCGTTGGAGTGGTCGGCCGGCGCGGCGACCGTGAGCGACGTGCCGGTGGTCCAGGTGGCGCCACCGTCCAGGGAGGACTGCGTGGCGGCGACGCCCGAGCCGAACCTGCCGTCTGTCGCCGTGAACCTCAGCCTGACCGGTGCCCGGTGCCACGTGCGGCCGGCGCCGTGCACCTCGGTGATGGGCCCTTTGAAGTCGTCGCTCACGAAGAAGCTGGCGCCGTCCAGACCGAGCGCCGAGGTGGTCGCCAGCGTCCCGCTCCCCGAGACGAGCGTGATGTCGTCCCAGGCGAACGCGCTGATCGGCTGGCCGTTGAAGGCGCAGGCGCTGAAGTTGACGATGCCGAACCTGGCGAGCGGCAGGACTCCACTGTCGTCCGACGGGGTCTCGGCGATCACCTCGGCCGACGCGAGCAGAGCCGGTTCTTGCGCCGATTCCCGGGTGGTGGTCGTGAACGAGCGCCCGGTCGTGTGGTCGACGAGGCTGAGGGTGAACGAGCCGGAGCCGTCGGTCGTGACGGCGCCCGTGAGCTGGTCGCCGGGGTTCACCGACAGCTGCGTGCGCTTGATGACCACGGCGGGCGCCGGGTACATCTCGTACCACGCGAGGTAGGTCACGACTCCGCCCACGGTGACTCCCTCGGTGCCGATCTGCTCCACCGTCTCGCTGCTGTCGCCGTCGAGCCCTACCCAGAAGGCGGCGTATCTGTCCGTGAGGGCGTCGGGCGCCACGGCCGGCTGTGTCCAGGTCGCGGTGACGCTCGTGAAGGTGGTGCCGACGGCATCGTAGCCGGCCCAGTTCTCGGACGTGCTGTGCCGAAGCGACCGGCCGTGCCCGGTCTGCGGGATGCGGATCATCGGGGCGCCGCCGGCGACGGGAAGGGTGGACGCGAGCGGGGCGGACACGGGCTGGGCGGCGGGCGCCAGCGGGGCGGCGGGCGCAAGCGAAGCCGCGGCGCACAGTCCGGCCAAGGCGAGCGCCAGGGCCGCCGCCGTGCAAAGTGATCTTCGAGCGCCGATGCCGCACCTCCACACCCACGGGTCCCATCTCCGGACACAGCGTATCCCGAGTGCACGATCCGCGCACCCGCGCGACCGCAGGCGCAGCCTGGGCCGGTTTGACGGCGGGTTTAATGGGGAAACCTCACTATCTGCTAGACTCACTATGAGTCTTGACCTGTTCAGCGCCCAAGGAGCGCCCATGACCGCCAGCCGGACCCAGTCTGCCAACGGCGACACCCAGAGCCTGGCCTCCCCGCTCGCCGAGGCGCTCACGCGCGCCTCGTGGCGGTTGCGCCGCACGGCAGTCAAGGAGCTCGCCCCGCTGGGGCTCACGTTCGCGCAGTCGCGCGTGCTGCGCATCCTGGCGCGCCACGACGAGCCCATGCGCATGGGCGACCTGGCGGCGCGCTTCGAGGTGGCGCCGCGCTCGGCGACCTCGATGATCGACTCGCTCGAGGCGCTGGGGCTCGTGGAGCGGCGGGCCGACCCCACCGACCGCAGGTCGGTCCTGGTCGGCCTCACGCCGGAGGGCCAAGCCCTCATGGCGCGCATGGACGAGCTGCGGCGCGCCAGCGCCCAGGTGCTGTTCGGCAGGCTCTCGCAGGTGCAGCAGGGGCAGTTGCTAGAACTCCTCACAGTGCTCATCGAGCCGGAGGACGAGTGCGGCGCGGCGCCGGCGGACGGTGCGCAAGCGCAAAGGCGGACGGCGCACACGCGGCGCCGGCGGACGGTGCGCAAGACGGTGCGCAGCGCGCGCCGGCGGACGCCGCACCGGCGGCCGGAGCCGGCGCATGACCAAGGCTTGGGCATGATGGGCCCCAACGCCTTCACGGCGGCGCGCTCGCTGCGCCGCGACCAGTCGGTCAAATCGGCCAAGATCGCCAAAGGTACCGCGCGCCGCATCCTCAAGTACGTGCGGCCGTACCGGCGCCTGCTCGCGTTCTTCCTCGTGCTCGTCGTGATCGACGCCGTGGTGAGCGCCGCCAACCCGCTGCTGTACCGGGCCATCATCGACAAGGGCATCCTCGGCAAGGACGCGGCGCTGATCGTCTGGCTCGCGATCCTCGTCGCCGTCCTGGCGCTCAGCGACGCTGCACTCACGCTCGCCGAGCGCTACATCAGCTCGCTGGTCGGCGAGGGCCTGATCTACGACATGCGCACCCAGGTCTTCGACCACGTGCAGCGCATGCCGCTGGCGTTCTTCACGCGCACGCAGACGGGCGCGCTGGTGAGCCGCCTCAACAACGACGTCACCGGCGCCCAGGAGGCGTTCACCGACGTCCTCTCCACCGTGATCGGCAACCTCATCAGCGTCGGCATCGTGCTGGTGATCATGTTCTTCCTCTCGTGGCAGCTCACGCTCGTCTCGCTCATCCTGCTGCCCGTGTTCCTGCTGCCGGCGCGCTGGCTGGGGCGCAAGCTGCAGGCGATCACGCGCGAGCGCTACGAGCTCATGGGCGACATGAACACGACCATGGTGGAGCGCTTCAACGTGTCGGGAGCGCTCCTGGTCAAGCTCTTCGGGCACCCGGCCGCCGAGGACGAAGCGTTCCGGCGGCACGCCGGCCGCGTGCGCGATATCGGCGTCACCCAGTCGCTCTACGCCCGGTTCTTCTTCATCGCGCTGTTCCTCACGGCGGCGATCGCCACCGCGCTCGTCTACGGCTGGGGCGGCGTGCTCGCCGTGCACGGCGCGCTGGCGGTGGGCACCGTCGTCGCCCTCACGGCCTACCTCAACCGCCTGTACGGGCCGCTCACGGCGCTCTCCAACATCAACGTCGACATCATGACGGCGCTGGTCTCGTTCGAGCGTGTCTTCGAGGTGCTCGACCTCCCGCCGATGGTGGCCGAGAAGGCCGAGCCGACGGAGCTGCCGCGCGGGCAGGCGCGCGTGGAGTTCGACCACGTGAGCTTCACCTACCCCACGAGCGGCGAGGTCTCGCTGGCCTCGCTCGAGTCGGTGGCCGTGCTCGGCGAGGCGCCGAGCGGCGAGGTCTTGCGCGACGTGAGCTTCAGCGCCGAGCCGGGCCAGCTGGTCGCGCTCGTCGGGCCCTCGGGCGCCGGCAAGACGACCATGAGCCAGCTGGTGCCGCGCCTGTACGACGTGACCTCCGGCGTGGTGCGCATCGACGGCGTGGACGTGCGCGACGCCAGCCTGGACTCGCTGCGCGAGGTGGTCGGCGTGGTCACGCAGGACGCGCACATGTTCCACGACACGCTGCGCGCCAACCTGCTGTACGCCAAGCCGGACGCGACAGACGAAGACCTGCGCGAGGCGCTGCGCAGCGCGCAGGTCCTGCCGCTCGTCGAGGCGCTGCCGGAGGGCCTCGACACCGTCGTCGGCGACCGCGGCTACCGGCTCTCGGGCGGCGAGAAGCAGCGCGTCGCCATCGCCCGGCTCCTGCTCAAGGCGCCGGACGTGGTGGTGCTCGACGAGGCCACCGCGCACCTCGACTCGGAGTCCGAGCGCGCCGTGCAGGTGGCACTCAAGACGGCGCTGGCGGGCCGCACCTCGCTGGTGATCGCGCACCGGCTCTCGACCGTGCGCGACGCCGACCAGATCCTGGTGCTGCGCGACGGCGGCATCGTGGAGCGCGGCCGCCACGAGGAGCTGCTCGCCGCCGGCGGCCTCTACGCCGAGCTCTACCGCACGCAGTTCCGCGGGCAGGGCGCTCCGGACGGCGACGGCAGCGGCGAGGCCGTCGTCGCGAAGGCGAGCTGACCCTGCAGACCACGACAGGATCGGATCGATGAGGCACGTGAACTGCAAGTGGATCGCCCTCCCCAGCACTGCACGGGCGCGGAGCCAGGCGGCGCGCTCGGACGGCTAGCCAGCCGGGTGCGCGGGAATACCTCCGGCAAAGTCGACCATCGGCCACTGAGAGCGTCCATGGACACCGCCGCAACGTGCAGACCACGAGAAGAGGACCGGCGCCGGTCACACCACTTCGTGCTCGGTGAGCGCCGCTCCGGATTCGACCGGCGCCGGTCGTTGTGCGGTACCCCCATCCGCGCGGCACTCGAAGCGCCGCTCCTGCGTCTGCGCGACCACCCGCGCACGCTGGTGGGGATCCTGGCGCTCGCCAATCTGCTCAGCCTCCTGGACCTCGTCCTCACACAGACGCTGCTGCGCCTCGGCGCCGCCACGGAGGCGAACCCCGTGATGCGCTACTTCCTGGCCGGGGGCGCGGCGCAGGCGGCGCTGGTCAAGGTCGGCATCGTCCTTGCGGTCTCCCTGGCGATCTGGACGCTGCGCCGCCGGCGGGCGGCTCTGACGACGGCGGTGTTCTTCGCCGCCGCCTACGGAGCCGTCGTGCTCTACGAGCTCGCCGGCCTCGTGCGACTGGCCTAGCGAGTCTGGCCGGCGTCCACAAGGCGCCGCCGCGGCAGCTCCGCTACCCCAGCGCCCCGCGGCGGATGAGCTCCCGAAGGCTCCCCGGGTCGGACAGCGTCTCGCGGCCGTGGGGCGCGAACGGGATGCGTTCGCGGATGAGCGCGTGCGCGGTGGAGGTGCCGCGTCCGAGCGGTCCGCGCCCGCGCAAGTCGATCGCCTGCACCGCCACGAGCGCCTCGATTGCGATCACGCCCTCCCCCAGCTCGACCATCGCCTCGAGGCGACGCGCGCTGAGCGGCAGGAGGGTCGCGCGGTCCTCGATGCCCTCGGCGCCGGAGGTGCTCACCACGGTGTACGAGACTGGGTGCGCGAGCAGGCTCGCCTCGGCCGCCAGCGACTGGGCCGTGATGGCGTGGATGCTGAGGCCGAGGTCAGGGCGCGCGGGATCCACGCTGAGCCCTGTCGGCAGGCCGGACCAGGGTGTGTCGAGGAGCTTGACCGCGCGCTCGGCGGCAGCCATGAGCACCGAGGCGAGCGCTACGCGCACGTAGTCGAGCGCGGCGGCCAGCGGCAGCGACTCGTAGCCGGGCACAGAGACGATGCGCCCGGCCTCAAGGTCGACCAGAGGGTTACCCTGGGCCGCGTTGAGCTCGATCGCGAGGGTACCGAGCGCCTGATCGAGCGCCTCGCGGCCGACGCCCTGCACGGCGACGGCGCTGCGGAACGTCAGCGGGTCCTGCAGGTTCCGCGCTTCTCCGTCGCGCCAGAGGAAGCTCCCCTCCAGCAAGCTGCGTGTACGCGCCAGAGTAGACACGAAGCCGGGGTGCGGGCGCGTTGCCTCGATACCGTCGCGCAGTACCGACAGATTCGCGGCGAAGCCTTCGAGCGAAAGCGCGCCGGCCACGTCGGCCGCGTCGAGCAGGCGCGTGGCGTCGAAGAGCGCGAGCGCCGCGAGAGCGGTGCCGAAGGCGCTGTTGTTCAGGAGCGCGAGCGCCTCCCCGGCGAGCAGCTCCCGGTCGGCGATGACGCCGTCGGCGATGTCGGCCATCGCCGTCAGGTCGGAGACGCCGATCGAGCCGTGCAGGTGGACGCGCGGCAGACAGCCGTCGTTGAGGGCGTCGATGATGGCGTCGGCGAGCTCCGGCCGCGCGACCGTCGTGCCGCCGGCGAACAGGTTGGCGAGGCTCAGCATGGCGGCGCGCACCACGTCGTCTGGCGCCGGCGGACCCTGCCCGGCCCGGTGATCCTGGATCTGGCTGCGGTTGAAGCGGCTCACGTCGGCCGGGTCTACGGCCACCCGCTTCTGCGCGCCGAAGCCGGTCGTCAGGCCGTAGGTGGGCTCGCCGCGCTCGAAGACCGTCTGTGCGAGGGCCCGGGCGCGCGTCATGCGCTCCCGCGCGCCCTTGTCGAGCGCGACCGGCGCGTTCTCTCGCGCCACGTCCACGACCTGCCGCAGCGTGAGGTCACGGCCCGTGAGGAGAACGGCCATTGGCTCAGTCTTCGTCGGACGCGGCCCAATCGAGCGCCGCACGCAGCTCGTCGATGTCGAAGACGCGCAGGCGCCCGCCCATGAGCCAGCCGAAGGCCTGCGCCCCGTGGGCCACCCAGTCCCGGTCGGTCACGACGGCGCAGCGCCTCCAGTGCGTGAGGTGGGCGAAGCCCATCGCCATGTCCTCCCAGGCGGCGCCGGCGGAGTAGCGGTCGAAGTCCGGGCCTATCTCGTAGACGATGCGGATGTCCTCGCCGCCCTCGAGCGCGGCCTCGATGGCCGGTCTGAGCACGTCCTCGTAGTCTTGCGCGTCCACCTCGCCCACGGCCTCGAACGCAAGCACGCCCTCGGGCGCGCCTTCGATGAGCTGGATCATGCGACCTCCTCGTCGGCGAGGCGCGATGCGCCCCGGTGTCTGCTGCGGACGCTACCCGCGCCGGGGCCGAGGCACACCACGGCGCCGGCGTAGCGCGGCCGACCTTGCCTGCGTGTGCTTCTGCCCGCTTCGCGGCGGGTACGTACCGGACGATGACCGAACCGCCTGACATCCTCATCTACACCAAGCAGTGGTGCCCGTTCTGCGCCAAGGCCAAGGCGCTGCTGCGCGCCAAGGGCGTGCCGTGGGACGAGACCGACGTCACCTTCGACGAGGCGCTCCAGGCGGAGATGATCGAGCGCTCCGGCCGCCGCAGCGTGCCGCAGATCTTCCTCGGCGGCGAGCACGTCGGCGGCTACGACGACCTCGCCAGACTGAGCGCCAGCGGCGAGCTCGACCGGCGGCTCGGCCGGGAACCGGCCGAGCTCAAGACGGTCTACGACGTGGCGATCGTGGGCGGCGGGCCCGCGGGCCTCGCCGCCGCCATGTACGCCGCGCGCAAGAACCTCAGCACCATCGTCGTCGCCATGGACATCGGCGGTCAGCTCGGCACCACGCGCGACGTCGCCAACTACCCCGGGTTCGAGCTCGTCAGCGGGCCGGACCTCGTGCAGAAGTTCTTCGCGCAGGCGGACAGATACGGCATCGAACAGCTCATCGGCGAGCAGGTGGCCGGCCTGCGCGTGGACGGTCGCAGCAAGGTGCTCGAGCTCGAATCGGCGCGCGAAGTGGCGTCGCGCGCGCTCATCATCGCCAGCGGCGTCGAGAAGCGTCACCTGCGCATCCCCGGCGAGTCACAGCTCGCCGGGCGCGGCGTCGTGTACTGCAGCACCTGCGACGGGCCGCTGTTCAAGGGCCTCGACGTCGCCGTGGTCGGCGGCGGCAACTCGGCCCTCGAGGCGGCCCTCGAGATGGACGGCGTCGCGCGCTCGGTGCGGCTCGTGGCGCGCAGCGGCCTCGCCGGCGACGAGGTCCTCGAGGACAAGATCGCCACCGCCGCCGGCGTGGAGCTGCTGGGGCACCACGAGCCGGTCGAGATCCACGGCGCGGACGCGGTCGAGGCGCTCACCGTCCGCGACCGCGAGTCCGGCGCCACCAGCCGCCTCGACGTGCAGGGTGTGTTCGTCGAGATCGGCCTCTACCCCAACACCGGCTTCGCGCTCGACCTCGTGGACACCAACGAGCTCGGCGAGATCATCGTCGACAGCCACTGCCGCACCGGCGTGCGCGGCGTGTTCGCCGCCGGCGACTGCACCGACACGCACGACAAGCAGATCGTGATCTCGGCCGGCGAGGGCGCCAAGGCGGCGCTCGGCGCCTTCGAGTACCTCGTGACGCAGGTGTGAGGCGCGGCCGGCGCCAGAGCGGCGCGAGCAGGCGCCGTGCTAGGCTCCGGGGCCATGACGATCGAGCTCACATCATCCGGCGCGGGCGGGCGCCCCGAGCTCCCCGCGCCGGCGAGCGAACTCATCGACCGGCGCTACTCCTGCCGCACGTACCTGGAGCAGCCCATCGCGGACGCGGACAAAGCTCGGCTGGGCGAGTTCCTGGCAAGCCGCACCGCCGGTCCGCTCGGCTCGCAGGCACGATTCGGGCTCATCGCGGCGGCGCCGGACGACCGCCAGGCTCTCCGGCGCCTCGGCACGTACGGGTTCATCAAGGGCGCGACCGGCTTCATCGTCGGCGCCGTGCGGCGAGCGCCCAAGGACCTCGAGGACTACGGTTACCTCCTCGAGGAGGTCATCCTCGCCGCCACCGGCATCGGGCTCGGCACGTGCTGGCTGGGCGGCACCTTCACGCGAAGCACCTTCGTGCGCCGCTTCGGCGGCCTGAAGCGCGGCGAGACGATGCCGGCCGTCGTGTCCACGGGCTACATCGGCGACGACGGCACCGAGCGCATCCGCGAGCGTGAGCAGGGCGGCCGCCGCTTCCCGCCCGGTGAGCTGTTCTTCGAAGGCGAATGGGGCGAGCCGATGGCGAGCACGCCGGCGGATCGGTACGCCGGCGGCGGCCGCTACGCCGCCGCGCTCGAGGCGGTGCGCATGGCTCCGTCCGCGACCAACAAGCAGCCCTGGCGCATCGTGCGCACCCCGCTCCCCGGCGGCGGGCACGACTGGCACTTCCACCTGGTGCGCACCAAGGGGTACGGCAAGGGCAGTGCGCTCTTCACGGTGCTGCGCATCGCCGATCTGCAGCGCGTCGATCTGGGCATCGCGATGTGCCACTTCGAGCTGGTCGCGCGCGAGTCCGGCCTCGATGGGAGCTGGGTCGTGGCCGATCCCGAGCTCCGACCCCCCGGCCCCGGCGTCGAGTACTCCGCGACCTGGCGAGAGACTGGTTGAGGCGGGAACGCAAGAACGCCTGAAGCGCAGCCGCCCGTGCTACGATGCTGGCAGCATCAGCAGCCGAGGGGACTGCGGCGATGTCGGAGACCACGATCGATTCCAGTCAGGACCGCCCGGCGGACGGGCTCGCGAGCGCACATCCGTCACCCGTGCGATGGGACGAGCTCGAGCAGCAGGTGCTCGGTGCCCGGCCGCTCGGCTCACGGCTACGGCCGCCCCTGGCGCAGGTCCCCCTCGTCCACCGCGAAACGCTGGTCGCTTCGCTCCTCCAGGAGCGGCGGCCGCTTGTCGTGATCACCGCGCCCGCCGGCTACGGCAAGAGCACCGCCCTCGCCCAGTGGCTGGCGGAGGATCCGCGGCCGAGCGCGTGGCTACAGCTCGACGAGGCAGACAACGATCCGGTCGTCCTGCTCGCGTATCTCGGCCTTGCGCTTGGGCAAGTGGCGCCTCTTGACCCCGCCGTCCTGGACCTTCTGCGACTGCGGACGCCGCCTGTAGACGAGCGGATCGTGCCGGCGATGGCGGCCGCCATGGAGGCCGCGGAGCCCTTCCTCCTGGTGCTCGACGACTCACATCTGCTCGGCAGCGCCGAGTGCTGGAGGCTGCTCGGCGTCCTGCTCGAGGAACTGCCTCCCGACGCCCAGGTCGCCTTGGGCACGCGGGCCGACCCGCCGCTGCCGCTCGGACGGCTGCGCGCCGCGGACCGGCTGGCGGAATATGACCTTGCCGACCTCGCCCTGGATCGCCGGGAGACCCGAGAGCTGCTGCGCCTGCACGACATCACGCTCGGCCCGGCGGAGATCGACGAGCTGCTCGCCGTCACGGAAGGCTGGGCCGCGGGACTGCGCCTCGCTCTGCTCGCCGGCCAGGGAAGGCCGGCCGCGGACTGGCTCCCAGACGTCCGCGGCGACCAGCACGCTATCGCCGCCTACCTCGCCGAGGAGGTCCTCGACCGGCAGCCGGCGGAGCTGCGGCACTTCCTGCTCCGCACATCGATCCTGGACAGGCTGTCGCCCTCCCTCTGCCACGCGGTGACCGGCGACGACCAGGCGGCCGAGCACCTCGCCACGCTGGTGCGCGAAAACCTCTTCGTCACGGCGATGGACGACCGCGACGAGTGGTACCGCTACCACCATCTCTTCGCCGACCTGCTCGCCGCGCTGGAGCGCCGGCGGGCGCCGGACGAGCTGCCGGGCCTGCATCGGCGAGCGGCCAGATGGCACGAGGAGCACGGTGACGGCGAACGCGCCGTGCGCCACTGGCTTGCCGCCGGCGACGCCGCGGCGGCGGCCTGGCCGGCCTTCTGCGCGTCCTACGACCTCGCTGCCCGCGGGCAGGTCGCAGGCGCGCGCCGAGTGCTGGATTCGTTCACCGACGAGCAACTTTCGGAGCACCTCGCGCTCACGATGGGAGCGGGCTGGCTCTACGGCACGATCATCGGCGACCCGGTCAAGGGAGAGCGCTGGCGCCGGGCCGCCTGCACCGTGCCGACCGGCGACGAGCTCATGCCGGACGGCTACATGTCGTGGCGCGGGTACCAGGCCGGCCTGCGTTCCCTCCTGGCGCCGGACGGCGTCACGCATATGCTCGCCGACGCCCAGCTCTCTCTCGACTGCCAGCGTCGGTTCGGCCGAGACACCGCTGAGCCGCTGCGGGTGCTCGGCGTGGCGGAGTACCTGTGCGGACACCCCAAGCGCGCGGCCGCTCACTTGCGCGACGTGGCCGCCATGCACGAGGCCGACTGCATGTCCTACGCGCTGGCGTTCCTCTCGCTCATTGCCGCCGACGAGGAACGCTGGGACGACGCGGCACGGCTCGACGCCGAGGCACTGGCGCTGACGCCGTCCATGACGCTCGACCTCTCGCCCGGGATGTACCTGGCGATGCCCATGCTCCTCGCGCACGCGCGCGTGCTCGCGAGGAGCGGCGCGCCGGAGGCCGCGGCCGTCATCGCCCGGACCGAAACCTACCTGGCAGACATGGTCCCGCAGGTCCCGTGGCGCCTCGTCCTCATCCAGGTCGTGCTCGGCGAGGCGCAGCTCCTGCGTGGCGAGATCGCCGAAGCCGAGCGCTGGGCCCGCCGCGCCGAGGCCACCCTCGTCACGTTCCCCGACCCCGGGATGCTGCGCGGGCGCACGCGGAGACTGCGAGAGGCCCTGGAAGAGAGACGCCTGACCGATCCGCTCACCGCGGCCGAGCGCCGGGTGCTCGACCTGCTCCCGACACAGCTCACCGCCACGCAGATGGCGGCGCGCCTGTTCGTGAGCCAGAACACCGTGAAGTCCCACCTGAAGAGCATCTACGCCAAGCTCGGCGTGAAGACGCGCACCGGCGCCGTCGAGCGGAGCCGCGAGCTCGGGCTGTTGAGCCCAGACGGCGACAGCTGACCGGCGGCCGGCGCCCTCGGACTGAGGCGGCCGAGAATCACACGTTTGGTGTGAGGCGCGGGGATGCCTCCACAAGCAAGACTCATCGCGACAGACGCGGCACGACGGCCCTCGCGGGGTCGCGCCGCTGGCCACCGCGCCCAGAGGGGGAACCATGAAACGTCTGCTCGTCCTGACCGCGGCGGGAGCACTGCTGCTCCTGCTCCTCGCCGCCGGAGACGCGGGAGCCACTCCCGCCGCGGCGACCTTCACGCCCAGCCTCGTCAAGGCGTTCTCGGCCGGCCAGTACGGCTCCTTCGCCGAAGGCATGGCCGCCGACAGCCACGGTGCGCTGTGGGTCTCGCTGACGGCTTGGGGCCTCTACGACGACAGCGTCGACCCGCCGCGGACGACATCCAACGTCGGGCAGCTCTGGAAAGTCACCCCCACCGGCCACGCGAGGCTCAAGGCCACCGTGGACCTCACCGACTACGGGATGCTCCTCGGCGTCGCGGTCCGTCATGATCACGTCTTCGTGGCACTCTTCGACGGGGGATCGGGCGCCATTCCCAACGGCGTCTACCGCCTCCGCGGCGGCAAGCTCTCCCAGGTCGTGTCGCTGCCTGAAGGCGCCTGGCCCAACGGCATCGCCTTCCACGGCCGCCACCTCTACATCACCGACAGCGCCGGCGGGGCCGTATGGCGGGCTCGGGTGGGCAACGGCGTGACCAGCGTCACCAGGCCCTGGGTGCAGGACGCCCTGCTGGCGCCGGGCGACCCGTCGACTGATCCGACGAAGTCCGGCATCGGGGTCAACGGGATCGCCTTCCGCGGCGGTCACGCGTACGTCAGCGTGGCGGACGGCGCCCGCATCGTGCGCATCGGCGTCCGCAAGGATGGCCGGCGCGGGTCGCTCAGGACGGTCTCTCAGCGGCCGGCGCTCCTGACCGCCGACGGCATCGCGTTCGACGCCGCCGGACGCCTGTGGATCACCACCAACCATGGCACGCAGGGGGCGGCCGTGAGCGGTGGTCTGCTCCGGCTCTCGTCCAAGGGCGTGCTCAGGACCGTCGCCGACGATCCCGGCTGGCTCAACTACCCGACGACGCCGGTGTTCGGCGCCACGAGGCACACCCACAAGACCCTGTTCGTGGAAAACGGCGCCTACTTCGACTTCATCCCCGGCGGGGACGGCACGCACCCGGACGTCCAGGCGCTGCACGTCGGCGTCCCTGGACTGCCATTGCGTTAGGAGGCCGCCGTGGATCTTAGTGACTGCACGGAGTTCGCCGCCCAGCACCCGATCTGCTTCCTCGCCACGCAGGATGGCGACCAGCCACGGGTGCGGCCGCTCCTCTTGTGGTTCGCCGACGTGCGCGGCTTCTACTTCATGACCATGTCGCCCAAACGCTTCTGCCGGCAATTGCACGAGAATCCCAAGGTGGAGGTGTGCTTCTACAACGGAGCCGGCGAATTGCCCGCAGCGAGGATGATGAGGGTGACGGGACTGGTGGAGTTCGTGGACGACCCCGGCCTCGTGACCAGGGTCGCCGAGGAGCGGGCGGCGCTGGAGGGGATCATCGGCCGTCCCCTGCTGCCCATCACCGAAGTGTTCAGGATCCCATCCGGCGAGGCCTGGTTCTGGACGCTGAACGACATCCTCAAGGAGTCCGAGCTCCAGCGAGTAGGCTTCTGAGGGCGTCGCGCGAGCCGCGCCTCTCCGCGTGGCTCGGCACGGTCGGATGGAGCGGGCGGGCCTCCCGGCCCGCCCGCTCCATCCTCCCGTGAGCGAACATCTGTTCGCATCCGTCCGCTCCGGGTGATACGGTGCGCGCGACGGTACCGAACAGGAGTTCGCCCATGCTCGCCGACCTCGATCCCGAGCAGCTCGCCGCCGCCTCACACGGCGATGGCCCGCTGCTCATCGTCGCCGGCGCGGGCACCGGCAAGACGGCCACGCTGGTGCACCGCGTCGCGCACCTCATCGCCGGCGGCGCGGACCCGCGGCGCATCTTGCTGCTCACGTTCACGCGCCGCGCCGCCGCCGAGATGCTGCGGCGCGTCGACGCCCTCCTGGCCGAGACGGCCGCTCGCGCCGGCGCATCGGGCGGTTCGGGCGCTGACGGGATCAGCGCCGGCGCATCGGGCGCCTCCGGGGCATCGGGCGCCTCCGGCAGCGCCGGCCTCGCCGTGCTCGGCCGCCAGCGCCTTCAGGAGCGCGTCTGGGGCGGCACGTTCCACGCCATCGCCGCGCGCCTGCTGCGCGTGCACGCACGCGATATCGGTCTGCAGCCGGACTTCACCATCCTGGACCGTGGCGACGCCGAGGACCTCATGCACGTCGCCCGCACGGCGCTCGGCGTCGGCCGCAACGGCACGCGCTTCCCGCAGAAGTCAACGTGCCTCGACGTGTACTCGCGCTGCGTCAATGCGCAGCTGCCGCTGCCGGAGGTGCTGCGCACCGCGTTCCCGTGGTGCGAGCCGGCGGAGGCGGGGCTCGCACAGCTCTTCGCGCGCTATACGGACAGCAAGGAGGAGCAGCAGGTCCTGGACTACGACGACCTCCTCCTCTTCTGGCGCGGTCTGCTTGCGGACCCGGTCGCCGGCGCTCGCGTCCGCGAGCGTTTCGACTACGTCCTCGTCGACGAGTTCCAGGACACCAACGCTCTGCAGGCGGACATCGTGTCTCTCCTGCGCCCCGACGGCAGCGGCGTCACCTGCGTCGGCGACGACGCCCAGGCCATCTACAGCTTCCGTGCCGCGACGGTGCGCAACATCCTCGACTTCGGCGAGCGGTTCCCCGGCGCGGACATCGTCACCCTCACGCGCAACTACCGCTCCACGGCGCCGATCCTCACGGCCACCAACGCGGTGATCGCCGAGGCGGCCGAGCGCTACGACAAGGAGCTCTGGACGGGTCGCGAGGGTGGCGGCCGCCCGCTCCTGGTCACCTGCCGCGACGAGGACGAACAGACAGAGTACCTCTGCGAGCGCATCCTCGAGCACCGAGAGCAGGGCACCCCGCTCACGCACCAAGCCGTGCTCTTCCGCGCCCAGCATCACTCCATGGGTCTCGAGATGGAGCTCTCGCGGCGCAACATCCCCTTCCACAAATACGGCGGCCTGCGCTTCGTGGAGATGGCGCACGTCAAGGACCTCGTGTCGTTCCTGCGTCTTGCTGAGAACCCGCGCGACGCCATGGCCTGCCTGCGCGTCCTCGGGCTCGTGCCCGGAATCGGCCCCAAGACGGCGGCGGCGCTCGGCGACGCCCTCGCCGCCGCCGGCGGCGCCTTCCAGGAAGCGTGGGCTGGCGTCCGCGTGCCCGAGCCCGCGCGCGCGGCCTGGCCGGCGGTCGTCGAACTGTTCCGCACGCTCGCCGCCGCCGGTCCCGGCGACGTGGCCACGCAGGTGCACGCTGTGCGCAGCGTCTACGGCCCCCTGCTCGAGCGCCGCTACGACAACGTCCAGGCGCGCCTGCGCGACCTCGAGCAGATCGAGTCGCTCGCCTCGCGCGCCGCCGACCGTGCCCAGTTCCTCGCCGAGCTCGTGCTCGACCCGCCGGCGTACACGCAGGAGCTCGCCGGCCCGCCGCTCCTGGACGAGGACTACCTCATCCTCTCCACCATGCACTCGGCCAAAGGTCTCGAGTTCGACGTCGTGTATGTCATGCACGCCGCCGACGGCAACATCCCGTCGGACATGGCCACCGGCAGCAGCGAGGAGATCGAGGAGGAGCGGCGTCTGCTCTACGTAGCCTGCACGCGCGCCCGCGAGCAGCTCTACATCACGCACCCGCTGCGCTACTACACGCAGCCGTGGGCCAAGGCCGACAGGCACGGCTACGCGCAGCGCTCCCGCTTCCTCGGGCCGGCGGTGGTGCGGCATTTCACGGAGGTCCAGGCCCGGCCGGACGACGGCCGGCCGGAGACGGCGAGCGGCGAGGGCGACGCGAGCACCACCTCGGCGGCGATCCGCGCCGGTATCCGCTCGCTCTGGGCTTAGGCGGTCCGGCAGCCCGCGCCCCATCCGCCGTCCGCCGCCGCCTCTCCCTCCGCGCGCCGCGTCTCCCTCCGCCCGCCGCCTCTCCCTCCGCCCCCGGCGGATCGCCAGGTCGCGAGTACGGACGGTCGACTCACGACGACTAGCGGTTTTCGGTCTCGCTGCAAGGGACCGTCAACTCCTTGGTTGACATCAGCCACGTTCGGTGGCCGAAACCCGCCAGAGACCGTGAGCCTCGGTTGGAGCAATGCACCCCCGGTCAGCCCCGACGGTCCGGCCCGCCTCACATATGATTGGCACATGACGCAGCGCAAGGTCATCGCCGCCCAGAACGTCAGCCGGATGTGCCTCGTGTGCGGGGTCGAGAACCCGTGGGGCCTCCACGGCCGCTTCTACGTGCTCGAGCCGGCCGACGCCGCCGGGCCGGCCGACTCAACGACGCCTGAGCTCCTCGGCGTCTTCTCCCTGCGCGAGGAGCATCAGAGTTACCCCGGCCGCCTGCACGGGGGCATCGCCAGCGCGATCCTGGACGAGACCATCGGCCGCGCGATCACCATCGCCGCTCCCGGAGTCTGGGGCGTCACGGCAGACCTCAGGGTGCGCTTTCGCAGGCCGCTGCCGGTGAGCGGCGAGCTGCGCTGCGTGGGACGCATCACACGCGACACCCGCCGCCTGTTCGAGGGTACCGGCGAGATCCTCCTGGGCGACGGCACCGTCGCCGCCGAGGCGACCGGCAGGTACCTCAAGATGAGCCTCGGCGAGATCACCGACGATGACTTCGACCAGCGCGATTGGCTCGAGGACGAGCGCGACGCGCCGGAGTCAGTCGACGTCTAGGCCGCGCTCCTCGCCGCCCTTCGCTCGGCGTCGTTCAGGAACTGCTCCAGCCGTTCGTTGAACGGCGCCCCCACGCGCTGCACGCTGTGGCCGGCGCCGGGGATGACCGCCCGCTCCGCCCAGAGGCCCGCCTGCAGCGCGTCGCAGATGCGGTCGAACACGGGGCTGTGAGCACCGGAGACGACGAGCTTGGGGAACGGGGCGCGCCGTAGCGGGCTGAGCGGGATGCGCGCCTCGGCCGGGTCCCGTTGGTTCATCAGCAGGCGCGCGTTCTGGTCGAGCTGCGGTGGCAGCGGGCTCGGCAGCGACGCCGACGAGCCCGCGCGCTCGAGGAAGCCGCGCAGGAAGGCCTCCGGCTCGCGCGGCCCATCGGCCCAGTACTTCTGCATGTCGGTCGCGAACCTGAAGACGCCCGGATCCTCGATGGCCACGCCCATGGCCGGAGGCTCGATCACCGTGAGCGAGCGCACCGCCTCCGGCCTCCGCGCGGCCGCCAGGAGCGCGACCACGCCGCCGTAGGAGCTGCCCACGAGGTGCATGCCCTCCCCTCCCTGGCCGAGCAGCTCGGCGACGTCCTCGGCGTCGGCTTCGAAGTCCTCCTCCACCGCAGGCGGGTTCGGGTAGTAGCCACGACGGTCGAGCACGACCAGCCGCCAGCGCTCGGCGAGCGGCCGCTGCTCCGCCCAGCTCGCCGCTCCACCCATCACGCTCCCGTGCACGAGCAGCACCTGCTGCCCGTCGTCTCCCCATCGCTCCACGTGCAGATCGGCACCGGACATGTCGTCTCACCTCTGCTGAGTCGTGGAGGTTGCTCTCGCGTCCATTGTCCCCCGACGCGCGAACGCTACGCGCTGAGCGAAGCCGGGAACGCGAAGGGGCGCCTCCCGGCGCCCCTTCGCGACAGTGCTCAGACTCTGGATCGAGTCTGTCACTTCACCTTGAAGTTCATGAAGGCGGACTTGCCGGCACTTACGCCGGTCGCTGCCTTGGTGCTCGCCTGCATACGGAAGCTACCCTTGGTCGTCGTCTTGTAGGAGAAGCTCCAAGCGCTGGATGCGGTGGCCGTCGCGGCCTTCGTGAGCGACCTTGACCCACTTGGTGCCGCTCTTCTTCTGCACGACGACGGTGACCTTGCCGATGCGCGGCCGGGAACGCGAGTCCGCTCGCCTTGATCGACTTCTTCACTTTGACGGCGCTCGCGCTCAGCTTGGCCGTGAACACGGGCTTGGCGGTGACGCTGGCCACGTGATGAGGGCTGGTGCCGGGATTCGTCGAGGAGACAGTCGTGCCGTGGCACGTGAGGCACGTGTTGTAGCCGTTGTACCGACGTGCGGCGCCGCGGTACCAGTAGTGTGGCAGCCGGTCGCGGCTGTGCCACACCCAGCTTGGGTCTTGATGGCCGACATGTCTTGGCCGGGCGTGTGGCAGCCCCAGCAGGTACCGTCAGCCTTGGTGCCGGCCACGTTGAGCGCAGTGAAGCCGCCGGTGTGGCACGAACTCGTGCACGCGGTGTTCGTAGGTGTGGCCGAACCGCGTGTGGCAGTTGGCGCACGCCGTGTGCAGTCCAGCCCGGTCTCGCGAGCCGCCGGTCCGGCAACCACCGCAAAGACGCCCACTGCGACGACCGCGACGAGCAGCACCAGCCCGATGCGCCTTGCCGTGAATCTCTTCCCCATGTGACCTCCCACGGTCAGCGGTCCGACCAATCTCAGCGAGACTGGCCAGCTTTCGAGCTCTTGAAGCGCACTTTATCGTGAACGCTCTCACAAGCGCTACCCGCTCGACTGTTCCAGCCGTTCATCCTGCGTTCATCTTCCGTGGCAATACCGCGTCAGGAACGCAAGCGAGTTCGGAGCGCCGGGCCCGACGAAAGGGGGCCCGGCGCAGAGAGGAGCACGATGAGCGCCGAACTTGAGACGGACGCCGGGCAGGCCGGCGAGATCGCGGAGGGGCGCGCGCGGCCCGGACGGCACGGGCGGCCCGGCGCAGCCGGGGCCGCCTGGGCCGCCGACGTCGCGCGCGCTCGCAACGGCTCGCGCAAGCCGAACCGGCTGGCGGCGTTCATCTTCCAGCTGCTCGCCGCCATCGGCTTCGGCATCTCCATCGCGCTCGTCGTGCCGACACTCGGCGCCAGCGCGCTCGCCGCGCCCGGCGGCCTGCTTCTGGCCGGCGGGCGCATCGCCGGCATGGCCGGCACGTACCTGCTGCTCGTCACGATCGCCATCGTGGGGCGCATCCCCGCGCTCGAACGCGCCGTCGGACAGGACAGGCTCGTCGGCTGGCACCGCGTGCTGGGGCCGTGGATCCTGATCCTGCTCGGCGCGCACGCAGTGCTGCTCACCTTCGGCTACGCCCTCGGCGTCAAGACCGGCGCGCTGCACGAGCTCGTCGTGCTGATCATGACCTTCCCCGGCATGCTGGCCGCCGCGGCGGGCCTGGGCCTCCTTGTCCTGGCCGGAGTGACGAGCTACCGGTACGCGCGCCGCAAGATGCGCTACGAGACCTGGTGGGCCGTTCATCTCTACACGTACCTCGCGGCGGCGATCTCGCTGTGGCACCAGTTCGCCACCGGCACGCCGTTCGTCGGGCACCCGGTGGCGATCGCCTGGTGGGCCGCCCTGTGGGCGCTCACGGCCGGCGTCGTCCTGGTCTATCGCGTCGGCCTGCCGCTGGTGCGCAGCAACCGGCACCGCCTCAAGGTCGTGAGCATCGAGGAAGAGGCGCCGGGCGTGGTCTCGGTGATCTGCAAGGGCCGCCACCTCGACCGGCTGCCGGTGAGCGGCGGGCAGTTCATGCAGTGGCGCTTCCTGGTGAGCGGCATGTGGTGGCAGGCGCACCCTTACTCGCTCTCGGCGATGCCGACCGCGAACCGGATCCGCATCACCGTGAAGTCGCTCGGCGACCACAGCAGATCGCTGGCAGAGCTCGAGCCCGGCACGCCGGTCGCGATCGAAGGGCCCTACGGCGCCTTCACCAAGCACGTGCGCAAGAGCGACCGCATCCTGCTCGTGGGTGCGGGGGTCGGCGCCACGCCGATCCGCGCCTTGCTGGACGACCTGCCGCGCCACGTCGACACGACCGTGATCCTGCGCGGCCGGCACGAACGCGAGCTGGTCCTGCGCGACGAGATCGCCCAGGTGGTCGGCGAGCGTGCGGGCAGACTCCACGAGGTCGTTGGCCCGCGTGAACAGGCGCCGCTCGACGTGCACCACCTGCGGCGGCTCGTCCCCGACGTCGCGGAGCGCGACGTGTACGTCTGCGGCCCGGGCAGCTTCATGACCAGCTTCATCTCCGCCGCTCGCGAGGCCGGAGTGCCGGAGGACCGCATCCACTACGAGGACTTCTCGTTCTGATGGACGAGACGCCCACGCAACCAGAAGGGAGAGCCCGATGAGACGATCAGTCATCGTCCTGGCCGCCACGGCGGCGGGCCTCGGCTTTGTCCTGGCCTACCACCCGAGCGGCGGCGGCAACGCCGCCCTGCCCGCCTCGATCGCGGCCTCGTCCAAGTCCGGCGTCGGCCCTGGCGCCACTGCGGTCGGCACCGATCAGCCGTTGCAGGGCGGGCTCGGCGACCTGCAAGTCAGGGTCAGCGCCCAGAACGGCAAGATCACGTCTGTCGGGATGGCGACGCTCAACGTGCACGGGCCGCAGTCGGCGCAGATCACCGGCAGCGTCATCCCGCAGCTCAACCAGCAGGTGCTCGCCAGCAACGGCCGCTCCATCCAGGCCGTGTCCGGCGCGACCTACACCAGTCAGGCCTACGCGCGGTCGCTCCAGGCAGCCCTGGACAAGATCGCCGCCACGGGAGGATCCAATGCAGCACTCGGAACAGGTAATGGGAACGGTGGTGTCGCTGTCACTGGCGTCGGAGGCCACGACGACTGAGACCGGCCGCGCGGGCGACCCAGACGATCCGTCCACCGTCGCCATGGCGCGGGCGATCATAGCCCTGCATGAGGCCGATCGCGTGTTCAGCACGTGGCAGCCGCAGAGCCCGATGAACCGGCTGCGCCGCGGCGAGATCGAGCCTGGATGAGGCGCCGCCCGAGGTCGCAGAGGTACTCGAGCTCTGCCGCCGGGCCCGTGAGGCCTCCGGCGGCTGGTTCGACCCCTGGAGGATACCGGGCGGCGTCGACCCGACAGGGCTCGTCAAGGGCTGGGCCGCGGAGCGGGCGCTGGCGGCCCTCCGCGGCAGCGGCGCTCCCGCGGGCATGGTCAACGCCGGCGGCGACATCGCCGTGTTCGGCGAGCCGGCCCCCGGCGAGCCCTGGCGCATCGGCATCCAGGACCCGCGCTACGAGGACCGGGTGCTCTGCGTCGTGGAGCTCCATCGGAGACGGCGCCGTGGCCACGTCGGGCACCTACCAGCGCGGGTACCATGTCGTCGATCCGGTGACGGAGGCCCCCGCCCGCGAGCTGGTCGCGGCGACCGTCGCCGGGCCGAGCCTGGCGTTCGCCGACGCGCTCGCCACCGGCCTGCTCGCCTCCGGCGGGCAGGCCCTCGAGCGCGTCGCCGCCAACGAGGGCTACTCGGCGCTCATCGTCGACGCCGCCGGGCGCATGCGGGCGACGCCGGGCTTCCCGGTCGCCGTCGAGCTGGCGATGGCGGGCTGAGGCGGCCGCTCACGGCGTGCGGGGCCCGGGTCGCGGGATGCCTTCACTCATGCGGCCGCCAAGGGCCGCGTGACCCGCGGAGGGCGACATGGACATCGGCATCATCGGATCGGCCACGGTCGCCCAGACCGTCGGCGGCAAGCTGCTCGACCTCGGCCACACAGTGACCATCAGCTCGCGCGACACGAGCCGGAGCAAGGACCGGGGAGAGATGGGCACGCTGCCCAGTGCCGACAGGTGGGTGGCCGAGCAGCGCGCCGAGGGCGCCGACGCGGCCGCCGGCAGCTTCGCGGAGGCTGCCGCCGCCGGCGAGCTGGTGATCAACGCGACCACGGGTGCCGGATCGCTCGAGGCGCTCGAGCTCGCCGGCGCCTCCAATCTGCGCGGCAAGATCCTCATCGACCTCTCCAACCCACTCGATTTCTCCAAGGGCATGCCGCCCAGCCTCTTCGTCTGCAACACCGACTCGCTCGGCGAGCAGATCCAGGCCGCCTTGCCCGAGACGCGTGTCATCAAGACTCTCAACACCGTGAGCGCCGGCGTGATGGTGGACCCTCTGCAGCTCGGCGAGCCGACCACGATCTTCGTCGCCGGCGACCACGGCGACGCGAAGGCGTGGGTCACGCGGCACGTGCTGCGCGAGTGGTTCGGCTGGGAGCACGTCGTCGACCTCGGGGACATCACGGCGTCGCGCGGCCTCGAGATGTACCTGCCGATCTGGCTGCGGATGTGGGCGGCGTCGGGCGCCGGCGCGCTCAATATCAAGCTTGTGACGGCGTAGCAGGAGCGGGGCGGCGGGCGGTCCGGCGCGGCTCCGCCGCGCCCCGCCGCCCGCCGCCCGCAGCCGCGCGGGTCAGGCCGCGCGCCTCGTGCCCTCCTCGGTCTCCGCCGGCTGGGACTGACCCGACCGAGCCCTCGACTCACCCCGCCACTCGTCGCCGGCTCCGCTCGAGCTCGACAGAGCCGCCGCTTCCTCGCGGCTGCCGTGCGCCGCAAGCCCGTAGATGACCAGGAAGTCGAGCGTCATGATCATCAACGACCACAGCGGATACGCCTGGGCGAACAAGAGTTGCCCCAAGGCGCTCAAGCCGGCGATCGTGACGCCGGTCCATCGGGCCGCCTGGCTGCCGCTGAGGACGTAGAGGCCGCTCAGCAGGCTGGCGACGCCGAGGCCGAACGTGATCCAGCCCCACGCCCTCAGGTCGCTGAACACGAACACCGCGTTCCCGACGAAGAAGCTGGACTTGTACACGGCCATAAGACCGTCGATGACGCCGAAGATCCCGGCGATGGTGAGGACGATGGCCGCGTACGCTACCCAGCCACGTCCCGCTCTCGAACGAGGATCCATGATAGAGCTCCTCATGTTGAGGTTGTGCTTGCCGTTACGTCCGTGGACGAACGCAAGATTAGTGCCCGAAAGCACTCGAAACATCACATGAAGAATGTTCGGCCGGTCGCGCCTGAGGCTGCGGCGCGGCGGACCCGCGCGTTGCCGGGCAGGAACACACTCCTCGCCCGCAGAACCCATTGAGGCATTGCACGAACGTGCCGATAGGGTTCGTAGGCTAGCGGGAGCCAACTATGCGTGCGTCCGATCGAGAGAGGCGAAGACTCTTCCTCACGTTCTGCGAGGGTGACCTTGCCGCCGTGCGTCCGGTCGCCGCCGGCCTGCGCGTGAGCGGCGGCGGCCTTGCCCTGGACTACGCCGTGCTGCATGAGCCGTTCGCCGCCGAGCGCTCCGACCTCATCCGCGCGAGTCTCGCGCTGCGCCTCAAGCACTCGTCCGCCGCCATCTGCCTGATCGGCGCCGCGACGGCCACCGACGAGTGGGTGCGCTGGACGCTCGCCGCGGCGAGAGAGCTGCGCGTCCCGCTGCTCGGCGCGTCGCTGGCGGGACCGCCGCCCGCTGAGGCCGTCGACCTGCTGGCCGGCTTCGGCGCCGAGATCGTCCCGCTCGACGGCGCCGTCATCGCGCACCGCGTGACCGGCGAGCTGCCCCGTGTCGGCGGCCGCACACGCCCCCACGAGCATCCGCTCTCCTTCGCCGTGCGCTTCATGCGGCTTCCGCGCTGACGTTCGCTCTCTGACACCTCTCCCACCTGCCGCGCCGCGTGTTCCCGCGTGCAGCCATGCGGGTACGTTGAGGGCGCCATTGGACACGAGGAGGGTACCCATGACCACGATCCCCCAGGAGCTCCACGACCTGCTCGCCGGCGGCCACAACGTCTGGGTGGCCACGGTAGCGCCGGACGGCACGCCCAACGTCTCCATCAAGGGCAGCGGCGCCCTCCTCGACGACGAGCACCTCTACTTCGCCGACATGTTCAGCCACAAGACGCGCGAGAACCTCGAGCACGATCCCCGTGTGGCGGTCGGCATCCACGATCCCGAGCGCAAGGTCGCGATGCAGGTCAAGGGCCGCGCCGAGCTCATCGACCACGGCGAGGTGTTCGACGCCGTCAACGAGAAGCTCAAGGGGATCAGCGAGCAGCTCCACCTGCCGCCCATGAAGTACGTCGTGCGCATCACGGTCGAGTCGGTGTGGGACATGGGTCCGGGTCCGAGCGCCGGTGAGGAACTGAAATGAGAGGCGGCGCCGGGCGGCCCTCGATCGGCTCCGCCCTCGGACGGCCGAGAGCCACGGCCGGCGCGGCGGCCGCGAGGCCTGCCGGTGCCGCGGCCGCGAGGCCTGCCGGCGCGATAGCGATGGGCGACCCGCCCGAGCTGGACCGCGACTGGTACGACGCCATCGCAGTGCGCCGGTCGCGACGCCGGTTCAGCGACCGCAAGGTCGCCGCGGCGGCGCTCGCCGCGCTCACCACCTTCACGGAGCGCTTCCGTCTCGCCCCAGGGGCCCGCGTCGAGCTCACCGAGGGCGGCGGCGACGTGTTCACCGGCCTCCTCGACCGCTTCGGCGGCGCCTACGGGCGCGTCGAGGGCGCCCCGTGGACGGCGGCGTTCATCGGCCCCAAGGACAGCGAGCTGCAGATCGGCTACGTGGGCGAGGCCTTCGTGCTCGAGGCGACCCGGCTCGGCCTGGGGACCTGCTGGGTGGCCGGCATGTTCGACCGCAAGACGGCCGCGAGTCTGGTCAAGCTCCATCGCGGCGAGCACGTCTTCGCCGTGACTCCGGTCGGCCACCCGGTGGAGCACAAGCGCGTGGTCGAGCGCATGATGAGCACGGCCGTACGCTCGGCGGCGCGCCGCCAGGTCGAGGAGATCGCGCCGCTCCTGATGCGCACGAGCGGGCACGGCCGGCCGGCGTGGCCCGCCTGGGCCGTGACCGCCGTCGAGGCGGCGCGGCTGGCGCCGTCGGGCGCCAACAAGCAGCCTTGGCGATTCTCGCTTGAGCACGATGCCCTCGTGCATGGGCCGCGCCGACCGAGCCTACTGGACGGCGCCGATCGATCTCGGCATCGCGATGCTGCACGTGGAGCTGGGCGCCGCGCGCGAAGGCGTGCACGGCGCCTGGGAGCGCCTCGAGGAGCCGCACGTGGCGCGGTTCGTGCCGGGCGGCTGAGGAGCGAGACCCTTCGACCTGGGGTGCGCCGCGCGGCGAAGCGCTCAAAGCGCCCCGCGCGGCGCCCCTGTGTCTGGCCCTACTGCGGCGGGTCGCACACGCTGCACGGCCGGTAGCCGCGCTCCTCGGCCTGCTTGAGCCGGATGGGGATGCGGCTCTCGGAGAGATACCGGCACCCGCTGCGGTGGTAGCACTCGCCCGTGGCGGTGACGTACACGATCGGGTCACCGCCCGACGACGCACCGGCGGCAACCGCCCCGGCCACCGAGGCGCTCGCTCCGCCGCTCGCGGACCCTCCGCTCGCCGACCCGGCGCCGCTGGTGACGGGCGCCGACGAACGCGAGAACGACCACTTCAGCACACCGGCGGCCGAGACGCCGAGCGTGATCGTGCCGTTCTTGAGCGTGTCGTAGATGCGCGCACCGGCGGCGCGCAGGCGCGCGACGGTCGCGGCGGAAGGGTGCCCGTAGGAGTTGCGGCCGACCTCGATGACGGCGTACCGCGGCCGCGCCTGCGAGAGGAAGGCGGCCGTGGTCGAGTAGCGCGAGCCGTGGTGCGCCACCTTGAGCACCGTGACCGGCGGGCCGCGGGCGAGCTGCGCGCCCACCGCGGCCTCGTTGGGCCCCGTCACGTCGCCGGTGAACAGGAAGCGCTTGCCGCCGGCCTGCAGCAGGATGACGACACTGTCGCTGTTGGGGTCGCCGGAGATGCCGGCGGGGCTCAGCACCTTGGCCGGCAGCGCCCCGAACCGCAGCGAAGTGCCGCGGCGGACCTGCTGGACCACGGTGCCGGCGCGCGCGAAGGCGGCCTTGAGAGCGCTCTTGACCGGCCCCGCCACGTAGGCGCGCCGGGGGCGCAGATCGTAGACCACGTCGACCAGGCCGCCGATGTGGTCGGCGTGCATGTGCGTGGCGACGACGGCGTCCAGCCGCTTGACGCCAAGCCTGCCGAGGGCCGACTCGACCGCATAGGCGGCGCCCGATGGGCCGCCGTCGATGAGGCCCGTCCAGCCGCCGGCCTTGACGATCTCGGCGTCGCCCTGGCCGACGTCGACGTAGACGATGCGCGCGGCGGTCGAGGCACTGGCCCGCGCGACGGTCGTGCCCGCGGGACCTGCCGACGCGGTCTTCTCGGGCGACGGCGCCACCGCCGGCGGCGCGGGCGAGCGCGGTGGCAGCCGGCGAACGTGGTGCCGGGCGTCCCGGACGCGGCGCTCTGCGCGGCGGGAGCCGTGGAAGCGCCGCAGCCTGCGGCCGCCACGGCCGCCGCGAGCGCGCCCAGGGCACAAAGCACCACCCGGGAAGGCCTCAGACCCACGACACCTCCTCCACTCCCATCATCGGCAGCGTACCATCCGGTGATGATGGAAGCGGGGGCGCGCCGGGTAGAAGCCTCCCAACCGACGCGGGAGGATCAGTGGCAGCGCCCGACCAGCAGACCATCGACGACTTCATCCGCGGCCTCCCCAAGGCCGAGCTGCACGTGCACATCGAGGGCACGCTCGAGAAGGACCACATGTGCGCGCTCGGCGCACGCAACGGCGTGGATCTGCCGGCGAGCTGCACCGATCCGGAGGCGCACGCGACGCACCACTTCACCGATCTGCAGTCGTTCCTCGACCTCTACTACGAAGGCGTCGCCGTGCTCGTCACCCGGCAGGACTTCTACGAGGTGACCGCCGCCTACGTGCGCCGGGCGCATGCCGACGGCGCGCGGCACGTCGAGGTGTTCTTCGACCCGCAGAGCCACGTGCCGCGTGGCGTGCCCTTCGGCGTCGTCGTCGAGGGCATCCGCGCGGCGCTCGTGGACGCCGAGCGGGAGCTCGGCGTGAGCTCGCGCCTCATCATGTGCTTCCTGCGCGACAAGAGCCCCGCCGGCGCGCAGGTCATGCTCGAGGCGGCGCGGCCCTACCGGCACGTCATCGCCGGCGTGGGCCTCGACTCGGCCGAGGCCGGGCATCCGCCGCGCCAGTTCGCGGACGTGTTCCGCGCGGCGCGCGAGGCCGGCTTCGCCACCGTAGCGCACGCCGGCGAAGAAGGCCCGGCCGAGTACGTCGTCGAGGCCCTCGACCTGCTCGAGGTGGCGCGCATCGACCACGGCGTGCGCGCCGCCGACGATCCGGCCCTGGTCGAGCGCCTGGCGCGGGAGCGGGTCCCGCTCACGATGTGCCCGCTCAGCAACCAGGAGCTGCAGGTGACGCCGGACCTGGCGCAGCACCCGCTCAAGCGGCTGCTCGACGCCGGCGTCGTCGTGACCGTGAACTCCGACGATCCCGCGTACTTCGGCGGCTACCTGGCCGCCAACTACGCCGCCGCCCAGCGCGCGCTCGGCCTCTCTCGCGCCGACCTGGTGGCCCTGGCGCGCAACTCGATCACCGCCTCGTGGCTGCCGGACGCGAGGCGGGCCAGCCTGCTCCACGAGCTCGACCGGTTCGTCGCGGCCCAGGGCTGACCGCACGGCCGGGGCGCCGGGCGGCCGAGCCTCCCAGCCCGGCTTAGCTCTTCGCCGGCCAGCGTTTGCGGAAACGGTCGCTCGCGTGCGCGCGGATCGGGCGACCGTGCGAGAAGGCGGCGACGTCGAACTCCAGGCCGGCGAGGCGATGCAGGCTCTCCTCGCCGGCGGCGACGTCCTCGTAGATCGGGCCATAGCCCAGACGACCGTAGTTGGTCGCGCAGTCGCCGACGAACAACACGCCGCCGTCGCGCGGGAGCAGGAGAGACAGGTGCCCGGCGGTGTGGCCGGGCGTAGAAATGACCTGGAGCCCGGCGAAAGGCAGGGTCTCGCCGTCGTTCACCTCGTGCTCGACCGCGATGGAGTCGCTGGCCGGAATGGGACGGCGCCCGGCGGTCTTGGCGATCACCGAGCGCACGCGCCCCGGACCCGGGTCGAGCGGGCGCATGCGCACGCCCTCACGCAGCTGCGCCGCGTCGTCAGGGTGCATCCACACCTCCGCCGCGGGAGTGCGCCTTCACCTTGGCCAGCCCTCCGACGTGGTCGCCGTGCAGGTGGGTGATAACCACCGCGCGCAGGTCGGCGGGCGTGCGCCCGAGGGCGCGGATGGCCTCTCCGATGCGCCTGGCGCGCTTGTCGATGCCGGCGTCGATGAGGATGAGGCCGCTGGAGAAGTCCGGTCCGCCGGCAGAGACGCGGCCGCGCCGCCGGCCTTGGCTGCCGCCGCGCCGCCGGCCACCTCCGCCCCGCCGTCGTCGAGATCGATGAGGAACGCGTTCACGCCGCGCAGACCCACTTGGTAGACGCCGGTGGCGATGCGTTCGGGGAGCTTGGTCATATCTGCCTCGGTTCCGTCTGGCTCAGCCTGGACACGGTGGTGCGCCCACTATGCCCGAACCCGGGCGCGGGCCGCAACGAGGCCGCCGATTACAGTCCTCAGCCTGCGACACCGATAGGAGGACCACGCAGGATGTGTGCGGGGCGCAGGGAACACACAGCCGGAAGCTGCCGGAGAGAAAAGTACCAGGGAGGAACCATGGACGCGAACTTCAATGCAAGTGCCAGCGGAGGCTTGAGCGCGGGCTACATCATCTTCTGGCTCATCTTCTACGTGGTGGTCGTCGTCGGCCTCTGGAAGACGCTCGTCAAGGCCGGGCATCCCGGTTGGGGCGCGATCATCCCCATCTACAACGCCTACCTCATCATCAAGATGGCCGGCAGACCGGGCTGGTGGCTGATCCTGCTGTTCATCCCGTTCGTGAACATCATCATCGAGATCATCGTGAGCCTGGACGTCGCCAAGAACTTCGGGCACGGCGTGGGCTTCGGCATCCTGCTCATTCTCTTCTCGCCGATCATGTACTGCGTGCTCGGCTTCGGCAGCTCGCAGTATGTCGGTCCGCGTCCGGCAATGGCCGGCGGGTACCAGGCAGGCTCGCCCCCGCCCCCGCCGCCGCCGTTGCAGACCGGCGTACCGCCGGCTCCCCCGGTCGCGCCTCAGGCCGCCCCGCCGGTCGCGCCGCCCGTGCAGACCGCGCCGCCCGTGCAGACCGCGCCTCCGTGCAGACCGCGCCGCCGGTCGCACCGCCCGTGCAGACCGCGCCGCCGGTCGCGCCGCCGGTGCAGACCCCGCCGCCGGCTGCTCCTCCGGTCGAGACCGCGCCGCCGACTACTCCTCCGGCGCCTCCTGTGGAGCCGCCCGCGCCTCAGACTGGGAGCGCTCCCCCGCCGCCGGTGCAGTGAGCACACGCTAGCGCGCGGAAGCACTCAAACGCCCCGGGGGCTGCTCACCAGCCCCCGGGGCGTTTCTCGTGGATCCCGATGCAGCCCAAGGCTAGGCGCGAACGCGAGACGGCGCGGGGCGAGAGGCCCTGCGGCCCCTCGCCCCGCGCCGTCCTCGAGGTCACGCCGCTCTGCTCACGCTGCTCTGCGGTGCTGCTCCTGAGAGCCTTCGCCGCCCGCCGGCGCGGCCGGCCTTCCTTCGGGCATCGGCGAGACCGTTTGGCTGCCGGTGGAGGCCGCAGCGACGTTCCGGCTCCTGCGCTCGGACACGATCAGCCCGGTCGCCAGGCCGGCCAGCACCACGAGGACTGCGCCGAGGCCCACGTAGATGCCGGTCGTGCTGGCCGCGCTCGCCACGGGGACGAAGCGGCCGCGCTGGAACGCCACCGGCCCATGGCCGGCGGCTATCGAGCGCCCGCCAACCAGCGGTACCGCGGCGCCCGTCGTGGACGCTGCCGTCCGGCCGCCGAACGCCAGGGTCGCGAATCCTGAGTGATGCTTGATGAGCTGGGGCAGCGAGGGTCGCGCTTGCGCGGCTCCGGCCCCCAGTACGAGCAACGCGACGGCGAGGACCAGAGCCCCCGCGACCGCCGCGAACCTGTTGTGCAAGGCTGTTGCCATGACCTTACCTCTGGGTCGCGGCACCGTCCGCGGCACCGCGCGCACCCTTGTCGACCAGCGGATCATTGGAGCCCGCCTAAGGGTGACATGGCCCCGGCGGCGGCGGCATAAACCTACGTGCGTAGGGTTTATTCCGCGGCCGAGGCCTTGCCCGGGCCAGGCGGAGCACCGGCCGAGGCTCCGAAGGGCGGACCGCCGCGGCCGCCCGGGGGCGCTGGGTCCGCGCTGCCCACGTGCGCCCCGCGCGTGAGCGACACCATCGCCCCGATCACAGCGAGGACGGCCCCGGTGAGCATCGCGTAGCGGTAGCCCTTGGCGTACTCGTCGATCGCGCGTGCGGCCAGGCCGGTCACTCCCGCGCCCTGTCCGTGCGTGAAGAGCAGGCGGCCTCCGAGGCGCCCCAGCTGGCTGGCGGCGATGCCGCCCAGAAGCGCCACGCTCAGCGCCTGGCCGGTCGTGCGCATCGTGCCCACGAACGCGCTCGCCACGCTGAGCTGATCCCGGCGCACGCTGCCCATGATCGCCGATACGTTGGGGGCGCTGAACGCCGCCATGCCGAGGCCCACCACCGCCAGATCACCGGCTACCTGCCATACGGGCGCCGTCTCGGGCATGAGGGCCAGCAGGACCATCCCGGCGGCGATCGCGAGCATGCCTCCGGTCGCCAGGACGCGCGAGCCGATGCGGTCGCTCAGCCGCCCGCTGAACGGGCTGAGGATGGCCATCAGTAGCGGCTGACTCAGGATGAGCAGGCCGCTCACCGCGGCGGAGCGGCCCTGGACGATCTCGAGGAAGACGGCCGTGAGGACGCTGATCGCGTAGAGCGCCATGTAGTTGAGCAGCGCCGCCAGGTTGGCGGCCGCGAAGAGTCGGTTGTGCAGCAGCAGGTCGAGGTCGAGGACCGGCGACTTGACGCGGCGCTCGACCACGACGAAGGCGACGAGCGACACGACCGAGAGAGCGAGCAGACCGAGCGTGAGCGGCGCGGTCCAGCCCCACTCCGTGGCGAAGGTCAGCGGCACCAGCAGGCTGATGAGGAACGTGGCAAGCAGCGCCGCGCCGGCGAAGTCGACGCGCGGCGCACCGGCGGCGCTCTCCGAGCGCGGCAGCATGAACCAGCCCCACACGAGGACGACGGCGCCGATCGGCAGGTTGATGAAGAAGATCGAGCGCCAGCCGAGCGTATCCACGAGGATACCGCCGAGCGGAGGCCCCACCGTGAGCCCGATGTAGACGGCCATGACGTTGATGCCCAGGGCCTTGCCGCGCTCGTGCGGCGGGAAGACGGCAGTGACGATCGCGGCCGCCGTCGCCACCATGAGCGCTCCGCCCGCGCCCTGGACCACCCGGCTCCCGACGAGCCAGGCGCCGTTCATGCTGAGGGCAGCGAGCAGCGAACCGGCGCTGAAGATCACGACGCCGAGCAGGTAGAAACGCACGCGGCCGTGCTGGTCGGCAAGCCGCCCGAGAGGGATGAGCAGCACGGCCGTGGTCAGCAGGTACGCGGCTTGCACCCACATCGCGGCCGCGAAGCTCAAGTGCAGCGCGGCGCCCATCTTGGGCAGGGCCACCGAGACGATGGACCCGTCCATCGGCGCCATGAAGGCTCCGACGGACGTGAGCGCGAGGAGCTGCCAGCGCCGCCGGTAGGAGTCCTCGTCGGTGATGCGGGTCAGCAGAGGCATCGTGAGAGCCTATATCCCCTGTTCCCGGCGCGGCCACCCGCTGCCGCATCGGAGAGCACCCGGGCCGCCGGCTTGACAGCGCGACCGCCTTCCCCTACCTTTCCAAGACCGCTCGCCGGGACGGCGAGCGGACGGCGAAGGGCCCGGTGCTCACCGGAGGTGTCACATGATTGGCCCGTGGCAAGGGACATACGAGTCACACCTGAGCTAGTCGAGGCGCGACGCCTCGCACTGGCGCACAACGTCCTGCCCGTCACTCATTCGTTCGTCTCCGACCTCGAGACCCCCGTCTCGGCCTTCCTCAAACTCGGCGCGCCGCGGCGCGCCTTCCTCCTCGAGAGCGCCGAGCAAGGGCAGCACCTGGGCCGCTACTCCTTCCTCGGCGTCGGCGCCCGCGCCCTCGTGACCTACGCCGACGGGCGCCTGACCGTGCAGGAGAACGGCGACCGCCTCGAGGTGGAGCACGCCGACCCGTTCGCGGCGGCCGCGGAGCTCATCCGCAGCTACCGGCCGCCGGCCGGCGGCCCCGGCGGCGGCCTGCCGCCGCTGGCCGGAGGCCTCGTCGGCTACTTCGGCTACGACCTCGTGCGACGCCTCGAACACCTGCCGGATGCTCCGCCCGACGATCTCGGCCTGCCGGAGATGGCCTTCCTGCTGGCCGACACGGTGCTCGTCTTCGACCACCTCAAGCACACGATCACCGTGGTCGCCAACGCCTTCGTCGAAGGCCGCGATGTGGACGGCCCGTATGAGCGGGCCGTGGCGCGCATCGCGGCCGTCAGGGAGAAGCTGCGGACGCCGCTCCCCGCCAGCGCCTACGGCGTGGCGGAGGCGGACGCGGCGGAGCCCGCCGGCGTTCATCCCGGCCGCACCGTCTCGTCGTCGATGACGCGAGCGCGGTTCGAGGACGGCGTCGGCCGCATCCGCGACTACATCTATGCCGGCGACGCCTTTCAGGTGGTGCTCAGCCAGCGTTTCAGCACGCCGGTCGACGTCTCGCCGTTCGCGGTCTACCGTGGGTTGAGAGCCGTGAACCCGAGCCCCTACATGTACTACATCGCGTTCGACGACTTCGCCCTCTGCGGCTCGAGCCCGGAACCGCTGGTCACCGTCCAGGGCGACCACGTCGAGACGCGCCCGATCGCCGGCACGCGGCGGCGCGGCGCCGACGCCGCCGAGGACCGGCGCCTCATCGCCGAGCTGCGCGCCGACGAGAAGGAGCGCGCCGAACACGTGATGCTCGTCGACCTCGGGCGCAACGACCTCGGGCGCGTGTGCCGCCCCGGCACGATCGTCGTGGATGAGCTCATGGAGATGGAGCTCTACTCGCACGTCATCCACATGGTCTCGTCGGTCAGCGGCCGCCTCGCGCCCGGAGCCACGCCGACCGACGCCCTCAAGGCCGCCTTCCCGGCCGGCACCGTCAGCGGCGCCCCCAAAGTGCGCGCCATGCAGATCGTCGACGAGCTGGAGACGGTGCGCCGCGGGCCGTACGCCGGCGCCATCGGCTACCTGAGCTACAGCGGCGACCTGGACACCTGCATCTGCATCCGCACGGTGATCGTCAAGGACGGCGTCGCCTACCTGCAGGCCGGCGCCGGCATCGTCGCCGACTCCGACCCTGCGACCGAGTTCGAAGAGACGCAGAGCAAAGCGGCGGCGCTCCTTCGCGCCGTCGAGCTCGCGCACGAGGAGTTCGCCCGATGACCGCGCCAGCCCCCAGAGTGTTCATGATCGACAACTACGACTCGTTCACCTACAACCTCGTGCAGTACCTGGGCGAGCTCGGGGCTGAGATCACGGTCAAACGCAACGACCGCGTGACGATCGAGGAGATCGCCGCCGCGCGGCCGACTCACCTCGTGGTCTCGCCCGGCCCCTGCACGCCCAACGAGGCCGGCATCAGCATGGACGCGATCGCCCACTTCGGCGCCGCCCGTCTGCCGGTGCTCGGCGTCTGCCTCGGCCACCAGGCGATCGGGCAGGTCTACGGCGGCGTCGTGCGCCGCGCCGGAGCGCCGGTGCACGGCAAGACCGACGAGATCGGCCACGACGGGCGCGGTGTGTTCGCCGGGCTGCCGGACCCCTTCACCGCCACGCGCTACCACTCCCTGGTCGTCGACGAGGCGCTCCCCGAGTGTCTCGAGCTCAGCGCCTGGAACGCGGAAGGCATCGTGATGGGCGTGCGGCACCGCCGCTTGCCGGTACACGGCGTGCAGTTCCACCCGGAGAGCGTGCTCACGACGGTGGGCCTCGACCTGCTGCGCAACTTCCTGCTGCTCGACGGGAGCGAAGCGGAGGACGCGCCGGGAGCGGCTGTGGATGGAGGCACACGTGCCGAATGACGTGATCAGTGAGGCGCTGCAGCGCCTGTCCGCGGGACGTGACCTGGAGGAGCCCGAGGCCCGCGCGGTCTTGCTCGAGATCATGGGCGGCCGTGCCGGCGAAGCGCAGACGGCCGCCTTCCTGAGCGCCCTGCGCGTCAAGGGCGAGACCGCGGCGGAGATCGTCGGCATGGCGCGCGCCATGAGCGAGCTCGCCGAGAAGGTCGAGGTGGACGCCGATGTCATCCTCGACACCTGCGGCACCGGCGGCGACGGCGCCCAGACGTTCAACATCTCCACCGCCGCCGCGCTCGTGGCTGCCGGCGCCGGCGTCACGGTGGCCAAGCACGGCAACCGCTCCGCCACCAGCAAGTGCGGCAGCGCCGACGTGCTCGAGGCGCTCGGCGTCGCCATCGACCTGGCGCCGGAGCAGGTGAGCCGCTGCATCGCGGAGGCCGGCATCGGCTTCATGTTCGCGCCGCGCCACCATCTGGCCATGAAGCACGTCGCTCCGGTGCGCCGCGAGCTGGGCATGGCGACGACGTTCAACCTCATCGGACCGCTGACCAATCCTGCCGGCGCGCGCCACCAGCTCATCGGCGTCGCCGACGCCCGCTACGTGGGGCGCATCGCGGAGGCGGTGCGCCTCATGGGCTCCGAGCGCAACCTGATCGTGCACAGCGAGGACGGTCTCGACGAGATCTCCACCACGTGTGAGACCGCCGTCGTGGAGGTCTTCGCCGGGCAAGGCTTCGATGTGCGTTACGAAGTGGCGCCCGAGGAGTTCGGGATGCGCCGCGCCGCCCTGGACGAGTTGCGCGGCGGGGATGCCGCCCAGAACGCCGCCATCCTGCGCGCCGTCCTCGACGACGCCGAGGGGCCGTGCCGGGACATCGTGCTGCTCAACGCCGGAGCCGCTCTGTACATCGCGGAGGCGACGGCGAGCATCGCGGACGGCGTGGACGCGGCACGGGCGGCCGTAGCCTCAGGCGCCGCCCGTGCCAAGCTGGACGCGCTGGTCACCGTCAGCCGCCGGCTCGCCCGGGAGAGCGTGTGAGCGACTTCCTGCAGGAGATGATCTACTCGTCGCAGCGTCGCGCCGACGAGGCGCGCCGCAGAGCCCCGCTCTCGCGGCCGGCGTCGCCGGGCGCCTTCGGCCGGCTGCGCGCCGCGCTGGCCGCCCCCGGCGACGCGGCGCGCGCCGCCGGTCGTCCCGAGCCACTGGCCGTCATCGCCGAGGTCAAGCGGCGCTCGCCGAGCAAGGGCGACATCGCCCCGGACCTCGACGCGGTCACCCAGGCCCGCGCCTACGCCGCCGCCGGCGCCGACGCCATCTCCGTGCTCACCGAGCCGGACCGGTTCGGCGGCTCGCTCGAGGACCTGCGCGCGGTGGCCGCCGCCGTCGACGTGCCGGTGCTGCGCAAGGACTTCATCGTCGACCGCTATCAGGTGTGGGAGGCGGCCGACGCCGGCGCCGCGGGGGTGCTCCTGATCGCCGCGGCGCTGCCGTCGGGAGCCCTCAGCACGTTGATGGGGGAGTGCCACGACTGCGGCCTCGACGCGCTGGTCGAGGTCCACGACGCCGACGACGTCGAGCGCGCCTACTCGGTCGGCGCCGGGCTCATGGGCGTGAACAACAGAGACCTGCGCACGCTGGACGTCGACCTCGACGTGACCGAGGCCATCGGGCCGCTCATCGGCCAGTGTGTGCTCCTCGTGAGCGAGAGCGGGATCAGCTCGCCCGGAGACGCGCGGCGCGTGCGCCGGGCCGGGGCGCGGGCCGTCCTCGTCGGTGAGGCGCTCGTGTGCACGCCGCACGAGCACCTGGCGGACGCTATCGCAGGCCTGCGCGCCCTGCCCGCTGCGGGAGGAGACGCACGATGACACGTGTCAAGATCTGCGGCCTCACCACCGAGCGCGATGTGCGCGCCGTGGCGCGCCTCGGGGCGTGGGCGTGCGGGTTCGTGCTCAGCGAGAGCCCGCGACGCATCACAGTCCCGCGGGCGGCCGAGCTCACGCCGCTCACGGGCCGCGCGCTGGCGGTCGCCGTGGTGACGACAGAGGACGCCGAGTGGATCGCGGCGGCGCTGGCGGAGGGGGGCTTCGCGGCGGTGCAGCTCTGCGCGGGCGCCGACGGCCCGACCGTCGCCGACGTGCGGGCGGCCGCCAAAGAACGGGCGCTGCGACCGCTGGTGATCGCGGCGCACGACACGGCCGATGCGCGCGCCGCCGATCTCCTGCTCTTCGACGCGCGCATCGCGAACGCCTACGGAGGGACCGGCCGGACGCTGGACTGGAAGGCGCTCGCGGCCCAGGACCTGCCGCGCCAGCGCCTCATGCTCGCCGGTGGCCTGCGCCCCGCCAACGTCGACCTCGCGATCAAGCTGCTGCATCCGCGGGCGGTCGACGCCTCGAGCGGCATCGAACGCTCGCCGGGCGTCAAAGACCTCAGGCTGCTGCGCTCGTTCTTCGGCGCCGTGGCGGGCGCCGACTACTCTGGAGGTGCGCCCCTATGACGATCGAGTCCCGCTTCGGCCCCTACGGCGGCCGCTACGTGCCGGAGACGCTCATCCCGGCTCTCGACGAACTCACGGTCGCCTACGAGGAGGCGCGCGAGGACGCGGCCTTCCAGGCCGAGCTCGCGCGCCTGCTCGCCGACTACGCCGGGCGGCCGACGCCGCTCTACCACGCCGCCCGGCTCAGCGAGCGCTGCGGCGCCACGATCCTTCTCAAGCGCGAAGACCTGCTGCACACCGGCGCGCACAAGATCAACAACGTCCTCGGCCAGGCGCTGCTCGCCAAGCGCATGGGCAAGACGCGCGTGATCGCCGAGACCGGCGCCGGCCAGCACGGCGTGGCCACCGCCACCGCCTGCGCCCTCCTCGACCTCGAGTGCGCCGTGTACATGGGCGCCGAGGACGTGCGCCGCCAGGAGCTCAACGTCGTGCGCATGCGCCTGCTGGGCGCCACGGTGGTGCCGGTGGAGAGCGGCTCGCGCACTCTCAAGGACGCGATGAACGAGGCGCTGCGCGACTGGGTGAGCAACGTCGGCCACACCTTCTACGTCATAGGCTCGGTCGCCGGCCCGGCGCCCTATCCCGCGATGGTGCGCGACCTGCAGGCCGTGATCGGCGCCGAGGCGATCGCCCAGGTCCGTGAGCGGTACGGGCATTTGCCGGACGAAGTGGTCGCCTGCGTCGGCGGCGGCTCCAACGCGATGGGGCTCTTCCATGCGTTCCGCGACCTGCCCGTGCGCATGACCGGCGTGGAAGCGGCCGGCGAAGGCCTCGAGGCGCGCCACGGCGCGCCCCTCGCCAAGGGTTCGCCCGGCGTCCTGCACGGCTCCTTCAGCTACCTGTTGCAGGACGCCTGGGGCCAGGTCGCCGAAGCTCACTCCGTGTCGGCCGGCCTCGACTACCCCGGCGTGGGACCCGAGCACGCGTGGCTCAAGGACTCGGGCCGCGCGAAGTACGCGGCCGCCACGGACGCGGAGGCTCTGGCGGCCTTCCGCACGCTCGCCGAGCTTGAGGGCATCATCCCGGCGCTGGAGAGCGCCCACGCGATCGCCTACGTGCTGCGCGGTCCGAGCGCCGCGCCCGCGACCGCGCCGTCCCCCTCGGAGACCGGCCGGTTCACCATCGACGGGGCGGCATCCGCCCTCGACCCCGGCGGCACGCGGTTCGCCGCCGGCGACCTGGTGATCGTCAACCTCTCCGGGCGCGGCGACAAGGACGTCCACGAGGCCGCGCATCTCCTGGGGGTGCAAGGATGACGCCGCACGGGCGCGATGCCGGAGACGCCCGGAGGCCCGGAGGGGTCCGAGGACCCGCCCGGACCCCCAAGCCGAGCGAGGCCCCGGCGCCTGCGGCGCCGCCGCTCGCCCCCCGTCTGCGGCGCGCCTTCGAGGCGCCGCGCGCCGGACGCGCGGCGCTCATCCCCTACCTGACCGGCGGCCACCCCGACGTCGCCACCGGCCACCAGCTGATCGAGACGCTCGTCGAGGCCGGCGCCGACATCGTCGAGCTTGGCGTCCCGTACTCCGACCCGATCGCCGACGGCCCCGTGATCCAGCGTTCGACGCACGAGGCGCTGCTCGCCGGCGTGACCCCGGAAACGGTCTTCGAGCTCGCCGCAGCGCACAGCGGCACTGTGCCGTTCGTCTTGTTGACGTACGTCAACTCCGTGCTCGCCTACGGCCCGGCGCGCTTCTTCGCACGCGCGGCGCAGGCGGGCGTGGAGGCGCTGGTGATCCCGGACCTGCCGCTCGACGAAGTCCACTTGGATGCTGTCGACATCGTGGCGGGCGACGCCGCAGCGATCACGCAAGCCGACGCGACAGCCGGCCACGGCGGGCCGACCAGCGGTGGTCTCTCGGCGCTCGCCGCCGCCGAAGGCGTGAGCTTGGTGCCAATGGCAGCGCCGACCAGCACGGACGCGCGCCTCGAGCTCGTCGGCGCCGCCGCGACGAGCTTCGTCTACTGCGTCGCCGTCACCGGCGTGACCGGGGCGCGCGCCGAGGTGGGAGAGGAGCTCCCGCTGCTCATCGAGCGCCTCCGCGTCAACACGGCGGCGCCACTTGCCGTGGGCTTCGGGATCTCAACGCCGGAGCAGGCGGCCCGCGTCGCGGGCCTCGCCGACGGCGTCATCATCGGCAGCGCGCTCATCGACGCCGTGGCGCACAGCGCAGATACCGAATCGGCCTGCGCCGCGGCCCGCGAGCTCGTGAGCTCGGCGAGCGCCGCCATCGCGACCGGCTGAAACGCTTCCGGGCCGGGCACGGGGCTGCCGCCGGCCGGCGGCGGCTCGTCAGCCTTCTTCGGTGCCGTCGTGGTGCCGGTAGGTGAGCACGCGCACCGGCTCCACGGTCACCATGCCCTCGGCCATCATCTCGTCGAGGACCGGCAGGAAAGCCTCGATCTTCTCCGCCGCGTCGACGATCTCGACGACGACGGGCAGGTCCTCCGAGAGGCGCAGGATCTTGGCCGTGTGGATGCGGCTGCGGGCGCCGAAGCCCAGGTAGCCGCGCAGCACGGTCGCGCCGGCGAGGTGATGCTCGCGCGCCGTCTCGACGATCGCCTCGTAGAGCGGCTTGTGGTGGTACCGGTCGCTGTCGCCGATGAAGATGCGCAGCAGCTCGGCGTTCTCCGGAAGATGCATCGTCCCCCTCCTACGCCAGGCGCGCGGCGACGAGCCCCGCGAACAGCGCCGCCGCCCCGAGCCCGTTCTGCAGGACCATGTTGCCGGCAGCGGCCACCCACTGCGCGTCGCGTGCGAGCTCGCTCGTCTCCAGCATATAGCTGGAGAACGTCGTGAAGGCGCCCATGAAGCCGATGAAGACGATCACGCGCGTCTCGCCGCTGAAGGCCCACTTGTTCTCGAAGAGGCCGAAGAGGAGACCGGCGGCGAAGCAGCCGGCCACGTTCACCACCAGCGTGCTCCACGGCAGACGAGTGCCGAGACCGCTCTGCACGAGGCCGCCGAGGCCGTACCTGCAGAGCGTCCCCGCGGCGCCGGCCGCCGCCAGGAGCAGTAGTCTCGTCGGCACGTCGTCCTCCTCATCGGTCGCTACGTGTCCCAGAACGGGAAACGGCTCCCGCCCAGGGGGGCAGAAGCCATCAGCGCCGGAGCGCGTAACGCGAGCCTCATCGCGGCGCGGTCGGACCGCGCTAGGAAGAGCGTGGTGGGCGACGTTGGAATTGAACCAACGACCTCCAGCTTGTCGAGCTGGCGCTCTCCCAACTGAGCTAGTCGCCCACGCAGAATCGGCAGTATAGCAAACGTGGCGGCGAGGCCGCCAGCCGCGTTGGCCGAGCGCGGCGACGAGGCTTGGACACGTCTGCGATTGCCGCGTCCGCCGCCCCGGTCTAGCCTCAAGGCAGAAGGACCACACCGCCGCGCCACCGGCGCGGCGCGCCCGAGAGGAGACCACCATGGCCGCACCTGACACCGCCCCGGTCGAGCGCCTGCTCGATGCGGTGATGCAGCGGGACTTCGCCGGCTGCTCGAGCTGTCTCGCCCCCGACGTGACCTTCAAGGCCCTGCTGCCCGACGCGAGTCACGACGTCGTGACGGCGCGCGAGGCGGCGTGGCTGCTGGCGCACTGGTTCGATGACGCAGTCGAGGTCGAAGTCGTCGACCGCGTGGTCGACTCGGTGGTGGACCGCGTGAGGCTGCGCTACCGCCTGCGCTTGAGATACGAGGACGGCTGGTACGTGTGGGAGCAGCAGGGCTACTGCAGCACCGCCGGCGGCCGCATCGCCTCGGCGGAGCTCGTCGGCTGCGGCTTCCTCAAGGAGTAGCCGCAGCCGACATCGATCTGACCTCGGCGCTACGCGCCTAGTGCGTCGCGCTGTGGCGCTGCGGGCGCCGCTTCACGCCGGTCTTGGTCCAGGCGCGGCGCGCGCCGCCGTTCCACACCATCTTGCCAGGGCGCGACTGCACCTGGTGCGACTCGGGGATCACGCGCTTGTCGTAGTCGAAGTCCGGCAGGTCGTGACGCTCCAGCGTCACGCCGATGAGCTTCTCGATCGCCTTGAGCTCGTGCACTTCCTCGCCCGTCAGCAGGCTGACGGCGATGCCGCTGTTGCCGGCGCGGGCGGTGCGCCCGATGCGGTGCACGTAGTCCTCGGGGTTCGTCGGGATGTCGAAGTTGATGACGTGGGTGATGTTGTCCACGTCGATCCCGCGCGCCACGACGTCGGTGGCGACGAGGACGGCGATCTTGCCCTGCTTGAAGCCGTCCAGCGCCTGCTGGCGCTGGCCCTGGGTGCGGTCGCCGTGGATCGCCTCACACGTGATGCCGGCCTTGTTGAGCGTGCGCGAGAGGCGCTCGGCGCGGCGGCGCGTGCGCGTGAACACGAGCGTGCGGTCCGGGTCGTGGTGGCGGAAGTACTCCACCAGCAGGTCGACCTTCTGGTCGTGGTTGACCGGCATCACGCGCTGCTCGACGTTGTCCACCGGCTGGGCGTGCCCGCCGAGCTCGATGAAGATCGGCTCGTGCAGGGTGTCGGCGATGATGCTCAGGACCTGCTTGCTCATGGTGGCGCTGAAGAAGAGGTTCTGGCGCTTGGCCGGGATGGCGTCGATGATGCGCTTCACATCCGGCCAGAAGCCCATGTCGAGCATGCGGTCGGCCTCGTCGAGGACGAGGGTGTCGACCTTGTCCAGGAGGACGTGCCCCTGGCGCAACATGTCCAGCAGGCGACCTGGCGTGGCGACCAGCAGGTCGACGCCCTTGCCGATCTTCTTGGCCTGGGGATCGTAGGGCACGCCGCCGAACACGGCGACCACGGTGCGGCCGCTGTAGGTGCTCAGCGTCTCGCCGACCTCTTCGATCTGCCCGCAGAGCTCGCGCGTCGGAGTGACGACGAGGGCGGACGGGTGGGCTGTGCGGCCGTCGGCGACGGTCGGGCCTGTCATGCGCTGCAAGATGGGCAGGACGAAAGCGGCCGTCTTGCCGGTACCGGTCTGCGCAGAGCCCACCACGTCGCGTCCTGCGAGGACGCGCGGGATGGCTGCTTCCTGGATGGGAGTAGGCGTCTCGTACCCCATGGCGGCGACGCCGGCGAGGAGCTCGCCGGTGAGGCCGAGTTCGGCGAAGGCGGGCAGGTCGACGACGGGCGCGGGGCCGGCGGGACGCTCGGCATGCTTGCGCTCCTTGTAGCTCTCGTCGACGCCGGGGCCGCGGCCGTCGCGGTCGTGGCGCGGGCCGCGGCTGCGGTCTGCGTCGCGAGCCGGAACGTCCGCGACTGCTGCCGCTGCCGGTGCCGCCGAGGCGGCCGTGGCGCTCGTGCTGACCCCCGCGAGGCTGGCGCTCAGACTGCTCGTTTGTGCGCTGCTCGGTGGAGGGACTGGTCACGGGCGCGGTGGCGCCTGGGCGCGGCCTGGACCTGCTGGCCGCCCTGCGGGGCGCCGGCGGCCTGGGCGCCGCCGCCACGGCGGCCGCGGCCGCCGCGCCTGTGGCGCTTCTGGCCTTCGCCGCCGGGGGACTGCCGGTCGCCTTGGGGCTGCTCACTGCGTGCCATGGTGGGATCTCCGACTGGGTTCACTGATGCTCTCTTCCTCGATGAGTCCGCAGGCGACGGCTCATCGCCACCGCTCCGGGGCCGCGAAGGACCGGCGGACGGGTGCGACGTGCGTTGGGTTGCGTCGTGCGGGAGGTCGCCCTGCGGGCGGCCAGACTGACTGTGGACGGGTGTTCCTTTCGTTCAGAACACTGCCCGGTAGTCACAGAGTCTGGGGTCTGATGAGGGGAGGAATGCCCGGCGGCTGGCGCCTGGGCGGGAGAACCGGCTCCCCATACGTCGAAATCCACCCTAGCAGGTCTGGATTCCGCTTACAAGCCTACCCGGCGGAACGACGCCCCACACTCAGGTCGGGTCGCCGCACGCGGCAGGCCCGACGCGTGCCGCATGGATCACGCTTGCTGCATCGATCACGCGTGCCGCCTGAACCACGCCACCGTCTCGCCGAGCGCCTCCTCCATCGGCGTCACCGCGAACGGCCCGAAGGCGCCCTGGAACCGGGAGCAGTCCAGCACGAACGGCTGGTCCCACTGGTACCAGAGCTCCGGGAGCTCGCGCAGGACCGGCACGAACAGCCCGGCGGCCCGGACAGTGCCCCGCCCGACGGCGGCCGGCGCGGGTGCGGTGCCGGCGGCGCGGCCGGCGGCCGCGATCACCTGCCGGCCGGTGAAGGCCTCCGCGGCCGGCAGGTGCCACACGCGGCCGTCGGCCTCCGGCATGGGTCCCGAGCACGACCAGCGCTCGCGCCATGTCCGGCAGGTAGCTCAGGGTGTGCGGCTGGTCGAGGTCGGCGAACCACCGCGTCTTCTTGCCCGCCACGACGGCCTTGAAGAAGCGCGCGCCCACTACCGAGTCGACCCCGCCCGGCCCGAAGTAGTCCGATGAACGACCGATCGCCACACGCACTCTCCCGTCGCGGTCAGCGGCCAGCAGTTCGTCGGCCAGGGCGGACCGCAGCCGGCCCTTGTGGGTCGTGCTCAGCGGCGGCGTGTCTTCGGTCATCGGGGTCGAGCCTGGTGGGTACATGTACAGGTTGTCGGCGAAGACGAGCTTGGCGCCTGCTTCGGCGGCGGCCTTGATGACTCCTCGGTTCATCCCCGGGAACTCCTGCGGCCAGCGCAAGTAGCTTGGCTGGGCGCACTGGTACACGACCGCCGCGCCCTCGAGCGCCCGGCGCAGCTGCCCGGGGTCGGTCACGTCGGCGGCGGCGTCCTGATACGAAGCCGGCGGCTGCGCGCCGTCGCCGACGGCCGTACGGCCGTGCCGCGTGACGGCACGCACGCTCCGGCCCTGCCCGACGAGCTCGCGCACGACGGCGGCCCCTGTCCCCCCGGCCGCCCCCAGCACGACGTGAAGCTGCCGCGCACGATCGCTGTCCTGGGCCACCGGTGGTCCTTGGCTCACACCGCCGCCCCGCCGGTGGCCGGCCCGCCAGGCTCGCCGGCCCCATCGTGCTCGACGGGCGGCGTGCTCATTGCCGCCCTCATCCTGCCCGGCCACCCACCCCTCGCGCTCGTGGCCGCGGAACCCGTCCTGACGATCCAGTGCGTCCACGGCCGGGCGCCGGCGCTTGCGCTTGGCCTCGTACATGAGCATGTCGGCGCGCGTGAGGACCTCGTCGGGGTCCGTCAGCCCCCGCCAGTCGGTGACCACCGTCCCGTGACTGAGACTGAGCTCGATCCCCAGCTGCGCTCCCGCGACCGCCATGGCCGCGTCCAGCCGGTGCTCGAGCACGTCCGGATCCGCTTCTGGCTCTCCGGACGCCACGACGCAGAACTCGTCGCCGCCGAGCCTGGCCAGGAGGTCCGTCTCGCGGAAGGTGTCGCGCAACACGCCGGCGACCGTCGCCAGTACCTCGTCGCCGCGCCGGTGGCCGAGGCTGTCGTTGACGTACTTGAACCCGTCGATGTCGCAGTACAGCAGCGACACGCTCGCGCCGGCGCGCTTGGCGCGCTTGGCGTGCTCCGGCATCATCACGTAGAAGCCTCTGCGATTGAGGAGCCCGGTGAGGTCGTCGTGCAGCGTAAGGCGTTCCAGCCGCCGTTCGGTCTCCTTGCGTCCGGTGATGTCGCGTGAGATCGAGAGGACGACCAGCTCCCCGTCGACGTCGCTGAGGCTCGAGCTGATCTCCACCGGCACGGCGCCGCCGCCGCGGCCGCGGCGTACAGACTCATACACGATACGCTCCTCCACGAGCAGCCGCCGCATGATGCGGCGCAGCTGGCCGGGCTCAGGCGAGGCGTCGATGGCGCGCGGCGTGAGCCCGAGCAGCTCCTCGCGCGTGTAGCCGAACACGAGGCAGGCGGCATCGTTGACGGCGACGAAGCGCGTCGGTTCGCCGTCGGCGTCCAGCCCGTGCAGGTACACGGCGTCGTTGCTGACCTCGAACAGCAGCCGGTAGCGCCGTTGACTGGCCGAGAGCTGCCGCTCGGAGCGTTCGACGACATCGACGACCTCCTCGAGGCGCAGACGCTCGTGCCTCAGCTGCTCGACTCCGGCCCCGAGTGCGGCGCCCACGACGATGAAGCCGACGACGGTGGCGATGTAGTCGTCCGCGGCGCTCTTGCCGAGCAAGAAGAAGGAGAGCGTGGCGATGAGCACGAGCCAAAGCGCCGTCAGCAGCCCTACGCGCAGACCGCCGAAGTACGCGCCCGCCACGATCACAGGCAGGCCGACGACCTCGAGGACCTCGATGGGCAAGAAGAGGCTCGCCACGCCGAACAGCAACGCCGCCACGACGACGATCCGGATGGCGCGAGCGTTGCGCACAGCGTTCTCCCTGGTGGCCGGGCTGTTGATGCCTACCTTCCCTGCTCGGCCGAGTCCCACTCGAACGCCGCCGCCGCGCGGGCGAGGCGCTCCGCGGTCGCGGCCTCGCAGAACACGCCCGAGAGCGCATGTTCGTACATTCCGCGCGGCGTGTGCCCGAGGGCCACGGCCGCCTCGCACTCACGCTGGAGATCCGTCCCCATGAGGACTGGATCGTCGGACGAGATGGAACACTTGACGCCGGCCTCGAGCATGCGCGGCAAAGGGTGCGCGTCGAGCGACGGGGCGACGCCGAGGAGCACGTTGCTGCGCGGCGTCACGTCGCAGACGATGCCGCGCTCCGCGAGCTCGGCAAGGAGCGCGGGATCCTCGACGGCGCGCACGCCGTGCCGCAGGCGATCGGCGTGCAGCACGTCGAGCGCGCCGCGCACCGACGCCGGCCCGGCCACCTCGCCGGCGTGCGGCGCGGCTTTGAGCCCGCCCTCACGAGCGAGCGCGAACGGCCGCGCGAAGAGCTCGGGCGGGAACAGATGCTCGCTCCCGCCCAAGCTGATGCCGACGACGCCGCGGTCGCGGAACTTCACCGCCCATGCGACGAGGTGCTCGGCGATCTCGACGGGGAAGTCGCGCGTGATGTCGGGTGTGAAGCGGATGTCGACGCCGAGCGCCTCGCGCGCCTCGTCGGCACCGTTGCAGTACCCCTCGAACGACTCCTGCCACGGCGTTCCGCGCGCCATCGGTTCGGATGGCGAGAACAGCGCCTCTGCATAGAGGCAGCCCTGAGCCTTGAGGTCGGCGGCGTAGTCCATCACGACCTGGTGGAAGTCGCGCTCGTGCCGCAACGCTCCGGTCGTCTTGATCCAGACGCGGATGAAGTGGTCGAAGTCGCGGGGCCGGCAGAAGCGCGCCAGCCCGGCCTCGGTCTTCGCCGGCAGGCGCACGTCGTTGCGGCGCGCGATCTCGAGCAGACGGCCCGGACGCACCGTGGCCTCGAGGTGCACGTGCAGCTCGATCTTGGGATACGTGGCCGCACTCATCACCGCCATCGTATCCCACACGCCTTCCGGATTGACCGCCGCGCCCCGGTTGTGTAGAAGCATTCCAGGAACCATGTCCGGGCGCTTTCGAGGGGGACTCATGACAAGGAAGAGATTCGCAGCGCTGGCCGTCGCGCTGCTGGTGATCGCGCTGGCGCTAGGCCTCGCGGCCGTCCAGACGATGTCGTCGCACGCCGCGTCGGAGGCTTCGCCGGCCGCCTCCCCCTCCGCCGGCACGAGCGCCTACGAGTACATGGCCGAGCTCTCGGACGGCATCGGCGCCCGCGTGACGGGCACGGCGGCCGAGGCTCAGGCGGCCGCGCTCGTCGGCGGCTGGTTCACCGACCTCGGCTACCAGCCGAGTACGCAGGTCTTCTCGTTCGACTCCGGGGGCAAGGCGACGAGCTCGCAGAACATCGTCGCCGTCAAGGCGGGTACAAGCTCCAAGCGCATCGTCATCGGCGCCCACCTCGACTCGGCCGCCAAGGGCCGCGGCGCCTTCGACAATGCCAGCGGCGTCGCCCTCATGATGCAGCTCGCGGACGCTCTGCGCGCGGAGGTCACGCCCTACACCCTGGTCTTCGTCGCCTTCGGCGCCGAGGAGGCCGGCGGCAAGGGGTCGAGCGCCTACTTCAAGTCGCTGACCAGCCAGGAGAAAGCCGACACGGTCCTCATGGTCAACTTCGACTCCGTCAACGCCGGCGACGAGCTCTACGCCTACAGCAGCACGCTGCAATCGTGGCCGCAGCTCGCGCTGCGCAGCATGGCGCGGCAGATGGGGACGACCATCCTCACCAATCCCGGTCTGAACAAGAGCTACCCGTACGGATCCACCGGAGACTGGAGCGACCACGCGGTCTTCGCGCGCAACGGCATCCCGTACCTCTATCTCGAGTCGACGAACTGGCTGCTGGGCAAGAAGGACGGCTACGTGAACAGCGCCAGGTGGGGCGAGATCTGGCACAGCAAGCACGATACGATCAGCTGGATCGAGCAGCGCCTGCCCGGTCGCATGCAGGCTCAGTTCGAGGCCGAGTTCGCCGTCTTCGCCAAGTTCCTCACCACGTACACGATCCAGCAGTGACCGCGCGGGAATAGGCGGCCGTCCGTAGAGCCGGGACGACCGCCTATTCCCGCGCGAAGTCCTCGGCGAGCAACTCCATGAGCAGCGCGTCGCGCCACTCTCCGTCGTCGACGCGCTCGTAGCGGCGCAGCAAGCCGACCGCGCGAAACCCGAGCTTCTCGTATACGTGGATGGCGCGCGCGTTGGCCGCCGCCGGGTCGACGGTGACGCGGTGATGACCGCGCGCGTCGACGAGCCAGGCGATCAGCGTGCGCATCGCGTCCGGTCCGACGCCACGACCCTGGGCGGCCGCCGACACGAAGATGTCGACGGCGGCCGACCAGTAGTCCGGGTCGGTCTCCTCGTTGTACTGGATGCAGCCGACGACGATGCCGTCCTGCAGCACGGAGAAGGTCACGGCGTCGGTCTCGTCCAGCCTCTCCCACTCAGCGCGCCGCCACCACGCCGCCACCTCGGGCTCCTGCAGGATGCGCAGCAGCGCCGGGACGTCGGCGGCGACCGTGCGGCGCAACGTGACCAGCCGGCCCTCGAGCACCAGGTCGGCGGCCGGCTCGATCGGCTCGCGTCTGTCCTCGGTCTCGCTCACGACGGGACCCTATCAGACCGCGGCCCAGGCCGGAGCGGCCTTTCTCCACGCGGCGGGGCCTCCTCCCGCAGCGCGCCGGACCGGCCCGCAGGTGGACAAAGCCTGCCCGTGTGGTACTATACTGACCAGTCAGTATAGTACCTTCGAGGAGGCTGCAGTGAACGACACGACCGGCTCGATCATGGCGCGCGGCCTGGGCCTGCGCACGCGGACCGGCTGGGTGTACAGGGACGTGGACTGGGACGTACCCGCTGGGAGCATGGCTATCGTCACGGGGCCGGCCGGCTGCGGCAAGACCGCCCTGCTGCTCACCCTGGCGGCACGCATGCAGGCGGGCCAAGGCACGCTCGCCGTCGCGGGGCTGGATGCCGGCCGCCACGCGGGAGCGGTCCGCCGGCTGGTCGGTCTCGGCGAGTTCCACGGGGTCAACGACCTCGACGAGACACTCAGCGTGAGCGACCAGATCATGGCCGAACTCGCCCTGCACGGGAAGCACTGGCGAGGCGCTCGCCACGCAACGGTGCTCGAACCGCTCGGCCTGGATCTTGACCCCCACGGCAAGGTGCGCGACCTCAGCGCGTCCGACCGTCTGCTGCTCGGCGCCTCCCTGGGCGCGATCTCGGGGCCGCCGGTCCTGATCGTCGACGAGCTGGACCAGGGCACCACCCCCGGCGAGACCGCCCTCGTGCTGGCAGCGTTCGGGCGCCTTGCGGCGGGCGGCACGACGCTGGTCGCCGGCGCGCTCGACCCGGCGCTCGCCGCCGCCGCGGACGTCAGCCTCGCGCTGGATGCCGACGGCTGCCCGGTCGCACGGGAGGAGGTCCACGTCCATGCGCTCGTTTGAGATCGCCCTTCTGGAGCTCAAGCGCCTCGTCTCAGCGCGACCGTTCCGCCTCGCCGTCGGCGTCGTGTGCCTCGTACCGCTGCTCTACGGCGTGCTGTACCTGTGGGCGTTCTGGGACCCCTACCAGCGCCTTGACAGACTACCGGTGGCACTGGTCGTCGAGGATCGGCCGGCCATAGCCTCCGGCACGACACTGCACGTCGGCGCCGACCTGACCAGGCAGCTGCGCAAGAGCAAGTCGTTCGACTGGGAAGCCGTCTCCGCTGAGGAGGCCGCGCAAGGGTCTCCAGAGCGGCCGCTACTACATGTCGCTCACCGTACCGCGCGACTTCAGCGCGCGGCTGGCGCGCGCCGACAGCCCTCATCCGCGACGCGCCGTGCTGCAGGTGCGCGCCAACGAGGCCAGCAACCTCCTCGCCAGCCAGATCGGCGAACGCGTCTTCCTCGAGATCCAGTCGTCGCTCGCGCAGGTGACGTCACGGCGCTACGTGGACCATGTGTTCGTCGGGCTCGGCGACATCCGTTCCGGAGTGGTGCGCGCCTCGCGCGGTGCCGGACGGCTGTCGACCGCGCTGCGCAGCGCCTCGAGCGGCTCGAGCACGCTCGCCGGAGGGCTGGGTTCAGCAGACTCCGGCGCCCGCACGCTGCACAGCGGTCTGAGCGCCCTCAGCGAAGGAGCCGGCCGCCTCAAGACGGGCGCCGCGAAAGCGGCGGCCGGCGCCGGCCGCCTCGCGGCCGGCGTGAGCGCCGCCAGCAGCGGCGCGCGCTCCGTGGCCGCGGGCAGCCGTTCCGTCGCCACGGGCACGCAGTCGCTCGCCGACGGGCTCGTCCAGCTGTCGGACCTCTCGGGCACCCTTGTCGAGAGCGCGGGGCAGCTCTCCGCGGGCGCCGCGCAGGTACAAGACGGCGCGGCCTCGGCCGCATCCCAGACGGCGGGCGCGGCGACAGCGGCCGGGCACGTCTCGGGCGGCGCGGCGCAGGTGAAGCAGGCGCTGGCGGCGTTCGCCCAGGCCAATCCGGACGCCGCCAAGGACCCGACCTTCCAGGCCGCGCTGGCCGGCGCCGGGCAGGTGAGCGACGGCGCCGCGCAGCTCGCGGCCGGGCTTCAGGCCGCCGTCCCCCAGCTCACGCAGCTCTCCGGCGGCGCGACGCAGGTGGCCGGCGGGGCGAAGCAGCTCGTCGCGGGCCTCGGCGACTACTCGGCTGCCGTCGGTCGCGCGTCGAGCGGCGCGACCCGGCTGTCGAGCGGCGCTGCCGCCCTCTCGAGCGGCGCCGGCACACTGGCTTCCGGCGTCGCCGGCGCCGGCGCCGCGACGCAGCAGCTTGCCGCCGGGGCACGGTCCATCGCCTCCGGCAGCCGGCAGGTCGCCGCCGGAGCGACCCGGGCGAGCTCCGGCTCCGCCGCCCTCACGCTCGGGCTCGACAAGCTGGCCGCCGGTGGCTCCACGCTGCGCAGCGGCCTCTCGAAGGGCGGCCGCCGGCGGCTCCAAGCTGGCGCGCAGCCTTACCACCGGCGTCGCCGGGATCCCGGACTTCACCCCAGCCGGCCGCCGTGCCCGTGCCGCCATGATGAGCGCGCCGGTAGCGGTCCAGACCCAGCACGAGCACGCGGTGCCCAACTACGGCACCGGCTTCGCGCCGTACTTCATCCCGCTGGCCCTCTGGGTGGGCGCGCTGATGGCGTACTTCCTGGTGCGGCCGCTCGGCGGACGCGCGCTGGCCTCCACGCTGCCCGATCCTGCGGTCTCGCTCTCGGGCCTCTGGCCGGCGCTGGCCGTCACCTGGCTGCAGGCCGTGGTGATGCTGCTCGTCCTGCAGCTGGCGCTCGGGCTCGATCCGGTGAAGCCGCTTCTGCTCTACGGCTTCACGCTGGTCGCGGCGCTCGCCTTCACGGCGATCATGCAGCTGCTCTCGGCCGCGTTCGGCACGGCCGGCAAGTTCGTTGCCGTAGTCCTGCTGATGCTGCAGCTGACCTCGTCGGCGGGCACGTTCCCCATCCAGACGGTGCCGCGCTTCTTCCAGCTCATCAACCCGTTCCTGCCTATGACCTACGTGGTCACGGGACTGCGCCAGGCGATCTCCGGCGGCGACACGTCACGGATCCTCTGGTGCGCGCTCATCCTGCTCGGGTACGCTGTTGCTGCGGTCGCGCTCACCACGCTCACCGCTCGTCGGCGCCGCCGGTGGACGATGGACCGGCTCAAGCCCGTCCTCGCCCTCTAGCGCGGCCGGCAGACGTGGAAGGACGACGATGACGCGCAGCAGTACCGACACCTTGGAGCGGCTCTTCGACGCGGCGATCTCACTGATCGGCGAGCATGGGTACGCCGGCACGACCGTCGACGAGATCGTGGCTCGCGCCGGCGTCGCCAAGGGCACCGTCTACTACCACTTCAAGAGCAAAGCGGACCTCGTGAGCGCCCTGCTCGAGGATGGCCTGGAGCGGCTGGCCGCTTCCTTCCGCGAGGAGACCGAGGGCGCGCAGACTCCGCAGGAGGCCCTGCGCGCCCTCGTGCACGCCGAGCTCGCCTACATCCAGCGCTATCAGGCGTTCAGCAAGCTGGTGATGAGCGAGATGTGGCGCGTCGACCGCGACTGGCAGGCGAGCGTCGGGATGCTGCGCGCCGGCTACGTCTCGGTCTTCGCCGGCGTGATCGCCGAAGGCGTCGCGGCGGGCGAGTTCCGCGCAGGTATGGACGCCCAGACCACCGCGTCGGCGGTCTTCGGCATGATCGCGACGGCCGCGCTCGACTGGCTGGTGTTCGCGCCGGAGAAGAAGCTCGAGGACGTGGAGCCGGTGATCAGGGCGCTGGTCTTCGGCGCCCTCGGCACCGCATCAGCCTGAGCGGCGCGGCAGCCGGCGCTCGCCGACGCCGCCGGGTCTACTTGCGCGACTCGCTGCCGCCGGCGCGCCACACGAGGTAGGCGTGGACGAAGCCGTCGAGGTCGCCGTCGAGCACGCTCTGCGCGTTGCCGACCTCGTGGCCCGTGCGCAGGTCCTTCACCATCTGGTACGGGTGCAGGACGTAGCTGCGGATCTGGCTGCCGAAGTCGACGTTGAGCACTTCGCCGCGCTCGCGTGCGAGCTCCTCCAAGCGCTTGCGCTCCTCGAGCTCGACCAGCTTGGACTTGAGCATGTGCATGGCGACCGTCTTGTTCTGCAGCTGGGAGCGCTCGTTCTGGCACTGCACCACGATGTTGGTGGGCAGGTGCGTGATGCGGATGGCGGAGCTGGTCTTGTTGACGTGCTGCCCGCCGGCGCCGCTGGAGCGGTAGGTGTCGACGCGCAGGTCGTCGTCGTTGATCTCGACCTCCACGTCGTCGCTCACGAGAGGCGACGCGTCGACGGAGACGAAGCTCGTGTGACGGCGGTTGGCCGAGTCGAACGGGCTCATGCGCACGAGCCGGTGCACGCCGCGCTCGGCCTGGATGAGCCCGTAGACGTTCTCGCCCTCGACGGTCAGCGTGGCGCTCTTGAGCCCCGCCTCGTCGCCTTCCTGCGAATCGTTGATCTCGACCTTGAACCCGCGGCGCTCGAACCAGCGCAGGTACATGCGCAGCAGCATCTCCGCCCAGTCCTGCGACTCCGTGCCGCCGGCGCCCGGGTGGATGGTGAGGATGGCGCCGCCCTCGTCGTACTTGCCGCTGAAGAAGCGCTGCTCCTCCCCGCGCTGCAGGTCGTCCTCGAGCTGCGCGACGCCGGCGACGAGCTCCTCCAGGAGTTCCTCGTCCACGGCGTCGCCGCCGAGCTCCTCGCGGATCAGCTCCTCGGTGGTCTCGAGATCGGCGTAGCGGCCCTCGAGCGCCGCGAAGTCGTCGAGGCGGCGTTTGATCGTGCTGTAGCGAGCGGAGACGCGCGAGGCGCTGGCCTGGTCGTCCCAGAAGTCCGAGGCGCGCATGCTCACTTCGAGCTGCGCCAGCTCGTCTGTCAGCTGCAGGGGGGTCAAAGATAGCTCCGCAGCCATCCCAGGCGCCCGGAGGCTTCCTTGAGACGCTCGCGGAGCGAGTCGAGCTGTACGAGTGCTTCTGAGGCGTTCGTCGTCATGGCTGGGGCAGTATACCTGATTCAGGCCCCGTGGCACTTCTTGTACTTCTTGCCGCTGCCGCACGGGCATGGGTCGTTGCGCCCGACCTTGTCGTAGACGATGCGCTGCTGCACCGTGACGGTGCCAGTGCCGGTGCCCGAGCCGCCGCCGGTGCTGCTGGTGGCGCCGCGGCGGCCGCCGCCCGCGGCCACGTTCGGCGGCGGCGCGTCGGCGAGACCGTCCTCGGCCGCTCCGTACTCGCCGGCGGCCATGGCGGCGCCGGTGAACGACGTCTGCGTGATCAGGTCGTCGCCGCTCGTGTAGTTGAGCGCCATGACGGGCTCCTCGAGCGTGACCGCCGTGAACACGGCGAGGTCCTCGGGGGCGTTCTTCATCAGCGTGGTGACGGTGCTGGTCTTGATGCCGTCCATCATGTCCTGGAACAGCTCGAAGCCTTCGTTCTTGTACTCGACGAGCGGGTCGCGCTGGCCGAGCGCCCGCAGGTGGATGCCCTCCTGCAGGTAGTCCATGTCCAGCAGATGGTCCTTCCAGCGCGAGTCGATCACCTGCAGCATCACGGCGCGCTCGACGCTGCGCATCTGCTCTTCGCCGATGAGGCGCTCGCGCTCGTCGTACTGGGCGAGCGCGTCGTCGAGGACGAGGTCGACGACCTCCTCCACGGTGGCGGAGTCCGACATCGATGTCGCTCTTCTTGACCGTCGGGTCGTAGATCTGCTTGAGGCCGATGAACAGCGAGTCCAGGTCCCATTCCTCGGAGAACTGCGCATCGGCCAGCGCGGCGCGCACGCCGCCGTCCACCAGCTCGCCGATCATCTCGCGGATCTGCTCGCCGAAGTCCTCGCCCATGAGGATGCGCTGCCGCTGGTCGTAGACGACCCGGCGCTGCTCGTTCATGACCTCGTCGTACTTGAGCACGTTCTTGCGGCGCATGAAGTTGAGCTCCTCGACCTTGACCTGCGCGCGCTCGACCGTGTTGCTCAGCATCTTGGCCTCGAGAGGCTCGCCCTCCTTGGGCCCCAGGCGGCTGAGGACACGGTACATGCGATCACCGGCGAACAGGCGGATGAGCTCGTCCTCCGCGGAGAGGTAGAAGCGCGTCTCGCCGGGGTCGCCCTGGCGGCCGGAACGGCCGCGGAGCTGGTTGTCGATGCGGCGGCTCTCGTGGCGCTCGGTGCCGAGCACGTAGAGGCCGCCGGCTTCGATGACGCCGTCGCCGAGCTTGATGTCCACGCCGCGGCCGGCCATGTTGGTGGCGATCGTGATCGAGCCCGTCTGGCCGGCGTCCTTGATGATCTCGGCCTCGCGCTCGTGCTGTTTGGCGTTGAGCACGTTGTGCGGCACGCCGTGGCGCTCGAGCTGCCGCGAGAGCATCTCGCTGACCTCGACCGACACCGTGCCGACCAGCACCGGCTGGCCCTTCTCGTAGCGCTCGACGATGTCCCCGGTGACCGCCGCGAACTTCTCTTTGGCGGTCGTGAAGATGAAGTCGTTCTCGTCCCTGCGGACCATGGGCGCGTTGGTGGGGATCTGCACCACTTCGAGGCCGTAGATCTGGCGGAACTCGTCCTCTTCGGTCTTGGCGGTACCGGTCATGCCGGCGAGGACGTCGTACATGCGGAAGTAGTTCTGCAGGGTGATCGTCGCGAGGGTCTGGTTCTCCTCGCGGATCGGCACCTTCTCCTTGGCTTCGATCGCCTGGTGCAGGCCCTCGGAGTAGCGGCGCCCGTCGAGGATGCGGCCGGTGAACTCGTCGACGATGAGCACCTCGCCGTTCTGCACCACGTACTCGACGTCCTTGTGGTACATCGCCTCGGCGCGCAGCGCCTGGATGAGGTGGTTCACGAGGCCGCCGTTGGAGTCCTTGTAGAGGTTCTCGATGTCGAGGGCGCGCTCCACCTTGGCGACACCGCTCTCGGTGACGGCCACGGTGCGCTGCTTCTCGTCGACCTCGTAGTCCTCGCCCGGATGCAGGCGCGGGACGATGCGCGCGAACTGGCGGTAGGTATCGGCGGCTGTCTCCGGCGCGCCGCTGATGATCAGCGGCGTGCGCGCCTCGTCGATGAGGATCGAGTCGACCTCGTCCACGATGCAGTAGGCATGGCCGCGCTGCACCATGTGCTCGCGGCGCATGGTCATGTTGTCGCGCAGATAGTCGAAACCGAACTCGGAGTTGGTGCCGTAGGTGACGTCGGCGTTGTACTGCGCGCGGCGCTCCTCGGGGGTCATGTTCGCCTGGATGACGCCCACTTCCAGGCCCAGGAAACGGTACACCTCGCCCATCCACTCGGCGTCGCGCTTGGCCAGGTAGTCGTTGACCGTGACCAGGTGCGTGCCGGTGCCGGCGAGGGCGTTGAGGTACATCGGCATCGTCGCGACGAGGGTCTTGCCCTCACCGGTCTTCATCTCGGCGATGTCGCCGTCGTGGAGCACGATGCCGCCGAGGACCTGGACGTCGAAAGGTCGCATCCCCAGCGCGCGCTTGCCCGCCTCACGAGCGACCGCGAAGGCCTCGAAGAGGAGGTCGTCGAGCAGCTCGCCGTTGGCATGGCGTTGCCGGAACTCGGCTGTCTTGGCGCGCACCTGCTCGTCGCTGAGGCCGGCGACGCTCGGCTCGAGCTCGGCGATCCTGGCCGTCTGCTCCTCCAGGACCTTGAGTCTCCGGCCTTCACCGGCGTGCAGCAGCTTGTCGACGATCTTGATCACGTGAGCGGCGCTCCTGGGTCAGCTCTCTGGTGCCTTGCGGCCATTGTCGCACACGGCATAGCCAGCCACGTACCCGGGCGGCGCCACAGGGTCGGCGCCGCCGGGTCCCGCCGGCCGGGACGTCTCAGTTCTCGGCCGGCTCGATCAGCCCGTAGTGGCCGTCGTTGCGCCGGTAGACGACGTTGGTGCGGTTGGATTCGGCGTTCGTGAACACGAAGAAATCGTGCCCCACCAGCTCCATCTGCAGCGTCGCTTCGTTTACCGACATCGGCTTGAGGGCGAACTGCTTGGTCTTGACGACCCGCCCGTTGTCACCGGCGTGGACCTCCTCGGCGGCGAGCTCGTCGGAGAGGACTCCCGCGGCGACCGGCGCCAGCTCCTCGACCGGTTCGAGCGGCAGGGCCGGCTTGTCGTGCCCGTGCCTGGTCTTGCCGTGCGCCTTGTCATGGTACTTCTTGACTCTGCGGACGAGCTTGTCGGAGACCAGATCGATGGCCGCGTACATGTCGGTCGACGACTCGCGGGCGCGGACCACCGGCCCGCGCGTGAACACCGTCGCCTCGGCGATGCACGGCTGGGGGATGCTCGGGTTCTTCTCCACCTTCAACTCGAGCTCTACCCGTGTCACCTCGTCGATCTTGCGCTGCAGGAGAAGCTTGTGAACGTGCTCGATCTTCTCGTTGGCGTACTGCTGCAGGGCGTCTGTGACGGTGACGTTGCGGCCCTTGATCTGCGTTTTCATCGACATCGCTCCTTCTGGACGGCGTGGTCTAGCGATGCTTGGGAGGAAGCAGCGCGCACTGTGCGCGCGAACGTGAACACGTGGGGTTCGAGACTTGCCCGAGCGAGCACCTCGGCACACTGGTTCAACGTTTCACCTGTGGTGTAGACGTCGTCAACGACCAATACTCGCTTGAGTCTTCTTAGTACCCGGTTCCGTTCCTCCCGCAACGCGAAGGCATCGCGTACGTTCGCGGCGCGCGACGCCCGGTCGAGCCCGCTCTGACGGGCGCCGTGACGGACGCGGCGGAGCAGGGGAGCATACGGGAGCCCGGCGTCACGAGCAAGCCGCCGGGCGAACAGCTCCGCTTGGTTGAAGCCACGCTCCAGCCCGTGGTCGCGGTGGCCGGGGACCCAGGTGACCAGGTCGGCGCGAGGTGCCGCGCAGGCGGCGAAGGCCGGCCCTGCGCGGCGCGCCATCTCGTCGGTGAGCGAGCGGAGGGCGCGGAACTTGCAGGCGGTCACCAGCGCCTTGGCCGGTCCGTCGTACGTGTACGCGGCGCCGGCGGAGCGAAAGGCGAAGTCGCGAGCGCCGCATTCCGGGCACAGGCGGCCCGGCGAGCGGCGGCGCCCCTCGGCCGGCACGTCAGCACGCGCCGCCCGCCCCGCGGCGCCGGGCGGCGTGTAGCGGCCGGGAGCGCCGCAGCGCGGGCAGCGCTCGTCCGGGAGGCGATGGAGGCCGCCGGCGCAGGGCTCGCAGAGCCAGGCTCCGGCGGCCCCGCACTGCACGCAGCGCCTGGGGAAGAAGAGGTCGAGCAAGCCGTCCATCGCGCCGCTGGTGTCCACCGGCGGCCGCCGTTCACTCGGCCTCAGGCTGGACGCAGAGCCCGTCCGGGCCGACGCATGAGCGCGGCTCGAAGCGGGCGCCCGCGGCGACGCGGGCCTTGGGCGCGACGTCCGAGCGATCGCCGATGACCGCGTCCTCATGCACGACCGCCTCGTGGTGCACCACGACGTGCTTACCGAGGATGCTGCCGGCCAGGCGCGAGCCGCGGCCGTTCTTGACGCCGTCCCACTGGATCACGCCCTCGAGCGTCGCGCCGCGCTCGATGACGCAACCGTCACCGATGATGAGCGGGCCGATGAGCTGGGCCTCGGTCTCGACCAGGCAGCCCGCGCCGAGGAGGATCGGCGCCTCGAGCACGGCGCCCTCTTCTATCTCGGTGCCCTCGCCGACCCAGACGCCCGGGGCAAGCTCACGCCCGGGGACGTCCAGCTTCACCCGGCCGAGCAACGCATCGAAGTTGCCGAGCCGGTACTGCTCGATGTTGCCCACATCGTTCCAGTAGCCGCGGAGCTCCCAGCAATGAAACGGCAGGCCGGCGGCGAGCAGGCCCGGGAAGACGTCGCGAGCCCAATCGACGAACTCGCCCGGCGGCACGAAGTCGAAGACCTCGGGCTCGAACGCGTAGATGCCGCAGTTGCACAAGTTCGACCGCGCCTCCTCGCGCCGCGGCTTCTCCTGGAAGCCGGTCACGCGCCCCTCCTCGTGCACGACCACGCCGTAGAGCGACGGGTCCTCGACCTCCTTGACGGCCATCGTGGCGATGCCGCCCCGCGCCTTGTGCGCGGCGAGGAACCTCGTGAGGTCGATGTCGGTGAGCCCATCGCCGCTCATCACCAGGAACGTGCCGGCGCAGAGGAAGTCGCGGAACGCGCTCGCGCCTCCGGCGGTCCCGAGCAGCTCTTCCTCGAGGTTGTAGCGCAGGGCGATCCCGAGACCGGAACCATCGCCGAAGTAGGCGCGGATCTTCTCCGGGTGGTAGTGCAGGTTTGCGGCGATCTCGGTGACGTCGTGACGCCGCAGAAGCCTGAGCAGGTGCTCCATCACGGGACGGTTGAGGATGGGGACCATGGGCTTGGACGTGAGGCCGGTGAGCGGGTGCAGGCGGGTGCCGAGGCCGGCCGCCATCACGTACGCGCGCACGCTCACGACGCGCACCCGCCGCCGGCGCAGGCGGCCGCCAGACTCCGAGAGTAGGGCGGCCGCAGGACGCCGGCCTCGGTCACGATCGCGGCGATGTTGGCCGCCGGCGTGACGTCGAAGGCGGGGTGGCGCGCGACCGCCCCGACCGGCGCGACCTGCGCCCCCCGGAACGACGTGACCTCGGCCGGGTCGCGTTCCTCGATGGGGATGTCGTCGCCGCAGCTCACGGCGAGGTCGACCGTGGAGAGCGGCGCAGCGACGTAGAACGGCACGCCGTGCTCCTTGGCGAGGACGCTGACCGTATACGTGCCGATCTTGTTGGCGGTGTCCCCGCAGGCGGCGATGCGGTCGGCGCCGACGACGACGCCGTCGACCTCGCCGCGGCGCATGAAGTAGCCGGCCATGTTGTCGCTGATGAGGCTGTACGGGATGCCCTCGACCTGCAGCTCCCACGCCGTGAGCCGCGCACCCTGGAGCCACGGCCGCGTCTCGTCGACCCACACCGAGATGTCGCCGTACCGAGCCGCCGCGGAGCGCACCACGCCGAGCGCCGTGCCGTAGCCCGCCGTGGCGAGGGCGCCGGCGTTGCAGTGCGTGAGGATGCGATCGCCGGCCTTGAAGAGCGCGGCGCCGTGCTCGCCGATGCGCAGGCAGCGGTCGACGTCGTCGTCGTGGATCGCCTGCGCCCGGGCGAGCAGCGAAGCGGCGACCGCCGCCGGCTCGGCCTGGGGCCCGCCGGCGCCCAGCGCCGCCTCCCAGGCGGCGCGCATCTCGCCGATCGCCCAGCTGAGGTTGACGGCGGTGGGCCGCGTGGCCAGCAGGCCGCTCGCGGCCTGCTCGAGCGCGGCCCGCGACGCAGCCGGCTCGTCCGGACTCACGGCGGCCGCTTCGGCGGCCGCGAGCGCGAGCCCGCCGGCCGCGGTCACGCCGATGGCGGGAGCGCCGCGCACCGTCATGTCGGCGATGCGCGCCGCGACTTCGCGCCACGTACGGCAGTGCACGTAGCGCTCCTGCTGCGGCAGCGCGAGCTGGTCGATGAGGACGACCTCGCCCGGCAGGATCTCGACCGTGCGCACGCGCAGCCGGGAGCCGCCGGGGCCCTCCCGCCCGCCGGCGGCCGGGGCGGCGCCGCTCTGTGCCCGGTCGTCGGTCATCGTGGCTCCGGGCTCAGGTGCCCTGATCCCAGGAAGCGAGGTACTTGGCCTGCTCCTCGGTGAGGGTGTCGCAGTCGACGTTCATGCTCTCGAGCTTGAGCCGAGCGATCTCGTCGTCGATGTCCTTGGGCACGACGTAGACCTTCTTCTCGAGGCTGGCGTGGTTCTTGACCATGAACTCCGCCGACAGTGACTGGTTGGCGAAACTCATGTCCATGACCGCGGCCGGATGGCCCTCGGCGGCCGACAGGTTGACCAGCCGGCCCTCGGCCAGAAGGTACAGGCGGCGGCCGTCGGCCAGCGTGTACTCTTCGACGAAGTCGCGGATGGCGCGCTTCTTGACCGAGAGCTTCTCGAGCGCCGGGATGTCGATCTCGACGTTGAAGTGGCCGGTGTTGGCGATGATGGTGCCGTCCTGCATGACCTCGAAGTGCTCGCCGCGCAGCACGTGGATGTCGCCGGTAGCGGTGACGAACAGCTTGGCCACCTTGGCGGCCTCGGCGATCGGCATCACGCGGAAGCCGTCCATGACGGCCTCGAGGGCGCGCAGCGGGTCGACCTCGAGCACGATCACGTCGGCGCCGTGGCCCTTCATGCGCATCGCGAGGCCGCGGCCGCACCAGCCGTAACCGGCGACGCACACCGTGCTGCCGGCGATGAGGATATTGGTGGCGCGGATGACGCCGTCGAGCGTGCTCTGGCCGGTGCCGTAGCGGTTGTCGAACATGTGCTTCGTGTTCGCCTCGTTGACGGCCACGATGGGGAACATGAGCCTGCCCTCGGCCTCGAGGGCCTTGAGACGGATGACGCCGGTGGTGGTCTCTTCGGTGCCGCCGATGATGTCGGCGGCCATGTCGGGCCGCTCGCCGTGGAGCACGCCGATGACGTCGGCGCCGTCGTCCATGGTGATGTTGGGCTGGTGATCGACGCAGGTGTTGATGTGCGAGTAGTAGGTCTTGTCGTCCTCGCCCTTGATCGCGTACACGCGCACGCCATACTCCTTGACGAGTGCGGCGGCGACGTCGTCCTGCGTGCTCAGCGGGTTGCTGGCGCAGAGCACGACGTCCGCGCCGCCGGCGACCAGCGTGCGCATGAGCCCGGCCGTCTCGGTGGTGACGTGCAGGCAAGCGCCGATGCGTACGCCCGCAAGGGGCTTCTCCTTCGCGAAGCGCTCGCGGATCGCCCTGAGCACGGGCATGTGCATGTCGGCCCACTCGATGCGCAGGACGCCCTCGGGGGCGAGGCCGATGTCTTTGATGTCGTAGTCGGAAGCCAAGAGACCCTCACTCTTCGTCGTTATCGTCCGCCTGCGGGACCCCGCAGGCGGCCAACGTGAGACCGTAGTACGCGGCAACGATGGCGGGCGGGACAAGGGAGTCCGAGACGGCGACGACGCCCCCCTCGCTGACTGCCCTGGCCTCGAACGGCGTGAGCCGCTCCGCGTCGGTGACGCCCGCCACGACGACGCCGGACGAGTATACCCGAGGCCCGCCGCGGGCACGAACGAGGGCCGGTTGATATATGCCGGTGAGCGCTGGGAAGACGCGCGGGATGGCGGCCGGCCAGCCGGCTGTGAGGGGGCCGCGCAGCTCCAGGTTGACGTGATCGGCGATCGCCAGCAGCGCACCAGGCGGAAGCGCCGCGGGAGCGCAGGAGCCACCGGAGCTGGGGGCACCAAGCCACACGACGGGCACGACGAGACCGACGGCGGCGCGCTGGTCCTGCGCGTCCCTGGCGGCGAGTATCTCGAAGAGCGGACCGGTGAAAGGCGCGGGAGGGCGCAGCTCGTCCCGCGTCAAGTACCGGTGCTCAGCCTTCGGGAACAGGGCGTCGGCGACGCGCCGCGACGCGGGCTCGTCGGCCGCCAGCGCAAGGGAGACGGCGCCGGTCACGGCTCAGTCGCCGGCGCCGCCGGCCAGCTTCGCCTTGAAATCCTGGATGGCGCCCACCGGCGTCGGATCCACACCGTAGAGCAGTGCAAGGTAGAAGGAGGCGTAGTCGCCGAGCTGGACGAGCGAGAACAGCCGCGCCAGCCGCGAGGAGCCGCGCGTGCGGACGTGGGCGCACTCGACGCCGCGCGCCTCGAGCTCGCCGGCGGTGAGCGCGGCGCGGCGCCGCAGCCTCTGGTCGCCCTGGGCGTCTTCGAGGAACACGGCGAGGCTGGCGGCGGCCACATGTGGCAGGCTCGTCCAGCCCATGAGCTCGTTGTGGTCGAGCTCGGGCAGTTCGTTCCAGAACGCGGGCGCCTTGGCATTCTCGTTGATCTGCCCCTTCCAGCGCCGCGCCGCCGGCACGGTGAGGCCGGCGCCGTAGACGACCGCCTGCCTCCGGTGCAGGCGCGCCGCCAGCGTCTTGGCCTCGTTGCCTGGGCCGGCTGCTTCCGGCCCAAGCTCCGCGTTGCCGGAGCGCAGCAGCTCCGCCGCCTCGGCGACATCGGCGTCCGCCGGCCGCGTGAGCCCGGACGCCGAGAGGGCAGCGAGGATCGGCATCGCCAGGTAGCCCACCGACGCGCGGGGCTGACCGCCGCCCGGGATGGTCACGAGAGGCAACCCGCGCTCGCTCGCGAACGCCGCCAGCGCGCCCCCGGAGGCGACGCACACGGGGATGCTGCCACGCTCGAGCGCGAGCGGCCGTGCAGGCGAGCGTCTCTTCCGTCTCTCCGGAGTAGCTCGCCGCGATCACGAGCGTCTCGGGACCGACCCACGCAGGGACCTCGTAGCCGCGGACGACGACCGCGGGCACGCCCATGCTGGTCGCGGCAAGCACGAGATCGGCGCCGATGGCGGAGCCGCCCATGCCGAAGACGGCGAGGCCGGTGGCCCGCGCCGGAGGCGCGGCGGGCCCGGCACCATCGAAGACGCCGGCGAGACGCTCGCGCGCCACGGCGTAGCCGGCCGTCAGCTGGCGCGGCAGGCCGGCGATGGCGCCGAGCATATCGCCGGCGTCGAACTCGGCGACCAGCGCCGGACCGAGGTCCGCGCTCGCCGCCCCGGCCTGCGGCGTCGCGCTCGCGTCGTCGGCCACGTCAGCCCTCCCGGATGATGCCGAGCACGAGGTCGCGCTTCTCTTCCATGAGGGCGCGGCTGTCGGCGCCGAGGTTGAGGCGGACCAGGGGCTCCGTGTTGGAGGAGCGCACGTTGAAGTGCCAGTCGGGGTAGTCCACGGAGACACCGTCGAGCTTGGTGACCTCGCCGTCGGCGAACCGGGCTTCGAGCCGCGCCAGCGCGGCGGCGGCGTCGTCCACGGTGGAGTTGATCTCGCCGCTGATGAAGTACTTGGAGCGCAGCGGCTCGAGGAGCTCCGCCATCGTCGCGCCCTTCTGGGACAGCAGCTCGAGGATGAGCAGCGCCGGGATGAAGCCAGAATCGGCGTTGTAGTTGTCGCGGAAGTAGTAGTGCCCCGACACCTCGCCGCCGAACAACGCGCCCTCGCGGCGCATGCGCTGCTTGAAGAAGGCGTGCCCCACGCGGTTGAGCAGCGGCACGCCGCCGTTGGCGGTGATCATGTCCGGCACGGCGCGGCTGGCGCGCAGATCGTAGAGGATAGACGCGCCGGGGTTCTTGAGAAGCAGGGCCTCGGCGAGCAGCGCGGTGACGAAGTCGCCGGGCACGAACTCGCCGTCCTCGTCGATGAAGAAGCAGCGGTCCGCGTCGCCGTCCCAGGCGATGCCGAGATCGGCGCGCTCAGCCACTACCCGGGCCCGCACTTCGCGGCTGTTCTCTTCGAGCAGCGGATTGGGTTCGTGGTTGGGGAAGGTGCCGTCCACGTCGAAGTACAGTTCCACGCGCTCGATCGGCGTGCCCCCGAACACCGACGGTGCCAGCTTGCCGGCGACGCCGTTGGCGGCATCCATGACCACGCGGTACGGCATCAGCGCGGACACGTCCACGAGCGCGCGCAGATGCTCGACGTAGGCCGGGTAGAGGTCCACAGTCTCGTGGCCGACGCCGGGCACCGCGCGCGGCATCCCGGCGATCGCCTGGCTGCGTTGCTTGAGCTCGGGGATGCCCTGGTCGCCGCTGAGCGGCAGCGCCCCCTCGCCGACAAGCTTCATGCCGTTGTACTGCGGCGGGTTGTGCGAAGCGGTGATCATGGCTCCGCCGCCGAGGCCGCGTGAGGCGACGCCGAAGTAGACCATCTCCGTAGGAACGAGGCCGAAGTCGACCGTCGCCGCGCCGCCTGCGGCGGCGCCGGCGGCGAAGGCCTCGAGCAGGCCCTTGGACGAGGGGCGCGGGTCCATGCCCACGCCGACGATGGTGGCGCCGAGTTGCTGCACAAGCGCGAATCCGATGCGCTCGGCGGCGTCTTCGTCGAGTTCCTGCGGATACAGGCCGCGCACGTCGTACGCCTTGAAGATGCTGTCGGGGATCGTCATCCGCCCTCCCTGCCGCGGAGTTGCTCGTAGAACTGGATCGAGTTGTCCGGGAGCGACGTCTCCGGGTAGACGCAGATCCCGCCGGCGAGGCGGTTTCCCGCCCCCACCGAGACCCCTTCGCCGAGCACGGCGCCGTTGAGCTGCGTCCCGGCGCCCACACAAGAGTCGCGCACAAGGACGCTGCCTTCGACCTGTGCGTGTGCACCGATGACGACGCCGGCCTGCGCCACCGTCTCGATCACCGTCGCGCCCTCGGCGACGACGGCGCCGGCGCCGAGGACCGTCAGCGGTCCCACGCGCGCGCCGGCCTCGATGCGCACGCGCGCGCCGATGTAGCACGGCGGGACCACGCGCGCACCGGGGTCGATCTGAGCCGATTCGTCGATGGACAGGTACTGCGTGCCCATCTCCTCGGCCACGGCCGTGTAGACGGTGTTCTCGAGGATGTCGAAATGGGCCTGAAGGTAGCTGTCCGGCGTGCCGATGTCGCGCCAGTAGCCGTGATCCACGTAGCCGTAGAGCGAGCCCGCCTGTGCGAGCCGCGGGAAGACGCCGCGTTCTATGGAGAAGAGCTTGCCGCGCGGCACCATCTCCAGCACTTCGGGTTCGAGCACGTACACACCCGCGTTGATAAGTGCCGTGCCCTCGTAGTCGCTGGGCTTCTCCAGGAAGCTCGAGACGCGCCCCTCAGCGTCGAGCTCCACCAGCCCGTAGCGTCGTGGGTCCTCGACCGGAGTGAGGAAGATCGTGCCCATCCCGCCCCTCGCGACGTGCTGGGCCGCCAGGGCCGTGAGGTCGACGTCGCTGAGGACATCGCCGTTGAACACGAAGAAGCTGCCGTCATGAAGCTTGGACTCGCAGTTGGCGATGGCGCCCGCGGTGCCCAGCGGCTCGTCCTCCACCGCGTAGGCGACCTCGAGCCCGTAGCGCGACCCGTCACCGATCACGGCCTCGATGGCCTCCGCGAGGAAGCCCGTGGAGAAGACGGCGCGGGTGACGCCGTGGCGCGCGAGGCTGCCGAGGATGTAGGCCACGAACGGGCGCTCCACGACGGGTGCGACCGGCTTGGGCACGCGCGACGTGATGGGACGCAGGCGCGTGCCCTCCCCGCCGACGAGGATGACGGCCTGTGTGGGCATACGGCGTGGAACGGCCACGTCGGCCGTCACGACGGCGCCGGAGCCGGAGCCGCGGAGGGCTCCCCCAGACCGATGCCCTCGTACTCGAACCCCGCGACCGCCACCGCCGCCGGGTCCAGGAAGTTACGGCCGTCGATGAGCAGCGGCCGGTCCATCGTCTTTGCCGCTGCCGCCCAGTCGAGCCGTGCGAACTCCGGCCATTCAGTCACGACGACCACAGCATCGGCGCCGTCGAGGGCCGCCATCGCATCCGCGCAGATCGTCACTCCCGGGAACAAGGGATGAGGACCGACGGCGATCATCGGGTCGAAGGCGCGCACGTGCACGCCCTCGTGCACGAGGCGGCCGGCGAGGACGATGGAGGCCGCCTCGCGCAGGTCGTCGGTCTGAGGCTTGAAGGTGAGGCCGAGCAGCGCGATGGTGGCGCCGCGGAGCTTGCCCAGGTGCGCCGTGAGCTTGCCGAGCACGCGCCGCTTCTGCAGCGCGTTGACCTCGATCACGGCGTTGAGCAGCTGGAAATGGTAGCCGCTGTTGCCCGCCAGCTGCTTGAGCGCCTCCACGTCCTTGGGGAAGCAGGACCCGCCGTAGCCGATGCCGGCCTGCAGGAAGTGCGGGCCGATGCGGTGGTCCAGGCCCATCCCGTGAGCCACGGTGCGCACGTCGGCGCCCACCTGCTCGCACACGTTGGCGATCTCGTTGATGAAGGAGATCTTGGTGGCGAGGAATGCGTTGGAGGCGTACTTGACCATCTCCGCCGTGGGGACGCTGGTGCGCACGACGTCGGTGTCGATGCCGCGGTACAGCGCCTCGACGGCGTCGCCGTCCTCCTCGCGGAAGGAGCCGATGACGACGCGGTCCGGCTCGAGGAAGTCCTGGATGGCGGCGCCCTCGCGCAGGAACTCCGGGTTGGAGGCGTAGGTGATGCCGGTGGCGCCCAGCGCCTCGAGCTCGGCCATCACCTTGTCGCCGGTGCCCACGGGGACGGTGCTCTTCATGACCATGAGCCGCTCGCCACCCCGCTTCGCGATCTCGCGGGTGGCGTGCTGCACGCGTGAGAGGTCGGCGTCGCCCGACGGCGACGGCGGCGTGTCCACCGCGATGAAGAGGATCTGGCACTGATCCAGCAGCTCGTCGTAGGAGGTCGTGAACGAGAGCCGCGAGGAGTTGTCGTCGACGAGCTTGTCGAGGCCGGGCTCGTAGATCGGCACCTCGCCCTGCTTGAGTCGCTCGATCTTGGACGCGTCGACGTCCATGCAGACCACGTGATGCCCGAGATGTGCGAAGCAGACTGCCGAGACGAGCCCGACATAGCCCGTGCCGACGACGCCGATCGGGGCGGAATCCATGCTGGGGAACACCTCCGAGTAGCTTGAGGAGCGGCGTAGCGGGAAGTCTACCACAGCGTCGGGGGCCTCCCGGCGCCCCCGCCGCCGCCCTCCTCGGCGGCTCACGGCCGTCCCGTTCGGCGACCCGAGGCGACCCTCACAGACCGCCCGCGGCGAGCCGGCCCGCGCCGGCCGGGTCTAGCGCCCGAGGGCCATCGAAAGCTCGGAGGCGCTGGCGGCGTCGAGCGGGTTCAGCGCCAGCGCATGCTTGAGGGCGGCGATCGCGGCGGCCTTGCGGTCGAAGACCTCGAGCAGCAGATGGCCCTGCGCGTAGTACACCTCGAAGTTGGCCGGCTGCAGTCGCTGCGCCTTGTCGACGACCGCAAGCGCCTCGTCGTTGCGGCCCAGCTGCTGCAGGACGAGCGCCTCGGTGAGAAGCGGGTCCACGGCAAGAGGATCGAGCCGGGCCGCCCGGCGCGCGTCGCTGAGGGCTGCTGCCGCATGGCCGCCGGCCGACTCCGCAAGCGCGGCGTTGGAGGCGCGCAGGGCGAGGTAGGGGACGCCCAGCTGACCGCTAGAAGCACGAGTGCCGCCGTAGCCGCGGCGCGGACGGGCCATCCGGCATGACGGCGCCTCTTGTCCCCGGTCTCGCCCCCTCGCCGCGCCGGCGGCGTCTGCGACGGGCGTGGTGCCGGCGCCGGCGTGCGAGTCCCGCCCGTCTTGCGCTTCGCCCGCCGGGCGGGATGCCTCCGGGAGCTGCTCGCGTGCCGCCGCCCGGCGCGCGTCGGCGGCGCGCGTGGCCAGGTACGACGAGCTCACCGTCACGAAGAGGAAGAAGACGAACCCGATGGCGGCCATGTCCCAGTCCCAGTCCCAAGAGATGTGGGCGAGGAACGCGACGATGCCCGCCTGGAGCGCGACGACGAGAGAGCGCATGGGGTCACCGCGGTCGCGGAACGGGTTGCGGAACGAGGCTGCGACGAAGAGGAGCATCGACGCGACGAAGAGCACCAGGCCGACGATGCCGAGCTCACTGAGCACGTTGAACCATTCACTGTGCGCGTGCTTCACCACGCTGGTGTTCTTCCGGAAGCGATAGTTCGTGAAAGGGAAGGTGCCGGCGCCGCTCCCAGTGAGCGGATCGACGCGCGCCTGATCCAGGGCCTCGCGCCAGAGCGGCGGCCGGCCGGTGTTGACGGACACCAGCCGCACCGTGCCCTCCGCAGCCTGCGTCTGATCGCTGTCCGAGGCGAAGGCATGCACCCTGGCCTTGACCCAGCTGACGCCGCCTCGCGACTGCACGAAGGCGAACGATCCGCCGCCGACTCCGGCGACGAGCAGCACGAGGACAGCGGTGCCCGCGGCGACCCGCGACCAGCGCGGCCAGGGCACACCCTGCTGGAGCAGCAGGACGACCACCTGCGCGGCGCCGGCGATGAGCAGGGCGGCGAGCGAATAGCGCAGCAGGATGTGCCCCTGCTGCGTGCGCAGGACGTCGTCGGTCGTCGCCTGGAAGAGCGTCCCGAGGTCGCGCACGCGCCAAAGCACGGCGGCCACCGGCAGCGTCACGGAGCCGAGTGTCGCGAGGCTGGAGAGGCGCGTCGTGCAGAGTCGCGAAGTAGACGAGGAGGGCGACGGTGAGGGCGATCCAGCCGCCGCGCGAGAGCGTGAAGAAGAAGGTGAAGCAGATGGGCACGCCGGCGACGGCGACGAGCGTCCGCCACACCGGGGCGACGCGCCGGTCCGCGGCGAGCGCGAGGACGACCATCAGCCCCATGATCATCATCAGCGCGAGCACGTTCCAGTACCCGATGGGGCTGTCCAGCCTCGCGTACGTGTGCGCGTGGGTGACCACGTCCGGCAGGACCTTGCCGAGATAGGCGTATACAGACACGGCGACGGCGACGACGAGGAATCCGGCGGCGGCGACCAGCAGCTGAAGCCGCCGCACGGGCGTCAAGCCGAGGACGGCCGCCACCACCAGGTACAGGGCTGTCAGGTCGAACGCGATCCACGAGAGGTCGGGCCCCAGCGACCAGAGGACCGAGAGCCCGACCCAGGCCACGAAGAGCCCGAACGTGCCCAGGGCGCACAGATACAGAGGTGACGGCCGCGACTCGCGGCGCAGGAACCACACCCAGAGCGCCGCCAGCAGGAGATAGACGATCGCCAGCGGCGCGCTGCGCGTGAAGATGTAGCCGCCGGAGAGAAAGGAGAAGGCCCCGGCGCAGGCGACCGTCAGGGCGACCGGCGCGACGTTGCGGGCCCTCGACGACGACGGTCGCGCAACGCGGCCTGTGTTTACATGGCGTTGCATCGACGGGATTATACTGGCACGAGAAGCTTCGGAGGCGTGGAACACCGCGGGATTGGGCACGGATGCCCGAGGGCCGGTGCCAAATGGCTTCCGGCAAGGCTGCGTGATATAAGCTGACGCGAAGAGACGTACTACCGTCACCAGCATGTAGAGGGGGGTGAAGAAATGAAGGCAAAGCTCGTGGGAGCCATCGTACTCGCGCTCATCCTGGTGCTCGTGTTCTCGACGGTCGCCATGGCCGGCATGTCGCAGGCGACGATCAACGCGATCATCAAGGACGCGCAGGACGGCACCATCGATGGGCACTGGACGGCCGCGCAGGTCCGTGCAGCTCTCGCCTATATCGAGAACAACCCCGTCTTCGAGCAGTACTCCGCCATCAAGGGTGTCCTGCAAGACTACCTGGCTAGTCTCCAGGCACCGGGCGAGCAGAGTGGCCAGCTCGCCTTCACCGGCAGCAACATCGTCCTGGTGTTCGGAGCGGGCGCCGCGCTGATCGGAGGCGGCGCGCTGCTGCGCAGACGCCGGGCTGCTTGACCGGAGTCCATAGCGTGTAGTTCGCAGGGCGTCTCCCGCAAGGGAGGCGCCCTTTCGCTTGTCGGGGTCCAGACCGCGGGGACCACAGACGCCGCGCGCGACGGCGCTGACTTCTAGAGGCGCCGGTAGAGCGTGACGCCGGCGGGAGCGGACTCGTCGGCGATCACGGCCGCGCGCTTGAGCCCGAGGTCGCCGGCGAGCGCCAGCGCCGCTTCCAACATGCCGCTACGGTAGTAGACCGAGGTCACGTTGAGCGCCGGCCGCCAGCCGCCCCCTGCCGGCGTCGACGCGCGGTAGCCCCAGAGACGCAGGCGCGCGGCGGTGCGAGCCGCGCCGGGGGCGGGCTCGATGATGCCGACGGTAGTGCGCCGCCGCGCGACGAACCAGAAGCCGAGGCGCGTCGAGGCGAGGCGCGGCGAAAGCGCGCCCGGCCAGCACGCGCGGACCAGGGTGGCTACGTTGGCTGCGGCCGCGGCTTTCATGCGCGCCGTGGCGGCGGCGATCGTCGTGCCCCCAGGGAGGAGCGCCGCGTCGAGGGGCGACACCGGCAGCGCCGCGGCGACCAGCGCCCTCCCGATGGGGCCGGCGGCGGCCGGCGGCGGGCGCAACCGAGTCGGTGGGTGACGGACTCGCTGGCGGCGGCGAGCCTTGAAGGCCGGCGGCAGGCGCGGCGCTGGGCGACGCTGTAGCGACGCTTGCGGCCGCGGACGGCAACAGACTGCTGAACACAGCCGGCTGCCGCTCCCCGCGCAACAGCGTCGCCAGCTCGCGAAGAGCGGTGGCGGCGTCGGCGCCCGGATCCGAAGGGCGCACGCCCGGTGGCCCCACGAGGACCGCCAGCGGGCGCCACGAGTGCAGAACGGCGGCAGTCCTCGCGGTGAGCTGGCTCCAGTCGGACACCGCGAGCAGGCGCACGGCGACGGGCGCGCCGGCCGAGAGCCGCAGGCGGCGGCGCGCCTCGGCGATGTAGGCGCCGGCGTGACGGCGCGGTCCGGGCAGGACCACGAGGACGCGCGCCGGCACGACCTCGCGATGGATCGCGGGGTCGCGGGCGGGCGGCGCGAGGTCGAACGCCAGCCACTGGCGCAGCTGGGCGAGCTGCACGCTGTCGAGGTGCCACGCCTCTCCCCCGCGGCACGTCTGCACGACGGCGTCGGCGGCCCGCACCTGGATGCGCCCAGGCCTCAGCGTGTCGAGCGTCGTGGCGATCGACGTCGCCGTGCGCAGGTTCAGATCGCTCTGCACATGCCCGAACCCGAGGACGTAGTTGGAGAACGCCACGACGCTGAGCCCCTCGAAGTTGATCCTGGGAAGGCCTTGTTGGAGCGCACTGCTACTGAGCCAGCCACATCGGCGCGGACGGAAGGCCTTCCCAGGTGGCCTTGCTCGCCCGGAGACGAATGCGCGCGATGAGCCCTTCGGCGGGCGGCAGCATGGGGTCGGTGACGAGGCGAAGTGCCTGACGGTCGAGGGCGATCCAGGCGTCCATGCGCACACCGACGGTCCTCCCCAGCGCCGCCGCCGCGGCCGCCGGGCCGGCCTCGTCGACTGCCCGGCGAAGGGGGGTCAGCCCGGCTCCGGGCACGAATCCCTGGGTATCCGGCGCGATCACGACGGCCGTGACTGCCGAGGGCCGGTCGGTGATGTGCAGCCAAACGATGGAATTGCACCTCCCGCCGGGCGCACCCGAGGCGAACACGACGACGTCGGCCGGCGGCGACGAACGCAGGTCCGGGCCGGCCTTGACCACCTTGTGCCACGGTCCGGGCATGGCGAGGAGGATGACGACGGCGAGGGCGACGAGAACGCCGAGCAGCAGGGCGGCCCACGCGTCGAGGCGACCCAGCACTGCGCGGAGGAGCTTCACTGCACGGGCTGGAAGGAAGTGGCGATGCCCATCATCGTGTCGTTGGAGAGTTCGTTGTCGAGGGTGTTGATCACCCAGTACAGGGTCTTGTTGCGCTTCCACGCCACCATGTGGAGAGCACTGCCCTGATAGAAGAACATGTACTCGGTGCCGTCGATGACCTGGGTGCTATTGGGATTCTGGATCGCCGGCGGATTGAGCCAGCGCATCTCCTGGATGTCCCAGTAGCCGCCCTGCGGCGCGGCCGCGACGGCCACCATGGCGGCCGCGTTCTTGCCCGACGTCGTCTTGATCCGGTAGTGGCGGAACTGGTCGTAGGTGGAGCCTGACGACCACTTGGTCGGCATCTCCAGCGGGATCGTCGTCAGCTTGGCCTCGGAGCGCCACGACGACGTCGAGTACCTGCCGCTCACGAGCGTCTTCGTGCCGGTCTGCTGGCTCGGCACGTTGACCTTGCCGTCGAACGAGGAGGCGAGCACGACGGTGATGCCGTCAGCGACACCCGGCGCCCGGGGGACGATCTGGACGTTCGACGGGTAGAGCATCTCGCTCAGGAGCTGTGCCGGGGCGCTCAGGCTCTGGGGCGCGTAGATCGTGGTCGTCTTGCCGGCGTATTCGGTGGCGTCGGCGCCGACCACCGTGGTGTAGCCGAGGGAGCTCAACTGGTTCGCCGTGGTCGTCGCCAGCCCGCCGATGCCGCTGCCGTTGTGGATGCGGATGGGATACATCTTCTTGGTGAGCTTGAGGTTCTTGACCTTCAGCGGGGCCGCGGCGGGGTGTGTGAACTCGTTGACGGCCTGGTCGATCTCGGCCTGCGAGGCGACCACGTAGGAGACGCCTCCGATCATCGGCGTGGAGCCCTCGAGGTGGACCGTGTTGATCTTGGACGTGTTCACCTGGAACACGAGCTCCACGAGCGACTTGAGGCGCTTGAGCGAATCCATGTCCGAGGTCGTCTGCCCCTTGATCGCCTTGATGAGCCTGAGGGTCTTGCTCCAGTCCTGGCTCCAGCGCCCCGACTGGCGCTGCATCTCCTTGAGGAAGAGCTGCTGGCGCTGCATGCGCGTGAAGTCGCCCGCCTGATCGTGGCGGAAGCGCACGAAGTTGAGCGCCTGCTTGCCGTGCACGAGCTGGTAGCCGGGCTGCAGGTCGATGGACTTCCAGCCCGTCCCCGGTGGGTTGTAGTAGCGACGATCGACCGGGATGTAGATGCCGCCGAGGATGTCGACGACGTGCCAGAACCCGGCGAAGTTGATCTCGACGAAGTGGTTGATCGGCAGGCCGGTGAGCGTGGAGAACGCCTTGATGGACCCGGCGGGGCCGCCATAGGAGTAGGCGGCGTTCATCTTCGTGTAGCCGACGCCGGCGACGTAGATGCGCAAGTCGCGCGGCACGGAGAGCATCGAGATGCTCTTGGTGGCCGGGTCGAGGCGGAGAAGCATCTGCGTGTCCGAGCGGCCTGGGTCTCCCGGCCCGCTCTTGTCCGAGCCGATGAGCAGCACGTTCATGGCCTTGCCGGGCAGCTCCGGTCTGGTCTGCTCCTTCGCCTTGGTGACGATCGCCTTCTGGGCGGCCGTCTGGCCGCCCACAGCACTCACCGTACCGTTGGCCCAGCCGAGCGCGAGACCCGGAGCGGCGAGCGCGATGACGACGACCGCGACTCCGATGAGCTTGAGCGCCAGGTGCCGGCCAAAGGCAAGGTAGCCGGTGACGGCGGCGAGGACGGCCACGGCGACCACGGGCACGGCGACCATCGTCCAGTTGGGGACCTTGCCCGAGAGGCGCGCCAGGTCGAAGGCCGCCTGCGAGTTGCCGATCATGTCGCGGCCGTAGAGCCAGAAGAGCACAGCGGCGACGATCACGCCGGCCGAGATGATCCCGAGGACGAGCCAGCTTCGCGAACCCGCCCCGGCGTCACGGCCGGTGCCGCCGCCGCGCCGGGAGCGCCGAAGCGGCGGCGCCACACGGTCGCGGGAGCCGCCCGCGACCCGCACGGGCTCGTCCTCTCCCGACCTGTACACACGATATTCAGCCATCTCGCTCCATCGGCACCGGCGCCGGCTCAGGCGCTCGGCACACGCTCATCATCGCACGAGGTGAGAGACGTCTGCATCCGTTCGCCGGTTCGGCCCTCATCGGCGCGCTCCACGCTGGCGCCCAGCAGCGCCAGCTTGCCGGCCATGTCCTCGTACCCGCGGTCCACGTGATGGACCGACCGCACTTCGGTCACGCCGTCCGCGACCAGGCCTGCGGTGACCAGCGCGGCGCCGCCGCGCAGGTCAGGCGCCTCCACGACCGTACCGCTCAGGCGGCGCGGCCCGGCGACGACGGCGTGGTGGCCGCTCGTGGTGATGCCGGCGCCGAGCCGGTTGAGCTCGTCGACGACGACGAAGCGGTTCTCGAACACGTTCTCGGTGACGATCGACGTGCCGTCGGCGAGCGAGAGCAGGACCATCGTCTGCGCCTGCAGGTCGGTGGCGAACCCGGGGTGCGGCAGCGTCGAGATGTCGACCGGCGCCAGCGGCCCGTCGCGGCGGACGGTGATGCGGCGCTCGCCCTCCTCCACCTGCACCCCCATGCTCCGCAGCTTGGCGAGGAACAACTCGAGATGGATGGGGTCGAGGCCTTCCACAGTGACTTCGCCGCCCGTGGCCGCGCCCATGATGAGGTACGTGCCGGCTTCGATGCGGTCGGCGATGACCTCGTGGTCCACGCCGTGGAGCGGGTGTCCGCCCTCGATGTGGATGGTGCTGCTGCCGGCGCCCTCGATGACCGCGCCCATCCCGCAGAGAAAGGCGCACAGGTCGGCGATCTCGGGCTCCCGGGCGGCGTTCTCGATCACCGTCACGCCCTCGGCGGCGGTGGCCGCCATGAGGAGGTTCTCCGTCGCCCCCACGCTCGGGTAGTCCAGCGCGACCGCGGCCCCTTTGAGCTTGCGGCTATGGACCTTGATGAACCCGTGGTCGATCTCCACCGTCGCCCCGAGCTTCTCGAGGCCGCGGATGTGGAAGTCGATGCGCCGCGGCCCGATGTTGCAGCCTCCGGGCATGGCGATGGTCGCTTCGCCGAGACGCGCCACGAGCGGTCCCATGACGATGATGCTGGCGCGCATCGTGCGCACGAGCTCGTAGGGCGCGCAGCCGCTCAAGCCGGCGCCGGCATGCACGCGCAGCGCGTCGCCGGCGTCGTCCACCTTCGCTCCGAGCGCGCGCAGCATCTCGACCATGGTCGCGACGTCGGTGATGTGCGGCACGCGGCGCATGGTGCAGGGCTCGTCGGTGAGGAGGCTGGCCGCAAGCAGCTTGAGGGCCGAGTTCTTGGCTCCCGAGAGGAGCACGGCGCCCTGCAGCCGTCGGCCGCCGCGTACGAGCAGGCGTGCGTCGTGTTCGCTAGTCCCGTCCATCAGACGGTCACAAGTATAGCGGCCGGGAGAACGCGGCGAAGCCGCGCTCAGCGCCGGCGTCCTGCGACCTGCAGGCGGTTCTCGGCGCGCTTGAGCGCCTGCTCGGCGCGGAAGAAGTCTGCTTCGGCCTGGGCGCCGGGGTCGCCGCGCTCGGCGAGTCGCTCGCGCGCGCGGCGCACGGCATCCTCGGCGCGGTGCACGTCGATGGCGCCGGCGAGCTCCCCGTGGTCGACCACCACGAGCACCTTGTCGAACAGTACCTGCGCGTAGCCGATGCCCGTGGCGATGTACTCCCACGTGCCGTCCAGATCGCGGATACGCGTCTCCCCCACGCCGAGCAGCGTGACCAGCGGCTGGTGGCGCGACAGGACGCCGAGCTCGCCGTCGATGCCGGGCAGCACGACCATGCCGACGTCGTCGCGGTAGACCTCGCCGTCCGGCGTGACGATCTCGACGTGCAGGGGGCGTTGCTCAGCCAACGTCGGCTCCTCAGACGGCCGCTTCGCGGCCGGCCAGCTTCTCGGCCTGCTCGGCGGCCTCCTCGATGCCGCCGACCATGAAGAAGGCCTGCTCGGGAAGCTCGTCGCACTTGCCGTCCACGAGGTCCTTGAAGCCGCGGACGGTGTCGGCGAGCGGCACGTACTTGCCGGGGATGCCGGTGAACTGCTCCGCCACGTGGAACGGCTGCGAGAGGAAGCGCTCGATCTTGCGGGCGCGCTGCACGATGACCTTGTCCTCGTCGGAGAGCTCGTCCATGCCCAGGATGGCGATGATGTCCTGGAGCTCGCGGTAGCGCTGGAGGATCTCCTGCACCCGCGTGGCGACCTGGTAGTGCTCGTCACCGACGGCGTCGCGCGTGAGGATGCGTGAGGTCGAGTCGAGAGGGTCGACGGCCGGGTAGATGCCCTTCTCCACGATGGCGCGGGAGAGCGTGGTGGTGGCGTCGAGGTGGGCGAACGTCGCCGCCGGCGCCGGGTCGGTGAGGTCGTCGGCCGGCACGTAGATCGCCTGCACGGAGGTCACCGAACCGCGCTTGGTCGAGGTGATGCGTTCCTGCAGCTCGCCCATCTCGTTGGCGAGGGTCGGCTGGTAGCCCACGGCGCTCGGCATGCGGCCGAGGAGAGCGGAGACCTCGGAGCCCGCCTGCACGAAGCGGAAGATGTTGTCGATGAAGAGCAGCACGTCCTGGCCGCCCATCTCGCGGAAGTACTCGGCGACGGTGAGCCCGGCCAGGCCGACGCGCAGACGCGCACCCGGCGGTTCGTTCATCTGCCCGAAGATGAGGGCCGTCTTGTCGATGACGCCGGACTCCTTCATGTCGAGCCAGAGGTCGTTGCCCTCGCGCGTGCGCTCGCCGACCCCGCAGAAGACGGAGAGGCCGCCGTGCTCGGCGGCGATGTTGCGGATGAGCTCCTGCACGATGACGGTCTTGCCCACGCCGGCGCCGCCGAAGAGGCCGATCTTGCCGCCCTTGACGTACGGCGCGATGAGGTCGACGACTTTGATCCCGGTCTCGAACACCTCGTCCGTGGGGTCGAGCTCCTCGAAGTTCGGCGCCGGCCGGTGGATCGGCCAGCGCTCCACATCGGTGAGCTGCTCGCCATTGTCGATGGTGTCGCCGGTGACGCTGATGAGGCGTCCGAGCGTCTTGTCGCCCACGGGCACGGTCATGGCGACGCCGGTGTCGACGACCTCCGCCCCGCGCGCGAGGCCGTCGGTGGTCTCCATGGCGACGGCACGCACCTTGTCGTCGCCGAGGTGCTGCTGCACCTCGCAGACGACATTGCGGGCCTGCCCGTCGCCGGCATCGATGACGACGGTGAGGGCGTTGTAGATGGCCGGGATCTCGTCCGGGAAGCGGACGTCGATGACCGGCCCGATGACCTGGACCACAGTGCCTGTGTTCATAGCCTCAGCTCCGCTCTGCGTAGTAAGGGCGTGGGCGCGCCGGACGGCTCATCCGAGAGCCTCGGCGCCGGCCACGACCTCGAGGATCTCCTGCGTGATCGCCGCCTGACGGGCGCGGTTGAGCGCCAGGGTGAGTGTGTCGACCATCTCTTCGGCCGCGTCGCTGGCGTTGCGCATGGCCGTCATGCGCGCGCCCTGCTCGCTGGCGCTCGATTCCAGCAGCGCCCGGTAAACGGCGATCTCCACGTAGGCGGGCAGCAAGCTCTCGAGGATCTCGTGCGCCGAAGGCTCGTAGAGATACGTCACCGGGCCGGGGTTTCGCTCCCCGTCGGTGACCGCTTCGCGCGGGACCGGGAGGATGACGTCGTCGAACAGGGTCTGCTCGATCGCCGACGTGAAGTGGTTGTACACGAGTCGCACGCGGTCGATCTCGCCGCCGACGTACTGGTCGATGAGGTACCCGGCGATCGCCTGGGCGTCGGCGTAGCCGGGCCGGTCGCTCAGCCCCTGCCAGCTCTTCTCGATGCGGCAGCCGCGGAAGCGCAGTGTGCCGATGCCCTTGCGCCCGACGGCGACGATGCGCGTCTCGACGCCGCCGTCCTCGCGCAGGCCGCGCTCGATCTCGAGGGCTTTGCGCACGACGTTGGCGTTGAACGCACCGGCCAGGCCGCGGTCGCCGGTCACCGCGACGACGGCGACCGTGCGCACCTCGGGCCGCTCCTTCATGAGCGCGAAGTTGAGCGACTCCTCGGAGTACGTGGCGAGGTCGGTCATCATCTCGATCATGTCACCGGCGTACGGGCGCAGCGCCTCGATGCGCTGCTGGCTGCGGCGGAGCTTGGCCGCCGCCACCATCTCCATCGCCTTGGTGATCTTGCGCGTGTTCTGGACCGACGCGATGCGCCGGCGGATGTCGCGGAGACTCGCCACTCTAGGCCTCTGCCTCCTCGAGGGCGGCGTCCGGCACGGCGGACTCCGGCAGGAACGTATTGTGGAAGGCGGCGATCGCGTCGCGGAGCTTCGCCTCGCTCGTCGTCCGAGACGACCTTCTCGTCGCGGATGGCGGCGAGGACCTCCGGGTTCTGGCTGCGCAGGTACTCGCGCAGTTCTTCGCAGAACGCGCCCACGCGCTCGACGTCGACGTCGTCGATGTAGCCCTGGTTGCCGGCGAAGATGACGGCCACCTGCTCCTCGACCGGCATCGGGTCGAAGCGCCCCTGATTGAGGACCTCGATCATGCGCAGGCCGCGCGCCAGGGTCTGCTTGGTCGCCTCGTCGAGGTCCGAGCCGAACTGGGCGAACGCCTGCAGTTCGCGAAACTGCGCCAGGTCGATGCGCAGACGGCCGGCGACCTGCTTCATCGCCTTGATCTGGGCGCTGCCGCCGACGCGGCTCACCGAGATGCCGATGTTCACCGCCGGGCGCACGCCGCTGTAGAACAGGTCGCTCTGCAGGAAGATCTGCCCGTCGGTGATGGAGATCACGTTGGTCGGGATGTAGGCCGAGACGTCGCCGGCCTGTGTCTCGATGACGGGGATGGCCGTCAGCGAGCCGCCCCCGAGCTCGTCGTTGAGTTTGACGGCGCGCTCGAGCAGGCGTGAGTGCAGGTAGAAGACGTCGCCGGGGAACGCTTCGCGGCCCGGCGGGCGGCGCAGCAGAAGCGACATCTGGCGGTAGGCGTCCGCCTGCTTGGAGAGGTCGTCGTAGAAGCACACGGCGTGGCGGCCGCTGTACAGGAAGTACTCTCCCATGGCGGCGCCGGCGTACGGGGCGAGGAACTTGAGCGGCGCCGAGGCTGACGCGGTCGCGGCGACGACGATCGTGTACTCCATCGCGCCGTACTCCTCGAGCTTCTGCACCACCTGCATGACCGTCGAGGCCTTCTGGCCGATGGCCACGTAGACGCAGATCTCGTCCTGGCCCTTCTGGTTGATGATCGTGTCGACGATGAGGGAGGTCTTGCCGGTCTGGCGGTCGCCGATGATCAACTCGCGCTGGCCACGGCCGATGGGGATCATCGAGTCGATGGCCTTGATGCCGGTCTGCAGCGGCTCCTTGACCGGCTGGCGCTCGACCACGCCCGGCGCCTTGAACTCCATCGGGCGGAAGGCGCTGGTCTCGATGGGGCCCTTGTCGTCAAGCGGGTTGCCGAGCGGGTCGACCACGCGACCGACCATGGCCTCACCCACCGGCACCTGCAGCACGCGGCCGGTGCGCTTGACGAGGTCGCCCTCCTTGATGAGCGTGTCCTCCCCCAGCAGCACGGCGCCGACGTTCTCTTCTTCCAGGTTGAGGGCGAGTCCGGTGACGCCGTGCGGGAGCTCGAGCATCTCCATGGCCATGCAGTTGCGCAGCCCGTAGATGCGGGCGATACCGTCGCCCACTTCGAGCACGGTGCCGACCTCGTCGACCTCGACCTCGGCTTGATAGTTCTCGATCTGCGACTTGAGGACCGAGGCGATCTCTTCCGGGCGCAGCTTCACTCCACGTCACCTCTCAGTTCTGCCGTAGCCAGCCGGCGGCGCAGCTGGCGGATACGCGCTTGCACGCTGCCGTCGACGATCACGTCGCCGACGCGCAGGACGAGGCCGCCGACGATATTCGGGTCGACTCGCTCGGCGAGCTCGACCTTGCGTCCGGTGGCCTCCGCGACTCGCGCGGCGATCTTCTTGCGTGTCTCGGGGGTGAGCTCCACTGCGGAGGTCACCTCCACTGCGACAAGTCTGGCCTCGGCGGCGGCGAGCCCGTCGTAAGCCTGATGCAGCTCGCCGATGACGGCGAGGCGCCCCCGCTCCAGGAGCAGCAGGAGCGTGTTCCCGACCAGCGGCTCACCCCCGCGCGTGATCTCGGCGAGCACCCGCCGTTTGGCGGCGCTGTCGATCTGCGGGTCGGCGAGCACATCGCGCAGCGACGCGGAGGCCGCGAGGGCGGCGACGAAGTCGCCCAGCTCGCGGCGCACCGGGTCCACGACGCCGGCCGCGTTGGCGGCGTCGAAGAGCGCGCGGGCGTAGACGGCTGCGACCTGCTCCTCGCTCAACCCTAGTTCTCCATCCCGAGCTGATCGACCTTGAGCTCGGCGAGCGCCTCGTCGATGAGGCGCTGCTGGTCTTTGTCGCTGAGGCTGCCGGCGGCGACCTTCTCGGTGGCCAGCGCGGTGAGTTCGGCGATCTGGCCCTTGAGTTCGCGCACGGCGGCGCGGGTGTCACGCTCGATCTGGTCGTGCGCCTGCGCCAGCACGCGGTCTGACTGCGCGCGCGCCTCGGCCATAAGCTCGGCCTTGGCGTGCTCGCCGGTCGTGCGGGAGCGCTCGAGGATCTCCTCCGCCTCGAGCCGCACCTTGGCCAGCGTCTCCTTGTACTCGTCCAGGAGACGGTGCGCCTCGTCGCGCGCCTGCTCCGCCGCGTCCATACTGTCCTGCACCGACTGGCGGCGCTGGTCGAGCAGCCGCTGGATGGGGCCGAAGGCGAACTTCCAGAGGATGTACACGGCGATCGTGAACGTGATGAGGGTCCATACCATCAGACCCCACTGCGTGTTCAGCATGGCGTCCTCTGTCCTTCCGTGCGTTCGGGCGTGGCGTGCGTCACTTGGCCACGAAGACGAGGATCAGCGCCACGACGAACGCGTAGAGGGCGACGGCCTCGGTCACGCCGATGCCGATGAACATGTTCGTGCGGATGTCGCCGGCGACCTCGGGCTGGCGGGCGATGCTCTCGAGCGCCTTGCCGATCAGGATGCCGAGGCCGATGCCGGGGCCTACGGCGCCGAGGCCCATGGCGAGGCCGGCGCCGAGTTCCGCGTACGCGTGGGGGTTCATGCAGTGTCCTCCTGGGTGGTGACCATGGTCATGAAGGGTTCAGTGTTGCGAGTCCAGTGCCCCGCCGATGTACACGGCGGAGAGGATGGCGAAGATGAAGGCCTGGATGACGGCCACGAAGATCTCGAACATGTAGATGAGCACCGAGGCGCCCTGCAGCGCGACGGCGATGAGGTAGCTCTGGAAGATGAGCGCCATCGCGAAGAAGACCGCCAGGATCGCGTGACCGGCGACCATGTTGGCGAAGAGACGGACGGAGAGCGAGACCAGGCGGAAGAACTCGCTCACCGCGTGGATGACGAAGATGAACTCCCGCAGCACCGGCGGAGCGCCGCTCGGCATCCAGCCGCCGACGTACTTGCGCACGCCGTACTTGGAGATGCCGGCGTAGTGCGTGAAGACGAACGTGAACAGCGCCAGCGTGACGGTCACGTAGAGGTTTGCGGTCGCCGTGTAGAAGCTCAGCTGGTGGTGCTCGCCGAACGGCAGCGGCACGAGGCCGATGAGGTTGTTGACGAGCACGAAGAAGAACACCGCGCCGATGTACGGGAACCACGCGTCGACGCCGCTCTTCATGACCGATCTGGCGATGCCGTCGCGCGCGAGGCTATACAGGCCCTCCATCGCCGCCTGGAACCGGCCCGGCTCAGGCTTGAGGTTGCGCGCGATCACGATGGCGATGACGACGATGACGGCGGTCGCCAGCCAGAGGTAGATGACCGCCTTGTTGACCGAGAGGTCCACCGGCCCGATGGCCGGCAGTTTGAGGATCGGCTGCAGGTCGAACTCGCCGGCGACGTTGAGTGTCTCCTTGACGCCGCCCGGGATGAGGAACAGGCCTACGAGCGCGGCGAGCACCACGACCAGCCACACCCACTTCATGCCCTTCTTCATCGGGCGCCCGCCTGCCCGGGCCGCGCCGGGGCGGGCGCGAAGGTGAGCGGCCGCAGCCCCAGATAGGCGGTGAAGCCGGCGATGAACGCCAGCGCGGCGGTGGCGAACGACGGCCGCGCCAGCACGCCGACGAGGATGAGCGTCGCGAGGACGACGAAGAGGCGCAGCGCCATGCCGCCCACGGCGACGCCGAGGGCGAGGTCGCGCCGCGTACCGCGCGCGGCGCCAGGCGAGAGCCTCGAGAGCCCAGTAGACGAGCGCCAGCGCCGAGCCGAGCGCGGCCGCCCACACGGGCTTGCCGATCACGGCCGCTACGACGACGCTGGCGACGATGACGAGGCTGAGGACGAGCGGAGCGATTGCCTGCTTGCTGATCAGTCTCGTGCCTCCGGCATGATTCATTTCGTTTCCAGATAGATCGCGTACAACGCCAGGGCGAACCCGGCGAACACTCCGATCACCGTGAAGAGCGGGAACGTTTTGACGACCCAGTCTATACCGGCGCCCACGCCGAGGCCGGTGACCACGCCGCCGAGGAGGAGGAACGCGACCGTCTCCGCCGAGGTCGACGAGCCGCGTTTGTCGTCGTCCCGCCTGTCTTCTGGTGATTGTGGCGTCACACTATACCTGCCGCTCCAAGGGCCTGCAACGCGCCGCCGCGGCTCCCCGCATCGCTCGCGGGCGGCTCCCGGAGGCGCTCGAGTGGTTGCCCCGGCAGACTGCTCATACGGTCATCGCCGTCCGCCCTGGCCACCTTCGGCCGGAGGCGGCGCGTCGCCGGCGCCCGGTCCGGCAGGGCGGCTCGGGTCGGGCAGTCCGTGGCGGCGCGAGCGATAGCGGCTGAGGAGCTGCGCCATGTACACGGTGGCGACGGCGGCGCCGATCCCGAGCACTATCGTCGCGATCGTGTGGCCGCGCTGCATGGCGATCGCGAGGCCGCTCAGCAGGAGGCACCACGAGTACAGCAGGAGCACGCTCTTGCGCTGCGAGAAGCCGTGCACGAGCACGAGGTCGTGGTGCACGTGGTCCTGGCCCGGCGAGTAGAAGGGCACGCCCCGGCGCCAGCGTCGCCAGACGATCAGGAAGAGGTCGACGAAGGGCACGCCGAGGACGAGCAGCGGCAGCACCAGGGCGACCGCTGCCGTGCCCTTCATCACGCTCTGGACACTGAGGCAGGCGAGCACGAAGCCGAGCAGCATCGAGCCGGCGTCGCCCATGAAGATGCTCGCCGGGTGGAAGTTGAAGCGCAGGAACGCGAACGTGGCGCCGGCGAGGATGGCGGCGAGCACGCCCATGGCCGGGAAGTGCGTGCTCAGAGAGATGATGCAGAACGTGAGCGCGGAGATGCCGCAGACGCCGGCGGCGAGGCCGTCGAGGCCGTCGATGAAGTTCACCATGTTGATGATCATCGCCATCCAGAAGGCGGTGATCACGACCGAGAGCGCGAGCGGGAAGTGGAGCGTGACCCCCGTGAACGGGATGCTCATGTGCTCGATGTGGATGTCGAAGTAGATGGCCACGCCGATGGCGAGCAGCTGCCCCATGAACTTGACGATGGGCTCGAGCTCGTAGAGGTCGTCGAAGAGCCCGACGGCGACGACGATCGTGGCGCCGCCGATGATGCCCCAGACCGGGCGGTCGACCTCGACCAGCAGCATGACCGGGATCATCCAGCCCAGGTACATGCCGAGCCCGCCGAGGAGCGGCGTCGCGGCGACGTGCATGCGGCGGTCGTCGGTCGGGTTGTCCACCGCGCCGGTCCGGCGCGCGAGGCGGCCCATCAGCGGCGTCAGCAGGTACACGATCGCGGCGGCGATGAGGAACCCGAGCACCGCTGTCCGCAGCGGGCTCGACAGCTCGAGGGGCGCCTCTATGGGAGCTCCTCCCTGTGCACCGTCACGCCGGCCTCGGCGAGCATCTCCTGGGAGAGGTCGTCGGGGTAGCCCTCGAGATAGTGGATCTCGGTGACGCCGCAGTTGATGACCATCTTGGCGCAGAGGATGCACGGGTGGACGGTCGTGTAGAGCGTGGCGCCCTCGATCGCCACCCCGTGGATGGCCGCCTGGATGATCGCGTTCTGCTCGGCGTGGATGGCGCGGCACAGCTCGTGACGCTCGCCCGACGGGATGCCGAGCTGTTCGCGCAGGCAGCCGACGTCGAGGCAGTGCGACGTGTTGCGCGGCGCCCCGTTGTAGCCGGTGGCGAGGATGCGCTTGTCGCGCACGAGGACGGCCCCGACCTGGCGGCGCAGGCACGTGGAGCGCGTGGCGGCCTGGCGCGCGAGCTGGAGGAAGTACTCGTCCCAGGTCGGGCGGCGGGCCGGCGACCAGCCCGCCGCGTTCGTGTCGGGCGCACCGCTCACAGGAACTCGTAGAGCGGGAAGCGGTCGAGGAGCTCCACCACTTCGTGGCGGATCTCGCTGAGCGCGGCGTCGTCGGCGCGCGCCGCGATGGCGCGCAGCATGAGCTCGCCGGTCTGGCGCATCTCGGGTTCCATGAACCCTCTGGTGGTCACCGCCGGCGAGCCGACGCGCAACCCGCTGGCCACGTTGAACGACGCGTCCTCGAACGGCACGACGTTGCGGTTGGCGGTGATGTTGACGCGCTCGAGGAGGTCCTGGCACTCGAGGCCGCTGAGGCCTGTACTGCGCAGGTCGACGAGCGCGAGGTGCACGTCGGTGCCGCCGGACACGAGGCGCAGGCCGCCCTCGGCCAGCGTCTCGGCGAGCACGGCGCAGTTCTTGACGATCTGCCGCTGCAGCTTGTGGAACTGCTCGCTCTGGGCGATGCGCAGGCACACCGCCTTGGCGGCGATGACGTGCATCAGCGGGCCACCCTGCATGCCCGGGAACACGGCGCGGTCGATGGCCTCGGCGTACTCGGCGCGGCACATGATGAGGCCGGCGCGCGGCCCGGTGAGCGTCTTGTGCGTCGTGCTCGTGACGACGTCGCAGTACGGCACCGGGTTGGGGTGAGCGCCGGCGGCGATGAGCCCCGCGATGTGGGCGATGTCGGCCATCAGCAGCGCGCCGCACTCGTCGGCGATCTCGCGGAACGCGGCGAAGTCGACGATGCGCGGGTACGAGCTGTAGCCGCAGATGATCAGCTTGGGGCGATGCTCGAGCGCCAGGGCGCGCACCTCGTCCATGTCGACGATCTCGGTGTCCGGCCGCACGTGGTACGGGACCACGTTGTACGTGCGGCCCGAGTAGTTGATGCCGAGGCCGTGAGTGAGGTGGCCGCCGTGCGCGAGCTCCATCGCCATCATCGTGTCGCCGGCCTCGAGAAGCGCGAACAGCACCGCCAGGTTGGCGGACGAGCCAGAGTGCGGCTGCACGTTGGCGTGCTCGGCGCCGAAGACCTCCTTGCAGCGATCGATGGCGAGCTGCTCGACGCGGTCGACGACGTCGCAGCCGCCGTAGTAGCGCGCTCCCGGCGTGCCCTCGGCGTACTTGTTGGTGAGCACCGACCCGGTGGCCTCGAGGACGGCCCGGCTGGCGAAGTTCTCGCTGGCGATGAGCTCGAGGGTCTCCTGCTGGCGGATCAGCTCGCAGCGCAGGAGCTCGTTGAGCTCTGGGTCGAGGTGGTAGAGCGGCTCGCGCCGCCACTCCCGCCCGACGGGGCTCAAGCTTGCCTCGCCTTCGTCGAGCAGGTCCACACGGTGCTCGTGGCGGCCGCCCTCGAACGGCGTCGCCAGCCACACCTCGACGATCGCCCAGGCCTCGTCGTCGCTCAGCAGGCGGCCGCCGAGGCACAGCACGTTGGCGTCGTTGTGGCGCCGCGCCATCTCGGCGAGGTACGGCGTGGTGCAGTCGGCGGCGCGCACGCCCTTGTGGCGGTTGGCGGCCATGCAGATGCCGAGGCCGGTGCCGCACACGAGCACGCCGCGCTCGACCTCGCCGGCGGCGACCAGCTCGGCCACGCGGTGGCCGTACACGGGATAGTCGACGGAGACGTCGCCGGAGTCGGTGCCGACATCCACGACCTCGTGGCCCTGCGAGCGCAAACGGCGGACGACGGCTTGCTTGACGGCGAACCCGCCGTGGTCGGCGCCGGCGGCGATTCTCATAGTGCGCTCCCTCTTGCTCGGCAGTTGCCGGCGGCGCCGCGCGGGCCGGCCGGGATCAGGTGCAGACATCCCGGCCGCCGGCTCCCGGCGCCCCCTCGGTCAGGTCCTCGATTCTATCAGTCCGGGAGGTCCAGCTCGCCCCGCAGGACCGGCTGCACCGGGCCCGCCGACGCGCACGTCGTCGATCGCCTCGCGCGTGCCGCCCACGGAGACCACGAGGCGGCTCGGGCCTGGCGACGTGCTGGCCTTGCAGGACGACGCGGCGCTCGCCCGCCGCGAGGCGGCCGTGGCGCGCCATGAAGGCGGCCAGCGGCCCGGCGGCGCTGCCGGTGGCCGGGTCCTCCGGTATCCCGGCGAACGGGAACAGGCCGCGTGCCTCGATCCACGGGTCGTCGCGGCCGGTGAAGGCGCACGGGTACACCTCGGCGTGATCGCGCTCGAACGCCGGCAGGAAGTCGAGGTCCAGCTGCACGTGCGCCAGCGACGCGCTGCGAGACCAGCGGGATGATCGTGTAGGTGAGGCCGGTGCCGACCGGCATGGGCTCGAAGATCCGGGTCGATCTCGTCCTCGTCGATGCAGAGCACAGCGGCGATCTCGTCGCGGGGGACCGGATCGCCGAAGACCGGAGCACCCTGATGCACGGTCGCCGCGACGGGCACGCCGCCTTTCACGTCGACCTCGACGAGCGTCGGCCCGACGTCGAGCTCGAGCACGACACGCGTGACCGGCTCCTCCGCACGCACGATGCCGAGCCGCACCAGCTGGCAGGCGGTGCCGACGCTCGGGTGACCGGCGAACGGCAGCTCCTGGGACGGCGTGAAGATGCGCACGCGCGCGTCGCCGTCCCCTTCGGCCTCGGTCACGAACGTCGTCTCGGAGAGGTTCATCTCGCTGGCGATGGCCTGCATCTGCGCGGCCGTGAGGCCGTCGGCCTCGGGGAACACGGCCAGCGGGTTGCCCGCGAACGGCCGGTCGGTGAACACGTCGACCTGGTAGAACGGCAGCGTCCTCATGATCTCTGCGAGACCTCCCCGTCGGCGCCGAGCACGGCGGCGACCTCACGTTCATCCACAGTTCCCCGGCGCAGGATACGCCAGGTCCGCTCGCTCGCGAACACGCTGAGGTCGAGGATCGTGGACGCGATCCCGGCGACCGGCCCGGCGTCGAGGACGAGGTCGCAGGCGGCGAGCAGGCCGGGCTCGACCTCGTCCACAGCGCGCGGCGTCGCCTCCGCCGCTCGGATTGGCGCTCGAGGCGAGCAGCGCGAACGGCAGCTCCGCCATGGCCCGCGCGGCTTCGGGCCAAGCCGGGACGCGCACGCCGATCGTGCTGACCGGCTTGTTCACGACCCCGAACATGCCCATGCGCCGCTGCGGGACCTCGCCCGGCGGCGGGAAAGCCGAGGCCGGGCGGATGCGGCAGCAGCAGCGTGTATGGGCCGGGCAGCAGGCGCTCGACGGCCTCGCGCAGCGCCGGGTCGAGCGCCAGCCACGTGGTGAGGAAGGCTACGCTGGGGCACACGACCTGCAGCGGCTTCTCGGCCTGTCGCGCGATTTGGCCGCGACGATCGCCTCGCTCACGGCGGGCGCGAGCATCCCGCCCACGCCGTACACGGTGTCGGTGGGGAAGCACACGAGGCGGGCGGCGGCGATGTGGCCGGCGAGCTCCGCGGCGCCGCGGCCGGCACGCCGGCGAGGTCGATGCGCCGGCCGCTCACGCGCACCGCGCCCGCGAACGGTGGCCGGAGTCGCCGGGTCTGGTCGATCCCGAGTCGCGGTCGTCGGCCAAGGGGCTCGCCGTCGGCCTCGGCGCTCAGCCGCTGAAGACGGCGAGCGCGTCGGCGAACGTGAACGCCTTCTCGTACAGGGCGCGGCCGACGATGACGCCGACGACGTTGGGCGCCTCCAGCTTCTTGACACGCCGCAGGTCGTCGAGCAGCGCGATCCCGCCCGAGAGGACGATCTCCATGTCCGTGGCTTCGGCAAGGTCGTGCAGGCCGACGAGGTTGGGCCCGCCGAGCATCCCGTCGCGGGCGGTGTCCGTGTAGATCACGCGGCTGATCCCGTGCTCGGCGATGACCTTGCTGAAGCGGATGGCGCTCATCTGGGAGCGCTCCTGCCAGCCGTGCGTGGTGACCATGCCGTCGCTGCAGTCGAGACCGACGACGAGGCGCTGGCCGAGCCAGTTGACGGCGTCGTCGAGCAGGTGCAGGGCCGTCACCGCCGCCGTGCCCATGACCACCCAGTGCACGCCGATCCCGGCGACCAAGGCGAGGCTCTTGGCGCTGCGGATGCCGCCGCCGTACTGCACCGGCACGTCGACGGCGTTGACGATGCGCTCGACGACCTCGAAGTTCGTCAGCTCGCCGGTGCGCGCCGCGTCGAGGTCGACCACGTGCAGCGCCTCCGCACCCTGCTCTTGCCACTGGCGCGCCAGCGTCACAGGATCGTCGCTGAAGACGGTGACGTCCTCGAAGTCTCCGCGGCGCAGGCGGACTGCCTTGCCGCCCTGGATACTGATGGCCGGGAACACGATCATGCCGGATGTGCCTCCTCGTCTTCGCGCCCGGCGCCGAGAGCGCGCCGGCACACGCGGTTGCGGGTGCTGGACAGCACCCGGCTCACATTATCCCCTCTGGCGACCCGAGAGACAGCGCCGGCGTAGCCTGCGTGGACGCCGGCACCGCTGAGGCCGCCCCTGCACGCTCTGCGCGGCCGCCCCCCGCTCCCGGAACCGGTCACTCCGTTCGCAGGAGTGCGGACCGGGCGTGCGCGCGCAGGCCCTCTTCTTCGGCGATGGCGGCAACGGGAGCCGCAAGGGCGACGGCCGCGGCGGCGCCGAGCTCCACGACGGCCACGCGCTTCTGGAAGGCGGAGACGGAGAGCCCCTGCGAGAAGCGTGCCGAGCCGCCGGTGGGCAGCACGTGGTTGCTGCCGGCGGCGTAGTCGGCGAACGCGGTCGCGGCGTGCGGGCCGACGAAGACGGCGCCCGCGTTGCGGATCTGCGGGACCAGCGCGGCGGCGTCGGCGCAGTGCAGCTCGAGGTGCTCGGGCGCGAAGGCGTTGCTGAGCGTCACGGCGCCCTCACGGTCCGGGCAGGCGACGATGGCGACGTTGCCGGTGGCGATGCCGAGCTCCGCGGCCAGCTCGTCGACTGCAGCCGCGACGGGCGCGGCGAGCGCCCCGCCGATGTCGGCGAGGCACGCCATGGCGCCGGAGCCGTGCTCAGCTTGGGCGAGGAGGTCGGCGGCCAGCCACGAGGGCTCGCCGGCCTCATCGGCGATGATGAGCACCTCGCTGGGTCCGGCGAGGCCGTCGATCGCGACCTCGCCCATGACCTGGCGCTTGGCCTCGGTCACGTAGGCGTTGCCGGGGCCTACGATGACGTCGCAGCGCGGTACGAGCTCCGTGCCGAACGCCATCGCGGCGACCGCCTGAGCGCCGCCGATCGGGTACAGGTCCTCGAGCCCGAGCAGAGCGCACGCGGCGGCCACTCCGCCGGCCGCGCCACCGCCCTCTCGCGGCGGCGAGCACACGACGATACGCTCGACGCCGGCGACCTGGGCGGGGATGGCCGTCATGAGGACCGACGACGGATAGTCGGCGAGCCCGCCGGGCACGTAGAGGCCGGCCACGGCCATCGGGACGATCTCCTGGCCGACGACCTGCCCTTGCGGGAGCGTCTCCCGCCAGGGAGCCGGCGCTTCGCTGCTGTGATAGGCGCGGATGTTGCCGGAAGCCAGCTCCAGCGCGGCGCGCAGGTCGGGCGGGAGCGCGGCGAGCCGCTCGCGCATGCGCTCGGACGGCTCGCGATAGTCGGCGCCGAGCGCGACGCCGTCCAGCCGCAGGCTGTGCTCGCGCACGGCCGCGTCGCCGCGCGCGCGCACGTCCTCGACGATAGCGCTGACGGCGGTCCGCACCGCGGCCGGCGGCGGCGCGAAGGCACGCAGCTGCGCGACGGTCGCGGCGACATCATCAGACCAGGGCAGCTCTCTCATCATCCCTCCAGAGACGGTCGCAAGCGCTCGAGGAGCTCAGCGATCTCTTGGGCGCGCAGCGCGTGTGCCGCCCGCCCGGCGACGAGCCGCAGGCTCACCGCCGCGACCTCCTCGCGTTCCTCCAGCGCGAGCGGCGCCCCGCCGATGCGCGAGCGCAGGTCGACGACGCCCTCCGCGATCCCGAGCGCCGGAGCGAGCGCTGCGGCGCTGAAGCCGATCGTCTCCACCTGGCGGCCCGTCCCGCCGAAGTGGCGCCGCGTCACGCGCGGGTACGGGGTGGCGACGCGCGGCCGGCTGCGGCCGCGCCCGCCCGCGCCGCCGCGCGGCGTCGCGTACACGATCGCGTCCGTGCCGACCCCGAGGTCGAGGAGCTCGTACACGTCCGGCCCCTCCTCGAGCAGCAGGTCCTTGCCGACGATGCCGGCGTCGAGCGCGCCGCGCACGCAGCCGGCGAGTACGTCGGCGCCGCTAGCCGGTACCCAGGTCGTGTCGCCGGCGGCGACCAGCGCCGGCGGCGAGGCGGTGCGCAAGCCTGCTGCCGGCAGCCCGGCTGCCTCAAGGACGTCCGCCAGCCCGGCCGGGACGCCGGCGCCGTCGGTGGCGACGCCCAGCCTCACGCGCGCTCCAGCTCGCGCAGCACGTCCTTCCAGCTGCCGGTGGCGGCCGTGCCCTCGGCGAGCTCGAGGCGATAGGAGTTGCCCTCACGCACGAGCCACGGCCGCGTGCGCGGGGTCGCCCCATCGCGCAGCGCGCACACCGCCCATCCCGCGCGGCGCAGTTCCATGGCCTGCTCGGGGTGCTCGAGGCCGCCGACGAAGGTGAGGCAGGCCGGCGCTGTCGCCGGCGTGAGGCCGGCCTCCGCGAGTGCGTCGTGCAGGCGGTCGAGTGAGATGGCGAAGCCGACCGCCGGGATGTCCCAGTCGAAGCGCTCCAGCAGCCCGTCGTAGCGACCGCCGGAGGCAAGCGGAAGGCCGACCCCAGGAGCGTAGGCTTCGAAGATGACGCCGCTGTAGTACGTGAGGTCCTGGAAGAGGCCGAAGTCGAAGGTGACGGCGTCGCCGAACCCCGCGTCGTCCACCAGGTCGCGCACCTCGACGAGGTGCTGGATCGCGTCCTCCATGGCGTCGCTGGTCGCCAGTTTGCGCGCCTGGCTGAGGCCGTCGCGCGTGCCGCTGAGCTCCAGCGTCCGCCACAGCGCCTTGAGCGCGGCCTCGTCCGCATGCGCGTTGTCGGCGATGCTCTCGAGCAGCGGGTAGTCCTTGACGGCCAGCGCCTCGAGGAACGTCTCGCGGTCTTCCGCGGGCAGGCCCAGCGCGTCCACAAGCGCCGTGTAGAAGGCGACGGTGCCGAGCGAGACGCGGTAGTCCTGAAGGCCGAGCCCGGCGAGTGCGTCACAGAGCAGGGTCACGCACTCGGCGTCGGCCGTCACGGAACTCAGGCCCAGCAACTCGGCGCCGGCCTGCTCGAACTCGCCGTCCTGGCTGCGCTGCGGCGCCCAGGGGCGGATGGACGGGGCGATGTAGAAGAAGCGCAACGGCAGCGGCTTGTCGCGGTAGCGCGACGCCGCCAACCGCGCCACCGGCACGGTCATGTCGGTGCGCAGCATGAGCTCGTGGCCCTGCTGGTCGTAGAGGCGGTACCCGGCCTCCAGCGTGTCGTCCTCGGCGGCTTCGAGCGTCTCGGCGAACTCGAGCCAGGGCGTGCGCACCTCTCCGTACCCGTAGGCCGCGAAGCGGCGGCTGAGCGCGTTCTCGATGGCGCGCAGCTCGGCCGTCTCCGGCGGGAGCACGTCGTGCATGCCTTCCGGGATCATCTCCCCCTCCCCCCGGAGCCGGCCTAGCCGACCCCGATACAGCTCTCGCCTAGCAGCGCCTTAAGCTCAGCGTACAGCCCCGCGACAGGCGCGACGCGCAGGGCGTCTCCCACGCGCAGCCGCGCCTTCTCGTCCCCGCGCACCATCTGCAGCACGACAGGTACCTGCCCCGGGAAGTCGGCAAGCACGCGCTTGAGGTCGTCGATCACGCTGGCGCGCACGCGGCGCGCGTCGATGGTGATCGCGAGCGGCCGGTACTCGCTGACGCCGCTGAACGGCAGCACTTCGATGGCGATCAACGTCGACTCCCCCTCGTTTCGGCGCTCCACGCGACCCTTGACCTTGACGATGCCGTCCTCCACGAGCAGGTCTCTGTATTGTTCGTAGGTAGCGGGCCAGGCGCGGCACTCCACGCCCCCGTCGATGTCCTCGAGGCGGAACGCCAGCCACACGCCGCCGTTCTTGCTCACCTTCTTCTGGGCGTTGGCGACGATGCCTCCGGTCCACAGCATCGCGCCCTCGTTGACATCGTCGAGCGAGCTCACCGGGACCTCGATCTCGTCGCGGAGCTGCTCGCGCAGCCCCTGCAGCGGGTGCGCCGAGACGTAGAGGCCCAGCGCCTCCTTCTCCTCCTTGAGTCGCCGGGCCTGGTCGAACTCACGCTGCGGCACCTGCGGCGCCTGCGCCGCGCTCTCCTCGCCGCCGCCGGCCAGGTCGAAGAGCCCGCCCTGGCCCTGCGCCGCGTCCTTGCGGCGGCGTTCGCCGTCGGCCATCGCCGACGGCAGCGCCTCGAGCATCCCGCGGCGCGGGTCGCCGGTGCTGTCGAAGGCGCCACTGCGGATGAGCGCCTCGAGCACTCGCTTGTTGGCCATCTGGGAGTCGACGCGCGCGCAGAAGTCGTAGATGGACGCGAACGGGCCTTCGGCGCGCGCCGCCACGATCGCCTCGATCGCTCCGACGCCGACGCCCTTGACCGCGTTGAGGCCGAAGCGGATCTTGCCCTCCACGACGGTGAAGCCGACGTCGCTCTCGTTGACGTCCGGCGGCAGCACTTCGACGCCCAGCTCGTGGCACTGGTTGACGTAGAACGGCACCTTGTCCTTGGTGTTCATCACGCTGCTGATGAGCGCCGCCATGTACTCGACCGGGTAGTTGGCCTTGAGCCAGGCGGTGCGGTAGCTGATCATCGCGTAGCAGGCGGCGTGGCTCTTGTTGAACGAGTAGTCGCCCGTTGCTTCGAAGTTGGCCCAGAGCTTGTTGCTGACCGCCGGGGGCAGGCCGCTCGCGGCCAGCCCCTGCATCAGCGGCTCCTTGAGCGTGGCCATCAGCTTGCGGTCCTTCTTGCTGATGGCCTTACGCAGGTCGTCCGCCTGGGCTGGCGAGAAGCCGCCCACCCGGCGAGCGATGGCCATGTACTGCTCCTGATAGATGGTCACGCCATGGGTGGGCTCAAGGATCGGCCGCAAGGCCTCGTGGTCGTAGACGACCGAGGCCGGGTCCTTCTTGTTGCGCGCGTACGCCGGGATGTACTGCATCGGGCCCGGGCGGTAGAGGGCCACGATGGCGATGAGGTCCTCGAACTGCGTGGGGCCGATGTCGCGCATCGCCTCGCGCATGCCCGGGCTCTCGAACTGGAACACACCGGTGGAGTCGCCGCGCGCGAGCATCTTGTAGGTCTTCTCGTCGTCGAGCGGGAGCTGGTCGATCTCGATGCACACACCGTCGGTCTTCTCGATGATGCCCAGCGCGGCCTCGATGACGTCGAGGTTACGCAGGCCGAGGAAGTCCATCTTGAGCAGGCCGAGCTTGGCGACGTCGTTCATGTCGAACTGCGTGACGACCTCCGCGTCGCCCTTCTGCTGCAACGGCAGGTACTCGGTGAGCGGCTTGTCGCTGATCACCACGGCGGCGGCGTGGATGGAGTCGTTGCGGATGAGGCCCTCGAGGCTCATGGCGAGGTCGACGACCTCTTTGACCTCCTCGTCGGCGTCGTAGGCCTGCTTGAGCTCGCCGCCGGGGAGCATCGCCTGGCTGAACGTCGCCGGCGGCGCCTGCTCGGGGATCATCTTGGCGATCTTGTCGCCGACCGCGTAGGTCTTGCCCATGACCCGGGCGGCGTCGCGTACGGCGGCGCGCGCCGCCATGGTGCCGAAAGTGATGATCTGCGCCACGCGGTCGCGGCCGTACTTGCGCGCCACGTAGTCGATGACTTCCTCGCGGCGCGCCACACTGAAGTCCATGTCGACGTCGGGCATGCTCTTGCGCCCCGGGTTGAGGAAGCGCTCGAACAGCAGGTCGTACTTGAGCGGGTCGATGTCGGTGATCGCCAGTGCGTAGCTCACGAGGGAGCCGGCGGCCGACCCGCGGCCGGGGCCGACGGCGATGCCGTTGTCCTTGGCGAACTTCACGTAGTCCCAGACGATCAGGAAGTAGGCGTCGAAGCCCATCTCGCCGATCACGCCGAGTTCGAACTCGAGGCGCTCGCGCACGTCCGGCGAAGGCTCGGCACCGTAGCGGCGCACGATCCCCTGCTCACACAGCTCGCGCAGGTAGGTGGCCTCCGTGTAGCCCTCGGGCACCGGATACGACGGCAGCAGGTACGTGCCGAAGTCGAGGCTCACATCGCAGCGGGCGGCGATCTCGACGGTCGCCTCGCAGGCGCCTGGGTAATCCTTGAAGCGCTCGTGCATCTCCTCGCCGGACTTGAGGTAGAACTCGTCGCTCCCGTAGCGCATACGGTCCTCGTCCGCGAGGTTGCTCTGCGTCTGGATGCAGAGGAGCGCATCATGTGCGTAGGCGTCCCCGTGACGCAGGTAGTGGACGTCGTTGGTGGCCACGGTCCGCAGGCCGGCCTTCTCGGCCAGCGCGGCGAGCTTGGGCAGCAGCTCGCGCTGCTCGGGCAGGCCGGCGTCCTGCAGCTCGACGAAGACGTTCTCGGGGCCGAGGAGGTCGGCCAGCCGCTTGACCTCGGCCAGCGCCGCGTCGTCGTTGCCATCGCGCAGCAGGAGCGCGGCGCGGCCGCTCATGCAGCCGGTCAGCGCGATGAGCCCTTCGCTGTGCTCGCTCAGGAGCTCCCAGTCGGCGCGCGGCTTGTAGTAGTAGCCCTCCAGATAGGCGCGCGTGGAGAGCTTCACCAGGTTCTTGTAGCCGGTCTGGTCGCGCGCCAGCAGCGTGAGGTGTGCGAAGCGCTCCTTGACGCCGCCGCGCGCGTGGCGGTCGGTGGCGAGGTACAGCTCGAGGCCGATGATGGGTTTGACGCCCTCGTCCTGGGCCGCGCGATAGAACTTGACCACGCCCGCGAGCGTACCGTGGTCGGTGAGGGCCACCGCCGGCATGCCCAGCTCCTTGGCCCTCTGGACGAGGTGCTTCACACGGCAGGCACCGTCGAGCAGCGAGTACTCGCTGTGCACGTGGAGATGGACGAAGTCGGAGGTCATTGAGGGTTCCGATTCTAGCACGGCGGTCGGCGCCGGCCGCCCGTCGCGCTGCTGGTCTCAGCGAGGCGCTGAGACGACAGGTCCGTCCGCCGGCGCCGTCCTCAGGCGCCCACGAGACCGATCTTGAGATCGTTGACGTTGGTGCCGGTCGGACCGGTGATGGCCGCGTCCCCCGTGGCCGTGAGCGCCGTGCCCGCGGCGTGATCGGCAAGTGCCGCCGCCACGCTGACGCCGGCCGTGGCCAGGGCTGCAGCGGTCGTGTCGTCCACGAGCGCGCCGGCGGCGTCGGTCGGCCCGTCGCTGCCGTCCGAATCGAGATAGAGGAGGCAGGCGCCCGTGGCCGGCGCGGATGCTCCGAGCTCCACGGCAGCGGCCAACGCGCCCTCCTGGCTCGGGCCGCCGGCGGCGGCGTCCCCATCGATGGCATGCGCGTCCATGCCGGCGGCCAGCGTCGTGGTGGCCTCGCCTCCGGCGACCAGTGCGGCAGCGGCTTCCGCGCCGGCGACCTGAGCCGCGAACCAGCGACCGGCGTCGGCGCTCTCTCCCTCGAGGTCGAGGCGGAGCACCCTGGCCCGATACCCGCGTTCCCCGGCGGCGCGGGCCGCGGCCTCGCACATCATGCGGGCGTCGGCGAGGACGAACGAGGTCACGCCGCCGAGCTGATGACAGGTCTCCGCCGCCGGGTCGGCGCGGCGCAGGTGAGCGGCCACCGAGCGCGGCAGCCGATCCCACAGGCCGAAGCGGTCGCACGCCGCCTGGGCGGCCGCGAACGTGGAGCGGTCGCGGACGGTGAGGTCACAGAAGTAGTCCAAAGGGTCGCCGACCACATCGGATACCGTGAAGTTGACGATCTCGCAGCCCGCCGCCCGACCGAGCCGGCCGCCCTTGATACGCGACATGTGCTTGCGCACGTCGTTGATGGCGACGATGTCCGCGCCCGACGCGAGCAGCACGCGGTTCGCCTCTGCCTTCTCGGCCAGCGAGATGCCCTCGGCCGGCACGACCGCCAGGGCCGAGCTGCCGCCGGTGATCAGCGCGAACAGCAGATCGCCGGGCTCTGCATCCGCGGCCATCTCCAGCAGGCGCAGGCCGCCGCGCAGGCTGCCCTCGTCGGGCACCGGGTGCGATGCCTCCAGCACCTCGATGTGCCGGAGCGGCACGGCTTGGCCGTGCTTCACGACGACGGCGCCGGCCGCGATGCGCTCGCCAAGCAGGTCGTCGAGCACCCGCGCCATGCCGATCGTCGCCTTGCCGGCACCGGCGACGAAAAGGCGCCGGCCGCGCAGGTCGAAGCTCCGAGGCTCGCCGCCGCGCGGGTCCGCCACGACCAGCCGATCGCCGTCGAGATGCGCCGCCCTGGTCAAGGCGCCGGCGGGATCGACGGCGGCGAGCGCCTCGGCGGCGATCGCGAGGGCGTCGGCGCGCAGCTCCCGCCGGCCGTGCCCCGTGAGGCCGGCGTGGTTGCGAAAGCGCGTCTCGGCCGCCCCGGAGCCGGGCGCGCGCCGCTCGTCGCTCACCGCGCCAGCGCGGTCGGGCGGCGGAAGTCGCGGCCGGCGTACACCGCGTCCGCCCCGAGCCACTCCTCGATCTGAAACAGCCGGTTGTACTTGGCCGTACGCTCGCCGCGCACCGGCGAGCCGGTCTTGATCTGGCCGGCGTTGAGCGCCACCACGAGGTCGGCGATGATCGGGTCCTCCGTCTCGCCGGAGCGCTCGCTCACCTGCACGCCGTAGCCGCTCCGAAATGCGGTATCGGCCGCCACCAGGGCCTCGGTCAGCGTGCCGATCTGATTGACCTTCCAGAGCATCGCGTTGGCGGCGCCCAGCTCGACGCCGCGGCGCACGAGGTCCGGGTTCGTCACGAAGAGGTCGTCGCCGATGAGCTGCACGCCCCGCGGGCCCAGCCGCCGTGTGATCTCGACCCAGCCGTCCCAGTCGTCCTCGCTGAGCGGATCTTCGATCGAGACGATGCCGAAATCGCGCACGAGCTCGCCGTAGAAGGCGATCAGCTCGTCGGTCGTGTACTCCTTGCCGGCGACGGTGTAGATGCGCCGCGACGCGTCCCACAGGTGGGTCGCGGCGCAGTCGAGTGCGTACACCATCTCGTCGGCGTAGCCGGCGGCCGCGACGCCCTCCCGCAGCACGGTGAGTGCCTCGCGAACATCGACGATCGGCGTGGCGAACCCGCCCTCGTCGCCGGTGTTGGCTGCCAGCTTGCCGTAGCGCGCCACGACGATCTCCATCAGCGCCATATGGCACTCGCTGGCCATACGCATCGCCTCGCTGAAGCTGGGCGCGCCGACGGGGATGCAGATGAACTCCTGGAAGTCGAGGTCGTTGGAGGTGAGCTTGCCGCCGTTGATCAGGTTGACGAAGGGCACCGGCAGCACGCGCGACTCGGCGCGCAGGTAGCGGTGCAGCGGCAGACCCGCGGCCGCGGCGGCCGCGCGGGCCGCCGCGAGCGACACGCCGAGGATGGCGTTGGCGCCGAGGTTGCTCTTGCCCGGCGTGCCGTCGAGCTCGCGCAGGAACCGGTCGAGCGCCGGCTGGTCGGCCGCGTCGCGCCCGCTGACCGCCGGCGCGATCACGTCGTTGACGTTGGCGATCGCCTTGGCCACGCCTTGGCCGCGATACGCCGCGTCCCCGTCACGCAGCTCCACGGCCTCGCTGCTGCCGGTGGACCGGCCTGCAGGCACGTCGGCGCGGCCGAGGAAGCCGCCGGCGGTGACGTCGACCTGCACCGTGGGGTAGCCACGGCAGTCGAGGATCATGCGTGCGTGGACCTCGGTGATCGTCGTGCTCATGCGTTCGCCTTTCCGCTCGCCCGGTGCGCGGCGTCGCCGCGGCGCTCTGGAGTCTAGAGGGTCCGCGGCCGGCTCGGCAACGGCGGCGGGTCTCAGCGGCGGCCGCCGGCCGTGAGCTCGGGACATGGTCCGTCCGTGCCGGCTGAGTGGTCCGGCCGGACCGCTGCCGAGGGGCCGGCGAGGCCGGCGAAGCGCCGCCGTGCGCGGATCAGGCGACCGAGTTGGTGAGCTCGCCGACGCCCTCGACGGTGATGGTCACCGTCTGTCCGGCGGCGAGCGGGCCCACGCCGGGCGGCGTGCCCGTCATCACGGCGTCGCCGGGCTCGAGCGTCATGACGCTGCTCGCGAACGAGACCAGCTCGAGCGGCGCGACGATCATGTCGCCGACGAGGCCGTGCTGCACCTCGGCGCCGTCGATGCGCGCGCTCACGCGCGCCTCCGGCGACGGCGCCTCCGCCACGATCCACGGGCCGAGCGGGCAGAAGGTGTCGAAGCTCTTGGCCCGCGTCCATTGGCCGTCGAGCTGTTGCAGGTCGCGCGCCGTCACATCGTTGCCGCAGGTGTAGCCCGCCACGAAGCCGGCGGCCTCGGCCGGCGAGACGTCCTTGCAGCGCCGGCCGACGACGACCACCAGCTCGGCCTCGTAGTCGACCTGCGCGGACCGGGCCGGGCGCACGATCGCGTCCCCCGGCCCGACGACCGCCGTGCGCGGCTTCATGAAGAGGATCGGCTCGGCCTGCACGGCCATGGCGAGCTCCTCGGCATGGGCCCGGTAGTTGAGACCCACGGCGATGATCTTGCCCGGCTGGACGGGCGCGAGCAGGCGCGCGGCCGCCAGATCCGACTCACCGGTCTGCCGCGCGCCCGGCTCCCAGGCCGGCCGGTCCAGCAGCTCGATGCCGTCGCCGGCGAAGCGGCAGTACCGCTCCGCGCCGGCGACCGCGACGCGCCCGAAGGCGCCGGCCGGCGGCTGCCCGGGCGCGTCCCCGCTCCTCACGGCTTCCGCCTCATTGCTTCTGGCTCCGCACCATGCCGTACTCGATGGAGTCGACCAGCGCTTCCCAGCTCGCCTCGATGATGTTCTCGCTCACGCCGATACTGCCCCAGCTGTCCTCGCCGTCGCTGGCGTCGAGGAGCACGCGCGTGACGGCCCCTGTGCCCTTGGCCTCGTCGAGGATGCGCACCTTGTAGTTGACCAACTCGATGTCGCTGAGGTGCGGGTACTTGGTGGCGATCGCCTGCCGCAGGGCCGAATCGAGCGCGTTCACCGGGCCGTTGCCCTCGGCGGTGCTGATCACGCGTTCGCCGCCGACGTGGACCTTGATCGTCGCCTCCACCACGGCCTTGCCGTCCTCGCGCTTCTCGACGATCACGCGAAAGCTCTCGAGGCGGAACAACGGATCGTGCGGCGCCAGCTCCTCGCGCAGCAGCAGCTCGAAGCTCGCGTCCGCCGCCTCGTAGTGATAGCCGCGGTGCTCGCGGTCCTTGAGGCGCTTGGTGATCGACGCCACACGCGCGTCGTCGCCCTCGAGCTCGAGACCCATGTCGTGAGCCTTGCGGAGCACGGCGCCCTTGCCCGAGAGCTCCGACACGACGATGCGCTGCTCGTTGCCCACGCTTGCAGGGTCGACGTGCTCGAACGTCTGCGGCGCGTGCTCCACCGCGGCGACGTGCAGGCCGCCTTTGTGGGCGAAAGCGGAGCGGCCCACGTACGGCGCGTGACCCCAGATCGCCGCGTTGACGACGTCGGCGACGAAGTGCGACGTCTCGGTGAGACGCTCGAGCTGCTCGTCGCTGACCACCGCGAAACCCATCTTGAGCTTGAGCGCCGCGATGATGCTCACCAGGTTCGCGTTGCCGCAGCGCTCACCATAGCCGTTGATCGTGCCTTGGACCTGACGGGCGCCGCTGGCGACCGCGACCAGGCTGTTGGCCACGGCGCAGTCGCTGTCGTTGTGGGCGTGCACGCCCACGACGACCGGCAGCGCCGCGGTGACCGCCGCGTACACCTCGGCGACGAACGACGGCAGCGACGACCCGTTGGTGTCGCACAGGCAGACGACCGCCGCACCCGCTTCGGCGGCGGCGGTCGCGCAACGCAGCGCGTAGTCCTTGTCGTCGCGCCAGGCGTCAAAGAAGTGCTCGGCGTCGTAGACCACGTGCTTGCCGGCGGCGACGAGGAAGCCGACCGACTCGTCGATCATGCGCAGGTTCTCGTCGCGGCTCACGCGCAGCACCTTGCTGAGGTGCAAGCCCCACGTCTTGCCGACGATGGCGACCGAGGGCGTGAACACCTCGGCGAGGACGCGCAGGCCCTCGTCGGCATCGGCGGCGACGCCCTTGCGACGCGTCATGCCGAAGGCTACGAGCTCGGCACCGGCGAGGTGCTCGCGCTGCATACGGCGGAAGAACTCGTCTTCCTTGGGATTGGACGCCGGGAACCCGCCCTCGACAAAACCGATGCCGAGCTCGTCGAGCTTGAGCGCGATGCGCACCTTCTCGTCGACCGAGACGGACATGCCTTCCTGCTGCATGCCGTCGCGCAGCGTCGTATCGTACAGCTGCACGCTCTGCTCGTTCATCGGGTCCTCCCCGGGCCTCGGCGGCCGACGCCCGTCAGCCGCGCGCGTACTCCATATAGTGGCCGAACTCGTCGTCACGGCCCTCGACGATGGCGCGGAACTTCTCCTGGACGCGCCGCGTGACGGGGCCGGGCTCTCCGATCTCGTGGTCGTCGACCTCGCGGATCGGCACGATCTCGGCCGCGGTGCCGGTGTAGAACAGCTCGTCGGCGATGACAAGGTCGCTGCGGGTGAGCGTGCGCTCGTCGAAGGGGATGCCCATCGCGTGAGCCATCTTGATGACCGAGTCGCGCGTGATGCCTTCGAGCACGCCGTCGCTGGGCGGCGGCGTCATGAGCACGCCATTGCGCACCACGAAGATGTTCTCGCCCGAGCCCTCGGCCACGTGGCCGTGCTCGGTCAGCATGATCGCCTCGTCGTAGCCGGCGTTCGTGACTTCCACCTTGGCGAGGATGCTGTTGAGGTACTGGCCCGTGGCCTTGGCGGCGCGGGCCAGCGCCGTGTGGTCGAGCGACTGGATGCTCGAGACCTTGGCGCGGATGCCGTGCTTGATGCCCTCTTCGCCGAGGTAGGCTCCCCACGGCCAGGCGGCGATCGTCACGTCCACGGGGGCGTTGAGCGGGAACAGTCCCATCTCGCCGTAGCCGCGGAAGACGAGCGGGCGGATGTAGGCCGCGTCGAGGCCATTGGCCGAGAGCGTCGCGAAGGTGGCGTCGTAGAGCTGGTCCACCGAGTACGGGACCGGCATGTAGTAGAGCTTCGCGGAGCGAGCCAGACGTTTGAGGTGTTCCTCGAGGCGGAACACCGCGGGTCCGGAGGGCGTGCTGTAGCAGCGGATGCCCTCGAACACGCCCGAGCCGTAGTGCAAGGCGTGGGTGAGGACGTGGACCTTCGCCTCGCCCCACGGCACGAGCTCGCCGTTGAACCAGATCTTGTCGACTTCGGGGATGGGCATCGGTGGATCCTCCTCGCCTGCGGGTCAACCGGCCGCGAGAGCGGTCAGGATGGCGTCCGTCATGTCGGTAGTGCCGAGCTTGTCCTCGCCGGGGCCGGCGATGTCGGCGGTGCGCGCGCCCCGCTCGAGGGCCGTCTCGACGGCCCTCTCGACGGCGCGCGCCGCCTCGCGCTCGCCGAAGCTCAGGTCGAGCATCATGGCGGCGCTCAGGATGGTGGCGCACGGGTTGGCGAGCCCCTGGCCGGCGATGTCCGGCGCCGAGCCGTGGATCGGCTCGTAGAGGCTCACGCCGCTGGCGCCGACGCTGGCGCTCGGCAGCATCCCGATGCTCCCGGTGAGCATCGCCGCCTCGTCGCTGAGCACGTCGCCGAACAGGTTCTCGGTCGCGATCACGTCGAACTGCCTGGGCTCGCGGATGAACTGCATGGCGCAGTTGTCCACCAGCATGTGGCGCAGCTCTATCTCTGGGTAGCGCTCGGCCACGCGGACGGCGACGGCGCGCCAGAGCCGCGAGCTCTCGAGCACGTTGGCCTTGTCCACCGAGTGCACGAGCTTGCGGCGGCCGGCGGCGACCTTGAAAGCGTAGTCGACGAGCCGGTCGACCTCGGCCTCGCTGTAGATCATGGTGTCGTAGGCCGTGTCGCCGACACGCTCGCGTTTGCCGAAGTACACGCCGCCGGTGAGCTCGCGGACGACCATCATGTCGACACCGCCGATGACCTCGGGCTTGAGCGTGCTGTTGTGAGCGAGCGCCGGGAAGCTCTTGACCGGGCGCAGGTTGGCGAACAGCTCGAGCCCCTTGCGGATGCCGAGCAGGCCTTGCTCGGGACGCGGCTGGTGCGGGTCGGTGGTGTCCCATTTGGGACCGCCCACCGCCCCGAGCAGCACCGCGTCGCAGGCCTGACAGCGCTCGATCAGGCCGTCTTCCATGGGCGTGCCGAAGGCGTCGATGGCGCAGCCGCCCATCATGCCCTCTTCGTAGGCGAGCAGGTAGCCGTGCTTCTCGCCCGCGGCGTCGAGCACACGCCGTGCGGCGGCGACGATCTCGGGCCCGACGCCGTCGCCCGGGAGGATCATGACGCGGTAGCCGCGCAGGTTCGCCGGAGTCGTCACGAGCCGCTCCCTGCGCTGATCTGGGACTTCACGTAGTCGAGCAGGCCGCCGCGGTCGATGAGCTCCTGCATGAAGGGCGGGAAGGCCTCCGAGTCGTAGGTCTTGCCCTGGGTGAGGTTCTCCACGGTGCCGGCGGCGAGGTCGACCTTGAGGCGGTCGCCCATCCTCGCGTCGGCGGCGGCAGCCGGACAGACCACGATCGGCAGCCCGGTGTTGATGGCGTTACGGTAGAAGATGCGCGCGAACGACGCCGCGACGACGACGCTCACGCCAGCGACCTTGATCGCGACGGGGGCGTGCTCGCGGGAGCTGCCGCAGCCGAAGTTCTCCTCGGCGACGATGATGTCGCCCGGTCGCATGCGGTGCACGAAGTCGGCGTCGATGTCCTCCATCGCGTGACTCGCGAGCTCTTGCGGGTCGTTGGTGTTGAGATAGCGGGCCGGGATGATGACGTCGGTGTCGACGTCCCGGCCGTACTTGTGGACGGTGCCCTCGAAGATCATCGGGAGCCTCCCTTCGCGGCGCCGACTTCGTCGGGCGTGGCGATGTGGCCGGCCAGCGCGGAGGCGGCGGCCACGTAGGGGCTCGCCAGGTAGACCTCGGCGCCCGGGTGGCCCATGCGGCCGACGAAGTTGCGGTTGGTGGTGGCCACGGCGCGCTCGCCCTCGGCGAGGACGCCCATGTGGCCGCCGAGGCAGGCGCCGCAGGTGGGCGTGCTGAAGGCGCAGCCCGCCTCGATGAGCGTCTGCATCGTGCCGTCGGCGATCGCCTCGAGGCACACGTCCTGCGTGCCCGGCAGGATGATGCAGCGCACGTCCGGGTGCACCTTGTTGCCGCGCAGGATGCTGGCGGCCTGGCGCAGGTCGGCGAGGCGGCCGTTGGTGCAGCTGCCGATGACGACCTGGTCGATGGTGATCCCGCCGAGGTCGGCCGCAGCGGCGGTGTTGCTCGGCAGATGCGGCTTGCTCACGGTGGGCCGGACGGCGGAGGCATCGATCTCGATGACCTGCGCGTACTCGGCGTCCCGGTCGCTGGCGAAGACCTGGCGCTCGGTACGCGCGCGGCTGCCCTCCGGCCGGTTCTGGAGGTACTGCGTCGTCTTCTCGTCGAAGCCGACGATGCCGCTCTTGCCGCCGGCCTCGATCGCCATGTTGCACATCGTGAAGCGCTCGTCCATGGACAGGGCCTCGATGGCCTCGCCGGCGAACTCCATCGCCTGGTACAGGGCGCCGTCGACGCCGATCAGGCCGATGGTGTGCAGCATGAGATCCTTGCCGGTGACCCAGGGGCCCGGCGTGCCCGAGTAGACGAACTTGATGGTCTCGGGCACGCGCAGCCACACGTGGCCCCAGGCCATGGCGGCGGCGAAATCGGTGCTGCCGACGCCGGTGCTGAAGGCGGCCACGGCGCCGTAGGTGCAGGTGTGGCTGTCGGCGCCGACGACGACGTCGCCCGGCGCGATCATGCCGGTGTCGGGCAGCAGCACGTGCTCGATGCCCACGCGCCCGACCTCGAAGTAGTTGACGATCTCGTGCTTGCGGGCGAACTCACGCATCTTCTTGCTCTGGCCCGCCGCCTTGATGTCCTTGTTGGGCGTGAAGTGGTCGGGCACGAGGGCGATGCGGGCCGGGTCCCAGACCTTGGTGAACCCGGCCTTCTCGAACTCGGCGATAGCCAAGGGCGCGGTGATGTCGTTGGCCAGCGCGAGGTCTATCTTCGCCTCTATGATGTCGCCGGCGTGTACCTCGTCGCGCCCCGCGGCGCGGGCGAGGATCTTCTCGGTGATCGTCGAACCCATCAGACCTCCCCTGCAGCCGCGGCGTTGTTGACGGCCCTTACGTAGGCCTTCGCCGAGGCTTCCATGACGTCGAAACTCACTGCCTGACCGTTGAAGGATCGTCCGTTGACCTCCACGGACACCCGCACCTCGGCGAGCGAATCCTTGCCCGCTGAGATGGCGCGCACCTGGTAGTCGGCCAGGCTCCCGCTGATGCCCACGGCATCGTCGATGGCGGCAAACACACTCTCCACGGTGCCGTTGCTGAAGCTGCGCCCCTTCTTGAGCTCTCCGCGCGCGTCGATCTCGACCTGGCTCGTCGGCGTGATCGACGAGCCAGATTGGTTGACGAAGCTACGCAGCGTGAAGTGGTCCTCGCGCTCGCGGATCTCTTCGCTGACGAGCGCCTCCAGGTCGAGGACCGTGACGTGCTTCTTCTTGTCGGCGATCTCCTTGAAGCGCGCGAAGGCGTCCTTGAGCTCGGCGTCCGAAAGCGCGTAGCCGAGCTCCGCCAGCTTCGCGCGCAGCGCATGCCGGCCGCTGTGCTTACCGAGCACGATGTCGTTGTCGGCCAGCCCCACGTCGGCCGGCGTCATGATCTCGAACGTGGACGCTTCGCTGAGCACACCGGCCTGGTGGATGCCGCTCTCGTGCGCGAACGCGTTGCGCCCGACGATGGCCTTGTTGCGCTGGATCTGGTAGCCGGTGAGCGTACTCACCAGCCGGCTCGTGCGCGCGATCTCGCGGGTGTCGACGCCGGTCTCGCAGGCGAAGTACTCGCCGCGCGTGCGGATCGCCATGACGACCTCTTCGAGGGAGGCATTGCCGGCGCGCTCGCCGATACCGTTGATGGCGCACTCGACCTGCGTGGCGCCGGCACGCACCGCGGCCAGCGAGTTGGCGGTCGCGAGGCCGAGGTCGTTGTGGCAGTGCACGCTGACCGTGACGTCCTCGAGCGCCGGGCACAGCCGGTAGAGCTCGCGGATGAAGTCGCCGAACTCGACCGGCAGCGCGTAGCCGACGGTGTCCGGCACGTTGATGGTCGTGGCCCCGCACTCGACGGCCACGCCAAGCACCTCGGCCAGGAACCCGGCCTCGGAGCGGCTCGCGTCCATGGCGCTGAACTCGACGTCGGCGCCGGCGTGCGTGCTCGCCAGGTCGCGTGCCAGGCTCACCATCGTGCGCGTGTCGGCGAGCACCTCGGCCGGCGTCTTCTTGATCTGGTACTTCATGTGCACTTCGCTGGTGCTGATGAACGTGTGGATGCGCGGGATCTCCGCGACCTTGACAGCGTCCCAGCACACGCGGATGTCCTGCTCGATGGCCCGCGCCAGACCCGCGATGCGCGGGCCCTGGACCTCGGTGGCGATCGCCTTGACGGCCTCGAAATCGTCCGGCGAGGCGACCGGGAAGCCGGCCTCGATGATGTCGACCTGCAGCTTGGCGAGCTGGCGGGCGACCTCGAGCTTCTCGGTCCTGTTCATGGTGGCGCCCGGCGCTTGCTCGCCGTCGCGCAGTGTCGTGTCGAAGATCCTGATGTACCTGCTGCTCACGAGTTACCCACACCTCCCAAGGCGTGCGTCGTCGTCAGATGGAGCGGCGGAACTAGGTGTGTTCCACGAGGTGGCCGTGCAGGCCGCAGGTGTCTACGCATCCCCCCGCGGGGGGAGGAGGAGCAGGCAGCCGAAGAGGGAGAGGTCGCGGGCGCGCACCTCAATGTGAGGCTCCCGGCTGGACTCGCTTGTCGCTTGGCGACACATGGTCCGCTGAGTCTATGCCACGCGTGCGTGCAGGCGCAAGCACCGCGACAGCGCCCGGCGACACCGGCACCGACCCGGCAAGCGAGGCCGTGGCGACTACAGGATAACGACAGTCCTGTTTCTCCACGGTCGCGTGGGGAACGGTGCTCACATAAGTTCACCGGATCCCTCCACCGAGAGGTGTGCGACATGAGCAGGACGACCACGAGATTGACGACGGCTCAGGCGACCACGACGTTGCCGGCCGAGGACTTGCAGCGGGCCCGCCGGTTCTACGAGGAGAAGCTCGGCCTCGAGACTGAGGCTCGCGACGACATGCCGGAAGGCTTGTTCGTGCACGCCGGCAAGGGCAGCCAGATATTCCTGTATCAGCGGGGCCGCGCCACAGCCCAGAACACCGCCCTGACGTTCGAGGTCGACGACCTCGACGCGACCGTGTCCGACTTGCGCGCGCACGGCGTCGAGCTCGAGGACTACGACTTCCCCGGACTCAAGACGGTCAACGGGATCGCCGCGCGCGACGTCGACAAAGCCGCTTGGTTCAAGGACAGCGAGGGCAACATCCTCTGCGCCCACGAGACGCTGGCCGCGTAGGAGACGAGGCCGGAGCGTCCAGGCCGGCCCAGACGACGCCGCGGCGGCGAGCCAGGTGGTTCGCCGCCGCGGCGTTCGTGATGCTCGTCCGCCGCGTCCGCCGCGCAAGCGCTCCTAGAGCGCGACCCGCTTCGCGTCGTGTAGCCCGCAGCTCGCGACAAGGTCCTCGAGCTGCTCGGGTGTGATGGGCTCGTCGATCGTGAGACCCATCACGGCCTGCTGGTCCTTGACCTCGCGGCCGACGCCCATCTGGCCGATGTTGATGCCGAACTCGCCGACCTTGGTGCCGATCTTGCCGATCATGCCGGGCACGTCGGCGTAGCGCAGGAAGACCATGTGCGGCGCCGGCTCGATGTCCACGTCCTGGCGGTAGACCTTGACCAGCCGCGGCCGATGCTTGGGGCCGAGCGTCGTGCCGGACACCGAGAGCTCACCTTTCACGTCATGCGTGGTCACGGTGATCAGGTTGAGGAAGTCCACCGCGGCCGGCTGCTTCGTCTCCTTGGCGGAGATGCCGCGCTCCTCGGCGATGTTCTGCACGTTGACGAAGTTGACCGGGCCGTCGACCTTGTCGGCAAGTACACCCTGCAGCAGGCCGAGCGTGAGGATGCGCGTGTCGTAGCGGGCGATGCCGCCGCCGTAGGCGATCTCGAAGGTGTCCACCGGGCCGTCGGCGATCTGCACGATGAGCTTCCCGAGCATCTCGCAGAGGCCGAGGAACGGCATGAGCTCGTCGGCATCCTCGCCGGGCGCCAGCGGGATGTTGACCGCATTGCTGGCGAACTCGCCCTTGAGGACGGCCGCCACCTGCTCGGCGATGATCATGCCGGCGCGGAGCTGCGCCTCGACCGTGCTGGCCCCGAGATGCGGTGTCGCGACGACGCTGTCGTACTTGAACAGCGGGCTCTCGGTGGTCGGCTCCTTGGGATAGACGTCGACCGCCGAGGCGGCGATCTTGCCGCTCTCGATGGCGCGCGCCCAGGCGTCCTCGTCGATGATCCCGCCGCGGGCGACGTTGATGACGCGCACGCCGTCCTTCATCTTGGCGAACTCGTCGTCGCCGATGAACCCCAGCGTCTCCGCGTTCTTGGGCAGGTGGACGGTGATGAAGTCGGCCTCGCGGTAGATCTTGTCGGGGCTGTCGGCGCGTTCGAGCCCCAGCTCATGGAACTTCTCGGCGGGCACGAACGGGTCGTACGCGAGCACGTTCATGCCGAGGCCGCGCGCGTCCTCGGCCACGAGGAAGCCGATGCGGCCGAGGCCGATGATGCCCAGCGTCTTGCCGCGCACCTCCACCCCGCCCTTGCCCCACTTGCCTTTGTTCCACTCGCCGGCCTTGAGGTCGGCGTGGGCCTGCGCGAGGTTGCGGGCGCAGGCCATGAGCAGGGCGATCGTCTGCTCGGCCGCCGAGAGCACGTTGCTCTGCGGCGCGTTGACGACGATGACCCCGCGCTTGGTCGCCTCCTTGACGTCGACGTTGTCGACGCCGACGCCGGCGCGGCCCACGACCTGCAGGTTCGTGCCAGCCTGGATCACGTCGGCGGTGACCTTGGTCGCCGAGCGGATGATGAGGCCGTGGTACTCGGGGATGCGCCGGAGCAGCTCGTCCGCGTCCCACTCGGTACCGATGTCGACCTGGAAGCCGAGGTCCTCGAGGTACTTGACGCCCTCGGGGGCGAGCTTCTCCTTGACCAGGACCTTTTTCACGTCGGTCATGTCCTCTCGCCCCCTACAGCAGCACGGTGCTGGTCATGAACACGCGCTCGGCCGCGGCTGTGGAAGCGCCGAACTTGACGTCGTAGCCAAGTTCGGCGAGCACCATCTCGACCGTGCTGAGCCCGACGATGATGTCGCTGTGGCCGAAGTAGCCGCAGTGCCCGAAGCGGAAGATCTTGCCCTTGAGCTGGCCCTGCCCGCCGGCCAGCCAGACGCCCCACTTGTCGCGGGCGATCTTGCCGATCTTGCCGCCGTCCACGCCCTCGGGCACCCTGACGGCGGTCACCGAGTTGGCCTCCGGGTCCTCGGGGCCGAAGAGCTCGAGGCCGAGCGCCTTGCAGCCTTCTTTGGCGGCGCGCGCGAGGATGCGATGGCGCTCGAACACGCTTGCGAGGCCCTCTTCCTTGATCAGGTCGATGGCGGCGTTCTGGGCGACCATGAGGCTCACCGCCGGCGTGTACGGCGTCTGCGCGCTGTCGCCCGTCATCTTCTTGCGGGCGGTCACGTAGTCGTAGTAGAAGCGCGGCGTCGTGCACTTGTCGATCACTGCCCATGCCTTCTCGCTCACGGCTGCGTAGGCGAGGCCCGGCGGCACCATGAGCGCCTTCTGGGAGCCGGCGACGCAGATGTCCACGTGCCAGTCGTCGGTCTTGAGATCGGTCGCACCGAGGCCGCTGATGGCGTCGACCACGAGGATCGCCGGTGTCTTCGCGACGATGTCGCCGATGGCCTTGATGTCGTTGAGCACGCCGGTGGAGGTCTCGCTGAACTGCACGTACACGGCCTTGATCGCGGGGTCGGCGGCGAGCGCCCTCTCGATATCCGCCGGCACGACCTTGGTGCCCCAATCGTAGTCGAGCGCGGTCACCTCGGCGCCCCACGTCGCGGTGAGCTTCTTCCAGCGCTCGCCGAAGTTGCCCATCGAGCCCACGAGCACGTGGTCGCCCGGGTTCACGACGTTGACCACGGCGCTCTCCATGGCGCCGGTGCCGCTGGCGGCGAACACGATGATGTCGTTCTCGGTCTGGTACACGTACTTCATGCCGGCGACGACCTGCTTGAGGATCTCGGTGAAGCGCGGCGCGCGGTGATGGATCACGGGCTCGGAGAGAGCCGAGAGCACCTCGGGCGGCACGGGAGTCGGGCCGGGCGTGATGAGGAAGCGCTTCTGCATCGTGTGGTCCTTTCTTGGGTGGTCGGGCGCCGGGGATGCGGCCGGCTGCTCGGATGTTCCTATCCGCAGGGGTGCGATTCTAGGCGCGCGCGCGACCCTGCACAAACACTGAACGATCGGTCAGCGAGGGGCGCGCGGACCCATGCCGGCCGAATGCGCGGAGCACGATCGCGTGATCGTGAGACGCGGGCGCAGGCGCACGGGCCTGAGGCGATGCGGGGTCTCGTGGTGGGATGCGGGAGCCGGCTGGAGCGGGCGGGGCGGTCTTGCCGCCCCGCCCGCTCCAGCCGTCACGACGGGCGATGTGTCGAGTCTCGCATGGCGGGCATCATAGCCGATGCCCGACCTTGTGTAAAGAGACACAAGCGGCCAGAGTTGGCCGGATCGCCGGCCTTGCCGGGCCGAGATCGCGCCCGACCGAAGAGGCCGTCGGGGCCAGAGTCAGGAGCTCGAGGCGAGACAGAGAGCGGGGCGGCGGGGAGTGCCCTTCGGCATTCCCCGCCGCCCCGCCGTACCACGGAGCGAAGTCTCCTCAGGCGTCGATGTCGAGCCCGCCCTGGTCTATCCAGCTCATCATGCCGCGCAGCTCCTTGCCGACGGTCTCGATGAGATGCTCCTTGCCCTGCCGCTGCAGCGCGTTGAACACCGGGCGATTGGCCTGGTTCTCGAGGATCCACTCGCGCGCGAACTCGCCGCTCTGGATCTCGGCCAGCAGCTCGCGCATCGTGTCGCGCACGTTCTCGTCGATGATGCGGGGGCCGCGCGTGAGGTCGCCGTACTCGGCCGTGTCGCTGATGCTGTACCGCATCCCGGCGATGCCGTTCTCCCACATGAGGTCGACGATCAGCTTGAGCTCGTGGAGGCACTCGAAGTAGGCGATCTCGGGCTGGTAGCCCGCCTCGACCAGGGTGTCGAAGCCGGCCGTGACCAGCTCGGTGGCGCCGCCGCAGAGCACGGCCTGCTCACCGAAGAGGTCGGTCTCGGTCTCTTCCGCGAACGTCGTCTCGAGGCCGCCGGCGCGCAGGCCGCCGATGCCGCAGGCGTAGGCCAGCGCCTGCGCCTGCGCCTTGCCGCTGGCGTCCTGGTAGACGGCGATGAGCACCGGCACGCCCTTGCCCTCTTCGTACTGGCGCCGCACGAGGTGGCCCGGGCCCTTGGGAGCGACCATCGTCACGTCGACGGTCTTGGGCGGCACGATCTGGCCGAAGTGGATGTTGAAGCCGTGCGCGAACATGAGCGTGGCGCCGTCCTTGAGGTTGGGCCCCACGTCGTTCTTGTACACGACCGCCTGCGTCTGGTCCGGCACCAGCATCATGACGACGTCGGCCCGCTTGGTCGCTTCGGCGGCGGTGAGCACCTCGAAGCCGGCCTTCTCGGCGCGATCGCCGTTGGGCGTGCCCTTGAGCTCGCTGACGACCACGGTGACGCCGCTGTCGCGGAGGTTCTGCGCATGCGCGTGGCCCTGGCTGCCGAAGCCGATGATGGCGACGGTCTTGCTCTGGATCAGGGACAGGTCTGCATCTTTGTCGTAGTACATACGGTGTCTCCTCCTCTGGACGGCCTGCCGGGCCGAGGGTAGTCAGAACGTAGAACTTTACTAAGTCGCGCCGCCCTCGGCAACGTGACCGGCGACCCGCAGTGGCGAGCCGCGCCGGCTCACTCACCGTCCCAGTAGTCCATCGTGTCATCCCCGCGATAGCCCTCGCCGACGAGGCGCACGCCCACGCGACCAGTGTCGGTGTGGACCGTCACTTCGTTGGGGTTCCGCTCTCCGATGATCAGGTAGCGCACGGGCTCTTCGGTCTCGTTCACCAGCGCGTGACCGGCCTTCTGACCGGCGGGGAACACCACGAAGGTGCCCGGCCCCATGGGAAGCCGCCGTTCGCCCAGGCGCAGCGTCGGCCGGCCCTCGAGTACGAGCAACTGCTCCTCCTCCAGCATGTGGTAGTGCGCCACGTAGGCCTGCCGGCCGGGCGGGATCTCCTCCATGCAGACGCCCACGTGCGAGCAGCCGCCGAACTCCCCGAGTTGCCGGAACCGGGTCCCGAAGCGCTCGCCGTGCGAGTACTCCTCCCAAGGCACGTCTTCCACGGAGAACGGGAGACGGGTCCCGTCCGCGTCCACCGGCCCAGTGATGACGTCGTCAGCCATGTTCGTCCTCCCCGCTTTCGTGCGCCGTCGTTCGCGACACTCCGGGCGGCGCGAGCATCAGCCTCGCGGCCAGGCCGAGGAACTCGCCGTACCTGGCCGCCTCGTCCTCGAGGGCTTGCATCTGGACGGCGTCGAACGGCTCCATCAGCGCCGCCTCGATGACGACGCTGCCCTTCGTGATCGTGCGTCTCCAGAAGCCTGCGCCCCTCCCGTCGAGCAGGATGACGAGGGCGAACACCGGAGGGGTGGCCGGCGACCACGCCGTCCCCGGCCGCGCCAACACGTGCTTCGTCTCGGTGTAGCCCATGATGTACTCGTCGTAGCCCTGTAGCAGGCGCACCGATGGAGACCTGAGCGCCGGCGCCTTCCGCTCCCCGTCCGCGGCGCACCAGAAGGAGACGCCGTCGATGTCCTCGCGGCGGAGCGCGGCGCCGGCGGCCTCGACGCTCATGCGCACGTCCGCCAGCGTCAGGCTCGCCCACGTGGCGAGGTCCTTCGCCGTAGCCGGCCCGTGGCTCGAGAAATAGCGGCGCGCCAGCTCCACCAGCGCTTCGTCGCGCGGCAGGTCGCGCGCGTCCGGCGCGCGCTCCTCGAGCAGCGCGTAGGTGTGCTGCAGGCCGCGCCGCGCGCCGCTGCAGATGGTGGCGTGCAGCTCCGCGTTCATCAGCATGTGGGCCAGGCGCTGGCCCTCGACGCTGATGCCCGCCGCCAGCAGCACGGCCGCCAGCTCCTTGCGCGTCAGCTGCTCGCCGCCGCGCAGCGCCCCGGCGAGCACCTTCTCGCTCCGCCGCAGCGTGGCGGCGTCCAGCCCCAGCTGCCGGTACCGGCCCGCGTTGCCCGCCTGGATGCGCGGCGCCGTGGCGGCGAGCAGCCAGCGGATGTCGGCGGGCAGCACGAAGTGCCAGGTCGGGCGCAGGACGTGGGTACGCAGGATCGTCCCCTCGTCGAAGGCCTGCTCCAGGGCGGCGTCGGTGGCCCGCCTCTGACGCATGCCCACTGACCACTTCGCCGGTCCGTAGTCCTGTGACTGGACCGCGCCGAGCCAGCCGACCACGTCCTCGGGGCGCGCCAGCCCGGCGCCGGTGAGCCGTTGCGTATGCAACCGGCGGCGGACGATCGCGCCGCTCGCGTCAGCGTCCACGGGCGCTCACCACAAGACCGCCATCATCGATCGCCGCTCGACGGCTGCGCGAGCCTCAGCCCTTGCCCCGCCCTATGGCGATCGTGCCGGTGCGCACCACCTCGACGACGCCCAGAGGCTGCAGCAGCTCCAGGAGCGCCTCGACCTTGTCGTTGGTGCCCACCACGCGCAGTGTGAGCGCGCGGCGGTCGACGTCGATGATCTTGGCCTTGAAGATCTCGGCGATCTGCAAGGCCTCCGACCGCTTGTCGCCGTCGCCGGCCACCTTGACCAGCAGCAGCTCGGCCGAGACGGCATTGTCTGGGTCGAGGTCGCGGATCTTGAGCACGTTGACCAGCTTGTGGAGCTGCTTGGTGACCTGGTCCACCGGGTGCTCGTCGCCGTCGATGACGATCGTGATGCGCGAGAAGCGCGTGTCCTCGCTCAGACCGACGGCGAGGCTCTCGATGTTGAACCCGCGGCGCGCGAACAGTCCGGCGACGCGCGTGAGCACGCCCGGCTTGTTCTCGACGAGGATGGAGAGTGTGTGCTTCATGACTTCCGTCCCTTGCGGCTCTGGCCGCCGATCATCTCGGTGATCTCGCTGCCGGCCGGCACCATCGGGAACACGTTCTCCTCGGCCGAGGTCCGGAAGTCGATGACCGTGGGCCGGCCGCAGCCGATGGCTTCGCGCAGAGCCGGCTCGATCTCGTCCTTCGCGGTCACCAGCATGCCGACCGCGCCGTACGCCTCGGCCAGCATCTTGAAGTCCGGCTGGACCTCGATGCAGGTGAACGAATAGCGCTTGTTCCAGAACAGGTCCTGCCACTGGCGGACCATGCCCAGGTAGCCGTTGTTGAGGATGCAGACCACGACGGGGACGTCGTAGCTCACCGCGGTCGCCAGCTCCTGCACGGTCATCTGGAAGCCGCCGTCGCCGCTGATGTCGATCACCGTCTTGTCGGGGTTGCCGATCTTGGCGCCGATGCTCGCCGGGAGGCCGAACCCCATGGTGCCGAGGCCGCCCGAGCTCACGAACTGGCGCGGGTACCGGTAGGTGTAGTACTGGGTCGCCCACATCTGGTGCTGGCCCACATCGGTGCAGATGATGGCGTCGTGGCTGGTGACGCGGTCGATCTCCTGGATCACCAGCTGCGGCGGCGAGTTTGCCGTCCTTGGGGTCCTCGTATTGCAGCGGGAACTCGTCCTTGCGGGCGGCGATGCGCGCCAGCCAGTCGGCGGTGCGCTCCGGCGTCCACTCCATCCCCTCGAGCTCCTTGACCAGGCCGGCGGCCACGTGCTTGGCGTCGCCGACGATGGGGATGAGGGGCTCGACGTTCTTGCCGATCTCGGCCGGGTCCACGTCGGCGTGGATCACCTTGGCGTGCGGGGCGAAGGCCTTGAGCTTGCCGGTGACACGGTCGTCGAAACGCGCCCCGAGGTTGATGAGCAGGTCGCACTCGTGCACGGCGTAGTTGGCCGTCACCGTGCCGTGCATGCCCAGCATCCCCATGGAGAGCTCGTGCGTCTCGGGGAAGGCGCCGAGCCCCATGAGCGTGGTCGCCACCGGCACGCGTCGCAGCTCGGCGAGGCGCAGGATCTCGGGGGCGGCGTCGGAAGAGATGGCGCCGCCGCCCAGATACAACACCGGCCGCTGGGCTTCGTTGATCGCCTTGGCGGCGGCGCGGATCTGCTTGACGTGGCCCTTGAACGTCGGCCGATAGCCGGGCAGGTCGATCGTGTCGGCGTCGTGATACGCGAGCTCGCCGAGGGCGACGTCGACCGGGATGTCGATGACCACCGGGCCGGGGCGCCCCGTGGAGGCGATGTGGAAGGCCTCGTGGACGACCCGCGGCAGCTCGGCCGCGCTCTTCACGAGGTAGGAGTGTTTGACGATCGGCAGGGTGATGCCGGTGATGTCGGCCTCCTGGAAGGCGTCCGTGCCGATGAGGTCGCTGCGCACCTGCCAGGTGATCGCCACCAGGGGCGACGAGTCGAGGTAGGCCGTGGCGATACCGGTGACGAGGTTCGTCGCCCCCGGGCCGCTGGTCGAGGTGCAGACGCCGACCTTGCCGGTGGCGCGCGCGTAGCCGTCGGCGGCGTGCGCGGCGCCCTGTTCGTGGCGCACCAGCACGTGGCGCAGGTTCTTGGCGTCGTACAGGGCGTCGTAGAAGGGGATCGCGACGCCGCCCGGATAGCCGAACATGACGTCGCAGCCCTCGTGCTCGAGGGCGGCCACGAGGGCCTGCGATCCCTTCATCTTCTTGTCTGGTGTCATCTGAGGACTGCTCCCTTCTCCGCACCGGAGACGAGTTTGACGTAGCGGGCCAGATACCCTGATACGCCTGCGCGCGGCTTCCAGGGCGGGCATGCCGCCCTGCGCCGCGCGATCTCCTCTTCCGGGACGTCGAGAGTGAGCCTGCGAGCGGGGATGTCGATGCTGATCGTGTCTCCGTTCTGCACGAGGCCGATGGGGCCACCTGCGTGCGCCTCGGGCGCGACGTGGCCGATGGCGGCGCCGCGCGTGGCGCCGCTGAAACGGCCGTCGGTGATGAGCGCCACGTCCTTGTCGCGGCCCTGGCCGGCGAGCATCGACGTCGCGCTGAGCATCTCAGGCATGCCAGGCGCGCCTTTGGGACCTTCGCCGCGGATGACGACCACCGAGCCGTCGGCGATGTCACCGGTCGCGATCGCCGCCACGGCTTCCTTCTCGCTCTCGAACACCTGGGCCGGGCCGCTGTGGCGCAGCATCTCGTCGGCCACCGCGCCCTCCTTGACCACGGCGCCGTCGGGGGCGAGGTTGCCGAAGAGCACGGCGAGGCCGCCGGTGGCGTGATATGCCCGGTCGAGCGGCCGGATCACCTCGGCGTCGGTGACCCGGGCCTCGGCGACGGCCGAGGCGATGGTGCCACCGGCGACGGTGAGCGCCGAGCCATCCATCAGGCCGGCGGCGATGAGTTGCTTCATCAGTGCCTGCACGCCACCGGCTCTGTAGAGGTCTTCCATGTGGTGCTCACCTGAGGGCGCGAGCTTGCAGATGTGCGGGACATTGGCCGCCACGTCGTTGATGCGGCGCAGGTCGAACTCGAGGCCGGCCTCCGTCGCGATGGCGGCCAGGTGGAGCACCGTGTTCGTGCTGCACCCGAGACTGGCGTCGGCGGCCAGCGCGTTGCCCACGGCCGCGTCGGTGAGCAGGTCGCGTGGCCGAAGATCGGCCGCGAGCACGTCCATGACCCTCGCGCCTGCGTCCTTGGCGAAGCGCAGGCGCTCGCTGTAGGCGGCCGGGATCGTGCCGTTGCCGGGCAACGCCATGCCGATGACCTCGGCGAGGCAGTTCATGGAGTTGGCGGTGAACATGCCCGAGCACGAGCCGCAGGTCGGGCAGGCGCCGCACTCGATGGCCTTGAGTCCCTCGTCGTCGAGCGTGCCGGCCTGGTGCTGGCCGACGGCCTCGAACACGCTGTTCAAGTCGATGGTACGGCCCTCGAGCCGCCCCGCGAGCATAGGCCCGCCGCCGACCATGACGGCGGGCACATTGGTGCGCATGGCGGCCATCAGCATGCCGGGCACGATCTTGTCGCACGTCGGCACGAGGACCAGGGCGTCGAAGGCGTGGGCGGCGGTCATCGACTCGACAGTGTCGGCGATCAGCTCCCTGCTGGGCAGCGAGTAGTTCATGCCCGCGTGGTTCATGGCGATGCCGTCGCAGATGCCCATCACGCCGAACTCGAACGGCACGCCGCCGGCACTGCGCACGCCGGCCTTCACGGCGTCCACGATCGAGCGCAGATGCATGTGCCCGGGGACCACGTCGCTGAACGCGTTGGCGACGCCGATGAAAGGCCGCTCCATCTCGGCGTCGCTCACGCCCAGGGCGCGCAGCAGCGACCGGTGCGGGGCACGGGCGACTCCGTGCTTGATCTCGTCGCTTCTCACGCTCATCACGCCCTTTCACGAATCGGACTCCGCCCGCGCCGCCGCACAGGCGACCGCGGCCGTGAACCTAGAATCATACCGGATGCGCGCCGTTCGCAGCGAGGGTCGCGAGCGCCGGGATTGGCCAGTCCGCCCGGCGGGGAGAGTAGGTTCGGTGTGACGAAGCGCGCCGGTGTGTCACGATATACCCCCATGGGTATACCACGGCAGCTCCCCACCGACCGCAGGAGGTCAAGCATGCAGGCAGTCGAGTACGGCACCGGGCGCGATCTGGATCGGCCGTTCCCAGAGGTCCTGGATCGAGTACGCGAAGCGCTCAAGGCCGAGGGCTTCGGAGTGATCACCGAGATCGACGTCCAGAGGACCATGAAGGAGAAACTCGGCCTCGACGGGCGACCGCACGTGATCCTCGGAGCCTGCAACCCGAAGTACGCGCACGAGGCGCTGGAGATAGAGGACGACCTCGGCCTCCTGCTGCCGTGCAATGTCGTGGTCTACGAGAAGGGCGAGGGCAGCAGGGTAGCGGTGATCAACGCCGGCGCCATGATGGGGATGGTGGGCAACGAGCGCCTGGCGCCCATCGCCGATGAAGTGCAGGCGCGGCTGGACCGCGTGCTGGCGAGTCTGTAGAGGCAAAGCGAGAGGAACGCCGTAGAGGCCGGGGAGACCCGCCGCGGCAAGGAGGAGTCCAAGGTGGCAGCCGAAGTGAAGACCCTGACCGAAGCGACGTTCGACGCCGAAGTGAGCGGGGCGCAGACGCCCATGATCGTGGACTTCTGGGCGCCGTGGTGTGGCCCGTGTCGCATGGTGGGACCCGTGATCGACGAGATCGCCCAAGAACAAGGCGACAAGATCTCGGTAGGCAAGGTCAACGTCGACGAAAACCCCGGCATCGCGTCCAAGTTCGGGATCATGAGCATCCCGACGATCATCCTGTTCAAGGACGGCGAGCCGGCCAAGAAGATCATCGGCGCGCGCTCCAAGGCGGACTTCGAGCGCGAGTTCGAACTGGTCTGATCGCCGCGCGCCGTAGCGGCGCGACACGCACGTCCGGCGGCGCCGGGTGCCCCCGTGGCCCCGGCGCCGTCTGCCGTACGCGCCGGGACACGGGGAGCGGCGGCGTGCCATCGGGTCGCCCGACGGCGCCGGCGAGCCGGCGCGGCGCGGACCGGCCGAACGCCGAAGGGGCCGGCCGCCTGACGGCGGCCGGCCCCTTGGGGTCTGCGGGTGCGGCGGCCCGAGGGCCGCGCTCCGCTCTACTTGATGGCGTCTTCCCCGCGCTGGTTGGTGCGCGTGCGGACGGCGTCGTCGATCGGGAGCACGAAGATCTTGCCCTCGCCGATCTGATTGCTTTTGAGCGAGGTGGTGATGGCGTCGACGATGCGCGTCACGTCCTTCTCAAGGACGACCATCTCGACCTTCATCTTGGGATGGAAGCGGAACTCGCCAGGCTTGACGGCCTCGCCGCGCGTGAAACCCTTCTGGACGCCGAAACCCTTGACCTCGGCGACCGACATGCCCACGACGCCCTCCACGGCCAGCGCCTCGGCTACCGTGTCGAGGTTGTACGGCTGGATGTAGCACTCGATCTTCTTCATGCTCGCCGCTCCTTTCAGCCCACCGTCAGGGTGATGCGGTGGGATGTGATCCATGGCCCGCGCTTGTGCTGCGTCGTACATACCCGAGGGCGAAAGCGCCGCAAACGCCCCGTGGCAGGCTCGACGCGAGCCTGCCGAATGCGACGGGGCGCGGCCCGGAGACCGCCGTTTGCGACATGCCCGGCACATCCGCCGGGCCGCGCCACCGTCTGCAGGGAGTCAGCTCAGACGAGACCCTGGTCCAGCATCGAGTCGGCGACCTTGAGGAAGCCCGCGATGTTGGCGCCGGCCACGTAGTTGCCCTCGAAGCCGTAGGCGGCGGAGGCGTCGACGCACTGCTTGTGGATGGCCTTCATGATGCCGTGCAGGCGGGCATCCACTTCTTCACGCGTCCAGCTCAGACGCAGGCTGTTCTGGCTCATCTCGAGGCCCGAGGTGGCCACGCCGCCGGCGTTGGCGGCCTTGCCGGGACCGTAGAGGATGCCCTTCTCCACGAAGAGGTTCACGCCGTCGGGGACGGTCGGCATGTTGGCGCCTTCGGAGACCACGTACACGCCGTTCTTGAGCAGGTTCGCGGCGTCCTTGGCGTTGATCTCGTTCTGGGTCGCGCACGGGAAGGCGGCGTCGGCCTTGTGGTCCCACAGCGGGTTGAAGTCCTTGGCCTTGTCCACGGGCGTGTAGACGGCGCTCTTGAACTTGTCGGCGTACTCGCTGATGCGGCCGCGCTTGACGTTCTTGAGCTCGAGGATGAAGGCCTGCTTCTCACGATCGATGCCGGCCTCGTCGTAGATGTAGCCGCCCGAGTCGGAGCAGGTGACGGGCTTGCCGCCGAGGTCGAGGATCTTCTCGATCGCGTACTGGGCCACGTTGCCGGAGCCGCTGACGAGGCAGGTCTTGCCCTCGAGGGTCTCGCCACGCGTGGTGAGCATCTCGGCGGCGAAGTACACGGCGCCGTAGCCGGTCGCCTCGGGACGGATCAGCGAGCCGCCCCAGTTGAGGCCCTTGCCGGTGAGCACGCCGACGAACTCGTTGCGCACGCGCTTGTACTGGCCGAACATGAAGCCGATCTCACGGCCGCCCACGCCGATGTCGCCGGCGGGCACGTCGGTGAACTGGCCGATGTGGCGGCACAGCTCGGTCATGAACGACTGGCAGAACTTCATGACCTCGAGGTCGCTCTTGCCCTTGGGATCGAAGTCCGAGCCGCCCTTGCCGCCGCCCATGGGGAGCGTGGTGAGGGAGTTCTTGAAGACCTGCTCGAAGGCGAGGAACTTGAGAAGGCCGAGGTAGACGGTCGGATGGAAGCGGAGGCCGCCCTTGTAGGGGCCGATGGCGCTGTTCATCTCGATGCGGAAGCCGCGGTTGATCTGGACCTCGCCCTTGTCGTCGACCCACGGGACGCGGAACATGATCACGCGCTCGGGCTCGGAGATGCGCTCGAGGATCTTGTGTTCGCGGTACTTCGGGTTCTTGGCGATCACGACTTCGAGAGACTCGGCGACTTCCATCGCGGCCTGGTGGAACTCCGGCTCGCCGGGGTTCTTGGCCTTCAGCTTGGCCATATATTCGTCAACGAATGCGCTCATGTAGTGCCCTCCACTTGGCGGTACGGGTTGAGTGGGTGAGTGCGCGTTACGGCGGAAGACGGTCCCACCGGGATCACGGAAGAGTTACCAATCCCCTCTCGCGCCGGCCGTCGCCCCCATGGACGCGGGATCAGCGCATCTCGACGTTGCTGGACTGCCATCGCTCCGCGGGCGCCGTGAGTGCGCCGTGGGCGCAGAGCGCCCTGACTATACGCCCGCGTGTACCGGGTCGCAGTCGCCATCCGGGCCAAACTTGGCGGCCGAGGCTGTGCCAATTGGTACACCATGGCACATCGGACTCGTGCGACGCTCGGCCGGCCGCCGGTGAAGCAGCCGGCGGGGGCGAAGCCAAAGGCGGCCGGCGACCGGCGGCGGGTACGCCCGTCCTTGTACAGAGCGTACAACTCAGTGGGCGGCGGTTGGCCCCACGTCCCGACAAATTGACTACGCCGCAGGCCGCTCCTATAGTCAGTCATGAAGGGCGATGGGATGTTTTGTGACTTCCCGCCCCGCCGCACCGACTCAACGCGCGAGCGCTCCCGCGAGAACGCGCGCCCGCGCCCGGAAGGCCAGCGCAGCGCCCGCTGCAGAGGGCGCCAGGAAGGAGTTCACGCATGGCTCTCAGGACGCCCGAGGAGTTCATCCAGAGCCTCGCCGACCTACACCTGCAGATCTACCTCTTCGGCGAGAAGATCGACGACTACGTCAACCACCCCATCATCCGCCCGAGCATCAACTGCATCGCCATGACCTACGAGCTGGCGGCCATGCCGGAGTACGAGGACCTCATGCTCGCCACGAGCCACCTCACCGGCAAGAAGGTCAACCGCTTCACGCACATCCACCAGTCGACCGAAGACCTCTCCAAGAAGGTCAAGATGCAGCGCCTGCTGGGCCAGAAGACCGGCTCCTGCTTCCAGCGCTGCGTAGGCATGGACGCTATCAACGCCCTCTACTCGGTCACCTACGAGATGGACCAGGCCAAGGGCACGGACTATCACGCGCGCTTCAAGAAGTACGTGCAGTACCTGCAGGACAACGACCTCGTCGCCGACGGCGCCATGACCGACCCCAAGGGCGATCGCGGCCTGGCGCCCCATCAGCAGCCCGATCCGGACGTGTTCGTGCACGTCGTCGAGAAGCGCGACGACGGCATCGTCGTGCGCGGCGCCAAGGCGCACCAGACCGGCGCCTGCAACTCGCACGAGATCATCGTCATGCCCACGGTCGCCATGCGCGAGGGTGACGAGGACTTCGCCGTGAGCTTCACCTGCCCGGCCAACGCCGAAGGCGTGTACTACATCTACGGCCGCCAGAGCTGCGACACGCGCAAGCTCGAGGACAACGACGCTCGACGTCGGCAACGCCCAGTTCGGCGGCCAGGAAGCCCTCATGGTCTTCGACGACGTGTTCGTACCGTGGGAGAACGTCTTCATGTGCGGCGAGATCGAGTTCTCCGGCGCGCTCGTGGAGCGCTTCGCCGGCTTCCACCGCCAGAGCTACGGCGGCTGCAAGGTCGGCGTCGGCGACGTGCTCATCGGCGCAGCCGCCACAGCCGCCGACATGAACGGCGCGGCCAAGGCCAGCCACATCAAGGACAAGCTCATCGAGATGACGCATCTCAACGAGACGCTGTTCTCGTGCGGGCTCGCCTGCTCCTACGAGGGCGTGAAGATGCCGGCCGGCAACTTCCAGATCGACATGCTGCTCGCCAACGTGTGCAAGCAGAACGTCACGCGCTTCCCCTACGAGATCGCGCGCCTCGCCGAGGACATCGCCGGCGGCCTCATGGTCACCATGCCGTCGGCCCAGGACCTCGCCGACGAGAAGATCGGCCCGATCGTCGAGAAGTTCCTCGTCGGCCAGTGCGACACGCCGACGATCGACCGCATGCGCATCCTGCGCCTCGTCGAGAACCTCACGCTCGGCACCGCCGCCGTCGGCTACCGCACCGAGAGCATGCACGGCGCCGGCTCGCCGCAGGCGCAGCGCATCATGATCGCCCGCCAGTCCAACATCGACCACAAGAAGGAGCTGGCCAAGGCGCTGGCCGGCGTCGGCAAGCCGTGGCAGACGAGAGCAAGCCCAAGGTCCCGACGGCGGTGCCAGCCGAATAGACATGACTGACGGGCACGAGGCGGAGCGGGGGGAGCGCGTGAAGGTCGTCTACTGCGGCGGCTGCAACCCGCACATCGACCGCTCCGCCGTGGCCGCCGGCCTGCCCCTCGTCGACCCCGGCGCAGGCCCGGAGGCCACCGTGCACCTCAGCGGCTGCCCCCGGGCCTGCGCCTCGGACCATCAGCTGGCGGCCCCGCGCGAAGCGGCGCGGGGCACGAACAGGCCCGTCACCATCGTCGTCGCCGGCGAGCTCGTGGACGGCGTCCCCACGCCCGAGGCACAGCTCGCACCCACGATCACGCGCAAGCTCAAGGAGTAACGGGATGGACTGGAAGTCGGAGTACGACCGCAAGCGCGTGTCCGCCGCCGAGGCGATGAAGTGCGTCAAGTCGGGTGACCGCGTCGTGTTCGCGCATGCCTGCGGCGAGCCGCTCGAGCTCGTCGACGCGCTCGTCGCCCGCGCCGCCGAGCTCGAGCACGTGGAGATCAACCACATGGTCGCCATGGGCAAGGGCGAGTACGCCAAGGCCGAGTTCGCGGACAGCTTCTACCACAAGTCGCTGTTCGTCGGCGCCTCCACGCGCGACGCCGTCAAGGACGGGCGCGGCGACTACATCCCGGTCTTCTTCCACGAGATCCCCAAGCTCTTCTGCGAGGGCTATCTCCCGCCGGACGTCGTGCTCATCCACGTCTCGCCGCCCGACAAGCACGGCTTCTGCTCGTTCGGCATCTCCGTCGACTACACCAAGCCGGCCGCGCAGGTCGCGAAGACCGTCGTCGCCCAGGTCAATCCCAAGATGCCGCGCACGCACGGCGACTCGTTCATCCACGTCTCGGAGATCGACTTCGTGGTCGAGACGGAGCAGGACATCATCGAGCTGCAGCCGCCGAAGATCGGCCCCGTCGAGGAGGCCATCGGCCGCCACATCGCCGGCCTCGTCGACGACGGGGCCTGCCTGCAGCTCGGCATCGGCGGCATCCCCGACGCCGTCCTCGCGTTCCTGCACGAGAAGAACGACCTCGGCATCCACAGCGAGATGTTCAGCGAGGGCGTCGTCGACCTCTACAACGAGGGCGTCATCACCAACGCCAACAAGGCGGTCAACCGCGACAAGATCACCGCCACGTTCCTGATGGGCACGCGGCGCCTCTACGACTTCGTCGACGACAACCCGGCCGTCAACATGTATCCCGGTCAACTTCGTCAACGACCCCTACGTGATCGGCCAGAACGACAGAGTCGTGGCGATCAACTCGGCGATCCAGATCGACCTCATGGGCCAGGTCGTCGCCGACACGATGGGCCCGGTCCAGTTCACCGGCATCGGCGGCCAGGTGGACTTCGTGCGCGGCGCCGCCCGCAGCCGCGACGGCAAGGCGATCATCGCCCTGCCGTCCACGGCGAAGAAGGGCGCCGTCTCGCGCATCGTCGCCGGCCTCGCCCCGGCACCGCCGTCACCACGATGCGCGCCGACATCGACTACATGGTCACCGAGCACGGCGTCGCTCACCTGCGCGGCAAGGGCCTGCGCGAGCGCGCCGAAGCCCTGCTCGACATCGCCGACCCCGCGTTCCGCGACCAGATCCGCGAGGAGGCCGCCGCCCTCTACGGCGGCGGCCGCCTGCCCCGCTAACGACCCCCTGCACGGAGGAGACAAGAAGGCATGGATACCAAGATCCGCGTCCACAGGGCGCCCAAGACGCTCATCACCGGCAACGGCTGCGTCGCCCAGATCGGCGCCGAGGCCAAGAAGCTGCACGGCACCAGAGGTGCTCATCATCACCGACCCCGGCGTCGCCTGCTGCGGCACCGTGGACGAGCGTGGAGACGCCCGCTGCGTGAGGCCGGCATGGAGGTCGGCATCTTCGACAAGGCCGTCCCCGAGCCGCCCATGGGCAGCGTGCACGAGATCGTCGACATCGCCAAGGAGGGCAAGTACGACCTGATCGTCGGCTTCGGCGGCGGCTCCGCCATCGACGTCGCCAAGGTCGTCGCCGTCCTCGCCCCCAACGACGACCGCCTCGAGGACTACGTGGGCGTCGACCAGGTGCCGCACAAGGGCCTGCCGTTCATCGCCGTGCCCACGACGGCCGGCACCGGCAGCGAGGTCACGGCGATCGCCATCTTCGCCAACGAGAAGCTCAACGTGAAGCAGGGCGTCGTGAGCCCGCACCTGATCCCCAACATCGCGCTCGTCGACCCCGTGCTCACCTACAGCTGCCCGCAGGGCGTCACCGCCGCCAGCGGCATGGACGCCCTCATCCACAACATCGAGGCCTACATCTCGGTGAACGCGACCATGCACACCGACCCGCTCGCGGCCGAGGGCATCAAGCTCATCAGCAAGAGCATCCGCACAGCGGTGTTCGACGGCGGCAACGCCTGGGCGCGCCACAACATGGCCATGGGTTCGCTGCTCGGCGGCATCGCCTTCGGCAACGCCGGCGTGGGCGCCGTGCACGCCATGAGCTACCCCATCGGCGGCATGTTCCACGTGCCGCACGGCATCGCCAACACGCTCATGCTGCCGTGGGTCATGGAGTACAACATGCTCGCCTGCCCGCAGTTCTTCAAGGAGATCGGCGAGCTCATGGGTGAGAACATGGAAGGCCTCAGCGACCGTGAGGGCTGCGACGTCACGTTGCAGACGCTGCGCACGCTCGCCGAGGACCTCGAAGTGCCGCAGTACCTCAACGAGGTCGGCATCCCCGAGTCCGCCATCCCGGCGCTCGTCGAGGGCGCGCTCACGCAGGGCCGCCTGTGGAACAACAACCCGCGCAAGTTCAGCGCCGAGGACATGGCGCAGGTCTACAAGAACATGGCCGTCAAGCCGGGCACTGAGCCGGTCAAGGAGAAGAAGGCGCCGGCCAAGAAGGCCGCCGTCAAGAAGTAAGGACGCTTTCGCAGACCACCACCTGACGGCTGTTCGCCGGCGCCCGGGGCTCCCCCGCCTCCCGCCGCCGGTCGCCGTAGCAGACGGGCGGGCGGGGCGGCCAGAGTACCGTGGCCGCCCCGCCCGCCCGTCGCGCGTACGCCGGCGGCCGAGCACCGGCCGCCCCGGCGAGCGTTACCCCGCCTGCGTGAGCGCCCGCTCCACTGCCGCGATCGCCTGCTCGATGTCCTCGTCGTCGAGGTCGAGGTGCGTGACGAAGCGCAGCGACCAGGGCGCCTCGTCGAGCGCCAGCACGCCCTGCGCGGCGAGGCGGTCCATCAGCTCGGCGGCCGGCACCCCGCTCTCCCGCGTGCCGGCGAACACCATGTTGGTCTGCACCGTGCGCAGGTCGACCTCGAGGCCGGGCAGCGCCGCCAGCCCATTGGCGAGCACGCGCGCGCGGGTGTGGTCGTCCGCGAGCCGCTCCAGGTTGTGCTCGAGCGCGTAGAGGCCGGCGGCGGCGACGATACCGGCCTGACGCATCCCGCCTCCGTAGATCTTGCGGGCGCGCTGCGCAAGGAGGATCGTCTCGGCGTCGCCGACCAGGACCGAGCCCACCGGCGCGCCGAGACCCTTGGACAGGCAGATGCTCACGGTGTCGAAGAGGGCGCCGTACTCGGCGAGCGGGATGCCCGTCGCCACCGCGGCGTTGCCCAGGCGGGCGCCGTCGAGGTGCAGCTTGAGGTCGTGACGGTCGCAGAACTCGCGCACGGCGCGGATATGCTCGATCGGCAGCACCACGCCGCCGCAGTGGTTGTGCGTGTTCTCGAGGCAGACGAGGCGCGTCGGCGCGTGGTGCACGTCGGCGTCGGTATGCACGTACTCTTCCATCTTCTCCAGGTCGAGGGTGCCGTCCGGCGAGTCGAACACGCGCAGCTGCACCTGGCTGAGCGCCGACGCGGCGCCCTGCTCGTAGAACATGATGTGCGCCTGGGCGTGAAGGAAGACCTCGTCGCCACGGCGCGTGAGCGCGCGGATGGCGGCCTGGTTGCACATGGTCCCCGACGGGAAGTAGAGGCCGGCCTCCTTGCCGAGCAGGCCGGCCGTGTACTCCTGCAGACGCAGGACGGTCGGGTCGTCGCCGAGGACGTCGTCGCCGACCTCGGCCTCCGCCATCACGCGGCGCATCTCGGCGGAGGGCTTCGTCACAGTGTCGCTGCGCAGGTCGATCGTCTTCATCGCTTCTCCTTCAGACTACGAGCTCGCCGCCGGCCAGCTGGGCGCGGCTCGTCCACGGTGACCGGTAGGGTTCATCAAGGGCACGTCACAAAGCCCACGCTTCAGGGCCGCCAGAGGCTACACCTGCTGCGGGCGCGCGGCAAAGCCGGCGCCGCTTGCACGGCGGCGCAGGCGCCGTCTCACGTTCGCTGCGTTCGCCCTGCCGCGCCGGTCCGCGGCGAGCGGCGCGCCGGGCAACGCCCGCCGCCCCAGGCCGCCGCCCGCGACGAGTCGCGCCAGCACATTCCACAGCGGGATCAGCAGAAGGCCGAGGCCGAGAAGGACCACTCGCGCCGGCGGCGCCGGCGTCCAGTACATCGCGACCTGGTCGGCCCACTGCTGGCGCAGGTTCACGACCGCCGGCCACCGGAAGAACCAGTGACCGTTGCGGCTCCCGGCGATCTGCACGCCGGGGTTCTCGAGGGCGTTCGCCTGCTTGCCGGGGTAGGCCACCCAGATGTGGTCCAGCGACATGTACAGGTGGTTGGGGATGCCCTTGGCGGTGAGGATGCTCGCCAGCACGACCGCCCTGCTCTCGCAGTCGCCGTAGTGCATGCGCAGCGCCTCGCGCGTCGTCGGGAAGTACCACGGCACGCCGGCGGTCTGCCAGTCGTAGGCGTAGGGCACCTGGCGGTCGAGCACATAGGCCTCGATGGCGCGCGGGTCGTTGGGCAGCCGCCGCGCGATCGCCTGCACGGCCTGCGGATCGATGTTGGGGTGGATGGTGTTGCGCACGCTGCGCACCAGCACGGCCGGGTCGGGATAGAGGATCACGAAGGCCCAGCTCAAGGCCAGGAACACAAGGACGAGCCGCGGGAATCTCATGCTCCCATGATACCCACGGCGGGCGCTCGTCGCGCCCCGGCCGGCCCTCCGCTCGCGGTCAGGCAGTCACTCCCACTCGATGGTGCTCGGCGGCTTGCTCGAGATGTCGTAGACCACGCGGTTGACCTCAGGCACCTCGTTGATGATGCGCGAGGCGAGGATCTCGAGCAGGTCGTACGGCAGGCGGGCCCAATCGGCGGTCATGGCGTCGTCGCTCGTGACCGCGCGGATCGCGATCGGGTAGCCATAGGTCCGTTCGTCGCCCTGCACCCCGACGCTGCGGATGACGGGCAGGATCGCGAAGCACTGCCAGAGCTCGCGGTAGAGCCCGGCCTTGCGGATCTCCTCCTGGACGATCGCGTCGGCGCGCTGCAGCACGTCGACGCGCTCGCGGTCGATCTCGCCGATGATGCGGATCGCGAGGCCGGGGCCCGGGAACGGCTGCCGCCAGACGATGTGCTCCGGCAGCCCCAGCTCCTCGCCCACGGCGCGGACTTCGTCCTTGAAGAGCCAGCGCAGCGGCTCGACCAGCTCGAAGTCCATCTTCTCGGGGAGGCCGCCGACGTTGTGGTGGCTCTTGATCTTGGCGGCCTGGCGCGTGCCGCTCTCGATCACGTCCGAGTAGAGCGTGCCCTGCACGAGGAACTTGGCGTCGGTGAGCTTGCGCGCCTCCTCCTCGAAGCAGCGGATGAACTCCTCGCCGATGATCTTGCGCTTGCGCTCCGGCTCGATCACGCCCTTGAGCTTGTCCAGGAAGCGGTCGCTGGCGTCGACGGAGACCAGCGGGATACCGAACGTCCCGGAGAAGGTCTCGACCACGCGGTCCGCTTCGCGCATGCGCATCATGCCCTGGTCGACGAACACGCAGGTGAGGCGGTCGCCGATAGCCCTGTGCATGAGCAGAGCGGCGACCGACGAATCGACGCCGCCGGAGAGCCCGAGGATCGCCTTGGACTCGCCGACCTGCTCGCGGATCTTCTTGATCGACTCCTCGATGATCGAGGCGGGCGTGAACGTCGGCGCGCACCCGCAGGCCTTGTACAGGAAGGTGCGCAGCACCTCCATGCCCTTGGGCGTGTGCACGACCTCGGGGTGGAACTGCACGGCATAGAAGCCGCGCTCGCGGTCCTCCATCGCGGCGACGGGCGCGCCGCTGCTCGCCGCCAGCACCTCGAAGCCGGGCGGCGGCTCGGTGATGCTGTCGCGGTGGCTCATCCAGCACTGCTCTTCCTTGCGCATGCCCTCGAGGATGAGCCCCGGCTTGAGCACGTTGAGCGTCGTCTTGCCGAACTCGCTGAGGCCGGTGCGGGCGACCGTGCCGCCGAGCTCGAGCGCGATGCCCTGGGCGCCGTAGCAGATGCCGAGCACAGGCACGCCGAGCTCGAAGATCTCCGGGTTCACCCTGGGCGCGTCCTCGACGTAGACGCTCATGGGTCCGCCGGAGAGGATGATGCCCTTGGGCGAGAAGCTCTTGATGCGCTCGATGGAGGCGTCGTGAGGGATGAGCTCGGAGTACACACGGCACTCGCGCACGCGTCGCGCGATGAGCTGCCCGTACTGCGCCCCGTAGTCGAGGACCAGGACGGTGTCGAACCCCTTCACTTGCGGCGTGCCCTGCGCCACGGCGTCTCCCTCTGTCGATGTGTGCCCGTCTGAATCGCGACGGGGCTGAGCACCCGCTTCGCCGGGCTCAGCCCATGCCGACGTCCTGCTCCTTCTGCAGCTTCTTACCCTCGGTCATCAGCGACGGCGCGACCATCACTTCCGCCTTCTGGAAGGAGGAGAGCGTGTCGTAGCCGCAGGTGGCCATGCTCGTGCGCAGCGCGCCGAAGAGGTTGCGCGTGCCGTCGTTCTCGTGCGCCGGGCCGAGGAGGATCTCTTCGAGCGTGCCCTTGACGCCGGCCTTGACGCGCGTGCCGCGCGGCAGCTCCGGGTGGAAGGTCGCCATGCCCCAGTGATAGCCGCGACCCGGCGCCTCGCTGGCGGTGGCCAGCGGCGAGCCGATCATGACGGCGTCGGCGCCCAGGGCGATCGCCTTGCTGACGTCGCCGCCGGTGCGCATGCCGCCGTCGGCGATGACGTTGCAGTACTGGCCCGTCTCGAGCAGGTGCTGCACGCGCGCCGCCGCGGCGTCGGCGATGGCCGTCGCCTGCGGCACGCCGATGCCGAGCACGCCGCGCGTGGTGCAGGCGTGGCCCGGGCCGACGCCGACGAGCACGCCGATGGCGCCCGTGCGCATGAGGTGCAGCGTGGTGGCGTAGCTGGCCACGCCGCCTACGATCACCGGCACCGGGCACTGGGCGATGAACTTCTTGAGGTCGAGCGGCTCGACCTTGGTGCTCACGTGCTCGGCCGAGACCACGGTGCCCTGGATGACGAGCACGTCGAGGCCGGCTTCCAGCGCGACCTTGTAGTACTCCTCCACGCGCTGAGGCGTCAGCGAGGCGGCGGCGAGCACGCCGCCGTCCTTGATCTCCTTGACGCGCTTCGCGACGAGCTCGGCCTTGATGGGCTCCCTGTAGATCTCCTGCATCGTGCGCGTCGCCGTCTCCTTGGGGAGCGCCGCGATGCGGTCCAGCTGCTCGTCGGCGTTCTCGTAGCGCGTCTGCACGCCCTCCAGGTTGAGCACGGCGAGGCCGCCGAGCTTGCCCATGGTGACGGCGAAGGCGGGGTCGACCACGCCGTCCATCGCCGAGGCGAGGCACGGGAGCGGGAGCGTGTGCGGCCCCAGCTTCCAGGTGATGTCGACGTCCTCGGCGTCGCGCGTGCGACGGCTCGGCACGATGGCGATGTCGTCGAACCCGTAGGCGCGGCGGCCCTTCTTGCCGCGGCCGATCTCTACTTCCATGCCGTCCTCCTCAAGGGCGTGCGAACCAGGTTAAACAAAAGACCCGGGCACCGACGCGCCGGGGTCTCTGAGCTCTGTGCTGTACGTATGGGTGAGCTGGATGTCTCTCTCGTCAACGTCGTTCGACTGTACCAACTGGCACCTGCCGAATCAACACGCCGCGCCAAGCCGGGCCGTAGCGACGCGCGTACGTGGCCGGGGCGGGCGCGGTGTGGCGAAGCACCGGCGCCCGCCCCTTGGAGGCCAAGCAAGGCAATGAGAGTGGGAGCGTGACCGGTGAGCGCCTCCTTCTCGGGCAACAGGACCGCAGAAGGAGAGGTCCGGCGGGCCGTCATCGGGGCCGTGCTGTGAGCGCGCCTGACAGCGTCTTCGCGCGGCCCGCCGCGCGCTTCTCCTTCGACCTAGGCATCGGCCCGCCGATTCCCGCCCGCCATGGGGACGGATGCCCGACTTGTCGGGCGGAACGGCCGAGCCGGCCCGCGCGGAGCGGGAGGCCGTCAGCGAGGCCCGAGCCGGGAGCGGCGCTCAGGCCATGGAGTCGATGAGGTGCAGCTCCATGCCCTTCACGATCGCCTCGCTGCGACTGCCCACGTCGAGCTTGCGGTAGATCGCGGAGATGTGGTTCTGCACCGTCTTCTTGCTCAAGAAGAGCTCGGAGGCGATCTGCCCGGGGGACTTGGGCGTGGCGAGCAGGCGCAGGATCTCGAGCTCGCGGTCGGTGAGCTCGAGGCGCCGCTGCTCGTAGGAGCCAGGAGCGTAGTCGAGCTGGCGGATGCCCTCCCCGAGGTTGGCGGCCACGCCGGTGCTGAGGACGGTCCCGCCGCGGACGACGAGGTCGATGGCGGCGTAGAGCTGTTCGGGCTCGGCGTCCTTGGCCACGTAGCCTCGCGCCCCGGCGGAGATCGCGCTGAACAGGGCGTCGCGGTCCTCGCGCGCGCTCAGCATGACGACTCTGACGTCGTCGCCGCGCTCGCCGAGGCGGCGAGCCACCTCGAGACCGCTCATGCCGGGCATGCTGATGTCCAGCAGCAGCACGCAGCCGGGATTGGCGGCGACGCTGGCCATCGCCTCCTCGCCGCTCGTCGCCTCGGCGGCGACGACATAGCCTTCGCCCTCGAGCAGCTGCCGCAGGCCCTGCCGGAAGAGGCCATGGTCGTCGGCGATGATCACTCGTCCTTTGTCGCTCATGATGACCCCACCAGGAGAGAGACGAGATCGAGATACGTCTCGACCTCGAACGGTTTGGGCAGGTACCAGGCCCGCCGCTCGCGGATGTCCGCGAGCGCCGCGCCCGCCGCCGGATCGCCGCTGACCAGCAGGATCGGCGTGCCCGCCGGAAGACGCGCGGCGATCTCGACGCCAGTCAGATCGGGCAGATGATAGTCGAGGATGGCGCACTCCCAGGCGTGCGAGCGATCGGGGATGTCCCCGCCCGAACCGACGGCCGTGACACTGGCTCCACACGCCTCGAGAGCGGCGGCAGAGACGGTGCGCAGAGGCACATCGTCCTCCACGAGCAGAAGGTCGGCGCCGCGCAGATACGCGTGGCGCGGCAGCGGCAGCTCGACCTCGAACACGGCGCCGCCGCCGCGGCGATTGCGGGCGCAGATGCTCCCGCCTGCATCCTCCACCACACGGCGCACCAGCCAGAGGCCCAGGCCGGTGCCACTCGACTTGGTCGTGAAGAACGCGGCGAACACGTCGGAATCTGGCAGCCCGGGGCCCCTGTCCGCCACGCGCAGCCGGATCATCTCCCCGTCCTCGTCGACCCTCACGTCCACAGGGCCCTTGCCGCCGGTAACCTCGAGCGCGTTGGTGACGAGGTTGGCGACGACGGAGCGCAGGTCGTTTTCGGCAAGGCCGACTCTGGCGCCGTCCGAGGACACCCGCACGGAGAGGCGTGCGCCCTGGTTGCGCTTTCGCTGCTGTGAGACGATCGCGCGCACCAATGGCGCGACCGGCGTCAAGGACATGCCGGAGGAGCGCGCCGCGTCGGGATTGATCGAGTGCAGGATCGCCCCGATGCGCTCGAGACACAGGTGGGTCTGAGCTTTGATCACGTCGAGCTTCTCGACCTCGGCCTCGTGTGAGGCGAGCTGGCGCCGTAGCAGGTTGGCGTACAGCTCGACGGTCGCCAGCGGAGTCTTGAGCTCGTGCGCCATGGCGCTGGCGATGCGGCCGACCTCGGCGAAGCGCTGCGCCTCGGCCGCGCGGCGTTCCTCGGCGACGGCGTCGGTGAGGTCGGCGAAGAACAGCGCCGCTGCGCCGCCGTCCCCGAGCACGCTGAGCGTGTAGCCCAGCGTGCGCCCGCCCGCGGGTGTCGAGACCTCGACCTGGCGGCGCGTCGCGGCGCGGCCGCTGCGCCTCGCCTCGTCGAGGATGTCGGCGAGTGTCGCCAGCGCCTCAGGGGCCGCGGAGAGCGAGGAGAGTTCGCGACCGACCACGTCCTCGACGGCGACCCCCAGGACGCGCGCCGCGGCCGCGTTGTAGACACCCACGCGGCCGTCGTCGTCGACCGCGATGGCCGCCGTCTGGACGTGCTGCAGGACGATGCCGGCAAGTTCCTCGATGACGCACCCTCTCTCCACGCTGCCCTATGCCCTCGAGATGCCTATCGGCGCGCCGCGCGGGCCGCTTTAGGTCGGGCGTCGACAGGGCGATGCACGCCCGAGAGCACCGGAGCCGCGGCGCGCGCCGACGCCGCGGTGCCGAGCGTCAGGCTATGGCCTTGCCGGCCCGGTCGAGCTCGAAGACCTCGGCGGTCTCGAGCAGGCGCCGGAAGTCGTCGGCGTCGAGGACGCCGGCCCCGTAGCGCTGGGTGTTGGCCGCGCCGGCAGCGAGGCCGTGGCGCAGACACTCGGAGACGTCGAGCTTCTGGAAACGCGCGCCGAGGAAGCCGGCGAGGAAGGCGTCGCCGGAGCCGACGGTGCTCACCACCGAGTCGAGCGGCGTGATGGCGCCGCGGAACGTCCTCTGCTTGCGGCCGACGTGGAACCTGCCCACGCAGCCGTAGGCGGTCTTGATCACGACGTCGCGTGCGCCGAGGTCGCAGATGATCCCGGTCGCGTCGAGCACATCCTGGTCGTCGTGGAACTCGTGCCCGACCAGGTCCTCGGCTTCGCGCAGGTTGGGCGTGACCAGATGGGGCCTGCCCCTCACGCCCAGCCGCAACGGTTCGCCGGAGCTGTCCAGCACCACGTAGCAGCGGTGCTTGCGCACGCGTTGCATCACGCCCACGTAGAAATCCTCCGCCACCTTGCGCGGGAGCGAGCCCGCGAGCACGAGGATACGCGCGCCCTTGGCGAGGTACTCGATCTTCTCGTAGAAGGCCGCGATCTCCTGGGCGGTGACGACGGGGCCGTACTCGATGATCTCGGTCTGCGTCATGGTCGTGGGGTCGACGACGGCGGTGGAGGTTCGCGATTCGCCGCCGATGCGCACGAAGTCGATGAGGAAGTTCTCGCGCTGCAGGCCCTCGACGATCTGCTGGCCGGCGCGTCCGCCGACGAGCCCGGTCATCACGACCGGCTGTCCCAGGGTCTTGAGCGCCCGGGCGATGTTCACGCCCTTGCCGCCCGGGAGCGTCAGGCTCTCGCTGGCGCGGTGCCGGAAGCCGGTCTGGAAGTTCGGGACCGTCAGGGTCTTGTCGACGGCCGCGTTGGCTGTGACGGTGATGATCACGTGGTGTCTCGTCCGCTGTTGTCGCCTCGCACGAAGGCCGGCGCAGCTACGGCGCCGGCCCGGACCAGCGCGCAGTATACCACCTCGCGTCGCCTTGACACCGTTCGGGCGCCAGCGTACCTTTCGGGAGCGTCAATTGCGGCGCGTTCCTCGTTAGGTGAGGCTCCGACACACATAGAGGCCGTTGCCCGGAAACGTCCAGAGACGCCAACGGGTAGGACAGGCACTACCGGATCAAGGTTTTGCCCCAGACGGCTGAGGCCCTGACCTCTACGGTGTGTTGTGCTAAAGCTGGGACGAGTGAGGATCGCCCTCCTGCTGCGCCTTGGGAGCCTTCCGCGAGGAAGGTTTTTCTGTGCCCCGAGTCGGGCGACGCGGAGGAGGTGAGGCCGATGTTCTACCTGAGCAAGCTGCTGGGCAGCCCGGTGCGCGACAGCGCCGACAAGTCTGCCGGGACGCTGCACGACCTCGTCGTCTCCTCCCGCACCGCCTACCCGAGGGTCACGGCGCTGGCCGTGCGCCGCCGTGGCAAAGTCGTGTGGGCGCCATGGGACGCGGTCACCAGCTTCGAGGAGTCCGGCACGATGCTGCGCTTGCCGGCTGCCGGGCTCGGCGAGCGTGAGCTGCACCCCGACGAGCTGCTGCTGTCGGCGACCTTCCTCGACAAGCAGCTCGTCGACACCGAGGGGCACAAGGTCATCCGAGTCAACGACATCCAGCTCCTGCGCACCGGCAACGACGTGCACGTGGTGGCGGTGGACATCTCGAGCAACGCCATCCTCCGGCGTGTGGGGCTCGCCAAGGTCGGCGACCGTCTCGCCAAGAGCCGCCAGAACCCCAAACCGCACCTGATCGACTGGAAGGACGTCGACGTCGAGCAGACCGACGAGAGCTCGGTCCGCCTCGCCGTGCCGCGCACCAAGCTGGAGCTGCTGCACCCCGCCGACATCGCCGACCTCGTCCACGAGCTCAGCCCGGAGGAGCGCGCGGCCGTGCTCGACGCCCTCGAGGACGACCTGGCCGCCGACACCTTCGAGGAGCTGCACCCGTCCTACCAGGCCTCGCTGCTCCTCGACCTCCCGGACGACAAGGCCAGCGAGCTCCTCAACAACATGGCCCCCGACGACGCCGCCGACCTGCTGGCGGACCTGCCCGACGACCGCCGCCAGCACTTCATCGCGATGATGGAGAAGGACGACGCCGAGGACATGCGCGAGCTGCTCAGCTACCCGGAGCACTCCGCCGGCGGCATCATGACCACGGACTACGCGTGGGCGCGCCTGGACGACACCGCCGCGAGAGCCACGGAGCGGCTGCGCGAGCAGGAAGAGGACGCGGAGACCGTGTACTACATCTACGTCGTCGACCGCTCCGAGCACCTGCGCGGCGTGTTCTCGCTGCGCGACCTGCTCACCGTCGACCAGGACAAGAAGGTCCGCGACTTCATGACCGAGAACCCTGTCGCCGTGAGCACGCTGGCCAGCGAGGAAGAGATCACTGACGTGATCGCCAAGTACAACCTGCTCGCCCTGCCCGTCGTCGACGACGAGGGCGAGCTGCACGGCATCATCACCATCGACGACGCCATCGACCTGGTGCTTCCGCTCGCCTGGAAGAAGCGCCTGCCGAGGATCTTCCATTGAGGAGGCCTCGATGGCGCAGACCCCACGGAGCGTAGGCCGGGGCGTACTCGGCCGCATCGGCCGCAGCCGCCTGATGATCTTCTTCGCGATCCTCGGGCCGGGCCTCATCTCCGCCGCCTCCGACAACGACGCCGGCGGCATCACGACGTGGTCGGTGATCGGTGCACGCTACGGCTACAGCATGCTCTGGCTGCTGCTGCTGATCACGCCGATCCTGGGCGTGACGCAGGAGATGGGAGCGCGCATGGGCGCCGTGACCGGCAAGGGCCTCGCGGCGCTCATCCGCGAGAAGTTCAGCCTCAGAGTGACGGCGTTCGCGATGCTCGCGCTCCTGGTCGCCAACTTCGGCACGACCGTGGCCGAGTTCTCCGGCGTCGCGTCGGCCTTCAGCCTGGCGCACATCCCGCCGTGGCTCTCCGTGCCGCCCGTCGCCTTCGGCGTGTGGTTGCTGGTGACGCGCGGCAGCTACCGCAAGGTGGAGCGCGTCTTCCTGGCGCTCACCGCGATCTACGTCGCCTACTTCATCGCCGGATTCCTGGCCAAGCCGAATTGGGGGACCGCGCTCCACGGCACCGTCGTCCCGCATGCGCAGCTCAACAGCCTCTGGCTCCTCACCGCGATCGCCGCCATCGGCACCACGATCACGCCTTGGGGCCAGTTCTTCATCCAGGCCTACATCGTGGACAAACGCATCTCGATCACGAAGTACGTCTACACCAAGGTCGAGGTCTACCTCGGCGCCGTGTTCACCGACGCCATCGACCTCTTCATCGTCGTGGCCTGCGCCGCGACGCTGTTCAAGGCCGGGATCATCGTGAACACGGCCCGGGACGCCGCCCAGGCGCTGGAGCCGCTCGCCGGGCGCGCCGCCGCGCTGCTCTTCGGCTTCGGCCTGCTCAACGTCTCCATCCTCGGCGCGGCGATCCTGCCGCTGACCACCGCCTACGCCGTGACCGAGGCGTTCGGGTTCGAGAGCGGACTGGACAAGAAGTTCGACGAGGCGCCGGTGTTCAACGGTCTGCTCACCGCCTTCATCCTCGTGCCCGCGCTGGTGGCGATCATCCCCGGGCTGCCGCTGGTCAAGGTGATGCTGCTGAGCCAGGACGTCAACGGCATCCTGCTGCCCATCATCCTCATCTACGTGCTCAAGATCATCAACGATTCCAGCGTGATGGGCGAGTACGTCAACGGGCGCGTCTACAACACGATCGCCTGGGCGTTCTCGATCGCCCTGATCGGCCTCTCGGTGACGCTCGTGGCGTCGCCGTTCCTCTTCCGCGGCTGACGCCCCCCGTCGTCTGGCTGCAGACTAGCTGCCGTCCTCGCGCTCGTGCGAGCGCGGCTCGATGTGCACGAGCACGTCGGCGTTGGGCACGCTGTCGCGGATGTCGGCGGCGATGTGCTCGGCCGTCTCATGAGCCTTGGCGACGGTCATCGTCTCGTCGACCGTGATGTGCAGGTCGATGTGGCGGCGGCTCCCCGCCTGACGAGCACGCAGCTTGTGATACCCCCAGATGAGGTCGCCGCGGTGGTCGGAGACCACTTTGCGGATGACCTCCAGCTCCTCCTCGGGGATCGTCTGGTCGAGCAGGACGCGGGTCGACTGCACCACGAGCTGGTAGCCGGTGCGGATGATGAAGCAGGCGACCACGATGGCGGCGATGGGGTCGAAGATCTGCCAGCCGGTGATCTTGACGATCAGCAGGCCGCCGGCCACGCCGAACGACGTGTAGACGTCGGTGAGCAGGTGAGCGGCATCCGCCTCGAGGGCGGCCGACTGGGTGCGGCGGGCGGTCGGATACAGGACCCGCCGCGACACGAACAGGTTGACCAGGCCCGACGTGGCCATGACGGCGATGCCGAGCCAGATGTGGTCGAGGTGCGAGCCGTGGATGATCTTCAGGATGCCCTCGTAGATGATCACGCCGGCGGCGGCGATGATCAGCAGCGCCTCGATGACGCCGCTCAGGTTCTCGACCTTCTCGTGCCCGTAGCGATGCGACGGGTCCGGCGGCTGGCCGGCCTTGCGCACGGCGTAGAAGGCGATGATCGCGGCCAGGAGGTCCGAGCCGGAGTGCAGGGCCTCGGAGATGATCGCGATCGAGCCGGACAGGATCCCGACGATCAGCTTGAAGACGATGAGCGCCGAGTTGGAGCCGATCGAGATCGCGGCGGCGCGCGACTTCAGGTGAGTGTTGGTGAGGTCCGCGTAGCGGTCCCCAGAGTCAGGCCCTCCCGGTCGGCATCCAGCAGCCCCTCCCGTCGCAACCGTTCGAGGAGGGCCTTCCCGGCCAGTGCGCGGTGGCTGGCCTGGTCCTTGTCCGCCTGCGGCCACTCGGCCACAGTGAGGTCTGACCCCTCCGGGACGAAGACGGGGTCGTACCCGAACCCGCCTTCCCCGCGCGGCGCCTCAGCGATGGCGCCCCACCAGTATCCCGTTGCGGGGTAGTGTGCCATACGCGGCGTGACGGCGACAACTGAGCAGACGAAGCGCGCCCGGCGCGCGGCGGCGCCGGCGAAGCCGGCCAGCTCCCGCAGGAGGCGCGCGACGTTGGCGGCATCGGCGCCGGGCCCGTCCACGCCCGCGTAGCGGGCGCTGGTGACGCCCGGCGCCCACCCCAGCGCCTCGACCTCGAGGCCGGAGTCGTCGGCGAGGAAGAGAAGGTCGTCACGCCAGTCGCGGCCGGCCGGGGCCGTGCCCTCCAGGACCGCGGCCTGAGCCGGGTCGCCCACGATGAGCTCGGCGAGCGCGACCGCCTTGCCCGCGGCGTTGTCGGCGAACGACGCGACGCCCTCTGGCGGGAGCACCACGCCGGGGGGCATCGGCACGACCTCGAACGGGGCGAGGATGCCGCGGAACTCCCCAAGCTTGTGGCGGTTGCCGGTGGCGAGCATGAAGCGCACGGCGCCTCCTCAGCCCAGCGCCTCGACCGCCGCGGCCTGCACGGCGGAGAGCGCCGCGCCGCCGGCGGCGGCCATGTCCATCATCTGGTCGAGCGTCGCCCGCGTGTACGGTTCGCCCTCGGCCGTGGCCTGGACCTCGACCAGCTTGCCCTCGCCGGTGAGCACCACGTTCATGTCGACCTCGGCGGCCGAGTCCTCCTCGTAGTCGAGGTCGAGCAGCACCTGCCCGTCGACCACGCCCACGGAGACCGCGCAGAGGCTGTCGAACAGCGGCAGCTCGTTGAGGCCGATCAGGTCCTTGAGCTTGAGCGCGACCTGGTAGACGGCCACGTAGGCGCCGGTGACCGCCGCCGTGCGCGTACCGCCGTCGGCCTGCAGCACGTCGCAGTCGAGCGTGATCGTGCGCTCGCCGATGATGCCGAGGTCGACGACGCCGCGCAGGCTGCGCCCGATCAGGCGCTGGATCTCCATGGTGCGCCCGGACTGGCGCCCGCGCACCGACTCGCGCGCCGTGCGCGTGGGCGTGGCGCCGGGCAGCATGCTGTACTCGGCCGTCAGCCAGCCGCGGCCGGAGCCGCGCAGCCAGCCGGGCACGCCGTCGGCCAGCGATGCGGTGCACAGCACGTGCGTGTCGCCGAGCTCGATGCGCGCGGACCCGGCGGCGAACTTGGCGACCGCCGGCTCGATGCGCACCGGCCGGGTCTCGTCGGCTCTGCGTCCTGTCCTCACGTGGTCCTCCCTCGCCGCCGGCAGGCGGCCTCTCGCGGCCCTCAGGCCGCGGGTCGTCTCAGTCCGAACGAATCTCCATAGCGCTTGACGAGCACGAACAGCGCCGCGCCGCCGGTGGCCATCACGGCCGCTTCGCCGGCGCCCACCCACGCGGCGCTCACCCAGTATGGCAGGTGCAGCAGCAGCGTGAGCTCGGCCGCCACGCCGAGCCCGTTGACGACACCGGCATGGCGAGCGCCCACCAGCGCAGGCCGATGCGGTACATGAGCAGCGCGGCGACGAGCGTGAGCAGCGACCCGAAGAGCACGTCGGCGGGCCCGAGGCTGCTGTTGAGGTTGCCGAGCGCGGTGCCGACGGCCAGACCCACGACGGCCGCCGGGTCGACGCAGGCGAACACCATCAGCGCCTCGGAGAGGCGGAACTGGACCTGGCCGTAGGCGAGGGCGTTGAGGCCGGGGGCGAGCGTGAGCGCGGCGTAGAGCGCGGCGTAGATCGCCGCGCGCGCCACGAAGCGGCTGTTCACGGGGCGACGAGGCCGTTCAGCGTGTCGAGCGGCAGCGGGCGCACGCGCGTGAGCGGCATCTGCAGGAAGCGGGCGCCGACGGTGCGGAACGCCTCGACGTCGCCGGTCGTATAGAAGCGATACGAGCCCACCCGGTCCTCGGTGCGAGCGATCCCCTGGCGCACCAGCGTGTCCTCGACCTCGCGGGCGATCTCGGCCGCGGGGTTGACGAGCGTGACGTCGCGCCCGAAGAAGCGCCGCAGCATGGGCGCGATCAGCGGGTAGTGCGTGCAGCCGAGGATGACCACGTCCGGGCGCCTGGCCTTGAGCGGCTCGGCGAAGCCGTGCACTGCGTCGGCGAGCGCCTGGCTCGCGACGTCGCCCTCCTCGATGAACGAGACGAGGCCGGGCGCCGCCTGTTGGTACACCTCGGCGCCCCCGTCGAGGCCGAGGATAGCGCGCGGGTAGGCCCCGCTGGAGACCGTGGCCTCCGTAGCAAGGACGCCGATGCGCCGGTAGCGCGACGTCTGCACCGCGGCGCGGGCGCCGGGCATGACCACGCCGACGATCGGCGTGGTGAAGCGCTCCTGCAGCAGCTGCAGGGCCGCCGACGTCGCCGAGTAGCAGGCCACGATGACGAGCTTGACCGGTACGGTCTCGAGGAACGCCGTGAGCTGCTGCGCGTAGAGCTCGAGCTCGGCGCGCGACTTCTCGCCATAGGGGAAGCGCGCCGTGTCGCCGACGTAGGCGAAGTTCTCGCTCGGCAGCCTCACGAGGCATTCGTGGAGCACGGTGAGCCCGCCCATCCCGGAGTCGAACATGCCGATGGGCAGAGAGGCGACGTCGCTGGTTTGAGTGGAGGAGTCGGTCATGGGCGCTGGCGCCGTGAGGCGCCTCGGTAGTATCCCCCACTCTCGGCGACAGTGTCCAGACGGTCGTCGAGGCGCCTGCCGTTGCCAAGCCAGTCAACGCCATTGGCGGCAAGACCGGCGGCGGGAATAAAGCGCGCGCCCGGCCGGTCCGATAGGGACAGTGAGGAGGAGCCCCGACTACGGGGCGGCGACATGGCCGAAGCGGACGACATCAAGACCGAGCTGTTCATCTTCCCCGACGGGACCGCCGTGGAGATCATCGTGTTCGACCGCCAGGGCGTGCCGGCGGCGTCGCACGCGGGCGCATGCCGCGCCTCGGCATCCGCGCCCCCCGCCGGTGAACCGCCCGTCACGGCCAGGAGCGCCGGCGCCGACTCCACCGTCGCGCCGCGCCCGCTCTTTCTCGAGCAGGACGCGCACGTCTGCCCGGTCTGCGGCAGTCCACTGGTCTACCCCGTGGACTGGATGCGCGAGAACGATGTCTCCTGGAGCCTCGCGCTGCGCTGCCCCGAGTGCGAGACCCGGCGCCACGTCCTCCTCGACCGGAGCGGCGTGGAGCAGTTCAACCGCGAGCTCTACCTCGGCGCCCAGGCCGTCGCGCGCGAGGCGGACCGCGTGTGCCGCAGCAATTTCGAGGAGGAGTCGGCGAAGCTGGTCGAGGCCCTGCAGAAGGACCTCATCCTGCCGATGGACTTCTAGCGGCCGCCCGGTCGCCGGTGTTCGTGAGCCACACCCCGAGGACGACGACGACCGCTGCCGCCGCCTGGGCCCCCGTGAAGCGCTCGCCCAGCACCAGGAAGGCGACCCCCACCCCGACGATGGGCGTGAGGTTGATGAACACGCTCAGCCTGCTGGCCTCGATGAAGCGGAACGCGTAGTTGAGCAGCAGGTAGGCGGTCACCGAGCACACAACCGTGAGGAACAGGACGCCGCCCACGGCGTCAGCGGTCGGGCGGCGCACGCCCACGAGGGCGGCCTCGACGAGCGCCAGCGGCAACATGAAGGCCGCCCCGAAGAGGTTCTGGTAGGTCGTCACGGAGAGCGCGGAGCGCGTCAGGAGCAGGCTCCGCGCCATGATGCTGTAGACGGCGGCCGAGAGGGAGGCGGCGAGGACGAGCAGGTCGCCGCCCACGCTGCCGCCGGAGCTCTGCCCGCCGAGGCTCACGAGCGCCACGATGCCGGCGAACGAAAGCACGACGCCGGCCCACTGGCGGGCCGCCATCGGCTCGCGCAGCGTGAACACGTTGAGCAACGCCACGAAGATCGGGATGGTGGCGATCAGGATCGCCGCCTGCGAGGCGCTCGTGTGGGCGATCCCGGAGTTCTCGAAGCTGAAGTAGACAGTGAGCGAGACAAAGCCCATCAGTGCCAGGCGGCCGAGGTCGCGCCGCGTGACGGGTTCGCGCTCACGGCGCAGGCGCAGCAGCACCCAGAGGATGGCGCCGGCGAGCACAAAACGCAGCAGGGCGACGAGGAGCGGCTCGAAGCCGCGCAGCGCGTACTTGGTGGCCACGAACGACATCCCGAACGCGAAGGTCATGCCGATGGCGGCGGCGTAGGCGGAGGCGGGCGGTCTGGGTCGCATGAGCCAAGCCTAGCGCAGAGCTTGAGGAAGAAGAGGGTGCGAGTGGGACATCGTCCCGACTCCGGCCTCCGGCTTCAACAGCCGCAGGGTCCCTCGTCGTCTCCTGATGCCCGGCTCCTCGTCCTCGCCTGACGGAACTGCGCGCGCACCCTGCCGGCGGCGACCGCCATGACACACGCTTGCACGGCGCCGATCTCGCCGCCGGTGATCCCCGTTTCCCTGGCAACGCCAAGGTAGTGCTCCATTCAGGGGTAGCAGCCGAGGGCCATGGCGGCGGCGAGGTGGACGAGGATCGTCTCCCTCTCCCCCAGTTCCTCGTTGTGACGAGCCGAGTCGTAGAACGCCTCGTAGGTCCTCTTCTGCTGCGGTGGTAGCATCCGTCCTCCTCGCGTCTGGGTCTGGCCTGGCACCGGCGACGCCCGGCGTCCGGCGTGGGCGTCCGGCTCGAGCGCGACAGATCGGGGGTTCGCGCCTGCGCTCCCTAGCAGCCGCAGTCGCAGCTCGGGGCGCCGCCGGTCAGCCAGCCGTGGATGATCGCCTGCGCGCAGCCGACGCCGGGCTCAACGCTGATGGCTCGCGGGTACGCAGTTGAGGGCGCAGGCGCCGCACTCGATGCAGGCGCCCCGGTCCACGAGCGCGGCGCGGCCGTCGGCGATAGCGAAGACAGCGTGCGGGCAGACGGCGATGCAGAGCCCGCAGCCGTTGCAGAGGGCGACGTCGAACTCGCAGGGTGACGGCCTCTTCGATGTAGCGCAGCGATGGCATCGCTCTCACCTTCCCAGTCTGCCGGCCAGCCAGGCAACGACTGCCACGGCAGCTGCGGCGCCTTGCCAAGGTAGCGCTCGGCGCATTTCCAGCTCCACGCCAGAGGGCGAGGTGATTGGCGACGAGCCGGTGAAGTTCATGGCGGCGTACGAGGAGACGGCCGGGACGCCCGCGAGCAGGGCGAGCTTGGTAGCGGGCGAGAGACGGCGGCCGAGCGTCGCCGTGGCGGCCGTCGCCAGTACCCCTCCAGCCACGGCGCCCTTCAACGAGAAAGCGCGGCCGGGAAGCCATGGAAGGGCGAGGGGTGTCACGCCGCCGCCGGCCACCAGGGAGAGCGCCCCGGCGCCGATGATCGGGGCGCCTTGGCGAAGAGCCCGGCTCAGCGAGACTCCGTCGGGACCGAGAGACGAGGCCGCCAGGATGCCGCCGCAGGCCAGCAGCACGCGGCGATCCCAGGCGAAACGGAGTTCGGCAGGCGCCAGCACGGCACGGTCGCGCAGGTCGAAGGTGACCTTGCGCATCTCCGCATCGGCCTTCATGCCGGCGGCGAGGAACCCTGGCAGATCGGCGACGCGCACCGGGCCGAACAGCGCACGAAAGCCGCACGCTTCCTTGACCTTGTGGGCCGCGACTCCGGGCGCCGAGAGCTGCGGGAGGATGAGCCGCCGGTGGTCCACGACCTCGGCCAGGCGCGTCTCCACGACCATGCGCGCGACCTCATCGGCGCAGAAGGTGCCCTTGCCGGCGGCGCACCACACGTTGATCCCTCGCGTGTCGACGACCAGCAGCCAGGCGTCGAGCTCGTCCAGAGACGCGCGCACTTCGTCAAGGGTCATCTTGTAGTTGCCCGTGAGGAGCACGGGAGATGCCGCAACCGGAGTCCCCAGAGCGTAGAGGCCGGGCTTCACGCGGTAGTCATCACGGCCGAAGCCCCAACGCATGCGCCAGGCACCGCGACGATCGGCTGGCGTGATGTCGCGCGACAGCGTCGGGACAGGCCCAGCGGGCGTGTCGAGAGTCCCTGTGACGTAGGCCGCCGGTCCGTAGGGATAGTCGGCGGCAGGCGTCGAAGGGGCGCCACAGCACGAGCCCGAGGCCGACTCGTCGCTCGCCGCGCTTTCGCCTCTGCAACACGGCTGCTCGCTCACGGGCGTCGCCCCGTCGGGCGGCTCTCATCCGCGGGCACAGCTTGGGCCCTCGTCACATTCGCAGGAAGACCGATCGCGACCGCCATGGCGTCTCGAGCACCAGTCCCCACTGCCATCGTGAGATCCCTGCGACCGAGGACCGATGCCCCGGGTGGAGCGACGGCGAGTGCGTTGTTCGCTTGGGCTTGGCCGAACGAAGTCACCCCTGGGCGGCCAGAGCCGTCGTGATGAGCGAGCTGACCTCGGCCTGAGAGGGCACCTTCCCGCTCATCACCAGTCTGCCGTCGATGGCCAGAGCAGGCGTCGACATCACGCCGTAGGCCATGATGGTGGGGTAATCCTCCACCTTGACCAGTTCGGCGTTCTCGACGCCGAGGTCGCGCACAGCTGATTCGGTGATCGCCATCAGCTTCTGACAGTTGGCGCAGCCGGAACCAAGGATCTCGAGTCTCACGTGTCTCTCCCAGTCGTCGTAGTTGAGGTCATGATGCGTTTCGTTGTTTCGCCGCATGGGACTTCGTGGCGCAGGCGCTGGCATCGCCCGCGACGGGCGGCGCGCTGCGGAGGCGCTCCACGTAGGCGATGAACCCCTGAAGGTCCGCGTCGAACCGTTCCTCGTTGATGGAGTAGTAAGTGCGAGCGCCCTCGTCCCGCATGTTCACGAGCCCGGCGTCGCGGAGCAGGCCAAGGTGGTGCGAGACCAGGGGCTGGCTCAGGTCGAGCGGCCCGGTCATCTCGCAGACGCAGCGCTCGCCGCCGAGCAGGAACTCCATGATCTGGGCCCTGGTCGAGTTGCAGAGCGCCTTGAACAGCGGCACGTAGTCTTCGATGGTTCCCTTGCGGACAGCTTGCATCGCCATCAGGTCACTTCCCTTCCACCCAGCGGCGGGTCACAGACTTCCTGGGCTCCGGCCGCGACTGCGGACGGGATGGGCTCGTCTGTCACGCCCCAGTACTTGCGCCCCATCCAGAGGGCGACGTTGACGAGCCCGATCATCACCGGCACCTCGATCAGCGGCCCGATCACAGCCGCGAACGCCACCCCTGAGCCGATGCCGAACACGGCGATGCTCACGGCGATCGCCAGCTCGAAGTTGTTGCTCGCGGCGGTGAAGCAGAGGGTCGCGGTCTTCGAGTAGTCGGCGCCGATCTTGCGCCCCATGAAGAAGCTCACGAAGAACATGATCACGAAGTAGCAGAGCAGCGGGATCGCGATGCGCACCACGTCGAGCGGCAGCTTGACGATCAGGTGGCCCTTGAGGCTGAACATCACGAGGATCGTGAACAGCAGGGCGATGAGCGTGAGCGGGCTGATGCGCGGGATGAACTCCTGCTCGTACCACTCCCGCCCCTTGTACTTGAGCCCCAGGTAGCGCGTCAGCATCCCCGCGAGGAACGGGATCCCGAGGTAGATGAAGACGCTCTTGGCGATCTGGCCGATGGAGACACCGACGGCGACGCCGTGGAGGCCAAAGAGCGGCGGCAGCTTGGTGACGAAGATCCAGGCGAAGAGGCTGAAGAACACCACCTGGAAGACCGCATTGAAGGCGACCAGTCCGGCTGCGTACTCGGTGTCGCCCTTGGCGAGCTGGTTCCAGACGATGACCATGGCGATGCAGCGCGCCAGGCCGATGATGATGAGGCCGACCATGTACTGCGGGTAGTTGTGCAGGAAGACGATCGCGAGGAAGAACATGAGCAGCGGGCCGATCACCCAGTTCTGCACCAGCGAGAGGCCCAGGATCTTGTAGTCGCGGAAGACGTCGCCAAGCTCCTCGTACTTCACCTTGGCGAGCGGCGGATACATCATCACGATGAGGCCGATGGCGATGGGGATGTTGGTGGTGCCCACCGACCACTTCTGGATGAACGTGGGCAGGCCGCTGAAGGCCCAGCCCAGGCCGACGCCCACGAACATGGCGAGAAAGATCCAGAGCGTGAGGTAGCGGTCGAGGAAGGACAGTCTTCTTATCGTGCCTTCGGCCATGTGGAAGGTCTCCTGCGCGAGGTGAGGGTCATGACGACGCCACTTGACCTTACATCGACATCGGTTTATGGTCAAGACACTTGATATAAACACCCGTCGATGAAAGGACCGCAGTTGAGGACGCTCACACCCGAGACCCCCTTCGCCCTCTTCAGCGATGTGCACGGTAACCTGCCGGGACTCGAGGCCATCCTCGCCGACATCGAGCGGCGCGGCGTGCCGCAGACGATCTCGCTCGGCGACCTCGTCGGCTACGGTCCTTCACCCAACGAGGTGGCTCTACTGGTACGTGACCGCGGCATCCCTTCGCTCATGGGCAACTACGACCAGGGCATCGGCTTCGAGACCGGCGACTGCGGCTGTGTCTACAAGACCAACGAGCAGCGTGCCGAGGGCGCGGCGTCGCTGGCGTGGACGCAGGGGGCCGTGACCGACGAGGTCAAGGCGTACCTGCGCACTCTCGAGGACCACTTCACCTTGGCGACGCCCGCCGGCGACCTGCTTGCCGTTCATGGCAGCCCGCGGCGCATCAACGAGTACCTCTTCGAGGACCGGCCCGCCTCCGCCATGGCGCGCATGGCCGATGAGTATCCCTATCCCGCCATCTTCTTCGGGCACACGCACGTGCCCTACGCGCGTCCGATCGGTGAGACCACGTTCGTCAACGTCGGCAGCGGCGGCCGGCCCAAGGACGGCGACTGGCGGGTCTGCTACGCGCTGGTCGACCCGGCGCGACTCGGCACACCGGACTTCGTCGAGTTCGTGCGCGTGCCCTACGACTACGAGCGGCTGCAGCGCGAGCTCGCCGCGACGCCGCTGATCACGAGCTTTGCGGGTCCCGAGGAGAAGGATGATGCGTCGTGACTGAACAGGTGCTCGAGCCGGTCGAGACTGCGGTACCCGAAGAGGAGATGACCGGGCCGAGCGAACCGCCGATGGTGCCCAGCTGCGCCTGTTCGCCGACGGCCGCCGATCCGGACCCGGAAGCAGCCGCGGCGCCGGGCAACTTCTTCGCCCGGATCTGGATGGCCCTACCGCTCTGGCTCCGCCTGACGCTGGGCGTCGGCCTGTGGGCGGTCGTCTACCACTTCTGGCTGCCGCTCAACGTGTGGCTGTTCCACGACGTGCTGCATCTCGGGGACAGCCGCTGGGCGTCGGCTCTCGAGTTCTTCGTCTACGACAGCGTCAAGGTCCTCCTACTCCTCACAATCGTCGTCTTCGGCGTCGGGGTGGTGCGCTCGTTCTTCAGCCCCGAGCGCACTCGCGCCCTGCTGCGCGGTCGGCGCGAGGCGACCGGCAATGTGATGGCGGCGAGCCTCGGCATCGTGACGCCGTTCTGCAGTTGCTCGGCCGTTCCCCTGTTCATCGGCTTCGTCGAAGCCGGCATCCCGCTCGGCGTCACGTTCTCGTTCCTCATCGCCGCACCGATGGTCAACGAGATCGCTCTCGTGCTGCTCTACGGCATGTTCGGCGTCGGGGTCGCGGCCCTCTACCTGGTCACCGGGCTCATCATCGCCATGGTCGCCGGCTGGGTCATCGGGCGCCTCAAGATGGAGCACTACATCCAGGACTGGGTGCTCGAGATCAGAATGGGTGAGGCCGCCGTCGCGAGCGAGGATCTCTCCTGGGCGGCCCGCGTGAGCTACGCCTGGCAGGCGGTCAAGGACATCGTCGGCCGCGTGTGGCCCTGGGTGCTCGCAGGCATCGCCGTGGGCGCCATCATCCACGGCTACGTGCCGCAGAACTTCATGGCGTCCATCATGGGCGCGGGCACCTGGTGGAGCGTGCCACTCGCCGTCCTGTTCGGCATCCCCATGTACTCGAACGCGGCCGGCATCATCCCCATCGTGCAGGCGCTGCTCGAGAAGGGCGCAGCCCTCGGTACCGTGCTCGCCTTCATGATGAGCGTCATCGCGCTCTCGCTGCCCGAGACGATCATCCTCAAGAAGGTCCTCAAGTGGCAGCTCATCGCTGTCTTCCTCGGCGTGGTCGGGCTCGGGATCATGTTCGTCGGCTTCTTCTTCAATCTCGTGCTCGGCTAGGCAACCCGCTGCTCGAAAGGCTCCAATGACCGTCAAGCGTCTGATCGTCGTCCTCGGCCTCGCCGGCTTCATCGTCATGGCCGACAACTGGGTGGTCTCGCCGCTGCTGCCTTCGATCGCCCACGACCTGGGCGTGCAGCCGGCACGGGCGGGCATCCTGATTGCCGCCTACATGCTGCCCTTCGGCCTCTTCCAGCTCCTCTACGGGCCGCTGGCCGATCGGTTCGGCAAGCTGCGCATCATCGGCATCAGCCTCGTCTTCTTCACCTTCGCCACAGGCCTTTGCGCGGCCGGCTTGCACCTCGGCGACCTCACCGCATACCGTGCCCTCACCGGGATCTTCGCTGCCGCCACCATGCCGGTCTCGCTGGCGCTCATCGGCGACCTCGTGCCGATGAAGGATCGTCAGCAGGCGATCGCCACCTTCATGGGCATCGCCTTCCTCGGCCAGGCCACCTCGATGACCATCGGCGGCACCATCGCCGCGCTCACGAGCTGGCGCGGCGTGTTCCTCACCTACGCCGTGGTCGCGGCCGTCGTCACGGTCGTGCTGCTCGTGACGGCGCGCTCCTTCGCCGGTGAGCTGCACGGCGACCCGCACAGCCAGTTCGTGCGCCCCTACGCCCGGCTGCTCGGCCACTGGCCGAGCCTGCGCACCTACCTGGTCGTGTTCTTCGAGGGCCTGCTCATCCTCGGCTCGTTCTCCTATCTCGGTGCCCTCTCGTCGAAGAGCCTCGGCCTCGGCACCTTCGAGATCGGCCTACTGATGGCCGTGTTCGGTGTGGGCGTGATCGCCGCCAGCCGCGCCTCCGGGCCGCTCGCCGATCGCCTCGGCCGTCGCCGGCTCGTGGCGGTGGGGCTGGCGTTCGCCGCAGCCGCCGACCTGCTCGTGGTCGCGGGCTCGACGCACCTCGCCGTCATGGCCGTCGCCGTGCTGCTGCTCGGCCTCGGCTTCATGCTCGCGCACTCCTCGCTGCTCACCACGGCGACGCAGTTCGCAGCCAAAGCGCGCGGCACCGCGATGTCGCTGGTCGCCTTCGCCTTCATGGTAGGCGGCGCCATCGGCACCGCGCTCGGCGGGCGCATCATCGAAGCAACGAGCTACCACCAGTTCTACCTGATCGGCGGGGTCGGCCTGGTCGTGCTCACCCTAGTCGCGCTCGTCGCCGTGCCTGCGCAGGCGCACCTCGAGGAGATGCCCCTGCACGCGACGTTGCAGGCAGCCCACGCGGACGACCTCGGCAGTGACAACGCCTGAGAGGATGGCTTCGGTGGACGTCCTGACCACATTCAGCGACCGGGCTGAGTTCGAGCGGGCCAAGGCCCTGCTCGACCGCCTCGGGGTCGAACATGACGTCCTCTCGCCCGACCCAGGATACGCGGCGGTCGGCTGCCCCGCGCTGGTGCTCCCTCCGCACGGTCAAGCGGCGTACCTTGACGGCGGCGGTGCCGACATCGTGAGCACCGGCTGGGTCGACTATCGGCCAGCCCGGACCGAGGTCCCGGATCAGGCGCCGCCTGCGTTCGCCGACGACATGTTCGGCCGCGTCGCCATCGTCGTCCTCGCGCCCTGCATGGCCGACGCCGACCGCCTGCGCCTCATCGCCCACTTCTCAGGCGACGTGGCAGAGGCTCTGCCGTACCTCAACACGGAGATGAACAGCGCGTCCTACGTCGCCGCCCAACCGGTGCTCGCCTACATGGACGGGCACCGCATGGTGTCGCTGTTCCGTGACCGCATGGGAATCGCCAAGGCCGACGACATCGTCGACGCCTGGGCGACCTTGGAGCGCGTGCGCTGCCTCACCAACGACGTGTGGTCGCGCCGCGATGAGATCGAACCCTCCTTCGAGCTGCGCCGCCGGCCGCCGGCGCTGGAGATCTACAAGCGCCTGCCGGGCACGAACTGCGGCCTGTGCGGCGAGCCGACCTGCACGGCGTTCGCCTGGGCTGTGTGGCGCGGAGACGTTCGACCCGATCGCTGTGCGCCGGTCTTCAGCGGTGACCGCGGCGAGCTTCGCAGCGCGCTCCTTGCCATTTGCGCCGGTCTGGGCATCTCGAGCGAGGCGGATGCCTGATGCCGGGCGCCCGCATCACCACCGCGCTGCCGCCGGCACCGGCCGCCGGCTGACCACCTTCGACCTCAACGCGCGGCCACAAGTGCATGACGCTATATAAACGATTCTTGATGAAGGAGAAGCCATGACCACTCCCTTTGTACCGCCTGAGTGGGCTTTCGAGTTCCACGGCCACCGCTGTCCGTTCATGCCGATCGGCTACCGCATGGGTCGCCTGGCGCTGGCTCACCTGGGCGTCGAGCGCGAGAAGGACCACGGCCTGTTCGTCTTCCCTGAGCTCGGCGAGGGTCATCCCCAGACCTGCATGATGGACGGCATCCAGGCGGCCACCGGCGCGACCTACGGCAAGGTGCTGATGGCCAAGACCTTCTACGGCAAGCTCGCGGCGACGTTCTACCACCCCGGTCAGGTCGCCGTGCGCTACGTGCTGCAGCCCGACTTCATCGACGAGATGGGCAAGCACGAGTTCTTCGGCTTCCGCAAGCGCGGCATCGAGCCGTCCGAGATCCCGGCCGCGGTCACCGACGACCTCATGGGCTGGGTGGCGGAGCTGCCCGACGAGACCATCTTCAAGGTCCAGGACCTGCCCGACTTCACCTACGCGCCGGTCAAGGGCTCGTTCAACAAGACCAAGTGCTCGAGCTGCGGCGAGTACGTCTTCGACCGCTACCTGCGCACGAAGGACGGCGAGCCGGTCTGCATCCCGTGCTCCGGCTACGAGCCGGCGTCGCTGCGTCGCCAGGAGATCAGCCATGGATAGTCCGGACCTCCACATCTCTGCGGGCCTCTTGCAGGAGCTCACCGGCCTCGAGAGCGCCCCGGTCGCGGTCTTCCTGCTCGGCGGCGACGCCGACATGGAGCCGTTCGACGGCTGGACCCGCGTGCAGCGCCACCGCTACTGCCAGGCGCTGATGAAGGCGCGCCGCGGCGAGCGCGTCGTGCTCGAGGCCGACGAGCTGGCCTGCCCGGCGGCGGCCAAGGCGTTCGGCTTCAGGCCGCTGACGCCGGCCCTCGAGACAGGCAAGGGCCTGGTCGGCTTCGGCATCGTCGCCGAGCCCGAGAGCGGCGCCGCGATGTTCCAGGGCATGACCTGCCTCGAGCCCGGGTCTGCGGTCGCGCCTCGCACTGTGTCCGCTGGCCGAGGCGCCGGCGCTCCCCGACGTCGTCGTCGTCGAAGGTCCGCCCGAGCAGCTCATGTGGCTGCTGCTCGCCGAGGTCAACCTGCGCGGCGGCGAGCGCCTCACCGGCAGCACCGCGGTCCTGCAGGCGACCTGCGTCGACGCGACGATCATCCCGCACACAGAGCAGCGCCTGAACTTCACCATGGGCTGCTACGGCTGCCGCGAGGCCACCGACATGGCGCCGGCCGAGACCGTGGTCGGCTTCCCCGGCTCGCGCCTTGCGCAGCTCGTCGACAGCCTCGCCTTCCTCGGGAGCAAGGCGATCCCGCGCTCGCGCGCCAAGCGGGCGCACGAGGCACTGGTCAGTGGACGCGCACCGAACGCTGACTCACCGTCACCCTTCGACCGGGGGGCAGAGTGACCCGGTCTCGAGCGCTTCCACCGTCCCATCCAGCTCTCAATCCAGAGGAGTCGCCACCATGCTCGATCAAGACCTGCTCAACCTCGGCCTCAAGTTCCACGGCCACAAGTGCCCCGCCATGCCCATGGGCCTGCGCACCGGCCTCGCCGCCATGGAGGCTCTCGGCGTCGAGCACGCCGCCGACGGCCAGCTCGTCGCTCTCGTCGAGATCGACGAGGACCACTGCGCCACCTGCTTCGCCGACGGCGTGCAGGTCGCTACCGGCTGCACCTTCGGCAAGGGCAACATCCGCCGCCTCGGGTACGGCAAGTTCGGCCTCACGCTCATCGACAAGCGCACTCAGCGCGCCGTGCGCGTGGTGCCCAAGGGCGCCGTGATGATGAAGAACCGCGAGTCCGAGTTCATGAAGCTGCGCAGCTCGGGCACGCCCGCCTCGCAGATCCCCTCCGAGCTCGTCGACCCGCTGATCGCCAACGTCTCCGCGGCGCCCGACGAGATGATCCTCGACATCGGCGAGGTGACCGACTACGAGTGGCATGACGGACCGCACACCTTCGAGGCCTTCCTCTGCCCCGAGTGCGGCGAGATGGTCGTCGAGCGCAACGCGCGCGTCAAGGCCGGCGTCGCCGTCTGCCAGCCCTGCTCCGAGCGCTAGGCCGACGGGAAGCGTGCGCACATGACGAGCACCTACCTCATCGCCGCGCTCGTGACGCTCGCCTTCACGATCGTGCTCACGGTGGCCGGACTCGGCGCCGCGTTCATCCTCGTGCCGGTGTACCTCGCCCTGGGCGTGAGATGCACTCGGCGCAGGCCACGGCGCTGCTGCTCAACGCCATCGCCATGGCCTTCGCCTGCGCGCGCTACATCCCGGCGAAGCTGGTCGACTTCCGCATCGCCATCCCCATCGTCATCGTGGCGACGATCCTCTCGCCGCTCGGGGCCTACGTCAGCTCCTACGTCCCGGTGACGACGCTGAAGTGGATGTTCATCGGCTTCCTCATCTTCGCCGGCGCGATGATGCTCTTCTACAAGCCCAAGCCGCGCGAGGTGGCCAGCCGGGGCGAGGTCGTCGGCGTGGGCCTGGGCATCGGCGGCGCCGCCGGGTTCCTCGGCGGGATGCTGGGCGTCGGCGGCGGCAACTTCGTCGTCCCCGCGCTCGTCTGGCTCGGGCTCGACGCCAAGCGCGCCGCCGGCACCACCGCGTTCGTCGTCGTCTTCGCCTCGTTCACAGGGTTTCTCGGCCAGGCCTCCGTCGCCACCATCGACCTCACCCTGCTCGCCTGGACCGCCGTGGCCTCGATCATCGGCGCCCTGATCGGCTCGTGGCTCATGCACCGCAAACTGCAGGCGTCGCAGGTCAAGACCTCCATCGGCGTGCTCCTCTTCTTCATCGCCGCCACCATGGCGTACAAGCTGATCGCGTAGGGGGACCGGGCATGGCGCACGACCATACTCACAGCCACGTCGGGCTCGGCCGCCGGCTTCTGATCGGCTTGGTGATCAACGCAGGCATGCTCGCGCTGCAGGTCGTGGGCGGCATCTCGGCCAACAGCTTGGGGCTGCTCTCCGACGCCGCCCACAACGGCAGCGACGTGGCCGCCCTGGGCATGGCCTACGCCGCCGACCGGGTGCGCGAGCGTCCGGGGACCGAGAAGCTCACCTATGCCTACGGTCGCTGGGAAGTGCTTGTCGCGCTGATCAACGCCGTGGCCCTGATCGCGGTGTCGGCGGTGATCGTGTACGCGGCCGTCGGCAGACTGCTCCACCCGTCGTCGGTGAACGGCCTGCTCGTCATGGCATTCGCCCTGGTAAGCCTCGTCGGCAACGCGGTCGCGGCCTGGCTGCTCGAGGGGGAGAAGAGCGTCAACGCCCGCAGCGCCTTCCTGCACCTCGTGGGCGACGCCGCGGCTTCGGGTGCGGTGCTCGTCGGCGGCCTCTTCATCTGGCTCGCGCATCTCAACCGCGTGGACCCGGTGCTCTCGATCGCCATCGCCGCGTGGATCAGCTACGGGGCGATCAAGGTGATCGTCGAGGCCGGCCGGATCCTGCTCGAGGGCGTCCCCGTCGGCCTGGACGTGGGCGAGGTCGAGCGCAGCCGTGCTCGGCGTGGACGGCGTCGCCGGCGTACACGACCTGCACGTCTGGTCGGTCTCCTCGACGGACGCGCGTGCTCTCGGCGCACGTGCAGCTAGCGGACGGGCAGCTCTCGGGAACCACCCCCGTCGTCGACGGGATCAAGATGGTTCTGGCCACGGCCTTCGGCATCCACCACGCCACGCTCGAGCTCGAGTGCGCCGGCAAGGAGTGCGCCGATGGCTGCTGCATCTACGCGCCCACCACCGCCCCAGAACAGTCCACCTAAGGAGAAGGAGCCACCATGCCCTGGTTTGCCGGCGTGACCCGTCCGGAGATCGATTGGGGTCCGACCATCGACCCCAAGAAGTGCGTGTCCTGCGGCCTGTGCCTGAATTGCGGCAAAGACGTGTTCGAGTGGGTCGACGGTAAGTCCGTGGTGGCCCGTCGAAACGACTGCGTCGTCGGCTGCATGACCTGCGGCAACCTCTGCCAGGGCCACGCCATCAGTTTCCCGCCGCTCGATGATCTGCGGAGGTTCTACCGCGACCACCACGTGTGGAAGCAGGTCAAGGCGGCCATGGCAGAGGGCGGCAAGATCCCGGAATGAGTACGGTGGCTCTCTCCTTGCAGACCTGCCTCGGCCTCAGCCGCGCTGCGTCAGCAGCAGCAACTCGATCCGGAGCAGCAGCCGGCCGGCTTGGTCGCGCGGACGAAGCCGCTGACCAGCCGGACGCCGTCAGGCATCGGCGGGGCGCCACACATGCTGTTGCCGGCTGAGCCGTCGTAGACGTTGGTCACCTCGACGCTCGCGTCGGCGAAGCCTGCGCGCGTCAGGCGCGCGATGAAGTCTCGCTTCCTCGAGCGCTCCGGAGATGCAGGCGGACCAGGCGCCGGGATCGTCGAGAAGAGCACGCGGCACGACGCTCATGTCGCCCTGGAAGAGCACGTCGCTGATGGCGAAGCGGCCGCCGGGCTTGAGCACGCGGTAGGCCTCGGCCAGGGCGCGGTCCTTGTCGGTGGAGAGGTTGACGACGCAGTTGCTGATGATCACGTCGACCGAGTCGTCGGGCAGCGGCAGGGCTTCGAGTTCCCCCTTGAGGAACTCAACGTTCTCGACGCCGGCCTTCGCCTGGTTCTCCCGCGCAAGCGCGAGCATCTCATCGGTCATGTCGATGCCGTAGGCCTTGCCCGTCGACCCGACGCGGCGGGCCGAGAGCAGCACGTCGATCCCGCCGCCGCTGCCCAGGTCGAGCACGACCTCGCCCGGCTTCAGCTCTGCGAGCGCCGTCGGGTTGCCGCAGCCGAGACTGGCGAGCACCGCCTCTGCGGGCAGGGCGCTGGTCTCGTCGACGCTGTAGAGGCCCCGTGCCACATCGTCCATCGGCTCGATCGCGGCGGGTCCGCAGCTACAGCCGCAACCGCAGGGCTGGGACTGGCTGGCAGCGACGGCTCGCTCGGCGTAGTGGTCGCGGATCTGTGCCTTGAGTCCCGCCTCGCTCTGGGCATCGGGCATGGGTTCCTTTCAGTCGTCCAAATCAAGTATGATTACTCTGAGGGTATGTGGCGAAGAGGCGAGGTGTCAACCTCAAATCAAGAACACCTGAACTGGTATCGAGGAGGTGCGCGGAATGGTCCAAAGCAAGAGCGAGGCCCCGGTGCCCACATGTTCCTGCGGGTCCGTCGGCGCCGAGGCCGAGCGTTGCTGCCCACCGCCTGAATGCGGCGGAAACGGAGCGGTTGACCCTCGTTGGCAAGGCGCTCAGCGATCCGATACGCCTCGGCATGCTCGACGTAATGGCTCAGGGCCGGGCCTGCTGCGGCCTTCCTGAACCCTCAGAACGGGGCGTGCCGGGCGCCGGCGAACCGGCTGGCATCTGCGTCTGCGACTTCCAGGAGCACTTCAGCCTCGGTCAGTCGAAGGTGTCGTACCACCTCCGCGTACTCCGCGAGGCCGGCCTCGTACGCGAGGAAGTTCGCGGCAAGTGGACCTTCTACGCGATTGACGGCAAGGCGGCCGCTGAGGCGCTGAGGTCCTTCGAGGGCCTGCTTCGCGTCTAGGGCGAGCCGACGGCAACGGGACACGAGAAGAGGAGATTGGACGTGAGCGCTACTGACGCGAGTCCTCAGGAATTCGTCTGGGGCCCGACCATCGACGAGGCCGCCTGCACCGACTGCAAGGTGTGCCTCGAGTTCTGCCAGCAGGGCGTCTACGCGATAGTCGGCGAGCATGTGCGCGTCGTGGCGAAGGACTCCTGCATGGATGGCTGCTCGAACTGCGCCAGCATGTGTGAGGCAGCAGCCCTGACGTTCCCGACGCTCGACGAACTTCGGGCCGCGAAGCGGAAGAACTGAGACGCCCGGCATGTCGCCAGTCGAGGGTCGCCCGCGCAAGGCCTACGTCGAGCCGACCAACGCCTGCAACCTGGCCTGCGCCACCTGCGTGCGCCATTCCTGGGACGAGCCCGAGGGCTTCATGGACTGGCCGACGCTCGAGGTCGTGGTCGACGGCCTCGAGGCCAATGGGGCGGTGTCATTCATGGGCCTCGGTGAACCGCTCCTGCACCCGCGCTTTCTTGACATGGTCCGCGCCGTCAAGCAGCGCGGCCTGCGCGCCGAGGTGACGACCAACGCGCTGCTCCTCGACGAGGCCATGGCCACCGGCCTCCTCGAGGCCGGCCTCGACCAGCTCGTGGTCAGCATCGACGGCGCTTCCGCCGAGGCCTTCGGCCGGGTGCGCTCCGGCGCCTCACTCGAGCGCGTGGTCGAGAACGTGCGCCGCCTGCACGACGCACGCGGGCCGAACTACGGGCCGGGCACGCAGATCGGCATCGAGTTCGTCGCGATGCGCTCGAACGTGGATGAGCTCCCCGGCCTCGGCAGGCTCGCCGCTCAGCTCGGTGCGACCTTCATCATCGTCAGCAACGTCCTCGCCTACACGGAGGACCTGCTTGCCGAGACGCTCTACGACCACAGCGCGAGCTCGCTGAGCGGCGCGGTGACGACCGCCGCGCCGCGCTGGCAGCTGCCGGCGTTCGACTGGGACCGGCAGCTCGGCGCCTCCCTCGGCGATGCCCTCACGCGCTCGGGACCGGTCTCCTTCTTCGGCGCCGATCCCGAGGCGACCCGCAGTCACTGCCCCTTCGTCGAGGCCGACGCCTGTGCCGTCGCCTGGCACGGCGGCGTCAGTCCCTGCCCCCCGCTGCTCCACACCTACTCCTGCTTCGTGCACAGTCGGGAGAAGCGCATGCTGCGCTGGGAAGTTGGTCGCCTGCCCGACGAGTCGCTCGCCGCCGTCTGGGCCAAGCCCGACTACGTGGCCTTCCGCGACCGAGTACGCCGCTTCGACTTCCCGCCCTGCACCGACTGCGGCTGCGAACTCGCGGAGAGTAACGAGGAGGACTGCCTCGGCAACCCGCATCCCACCTGTGGGGACTGCCTGTGGGCGCGGGGGATCGTGCGCTGTGCCTGACGGGCGCACTGGTCAGGGGGGCCCTTCCTCGAAGCGCGACTACTACGAGGTCCTCGGGGTGGCTCGGACCGCCGAGCTGACCGAGATCAAGAAGGCCTTCCGCAGGCTCGCGCGCGACTGCCATCCGGACGTGAACCCGGACGATCCGGGGGCCGAGGCGCGGTTCAAGGAGTGCGCCGAGGCCTGGGAGGTCCTGAGCGACCCGGAGAGGCGCGCCGCCTACGACCTCCACGGGTTCAGCGGACTCCGCGGCCGCCCGATGCCCGACTTCCAGAGCGCGGCCTTCCGCGACCTCTACAACGTCTACTTTGGGACGGACAGCCTCGGCGTCCCGGTGCATCCGTTCTCCGCACATCAGGCTTATCTCCGGGAGTACCTTAAGAAGCGCTCCGCGCGTGCCAAGACGCGCGACGTCGAGCAGAGGTAGTCTCCTTGGCCGACGAGGCCGCTGGCAACGACCTTCGCTTACGAAGCGCGGCTCATCAATCGTCGCGTGTCATTTGGGCTCAGCGTTACGAGCGCTATGCAGCGCGCCGGTACTCATCGGCCCCCCGCGTCTGCTGCTCGGGGCTTTCGGCCGGCATCGGTACGACTCGCGCGGGCGTGGACCTGCTCCCGCGGCCCCGCGCCGACTCGACGACGAGCGCGACGGTGATCGCCCCCGAGTAGATGACGTAGACGGCCAGCAGCGAGAACAGGCTGGGCGCCGCGACGATGACGATCAGCTGCGCCGCGGTGAGGGCGGCGAACGACAACGCCAGTAGGGCTGGGAAGTCTCCCGAGACTGGATTCGCGTCTTGGGCGACCGCCGCGTACCAGGTCTGTCGTTTCTGGACACGTGTATTCATGACCGTGCCTCTCTTTCGCACTACGTGCGTAGTGATTGTTCCCGTATCCCGGGCGATTCGCCCAGCAGCGCGAGACCTAGTGGCCGCGTCCGGAGAAGGCTCGTCGACCCCACGCGAAGCTGTCATGCGGCGCTAACGCGACGCTAACCGTGGCGCGCTAGTCTGCCCCGTCAGGAATCCAGCCTGATTGGAGTCGAACTGTGAGTAAGCCCAAAGTGCTCTTCCTCTGCACCGGCAACACGGCCCGCAGTCAGATGGCGGAAGCGTTCCTGCGCGCCTATGCCGGTGATCACTTCGACGTCTACAGTGCGGGGCTGAAGCCGCAGGAGATCAACCCGCTGACGGTGCGCGTCATGGCCGAACGCGGCTTCGACCTGGCCGGACAGCGCGCCAAGGGGCTTGATGAGTACCTCGGCACGGTGCACTTCGGCTACCTCGTCACCGTGTGTCAGCGGGCTCAGGAGGAGTGCCCTGTGTTCCCGTTTGCACACTCACGCCTCTCCTGGCCGTTCGAGGATCCAGCGCAGGTCGAGGGCACGGAGGAAGAGCGGCTGGATGCCTTTCGCCGCGTGCGAGACGCGATCGACGAGCGCATCCGCTTCTGGCTGCAAGACGAACTCGACATCGCTCTCAAGGCGACTTCCGGGCCCGTGTCGTAAGCACGACACGTGTCTACGGCGCGCGTTCCTCAGAGGCACCCAGGTCTGCGCGCAGAGAGGTCGCAAGCGACCACACCACAGAAGCTGGCCATTTGCCGCGGGAGCGCTGTAGCCGCGACAACACGGTACCCTTCGTGGCCCTGCCGACGGTCCGCTACGAGCTGCCGATACTGCGGCGCCGCAGGCCAAGCTGCCCGGCGACGGCGAGCAGCGCGGCGACGGCCGCAACTCGCGCGCGTTCGGATTGTTGAGGAAAGCTGCCGACGTTCGAGGCGAGGCTGCCGATCAGCACCCCGACCAGCGCAAACCCGACGGCCCAGTTCAGGATACGGACGTACTCGTCGGCCACCAAGTCCGTCAAGGAGCGCGTACAATGCTCGCGTCATGGGTTCGCGGAAGCACACGCGACGAGCTTCGCCGGCCAACATCCCAGTCGGCGTAGTGGCCGGCGTTCTCGCCACGGTCACGATGGACGCGGCGATGGCGCTCGCCGTGCTCCTCGCACCCGACACGTTCGCTTCCGACAAGATCGACCTCGCGATGATCGGCCGATGGGCCGGAGGCCTCGCGCGCGGTCGCTGGCGGCATGACGACATCACCGCCGAGCCTCCGATGCGCGGCGAGCTCTGCATGGGCCTCGCGACGCACTACCTGACGGGCGTCGTCCTCACGCAGGTCTATGTCGCCGCCCTCCGCCGCGGCGGCCTCATGCCGGACCCGCTCAAGGCCACGGCCTTCGGCCTCGCGACCAGCGCGCTGCCGCTCCTGATCCTCTACCCCTCGATGGGCTACGGCTGCTGCGGCCGACGCGCTGACGACGCCCGGCGCCTGCTGCGCGTCATGCTGCTGGGGCACGTCGCCTTCGGCGCCGGGATCGGGCTCGAGGCGGCGCTCACGGGGGGGGACGCCGCGGCGGAGTAGGCCGGCGCGCCGCAGTCCGCCGCGGCACGACGACTCACCAGACGAACGGCACGAAGCTGTGGCGCACGCTCGCCCGGTACTCCTCGTAGTCGGGGTACGCCTCGACCAGCCAGGCTTCTTCGCGACGGCGCTTGGCGTCGAGAAAGACGGCTGCGGCGGTCCACGGCGCCAGCGCCACCGGCGACGAGGCGAGCGACCATGCCAGCGCCAGCAGCAGGACGCCGCCGTACATCGGGTGGCGGACCAGGCCATAGGCGCCACTCCGCTTCACGCTGCCGTCGTCGACCGGCTTCGGGAACGGCGTGATCTGCTTGCCGAGCCGAGTGGCCGCGCCGGCGAAGAGGTAGATGCCTCCGGCGGCGCTCACGGCGGCGGCGGCCATGCGCGCGCCGCGCGTGGCCGAGGGCCAGCGCGAGCCGCGGATCCCCGCCGCGGCGATGACGGCGAGGAGCACGAGCTGCAGCGCGACCCAGCCTTCGCCGCGGCGTCCGAGCTGAGGCAGGCTTCCGTTCACGAGGCGATTCTACCGGTCGTGCGCGGGGCGTCGCCGTTGCGAGGCCCACCGCGCCGGAGACCCGCGCCGACCAGGATGGCGAGTCCCATCGAGATCGCGAGTGACGACCACAGGAAAGCGCCGCTCGCCCACGCCTGGGCGTCGGCCAGGAGGGTGACGCCGATAGCGGCGCAGATGACGCCGCCCAAGGTGACGCGGCGGGCGGCAAGCATCTCGGAGATCGCCCAGCCGACGATCGCGAGCGGCCACCACTGAGCGATGGTCTGGCTCGACTGGACGACCCCTGCGGCGTCGAGGATGCCGCAGACGCCCAGGGCAAGCAGCACGATCGCGATCCAGACGGTACTTGGTCTCATGTTCGTTCCCCCTTCGGGTCTTCGATTGCTGTCATGAACATGAGTGGCCCTGCGCGGCTGTCTGTGACAACTTCGTCGAGAAAATCGTCAACGCCGTCTCTCTGCGACCGCGCTGCTAGAATCGGCGGCGTCCGGCAACACCGTCGCCGAGGTCCGTGTGACGACACTCCCGCAGACGACCCTGGCGCCGCCCGAGCCCGCAGCCGTCGTGGAGCAGTACGGTCGCCTCGTCTCCTCGATCTGCTGGCGCATGACTGGCGATCAGGATGCGGCGCGCGAAGCGGCGCAGGAGGTGTGGCTCGCCGTCCTGGAGAGCCTGCCCGGCTTCCGCGGCGAGTCCGCTCTGTCGACCTGGATCTACAGCGTCGCGCGGCGCGTCGTAGGCCGCTACGCGCAAGCCCAACGCACCTATAGCGTGCGCTTCTTGAGTGCGTCCTATGAAGCCGAAGGCGAACCCGCGTCCCCGGACGCGCCCGACCTCGACCACGACCTGTGGGTGCGCGAGATGTGCGACCTCTGCCTCTGCGGGACGCTGCAGTGCCTGGAGCCCGACGCGCGCCTGGCCTACCTGCTGCGCGAGGTGGCCGAGCTGGACTACGAGGATGTCGCCCTGGTGCTGGAGGTCCAGCCGGACGCCGCGCGCCAGATGGTCTCGCGGGCGCGCCGCAAGCTGAATCGCTTCATGAGCGGGCACTGTGCCCTGGCCAACCCGACGGGCGCCTGCCGCTGCCGCATGCGCCGGCGGGTGCAGGGCATCGATCTGCCCGCGGAATACGCGCGGCTGCGCAGGACCGCGCATCGGGCGCGCGTCATCATGGAGTCCGAGCAGGTGCTGCCGCCCAAGGACTACTGGCTGGAGCTGCCTCAGACCGCCGCGTAGGACCGCTCGTGTCCGCGAGAGCCCTCACGCCCGACCTCATCGGCCGTTAGGCCGAGGCCCTGCACAAAGGGAACGGCCAGCGACCGGGTAGGTGATCGGACACAAGAAGTCCACGCTGAGCAGGGAGAACGTTGTCATTCGGACAACGATGGTGCCCCCGGAAGGATTCGAACCTTCGACCTCGCGCTCCGGAGGCGCGCGCTCTAATCCCCTGAGCTACGAGGGCACGGTTGCGGATTGTAGCACGGCGCGCCCTCGCGGCGGCGCGACGCCTCACTCAGACGAGGTGGCCGACGGCCTCCGCCAGCTCGACGTCGCGCTGGGTGACGCCGCCGGCGCTGTGGGTGCTCAGCCGCAGCGTGACCTTGTTGTAGCGGATGTCGATGTCGGGGTGGTGCTGGCGCTCTTCGGCGACCTCGGCGAGATGCTCGACGAACTCCACCGAGTGGACGAAGTCCGCGAAACGGAACGTGCGCGTGAGCGCGTCGCCGTCGAAGCCCCAGTCGCCGAGCTCGGCGAGGGCGGCCTTGATCTGCTCCGGGTTGAGCGTGTCCATGGGCTCCTCCGTGGTCGCTACTACCGGCTGTCTTCCCCGCGCCCGCGCAAGGCACGCTCCACATCGCGTTTGGCGTCGCGCTCGGCCATGTCGTGGCGCTTGTCGTAGAGCTTCTTGCCGCGCGCCATGCCGATCTCCACCTTGGCGCGCCCGTCCTTGAAGTAGACCTTGGTGGGCACGACCGTGTAGCCGCGCTCGCGGACACGGTGGGCGATCTTCTCGATCTCGGCGCGGTGCATCAGGAGCTTGCGGGGCCGCAGCGGGTCGTGGTTCCAGATGTTGCCCTGCTCGAAGGGGCTGATGTGGGCCCCGGTGAGATAGAGCTCCGGGGCGTACTGAGGACCCTTGACCTCCACGTAGCTGTCGCGCAGGTTGATGCGCCCCTCGCGCAGCGACTTCACCTCCGTGCCCACGAGGGCGATGCCGGCCTCGTAGGTGTCGTCGATGAAGTACTCGTGGTAGGCCTTGCGGTTGTCCGCGACCTTCTTGATGCCCTTCTCGCGCGCCATGGACCTAGGTTACCGCATCGCGCCCGGCGGCGAGGCGAGGCGCCCGGGCGCGGGCGAGGCCGAAGACTCCGGCCGGTCAGCGGTGGCGGCGGGCCGCGGGCGAGCCGCCGCCGCGGCGCGCGGGCCGGCCGCCCTTGCGGCCGCGGCCGGTGGGCGGTTTGCCGCGAACCCCGCCGGGACGCGCCGGCTCGACGGTGCCGGCCGGCGCGAGGTCGACGCGGCCGCGCAGGCGATCGACGCGCTCGACGCGGACCGTGACGGCGTCGCCGAGGCGGTAGCGCTTGCCGGTCGCCTCGCCGACAAGCGCGGTCTCGTGCTCGCTGACCTCAAAGCGCTCGCCGCCCAGGCGGCGTGACGAGAGGAACCCCTCGAAGACTTCGCCGAAGCGCACGAAGAGGCCGCCCCCGACGAGCCCGACGACCTCGCCGGTGAAGTCCTGCTCCCAGCCCTCGTCCCTCAGCTTGTCCTCGAGCAGGAAGCTCAGGGCGACGTCGTCGGCGCGCAGCTCGAGGCGCGCGATCTGGCGCTCGCGCTCGGAGCAGTCCTCGGCGGCGGCGGCGAGCTCCGCTTCGCCCAGCTCGCCGCCCCCCTCCCCCAGGTGCTCCAGCAGGCTGCGGTGGGTCACCAGGTCAGGGTATCGGCGGATCGGTGATGTGAAATGCGTGTACGCCGAGCTCGCGAGCCCGAAGTGCCCGAGGTTGGACGGGCTGTAGCGCGCCTGCTTGAGCGAACGCAGCAGCAGCGTCGACCAGGCGAGGCGGCCGCGCCCCTCACGGGCGCTCGTCTCGGCGACGAGGCGGCTGAGGCGGCCGTAGGCCTCTGCGAGCTCGGCCGCCGGCACCGCCTCGCCGGCCGGGAACGGCGGCGTCGGCACTCCCAGCTCCTCGAGTTGGTCCAGCAGCTCGCGCACGCTCGCGGGCGCGGGCGGCTCGTGTACTCGGTACAGCGGGCGGCCCTTCTTGCGCAGCAGGAACTCGGCCACCGCCTCGTTGGCGGCGAGCATGAACTCCTCGACGAGCGAGTGCGACGGCGTCTCCGGCCGCGCGATGGCGCTGGTGAGCAGGCCGGCGTGGTCGAACGCGTACTCCGGCTCGAACGAGCCCAGCGTGAGCGCCCCGCGCGCGGCGCGCCGGCCGCGCAGAACGCCGGCGAGCTCCTGAGCGAGGCGCAGGCGGGCGACGAGCTCGTCGTCCGCTTCGGTCGTCGCGTCCGGGACGGCGGACGCGGCGGCGGCGCCCGCGTTGCCCGAAGCGGCCGCGGCCCCAGCGTCGCCTGCGCCGATGATCCCGTCCACGAAGCCGTAGGTGAGGCGGTGGTCGCTGCTGATGAGCGAGCGGTAGAACTGGACCGACGTGCGGCGGCCGTCGGCGGCGAAGGTGAACTCGACCGTGACGCACTTGCGCGGCCGCCGCGGCACCAGGCTGCAGAGGTCGCTGCTCAGAGCCGCCGGCAGCATCGGCTCGGCGAACAGCGGCAGATACACGCTCGAGGTGCGGAGGCGCGCCTCGCGCTCGATCGCGCCACCCGCGTCGACGAAGTAGGAGACGTCGGCGATGTGCACGTGCGCGCGGTAGCCGTCGCCGTCGCGCTCCACGGAGACGGCGTCGTCGAAGTCGCGCGCCGAGTCCGGGTCGATCGTGAAGGTGGGGACATTCGTGAGGTCTCGGCGGCCGTGGTCCGGGCGCGCGGCGCGCGCGCCCACGGCGGCCGCCTCCTCGAGCACCGCCGCCCCGGTGCCCTGCGGCAAGCCCTCCGCGTACAGCATGGCGCGCAGCACCGCCTTGAGCTCGTCCACGCGGCCCAGCACCTCGACGATGCGGCGCCGGTCGCCGTGGTACGGCACGGCGAGCACGATGTCGTCGAGCTTCGGCGGCAGGCCGCCCTTGGAGACGAGGTAGGAGCGGGGGTCGGCGAAGAGCGGCTCGAGAGACCAGAACTTGCCCCACCGCGTCACGCGGTACGGCAGCGGCTTTGCAGGCGTCGGTCCGGGAGGGCGGCCACCGCGGTCCGAAGACGCTCCGCTCCGCTCCGGAGGCGCTCCACCGCGCCCCGGCCGCGAGCCGCCGCGCTCGCGGCGCGGGCCGCGCCCTGCATCAGCGCGCGGCGGGCTCACGAGCGCCTACTTGCTCCGCGCGATGAACTTCAGCGCGGCCTGCAGCTGCTCGTCCTTCTTGGTCTTGGGATTGTTGACCACCACGATGTTCGGCTGGATGCCCTTGTGGTTGATGTCCGTCCCGTTGGGGGTGAGGTACACGGCCGTCGTCAGCTTGAGTGACGAGCCGTCGCCGAGCGCGACGATCGTCTGCACGAGCCCTTTGCCGAAGGTCCGCGTCCCGATGATCTCCGCCCGCCTGTGGTCCTTGAGCGCGCCGGTCACGATCTCCGCGGCGCTGGCCGAGTCCGCGTTCACGAGCACGACCATCGGCTTTGACGTGACGACGGGATCGTTGGCCTCGAACACCTCGAGAGGGCTGTGGAGCCCCTTCGTCGACGTGACGACGCCCTTCTGGAAGATGTTGGTCACGTCCACGGCCTGCGTAAGCAACCCGCCGGGGTTGTAGCGCATGTCGAGGATGAACCACTGCGCACCCTTGGCGGCGAGCGCCGTGACGTTCTGCGTGACGTCGCGCGCCGCGTAGCCGCCGAACTGGTAGAGCTGGACGTAGCCGACCTTGGTGCCCTTGTCCGGGATCATGCGGCTGCTCGTCTCGGGGATCTCGATGCGCTGGCGCGTGACGGTGATCTGCTTCTGCGGCGCCTTGCCGCCGGGCAGGATCCCAAGGGTGACCTGCGTGCCCTCTTTGCCCTTGATCAGCGGTACGCTGACGTCGCTGGACAGGGCCGCGATAGGCCTGCCGTTCACGCTGGTGATCGTGTCGCCGGGCTTGAGCCCCGCCTTCTGGGCCGGGGAGCCGGGGAACACCTGCGTCACGGTGAGACCCTTGGCCGTCTTGTTGAGCGAGGCGCCGATGCCGTAGTACTGGCCGCTCTCCGTCTCCGAGAAGGCCTGCGTCTCTTTGGGGTCGAGGTACACGGTCCACGGATCGTTCAGCGACTTGAGTGTGCCGTTGACCCCGGCGGTGCTGAGCTTGTTCACGTCGACCGCCTTGTAGTAGCGGCCCTGGAGCTCCTCGATGATGCGCTGCTGCAGCTGGCCGGCCTGCTTGGCCGAGCTCCGCTGGCTGCTGGAGAGGGTGGTGACGTTTTCGCCGTGGAGGTACCAGCCCACGAAGTAGCCCCCGAGGAAACCGAGGGAGATCAGCAGCACGACGATGGTGGTCCGCAGGGCGCGCATCAAGACGCCATGCTAGTCGCTCGCGCTGGTCGCTTCAAACCGGCACGGCTCAGTGGACGTACGCGAGCGGGTTCACGGGCGTGCCGTTGAGACGCACCTCGAAGTGCAGATGCGGCCCGGTGGAGAACCCTGTCGAGCCCACGTAGCCGATCACCTGCCCCCTCGTCACGTGGGCGCCCATCCCCACCGCGAGCGACGACTGGTGCGCGTAGAGCGTCGAGATGCCGCCCCCGTGGTCGATGATGATCACGTTGCCGTACCCGCTCATCCAGGTCGCGTAGATCACGCTGCCGCTGTCGGCGGCATGGATCGGCGTCCCGTAGCCGACGCCGATGTCGATGCCGGTGTGGAACCGCCTGAGTGTGCAGGATCGGGTGGATGCGCCAGCCGAAGGGCGACGTGACCGGGCCGCTGACCGGCCAGCCCAGGCGGCCCGTCCCTCCCCCGCCGCCCGACGAGCCGTTGATGACGCCCGAGAGCGCGCTGCTCTCCGCCAGGAGCTGGTCCTCCTGGCTCTTGAGCAGCGCGAGGTCGTTGTCGACCTGCGCCAGGGCGCCGGTCTTCTGCTTGCGAGCCGCGAGCGCCGCGGACTGCTGCTGCGCCTGCGCGGCCCGCAGCGCAGCGAGCTGTGTGCTCTGTGCCTGGAGGTCGGCGGCCGCCTTGCGCACCTCGCTCTCACGGTCGGCGATCGCCTGCTTCTGCTTGCGCACCGCGTCCCGCGTCGTCTGCAGCCGGCCCACGAGGGCGTTGTCGCCGCCCACGAGGCTGCGCACGACGTCGACGCGGCTCACCAGGTCCTCGAAGCTGTTGGACGCCATGAGGACGTCGAGGTAGTCGAGGTCCGACGTCTTGTAGGCGATCCTGACCCGCTGCCGGAAGGCCGCCTGCTCCGTCGCGAACCTGCGCTGCGCCTGCGCGAGCTCCACGCGCTTGAGACGCAGCTGCTCGTCCATCACCCGGAGCTTGTCGCGCGTGGCGGAGAGCCGCTGCTGCAGGGCGTCGATCCGGTCGCCGAGGCCCTTGAGCTGGGCGTCGAGCGCCGTGAGCTGGCCGTCCAGGGCCGAGATCTGCTCGTTGAGCGAGGCTTTGTGCTTCTTGGCGGCGGCGATCTTGTCCCGCGTCTGGGCGAGCTGCCCGGGAGCGCCGGCCGGCGCCGCCGCGGGCAGCAGGCAGAGGGCGAAGGCCGCCAGCAGGGCGGCAAGGATGAGCCTGCGCGTGCACGTCATGGCAATCAGACGTGTTCTGCGGGCGGCGGGCGGAATCCTGTGGGCGCCGCGGGCGCGGCGGAGCGCCGGCCGGCGCTTTGGCCTCAGGTCTTGAGGTGCCGGCGCAGCGCCACCAGGCTGCCGACGGCGCCCAGGATGGCGCCGAGCAGGGCCAGGGTGGGCAGCAGACCGAGCGGCCAGGTGCCGCCCTGCCACCAGAGGCGATAGACGCGCAGGCTCAGGAAGTCGATCTGCGTGCTCTTGATCCAGTTGGCGATGCCCCAGTTGCCGATCCACACGAACACGCCGGCGAAGATGGCGCCGAGGAGGCCCGTGATGAAGCCCTCGAACACGAAAGGCCAGCGGATGAACCAGTTGGTGGCGCCGACGAGCCGCATGATCTCGACCTCGCGACGGCGCGCGAAGATGGAGAGCCGCACCGTGGTGCTGATGAGGAGCACGGCGGCGGCCGCGAAGATGATCGTGACCACCCACATGCCCTTCTCGATCAGGCTGATGGTGCCGAGCATCTTGCGCACGGTCTCCTTGGCATACTTGACACCGTTGTGCGTGCCGGGGTCGTTGTCGACGACGGGATCGTTGAAGAACTGGGCCGCCACCTTGTCGACGTTGTTGGTGTCCTGGACCTGTATCTGGTACGAGGCGGGCAGCGGGTTGATCGGCAGGTTGGCGACGATGCGCTCGCCGAAGCGCTTGCGGAAGATCGCGAGCGCCTGCGCCTTGGAGATGAACGTGTAGCTCTTGACCTGGCCCTGGGCCTTGAGAGCGTCGATCTTCTGCTGCAGCCCCGTCACCTGCTCCGGCGTCGAGTTGTCCTTGATGAAGACCTCGATCATGACGCGGTTCTTGAGGTTGGTGGCGCCCTGATTGAGGTTGTCGCGCGTCACGAGGACGGCGCCGAGGATGGCCGTGCTGATGAAGACGGTGATCACGGCCGCCATCGCCATGACCCAGTTGCGGCGCATGGAGCCGAACGCCTCCGCGAGGAAGAAGTTAAAGCGCATCGTCCACCTCTTCGGTGACCTGATCGTAGCTGCCGCGACGCTCGTCGCGCACGAGGCGCCCGGCCTCGAGCTGGAGCACGCGGCGGCGCATCCGGTTGACCATGTCGCGGTCGTGGGTGGCGACCACCACGGTGGTGCCCGTGCGATTGATGCGGACCAGGAGCTGCATGATGCCGACCGCGGTCTCGGGGTCGATGTTGCCCGTGGGCTCGTCCGCCAGGAGCAGCGGGGGATGGTTGACGAACGCGCGCGCCACGCTGACCCGCTGCTGCTCGCCGCCCGAGATCTCGTGCGGCAGGCTGTTGGTCTTCTCCGCCAGGCCCACGAGGCTGAGGATCTCCGGCACCTTGCGGCGGATGCTGCGCCGCGGCTCGCCCACCACTTCGAGCGCGTAGGCGACGTTGTCGTACACCGACTTGTTGGGCAGGAGCTTGAAGTCCTGGAACACGCAGCCGATGTTGCGCCGCAGGAGCGGCACCCTGCTGTTGCGCAGCGTGCCGAGGTTGCGGCCGGCCACGAGGATGCGCCCCGTCTCGGGCCGCAGTTCCTTGAGGATCAGCTTTATGAGGGTCGACTTGCCGGAACCGGAGGGCCCTACCAGGAACACGAACTCGCCCTTGCCGATGTGACAGGTGAAGTCCTGGAGGCCGACCACGTCTGGGTCGTAGACCTTGGTGACGTCTTCGAACACGATCATGGGATGCGTTCTCCCTTGTCAGCAGCCAAAAGGCCGAGCCCCGATTATGGGGCTCCGGCCACACTAGCTCAACCCAGGCCACTTATTCGGCGCGCACCCCGCCATGGCCTTGTGCCGACGAGACCAGCCTCCGCCGCACGCAGGCCGCGGTGGTGCGCCCGTGCGCGAGCAGACAAAAGGGGCCAACCGGGGGTAAGCAAAGCCTGGCGAGTCAATGCTAAGAGGGGAGGTTGGCCCCGCAGGTACCATAACAGCAGTAGAGCCGCCAGTCCACATGGGACAACCGTCTACCGCGACCCGCGTCATCGTGAGGACGGGCGCGTCAATGCTCGCGGGCGCGTCAATGCTCGCGGGCGCCTCAATGCTCGCGGTCGACACTCTCCGCCACGCGGCACACCCACGGATACGGGACCGGGATCATCGCCGCCGACGTGTCGAGGCACAGCACCCGGTCGGTGGCGGGGCGGTAGGCGGCCCACGTCGGAGAACCGGGCGAGTTGGGGTCTCCGGTCGTCGCGAAGGACGCCCAATAGCGCATCATGGTCAATGACAGGTTGATGTCGGTCGCGTCCGTCACGCCCTTCTGCGCCCGCGCAGCAACGCGGCCGAACACGTACGGCACCTCGGCGCCGTGATCCGCACCGGCCGCGCACCCCGGAGGCTTGCGAGTGAAGTAGTACAGGAACGCCTTGCGATGGTCGTCGGCGACGCAGCGGGCGGCGAACCGTGTGGGCGCATTGAACTCGAGGACCGTCATCATGCGGCTGGTGGCCGGCAGCTGGCCGCCGAGTTCCCGCGGCGGAAACTGCCCGGCGAGCCGCGGCCATTGCGGCCCCGCGAACCACTGGACGCGCTGCCGTGAGGCCGTGGCGACGTAGCCGGCGCGCGGCTGCTTGAGCCCGGACAGCCACATGTTGCACTCGTCCTGGTTGCTGCCGATCAGAAGCGGCACGTGCGCCCAGTCGCCGCGCCGGAGCATCCTCCAGGGCTCGTCCGGGAGGACGTAGCCGTCCACGACCGGCTGGAACGACGGCTGCGGCGGCTGCACGAACATCAGAGGAAGCGCCTGCGGGGCCGGCGCCGTCACGGCGGCGAGGCGGGCGGCGCTCACCTTGCGCAGCGCCGCCGTCTGCCCCGGCCCGTCGGGGATGCCCAGATCGTCGCCGATCTCCTCACCCTCCTGTTCCTGCTCCTTGAGGGTGAGCGTCGACCAGAGCCCGATGCCGCGGTCCTGGTAGCGCGGGCTCTCCGACGCCGCACGCGAGAAGAGCCCGCGGCTGAGCGGGCTCACGAGCTGGGCGATCACGCTCTGCCCGCCGGCCGACTGGCCGAAGATCATGACGCGCCGCGGGTCGCCGCCGAAGGCGGCGATGTTGCGGCGCACCCAGCGCAGGGCTTTCATCTGGTCGAGCAACCCGTAGTTGCCGGACACGTGGTGCGGCGACTCCCGCGACAGCTGCGGGTGCGCGAAGAAGCCGAACACGCCGAGGCGGTAGTTGAACGAGACGACGATGACGTGCTCGAGCTTGCTCAGCATGCTGCCACCAGGGGTGGGGAGACTCCCCGAGCCGGAGATGAACCCGCCCCCGTGGATCCACACCATCACAGGGAGCCGCTCGCGGGCGGTCTTTGCCGGCGTCCACACGTTGAGGTAAAGGCAGTCCTCGCTCTGCGCTCCCGACTGCGTGCCGGGATGATCGGGAGCGTTGCCCTGGATGCACGACGGCCCGTACTGGGTGCAGGCGCGCACGCCGGCCCACGGCTTCGCCTGCTGCGGCGGCCGCCAGCGCAAGGCGCCCACGGGCGGAGCGGCGTACGGGATGCCCAGGTAGGCCGACACGCCGCCACTCTCCATGCCGCTCACGCGGCCGTCCTTGAGAGCGACCACGCCGAGCGCGGCGCGCGGCGCCGGCGAGGCGGCCGTCGGCCCGGCCGAGCCGTCCGAGGGTCCGCCGCAGCCGGCCGCCAGGAGCAGCGCGCACGCCAGGAGCATCGTCGCTACGCCCCCCGCCCCGCTGTGCCAGATCTTCATCGCGTCGGCCCCATCCCGTTCCCTCGCGCCGCCCGCCGCGGCACGCCTCTCCCCGACTCTATCGGCCGGAATCGTCGTGAAGCACAGCGCCACCCGAGACATCCGCCGGCCTTGCTGGTACCGTATCGGCATCACGTCCGACCAGCAGAGGGGGCTACAACCATGGGCGCCGTTCCGATCGCCATCATCGTCGTCATCGCAGTCGCGCTCGTGCTCGGCCTCGGGCTGCTGATCTTCTCGCTCATGCGCCGCAGCCAGGAGGCCGTTCCGCGGATCGTCGAGCAGGACGCCGCGCACTCCGACCGTGTCGTCGCCGTCGACGATGAGGGCCGTCCGGTCACCGAACAGGAGGAGGGCGACGCGCCGGAACCGCGAGACGACGCCGGCTTCGAGGCCGCGCTCAAAGAGGAGCTCAAGGACCTCGGACACTGAGCGCCGCGCCCGGTACAAGCCCGGGTGAGCCTCGCGCCGCGGATGGGTAGGACCGACACGAACCCCACCAAGGAGGGTACTGGATGAGCGAACTCATGGTCCTCGGCTTCGAGAACGAGGCCGCCGCCACCGACTTTGGCGTCAAGCTGGCGGAGATGCAGAAAGACCTCATCGTGCAGTTGCAGGACGCAGCCATGGTCGTCCGCGACCCCGACGGCAAACCGCACGTCAAGCACGACAACCACCTCGTCGGCGCGGGCGCAATGGGCGGCGCCTTCTGGGGCATGCTCTTCGGCCTGCTCTTCTTCGTCCCGTTCCTCGGGCTCGCGATCGGCGCCGGGATGGGCGCCCTGTTCGGCAAGCTCGGCAAGACGGGCATCAATCAGCAGGTCCTCGAGCAGATGGGCGACGCGGTGCCGCCGGGCAAGGCGGGCTGGTTCCTCCTCATCAGCCAGATGACGGAGGACAAGTTTCTGGCGGCGGTCCAGGGCACGAACGCCACGCTCGTGCGCTCCAACCTCACCCACGAGCAGGAAGAGGAGCTCAAGAGCGCGTTCGGCACGGAGAAGCACGAGAAGTAGGACGCACGCATCGAGTGTGATCCGACGGGGCGGCCTCGCGGCCGCCCCGTCGTCGTTCGTAGGGCCGCTCCGTCGTCGTTTGCAGGGCCGCGCGGCACAGGCCCTTGGCAGGCCCGCCCCGGTCCGCCTAGATGAAGCTGGCGAAGAGCACGGTAGCCAGCACCAGCAGGCTGCCGAACAGCAGCCACGACGGTCCAGCGCCAGACGGGCCTCGTCACCACGGCAGCGGCCAGGGCGATGAAGAGCGGGAACACGACGGCGAGGAAGCGCGGCAGGCTGTCCAGCGGCCGCGCCGTCGTCGGGTAGAGCAGCGGGAAGAGCAACGCGGCGAGGCCGTAGACCGTGTACGCCGCGGGCAGCTTGCGCCAGCAGATGACGACCAGGACGACCGCCGTGATCAGCGCCAGGAACTCGAGCGGGTTGGCGACCACGTCGCTCTGCAGGCCGCCCGACACGGTGTGAGGGCCGTTGAGCACGGCGCCGACGCCGTGTGCCGCCAGCCAATAGACGCCGTGGTAGGCGGCGACGGCGCCGTCCCAGATCGCGACCGGCGGCAGGGTCGAGCGGCGGCCCCAGAAGTCCTGGACGGCACTGAACAGGAACGGATTGCTGAAGGCGTGCCACAGGTATGCCATATAGACGCCGAGGCCGGCCGGCACGAGCAGCAGCCAGCCGAAGGAGAGGACCGAAGGCCGGCGCGGGGCGCGCGGCGACGCCGCCGGCGCCGGCCCGCGTCTGGGTCCACCGGGCAGCCGGATCGGCTCGCCACGGCGCTGCTCCCACCACATCAGCGCCAAGGGCAGCACGAGGAGCAGGCCGGAGCTGCGTGTGAGGGCAGCCAGCAGCCCCGCGACGCCGGCGAGCCACCAGCGCCCCCGCCGGCCGGCGCTGAAGCTGAGCAACGTGAGCGCCAGGAACAGGGACTCGCTGTACACCGCCTGGAAGAAGAAGGCGGTCGGGAACACGGAGATGAACACGACGCTCCACAGAGCTACGCGCGAGCCGCACTCGTCGGCCGCCAGCCGGTAGAGCAGGACCATCGCGGCGGCGTAGCAGGCCAGAGAGACGACGATGCCGGCCACCACGTAGAAGTGGCCGGCCGCCGGGGTGACGATGCGGACGGCCAGCGGATAGAGCGGGAAGAAGGCCTGGCTGAAGGCGTGTGAGTGATAGCCGGCGGCGGCGATGCGGACGAACCACACGCCGTCCCAGTTGGCCCACGGCTCGAGGAGCCTGCGCCCGAGACCGGTGAAGACCTCGATGTGCGCCGGGTCGCGCATGAAGACCGGCCTGGTGCGCAGGCCGACGGTGAACGTCGTGATGAGCGCCACGGCGATGAGGAAGACCCTCGTGCCGACCGCGGCTGCACCGGCCGTCCACGGGTCAAGCGGCGTGTCGACCGCTGCGGAGGGAGACGGCGCCGGTGCGACGGCAGCCTCGCAGTCCGGAATGGCGTCCGGCTCGTCTGCCTGCTTGAGCGAGGATTCTGGCATGAGGGGTCGGTCCAGCTTGCGGTCGAGGGCAGGATCGTGCCTGTCGCGCGTCGGCGCAAGCATACACGCTCTGCCGGGCGCGCGATCGCGTACGCGGCGACGCCGGCCGAGGTGCGCGAGCACCCCAGCCGGCGTCGTCCGTCTGCCGTCAGGCGAGGACCTTGGACAGGAAGAGCTTGGTGCGGTCCTCCTTTGGGTTCACGAGCACGTCCAACGGTGGCCCCTGCTCGACGATGACGCCACCGTCCATGAGCGCGACGCCGTCGGCGACCTCCTTGGCGAAGCCCATCTCGTGCGTGACCACGACCATCGTCATGCCGTCGCGCGCGAGCTGCTTCATCACGTCCAGCACCTCGCCCACGAGCTCTGGGTCGAGAGCCGACGTCGGCTCGTCGAAGAGCATCAGCTTGGGCTTCATGGCGAGCGCGCGAGCGATCGCCACGCGTTGCTGCTGACCACCGGAGAGCTGAGCCGGGTACGTGTCGAGCTTCTCGCCGAGTCCGACTCGGGTGAGCAGGTCGATCGCCTCCTGTTCCGCCTGCTTGCGGTGCAGGTGCTGGACCTTGATCGGCGCTTCCATCACGTTCTCGATGGCCGTTTTGTGCGCGAACAGGTTGAAGCGCTGAAACACCATGCCGATCGAAGACCGCTGCCTGGCGACGTCGCGCGCCTTCATCTCGTGCAGGACCTTGCCGCGCTCCCTGTAACCCATGAGCTCGCCGGCGACGTAGAGCCTGCCGGCGTCGATCTTCTCGAGATGGTTGATGCAGCGCAGCAGGGTCGACTTGCCGCCGCCGGACGGGCCGAGCAGCACGAACGTCTGCTGCGGCTGCACGATGAAGTCGACGCCTTTGAGCACGTCGAGCTTGCCGAACGCCTTCCACACCTGCTCTGCCTTGACCATGGGGACGCCGGCCGTGGCCGCCTCGGCCGCGGCCGCTTCCGCATCGATAAGGTGGCCTTCTGGTTGGCTACTCATGACCCACGTCCTTGCCGAGCTCTCTCTTGGACGTCCGCCTTCAGCGCCCTGCGCGCAGCGCGCTTCTCGGCCGCCTCAGTCTCTTCTGATCCGAACCCCTTGCCGAAGTACGCCTCAAGACGCGCCTGGCCGACGGTCAGAATGGAGGTCACGATGAGATACCACGCCGACGCGACGATCAGCAGCGGCATCACCTGGAACGTCTGCGCGTAGATGCTCTGCAGCCGCCCGAACAACTCGATGCCTCCGCCGAGCACGGCGAGCAGCGACGTCGTCTTGAGCATGCTGATCGTCTCGTTGCCCATCGTCGGGATGATCACCCGCATCGCCTGCGGCAGCACGATGCGGCGCGTGACGAGCAGCGGCGACATGCCGAGCGACGAGGCGGCCTCGCTCTGGCCGGCGTCGACCGAGATGATGCCGGCCCTCACCAGCTCAGCCGCATACGCTGCCTCATTCAGACCCAAGGCCAGGATGGCGACGATGATGAGGTGGTTGACCAGCAGACCAGCGCTGCCGTGGGCGAACACGAGACCGCTGAATGGAAGCCCGACGTAGAACGTGTTGTAGAGGACGCCGATGTTGCCCCAGAGGATGATCTGCACGTACACCGGGGTGCCGCGGAAGAACCAGATGTACACCCAGGCGATCCACGAGAGCACCGGGTTCTCGGAGAGCCGCATGACTGCCAGGATGGTGCCGCCGGTGGCGCCGACGACCATCGTCACGAAGGTCAGCTCGATGGTGAGCGCCAGAGCCCGCAGGGTGAGCGGCTTGAACATGTAGTTGAAGACCGTCGGCCAGTCGACGTTGGGGCTCTTGATGAACGAGTAGACGAGCGCGACCACGAGATAGACGACCACGATCGCGCTGATCCAGCGACCCCAGTGGCGGACCGGGATCGCCTTGATGGCTTCGGGGCGAGAGGCGGCGGCCGGTCCCCCGGCCGCCGCCACCCCGCTCTGATCGGGGCTGGAGATGCTCATTCCGTCGTCAGGGTTCAGGGAGTCGTGCTAGGACTGGGAGTGGCGACCCCGCCCTGGTTGATCTGTGCCGAATCCACTGCCGTCAGGCCGTACTTGGCGATGATCTTCTGGTACGCGCCTTCGTCGATCAGGTCTTGGAGGGCTTTTTGCACGGTGTTGATGAGCGGCGTGTTCTTGGCCACGATCCCGATGCCCACGAGCTGGGGCTCATAGCCCTTCGGCGCCGATGGATCATTGACGACCTCGAACGTGTTGCCGTTGTTGGTCGTCATCGCGTTGTACTCGGCGGTCGAGTGGTCGGTGAGGTCGCCGACGGCGCGGCCGCTGGTGACAGCGAGGAAGGCTGCCGGCTGGTTCGGGAGCGCCAGGACGGTCATCTTCGCCTTGCCGGAGCTGGCGAACTGCGTGTTCAGCTTCTGGAGCAACGCCTGCTGCGTCGTGCCGCTCTCGCAGGCGACCGTCTTGCCCGCCAGGCTGTCGAGGTTGGTGATGCCCTGCGGGTTGCCCTTCTTCACCAGGATCGACGTGCCGTCCAGCGCGTAGTCGACGAAGCTGACGCCCTGCTGCTCACGCTGGAGGTTGTCGTACATGTCCGACATGATCATGTCGTTCTTGCCGCCCTTGATCGACAGGATGATGCTGTCGAACGGTGTCTCGTTGAACGACGTCGGGATGCCGATCTTCTTGCCGATCGCCTGCGACAGGTCGAAGTCGAAACCGGCCGGGTTCTTGCTAGTCGGCGGGTTGTAGGACTCCCAAGGCGCATAGGGGATGTCGCTGGCGACCCTGAGGTTGTTGGCGCTGGTGACGCTGCTGGGCAGCATCGCCTTGAGCGCCGGATCGGCCTGAAGCGCAGCGAGGTCCGCCGTCGTCCAGGCCGCAGCGCCGGTGGCGCTCGAGCTTGGCGTGGCCGCCGCCGACGGGCTCGTGCTCGACGACGTACCGCTGCTGCCGCAGCCCGCCACGATCGCGATGGCCAGGGCCGCGAGCGCCAAGAGCGCCACGGCCACCAGACCCCTACTCCTTGTCACTCTCATAGGTACCCCCTTCTCGGGCGACGCGCCTCCTGACGCGCCGCGCTGATACACCATGCATACAGCTTAGTCGCTGGTGCCTGCGCTGAACAGTATCAGGCACGAAGTCATAGGAATGGCCGTTCGGCGGCGGGCGCAGTCCGCGTAAGGTAGCTCAGCGCGTCGAGTCGAGCAGCCGCCTGAGCGCACCCTTGGGGTCGTCCGCGAGCGGCGTCCCATGGTCGAAGCAGAGCACCTCGAACGGCAGGGCGAGCAGCTCCTCCACGCTGCGGCGCGTGGCCGCCGGGTCCTCGTGGAACTGCGGCGAGATGAAGCGCAGCGACGCTCCGTCGTGCGACACGAGGTCCGAGCAGAACACGATGCCGGGATCGGCCTCCAGCAGGAACGAGTAGTGCGGCATCTCCGGTCCGGGAGTGCGCAGCGCCGTGAGGCCTCCCGGGAGCGTGTCCCCGTCGGCGTAGCGACGGTCCGGCTCCTGGTCGGCGGGGGTCGCATCCTCGGGCAGCCAGACCTCCGCGCCGAACTCGTCGCGGTAGCGCCAGGCGGCGCGCTGGTGGCAGCGCGCCGTGAGCACGATCGCCCGCGGACGCGGCAACTCCGCCAGGGCGGTGTCCGCGAGGCGTACCGGGTCGATCAGCACGCAGCCGTCACCGGTCACGATCGCGTGGGAGCTCGAGACGGCGCCCCCGATGTTGCTGTTGTGGATGCGCCAATGGCAGACGCCGGGCACGACCTCTTCGACCTGCGAGGCGATCTCGCGTGGCTCGGTCATCGTTCCTCCTCTGGACATCGGCGCGCCGGCGGCGCGCAGCTCACCAGCGCTCGTACTTGACGAGCTCGGACAGCGGGCGGCGGCTGGTCGCAGCCGCGTCCTTGGCCGGGTAGCCCAGCGGCGTGAAGGCGATGGGCTCGACATCGTCCGGCAGCCCGAGGACCTCGCGCGTCGGCCTGCGGGTCGAAGGCCGCGACCCAGCACGTACCGAGGCCGAGGCTCGTGGCGGCGAGGACGAGGTGATCCATGGCGATCGTCGCGTCCACCTCGTCGTAGGGCTTGTCGTCCGAACGCCGCCATGCCTCGCCCGGCACCGCAACGACGCCGATGACGAGCGGCGCCCGCACGAACCACGGGCGCCCGTAGATGCGCCCGATCTCCTCTTCCCTGCCCTGTGTGTGCAGCACGAGGAGCCGGAACGGCTGCCGGTTGGCGGCGGTCGGCGCCTGTCGCGCTGCCTCGAGCACCCGCGCCAAGGTCTCGTCGTCCACCGGGTCCGGCCGGTACCCGCGCACGCTGTAGCGCGCCTGGATGGTCTCGAGCGTGTCCACGTCGCCTCCTCACCCGGCGCCGGCGTCGGTGCCGCGCCGGCGTTCTCTCGCGACTCGAATGCTAGCACGCGCATCACGGCCGGCGAGCCCAGGGCCCAGCGCGCCGGTGGCGGGCGCGGCGCCGCCAAGGCGGTCACCGCTCGCCGGCTTCCAACGGTGGCTTAACACGCACGTAACTCGCGCTGGGTACGGTCGTTTGTGCCTGACAGCACATGAGATGGGACGAAGGTGGAAGAACAGACATTGAGAGCAGTGGCGCTGGACCCCTCGGAGGACATGATCCTCGAGGCGCGGCGCATCGTCGACGCGGCACGCGACCGAGGGATCGTCCTCCGCCTCATCGGAGGCATGGCCGTGCGTTCGCTCTGCAGCGACCAGACCTTCTGCGCGCGACCGCACGCCGACATCGACTTGGTGGGTCTGTTCCGGCAGGTCGGCGAGACGACCTCGCTGATGCAGGAGCTGGGCTACCGGGAGAACACCGAGGTCCGTCTGGCCTCCGACTACCGGCAGCGGCAGTTCGTGCGCCCCTGCCGGCACGTCCACCCGGAGACCGGACGCCAGATCCACGACGACGACCACGTCGACATCTTCCTCGACGCCTTGCGCATGGATCACGACGTGCCCCTCAAGGACCGCCTCGAGCTCGACGATTTCACAGTCCCGCGGACGGACCTGCTCCTGACCAAGCTGCAGGTCCATCGCCGCACGGAGAAGGACGTCCGCGACATCCTGGCGCTGCTCAAGGACTCGGAGGTCGCCTACGACGACCAGCCGGGCGTGATCGACGCCTCCTACATCGCCCGCCTCTGCGCTGGCGACTGGGGCATGTTCCACGACGTCGTCACCAGCATCGATGTGTGCGAACGGATGATGGACGATTTCGAGCTGAGCGACGCCGACCGTGCCCAGATCGTGCTCAACGGCACGCGGCTGGTCGGCGCCCTCGACGCCGCGCCCAAGACCCTGGCCTGGCGCCTCAGGGCGCGCGTCGGCACGCGCATCCGCTGGCACCAGATCGTGGAGGAGCAGGACTGAGGGGCCGGGGAGCGTCTCCGCTCCCCGGCCCCTCGTGTCTCGCCTGGTCCCGGTTCGTCCCGGGTCAGTCCGGATTCAGTTCGCCGGCAGGTGATGCCGCAGGAACGATCTCGCCCACGGCCACCCATAGGTGACCGCCATGTCGTGGCTCTGGCCGGGCAGCAGACGCCCGTGCACGTTGTCGCCGGCGGCGCGAAGCTGCGCCATCAGCGTGGGGTACTGCTTGTAGAGCAGGTCCTTGGTGCCTTGCAGGACCAGGATCGCGCCGGTGGCGTGGCGCTGGCCCACGGTGGCGTCGGCGAAGAAGCGTTGCACTGCCGGGTTAGTCTCCCAGCCGCTCACGGCGATGTCGGAAGCCTGGGGGACCTGGGGAGAGCCGGCAGGGTACTTGCCGTCCCAGTGCGCCAGCAGCAGGGTCGCCCACCACTGGTCGAAGTACAGCCGCGGGGCCTTGGCGACGTAGGGCATGATCCAGGGGCCGACCACGTCCGAGAAGCGGAACGTGTGGTCGACGTCGACGGCCTTGACGCCCCAGGCCATGTACCCCATGTAGGGATACCAGTCGGGGAGCGTGAGAGTCCCCTTCATGATCTGGTCGAGGTTGGCGCCCGGCGCCAGCGCCACGACGGCCTTGAGAGAGAGGCCGCGGCCGTAGGTGCTCGCCATCTCGGCCGCGGCGAGAGCCGCCTGGCCGCCCTGCGAGTGCCCGGCGGTGGCCCAGCTCCGGGAGGCGTGCACGCCGAGCCTGGCGGCGAGATGCCTCGCCGCGCGCACGGCGTCGATCACGGCGCGGCCCTCGGAGCCGGCATTGAGGTACGTGTGCAGGCCCGGCGTGCCCAGACCCTCATAGTCCGGGCAGGTCACGATGTACCCCATGCGCCCGACCTTGCCGACGAACGACCCGTAGACGAGCCAGGGCGTGCTCGCGGGCTCGGGGTAGAGCCACGGGTAGCGGGACGGCGCGGCGCTGTCGCCGACGCCGGCAGTCCCGTGGCCCCAGGCGACGATGGGCCGGCCGCCGGAGGGTACCCGGCCGGTCTTGGGCACGAAGACCATGCCGGTCTCGAAGACCTTGCCGCCGCGGGCGGCGCCATCCTGGGCCCCGCGGCTCACGTACATCACGCGGTAGGCGTACAGACCGTGCAGCACGCCGCTGAGGCGCGTCTCACGCTGCCACTTGAGCAGCGCCCCCACGGGCTTCGCTTGCCACCCGGCCGGCGCCTGGTGATAGAAGGTCAGGGGCGCCGCTGATCCCGCCGCAGCGGGCGCCGGCGCGGACGCGCCGGCGAGCAGCGCCGCGGCCAGCAGCCCCAGCAGGACGGCGATGACGGGCAGATGTCGTTTCATGCGCTAGCTCCTCGATGTCACGTCGCTGTGCGGCGGCAGGTCCGCCGTCTTGCGCCGGAGCGTAGGAGCCTCCCCCCGGGGAGAGTCAAGCGGCGGGGCACACCAAAACGCCGAAGGGGCCGGGGAGCGCTTGTTGCTCCCCGGCCCCTCGCCAGAGCCTCGGCCGACCGGCGCGGCGCGGCGGCCACTCCCTGGGCCGGCAGCGGCCGTCCCGCGCCGCGCCGGTCGGCGCCCGCTCGGTGTCGGCGGCTCAGCGCCGACGGCTTGGCGCCGGCGGCTCAGCGCCGACTGTCCGGCGTCAACGGCTCAATAGAGGCCGCCGGACGAGCTGCCGCCGTACGGGTCTGTCTGCTGGGTCTGGCCGTACGGATCCTGCTGCGTCTGTGACTGCGACTGCGACTGCTGCAGGCTGCCGTCCTTGATCTGCTGCATCGTGCTGATGGCGGTGTCGATCGGCACGGCGAAGCCGATGCCCTCGTTGCCGCCGGACTGCGAGTCGATCTGCTCGTTGATGCCGATCACGTCGCCGTTGGCGTCGAAGAGCGGGCCGCCGGAGTTGCCGGGGTTGATGGCCGCGTCGGTCTGGATGCCGCCGCTGATGGTGGCGCCGTTCGGCGACTGCAGGCTGCGGTTCGTCGCGGAGACCACGCCGGACGACAGCGAGAAGTCGAGGCCGAGCGGGTTGCCGATGGCGACGACCTGCTCGCCGACCTGCACCTTGGAGGAGTCGCCGAGCGTCACGGGAACGAGCGTGGGAGCCTGGCTGGGATCGATCTTGAGCAGGGCAACGTCGGTTGACTCGTCGGCGCCGACGACGGTCGCGGGGATCTGCGTGCCGTTGGAGCCGCTGCTCTTGAAGACGACGGTGACCTGGCTGGCCGCCTGGCCGCTCTCGACCACGACGTGGGCGTTGGTGAGGATGTAGCCGTCCTTGGACACCACGAAGCCGGTGCCGATGCCCTGCCCGCCGCCGGAACTCTGGCCGTAGATGTCGGTGGTGCCGGCGAAGGTCGACTGGACCTCGACGACGCTGCCGACGTTCTTGTCGTAGACCTGCTTCGGCGTGAGGCCGGAGGTCTTGAACGCGGTGAACGACGTGCCGGACGTGGTGGTCTGGCCGGCGTGGCTGCCGGTGAGGCCGAGGACGCTGGCTCCGCCGAAGAGCAGCGCGGCGCCGAGGACGCCGCCCACGAGGGCGGCCATGAACACCTTGAATCGCATGACGATCCTTTCCTGAAGATTGCCTCCGGGCGGCGCCGGGGGATCTCGGGCGCGCCGCGAGCTGTCTCTATGTTGTCCGGCGCGCATTAAGCGCGATGCGGGCCGCGCATGAGGCTCGATTGCGGCCTGTTAGGCTCGTCGGAGGGAACGAACCCGCGCGGCGCTTGGCGCGTCTCTTCGGCTCCCCTGAGAAGCCCCTGAGAATCCTGAGAGGACGCTGAGAGCGCCCCGCGGGCGTCCCGGCCGCGCCTGACGTAGACTTCCGGCGCGGCCGGGAACCACCCGGTCCTTCAGGAGGTGAACGAGGTGTCGCGCAAGGGCTGGGTGTTGTTCATCGCCCTGTGCGTCATCTGGGGGATCCCCTACCTCCTCATCCGCGTGGCCGTCCGCGAGCTCGCCCCGCCGGCGCTCGTCTTCTTTCGCACCGCCCCGGCGGCCCTCGTCCTCCTGCCGTTCGCGCTGCGCGCCGGCGGCCTGCGCGGCCTGCTGGCGCGCTGGCGCTGGGTGCTCGTGTACACACTGGCGGAGCTCGCGATACCGTGGCTTCTGCTGTCCCACGCGGAGGAGCGCCTGACGAGCTCCATGGCCGGCCTGCTGATCGCGGCCGTGCCGCTGATCGCGGCCGTGCTGTACCGGTTTGCCGGCGCCCACGACCCCGTGGACCGCCGGCGCGTCGTGGGCCTCGTGATCGGCTTCGCCGGCGTGGCGGCGCTGGTCGGGATAGATCTCTCGGGCTCGGCGCCGCTGGCCGTCGTCGAGGTCCTCGCCGTGGCCTTCTGCTATGCCACCGGACCGCTTGTCATCAGCCGCAAGCTCTCCACCCTGCCGAGCCTCTCGGTGATCACCGCGTCGCTCGTCGTGACGGCGGCGCTCTACGCCGGGCCGGCGATGGCGAACCTGCCGGCGTCCATCTCCGCCGAGACCGTGGCAGCGGTCGCCACACTGGCGCTGGTCTGCACCTCGGTCGCCTTCATCGTGTTCTTCGCGCTCATCCGGGAGGTCGGGCCATCGCGCGCCACCGTGATCACCTACGTCAACCCCCTCGTGGCCGTCCTGCTCGGCGTCGCGCTCCTGGGCGAGCCGCTCACGCTCGGGATCGCCGTCGGCATGCCGCTGATCCTGGTGGGCTCGGTCCTGGGCACGGCGCCCACGCTCAAGCGCGCCGGGGGGCCTGACACCGGCGGACCCCCCGCGGGGCCGCCGGCGCCGTGAAGGCGGCTCGGAGCCGGCCTATCAGCCCGGAGACGCCACGGAGACGATTGGCGGACGACGAGGGGCCGGCTTTCGCCGGCCCCTCGTCGTCTCTCGGCCCCGGCTCCTGGCGGGAGCCGGAACGTCTCTAGTGCAAGCTGTTCAGCTGCGTGGTGACAGAAGTGAGCACCGTCGTCATGTCGTCGATGCGCTTCTCGAGATCGTTCGTGTCGCTCTTGGCCATGTTCCTCAGGCTCACGATCGTGTTGTGCTTCCAGTCACCGCTGGAGATGTCGGTCATCTCGGGGATGACGTTCAGGTAGTCGATCAGGTGCCCCTGGGCGCCCCAGTCGGCGCGGTAGTACGTCGGCGTGCGCCGCGCGAGCTCGGCCTTGTAGACATCCGGGCTGAGCCAGAGCCCGTACCCCGTGAGGGCCACGTTGCTCAGCTGCTTGAGGGCGTTCCGGGTGCGAGCGTCCTTGGCTCCCGGCGTGCTCGCCTCGAGGTCGGTGATCGCCGCGTTGAGGTACTGGACGTCGGAGAGCACCTGCTGGTGCGGGTAGACCTGGCTGTCCCAGGCGTCGAGCGCCGTGAAGCCGGTGCCGATCGCCTTCTCCACGGCGCGCAGGCCGGTGTTGACGGCGGCCACGTTGGCGGCCGGGATGGAGCCGCGGCGCGCCTGGAACGCGCCCGCCGAGGCCTGGAACGCCGTGACCGCGGCCTGCAGCGCGTCGACCTTGCCGGCGTCCGCGCCGGCCGTCTTGAGGTCGGCCGGGACGACGGTCTTCGCCAGATCGCGGGCGCGCGCCTTGAAGTCGTAGGGCGCGAGGCCGGTGTTCATGCGCTTCTGCAGCAGGCCCATGAACTTGGAGATCTTGGCCAAGTAGGGCCACTCGATCAGGCCCGGCTTCATGTAGTTGGTGTGGTAGATCGGGTCGGTGTAGCCGACGCTGCCCTTGGTGGCGGCGAACACGACGCTGGGCACGCCGGCCGCGGTGAAGGTCCAGCCGTCCTGCCAGGTGGTGATCGGCGTATCGATGGCCGAGCCGTAGGGCAGCCACTTCTTGGACTTCGCCGCGCTGCTCGCCAGGAACGGCGCGAGCTCACGCTCGGTCCCCATTTTCAGCTTCGAGCCTTTGCCCGAGAAGTAGTCGCTGTTGAGGAACCCGCGGATCTGGCCGGCCCATTCCGGGTGCTGTTGCGTGATGCAGTACCAGGCGCCGATCGACCAGTCCCACCACGAATCCGTGTAGCCGAACTCCTCGCCCGTGGTGAACATGAAGCGCACTGTGTGCTTGGGGTGGTAGCCGCTCAGCTTCATGGCCTTGGCGATCGCCAGATTGGCGGCGACGCTGGCGGAGTCGTCCGTCGCGGCGTGGAAGTGCACGTCGTGATGGGCGCCGAACAGCACGAACGTGCCGTCCTGGTCGGTGCCCGGCAGGTCGCCGAAGACGTTGTAGCCGAAGCCGCCGTCCTTGGCGAGGCGCACCGTCTCGATGAGCTTCATGTTCGCCTGGACCGTGCCGGCCTTGATGCGCTTCTTGAGCCAGGCGCCGTCCTTGGCGCTGATGTAGACCATCGGCACGTCCGCGTAGGTGTACTCGCCGTCGTTGCTGCCGAGGGCCGTCGGCGAGACCTTGTACCAAGGCGCCGAGTCCGGCCCGGAGGTCATGATCACGCCGATGGCGCCGCGGGCGGTGGCCTCGGCGCCGGGGAAGTTGAGCCACCAGTCCTGGAAGTCGGAGTCCACGACGACGAGCTTGCCGGTCACGTTGCCGGCGGCGGCGAAGTCGGCCGCCGTGCCGTTGTGGACGTAGACGACCCGGCCGTTGAGGCCGCCAGCGGCCGTCGGACGGATGCCCGCGAACGTCGAGGCGACCATCTTGTGGCCGCCGACGCTGACGCTCGCCGACTTGAAGTCGAACACGTCGACCGGCACCTTCTCGAGGTGCACGTTCTTGAGGCCCATACGACGCATCTTCTTGGCGATGTAGAAGGCGCTCTGATTGTCGGGCTTGGTCCCGGCCCAGCGGAAGCCGAGCGCCGCGTTGGTCCCGGGCAGACGGTACAGGTAGGTGTCGATCGCCTGCGGGTACCCCTTGGCGAACAGCCTGTCGACGGCCTTGTTGAACGACGGCCGGGCCTGGGCGCTCGCCGCCGAGAGCAGCAGTACCGCCAGGCACAGCAGGACCAGATACAGACGCCTCATAGCGACCTCCTCGCGAGCCTCCCGGCGGCGGAAGCCGCCGGACGGGAGGGGCGTCCCCGCACCCTCCCCACGTGACGGCATCCTACCATCGGGATGCTTCGGAGGCTGGAGGCCGCCGCGACCAACGCGGCGCCGGCCTTGAGGACGCGCGGGCCGGCGTCAGTCCGGCGGCGCGGCCGTGCCGGGGTCGGCGGCGTCCGTGTCGCCGGTGGTCGGGTCGTCTTTCGCGGTCCCCGGGAGCACGACGGTCGCGACGGCCGGCTCCGCCGGCTCGATGACCAGCGATTCGCCGGGGTCGAGCAGGCGGACCTCGACGTCCGGGGCGGCCTCGGCGGCCATGGCGGCGAATTCCTCCGGCCGCTTCCGCGTCTTCTGGAACCAGGCGTAGGTCGCCTGCCGCCCCGCGTAGGCGGAGCCGGGCAGGTAGAGGGTGCCCCAGTGGATGGGCACGGCGAGGCGCGGCTTGAGCAGACTCAGCGCCTTGGTCGCCGTGCGCGGGCTGAGGTGACGCCCCTCGGGCGGCCGCACGCCCCACGTCTCGATGGGCAGAAGCGCCAGGTCGATGCGGTCGTGCAGGTCCTCCATCCCGTCGAAGAGCGCCGTGTCGCCGGCGAAGTAGATGGTGGCCGAGCCCTGGATGAGAAAGCCCAGCGGCTCGGTCGGCGGCGAGAGCACCCAGCGGCGGCGCGTGTGCGCGGCGTGCACGGCGACGACGTCCACGTCGCCCACGTGCAGGACGGTCTCGCGACGCGTCTCGATCACGGTCTTGAAGCCGACGCGATGGATCGTGCGGCCGACCAGAGGCGGGCCGATCACCACGGCCGACTTGGGCACCATCCTGAGGGACGAGGGGTCCAGATGGTCGAGATGCAGGTGGGAGATGAGCACGGCGTCGATGTGATGGGCGGTCGCCGGATCGGGCAGAGGCCCGTAGCGGCGCAGGGCGCCGGTCCACCGGCGTAACGACGGATCGGTGAGGATGCGCACGCCGTCCATCTCGATGAGGACGGTCCCGTGGCCCACGTAGGTCACGCGCGGCTTGCTCTCTGCCTTCACTGTGCCTTGCGTCTCGTCACCCGCCTCGACCACACGCTTCCGGACCGCGCGGGGAACGCCGTTCTGCGCACCCACGGGCCATCAGCACGCATGATACCCGCTCGAACGGCTATCGCGCGGCCTCCGCGGCGAGGACGGCGGCGAGACGCGCGCCGAAGGCGCGCCTGGATTCGCCGCCGTAGCAGTAGACGCGCGGCAGCGAGAAGAGGTCCCGCGGCGTCGCCGCCCCGAAGCGCGTGCCGGTGGCGGCGAGGTACCCGGCTTCGCGCGTCGCCAGCTTGACGCGCCGGTCGTAGATCCCGCCCGGATAGCAGAGGAAGTCGACGGGCACGTGGAAGAGCGCCGTGAGCCGGCGGCGGGACTCGGCCAGCTCCCAGTGCAGCCTGGCCGGCTTCAGCTTCGTGAGCACGGCGTGGTCGACCGTGTGCGACTCGAGCCCCCAGCCGTCGGCGAGCAGGCCGCGCACCATCGCCGGCGTGAGACTCACCGCCGGCGGGTCGGCGCCCAGATAGAGGGCGTCGGCCACGAGGTCGAGCTCCGCCGGCCAGTGGTAGCGGCGCAATATGGGCGCCGCGACGCGCACCTGGTCAGCGTACCCGTCGTCGAACGTGATCACCACGGGCCGCGGCGGGAGCTTGCCGGCCCCGGTCCAGGCGTCGTACACGCGGCGCAGCGTCACCGCTTCGTAGCCGTGCGACGCGAGGTACGCGAGCTGCTGAGCGAACCTGGCGCGGCTCATCGTCACGAGTCGTGGACCGTGCCCGCGCCGCAGGATGCGGTGATAGACGAGGATCGGCACGGGCTGCGGGTGCGCCACGAAGTGCGGCCGCGGAGGCGGCGGCGTCGGAGCGGCCGCCTCAGACGCGGACGCGCTGGGGCCCGGCCCGGCCGGCGGGCTTGCCGAGGTCGTGCTCGCCGAGGCCGTGCCGACCGACGGCGCGACTCCTGGCTGGCCGGGGTGCGCGCCGCAGCCGGGAGCCAGCGCGCCCAGCACGAGCACCGCGACGACGGCCAGGGCGAGGCGCAGGTGATGGTGTGGGCCGGTCACGATGACTCAGAGTAGCGCACGCGCGCCGTGGGCGCGCGGCGGCGGCGCGTCGTGGGTGCGCATCCGCGGCGCGTCGTGGGACGGCGGCGGCGCTTCGCCGCGGTTCGTCAACGTGCCGAGACGACCTCGAGCAGCACGACGCCGGCGGAGCAGTCCCACGAGTACAGCAAGCCCCCGCGCGTCTGGCGCGCCCAGTTCTGGTCCATGAGGCCGCGGACGTCACGGTGTCTCCACGCGGCCGATGCGTTGAGGGCGAACCACGGCTCGAACTCGGTCAGGTGATTGTCCCGCGCGAAGCGCACGGCGTAGCGCATGAAGATGCCCTTGAAACCGCCGCCGTTCTCGTTGCCGCCGGTGGCCTCACTGGGGAGGATCCCGTGGTGAGTGAGATGCGTCTCGGTGTGGCGCAGGGTGCGCAGCGCGTCGCCGTAGTACGTCTTGTCGCCGGTCAGCTGGTAGAGCAGGTCGGCCGACCCGATGAAGGTACCTTGGTTGTACGTGAGCTGGACGGGGTAGACGACCTTCCCTTTGCCGTTGGCCTTGTGGGAGATGTGGTCGTAGACCGCCCCGGTGCTCACGTCGTAGAGGTTGGCGCGTATCCAGGCGTACATCGTCTTGGCCTTCGCCAGATACGCCTGGTCGTGAGTGTCCTTGTAGAGCATGCAGGCGGCGATGGTCGCCGGCGCCGTCGTGGTCACGTCCTTCTGCGTCTTGTCGGTCGTCCACCACATGCCGCCGCCGAACTCGGGCGTCCAGGCGCGCGCGTACATGGCGTCGAAGTTGGTCTGCGCGAGGACGAGGTACTGCTTGACGCCGGTGATCTCGTAGGCGCGCAGCGCGGCGATCACCGCCCAGGTGATGTCGTCGTTCCAGATGCGGTTCGTCCAGGTCTTCCCGTAGTACCAGCGGTACTGCGTCTCGAGGTCGACGATCATCTGCTTGTACGCCGGATCGTGAGTGCCGTCGTAGGCGTCCTCGACCATCTCGATCATCTCCGCCTGCTTCCAGAAGTCCGCGTACCCCCCCGCCGTGTTCGTGGCGAAGTACGTGCGGTGCTTCTTGAACTGGCGGTAGAAGGCCGCGCCGAAGGAGTCAAACGCGGCGGAGGCTGCGGCCGGCGACGTCGCGGAGAGGCCGGCTGTGGGCGGCGTGCTCATGTCCGGGAAGGGCGAGGCCGGCGACGTAGTGCTCGCGGAGGCGCTCGCGGCCGCGCCGCCAGGCGTCGTCGCGCCCGTCTCTCCGCAGGCCGCGACCGTGGCGGCCACGGCGATCGCCAGGCAGATCGCTACCGCAAACAGCGAAGCGCGCCGGAGCGCGCCCACGCCGCGAGGAGCGCGCCCCTCTGCGGAGGCGCGCGACGGATCTGCTGTTGGTCCCACCACGACGACGATGATAGGTGGGACGCGGGCGACGCACAAACCGAACGGCCGGCACCGCCCCTCGTGCCGGCGGCCGCGCTCGTGTACCACACGCTGGCGTTCGCCAGCTTCGCGCCGATCCGCTGACGCGGGACCAGGCCGGCCGCGCTGTGAGCTGGTGACTCGGGTGGCCGGCGGCGGACGTGGCCGCCGCCGGCCGCCCGGACGCGCTACTGCGGCTGCGGGGTGTCGAGCGCGTTGAGGAAGGCCACGCCGTCCGGCGTGCCCCTCCCGGTGACGTCGTCGTAGCCCGGTATGGTGTGGAGCGTCCCCGTCTGATTGAGGCTGCGCGCCGAGTAGCTCATGCCGCCGCTGGCGTTCTCGCCATTGACGAAGTCGGCGCGGACGGCCGCGAGAGGCGACGCCGGGGCGACGACGTCGCGGTAGGCGCTCGCCGGAGCGGCGTACAGCGCCGGGTTGGCGAAGCCGTGCGCGAAGCCGGCCTTCTGATCAGCCAGAGCCATGACGCCGGCGAACAGCGGGCACGAGAGACTCGTGCCGCCGATGCGATACTCGTCGTAGTAGACGCCGTCGGAGAAGGTCTGCGTCTGGCCGACGAGCATGCCGGTCGTTGGATCGCCGTCCATCGCCACGTCGGGGATCGTGCGCGCGTGACTTCCCGGTCCCGAAGTAGTCGGCGAGTGTCGCGGGAACAACGTTCTTCTGATATCCCGGCTGCGCGAACAAACGGCTCGTCCCGCCGCCACCGCCGTACCAGTAGTCGCCCGGGAGCTCGGCGCCACACATCGCCGCTGAGAACGCTGCGGCCGGTGCCCCAGCCGGTCTCGAACAGGTAGTCGTTGGACGACCCCACGCCGAGGCTGGTGCCGCCCACGGCGGTCACCACGGGCTGGATGCCGACCAGTCGACCGTGCGGTAGCCCAGGTCGGCGACCTCGTCGCCGGCGTCGCCCGAGGAGAAGTACAGGCCGATCCCCTCGACGGCGGCCTGCTGGAAGTCGAGTTCAGGGGCTTGATCTGACCAGGCGGAAGCTGCTCACCGGCGTTCCCGTACAAGTTGCTCACGATCTGCGCCAGATGGCGGTCGATGAGGTGGTTGAGCACGGCGTCCATCGAGCCGTTCTCAGGGTTGGGAGCGCCCGCGAACACGATCTTCGCGCCCGGAGCCATGCTGTGGACTGCCTCGACGTCGAGCGTCTCTTCGCCCCACCAGCCCGAAGGATCCTGGGTCTTGGTCTCGGGGTGGTTGAACGTGCCGGGCGCCACGACCTGCGTGAACTGGCCGCTCTTGAGCGTGGGGAGGCCGTGATTCGTGGAGTACGTGTTGATGTCCTGGACGTATAGATCCCGTGTCCAGACTCGACGCGACGGCCGCGGCACGACAAGCGTCTTCTGCCCTGGCAACGCGGCGGGCGCCCGGAGTGCCCGCCTCGGCCGCGACCGAAGCGACCATCAGTGATGCGAGCGGAACTCCATCAGGACCGGCGGCGACGCCGGCTCGTCCTCGAGCAGGCTCAGCGCCGCGGCGAGGATCTCGCGCTGGGACCCCGGATCGTCGGGCGGGCCCAGCGCGTACCCGTGGGAGAACGGCACCCACAGGGCGCGCGGCGGCGGTTCCTCGCGCAAGGCGGCATGCAGCAGGACGAGGGAGACCGTGGCGACCCCGCGGCGCTCGAGCTCGCGCGCGACCAGGCCCACGGGCCGGGTGCACAGCGGTCAGGTGGGTACGAGGAGGGCCGCGTCGGCGGCGTCTTCACGCAGCAGGCGGACAGCCTCCCGGGCCGCCGCGTCGACCGCCCGGCGCGTGGCGGCCATGGGGCCGCCCAGCGCGAGGGCGCGGGGCCCGATCCCGCCGATCGACCCGGCCGTCCGCGCCTCGCGCAGCCGGTCTAGCCCCATGGCGAGGTTGCGGTCGAGGTTGGCGGCGCTCGCGTCGGCGGCGGGCGCATCGGCGGCGCTCGCGGCGCGGCGCCTCAGCGCGGACGTGTCCGCGTCCGCCGGGACGCCGCGCCAGACCGGCGTGCCCGTCACCACGGCCGGGTCGGCGCCGCCGGCCGGCGAGAGGCACACCGAGCAGGCGATGAGAGAGAGCCGGCACTCGGAGAGGGGCCGGCTCAGGCGGGTCCAGCGCTTCACGGCAGGGTCCGCATCAGCCGAGGTCGCGCCGCCAGTCCCATTCCGGCGCGATGATCTGCGTGCCCTCGGTATCCTCGATCTCCCGGCGCCAGGCCACGCGCTGCCCCACGCTGGCGCGCAGGCGCCAGCGGAAGGTCTTGCTCTCCTCCTCGATCGATTCCTGCATCGCCGCCAGCCGCCCGTAGACCGTCGCGATCTCCTCTTCGGTGAGGCCGTAGTCGTCGAGCCGCGCGATCACGATGGCGAGGTTGGTCGTGATGTCGTGGTACAGGCCCCAGTCACGAGAGCAGACGTCGGCGAGATACGGGACGTCGATGGAGAGATCGTCGTCGATCTCGCGCAGCGGTACGTCCTTGACCAGGGCGATGACGTCGTGGATGTCCTTCTGGTTGATCTTGCCGATCTGCATCTTGGCGATGAACGCGTCGACCGGGGAGATCGCGTACTCGTCGATGTCGAGACGGTCGTGGACGTCGACGTCGTGGTCCATGCGCATCACGTCCATGAAGATGTCGACGTGGTCGAAGAGCGGCGCCTCGTCCGGGGCCGGCGGCACCGACCGGTGCGCCTCGGCCACCGGCGGCGCCACACCAGCCGCCGGCGTCTCGCCGCCAGCCGCAGTCCCGTCGCCGACCCTCTCCGGCGCAGCCGCGTGTCCGCGGCCGCGCTCGGCGATCTGCCGTGAGCGCGCCTCCTCCAGCGCCTCGTTCTTGATGTACTGGAGCTGACTCGCGTCGGTGGACTGCGTGACGTACCTGTTCTCGGTGTAGCCGAGCGCGACCATCACGTCGTGGAGCTCCTTGTTCTGGTCGGAGCGGCCGACGAAGTCGATGTCCGAGTACTCCCGGTCCATGAAGTCGAGGTCCACGCAGTGGCGGCGGATGGCGAGCCCGCCGGTCAGGCGCAACTCGACGCCGCGCTCGCGCGCCGCGTCGATCATCGCCATCGCCGCCGCCATGAGGCGGTCGGCGCGCCGGACCGGCTCCTTGCGGGCGCCGGCGCCGGACTTGAGCACCGCCCCGCTGCGAGTGCCGCCCGGGGCGCTCCTGAGGTCCTCGACCGGGTGCAGGACGGCGTCGAGGACCGGCCGCGCGAGGTACACCCGCGGCCAGTGCTTCTCGTCCCACTCCTGCAGCATGCCGGCCGCCTCGAGCTCGCGCACCGCCCGGCGTGCGGTCGGGTTGGTGACGCCGAGCACCTTCTGCGCCTCCGGCACCGTCATGCACGGCGTGCGGAAGAGCTCGTCCGCGAGCTTGAGGGCCTGGCCCTTGACGAGCTCGCGGTTGCGCGCGTGCTGCCCGATGAGGGCGCGCGCCTGGCGCGCTGCCCGCCGGGCCGTCTCGTGCACGCCGTTCACGAAGAAGAGCAGCCATGGCGCCCACTCGCCGTGCGTGCGCACGCGCTGCAGGCGCAGGTAGTACTCGTCGCGGTGCCCCTCGAAGTACGCGCTCAGGTAGAGCAACGGACGGCTCATGCGCCCCCGTTCCATCAGGAACAGGGTGATGAGGAGGCGGCCGATGCGGCCGTTGCCGCCGACGAACGGATGGATCGCCTGGAACTGCTCGTGCAGCATCGCGCACTGCACGAGGTCCGGGAGCGAGCCGCGCTGCTGCAGGAACGTCTCCCACGCGGCGAGCGTGCCCTCCAGCTCCGACACCGGCGGCGGCACGTAGGTCGCCGTTGCCAGCGTCGCGCCGGGCGGGCCGACCCAGTTCTGCGACGTGCGGAGCTCGCCCGGCGTGCGCTGCATCCCGATCTCGCCCCTGAAGAGGCGCTCGTGCAGGTCCTTGACGAACGAGATCGACAGCGGCTCCTCGCGCAGACGCTCGACGCCGAAACGCAGCGTGGCGATGCAGCTCCTCACCTCGCGCAGGTGGTCGCGCGGCACTCCCTCGCCCACGGCGCCGACCTGGTCGAGCAGGAGGTCCGACAGCGAGACCTCGGCGCCTTCGATGCGCGAAGAGCACAGCGCTTCCTGCCGCTTGAACGAGGCGTCGAGCAGCTGCGGGTCCGGGAGCTCGCCGCCGATGCCGGACAGCTCACCGAGCGCGGCGTCGGCGCGCGAGAGCGCGAGCACCAGCTCCTGGCCGTATCTCAGCTTCGGCGGGAGCGGCGCCGGCACGAACGCCGCGTAACCCTCGGGGCAGCTGACCACCTCTCCCGCGTCCGGGGAATGAAACTCTGTCGGGTCCATTCTGTGGGCCTCGCTTTCACGGCAACACCATCGACGCCACGACTTCTTTGAAAGCATACGCCAGAATAGTTGCAAAGTCTTCGTTCAGCGAGCACGCGGGAATCTACTTGGAGACCGCTCCATGAAAGGCAGGCGGAACGAGATGGAGACTCCGGCCCTGAGACTCGCAGCGCGCGACGACATGATCGCGGAGGCTCGCGCCATCATCGATCAGGCGAGGGCGCGCGGCGTCGTCCTCCGCCTGTACGGCGGCCTCGCGGTGCGCGCCTCCTGCGACGTCATCGACTTCTGCGCGCGTGACTACTCGGACCTCGACATGATCGGCCTCAAGGCCCAGCGCACCGCGGTGCGCGAGCTGTTCACCGCCCTCGGGTTCTCGGAGGACTACCGCGTGGCCCAGGCGACGATGGACGCCCAGCTCCAGTTCGTCCGGCCGTGCACCCACGGCGAAGGCGACGCTCGCGTCCATCCCGACGATCACATCGACATCTTCCTCGACTCCTTCAAGATGGACCACCAGATCGATCTCAAGGACCGCCTCAAGCTCGACGACTACACGATCCCGGTGACCGACCAGCTGCTGACCAAGCTGCAGGTGGTCAGGCAGGACGAGAAGGACGTGCGGGACGCCCTCACATTGCTCAAGGATGTGGAACTCGACGAGGACGAGGGGCCGCGCGCGATCGGCACGGCCTCGATCGCGCGGCGCTGCGCCGCCGACTGGGGGCTGTATCACGACGTGGAGACCAACCTCCGCCGATGTGCGGAGCAGCTTCCCCGCTACACGCTCACGGCCGAGGAAGCGGCGCGCGTGCGCAGCAGGATCGCGCGCCTCCAGAGCGCGCTCGAGTCGGAGCCGAAGCCGTTGCGCTGGCGCACCCGAGCGCGGATCGGGGAACGCCTCCCCTGGCACGATCCGGTCGAAGATCAGGATGTGACCGGCTAGAGCGGCCGCCCACTCACGGCGCCTCCGTTGCTCGCCGCGCGGCCTGGGGTAGAGTGACCTCAGTCTCGGGCGCATCGCAACGGGGGGTCGTGCATGTATTCGTTTCTCGCCGGATCGGGGTTTCTCACATCGAAGGCGCCGCTAGGCTCGGACCTCTCGCTGCTCGCGATGATCGTCGCCGCCGTCCTGTTCACCGTGGGCTGGCGGCTGGCGGTGCGCCGGGACCTCGAAGCCCACCGCTGGGTGATGAGCGCGGCCGTGATCCTCAACCTCATCCCCGTCGCCATCTGGATGATCAGGTACTTTGCGCTCTACACCTTCCCTGAGCTCCCGAGGCTGCTGGGCAAGGGCGTCTACGCCCTCACCACGATCCACGCCATCGTTGGGGCCATCGGCGTGGTGCTGGGGGTCTTCGTGGCGCTGCGCGGCAACGAGCTCGTGCCGAAGGCGTTGCGCTTCAAGAACTACAAGGCGTTCATGCGGCCCGCCTACGTGCTCTACATGGCCGCCACCGCACTGGGCGTGGCTGTCTACCTCGTCGTCTACGCCGGCCTGTGACGGCGGGCGGACGCGCGGCCCGGGCCGCCGGCGGATGAGCGCCCCGTCACTCACGCCGGCGCCCTGGTCGGGCGGCCGCTGGACCTGGTTCCGCACCCCCGACCGCCGCATCCTTGCCCTCAGCATCGGCATCCAGCTGGCGCTCGCCGCCTTCCTGGGGCACTCGCGCGACACGCGCATGTTTCTCGCCACCGGCTACCTCGTGGCCACGGGGCACACGCCCTACGTGTCCATGGACCTCACCGCCGTGTTCCATCACGTCGGCTTCAAAGCCATCTCCGTGATCGGCTACCCGCCGCCGTGGCCGCTGCTGCTCGGCGCCATCTACCGCGGCTCCTACGCGCTGGGTCACAACCTGTTCGTGTACACCTTCGCGATCAAGCTGCCGGTGATCGCGGCCACCGTGGCGCTCGCCTATCTGGTGGGCGCGATCGTCCAGAACCTGGGCGGCGACGCCGCGACCGCGCGACGGGCGTGGATCGCCATCCTGCTCAACCCGTTCCTGCTCTACGTCGCGGCGGCGTGGGGACAGATCGACCCCATCGCGGCGCTGCTGGCGCTGGCTGCCCTGGCGCTGGTTCCCACCCGCCCGACGCTCTCCGCAGTGGTGCTGGCGCTCGCCGTCTGCTTCAAGCCGATCGCCGCGCCCGTCCTGATCGTGGCCCTCGTCTACCTCGTGACGCGGTCGCGGTGGGGGACGCTGCGCTACGCCGTGGTCTTCCTTGCCGCGGCGTTCGCCTTCTACGTCGGTCCGTTCCTGGTGCTCGGCTGGAGCGCGGCGCCGCTGCGCCAGGTCAACTCCCAGTTCCTGATGACCGGCACCCTCTCGTACATGACCGTGGTCAGGCTGGTGAAGGACCCGCTGCTCCTGCAGGGCCACTGGTGGCTGCTCGGCCTCGCCTGGGTCCCGGCGCTCGCGGCTGCCGCCGCGATCGGGCTGCGCCACGGGGTCGCCGACGCCGGCGACCTGTACCGCAAGAGCGCCGCGCTGGTGCTCGTCTTCTTCCTCGCGCGGACGTGGCTCGCCGAGCCCAACGTGGTCCTCGTGCTGGCGCTCGTCCTCGTCGTCGCATCGCTCGGCCGCCTCGACCGGCGCTTCTTCACCGTCGTCTGGGCAGTCGCCCTCGCGTTCACCGTGCTCAACGCCTCTCCGCTGCAGCTGCTGTTCATCGCGTTCCCGCACGCGATGGAGACGGCGCTGGCGTTCGTCGCCCGCTACGGGGACGCGACGCTGCTCGCGCGCGCCGCCCTGGTCGTGGCCTGGCAGATCGTCGGCTGGTGGATCGTGGTCGTCTGCCTGCGACGCAGGCCGGCGGCCGCCGGCGAAGTCGTGCGGCCGGACCCCGACGCCATGCCGTCCCCCGGGGCGGGAGCGGCTTGATGGAGGAGCGCATGCTGCTCCCCGGCGGCCTGTCGCTGCGCATCGCCGACGAGGCGGCGCGCACGCCGTACCCCACGCGCCGCCTGCAGAAAGGGCTCCTGCTCTACGCGGGCGAGCAGGAGCTCGCCGAGGAGGGCGTCGGTTTCGGCCTGCCCGTGCTCAAGCGCGGCCTGCAGACGGTCTTCCCCGGCGCCGCGCGGCTGCGCGCCGGCGCGGCGGGCGCCGAAGGAGCGGCGCGAGAGATCGGCGCCGTCTACCAGCTCGACCTCGTCGAGCGGCTCGCCAGGGCGCGCGGCGGCAGCGTGACGCCCGGCGCGCTGTATGCAGCCAAGGACTCTCTCGCCGCGCTTCACCGCCGGGTCCCCGCCCTGCGCCGCCCCCTCACGGCCCTTTCCAGCGCCGGACGCCGAGCTCTGGGCTGGTCGACCTTCTACGAACCGTCCGCCTTCCGCGCCACCGTGCCGGTGACCTACGGCCGCGGGGACGGTGCGGGCTCACTCAGGGTCACCGCCGACCTGACCGGGCTCGCCGGGGCGGGCGTCACGGAGGTGATCCTCATGAACGAGCTCGGCGCGCACGAGTTCGACCTCTACGAGGACGCGGCCGGCACGGCGCTGCGCGGCGACGCCATCGGCTCCTGGGACGAGGTGACGGCGCCGAGCGCACGCTTCGTCAGTTCGCGACGCGGCGTCGCGTTCTCGGTCTCCCAGGTTCCCGGCGCGACGCTGCGCCGCGGCCGCGAGCTCGTGGGCTCGCGCCTCGCCTGGGTCGGCTTCGGCTTCTCCGTGCGTGCAGCCGACGGCCTGTTCAGCTACGAAGTGCGCATCGAGGCGCCGGCGTGACGAGCACACTGCTCATCTACCCCTTCTTCCGGCGCACGCTTGACCGCTCGCGCTTCCGCTTCCCCCCGCTCGGCATCGCCTACGTGGCCGCCAGCCTGCGCGAGGCCGGCCACGACGTGAGCCTCCTGGATTGCACGTTCCTGAGCCGCGAAGAGGCCGTGAGCGCCGCGCGGGCGGCCGGCGCGGAGGTCGTCGGCATCTACTGCATGGCGACCATGCTCGACGACGCCCTCGGCTTCGCCGGCGCACTGCGCGGCGCCACCCGCCTGCTGGTAGCCGGCGGGCCGCTGCCGACGTGCGACCCCGGCGCGTTCCGGGAGCGCTTCGACGTGGTCGTGCGCGGCGAAGGCGAGCAGACGATGGTGGAACTGCTCGCGGCTCACGAAGCAGGCGGCGACCTCGGCGCCGTGCCGGGCGTCGTGCTCGGGCGCGTGGACGGCGCAGCCCACCGCGGCCGCGCAAGTGGTGGCGGAGCGGGCGGCGGCGAGCGGGCGGCGGCGGCGCAAAGAGCGCCGATTGCGCCTGCGGCGACGAGCTCGCCTGCGCCGAGCCACGCGAGTTCGTCGCCGACCTCGACGCGCTTCCCTTCCCGGCCCGCGACCTGCTCCCGAACGCGGAGTACATCCGCTTCGGGCGGCGCAAGTACGGCGCCCCGATCACGACCGTCATGAGCACCCGCGGCTGCCCCTACCGGTGCGAGTTCTGCAGCAACGTCGTGTTCGGGGCTTCGTACCGCGAGCGGTCGCCGGAGAACGTGCTCGACGAGGTCGAGCAGGCGCTCCGGCTCGGCTACGAGCGGATCTCGTTCGCCGACGACGTCTTCACGCTCGACACGCGCCGCGTGCGGGCGATCTGCGATGGGATCCGCGCCCGCGGCCTGCGCTTCGCGTGGGAATGCCTCGGCCGCGTCGACACCTTCGACGCCGCGACCGCCCGTGCGATGAAGGAGGCGGGCTGCTTCCGCGTCTTCTTCGGCATCGAGTCGGGCGACGACGCGGTCCTGGCGCTGATGAACAAGAAGACCACCGCGGCCGAAGCGCGCGCCGCGGTCGAGTGTGCACATGCCGCCGGGCTCGAGGTGGGCGCCTTCTTCATCGTGTGCTACCCCGGAGAGACCGACGACACCGTCCTTCACACGCTCCACTTCGCCGCGTCGCTGCCGCTCGACTACGTCGGGCTCACGATGCCCTATCCTCTGCCGGGCACGGCTCTGCTGGAGCGGATGAACGGCCGCCTGACGCGCGAGTGGCGGCCGCAGGAGACGCTGTTGGTGACCCACGAGCTGACGTACGAGGGCGACTTCTCGGCCGCCAAGATGCGCTTCGCCCTCTTCAAGGGACGGGTCCAGACCGAGATGCGCCGGCGGCTCGGCCGCGTCGCGCCGCCGGCCCTCGCGCTGTTCGAGCCGCCGACCGACGCGCTCTTCCGGCTGCTGAAGTAGCCGCCGCACCGCCGCCTTTCGGCGGCCCAAAGGGGCGGCCGGTGGCGAGCCCAGCGTTCTGGCGCCCGCGCTACCGGCGCCCCGCGAACTCCGCCATCGTCTCGTCCACCCGGCGCCGCAGCCAGGCGTCGTCGATGTCCGTGGGGAACACGAACGTGATCTCGTTCTCGCGCGTCCAATCCTTGCCCTCGTCCCGAGCACCGAGACGTTCGAAGAGGCGGGAACCCGGCAGCGGCATCGGCACGTTGAAGGAGATCTCGTCCAGCGGCAGCGAGAGCGCGAGCGCGAACGTCGACTCGATGGACGCGACGGTCTCGCCCGGGTAGCCGACGATGAAGAAGGCGGCGACTCCGAGGCCGGCCGCCTTGTAGACCTTGGCGGCGCGCACGCCCTGTTCGACCGTGAGCTGCTTGTTCATGAGGCGGAGGGTCTCCTGGCTCCCGGACTCGAGCCCGAGGTACACCCGGGTGCAGCCGGACGCCTTCATCAGGCGCGCCGTGCCGGGGCGGATGCCGTTGGCGCGCGAGAGGCAGCTCCACCCGAGGCCAAGTGGAGCGATGCGGCGGCAGAACGCCTCCAGGTACTCGGTGTCGAGCGTGAACGTGTCGTCCGCGATCCACAGGCTGTCGTAGCCGAGCGCCCGGATCTGTTCGATCTCCTCGAACACGGCGTCCAGGGGACGCCGGCGGACGTCGTTGCCGAAGATCGGCTTGGAGCAGAAGTCGCAGCCGTACGGGCAGCCGAGCGTCACGATCATGGAGGTGGGCTGAGTCCCGGTCTTCTCCCGCCACACCCTCTGGTAGGCGGCGTGGTCGAAGTCGCCGCGGTCCGGCAGCGGGAACGCGGCGAGCTCGCTCTCCGGGTGATGGACGGCCGGATTGTCGACGCGCAGCCCGTGGTTGGGCACGAAGAGGCCTTGGTAGCCGTCGAGCGCCAGCCGCCCCATCGTCGATGAGGTCGCGCGCTCAGCCAGGTAGTCGCGGCAGAACCGGGGGAAGCTCACATCGGCCTCGCCGCGGAAGACCATGTCGAACTGATCCGTATAGCGGCCCGGGAAGACGGTCGGCAGCGGGCCGCCGGCCACGAGCAGGCAGCCGGGCAGGATCTCGCGCACCAGCTGAGCGACACCGAGCGTGTTGCGCGTCAGGCTCACCATCGAGTAGACGCCCACGATCTGTGGCTCGTACGCGGCGAGGTCTTTGCCGAGCTTCTCCATGGAGCCGAAGGTACAGTCGAAGATGCGCGTCTCGACGCCCAGGCGGCGGAGCTGGGCGGCGAGGGTCGCGGCGCCGAGCGGCGGGAACAGCATCTCCGTCGGCGCCCGCGTGCGGAAGTACGGGAAGACCAGCGCGACACCCGCCATACGGTCCTTTCGTCCCAAGGTTCCGGGTCCGCTCGCAGCTAATCATGCCCATCGCCGCAAGTCGATAACGTTCCGCCCGTGGCGCTTGACACCGGCGACCGGGGCCTGTCATTCTCGCGGCTGGGTAAGGTACCCCTAACTCATTCAGAAAGGCCTACCTAACACCATGCCAGTCGACCGCATCCTGCTGCTCGGCGCGCTCGCCGGCTTCACGATCTTCCTGGGCCTGCCCGCCGGCCGCCTGCGCAGTCCCGCCCTGCGGCTCAAGGCGTTCCTGAGCGCCGCGGCGACCGGCATCCTGCTGTTCCTCTTCTGGGACGTGCTCAAGGCGGCGAGCGACCCCGTCGACGCCGCCCTCCGGGCGGCGGCGCTGCACGGCGGCTCCTGGGCGCGCTTCCTCGAGCTCGGCGGGCTCTTCGTGGCCGGCCTCGGCGTCGGCCTGCTCGGCCTGGTCTACTGGGAGCGTCTGGCGGAGCGGCGCCGGGCGTCCGCCATGCTCGGGCCCGGCGCCGTGTCGGCGCTCGAGATGGGGCAGCCCCGAGGCCTCTCGCCCAGCCGCAACCTGGCCCTCTTCATCGCCATCGGCATCGGCCTGCACAACTTCGCCGAGGGCCTCGCCATCGGCCAGTCGGCTGCCGCCGGCGAGGTGAGCCTGGCGCTCCTCCTCATCGTGGGCTTCGGCCTGCACAACGCGACCGAAGGCTTCGGCATCGTCGCGCCGCTGGCCGGCGACGGCGCCCTGCCCAGCTGGCGCTTCCTCGTGCTGCTGGGCCTCATCGGCGGCGGCCCCACGTTCCTCGGCACCGTCGTGGGCCAGGTGTGGGTCAACGAGTTCATCTCGGTGGCGTTCCTCACCCTGGCCGCGGGCTCGATCCTCTACGTCGTGATGGAGCTGGCGCACGTCAATCGCCGCTTCGGCTTCAAGCGCCTGGTCACGTGGGGGCTGCTCATCGGCTTGCTCGCGGGCTTTCTCACCGACTGGATCCTGGTCGCCGCCGGCGCCTGACACACGGTAAGCGCCGGCCGGTTGGGGTAGAGTCGTGGCGTCCCTCGCGAAGGAGCCGCCGCTTGCCACCGAGCGCCGAAGGCAAAGACGTTCTGCTTGTGTTCCCCGGGCGCCACCACGCGCCGGACCCACAAGTCCCTCTGCAGCTGCTGCACGTCGCCGGCGCTCTCCAGCGCGCCGGCTACCGGCCGCGGATCTTCGACATGCGCCTCGAGGACTACCACGCCCTGCGCATCGGCGACCCCGTGTTCGTCGGCATCACCGCCATGAGCGGCCCCCAGATCCGCTACGGGCTCGAGTTCGCGCGCAGGGTCCGGGCCGCCAAGCCTCACGTGCCCATCGTCTGGGGCGGCGTCCACCCCACGCTGCTGCCCGAGCAGACCGCCGTGGACCCGCGCGTCGACGTCGTGGTCCGCGGCGAGGGCGAGCTCGTCGTCGGCCCGCTCGCCGACGCGCTGGCTGCCGGCGAGCCTCTGGATACCGTCCGCGGCATCACCTACGCGGCGGACGGCGAGGTCACGAGCACCGCGGACGCCGACCTCATCGACCTCGACACCATCCCGCTCGAGCTGCCCTACGAGCTGCTCGATCTCGACCGCTACCCGACGCTCCAGGCCGGCCGCGTGCACATCCAGACCAGCCGCGGCTGCCCGAGCCGCTGCGGCTTCTGCTACAACAGCGGCTTCAACAAGCGCAAATGGCGTGGCAAGAGCCCCGGGCGCGTCGTCGACGAGATGCAGTACCTCCTCCAGCGCTTCCCGCATGTCAAGATCATCGACCCGGTCGACGACAACCTGTTCGTCAACCGCAAACGGGTCGAGGAGATCTGCCGCGAGCTCATCGGCCGCGGCGTGCGGGTGTCGTGGCGCGCCAACTGCCGATTCGACTATCTCGCGAAGTACGACGAGGACTTCCTCGGCCTGGTCGAACGCGCCGGATGCATGGAGCTCGACTTCGGCGGCGAGAGCGGCTCGCAGCGCATGCAGGAGTTCGTCTGCAAGGACGTCACCGCCGCCGAGATCCTGGCCTCGGTCGAGAACCTGCGCCGCTGGGCGCCGACGATCGACCCCTTCGTCTCATGGCTCAGCGGCCTCCCGGGCGAGACCTACGCCGACATGGAGCAGACCTTCGACCTCATGGACGCGATGGAGCGCGTCAACCCGCGCACCCAGCACTACGGCATCTTCATGTACACGCCGTTCCCGAGCCCGCTGCTCGAGTCGTTGCCGCCGGAGTTCGCGCCGCCGCAGTCGCTGGAGGAGTGGGGCGCCATCGAGGTGTTCCACTTCCTGCCGCCCTGGCACTCGCCGGAGTACGTGGAGAAGCTGCGCTCGATCTCGGCCGTCACGAGGTACGCGTTCTACCCCAAGTCGCGCATCGACGAGCACGGCCCCGCCTTCAAGGCGGCCTACGGCGTCATGAACCGCGCCGCCCGCTACCGCTGGCGCCGCCGCTACTTCGACTTCCCGGTCGAGCTGCGCCTCGCGAACGCGACTGCGCAGCGGCTGCGCGGGTTCCTCTAGAGGACCGGGCGGCGCTCAGGTGCGCCCGGCGCCAGCGGCGACGCCCGGCGAAGGGTCGTCAGTCGCCCCGGGCGCAGAGCGCGCGGACCGCGGCGGCGGACTCCGCGGCGAGAGCCGCCGCGGCGAGGCGGCGGGCGGCGTCCGCGCCGGTCGCTCGCACCGCCTCTTTGGCGAGCGGGATCCGGGCCGGCGCCATCGAGAGCTCGGTGATCCCCAGCCCAAGCAGCAGGGGGATCGCGACCGGGTCGCCGGCCACCTCCCCGCACACCGCCACGGGCTTGCCCGCCGCGGCGGCCGCTCGCGCGGTGCGGTCGATCAGTTGCAGCACGGCCGGGTGCAGCGCGTCGCCGAGCGCGGCCACACGCGCATTGCCGCGCTCGGCCGCGAGCACGTACTGCGCCAGGTCGTTGGTCCCGATCGAGAAGAAGTCGACGTGGGCGGCGAACGCCTCCGCCATCAGTGCGGCGGCGGGGACTTCGACCATGATGCCGAGCGAGAGCGCCGAGGGTCCGGAGTGCGCGGCAGGCCCCGGCCAGGTACCGGCGGCCGCCAGCGACTCCGCCACGCCCGCGACGATCTCCCGTGCCCGCAGGAACTCGTCGATGGTCGTCACCATCGGGAACATGAGGCGCAGCGGGTACCCGGAGGCGACGCGAAGCGCAGCGCGCACCTGAGTCTCGAGCAGCCCGGACCGGCTGAGCCCGAGCCGGAGGCCGCGGACACCGAGGAACGGGTTCCTCTCCGGCTCCATCTGGAGAGGGGCGAGCGGCTTGTCGGCGCCGGCGTCGAGCGTGCGCAGGACAAGCGGGCGGCCGCCTAGGCCGTCCGCGACCGCCCGGTAGGCACGCTCCTGCTCGTCCTCGCCCGGAAGATGATCGGCGCCGGCGAACAGGAACTCGGTGCGCAGGAGGCCGACGCCGTCGGCGCCGGCGGCGAGCGCGGCCGCGATGTCGGCGGGCCCGGCGATGTTGGCTTCGACGCGGACAGCCAACCCGTCGCGCGTGACCGCCGGCTGCAGAGCGTGCGCCCGCGCCGCCAGCCGCCGCCTCGGCGCGCCGTGCGGAGCGGGCCTCGGCTGCCGCGACGAGCTCCGGCCCGGGTCCGAAGACGAGCGTGCCGGCGTCTCCGTCGAGCAGGAGCGGCGCGCCTTCCGCGACGCTCAGCAAGGCGCGACCAGCGCCCACGACGGCCGGGATGCCCAAGGTCCGGGCGAGGATCGCCCCGTGCGACGTCGGCCCCCCGGACGCGGACGCGACGCCGAGCACGATCGCAGGGTCAAGTGCGGCCGCGATGGCGGGCGTCAGCTCGTCCAGGACGAGGATGCCGGGTCTGGCAGGCGTCGTTGCCTTGCCGATGGGTGTCGCGGCCTCGCCGGCTGGTGCCGCGGCCTCGCCGACGACCGCGAGCCGCCTCAGCACCTGATCGCCGACACTGCGCAGATCGGCGGCGCGACCCCGCTGGTAGGGGTCGTCGAGCGATTCCCACACGGCCGCGGCTGCAGCCACGGCGTCGGCCCAGGCGCGCGCTGCGTTCTTGCCCTGCAAGGAGATGCCGTCTCGCGCCGGTCCGAGCAGGGCCTCGTCCTCGAGGAAGAGCAGGTGGGCGTCGAAGATCGCCGCCTCGTACTCCTTCACGCGACCGGCCAGCGCGGCCTTCTCCCTGCGAATGCCGGCGGCTGTGGCTGCCAGCGCAGCGTCCAGCGCGGCGAGGCCGGCGGCGCGATCGGCGCACGGGGCGTCGGAGACCACGATCGGGGCGAGAGCCGGCACCCGTGCCACGCCGACGGCGACCCCGGGAGAGGCGGCGATCCCCGCGATGACCGTGCCGGGCGCAAGCGGCGCGCCGGCGCCGGCAGGCACGGCCGGCGTGGGGCCGGCGACCTGAGTCGCGGTCGCCGGCGCCGGTCCTCCGGCAACTGGCGACACGCTTGCCTGAGACTCGCGTGCCGGCGCCGTGGCGGAGATCTCGTCGGGCTCGCCGAAGCCCTCTGCCGCGAGCAGTTCGATCGCCGCTAGAGCCTCCCGTGCCTGGCGCCCGAAGGCCCGCAGGACTATCTCGTCGCCGCGGCGCACGCCCAGCGTGGCGACTCCGTTGAGGCTGCGCGCGCTCACCGGGCCACGGCCGGAGGTCGCGTCGGCCACAGTGACGTCCGCCTCGAAGCCGGCCGCCGCCCGCACGAGCGCCGCGGCGGGCCGAGCGTGCAGCCCTTGCGCGTTGGCGACGGTCAGGCGCAGGACGAGCGGAGGCGCCTGCGTGGCCGGTTCCGGCGCGGCGACCGGCGCTGAAGGCGTCGCCGCCTCGTCCGTCGGTGCCCCCAGCTGCGCGGCCTTGCCCGCCAGAGCGCCGCGCGCCTCGCGGGCGACCTCCTCAAGGCTCTCGCCGAGCCCCGCGGCGACCGCCGCTGCGACCGCGCCCTCCACGAACGGCGCGGCCGTGAGCATGACGTTGCCGCGCCGCTCCTCAGGCAGCATGTCGACCGCCATCTCCGCCGAGAGGACGGCGCTGCCGAGGTCCATCAGGACGAGCACGCCGTCGACGGACCACGCTTCGTCGATCGCGTCCATGACCCGACTGGCGTCGGTGCCGAGCGGCGCCCCCGGCAGGTCGAGCCCGCCGGCCGCGGCGATGCGCAGGTCCGCGCCGCCCATCTGGGCGGCCAGCTCCGCGGCGCCCTCGGCGAGGGTGGCGCTGTGACAGACGAGGACCAGCCCGACCATCGCTAGCGCCCGGACGGTCCGGCGGGACCCGGTTCGCCCGGACCGGCGGGGCCCGGTTCGCCCGGACCGGCGGGGCCCGGTTCGCTCTGGCTGGCGGCCTGATCGCCGGCCAGCGTACCGGCCGCGGCCTGAAGCAGAAGCCAAGAGGACGTGGCGCCCGGATCCTGATGACCCGCGCTGCGCTCGCCCAGGTAGCTGGCGCGGCCCTTGCGTGCCACAAGCGGCACCGTCGCCAGCATGCCTCGCTCGGCGGCGTCGGCCGCGGCCTGCAGGGCCTCTTCCAGCGACTCTCCGGCCGCGGCGGCGGCATCGAGGGCCGCGGCCGCGGGCAGGAGCGCGTCCACCATCGTCTTGTCGCCAGGCACGGCCTTGCCGCGGACCTGCACGCCCTCGACGCCGGCCCGGAAGGCGGCCGCCCACTGCGGCAGGTCCAGCTCGGCCGCGTCGCCGGCCGATCTGCCGACCTGCAGGAAGAACGTGCCGTACAGCGGGCCGGCGGCACCGCCCACGGTCGACACCAGGGTCATCCCGACGGTCTTCATGAGCGCGCCGATGTCGGCCGCCGCCGTGGCCGCGCCGGCGGCCCCGGAGGCTGTCTCCCCCACACCGCCCAGCTTCGCCGCCACCGCCTGCATCCCGCGGTCCATGTTGATGCCGTGGTCGGCGTCGCCGATGGCCGCGTCCAGCTCGGTCAGGTACTCACGCTTCTCCGCCGTGATCGCCGCGAACTGGCGCAGCCAGGCGCTCACGCCCCGGACGGTGACGACCGCGCCGCCACCGGCAGCCGGCGCGCTCACGCGCCCCACCGCAGGCCGGGCGTGTTCACCGGAGCGTCCCAGAGCGCGGTGAGCTCGTCGTCGAGCCGTAGCAGCGTAACGGAGCAGCCGGCCATGTCCAGCGAGGTCATGTAGGAGCCGATCAGATTGCGCGCGATGTGGATGCCGCGACCCGCGAGCAGCCGGCTCAGTTCGCCGAAGACGATGTAGAGCTCCATGAGCGGCGTGCCGCCCATGCCGTTGACGAAGGCGAGCACCTCGTCGCCACGTGCGAAAGGCAGATCGTCGAGGACGGCGGTGCCCAGCAGGTCGACGACATCATGGGCCGGGGCGAGCTTGCTCCGCTCGCGCCCCGGCTCCCCGTGGATGCCGATGCCGAGCTCCATCTCGTCTTCGGCGAGCTCGAACGTGGGCTTGCCGGCCATGGGCACGGTGCCAGATGTGAGCGCCACACCCATGCTGCGGCCGCCCTCGTTGACCTTGCGGCAGAGGGCGGCAACGTCGGCCAGAGGCCGGCGCTGCTCCGCCGCCGCCCCGCAGATCTTCTCCGCCAGCACCGTGGTGCCGACGCCGCGACGGCCGGCGGTGTAGAGGCTGTCCCTGACGGCGACGTCGTCGTCGATGACCACGGCCTCGACCTCGATGCCCTCGTCGCGCGCGAGCTCGGCCGCCATCTCGAAGTTCATCACGTCGCCGGTGTAGTTCTTGACGATGTGCAGCGCGCCGGCGCCGCCGTCCACTGCCTGTGTGGCCGCCAGCATCTGGTCCGGCGTCGGCGATGTGAACACTTCGCCGGGGCAGGCGGCGTCGAGCATGCCCATGCCCACGAAGCCGCCGTGCATGGGCTCGTGGCCGGAGCCGCCGCCGGAGACGAGCGCGACCTTGCCCGTGACGGGCGCGTCAGTGCGCACGATGAAGGCCGGATCCAGGTTCACTCGCAGACGGTCGCCGTGCGCGGCGGCGATCCCGGCCAGCTCGTCCCTGACCGCGTCCTCCGGGCGATTGATGAGCTTCTTCATGGCCTCTCCCTCCGCCGCCCTCCATCCGCTTCCTATGATAGTGCGAGAGTGACGGACCGTGTTGAAGCGCCGCGCGCGATCGGCGGCGGGCCGCACGATGTTTACTTAAGCTAATTACCTTGGTAAACTACCTCCATGACCACCTCCCCCCCAGAAGGCTCACGATCGGATCCACGTGACGACGCCGCGCTGGCCGCGCGCCTGCGCCTCGTCGTCATGCGCTTCACACGACGATTGCGCCATCAGGCCGGAGACGACCTCAGCCCCTCGCTGGTGTCGGTGCTGGCCTGTCTCGACAGGCGAGGGCCGATGACGCTCGGAGAGCTCGCCGCGCTCGAACGGGTCAAGCCGCCGAGTGTCACCCGCATGGTGGCGGCTCTGGAGCGCGAGGAGCTGGTCCGGCGCGAGTCGGATCCCTCCGACGGGCGCGTCTCCCGCGTGAGCGTGACGGCGGCCGGCAGCCGCATGCTGCAGCGCAGCCGCACGCGCAAGAACGCCTACCTCGCCAAGCGCCTCGCCTCGTTGAGCGACGGGGATGCCGTGGCGCTCGACGAAGCGCTCGCCGTCCTCGAGCGCCTCCTCGAAGCCGACCGATGATGGGCGCCCTCCGCACACAGCGGCGCAAGCTCGCCGGCGGGTTCCGCCTCACGTTCCGCTCCCTGCGCGTGCGCAACTACCGTCTGTGGTTCTTCGGCCAGACGGTCTCCCAGACAGGCACCTGGATGCAGGCCACGGCTCAGGGCTGGCTCGTCTGGACGCTGACCCACAGCGCCCTCGATCTCGGACTCACGGCCGCTCTACAGTTCCTCCCGGTCCTCCTGCTCGGCACGGCCGGCGGCGTCATCGCCGACCGCTTCGACAAGCGCAAGGTGCTCCTCGTGACGCAGACGGCGTTCACGGTGCAGGCGGCCGCCATGTGGGCGGTCGTGGCGACGGGCGTCGTGCAGCTCTGGATGGTATGGGCGTTGGCGCTGACCATGGGCCTGATCAACGCTGCGGACAATCCGTCGCGGCAGAGCTTCGCCGTGGAGATGGTCGGGCGCGACGACCTCGCCAACGCAGTAGGCCTCAACAGCGTCATCGTCAACGCCTCGCGTCTCGTGGGGCCCGCGGTCGCCGGCCTGCTCATGGCGACGGCCGGGCTCTCGTCCACGTTCCTGATCAACGCGGTCTCGTTCGGTGCCGTGATCGGCGGCTTGGCCGCCATGCGGCCTCGCGAGCTCCATCGCGGGACGCCTGTGGCCCGTGCCAAAGGCCAGATACGCGACGGGCTGCGCTACGCCTGGGGCAAGTGGGAGCTGCGCGTGCCGTTGCTGATGATGGCGGTCATGGGCACGCTGGCGTACAACTTCAACGTGATCCTGCCGCTCTTCGCCGGCGCCGTGTTCCACCGCGGCGGCGGCACGCTCGGCGCCCTCATGGCGGCGATGGGCGGCGGCGCTCTGGTCGGCGCCCTGTTCACCGCCTCGCGACGCAAGCCTGGATACCGGCTCTTGACGATCGTCGTGCTCTTGTTCGGCGCGTCGATCGTCGCCGTCGCCTTCGCCCCCGCACTGCCGGTGATGCTCGTGCTCCTGGTCCCGATGGGCGCCGCCAGCGTGACCTTCATCGCCACCGCGAACACGCTCCTGCAGCTGCACTCGACGGCGGCCATGCGCGGCCGCGTCATGGCGCTGTGGGCGATCGTCTTCCTGGGTTCCACGCCGATCGGCGCGCCGCTGACCGGCTACCTCGCCGGCCACCTCGGCGCGCGCACGACGCTGGCGCTGGCCGGCGTCGCCGCCATCCTCACCGGGATCGGCGCCGCGTTCGCCCTCCGCGCCACGCGCGACCGGCTGCGCCGGGAGGCGCAGCCGCAGCGTCCGCGCACCCCGCGCCCGGCCGAGTCGGAGGCCTGAGGCCGAGCCCGGCCAGCGTGATCCGGCCGGCCGGCGAGGCTCAGCCGGCCGGTCCCCCGTCCTCGATCACCCAGACGTGGACCTCACCGGGGCCGTGGACGCCGACGACGTGCACCGCCGCCAGGTCAGACGTGCCGCTGGGACCGCTGATGAAGCTGACGCAGCTGGGCAAGGAGCTCGTCTGCGCCGGAAGCTCGCGCAGGACGTCTCCCATCGTCGCTCGCAGCCGGCCGCGCGGCACGAAGAAGCCCACGGCCGCGGGCACGAGAGAGTAGGCGCGGCGGACCTCCGCGCTGGCCGTCACGACGACCGAGCCAGTCTCGGCGACCGCCCAGTCGGCGTCGCTGAAGCCGAAGTCGGCCGCGCGCGCCTCGTCCGTAAAGTGAAGGCCGCCGGGTGCACCCTGCCGCGCGCCCGGGGCGCAGGCGACGGCCCGCCAGCCGCGCTCGCCGACGAGGCGCTCGAGCGCGGCCCACGCCTGTGGCCGCGAGCCGACGAGCGTGACCTCGCCTCCAGACTCGCGCAGCCGCGCGGCAAAGAGGTCGACGAGCCCGTCGCCGGAGAGGCCGTAGGCCCCGTGATCCAGGGGCGCGGCGGTCGGGGGTCGGGCGCGGCGGCTCGGCGCGGCGGTCCGCGCGAGCGTCTCCGGCGGAGAGGTCTCCCCGCGCGATCCGTCCTCGAGGCGCTCGCGCAGGCGCGCGAGGAAGGTCACGCGATCCATGCGGCCACCTCGCTCATCGTCCACCCCAGCGTCGCCAGAGCGAACGGAAGCTCGACCGCCCCGGGCGCGGCAGGTCGCGACTGCGCGTCCACGCGCCCATCGCGCCGGGCGCGCGCAGCCGGGAGCCCACGGCGGCGACCGCCGCCGACCCCAGGCGCACGACCGGCAGCGCGAGCGCCTCCGCGGCCGCCCACAGCCGCGGCCGGCGAGCGGCGGCATCAAACGCCTGGAAGCCGAGACTCCAGGACGGCGCGGCTTCCACGTCGGCCACGTAGTCCTCGCGCAGCTCGCGGAGGAAGGCCGCGAGCGGGATGCGCGCGGAGCACACCTCGGTGCAGGCGCCGCACAGGCTGCTCGCGAACGGCAGCTCCGGGTGGCACTCGAGCCCGTCGAGCAGCGGGCTGAGCACGGCACCGATGGGTCCGCCGTAGACGGCGTCGTAGGCGTGGCCGCCGATCTTGCGATACACGGGGCAGATGTCGAGGCACGCGCCGCAGCGGATGCAGGCGAGGATCTCGTGGTACTTGCCGCCCAAGATCCGCGAGCGCCCGTTGTCGACGATCACCACGTGGAGCTCCTCGGGCCCGTCGGCCTCATCCGGACGCCGCGGGCCGGTGATGGCGGTCACGTAGGCAGTCGCGCGCAGACCGACGCCGGCGCGCGGCAGCACCCTGAGGATCGCCTCGAGGTCCGGGAACGTGGGCACGAGGCGCTCGACGCCCATGACGACCACGTGAGTGCGCGGCAGCGTGGTCGTCATCCGTCCGTTGCCTTCGTTGGTCACGAGGACGACCGAACCGGTCGCGGCGACGCCGAAGTTGCAGCCGGTGATGCCCATGTCGGCGGCGAAGAACTTCTCGCGCAGCACGCCCCGGGCGTAGCCCGTGAGGGCGTGTGCGTCGTCGCCGAGGTCGCGGCCGGCGTCGGCCGAGAACAGCTTGCGCACCCGCTCGAGCGGCATGTGGATCGCGGGCTTGAGGATGTGGAACGGGCGCTCGTGCGCCATCTGCACGATGAACTCGCCGAGGTCGGTCTCCACGACCTCCACGCCCTCGGCCTCGAGCGCCGGGTTGAGGCCGATCTCTTCGGTGACCATCGACTTCGACTTCACCACGAGTTTGACCCCTCGCTCGCGCGCCAGACCGGCGACGTGGCGCCGCGCCTCCTCGGCGTCGGCGGCGAAGAAGACGTGGCCGCCGGCGCGCTCGACATTGGTGGCGAACTCGTCCACGTAGCGGTCGAGGTGCGCCAGCGTAGCCGCGCGCACGCGCTTGATCTCGTCCAGCGCCGCCGGCCAGCCCGGCTCCGCCCGGGCCGGCGCGATCAGCCCCTGCACGTAGTCCTGCCCGTCGGCGAGCACGCGTTGCAGCGCCGGGTCCGAGAGAGCGCGCTCGACGCGCACGTCGAAGGCGCGGCGCGTCGCCTCGCTCATCGCCGCCACCCCGCCGCCAGCACTTCCGCGAGGTGGCGGACCTCGAGCCGGCTGCCGCGCCGCCGCAGCCGGCCTTCGATGTTCATCAGGCAGCTCGCGTCCAGCCCGACCACGAGGCCGGCCCCAGTCTCGAGGATGTGATCGACCTTCTCGTCGACCATGGCCGTCGAGATGTGCGGCATCTTGACGGCGAAGGTGCCGCCGAAGCCGCAGCACTGCTCCGCCCCGGGCAGCGCGACGTACTCGAGCCCGTCGATCATCCCGAGGAGCCGCTCCGGCTGCTCCACCACGCCGAGCAGCCGCCGCGTGTGGCAGGAGTGATGGAGCGTCGCCCTCACGCGCCGCGTGACGGGCAGCTCCTCCACGCCGAGGACGTCGACCAGGAACTCCGAGAACTCATACGTGCGCGCCGCCAGGCCCCGGGCCTCCGCCTCTTCCGGTCGTCCGGCGAAGAGATCGGGGAAGCCGTCGCGGACCATCGCCGCGCACGAGCCCGAGATCGACACGACCGCTTCGCTCGCCGCGAACGCGCGCAGGAACGCCCGCGCCGTGCTGCGCGCCGAGTCGCGGAAGCCCGAGTTGTAGGCCGGCTGCCCGCAGCACGTCTGGCCGGCCGGGAAGTCGACCGCCACGCCGAGGTCCCGCAGCACCTGCACCGCCGCCACGCCGACGCGCGGGTAGAGCGCGTCGCCCAGACAGGTGATCATCAAGGATGCCCTCACGCCAGCCATCCTGACACGCGCCCGAGGCCGGCGTCCACGCCCATCGGAGGCCGGTGGGTGCGGCCCACCGGCGGCGGTCAGGCCGCTTCCCTCGCTGCTCCTCAGCCGCCTCCCCTTCCCGCACCATCGCCAGCAGCCGCTCCGCGCAGAGCGCTCCGCCGGGATCGTCCTCGTGCTTGAAGGCCAGGTAGGCGTCGCGCCCCTCGCCCACCAGCTCGCGCGCCCGCCCGGCCAGCAGCCCGAGCTCGGAGTCCCCATAGTCGGGCTTGCGCAGCCGGTAGTAGGCGAAGTCCGCCGTGACCACGTCGGGAACCTCGAGCTTCTCCGACTCCGCCACGCACAGGGCCACGTTGTGCGCTCTCAGCAGCTCATAGACATCGTCGGTGAACCAGGAAGGGTGACGGAACTCGAACGTGTAGCGCCCGCCTTCCGGCAGCAGCCGAAGGTAGGCGGCAAGCCGCTCGAAGTCGAGCTTCAGGTACGGCGGGAGCTGGAACAGGACGGGCCCGAGGCGTCGCGCCTCGCGCAGCGGCTCCAGCGTCTTGAGGAAGAACTCGGTCGTGTCTCCGGCGTCCTTGAGGCGCTGGGCGTGGGTGATCCGTTGGTGAGCTTTGATCGCGAACGCGAAGTCGGGAGGCGTCGCGGCGACCCACGATGTCAAGGTGGAGGCGGACGGCATGCGCCGGAACGTGTAGTTGATCTCGACGCAGTTCAGCCTGCTCGCGTAGTGCTCGAGAAACCGCGAGGCGGGCAGTTCCTGCGGGTAGAAGCCGGGCTTCCACGCCGGATAGGCGAACCCCGATGTGCCTGCGTAGACAGTGGACATGGCCCGTTAACTATTGCCGGCCCGGCGATTCTCATGCCGTCGCGCGACGAGACCCGCGACCCGGGCTCGCGCCGGCGTGCGGCGCTAGAAGAGGTCGAGGAGGTCGCTGGGGGCGTGCGCCATGTGGTCCGGCGCCGCTCGCCGCAGACGGTCCGCACCGTGCCAGCCCCAAGCGGCGCCCACGGTCACCGCGCCGCCGGCCCGCGCCTCCAGCATGTCGCCGACCGTGTCGCCGACGTAGAAGGCAGGCAGCGACTCGCCGAAACGGCGGCGGACGGCGTGTATCTTGCGCGTCTTGCTCGTCTCCTTGTCGCCGCCGAGGACCTCGGCGACGCCACGCACCCGGTGCTCGCCGAGGATCCGCTCCACCATGCTCGTGCGGCTCGACGTGATCACGACCACGGGGTGCGCGGCGGCGAGGCGCTCGATGACCGCCGGCATGCCCGGGAACAACTCCGGGCTGGGCGTGGCGCTGATGGCGTCCTCGACGTGCTGCACGACCTTTGGCGGCACACCGGCAGCCTCGAGCGCCGCAAACCAGTTGTCCTCCGTGAAGTCGAGGAACTGCTCGCAGGTCGCGAGGTGCGCGAGGCCGTGGGCCCGGAAGGTGCGCGCGTAGGCCCGACACTGGTCGTCGAGAGAGTCGGCGATAACGCCGTCGAAGTCGAACATGATCAGCTTGCTCTGGGCCAGGATCGCTCCTCGGTGCCGCTCATCTCCGCGCGGGAGCCTATCGGCCGGCGCGGCCGGCGAGCAACCCGAGGGTGTCGTCTACTCGACGTCGTCCGGTACCTCGTCCGGCCACGTGGCCAGCGCCGTCGCCACCAGGTGATGGCAGAGGCGACCGGCGGCCTCGCCGCAGGTGCACGACCACGCCAGCTCCTCCCCGTCCAGGCGCAGCTCCGACGTGTGCTCCGGCGAACCGGCCACTTCGGCTCGCACGTGCAGATCGTCGCGTTCCAGGATGCGCACCGAGCCGTGTTCGGCAGCCGCCGCGCCGTCGATGTACGCCTTTGGCGGCGCCAGGTCGAGCAGCGTCTTCTCGGTCAGGAAGTCGTCAAGCAGCGTCATCGCCGTCCTCTCGTGCCGGAATGGTCCTGGCAGCTACCTCCCCCCGCCCCGGCCATCCCTAACGAGGGCCGCGGCTCGGGTGCTACGCCGGCCGCGGCCCTCGGAGCGTCAATCGCCGCCCTGGGCGCCGCTGCCCTGGGCGCCGCCGTCGCCGGTCGCGCCGGATTGGGTCGCCAAGCCGGAGCCGGCGGACGACGCCGGAGCCGTCTGGGTCACCGCAGGGCCGTGGCCGCCCGCATGCGACAGGAACCCGCCGACACGTGCGGCGCCCACGCCCACGACGCCAAAGCCCAGGAGGGCGGCGGCCGCGAGTGCTATGGCTCTCCTGCTCATCTTCAGCCTCCCTTCGCGGAGTCTCGTTGTCCGGGATCGTCCCGGCCCTGAGGCCGGGGGTGCGCTTGTGAGTGGGTGTCCCCCAGCGCGCATGAACGACGGATGAACGGCACACATCGGCTGCATTGCCGGGCGTTCATCCTCTGTTCATTCGCGCCGGCGACAACGATGGCAGGCCGGTCGTGAGGACCGCCCCGGAACGCAAGAGAGACTCAAGAGAAGTCAGGAGATGAGGACCATGAACCGCAGGATCGTAGCCATCGTGGGAGCGGGAGCGCTCGCCCTCGGCATCGGCGCCGTGGGCGCCAGCTCAGCACTGGCGAACCAGACTACCCAGCCGGTGAAAGGGAGTGCGCCGGCGAGCGCCAGCGCCACCATGAAGACGCCGGTGAAGAACTCGTCGACCAAGATGGTCACCAGCGGCAAGAAGGCCGCGACGACCAAGAAGGCGGCGACGACCAAGAAGGCGGCGGTCAAGAGCTCGACTCAGCTGAAGAAGTCGCCGGTCAAGGCGGCCGCTCAGGCCAAGAAGGGCGGCGTCCAGTCACGGGCGCAGCAGAAGAAGGCGAACGGTCAAGCCAAGGCGACCGCGGCCAAGCGCACCATCACGGCGCGCGCCGGCCATCGCGTGCGCGGGTGAGGTGATCTGAGCTCCCGCTGCTCGTGAGCGGGCGGCGAGAGAGGTCCGGCACGGCCGCCTCTCTCGCCGCCCGCTCGTTGCGGGTCGTCCCCGGCGGACGCGCTTCTGATGCTCACCGCAGCACGACCGCGCGCTCCGGATAGACGACGGTGAAGTAGCCAACGTCCTCCCTCTGGTAGGCGATGGCGTGAACCTTGAGGTAGCTCTCAAAGGCCGTCTGCGTCAACGTCCACTGGGGGAGCCAGGGGTGTGCACCAACGGCGGCGTTGAGCGCCTTCAGGGTCGATCGCCGGGGGAACACCCAGGCCTGGCGGGGGCTCTGAGCGACGGCGGCGAGATACGGGGGATAGCGGTCGACGCCGGGGTCGGCGGCCAGCACCCGCCCCCGCGCCTCAAACGTCAGCGCGTAGGCCACCCAGTAGCCGGCGTAGGCGCGGTCCACATGCGCTCGTTCCAGTGCGGCGACAAGCGGCGTGATCCACTGGTTCGGGTCTGCCGACCAGCTCGTCCACGTGGCCCGGGGCCCGAGGCTGCCGGTCAATGGAACGTACGGCGCAAGGCGGGTGACCGCCCCCGCGGTCACCGCAAGTACCGCCACGACACCCACCAGCGGCGCCGCACGGGCGACCCGCGAACCGCCTCGGGCAAGCGCGCACATCGCCCCCGCGGCCAGCAGCGCCAGCACCGGCACAAGGTACAGACCGTAGCGGCCGTCGTTCCAGAATCCCGCGAAGGGCGCGTAGGCGTACAGGAACGGGAAGAGCAGGACGAAGATGACCAGCGGCAGGGCGCGGCGCCGGAGCGCCAGCTGGGCGACCCACGCGACGAGGGCGGCTCCGAGCAGCACAGAGAGCGCCGGGCCCAGGGCAGGGCCGACGAGCCACTGGCCGCTGCCACGGAGCCGAAGACCCACGACGAGCGGCGCGACGTGCTGGAAGAAGACGACCAGGTGCCCGGCCCAGATCCCGAAGTACGGGTGGGCCGCCGGTGCCAGAGACGGGAACCCATGACCGACATTGGCGACCAGCCAGGGCAGAGCGCCGAGCGTCGCCGTGGCTACGGCCAGGAGCACACCGGCTGGTCTTGGCCACACGCGACTCCGCAACGCTCGGAAAGCGATCCACAGCAGTGCGGGAGCGGCGTAGTAGACGATCTCCGGCGTGCACCACCAGCCGAGGCCGAGGAAGAGCCCGAGCCCGGCCCAGTCGACGAGACGTGAAGGCCGCCCGTCGGTCAGACGCAGGGCAAGGAGCAGGACGGCCAGTCCGCAGGCAAGCGCCAGGAAGCGAAAGCCGTACTCCACGGTGGACAGATAGAGGTAGACCTCCGGCCACAGCCAGAACAGCAAAGCCGCGAGCACCGCCGCACGCGCGTCGAACAGGCGCAGGCCGATGCGCCAGACGAGGAAGGCGGCGACTGCGTCGAGCAGGATCGGCGCGAGTCCGAGCACGAGGCGCGACTGCCCGAACACGGCAAACAGGGCGGCGACCACATAGGGCTCGCCGCCTCCGTAGCTCTGCCCCCAGTAGAAAGCGAAGAGGTGGCCGTGGAGGATCTCGCGCGCCATGAGCCCGACGACCGCCTGGTCGGAGTTGATCGGCGCGCGACCCAGGATCCACACGCGCAGGCAGAGGCCGAAGGCGAAGAGGAGAACGACGGCCACACTCGTGGCGTCCCGAAGGCGAGCCGATCGGGATGATCTGGCGGCGCTGGGCGCCGGAATCTCCCCGCGGTCTTGCACCGTCACTCCGCTCAGAGAGGACATCGGCACAGCCATCTCGGAGGACCGTGTTCGCTGAGTCGGTCGACGGCATCCACGACGCAGGAACCCTACCCACATGTACCCGGCCCCTCATCGTTTCCGCGTTGCCGATGGGCGGGTATGCACTATGTCATCGAAAGGGCCACGCGTGCGCATGCGCGCTCAAGGGTGGAGGGGAGATGTCGCGCAGACTCGTGATCCTGGTCGTCCTCGGCGTCGCCGCGCTCGCCGTGGCGGGATGGGCCGTGCTCGCTCATCTGACTTCCCCGTCTCCCCCCGTGGTCACCGCGAAGTTCGACGTCGCCTCGGACCGCATGCAGAAGACCGACCTCATCCAGAAGCTCAAGACGCCGCCCGACGTCATCATCCTGGGCGGCTCGCGGGCATTGCGCTTCGACCCGGCCTACCTGCAGAAGCGCACGGGGCTCACCGGCTTCAACGCGGCGGTCACGGGCGCGCGGCCCGAGGACGCCTGGGCCCTCGTGAGCCTCTTCCACGCGCGCTTCCCCACCGCCCGCTTCCGCTTCCTCTGGGTCATCCACGCCAACGAGTTCGACCCCAAGGCCCTCGACCCGGGGCTCGTCTACGACGCCACGCTGGCAAGCTTCTTCCCGCGCTCGCTGATCACGCCCAAGGTCGAGTTCGAGGTGGCCCACCTCAAGATCGACCCCATGCAGCTGGGCCGCGTTCTTGCGCCTGACGGGGTGGTCGTCCGCGACGCTTTCGACCGCATGTCCTCGCAGCCGGCTGCCAACGCCGTCGCGGTGCGCAACAACATCCGCCAGGCACTGATGGCCTACGCGAAGACGCCGGCCAAGCTCTCGCCGCGCTCGGTGCTCTACTTCGAGAAGACCCTGGCGCTGATGGACTCCATCGCCGCGGCGCCGCCGGTAGTCGTCTCGGCGCCGGTGGACGCACGCATCCTGGCGGCCACCGCAAGCCGCGGCTGGAGTACGCGGCAGGGACTTCTGCTCCGCTTCCTCGCTCCTCTGCACGCCCGCTACCAGTTCGCCTTCGTCGACCTGAGCAAGGCATCCGCGTGCGGCTGCACGGCCGCGGACTTCTTCGACGGCATCCATCTGCGGCCGAGCGGGGCCCTCAAGGTGACGAACACGGTGTTGCGGCGCTTCCCGGGCTCTTTCAGGAGCCCGGGCCGCACGGAGTCGCCGTCACCCGCGGTGGCCGCTGCCTAGGAAGACTCCGCGCGCCCGACGGGCGCGTGCTCCTCAGCCGGCCTGGGGTGCGATCAGTGCCGCCACGATCTTGCCGATCTCGGCGTCCTGGGCGGCGAGATGGGCCTGGATCTGCTTGGCTTCCTCGAGGACTGCGGCGGCGTCTTTGTATGTGGCCTCGGCGCGCGCATCGGCTGCCGCGGCCTGCACGTTCTGGCCGACGATGATGATCGGCAGCAGCACGAGCTGCAGGAAGGTCTGGGCGATCCAGGCGATGATGATCAGCGAGTTGCCGCTCTTGAAGGCCGTCGGGGCGCTGATCAGCGCCAGCAGCGAGAACAGGTAGGCGCACCACATCGTCCCGACGATGACCGTGATCTTGAGCCCGACCTTGGCGTTGAAGCGCCCGATGGGTCCGGGGCCGTGCAGCTGCGCGACGGCCGCGGCGACCGTCGGTGGCCCGGCGACCTTGCGCTGTTCGGCGTGCGGATGCTGGACGTATTCGAAGATGTCAGTCACGGTGCCTCCACTCTGCTCGCATGGGTGACAGGAGTCTCGTTGTGCACTTCGGGGTTCGCGGTGGAGCCTATTTGCCGATGATGAGCGGCACGAGCGTGCCGAGCAGGTACCCGCCGGCTGCCGAGGCGACACCGACGACCACGACCTCCACGGCGCTTCGCACGAGGCTCATCTTGGCCAGACGCCCCTTGATCGCGCCCAGCGCGACGAGCACGACCGCGGTCAGCAGGACCGACACGACGAATGCTTCCTTGATCGACAGAAAGAAGTACGGGGCGAGAGGCACGATCGAGGCGAGGATGTAGGAGAGCCCCATGGCGAGCGCATCCTTGATGTGGTTCTCGGCGGGCTCCGCGCTGAGCCCGAGCTCCTTCTCCACCATCGTGTTGACCCAGCTGCGCCGGCTCGTGGTCACCTTGCCGGCCACCACGGCCGCGTCCTCCGCGGTGAGACCCTCATCCATGAACAGCAGCTCGATCTCGTGCCGCTCAACATCGGGGATCGTCTCGATCTCCTCGATCTCTTCGCGGATGGCGGCCGCCTGCACCTGCGCTTCGGACTTGCCGGACAGGTACTCGCCGGCGCCCATGCTCAGGGCGCCGGCGAACGCCTCGGCCACGCCGGCGACGATGACGACCTTCGTGTTGGCGGTGCCGGCGGCGACGCCCGACACGACGCCCAGCGGCACCAGGAGTCCGTCGAGGCTGCCGAACATGAACTGGCGGATGCGCGACAGGCGGGCGATCTTCGCCTTCTCGGCGAAGAGCTGGCCGGGCTCGAAGTTGCGCGCCTTCTCGGCGAGCTCGGCGGCGCGATCTGGGTCGACGGGCACCATGCACCTCGCAGACGCTGGCTGGCTGCCCGGATTATAGGCCGACCGGTCATACTAAGCGCATGGGGTCACTCTTCGTCCAGATCCTGCCGATCGCCGTGGCCATCGCACTGGAGCCGATCTGCATCATCGCCGCTCTTGTGATGCCGGCCACGGACAGGCCGCTCGCCAACAGCTTCGCCTATCTGGGCGCTCTGATCGGCATCATGCTGGGCTACGGGGCGGTAGTGCTCCTCGTCTTCCAGCATCATGCGATCGCGGCCGGCGGCACGCGCACGGACGATATCGTGCAGCTCCTCTGGCTCTTGATCGGTCTCGGGTTTCTGGCGGCCTTTGCCGTGATCCTCGCGTGGCGCCCGCTCCGGCCGGGCGTCCAACAGGAGTCCCGCTGGATAGGCTGGGTGGAGAGGATGGGGCCGCTCGGCGCCGCGGCCGTCGGCGTCTTCCTCGTCAACTGGGAGATGGAGACCCCGGCGCTCACCGTGATCCTGAAGTCGCGCGTCTCGACGGTGTCAGCGCTGACCGTGCTCGCCCTCTTCACCGCCGTCGCCGTCAGCACGGCGGTCGTGCCGGCCGCCGCCTACCTTGCGGCGCCGGAGAAGGTCGGCGGCGTCCTCGCGCACGCGAAAGGCTGGCTCGGCCGGCATGAGCGGGTGATCGTCCTGATCCTCTTCTGCCTCATCGGCACCGTGTTCACCTTCAAGGGCGGCACGGCCCTGCTCAAGCAGTGACGACCGCCAGTGTGCTCAGGCCGGCGGCCGGGAAAGCTCATCGGGACGCACGACCCGGGGGGATCACGGAGGCGCGTACGTGACAGAGCCGGCGAGCGGACTCGCTTCGCCCATCGCGACAGCACACCGGACCGCGGCGCGTGTTTCGCGCGCGCCGCGGTGGTTGGCGGCAGCCGTGGCTGTGTTTGCATGCCTCGGCTTGGCTGCGGCGGCAACCGGCCCCTGGCGTGGCGTTGCCGCCGGATTCCAGGCGGCGCTCGTCCCCGAGGGAGCCGCCCAGGGGGCGGTCCGTGGGCTCGTGGTCGGCGTCTCCATCGGCCTGCTGCTCTCGGCGCGCGGTCTCGCCCGCAGGCAGCACCGCGCGTGGACCGTCGCCGTCGCGCTCAGCGCGGCCGATACCGCGCTCTTCGTGCTGCGGGACATCGACGTGCCGGCCGCGTTCCTCGCGGGCCTGCTCCTGTTCTGCCTCGTGTACTGGCGCGCGGAGTTCTACGCGGTGGCAAAGGCCCGCCGGCCGGCCCGGGCCGTCGCGGCCGCGGCGATCGCGCTGGCCGTCGTCTTCGCCTACGGCGTCGCCGCGCTCAGCTGGCACGCGAGCAACACGAATCTCGCCTGGTCGTGGGCCGGGGTCCTGAGGCAGGCGTTCTGGGGCATGGTCGGCCAGGACGTCGCCGTGCCCAGCACCGACTTCTCACGCGAGGTGGTGGCCGCGCAGACGGTCGGCAGCGTGCTCATCCTGGCGGCCCTTGCCTGGACTTTACTGCGGCCGCCGGGCAGTGGCGCCACGAGCAGCGCCCGCGACTGGCGCGAGGCAAAGCGCCTGGTGACCGCAGCCGGCAACGACTCGCTCGCGTACTTCGCGCTGCGTCGCGACAAGCGCTACTTCTTCAATGAGCAACACAGCGCGTTCCTGGCGTATCGCGCCGTGGGCGGCGTGGCCTTGGTCTCCGGCGACCCGGTGGGAGACGCCACGGATCTGCCCGCGCTCCTCCACGACTTCGCCGCCTACTGCCGGGGTCGGGCCTGGCGCATGTCGGCGGTGGGCGTGGGCAAGGAAGCACGCTCCCTGTGGGAAGCCGTCGGCCTCAAGACGATCTATGTCGGTGACGAGGCCATCGCGCACCCCTCGTCCTTCTCTCTGGAGGGGCGCGCGGTGCGCAAGCTGCGCCAGTCGGTGAACCGCCTCGAACGTCTCGGGTATCGCGTCGAGATGCAGCGCGCCCGCGAGCTGGACGGCGCCACGCGAGCTGCCATCGTGGAGGTCTCGGAGATCTGGCGCGGCGGCCAGCCCGAGCGCGGGTTCTCGATGGCGCTCGACGACGTGCGCAGCATCGAGCTGGAGGACACGTTGTTCGCGCTGGGGCGCGACCCGGACGGGCGTCTCGCCGGCTACTTGCACTTCGTGCCCGTGCCGGCGACCGGCGACCTCTCCCTTTCGGCGATGCGACGTCTGCCGGACACTCCCAACGGCTTGAATGAGTTCCTGGTGAGCTCCCTGCTGATGTGGGCTCGCGAACGCGGCATCGAGCGCGTCTCGCTCAACTTCTCTGTGTTCGGCAGCCTGCTCCGGGAGGAGACCCCCAGCCCCGCGTCCCGTCTCACGCGCGGGGCACTGCGCTCCGCCGACAGGTACTTCCAGCTGGAGCGTCTGCTCAACTTCAACCGCAAGTTCGACCCCGAGTGGGTGCCGCGCTATCTCGCCGTCGAGAGCCGGGCCGACGTACCGGCCGTCGCGCTCGCGCTCCTGCGTCTCGAGCGCCTGCTGCCGGGGGGAGGCGTCGCGGATGCGGAGGGATCAGGCGGAGCCGCCGCCGGGAGCCCGGAGGAGCCGAAGGCGGTCGCCGATCGAGTCCCAGCGCCGGCCAGCGTAGACGATGCCGGCGCTCAGGGCGAACGCGACGACGTGCTCGTAGCGGGCGAGGCCGTCCGAGTACAACGTCACGACGATCAGCACGACGGGCGCGCCCACGGCGAGCAGCAGCCAGGTCCTGCGGCGTAGCGGCCGCGTCTTCCACCAGGCCACGCCCGCCAGCACGCCCAGCGCGGCGCACCACACCAGCGACACGCCGAAGTCGGCCTCTCGCGTCAGCACGGCCATCCCTGACGGATCGGCGATGTCGGCGATCCACACGCCGGCGTAGACGAGCAGCGTGCCGAGGACGTGCGCCAGCACCGCGGCGCTCCAGAACACGCGGCCACCCGCGAGGCGGATGGCCATCACCCCCAGGACGGCTGTCGCCAGCACCTGAGGGATGAGCGGCCCGTCCGCCAGAAGCCCGCTCGTGCCTAGGTGCCACAGATGCGCGGCCGCCACGTCGTCGGGACTGGACGCCAGCGCGTGCACGACAGACTGGCCCATCGCGTGCTGCATGATCGTGACCACCACGACGACCGCGAGGTAGGCCATGAGCACCCACTCTCCCGGCGACGGGCCGACATGCCGGCGTCTCGAGGCGCCCGCCTGACGCTCAGGCCGCTCCGGGCGCTCAGGCCACTCCGGGCGTTCAAGCCACGCGCCGTCTCCGGCGCCGGAGCTCGCGGCGGCTGGTGCGGAGGATCGTGGGCTGGCGTCGGCACCCTGCATACCGTGTCATGTTCCCATGGGCCGCGTGGCGTAGGCCAGCGACCGGTGGGAGCATCGCCCCCTGCACGCGCGCTGGGGCGCAGGGGTCTGGAGATTCAGACCGGGCGGGTGCCGGCGACGCGGTCGGCGAGGGCCGCGTCGCCCAGCTCGCGGCAGACGCGGCGAAAGTCATCTGTCGGGCCGCGCCACTCGAGGTCGGCGAGCGTCTCCTCGAGTGGCACGTCCACGCGCAAGCGCGCCAGGCGCCTGTACAGCAGCGCCTCATCGCGGTGCGCCGCGAGGCTCTCCGCCAGGCGCGCGGCGCGCCCGGCCGGCAGGCCCAGGGCGCCCGGGTCCTCGGGGATGGCCTCGAGATGCGCGAAGCGCGCCAGCACGGCGGCCGCGGACTTGGCGCCCCAGCCGGGGATCCCCGGGAAGCCGTCGGCCGCGTCCCCGACCAGCGCCAGCCAGTCGGGGATCGACGCCGGCGGTACGCCGAACTTCGCGACGACGCCGGCCTCGTCGAGGACGATGCCGCGGCGGCGGTCCCAGCTCACGACGCGCGTGCCGGAGACCGCCTGCGCCAGGTCTTTGTCGGGCGAGCAGATCACGACCTGCTCGACGCCCGGCTCGTCCTTGAAGCGCGCCGCCGCGGTCGCCAGGGCGTCGTCGGCCTCGAACTCCACCATGGGCCACACCACCACACCCATCGCGGCGACCGCCGTCTCCGCCAGCTGGAACTGATCGAGCAAGCCGCGCTCGACCCCCTCGCCGGTCTTGTAGCCCGGGTAGAGGTCGTTGCGGAACGATTCGATGACATGGTCGAAGGCGCAGGCGACGTGCGTGACGCCGGGCTCCGACAGCAGCATCGCCAGGCTCCGGAGCAGGCCCACCGTCGCGCCCACTTCGCCGCCGTCAGGGCCCTTGCGGGGCGGCGCCCCGAAGTAGTTGCGAAAGAGCTCGTAGGTGCCGTCGATCAGGTGGAGCTTCATGCCACGAGGACGACCTTGCCGAGCTTCCCGCCGGCGGCGAAGCAGTCGTAGGCCGCCGCCGCGTCGCTCAGTGCGAAGGTCTCGCTCACGGGCACGCGCAGGCGCCCGCCGGCAAGCAGCGGCAGTGCCCGCGCGCCGAGTGCGGCGATCACCTGCGCCTTCTGCTCCCGGCTGCGGGAGCGCAGGTTCGAGGCGAAGAGCCGCCCGCGGCGGCCCATCAGCAGCCGCAGGTCGAGCTCGAGAGCAGCGCCGCCGCCGACCCCGATCACGACCGCCCGGCCCTGCGATGCCAGGTGCTGCAAGCGCGACCTGCAGGCTGGAGGCGCCGACCAGCTCGAGCACGACGTCGTAGGGGCCGTGCGCGGAGACGTCGCCTGGCGCTATCACTGCGGCGGCGCCGAACGCGGCAAGAGCCTCACCGTGCGCGGCGTGACGGGTCGAGGCCACCACGTGGGCGCCGGCGATGGCTGCCAGCTGCACGCCGGCGCAGCCGACGCCGCCAGACGCGCCCGTGACGAGGATCCGCTCACCGAGGGCGAGACCGGCCTGAGCGAACAGCGCGTCGAATGCGGTCGCGTACACCTCCATGAACCCACCTGCCTCCGGCCACGCAGCGCCGACCGGCACGGCCAGCGCGTGTTCCTCATCGACCGTGGCCAGCGTCGCCTGGGCGCCGCCGCCGACCAGCGCCATCACGCGGTCGCCCGGCGCGAAGCGCGTGACGCGAGCGCCGGCCGCCACCACCTCCCCCGCCATCTCGAGACCCGGGACGTCGGGCGGCCAGCCCGGCGGCGCCGGGTAGGCGCCCCGGCGCTGCGCAAGGTCGGCGCCGTTGACGCCGGCGGCCCGCACGGCCACAAGGAGCTCGTGGTCGCCCGGCGCAGGATCGGGCCGCTCCCGCCAGGCCAGTCGGCCATCTTCGATGACTATCGCCTGCATCGCCGGCCTCCGCGTGTGCTCATCCGCGCCCAGTGAGCTCTCATACCCCGGACGGGCTGCGATGCACGCGCCAGCCCTGCCCGTCCGCGATCTCGAGCGAGGCCGCACCCGCGCTCGCCTCGATGGTGAAGAAGTCGCGCTCGGGCCGGCCGGGCACGTAGTCGAGCACGCGATGGATCGACAGCCGTCACGTCGGGATTGAGGACGCAGATGTGGACGCTGATGGTCTTCGCCCGCGGCTCCACCGTCTTGCCCGGCGCCAGGTAGTCCCGCAGCTTGAACGGGTTGCTGAGCCGCGAGATCGCCGCGTCCAGCGTGCGCAGAAGCCCCTGCAGTGTCGCCTCGTTGAGGTCGCGTGCTACCTGGAACCAGAGCGCGTCCGGCCGCTCGGCGAGGACCTTGGCGACGTCCTTCCTTATGCTCTCGTCGATCTCGGACCGGCCCGAGCGCCCGCCCGACTTGAAGTCGACCACCAGGGCGGGCTCGTCGTGCGGCCGCCGGTAGAGGGCAAGGTCCGTCAGCCCGCGCTGCGCCTTGCCCTCGCCGCGCAGCGCGAACCGGTAGGACAACCGCGTCGGCACCTCGGCGGCGAAGGCCCACTGGTCCGCGTCCGGATCGGCGAGGAGCGCGGCGACGAAGGCGGCGCGCGCTTCCTGCTCACCGGCGCGGCGCTCGCGGCCTTTGAGCGGCAGCATGACGCGCGGCCACGCCGCGCCGGGTCCGCCCAGAGCGAAGCGGTAGCCGTCCCAAAGGATCTGGTCCGCGCGCCGGCAGACGTCTTCCAGCCAGGTCTCCTCCACCCCGCCCCCTTGCGGCCGCGACCTTCTCAGGCGCACTTCACGGCTGCGGGCCGCACGAATGCGGCCCACAGCCCGGATCATTTGGTGAGTACGGTGCCGCCGTCAGTGTACGGCGCCGCAGTAGGAGGCGTCGCCGAGCCGGCAGAGGAGCTCCTCCTCGGAGCCGTAGGTCCGGGACGGCATCGACTGTACCTGCGATATGACGTCGAGCGGGCAGCTGTTGCCCGAGGCGCAGTCGACGATCTTGTGGCCATCGGCCGGGAAGCTGATGCCGCTCAGGCAGCGGTCCAGCGTGCTCTTGTCGATCATCTCGACCTCTCTTGGACTGGGCCCTGCGCGCCCTCGCTCGGTGCACGCCCGGGTCGCGGGAGTGGGTCTGCGACCCGCCGCCGCCCTCTGTCTGTTCCCGAGGCGGCGGATGCGAGACCGTTGGCCTTCGCCTGCCGGACCGCCGCAGAGCGCCGCGCTCCGGCCTCAGCCGCTGCGGGTCCGCTGGCGGCCGCGATTGCGCTGCGCTGCCGCCGGTCGCGCCTTGCCCCACTCGGAGGGGCGGCCGTGGCCGCGCTCGGTCTGGTGGGCGAACAAGTCGCCGCGCCGGGCGAAGGATTCGCCGCAGGTGGCGCAGCGGAACGTGATGGGAGTGCCCAGCCGCGCCTCGCTGCACTGGTCGTGCTGCAGGCACATGTGATTATCCAAGTCGCGCTGCGACCTGAGCTCCGCGTGACAGATCTCACAGTCGTAGGTCTTTCTTGGGGTAGTGAGTGCGGGCATATGCTTCGTCCTCTCGACGACTGGCCGCGTCCGGTGGGCTCGACTGACCGGCCACGAACGTCACGGCCGTTTGAGCCAGCAACAAAGTATTCCCGCGCCTACACATCGAGACGCACTCCGCCCGCCGCAGCGGCCTCGCGAGAGGACGCCCGTCGCTGAAGTGCCCGGCCGAGGCTAGCGGCCGCCCGCAGTCGCCGCCCCGACGCTGACGGGCTCCGGCGCGGCCTCGTCGGCCGCGGGTGAGTGTGCTGGCCGCCCGACGAGCGCCCGCAGGTAGGCGCGGTTGGCCGGCTCCCTCCGCCACCGGTGGATGTACAACCAGCCCCAGAGGTGCTCGAGCAGACGGCCAAAGCGCAGGCGCGCGAGGTACTTGAGACTCCGCCTCAGCGAGTAGAAGTGCAGGTAGCCCTTGACGACCTCGGTCTGCAGCTCGAGCGGCGTCATGTGCCGCGGCTCATAGATCACGTGCTGGCCGTCGTAGAACTGCCAGCGCTCCTCGAAGACGCGAGCGCCGGCGTTCATGGTCTCGTACTGCTTGGTGCCAAGCCCGGGCGTGAGCACGTTGAGCATCAGGCTGTCGATGCCGTGCTCCTCGGCGAACGCCACCGTGTCGCGCGCCGTCCTGGCGGTGTCGTTGTCGGCTCCGATGACGAACATCCCGTGGCACTTGATCCCGTGCCGGTGCAGGGCGGCGATGCAGTCCGTTATGTCCTCGACCGTCTGCGACTTGGCGTAGCTGTCCAGCGTGGCCTGGTCGACCGACTCGAAGCCGAGCGCAAGACGGTTGCAGCCGGAGCGCTTCATGAGCTCCAGCAGCTCGTCGTCGCGGGCCACGTCGCTGCGGACCTGGGCCATCCACCTCGGGGTGATCCCGCGGTCGATCATCATGCGGAGGAGCTCCTTCAGGCGCCGCTTGTTGGCGGCGAAGTTGTCGTCGTAGAAGAAGACCCGTTTCGGCCGCCTGGCCTCGAGCTCTGCGATCACGTTCTCGTTGCTGCGGAAGCGGTAGGTGCGTCCGAACATCATGGTCACGGTGCAGAAGGTGCAGTCGAACGGGCAGCCCAGGCTCGTCATGATGGGCGTCTCGTAGATGCGCTCCGAGCCTACGATCAGCGAGAGGTCCGGGACCTGGAGGGCGTCGAGATCGGCGGGGCGCTCGCGCAGCTCGTTGTGCACCGCCTGCTCGCCGCGCCAGAACGTCAGCCCGCGGATGCTGTCGAGCTCGCGCTCGCCGCGCAGAGCCTCGATGAGCTCCAGCATGAGGCCGTCGCCGCCCTCGCCACGAGCCACGAAATCGGCGTGTGGCAGGGCATCGTCGGGCACGAACGTGGGATGCGGGCCGCCGATGATCACGCGCAGACCGGAGGCGCGCAGCTCATCGGCCAGGGCGTAGGCGGCTGGAGCCGTCGATGTCGTCGTCGAGATGCCGACGAGATCGGCGGAAGCGACGTCGTCGCGGTCGATGGGCGCCGCCTGGGGACAGTAGATGAGCACGTCGTGGCCGGCGGCCTTGAGGGCCGCGCCGATGAGCGGCAAGCCGAGGCGCGGATAGAAGCCGTAGGAGAGGATGTTGACGCTGGGCGGAGCGGGCTCGATGAGCCGGATCTTGAGGCTCTCTGACGTGACCATGCTCCCTACTTCCCAGGCCGGAGGTGACAAGAACATCCGGGCCGATGCTACACCTGCGGCGCCCACACCGGCCCCGTTCCGAGGGCACCCGCGCCCTGCGAAACGCCGGCACAGTATACGCGCAGCCTACGTCATGGCGTCGTGCGCGGTGATGATCGCCTCGGCCACTTCGCGCAGCGACTTGCGCTTGTCCATCGCCAGCTTCTGCAGCCGCTGGTAGGCCTCCGGCTCCGTGAGGCCGGTGGACATGAGCAGCCCCTTGGCTCGATCGAGCATCTTGCGGGTCTCGAGGCGTTCCTCCAGGTCGCCGACCTGGCGTGCGAGCACGGCCGCTTCGGCGAAACGGCTCACCGCGACCTGCATGGCCGGGATGATGTCGTGGCTCGAGAAGGGCTTGACGACGTAGCCCATGGCCCCGGCGCGCGCGGCCTCGTCGACCAGGCTTGCCTGCGAGAACGCCGTGACCATGACGACCGGCGCGATCGACTCGGCGCCGATCGATGCGGCGGCCTGGATGCCGTCGACGTTCGGCATGTTGACGTCCATGAACACGACGTCCGGCCTCAGGCTGCGGGCAAGCGCGAGCGCCTCGGCGCCGTCTCGCGCCTCGCCGACCACCTCGTGCCCCTCTTCCTCAAGCATCTCGCGCAGATCCATGCGGATGAGCGCTTCGTCCTCGGCGATCAGTACGCGCATGGGCGGCCTTCTGCCGGCGTTGAAGGGGTCATGCGGCGGCGTCCGGCAGCGGCACGCGTATCGTGACCTCCGAGCCGTGCTCGCTGCGCACCGCGAGCGAGCCGCGGAGGTCCTCCTCGACGAGCGTGCGGACGATGGAGAAGCCGAGGCTCCCCGACGCGAGCAGATCGGCTCCGTCCGGCATGCCGCGACCGTCATCGCGCACGCTCAGCACGAGCTCGCTCGCGGTCCTCCCCAGCTGCACCTCCACGGCCCCGGCCGCGCCGGGCTCGAACGCGTGCAGCAGAGCGTTGTGCACGAGTTCCGTGAGCGCCAGGGCGAGGGACGTGGCCACGGCCGCGTCGATCTGGCCCAGGGAGCCGGAGACGCTCACCGCGATGCGGCCCTCGTCGCCGATGAGGCTGTCGCGCACGAGGGCGACCACCCTGCCCGCGACCTCCGAGAAATCGACGCACTCGTTGGTGGAATGTGCCAGCAGATCGTGCACCGTGGCCATCGAGGCCGCGCGTTCGGTCGCCTCGGTGAGGGCGCGGCGCACCTCGGCGCTGTCGCTCCGCCGCGCCTGCATGCGCAGCAGGGAGGCGATGGTCTGGAGGTTGTTCTTGACGCGATGGTGGACCTCGCGGATGGTCGCCTCTTTGACGTCGAGCTCGCGCTCGCGCCGGCGCTCTTCCGTGAGGTCTTCGACGAGCACGAGCACGCTCGAGCTCAGGGAGAGGGCGCGGTAGCCGAGGATGCGCCCCGCCACCTCGATCTCCGTCGCCACGGCGCCGGTGGCGCCCACGACGGGCGATATGCCGGCTCCGCCCCCGGGCAGCTCCGAGGCGCGCATGCTGGTCACGCGGCCCTCGACGCCGGCGATGCGCATGATGCTCACCGCGTTCGGCGACGCATAGCTGATGGAGCCGCGCGCGCCCACGCGCAGGAGCCCATCCCCGGGACTGCGGCTCGTCGAGAACGGCTCACCGCTGCGCGCGTCCAGTATCGGTCCCGTACGCAGCGTCTCGAGAAGATCGCGGGAGCAGCCGATGAAGGCGTTCTCCATCCGGCTTGAAGTCGCGTCCAGCTGCTCGCCGTAGGTGCGCAACACGACGGCGTACGGCCGGGGCGCGCCGATCGGGAAGGCGTCGCAGCTGCGCGTCACGCCGCCCGTGGCGCAGCGCTTGGACCCTTCGACCGCATGGCGGCGCTCGACGGCGGCGTAGGCCTCCGGCTCCTCCTCGCGAGAGAGCACCTGGCCGACGCGGGAGGCTGGAATGGGATCGGCGGCCGTGCTCGGGCGCGCGTCCGCGAGCACGCTGAGCAGGCCGCGCGCGTCCACGATCGCGAGCGCGGCGTCCCCGTACCCGAGATCCGCGACCAGCTGCAGATTATCGGCGACATTGGCAAGATGCTCGCGCACGTGCTGCGGGACGCGCGATGTCGGCGTAGTGCGAAGCACAGGCTCAGTATACGCGGGAGGCGAGCGGCTCAAGCGCCCGGTCCGAGAGGCGCAGCCACGAGTCGTAGCCTGCCGCCCGTGCCCAGGCGCGCGCCTCGGCGAGGTGCGCGCCCACCTCGGCCGCGGCGTGCGCGTCGGAGCCGAAGGTGACGGCGACGCCCGCCACGCGGGCACGCTCGAGGAGGCTCAGTGAGGGATACGGCTCCCCGATGGGATGACGGTCGAGCCCAGCGGTGTTGACCTCGATCGCCATACCGGCCGCCGCGATGGCCCGGATCACCTCAAGCTCGAGGTCGCCCATGTCGCCGCGCGGGCGAAAGCCCCATTTCTTGGGGAGATCGAGATGGGCGACCACGTCGAACGCGCCGGTCTTGGCCGCTTCGATGAGCGTCTCGTAGTAGCGGCGCCAGAGGCGGTCCACGTCGCGCCAGCCCGCGGCCGCGCGGTTGTGCGATTCGTCGAAACTGAAGCCGTCGACGAAGTGCACCGCGCACAGGGCGTAGTCGAAGGGGTATGCCGCCAGCAGCTCCAGGATCTCTTCGGCGGCACCCGGCACATAGTCGGCCTCGACGCCGCAGAGGAGACGGATGCCCGGGTAGCGCGCCGCCGCCGAGCGCACCGCGGCCACGTACTGGCCGAAGTCCTCGCGAGGGCAGCAGGCGCTGTCCGCGAGGCATGCAGGCGTGAAGTGCTCGGCGAAGCCCAGCTCAGGCAGGCCCAGCTCCAAGGCGCGTTCGACGCAAGCGGAGATCCCGTCCGCACCGTCGGAGAACCGGGTGTGCACGTGGTAGTCGCACATGCCTGCCGTGCTGCCGGCTAGCATCCCTCGTCGCCCTCTGCCGCGATCGACTCGCGGAGTATGGCGAGACCCTCCGCGAGCTCCTCGCGTGTGATGGTCAGCGCCGGGAAGACGCGGATCGCGTTTCCCTGGGTCCGGCGCACGAACAGGCGCCGCGAGAGGCAGCGAGCGTCGACTCTCGCGGCGCTCGCCTCGTCGCGGAGCTCGACGAGGAGCAGGAGCCCCGCGCCGCGGACGGCCGTGACGGCGCGCGGGTAGGCCTCAAGCCACGTGGTCATCTCCGCCAGCGCCCAGCGCCCGACCTCCGCCACGTGACCGGCGATGTCCTCGTCGAGCAGAACGCGCATGACGGCGCGAGCGACGGAGCAGGCGAGCGGGTTGCCGCAGTAGGTGCCGCCATGGTCCCCGGGCTCCAGCTTCTCCGAGACCTCCTCGGAGACGGCGAAGGCTCCCATCGGGAAGCCCCCGGCGATGCCCTTGGCCATCGTCAGGAAGTCCGGCCGCGCGCCGGAGCCGCTCACAGCGAACATCGGCCCTGTGCGGCAGAAGCCGGTCTGCACTTCGTCGACGATGAGGAGCGTCCCATTGGCTTTGCACAGCTCGGAGACCCCGGCGAGATAGCCTGCGGTAGGGATCCGCACGCCACCTTCGCCCTGGATCGGCTCGACGATCACCGCGGCGACGTCGGCGTCGAGGGTCCCGCCCAGCCCCGCGAGGTCGTCGTAGCCAACGAAACGATACCCGGGCACCAGGGGAACGAACTTGTCGCGGTGAGCCGATTGTCCGGTGGCCGAGAGCGTGCTGAGCGTCCTGCCGTGGAAGCTGCCCTCCGTCGCGATGACCGCCCGGCGACCCGTCACCTTGCGGGCGAGCTTGATCGCCGCATCGTTGGCCTCGGCACCGCTGTTGGTGAAGAACACGCGCGTCAGAGGAGACGGCAGCAGTTCCGTCAGCAGCGACAGCAGCGCCGCGCGAGCCGGCGAGTAGGTGAGCCCAGCGTTCGGGCCCTGGAGGATACGCCCTCCCTGCTCGGCAAGCGCCGCGCGGATAGCGGGATGGGCGTGACCGATGGAGGTGACGCCCCAGCCGGCGGTCAGGTCGAGATAGCGACCGCCTTCCTCGTCCCACACGCGCACGCCGACGCCGCGCTCGATCGCGACCGGGATCTTGGCGAAGAACGGCGGCATGCACGCGTCCTCGATGGAGATGGTCTCAGCGCTCACGGGAGATCCGCCTCCGACCCGGCCGTGTAGACCGCCATGCCCACCACGGCGTCGACGCCCATCTCGTCGAGGGTCTGGATCTCGGCCCGCGTCGCGATCCCTCCCGCCGCGAAGAGCCGGCGCGACGTCGCGGCGCGAAGCCGCCGCACCGCCGCGAGAGGGATGCCCTCCATCAGACCCTCCGTGTCGATGTTGGTGTACAGAAAGCCGCCGCACCAGGGCTCGAGCGCCTGCATCATGTCGAAGGGCGCGATGGACGTGCGCTGCTGCCAGCCGGCTACAGCGACGTGCCCCTGCCGGGAGTCGAGCGCGAACACGAGGCGCTCCCGTCCCGCCGCGGCGGCCAGGCGCGCGGCGAAGTCGCGGTCGACGCCGTCCTCGCGCACGAGAGCGGACCCCACGATCACCGCCTGAGCGCCCGCGTCGAGCATCGCCAGAGCCGCGTCGAGCGAGCGGATGCCGCCGCCGACCTGGCAGGGCAGCTCGCCGGCCAGGCGTGCCACCAGCGCGCGGTTGTCGCCGCTGCCCATGGCGGCGTCGAGGTCGATGAGCTGGACCAGCGGGTAGGCGGCGAAACGCTCCACCCAGGGTTCGACGTCGTCGAACTCGAGCGCGACGTCCTTGCCGTGGACGAGCTGCACGACTTTGCCACCCATCAGGTCGATGGCGGGGATCAGCATGGCAACCTCACAGGGATACCGAGGGATTTGAGGAACCGCTTGAGATACTCCATCGACTCGATGCCGTAGTGGAAGATGGATGCCGCCAGGGCGGCGTCCGCGCGCCCCTCGCGGAACACGTCGCCGAAGTGCTCGGCGCCACCGGCGCCGCCGGAGGCGATCACGGGGATGCGTACCGCATCCGCGACGCGCGCGGTGAGCTCGCAGTCGAAGCCGGACTTGGTGCCGTCGCGATCCATGGACGTGAGGAGGATCTCGCCGGCGCCGCGCTGCTCGGCCTCGCGGACCCAGGCGAGGGCGTCCCGCCCGGTCGGCCGGCTGCCGCCCGCGCTCCAGACGTCCCAGCCGCCGCCATCCAGGCGCCGCTTCGCGTCGACCGCGACCACGACGGCTTGCGAGCCGAAGCGCGCGGCGATCGCCTCGATGAGCTCCGGGCGAGCGAGCGCCGCCGAGTTCACTCCGACTTTGTCGGCGCCGGCCTCGATCACGGCGGCGGCCTGCGAGAGCGTGCCGATGCCGCCGCCCACGGTGAACGGGATGAAGAGCTCGCGCGCCGCGCGGCTGACGACGTCGAGCGCCGTGCTGCGCCCGCCGCGGGTCGCGGAGATGTCGAGGAGCACGATCTCGTCGGCCCCGGATCCGCTGTGCCGGCAGGCGAGCTCCACCGGATCACCGGCATCGCGCAAGTCGCAGAACGAGACGCCTTTGACCACCCGTCCCCCGTCGACGTCCAGGCAGGCGATGATGCGTTTGCTCAGCACGAGCAGAAGTTGTCGAGGATCGCGAGCCCGGCGTCGCCGGACTTCTCGGGGTGGAACTGCGTGCCGAAGAGGTTGCCGCGCTCGACCGCGGCCGTGTGCGGCGCGCCGTGAGTGCAGGTGGCTATGGTCTCGCCGACCAGTGGCGCGTAGTAGCCGTGCGTGAAGTACGCGTAGGTGCCCGAAGGCAGGCCGCGCAGCAGCCGGCTCTGCGCCCCGATCTCGAGCTGATCCCAGCCGACCTGAGGCGACTTCACGTCCGCGGGGAACGCGCGGCAGCGGCCCCAGAAGGCTCCCAACCCCGCCAGCTCGGGGTCCTCGTCGGAGGCCTCGAAGAGCCACTGCATGCCGAGGCAGATACCGAGCACCGGCGTGCGCTCCGCGATGCGGCTCTCGATGATCGCGGTCAAGCCGCTGGCGGCGAGCGTCGTCGTCGCGCTGAAGTGGCCCACGCCGGGCACGATGACCCGATCCGCCGCGTTCACAACGGCCGGATCGCCGGTGACGACGCACTCGCGGCCGAGGTGGTCGAGCGCGCGCTGCACCGAGGTGACGTTGCCGGCGCCGTAGTCGACCACGGCGATCACAGCAGGCCCTTGGTGCTCGGCAGCGTGTCCTGCAGCCGCGCGTCGATGCGGCAAGCCGCGCTCAGCGCGCGCGCGAAGGCCTTGAACAGCGCCTCGACCTTGTGGTGGCCGGAGCGGCCGTACAGCACGCGGACGTGGACGTTGGCGCGCGCTCCGCGCGCGAAGCCCTCGAAGAAGTCGGTGACCAGACCGCTCTGCAGGTCCCCCACGAGCTTCGCCCGTACCTTCGGCTCGACGACCGCCGCGCTGCGCCCGCCAAAATCGACCGCCGCCAGCGCAAGCGCCTCGTCCATCGGCATCAGGAAGCTGCCGGCGCGCGCGATGCCCTCCTTGCCGCCGAGCGCCTCATCGAACGCTTCGCCGAGGGCGATGCCGACGTCTTCCACCGTGTGGTGCTGATCGACGTCGAGGTCGCCCTCGGCCCGCAGCTCCAGGTCGAAGCCGCCGTGGCGGGCGAGCAACTCGAGCATGTGGTCGAGGAAGCGGATCCCGGTGGAGACCTCGTAGGCGCCGCGTCCTTCGAGGGCGAGCGTCAACGCGATGCTCGTCTCCGAGGTCCGCCGGTCGACGCGGGCCGACCTCCCAGTGGTGGACGCCATCACCCGACCACCTTGTTGAGCGGGTACTCGACGATGCCCTCGGCCCGCGCCGCCTTGAGCTGCGGCAAGACCGCCCAGGCCTTGGTCTCCTCGATCACCGTGTTCACGGCGACCCAGGCGCCGTCACTGAGCTCCGCCACGGTCGGCTTGTTGAGCGCCGGCAGCACGGCCAGCACCCCGTCGAGGTCGGCGCGGCGCACGTTGAGCATGAGACCCACGCGCCCTCTCGCCTCGAGGGCGCCGCCGAGCATCAGGGCGAGATCGCGGACCTTGGCGCGTCTGCGCGCATCGGCCCAGGAGGCGGGATTGGCGATCAGCTGTGTGCTGGACTCCAGCACGGTGTCGAGGATGCGCAGGTCGTGGGCTCGCAGCGAGCTCCCGGTCTCGGTGACCTCGACGATGGCGTCGGCGAGCTCAGGCGGCTTGAGCTCCGTGGCGCCCCACGAGAACTCGACCTCGACGGGTACGCCCTTGCCGGCGAAGTAGCGACGCGTGACCGCGACCAGCTCGGTGGCGATGGTGCAGCCGGCGAGGTCCTCGGGCTCGTGGAAGCGCGAGTCCCTGGGGGCCGCGAGGACCCACTGCACGCGGCCCCTGCTCTGCTTGGCGTAGGCGAGGTCGCACACGGTGGCCACCTCGAGGCCGCTCTCCATCACCCAGTCGAGCCCGGTGAGCCCGGCGTCGAGCACGCCGTGGGCGACGTAGCGCGCCATCTCCTGGGCGCGGATGAGCAGGCACTCGATCTCCGGGTCGCTCGTGGAGGCGTGGTAGGACCTGCCGCTCACGTAGACGTCGAGACCGGCGCAGGCCAGCAGCTTCAGAGTCGCGTCCTGCAGGCTGCCCTTGGGGATCCCCAGCTGCAGCTTCATGGCGCCGCCTGCTGCGGTCCGGCGCCCGGCAGCTCCAGCCGCTCGGTGAAGCAGGTGGACGTGCCGTTGTGACAGATCTGGCCGTCGCCCTGCACCCGCACGCGCAGCAGGAGCGCATCGCGGTCGCAGTCCGTGGTGATGGACGAGACGACGGCGAAGTTGCCGGATGTCTCCCCCTTGGTCCAGAGGCACTCGCGCGTGCGGCTCAGGAACGTCGCGAGACCCGTCTCCACGGTCTTCGCGAGCGCCTCCCTGTTCATGAACCCCACCATCAGCACCGCATCGCTGTCGGCGTCCTGAAGCACGACCGGCAGCAGGTGGCCGTGCTTCTCGAAATCGAGGTCGATCATGACGTCTGGTCCCCTTTGGCTCGGATGTGGGCACAAAAAAAGCCCGCCTCAGCTTGTCGCTGCGGCGGGCTTGACCTGAGAGAGTGCTTGCTTCTAGGTGCAGAGCTCCGCCGACGTGGGGGGCACGTGCTTGTGGTGATGGCGCTTGGTGTGCGTCAGCGGAGACATTGAGCAGGTACTATGCGCGAGATCTGCGCCGCTGTCAATGGGAACTGTTGCACATTGCGAGCGCAGGGGTACTCAGTGGATGGGCGAACTAGGCGCCAGCAGGTTGACGCGCCGCGGACGTCTCGACCGTGGCAGGCAGAGGAGTCGACGATGGGGGTCGATGGCTCGTTTCGCGATGGACGGTCGCTCTCTTTCCACGAGGGAGACACCGGGCTGTCCACGGTCCGTGACGAGTACGAGCAAGCCGTCGTCGACACGGACCAGGACCACGCCCTGGCCGTCCTGCAAGACGCGGTCGAGGCCGGCATGGGCTGAGGTCCTCGTGTCGAGATCGTCACGCTTCGCTCGACGCGAGTGCGGCTCTGACCGCGGCCAGTCGTCCCTGGCCCAGCACTTCATGACCTCGCAGATCGCGTCGAGAGCTACCGAGCTCCTCGTCGCTCAGTTCGAGACTCCGGCAAAGGCGATAGGCCGCGTCGTCATCGGGACCGCGCAGGGCGACTTCCACGGCCTTGGCGCCCGCATCGTCGCGGGCTGCCTGCGGGCCTCCATGATCGACGTGGTCGACCTCGGGAGGGACGTGCCGCCGGGGCGTTTCGTCGACGCGGCCGTGGAATCGGGCGCAGGCGTGATCTGCGTGTCCTCGATGATGCTGCACACCGCTCGCGGGGCAAACGGCCCGGCGGCGGTGCGCAGGCTTCTCAGAGAACGCGAGCTGGAGCGTGACATCAAGATCGCCGTGGGCGGGGCACCCTTCCGCCACGATCCCGGCCTTTGGCAGGTCGTCGGAGCGGACACTTGGGCAGAGAACGGCCTCGCCGCGGGCAAGGTCGTCAACGGGTTGCTGCAGGGGGTGAGGCGGTGACGACAGGCATGGAGCGCCTCGAGGCCGCTGCGGGCGGCGGCATCGCCGACCGCATCCCGGTATTCTGCAACCTGCTGGATCAGGGGGCCCGCGCGCTCGGCATGCCTCTGCGCGAGTACTACTCCAACGGCGAGCACGTGGCCGAGGCACAGTTGAAGATGAGCGAGGCCTACGGATACGACTGCCTCTGGAGCCTCTTCTACGTGGGCAAGGCGGCAGAGCTGCTCGGGTGCCGGAGCATCTTCTTCGCCGACGATGGGCCTTGAACGTCGGCGAGAAGGTCATCAGGACCTACGACGACATCCACAAGCTGGAGGTCCCCGCCGACGTGGCCGAGCATCCGGTGTTCGCGGAGTCGCTGGAGTGCCTGCGCATCCTTCGCCATGAGTCGGGCGGGCAGCGGCCGATCTGCGCCTACCTGACCGCGTCGCTGACGCTGCCGGCGATCCTCATGGGCATGGACAAGTGGATCGAGCTCCTGCTCGGTGGTCCGGCCGAGGTGCGTGACGAGCTCCTGTCCAAGTGCTCGGAGTTCTTCCGCAAGGAGGCCAAGGCGTACCGTGACGCCGGCGCCGACGTGCTCCTGTACTCCAACCCCTTCGGCTCGCTGGACGTCGTGCCCGAGGGCGTGTTCGAGTCGCTCTCGATCCCGTGGATGGTGCGGGATCTCGAGGCCGACGGCACCGACGGAGTCGTGTACTACTGTGGCGGCGCGTGCCTCAACGATGTGCTCTCGCGCGTGCGCGCCGCGACCGGCATCGGGACCTACTACCTGAGCCCCTTCGACGATATCTCCGAGGCCAAGACGACACTGGACGACGGGGCCATGGTCTTCGGGGTCATCAACGACATCCGCCTCGTCGACTGGACCGATGAGGAAATCGTCACCGACGTGCGCCGACTCCTGTCGGCCGGCATGCCGGGCGGGCGCAATGGCTTCGGCACGCTCGTCATGCCGCTCGCCATCCCGGAGGCGCACATCCGCACGATGCTCCGCGCCGCATATGAGCTCGGCCGTGTCTGACGAGCGGCTTGTAGACGATAGCCAGGGCGCCGTCGAGGAGCGGCTGGCCCGACTGGCGAGGGAGAAGTCCAGGCTGCAGTTCGCGGTGTACGTCATGGATCGCATCGGCACCGCCTCCAGCCTCGAAGCCACCGTCCATGATCTCCTGCAAGTGATCGTCGACGCCTTCGGCGGGTCGGATGCGATGCTGTATTACTTCTCCGGGGACGGCGTCTTCCGCGCCGACGTGCACGGGCCACTGTGAGCCTGGACGCCGTGGACGACCTCGCGGCAAGGCAGCCGAGTCGCTCCACCCCGCCAAGCGCCGGCATGCCCTGTCCGACACCAGGATGCTGACGCCTGAGTTCGGTGAGGCCTGGGATTGGGCGCTTCCTCTGGTCGCCGGTGACAGACTGGTCGGCGTCCTCGTCATGCGGGACACCCACGCCGCGCCGGAGGAGATCGAGCTGGACCTGCCCCCACTCCTCGCTCACGCGGCCCTCGTACTGCACAACCAGATCCTCGAGCACTTGCACTTCGAACGGGCGCGCCGTCTGGCCGCGATCGTGGAATGCTCGGACGACGCCGTCATCGGCAAGACGCTCGACGGTGTGGTCACGAGCTGGAATGCCGGCGCGGAGGTCATCTACGGCTTCAGCGAGCAGGAGATGCTGGGGCAGCCGGTCTCCAGGCTCGTGCCTCCCGACCGGCTCGACGAGATCCCGGAGCTCCTTGCCAGGCTGGCGTCTGGCGAACACGTCGAACACTACGAGACGGAGCGTCGCCGCAAGGACGGCGGGCTGATCTACGTCTCGCTGACCATATCGCCCATCCGTGACGCCGACGGCACTGTGGTCACTGCTTCGACGATCGCCCGCGCGTGAAGACGAGGCCAACGTTGAGGAGTGCGCCGCGCCCAACCGTGCACTTCGAGCTGTGAGCACCTGCAGCCAGAGCCGTGAGGCGGCGCCGAGAGTCACGAGCTCAAGGACAGCTGCCGCGTGATCTGCGACGAGGCCGGGACGCGCATAGACGGGTCGGCGAAACCGTAGGCGACGATAAGAGTGGCGCGCGGTGCTAGCGGGCGCGACGTCGGCTACGACGCCGCTGCGACGACCTGGGCCGACGAACCGCGCGGGCGCGGACCCGTCGGCACCGCGATCCGTACCGGGCAGGCGTGCGCGGTGCTGGACTTCGCCAGCGACCAAAGAGCTGAGCTCTGGCGCGAGCAGGCCCTCGAGCGCGGCTTCCTCTCGGCGATCGCCCTTCCGCTCCGAAATGGAGACGACACCCCCTTCGGCGCGCTCGCCATCTACTCCGGGAGCACCGGGTCCTTCACCCCGACGAGGCGCGGCTGCCCGGCACTCGCCGTCGACCGGCGTTCAGATCCACCTCGAAGCGCGCGCTGACTCGAGGCGGCGGAGGAGCAGCGCAGGAGCGTACGTCGACCTGCTCGAGAACATGGAGCGTATCGACCAGGTGATACGTCAGCAGGGAGACGCGGAAGAGATGCTTCACGGCGTGCTGGAGACCGTGCAGGCGATATTCGACTGCGACCGCACCTGGCTTCTCTACCCGTGCGATCCAGGCGCGCCTTCCTTCCGCGTGCCGGTCGAAGTCGCCAAACCCGAGTACGTCGGCCCGGGCGGCACGCACGTGGACGTGCCGATGGAAGCCGGCGTAGCCGACACCCTGGAGGCCGTGCTGGCCGCGGACGGCCCGTTGCCGTTCGCGAACGGCACCGAACGGCCCGTCGACCCGCTGGCGGCCAAGCGCTTCGGGGTCCAGTCGCAGCTGCTCATGGCCGTCCATCCGAGAGTGGGCATGCCCTGGGTGTTCGGAGTTCACCAGTGCTCCCATCCGCGCAGGTGGACAAGTCGCGAGCTCACCGAGTTCAGGGAGATCGGTCGCCGCATCGCGGACGGCCTGAGCAACGCTCTCATCCTCAGTGATCTCCACGTGAGCGAAGCGCGCCTCGCGACCGCGGTGAGCGAGTGGCGCACCACGTTCGACGATGAGCGACTCCGTCGCCCTGCTCGACTCTCAGCATCGCTTCGTGCGCTGCAACGCGGCGACCAGCGAGTTCACCGGTGTCGCAACCGCCGACCTTGTCGGGCGCGACTGCTGCGAGCTCTTCCGCTGCGGCGCGGACGACTGCGGCGACTGCCCCGAGCGGCGAGCCCGCAGCAGCATGAAGGTGGAGTCAAGCATCATTCATGACGGAGACCGCTGGCTGAACGTCAGGTTCCACCCACAGACCGACGACGAAGGTCGCTTCAGCGGCGGCGTCCACACGGTGAGCGATATCACGGAGCTCAAGGAGACGGAACACGCGCTGCGCGAGAGCGAGACGCGCTTTCGCTCTCTGTTCGAGGACGCGCCGACGGCGATGGGTGGAGAAGGAACTCCGGTGGAGCCCGTGCTGAACGCCTGGTGGCCGCCGGCGTGCAGGACATCGCGGTATCTTCGCGCCCTCGACGAGCACCGGAGTGGGACTGGAGCGCGCTCGAAGTCAATCGCGACGCCCAGAAGCTCTTCGGTGCGGATGACAAGGCCGATCTCATCGCCCACGCCGACGACCTCTCGGGGACATCGCAGATCGATGAGATGGCCGTGGTCTGGGCGGCGTTTCTGGCCGGCGAGCGCACGGCCAGCTACGAGGATGCCGGCGTCTCGCTCGACGGCAGGCGCCTGCAGGTTCTCGAGACGGTCACGCTCGCGCCGGGCAGCGAGGACACCTGGGAACGCATCTACCTGGACGACGTCGACATCACCCCCCTCAAGGACGCCCAGACGAGACTGGAGGAGAGTCTCGCGCGCCTGCAGACGATGACGGAGGAGGTGATCCGTGCCATCGGCGCCATCGTCGAGGTGCGCGATCCCTACACCGCGGGTCACGAACGGCGGGTGAGCGAGCTCGTCACCGCGATCGCCAAGCAGATGGGCTTCGATGAGGAGTCGGTCTCCGGCATGGCGGTAGGAGCGCTCCTGCACGATGTGGGCAAGATCAGCGTGCCCGCCGAGATCCTCTCGAAGCCGGGGCGGCTCAACGACAGGGAGTTCGATCTCGTCAAGAGCCATCCGCAGGTGACGCACGACCTGCTCTCGGGCATCGAGTTCCCGTGGCCGGTGGCGGAGATGGCCCTGCAACACCACGAGCGCATGGACGGGTCGGGCTATCCGCTCGGGCTGGCCGGAGACGAGATCGCCATGGAGGCGCGCATCCTCGCCGTGTCCGACGTCGTCGAGGCCATGGCCTCACACCGGCCGTACCGTCCCGCCCTGGGCGTCGATGCCGCGCTGGAGGAGATCGGCGACCAGCGCGGCACGCTCTACGACCCGAGCGTCGTCGACGCATGCGTGCGCATCTTCCGCGAGCAAGGATTCTCGTTCGAGTGAAGCGGGCCCGCGGCGACTCGACTGAATGGCCGCGGGAGGAGCGCCGGCCGCCGGTCAGGCCGGCAAGCGCGTGGCCGACCGCCGGGCGCCCGCCTAGGGCGTCGCGCCCCGCGACGGCGTCGCGCCGGCGACCGCCGTCATGACCTCGCGCCAGGCGGCTTCGCGCGAAGGGCCGAGCTCGGCGAAGAGGCTCTCGAGACGGGCGCGCTGCACGCCGCTCAGCTCGCGTTCGAGGCGCATCCCGCTCTCGCTGAGCGTGAGGCAGCGCAGACGGCGATCGTGCTGCGCGACCCGCACGTCCACAAGCCCAAGCTGAGTCAGTCGCCGGAGTGGCCCGTGCAACGCCTGCTTCGACACTCCGAGGATGGCGAGCAGCTGGTGGACGCTGAGGCCTGGGTTGCGTCCCACGAAGTAGAGGATGCGATGGTGCATGCGCTGCAGGCCCTGAGCGGCGAGGATGTGGTCTGGTTCGGCGGTGAACGCTCGGTAGGCGAAGTAGAAGAGCTCGAGGGCGGCGTTCAGCTGGCGCTCGCGATTATGGTCAACCATATTGACATTTCCCTGTGAGCCAGCACATCATATAGGTCAACTCTATTGACCTTACGTGCCCGATGCAAGCGGTCTGGAGGCAAGTCGGGGATGTTCGCGAAGCGCATCGACAGGCTCACCTCCTCCCTGGTCCGCGACGTCCTGGCGGCTGCGCAGCATCCGGGCATGATCTCGTTCGCCGGCGGCCTGCCGGCGGCAGAAGCACTGCCGCGTCCAGATTGGCAGGCGGTGCCCAGCGCCGCCGGGCAATACGGCATGACCGAGGGCGAGACCGAGCTGCGCGAGGCGATCGCGGTGCAAGCGAGAGCCCTCGGACTGCGCTGCACTGCCGCGCAGGTCCTCGTGCTCTCGGGCTCGCAGCAAGGCATCGACCTGGCCGCCAAGCTGTTCGTCGATGCCGGAACGCGAATCCTCGTGGAGAGACCCACCTACCTCGCGGCGCTCCAGGCGTTCCGCCTGTTCGGCGCCAAGTGCGTGGGTCTGCCGCTCACCACCACGGGGATCGACCCCGAGCGACTGCTGACGACGGCGCGCACCGAGCGGCCGGCGTTCACCTACCTGGTGCCGACCTTCCAGAACCCGAGCGGGACCTGCTACGCCGCCGCCACGCGCGCGGAGGTCGCGCGCGCACTTGATGAGCTCCGCCTGCCGCTGCTCGAAGACGAGCCCTACCGCGACCTCGCCTACGAGCCCGTCGACCGCGTGCCGCTCTGCACCCGCCTCGAGAGGGCATCGTGGATGTACCAGGGCAGCTTCTCGAAGACCTTCCTGCCCGGCGCGCGAGTCGGGTACATGATCGCGACGCCGGACCTCTTCCCTCACCTGGTGCGCCTCAAGCAGGCCGCCGACCTGCACACCAACCGGCTCGGGCAGTGGGTCGGCCCTCGGCTGGCTACGCGGCCCCGAGCACGAGGAGCGCCTCGAAGAGCTGCGCATCCACTACTCGGCCAAGCGGGATGCCATGCAGGCCGCCTTGCAGCGCCACTTCGCCGAGCTGGCGGACTGGCAGCGCCCCGCCGGCGGCCTCTTCTTCTGGCTCCGCCTGCGCGCGGCGACCGACACCCGCCCACTGCTCACGCGCATGCTCGCCAAAGGAGTTGCGTTCATGCCCGGCGAGGTCTTCTTCCCCGAGGATGACCCGCCGCTCGGCTACCTGCGCCTGAACTTCTCCTGCGCCACTACCGGGGAGATGGACGAGGGGCTGGCGCGGCTGGCCGAGGAGGTGGCCCGAAGTTCGTAGAGGACATCGGGGGCGCTGAGTGCGTCGAGGGCGATGCGGGCGGCGAAGTCTTCGAAGCAGACGCCTCGTCGTAGGCCGCTCGCCCAGCAGACCAACAGGCGCTGATCCTCACCGGGCCGGCCGGGCGTGCGCCGGCACCCGGCTGCTCGCCCGGCGGCGGCGCGGTATCATGCAGGGCGGCAGGACGCAGGACGCTGCCGGCCACGCCGACGCCGAGCCATCTCGGCCGGAGGACGTGCTCTTTCGCGATCCTGCCGACGAACACTGCAAGTGAAAGGGCCCAACCGTGAATGAACGCAGCCGGACGCGAGGCACGATGCCGAGGCTCGCGATAGCTCTCCTCGCGCTCGCCGCATCCCTCGTCCTGCCCAGCGCAGCGCTGGCGGCCGGCGGCTGGCACGCCCAGACGTCGGGCACGCAACAGGACCTGGCCGCCCTCACCGCCGCGAGCGGCGGTCATCTCTGGGCGGTCGGCATGGGCGGGACCATCGTGGCCTCCGCGAACAGTGGAGCGGCTTGGCTGCGCGAGCCCTCCGGTACGACGCAGGGTCTGCGCGCCGTCGCGTTCGCCGACGCCTCCCACGGCTGGGCCGTCGGCGCCGGCGGCGCCATCCTCGCCACCGTCGACGGGGGCGCCAGCTGGACGGCGCAGACGTCCGGCACGACGCAGGATCTGCGCGCCGTCACGTTCGCCGACGCCTCCCACGGCTGGGCCGTCGGCGCCGGCGGCGCCATCCTCGCCACCGTCGACGGGGGCGCGAGCTGGGCCGCGCAGACCTCGACTGTGACGCAGGACCTCTACGGCGTCGCTTGTAGCGGCGCGAGCACGGCCTGGGCTGTCGGCGCGGGCGGCACGATCGTGGCCACCAGCGACGGCGGCGCCACATGGGTCAAACAGACTTCGACCGCGACGCAGGACTTGCACGCGGTCTCCTTCGCCGACGGCACCCACGGGTGGGCGGTCGGCGCCGGCGGCGCCGTCGTGGCCACCAGCAATGCCGGTGTCACGTGGGCGACGCAGGCGTCTCGCAGTACCCGGAATCTGACAGGAGTCGCCTTCCCCGATCCCTTGCACGGCTGGGCCGTGGGCGCCGGCGGCATCGTCCTTCACACGACGAACGGGGGCGCCGTCTGGACGGCGCAGACCTCGAACACCACCAGGGACCTCTCTGGCGTCGCCTTTGCCGACGCGCAGCATGGTGGCATCGTCGGCGCCGGCGGCGTGATCCTCACGACCAGCGACGCCGGCATCGTCGACACCGTCGCGCCCCACACCTCGACCAAGGGCCTGCAGGCCAAGGACTCAACGGGTTGGCGCAACGCGGCCCAAACGGTCACCCTGCAGGCACGCGACGCGGGCTCCGGCCCCGCCGTCACGTACTACAAGCTCGGCGCAGGTGCGCGGCAGACCTACTCCGCCCCGTTTGCGGTCTCTTCGGCGGGATCGCACCTCGTCAAGTACTGGTCGGTCGACTGGGCCGGCAACGTCGAAGCCAAGCACGCCGGCTACGTCAACATCGACATGGGCAGGCCGATCTGCGTCGCGATGGGGAGCGTGAAGACGTACTCGGGGGCCTCTGCGACCTTCCGCTTTCGCATCAACGACCCCAAGCCGACCTGTGGTCGCGGCGACGCGCGTGTCACCATCTACAAGAACGGCAAGGCGAAGAAACGCTTCAAGCTCGCCCGGGTCACCTTCAACAAGCCCCAACACCAGGCCATCCGTTTGACCCTGCCGGCGGGCGACTACACGTGGACCGTGACCGCGACCGACCTCGCCGGGAACACGCAGGTCAGGGCGGACACGGCCAAACTGAAGGTCATCGCCATGCCGCTACCCACGATCGCCGACGTGCAGAGGCGCCTCGTGGCGTTGCGCTACCTGCCCAGCGGCGCCGTGAGCGGTGTGAGCGACTACCGCACCTCACAGGCGCTGATGGCTTTCCAGGCCTGGAACGGCCTGGCCCGCGACGGGAGCGCCGGCGTGAAGACGCGGACGCGCCTCGTCACCGCCTCAGTGCCGCGGCCACGCCCTGAGTCGGTCATCGGCCACTACGTCGAGGTCTACCGCAGCCTCGGCGTCGTGCTCTGCGTCGACAGCGGATCGCTGGTGCGTGTGGTGCACTGCTCCACCGGGCGGCCCGGGCTCGAGACGACGCCGGGCCTCTGGTACGTGTACCTGAAGTCGCTGCGCTTCTGGTCGCAGGAGTACAGCTCGTGGATGCCTTACGCGAGCTTCTTCCACAACGGCGAAGGGCTGCACGGCTACGAGGAGGTGCCGGCGTACCCGGCCTCTCACGGTTGCGTGCGCCTGTCGATGCCCGAGGCCCCGTGGGTCTACGAGTTCGCCGCGATGGGCACGCCGGTGTTCGTGTTCTGACGCCGGCGCGTCGGCGACGCCGCCAAACCCATCTTGAGCGGGCGGAGCCCTCCGGCACGCCCGCGCACCTCCGACGACCGGCCCATGCGGTCGACGCTGACGTCGTCACCTCGGCCGGACAAGACCCGGCAATCGGTCACTCCGTTGCGCTTCGTCGCCATGCGGGTACATTCCGCGCACGATACCTTCGCCCCTGACGACGCGGCCCCTCTCCACGACACGTCGCCTCGGACGTATGCATAGGAGACCACGAAATGGCTCCGAGCGACGTCTGCACGCGGCGTCTGATGACGCCCCGAGGTCGTGCAACCGGGATCTCTGGTGGGCCCTGTTGAGCCGACCGGCAAAGCCAAAGCTGGTGACCGACTTCGGTCACGGTCGCGTGTGCAACGCGGACGGTTGCGCCACGGTCCTCTCCAAGTACAACCCGTCGGTGTACTGCGTCGTGCATGCCGAGCGCGCAGCATCGTGCCGGGCGCGCGAGGGTCGTACCGCGTCCACAGCTGCTGGCATCGATGCCGGCAGCACCGGTACGCGCCAGTGCGCCAGGTGCGAAGAGTGGTTCGACGGGACCAACCCGCGCCGGGTCTACTGCAGCGACCGCTGCCGGGTGATGGCGTTCTACGCACGCAGACGCGAGTCCACGGAGACCGGCGTCGATGGTTGAGCACGGACTGACCGGCCCATCGTGTGCAGGCGTCTGCGCACGCTTGACGGAGACGAGGTGAGATGGAATTCGACAAGGAACGATTCAGCACGCCGAACCCCTTGGCGCGGGCGCTCGTCCTCACGGCCGACGAGTTCGAGGACTTCGAGCTCTTCGTCCCGTATTTCCGCATGATGGAGGAAGGCGTGGCGGTCGACGTCGCGGCGCCGGCGAAAGAGACGCTCACCGGAGAGAACGGGTACTTCTTTGAGAACGTGGACCTCACCATCGATGAGGTCGACCCGCAGATGTACGACTTCCTGTTCATCCCCGGTGGGCATCCGCACGGCGCTCCGACGACGATCCGGAACAACAAGAAGGCCCAGGAGATCGCGCGGGCATTCTTCACGGCAGACAAACCAGTGGCGGCGATCTGTCACGGCCCCTACCTCCTGGTCTCCGCGGATCTCGTCGCCGGCAGGCGTCTCACCTCATTCTGGGGCGACGGCGTCCCCGACGAGATCAGGGCCGCCGGAGGCATCTACGTGGATGAGGACGTCGTCGTCGACGGGAACCTCATCACCTCCCGCTGGCCGATGGACCTCCCGGCGTTCATGCGGGAAGTGATGCGGATGTTGAGAAAGCACGCCGCCGACGGGGCGTAGCCAGGTATCCGCTCGTCTTCAGCTCAGCCGCGTGACGAACCGCTCGTAATCGGGGTCCTCGCCCCTCAGGACGGCCAGGTACCGCTCCCTGATGCGCGCCGTGACCGGGCCGATACTGCAGCCGTTGACGACGCGTGCGTCGACCTCGACCACCGGCGCCACGTAGGTCGACGTCCCGCAAGCGAAGACCTCGTCGGCGATGTAGAGCTCGGTCAAGTCCACCTCACGCTCATGGACCGGCAGGCCGAGTCGCTCCGCGATGAGCAACACGGTGCTGCGATTGATCCCCTCGAGGAGATCGCTCGCGGTGCTCGGCGTGATCAGCACCCCGTCGCGCACGATGAAGATGTTGGCGGCGCTGAGTTCACAGACGTGCCCGGAGGCGTCGAGGAAGATGCAGTCGTCGTAGCCGCTGTCGATCGCGTCCTGCTTGGCGAGCACCGAGTTCACGTAGGCGCCGTTGACCTTGGCGCGCGAGGGGATGGCGTAGTCGGGGATGCGCCGCCAGACGCTCGTCTTCAGGCGGGCGCCCTCGAGCGGCAGGATGGCCTCTGCCGTGTAGACGAAGATGCTGAGCAGCGTCGAGATGCCGCGCGAGCGCGTCCCCGGGAGCTGCTCGTCCACGTGCACACTCACCCTCACGAACACGTCCTCGGAGACGTCATTCGCGTGCACGACCTCCTTGACGGCAGCGATGAAGCGCTCCTCGCTCCACGCCGGTTCGAACGTGTCGATGCCAATGATGCGGGCGGAATTGACGAGGCGGCGGTAGTGGTCGGCGAGGCGGAAGGCGACAGCGTCGCGACCGTGCGTCGTCGTGACGGGCAGGACCGTGTAGACGCTGAGGCCGTAGAGCACCGCCGCGCTGGTGATGCTGAGCTGCGCGTCCGCGGTCGAGATGATGCCGGATCCAAAGTACGCCTTGGGGTAGACCTGTGCCATGTGAGACCTCTGTTGCGACTGATGGGGAGCTGCGCCTTGTCGAGAGGGGTGTACCTACCAGAACCCGCGGCCGCCCGCAACTGCGTCTCCGGCCGCTCGCCACCGACGCAAGGAGGGACAGGGACCTAGGTGTTGACCACGATCGCCTTGCGTTTGTAGACCGTCACGGACAGAAGATACGAGACGATGAGAAGACCGAGGATCCAGGCTATGGCCGTCCAGACCTTGGGGCCGGCCGTGCCATTGACCATCAGTGAACGCATCGTCTCAACCACCGGGGTCATTGGCTGATTCTCGGCGAAGCCCCGCAACAACGGTGTCATGGAGTTCGTCGGCACGAACGCGGGGCTGATGAAGATGAGCAGAAGGAGGACGTAGCTGAATGCGCCTGCCGCCTCCGTCGTCTTTGCAAGCAGGCCGAAGAAGATGGCCAGCCACGTCGTCGAAAGCGTGAACAGCACCAGGATCCCGGCGAAGGCCAACCATCCCACCACGCCGGCCTGTGACCGGAACCCCATCGCGAACGCCACCAGAAAGACCAGCAAAGATGAGAAGAGGTTGGACAAGGTCGACGATGCGACCTGCCCGCCCAGGATCGACGATGGCGCGACCGGCATCGTCCTGAAGCGGTTGATGATGCCACTCTGCACGTCCATGTTCAGGCGTACTGCGGCGTAGGCAATGCCGCTGATGACCGTCATGACGACGATCCCCGGCACGATGAAGTCGATGTAGCTCACTGAGCCCGTCTGCTGCCCCAGCGCCCCACCCCACACGTAGACGAACAGGAGCATGAGGGCGATCGGCATCAGGAGCACCGTGATGATCGTGTCTGGACTGCGGGTGATATGCCGCAGACTGCGCTTCGCCAGCGTCCAGGTATCTGAGAGCATGCGCATCATTCGTCCTCTCCGTTTGCGCCGGTTATCGCGAGGAAGACGTCGTCGAGCGTAGCCACCTCTTGGGAGAACTCAGTCGGCTCGATACGAGCCTCCTCGAGTCCGGCGAAGATGCTGGCTACTTGAGCCACCGTGCCATCTGTGGTGATCGTCAGCGTCGCGCCCTCGCCTTCAGTGTGAGCGTGACTCTTGCCAAGCACCCTCGCGGCAGCATCACGAGTCTCTTCGTCGTGGAAAGTCAGCTCGATCAGCCCACCCGGCACAAGCTTCTTCAGCTCGCTCGCTGTTCCACTGGCGACGATCCTGCCTTGGTGCAAGACCGCGATGGTGTCGGCCAGCTCATCGGCTTCTTCGAGATGCTGCGTCGTGAGGAAGACCGTCGTTCCGCCTTCGGCCAGTTCGCGGATCGTCCGCCACATCTCATTGCGGGCTTCCGGGTCAAACCCGGTGGTGGGTTCGTCCAGGAAGATGACCGAAGGGGTGCCGATCAGGCTCATGGCGACGTCGAGGCGTCGGCGCATCCCGCCGGAGAACGTCGACACACCGCGATCGGCCGCTTCTTCCAGCCCGAACCGCCGCAACAGGTCTGCGGCGGTCTTGGCGGAGTCGGCTACATGGCGCAGGTCACCGATGAGCAGCAGGTTCTCACGGCCCGTCAGCTGATTATCGACGGCAGCGAATTGGCCGGTCAGACTGATCTCGTTGCGCACCCTGTCCGGTCGTGCAGCGATGTCGTAGCCGGCCACCGTGGCCGTGCCGCCATCGGCCTTGATGAGCGTCGTCAGGATGTTGATGGTCGTGGTCTTGCCGGCACCGTTGGAGCCCAGCAGCGCGAAGATGCTTCCCCGCGCCACGTCGAAGTCCACGCCCTTGAGCACCTGCAGCTTCTTGTAAGACTTCTGCAATCCGTGGACATGGATCGCAACGTCCTTCGCTTCCATGCTTCTCGTCTCCCTATTCCACGGTCACGGTCGACAGGTCGGCGCCCATGCCTTTGAGCCCGGCGTACGTCAGCTTGTCCATGCGCGCCCCATCGAAGACGACGGTGCGGATGGCGGTGCGGTACTTCCTGCTCCAGGCGCGGAAGGACACATCGCGCAGCGTCGCACCCCGGAACGTGACGCCGTTCAGCGCCGCCCTGTCGAACCTCACGCCGGTGAAAGCTGCCCCGTCCAGGTTCAGACCGCGCAGATCGGAGTATGTGAAGTCCACACCGGTGAACGTGCAGTTCTCGAAGACCGTGCGCCTCAGGTCGACCATGCGGAACTTGACGTCCGTGAACGCGACCTCCGTGAATCGGGCCTCGGTCAGCCCCGACTTGCTGAAGTCGGTGCGCACCAGGATGGAGCCGCGGAAGCTGGCACGTGCCAGCTCGGACGTCGATATCTTCGCATCGGTGAGATCGGCGCCGTCGAAGTTGACGTCCGCCACATCGCTGCTCCTGAACGAGCTGCCCGTCAGATCGGCACGCGAGAAATCGGAGCCGCGCAGCACGCTTGCATCGAACTTCCCGCCCGGCACCCTGACGTCCGCGAAATCGCTCTCCCCGAGCTCGCTCGCATCGAATCTCGTCACCAGTTGACGCTCGAGCGATCGGGAGAGGTTGGAGACCTCCTGCACGGTCTGCTCGATATCGCCGATACTGTCGATGGTCAACTCGAAGGCTGCCGCGTCGTCCTTGCCCTCGGCCTTGAGCTCGCGGAACCGCTCGTGCAGATCCGCAAGCAGGTCCGCTTTCAGCTCGTTGATGCTCTTAGCACCCTCGTAGGGCGCGAAGACGCCGTCCACGTATTCGTCTAGTCTGTCGCTCATCGATTCGTCTCCTCAAAGCAATGTGTCGAGCACGCGCTTCGCGTATTCCCAGTTGCTCTTGTTGCGGGCATGGGTCGCCCTGCCCTTCTCCGTGATCCGGAAGTACTTGCGCCTGCCGCCCTGAGATTCGTCGCCCCAGTACCACGTGATGTCGCCGTCCGCTTCCAGGCGCCGGACGCTTGAGTACATCGTGGCTTCCTTGAGCTCGTACTCGCCGTGCGAACGCTCGGCGATCAACTTGACGATCTCGTAGCCATAGCAGTCGGATTCCGTCAGCAGCCGTAGGATCATCGTGTCGGTGTTCCCACGCAGCAGATCGGATGTGATCCTGTTTGCGCTCATCTCAGCACCTCCGACGGACAGTGTATGTCCTTGTACTGTGTCTGTCAAGGTAATAGTGATGGCACACTACATGGACGCGTGTAGGAGCTTGCTTCGGGCCGCCATCGACCCCAACGTCGTTTCCAATTCGAACGGGTGCTGGAGGCCTTGATGACGTGTCGCCGGCGGGCAAATGCACCGGATGCAGGCTCTTCCCAGCGGCCGCCGGCCGTGCCGACGCCCTGGCCACGGCCGCCAGGACTCACGGGCCACGTTGCCGGGAGGCTCTGGTTCGCGAACCGAAAGGCTCCGCGCGGTGCCGGTATGCGATACTTAGTGGCAGCCGCGGCTGGTCAGGCCTCGTCGGGAAGCCGCACCACAGCCTCACGGTGAGCGGGGGCGATATGAAGCACGACAGAGGTCGGCTCGTTGCCACGACGATAGCGGCGCATGGCCGCTGAGCGTCACTCCCCCCTCACCACGCAGCCGATCGCCGCTGCATCTCGCGGGGGCGCCCCCGAGGACTCCGGCTCCGGCTCACTCCTGGCGCGCGCAGCAGATGCGCTCGCGCGCCGGCCTCAGCCCAGTGCCTGGCGCCTGCTCGCCGTCGCCATCGCGGTCGAGTCCGCCTGTCTGCTAGCGCTCGGGGCCGTCCATCAAACGCGCCACATCCTCGGCCTCCCTGGCTCGGTGATGGCGCTGGTGTCCGTCGTCGCCGGCGCTGTCGGCGGCCCCGCAGTCGGCCTCGTGACTGCCCTTGCCGGCGGCGCCGTGTACGCGGCGACCGTCGCGAGCCTGGGGGCGCGTGGCTCCTGGCCCGCGACGATCACTTCTATCGTGGTCTGGTCGGCGACCGCTCTTGCTGCAGGTGCCCTGGGAGATGCACTACGCGGCCAGCACAGGCAGTTGCGTCGTGCCTCCGACTACAACCGCAGCCTCCTCGAGGCCAGCCTCGACGCCCTCGTCACCATCGGGCCCACCGGCCAGATCACCGACGTCAACGAGGCCACGGAGCACCTCACCGGTGCCACTCGCGAGCAGCTCATCGGCAGCGATTTCAGCGACTACTTCACGAACCCGCAAGAGGCGCGCAGGGGGTACGAGCGGGTGTTCGATGAAGGACTCGTCATCGATTACCCGCTCGCCATCCACCACCCCTCGGGCAGGGTCACGGACGTGCTGTACAACGCGACCGTCTACAGAAGCGAGGCCGGCGAGGTCATCGGCGTCTTCGCCGCGGCGCGCGATATCACTGAGCGCAAGCGTGCCGAGGAGGGGTTGCGACGGGCCAGCAATTACAACCGCAGCCTCCTTGAGGCCAGCCTTGACGCCCTGGTCACTATCGGCCCCGACGGCAAGATCACCGATGTGAACGAGGCCACCGAGCGTGTCACCGGCGTCCCTCGAGAGCGGATGGTGGGTAGCGATTTCAGCGACTACTTCACGGACCCGCACCAGGCGCGAAGGGGCTATGAACGGGTCTTCGAGGAGGGCCTCGTCACCGATTATCCGCTCGCCATTCGTCATGCCTTGGGGACGGTCACGGACGTGCTCTACAACGCCACCGTCTACCACGACGAGGGCGGCGCCGTCGCCGGCGTCTTCGCCGCCGCGCGCGACGTCACCGAGCGCAAGCGTGCCGAGGAGGCGCTGCTCCGCGCTGAGGCGGCGCTGCGGGCCGAAAGGAACGAGCTGGCGCGCTCGAACGCCGAACTCGAGCAGTTCGCCTACGTGGCCTCGCATGACTTGCAGGAGCCGCTACGCATGGTGGCGAGCTACACGCAGCTGCTGGCGCGCCGCTACGAGGGCAAGCTCGACGAGGACGCCCACGAATTCATCGGCTACGCAGTCGATGGCGCTACGCGCATGCAGCAGCTCATCAGCGACCTGCTCGCCTTCTCGCGGGTCGGCACGCGCGGCAAGCCGCTCGAGCCGATGGAGTCGCAGGCCGCCTACGAGGAGGCAGTCACGAACCTCGAACTGAGTATCGAGGAGTGCGACGCCGAGGTGAGCGCCGACCCCCTGCCTGCCATTCTCGGAGATCACATGCAGATCGTGCAGTTGCTGCAGAACCTCATCGGCAACGCCATCAAGTTCCACGGAGAGTCCGCGCCCCGCGTGCACGTTTCGGCGCAGCGTCGGGACAGCGACTGGCTGTTCTCGGTAGCCGACAACGGCATCGGCATCGATCCGCAGTACTTCGAGCGCATCTTCGTGATCTTCCAGCGCCTCCAGGGCCGCCGCGAGTTCCCCGGCACCGGCATCGGCCTCGCGCTCTGCCAGAAGATCGTTGCGCGCCACCACGGCCGCATCTGGGTCGAGTCCGAGCCCGCTCTAGGGTCCACCTTCTACTTCACGATCCCCATCCAAGGAGAGAGCTGATGATGGTCACGAGTCCGATCGAGATCCTCATGGTCGAGGACAGCCCTGGCGACGCGCGGCTGACGATCGAGGCGCTCAAAGACGCCAAGGTCCTCAACCGCATCAGCGTCGTTGAGGACGGCGTCGACGCGATGGCGTTCCTGCGCCGGGAGGGCAAGCATGCCGATGCACCACGGCCCGACCTCATCCTCCTCGACCTGAATCTGCCGAAGAAGGATGGCCGCGAGGTATTGGCTGAGGTCAAGGGCGACCCGGGGCTGGCGCAGATCCCGGTCGTCGTGCTGACGACATCGCAGGCCGAGCAGGACATCCTCCAGAGCTACCAGCTGCACGCCAACTGCTACATCACGAAGCCCGTCGACCTCGACCAGTTCATGACCGTGATCAAGTCGGTCGAGTCGTTCTGGTTGAGCGTCGTCAGGCTGCCCAAGGTCGATTTCGAGTAACGGGTGACCCTTCTGGCCCCAGAGTCCTCCGGCGATGGCGCGCGAAGTGCGGGCGATGGCCAACGTCGCCGGCTCCGCGTCCTGCTGATCGAGGACAATCCCGGCGATGCCCGCCTCATTCGCGTGCAGCTGGCCTCGACAGGGGCGCGCATCCACCTCGAGTGGGTGGAGCGCCTCACCGAAGGCCTGGCAATGCTGGCTGCCGGGGGGCAGGCCTTTGACGCCGTCCTCCTCGACCTTTCCCTGCCGGACAGCCAGGGCCTCGCCACTTTCGAGCGCCTCCACGCGGCGGCGCCGCGCGTACCTACCATCGTGCTCACCGGCCTCGAGGACGAGGAGCTCGCCGCCACAGCCGTCCGCAACGGAGCTCAGGACTACCTGCCAAAGAGCCAGGTCGATGGTCCTTTGTTGGTGCGCGCCGTGCGCTACGCGATCGAGCGCCAACGATCCGAGGACGCTTTGCGCCGAAGCGAAGAGAAGCTGCGCCTCGCGATGGAGGCGAGTGAGTCGGCCGTCTGGGACCTCGACGTTCGTGCACGGACAATGACTGCCAGCGCCGAGAGCCAGGCGATGCTCGGACGCGAGGCCGCCGAAGTGACCGAGAGCCTCGATGCGGCATGGGCTGAACACATCCACCCGGACGACCGGGCGGACACGTTGCGGGCGCTTGAGGACGCACTCGTGGGACGGATGCCCTACTTCGAGCACGACCACCGCCTCCTCGCAGCAGACGGCAGCTGGCTCTGGGTCCACGGCAAAGGCAGCGTCGTTGAGCGCGACGCGCACGGAGCACCACTGCGCCTCCTCATGACGCGGACGAACATCACGGCGCGCAAGGCCGCCGAAGCGGCGGCGGCTGAGAACGCGGACCGCTTCGAGGAGCAGCGCCGCATCGCCACGGCACTTCAGGAGAATTTCGTCCGTGCCCTGCCTGAGGTACGTGGTCTTGAGTTCGGCCGGGTCTTGCGAGCCGCCTACCAGGCCGAGCTCGTCGGGGGCGACTTCAGTGACGTCTTCTTCGTCGACGATGCGCACGTCGCCGTCCTCATCGGCGACGTGGCTGGAAAAGGCATCCGCGCCGCGGGGCACGCCGAGACGGTGCGCGCCGCGGTGAGGGCCTTTGCCATGATCGATGCTTCGCCGGCCTTCGTCCTTCGCAAGACAAACGAGATGCTTCTGCGCAATCGGCCCGCCTCCGGCGGGCTGGAGTTCGTGACTGCCTCCCTGGCTGTGATCGATTTGCAGACGGGGCACGCCGCGTTCAGTAGCGCAGGACATCCCGCCGCGGTGCACGCGGGTCCCTTCTCATGTTCCCCCCTCGATATCGTCCAGGGCGTCGCGCTCGGCTTCCTGGCGTCGGACTATGTCGACGGACACACGATGCTGGCGCTCGGCGACTATCTCGTCTTCTATACGGACGGGGTGACGGAGGCGCGCCGTGACGGCGAGCTCTTCGAAGAGGAACGCCTCGTGGCCGCCATCTGCCGCCTGCGCCACGAGCCGCCGCAGGCACTAGTAGAGGGTGTCTTGGATGCGGCGGCTACCTTTGCCGGCGAGCTGCGAGACGACCTGCTGGTGCTCGCCGTGCGCTTCGGCTAGGAGAGAGCGCCTCCTGAGCGCGTCGCCGCGTACTCAGGGCACGATCCTCCAGCGAGAGGCGCTTCACAACATCTGAAGACGCGTCCCAGCCGCGGAAGCTGGCCCTATGCGGCCGTTCCGTCCCGGCCGCAGACGGGATGCCCACGCACGTTCAATCCTCGTCGCGACGCCCGCTCCGCGCCGCTTCCAGCGCCTCCGCGGCTTCACCACGGATCCACCAGATCATCGCCAGCGCGGCGGCCGGGTCGGCCCACCACCAGCCGAGGAGACGGTTCAGGAGCAGGCCCGCGAGCAAGGTCGCCGACATGTAGATGCAGACCAGCGAGCAGGCGGCATCGGCGCGCAAGGCCGGGCTCTCCAGCTTCTCTGCGAGTCGCCGGCGCCAGCGCCAAAGCAGCGGCATGATGACGAGCGCCGCGACGGCGAGCACGAGGCCGGCCGTCGAAGACTCGGGGTGGCTGCGGCTCACGAGGCTCCAGACCGACGTCGCCACGATGTAGACGATGAGGCCGTAGAGGCCCCAGCCGACGAGGCGGGACGCCTGGCGCTCGCGGGCGTCGAGCTCCTCGTCGCTGGCACGGTCGGTGTGCAGCAGCAGCTGGCGCAGCACCACGGCAGCGGTGAAGAGCTCGATGCCGCTGTCGACGCCGAAGGAGGTGAGCGCCACCGAGCGCGCGGCGATGCCGGCCCAGAGCGCCACCGCCAGCTCGACCACCATCCACGCCAGTGTCAGCGCCTCGGCGAGGCGCGCCTGGCGGATCAAGCCGTCGACTGATCGGGTCGCTGTGGCCATCTCACCGGAGCATACCCGCGAACGACAAAGGGCCGGCTGCCGCCGGCCCTAGAGTCGCGTCTGTGCTCCGCTCGTGCGTAAGGGTCTACCAGCCGAAGCCGCCCCACATGCCGCCGAGGCCCATCCAGCCGCCGGCGCCGTTGCGCATGCGGGTGGCTGGTCGTCGCCATGCCGTGGTGGCGATAGAAGCTCTTCACCTGAGTGCGGTTGTGCATGGTCAGCGTGCGCAGAGCCGTCTGCGCCGTTGCACTCCTCAGGTTGGAGGCGTAGCGCTGCTGCCAGCCACGCATCGCGGTGGTCTGCCGGCCGCGCATCGTGAGCCAGTTGCCGAAGCCCCTCGTGTGGCTGGTCATCCACGACGCTCCGTAGCCCGCGCCCCACATGTGGCTCGCGTTCCAGGAGCCGCTGCCCATCATGCCGCCCGTCTGCCAGCCGCCCCACATGCCACCAGACGGACAGGTCCACGCCGTACCGTTGCCGTACTGCTGGTAGAACGCCTTCATGTCGTTCCAGAAGCTTGTCCACAGCGTGTGCAGCGCCTGCTGGGCCGCCGCCGAGGTGAGGTCGGTCTTGTAGCTGTCGTGCCAGGCCTGCACGGCCTTGAGGTGATCGGCGCGCAGCTGAAGCCAAGCCTGAAGGGCGGCGGGGTTGCTGGTGAGCCAGCCAATGCCGGAGCCCATGCCCCACATGCCAGTGCCGCCCCAAGCGCCGGCGCCGCCGCCGTTCCAGATGCCGCCGCCACACCACGAGGCGCCCCCGCCGCCGGGCGGGGTCGTCGAGCTCGGCGATGGTGTGGGAGTCGGCATCATGGACGACGTCGGCCTCGGCATTGGCGTCGGCATCATGGCTGTGGAGCTGGAAGTCGCGCCCGCGATAGGCGCCAGCACGACCGAGGCCAGCACGACGACCGCGCCGGTCGCGAGCAGTGGCTTGAGTCCGAACCTCATGAAATGACCATCCCTTGTCTGATTGGCAGCTTGCAGGTTGCGAGCGTCCCATGGCACTTTACTTGATCACCGTGAAGAACTTGTGTCGAGGCGTTGCCGGCGCCTTCGCCGAAATGCGCGTGACGGGACTTGCTGGAGGTTGGGAAGACATGTTCGCGTCGGAGAAGTGGGCGGTGTGCTGGACTTCACGCCTCGCTGCCGACAGGGGAGCAGCCCAAGCCGTCGCCGATACCGAAGCGGACGAGTCAACCAGGGCGTGTCACGCACACGCGCCGGCATTCCCGAGCGCGAGCGCTAGACGCGCTCGAACATCCTCGCCGCCAGCTTGGTGTTCATCTTCCTCGGCGCGAACCTCAGGGCGAAGACCAGCAGCCGGTTCCCGGAACCCGGGATGGCGATCAGCTGGCAGCCAGTTGGCGGGCGAGCTCCCGTCCGATCCCGCTGGACGCCCCCGTGACGAGCGCGTACTCGGTATCGTCGCTCTGCATCGGTCCCCCTCTCGTCGACCCCGACGCCCGCCCTTGCTGCCACTGGCGCCGCTGACGGAGCAACTGCTCTCGTTGTTCGATACCCGAATGGCTCCGGCAACGCACTCGCTCGCCTCGTCCACGCCGCCCACCCAACCCAGATGAATGCACTCTCGCGCCCAAGCTCCGGCGCCGATCCCGGCGATGCAGGAGGAGGCTGCGGAGCTGATCGCGGGGCTGGTGTTCGCGGGCAGCGATCACGCCAAGGAGCAGCCGGACCGGCATCGAAGAGCTACTCCGAGACTCGCGAAATCTCGTCGGCGCGGCAGGGGACGTGATCCTGGCTGCCGCGGAACCATCGCTTGCGCTCGCCGTCGACTCAAGCAGAGGCACCGCGCCTGCCGATGCTTGGAGTTGCGGGGCTCGACGCACGGTCTCACGATTCGAAGAGGAGAGGCAGCACGATGGTCGGAACAATCTCACGATGGTGCGGCGTGGTGGTCGTCTGCTTGTCTGGGCTGGCCGTGCTGGCGATGGCACCCTGCACAGCGTCCGCCTCGAAAGCCCAGTACGAGAAGGCCTACCGCATCGGGCTCGAGGCATACACCTACGGTCTGCCGTTGCTCGAGACCAACAAGACCTTCCTCACGATGACCAGCATCAACGTCTCGAAGAAGGGCTTCGGTCCCGTCAACCAGTTCAACAGCGTGCGCAAGCTGAACAACCCGGCAAGCAAGGCCGTCGTCGCACCGGGTTCGAGCACGCTCTCCTCCGTCGCTTGGCTCGACCTCACGAGGGAGCCGCAGGTCCTCCACGTGCCGCGGGTGAAGAATCACTTCTTCGTCCTCGGCCTGATCGACCCGTACACCACGGACATCGCGAACCTCGGCAGCGTCCATGACACCAAGCCTGGGTACTACGTCATCTGCGGGCCCGGCCAGCACTCACTGTCGATCCCGGCAGGGACGCAGCGGATCGACGTCAACTACACGCGCATCTGGATCATCGGGTCGACCCAGCTGAAGGGCAAGAAGGACCTCGCCAACGTGCACCGCATACAGGACCGCTACACGCTGACGCCCCTCAGCAAGTACGGCTCCGGCTACAAGCCGAGGCGCCCGGCGCATCCGCACAGCAAGGTCAGGGAGTACTCGCTGCCCGGGAAGCTGCGCTTCTTCGACGTGCTCGGGCGGCAGCTCCAGAAGTTCCCGCCGCCGGCCGCCGATCGAGCCGTCCTTCGCAGGTTCGCCGAGGTCGGGATCGGCCCCGGGAAGCGGCCCTCGCGGAGCCATCACCTGAACGCCGACACGCTTCGCGGCCTGCGGGCCGCCGTCGAGGCGGGACCGGCGCAGATCGTGAGTGACACCGAGTCCCTGTTCCTCGCCGGCTTCGACAAGCACGACGGCTACCTGCTCGGCGGCTTCGGCCGCTACGGTACCAACTACAAGCTGCGCGCGGTCGTCTCCCAGATCGGCCTCGGGGCCCTCACGTCGCAGCAGACCATCTTCGCGATAAGCTCGACCGACCACAGCGGGCAGCCGCTGAGCGGATCGACCGACTACGTCATGCACATGGCCAAGGCGCCGCCGGTGAACGAGGGTTGGTCACTCACCGTCTACGACCTGCAGGGGTTCCTGATCCCCAATCCCATCGACCGCTATAAGTTCAACAACAAGTCCCGACTCACGCGCAATGCCGACGGCTCGGTGGACATCTACCTCCAGGCCGAGCAGCCGACGGACCCGGCGCAGGCCAGGAACTGGCTGCCGACCGCCGGCGGCCAGGGGTTCGAGGTGATCTGGCGACTCCTCGCGCCGAAGCCTGGCAAGATCAAGGGCATCCTCGATGGCACAGGCTGGGAGCCGCCGGCGATCACACCGGCGCCGTGACCTCTCAGCCGCGAAGCCACTCGCACGCCATCCCGACGATGCAGGAAGAAGCGGCGGCGCTACCACCGAGAGAGACCAACCCTGCAGGTCACGGCTACCCCTCGCGAATCGCCAGCACTTCCGCAGCGTGGACACTGAGATACGCCTCCGCCTGGCCGCCGCTGCTGCCAAGGTCGAGATCAGTGAGTGCCTCGATCCGCGCCAATCGCTTCCGCAGCGTGTTGCGATGCACGTAGAGCACGGCCGCGGTCTCGCTCACCGAGTAGGCCGCTGCGAGATACGACTCGAGGGTGAGCAGAAGCTCGGTGCCGTGTTCGGCGTCGGCGACGGCCAGCACTCCGGCGACGCCGTCGCGCAGTTCGCGGAGGACCTCGTCGGGCAAGCTGTCCAGGGCTTTGTAGCGCACACCCAGTTCGTCGAAGAGCATGACCGGTGTCCCGCCTTCGGCCAAGCCATGCCGCAAGGCGAGACGGGCCTGGCCTACGGCCCTCGGCAGCCCATCGAGTCCGCTGCACGATGCCGAGACTCCGGCGACGACTCGGACTCCGCGCAGCCTGGCCTGGACGGCGGTGAGCGCCTCGACAAGAAACCCACGCGCCGCGTCCGCATCATCGCCACCCTCCAGCGGACTCAGGACCAGCACTTCGCCATGCCCGCTCCTTGAGACGAACGGCACCTCGCTCTCTTCCAGGACGTGGTCGACCGTCGAGAGGAACGCGTCCGTCACCGTCTCGGCAAGGCCGGGATCAACAGCCGCCCCCCCTTCGAGGGTCCCAGGTTCGGTCGGCAGTGCGGTCAGAGCAAGCATGCGCCAAGGCTCGCGCGGCTCGATGCCGTGGTAGAGGAGGCGTTCGGCGAGCTCCGCTGGAGTGCCGCGGCTGTGCAGGAGCATGTCCAGCAACCCAGCCCTCGTGCGCCTGCGCACCATGCCGGCATTCTGGCTCGTCACGAGCTCCACTTCGAGCAGACGCTGAGCGAAGCTGAGTGCAGCGTCTGCGAACTCCGAGATGAGGCTGTCCTCCGGGTAGATCGCCATCAGCACCTGCTCGGTGCGACCGTGAATGCGGATCTCGCGAAAGGCGATCGGCCGGCCGCGGACGTCGACGATCACCGATCGCGGCACACCGGCACGAAGCACTCTCTGATACTCGGCCCATGCCTCCTTGATCAGCATCTGGCCAGCGGGTCCTGTCGGAGTCGCGCCTCCTGCGAGGCCGCCGCTGCCATCCAGCAGCAGCATGTCGGCCTCGACCAGCTGACCCAGCCTCGTGACCAGTCCGGACGGCGTTTGCTCGGCCAGTAGGGTCTCCAGGAGGTGCTTCTGCAGGGCCACGCTGCGCCGCAAGCGGTGCATGTCGCGAGAGGCGAGAGCATTGAACACGTAGCTCGTGATCTGACGGAACGGCGTGCCTTCCGGGACTCTGAGGAGCGGCAGGCCACATTCGTCGGCAGCGTCCAGCATGACCGCAGGGATCTCGCGGACGTGGGGCATGATGGCCACGCCGATGCCCACCATCCGGTGCTCCCTGAGGAGACGTACGAGGCGCGCCCCGCTCTGCGCATCACCCTCAAGACGCGGCCCGGTCGTGAGAAGGAGGCTGCCCTGCACCATCCACGGCGTCGGATCATCGAGGTCGCCGATGTAGACGGCCTCGATGATCTGGTCGACGCCGGAGCGTCCCGCGACCACCTCGAGCTGCAGGTCGCTGTTCTCGACCAGCTCGCGGATGGTGAGCGCGTCCCCGACTGACTGTTCGGTCACCTGGCGTTCCCTCGCGGTGTGCGTCCGCCTACCGCCCATGCTAGCAGCATATGGCCGGCGCGGCGCTCCCGGGGGTCGAGAAGCGCCGCGCCGGCACGCTCCCGGCACGCATTCGAGGTCGCGACTACTGTCTAGGCGGATTCCGACTCGAGGTCGATCGATTGCAGCATGCGCTCGCTCTCCGCGATGGCTCCCCGCTCAGCTGCGACATCAAGATTGCGGGTCAGGAGCCAGTAGGCGATCCCCGTCGTCGCCGCGCCGACGATCCAGGCGATGTCGACGCTGTTGATGTGAGTGGCCAAGGGGCCGGTGAAGTAGCTCTTCAGCGTGACCAGATTGAGCAGCACCATGAACGGGATCTCGCAGGCGAACCCGATGCCGTAGGCGATGAGGCCGCGAGGCGACCATACTCCGTAGATGCCGTGCGGCGCGAAGATGTCGATGATGGAGTAGTGCCCGCGGCGGACGAAGAAGAAGTCGATCAGGTTCACCGTGGTCCACGGAACGAGAAGGTACAGCATGAGCGTCAGAGAGGTGAACACGACGCCGACGGCGCTCGTGGAGATCAACTTGGCGATCACAAACCAGATGACCATGAGAATCAGGATCGTGACGACGCGCGCTCGCCGCGTCGGGTTGACCTTTCGGAATGAGTCGACCCCAGCCAAAGACGTCAGCATGCCACCGTAGGCGTTCATGCCCATCGTCGCAGCCAGCGCCGCGGCCGAGATGAACGCAGCCGCAGTACCGAGGTGAGAGAACACGTGATTGCCGGCCGTCTGCAGGCCGACGAGGCCGTCGACCGCGCCCAGCCGGATCGCGAGCCAAGCTCCCAGCGCGATCAGCCAGACCGCCGGCGTGGTGGCTCCTGCGAAGACCCAGGCGATGACGCTTCTCCGGCGGGTCTTCCGCGGCAGGTAACGAGAATAGTCCGACACGTAGCATGCATAGGTGATGTTGTACGCCGCCGCTGCTGAGAGCTGCGCCATGAACCCGGTCCAGTTGAAGCCGTACGCAGTGTGGGGGGCGACTCCGCCGGCATGTCCCGTGATCACTCCGACGGTGATGATCGCGATAAGCGGAAGGAGGATGTAGAGCAGCCAGCGGAAGATGCGGTGGAGCCAATCGTAGCCGTAGATCGCGAGCAGCGCCGCGCCTACGGTCGCGACGATCGCGACCACATTTGCATTCCAGCCGAACGCTCCGTGCAGACCCTCCGCAAGGAGCACCTGGTCGGCGATGTTGAAGGCCAGGTAGGTGAAGAGGGCCGCAAACAGCGCCACCACCACGCCGCGAAACCCGAACTGCGCACGGGACTGGATCATCTGAGGGAGTCCGAAGACGGGGCCCTGGGCCGCATGGAACGCCATGAAGCACGTGCCGATCAGGATGCCCAGGGTGCCGGCCACGATCGTCCACCAAAGCGACAGACCAAAGGCCGGACCCACGAAGCCGATCGGGATCGTGAAGTACTGGAAGTTGCCGAGGAACCACAGCGGTCCCTGGTGCCACACCTTTCCGTGACGCTCGGTGTCGGGGATCCAGTCGATCGAGCGCACCTCGATGCCACGGACGAGGCCAACGTCATCGGCTGGTTTGGGCTCAGTCACCATCTCAGACTCCTATCGCTCGCCATGGAGGATCGCGCGTACAGGAACACCTTCTATGTCCTTTCCGGAGAGTGCGGTGCACTGACCGGTGCCGTCGCAGCGACGGCACCGTAGAGCTCTGGCCGGCGATCGCGAAGCTGCGACCCGTAGCCGGTTCTCATCTCTCGTGTCTGCTCGAAGTCGACCCTCGCAACGAGCAGACCATCCTCTTCCTCGCCCAGCGCGGCGAGTGGTCTGCCGAGACAGTCGAGCGCGCAGGAATGGCCGGAGAAATGCGCGTCGCCATCGGCGCCGGCGCGATTGACGGCCACGATGGGAGTGACATTGTCGTACGCCCGAGCCCGCATGACGAGGTCCCAGTCAGGCACGTGCGGGTCCTCCCAGGCGCCGATGACGACGAACAACTCGGCGCCGGCGAGCGCATGCGTGCGTGCTACCTCGGGGAAGGCGGCATCCCAGCAGATCATGACGCCGAGGCGGCCCACAGACGAGTCAACGAGAGGCAGCTCATCGCCATTGACGAAGAACCTCCGCTCGGTGTCCAGGCAGTGGGTCTTGCGATAGGAGATCAGCGGCGTGCCGTCCCGCTCGAAGACGGCAGCGGAGTCGTAGATGATATCCGTGGCCGCCGCCTCCGCATAGCCCGCAACCAGCACGACTTCCAGGTCCGCCGCCAGCTGTGAAAGACGACGCAGGCCAGGGCCGTCCGGCCAGAGCTGGGCCAAGTCGTGGAAGCGCTCGCCGACCGAGTAGCCCGTCACGCCGAGCTCGGGAATCACGAGCAAGCCGAGCTCGGAGTGAGCCTGTTTCAGAGAGCGCCCCAGCTGCTCGATCTTGGTCAAGTTGGCCTCGATGTCGCCGGTCTTCGAGACGAGCTGGATGCCGGCGGCAAGGAGCGCGGAGGGCGGCTGCGTCGAGCGGCTCATGTCAGTCGTCCCGGAGCAGCGGGAAGGTCATGCAGTGTGGTCCACCGCCGCCCTTGAGGATCTCGGTGATCTCGGGTGCGATGACTTCGAGCCCGAAGGCCTTGAGCTTCGCGTTGACCTTGGCGTTGCCCGCGAACGTGAGCACGCGGTCGTCGCCCAGGCACTGGATGTTGCAGTGGTGCTTGAAGACGCCCTCACTGGGCACGTCGATGAGCTCGAAACGTCGCTTGCGCAGCATGCGCAGAAGGAAGTCGGGCATCTGCTCCGTCGCGCAGACCGCAAGGCCCGGCGCCACGATATTGAAGGCCATGTCGAGATGCAGGTTCTTGCTCGCGAGTTGCACGCCGCGCACGTTGTAGCCCAAGGGTTCCAGGATCTCCGCGGCGCTGCGCAGACCTTCCCAGGTCGTGCGGGCGACGACGCCGTGGACGATCGTCGCCCCGTCGAGGAACCAGAAGTCCCCGCCCTCGAACGAGCCCCTCGTGACCTTGCCCACGACCGGCACCCCGAGTTCGCGCACCTTGCGCTCGTAGTGGATCTCCTCGCCTTGCCGGGCCGGTTCCTTGAAGCTGCCGATGAGGACCCCTTCGGCAAGGCATGCACCGAAGTCGCGGGCGTAGACCATATACGGCAGGCCCGGCGCCGGGTCTGCAAGCTCGACCTCGACTCCAGCCGAACGATAGGCCTGCACAAACTCGGCATGCTCGCGCGCGAACGCCTCGAGATCGGGCTCTTCACCGCTGGCGAGCACCCGGTTGGTGATCTCGTTGATGGGCTGAAAACGGAAATGCGTCGGAGGGCAGAGGAGAACCCTGCGCAGTCTGCCGGTGGAATTTGAGACGAATGTCATGCGGTGGGTCCTTCCGTTCTCGTCAGTCAAGGCGATCGATGGGCGTCATTCGGCGTAGGCCTTGCGGAAGAGCTCCAGGTAGTCGTCGTAGCCGATGTCGCGCGCGTTGTCCGGTGAGCAGACATGTTCGTCGGAGAGGCGTGCCATGGTCTCGAGGTCACTCCGGTCGAGCTCCTGCAGATCACGCAGCTTGGGGATGCCGATCTGGGCCATCAGGGCTCGCGTCGCCTCCACCCCCGAGCGCCCCGCCTCGGCCTCGGTCATGTCCGCCGCTCCCGGGCTGAGAGCACGCGCGACCGCGGCGTGCTTCGCCGGATCGGCCTCGAGGTTGAACTCAAGGACGTAGGGGAGGAACACGGCGCAGGCGACTCCGTGCGGCGTGTCGTAGAGACCGCCAAGGCTCTCCCCCATGCAGTGCACAGCGCCGACGTCGGCGTTGCCGAAGGCAAGGCCGGCGAGGAGGCTTGCGAGCAGCATGTCGGCGCGCGCTCCTGCGTTCGCTCCCTCCTTGACGGCGACCGTCAACGCCCCGGCGACCAAGCCGATGGCTCGAAGCGCCAAGGCGTCACTGATCGGATTGGCCGCCTTGCACGTGTACGCCTCGATCGCATGCACCAGCGCGTCCATGCCCGTGGCGGCCGTCATGCCAGGTGGCAGGGTGAGTGTGAGATCGGGATCAAGGATCGCGACTTCGGGGGCGATCCGCTGATCGAGGAGCGTCATCTTGTAGTGATGCTCCTGGTCGGTGATGACAGCGACCCACGTGACTTCGCTCCCCGTCCCCGCTGTCGTGGGGACGGCTATCGTCGGAAGAGGAGCCCGCTCAAGCTGCCGCGGGTCTTCCCAGTCTTTGACCCGGCCGCCGTTGGTCACCAGCGCGGCGGCGGACTTGGCGGTGTCCAGTGCGCTCCCTCCGCCCAAGCCGATGATGGCTTGGGCGCCGAAGGCCACGGCAGCGGCGGCGGCTTCACAGCAATCTTCGTCGCGAGGGTTGGCAGACACGCCCGCGAAGACCGAGGACTTGAGACCAGCGCCTTTGAGGACTTCCACAGCCTTGTCTGCAAGTCCCGCGGCAACGATCCCGGGGTCAGTGACGATCAGGACGCTCTGGTCTGCGAAGGCCTTTGCCTCGCGGCCGAGATCGGCCAGTCTTCCCGCGCCAAAGATGATCTTGGTTCTCAGCTCATACGTGAAATCCACGGCACGACCCCCTCACAGATCTGTCATGTCCAGTCGAGTGCGTTGCCAGCGAAGACCGAGGCCCAGGATCACCTCGCCTCACAGCGTCGTGAGCACGAGCACCGCCTTTTCGGTGTGCATGCGGTTCTCGCCCTGGTCCCAGAAGACGCAGTACTTGCTCTCGATGACCTCGTCGACCATGTCCTCGCCGCGCGTGCCGGGAAGGCAGTGCATGTAGATCACGTCCGGCTTGGCCATCTCGATCACGCGCATGTTGACCTGGTAGGGCGCGAAGTCCTTGACGCGCTGTTCGGGGTCGGTCGTCGCCATCGAGTGCCAGGTGTTGCCGTAGATCACGTCGGCGCCGGAGGCGACCTCTTCGAGGTCCTTCGTGTAGACGATCTTCGAGCCGCTGAGCTCCGCCCACTTCTGCGCCGTGGCGAGCTGCTCGGCGTTGGGCTGGTAGGTCTCGTTCGGCTGCGCCGCGTAGAAGTCCATGCCCATCATCGCGGCGCCCATCATCAGCGAGTGGCAGACGTTCCAGATGTCGCCGAGGTAGCCGATCTTGAGGCCCTTGTAGGCGCCCTTCTTCTCCTTGATCGTCATCAGGTCGCAGAGGCCCTGGCAGGGGTGCGTCTCGTTGGTGAGCGCGTTGATCACCGGGTTGCGCATGTACTGCGCGAACTCCTCCACGACCTCCTGGCCGAAGGTGCGGATGAAGAGGCCGTCGCAGTAGCGGTCGATGATGCGCGCCGTGTCGCGGATCGGTTCGCCGCGGCTGGTCTGCATCTGGTCGGGGCTCATGTAGAAGGTCTGCGCCCCGAGCTGGGCGGCGCCGGCCTGGAAGCTCACGCGCGTGCGCGTGCTGAGCTTCTCGAAGATCATCGCGAAGGTCTTGCCGGCGAGCGGCGCGAAGGCTTCGCCCTGTGCGCGCTTGCGCTTGAGGTCGATCGCCGTATCGACGGCATAGCCGACCTCTTCGGGCGTGAAGTCGGCCAGCTTTAGGAAGTCCTTGCCTTGGAAGTGGTGAAGCATTCGCTCTGCGCCTCCTCTAGTCGCTGGGCATGCCGAGCCATCGGGCTTGCGTCAGGTGGGCACGGCGAGCCTAGGCAAGCAGCGACGTGCGGAGAAGTGGACGATCGGACACGATTTGCGGGGTTCGGCGGTGCCTCCGTACACGGGATCACCGACGCGAGGCAAGACCCACGTGTCGGCGAAGCAAGGCGAGTAGCAGAGAATCCGACGACCGAGATGGAACGGACAAGGGACCGGCTCGGCCGGTCCCTTGTCCGTCGTCTTGCGCCCGGTCCGCTTGCCGGGCGCCCACTGCGCGGAGCTAGTTCAGGGCCTCGATCTGCGGGGTCACAGTCTCGAGGGCGCCGCTCATGGCGTTCAGGCGCGAGTTCAGGTCGCTCAGCTTGGCATCACGCATGGTCTGCAAGTCGGTGATGGTCTGCGCGTTCCAAGTGCCCGCGCCAATGGCGTTGTACTGCGGCATCACGTCGAGGAGAGGCCACACGGGATGACCCTGGCCGCCCCAGGCGACCCGATAGTAGCTCGGGTCGAGGCGACTGAGCAGGTGAACGTAGACGGAGTGGCTCAAGGAGAGTCCGTTCGAGGTCCAATCGACGCTGACCAGCGCGCTCTGAGCGCCGTCGGTGTCGGCCGGGCTGGCCTGGAGGTCGGCAATCGCCGTATTGAGCGACTGCACGTCAAGCAGCACCTGCTCGTGCGGGTAGACGGTCGACTGGAACGGGGTCAGTCCCGTGAGCTCCTTGCTCACCGTCTTCTGGATCTTGAGGAGCGAGGCGTTCACCGCCGCAATGTGTGCGGCGGGAATCGTGCTCTTGCGTGCCTCGTAGGCTGCGCTCGCGCTCTTGAAGGCAGCCACGGCGTTGTCTATCCGGGTAACCGCAGCGGCATTGGCGCCGGCCGCGAGCAGGTCGCTCGGCACGACGGTACCGGCAAGGCTGTCGGCACGCGATGCGAGGCCGTAGGGCAGCAGGCTGCGGTTGTTGAACTGGTCCTCGACTCGGAACACGAACTTGGCGATGTTCGCGAGGTTGTTCCAGTCGATCAGGTTGGCGCGCATGTACTGCGTGTGGTAGCTGCCGGTGCTGTCGACCTTGTTGTCGAAGGAGACGATCGGCACGCCCGCGGCCCCGAACGACCAGCTGTCCTTCCAGGTGCTCGAGGTTGAGCTGATCTTGTAGCCGTAGGGCAGGAAGTTGGAGGCGGCCGCCATGTCGCTCACGAGCGGCGTGAAGTCCGGGCTCGTGATCTTTAGCGGGTTGTCGCCGACGAAGTGGTCGCTGTTCAGCATCGCGCGGATCTTGCCGGGCCACGCAGGATGCGTGTGCGTGATCGACCACCAGGAGCCGATGCACCAGTCGTAGTAGGAGTTCACGTAGCCGAAGTCCTCGCCGGTCGTGGCCATGAAGCGCACCGTGTGCTGCGGGCGATAGTGGCTCTTGACCATTGCCTTGGCGATGACGAGGTTGTTGGTCACCCCGTCGGTGTCGTCGGTGGCGGTGTGGAAATATCCGTCATGGTGGGCCGAGAAGAGTACGAAGGTGCCGTCCTTGACCCTGCCGGGCAGATCGCCGAAGACGTTGTAGCCAAAGCCGCCGTTCTTGGCGAGGCGCACCTTCTCGATCAGCTTCATGTTGACCGTGGGGCCGACGCCGGCGGCGTTGAGCTGGCTGCGCAGCCAGGCGCCGTCCTGAGCTGAGACGTAGACCGAGGGCGCGTCATGCCAGTCGAACTCGCCGTCGAAGCTGCCGAGCGCATCGGGTGCGACCGTGTAGTAGGGCGCGGTGTTGGGCCCCCAGGTGAAGATGACGCCGGCTGCGCCGCGCGAAGTCGCCTCTGCCGCCTGGTAGTTGACCCACCAGGTGCCCAGGTCGGCGTCGAGGATCACGATCTTTCCCTTGACGCTGATGCCGGCAGCGGCGAGCTTGTCGAAGTCCTGCGCCGTGCCGTCGTGGCCCTCCACGAGTTGCGCCGTGAGGCCATGAGCCGACGTCGGCCGTGTGCCGGCGAACGTCGAGGCGATGAACTTGTTCAGTCCGACCTTCACGCTCGCCGACTTGAAGGTGAAGACGTCGAGTGGCACGCGCTCGAGGTGCACGTTCTTGAGGCCCATGGCGCGCATCTGCGAGGCGATGTAGCGGGCCCTGGCGTTGTCCGACCAGGTCCCGCCGATGAAGAAGCCGAGCTGGGGATTGGTGCCGGGCATGTCGGCGAGGTGGCTGTTGACCTTTTGCGGGTATCCGCGCGCAAACAGCTGGTCTATAGCGCGGTCGAACGTCGGCCGGGAGGCCTGAGCATACGAAGCTGCGGGAGCGACCAGAACGAGGCACGTCGCCGCGAGAATGGCGTAGAGAAGCTTCTTCAAAGTGGTCCCCCAAGTGAGAGCAACTGGTCAGCCACGCGATAGAGTCATGGGCATCCCCCCGGACGATGTGCTCGGTGCGGCAAGTCGCATCGGCAGTGTCAAGCAGATAGACCACCCTGTCAAGCACAACGAACATCCCTAGTCGATCCGACGCGTGCCGCGTAGCGTGGCGGCGCCGGCCGCTGGCCCATTGACCTAGTCCTCGAACAGCCCATAGGCTCGCATCCATGCGAGGATCAGAGGAGACGCCCATGGCGGATGATGAGCTCCAGGACGTGGTCGCCAAGATCGGACAGCGCCTGCGCGAAGCACGCCTTGAGCGTCATCTCACATTGTCCCAGGTGGCGACCAGCGCGGGCGTCACGCGGGCGTTCGTAAGTCAGGTGGAACTCGGCCAGACATCGGCGTCGGTCTCGAACATGTACCGAATCTCCTCGGCGCTGGGGCTCGACCTGGGCACCTTGTTCGAGCCGCCCTTGTTCGAGCCGCTGCAGTCGAGACTCGTCCGCGTCGATGAGCGCAAGGCCGCCTTCTACGGCGGCTCCGATGTCGCCTATCACCGCCTGACGCCGGAGGACGAACGCCGCGTCGAGCTCATCGAGACGCGCGCCAAGCCCGGCGGCTCCCCGGACGAGGAGCTGTATGCGAGAGAGGGCGACGTGGCCATCGCCCACGTGAAGCAGGGCAGTCTCGAGATCCGCTTCGAGAGCGAGACCGTCGTGCTGGACGAGGGCGACACGCTGACCTACGACCCCACCGTGTCGCACACCTGGCGTAACCCTTCACGGCGCGACGACCTGATCGTACTCTTCGTGCACCTGCCGGGCGGCATGTTCTAGCGACCGAAGCCACTGTGTCGGCTCTGTGCCGGGGCAGCACGCGGGATCACGCAGCAGTGAGAAGGGTGCCGACAGTGCCGGAGGCGGCGCGATTGTCGGCATCTTGCGAAGGTCGACGCCGCAGTACAGCCCAGGAGCAAGGTCCTATATGAGCGGCACAACCCCGAGAGCGCGCCTAGAAGTGCTCGACCAATGCCGCGCGAAGCGACTTCTGGGCGCCTTCGTCGATGCCGAGTCCTTCGACGAAGTAGCGCTCGACGGTGCCGTATTCCTTGCTCATCTCGGCGAGCGCAGCCTCGAGGTACTCCGGCGCCACAGCGACCACCGCGAGCAGCGTGTCAGGGTCGCCGCCGAGCGCCCGGAAGTGGTCGAGGACCGGCTTCTCGGCAGGCAGCAGCTGCTTGTTCGTCAGCAGGTACTCTCGCATCACAAGGTCGTCCGGGACGCCGAGCAACAGCAGCAGGGACGCCGCCGCCCAGCCGGTGCGGTCCTTGCCGGTCGTGCAGTGGAAGAGCGCCGGCCGGTGCTCGTCTTGAGTGAGCTCCGTGAACAGACTGTGGTACGCGGCGCAGGCGCTGGGCAGGCTCACGATCTCGCGGTAGCCGTTCTCGAAGAGCGGCTCCCCTCTGCCGCCGCCGAGCATCTCCTCGGCCGCCTTCGGGTCCGAGCGCACGTCGAGAAGCTTTGCGGGCGCCGCCACCGCCGAATCCTTGATCACATCGAGGACGACGTACTCGGTGCCGGGTGGCAGACGATCGGGCTGGGCGGCACGTTCGCCCTCCGTGCGCAGGTCGTAGACCGAGCGGATGCCGAGTGCCGCGAACGTCGCCATGTCGGCGCCCTCGAGGTGGTCCAGCGCGGTGGAGCGGTAGACCAGGCCCCAGCGCACCCGGCCGCCGCCCTTCGTTGGCCAGCCGCCAAGGTCGCGCAGGTTGGGCAGCTCGCCGATCGCGATGCTCGCGCCCGGTTCACGGTCAGCGTCCATGTCCATCCTCTCGCCGGACGCTCATCGGCTGAGCATGGCCTGCATCTCAGGGCTCAGCTGCACAACGAGCTCAGCGTTGTAGGAGCCGCTCGGCAAGAGTCCGATCTCGTTGTTGAAGATCTGCTGGGCCGCGACGGCGTAGGTGCGCGACGTCGCGGCCGGCGACCCGGCTTCCAGGACCGGGTCGACGTCGGTGGTCACGATCGAGACGGTGTCGTCACCGTTGCGCACGATCTCGAGGATGCGCAGCTGCTGCGGGAAGTCCCGCAACGACGAAGTCTCGATCTCCCAGAAGCCGAGCTCGGGGCGGTCGGCGTCAGGCGACGGGAATGCGGTCGCCGGGTTGCGGTGGCGATGTCCCGCGATCCAGGCGATGAGGTTCGGATAGGTGTGGAGCTTCGCGATCAGGTCCTCCTCGGACCCGTGCGCGCTCGAGCACCAGCCCATTGGAGAACCGGCTTTCTCGACCCCGATCGGGCAGTGTGCGGCGATGATCATGAGCCGGCCGTCGGCCTGGCCCCGGTCCAGCTCGCGCACGAGCCAGTCGTGGCGTTCTTTGTCGAGCGACACGTGCCCGTAGCCGTTGTCGTAGGGGTCGTCGTCGCGCTGGGTGTCGTCCAGGACGAGGACCCTGACGGGCACGTCGGCCTTGGGCTCGAAGGTGTAGCAGGCGAACCCGGCGTCGACGCAGGCCTCGTCGAAGCCGTGCCCCACGGGGTTCGACGAGGTACTGAAGAACTCGCCCATCCACTCGCTCTTCGAAAGTGAGCGACGGTCCGGGTCGGCCGCCAGCACCTTCGGCGGCGTCGCGAAGTCGGCGACCGGCCCGAGGCCGAAGATGTCGCCGTAGGGCGTGCGTCCGTCGAGACAGCCCATGTAGATGCCGCGGCTGTCCGGGCCGCGCGGGTCCTGGAAGACGTTGCCGAGGTCGAGGATCTCCTCGCCGACATACGTCTTGCGGAGGTAGTCGTCGACCCGCAGGAAGCCCGTCCAGAAGTGGTCGTGATTGCCGCGCACCTGGTACCAGGGGATGGACTCATCGAGCCCCGCCGCCTCATAGGCGTTCAGGAAGGCGGCCCGAGGGCCTGCGGTGGCGTCCTTCTTGGCCCCCGAATCCGGGTCGATGCGCTTGCCGTCGAGCACGTCGATGTACCACCTCAGCTCATTGTGCTGGGTGTTGTTGCACGTGTCGCCGAGGGAGATGCCGAAATCGATCGGCTCCTCGGCGTGCAGGGCGTTGACCGTCTGCACGGCCGCGTCGAGCACATGGTGCGTGTACATCATGACGCCCGAGTAGGCCGATGAGAGGAAGCCCTTGTAGCCGAAGAAGATCGCCTGGGCGGGAGACTGCACGTCGGTGATGTGGATGTCGGTGATGGCGAAGAAGCGCAGGAGTCTCGCGCCGCCGGCGATCGAGGCGCCGTCGTAGCCGGCCGGCATGAGGTCGAGCCGCCGCACGGCGCTGAGTCCCGGCCCGTAGCTCCACGTACCGTAGCCGTTCTGCGCGTACTTGGAGAGCTCGTACGGCAGGAGCTTCGCCGCGTCGGCCGGGATCGGGTCAGGCACGATCGTCTTCTGGAGAGTGGTCGGGATCATCGAGCCTCCTGGTGCTGGGCGAAGTACTGCGCGACCCGGTCGGCGGCGTTGGCGCGCACGCTGAAGAAGTAGAGCGGGTAGTCGAAGGTGTGGAGGACGCCCATGGGGAAGCCGCCCGGCTTGAAGTAGGGCGGGGCCGAGGCGTCGATCGTGCTGCAGATGACGACGCCCTTGGCCTTGTCGACGCGCGCGTCGGCGACGTTCCTGAAGCGCTTGATGGTCCCGTCGGCGTTCAGGAACGGCGTGCCGTCGGTCGCCGGGTTCAGCTCGATGGAGCCGCGGTTCCTGGCGGCGCTCGCCTCCGTCTGCTTCCTCGTCCAGGTGATGGGGTTGATGGCGATGGCGCCGGGCTGCACGACCGGGCTCGGGGCCGCGATCGTCGGCGCCTCGGTGTTCCAGGAGGCGATGACCCCGGTGTCGTTGCGCGCTTTGGCGAACTTGAGGAACCCGTGCTGCCGAAGGTAGGAGCGCTGGATCGGGTAGCCGGGGACGTAGGCGCAGATCATGCGCGCATACACGGCCGGGTGTGCCTTCATGTACTTCGCCAGGAGATTGGCGAGCACGGCCGAGCCCTGCGAGTGGCCGACGAGGATGAAGGGGCGGCCGCGGTCGAAGTGCTTGAGGAAGTGCTTGAAGGCGGCGAAGACGTCGGTCGAGGGGATGCCGGCGATGTTCTTCTTCTGCTGTGCGAAAGGCAGCGAGAGCTGGTAGGTGGCATCGATCTGCCGGTAGTAGGGCGCATAGACAGTGCCGACAGTGCGAAACGCGGTGGCCTGGCGCTGGAACGCCACCTGCGCGTTCTGCATCATCCCGGGGTCGTTCACGGTGGAGTAGATCGGCCCGCCGGGAGCACGCGCGTAGGCGGTGGGATAGACATAGAAGACGGCGACCTTCTTCTGCTTCACGGACTTGCCCGGCAGGTAGAGCCAGTGAGAGCGCGACTGGTAGTCGGTGGGCTTCACCGAAGCGGCCAAGGCCGTCGATTCCAGGAGCGCAGTGCACGCCAATAGGGCGGCGATGATCAGGAGCAGAAGTCTGCGTGCGCGCATTCGACGTCCTCCTCGAGCGATGGTCCCATTGCGGCCGACAGACCAGACCCCGGGGGAGCCGTGATCCGAGGCTGAAGTCAGACGACGTATCGGCATCGGCAGCGGCGCACTTGAAGGCATGCACGCTCTGCGGAAGGCCGACGGCCGCCATGACGGGCCTTACGGGTGTACTTGACGCCCCGACCTCGGCATTCCTGCAAGCGGGGGTCCAGGTCACATGGTCAGGTGACGCGTCCGCCCGGAGCTACCAGCGCTGTGCAGGCACTCCTCCCCATCCACTCTGACTGCAAGGCAGCGAACACCACGTCATCGGCCCACTCGCCTTTGAACCACAGACTCTCGCGGAAGTGTGCCTCCTGGCGCATCCCGACTCTGCGAAGCAGCGCCATGGACGGCTCGTTGCGCGGATCGACAGAGGCAAACACGCGATGCTTGTGCTGCGGTCCGAAGAGGTGGGCGAGCAACCCTGTGACCGCCTCCAGGCCAAGGCCGCGGCGCTGGTGGCTGGGTGAGACCGTGCAGCCGATCTCCGCCTGACGCGGCTCGTCCGCCGGACAGTGGACACCGAGGTCGCCGACGAGGAGCCCCGAGTCCTGAAGGCGGATCCCGAGCTGAGACCAGCTTCCCGGCGTGTCGAAGGGGGCTGCTCGGCAGCCCTCGATGAAACGCCGCGCATCATCGAGCGCGCGCGGCATCCACGTTTGATAGCGGGATACGTCAGGGCTGCTGCGGTAGTCGAACACGACGTCGGCGTCGCTGCTGCGGAGCGGCGTCAGCACAAGACGCTCAGTGACGATCTCAGGTGTGGACACGTTCTGCACTCCTTTCCATCGGGCGCTGGTCCAAGAGAGCGGCACAGACCAGCCTGTCGGATCTTCCGCGCTGCCACAATCCCTGATGAGGCGAGTCTATCTAAGGCAGGCGCCGCAGCCTGCGGTGCGGCGCGTCAGTCGAGCGACACCACCAGGTAAGGGTTCTCGCAGGGCCGGCCTGCGCAGACGTGCATGCGGCGCTCTTCGAGTTCGATGATCACGCTCCCCGTCGTGGGGCCGTCCTCGGGGTCGTCGGGGACGGGGTGGCCGCAGATCGAGTCGGGCGCGTTGGCGTGGTCTCGCAGGACGGCGGCGACGATGGCGAAGGGGTCCTCACCGCGCGCCAGTCCGGCGGCGACCAGCTCGCGCCCGCGCTCCAGCCGCAGCCGCGAGCCCAGCGAGTCGGAGCGTTCGACGTCCTGCAGCTCGGCAGCGGTGAAATGGTTCGTGTGCACGAGCCAGCCGTCGGCCTCGATGGTCACGGCGCGCTCGGCCGAGACCTCGACGTCCCAGATCTCACCGCCGGCCCGCGCGTTGAGGTGATTGGAGCCGCGGGCACGCCCCGGCACGCGGGCGCGCGCATCGGCCTCCGCTCGCGTGGCAGCCTCGAGCAGCCAGCGGTGCTTGAAGGCGTTGGGCAGACCGAGGCGTTCGTCGCGTGCGTAGAGCGTGTTGCCGTAGAAGGCCATCCCGTGCGAGTTGAGGCCGCACATCGGCAGGTAGGCGGCCCCGGTCAGGGCCAGGATGCGCGTGCCGTCGGGCACCGTGAGCGAGAGCACGACCATGTTCGCGACGTCGTCTTCGATCCAATCCTCGTTGTGGCCGACGATCGTGCGGCCGGGCGCGGCTAGGGCCAGGCAGGTGCAGTGGTCGACGGGCCGTTGCGCGCGGTCACTCGTGCCGGGCCGCGGGGCACAGAGCACCTCTTCTCCGCAGTTGAGCACGAGCAACTTCTCGAACGGGACGCCAGCACCCTCGGCCATGCCGGCGAGCTCCTCGACCTGCAGCGCCGAGTCGTGTTCGGCGTACCGGAGCAAGGCCCGTGCGCGCTCTTCAGCCGCGGCGAAGGGCATGCCCGCCAGCCACTCGATGTGCTCTTCGTAGTAGGCGAGCGAGCGCCTGATACGTTCGCGGGCCGCCTCGCCGACCAGGCGCCCGATCTCGCGGTGGGTACCGCGCGCCTCGATGATGGGCAGAGAAGACCGGTCGTCGTGCGTCATTTCTCGCCTCCACACCGTCGTGCGTGCCACAGATCGTGACTGCGCAGCGCCTCCTCGGCCCAGCCAGACCCTTGACGCCGAGCTCGTGCCGATGACTTGCCTCGTAGGCTACCAGCGTTTTCCACGCGATGGGGCAGTGTGTGCCAGGAGAGCTGCTTGTGCCGCTGTCGCCCGCGTCGTAGCTCAGCCGCTTGACTTTGCACTGCAAAGGGAATTACCTTTGTGCCACAAAGTCCAGTGAGGACGGAGCGAGAGATGAACGAGCCACAGAAGAGAGACGACAACGCAGACGACGAGTCTGAACTCAGTCCCGAGCAAGCGGCGAGACTGATCAAGCAGACCAACCGGCAGGCACAGCACCAGTTCGAGCTGAGGTCCCCGTGGCAGACGCTGATCCAAGCGCTGGGATGGCTGGCCATCTACGGCACGATCTGGCTCTCGGTGCGCGGGCAGCACCCCTACAAGGGCCCGACAGGCTGGGCCGTGCTGATCGTATTCGCACTCGTCATCGTCGTCGTAGTCGCGGCCAGCGTTTTCATCAGGCGCCGGAAGGCCGGCGTCAGCGGGCGCTCACGGCGGCAGGACGCCTTCATCGGTGCCGCTATGGTGACGGCCTTCGTCGCCGCCTATGTGTTCATGGGTGCGCTGCGCTACCTCGGGGTGAGCTACGCGATCGTCTACGGGGTGTATGCGGCCGCCGGATGGCTGATCGTTGTCGGCGCGGCCGGGGTCGCCATCGCGGCGATGCGAGAAGACCTGCAGAATCTCTGTTTCGGGATCGCCTTCGTCGCCATCGCCGCCGGGAGCTGCTTCGCGGGACCGATCGGGGTCTGGCTGATCATGGGCGTGGGCGGCTTCCTCGCGCTGCTCGCGCTGGCCGCCTACCAGGTCAGGCTGCGATGGCGATGATGGCCGACGCTCTCGACCCAGTGATCCACGCCCCGGCGCGGCTGCGCATCGTCGTGACGCTGGCGAACCTGCCGGACGGCGACGAGCTCTCCTTCCCGCGCCTGCAGGAGATACTCGCTCTGACGCCCGGCAACCTGATCACGCACCTGCGAAAGCTCGAGGAGGCCGGCTACGTCGTGACCGTGAAGACCGGCCACGGGATCTGGTCACGCACCACGGTGACGCTGACCAACCGGGGCCGGGCGGCGCTCGACGCCTACACCGAGGCGCTGCGCGGCCTCCTCGGCGGGCTCTAGCCCGCCTGCGCCTCCTCCCTCCGGCCGCCTGCCTCGAGGTACCTTCCAGGTCTCCCTCGAGCTGGCGACGGAGGTGAGTTCGCGCTCCGCTCTCACGGCGTGAGCTGCAAGTCCTTCGTCGACGAGTCGCACGCAGGCCGCAGCTCCATCGACGTCGTACTCGACCCCGCCGTGCTGGCGCACCTCGGTCAGCGCAGCCCATGCCAAGTGGCGCGCGACATGGGCGGTGAGGACATTGCCCCACGACGTCGGCGACGGCGCTCGCGTCTGTGCCGCATCCGCGTCGAACCGGCCCAGCGGCGGCGAATCGCCTTCCGCTACCGAGAGGTATCGGCCGTGGATCCCACCGCGTACCTCTCTGGGTGCAGGGCGAAGAGCATGCGGCAGTGCTCCGAGCAGAACGGGTACACCTTCCCGTTGTACTCGGAGTCAAGGAGCTCCATGCCCACAGTCATCTCTCTGCCGCAGACGGGGTCTGTGGTCAGCGGTTCGGTGTCGGTCTCGATCGCGTCCATGTTCTCTCGCTCTCACTCGTGCGTTCCCGCCGGGATCGGCGGTGCCTGGTCACGACATGGTCTCAGGGACCCCGTAAGCCTTCCGTGAAATCGAAGGGTGCCGGAGTAAAAGTCCCGCATAGGCTGCGCGCCTTCCGCGTTTCCGGGCCTTGACGGAGGTTTTACGGAAGGAGCCGGGAGTTCACTCGGCCTTTACCCGTGGCCGGGCATAGTCATCAAAGAGGCTGCGCCCTTGCCGCCGTTGGTGCAGCCCGATCGGGAGGGAGTGCGATGTTCCTGTTCGGAGTCCTGTGGCTCGCTCTGCTCGCGGCGGAGCTGCTGATCGCCTACGAGTTCTTGAAGTCCCAGATCAGGCATCACTGAGACGGGGCCGCGAGCCCGGCGCGAGGGCGTCGCGCGGCAGCGTGGCACGCCACAGCGCGGGCCCCGCTGCAACGCAAAGCCTTTGGTGCTGGATCAGGAGGAAGCGCAAGAGTGACGGTAGGTGTCGCAAATCGAGTGACCGAACGGGCCGGGTTCCTCGCAAGACACGCGCCCTTCAGGCGACTGAGCCAAGATGAGCTCGAGTGGGTGGCGACGTCGCTCGTCGAGCGCATTGTGCCGGCCGGCGAGATGGTGCTCGTGGAGAGCGGCGTCCCGGGGACCGAGCTCTACGTGATTCGCGAAGGCGCCTTCGAGCTCACCCACAAGCAGGCCGGCGTCGTACTCGTCCGTCACAGTGGCGAGCGTCGGCATGGCCGTGCCGAGGAGGCGATGGCCTGCGGACTGAGCTTCGGGGCGGGGTTGCTGCTGGCGTGGAGATGCGCGCAGCCGATGACGCCGACGAAGAGCAGCAGGAAGATGCCGCCGATGACAGCCCAGCTCTTGGCCGTAAGGCCGACGACGAGGCGCTTCGGTGGTCCCGGCGGTCGTGCCGGTACCGGCGGCGGCGGTTGCACGGTCATGGCTCTCCTTGGCATCCATGACTGCGCCCTGGCGCACGGGGCAAGGCCGCGACTGAGCACGACCTACCGGCGTGAGCGACCAGTCAGGCCGGCGACCACGAGATACGCCGCCGTCAGCAGAACGAGTGCGATCAGGAAGAGTGCGACGTGGCGCGCCGCCAGCGCCCTCGCCAGGACAATGGCGATTACCACGTAGATCCCGGTCGCAGCCCAGCCCTGCCAAGAGGTTGGGCGCACGCCCCAGCCGAGCCGCTTACTGCCGAACCACCCTGGCGGCATCGTCCCCTCCCGTGGTCATCATCCGCAACGGCGAGCGGACGGACTCATGACTCCCCATGATGTTCCCCGATTCTGCGCGAGGGCAGTACGAGGCCATGCGCCCGGGACTCCCCGCAGACAAGAGGCAGCGCGTCGTTGGCCAGGCCTTCGATATCGGCGTGGTCCTCAAAGGCTTCGACGGCGTGCTGGAGATCCTCGGCGGGTTGTTCCTTCTGCTCGTGCCACTCAGGGACATACGCAGGTTCTTGATCTGGGTGACCGGCCATGAGCTGAACCAGGACCCGAAGGATTTCGTCGCCACGCACCTGGTCCACCTGGCCAACACGCTGTCGGTGAGTGGCTACCGTCTGACGATCGCCTACCTGCTCATCCACGGGTTCGTGAAAGTCTTCCTTGTAGTCATGCTTCTTCGCCGGCGTCTCTGGGCCTATCCGACGGCCATTGCCGTCTTCACCGCGTTCGGTGTCTATCAGGTCTATCAGTACACCTTCTCGCATTCGCTTCTCTTGTTGGCGCTCACCGTACTGGACGTGGCCGTCATCGTGCTCACGGCTTGGGAGTACCGGATACTGATCGGTCGGGCTCGCGAGGCGGAAGGCGAGCCGGCCACGTCCGATCGGTGAACGCGTCGAGGGGGCCAAACACGTTCGTGCACTGGCTCAGTTCGCGACGTCGGGGGCGCGTCGGCCAGCTGGAGGTTCAAGTGTTCTCGACCTGCGCCGGCGCTCGCCACCTTGGTGGGATGCGCCGGCGCCCTGTTCGTGGTCTCCGGCGAATCGGGCGGACTCGCCTTCCAGATCCCGATGGTGATCCTCGCCGTCGCCGTGGTCATCCTCGTCCTGCAAGCCCTGCGGGTACCGCGCCGGGCGAAAGGGCTCGAGGCGCAGCTGTTGGTCAACGAGTAGCGGAGCGTTCGGTGCCGCACGGGTCAAGCCAACATGCATGGGAGGGAGACTCGCTGCACACGGCCTCGGCGCCGATCAGATGCCGACGCGCGGCAGGGCCTGTTTGGCGTCAGTGCTTCAGGTGCACGGTCCCGAGGTGTTCCAGTTGAATGCGCAGGCTGCGGCTCCACTGCGGCGGCCCGCTGCGCAGCAGCCGAGCGGTCGCGGAGTGGTGCACGCTTGCGGTGATGGGCAGCTGCGCAGCGGGCAGCAGGAGCAGGCTGACAGTAATGAGCCAGATGCCGAGCAGGGCCAGCGCCGCCCCGGCAAGCAGCCCGCCGAGGCGGTTCACCCCGCCGGCAAGCGGCACGTGCCGGATCGCGTCTGTGAGTAGACCCGCCGCCAGGCGGACGCCCAATGAGACCACCAGAAGGATGGCGAGGAAGGCGACGACGCGCGCTTCCGTGGCGGTGAGGCGGGGGATGACACGGCCGAGCCAGTGTCCCAGCTCGCGGTCGAGACGGAAGGCGAGCAGCAGCGCAAGGGCGAAGGCGGCCAGGCCGGCGAGCTCGCCGATGAGGCCACGCCGCGAGCCGCGCTAAGCGAGGAGCACGAGCAGGCCGAGCATCACGAAATCGTAGGGGTGAAAGGCGGGCTCCTTTCTCGGTGCGGCGTCCTCGAGCATCATCCTGACACAGGCCGATGGCCGCTGGTACCTTCGCGGTCGGCTGCGCGGCGCCTCCTTCGGACCCACGACGCAAGCCGGCGCGCCGCGTGGCAAGATGGGGCGTGATCTGGATCAGCCCCGTCCTCTCTCCAAGGAGCCAACGTGAAGCAGTCGCTCGGCGCCAAGACCCTGATCTACCCGACCCCGGTACTCGTCGTCGGCTCCTACGACGCCGACGGTGGGCCCAACGTCATGACCGCGGCCTGAGGCGGCATCGCCTGTTCGAAGCCGCCCTGCATCTCCGTGTCATTACGCGCCGCGACCGCGACGCACGGCAACATCCTCGCGCGCAAGGCATTCACCATCAGCCTGCCAAACGGCGCCCAGGTCGCCGCGGCCGATTACTTCGGGCTGGTCTCCGGACGCACGGTGGACAAGTTCGCCGTCACGGGACTCACGCCGGTGAGGTCCGAGCTCGTCGACGCGCCCTACGTGGCGGAGTTCCCGCTCACCGTCGAATGCGCGTTGACGGCGGTGCACGAGCTCGGCCTGCACACGCAGTTCATCGGTGAGGTCAAGGACGTCAAGATCGATGAGGCTTGCCTCAACGACGACGGCCACATCGACGTAGGGAAGCTCGACCCGCTCGCGTTCGCCCCCGACACCGGTGCCTACTTCGCCCTCGGTGCACTGGTCGGCCGGGCCTACTCCGTGGGCAAGAGCTTCATCGCGGAGCAGAACTCCTAGGCGAGGACGCCCGGCCGAAGAGCGGCCCTCCCACAGGGTGACGCACCATCGGAAATCGCCAGGTGCAGGGAAGAAGTTGGAGGCGGCGACCGGAGTCGAACCGGTGATGGAGGTCTTTGCGACCTCTCGCCGCTGAGGAAGAGCCCCCTTTGCGGCCCCTATTGAGACCGCGCCGACGTGATGCCGCTGGGGGACTTGGGAACCTGTGACGGCTCAGAAGGAGCGCCACGCGCAGGAGCGGAATCGTCGCTCGCACTGGCAGCACGCGGACATGCCTGGTTCCAGGAACTGCAGGGGTCATGTCGGCACGTCCGTCTGATAGGCATCAGCACGCGCAGCGACCGCGCCCGAGCTTCCCTCGGACCATTGCGAATGCATTTCGGTAGGCGTATTCTCTTGCCGTAAATAGTAAGACAGAATAGCGATTCTGGCGCGCTATAGGAGGCGATTGGTGGATTCTACCGATATTCGTATCATCAGCGCCCTGCAGCAGGACGGCCGCCGGCCGATCGTCTCTCTGGCACGCGAGCTCGGCATGGCGCCGTCGTCGGTGAAGGAACGCATCGCCAAGCTTGAGGAATCCGGTGTCATCACAGGATATGTGGCCCTCGTCGACCCCGCCAAGGTCGGCTGCGGAGTGCAGGCATTCCTCCTCGCCACCGTGCAGCACGGCGAAGCGGAGTTCGAGGAGAAGATGAAGGGTCTGCCTCAGGTCAGGAACTGCTACATGACGAGCGGCCGCTTCGACTACCTCCTGCACGTGGGCGCCCGCGATGTCGCCGAGCTGGGGCGCTTCATCCGTGAGAGCCTCGAGATCGAGCCGGGCGTCCCGCGCGTCGAGTCGGTCATCGTGTTCCAGGAAGTGAAGTCCGAGTCCGGCTGGCCCGTGTCGTGAGCGGTCCTCGAAAGGCGAGCCCGGCTGTCAGACGCCCAGAGAAGGAGTGACGTGGTGAGCGAGCATGAGCGCGGTGGAGATCTCGAGCGGATGATGGTGACTCGGCGGCAGGTCCTCAAAGGCGCCGCCATCATGGGGACCGGCATGGCGCTAGGGCCGCTCCTCACCGCGTGCGGTACATCGACGATCAGCGCCAGCACCGGCGCCGCCGTGGCGCGAACTAAGGGCGGCACGCTGGTGGTCGCCTTCCAGAGCGAGCCCGGGACGCTCGATCCGGCGATCGGCTGGAACAACATCGAGTGGACGATCGAGCACGCCGTGTTCGAGGGCCTGTACCGCTACTCCTCCGACGCAAACAAAGGCACCGAGCTCGTGCCTTGTCTGGCCGAGGGCATGCCCACGGTCACCAACGGCGGCAAGACCTACACGATCAAGCTGCGCAAGGGCGTCATGTTCCAGGCCCCGGTGAGCCGAGAGGTGACGGCCGCCGACTTCAAGTACAGCTTCGAGCGCATGATGCGGCTGCCGCTCGCGCCCGCCACCTACTTCTACACCGGCGTCGTCGGCGCGGCCGACTACCAGGCCAAGAAGGCGAGCCACATCGCCGGCTTCAAGACCCTCGACGCGAACACGATCCAGATCGATCTCACGCAGCCGCAGAGCGCGTTCCTCAACATCCTCACGATGGAGTTCTGCGACGTCGTCGCCAAGGAGTGGGTCGAGAAGTGGGGCGACAAGCAGGTGGGCCGGCATCCGCTGGGCACCGGCCCCTTCGCGCTGGCGCATTGGACGTCTGGGCAGGAGATCCTGCTCACGGCGAACCCCAGCTACTGGGACAAGAGCAGGGTGTACCTCGACGCGATCAAGTTCGCGCTCTCGTTCGCGCCCGAGGCCGCCTTCCTCAGGCTGCAGCGCGGCGAGGTCGACATCCTCGGCGACAACCTGCCGACCTCCGATGCACCGAGGATCGCCGCCGACCCGACATGGAAGGCGTACGTGCTCTCGGCACCGCTCATCGCCGTCCAGAACCTCTTCCTCAACGTCGAGATGAAGCCGTTCGACAACCTGCAGGTGCGGCAGGCGCTCTCGTGGGCTGATCGATCGCGACAAGCTCGTGAAGCTGCTCAGCGGCTCGGGGCGCTCCCTCTGGCAGGTCTACCCCGAAGGCATGCCCGGTCACGTCCAGGGCAAGGTCTACTACGGCCACGATCCCGCCAAGGCGAAGCAGCTCCTCTCCGCCGCCGGCTACCCGAACGGATTCAGCACGACGCTCTGCACCGATAACGTCGACCCACGTCCGAAGCTCATGCAATCGGTCCAGAACGACCTCGCTCGGATCGGCGTGAAGGCTGAGATCAAGTCGATGAGCAACCAGACGTACTACGACTACTCGTCCACGCCGAAGACCGCTCCGATGGGACCTTCGGGCTGGTGGATGGACTACCCCGACCCGTCGGACTGGATGGCGCTCTACAGCCGTGGCAGTGCGATCAAGGGCGGCACCAACAACTCCTTCTGGTGGAGCCCGACCCTGGAGAAGATGATCGTGACGGCGGAGGGCCTCCAGGACCCGCAGCAGCGTATTGCCGAGTACCAACGGATGCAGGACTACATCATGAGCCAAGCTCCCTACGTCTCGCTCTACCAGCCGGTGATGACGACCATGCGCTCCAAGCGACTCGGGGGCTTCACGCAGATTCATCCTGTGTACTGGTGGGAGCCGCAGTGGATGTGGGTCGCCTAGGTCGAGAGCGCTTCGGATGATCAGCGCCCTCGACCTCGCTGCGGTCGATGCCGTCTTCTCGGAGTTCTGGGCTTCGGCGCCCGCGCCCGGCCTGGCCTATGGCGTGGTCGCGGCCGGCAAACTGGTGCACTTCCGCGGGCTGGGGGCGCTCAGGACAGGCGGACCAGCGCCCACCCCCGACTCGGTCTTCCGGATCGCCTCGATGACCAAGTCGTTCACCGCCGCGGCCCTCCTCCTCCTGCGCGATGAAGGCCATCTCAGGCTCGATGACCCGGTGGCGCAGTACGTCCCGCTTCTCGCAGCGCTCCGCAAACCGACGAGCGACTCGCGCTCGGTGACGCTGCGCGACCTCGCGACCATGAGCGCCGGCTTCCCGACCGACAACCCCTGGGGGGACAGCCAACTCTCGCTCTCACGTGCTGAGTTCGACGCACTTCTCGCCGGCGGTTTTCGCTTCGCCTCCTCACCCGGCACGGCCTTTGAGTACTCGAACCTGGGCTACGCAGTCCTGGGGCGTGCGCTGGCGGCGGCGGCTGGGACTGAATATGACGCCATCGTGAGCTCGCGGCTTCTGCGACGACTCGGCATGTCGGCGAGCGTGTTCGAGGCAAGCAAGGTCAATTGTGACGATCTCGCGCTCGGACACCGGCCAGCCTGCGCCGCGGAGGCAGCGGACGCCGGCGACATTTGGGTAGAGCTTCCCACGGCCGGCCCTGGCGAGTTCGCAGCCATGGGCGGACTCTTCAGCTCGGTCAGCGACCTGGCGCATTGGATCGGCGAGCTTGCCGACGCGTTTCCGGCTCGCGACGGCAAGGAGGTCGACCACCCGCTGAGCCGAGCCTCGCGGCGCGAGATGCAGACGGCCTGCTGCGTCATTCCTCCGGCGGCGCCCGATCCCGTGGCCGACGGCGACGCTCCCGGCGGACTGCTCTCAGGGAGCTACGGGATGGGCTTGGCCGTGGCTCACGACCCCGTCCGGGGCCTGCTGGTGGGACATCCTGGCGGACTGCCGGGATTCGGATCGGCGATGCGCTGGCACCCCGCCTCGGGTATCGGGGTCGTGGCACTCGCCAACGCCACCTATGCGGCCGTCGATGCTCCGGTCATGGCCGCTCTCGACGGCTTGGTGGACGCTACGTCGGGAAAGGACGTGGCGGCGGCGCTCTGGCCCGAGACTCTGGATGCGCGAGACAACGTCACACGCCTCCTGCTGGACTGGAACGAGGAGCTCGCCGCCCGCATCTTCGCGGCGAACGTCGCCCTCGACGCGCCCCTCGAACAGCGCCGCGCCGAAGCGGCCCGCATCCGCGACCGCTTTGGCGATCTCCGCGTCGACGCCTCCGCCCCGGTCGAGACATCCTCTCCGGCGCAGCTCACCTGGTGGATGGTAGGCGAGAGTGGACGAGTGCGGGTCGCGATCTCCCTGAACCCGGTATCCCCACCAGCGATTCAGTCTCTTGAGCTGACGCCGTGGCCGGGACCGGTGGCGCAGACCTGACGAAGGGCAGCGTCGGCGAACAGGTCTGATCGCGCTTCGACGTGCAGCCCCTTTTCACTCGACGACGAGGGCCCTCGTTCCGGCCTCAGCTTGTTGCCGGAGGTCTCGTTGACGTGTCGCGCCGGCTGACGTGAGCCCCGTGCAGCCCCTCTTCCCCAAGCGCCGATCCAAAGCCGACGCGCCCTGCCGCGGCTCGTGCGCCGGCTGGCGCCGAAGCGTGGCCGGTTCACGATCCTTCAGCGTCGCCCCGCGTTCGTCAGCACCAGGCCACAGTGCCACCGCGGAAGATCGTGCACTTCGCCGCGCAGGCAGGCCAAGCCCGCCAGGACAGCGACGCAGGCGACGCTTGGCGAAGGGCGCACGACCATCCCTGCAGCCCGGCCGGTAGTGGCTGCCCTCGCATGAGGCGGCCCTACTGCCGACGCGCGAACGGGGGGATCAGCAGGTAGCGGCCAAGGACCACGAGGAGGAGGGCCGTGATCGCGAGGCCAGTGAGGATGTGCGTGCGCAGAGCCCAGTGGCTGCGGGGATCGAGGAAGTCCATCAGCACGCTCGAGCCGACCACGCTGACCACGCACGCGAGCATGATCACTGCGAGCAGCGGCACCGCGGGCGACGCCTCTCCTATATGCCTTCGCCTGGCCACCTGGCCGGCATCCTAGCAGCAGGACCAGGCGGCCGCATCGCCGGCTTGCTCGTCAGGCAGCCTGCTCCCGCGTGCCGGGAGCGCAGAAGTCGCAGTCGCAGTCCTCGGCGTGGCGCCAGCCGGTCTCGATGCCGACGGCGTGGCTCAGCCGGCTGAGGTCGAGGACCGGCGGCGGCGCCTCCGGGTCTGCGTCCCGCATGATGAAGACCTCGCCGGATAGGTAGAGCAGTGAGTCTCCGAAGTCCTCGAAGACGGCTGGGCGCCGGCTGGCGAGGACCTCTTCGAAGCTGAGGATCTTGCGTCCGCGCCGTTTGGGGATGCTGCTCAGGACCTGATCTCGCGTCATCGTCGCTCTCCCCCACTCGCCACTCGCCCGCTTTGCGCGCCTGCTCCCTCGCGAGCGCTTCGAACGTCCCGCAGGATGCCGCAGCAGGGAGCTACCCGGCCCGGCTCTGCGCGAGCATCCCATCCGTGAGTCGCCTGCGATGGGTGCCGCCCCAGCTTCTCGTGGCGTCGCAGAGGACGCTCAGCTCATCGACGACAGACCACCCGCAAGGGCGCGGCGGGTAGCCCAGGAAGCCTCACCGGCGGACCCGCCCGCCTCCTGCTCCCGCTCGGCCAGCCATACGCGCTGAGCCCGCTCGCACGCAGACCGGACCTCCGCGGAGCGGAGATCGATCGCGCTGCCACAGCAAGTACACGTCAGGTCTTCGTGGTGTTGCGTCCCGTGCACCGACGCCGTGACGGCTCCGCCGCACACGGCGCAGAGGACGTCGATCGAGGCTTCCGACCCCATGACCCCCTGCCAGGTTAGAGGGCGGAGTCTACCCACATCCCGTCGGCTACAACGAGAGCACCGTTGTGGAGATCGCCCGGACGCAGAACGGCCCGCCGACAATCAGGCTGTCTTGTGGGCATAGCGTCGGGCCGTGGAGTGGTGATCGGGTCCGTGGGGCGGCGGACGATCCCCACTTCGGCGGGGCCGCCCAACGCTCAGACTCGTCGCGTCGTGGGTACACCGTCTTCATGCGAGACCCTGCCTCACTTGCGGTGGCCGGTAGGAGCGCCGGGCAGACCCCTTCGGAACAAGAGAAGGCACGTGCACAGTTGCGTCCGGATCTCCCGGACGTCTCGACCGAACTCCTGGAGATCGTCGCCTATCTGACTGCCACCGACGGGCCGCTGACCGCGACGGAAGGCTCTTGGAGATGGCACGAGCGCCTGTTGTTGAAAGCCAAGGAGCGGTTGGAGGTGATCGACGGCTACCTGAGGGGCCGAGTCACCTTCTTCGCCGCCGGCAAGGACCGCGGCTATGAGTTCTTCGACTCCGACGTGAAGGTCGCCTCCGCGGCCCTCGACACCGGTCGGGCGGCAATGTACGTGGTCGACACCGTGCTCGCGGGGCATCTCCCCTCGGAGCATGACATCGAGACAATGGGGGATGCGGCACTGCGCATCTGCGCCCTGCTCGACGCACTCTAATACTGCTTCGCGAGTGGCCCGTCTCACCACGCCTCTCGTGCCGGCAAGATGACAAGACCCCAGATGCAGGATCCAAGGCTTCCGGTGTCATGGCGGGCTTGCGCGCGGTCACCGGGATGGGAGGGCGGGGACGCTACTCGATACGAGGCGTTCGCGCCCGTCACGTCCTGTGACTGCCCGTGTTCAGCAGTGGTCCGCGGTCGCGTCGGCAACATGTCGGCAGGGATTGCGGACGCGCCGATGTCGTGTCAAAGGGGCGGACCGGGCCTCCCTTCCACACATCGGACTGCTCGCAGCGCAGAGCCATCGACACGAGGTCAGTGATGCTCGGCTCGTCGTTGACGACAAGGACGACCTTGGTGGCTCCTGCTGCGTCCCGATCATTTGGCCCTCCGCCGGCGTGTGCCTAGGAGACCCTCCGGCGGGAGTGTAGATCTCTCTGCTGAGGGCCGCCTGTGAGTTCCTTTGCACTATCGGCGGAAGGAATGGGCACCGGCTGCTACGTGCCTGTCGGAGACTCTGGCTGGCGGTGCCGCAGCGCGTCCGCGGCTGAATCGTACAGAGGGAGCACACGGTCGAGCCCGACGATCTGCAGAATGCGGCGGATCTCGGAATTGGGGGCGGCGAGGGCGAGCTCGCGCCCGCGCGCGTGTTTGAGCGCGGCAACAAGCACGCCCAGTCCGGTCGAGTCGACGAATGCGCAAGCGCTCATCTCCAAGATCAACCGGTTGAAGCCGCTGTCGAGGCAGGCGAACAGCTGCTGCTTGAGGTCGGGAGCGGAGAAGGCATCAAGTTCACCCTCGATGCGGATGACGACGGCGTCATGATCGACGCTTGGCGCTTCGTAGCTGGTGTGCATCACAAGCCTCCCGTGCCATCCGTCTCCGGAGTGCCGATCACTGGGACTGAGGCGGACCTTGCCTCTGGGACCGAAGAACCCCGTGATTGGTGATCGCCGACGTCCAGGCCAGAGCTCACGTCGTCCTCAGCTGTCCCCGACTCGGGGCTGACGGATGTTGGGCGGAGATGTGCGGCCGCGTTCCGGGCGATGGCGCGAGCACCCTCGTCTGAGAGGAGCGGCGTGCAAAGCGAGCACGCGAGCAGCAGGGCATCGCCGTAGGACATGAGCACGGCATGCTCGCCGAGGAGCAGTTCGCGGTGGCATCGGTCGCAGCGCTCCGGTGGCATCGTCCAGAGAGGCATACCGTGTGCTGCCATCTGTTCAAGGCAGCGCTGACGTTGGTCGTCTCGCTCCGGCACCTCCGAGCGTGCTCGCCGACGGATCCATGGCGTCCAGTTGACGAGTCTCGACCAGATGTACTTGTCGACCATGCATCCTCACGCTCTTCGCGTGGCTTACCCATTGGCCGGACCCTAGACTCCTAGCCTGAGGAACAGGTGGTCGCAAGCTGAGCACTGCCTGTGACTTGGCGCAGGAGCGAGCGGGTCGCAGAGGGCCTCGTGAGTTCGCGCTCTCCCTCGACGCATGCAGCGAGGCAAGATCGGGCGGTGCAGAACTCCGGTCTGTGGGAGGCCGAAGAGATGCTTCGTTCGCCCGTCCGTCACTCCGTGCAACCGCCACCGCTGTCCGACTCGCGCGGATCTTCGAAGACGTTGCCAAGGTGAGGGATAGTGGCCGCACTTCCATGGCGCCCGCCCACCGTCCCGCCGCGGACGTCGTCAGCTGACGAGGCGGGGTCTGCCCTGCGGGTCCCGAGAGCTTCGCCGCGAGAGGCAGTCCCGTTTCCGGAAGACTGCCTCTCGCGGGGCTCTCTCGACTCACGCCGGTTCGTCTACAGCTTCACTCCAGCGCAGTACCTTGGCGAGACATCCCAAGTCACCTCACCTACTCGTAGCGCAGCGCGTTCGTCGGCTCGACCGACGATGCCTGGGCGGCCGGGCCGATGCCAGCGAGCACGCCCACGGCGACGGCCACGACGATGGCGAGCACGACCGCCGTCCAAGAGAAGACCGGCGTCACGCTGAGCGCCGAGCCGCCAGCATAGGCGGCGACGAACCCCAGAGCGAGCCCGATGGCGCCGCCGATCAGACTGATCACGACGGCGTCGACGAGGAACTGGACGACGATGTCGCGCCGCGTCGCTCCCACAGCACGGCGCACCCCGATCTCCCGCGTCCGCTCTCGCACGGTGACGAGCATCACGTTGGCGACGCCGATGCCGCCGACGATCAGGCTGATAGCGGCGATGGCGGCCATCAGCTTGGTCAGCGTCTTGCTGCTGGATGACACCGCGGACGAGATGGAGCTGGCGTTGGTGATCTGGAAGTCGTTCTGGGCGCTCGAGCTGAGCCCGTGCTGTTCGCGCAGCGTCGTTTCAACGGCCGTCTCGAAGGTGTTCACGGAGGACGGCTGTGCCTGGACCCGCACCTCGCTGATGTCGGGATGGAAGGCGACCAGCCGGCCCTCGATGGAGCTGAGGGGCACGAGGATGGATGAGTCCACGGAACCGAAACTCAACCCGCCCTGCGAGGCCAGCACGCCGACGATACGGAAGCGCACGCCGCCGACGTTGATGGTCTGGCCGATGGCGCGCAGCGGGGACAGGCCCAGGTCATCGGCGGTCGTCGACCCGAGCACCGCGACCGGCAGCGCGTGGTCCACATCGAACTGGGTGAAGAAGGTCCCCGCTTTGATGGTCAGGTGGTTGATGGCCTTGTAGGTCGGGAAGGTCCCGGTGACGCTGGCCTGCGCCGTGGTCGAGCTGTAGGTGACAGTCGCGTTGGTGTCGACCGAGTAGACCGTAGTCTTGACGCCAGCGGTCTTCTGGATGGCCTTGAGGTCACTCTGGGTTATCGGTGTGGCGTTAGACGAGAAGCGGCTCGTCTGCACAGTGATCGTGTCTGTGCCGAAGGAACTGAACTGGTTCTCGACGGATCGGGTCGAGCCGCCGCCGATCGAGGTCAGCGCGACCACCGCGGCGACGCCGATCACGATGCCAAGGATCGTGAGGAACGCCCGCAGCGGGTTGGCGCGCAGGCTCGAGAACGCCAGGCGCAGCGACTCGAGGACGACGGTCACTGGCCGCCCCCGGCCGGCGCGGCACCGCCACCCGGAATGCCGCCGCTCGGGAACCCGCCGCCGCTCGGGAACCCGCCGCCGCCCTGCAGCAGCCCGCCGCCCGAGCGCTGAGTGGAGCTCGAGCTGGTGCTGTTTGCGCCGTCAGTGTACTGGCCGGTGACCACCGTCTCACCCGCCGTCAGGCCGCTGGTGATCTCCGTGTACGACGAGGTCGCCATACCGGTCTCGACCTGCCGGAAGACCGGCTGGCCGCCCTGCATGACGCGCACGAACGAGGTGCTGGCGCTGCCTGAGACGGCTGACGTCGGCACCATGAGCACGTTGCTCGCCTGCTTGAGGACGATGTTGAGCGTGCCCGTCATCCCCGACTTTGCGAACTTCGGCAGGCTCTGGGAGGAGATGGTGATGGAGTACTGGGTGGAGCTCGACGAGCTCGTGGCCGAGGAGCTGCTCGACGCCGGCTCGCTCGAGATGAAGCTGATGCGGCCGGTGAAGGCGTCGCTCGTGTAGCCGTCAATCGTCATCTGAGCCTTCTGACCGACCTTCAGACTGGCGATGTCTGACTGGCTGATCGACGCTGAAGCGGAGAGCCGACTGGGTGAGACCACCGAGGCCAGGGCGGTACCCGAGCTTACGTGGCTGCCGAGGTTGACCGACCACGAGGTGAGCACGCTGCCCGTCGGCATCCAGACGAACTTCGTGACGTCGACCACGCCGGTCGCCTTGACACCCATGGCATTCTGCCAACGCTTGAGCGCCTTTTTGGTCGCCGAGTTGAAGTTCCCATTGACGGCCTTCTTGTAGTAGCCCTGCTTCTTGAGGGCCTTCTGGAGCGCGGCTACGTTGACGCGCTGGGCGCCCGTCGCGAGGCTCGTGGAGAGGTTCTTCCAAAGCGGCGTTGCGCTGACGAAAGCGAAAACAGGCTTGCTGGAGACGAGGAGCAGCCGCTCGAGCGTCTCGGGCGTGGCGCCGGCGGGCTGGACGAGGCGCGTGACGACGCCGCTGTAGGTCGTCGTTGAGCTGCCTGCGGATGTTGAGCCTCCAGAGATGGCCCCTCCGGAGGCGCCGGAGCTGCCGCTGCCACGCGACGGGACTGTGGTCGCGGATGGCGAGGGCGAGGGGAACGGCGTCTTCGTCTTGGTCGGGGTCGGAGTAGGCGTAGGTGTCGACGTCGGTGTCGACGTCGGTGTAGGTGTAGGTGTGACCGTCGCCGTCGGCGACGGCGAGGGGCTGCCCGAGTCGGCGGCTGAGCCGGTCAGTCCATAGCTCGCGTACAAGGTCGAAGCGGGTGCGCCCGTCGCCAGACCGCCGCCGTGTCTCGACGAGGTGACCTGGGCGGAGGCCAGGTTCAACGTCGACTGGATGCTAGAGGTCGTAGTGTTCGTCGAGGAGGTGCTCGTGGACGAGCTCGTCGACGAGTCGCTCGCCGCGCCGCCTCCGAGGGCGATCGACGTGGTGCCGTTGGCGGAGCTCAGCGTGAAGTCGGCGGAGACCGTCTGCGAGATCGTGCCCTTGGTCGCCTTCGCCGTCAGGTAGTGCACGCTCGACGATGTGTTGCGGCCGAACCAAAGGTACGCTCCCGCGGCCACCGCGGCGATCACGATCACGAAGACCGCGACGATCAGCCAGCGCTTCTTCTTCATGCCCGCACTCCTCTGCTCAGCGCCACGCGGCCACAAGGGGCCTGCCGGCATCCATACTGCATCCTCATCAGTTGCTCCCTCCGGACGGCCGCCCTGCGGGGAAGGCGCGCCGCTCTGGCCGCCCTGTGGGAAGGGTGCGCCACTTCTGCTGCCCGCGCCGGGGAAGCCGCGGAAGGTCTGCGAGTACACGACGTGCTCGCCCTCGTTCAGTCCCGAGACGATCTCGGTCATGCCGCCGGACTGCTGCCCAGCGGTGACCGTGCGTGTCTCCGTCGTGCCATTCGCGCTGACCTGCACGGTGGCCGAGCTCCCGCTGCCCTTGACGGCCGCGGTGGGGATCAAGACGACGTCGCTGGCCAGGACCTTGACCTCGATGCGGGCGTAGCCGGTCGAGCCGTTCTTGACGCCCGAGGGGAGCTTGTCCACGGAAATGGTCGCAGCGGCGCTGCCGTCCGAGTTGGTGGTGACGGCTGTCACGGTGCCGGCGGTGCCGCCGCGCTGGCCGGCCCCGCCGGAGAAACCGCCTTGGCCACTCTGCGGGAACGGGGCACCACTGGCACCGCCCTGGGGCATGCCGCTGCCCTGAGGCTGGGGCATGCCGCTCGGCGCACCCTGCGGAACGCCGCTCCCCTGCGGCTGCGGTACGCCGCTCTGACCGGCCTGCGGGAAGCTCCCGCCGCGCAGGAAGGAGACCGTAGCCTTCTGGCCTTCCGCCACAGACGATGCGCCTTGCGCAGCGATGGTCGCGACGACCAACAGCTTGCCGCCGGACTTCGTCACCTTGGCCGTGCCCATGACTGACTGTGTGAGATCGCCGCGCGCGGCCGTAGCCATCACTTGTATCGCCGTCGGCGTTGCGCCGGCAGCCGGCGTGTTCGAGGACTTCGAACCGCACCCCGAGAGGACGGCGGCCAGCGCCGCAAGGACGAGGACGGAAAGGAGCGCCATGCCTGACGGGCTGACGTTGCGGCCTGGCCGGCCACTGAGGGATGGGTTCACTTGTGCGCCTCCGCGGATTCAGAGTGGAAGTCGTGCAGGATGCCGTCACCGAGTACGAGACGCCTGTCGGCATGCTCGGCGACATCTTCTTCGTGCGTGATCATGACGATGGTGCGGCCCTCGTCGTGCAACGCGTCCAATAGCTCGAGTACCTCTGCCGTGGCCGTGAGGTCGAGGTTGCCGGTGGGCTCGTCGACGAGCAACACCTCGGGGTCGCCGACGAGCGCGCGAGCGATGGCCACGCGCTGCATCTGCCCGCCCGAGAGCTCGTTCGGATCGTGGTCGGCACGGTCGGCGAGGCCGACCGCGCCGAGCGCCTCGCGCGCGATACGTAGTCGATCAGAGCGTTTCACGCCTCGATAGACCAGTGGCGTGGCGACGTTCTCGAGTGCTGTGGTTCGCGGCAGCAGGTTGTGCAGCTGGAACACGAAACCCAGGAGCTGGTTTCGTATGCCCGCACGACCGGCATCGTCGAGTTCGCTGACGTCCTGGCCGGCGAGCAGGTACCTGCCACCGTCGGCGCTGTCGAGCAGGCCCAGAACGTTGAGGAGGGTCGACTTGCCCGAACCGGACCTGCCAGTGCAAGCGACCCATTCGCCGCGCTCCACTTGGAGGTCCAGTCCCTTGAGGACCGGCACGTCGAACTGGCCGCGTCGGTAGGTACGCACGAGGCCGCGCGCATCGAGGACGGTCTCGCGGTCGTTCGCGTTGGGCAGATCATTCAATGCAGCCCCAGAATCACTGGTAGTCTCGTTGACCATTCTTCCTCGTCTCTATCAGTCGCCGGAGTTTGCCAAGCCAGGTTGAGAAGCCGATTGGAGTAGCCTGAGACGCGGCTGAGAACTCCCTAATCCCGTCCTTGTGCTCGGCGAGACGGTCAGTGCCACGCAAGGTAGCAACGGAACGTCTGGAGGTGTCTTTGAGCGCGGCTGGGGCCCGGCATCGCGCATCAGCCACCGGAAGAAGAAGCGGAGGCGGAGGGAGAAGCTGTCAGCTGAGCGGGGTCGTACCCTGCAGCGTAGGCGACCCCGAGAGCCTTCTCTCTGGCCGAGAGCCATGCGTTCCAAAGCTGCTGCTGGTTGGCGGACAGCAGGGTCTGCTCGATCGTCGCTTTCGCCTTTGCGAGCGTGTTCGTCTTCTTCTTCTTGAGGTACTGGGCTTTATGCGCCTTCCAGTAGGCCTGGATCTGCGCATCACTCACAGATGCCTTCTTGGTGACGACCGCTGCCGCTCGCTGGGCGAGACCCTGGTTTCTGATAGAGCGCTTGAGCAGCTCCATCGTCATCCCTTGCTGCTTGAGCAGCGAGAGGACCTTCTTCTCGCCGCCGTAGGTCTTCTCGATCTGCGCGATCTGGTCGTTGACTTCTTTGTCGGTGACGGAGACTCCCAGCTGTTTGGCGCTCTGGGCCACGACCTTCTCCTGGATGAGGTAGTCGACGATCTGGGCGACGTAGTGGTCGTACGTGGCGCTGCCCTTGGCCGGCATTGTCATACCTGACGCCTTCATCTGGGCCTGCGCCTCAGTGAGCAACTGCTGGAAATCCGCCTTGGTCACTGCCGCGCCTCCGACCGTGGCGACGGCGTCGCTCGGCACGCTGTTGCCGCCGCAGCCCGTGGCGAAAGCACCGACCGCGGCGACTGTGACGAGCATCGCGACTGCGGCCAGGGCGATGGTGAGTCGTCTCATGCAGGGTCCTCTCGTCGTGATAGTCGTGGCCTTTATGCTCGGCGCCATCACGTGGCCCTCGACAGGCGCGATCCAAGGCAACCTAGTCGGCTCCGCTGAATCGGCACTGTGCGAGGACTGAGAATGGTCTGTGAATCCCTCTGGGCAACCACGTGGTGTGTGGGCACTGCGGCAGCGCGTTCGCGAGCCACAATCCGGAGCGCCGCTACTCAGCGATCCCTGGCGTGCGAAGGCGTGGATGGAGCGCCAGCAGAAGGAGAGCGGCGCCGTCCAGCCAGCTCCGTGCGCGGGCACGCACGACCGGAACTCGCGAGGTGCAGGGGGAAGTTTGGAGGCGGCGAGCCGACCAACAAGAAGGGAGGCCTGGTGCATCCACGCACCGGGCCTCCCTTCGAGACTTCGCCTGCGGATCTGCGTCAGCGGACCGGCGGCAACTCAGACTCCTTTCGTCCGTAGCCCTGCTCCGCCAGCCGGGCTCGGAGCCCGAGCCGCGCCCGGCTGATGCGAGAGCGCACCGTGCCGACCGGGATGCCCAGAGCCTCGGCGACCTCCTCGTAGCTGAGGTCGCTCCACGCCACCAGAAGCAGCGCATCGCGGTCTCGGGCCGGGACCCCATCCAGCGCCCGCGCAAGCATGGGCCCCAGCTGCGCTGCCTCCGCACGGCCGATGGCCGCGTCGGCGAGGTCCTCGCAATCGCCGATCTGCAGTCGCGCGACCGCGCGCTGGCCGCGGTCGCAGCTGCGCAGGTGGTTGCGGATCAGGTTCGTCGCCAGGCCGAACAACCAGGGGCCGGCATCCGGCCGATCGAGATCGTAGGCGCCGCGCCGGTCGAAGGCCAGGCGAAACGTCTCGGCCGCCAGATCCTCGCCGTCGGCGCCCGCACGTGACCGGCAGTAGCGATAGACGGAGTCCCAATGGCGGTCGAACACCTCACCGAAGGCTTCCGGCGTCTTGAGCGAACGAGCGATCACGACCGCGTCCGTCTCCACCAGGATCCGCTGGACGGCCGTGCTCATCGAAGCCCGTAGTCGGCCGCGTTGACGCGAGTCACGTTGTAGGTGACCGTGACGCCGGTGTCCGTGCCGCCGGTGCCGGTGTCCTTGTAGACGAGCAGGGCGCCGGTCTGAGCATCGACGGTCAACGTCATAACGTCCGGCCCCGTCGCCTGCAGCGGGGTCTTCAGGGACGCGCGCAGCTTCGCCTTTACGGCGTCGGAAAGGCCCTCCTGCTGAAGAGCTGCCTTGATCCTCGCGGCGCGGGCAGACCCGGTGAGGGCGGGGGTCGTCATGGACATCACGAGCGTCTTGACGCCGTCGTGGACGCCCGGCTTGACGGTCACGCCGTCGACCGTGGCGAGGATGCGGAGCATGCCGGCGCGCACGTCGGCTCTGCCGCAGGCCGCGCCGAGCACGTCGATGCCGGTGACCCAGATGGCATTGTCCTCTCTTGGTCGCGTCTCATGCGCCAGATCACCGCCCCACTGGGGATCCAAGGCCTTCAGGAACGCGGCGCGGGCGACCTCCGGATCGGCCGTCGCGACTGCCGCCGTGGCGTCGAGCATCGGCTTGACCGAGTAGTCCTGCGGCCCGTCCTTCACCGCTGCGGGCAGACCGTCCGCGGTCGGCGCATAGTAGTAGCGGCCGTCGTCCAGATAGAGGTCGGCGCCGGTGAACGAGCCGAACGCGAGGTGCTGGGTGCGCAGCACGAGAGCGCCGTCTCCCTTCGGGGCCGGAGCCGCCAGCACGCGCGTCGCCAGCGTCGAGAGGGTCTTGGCGCTCGCCTGATCGACGCTCAGGACGTGATCGAGCCCCTTGGCGCCGGTGTGTGGCATGCCGACCACCGAGGCGGCGATCCCAGCCGCCACCATGACCGCCACGGCCGCGGCAGCCGCGACGCCGCGGTGGCTCTTCAGAAGCCCGCTGATCCTGCGGCGCATGGATGGGCGGGCGAGTGGCTCAGGCCGGGCGGCAAGGTGCGCCTGCTGCCGCGACCTGCCGGCGTACGCGAGCAGGGCGGCTCGCGCCCACATGGTCGTCTCGGCATCGGGCGGAGCGACCAGGGGCCGCTGGGCCTTGACCCATTTGATGTCGTCGTTGTTGTCGATCACAGGTGGCTCCTTCAGGTGGAGACTCGGGTGAGTCTAGTGACTTCGGTCCGGCATGCATGCCCGCAGCGCTGTACGGCGGTTATTGTCCGAACCTCGGGATCGAGTTCGCGCGGGAGCCATTTCGGAGAGCGCGAGATCAGATGCGGCGGCGTCGTGGGTGCGCTGCGCCCCGACGACGCGACGCCAGCGACGCGCCGGCCGTCACAGGTTCGGCTGTTCTGCCCGCGCGCCACGAACGGCGTCCGTGCAGGCACTTCACGCGATCGGCCGACGGAGAGCCGACGCCGTCCCGGGCCTCTTTGGGCACGAGCGATGTCGCGGTGTTGGCTGGACTGATGGCGCCACCCGAATGCCGAGTCGACCGGACTCAGCGCGGGGCGTGGCTTCGCTCAGACTTCAGCACTCGCCCGCGCGCAAGTAGCAGTGGACGGTCTTCGTGCCGCCTTTACTCCGGCAGCGTGAAGCCCTCTTCCTCGAAGAGCTGCCGGCAGGCCTCGGCGGCGTCGGCATCGAAGCGCCCTCGCGAGTCCGGCCCGATCTCGGCCAGCGCCTCTTCCAAAGGCAGGGCGGGCCGGTACGGCCTGTGCGTGATCATCGCCTCGACCACGTCGGCGACCGCGAGGATGCGAGCCTCCGGCAGGATCTCATCGCCCTTCAGGCCTCGCGGGTAGCCCGAGCCGTCGAGGCGTTCGTGATGCTGCAGGACGGTCTCGGCCACCGGTAGGGCGAACTCGACCGGCGCAAGGAGGTCGTAGCCGACCTGGGAGTGGCCCCGGATCATGCTGAACTCCGCGTCTGAGAGGCGGCCTGGCTTGGAGAGCAGCTCAGCCGGCACCGCGATCTTGCCGACGTCGTGCACACGGGCGGCCATGTGCAGGGCGCTGTAATGTCCGTTGCGATAGCTCAGTCGAGCGGCGATGGCATCGGCCAGCGCCGCCACCCGGCGCTGATGGCCGGCCGTGTAGGGGTCGCGCAGCTCGACGGCGGCGCTCAGCACGTGCACGACTCCGTCGAGGGAACGCGCGAGCCGCGCATTGGTCTGGGCCAGCTCGCGTTCGGCACGCTTCTGCTCGCTCATGTCCTTGATCGTCGCGAAGATGCAGAAGGGCTCGCCCTTCTCGTCACGCATCAGCGTGGGCGTGATCAGCACCGGGAAACGCTCGCCATCTTTGCGCATGAAGGTCAGCTCGACCGTTCGCGGCGGCCCCGCGAGGTTCTCGCGCAGCGCGCGCTCGATGCCCTCCCGCTCTTCGGGTGGCCAGTAGGGATGGGGCAGGCCGCCACCGACGAGCTCCTCGCGCGAGAAGCCGGTCATGGCGCAGAGGGCGGGGTTGACGTCGAGATGGATGCCGTTCGGGCTGAGCATCGAGAAGCCGTCCTGCATGTGATAGGCGAGGCTGTCGATCACGCCATCGCGCGAGTGCAGGCTGCGTGCTTCGAGATCGACGATGTGCGCACGCGCGCGCCCAAGTTCAGCGCTGAGCTGCTCGTGTGAAAGTCGCCCGCCGCCCGCGGACTTGCGTTCGCTCATAGCACGACCCCTATCGGCAGTCGACCTGTCCCGCTGAAGCGTTCGATAGCTAGCCGTTCTGCGTCACAAGTTCAGGTGACCTGCACGCGCGCCGGCACAGGGCAAGCTGCAGCACCTTCGCTGACGCGGCCGGCGCAAGCCGACATCCAAATGCCGATGCGTCGCTCGAGACTCCGAGAGCATGCGACGATCGGTTCGAGTCCTCGACGCGGGACCTAACCAGACAACTCTCGAACCTTCGAGAAGAGGTTCGGCGGTTGTTCAAGGACCTTGCCAGCTCATGATGGTGCGCCGCGGCGTAGTCCGTCGACAAGGAGCGCGACCATGCGTTGGCTGTACGCGGCTCCCTCATCAGCCACGGGCTGGCACAGACTGGCGACGGCGTACAGGAGGTCTTTCGAACTGACGTCGGCGCGTATCTCGCCACTCGCCGTCGCGGCTTCGAGCAGCGATCCGAGGGCGGGTCCAAACCGCTGCATGAAGTAGTCGGGCAGTCCGTCGAACGCCGGATCGCCGGAGTGAAGGGCCCCGCCGAGTCCCCGTTTGGTCGCGAGAAACTCGGTGTACAGGCGCAGCCACTTCGCGAGTGCCGTCCCTGGCGCGTTCTCTGCGGCCAGTGCCGGAGCCGCATCGGCGCAGGCATCTATCTCGCGCTGAAGCACGGCCCTCACCAGGTGCGAGCGCCGCGGAAAGTGCCGATACAGCGTTCCGACTCCGACGCCGGCCAGATCGGCGATCTCCTTCGCGGGGGCGTCCACGCCTGACGTGCCAAAGACGACCTTCGCTGCCTCGAGCAGAGAGTCGATGTTGCGTTGCGCGTCGGCGCGCAGCCGACGCGGCGGACGTTCTCGTGGACCGATGCCGGCCTGGCCGTCATTGTCCATATCAGAGGGTTGATCTCCCGCCACGACGCTCCTTCGGTCGTTTAGCCGGAACGTCATTCCGGTATAGTTCCGGAAGCACGTTCCGCTTATTCCAGTATATGCCCCTCTCGGAGCTGCATCGCACCTCACACCTCCACACTGAAGGAGAGACAGCCATGAACTACCGCACCCTCGGCGGGACCGGCATCAAGGTCAGCCCCTACGCGCTCGGCGCACTGATGTTCGCCACGTCCATCGGCAACCCCGACCACGACGACTCGATCCGCATCATCCACAAGGCGCTGGACGCGGGCATCAACCTCATCGACACCGCCGACTCCTACGGCGACTCCGAAGAGGTCGTCGGCAAGGCGCTCAAAGGACGTCGCGACAGCGTCGTCCTCGCGACCAAGTTCAGTCGCCCGATGGGCGACGATCCCAATCGGCAGGGCACCTCGCGGCGCTGGATCATGACCGCGGTCGAGGACTCGCTGCGCCGCCTGCAGACCGACCACATCGACCTCTACCAGATCCACGTGCCGGACCCCGACACCGACATCGAGGAGACGCTCTCCGCGCTCTCGGACCTGATCCACAGCGGCAAGGTCCGTGCGATCGGGTCGTCCAACATGCCCGCCTCCGACATCGTCGAAGCGCAGTGGGTGGCCGAGCGGCGCGGCCTGGAACGGTTCCGCACCGAGCAGCCGCCCTACTCGCTCCTCAACCGCGGCATCGAGCGCGAGGTGCTGCCGGTCGCGCAGCGCTACGGGATGGGCACGCTGGTGTGGGGCCCGCTCGGGCAGGGGATGCTCACCGGCCGCGTCCGCAAGGGCCAGCAGAACGACCTGCGCCGCGCCCCCTTCCTCAAGGTCATGAGCGACGAGCGCCGGCTCGATGCCGTCGAGCAGCTCGTGCCGCTCGCCGAAGAGGCAGGCCTGCCGATGACGCACCTCGCGATGGCGTTCGCGATCGCTCATCCGGGCGTGACCAGTGCGCTCCTCGGGCCACACACGATGGAGCAGCTCGACGATCTCCTGGCCGGTTTCGACGTCGCACTCACCGACGAGATCCTCGACCGGATCGACGAGATCGTCCCGCCCGGCACCGACGTCGGCACGCTCGACCAGGCCTACGTGCCCCCGGCCCTCCAGAACCCGAGCCTTCGCCGCCGACCGGTCAGTGAACGCGCCGCCACCTGACCGCGTGGCTTCACTGCCGGCGCGCTGCGCGTCCACAGCGCCAGACGCGCTCCTAGGCCTTTGCGCTGCACGCCGGCATCAACCCTGAGGTCATCTCCGAGCGCCTTGGTCACGCGACCATGTCGATCACGCTCGGGCACCTACTCGCACGCGATCCCGGCGATGCAGGAGGAGGCGACCCTCATCGCCGACCCGGTGTTCCCCCCAGTTGCTGTCCAGCGGGCGGCCTCAGTCGCTCGTGCGACGCCGGTACAACCGGCCGGCGAGCGGCACGCACACCAGCAGGATGAGGAGCGACCAGACGATCGAGGCCTCCACCGGGTGCTGCATCGGCCAGGCCTGGATCGAAGCGGATGGGTTCGGGTTGCCCCAGAGGGTCCTGCAGGCGGAGGCCACGGCGCTCACCGGGTTCCAGTTGGCGATAGTCGCCAGCCACGCCGGCATGCCCTGCGTGGGCACAAAGACGTTGGAGACGAAGGCCAGCGGAAACACGAGGATGAAGACGATGCCCTGGGCGGTCTCCGCGCTCGAGACCGCCATCCCGATGCTCGCACTCAGCCACGAAAGGGCGTAGCTGAAGAGCAAGGCGATAGCGAAGCCGGCGAGGACAGACGCGAAGGCCGTCTCCGGGCGCCAACCGACGATGAGGCCGGTGACGGCGATGAACACACTGCAGAGCACGGCCGCGAGCACGTCGGAGATCGACCTGCCGACGAGGATCGCCGTCGGCGACATCGGCAGCGTGCGCAGCCGGCTGATGACGCCGGTGCTGAGGTCCGTGCTGAGGCCGATGGCGGTGCCCACCGATGAGGTCGTCAGGTTCATGACGAGCAGGCCGGCGAGCGCGAACTGCGCATAGCTGGCGCCGCCCGGCAGCACCATCGCGGCGCCGAAGACGTAGATGAACAGCAGGGTGAAGAGGACCGGCTGGATCGTCACGTCGGAGAGCTGCATCGGGTCGCGGCGCACGTGGATGAGGTTGCGCCGCGTCATGACCCACACGTCCTCGGCCCAGGCGCGCAGGCGCCGGCCGAGAGTCGGAGCGCCGATCTCAGGGGCCATCACGGTCGCGGCACTCATGCCGGCACCTCCGCGCCCTCGGCCTGAGGTGCCGCCGTCGCTCCGGTCAGGACCGCGAAGACGTCGTCGAGCGAGGGCCGGTGCACGGTGATGTCGTCCACCAGGGCCCCAGCTTCGTCCAGGACCCGAAGGGCTGCGACCGCAAGCCCGGCCTCGTTGCGCGCCGGCGTCCACAGACGCATGCCGTCCTCGGAGGTCTTGACCGTGCCGACGCTGAACGCCGCGAGCTCCCGCGCCGCTCCTGGATGTGGCTCTGCGAGCGTGACCTCGAGCAACTGCGACCCGGTAGCCGCCTTGAGCGCGCTCGGCGTGCCGCGCGCGATGACCCGACCGTGATCGATCACCACGATGCCGTCGGCGAGCGCGTCTGCCTCGTCGAGGTACTGGGTCGTGAGCAGGACGGTGACGCCGTCGGCGACGAGCCCGCGGATCACGCCCCACATGCGCTGCCGGCTGGTGGGGTCGAGCCCCGTGGTCGGCTCGTCGAGGAACAGGACCGGCGGGCGCATGACCAGGCTCGCCGCCAGGTCAAGGCGCCGGCGCATGCCGCCCGAGTAGCCCTTGACCATGCGGTCGGCGGCGTCGGTGAGCTCGAATGACTCGAGCAGCCCGGTCGTCCGCCGCTCGGCCTCCGCGCGCCCGAGCCGGCTGAGCCGGCTGACCATCATCAGGTTCTGACGGCCGGTGAGCAGCTCGTCCAGCGTGGCGTCCTGGCCGGTCACGCCGATCTTGCGCCGCACGGCGGCGGCTTCGGCGACCACGTCGTGGCCGGCCACCCAGGCCCGCCCGCTGTCCGGCGTGCTCAGCGTTGTGAGGATGCGCAGGGCGGTCGTCTTGCCCGCACCGTTGGGACCGAGGACGCCGAGGATGGACCCCTGCGCGACCTCGAGGTCGACGTCCTCGAGCGCCTGAGTCTCGCCATAGCGCTTGGAGAGCGCCTCGGCTCTGATCATGCTATAGTCACCCATGTGCCACCTACCTATCGGTAAGTAAGTTTGCTTACTTTCCGGACAGTAAGTGAGTCCCGGCAGCTTGTCAAGTAAGGTGCGTGAGATGAGCGATACACGAGAACGCATCCTCGAAGTGGCCCTCGAACTCTTCGCCAGCGACGGCTACGAGAAGGTCTCTCTGCGCGAGATCGCGAAGCGCGTCGGGGTCACGAAGCCTGCGCTCTACTACTACTTTGACAACAAGGAAGAGCTCTTCCTCGCTCTGGTGACTCCGATCCTGACCATGAGCGAGCAACTCGCCCTACTGCTCGACGAGCGACCGACGCGGGAGTCGTGGGCTCAGGGCTGTGCGGCTCTGCTCGACTGGATCCTGCCGCGGCGGAAGCTTCTCGAGCTCCTGCAGAACAACCAGAGCAAGCTGCACGCACTCGGTCCGTCACTCCACGACGACGACGAGCACCTCGCCATGCATCAGCGCCTTGATGCGCTCTTCACGGACGAGAGTCTGCCGCTCGACGACAGGATGCGGATGGCAGGATGCATCGGCCTGGTCGTCGGGGTGCTCGCGTACCCGGGCCAGAGTCCGTTCGCGCATGTTCCCGCCGATGAACTGAAGCCCCTCCTGATGGCTGCCATAAGGGACCTGCTGCAAGTCGATTGAGTCGCCGAGTGTCGTCCGTTGGCTGCCTCGCGCACACCTTCATCGCCATCACCCTCGATACCAACTCGCACGCCATATCGGCGCTGCAGGAGGAGGCGGCGGAGCGGATAGCGGGCTTGATGCTGGCGGAGGGGTAGGCGCGGACCGTGGCGGCGCGCAACAGGGGTCTCGTCGGCAAAATGTCGGCAGTCCTGCCGATTCGGAAGGAAATGGGCGCACGCCGAACATCAGAAAGTGTCCATTTGCAGGAGAGAAGTTGGAGGCGGCGACCGGAGTCGAACCGGTGATGGAGGTTTTGCAGACGTCAGATGGCCGTGCTGCGCCGTGGTACTCACCAGGCGCGATTGTGCTGCACAGTCCAGGTTTCCGGCCGCCTCCATGATGCGCCGTGCTCAGCCGTGATGGGCCGTGAGGAGGGGTCTTGTCGGCAGTCTGTCGGCAGATCGGTGCCTGGCTGGGCTGAGACTCAGTACCGCGTCACGATGTGACGAGGACAGCCCGCGGTCCGACCGCTGCCGGCGGGGGTCCTCGTCAGAGTGCTCGACTCTTCTTGCGCCCGCTACTTCACCTTGAACGCGAGCCACTTCGTCGTCGCGGCCGCGTGCGTCGCGGTCTTGGCGATCGAGGCCTTCATGCGGTACGCGCCCTTCTTGGCGGGCTTGTACTTCCAGCTGTAGGCGCCGGTGGAGGTGATTGTCGCGGAGGCCGTCTTGGCCTTGACCCACTTGGTGCCCTTCTTCAGCTGCGCCGTGAGCGTGACCTTGCTGCCGGCGAGGCTGGTGGGCGTCACGATGCCCTTGGCGGTCACGCTCTTGCCGAGCTTCAGGCGCCGCTCTTGAGGCCGCTGAGCTTGAGCGTCAGCGTCGGGGTCGGCGTGGGGGTCGGCGTCGGCGTGTGGGGGCGGCGCGCCAGGGTGATCGTCGCTGAACTCTCGAAGACGTTGCCGGCCGGGTCGCGGTACTGACCCCAGACCGTCTTCGCGCCGTTGCCCGCGGGCAGCGTCAATGCCGCGGAGGCGCTGTAGGCCGCCCAGCTGCTCCAGGTCGCCTTGCCGTCAGTGGAGAAGCGCATGCCGACTGACGCCATTGGCGTCGTTCACCGAGCTGCCCGCCGTGACTGTCGGCGTCGTCGTGCTGGCAGCGCCAGCCGTTGAGGGTGAAGCTGCCGGCCGGCGCCGTCGTGTCGATCTTGACCGTCACCGATTTGGCGGTCTCCGAGTTGCCGGCGGCGTCGCGGGACTGTAGCTCACCGTCTGGACGCCGTCTTCGGAGTGATTGGCGGGAGCTGGCACAACGACGGTCGTGCCGGCCGTCCAGGAGCCGCTGCCGATCTTGTACTCGGTCGTCGCGGCGCCGCCGGACATGCCGGAGCCGCCGGCGGCGTCGGTCGGGGCTCAGGGTGAGCGTCACCTGCGCGTTGTGCCAGAGGGCGTCGGCTCCGGTGGCGGTGGTGGTCGGCGGCCTGGTATCGACACCGACTGCGAACCACAGAAGTGCGTAACGCTGCCGTAGACGACATCGGCTGTCGTATCGACCGAGGTCGTGACGTCGACCCAGACTCCGCCGTCGTAGTGCATGATCTTCAGAGCTTGCTGCTGCTCGAGGGTGAGCCCGTGGGATCGTAGGGGCAGCCCCACCGTGATCCCATTGTCGCCGCCGGTGTCGTAGGTGGCAGTGGTGACCATTTGCCAGAACGTCGAACCGGCGACCTCGGAATGTCGCGGACCCGGGGGCGCTGGTACTGGTGTCCACCGATGTGATGCCGGCCGCGGTCACCGTGCTGTAGGCAAACGTCACGGGCCCAGCAGCCCCATCTCATCCACCTCCACCGCTACGTTGTCGCCCACCGGAGTGTTGGGCCGCAGCGTGGCGTTAATGTGTCGGCATCGTATCGCCGGCGTGGAGGATGGTGACGGGGTCGGCAGCGTCGATCGTCGATTTGTCGTTGTAGTACTGTCCGAGGTAGTCGCCGGAGATGTCACCAAAAGAAACACGGTAGCTGCCCGCAGCCAAGCCACCGACATCGTAGCTGCCGTTGTCCTCGACCGGGCTACTGCCGGCAAACCTCCAGCCACCGCTGCCGTCCGGCGCGAGGACCCAGACATTGAAGTGGCCCAGCGAGGCGTCGCCCGGGATGCCGTCGTCCGCCCTGGTCACGGTGCCGGTGATGTGGAGCCGCGGGGGCCAGCACAGCGTCGATGCCGGACGTGGGCAGTGCCGGCGGTCGACGGCGACGGGGTCAGCCGCGTCGATCGTCGATTTGGCGTCGTAGTACTGCGTCGCGTAGTCGCCGTTGGGGTCGTCGCGGAACTCGACCAGGTAGCTGCTGCCCACGGGCAGGGAGCCGACGTCGTAGGTGCCGTTGGAATCGGTCTGCGTGCTGGCGGCCTGGTTGCCGTTGGCGTAGTCGTCCAGCGAGGCGTAGACGTTCACCGAGATGTTGGCCAGCGGGTCGCCGCCGACCTGCGCGGTCACCGTGCCCGTGATGTGGCCGGCGGGAGCCAGCGCGGCGTCGATGTTGGGCGTGGGTGTGGCCCACAGTGAGCGGTCACGTCGGCGGCCGAGTCGACATCGGGCTCGTTGTCGTACCACTGCTGGACGTAGTAGCCGGCATCGTCCTGGAACTGGATGCGGTAGCTGCCGGCGGGCAGGCCGCCGAGGTCGTAGGTGCCGTTGCTCGCGGTCTGGGTGTCGCTGAGGCTAGTTCCAGTTGCCCTGGCCGTCGGATACCGAGGCGCTGACGTGGATGTTGGCCAGCGTGCCGCCGCCGCCGGTGACCGTGCCGGTGATGTGAGCCGCGGGGGGCGCGAGCGCGGCGTTGATGTTCGACGTGGGCTGCGCCCACGGTCGCGGTCACGTTGGCCGCCGAGTCGGGGTCCGGCTTGTTGTCGTACCACTGCTGGACGTAGTTGCCGGCATCGTCCTGGAACTGGATGCGGTAGCTGCCGGCGGGCAGGCCGCCGAGGTCGTAGGTACCGTTGCCCGCGGTCTGGGTATCGCTGAGGCTGTTCCAGCCGCCCTGGTCGTCGGCTACGGAGGCGCTGACGTGGATGTTGGCCAGCGTGCCGCCGCCCTGCTTGCTGACCGTGCCGGTGATGTGGGCCGCGGGGGCGAGCGCGGCGTCGATGTTGTCTGTGGTGTTGCCGCCGGTCACGGCGACGGGGTCGGCCGAGTCGATCGTCGATTGGGCGTCGTAGTACTGCGTGAGGTAGTTGCCGCTGCTATCGTCGCGAAACTCGACCAGGTAACTGCCGGCGGGCAGGCTGCCGCCGAAGTCGTAGGCGCCGTTGGCCACGGTCTGCGTGCTGGCGGCCTGGTTGCCGCTGTAGTAGTCGTCCAGTGAGGCGTAGACGTTCACTGAGATGTCGGCGAGATGGGCGCCGCCAACCTGCGCGGTGACCGTGCCGGCGATGTCGCCGGTGTCAACGGCCTGTGCCGGCGGCGCTGCCGCGACGCCGAGGACAGCGCCCAAGCAGAAGGCACATGGTGGTCGCCAACGAGAGAGCGCGCCTGGCCGGCGACGCCCACGGTACGGAGTGTTCATTGCCCATCCTCCCATTTGTCGCCCCTGGCTCGTGGGCTGTGCGTCCCCCAAGTTCTGCAGTTTAGTATGGTCACGTCACCGCCCTTGCGTCGAGGAGCGCAATCGTTCGGGGGCGGGTGCGGTCGGGGACGTCAGGGTCCGAGGAGTCGCGCGCGATGGGCCCAACGGGGTTCCCGTCAGCCGGGTGGCCACGAGCTTGTCGGCGCCTCCGTGCGGCCCCTCTCAGCTCCAGGGACCAGCGTGCTGCCGAGGTCGTGTCCGGCAGGACGGGAGGCCGGCGGCGATCGTAGCCGATCGGTGCCGGAAGATCTCGAGGACCTACGCAACCCTCCGAAGCGACGACCGTGCAGCGACTTCTCATCGGCCGCTGACCGCGAGTCGGCTCGCCCGCATGCCAGAGGCCGCCCGGACTCGGCCCGCAGTGGTCATGCTAGACATAGGACAAGGAGGAGGACGCATTCCCCGAAGCCTGGGAGATCACTTTGCCCCCGAGGGCTTCTGCTCGATAGGGGGCAGGACCATCGTCCAATCGGCGCTGCCGCTTGCAGCCTGTGACGTCTACTTGACCGTCAGCGTCCGACTGAAGCCTGTTCTTGCCGAGAGCCACTCCGCCGTCCCTGCGGTGACCGCCTTGAAGCGATACCTGCCTGCCTTTGCGAGCCGAATCTCGGCCGAGTACCTCGCGCATGTCCTGGCGTCGGTGATGGCCGCCACGTGGCTCTTGACGAGCTTCCATTTGCGGTCGATCCTCCGGAACGCCTCCACCTTGACTGTTACGGCGGCGGCCTGCGGCTTCAGCGTGCCGTGCACCCTGAGCCTCCCGGCGCGCCTCACTGACCTGGGCCAGATGGGCCTGCCAAGCGCGGGCAGCGCGCGAGCAGCCTCCTCACGGGACTTGAAGAAGTAGAGACCCTTGAGTCTCGAGACTTGAGCTGGATGCCTGCGCAGCCTGACCAGCTCGAGTCTCAGCTTCGTCCCCAGGAACATCCGCCTCGTCGTGGCCAAGCGCGGGTAGGTCCTCCATGCGGATACATCCAAAGCGAGATGCCGAACTGCTCGCCATCAATGGCGTCTGCAGACTGCACCCTGCCAATCGCAACCTCCCAGGCGACCATTGGATGGGTGATATCCAAGTAGGCGTACAGCCCATGAACGGTCATACTCGTGCCCACCAGTCAGGCAGGTGCTCCGACGCTAGCGAGTTCTGCACCCCTCATGAGTTCCGCCCAACGTTGGCGCATCGAGCAGACGCCGATGCGCTCTCAGGTCGGTCTACCTTCTGGCGTTCTGCTCGACGCACTTGTAGGTGGGGCCGGGTCGACGCGGCTCGCCTCGAATTGACAGAGGTCGTTGTCTCACGTATACATGCGATACAAGTCATACATGTATGACTTACTACCGAAGGAGGTCGCATGACCGAAGGAAGCGCGTTCTATGGTTCAGCAACGGTGGGGGCGAAGGGCCAGATCGTCATCCCCGCCGAGGCGCGTGTCGATGGGGATCGAAGCGGGCAACAAGGTCGTCGTCGTGAAGGGTCCACGCGACGGCAGCATCATCGTGTTCAGAGTGGACTCGTTCGACGACTGATGGCGAAGATCCAGAGAGCGCTCCGCGGACGCCTAGCTCTTCGCGCCGGCGGACGCCTCATATAGAACCAATCTCCACCTAACAGCAACTGGACAGTTTGCGGAGGTCCCAGACGCGGCTGGCCCTTCTGCACAAGCACGGTATCACGAGGCTGGAAGGGCGTGAAAGGCAGACTGTCTCTCTCCCCCGAGCCGCCGATCGGGCCGTGCACGGGGGCGGACATGATGGCTCGTGCGTGTGAATGCGGCCAGTGCCGCCGATCTCGTCGGCTGTGGAGCCCCCGTACCGTCGTGCTACGCATCCAATACTCGACGCGGCGGAGTCCACCTTCAAGGTCGTCTCAGAGCGGCACGGGCACGCGACCATCGCGATCACGCTCGACACCTACTCGCACGCCATCCCGGCGATGCAGGAAGAGGCAGCAGCGCTGATCGCGGGGCTGGTCTTCACGAGCGAGTAGACAGCGAGAGGCGTTTGGAGCGCCGCCTGCAGTCCGCCGGTCTGCGAACCGCCCCTACTTCTTGGCCGAGAACATCCACGCCCCGAGGAAGCAGAGCAGCCCGACGGCGAGGGCCGCCACTCCGTGCTTCATGTGCTTATGGAGAGAGCCGGCGAGATGCCCCGGGAAGAAGCTCGGCAGGGAGCCGGCAGGCGTCACGAAGTAGTAGATGCCGACGGCGATGCAGGCGACGCCGACGATGACCAGGACGATCGTCAGGACCCTCCGCTTGCTCATGTACGGGCTCCCTTCTTTGGCTGGGCTGCGGGCATCCTACGCGGCGAGGGCGGCAGAGTCACCCGGGCGTAGGCGGCCGGCGGCCGGCAGGTTGCGGGTGAGCGCCTACACCCCCGCCCCCTAGGATGCTCGTGGCGAGTCTCTGGGCGAGAGGGAAGGCGGGTGGTGGCAGTGAGTGCAGGCGAAGGTAGGGGGCCAACCCGGACGCAAGTCGCTCACCGGCATGGGCCCGCTCGGAGGCGGAGATCCTGGCCTAGGTCTGGGAGCGCGCGCCCGCGCCGGTGACGGTGCGCGAGATCTACGAGGAGCTGCGCGAGCAGCGCCAGATCGCCTACACGACGGTCATGACGGTGCTCATCGGCCTCGCCAAGAAGGGCCTCCTCGCCCGCGACACATCGACAGTCGTGCACCACTATCGTGAAGCGCGGCCAGCCGAGCAGGTCCGTGGAGAGGCGCTCGAGAGCGTCGTGCGCGTCCTCTACCGCGGACGGACGCAGCTCGCCATCCAGGCAGTTGCTCGGCCTCGAGGAAGAACTGAGCCCGATCCAGCTCGAGGCGCTGCGCGCCTTTGCCCGGGGTCTGCTCGAGCCCTGAGGCGCCTGCGCCCCTGACCGCCGCCCTTCGCGACCGTCAAATCACGCTCGGGCACCTACTCGCACGCGATTCCGGCGCTCCAAGAGGAGGCGGCGGAGAGGATCGCGGGGCTGGTGCTGGCGGAAGGGTAGGGCCAGCGCCGGCCGCTGCCCGCACAGCGTTGGTCGCTCTCCACACGGACTCGCCCCCGGATCAGGCGCTAGCGCCTGACCCAGTCGGCCGGAGGGCTACTGATCTCAGACGGCCGTGTCGGTGCCGGGTGGACCAGCCAGAACCCTCGGAACTTATCGAGCAATTGGATGCGGCCATCGGAGGTCCGGCTCCGACCATGTCGAGAGCGACATCGGGGTACCCGTCGTAGATCCGATCCCGACCGCTGCTTCCCGTGATGACCGGAAAGACGACCACGCGGAAGCGGTCAACAAGGCCGGCCTTCAGGAGAGTGCGGCACAACATGAGGCTGCCCATCGTGCGCATGGAACTCGGGCCCTCATCCTTCATCTCTCTGACGGCCTCGACAGGGTCGAGAGAGACCAGTCGCGTATTCGGCCACGCCAGAGGTTCCCTCAAGGTGCTCGAGAAGACGACCTTCGACAGGCCCGCGAGCGTCCCCGTGCCCTTCTCCCCTTCGTGCAGTCCCGCCATGAGTGGGTGGGTATTCGCGCCCATCAGGACAGTGTGATCTGCTTCCGGCTGCTCGCTCAGCCAGGCAAGATACTCCGGACCTTGTAGGCCCACCAGCCAGGCCAGCCCTCGGCGGCTCCGTATCCGTCGAGCGAAGTGATGAAGTCCACGAGCAGCTCTGGCATCGTCGCTCCTTTCAATGGTCGCCACGTTCCGAGGGCCTCGTTTCCCGGACAAGAGTTCCCCAAACGAGTGCGCTAGGGGGCCTGGCCAAGCAAGCGGGGGGCAGCGGAGAGAAACGTACCGTGCGGTGAGCCAAGGACAGACCGACAGATTACTTGGCAGCCCGTGCGGCCGCGGCGGACCGCGCTTGGGAGGGCGGCGGACCGTGGAAGCCGGTGACAGCGGGGGGAGCCCATGGGGCCAGATCATGAAGCACAGGTGGAGATCTGCTGCCCGTCCTGCTGGGAGGAGATCACTCCCTCGGTACACTATGCAAGGCGCGACCTGACGATAAGGTGCCCCGGCTGCGGGACGATCGTGAGCCTTGGGACGAAGACGGTGCAGGACGCTGCCGATGAGGCCGAGCGCGCGTGGCTTGCCGAGCGGGAAGGGAAGGACATGCAAGGCCGGATGCAGCGCAACCTGAAGCTCGCCGTGAGTGCGCAGTGCGACGATCAGGAACGGCAAACCAAGGACCACAAGTACGATGCCGACCATGAAGGCGGGCCGCGTGCCCAAGTGGTGGCTGGTCGAGGGCAGCGCGTGCGCGAGAGCGATGATCCCGGTCGCCGTGAGGATGATGCCCAGACGCAGGTTATTGGTCCGCGACAGTCTTCTCATCCAATCTCCCGTTGGCCGATGAGCGGCTCACGTCGGCGTTCTCTCTCGCACGCGCGTCAGTGCAACAAGTTGCCGATACCGCCGCACCACGCTGAGGCGGTGCCGACGACGACCAAAACGACGGCGATCAGGGGAAGCATCGCCCGGTGGCGCACAAGGGAGCGTAGGCGCAGCATGAGACTCCTTTCCGGAACGGCACTCCTATGGTACCCGTGCTCACGCCGGGAGGCGTCGCCAGGCGCTAATGACGCCACGCACCGCCACCACGCTCGACAGGTGCTCGCATGCTGTCCCGGCGATGCAGGAGGAGGCGGAGGCGTTGATCGCGGGGCTGCGTGTTCGCGGCGGCGGGAGCGACGACCGGGGCGACTAGTCGAGCTTGAGGGATGGTCTGTCCGAGCGTTGAGGTGTCCAGGGGGTGCGGTGCGTGTCCCGAAATCCCTGATCATGTGACTCGACGGATCGACCGTGAAGGGACGCAGGTGCCCCTCGGCGGGGACGCCCCCGTTGGCATGAAGGCGTTGTTGTTGACGAACTGCCCGATCATGACGACGACGTACTCAGGGGCGTCATCGGGAGCGGTGGCCGCTGTGAGGCCCACCAGCGGAGCCGCCGCCCTCTCGCTCGTCAGCGCCCTCGGGCGGAGGTCGGTGAGGCATCTCCGTTGTCGCGAGCCACGTGGGCGGCCAGGTTTTGCAGCCAGCTCGGGGCACTAGGCGAGTGCGACGGAGCGGCCTGCGCGAGATAGACGCCAAGCCCCAAGGTGGCCGCGGCGGTCGCCGCGATGATTGAGATCCACCGGCGCATGATCGTCTTCACAGTCGGCCTCCGATGCTCGAACGTACTGTCACCCCACAACCTCGCCGACTTTCGCTGCAGCACATCGGACGTTCGCAAGCGACTCCCGACTGGCCTGTGAGACGTTCTAGGCAGGACTGGAGTTCCACGCGGCAATGCAGGAGGAGGAGGCGCTGATCGCGGGGCTGGTGCTCGCAGAGTGGGCGGCAGGCTCGCGCCGAGAAGACCCCTTCCCACGCTTGCAGCACGGTGCACAGTCCCCCGCCGGACACGTCCAGCTAAAGTCCTAGTCGTTGGCGCTACGCGGCAGGGCGGCAAGGATCGTGACCAGCGTCTCACGGCCGAACTCCTGCTCGAGAGCGTCGACTTCCGCGAACCCCAGTGCCTCCAGCGTTGTGCACAGGGCGGCCAACTCGTCGGCAGTCGCGCCATGCGCGTGCGGAT
>CAWHHT010000006.1:0-475641 GCA_963829205.1 uncultured Thermoleophilia bacterium
CAGGGTGACATCACGCCCGGCATCACCGGCTTGTGGCAGGTGCTCGGTGGGAGCTACATCCCGTTCGACGAGATGGTCAAGCTGGACTACATGTACGTCACGAGCTGGAGCCTGAGCTGGGACATCAAGCTGATGCCGCAGACCGTGCCGGCCCGTGCTCAAACAAGCGCGGGGCGTACTGATTATCTGATATTGGGCTACTCCCGAGGCTTCCGGAACGGCGAACCCTTCCGTGCGAAGCACGTCCACCCGCTGCGCCTCGACGAGGTCGTCCCACACCATCTCGTGACCAGCTCGGCGAAGCTGTGCGTCGGCGGCCAGCCCAGGCGCTCGCGCGCCTTGCTCGGCGTCGCCCAGCAGCGTCGCGACCTCGGTGGGCCGGAAGTAGCGCGGGTCGACCCGCACGAGCACCGGCCCGGCTGCGCCTCGGCGTCGCGGCGCCGCGCGCCGGCGCCGTAGCCGTTGCACGCCGCGCCAGCAGGTCGGCGTCGACGGAGTCGACCACGCCCACCTCGTCGACGCCTGCGCCCTCGAAGCTCAGCTTCACGCCCGACCTCGGCGAAGGCCCGCTGCACGAACTCCCGCACCGAGTGCTGCTCGCCGGTGGCGATCACGTAGTCGTCCGGGCTCGTCCTGCTGCAGCATCAGGTGCATGGCCCGCACGTAGTCGCGGGCGTGGCCCCAGTCGCGCCGGGAGTCGAGGTTGCCCAGGTAGAGCTCCGTCCTGCAGGCCCAGCGCGATGCGGGCCACGGCGCGGGTGATCTTGCGGGTGACGAAGGTCTCGCCCCGGATGGGGCTCTCGTGGTTGAAGAGGATGCCGTTGGAGGCGTGCAGGCCGTAGGCCTCCCGGTAGTTCACCGTGATCCAGTAGGCGTAGAGCTTGGCGGCGGCGTAGGGGCTGCGCGGGTAGAAGGGCGTGGTCTCGCGCTGCGGCACTCCCGCACGAGCGCCGAACAGCTCCGACGTGGAGGCCTGGTAGAAGCGGCAGGTCTTCTCCAGCCCCAGGATGCGGATGGCCTCGAGCAGGCGCAGCGTGCCCAGGGCGTCGGCGTTGGCGGTGTACTCCGGGGTCTCGAACGAGACCTGCACGTGGGTCTGCGCCGCCAGGTTGTAGATCTCGTCGGGCTGGGTCTCCTGGATGATGCGGATGAGGTTGGTGGCGTCGGTCATGTCGCCGTAGTGCAGGAAGAAGCGCACGCCGGCTGTGTGCGGATCCTGGTAGAGGTGGTCCACCCGGTCGGTGTTGAAGAGGCTGGCGCGGCGCTTGATGCCGTGGACCACGTAGCCCTTGTCCAGCAGGAGCTCGGCCAGGTAGGCGCCGTCCTGGCCGGTGACGCCGGTGATGAGCGCTGTCCTTGACACTGGTCGACTCCCTGCTAGATTCGCACGAGTCCACAAGATATCACTCGTGGTCTAGGCGCCCATCACTTGAAGTACGTGCGAAGGAAGTACGCGGCTTCCCGTTGATGCGGACTTCATGTAGCCTAGGTGAGCGCCTGCGAGACACCTGCCATGACGCCGCCCGACACCAGAGCCGGCCCGAGCGCGATGCCGCGGAAGTCGGACCGGGCCCAACCAAGCCCGCTCATGCAAGAGTGCGTCAAGCGATGGCGAAGGTTACGCGATGCCACAACGCCTTCCATCCGCTTGGACAGCACCGCTCAGGGAGACTCGCCCTTGGCCCCCACGCCCCTCAAGCCGACCACGCCCGTAGACTTCAGCGCGCAAGACGCAGGCGACCCAGACACCCTGACGTTGGTGCGATCGGTGTGGTGCCACGCCATCGAGCCGTCGCGTCCAAGACGATCAGCGTTGCGGTCCTGGTGTTGCTGGCCTCGTTCCTCGCGCTCGGTCTCTCCCAGGCTCGTGCGTCACTCGGGTCAACGGGGCGTAGCACCCTTCACTTCACCGTTGTCAAGCGCACGCCGAGCTATGTCATCGTCAAGCGCCATGCCGTGCGCGCCAAGGTGTTTCGCGGTCGCAGCATCGTCCGAGTTGCCGGTGTGCCTCGCTACCGTGTGGTGAAACGCAAGCATGCCTACATCCTTCTCAGACGACTGGCTTCGCCGGCGACGTCGTCGGAGCCGCCCGTGTCCAGCGGACCTATCGACCTCAACCCGCCGGACGGCTACGTCTTCAACGGCGGCGGCACCTACACGACCAGCGGCGCGCTCAACCTCGGCAACAACTGCACGATCATCGGGGTCAACTTCACCAATGGCCTCCGTGCAGTCGCGATCAACGGCAATCACAACACCGTTCGGAGCTGCACCTTCGGGCCGAACAACTGGGCGGCGCTGATGATCGAGGTCGGCGCGTACAACGTCATCGCCGGGAATACGTTCAACACCACGCCTGGCCAAGGGGCCAACATCCAGGTCACCGGCGGCAGCCACAACCGAGTCACCAACAACGTCACCAAGGGTGGCGTCACAGGCATCATCTTCCTCTATCGGCGCAGCCTCAACGGTGGCGGTGCGGCTTCGTTGATCACCGACAACGTGATCAGCGGCAACACGTGCGCCGGCTTCTCTGCGGAAGGCATCACGTTCGATGTAATGGGCAACAGTGCCGAAGACATGCCTTGCCTCGAGTACGACGCGGTCAAAGCCGCGAGCGGTTCCACTATCACGCTCTCGACGCTTCCCTTCCCGTCCTACGTTGGCTATGACGTGACATTCGTCTCCGGCGGTCTGAACGGACGCACGCGCAGCATCGTCGGGCAGTCCGGCAATGTGTTTACGCTGGACTCCGCGCCGACGGGGGTCGCGGTCGGCGACCAGGTCGTCATCGGCGCGACCTTCAAGCGCAACGTGGTGAGCAGCAACACGATTACCGCCAGCAGCAGCAGGTGGCCGGCCATCAACCTCTACGGCATGTGCTACCAGAACTTGATCGAGAACAACCGCGTGCGCACAGGAGCGATCAAGGTCGAGTCGACCGACAACCTCGATGTCGCATCCGGCAGCGCTACAAGGACCTACGGCCGCGCGCCCTGCGGCTATAACTCGGTGGACAACAACGTCGTCGCGGGTGCCGTCCAGCTCCAGTACTACGTCTGGCCCACGTCGCCGAGCGGCCACGTCAACACGTACACGCCCTTCCAGACGGTTGGCAACAACGCCATCGGCAACACCTGCGTCAAGGTTGAGGCCAACGAGCAGACATGCTACGTGGCGGGCAACAGCCGTCCCAACATCTTCTACCACGTCCTTCTGAGCCCGGTGGAGATGCACTGAACCCGGCCTCCCTCGTCGATAACCTCGTCGGCGAGCATGTCAAGGGGACTTGACTGCCCAGGCAAGTACTCGGGACCAGCCGCCCGCCCGCTCGAAGGCTGGGGAGTAGCCGCCCGTAGCCGCTCCTCCTCGCTTGCCAGCGAACTTGCCAACGTGCCCATCAGAAACGGTGGACATTGTGGCACCATGTTGGCCTCTGCGGAGACTGGAGGCGCGCTGCAGGCGCGGTCAGGCTCAGCCGAGAATCGTGCCCCCTTCGTGGGTGTGTGACCAGAGGTACGAAGAACCGCCCTCATTGAGGCGGGTACGCGAGTGCAATGCCCCTGGCATTTCCCGTCCGCATGCGCAGAAGCTGTCGCGCCGGCTGGTAGCCCTCGCTCCCAAGAGTGGCGTTGCCCGAGATGGACACTCGATGCGCGTGCCGAACATCGTAGGTCTGCGCCCAGGACAGTGAGTGCGGCACGTGGTGCCGATCCGACCCCGGTCTAGGCTCGCGACGCTCCAGGGGTCAGTGCCATTCTGATGGCGACGCTCTACGGACGGGTACGGATCTGTGTCCTCCTGCACAAACCGCGGCCCGAACGCGCCGCTGGGACACGGCCCGTCCGCGAAGCAGGGCTGGGCTGTCGACCCGCATCGTCGGATCTTGGTCGCGAGGTAGACGGATGTTCCATGGGTCGAGACTCCAATCACGTCGTCTGACTTGGATACGCGGACACGGCCCGAAGCCTAATGTTCGTCCGATGTCGACCGACTCCATTGGCAGAGCACCACTTCGGTGCCCGCCCGGTAACTGGAATCCAAGCTAGTCGCGTCGGTGCGACAAACGAGAAGCCCGCTGATGCTGCTTGGTCGTTCCATGAGACACAGGAGTCAACGTGTCTGCACAGCGAAGCATCTCGCTCTCCCTCCTCGTTCTCCTGCTTCTGGCCATCGTTGCTGTTGTTGCGCCTTCTGTGCCGGCCAAGTCCTCCCAGCCGTCGGCGTCACTACGCTACACGGTCGTCACCCGGACTCCGGCATACGATATCGTTCAGCGTCATTCTAGAAAGCTAATGGTGACGCGGGGCGCCAACAAGGTGGTCGTACACGGCTCACCACGCTACAAGGTGGTCAAGCGCAGCCACAGGTTCGTCTTCCTTCGCGCCCTCGCGCGCCGAAGCTCGCCGACGCTGACCCTTCTCTCGCCAAATGGCGGTAGCTTAGCTGTCGGCACGAGTGCCACCGTCTCGTGGAAGATCTCATCGGCCGTGTCTGGAGGATACTTCGTTGGGTCCCTGACGGGCCCGGTCGGCTCTCCCACGTCGACCTTGACTATCGTTCAAGCCGCGGCTCGCCGTGGTGCGACGAGATACGCCGTGCCCTGGACGGTGTCTCAGCCTCCCGGCGTCTACACCCTGGCCGTCTCCTATACGGGTCCTGATGGCAGGACCGCGTCCTCCGACCTCTCGGATGGAACGCTGAGCATCACGGCATCCACTCCCCTGCCGGCGCCCTTGCCGACACCGACCGTGACTCCGACGCCGACGCCCACAGTGACACCGACCGTGACTCCGACTCCGACACCCACCGTGACACCGACGGTGACGCCGACTCCGACGCCCACCGTGACGCCGACGGTGACGCCGACGCCGACTCCGACGCCCACCGTGACACCGACGCCGCCTCCCTCCAGCGGCCCCATCAATCTCAACCCGCCGGACGGCTACGTCTTCAACGGCGGCGGGACCTACACCACCAGCGGCTCATTGAACCTCGGCAACAACTGCACGATCATCGGCGTCAACTTCACCAGCGGCAGCCGTGCCGTCGTTATCAACGGCGACCACAACACGGTGAGGGGCTGCACGTTCGGGCCGAACAACTGGGCCGCTCTGATGATCGAGGTCGGCTCCTATAACGTCCTCGACGGGAACACGTTCAACACCGTCACGGCGCAGGGCGGTAACATCCAGGTGTGCGGCGGCGGTCACGACACGATCACGAACAACGTCACCAAGGGTGGCATCACCGGCATCATCTTCCTGTACCGGCGCAGCATCAACGGCGGCGGACTCAGGTCGCTGAGCACTGACAACGTGGTCAGCGGGAACACCTGCACTGGCATGAGCGAGGAGGGCATCTCGTTCGATGTCTTCGGCAACGGGTCGGTCGACGGGTCCTCCTTGGAGTACGATCATGTCAAGGCGATCTCAGGCAATACCGTCACGCTCTCGAACCTGCCGTTCTCTAACCTCGTAGGCTATGATCTCTGCCCGACCTCGGGTGCCCTGAACGGACGCACGCGCAGCATCGTCGCGCAGTCCGGCAACGTCTTCACGCTGGACTCCGCGCCCACCGGACTTGCCGTCGGTGACGGGGTCGTCATCGGAGCTACCTTCAAGAACAACCTGATCAGCAAGAACACGGTCAGCGGCGGGTGGATGACCATCAACCTCTACGGCATGTGCTACCAGAATGTGATCGAGGACAATCACTGCACGGACATCAAGGTCGAATCCACCGACAACCTCGACATCGCCGGCATCTCGGCTACCAAGGCCTACGGCCGGGCTCCCTGCGGCTACAACACCGTGAGGGACAACGTCTGCACGCGCACCGTCCAGCTCCAGTACTACGCATGGCCCACCTCGCCAAGCGGACACGCCGATGCCTACTCCGCCTACCAGACGGTCGGCAACAACGCCTACGGCAACACCTGCACGCAGGTGCAGGCCAACGAGCAGTGGTGCTACATCAGCAGCAACAGTGGCGGCAATCAGCTGTCCGATGTGACCCTGAGCTCTCGCCCTGATGAAGTAGGACAGGCCTCGCTCGCCTGGAGGTCAGCAGGAGGGCGGTGTGAAGCCTCCCACACATCCGGAAGCGCCTGAGAGCCCGAGTCGCGGGGTCTCCGGCGCTTCCGGCGTCCTGGCTTCCGCACTCCCGAGACTGATCGAGTCGGCCTATGGTTTAATCCTTCGAGCAAGAGCATCGTACGGAACCTCAGCCATGCGCCGCCGGGGCAGTGCTCACAGTCGCGTAGGATGGACGTGGCGGCCCAGGCGGGCTAGTCGCCGCGCCGCTCGCCATTCCGCGGAGCGCCCGGACCAGTCGGGTGCCCGGCGAGGGAGCGACTGTGACACAGCGTGAGGGGGAGCGATCATGACAGACGACCAAGTCGCGCGACGAGATTCGTTCCTTGTGTTCGGTGCTCCGGCCATTGAGGAGCCCGAGATTCGAGAGGTTGTCGCCAGCCTGGAGAGCGGGTGGCTGGGAACCGGCCCCAAGGTCGCGCGCTTCGAGGCCGACTTCCGGGCGTACAAGGGAGCTGCTCACGCGGTCGCCGTCAACTCATGCACCGCGGCGCTTCACCTCAGCATGGTGGCTCTTGGATTGAGACCGGGCGACGAGGTCATCACGACACCCCTGACCTTCTGCGCCACGGCGAACGCCGTCCTCCATGCTGGGGCGACCCCGGTTCTGGCGGACATCGATCCGGACACCATGAACATGGATCCGCGCCGCGGTGGAGGAGCGAATCACGCCGCGGACGAAGGCGCTGCTCCCGGTCCACTTCGCCGGCCGGCCCTGCGAGATGGACCGACTCATGGGCATCGCCGAGGCTCACGGACTCTTCGTCATCGAGGACTGCGCGCACGCGATCGAATCCGAGTACGCGGGGCAGGAGTGCGGCACCTTCGGAGACTTCGGCTGCTTCAGCTTCTACGTCACCAAGAACGTCTCGACGGGAGAAGGTGGGATGGTCCTGGCGCGCCGCGAGGAGGACGCCGAGCGCATCAAGATCCTTGCCCTCCACGGCATGTCGAAGGACGCGTGGGCACGTTTTGGCGATGCTGGCTTCAAGCACTATCAGGTGGTCGATCTGGGCTTCAAGTACAACATGATGGACATCCAGGCTGCACTGGGCATTCACCAACTTGCCCGGGTGGAGCGCAATTGGCTGCGACGCGGGGCCGTGTGGGAGAGGTACGAAGACGCGTTAGCGTCTCTCCCGATCCGGCTTCCGGCCGCACCTGCGCCGCATTCGAGGCACGCATATCACCTGTACACGATTCTCGTCGACGAGGCGCTCACGGGGATGAGCAGGGACGCCTTCATGGCCGCGATGATGGAGCTGAGGATCGGCGTGGGCGTCCACTACATGAGCCTGCCTGAGCATCCGTACTATCAAACGACGCTTCGGGTGGCGCCCGGAGGATTTCCCGGTCGCAATGCGCGTCGGGCGTCAGACAGTCAGCCTGCCGCTGTCGGCCGCCTTGACCGACACGGATGTGGACGACGTCATCGCGGCGGCGCATCAGGTCCTGGCGTCGTAGGACGGAGGCAGGAATGGCTCTTCACCTGAGCGTGCCTGCGGGGGCTCGTCCCCGTCTCCCCGGTTGAGCACACTCTCTCGCGTGGCCGCCTCGGCCATGAAGTGGGGAGGGGTCTCACAGGTGGGCCGGCAGGTTCTGCAGTTGGCGACCTTGGTCGTCCTCGCCCGGCTCCTGAGCCCGTCGGACTTCGGTCTGCTGGGGATGGCCACGGTGTTCGTCGGGTTCGTCGCGATCTTCAAGGACCTGGGAGTCGCCGCTGCGGTAGTCCAGAGGAAGGAGCTGCACCCAGAGACTCCTGTCGACCGTGTTCTGGGCCAACCTCGCGCTCGGCTTCGTGGCGGCTCTGACGCTGGTGCTCATCGCCCCCTTCGTGGGCGACCTCTACAAGCAGCCGAGCGTCACGGCCTTGCTGAGAATCCTGTCCGTCGCTTTCGTGATATCGGGCGCCGCGGTTCTGCAACAGGCGCTCCTGGAGCGTCATCTTCGCATGCGCCGTCTGGCGATCCTGGAGCTCGTTGCAGCCACCGCCGGAAGCGTGGGAGCGGTCCTGATCGCCTTCTGGGGCGGAGGGGTCTGGAGCCTCGTGGCCATGTCGCTCATCACGTCTGCCGTCAACAGCGCACTACTATGGATCGCGAGCAAGTGGCGGCCCAGCTGGGTGTTCTCTTGGCCGGATCTCCAATCGATGCTGAACTTCAGCCTCAACCTCACGGGCTTCAATGTCGTCAACTACTTTGTGCGGAATGCGGACAATCTCCTGGTCGGTCGCTATCTGGGATCTGAGGCCCTCGGCTACTACTCGATGGCCTATCGCATCCTTCTGCTGCCGCTGACCAACATCTCCTCCGTCACGGAACGTGTGATGTTTCCGGTCTACTCGCGGATATACGCCGATCTTGAGCGCATTCGGCGTGGCTACCTGCAGACCGTTCGCGGTATCGCTCTCATCACGTTCCCGCTCATGTGCGGCGTGTTCGCACTGCGTACGCCGTTCGTGCTCGCCGTGTTCGGAGAAGAGTGGCGGCCTCTGATCGTGCTGACCGCCATACTAGCGCCCGTCGGATTGATCCAGTCCATCGCCACGAGCGTGGGTTCCATCTTCATGGCGAGGGGGAGGACTCGACTGCAGTTCATGTACGGCCTCGCCACGGGCGTACTTGCCGTCGCGGCCTTCATCATCGGTCTGAGGTGGGGCGTCTACGGTGTGGCCGGTGCCTACGCGGTCTTCGTCTTGGCCGCAACGTACCCGAGCTTCGCGATCCCGTTCGCTCTTATCGACTTGCGCTTCCGATCGTTCCTACGGGCCCTCTGGAGCATCGCGCTCGCGAGCGCCGTGATGTGCCTCGCGCTCGCCGTTCTCGAAGCGCCGACCATGGACAGAATCGGGCCCGCCTTGACGCTGCTGGTGCTGGTCCCGCTCGGGGTCGCTATCTACGCTCTCGTTCTCCGGTTGACCGACGCCTCTCCCTTGCGGGAGGTCATCGCCGCGTTGAGGTCAAGGCCCGAGCCCGGCGACGCGCTGGTCGACGAGGCGCCTGCTGAGTGACTCGACTCCGAGGAAGGTCTGCATCGGGCCATCGCCCCGTTTGTGCGCCCGACCACGGGCCTGTAGGGTGGCGACGCGGCGCATCGGAGTGGGTCCCCTTGTCCGACACGCGGGCCCGGCCGGCTTGAAGCAGACCAGCGTCGCCGGCGTCTCCCGACTGGCCTCGGAGGTGTCTACATGTCGAACCCGGTGCGCCACCCGAATCGAGCTCCGCACAACTGGCTGATCTACGAGATCAACGATCGCTTCCTCCAGGAGTCGTCCCGGTACTGCCGCGGGACTCTGTATGACCTCGGCTGCGCGGAGTCTCCCTACAAGGACTTCTTCCTGAGGTATGCGTCGAGCTACGTCGGTGTCGATAGGGGCGACTCTCTGCATGAGCTGTCCGCTGACGTCTTCGCCGACCTCAACGAGCCGTTGCCCATAGCGTCGGAGGCCGCCGACACCGTCGTCTCGATGTCGGTCATCGAGCACCTTTCGCAGCCCTGGGTGATGCTCGGCGAGGCTCATCGCATCCTCAAGCCAGATGGATGGTTCATCTTGCAGGTCCCGTTCCAATGGTGGGTGCACGGAGACCCGCACGACTACTACCGTTACACGTCAGACGGGCTGCGGATGCTGCTGACGGAGGCTGGATTCGAGAGCATCGTCGTGACGCCCACCGGCGGCTTCTTCACGATGGGCGCGATGAAGCTGAACTACTTCTCGCTGAGGAGCATACGTGGGCCACGGCTGCTCCAGCACCTTATGCGGCTCGTCCTTCCCCCGTTGTGGCTTGCGGATCAGCACGCCGCCCCCTGGCTGGACAGACTTGATCAGAACTGGTCTCTGGAGGCTCCGGGCTACTGGGCCGTGGCGAGGAAGGGCGCCGGAGCCCACAGTGCGGACGACGGGGCCTGAGCCGGACATGCTGCGCGGCCGGAGAATGCCGCCATCGGATGGGTGTCGACTACGGCGCCCTGCTCGCCGACGCTCGGCCAGCCGTAGTACCATCCATATGTGCATGCGACAGGATGCCGCAGGTCAGGGGAATACATGGTGACACGGGAACTGTGTGCGGTGCTGGCGCGCGACGCGGCCCGCCGCGGCTACCCTTTGCGTCCACGCGCGGCTCACCTGGACGGAGTGATCAGGTGGCTTTGCCGCGCCCAGGATGTCGCGGGCGACGGGGGAGTCTCGTACGGATACGCTCTTCGCAGCACGGCGGGCCAGGGACGCCGTGGCTGGCTCGGGGCCTACCCGGAAACAACCGGATACATCATCCCCACATTCCTGGACTACTACCGGGTCACCGGTCTAGAGGAGTACCGGGCGCGAGCCCTCCAGATGGCTCGCTGGGAAGTCGAAGTCCAGATGGACTCGGGCGCGGTGCTCGCCGGCCCGATGGGGTCCCCGCCAGCACCTGCCATCTTCAATACCGGACAGGTGTTGTTCGGCTGGATGGCCGCATTCGAGGAGACTGGGGACGAGACGTTTCTCGCTGCAGCCACGCGTGCCGCCGACTTTCTCGTCACGGAACAGGACGATGACGGCGCATGGAGGCACGGATCGCCATACTCACACCGGGGCGCCCACACGTACCGATGCACGGGCGGCCTGGGGCCTTCTGGAAGTCGCGCGGGTCACGCGCGATCCGTCCCACGAGACGGCCGCCATCCGCAATCTCGACTTCGCTCTCGGCAGGCAGGCCCGCAACGGATGGTTCGAGGAGTGCTGTCTCACCGATGACGAGCGACCTCTCCTTCATACGCTGGCATACACCGCGGAGAGCCTGCTCGCGGCCGGGCTTCTCCTGGAGAGGTCCGAGTACGTGGATGCGGCGCGCGCCACTGCCGACGCCCTTCTCGCTGTCCAGCGGCCAGACGGCGATCTCGCCGGGCGCTTTGACTCAGCCTGGCGCCCGACGGTGAGGTGGAGCTGTCTGACCGGTGTCTCTCAGACGGCCGTCGTGTGGCTTCGCTTGTTCGAGCTCGCCGGCGACCCTGCCTATTTCGACGCCGCGCGACGGGCCAATCTCCGCGTCTGCCGGACGCAGGATCTCGAGACGGAGAGGCCAGGGGTGCGGGGAGCGATCAAGGGTTCGTGGCCCGTCTGGTCGGAGTACGCGAGCTACGTCTATGTTAACTGGGCGGCGAAATTCCTCGCGGATGCGCTGATGCTCGACGGTCGCCTGGAGGACCAGAGGTCCCGCACCGGTGCCCCGGCCGGTGCGCTCGGGAGGGTGTCGTGACAAAGGGCACGCAGGCTTCTCATGTGGTCTGAGCGCGTCTCTTGCGGCCGTCTCCGCCGCGTTGTGTCGGGGGTCATCCAGCCATATGTCCGGCGCCTGAAGGCGCCACGGATGATCTACGGGTTTCTCGACTCGAGCGGCCAATGGCGGCCGCTCACCCGCATCAGCGACACCACGTCCATCCACCGGCCGGAGCGCGTGAGAGTGGGGGACAACGTCTACGTGGGGCACTACTGTCTGCTGGACGGCACGGGTGGACTGACCCTGGAGGAAGGCGTACAGCTGGCCGCCTGGGTCGGCGTGTACACACACAGCTCCCATATCGCCATACGTCTGTACGGGCGCCACTACCTTGAGGTGCCCGAGGACGACATGAGGGGGTACGAGCGTCGGCCCACGACCATCGGAAGGTACGCGCACGTAGGTGCGCACGCCACGATCCTTCCAGGCTCGGACGTCGGAGAAGGCGCCGTCGTGGCTGCCGGCAGTGTCGTCACCGAGCCGGTCGATCCCTGGCAGATCGTCGCCGGCGCGCCGGCGAAGGTGGTCGGCGACACGCGTCGCCTGGACGAGCCACACCTCGTGGACCCGGCGCTGGCCAGGTGGTACGCGGAATGGCAGCAGCGCGGCTCCGGCGGGCGCTCGAGCTCTTGAGGCCGCGCCTCCACGTCTCCACACCCTCTTCGCGATTCGCCGAGCGGGAGTACGCCATCCGGGTTCTCCTTGATGAACACCTCGGACAGTCGGTGGTCGTGGAGCCTGGGCCGCGCGACCACACAGAGATTAGGCGCGACGGCTCCGGCGGAACCATCGCCGTTCCGGACGGTCTCTTCGCCGTGGCAGCGCCCCTCTGGCTCACCCCGGGCAGCCTCCCTGTCGAACCCCTCACCTGGGTCAGCCCGAGCGAGTTCCTTGACCACCCGTGTCTGCCTTTCGACCGCACTCCGGGAATCTACGAGCCGGTGCCGATGTCGATGCCGTCCAGCAGCGGCGGCGAGGCATCCATGATCGTCCGTATCCCTGTGGACGTGTTCGGCGGCGCCTTCTTCATGCTGACACGCTATGAGGAGGCAGTCTGCGGCACCGCCGACGAACACGGCCGCTTCCCGGCCGCCGCGAGTCTGGCGTTCCGGCAGGGGTTCCTCGATGTGCCGGTGGTCGATCAGTATGCCGAGTTGCTCTGGGCGGCCCTGCGCCGTCTTTGGCCTCGGCTTGAACGGCGTCGTCGCGCGTACACCCTATCCACGAGCCATGACCTGGACTCACCGTTCTTCGTCTACCGCGCGGGTCGTTTCGGGCTCACCGCGAGAGGGCTCAAGGCCGTGGCCGGTGATCTCGTGAGAAGGCGCGACCGCGGACTCGCGGCAAGGCGTCTCTCCGCGATCGCCGGTACGGTGGCGAAAGGCGCACGGGGGGATCCCTACTTCAATCTCGACGCCGTCATGGAGGTCGACGAGGCCCATCGGTCGTCGGCGACCTACTTCGTCATGGCCGGCGGCGCCGGCCCGTTCGGCGCCTCCTATTCCCTTCATGATCGCGACATCAGGGCCTTCCTCTCCCGAGCCAGTGCGCGCGGGCACGCGATCGGCCTGCATGCGAGCTACGAGAGCGCCGAGGACCCGGCGGCTCTTGTCGCGGAATCGCGGACGCTGCGTTCCGAGCTGGATGCGCAGGGCATCCGCCAGGAACGCTACGGCTCCAGAGCGCACTACCTGCGTTGGTTCGCCGGTTCCAGCTTCAAGCACATGGACGAGGCGGGGCTCGACTACGACAGCAGCGTGAGCTTCGCCGATCATGCCGGGTTCCGCTGCGGCACATGCCACGAGTTCTCGACGTTCGACCTGGTGCGCGGAAGACGCCTCACTCTGACCGAACGGCCGCTCATTGCGATGGAATCGAGTGTGATCGACCCGTGGTACATGGCCATGGGGCACGGCGAGCGCGCACTTGGCGTCTTCACCGGCCTCGCGGAACAATGCCGGAAGTACTCCGGCACGTTCGAGTTGCTCTGGCACAACACGCGGCTTCTCGGCGCCGAGGAGCTCGGGCTCTACAACAGGTCCTGGAGAAGTGCGCTTGAGCGAGTCTGATCTGGACGTCTCTGCCGGGTATGCCGCCGACCCGCGGTGCACCGTCGTGCATTCGCTGTTCCAGTGGCTGCCGCTCACGATGACGTGGGTCTACGACCAGGTGAGGTTCGCGGACGGCATCGAATCGGTGGTCCTGGCGGACCAGCTGCTCAATCTTGATATGTTTCCGTGGACGCCGGTGTACTCGCCGCGCAGCGCGCTGGGACGGCACTCCCAGGTGCTGCGGGCGCGGGCTCTCGTTAGCCGGTTCGGCGTGGCCGCGCACCCTGGGGTGTACAAGCGCGCCGTGCGCGCGCATGCGCCCCAAGTGCTGCACTCGCACTTCGGTGACCGGGGGTGGAGGGACTTGCCCCTCTGCGCCGACTACGGCCTGCGACAGGTCGTGACGTTCTACGGGTATGACGTGGGCTATCTGCGGACTGGCGGAGAGCAGTGGCGACGCCGGTACGACCGACTTTTCGAGCGGGCTGACCTCTTCCTGTGCGAAGGCCCCTTCATGGCGGCGAGCCTCGTCGACCTGGGGTGCCCGGAGGACAAGGTACGCGTTCAGCGGCTTGGAGTGGACGTCGCCGCGATCCCATATCGGGCGCGGGTGCCTGACGGCGGGGGCAGCCTGCGAGTCCTCATGGCCAGCGCTTTCACGGAGAAGAAGGGCATCCCCTACGGCCTGGAAGCGGTGTCACAACTGGCACAGGCGGGCCGCTCGGTGCAGGTCACGATCATCGGGGATCCCACGGCAACAAGGCCGACGAGCGCGAGAAGCGGGTGATCCTCGACACGCTCAGGGAGCGACGCCTCGAGGAGTCGGTGACTCTCATGGGGTTCGTCGCCCGAGACGAGCTGCGCAGGCAGGCCTACTTGCACGACGTCTTCCTCGCCCCGAGCGTGACTGCCGCGAACGGCGACAGTGAAGGGGGCGCCCCAGTGACGCTGATCGAGATGGCGGCGACCGGCTTGCCCAGTCGTATCGACGCGACATTGCGACATCCCGTATGTCGTGCGTGACGGCGTCACCGGCTGCCTCGCTGCCGAAAGGGACCCGCGGGGGCTGGCACTTGCCCTGGCGAGACTGGCGGATGATCCCGCCCTCCGGGTGACAATGAGCGAGGCGGGAAGGCGTCAGGCGGAGGACTTGTTCGACGTGCGCGTCCTGGCCAGACAGCTCGAGGACCACTACCGTTCGCTTTGCTGACGGCGTCCCGCGCTGACGACTCCGAGCGCTGAGGTCAGCGGAGGTCTCTCAGCAGAGGATTCTCGTGACTGAGCACGTCCCGCAAGCCATCGACGATGCCCCTCCCCATCAGCAGGTCGCCCTTCCCTGCCGCGTAGATGACGAGGCCGATCGACGACCACCAGAACGCGAGCATCCCATTCACCGAGCCGTCACTGTGCTTGCAGTGGAGGTAGTGATGGTTGTGGACCATCATGCGCCCGAGCCGAGCGGATGGGGTCCGCGCTGAGGTCGTGTAGTGATGCTCCAGCCGGGCTCGCGGCCAGTACGCCGCGCGATGACCTCGGCCCAGCAACTGTCGGCAGATGTCCACGTCCTCCATGAAGGCATAGCCGGTCAGCTTCTCGTCGAAGACGACGTGCGCGAACACGCTCCGGCGCATGCACATCGAGCACCCCGACATGAACTCGAGGTCGGACGGTCGGTCGCCCCGCGCTCGAGACGGGAAGCCAGACGGTTTGATCCTACCGTCGCCGGGGCCCCACAACATGAAGACGCGCTCGAGTGCAAGGCCGATGGAGTGGCGCCATCCCCGGTCTTGCGTAGGGCGGCCGTCGCGGCGGCGTGGGCAGTCGATCACCGCACCCTGCGCCGCTGCGAAGACCTGCTCGCGGTCGTTCTCGAGGAACGCGGCGATCTCGTGGAGGTAGTCCTGCCTGAGGACGACGTCGTCATCCAGGAAGAGAACCAGGTCGCCGTGGCTGGCGGCGATGCCGCGGTTGCGCTGCAGCGGCAAGCCGGCGGGCGTTTGCAGGTAGATCAGAGGTACCTGCCCGTCGATCTGCCGGGCGAGCTGAGCTTCCGCCGCCGTCCCTGCTCCCCCGTCCACGATCACGATCTCGTCGGGCAGCCGATCTTGCCGAATCAGCGATTGCACGAGTGTGGCGAGCTCCTCCGACCTGTCCTTGGTGCAGACGACCACACTGACGGAGAGGCGACGCGCCGGGCCAGTGCGGCCGCTTTGACCGGGTGCCGAGTCGAGGCTGCTACCCATGGATCTCCTGAAGACGTAGCGGAGGCCGGCTGTGCGCCCGGTGCCGCCGAACGATGGTCTCGAGGAACTCCGCAAGTACCCGGGTCTGCTCCAGGCGAGTGAACGCCGGAGGAGGTGGCGGGCCATCGGGCAGGCACCCGGAGGATGCCTTCTCCTTGTGCCATGCTTCGAGTCGTGCCGAGAGGTCGCCAATGCCGCCGGCAGCGAAGCCGCACCCAGTGGACCGCACGAGGTCGGCTGCTTCTCCATCGGGGCATCCCACGACGAGGATCGGACGGCGCGCGTTCATGTACTCGAAGAGCTTGCCAGGAAGGCCGGCGCGTTCGAGTGGCGTGGACGCGAGCAGCAACACGTCCGCGTTTCGCTGCAGTTGGAGCGCCTCGCGTCGGGGAACCTTCGCGAAGCAGCGCACGATGTCGCTCACGCCCTCCTCCGTCGCCGCTTTCTCGACGTGAGCAAGGTCGCTGCCATAGAACTCCACGCGCACGGGGAGGACGGCGTCATCAAGCTGCCTGATGGCTCGGAACAGCGGGTGAGGCACTCGCATCTCTTCGTACATGGAGCCCGTGTAGCGGATCAAGAAGACGCCGGGCGCGGGGGCGTGAGCCGGTATCTCGTGAGGCTCATAGCCGTTGTGGACGACCTTCACCAGCCCAGGGTACTTGAGCCTCAGTCCGGCTGCCTGGGCGGCCGTGACACCCACCAGCCCGGCCGCGCTCGCCAGCGTCCTGCGCTCCAAGGGCGCCTCCAGGCAGTCGCGGAAGACGAAGTGTGGCCGGTATGGATGGTCCATCCAGGCATCGCGAAGTTCGGCTACCCACGGGACGCCACTGTGGCGCGATGCCGAGCAGCCTACGAGCAGTGAAGTGAGGGGGCTCGCGCTTGCGAGGATGATGTCCACGTCCCCGCTCCGGATCGCGGCCCGAGCGGCACACAGCGCAAAGGGAAGCCAACCGAGCTGCTGATCCGGGATCGTCAACTCCCAGTAGATCTTTCGGGCCAGGGCACCGAGCAGACGACGGTCTGCGGTGTCGCCCTCTGGTGCGGGCGCGGTGTCCCTGGCTCTCTTGAGGCTTGGCCGCCCGAGCCAAGGAGTATACGTCACCCGATCCCGCGGGATCTCCAGGTCGAGATCCGGCGTCAGCGCCTGGGGGCTGGCGGAGATCACAGTCACCTCGTGCCCTAGTTCAATGAGGTACTTCGCCGTCGCCCCGGTCCTCACCGCACCCATCGTGTTGTACGGAGGAAAGAAGTAAGTCACGAGAAGGATGTGCATTGCCTCTCCATGGGATTCCAGAGCTACGAGGCACCGGCAAGCAGGAAGCCTCCCGGCCACATGATATAGCTGATGAGGGCGGGGGTGCAGGCGGGGCGACGTAGACGCTGCCGTGCACCGGCACGTAGCACGTTCGGCATCAAGGCAGAGGGGAATCCAGTGGGTGTACCCAGCTCCGGGTACGCCTTGACGCCAGAGTCGCTGTCTTCCGAGTCCTCAAACGGATACAGTGCAGTCCTACGCGAGGCGGGCTCGCCGTAGTACTCGCACGGCCCAGCACATGAACGGCTGGAGCTTGTGCCTCGGTGGTGCTATTGAGATGGTATTCAAGTTGTCTTGGAGAGCGGAAGCGCGCGCCGGAGGCGCTCGCTGAGTGGTTTGGGGATAGGTGACGTGCGTTGATGGGGGGCATCATGTCCGTGCGGAAAGTCTTCGTAGTGGTCGTGCTCGTGTGTGTGTCGGTGATTTGTGCCTCGGCCGCTCGGCCGCAGCGAAGTATGGCTGCGGAACCTGGCCCGAGCCGAATCGACGCCCTGGTCCTCGTGAATTCGACCAGCGCCAGCTATGCGGACTTCTCGCATCTGGTGCAGCCCTACCTGGAGAACTTCGGGGTTCCCTACACCGTGGTCGACATCGCGACGTCACCGGTTCCTGCGAACGCGGGTGACTACAGCCTGCTGATCATCGGTCACCGGCAGCTCGACGTGGACGAGAGCTACCTCAGCGCGGCGGAGCAGGACGCGATCGTCGCCGCCGTGAACCAGGGCACGGGACTCGTGAACCTGGACAATGACCTGTGGACCGCCGAGGGTGCCCCTCGCTACCAGTTCGCCCAGTCGGTCTTCGGATTCTCCAGGGGCGGTGCTGCGACGGGCTCCGGGATCACCTTCCCGCCTCCAGCGTCGGCTCCGCGAGCTATATCACCGCAGACCACGCCGCCGACGAGACGATCAGCACCGCCACCATGGGCCTGGCCCGGATCTCGTTGCCCGCGACGGCGACGGGCGTGGCCTTCTGCGGCGGCCAGCCGCTCGTGGCGGTCGTCAGCCCAGGCGCCGGGCGCGCAGTCCAGTGGGGCTCCTACGACTGGGCTTCGAACAACGTGCTCGGCCCGCTACGCGGGATGGACGACCTGTTCTGGCGCAGCCTCGTTTGGGCCGCCCACAAGCCCTTCGTGATGCAGGCGCTGCCTCCCATCGCCACGATGCGCGTTGACGACGAGACCGGGCCCTTCGACTGGGTCACGACCGCCAATCAGTACAGCTTCAAGCCCTGGGTCGGGCTCTTCCTCGACAACGTCAGCGACAGCGACGCCGCCGCCCTCTCGACGCTGGTCAAGGCCGGCGACGCAACGGCCGGGGTGCACGCGTTCAGTGACGACCACTCATTCTACTACGATCGGACTGCAGGTCAGAACTACTCCGACGCCACCATGGCGGCCAACTTCGCCACCGCCACCGCCTGGATGGAGACGCGCGACATCGCGATCTCCAAGTACGTGGTGCCGCACTACTACGAGCTCGGCACGAACGTCTTCTCTGGCCTGCAGGCCTGGGCGTCGAGTACCTCGGGACCGTCCTGGAGCCAGGCTACTCCTACTACGTCTCGCCTTGGGTGGACGAGGGTCCGTATCGCCGCTTCGAGACGGGCTTGAGCAGTTCCGACGATCCCCTCTATTACGCCGACTTCGTCTACGGCCACCCCGATCTCTTCAACTGCGTGACGGAGATCCGCGACGACAACGGCTACGAGTGGTTCCCCTCCAACGATGTCGCTGCCTCGATCACCCACGGCACCAGTCAGCTGGAGCGAGCCTTCGACAGCCGCGTGCTGGCCACGCTGTTCAGCCACGGCGGCTTCATCCACACCATCTCCGCCGGCAATTTCGCGAGCATCATGCAGGGCATCAGCGCGAACATCGCCGACGAGCATCCGATCTTCATGACGATGGACGCAGCGTGCCAGTACGTCCGAGCGGTCACTGAGTCCAAGATCGCCTCCGGCAGCTACGACGCGACGGCGAAGACCGTGACCACGCATCTGACCGGGAGCACCGACGTGCCGACCGTCTTCTCCCTCTTCACCGCAGACGGCGACCAGATTAGCGAGCGTCGGGTCGACGTACCGGCGTTCACGACGTCCTCTCAGGTGGTCGCCAATCAAGTCGTCACGGCTCCCCAGATCTCCAACGTGTCGGCCGGCACGCCCGCCGACGCGTCAGCGAGCGTGAGCTGGACGACCGATGAGCCGGCGAGTTCCAGGTGGAGTACGGTACGACGACGGCCTACGGGTCGGTGACGACGCTAGACGCCACGCCCGAGACCAGCCACACACAGCTGATCGACGGACTGCACGCGAACACCCTGTACCACTTCCGCGTGATGAGCAGTGACGGATCCGGCAACCTCTCGAGCGGCCCGGACTCCACCTTCACGACGGCATCGCCGAAGCTCTCGATCAACGACGTCTCGGTCGCCGAAGGCAACAGTGGCAGTGCCAACGCCGTCTTCACCGTCAGCCTCTCCGTGGCCAGCGCACAGCCGGTCAGCGTCTCCTACGCGACCGCCGACGGCACGGCCCACGCGCCCGGCGACTACACCGCCACGTCGGGCACGCTCGACTTCGCCGCGGGCGAGACGACGAAGACCGTCAGCGTTGCCGTGCTCGGTGACCTCCTCCACGAGAACGACGAGACCTTCAGCGTCGGCTCTCACGAGCCCCTCGGGCGCCGGCCGTCGCCCATGCCATCGGTGTCGGCACGATCATCGACGACGACGCCGTGCCGGCACTCTCGATCGACAACGTCTCGGTCACCGAAGGCGACAGCGGAAGTGTCAACGCGGTCTTCACCGTCAGCCTCACGGCGCCCAGCGGCCTGCCGGTCGGCATCTCCTACGCGACCGCCGACGGCACGGCCCGCGCGCCCGGCGACTACACCGCAACGTCGGACACACTCACCTTCGCGCCCGGCGAGACCACGAAGACCGTGAGCGTGGCGGTCATCGGCGACCGTTCTGAGCGAGGGCGACGAGACCTTCAGCGTCGTCCTTTCGAGCCCGACGGGCGCCACGCTCGCCGCCACGCCAGCGGTGTCGGCACGATCACCGACGACGACACCGTCCCAGGCTCTCCATCAACGACGTCTCGGTCACCGAAGGCGACAGCGGCAGGTCAACGCCGCCTTCGCCATCAGCCTCTCCGTGCCCAGCGCACAGTCGGTCAGCGTCTCCTACGCGACCGCCGACGGCACGGCCCGCGCGCCCGGCGACTACACCGTCGACGTCGGGCACGCTCACCTTCGCGCCGGGCGATACCACGAAGATCGTGAGCGTCGCCGTGCTCGGTGACCTCCTCCACGAGAACGACGAGACTTTCAGTGTGGCTCTCACGAGCCCCTCGGGCGCCATCCTCGACGACGCCGTCGGCATCGGGACGATCCGCGACGACGACGCCTGCCCCGTCCCTCTCCATCAACGACGTCTCGGTCACCGAAGGCGACAGCGGCAACACCGACGCCGTCTTCACGGTGGACCTCTCGGCACCCAGCGGCCTGCCGGTCAGCGTCGCCTACGCGACCGCCAACGGTAGCGCCCAGGCCGGCAGTGACTATGGGCCTGGTCGGGCACGCTCACGTTCGCGCCTGGCGATACCACGAAGACCGTGAGCGTCGCTGTGCTCGGCGACCTCGTCGTCGAGCCGAGGGAGACGTTCTCTCTGAACCTCACGCTGCCGGTGGGCGCGACGCTTGCCAGGGGGAAGGGCACCGCGACAATCCTCGACAATGACGTTGTACCGGCCGTCACCACCTTGACTCCCGCCTCCGGCAAGCGCGGAGCGGTCGTCACGATCCGTGGCATGGGCTTTGGCGCCAGCCGCGGCACGAGCGTCGTCAAGTTCGGCACCAAGGCTTGCACCAAGTACGTGTTTTGGAGCTCGACACGCATCAAGTGCAAGGTGCCCGCGAAGGCGAAGTTCGGGAAGATCAAGGTCGTGGTGACGACGCCGATCGGCGCGGGGAACAGCAAGAAGCTTTAAGGTGAAGCGCAAGTGACCGACCGCGAACCGGCGTAGCGCCCCCGGGTTCGCGGGCCTTCGCCGGTCGCTGCGGCTGAGTTCCGTCTGCGGGTGCAGGACGGCCTGAGGGTGACGGCCGTCCTGGACGCCGCCGCCCGTCCTGACGGTTCGCGCCGTCGGCGAGCCGCGGACCCTCAGGAGTCCGCTGTGCGAATCACGCGCGCAGGATTACCCGCCACGACGGCTCCGGCTGGCACGTCTTCGAGCACCACGCTTCCCGCTCCGACCGTGCAGCCATCGCCCAGGTGGATCCCGCCGAGCACTATGCAGCCGACACCGAGTTCCACGTCGTCGCCGACGCTCGGCGCGAGGTCTGAGCCCTCGGACCGTCCGGCGCCGAGTGTGCATCCTTGTCGCAGCACGACGTTCGAGCCGAGCACGCACGACTCGTGCACCACGAGACCGACCCCGTGATAGACGATGAGCCCGGGGCCCGCGTCCACCTCAAGCGGAAGATCGATCCCCATGAGCCACACTACACACAGCCTGTACCAAACGGCATACGGCCGTACCGCCAGCCGCAGCAGTCCGCATCGAGCAGCGCCTGTCTCGAGGATGTGGCCGATCCGGTACGCAGTGACGACGAACCTTCCCTTGGTGTTCTCACTATTTGCCGCCCGATCGGCAGCGAGGTCACTCCAGGACACCTGCGTCAAACCTCGGCCCTCCCGGAATCCGCGATGACATGCAACAGCGCCTTCTCATATTCGTCCACGACGCGGTCTGGCGCGAATCGCGACACGACCTTGCGGTTGCTTGTACCCATCTCGCGAAGGAGCCGCCTCTCGTCGTGTAGGCGCTGGACGGCCGCGGCGATCTGGCCTGGGCTTCTGGGTGGCACGAACAGGCAATTCTCGCCGTCCGTCAAGTAGTCTCTGGCGCCCCTCACGGGAGTCGTCACGATGCCTAGGCCTGCCGCCATGGCTTCCGCGAGTACCGTCGGGAAGCCCTCCGCCCAGAACGTCGGGAGTACGAGGACATCCGACTCGAGGTACAGGGAGTGCAATGCCGCGCCTTCGAGTCGTCCCACAAAGAGCACGCGGTCATCGAGATCGAGGGTGCAAGCGAGGTGCCGTGCCTTCGAGAGCAGCGGACCGTCACCGGCCACGGTCAAAGTGACGGGACACGCGAGCAGCGGGACGGCCTTGATCGCGTCGAGAATGCCTTTCGATTCCACGACCCGACCGACGAAGACCAGTCTGAGCGGGTGCCCCGGCCCTCGTGCCGGGCGATCTGGGTACTCGTCTTCGGCGAACGGATTGGCCACGCGCCGTACCGTGACGGAAGGTACGCCTGCCGAATAGAGTACAGCCTCTTCCCATGACAGCACGAAGACACCGTCCACCGACCTGAGCAGGCACTTCGAGATCGTCCCGAGAGGCTGCGCCGGCTGTCACCTACCCATTCGGCGTGTCCTCCGTGGGGCTGCAGAATGATCGTGGGGATGTGCGGCCGCAGGTGTCTGCAGACGAGCAGGTCGCGAGGGACGGACTTCCAGTCCATTCCCGTGTGGATGACCACGACGTCGGCGCCCTCCGCGCCGATCTCCGACCCGATTTCCGCGGAGTCTCGAAGTCGGGCGACCGCCTTCTCTGCCAGCGTCTCGGTCGATGACCGGCCACCCCAGAGCCTGATGCTCACCTGCCAGCCACGCTCAGCCAGTCCGCTCGACAGCTCCCGGACGATCCGCGGCGTGGCGCCTGCGACGCCGTCACGCGGGCTCAGAAACACGAGACGCGTGGATCCGTCCTGATCGTCGCGCAGGCGCGATGCCTGATCAGAGTCCATGGGCGTAATTCGTCATCCTTCAATGGGTCCGAGGCCCAAGCGCATCCTTCATGCGCTCCGCCGCGAGCTGTCGGCTGATGTGCCAGACGAATACTGGCAACGTTGTCGCATAGCGCTTCCAGAGCCGCCGCGGTTCCTGGACCAGACGGAAGAGCCATTCGAGGCCAAGGCGCTCATCCACGCCGGTGCCCGCCGAACTACGCCGGCATGGAAATCGAACGCGGCGCCCACGCCGACCAGGACTGCCTCAAGCGAGTCCCGATGCGCGTGCATCCAGATCTCCTGCTTCGGCGCGCCGAGGCCGATGAGCACGATGTCCGGACGCGCCCCGCGCATCTGCTCGCACAGTCGGTCGTCCTCCGAGCGGCTGAGGGGCCGAAACGGAGGGGAGATTGCACCTGCAATCGCAAGACCGGGGAAGAGGGCTTTCATCTGGCGCTGAAGCAGCTGGAGGACGTGGTCGGTCGAGCCGTAGAACAGCACTCGATGACCGCGCGCCTGCGCCCGACCGAGCATGTGGAGCATGACTGCGGGGCCGGGCAGACGTGGCTGTCGGTGACGAGCCAGTCTCGAGATCGCCCAGGCAACAGGCGTGCCGTCCGGAAGGTTGACATCAGACTCACGCAGGGCCTGGGCAAACTCCTGATCGGTCATGCTCTGCACCACGGAGCTGGCGTTCACAGCCGAGACATACGCTCCGCGGTGCTGCGCCACGCACTCGTCGACCCAAGCCAGAAACGAGTCGACCGACAGCAGGCGGAAAGGCACTCCGAGCACCGAGATCGGGATGTCACCGCCTGCCGGGGCGGCGAGCTCCGGAGACTGAAGTCTGTGCGAGCGTGCATCTGGCATGGCCGCCTTCGGTGGCCGACACGTCAGGGCATCAGCATGGCATCTATCAGCCAAGAGAATACACGACCTGCCGTCGTGCGGCGCGCAAGCTCACCGATCGCGAACGGTCGCCTGCCACAAACGGGCGCTCGTTCTCTGATCGCCCCTGAGCGCGGGGATGGGCGTCGGGTCCGCGTCCAGCGCAGAGCCGCCGGGTGTCGCGAGCATCCCGCGCGCGAGGCCGATGAGGACTGCCATGACCGTCGCGCCAGCTGCCAGGGCTATGCCGTTTGCCACCGAGAGCACGCAGTAGCCGAGAAGGCCGCCGAGCATGATGATGGCGCACGCGTGGACGTCCGGCGACTGGCGTTTGTCGCGATACAGCCGTAGGAAGCTGAACAGGACCCAGGCAAGGAACGCGACATAGGCGAGAAACAGGACGAGCCCGCCCGTGACGAAGAACTCCAGGAAGTCGTTGTGGGACCAGATGGGGTCGTTGTAGGCTTGGTTGAGCAGCTGAACGCTGGCCCCGGCGCCTCTGCCCACAAGGATGTGCCACAGACTGTCGGTCCCCGCGACCAGCAGGTCCTTCTCGAACTCAACGCGTCCGCTGCCCCCACCGTTGACCAACTGTCCGCCGATGAGGTCGTGGATGAGAGGGAGATCGGACAGGCGTGCCAGGATCGTGTCCCGGAACGAGATGGCCGCCAGGGTCAGCATGCCGCCGATGACGAGGATGCTGATCCTGGCGCGTGCAGCCCGCATTCGCACGGCCGTGATGACGTACGCGAACATGACGACGATCAGGGCAAGGTATGCGGTGCGAACGAAGGATGCGATGATGCCCACGGTCAGAAGACCACCCAACAGGGCAGACGATCGAACGCGACGGCCCGCGACGACGTACATCAAGATGAACGGCAGGACGAGAACTGCGAGTGACGCCAGGGCATGTGGCCGCGAGTATCCGGTCGACGTCTGGGTCACACCGTAGTAGGCGGCACCGTATCGCCCACCCGCGATGGCGATCGCAGTGACGACGATGAGCAACAACGCCGAGATCCACATGCTGTTGAGGATCGCCTTCTGCCCGCGCCTCGTTGAGCTCATGCGCTCGACGGCGACGGCAAGCAGGAGCCACGAACCCAGCTTGAGCGCCGAGTCCAGGGCGACGCCCATTTGTGGCCTCACCAAAGTCAATCCGAGGTACGCGATCAGCAGCGCCGCCGGCGGTGCCGGCAGGCCGGCTCCGCGCCGAACCACGAAGAACACGCCGATGGTGCCGAGGAGCCCAAGCCCCCAGGCCTGGCCCAGGGTGAGGCCGCCCACCGACGTGTAGACGTAGGCATCCACCACGGTCGTGCGACGAGGAACGCCAGCAGCGAGTATTCCGGCGCTTCGAGGACGACGCCGATCAACGATAGGAACACTGCGGCGGCGACAGCCACGTTCTGAAGTGCCGGTCGCGTCACCGCCACGCCGAGAATCACCGCGATCGCCACCACAAGCACAAGGCCGAATCCCGTCGGCAAGGTCTCCGCCAGCCTGCGTCGACCGCGGATCAGGACGGAAGGGGTGTCCAATGCAGCCCTGGTTTGCCTGTCGGTCGTGACCACTACTCACAGCATAGCCGTGGGCACGCGGAACGACAAAGCGCACCGCCGTGTCCGCTGATCGTGCAGGGCGCGAAGAGGCAGGAACCCCACTGTGCTAGAGTCGGGCGTCATGGCTGATGTTGAGAAGCGAGAGCCCAATGTAGTGACGCTACTCCACGTGGTGGGAGCCCGGCCGAACTACATGAAGATCTCGCCCGTCGTGCTTGCGGCCGAGGCATGGAACCGCGTCGCTGCTGATGCGCTCGAGCCGGTCGCGGCCGCCGCCCCGGCAGAGCGCGCACCGGTGCGTTTCGCTCAGAAGCTCGTCCATACAGGGCAGCACCACGATCCCGAGTTGTGCGACGTGCTGTTCGATGACCTCGGCCTGCGCGAGCCTGACTACTCGCTCGGAATCGGTCCTGCCACTCCGGTCACCCAGGTCGCACGTGTGATGGAGCGGCTGGAGACTCCGCTCCTCGAACTGCGTCCTGATGTTGTGCTGGTACCGGGGGACGTCAATTCGAGCATGGCCGCTGCGGTGACTTGCACGAAGCTCGGGATTCCGGTCGCTCACGTGGAGGCTGGGGTGCGGAGTTTCGATCGCGAGATGCCCGAGGAGAACAATCGCGTGGTGATCGATCATCTGGCCGACGTCCTCTATGCGCCGTCTGAGGAGGCCGTCGAGAACCTCCTGCAGGAGGGCATACCTTCCGAGCGGATCGCGCTGGTCGGGAACACCATGGTGGACACCCTCGACCGCCTGCTGCCTGCGGCCATGGCCCGGGAGATTCCCGTCCGACAGTCCGTTGGCCTCGCGACCAGCGAACCGTACGTCTTGGCGACACTTCATCGTCCAAGCAACGTCGATGACCCCGGCCAGCTTGGCCTGCTGCTCGCCGCCTTGGAGAAGATCGCCGCACACGTTCCGGTGGTGTTCCCCGTGCACCCGCGGACGCTAGGACGCCTGTGCGATTCCGGACTCGCGGGAGGGCACACACAGTCGCTCCACATGGTGCCGCCCTTGGGCTATCTGGACTTCCTCGCACTCATGCGGTTCGCGAGCGCGGTGATGACAGACTCGGGCGGCGTGCAGGCGGAGACGAGCAGGCTGGGAGTGCCCTGCGTCACACTGCGCACGACGACCGAGTGGCGTGTGACGTTGGACGCGGGCACCGCTGTTCTCGTGGACCCCGATGATCCGGACACCATCGCCGCAGTCGTGCTGGCTCGCGCCCTCAAGGTGGATCAGAGCGTGACGCCGGCGCACATCGAGTGGTGGGACGGCGCGGCCGGCCACCGGCTCGTGCAGGACCTGGCGCGGCGATTCGGGCGCTGAGCGAGACGCCTCGCAGCCTGCTTGACTTGGGTGGGCACGGCCGGATCCTGGCTTCGCCCATGGTGGCTGCTGCCCGGCTTGGCGGCGTCGGCGCTGGGATTCTGGCGGGGCGTCTCTCGAAAGCGCGTGTCTGCTATGATTCTCCGGACTCGGCATCCACGATCTCGGAGTACGATCTTGCCTCAGTCTGAAGACTCCCGTGCGTTGACTTTGCGCGACTACGTTCGCGTAGTGCGGGCCCGAGTGTGGCTTGTGGTCCTTGTCACTGTCATCTGCGCAGGCACGGCCTTCCTGGTCTCGAATCACCAGACACGCTTGTATCAGGCCTCCGCCCGCCTGATGTATCAGCCGCCCGCCGACATCAGCAGCTCATCCAGTGGCGTTTCCGCCACAGACCCCAATACCCTGGCCGTACAGCAGCAGAGCCTTATTGACATGATGGGCGCTCCCGCCGTGAGCGCCAGCGCTCTGCGAGAGATCGGCGGTGCCAAGGCAACGGCAGACATCAAGGTGTCCGCGAAAGTGTACGTTCCTCCCCTCGGCTCGTCGTCCGGGACGTCGAATCTCGTGGAGATCACCGCTCAGGCCACCTCGCCGCGTGTCGCGGCCGCCGCGGCGAACGCCTATGCTGCGGCTGCCATTGCTCTCCGCAAGGTGTGGGAGCAGGAGGGCTATCGAGCTTCACAGCAGGTTGTCGAGAGCCAGCTCAAGCTCTTCACGACCAGCCAGTCCAAACTGACCGCGGACTATGCGAACCTTGTTCAGCAGCTGAGCTACCTGCAGATCGCGGAGGCGACGGCTACGGGCGATTTCCGGGTCATCGTCCCGGCGACTCCTCCCTTGTCCGCCGCTTCCCCGAAGCCGATGAAGTCGGCCGCGCTCGGCTTTGGTATCGGGCTGATAGCGGGCATCGGCCTCGCCTTCCTGATGGGCAGATTGGATACTCGCGTGCAATCGCACCGTCAGGCGGCCGAAATCCTGGGGCAGACCATTCTGGGGCGCCTGCCGCGTGTCTCCCGACATGCGCTTGATCGGGACCCCTTGATTGCATTGTCCGAGCCGGACGGGCACTACAGCGAGGCATTGCGGATGCTGCGCACGAATCTCGATTGGGTCAGCATCGACGACCGGGTGTCGTCGCTGATGCTGACGAGTTGCATCAAGGGCGAGGGCAAGACGGTCACCGTGTGCAACCTCGCTGTGACGCTGAGCCGGTCGGGCAAGAATGTGATCGTCGTGGACGCCGACCTCCGAGATCCTCGGGTCCATCGGACTCTCGGCCTCAAGAACGCGATCGGCCTGACTTCGGTCGTGCTCGGAAGGGCGAAGGTAGATGACGCCATGCAGGTGTTCGCGCTTCCGCAGCAGCCACAGGACACGGTGACCGTGCGTTCCAGCGGAGTGCGGAAGACCACTGGGGAGTCTCGCTCGTCCGAGAGGACACCCGCCGAGGCCTGGGGGGGAGTCTAAGGGTCCTGACGTCCGGGCCCCTGCCTCCCGATCCCGGAGAGGTCGCGGCCTCGCGGCGCCTCGCCGAGACGCTTTCGCAGATCGTCGCTATGGGGGCCGACTATGTTCTCGTCGACGCTCCGCCGATCCTCAGCGTTGGCGATGCGGGGGCTTTATCGGCCTCTGTGGGCGGCGTGCTCATGGTCATGAACCTGCAGAAGCTCCATCGACCTACACTGCTGGACGCACGTGAACAACTTGATGCGCTCCCGTGCAGGAAGGTCGGCATCATCGCGGTTGGTGCGCGGATCGATCACGAGGAGTACTACCACTACAGGACCAGTCAGCGGCAGGTCGATTGACCGCTTACTCCCCCGCTCCCCCAAACCGGCGCCGCAATCGCCAGTGGCGACGGGTGCGGTCGTGAGCGGGCAGGCGGTCGTCAAGGTCCTCTACATCGTCGGTGCACGGCCGAACTTCATGAAGGTCGCACCCGTCGTCTCGGCAGTTCAGGCGTGGAACGTGCGACCGGACTGCGATATCCGTTTCGAGCAGATTCTGATCCACACGGGCCAGCACTACGACGAGAGACTGAGCGATGTCTTCTTCAGACAGCTGAACCTCCCCAAGCCGCATGCATACCTCGGCATCGGCTCGGGCTCCCATGCGGTGCAGACAGCGCGCGCGATGGAGGCGCTGGAGCCGCTGCTTGCTGACTATGACCCGGACTTCACCCTGGTTTCGGGCGACGTCAATTCGACCTGCGCAGGCGCGCTGGCCGCCTCCAAACTGGGGCTTCTTGTGGCGCATCTTGAGAGTGGACTTCGCAGCGGCGACAGGAGTATGCCGGAGGAGATCAACAGGATTGTCACCGACCACGTGGCCGAGCTCCTTCTCACTACGTGTGCCGATGCGGACGCCAACCTGTTGCGCGAGGGGATCACCGAGGACCGAATCGCCCGGGTCGGCAACACGATGATCGACTCACTGCTTCGACTCCGGGGCAGGGCCGCGCCGGTTGGAGATGCGATCCGCACCGCGATGGGCCTCAAGATCGGCGCCTATGTGCTGGCGACCCTTCATCGTCCCAGCAACGTCGACGACGTCAGCCAGCTCGCCGGGCTCGTCGCGGTGCTTGAGCAACTCGCGGCCGAGGTGCCGGTCGTCCTCCCTTTGCATCCGCGAACCCGAGCCAGACTATCATCCGACGGCGCTCTGCCGGACACGTTGAGAGGCTTGCTGATCATCGATTCGCTTGGCTATCTGGAATTCCTCGGTCTCATGGACGCGGCGGCCGCCGTCATCACGGATTCCGGCGGCATCCAAGAGGAGACGACCGTTCTCGGCATCCCTTGCGTCACGGTGCGGACCACCACGGAACGTCCCATTACCGTCGCTGAGGGCACCAACGAGCTCGCCGACCCTCATGACCATGCAGAATTGCTTAGAACGGCGCAAAGAGCCGTGGGTCGCGGCAGAAGAGAGCCGACGCCCACGATTCCGCTGTGGGACGGACATGCCGGAGAGCGCGTGGTGCGGCGCCTCGCCGGCTGGGCGTCTGACCGGCTGTAGACCGCCCTCGGAACTTGTAGTCAGCCTGTCGGTGCTGGCTGCGCGGCCGCTATCCCTGTTCTCACGGCGGCACTGCGCCGCCTCTCGCCCCCTCCCCCTCCGGCAACTTCCACAACCTCCACGCCGCCAGCGCAAAGAACGCGACCAGCAGCAGGTTGCGCACGATCACCACGAGAAGCGGGAGCGTCATCCAGTCCAGGAACACCCAGTAGAGCTTGGGGAACTCGGCCTGCGTGAACACCAGCGTGAGGCCGCCGACCACCGCGAGCACGCGGTCGCGGGCGGCCACCAGCACCCAGGCCGGCAAAGTCCAGATGAAGTACTGCGGCGAGAGGACCTTGCCGAAGGTCATCAGCGCCAGGATGAGCGCGAGGACGGCGATCGCCTGGTCCGGCGTCACGGCTCGCAGACGCTCGCGCCGGCGCCAGATGAGCAGGTAGACGCCGGCGAGCCCAAGCAGCATGAAGGCGCCGGACGCGTTGGAGAGCAACGGCGCGCCCGGCCCGATCAGCTGCTGCGACCCGTAGTTGCTCGCCCACGAGATCGAGTGGATGTGCAGCAGCTGGGCGATGAGCAGCGGGGTGCCCAGCACGCTCTCCACCTGCAGCGGCCGCGCGAGGTAGTAGTGGAACACGTACCACATGCCGCGCGGCGACGAGAAGACGTAAGGCAGGAACGGCGCGGCGGCCGCGGCGCAGAAGGCGACGATCGGCCACAGCCAGCGGCGCGGCCTGCCCGCCAGGATCAGCACCAGCGGCAGCATCGCCGCCGGCGTGAACTTGAGCGCGAAGCCCATGCCGAGCACGAAGGCGGCGGCGGTGTACCAGCGGTTGGCGAGGCACAGCAGGAAGGCGGCGATCAGCAACGCCACCGCGGCGTCGTAGCGGTTGATGATGATCGCCCCGGTGAACGCCACCGAGACCGCGAACAGCACCCCGGCCACGTAGGCTCGCCCTCCGCGCGGCCAGAACCGGCAGGCGGCCAGTGTGGTGATGGCGGCCGCCAGCAGCGTGATGACGCCCATCATCACGCTGAACCAGTGGCGGTAGGCCTTGTTGTCGAGCACGTGACCGGGCAGGCGGAAGAGCGGGATCGCGAGCGGCGGGTACTCGACCTTGAACGACTCGGTGAACGGGCGCTCGCCGTTCGCCATGCGCTGGGCGTAGAACTGATACGTCGGGATGTCGCTGATCGCGTGCTCCTCGTACCAGAGGTGCGGGAACATCACGAGGAGGACGAGCGTCGTGAGCGCGAGGCTCACGAAGATGGCGACGTAGGGGTTGACCTTCTGCTGCACCCTGGTGCCTGCCGCGGCGTTCATGCGCTCGTGTCTGCGGCCGCGTTCATGCGCCCTTGAAGCTCCAGAGCTTGTTGAGCACGAAGTTGATCGGCATCACGCAGGCGATGGCGATGACCTGGCTCGGGTTGGCGCCCAGGTGCAGCGCGCTCAGGCAGATCGTGAAGATGCCCAGGTTGATGAGGTAGGCGACGACGCTGACGGCGAAGAACTTGGGCAGCTCGCGCTTGACCGCGCCGTTCGAACGGAACGTCCAGCGGCGGTTCAGGTAGTAGTTGGTGAGCACGGAGACCACGAACCCGAGCAGGTTGCCGAGGTACTTGGCTTCGGTGGGCGTGGAGCCGGTGGCGGCGTGCCACGCGAGCAGCGTGAGGTTGAAGACGATGAGGTTGACGATGACGCCGCTGCCGCCGACGAAGCAGAACTTCACGAACTGCCTGAGGCTGCGTTTGAGGCCGTCGTCCACGTGTCGCTCCGCTGCGGGGGTCAGAACGGCCGCGCCGGGTCGCTGCACGAATCGCGCGGCCGCGTGACCGAAGGCCATGATACGCGATGGGCCGCGCCCCAGAAACCCGGAGCGGCCGAGTCAGGCGCCACAGACGGCCGCGTCTGGCGCACGCCGCAGGCGGCCGCGTCATGCGTCACGGACGGCCGCGTCAGCGGCCCGGGGCCTCCCGCAGCGCCAGCCACTCGTCCACGTCGGCCCAGACGCGCGTGAAGTCCGGCAGCGGGCGCCAGGCGAGGCCTTCCGCCGCACAGCGCTCCGCGAGGTGGCCGCGCGCGAAGGTGAGGTCGGCCTCGCGCGCGGGGCAGAGGTCGCTGGCGCCGTCGCCGAAGACGAGCACGACGTCGCCGGGGCGGCGCAGGGCGCGCAGGATCGCCGCCTTGCAGCTCTTGGGGCCGCAGCGCGGGCAGTCGCCGAGGGCCGGGCTGAACTCGAGGTGATAGGGGGGCCCGGCGTCTGGGCCTTCGCCGATCAGCTCGCTGGCGTAGATGTCCGTCGGCGGCAGGCCCTCGCGCGCCCAGAAGGCCGCGATCGCCTCGCTGATGCCGGCGCTCACGACGGCGGCGCGGCCCGCCCGCCGGGCGAGCTCGGCGAAGAACTCGGCGAGCCCGGGCGAGGGCTCGGCTGCTTCGACCAGAGCGCCGACGAACTGCGCCCGCGGCGCCGGGACCATCTGGACCTGGCGGTCGAAGCACTCGGCGTGGCTCATCCGGTCGGCCTTGGCCTCGGTCTCGAGCGGCTTCCACGCGTCGCCGACGAAGCGTTGAAGGGCGATCTCGTTGCACTCGTGCGTCGTCATCGTGCCGTCGTAGTCGAGGAGGGCGAGGAAACGCGCCGGGGACGCTGCGTCCGCCGGCGCGTGCGATGGCGTGTCGTGCGTGGGCATGCTCCCAGTGTACACGAGCGCGGGCGGCCGTCCGCCCGAAGCCCGGCCCGGGTCCACGCTTGCGGCGCCCGCCGTCGCGCCCGCGGCTCGGCCGTCTGCTAAAATCGGCGTTCCGGCCGAAGCCCGACGAAAGCGAGACACGTGAGCGACAAGCGACCCCGGTTCCGCGACGTCTCCCCGCGCGTCGATCTGCCGGCGCTGGACGCCCGCATCCTCGCTTTCTGGAAGGAGCACGGCATCTTCGAGAAGAGCCTCGAAGGGCGGGACGACGCGCCGGTGTACGTCTTCTACGAGGGCCCGCCCGACGGCCAACGGCCGGCCCGGCGCGCATCACGTGATCTCGCGCATCTTCAAGGACCTCTTCCCGCGCTACAAGACGATGCGCGGCTACCGCGTGCCGCGCAAGGCGGGCTGGGACACCCACGGCCTGCCGGTGGAGCTCGAGGTGGAGCGCCGCCTCGGCATCGACGGCAAGGGGCAGATCGAAGAGTACGGCGTCGCCGAGTTCAACAAGCTGTGCCGCGAGAGCGTCACCGCCTACCTGGAGGACTGGGAGCGCTTCACGGAGCGCATCGGCTTCTGGGTCGATCTCGAGGACGCCTACTACACGTACACCAACGAGTACATCGAGACGGTCTGGTGGCTGCTGCGCCAGATCTGGGACAAGGACCTGCTCTACCAGGGCTTCAAGGTCGTGCCGTACTGCCCGCGCTGCGGCACGGCGATCAGCAGCCACGAGGTGGCGCAGGGCTACAAGGACGTCACCGAGGACTCGGTCTACGTGCGCTTCCCGCTCGCGCCCGCGGCGGCGGAGCGGGTCGTCGGCGAGGCGGCCGGCGACGGCGAGCCGGCCAAGGTCGTGTCGCTGGCCGTGTGGACCACGACGCCGTGGACGCTGATCAGCAACGTCGCCGCGGCGGTGCACCCGGACGTCACCTACGCGCTCGTCGAGAGTCGCGGCGAGCGCTTCGTGCTCGCCCGCGAGCTCGTCGAGAAGGTGCTCGGCAAGAAGGCCGTGGTGGAGCGCGAGTTCCCCGGCGCGGAGCTGCTCGGCCTCGACTACGAGCCGCCGTTCGACTTCATGACGCCGGACAAGCGGGCCCACTTCGTCATCGCCGGCGACTACGTGACGACGACCGACGGCACCGGCATCGTCCACATCGCGCCGGCCTTCGGCGAGGACGACATGCGCGTCGGGCAGGAGAACGACCTGCCCATCGTCAACGCCGTGGACACCGAGGGCAAGTTCATCGCCGAGGTCACGCCGTGGGCCGGGGTCTTCGTCAAGGACGCCGACCCGGCCATCACCGAGGAGCTCAAGGCCCGCGGCCTGCTCCTCGGCGTCGAGCCATACGAGCACAGCTATCCGTTCTGCTGGCGCTGCGACACGCCGCTGCTCTACTACAGCAAGGCTACGTGGTACATCCGCACCACGGCCATCAAGGACGAGCTCATCGCCGCCAACGAGGACGTCGTCTGGCACCCCGAGCACATCAAGAACGGCCGCTTCGGCGAGTGGCTCGCCAACAACGTCGACTGGGCGCTGAGCCGCGACCGCTACTGGGGCACGCCGCTGCCGGTCTGGCGCTGCGAGGAGGGCCACACGCACTGCGTCGGCTCCATCGCGGAGCTGCGCGAGCGGGCGGCCGGTCCCGTTCCAGAGGATCTGGAACTCCACCGGCCCTACGTCGACGACGTCGTGCTCACGTGCGCCGAGTGCGGCGGCGAGATGCGCCGCGTGCCGGAGGTCATCGACGCCTGGTTCGACTCGGGCTCGATGCCGTTCGCGCAGTGGCACTACCCGTTCGAGAACGAGGACGACGTTCCGCGAGCGCTTCCCGGCCGACTTCATCGCCGAGGCGATCGACCAGACGCGCGGCTGGTTCTACAGCCTGCTCGCCGTGGCCACGCTCGTGGAGGGTCGCAGCTCCTACAAGCGCGTGCTCTGCCTCGGGCACATCCTCGACGGCGACGGCCAGAAGATGAGCAAGAGCAAGGGCAACGTCGTGCAGCCGGACGACATCCTCGACAACCAGGGCGCCGACGCCTTCCGCTGGTTCATGTTCTCGAGCCAGCAGCCCTGGAGCCCGCGGCGTTTCAGCGCCGACATGGTGGACGAGGTCGTGCGCAAGTTCCTGCTCACGCTCTGGAACACGTACAGCTTCTTCACCGTGTACGCCAACATCGACCGCTTCGACCCGGCGGCCGACGGCGTGCCGCTCGAGGAGCGGCCGCTGCTCGACCGCTGGCTCGTCGGCGAGCTCAACACGCTCATCCAGACCGTCACCGACGGCCTCGAGGCGTACGACGCCACCGGCACCTGCCGCGCCATCCAGGAGTTCGTGGACGACCTCAGCAACTGGTACGTGCGCCGCAGCCGCCGCCGCTTCTGGAAGAGCGAGAGCGACAGCGACAAGCTGGCCGCCTACCACACGCTGCACGAGGCGCTCGTCACGGTGACCAAGCTGCTGGCGCCGTTCACGCCGTTCATCGCCGAGGAGCTGTACCAGAACCTCGTGCGCTCGACCGACGCCGCGGCGCCGGAGAGCGTGCACCTCTGCGCCTGGCCGGTCGCCGACGAGGCCGCGATCGACGCCGGCGTCTCGTTCGACATGGCGGCGGCGCGGCGGGTCGTCGAGATGGGCCGCGCCGCGCGCAACGCGGCCGCCGTCAAGACGCGGCAGCCGCTCGCCGAGGTCGTCGTGGCGCTGCCGGAGGCGGAGGCGCGCGCCGTGGAGGGGCTCCGGGACGTTGTCCGCGACGAACTCAACGTCAAGGAGCTGCGCGTCGCGGCGGACGGCGGCGAGCTCGTCGCCTACACCGTCAAGCCCAACCTGCGTGTGCTCGGGCCCAAGCTCGGCAAGCGGCTCGGCGCTCTGCAGGCGGCGCTCAAGGAGGCAGACGCCGCCGCGCTCGTCGCCGAGCTCAAGGCCGAGGGCTCGGTCGCGTTCGCGCTGCCCGACGGCGAGCTACGTCTCGCCGAGGAAGAGCTTCTCGTCGAGACCGGCTCGCCGGACGGCTACCAGGTGGAGAGCGAGGCGGGCCGCGTCGTGGCGCTCAAGACCGCCGTCGACGACGCCCTGCGCGAGGAGGGCGTGGCGCGCGAGATCGTGCATGCCATTCAGCTCGCGCGCAAGAATGCCGACCTTCGTATCGAAGACACCATCAGGCTCGCGCTGACGGTGCCGGTTGAGCTGGCGCCGGTCGTGGACCACTATGAAGGCACCATCAAGACGGAGACGCTGGCCAGCGAGCTGGTGCTGGGCGCGGCCGACGGCGACCACAAAGAGACGGCGCGCGTTGAGGGCCGGGAGCTCAGCATCGGGCTCACCGTGACCGGGACCCTCTTCACCGTCACCTACGGCTGACCCGGCGCGGCCGGCGCCGGGCGCCGCAGACGAAGGGAGACGTCGTGGAAGAGTTGCGAGAGGCTTCTCTCGAGATGCTCGTCGAGCTGGCGCGCCCGACGTCGCACGACACCGTCCTCGACTACGCCTCGGGGGCCGGCATCGCCGGTTTCGCTCTTGCCCCGGACGTGCGCCACGTGGAGGCCGCCGACGAGCTGCCCGACACGCTGGACGAGGGACGCCGCTTGGCCGAGGAGCTCGGCCTCGTCAACGTGTCGTTCGCGCTCGTCGATCTCTACGCGCTGCCCTACGCCGACGGGTTCTTCAGCCTGATCGTGTGCCGCAATGCGCTCCACCTGCTGCCCGAACCAGTCACAGCCCTGGCGGAGCTGCTGCGCGTGACCAGCTCGGGCGGCCGCATGGTGATCGTCGACCCGGTGGTCGACGAGATCTGCGACAAGGCGTTCAACGACCTCGCGCGCCTGCGCGAACCGGCTCATCGGCGGCACTACCGCGCCGACGAGCTGGACGGCCTCGTCGCTTCCGCGGGCCTGCGCATCAAGGAGCGCCGGCAGCTGCGGCGCACGATCGACCTCGACTACTGGTTGCAGGCCGCCGCCGTGCCGCCTGCCAAGGCGGAGCTCATCCGCGCGCGGCTCAAGGCGTTCCCGGTCGACGTGCAGGCCGCCATGGACCTCGCCTTCGCCGACAGGCTCGTGAGCTTCAGCTACGACGTCTGCGGCGTGCGGCTGGAACGCGCCTAGCGGGTCCGTCGCTTGACGGAGATCCACTACTATCACGCCGGAGAGCCCGAGTCGCAGGGCCCGCCGCCCTCCGCTCCGCTCCAGCGGCCGCCGCGCCGGCGCAGCCGGCGGCGCGACCCTTGGCGGGTCGTCGGCGCCGGCGCGGCGGCGCTACTGGTCGTGCTCGTCGTGGTCCTCGTCGTGAGCCCCTGGTTCGGCCACCTCGGGTTGCCGTGGCCGGGGAGCGGGGGATCGAGCGGCGGGGCCACCTCGGGTGGCGCCTCGCCATCGGCGGGCGCCGCCGCCGCGTCTCCTTCTGCCGGCGGCTCCGCGTCGGCCGACAAGACGCCGCCCGAGATCGGCAAGGTCACCGCCGGGCCGCAGCTCATCAGCGGCGCCGCGACGATGCATTTCTCCTACGACGTGCCGGCCGGCCAGGCCGGTGGCGCCACCGTGACCTGGACCGTCGTGGACACGCTGGGGAACAAGGTCGGAAAGGCCGGGACACCGCATGCCGCGGCCGGCGCCGAGACAGTCGACTGGCCGGCGAAGACCTCGTCTGGCGCCCTGCTCTTCCCGGGCACCTACAGGTTCCAGGTCACGGCCACGGACGCGGCCGGCAACAAGGCAGTCGCCTACGCCCCGTTCGGCAGCGACCGTGCCGTGCCCGGCAAGATGTACACGAGCCTGCCGAAAGCCGGCAAGCTGGTCGGTCTGACCTTCGACGGCGGCTCGGGCTACGCCTGGCGGCACATCATGATGGCGCTCACCAAGCTGCATGCCAAAGGCACCTTCTTCTGCACCGGCGTGAGCGTCGAGCATTATCCGGAGGTCGCGCAGGAGGCGCTCGCACAGGGGATGACGATCGGCAACCACTCGTTCGACCACCCCGACTTCCGGACCATCAGCTACGACCAGGCGCGCGCGCAGCTGATGGACAACGCCAAGCAATGGTGGAAGGCGTGCAAGGCGCTGCCCGCGCCGTTCTTCCGGCCGCCGTACGGGTCGTACAACGCGACGACGCTCAAGGCGGCCGGCAGCGCCGGCTACCCCTTCGTGGTCAACTGGGACGTCGACACGGGCGACTGGACCGGCGCCGCCCCGGCGGTGATCGCGCGGCGCGCCATCGCCGGCGCCCACCCCGGCAGCATCATCTGCATGCACACCGAGTGGAACACCGAGAAGGCGATCCCGGCGATGGTGAAGGGTCTGCGCGCCAAAGGACTCGAGCCCGTCGGCCTCGACACGCTGTTCCACGCCGCCGGGCTGATGTAGCCGCCGTCCGCGGCGGCGCGCAGCGTCGCCCGGGCAGCTGCGCAGATGTGGGGGTCCCTGCCCCGCCCGCCAGGCGGCGCCGACCGCGGGCCTGATTCACAGTCGCCTATCGCTCACGTCCGGCGCCCCGTTCACGTCCGGCGCCCTGTTCACGTCCGGCGCCCCGCCACTCCCGTCCACCGAGACGCCGTCGCCGTCCACGGGGGCTGACTCCGCTCCGTAGCCCGCTTCCTCCAGGAACGCGGCAGTCTCGGGGTCGACAAGACCGAACCGCGACTCGACGAGCTGCCGCCGGCTACCGCTCGAACCGCGAAGCGGCCTCCTGCCTCCCGAGACCCCGCTCCTCGAGGCCACGCTCCCTGGGGACCCCCGCTCCTCGAATCCCGCGAGGATCGCGGGGCTGGTGCTCTCGGCCTCCTCTTGGACTGAAGCCCTGCGCAGGAGGCCCTCATACGCGTCTCGGGCAAGGAGCACGGCTGCGACGCGGCCGTTCTGCGTCACGAAGACCGGCGTGTCGGAGGCGACCATCTGGAGGATGATTCGGGCCGCGTCGCGCCGCAACTCCGTGATGGGGATGACATTGGGCGCGGTTCTCACGAGCTTCCTCTGGTCAGATGTGTGACACCCCGGGATGATGCGGACTGTCGCTTGCGGTGATCTGTACGCTGCTTCGTTCCGGCTGACGAGGGTGGCAATGGAGCCGCTCGGGAGTTGCTGGGCGGGAGCGGCACCATTCGAGCGCCCGGCACCAGATTCGGCGCCAGATTCGACACCGAGTTCGGCACCGGATTCGGCACCAGAATCAGCCCCGAATCCGGTGCCGTGGGCAGCAGAGCACATGGGGTGCTCTGCTTGGCTTCCACCAAAGGGTGTCAGGCGGACGCCGCACATTGAGGCGCCTGAGGGCGGAGTGCCGGCCCGGCGGGTAGCGCCGTCGGGGGCGAACTCAGCCCAGGAACGCCCCCAGCTCCTCGATGAGCTTGGCCTTGGGCATCGCGCCGACGATGCGCTGCTTGAGCTCGCCGCCCTCGAACGCGAGGATCGTCGGGATGTTCATGACGTTGTACTGCTGCTGAACGGTCGGCGCCTCGTCGACGTTGAGCTTCACGAACTTCACGTCTGCGTAGTCGCCCGACATCTCCTCGAGGACGGGGCCGATCATGCGGCACGGGCCGCACCACTCGGCCCAGAAATCCACGAGGACCTTGCCCGGGGCCTTCACTACTTCGGCCTCGAAGTTGTCCTGCGAGACAGCGTCCACGTATCCCTCCTGGAGGATGATTGTCAGGCCGGCGCGGCGGCGCTGCCGCCGGCCGCGTGCTCGGCGTCCGGCGCCGCGCACTCGAGCTCGTCGAGGTACTTCTCCGCCTGCACCGCCGCGAGCGCGCCGTCGCCCACGGCGCGCGCGATCTGCTTGAGCGGGCCCACGGTAGCGTCGCCGCAGGCGAACACGCCGGGCATGCTCGTGCGCTGCAGGTCGTCGGTGACGATGTAGCCGTGCTCGTCCAGCTCCACCACGTCGGCGAGCCAGGCGGTGTTGGGGTCCTGACCGATGTAGATGAAGACGCCGTTCACCGGCAGGCTGCGCTTTTCGCCGGTCTTGACGTTCTCCACCTCGAGAGCCTCCACCATCTCCTGGCCCTCGATGCGCCGCGGCACCGAGTCCCACACGAACTCGACCTTGTTGTTGTCGAAGCAGCGCTCCTGCGCGATCTGCGCCGCGCGCAGCTCGTCGCGGCGGTGCACGAGGTAGACCTTGTCGGCGAACTTGGTGAGGAACATCCCTTCCTCCACGGCGGAGTCGCCGCCACCGACGACGGCCACCGTGCGGCCGCGGTAGAGCGCCCCATCGCACGTGGCGCACCAGCTGACGCCGCGGCCGATGAACTCGGCCTCGCCGGGGACGCCGGAGCGCCGCGCCTCCACGCCGGGCGCCAGGATGACGCTGCGGGTGCGGATGGTCTCGCGATCGGTGGTCACCGCGAGCCGGCCGTCGCGGTCCTCCGCGATCGCCGTCACGCCCTCGATCTCACGCACTTCGGCGCCGAACTCCTCGGCCTGCGTCTTCATCTTCTGGGAGAGGTCGAACCCCGAGATGCCCTCCGGGAAGCCGGGGTAGTTCTCCACGAGCTCGGTGAGAGCGATCTGCCCGCCGGCCATGTTGCGCTCGAGGATGAGCGTCTTGAGGCGCCCGCGGCTGGCGTAGATGCCGGCGGTGAGGCCGGCCGGTCCAGCGCCGACGATCACGACGTCGAAGAGCGAAGTGTCCTGCTCGGTGTCGGGCAAAGGTGGCTCCTGGACCGGGGTCATGACTGCGAGAGTATACCCGCGGTCTGCTAGAGCAGACCCCGGGTGACGAGCTCCTCGGCGATCTGGACGGCGTTGAGCGCCGCGCCTTTGCGCAGATTGTCGCTCACCACCCAAAGATCGAGGCCGTTGGCGATCGTCGCGTCCTCGCGGATGCGCCCGACGTACACCGGGTCGCGACCCTCCGCGTCGAGCGGCAGCGGGTACTGCAGCTCCGCCGGGTCGTCCACGACAACGACCCCTGGAGCGCCGGCGAGCAGCTCGCGGGCCTCGCCGGCCGAAAGCTTGCGCTTCGTCTGCACGTTGACCGCCTCACTGTGCGCGCCGAACACCGGCACGCGCACGCAGGTGGCGGTCACCTTGAGCTCCTTGTCGGCGAAGATCTTGGCGGTCTCGTCGACCATCTTCTGCTCTTCCTTGGTGGCGCCCGACGGCAGGAAGCTGTCGATGTGGGGCAGCACGTTGAAGGCGATCTGATGCGGGTAGAACTGCGCCTCGACGGGCGCCCCCGCGGCCCACTGGCGCGCCTGCGCGTCCAGCGCCGCGATGCCGCCCTGGCCGCTGCCCGAGACCGCCTGGTAGGTGCTCACGACGACGCGTTCGATGCCGGCGGCGTCGTAGATCGGCTTGAGCGCCACGACCATCTGGATGGTGGAGCAGTTGGGCGTGGCGATGATGCCCGTGTTGGCCGCGAGGTGGTCGGCGTTGACCTCGGGCACCACGAGGGGGACCGTCGGGTCCATGCGAAACATGCTCGACTTGTCGATCACCGTGGCGCCGGCGGCGACCGCCTGCGGGGCGTACTCCTTGCTCACCGAGCCGCCGGCGGCGAAGAACGCGAGATCGACGCCGTCGAACGAGCCCGGGCCGAGCTCCCGTACCTCCAGCTCGGCCCCCTTGAACGAGAGACGCCGGCCGGCCGAACGCGCGCTCGCCAGAAGGCGCAGCTCGCCCACCGGGAAGTCGCGTTCCTCGAGGATCGCGCGCACGGTGCCGCCGACGACGCCGGTGGCGCCGGCGATGGCGACCGTGTAGCGCCGCCCGGCCATCAGTAGGTGCCCCGGTCGGCGGGCTCGTGGTACACGGCGTCGTCGTCGAGCTCGAACACGTGGTGCAGCTCGCGCACCGCCTGGTCGACGTGCTCCTTGGCGATGACGCACGAGATCTTGATCGGCGACGTGCTGATCATGTCGAGGTTGATGCCCAGGTCGGCGAGCGTCTGGAACATCTTGGCGGCGACCCCGGGATGCGTGCGCATGCCGGCGCCGATGAGGCTGATCTTGGCGATCGACGGTTCGATGTCGAACTCGCGCGCGCCGAGCTCGCGGGTGACATCGCGCAGCGCCTTGTCGGCGGCGGCGATGTCCTCCGAGGGGATCGTGCAGGAGATGTCGCTGTGGCCGCTCTCGCTGGTGTTCTGGATGATGGTGTCGACGTTGACGTGCGCGGCGGCGAGGGCGCTGAACACGTGCGCCGCCACGCCGGGGCGGTCCGGCACGCCGCGCACGACGACCTTGGCTTCGTCGGTCGTGTAGGTGACGGCACGGATGATCGGCTGTTCGAGCTGCTGGTCGGTGTCCATGGGGTCGCCTCCGTCTGTGACCCACGTGCCTTCGGCGTCGGTGAAGCTCGAGCGCACGTGGATGGGGATGTCGAACTTGCGCGCGTACTCGACGGAGCGCAGGGCGAGCACCTGCGCGCCCGACGCCGCCATCTCGAGCATCTCGTCGTAGGAGATGCGGTCGATCTTGCTCGCCTTCGCGACGAGGCTCGGGTTGGCCGTGTACACGCCGTCGACGTCGGTGTAGATCTCGCAGACGTCGGCGCCGAGGGCGTGCGCGAGCGCTACGGCCGTCGTGTCCGAGCCGCCGCGGCCGAGCGTGGTGACGTCGCGCTCGGTGCTCACGCCCTGGAATCCGGCGACGAGCACGATCTTGCCGCTCGTCCATGGCCTCGCTGACGCGCGCCGGGTGGATGCCCAGGATGCGGGCCTTGGTGTGCACCGTGTCGGTGACGATGCCGGCCTGCGAGCCGGTGAGGCTCACGGCGTCGTAGCCGAGCCGGTGGATGGCCATGGCGAGCAGCGCGCAGCTGATGCGTTCGCCGGCGCTCAGCAGCATGTCCATCTCGCGCTCGGGCGGGTCGGGCGTGACCTCGCGCGCCAGCGCGAGGAGCTCGTCCGTGGTGTCGCCGCGCGCGCTCACGACGGCGCAGACGCTGTTGCCCTGCTCGAACGTGGCGACGATGCGCCGCGCGACGTTGCCGATGCGCGCGGCGTCGGCGACCGATGTACCACCGTATTTCTGGACGACGACGGGCAAAAGACGACCTCCGGGGAGAACGGCAAATAAGTCTAGCAGACGCAGAAGGGTCGGCGGGCCTTGCGGGCCCGCCGACCCTTCGCCGGCATCAGCCGGGCTGAACGCCGAGTGCGGCGCTACTGCGCCGGGTTCGCCTCGATGAACCGCGCGACCGTGAGCCGGGCGCTCTCGTACGCCAGCGGGGTCGGTCTTGTACTTCGGGAAGACGAAGACGTTCTTCTGCACCGGCTTGGGGAGGAAGTGATGATCGAGCGCAGCGCGTTGCTCACGACGGCCGGGCCGCCCGGGAGCTTCTTCGCGTAGTTGAAGTACTCGCGGTCTTCGAGGCCGTCGCGCAGCGCCTCGAGGCGCAGCGACGACACCGGTGCCGCGTAGGGGTCGCTGAGACCGTAGTCGCCGTCGCGCGAATAGCCGGGGTAGATGAGCGTCGTGTCGCCGTTCGCCGCATGCCCGTGTTGCGTGTGTACGTCAGGGTGTCCCGGTACGGATCGCGCCACACCGTCGAGCTGGTCGGCGACGTCCATTCGTTCAGGGCATAGTTCATGAGGCCGTCGACGTTGTACTGCGCCATGAGCCAGCCCCACACGCGCTGGTCGACGTTGCCGTCGGGCTTGTCGATGATGTAGTTGGGGAAGCGCCCCAGCTGCGGGTTGGGGTACGTGTACCACCAGATCTCCTTGTGGCGGCTCTGCTGCTTGCGGATCGCCGGGATGCGGCCGAAGTAGTAGAAGTAGCGCACGCCCCAGATGTCGACGTCGTCAAAGAGGAAGCTGTTGGCCTGCTTGACCCCGCCGAGGCTGCGCGGGCGGGGGTCGTCGGTGAGCAGGAACTTGATCCTGTAGCCGGACCTGGCCGAGGCGCGATGCAGCGTCCGCGCGTAGTTCTGAGCGGCGAGCTCCTCGGAGTGCTTCGTGGTCTCGTCCATGAGGTACGCGTACGCCTTCTTGTCCCAGCCGTTCGACTTGTAGACCGCGCACATCTCGGTGAGGTAGGTCATGAGACGCTGGCTGGAGGCCGTGAACGCGCTCCTCGGGCTGGGCCACCAGCGCATCCAGGGGATGCGCGTCGCCGACATGTCGAGCCCGTTCGACGTCGAGGTACGGGGCGATCGAGCCCGCGTACTTCGCGGCGTCGAAGCGCCCGCTGCTGGATGACGTGGGATTGGGCACGTCGAGCGCGCCGAGCGAGCTGATGCCGTGCTGCTGCAGCATCTGGTACGCCGCGTAGAGCACCTGGCGACGCTCGCCGAGGTTGCTCCATTGGAAGCCGCGGCGCGCCCCTGAGACTCATGTCCAGCGCGCGCTGGTTGAACGAGAACCCGGTGCGCGTGCTGAGCTGTCGCCAGCCGAACGGCCACACGTGGAGCGTGAACGGGATCGCGACGGTGCCCTCAGCGCCGCCGTTCGCGACCAGCGTGGCGTGGTAGTCGCCGCCGGGCGTGCCGTAGGGCACGTGGGTGAGCAGGTAGAACGAGGTCGTCTCGTTTGCGGGCACCGAGAGTCTGTCGCCGAAGCGCTTGGGGAGGAGAGGGTCTGGGTACTCGCCGGCGTGCGAGCCGACCTTCGTGGTCGCGCGCGCCACGTTCACATAGGCCACGCGGTCGAGGATGGTGTTGGAGGTGATCAGCGGATCGCTGTCCTTGCTCCACGTGAAGGTGACGTCCTGCGGGCTGCCGTTGCGGATCGCGACCTGGACGCCCTCGTACTCGTTGCCGGCGGCATCGATGCTGATCGCGGGATTGGTCGTCTGCGCCGCCGTCGGGGTGGTGCCCGGGAAGGCGCGACCGGTGGTGGGGATCACCCACACCGCGGCATGCGCGGCCCCGGCTGCCACGAGCAGCAAGAGGGCGGCGGTGATGAAAGTGAGGGCGGCCGCCGTGAGGCGGGCCGGCCGGATCTGCAGCGCTCGACTGGACGAACGTTCCATGGTCTCTCCCGCGACGAAGTGGTTCATCCTCCGTATCGGCGAGAACGGCTTGGAGTTGAGGATGGGAAGCGTGAGGGCGGGCGCCTCGCGGCGCCCGCCCTGGCAACGCTCCCCGGTCGTGGCCGGCGGGGCGGGAGCCGCGGAGCCCCGCCCGCCGCCTTTCAGAGCTGCGAGAAGTATTTGTCGATCTCCCAGTCGGTGACCTGCTCGCGGTACTCGTACCACTCGTTGAGCTTGTTGGTCACGAAGCGCTCGAACACGTGGTCGCCGAGCGTGCGGCGCACGAGCTCGCTCTCCTGCGTGGCCTGGATCGCCTCGTAGAGGTTGTTGGGCAGCGAGCCCAGGCCGATGGTCTCGCGCTCGTCGGCGGTCATCTTGTAGATGTTGGGCTCCACGCTCGGCGGCAGCTCGTACTCCTGCTCGATGCCATCGAGTCCGGCCGACAGCATGACCGCGAAGGCCAGGTACGGGTTGGCGGCCGGGTCCGGGTTGCGCAGCTCGGCGCGCACCGTGCTCTCCTTGCCCTGCACGTAGAGCGGCACGCGGATCAGGGCGGTGCGGTTGCGGTGCGCCCAGCTGATGTACACGGGCGCCTCGTAGCCCGGCACCAGGCGCTTGAAGCTGTTCACGTACTGGTTGAGCAGCGAGCAGATCTCGCGCATGTGGCGGAGCTGCCCGGCGATGAAGCACTTGGCCAGCTCGCTCAGGTGGTCTGGGTCGGTCGAGCTGAAGAAGGCGTTGTCGTCGCCGCGGAAGAGCGACTGGTGCACGTGCATCCCGCTGCCGTTCTCGCCGTGCAGCGGCTTGGGCATGAAGGTGGCGTGCACGCCGTTGTGGGCGGCGACCTCCTTCACGATCATGCGCGTCACCATGACGCGGTCGGCCATCACGAGGGCCTCGTCGTAGTGCGGGTCGATCTCGTGCTGCGAGGGCGCCACCTCGTGGTGCGAGGCCTCCATCGGGATGCCGAGCCTGTCGAGCGTGCGCATCGTCTGCTTGCGCAGGTCGTTGCCGAGGTCCGCCGGCAGCACGTCGAAGTACCCGCCCTCGTCGATGACCTCGGGGCCGTCGGAGCCCTGGAAGTAGAAGTACTCGAGCTCCGGGCCGACGTAGAACTTGAGGCCCAGCTTGGCGGCGCGTTCGAGCTGGCGCCGCAGGACCCAGCGCGGGTCGCCGTCGAAGGGCTTGTAGTCGCGGTCGAGGACGTCGCAGAAGACGAAGGCCGTCTTCTCGCTGCCCTGCGCCCAAGGGAGGATCTTGAAGGTGTCCCAGTCGGGCATCGCCACGATGTCCGACTCTTCGATCTCGGCGTAGCCGGAGATCGAGGAACCATCGAACGCCGCCCCGCTCTCGAGGATCGTATGGAGCTGGCGGTCCGGGACCTCCACCATCTTGAGGTTCCCGAGGATGTCCGTGAACCACAACTGGATGTGCTTCACGTTCTCGTCTTTGACGAGCTTGCTGATCGTGGCCTGGCGCTCTGTGCTCATAGTCATCCTTTCAGGCCGTGGGCGCTCGTGAGAGCGCGTTGCTCAGGTCTCGCAGGTGTCTTCCAGGAGGCTCCCTTCTCCGAACGCGGCTGTCCAGCGACGTCTGACGGCGCGAGAGTAGTACATCGCGAGCGTGTAGTCTACTATGTCCCAACCGGATGCACTGTTTAGGACACCTTGTACACACCTAGCACGATGTTGGCCGTCGGCGGTCCCGCCGCCGGCGCGAAGGAGCACTCCGCCTGCGGTGTCGGCTTCGTCGCCTCCACGGCCGGCGATCCGAGCCGGGCCATCGTCGAGCTGGCACTCGAGGCCCTCGCCCGGCTCGAGCACCGCGGCGGCGTCGGCGCCGACGGCCAGACCAGCGACGGCGCCGGCGTCCTCACGGCGATCCCCTGGCACGTCCTCGAGCCGTGGCTCGCGGAGCAGCGCGTCGCCGAGCCGCGGCCCTTCGCGACGGCAGTCGGGATGGTCTTCCTGCCCCGCGAGTCCGGCAAGCGCCGCCTCTCTCGCGAGCTCCTCGACAAGGCGCTGCGCGACGAGGGCCTCGTGGTCGTCGGCTGGCGTGAGGTGCCGGTGCGACCAGAGGCTCTGCCCGGCGCCGTGCGCGGCACCGAGCCGGTCGTGGAGCAGGTCGTCGCGACCTCGCCGGTGCTCTCCGGCGACGACCTGGAGCGCGCCCTGCTGCTGGCGCGCCGCCGCGTCGGCCGCGCGCTCGCGCGCCAGCCGGTCATCCGGCGGCTGGACGACCTCTACATCTGCTCGTTGTCGTCGAGGACCATCGTCTACAAGGGGATGGTCAAGTCGGCGGTGCTGCCCGCCTACTACCGCGACCTTGAGGACCCCGCGTTCGCGAGCTCGTTCGCTGTGTTCCACCGCCGCTTCAGCACCAACACGGCGCCGCGCTGGAACCTGGCGCAGCCGATGCGCCTGCTGGCGCACAACGGCGAGATCAACACGCTGCTCGGCAACCTCGCCTGGATGCAGGCGCGCGAGACCGAGCTGGAGGCCCCTGTGTGGGGGCCGCGCATCGCGGAGCTGCTGCCGCCGCTGCATGGCGACGGCAGCGACTCGGGAGCCCTGGACAAGCTCGTCGAGCTGCTCACGCTGTCGGGTCGCGACCCGCTCGAGGCCTTGATGATGGCGATGCCGGAGGCTTTCGAGGGACGCGGCCCGGGCGAGCTCGACCCGCGCGTGGCGGCCTTCTACGACTACTACGCCGGCGTGCTGGAGGCGTGGGACGGCCCGGCCATGGTCGCCTTCGGCGATGGCCGGGCCGTCGGCGCCTGCCTCGACCGCAACGGCCTGCGGCCGGCGCGCTACGCGCTCACGCGCACCGGCCTGCTCGCGGTCGCCTCCGAGGCCGGGGCCGTGCCGCTGCCCGACGATGAGATCGTCGAACGCGGGCGTCTCGGCCCAGGCCAGATGATCGCCGTCGACTTGAGCGCCGGCCTGCTCCTGCGCGACGCGGCCGTCAAGAAGGCGGTCGCCGCGCGGCGGCCCTACGCCGAGTGGCTGCGCGAGGAGCGGCGCCCGCTGCCGGCGCTGCCGTTCACGGGCGCGGCCGAGCGCGCCGGAGCGGACGAGCGCGCCGGCGCGGACGAGGCCGGCGACCTGCTGCCGCGCCAGTCGGCCGCGGGCTTCACGGCCGAAGACGTCGACCTCATCGTCCTGCCCATGGCTCGGCAGGCCCGCGAACCGCGCTTCTCGATGGGCAACGACGCGCCCCTGCCGATCCTCTCGAGCCGGCCGCACACGCTGTACGACTACTTCACCGAGCGCTTCGCGCAGGTGACCAACCCGCCCATCGACCCGCTGCGCGAGCGCCTCGTCATGTCGCTCGCCATGAACCTCGGCCGGCGCGGCAATCTGCTCTCCGCCGAGGCCGGGCACGCGCGCCAGCTGGTGCTCGGCTCGCCGATCCTCAACGCCGCGGAGATGGCCGCGCTGCGCGCCGGCGAGCTCGAGGCGCGGGAGGTCTCCACGCGGTACGACGTGAGCGCCGGCCCTTGGGGTTTGCGCGACGCCGTCGAGCGGATCTGCCGCGCGGCGGCGGACGCGGTGCGCAAGGGCACCGAGATCGTGGTGCTCACCGACCGCTTCCCGCCGGTGAGCGCCGGCACCAGCCACGTGCCCCCGCTGCTTGCCGTGGGCGCGGTCCATCACCACCTTATCCGTGAGGGTCTGCGTTCGCGCGCCTCCCTCGTCGTCGAGACGGCGCAGTGCTGGAGCGTCCATCACTACGCCTGCCTCGTCGGCTACGGCGCCTCGGCCGTGCACCCGCACCTCGCGCTCGCGACCGTCCGCGACCTGTGGGAGCGCGGGCGGCTGGGGCCGGCGGGCGCCGCCGGCTCATCCGACGGCCCATCCTCGGCAGAGGACGCCCAGCATCGCTACCGGGTCTCCGCCGAGCGCGGCCTGCTCAAGATCCTCTCCAAGATGGGCATCTCGCTGCTCGCCAGCTACCACGGCGCACAACTCTTCGAGGGCGTCGGCGTGGGCCCGGACCTGATCGAGCTCGGCTTCGCCGGCACGCCTTCGCCCATCGGCGGCCTCAGCGTGGAGGAACTCGCCCAGGAGACCGTGTGGATCCACCAGCAGGCGTTCCCCGAGCTCACGCTGGACGTCGCTCCAGGACCTGGGCTTCGTGCGGTATCGCCGCGCGGGCGAGTACCACCTCAACAACCCGGAGGCGGCCAAGACGCTGCGCGCGGCCTGCGTGGAGGACCGCGCCGACCTGTATGCCCGCTACAGCGAGTTGCTCGCCGAGCGGCCGCCGACGGCGCTCCGCGACCTGCTGCGGCTGCGCGAGGGGGTGGATCCGGCGCCGGTCGGCGAAGTCGAGCCGGCGGCGGCGATCATGCGGCGCTTCTGCACGGGCGGCATGTCGCTGGGCGCGCTGTCGCGCGAGGCGCACGAGACCATCGCCGTGGCCATGCACCGCATCGGCGGCATGGCCAACTCGGGCGAGGGGGGAGAGGACCCCGAGCGCGGCCACGCGGTCGACGACGTCGACGAGCGCGGCCTCTCGGCGCGGTTCCCCCACCTCAAGGGGCTGCGGAATGGCGACAAAGCCGCTTCGCAGATCAGGCAGATCGCCTCGGGCCGCTTTGGCGTGACCACCGCGTATCTGGCCGGCGCGGAGCAGCTCGAGATCAAGATCGCCCAGGGCGCCAAGCCGGGCGAGGGTGGCGAGCTGCCCGGCGACAAGGTCACGGCCTACATCGCCGCGCTGCGCAACTCGACGCCCGGCGTCACCCTCATCTCGCCGCCGCCGCACCACGATATCTACTCGATCGAGGACCTGGCGGAGCTCATCTACGACCTCCGCCAGGTCAACCCATCCGCGGGCATCTCGGTGAAGCTGGTGGCCGGCGCGGGCGTGGGCACCATCGCCGCCGGAGTCGCCAAGGCGGGCGCGGACGTCATCCACATCTCCGGTCAGGGGGGCGGCACCGCGGCCGCGTCGCTCAACTCGATCAAGCACGCCGGCATCCCCTGGGAGCTCGGCCTCTCGGAGACGCATCGCGCCCTTCTGGACACCGGGCTGCGCGGGCGCGTGCGGCTGCGCGTGGACGGCGACCTGCGCACCGGCAGGGACGTGGTCGTCGCGGCATTGCTCGGCGCCGACGAGTTCGCCTTCGGCACGGGCGTGCTGCTGGCCAGCGGCTGCGTCATGGCCCGCGTCTGCCACCAGAACAAGTGCCCCGTGGGCATCGCCACGCAGCAGGAGCACCTGCGCGCGCGCTACGCCGGCGAGCCGGCGCACATCGTCAACTACTTCTCGTTCGTGGCGGACGAGACGCGCGCGCTCCTGGCCCGGATCGGCTGCCGTTCGCTGGATGAGGCTGTCGGCAGGACCGATCTTCTTGAGTCCGCGGCTGTCCCCGTGGCCAAGACCGACGGCCTCGACGAGGCGTGGTTCAAGGCCGGCGCCGGCTCAGCCGCGCCCGCCCGGTCAGGTAGCCACGACGGTGAGAGTCGCAACGGCTCCCGGAGCCTCGACGCTCGGCTCCTCGCGGACCTCGAGGTGCGGGAGGCTGTGGCGACCGGCAGGCCGCGTCCGCGCGCGCCGCGCCGGTCACGAACGCAGACCGCGCGGTGGGCACGCGCATCGCCGGCGCGATCGCACGGCGTCACCCGGGCGGTTTCGCGGGCGAGGTCGAGCTGCGCCTGACCGGGGCCGCCGGACAGAGCCTCGGCGCGTTCATCCAGGACGGCGTCTCGATCGACCTCTGCGGGGAGGCCAACGACTACGTGGGCAAGGGTATGGCCGGCGGCGTCATCGTGCTGCGCCCGGCGGCCGGCCCCGCGGCACCGGCCGGAGTCATCGCCGGCAACACCTGCCTGTACGGAGCAACCGGCGGCAGGTTCTACGCCGCCGGTGGTGTGGGCGAGCGCTTCGCGGTGCGCAACTCGGCCGCCCGCGCGGTCGTGGAGAGCACGGGTGATCACTGCTGCGAGTACATGACCGGCGGCGTGGTCGTGGTGCTCGGCCGCATCGGCCGCAATCCGTGTGCCGGGATGACCGGCGGCACGGCGTACTTCCTCAGCGAGGAGCCCCTCGACTGGCTCGAGCGGCACGAGAGCGTCGCGGCCGCGCCTCTCGGCGAAGCTGGCCTGGCGGAGCTCACGGCGCTCCTGCGCGAGCACGCCGATCTCACGGGGAGCCCAGTGGCCCTCGCCCTCCTCGAAGATGAGACGGGGCTCGGCGACCGGTTCGTTCGCGTGCAGGCCCGCCGCGTCGCGCACGACGCGGCGCCGGAGGTCTGCGAGGGCGCCGGCGCACGGACGTCTGCGAGCCGGCGCCGGATGCGTCGCCGCCCGCTGTCTCCTGACCGAGCTTGCTCCGGTCGACAGCCCCTCGTGCGAGGGGCTTGGTGCGTCGGCCCGGCGCGAGCGTGAGCCGGTCCGGTGGGCCGCTCGCCGCGGCGAGCCTAGCCCGTGCGTCTCTCAGGCACGGGCCAGCCTCATTGCGCACTTGACAGGCGCGGTGTATGCTCCGCGCGATATCAGGGGGGCGGGCAAGGGGCCCGCATACGTGTCCCGAAAGGAGACCGCATGGCGACCGAGGCTTACTGCGTCAAGTGCCGCACCAAGCGCACGATGAAGGACGAGAAGGCCGTCACGATGAAGAACGGCAAGCCGGCCACCCAGGGCGTGTGCCCGGAGTGCGGCACCAAGATGTTCAAGATCGGCAAGAGCAAGTAAGAGGTTTCCGGCCCGCATGAGCGGGCCGTTCTGGTTCTCCGGCCGGGGCCGGGGCGCAGCGCGCCCCGGCCCCGGCCGCGTCTGGCCCCGTACTACGATTCCGCCTGCATGCCCTCGTGGCTCAAGCTGGCGACCTGCCCTGCGCCCTCGATCCTCTCGATCATGACTCTGCCTCCACGGTCAGCACCCAACGGCCTCGGCTGCCCGTTTCGGGGTATAGACGAGCATCCTGAGCACCCCGGATGAGAGGCAACACCATGTACGTTCTCAACTACTGGCATACCGTCGCCGACTACGGCGAGTGGAAGAAGGTCTTCGACACCGACCCGCTCGGCCGCGAGGCCTCCGGCGTACGCCGCTACAGCATCGAGCGGCCCATGGACGACGAGCACACGGTGATCGGCGAGCTCGACTTCGACAGCCTGGGCGAGGCCGAGACCTTCGCCGGCCGGCTGCAAGAGGTCTGGAACGGCCTCGGCAGCCGGGTCGTGTCCAATGCGGGACACCGCATCACCGAGGTCCTGGAGCAGAAGCACTTCGCCAGCGAGTCAGGCCGTCGGGCCGCCTGAGACTCCCGAGCGACGAGGGGCCGGACGGGAGCGACAGACCTGCCCGGCCCAACTCGCTTGGCGAATCTGGAACGCCCGCACGCGGCAGCGGTCGCTGCAGTAGCGGCGCCGCGCGTTGGCCGTCTGGAAGGGCTCTCTGCAGCACTCGCAGGCGCGCTCTTCCAGCCGCCTGACTTCGGCACGCCCGGCAGAGGTCTGCTGGTCTGGATGCTCTGGGGCGTGCAGTGCGCAGTAGCACCAGGGGTTGTAGGTGGAGAGGCGCGTCTCGCAGCCCGGCTGCGCGCAGGTGCGGTCTCGCCCGTAGGTCTTCACGCGGTCGCAGCGAGGGACGCTGCCGGGACGGCGCGTGCCGCCGAGGCAAGCTTGCATCGACTCAGCGCCCGTGCGCGGGTGCGGCTGCCTTCCTGCGGGCGTCGTTCCTGCGTGCGTCGCGCAGGGGGTTTGAGGCGCGGTCGTCACGCCGCTCGGCGACCGCGATCAGGCGGGCGACGTCCGCGAACAGGGCGCGGCCGACGGCGCGCAGCAGCTTCGCGTTCACAGTCGCGCATGTCTCCGGGTCGCGGGCGTTCTTCACGCAGGGGACAGGCGACTCACAGGTGAGGCCGTTGAGCCAGGTGAAAGCGCAGCCGCGCTCACCGTCCATGCACCTGCTGTCGGCGCGATGGCTGAGGCGCAGCAGCGGCTCGCCGTTCGCCGCCAGCAGCCTCCTGAACTCGAAGGTGTGATTCTCGTAGGTGAGCGTCGCCGCCTCGGAGCCGAGCGCGGCTTCGACGGCGTCGACATCCCCTTCCGTGGGATCTGCGAGCCTCCAACCCTGTGCAACGGACGACGCCATCATCACACCTTCCGAGGACTTGGCCCGGGCCGGCGGGAAGAGGGAGATGCCGGCGCGGGTCGGTTGACGTGCCGAAGGCCGTACTACCCCGCAGAGATGTTCCCACAACCGAACGGACCGTTAGTGTGCCCACCCTCGCTCTTCCCACGCCTTGCGCTCCGGACGCGCCGGGGCGCGCGGGCACTGGGCTGCCAGCCGCTTCGGCATCTCCTAGAGGCTTGGCGAGCGCGCAGATCCAGATTCCCCCTCGACCTCCGCCACCCATGCCGGGTAGTGGCGCCGCGCCCACGTGCGGTCCACCCAGCCCGTGAGCATGCCGCGCAGGGCCGGGCGCGTGGAGGGATAGATGACCGCCAGGAAGACGTGACCGGCCAGGACGATCAGCGTCAACGCCACGACGCCTCCGTGCGGCCCACCGTCGTCGGCATGCGTAGCCAGCGCCGCGAGCCCCGTCGCGTAGATGCCGACCAGCAGCGCGCCGATCACGTAGGCAGCGGCCGTCTGACCGACGTTGAACTTGCTCCGCGGGCCCAGTCCGGCGAGGGAGGCGGCGGTCCTCAGAAGTGCACGCCTGCCCGGCAGGACGGGCAACACCACGAGCCCGACGACGAGCGCGCCGGCCGAGACGAGGTGCCAGACCAGCGTGGGCGACGCGCCCGCGCGGTCGTCACCGAGCGTGAGGCCGCTCAGCGCCGTCATGAGGAAGAAGAAGGCCACCCACCAATGCGCGAAGCGCTCGACGGGTTCGAATCGCCGCACGAGCGGGGGCGGCGCGGCCACCTCCGCGGTGACCGGCTCTTTGATGACCGTCATGGCCACCACCTTTCTTGTCGGACAGCGGGGTCGGGACCGTCGTCGTGCGTCGTGGCGCTCAGGAGAGCGAGGATCGCCACGGGAAGCGCGCCCGGATACTTCTCAAGCGCCTGACTTGGCCCGACGATCAGGTCGTCCTCGGGGCCATCGGGTTGACCGGCGCCGGGGCACCCACCTGCGGGCGCCTGGGCGGTCGCAAGGGCTTTGGCTCAGTGCCGCCCGGCTGGCCGCGCTTCTCGTCTTTCACGCGGAAGACTTCCTCCTCCGAGGTGCCGGCCAGCAGCGCCAGGAACTCGGACGCGTCGATCGTCTCGCGCTCCATGAGGATCTTGCTGATGCCGTCGAGGAGATCGCGCTTGTCGGTGAGCAGGTCGACGGCGCGCTGGTGCGCGTCCTCGATGATGCGGCGGATCTCGTCGTCGATCTGGCGCGCCACCTCGTCCGAGTAGTCGGCCTGCGCCTGGAACTCGCGCCCCAGGAACGGCATCGACTGGTCGTGACCGAGCGTGCGCGGGCCGAGCTCCTCGCTCATGCCGTAGCGCATGATCATCTGCTTGGCCGTCGCCGTGGCCTTCTCGAGGTCGTTGGCGGCGCCGGTGGTGATCTCGCCGAACACGACCTCCTCGGCGGCGCGGCCGCCGAGCGTCATCGCCAGCGTGTCCATGAGCTCCTGCTTGGTGGTCAGGAACTTGTCCTCGGTCGGCAGGCTGATCGTGTAGCCGAGCGCCTGGCCGCGGCTCACGACGGAGATCTTGTGCACCGGGTCGGTGTACTCGAGGAAGTGGCCCACGAGGGCGTGGCCCATCTCGTGGTAGGCGGTGATCGCCTTCTCCTTCTCGCTGATGATGCGCGTCTTCTTCTCGGGGCCGGCGAGGACGCGCATGATGCCCTCTTCGAGCTCGTGCGTCTCGATGACCTTCTTGCCGTACCTGGCCGCGAGCAATGCCGCCTCGTTGACGAGGTTGGCGAGATCGGCGCCGGTGAAGCCCGGCGTCTGCGCGGCCAGCGCGTCGAGGTCGATCTCCTTGCTGATCGGCTTGCCGCGCGTGTGCACCTCGAGGATCGCCTTGCGGCCCGGGCGGTCCGGCCGGTCGACGACGATCTGACGGTCGAAGCGGCCCGGGCGCAGCAGCGCCGGGTCGAGGATGTCGGGCCGGTTGGTGGCGGCGATGAGGATGATGTTGTCCTTCATCTCGAAGCCGTCCATCTCGACGAGCAGCTGGTTGAGCGTCTGCTCGCGCTCGTCGTGGCCACCGCCCATGCCGGCGCCGCGGTGGCGGCCGACGGCGTCGATCTCGTCCACGAAGATGATGCAGGGCGCGTTCTGCTTGGCCTGCTCGAAGAGGTCGCGCACGCGCGAGGCGCCGACGCCGACGAACATCTCGACGAAGTCAGAGCCGCTGATCGAGAAGAACGGCACGCCCGCCTCGCCGGCGACGGCACGCGCGAGCAGCGTCTTGCCGGTGCCGGGGGGTCCGAAGAGCAGCACGCCCTTGGGGATGCGCGCCCCGAGCTGCTGGAACTTCTTGGGGTTCTCGAGGAACTCCTTGATCTCGTGCAGCTCCTCGACCGCCTCATCGGCCCCGGCGACGTCCTTGAAGGTCACCTTCGGTGAGTCGACGGACACGCGCTTGGCGCGGCTCTTGCCGAAGCTCATGACCTTGGAGCCGCCGCCCTGCATGCGCCGCAGCATGAAGACCATGAAGCCGACGATGAGGGCCACGCCCAGCAGCGGCAGGAGCAGGCTGCTCCACCAGGGCGCCGCCCCGGTCGTGACCGCGATCGCGACCTGCGGATGCGCGGCCAGCTGCGCGTCGAGCACCTTGCTGTCCGGATAGGCGATCGTGTAGGGCGCGCCGCTCACAGGCGCCACTGTCAGCGTCTGGTCGGCAAGGTTGATTGACACCGACCGGACCTTGCCGGCGTCGAGCTGGCCGACGAAGCTGTGGGGGCCGCCCGCGTAGGTGTAGGGGACGACGTTCGTGGTGCTCCGACTGTGCAACACCTGCACGAGGGTCAAAGCAACGAGCACGAGCAGAAACGGGAAGACGAGGCGTCGCAAACCGCTCAAGAGGGACCTGTGCTTTCGAGGTTGTTGGTCGATCGCTCTCTGCTATACCCCGAAAAGGCTCGCCGGCCACGGGGACGCCCTAGGAGAGTAGCTGTGGCCGGTCGATCCGAGAAGCGCCGGCGCCTTCGGTGCGTCACCGGCGCGGCCATCGCCGCGGACCTGGGCGTCACCGTCTCCAGCCTCCCCCGAAGCTACGATGACATCCTGACTCTCAGTATCGTGACGGCCCAATGGGCGCATCCCGGGCGCGCGATGCGCTGGCACGATTGGCGGAGGGAAATGTTCAAGAAGACGTCGAGGAAGGAGGCATTCATGACCCTCGGTCGATTGGCACTCAGAATGGCCGTCGGCGGATTCTTCGTCGGCCATGGCACGCAGAAGCTGTTCGGGTGGTTCGGTGGAGGCGGACTGGAGAAGACCGGCCAGGGCTTCCAGGCCATGGGCCTGGCTCCCGGACGCCGCAACGCTCTGGGCGCCGGCCTCGCGGAGGCCGGCGGCGGCGCCCTGCTGCTCGCCGGACTGGCGACGCCGATGGCGGCGGCCGCACTCATTGCGGTGATGACGACCGCCATCCGCACCGTCCACCTCAAGAACGGGCCCTGGAACACAAACGGCGGCTACGAGTATCCGGTCGTGATGATCGCGACGCTTCTCGCGCTCGCCGACGCGGGCCCGGGCGCATTGTCGCTGGACGACGCGCTGGGCATCGAGCGCCACGGCGCGCCGTGGCTCGCCACAGCTCTTGCGCTGGGCCTCGCGGGTTCCTATGCCGCGACGGAGCTGGGCAGGCGCAACATGCCGGCTCCCGTCGTGGAGGACGAGAGCCTGGCCAAAGCGACCTGAGCCACGGCTCCGGCGGGGCCAGCGCGGCCACGGGATCGGCCCCCCACCAGCCGAGCAGGTTCTTGAGCAGGAGACCGACGAGCAGCACGGCCGACATAGAGAGGCTGAGATGGCGAAGCCTCTGGAGGGCCTGAGCTCCCCGGTGCCAAGCGCCCGCAACGGCCTCCGCTGCCCGTTTCGGGGTATAGACGAGCATCCTGAGCACCCCGGATGAGAGGCAACACCATGTACGTTCTCAACTACTGGCATACCGTCGCCGACTACGGCGAGTGGAAGAAGGTCTTCGACACCGACCCGCTCGGCCGCGAGGCCTCCGGCGTACGCCGCTACAGCATCGAGCGGCCCATGGACGACGAGCACACGGTGATCGGCGAGCTCGACTTCGACAGCCTGGGCGAGGCCGAGACCTTCGCCGGCCGGCTGCAAGAGGTCTGGAACGGCCTCGGCAGCCGGGTCGTGTCCAATGCGGGACACCGCATCACCGAGGTCCTGGAGCAGAAGCACTTCGCCAGCGAGTCAGGCCGTCGGGCCGCCTGAGACTCCCGAGCGACAAGGGGCCGGACGGGGCGACACACCCGCCCGGCCCCTTCCGTTCCCGGGCGCGGACGGGCACGACGTCGACATGTCTGCCGCAGGGCCTGCTCGGGGCGCGACCGAGGTCCTAGCCTTGCAGGGTACGTTGCGCCGCCAACGGAGGCGGGAAAGAGTCTGGCAGCAAAGACGCTCGGCTAGGAGAGACTACTGTGGCCTCATTCGCCCGTTGGTGCTACCGGCACCGCATGATCGTCGTCATCGTCTGGGTCGCCGCGCTCGTCACCGTGGTCGCGGTGGAGCGGAGCGTCGGCAGCGCCTACACAGACTCGTTCACGCTGCCGGGGACGGAGTCCTCGAGGGCGCTCACCCTCCTCAGCACGGCGCTGCCCAAACAGGCCGGCGACGCGGACACGATCGTGTGGCAGGTCGCAAACGGATCCGTCAACGATCCCGCGGTGAAGACACGCATCGAGACGCTGCTGGCGAAGGTCGCCGCGTCGCCGTCGGTGGCCGGAGTGCGCAGCCCGTACGTCCCCACCGGCGTCGCCCAGATCAGCAAGGACGGCAAGACGGCCTACGCCACAGTCGACTTCAAGCAGCTGGCGCAGGCCATCCCCAAGAACGACGTACGGCGCGTCGTCGACCTCGTGAAGGCGGCCCGTACGCCGGGGCTGCAGGTCGAGATCGGTGGGCAGGCGATCGAACAGGCGAGTCAGCAACCGCCCTCCAACTCGGTGGCGATCGGCCTCGTCATCGCGGCCGTCATCCTCCTGCTCGCCTTCGGGTCGCTCCTCGGCATGGCGCTGCCGCTGGTCACCGCCGCCGTCGCGCTGAGCACAGCGCTGTTCGCCATCGACCTGTTCTCGCACGCGGCGAGCGTCAACAGCATCGCGCCGACGCTCGCCGCCTTGATCGGTCTCGGCGTCGGCATCGACTACGCGCTGTTCATCGTCACTAGATACAGGCACGGACTGAAGGCGGGTCTCGTGCCCGAGGAGGCGGCGGTGCGCGCGCTGAACACGGCCGGGCGCGCCGTGATCTTCGCCGGCGGGACCGTCTGCATCGCCCTGCTCGGCCTGCTGGTCCTCAGGCTCAGCTTCCTCAACGGCATGGCCTTCGCCTCGGTCATCGCCGTCGTGCTCACCATGGCCGCGGCCCTGACTCTGCTGCCGGCGCTTCTCGGCTTCATGGGCGTGCGCGTGCTCAGCCGCCGCGAGCGTCGCGTGCTCGCAAAGACCGGCCCGTACGACAGCCACGCGACGGGTTTCTGGGCGAACCTGGCTGCCTTCGTCTCCCGGCATCCCCGCGTCCTCGCGCTGACTGCGGTCGTCGTGATCCTCGTCCTGGCCTCCCCGGTGCTGAGCCTGCGCCTCGGCCTGTCGGACGCCGGCAACGACCCCGCCTCGTCGACCACGCGCAAGGCCTATGACCTGCTGGCCGCGGGCTTCGGCCCGGGGTCGAACGGCCCGCTGCTGCTGGTCGCACAGACGGGCTCGCCGGCCGACACGGCTGCGCTCGGCCGGCTCACGCAGACTCTGCAGTCGGTACCCGGCGTCGCCGCGGTCGTGCCCTTCCCGTCGAAGCCCGGCGCCAAGGTGGCGATCGTGCAGGTCGTGCCCGCCACGTCCCCTCAGAGCGCGGCGACCAGCACCCTCATCGATCATCTGCGCAAGGACGTGATCCCCGCCGCGGAGAAGGGCACGGGGCTGCACGTGCTCGTGGGCGGCGCGACGGCGATCTTCGACGACTTCGCCGCCATCATCAGCGCCAAGCTGCCGCTGTTCATCGCCGTCATCGTCGGCCTCGGCTTCCTGCTGTTGCTGGTCGCCTTCCGCAGCCTCCTCGTCCCGGCGACGGCGGCGGTGATGAACCTGCTCGCCGCCGCGGCCTCTTTCGGGGTCCTGGTCGCCTTCTTCCAGTGGGGCTGGGGTTCGGAAGCGCTTGGTCTGGGGCGCGCGGGGCCGATCGAGGCGTTCCTGCCGGTGATCATGCTCGCCGTGTTGTTCGGGCTCTCCATGGACTACCAGGTGTTCCTCGTCAGCCGCATGCACGAGGAGTGGGTCCACACGCGGGACAACCGTCACTCCGTCGTCACGGGACAGGCGACCACGGGCCGCGTGATCACGGCCGCCGCCGCGATCATGATGGGCGTCTTCGTGGCGTTCGTGTTCGGAGGGCAGCGCGTCATCGCCGAGTTCGGCATTGGTCTCGCCGTGGCGGTCTTCATCGACGCCTTCATCCTGCGCACCGTGCTGGTGCCGTCCGCGATGCACCTGTTCGGCAGGGCCAACTGGTGGCTGCCCGCTCCGGTCGATCGGCGCATGCCGCATCTCTCGGTCGAACCGACTGAAGAGGCGGAGGAGGCGACCCCCTAGGTTCCGTTCGCGCTCTCTCGCGTCTTCGATGGCCAGGCGATCGACGAGACTGACCAGCGTGCTGAAGCCTCCTCAGCCGGCCGCGGTGCGCCCATGAGGGTCCGCAGCACCCGCTCCGACCGCTCCGCTCCGGGCAGCCCGCCGCAGGCTTCCTGCAGATTTGGCAGCTTTCTCAGCAACTCTGGTATTCTTGCCGAGTCGCCGCAGAGGAAAAACCCCTGCAAATCGGCACAATGCCCTCGTAGCTCAGTGGATAGAGCACAGGTTTCCTAAACCTGGTGTCGCTGGTTCGATTCCAGCCGGGGGCGCCACTTTGATGCTGCACAGTGCGCTTTCGTGGCGGGGCGTTCGGCAGCACTCCTTCCGAATCGGCAAGACTGCCGACATTTTGCCGACGAGACGCACGGTACGGCTCGACACTGGTGGCACCAGGCACCGTTGGTGGGGCAGGGGCGCTGTTGCGGATGCGCCTGCTGCCGACTACGGCACAGCGCAGCAGCTGCCGATATGTGGTGTCAGGGATGCCGGGGCCCTGTTTCACCCGGCCCCTGGAGATCGTCACAAGTCGCCAGACCGCGAAGCGGCGGGGGAGGAACCACATGAGTACGGGACCGGTCATCGGGGCCAAGAGTGATCCACGCGCGTGCAGGCGTCGGCGCGCGGGCGGCGCTGCCGCCGCCTCAGAAGCGAAGCGCCGCGCCGCGATCTTGGTGATCGCGTCCGCACTCGTGCTGATCGCCCTCCTCTGCGCGGCGGGTGTGGCCCAGGCCGGCCCCGGCACTACCCGCACATGGACCGGGGCCGGTGGGGACGGGCTCTGGTCCACGGCCGGGAACTGGTCCGGCGGCGTCGCTCCGTCCGCGGGCAGCAAGTTGGTCTTCTCCGGACAATGGGGGGGCTCCTCCTCCAACAACTTTGCCGCCGGCACGGTGTTCGACTCCATCGAGATCGATGGAGGCCCCTACTCTTTCGCCGGCAACGCACTCGCGCTCGACGGCGGCATCCAGACGACCTACGAAGGCTGCCTCGGGACATTCGCGCTGGCCGTCACGCTGAACCAGGACCAGACGTTCGATGTCGCAAAGCAGTTGAGCGAGCTGAAGATGTCCGGCGGCGTGTTCGGCAGCGGTGCTCTGACCAAGACGGGGGCGGGCACGCTGACGCTCGATACGGCGAGCACCAGAACCGGCCCTACGTCCATCGCGGCCGGCATGGTACGCCTCTCCCAGGGATCGGCGCTCGGGAGCGGGGCGGTGACGGTCGAGAGCGGGGCCTTGCTGCAGCTCTACGGCGATGTCACGGTGACCAACCCGATTACGCTGGCCGGCTACGGAATCTCGGACGGGGGCGCCATCCTGAGTTCCGGACACAGCGTCTGCTCCGGAACCATCTCGCTCAACGCCGACGCCGGCATCGGCGTCTGGAGCGGGACGCTCACGGTCTCGTCTATCGCCGACAGCGACTTCAGCCTGCGCAAGATCGGGACCGGCACCATGATCGTGTCCGGCACGCCGGAGTTCGCCGGGACGCTCAACGTCGATGACGGCACCCTGCAGGTTGACGGCGCGATGCAAGTGAGTAGCGGGATCGTGGTCAAATCTGATGCGACGCTGGACGGCACAGGCGAGGCTGGCACCGTAGTGGTCGATTCCGGCGGCACCCTGGCGCCCGGCGGCAGTGCAGGAGTACAAATGGCGCGCGGCGCCGCCGGGATACCCGGCAACGGCCTTGGGAGGCTCACGGCCTACGGCTTGCAGATGGCGCAGGATGCCACCTTCGCGGAGGAGATCAACGGCGACACCGCCGGCGAGCAATACGACCAGCTCCGCGTGACGGACGGCTCCATCGATCTTGGCGGAGCGACGCTCTCCGTGGCGCTTGGCTATGCACCGGAGGAAGGCGCGACCTTCACGATCATCGACAACCAGGGCTCGGGATCGGTGACCAACACTTTTGCCGGGCTCCCCGAGGGGGCCGAGATGTCCGTGGGCGACGACCGCTTCGCGATCAGCTACGTCGGGGGCGACGGCAACGACGTCACTCTCACCTGCCTCCCTCACGAGCCTACCTCGTTCGAGATCGTCGAGGGCGACCACCAGAGCACGACGGTGAACACTGCCTTCGCCACGTTGCTCAGGGCGCGCGTTCTGGACGAGGACTCGAATCCGATGGAGGGGGTCGAGGTGACATTCTCGGCGCCGGCCGACGGCGCGAGCGGCGCCTTCTCGGGCAGCACAACGGTCTTGACCAACTCCGAAGGCTATGCCAAGGCGCCCGCCTTCACGGCGAACACCGTCGCGGGTGCCTACACGGTCACCGCCGCCGCCGCGGGACTCGACGACCTGTCGTTCAGCTTCACCAACAACCCGGGCCCGCTGACCAGTCTCACCGCGGCCGCGGGCGACGGGCAGAGCGCCCTAGTCAACACGACCTTCGTCGCCAAGCTGAAAGCACTGTGCCGGGATGCCTACGGCAACGCGATCTCGGGAGTCGACGTGACCTTCACGCCGCCGGCCGGCGGTGCGAGCGGAGCGTTCGGCGGTAGCAGCACGGTGACGAGCGACGCCGGGGGCTACGCGGAGGCGCCGGCGTTCACGGCGAACTCCGTCTCCGGCCCGTACGGGGTGACCGCCGCCGCCGGGAATGTGACGACCTCGTTCGCGTTGACCAACACGGCCGCAAGTGCTGCCCCGCAGATCACCAGCGAGGACGCCACGACGTTCGTCGAGGGCTCGGCGGGCTCGTTCACGGTGACCGCCAACGGCCGGCCGGTCCCGAGTCTCTCTGCCGCCGGCCCTCTGCCGGCCGGCGTGACGTTCATCGACAACGGCGACGGCACGGCGACTATCGCCGGCACCCCGGCCGCCGGCACCCACGGCGACTACGACATTACTGTCACCGCAGCGAACGGCGTCGGCGTGGACGCGACGCAGGCGTTCGCCCTTCAAGTGAATTCCGGCCTGCCGCCGGTCACCACCGTGCAGGGCGTGCCAGCCAGGTGGGTCAGACGCGCTGTCGAACTGACCTTCCACGCCGTCCCCGGGGCGGGCAGCGCCCCGCTCGCCTGCACCGAGTACCGTCTTGGGCCAGGCGCGTGGACGCGGGGCTCTTCCGTGCGAATCACCAGGCAGGGTGCGACCAAGGTCTGGTATCGCTCCGTCGACACAGCGGGCCACGTCGAGCCGGCGCAGCAGTGCACGGTGCGCATCGACAACGTGGCCCCCGTGGTCACCGACTACGGCCATCCGGTCGCCTGGCAGGGCAGCAAGGCGCGTTTCAGCTTCCGCGTGAACGACACCGCGGCGCGGATGGTTGACGCCAAGCTCGCCATCACGAGGTATGGGCAGCCGGTGATCCAGTACCCGCTCGGCCTCCGCGAGACCGGCAAGCGGCTCGTGGCCAGCGTCACGTGCCGACTGGGAACCGGTACCTGGAGCTGGCGGATCGTCGCTCACGACCAGGCCGGCGCTCGGGGCGTCGGAAGCTGGCACCGCCTGGAGGTCTATCCGAACAGGTAGGGACGTCGGGCGGGATGTGAATGAGCCGCGTGGGGCCGGCGCCATCGGCGCCGGCCCCACGCGGCCCTCTCACCGCTAAGCGCCGGACGGTAGATCATCATCGACTGCGGCTCGAGCAGCTGCCGCGCCAGCACAGCATCGATCGCGTCGCCCGCAAAGTGGCGCTCTTGCTTCACCGCCGGCAGCCACTCCTTGGTGAGAACCCTGACACTGGCCTTGGTCGGCGCCGTGTAGGCCTGCTCCTCGAGCGCTGCGCCAGGCCGGCGCCAGGCGGGTGTTCGCGACGCCGGACGCCCTGCGACTCTGGCTCCGGGCTCACGAGTAGCGCTTCTATGCCCGCGCCCACGCCAGTCTTGCGATTTGCGCCGCCGCCGCTTCTGCAGCGCCGGGAAGACGTGCGGCGCTATAGCATTCACGTCACGCGACGTACCGGGGAGGAGGCGCGTGCAGGGAGCGACTGGTCAGGCAGCGCCTCATCTGGAGCTGCGGGACGCCGTCATCACCGACGCAGCCGCGCTCGCAGCTCTGAACGTGGCCTCCTGGCGCGAAGCCTACGCGCCCATCCTGCCGGCGACGTTTCTCGCCTCGCTCGATGCAGCGTCCTGGGAGGAGCGCCTGCGGGCGCGCATCGCGAGGGCGGACGCCACCGGGTTCACGCTGGTCGCCTGCCGCGGTCGCCGCCGCCTCGGGTTCGTCTCCGGCGGCGCGCTGCGGGATGAGCCCTCGGCCGCGGGCGGCGAGGTCTACGCCATCTACGTCGACCCGGGCAACTGGCAGGGCGGCGTGGGCGCCGCCTTGCTCGGCTCCGCGGAGGCGCGCCTGGCGACGTGTGGCTTCTCGCGCGCCACGCTCTGGGTGTTTACGCGCAACGCGGCGGCACGGCGCTTCTACGAGCGGCGTGGCTGGCAGCTGCAGCCTGAGCGCGGCTTCTGGCAACGCGGCGGTCTGCGCCGCGGGCTGGTCTGCTACGGTAAGTCGTTGCCGACCGGCTGAGCCTTCGCTCGCCGCATCAATCACTCGCGAGCACCAGCTCCGCGATCAGCGCCGCCGCCTCTTCCTGCATCGCCGGGATGGCGTGCGAGTAGGTGTCGAGCGTGATCGAGACGGTGGCGTGTCCGAGGCGCTCGGACACGACCTTGGGGTGGATGCCGGCCTGAAGGGCAAGCGTGGCGTGGGTGTGCCGCAGGTCGTGCAGGCGGATGCTGGGCAGCATCGACCGCTTCACCGCCTGGCGGAAGTAGCGCGTCACCGACTCGGGGTCGAGGGCGGCGCCGTTCTCGGCTGTGAACACCAGCCCCGACTCGATCCATGCCTCGTCCCAGTCGTTCTGCTCTTCGAGCTGACGCGCCGCCTGAGCTTTCAGGACCTCGACCGTGCCGGGATCGAGGGCGATGACGCGGCGTCCCTTCCGAATCGGCAGGACTGCCGACATTCTGCCGACGAGACGCGGCGGCACAATCCCGCACGGTTCAGCGGCACGCGGTCGTTCCGCTGTCAGAAGAGAGAGCGGGCAGTCACCGGCCGAAAGCCTCAACTGATCCGGAGCGGTTTGTCGGTGCTGGCTGCGGGAACCTTGGCTACGCGGTCCTCAGCCGCGGTCCCTCGAGACCAGGACCATCGACCTGACGGAGGAGCGGCTACATGCCCAAGTCGAAGGTAGATGTCAGAGCACGTCAAGTACCGATTCGACAACGCTATCTCGACGATCCCGGCGGCGCCCCGGAAGTGCTGCGCGTGCGGGGCGGCAGCGGCGATCTCGCCGACCCCTTGCACTGCGTCGTCGCTCCCGAGTCGGTGCCGGAGGCTGTCTTGCGCGCGGGAGCACACCCCGCCGTCGGCGGCGACGGCGACGTACCCTGTTCCGGAGACCTGCTGCTCGCCGCCCTGGCGGCCTGTCAGGAGACTACCGTGCGCATGGTGGCCGCGAACATGGGCATCGACCTCGAGGAGCTCGAAGTCTCTGTCGAGGGAGATTGGGACCCGCGTGGCACGCTCGCGATGGGCAAGGAGTTCCCAATCGGCATCACTGCCATCCGCGCCCATACGCGCGTGGTCATACGCGGCGATGAACGAGGCGAGCGAGCGGAGCGTCTGCTGCGGAGCGCCGAGCGCTACTGCGTCGTTCTCAGCACGCTCCGGGAGGGTGTCCCGGTCGAGTCGGCCTTCACGCTCGAGAGCCGGTAGCCCGGGCGGGGGAGCCGACCGGCGTCGCTTCCGAGCCGGTCATTTGGCTGCGAACACCAGCCCCGCGATCAGCGCCGCCGCCTCCTCCTGCATCGCCGGGATGGCGTGCGAGTAGGTGTCGAGCGTGATCGAGACGGTGGCGTGCCCGAGGCGCGCTGAGACCACCTTGGGGTGGATGCCGGCCTGCAGGGCCAGCGTGGCGTGCGTGTGCCTCAGGTCGTGCTGGGGCGGAACGCGCCTAGCTGGCCGAGCAGGAAGCGGGGACAGGCCCCACGCCGCGGTACCGCCGTCGCGCACGAAGAAGGCCGGCTCGCCGTTCACCTCGGTGACAAAAAGCACGCATCACCGAGTCCCTGCTGCCCCTGTTGTTCCTCTCATCCATGTGCGATGCTTCACAAGGCATGCCGGCTCGGAAGCGTCGGCTTCATGCTGGAAGGGCACGGGGATGCCCGAAGGGGGTTTCAGATGCAGAGATTCGTCCGCAGACTCGCGCTGCTTGCCGTCCTTCTCCTCTTAGCTGGCGTCATCGCCCTCGGAACCACCGCGTGTGGCAGCAGCTCCGGCACCTCTGGGGGCGCCAGCACGGGTGCCGCGACCTCGACGCCCAAAAAGGGCGGCACCCTAGTCTTCGCTTGGGACAGTGAGCCCAACACGCTCGACCCGGCGATCGCCTGGAACCTGCTCGAATGGCAGATCTTCCACAACGTCTTCGCCAACTTCTACCAGTACGCGGCCAAGCCCGGCACCGCCGGAACGCAACTCGTCCCCAACATGGCGACCGCAATGCCGACGATCACCAATGGCGGCAAGACGTACACGATCCACCTCAAGCCGGGGCTCAAGTTCCAGCCTCCGGTTAGCCGTGAAGTGACCGCCCAGGACTTCAAGTACAGCTTCGAGCGCATGATGCGTCTGCCGCTCGCGCCAGGCACCTACTTCTATACGAACGTCGTCGGCGCCGCCGCCTACCAGGCCAAGAAGGCGGCGCACATCTCCGGCTACAAGGTGATCGACAAGTACACGGTGGAGATCGACCTGATCAATCCCGACCTCTCCTTCATCAACGCCCTCACGCTCGATTTCTGCGATCCGATCCCCAAGGAGTGGGTCGCCAAGTGGGGCAATACGAAGGTGGGGCGTCACCCGCTCGGCACGGGCCCGTTCATGTTCGTCAACTGGACGCCCGGGCAGCAGGTGACGCTGACGCGCAATCCCAACTACGTCGACGTATCCCACGTGTGGCTCGACGGCATCAAGTTCGACCTTTCGCTGAACGCCCAGACTGCCTACCTGCGACTGCATCAGGGCACGGTCGACGTGCTTGGCAACAACGTGCCGCCGGCCAACATCGTCTCGGTGCTGAACGATCCGCAGTGGAAGCCTTACGTCTTCCAGGAGCCCGTCGTCGGCACTATCTACATGCTCATGAACGTGCAGATGAAGCCGCTGCAGAACGTCAAGGTACGCCAGGCGATCTCGTGGGCAATCAACCGCGACAAGTTGGTGAAACTGCTCGGAGGCCAGGCACAGGCGCTCTACCAGGTCTATCCGCCCGGGATGCCGGGCCACCAGGACAACAAGAAGTGGTACGGCTACGACCCGGCGAAGGCCAAGCAACTGCTCGCCGAGGCCGGCTATCCAAACGGCTTCTCGACCGTGCTCGCGAGCGACAACGTCGACCCCTATCCGAAGCTCTTCCAGTCGATACAGGCCGACCTTGCGGCTGTGGGCATCAAGGCGAGCCTCAAGACGATGGCCAACTCGAGCTTCCAGACCTACTCTTCGACGCCCCACACCGCCTCGCTCGCGCGTTATCTCTGGTACATGGACTTCCCCGATCCCTCCGACTGGATCGCGCCGCTGTTCAGCAAGAGCGCGGCCGTGGCCGGGGGCACCAACAACAGCTTCTGGTGGAGCCCGCAGCTCGAGAAGATGATGAGTGAGGCCGCTGCCATGACCGACCCGGCGGCCCGCCTCGCCAAGTACGAGGACATGCAGGCATTGATCATGGAGCAGGCGCCCTACGCCACCCTGTACTCACCGATCATGACGACGATGAGTTCGAAGCGCGTCGGCGGCTTCTACCTACACGTGGTCTACACCTATGACCCGGTCCACTACTGGATTAAGTAGGGGCATGGCATGGCCCCGGCGGCGCAGCCGCGCTGCCGGGGCCATGCGCTGATGACACAGGCCATCAGGAGGGCCGATGCGCGCACGAGAGCTCGGCATCGAGATCGGCCTCGGCGAGCCGGGGCCGCTGAACGCGATCACCGACGTGGCGGGGGTCGGCGTCGGTCATGCGACGCTCATTGCCGGCGAGGGACCGCTCGTCCCCGGACGCGGCCCGGTGCGCACCGGAGTCACGGTCATCCTGCCCCACAACGGGGAGATCAGTGAAGAGCCGCTCTTCGCCGGCTGTCACCGGCTCAACGGCAACGGTGAGCTGACGGGCCTCGAGTGGGTGCGCGAGTCGGGTCTCCTCACCTCACCCATCGCGCTCACCAATAGCCACTCGGTCGGTGTCGTTCGCGACGCGCTCGTGCGCCGCGAGATCGAGGCGCGCGGGAGCGGGAAGCTCTTCTGGAGCCTGCCGGTAGTGGGGGAGACGTGGGATGGCTGCTTGAACGACATCAACGGGCAGCACGTGCAATCTGAGCACGTCGTCGAGGCTCTAGCCCGGACGAGTATGGGGCCGGTGCCGGAAGGCAACGTCGGCGGCGGCACCGGCATGGTCTGCCACGACTTCAAAGGTGGCTGCGGTACCGCCTCCCGGCGCTTCGATGCGGGCGGCGAGCGATTCACAGTGGGCGTACTGGTGCAAGCAAACCACGGCTCGCGCTCTGAACTACAGATCAACGGCGCGCCGGTCGGACAGGTCCTCAACGAAGCGGCGATTCCCGCGCCGGACCTGCCCGAGGGCAAGCCGCCGGCTGGCGCCGGGTCGATCATCGCCGTGGTCGCCACCGACGCACCCCTGCTGCCACATCAGCTATCCAGAGTGGCGCAGCGCGCCGGCCTCGGAGCTTCCATGCTGGGCGCCTGCGCCGGCAACTACAGCGGCGACATCTTCATAGCCTTCTCCACCGCTGCACGCGGCCTCCCGGCCATGAACTATGGCGCCCCAAGCCCTCCAATGGTATCGGTCGACATGCTGTCGCTGACGTGCATCGACGCTGTCTTCGAGGCGGCCATCGAGGCCACACAGGAGGCAATCGTCAACGCCCTGCTCGCCGCCGAGACGATGACCGGCCGCGACGGGGTAACTGCCAGTGCGCTCGACCCCAAGCGCCTCGTCGCCGTCCTCGACCACTATGGCCGGCGCAGATACACGGTGTGAGATAGCCGGCGGTAACGCCACTCCCGTGGCAACTCGCCCCGCTGGGCGTGACGCAGGCGCAATGGGCTCCGAGCCGAGGAGGTTGGCGCCGACGAGATAGGAGGGCGGGCCCACCGAGAGCGTGCGTCATGCCGCGGATCTTGGCGAGGCCATAGACCGTGGAACTAGCCTATGGCGTCCGTAGTGGGCGGACAACTAGCGTTACCGTAGGCAAGGCGGTGAAAGGGAGTTCCGAGGCGATTGCCGGAATCGGGTGCGGTTGCCGACGCATTGCCGACAAGACGGCTCACCACAGCGTGAGACGCCTGAATATGGCCCATCACCAAGCCCGCTCAGAACCTTGGACTGTGCAGCACCTTTGCACACTCTCCGCTACTAGGAAGACCAGACCATGAGATTTCCTAAGCCTGGTGTCGCTGGTTCGATTCCAGCCGGGGGCACCAATTTGGTGCTGCAAGGTGCGCTTTCGTGCTCGCGCGTTCGGCAGCGTTTCTTCCGATTCGGCAAGACTACCGACATTCTGCCGAACGAGCCCGACCAAACTCGGGGCATGGTGGGATGTTGTTGAGCGCGGGGCCGCGTCGAGCGCTTGTCTGGGGTGCCCGCAAGTTGATTTGACGTCGCCCTCGCCCTCTGTAGGATGCCCGCGACGACATGCGCGGCAGGTCCGTGCCAATTCACGGCGTCGCCCGGGGCTGGGTGGGCGGCGCAGAGGAGGTCTCATGCAGGGTCGACGGTTGCGCGCTGGTCTGCCAGCGGTGGTCTGCGGGGCGCTCATGGTGGCGGCGATGCTGCTGCCGACCTCCGCTCAGGCGCTTCTGCCGGCCGGCATCAGTCCGTTCCTCTGGCAGAACCCACTACCTCAGGGCAATACGCTGAACGACGTCAGCTTCGTCAGCGGTTCGACCGGCTATGCGGTCGGAGACGCGGGCACGATCCTCAAGTCTGTGGACGGCGGCCTTAGCTGGAGACCGCAGCAGTCGAACGCGACCGCGACCCTGAAGAGCGTGACCTTCGTCGACGCGATGCATGGGTGGGCCGTCGGCTGGGAAACCGACAACGGCTCAGCGGTGATCGTCTCCACCAAGGATGGCGGCGCCCACTGGACCGGCCGCGACCTGCCGATGGGGATGGTGAACGACGTCGTGTTCACGGACACGGCTCACGGCTGGATCGTGGGTCTGGATTCCTCACAGCAGCACGGCGCGATCTACGCCACGAAGGATGGCGGCGCCAGCTGGACCAGGCAGCAGGAAACGGGACTGAACAAGGGTCTCTACGGTGTCAGCTTCATCTCGGCGCGGCGCGGCTGGGCGGTGGGAGTGTCGGGCCTGATTCTCGGTACGACCAACGGCGGAGCCACCTGGCGTGTCGAGCATTCGGGAGGCGCCATGACTCTCTGGGACGTCTGCTTCAGCGACGCTGCCCACGGGTGGGCCGTCGGCCAGGGCAGCATCGTCGCGACTACCGATGGTGGAGCGAGCTGGCATGCGCAGGGCCTTGACATCACCAGCGACGGTTGGGATTTCAACGCTGTCACGTTTGCGAACTCGACGACCGGCTGGGCTGTTGGGCGTGACACCGACGAGGGCAGCCAAGGGGTGATATACGGCACGACGGACGGAGGGCTCTCATGGCAGCCACAAGGCGGGCACGCGGCCTACATTCTCTGCGGAGTCGCGTGCACGGACACCGCGCACGCATGGAGCGTGGGCAACTGCGGCATCATCCGCGGTACGACCAACGGCGGATCTGCCTGGACCGATGTGAGCGCCGGCGTCTACGACAACTTCACAGGGGTCGCTTTCGCAGACCATGACCATGGCTGGGCCGTCGGTGAAGAGATCGGTGGTGTGTTTGCTCCCCCCGAAGGGTCCTCCGGCGCAATCGTGGCGACGACCGACGGAGGCAGGACCTGGACGCCGCAGCTGTCGGTCCCCGGGTTGACGTTCAGGGCCGTGGCCTGCGTCGATGCCAGCACGGCGTGGGCCGTCGGTACCGACGGCCTCATCCGCGCCACGACCGACGGTGGCGCCACCTGGAACGTGCAGTCGCCGCCCCCGTGGGCCGACTTCTATTCGGTGGACTTCGTCGACAAGGACCACGGCTGGGCGGTCGGCCGTCGCCTGGGGACGATCAGTGCCGACGGCGTCATCTTCGCGACCAGCGACGGCGGCGCAAGCTGGATCGACGAGTCGCCCAAGACACCTTCCGGCTTTGGGACCTTCACGGCTGTGAAGTTCGTCGATCGGGACCACGGCTGGGCCGTGGGCTGGGCCATCGCGACCAACTCACCACAGGAGACGGGCATCATCTTCGCTACGACAGACGGTGGTGCCACGTGGAACCGCCAGCCGGCGCCCGCCTGGGCCGACTACTACGGAGTGGACTTCGTCGACAAGGACCACGGCTGGCTGGGCGGTTGCGTGCCGACCGCGTCGGTCAACGGCGGCGTCATCTTCGTGACCGCCGATGGAGGGGCCACCTGGACCCAGCAGACGCTCGCGCAGAGTAGCGGCATCGGCAGCGTCGCCTTCACCGACGCGAAGCATGGCTGGGCCGTCGGTGGGGAAGGCGAGATCCATGCCACGGTCGACGGCGGCGCGCATTGGGGCACGCTCAATACGGGCTCCGACAACGGGATCGCAGCCGTCGCCTTCAGCGACCCGACCCATGGCTGGGTGGTCGGCCAGTCGGCGACCATCCTCGTCACCGACCCGACCGCCGACCTCACGCCCCCCGACCTCGCGACGCGCGGAGCCGCGAGTGACACTTGGTCCAAGGCTCCCGTCACGATGACCATGTCCGCCAGCGACAGATCCAGTGCATCGGCTGTGGCCGGCATCCACTATCGAGTCGACCATGTGCTGAGGCTGAAGCGAGGCCGGATCGCCCGAGTCACAGTCAGAGCGCCGTCCAACCACGCGAACGACAAGCGCCACACGATCGTCTGCTGGTCGGCCGACAGGTCCGGCAACTGCTCCGGGAAGCACGTCATGAAGGTGACGATCGACACGCGGCGCCCCGTCGTCATGGCGCCATTTGCCGCTCTAGCCATCCGCGGCCACGAGGCCGGCCTCAAGTTCAGGGTCAACCATCCTACGCTTGCCGGCAACTACGCCAAGGCGGTCACGATCACCGTCGTGAACCCCAGGGGAAGGTGTCAGGAAGATCAGGTTGACCAAGCAGACGCTCAATCGGCTGCTGACAACAACGTTCACGGTGCCGCGTTCGTGGCCGGTCGGCACCTATCGGTTCACCGTGAGAGCCCGCGACCGCGCCGGCAACGTCCAGGTCGCGGTCGTCGCGAACAGACTCGTTGTGAAGTAGACGTGGTTCGCACACGGCGGCGGCTCGATCTCCCCGGCGGTGCCCGAGCCGGGGTTGTCTCGCCCGCGGTTCTCAGCCATGCGTGACACTTCCAGCGCCGACCGGAGTCCACCGGCACGGCGCACCGCGCCCGCGAGCCTGCTCTCGCGCACGATCCGTCAGCGGGGCTGACGGCTGTTCGAGGCGCGTAGTCGGCAACACTTCGGCCGGGAGAGCGATGTGCCTGCGAGGCTGAATCTTTCGGCGCTGGACGCGCTCCAGCCTCCGGCTGGCCATGGCACCGCCCACCGTCAAGTCTCGTCGTGCAGCTGGTCACCGGTTGGAGAGCTTTGGCGTCTGCCTGACATGTGAGCGCGGAACGCCGAAGAGGTGACGCGAGCTTACCCGAAAGGGTGACATGAGACGCTCCCCACGGGTGTTGTCGACGCCCCTCCCGCTCCTCTAGGCTCGCGTCATGGCCTTTCCGCATCGGACGACCCCATCGGGGTCGCCGCCAAGCCAAGGGGGCGGGACTCGCGGCACGCGGACGGGGGATCCAGCCGCAAGCGACCCAGTCGCGCCCGAACCCATGACCCTAAGGGGGTAGCATGGAACGATGGTCATCCCGGACCAAGCGAATATCCATCGCAATCGTGTCGATGGTGGCGGTGGCTGTGCTCGCGGGAGTGTTGGCGGCGGGATGCGGGAGTAGCAGCTCGTCCAGCAGCAGCAGTAGCCCCGCCGCCAGCGCGGATATCCTCAGGCTCGCCTACACGTCGACGGTGACGACCTGGGACCCGAGCGCCAGCTTCTCAACCGAGGTCGTCTACATGGCGACCTGTACGAGCCGCTGATCTACGCCAACGCCCCCGGCAGCGCTGAGCCGTTCTCTCCGGCGCTGGCGACTTCGTGGGAGGTCGCGAAGAACGGCCTTTCCTGGACGTTCCACCTGCGCCAGGGCGTGACGTTCCACGACGGACTCCCTTCAACGCAGCTGCTGTCAAATACTCGATCGACCGCACGCAGAAGCTCAACCTCGGTGCCGCCTACCTGTGGGCGCCGGTGAAGAGGTCCAGGTCGTCGATCCCGTACACGGTCACGATGCATCTCTCCTACCCTGTCGCTCTCGATCGCATCGCGGCCGCGAGCTCTGGTTCCTGGATCTTCAGCCCGGCGACCGCCGGCAAGAGCAGCAAGTGGTGGGACGCCGGTAATGAAGACGGGCACCGGCCCGTGGATCCTGCAGTCGTACAAGCCGAATCAGGAGCTCGTCTTCGTTCGCAACGACAAGTGGTGGGGCACCTGGAGCAACAACCAGTACAAGAAGATCGTCGTCGAGATCGTAGCCGAGGCCGGGACGCAGCAGCAGGAGCTCGAGGCGGGCCAGATCGACTACGCCGGCCTGGTGGCACGCGACCAGGTGAGCGCGCTGCAGTCCAATCCCAGCATCGATGTCGTCAAGGGCCAGAGCTGGAACAGCTACCTGATGTTCTTCAACACCCAGCACAAGCCGCTCAACAACCTCAAGGTGCGCCAGGCCCTCTCGTATGCGGTGCCGTATCAGGACATCATCACAGTCGGCGCCAACGGTCTCGCGACCCAGTCCAAGGGCCCAGTCCCTGTCGGCCTCTGGCCGAACACCCAAGGCAACGTCCCGCAGTACTCGACCGACATCGCCAAGGCCAAGCAGATGCTGGCCGCGGCGGGGTATCCGAACGGGTTTCAAGCTCAACCTCACGTACACGGCCGAGAACCCGCTCGAGGACGCCTTCGCACCGCTGATCAAGGAGTCCTTCGCCAAGGTCGGTGTCACGGTCAACGTGCAGAAGCTCCTCTGGAACCAGCAGTGGGCCAAGGCCAAGGGCCCTGCAGCCCAACGTCAGGATCTGTTCTGCCTGCTCTGGTGGCCGAGCCTTCCGGACGGCTACGACAACATGAACTCCATGTTCCGGCCCGAGACGACGCCGGCGTGGAACCTCGCCTACTGGTACAACAGCGACTTCGACAAGTTGCTGACGCAGGCGTACAGGCTCAGCGCCGTTCCGTCAGGTCTCGAGGCGTCGCAGCAGAAGTACAACCAGGCTCAGGCGATGCTCGTCGACCAAGCACCGGCGGCCTACCTCTTCGATGCTCAGTACGTCATCGCGCATCTCAAGACCATTCAACTCGCATCAGGCGCCGCCAACCCGAACTACCCCCAGGTCCTCTTCTGGACCCACGTCACCGCCCGCTGAGGCGGGCAAGCGCGACTGCGGCAGGCGGGCCTCGGTGCCCGCCTGGCGCCCCCCAATCCACAAGTTGAAGCCAGGAGAAAGGAGCACGAGAAGGTGACGATCTGGTCCACATCGTCCGCCGGATCTGCGTCGCCGTGCTCGTGCTCCTCGGAGACGCGACGATCACCTTCCTCATGGTGCGACTCGCGCCTTCGGACCCGGCAGCGGTGTACGTCGGGTGCCAACGCGCGCCCGGCGCAGATCGCCCACGCGCGCCAGATCCTCGGACTCGACAAGCCGCTGTACGTCCAGTACGGCATCTACATGAAGAACCTGGTGAAGGGCGATTGGGGCGACTCACTGCGCACCAAGCGACCCGTGCTCCAAGACATCATGCACTTCCTCCCGATGTCGCTCGAGCTGATCATCTCTGCGCTGATCGTCGCCACCATCCTGGGGATCGTCCTGGGCGTCGCGACTGCTCATCGGAAGGGCAAGTGGATCGATCATGTGATGCGCATCTTCTCGACCGGCGGGGTGTCGATCCCTGCCTTCTGGCTGGCGCTGATGCTGCAGATCGTCTTCTTCAGAGTGCTCCACCTGCTCCCGGTCGCCGGCCCGAGCGACATCCTCGTCGCACAGGCTCACCCGATCACGAGCGTCACGGGCATGCCCGTCATCGACGCTCTCGTGACGGGCAACTGGCCAGCGTTCACGGACTCGGTCAGGCATCTCATCCTGCCGATGCTGTGCCTGGCCGCCTACCCGATGGGCGTCATCATGCGGATGACGCGCTCCTCCATGCTCGAGGCGATGGGCAACGACTACATCCGCATGGCACGCGCCATGGGCGTGCCGCCGCGGACGCTGCTGTACAAGGACGCCCTCAAGAATGCCTTTGGGCCGGTGCTCACCGTCATCGGCCTTACGTTCGCCTACTCCCTGACCGGCACGTTCTTCGTGGACCTGATCTTCGCCTGGCCAGGCCTCGGTCAGTACGCGACCACGTCGGTGCTCAGCACGGACTACCCCGCCATCATGGGGGTGACCATCATGGTCGCGACGGCGTACGTTCTCGTGAACCTCGCAGTGGATCTCGCCCAGGCACTGCTCGACCCGCGCATCGCGCTCAGCAGCGGGAAATGGCACGAGCGACCATGATAGCCGAGCTGGAGCGACTGGCGCGTACGTCACCAGGCCTCGTTGGACGAGACGCGATACAACACGCGCGTCTTCTTCAAAGACAAGCTGGCAGTCGTCGGTCTCGTGATCATCCTGTTGACGATCGCCGTGGCCGTCTTTGCGCCGTACATCGCCCCCGACCCGGCCTAGGGCCAGGGCGACTCGAACCTCAGGCCCGCTCCGAGGCGCCGAACGCCAAGCACTGGATGGGCACGGACAACCAGGGACGCGACATCCTCAGCCGCATCATCTACGGTGCGCGCATCCCACTGGTCATCTCGTTCACGGTGACGGCGGCCATTGTCATCATCGGCGTGCCGCTCGGCGGCATCGCCGGCTACTATGGCGGCCGGGTAGACGAGGTAGTGATGCGCATCACCGATATCTTCCTCGCCTTCCCCTCGCTGGTGCTCGCCATCGCGTTCGTCGCGTTCCTGGGCCCCAGCATCCGCAATGTGATGATCGCCATCGTCGTCTCGTGGTGGCCTTGGTACACGCGCCTCGTGCGTGGCGTTGCGGTGTCGCTGCGCGAACGCCCGTACGTCGAGGCGGCGCGCACCATGGGAGTGCACAACCTGCTGGTCATCTGGCGGCACATCCTGCCGAACGCGCTCGGGCCCGTGATCGTGCAGATGACCTCGAGATCGGCACCGTGATCCTCGCCGCCGCGGCCCTGAGCTTCATCGGCCTCGGCGCCCAGCCCCCGACAGCCGAATGGGGCCTGATGATCTCGGACGGCAAGGACTACATCCTGCAGCAGTGGTGGATCGGCACGTTCGCAGGCCGGCGATCTTCATCCTGGTCCTCGCGTTCAACTTCGTCGGCGACGGCCTGAGGGACGTGCTCGACCCGAGCTCAAAGCAATGAGCTCGGCCGCGGCATCGACCGAGTGATCTCGGACCACTCGCACCCAACGAACTGGTCGCCGTCACGACCTTCGACTGCAGTTTCGCAGCATGCGCCGTCTGGTGAAGGCTCTCGACGGAGTCGACCTGGCCCTTCACACGGCGAGATCCTCGGACTCGTCGGCGAATCTGGCTCGGCAAGACGATCACCGGCCTCGCGGTCCTGGGCCTCCTGCAGCGCCCGCAGGCGGAGATCACGTCCGGCGCGATCTGTGTACCGCGGCGACGACCTGCTCACGAAGACCGATGCGCAGATGCAGAAGCTTGCGCGGCCGCGACATCTCCATGGTCTTCCAGGACCCGCTGGCCTCTCTGGACCCGGTGTTCGCCGTGGGCAAGCAGATCGAGGACGTCGTGCGACTGCACAAGGGCAGTCTCGCGCAAGGAGGCGCGTGAGGCGACCTACGAGGCGCTGGCTTCCGTCGGGCTGCCGGCCGACAAGGACACGTTCAAGCGCTACCCGCACCAGTTCAGCGGCGGCATGCGCCAGCGCGTGTGCATGGCCATGGCGCTCGCCTGCGGCTCGCCATTGCTCATCGCCGATGAGCCCACGACCGCCCTCGATGTGACCATCCAGGCGCAGATCCTCAATCTCCTCCTGAGGCTGCGCGCGGAACTCGGCGTCGCGCAGATCCTCATCACGCACAACGCGGGGTCGCCGCTCAGACCTGTGACCGCATCGCCGTCATGTACGCCGGCTCAGTGGTGGAGGAGGGTCCGTCGGCGAGGTGCTCAACCGCCCACATCACCCGTACACGATCGCGCTCTATCAGTGTCTGCCGCATGGCCGGACGCGACCGAGCTGCAGACCATCCCGGCACGGTCCCGGACCTCATCGACCCGCCGACGGGCTGCCGGTTCCATCCGCGCTGTAGCCACGTCATGGAGCGCTGTCCGATCGAGAAGCCGCAGCCTGTCCTCGTCGCCGAGCGACACTCGGTCTCGTGCTTCTGGGCGGCCGAGGAGGCCGGTATCCCGGTCGACGCAGGCCGAGCGCATGGCGGCCAAGGTACGAGCGTGAAGTGGAGCCCCGGCATGACCCTCTCGAAGTCGACGGACTCAGCGGTCCACTTCCGCATCCGTCGCGGACTGTCAAGGCGCTCAGACGACGTCGTCACGCCGTCGACGACGTCTCCTTGACGCTCGAGGAAGGGGAGACATTCGCACTCGTGGGTGAGTCAGGCTGCGGCAAGTCGACCGCGGCGCGCGCCGTACTGCAGCTCGTGCGACCGACGTCGGGCAGCATCAGTTTCCTGGACCGCGACATAGCGAGCATGAGGGCCGGCGCCCGCCGCAAGATGCTGCGCGACGCTCAGGTCGTCTTCCAGGACCCGTACTCCTCGGTCAACCCGCGCATGACGGTCCACAGCCTCGTTTCCGAGCCCCTGCGCGCCAACAGAAGCTGAGCGCGCGGGATCTGGAAGAGCGCGTGCTGTCTCTCCTGCGAGATGGTGGGGCTCGGCACGCAGCACCTCTGGCGCCGGCCCCACGAGTTCAGTGGCGGGCAGTGCCAGCGCATCGCCATCGCACGCGCGCTGGCGCTCGATCCCAAGCTGGTGGTGCTCGACGAGCCTACATCCGCGCTCGACGTCTCTGTGCAGGCACGCATCCTCGTGCTGCTTGACGAGCTCCAGCGCCGTCTGGGCCTGGCCTACCTCTTCATCGCCAACGACCTGGCGGTCGTGCAGTCGATGGCGAAGTCCATCGCCGTCATGTACCTGGGACAGGTCGCGGAGCAGGGACCGGCGGTCGAGGCGTTTGGCGAGCCACGCCATCCCTACACCGCGGCGCTCCTCAACAGCTCGCCATCGCCCGATCCGGAGGCGCGCGCGACCATGAGGGTGCTCGAGGGCGACGTGCCGAGCGCCGTCCGGCCGCCTGCAGGCTGCCGCTTTCATCCGCGCTGCCCCTTCCGCATGCCGATCTGCGAACGCGAATACCCGGTGCCACACAGCGTCGGCTCCCGCATGATCGCCTGCCATCTGCCGGACGACTTCGACCTCAACCAGCTGGGAGCGGCGAGGCGCCAGGGAGGCGACGGCGGTTGCTGACTGACGAGCCCACGCCACGAGGCTCCGGCTACGGCACGCGAACTCGGCTTGATGATCGGGAGTCCGGCGCCAGCCGAGAGGCAGGTCACGCTGGCCAACTGGCAGGAAGCGCCCTGGAACCGCTGGTCGTTCCAGCACGTCGACGAGGTCATCCCGAGCGCCCGGATCGCGCGCGGCGACGGGCCGGTCACTGCGCTGCCGGACGCGCCGCTGGCCGTGGAGGACGTGGATTTCGAGACTGTCGAAGCGGAGCTCGCCTCACCGTGCGGGAACTGCTGCAGCGAACGTTCACCGACGGATTCCTCGTGCTCAAGGGCAGTCGAGTCGCGTGCGAGCGGTACTACAACGGGATGACCCCGGCGACGCCGCACCTCCTGCAGTCGGTCTCCAAGTCACTCACCGGCGCGCTCGCCGGCGTGCTCGCAGGACGCAGGCCTTCTGGCGCCGGAGCGGACGGTCGAGGCCTACGCGCCGGAACTCGAGGCCACTTCGTTCGCAGGCGCCACGGTCCGGCAAGTCCTCGATATGTCGACCGGTACGACGTTCTCCGAGGAATACGACGACCCCGAGTCCGACGTGCGCCGCTACGAAGGAGCCGCGGGTGGCGGCCGACGTCCCATGAGGACGATCTCGATCTCTTTGGCTACATGCTCACCCTCAGGAATCATCGCGCCCACGGCGGCGTGTTCGAGTATCGCTCGATCCTGACTGATCTGCTCGGCTGCCTCATCGAACGCGCTGGCGGAGCCCGATTCGCAGACCTGATGAGCGAGCACATCTGGTCGCGTCTGGGCGCCGAACAGGATGCGCGTATCACCGTCGATCGCCACGGCAACCCGATACAGACGGCGGCATGAGCGTCACGCTCCGTGACCTCGGTCGCTTCGGCCTATGTACCTCCACCGCGGCCAGTGGAACGCTGGGAAGGTCGTGCCGGCGGCGTGGGTCGACGACACGCTCCGCGCGGACGACGCTTGTCGTGACGCGTTCGCGCGCTCCGAGAGCGCTCAGCGCTATCCGCGGGGACACTATCGGAATCAATGGTGGTTCCCGCACGGAGCCGCAGGCCTCCTGTTGGCCGCGGGGATCTACGGGCAGTACGTCTACCTTGACGCGCAGGCGGATGTCGCGATCGTCAAGCTGTCCACCCTGCCGTTCGCCCTCGATCTGGGCGTCTCCGCAGATCATGTACGGGCGTTCACCGCCATCGCGGCGGCCCTTCGCTAGCCCCTACCGAATGATCGTCGTTGACGGCTCGGTCCGGGACGGGCGCCACGGCAGCTCCCGGTAGTAGACCTCGATGTCGGCGCCTTCGTGACTTCGATCGTAGCTTCGAGACCCGAGGTAGAGGATCACCATCAGCAAGTAGAGTGGGACAGACGAACGCCAGGCTGTCCCAGAGTCTGAGCTCTCCGCTGGGACCGCCATACTCGACGTAGAGGCTGACGAGAAAGACAGCGAAGGCGCAGAACGCCGCTCCCGCCACGCTGAGCAGCGGCACTCTGAGGAACTCATAGGGCGACGCCGTCGAGGCCCTGTACTGCTCGCGGTGCAGGTACGGGAAGAGCGCGGCGGCGAGGCAGGTGACGGCGAAGGAGATGAGGCTCACAAGCGTGCCGTGGAGCACGAGGCGCCACACCCCGAGACCGGAATACGCGATGACCACGATCACCGCCAGCGCGCTGAAGACGGCGACTGCGCGGACCGGTGTACCGTTGCGCGGATGAAGGCGGGAGAACCAGCGAGGCAGGAGCCGATCCCAGGACATGGCCAGCATGACTCGCGAAGCGGCCAGGGTGTGGTTAGGCACCCACGCCCAGAACCATGCGTTGACGGCGATCGCGAGGCAGGTCGAGGACCGACGTAGCTCAGCCACGGCGCCTCAGGCAGGCCGAACAGCCGCGGCAGCAACTCCCAGAACGACGCCGGGTCGTGCATCGCCAGATAGACGCTGGCGCCGAATAGCTCCTCTCCAACGTGGCTTGACCGGCAGTGGCAGGACGAAGCAGCGCGAAGAGCACGGCGATCACCTTGGCGCCGACGATGGTCGACATCTGCACCCGCAGGTCACCCGCGCGTCGCACCTCGAGGACTGGAACGCCACCCAGCCCGGATAGATGAGCCCGAAGGCGACGACGGGCAGAAGCTCCATGACGGCGTGCCATCCGGACGCTGTGGCCGTGGCGCATGTAACCGTCCTCGACGGCCTTGTAGAGGATGGCGCTGTAGGTGGAGACGTTCACGTTCAGGCGCGTGAGCGCGAAGTACGCGATGAGCAGCACGAAGGCGACGAACCCGACGAGCTGAGCATGCGCTGCATCGCGCGCATAGAGTCTCATGCTCCATGACGTCTCCAGAGCCGACCAGGCCACGGCGCACGCATCCCGATGAACGCGACTCCGGCCGTCGACATCACCCAGTTCCCCACCGCGACCAGCGGACCCAGGTTCAGCCCCATGCCGAGTGAGGTCGATCAACGGGCCGACGGCGATGCGCGAAGCGAACCAGCCCGCGATCTCGACCCACAGGCCCCGCCCATCGACCACGCCGGCGAAAGCGAAGATCGCCCCCCTGCGCGGTCCAGAAGCCGGCTCTGGAACTGTAGTCTCCGCCGTCCCGCGGCATGCGTCGATACCAGGAACGCGTACACCAGCGCCTCGAGAATGCAGAAGCCTCCGGCTATGACGATCGACAGCGTCAGGTTCCAGCGGATAGTCGAAAGCGACGCCGGCGATGAACGGCACGCGGCCGTACTTGTGTTGTTGTAGAAGAAGGTGTCGAGCCGCGACGAGACGGTGGGCGGCTCCTGAAGCACGTCGCACCGACGAGTTGGAGTCAGCGCCTGTGGCCAGCAATGGCGTGCTGTGCCCGATCGCTCGTGCGCTCAGTCGATGATCTTCGGCAGCAGAGACGCGGCGCGTGCGCTCCGCGCTGCGGTAGATGTTGCCAGGTGCGTCTTGACCGTGTCCGGGCGCAGGTAGACCCGTTCACCGAGTCCGGATGGCGAGCCCGTCGGCGAGCAGCGGTAGCTCATCGTGATCGCCCGCGGAAGTAGCGCGTGCACCAGGACTCGGCGGTCGGGTCGAGGGCGCTGACCGTCCTCGCGTCCGAAGACCAGACCCCCGTCTCGACGCAGCGGATCGTCAGCGAGCTCCTCATGCGACGTCTGCTTGCGCCATAGCCCGAGCTCCCGTGCGGGCTGCGCCATACCAGGACCTCGTCGCGTGCCCGGTGAGGACGAGGACGGCGGGCGGGCGACGGAAGCTCTTGCGGCGCCCGAGCTCTTCAGGGCTCGCTGACATATCCGCCAGCTGGAGGACAAGCAGCACGGCGCCGAGAGGCGCCGCGGACTCGGAGGTCAAGTGACATCTCAGGCCGATACGGCCTCACCGCGACGGCGCATGCCGTCATAGCGCGATTGCGTGGGCCGCAGCCCTCGCGCCTCTCGTGGTCGTACAGGAACAGACGGATCCTGGTCGTGCATATCTCAGTCATCGCCCTTTTTGCTCGGAGCGGGACGGCAGCTTCGAACGTGCCGGCGTCGGTCTGCGACGCGACTGCAGGGTGCCCCAGCGCGAGGGCATCCTGTTCGTATCATGGTCAAGCCAGAGGGGGCAGAGGTCGCCTCGTGCCTCGTGTTGAGACCGACGCCGTCGTCAGCGACGACAAGCCCTGAGCTGCTCCCTTGGTCCAGGGCTTGCAATCTCTTCGTCCCAGGCTCACCTTGCGTCGGCCGGTCGGCGTGCTCGACGGGGGTTGCGCGTGAGCCTATTAGAGCGTGGCGCCAGAGAGAGCTGCGGTACTTCCCGACATCCACAACCACCGCGCATGCCGTCGTCGGCGGCCTTTCCGTTCGAGAGCGCGGAGAGACCGCCTCCAGACGAGTCCGTCAAGCACAGCGCAGATCGATGACCACGTGCGTCGGCGATCGTCTTGAGCAGCTTGGCACGCCTCAAGTGGCGGGCTCGCTCGCGCGGAGCCTCGACTCGAAGAGGGCGGCACACCGTCTGCACGATGTCGTCGTGGAGCACATTGGCGAACGTGAGCCGCTGCCTCCTCGCTCAACCGTGTAATGCGCTCAGCAGGTCGGTAGCTCCCGACTCTTTGCACTGCAGGTCGCGGTAGAGGCGCGCGTTGCGATGGCGCTCGCAGCCTGTTCGGCGACGATTGCGCGCGGTGTCTTGAGTAGCGGTCGCGCTGGTCGAGATCAGCAGGAGCGAGCGATCAGCCGCTTCAGTGTGAATCGGCACGAACAGGGCGGAGCGGATATGAAGTCTGTCGCGGTAGGCGCGATCGGCGCCGGCCCCACGCACGGCATCCTTGAAGGCTTTGTGCAGCAGGCGTGGACGTGCATCTGGCTCGGCGGACATGTATCTGAATCGGACGCGGAGCCCGACCAGGAGGTCGTCAGCGGGATGAGCGGTGACGGCGTCGAGATCCGCGTAGGCGGATTACGTAGCTGGCCAGGAGGAGAGATGTGCAGGGCGGCGGAGGAGACGGAGGTCTGGGGGTGTTCGAGGGCGAGATAGCGCGCGGAGACGACGGCGGCGAGGACGAGCGTGAGGTGGTCGGCGGCGTGTGAGGGGTAGTCGGATGATGGGGGGAGAGCGGGATGGGTGCCTGCGAGCGCTGCGAGGCCTAGCATCTGGCGCGACGCCCGAGTCTGGGAGTGCTCAGGCCGGGGGGGCATCAGCGAGGCACCCAACGTGCCGGGCTCCTTGCTCAGAGGCTGCCTCGGAGCGTATATCGGCCCGCTAGGCGAGCGTCGGCCTCCGCCGACAGAATGCCGACAAGACGCCTCGTCACGCTCATCACGACGGCGCTCCTCGCATCACAGCGGGCTACCGGAAACCTAGGCCGTTCGGTGCACGGCGGAGGAGTCCGCGCTGAAATGCCCGCTGTGCACGACGGCGGGGGTGCTGCGTCAGGCGTCAGCCGCCTGGCGCTGACGGCAGCCGGACAGTGACTGTCAGTCCGCCGGCCGAGGGCGCCTTGGCCTCGGCCGTCCCGCCGTGCGCACCGGCGATGGCAGCGACGATCGCGAGCCCGAGACCGGAGCCTCCCTCGCGCCGGCTGCGAGAGCGCTCGCGGCGATAGAAACGTTCGAAGAGCCGGGGGAGCTCGGACTGGTCGATCACGTCGCCACCGTTAGACACGGTGAGGAGCGTCCAGTCTCCATCCGGCCCCACATCGACGTCCAGTACGCTGTTCTGCGGGGCGTACCTGACTGCGTTGCTGACGAGATTGTCGGCGAGGCGCTCCAGGAGCGCCGCCTCGCCGACGACGACCGCGGGCCGCAGATCGAGCTGGAGCTTGAGGCCTCGCTCCTGGATCATGCGGCCGTACTGGCCGGCCACGCCCCGCACCAGGTCGGCGAGGTCCACGGGCTCACGCTCGGCGAGATCCTCGCTTTCGGCGAGGACGAGCAGCCTGTCGATGACGTCCTCGCTGCGCGCGATCGCGGCCCGGATCGTCGTCGCCATCCGTCGCAACTCCTCGGCGTCCACTTGCGGATCGGCGAGCGTCACGTCGAGCTCGGTGCGCACGATCGCCAGGGGCGTGCGCAATTCATGAGAGGCATTGGCGACGAAGTCGCGCTGCGCCGTGAAGGCCGCCTCGAGGCGCATCAGCATGGCGTCGAACGTGTCGGCAAGGTTCCTGAGTTCATCATGGGGGCCTTGCAGTTCGATGCGTTCGTGCAAGGTGCTGGCGGAGAGCCGGCGCGCGACCGTGGAGATCTCACTGATGGGACGCAGCATGCGGCCCGCCATCCACCATCCCGCGATCACGGAGATGACCGTGGCGATAGCCAGCGCCACGAACGTCGTGACGCCGAGAAGCCGTGGGGCTCTGGCGAGGCCCTCCTTGATCAGATGGTGGAGAAAGGTCCCGACAGTCTGACTCCCCTGGCCCCCAACGGGCATCGGCTGCTTCAGGTATGCGTTTGGATAGCCGAGCCCTTCGATGATGCGCGCGGACAGCCCGTCCACGTCGACCAGCCCCCGCTGCTGGATCAGGAAGTAGGCCAGGCCCATCATGACGAGACCAACGACCAGGAAGAGCAGCCCGTAGGAGATCGTCAGGCGCAGGCGCAGACTGGCTCGCCGGCCCTTCATAGCCGATACCCGGCACCCGTCACGGTCTCGATGGGCTGCGGGTCGCCGAGCTTGCGGCGCAGGGTCATCATCGTCACGCGCACCACGTTGCTGAACGGATCGGTGTTCTCGTCCCACACCTTCTCAAGGAGCTCCTCGCTCGAGACGACCTGCCCCTCGGCGGCCATGAGGACCTCCAGCACCCCGAACTCCTTGTTCGTCAGCTGGAGGTCATGCACGCCGCGGGCCGCGCTGCGTGCGGCTGGGTCGAGCTCGATGCCGGCGCGACGCAGCACCGGCGGCCGCGCCGCCGCGGCGCGGCGCGCGAGCGCACGCAGGCGCGCCAGCAGCTCGTCGAAGGCGAACGGTTTGCCCAGGTAGTCGTCGGCGCCCAGGTCGAGCCCGACCACGCGATCGCGAAGACCGCGAGCCGCGGTGAGCATGAGGATGCGCGCCTGGGACCCTTCCTCGGTGAGCCGGCGGCAGACCTCGTCGCCGTGCAGGCCGGGCAGGTTGCGGTCGAGCACGATCACGTCGTAGTCGTTCACGGTCGCTTTCTCAAGGCCTTCGATGCCGTCCAGGGCAACATCGGCTGCCCATCCCTGCTTGCGCAGGCCGCGGGCGATCGCCTCCGCGAGTGCCTCCTCGTCTTCGATGATGAGAACTCGCACCACGTCTCCTCGTTGCGCGGGACTTCTCCGCCGTGCTGTCAGCCGGCGTCGGCCCCCAGCCATCCTGCCAGCGTCGCTGTAGGGCTGGCATAAGGCTCCGCCTTACCGCGACCTATGCGCCGAACGTTACTGTCGCCGGAACAGAGGAGCAAGACCGCTCTCGAGGCTGATGTGCGGCGCCAAGCAGCGACAGAAGGAGTGCGTGCGTGATGTCAGCGACGGATGCGGAGCTGCGCTCCGGCGACCTCTTACCCGAGTCGGAGCCGCCGATGGTAGGCAGGCGCGACCTGATCATGGCTTTGTCCGGCCTGTTGGTCGCCATGCTTCTCGCTGCGCTTGATCAGAGCATCTTCAGCACGGCGCTGCCGACCGTGGTCGGGGATCTCGGCGGCGTCAGCCACATGCTGTGGGTGACCACCGCCTATCTCCTTGCCGCGACGATCATGATGCCGATCTACGGCAAGCTCGGCGACCTCATCGGGCACAAACCGCTGTTCATCGCCGCCCTTACCGTGTTCCTGATCGGCTCGGTCCTCGGGGCGAACGCTCACAGCATGACCTGGCTCATCGTGGCGCGAGCTGTCCAGGGACTTGGCGGCGGTGGCCTCATGATCCTCTCGCAGGCGATCATCGCCGACATCGTCCCCCCGCGTCAGCGCGGCAAGTACATGGGCGTGATCGGCAGCGTCTTTGGCATCTCATCCGTGCTCGGTCCACTGCTCGGCGGCTGGTTCACGGATGGGATCGGCTGGCGCTGGGCATTCTGGTTCAACGTGCCGCTGGGCCTGCTGGCCATAGTCGCCGCCGTCCTGTTCCTGAGGATGCCGACCGAGGACAGGCCGCGTCCCAAGCTGGATGTACTTGGGATCGCCACGATGGCGATCGCGGTAGCCTCGTTCGTGCTCTTCACCTCCTGGGCCGGCACGCAGTACGAGTGGGGCTCTCCCACGATCATCGGCCTCATCATCACCAGCATCATCGCCGGCGCCGCGTTCGTCCTTGTGGAACGGCGAGCGGAGGAGCCGCTCATCCCGCTGCACCTGTTCCGCGATCGCAACTTCAATCTGGCGACGATCGGCAGCCTCATCATCGCCATCGCGATGTTCGGCGCGATCGCCTACATGCCGAGCTACCTGCAGATGGTCACCGGCCTGAGCGCCACCAAGGCGGCCCTGCTGCTCGTGCCGATGATGGCTGGTTTGATGAGTACCGCGGTCACCACCGGCCTGCTCGCGGCGAGGACCGGACGCTACAAGTGGATGCCGATCGTCGGCTGTCTCGTCGTCGGACTCGGTCTCGTGCTGCTGTCCACGCTGACAGTCAGCTCGTCGCTGTGGACCACCGGCATCTATCTGTTCGTATTCGGCGCCGGCATCGGCCTCGGCATGCAGATCCTCGTTCTCATCGTACAGAACTCGTTCCCGATAGCGGAGGTCGGCACCGCCACCGCCGCCAACAGCTTCTTCCGGGAGATCGGCGCCTCGCTCGGGTCCGCCATCGTGGGCACCCTGTTCACGAACCGCCTCATGAACCTGCTCGCCGAGGGACTGCGCTCGCTGTCCGGCGCTGCGAGCGGCGTCCATCTCGACCGCAACTCGATCACCCCGGCCCTGGTGCATGCGCTGCCCGCGGCCGTCAAGGACGTGATCGTCGCCGCCTACAACGAAGCGCTGACGCCGGTGTTCCTCTATCTGGTGCCGCTCACGATCGTCGGTGCGGCACTTCTGCTGTTCGTCAAGGAGAGACCACTCGCCGCGACCAACGAGGCTTCCGGGGGGACTTGTCCGAGCCGCTGGACGTGAGTCCGGGGGATTCCCCACAGGCCGGCTTTCCCGCCTCACAGGCGGCCGATCTTGGGGATGCGGGCTGACGGCTCGATCGCCCGCGGCCTCGTGCCGGTGCGTCCTTCACGGCTGGGAGGGCGGGCGTTTCCTTACCGCGGCCTTATGCCCCGAGCACTACTGTGGCTGAAATGCATCAACGAGGCCGCCCCCATCCGCGTCGGGCGGCGAGAGAGGTAACCACTGATGACAACCACTATTGAACGGTCCCACTCGGGCCCAGACCTTCCCGTGTCGGGAGCGCCTCCTACGGTGCTCTCGACCCGGGGACTCACGAAACAGTTCGGCGATACCTCCGCCGTGGACCACCTCGATCTGGACGTGCACGAGGGTGAGGTGTTCGGCTTTCTCGGACCCAACGGAGCGGGAAAGACCACGACCCTGCGCATGATCCTCGGCCTCATCTACGCCACAAGCGGTGAGATCGAGGTGCTCGGCCACCGGATGCCTCAGGAGCGGCGCGAGGCACTGCGTCATGTCAGCGGCTTCGTCGAGACGCCCGCCTTCTACCACAACATGAGCGCGCGCCGGAACCTCCGTCTGCTGGGCCGGCTGAACGGCGTGCACGACGAGCGCCGGATCGAGGAGATCCTCGACACGGTGGGCCTTCTGCAGCGGGCCGACTCGAAGGTGGGCGACTACTCGCAGGGCATGAAGCAACGGCTTGGCATCGCCAACGCGCTGCTGCATCGTCCCGCTCTCATCATCCTCGATGAGCCGACCAGCGGCCTCGACCCGCAGGGCATGAAGGGCGTCCGTGAGCTGATCGCCGGCCTCGCCGACGGCGGCGCGACCGTAGTCCTCTCGTCGCACCTCCTGCACGAGGTCGAGCAAGTGTGCGATCGCGCGGTGATCATCAACAAGGGGCGCGTGGTAGTCCAGGGCCCCGTGGGTGAGCTGCGTCCTGCGAGTTCCATGGTCAAGCTGCTCACCAGCGACCAGGCGCGGTCTCAGGCCGTCATCGCTGCGCTGCTTGGCCCCAAAGCCGTAGCTCTCGACGACGGACACCTCGTGGTCGAGAGTTCCGAGGACCAGGTCCGTGAGATGGTCGCGCGCCTCGTCTCCGAGGGCATCGGCATCGACGCCGTCGTGCCGGCGCGCGAGCAGGGCCTCGAGGACTACTTCCTCGGGCTCACCCAAAGCTCCGAGATGGCGGGCGCCGGACGGATCGGCGAGGAAGGCGGCGCGCGATGACCCTCCTTCGCAGCGAACTCACGAAGGTCCTCTTCCAGAAGCGGACCTATATCGGCTGGCTCGCGTTGCTGGCGATCCCCGTGCTCGTGGCGGTGGCGCTGCACTTCGGCAATCCCGGCGGCGGCGCGGGAGGTGGGCCGAGCGGCGGGCAGGACGCATTCTTCACGCTTGCCACTCACAACGGTCTGCTGGTGCCGCTGGCGGCGATCACCATGCTGGCCTCGTTCTTCCTGCCTCTCGTGGCGTCCATGGCGGGCGGCTTCCAGCTCGCGGGCGAGGCGGAGTCGGGCACGCTCAAGACCTGGCTCGTGCACCCCGTGAACCGCGGGCCGGTCGTGCTCTCCAAGTGGCTCACCGCGGTGCTCTACGTGTTCGCCGGCCTGGCGCTCGCCGCGCTGGCCGGATACGCGACGGGCATCCCGTTCTTCGGCGCGGGGCGGATCGCCCTGCTGAGCGGCGGGACGGTGAGCGTCCCACATGGACTGGGACTGACCCTGCTGGCCTATGCCTACGTTGGGCTGGCCATGGTCGCCGTCGTGTCGATCTCAATGCTCCTGTCGGCGCTCACAGACTCGAGCCTCACCGCCGCGATCGGCACGCTGGTCATCGTCATCGTGATGCAGATCGTCGGGCAGCTCAGCTACTTCGACTTCCTCAAGCCGTACCTCTTCACGAGCCACCTTGATGGCTGGCAGGCCTTCTTCCAGGGGTCGATCGACTGGACCACCATCTCGAAGGGCATCCTCGCGTTCGTGGCGTACGCTGGCGTCTCCCTGGGCGTGACGTGGCAGCTGTTCCGGCGGAAGGACGTGCTGGTGTGACGAGAGCTCTCGGCTCTCCGAGCGACTCTGTGTGTGCGAAGGGTACGAGGTGCTCGGCGGGGATGCGGGTCTCCCGCATCCCCGCCGCACGACCGCAGCCAGGGATGGAGGCGTGGGCCCTCCTGATCTTCCCGGTCTGGGTCCTTCTCGTGAGCTCGTATCTGCTCGTGGTCACCGGCCGTGGCGGGGTCGACGAGGCGGGAGGCGCGGGGGCCGGGGGCGACGCCTGACCACCGCCGCGTTGCCGACAAGACGCCACGCCACTGCCCATCACGCCCGAGCATCGCCTGGCACTGAGTGTCGCGGCGCAGGATGTGGCCGCGAAGCGCACCGGCGTCTTGCGCATGCCATTCGGGTAGACAGCGTACAAAGGCCAGGCGGTCGGGCTCTCGCGAATCCCGTGACGGGCACTACCGCGAATGGTGGCGCTGATGCAGAGACCGGGGCAGTTTGAGTCGCAAGCCTTCCATCAACGATGAGCCTACGGCCGCTCCCCTGGAAGACGGCCAGGCCTCTTCGTTCCTGACCGCTGTCGTCGAGTCCTCGAACGACGCCATCATCGGCAAGTCACTCGACGGCACGATCTCCTCCTGGAACGCCGCCGCCGAGCGCCTCTACGGCTACGCGGCCGCGGAGGCCATCGGGCGCAGCATCGCGATCATCGTGCCGTCCGACGGCAGAGACGAGCTGTGGGGTCTCCTCGAACGCGTGCGGGCGCGGCGAGCACGTCGCGCACCATCGCGCACAGCGCTTGCGCAAGGACGGGGCGCTCATCCTCGTCTCGCTCAGCATCTCGCCGGTGCGCGACGCACGCGGCGAGGTCATCGGGGCCGCGACCATCGCTCACGACATCACCGCGCAGGCGCAGGCGGAAGAAGAGTTGCAGGGCAAGGAGCGCCTGCAGCGGCTTGCCCTCAGCGTGGGCCGCGTCGGCGCCTTCGACGTCGACCTTGCCAGCGGCCGCGGCACCTGGACGCCTGAGCTCAAGGAGATCTGGGGCATCCCGGACGACTTCGCCGGCGACCTCGCCGCGTACTGCTGGGGGCACGCTCACCCCGAGGATGTGGATCGGGTCAGGGACGAGTTCGCGAGGCTCTCGCAAAGCGGCGATGCCACCGAGATGGAGTTTCGCATCATCCGGCCCGACGGCGAGACGCGCTGGATCCGCTGGCTCGGGCAGGTCGTGCTGGACGCAGACACGGGGCTCCCGCACGCGCTCGGAGTCAACCTCGACATCACCGAGCGCAAGCAAGCCGAAGAGGCGCTGCGTCGCAGCGAGGAGCATTTCCACTCGATCGTCACGGCGATGGACGAAGGGGTAGTCTTTCAACGGAAGAGCGGCGAGATCACCTCGGTCAACCCGGCGGCTGAGCGGATCCTCGGGCTTCCCGTCGAGCAGCTCATGGGGCAGACCTCGGACGATCGCGTCCAGGAAGCCGAGATCATTCGCGAGGACGGATCGCCGTTCCCCGGTGAGCTCCGCCCCGCCATGGTGACGCTGCGCACGGGCAAGCCGCAGAGCAAGGTGGTGATGGGAGTCCGCCGGCCGGACGACTCTTTCGTCTGGATCTCCGTCAACTCACAGCCACTTGTCGCGAGCGGAGAATCCGAGCCCCGCGCGGTCGTGACGACGTTTCGCGATATCACCGAGCATCGGCAGGCCGACGCGCGGCTGCGCGAGAGAGATGCGGACCTCGCGAGGTCACAGGCCATCGCTCACCTCGGCGGCTGGAGCTGGGACATTCCCACCGACACTGTGACCTGGTCGGAGGAGACCTACCGCATCTACGGAGTCGACCCCGCCGACTTCGACGGCAGGATGGCGTCGGTGATCGCGCTGATCCATCCCGACGACCGGGAGATGGGCCACGAGGTCCTCGCGGCGGTGCTTCGCGGCGAGGTCGTGGATGCGTTTGAGAACCGTATCGTACGCCCTGACGGCCAGGAGCGCGTCGTGATGATCCGGGGCGCGTCCGTGGAGCGCGACACTGCCGGCGAGCCGGCGCGCTTCTTCGGTGTGGTGATGGACGTCACCGAGCGCAGGCGAGCCGAGGACCAGGTGCGCGCCGCCTCGCTCTACGCCCGCAGCCTCATCGAGGCCAGCCTCGACCCCCTCGTGACGATCTCACCGGAGGGCAAGATCACCGACGTGAACGAGGCCACGATAGAAGCCACAGGCGTCGCGCGTGACCAGCTGATCGGCACGGACTTCGCCGACTACTTCACGGGACCGCAGGACGCGCGCGACGGCTACCTGCGTGCGTTCGAGGAGGGTCTCGTGCGCGACTACCCGCTCGCCATCCGCAGCGTCTCGGGCGACGTGACCGACGTGCTCTACAACGCCGCCATCTACCGTGACGAGGCCGGCGATGCGGTAGGCGTCTTCGCAGCGGCCCGCGACGTCAGCGAACGGAGTCGAGCTGAGGAGGCGCTGCGCGAGAGTGAGGCCCGCTTCCGGTCGCTCTTCGAGGATTCGCCGATCGCCATGTGGGAGGAGGACCACTCTGCGGTCAAGGTGCGCCTGGAGCAGCTGCAGGCCGACGGCGTCGAGGATGTCGCTGCCTACCTGCGCAGCCACCCAGACGAGTATCGGCGCTGCATCCAGCTCGCGCGCGCGATCGATGTCAACCACGCTGCCGTGAAGCTGTTCGCGGCGGCCGACAAGCAGGAGCTGCTCGAACGCGCCGACGAGCTTCACGGGCTCGAGAGGCCCGGCAGCCTCTGCCTCTTCTGGGAGGCGCTGATGGCCGGCGAGCGCCTGGCCAGCTACGAAGAGACGAACGTGACTCTGGCTGGCGAGAGCATCGAGCTGCTTGAGACATGCACGCTCGCACCGGGGTGCGAGGACTCCTGGAGCCGGGTCTACGTCGTCGATGCCGACGTCACCGAGCGTATGCAGGCCGAGGAGGAAGTGCGCCGCCACGCGGAGCAGCTGCGGCGCACCGTCGAGGGTGCCGTCCTCGCCATGAGTCACCTGGTCGAGTCGCGTGACCCCTATACCGCCGGGCACGAGCGCCGCGTCGCCGCACTGGCCACGGCGATCGCGGTGGAGCTGGGCATGACGGGCGAAGACCTCGCCGCCCTGCGTCTTGCCGCCACGATCCACGACGTGGGCAAGATCGCCGTGCCCGCCGAGATCCTCGCCAAGCCTGGGCTCCTCAGCGAGGTCGAGTTCAGCCTCGTCAAGGTGCACCCAGCGACCGGCTTCGACGTCCTCGCCGACGTCGACTTCGGGCGCCCCGTCGCCGAGATGGTCCTGCAGCACCATGAGCGCCTCGACGGCTCCGGCTACCCGCGGGGCCTGGCTGGCGCGGAGATCATGCTTCAGGCTCGCATCCTCGCCGTCGCCGACGTGGTCGAAGCGATGGCCTCTCACCGGCCCTACCGCGCGGCGCTCGGCATGGAGGCTGCGCTCGCCGAGGTGCGTGAGCACGCCGGGGTCAAGTACGACGCCGATGTCGTCGCGGCGTGCCTGCGCCTCGTCGAGGAGCGGGGCTTCCAGTTCCCGTCCTGAGGGGCGTCTCCCTCGGGCACGTCAAGTCGAGGAGACCCGCAGCCACGCCGCCCCCTTCCGGGCGGCCTTCCAGGTGCGAGGGATCAAGGCAGTAGACGGCCTCGCTCCATGCTGCCTGTATTGGGCCAAAGGGAGTCCTTGACAATGGCGAAAACGGTCCTATGCTCTGTTCATCTTTGACTGGTCATGATCGGTCATGATCGTTATGACGCTGCGAACGAGCTTGCGGGGGAGGGTCGTTGTCCGCTCAAGACGTGCGAGAGATGCTTCCGGCCGAGAGGCGCGCGCGGATCGTCGCGGCGCTCAGAGCTCAGGGTGCCGTGCGAGTCGCTCTGCTCAGCGAGGATCTTGGCGTCTCGGAGATCACGATCCGCCGCGACCTCAGGCTGCTTGAGCAAGAAGGTGTACTCGCTCGCACGCACGGCGGCGCCGTGCGGAGAGAGCAACTGGTGGACGATCTGGGCGGCACAGAGGATGTGGTGACGCACGCCGCAGAGAAGACCCGGGTCGCCAGAGCCGCCGCCGCCATGATCGAACCGCATGACACCGTGTTCCTCGGCTCGGGCGTGACGGTGGCTCGCATCCTGCGCCATGTGGACCCTGAGCTCGAGGCGCGCGTCGTCACCCCCAGCCTGGCGGCGGCCGCCGAGGCACGGGGCTCGCGCCTGGAGCTCATCTTCCTGGGCGGTCTCTATCGTCCTCAGTTCGACGCTGTCGAAGGCCCCTGGCCGCTCGACATGATCGAGCACTTCTATGCCGACAAGGCGTTCCTCGGGGCCGACTGCCTGGATTCGCGAGCGGGCCTCACGACTCCGAGCATGGCGGTGGCCAGCATCGAGCTCGCCATGATCCGGCGCACGCGCGGCGAGGTCGTGGTCCTGGCGGACAACAGCAAGATCGGCCTGGTAGGCCCTGTGGTCATCTGTCCGCTCGATCAGATCGACGTGGTGCTGGTCGACGTCGGCGTCGATGCCAGCGTCTGCGAGCAGATCCAGCGAGCCGGACCTCGCTGCGAGGCGGTCTGAAGACGCGATGTGCGGCTATGGGCTTGACGAGCGACGAGGCGACGCAGCCGATCTGCAACGATGCCGGTGGGCGCGCACACCCTCGCAGCGGAGAAGGGGAGTAGCGGATGACCGACGATGAGACGCGGCCGGCGGGCGAAGTGGGCCCCGAGATCGGCATGGGCCGGGTCGACCCCGGCCTCGCCAAGCTCTTCCAGGACGAGGCCCTGCGGGTCGTGCAGGCCGGCGAGGCGCAGGGCGTCACGCTGCGCGTGATCGGCGCCCTCGCCTTCTTCCATCACTGCCCCGAGTTCGGCTACATCCAGGCCAAGCTCAACCGCGTCTACACCGACATCGACTTCGCCGCCTACGGCAAGCAGTCGAAGCAGATCCGCGAGTTCTTCGTCGCGATCGGCTACGGCGAGGACCTCGAGGTCAACGCCTTCCACGCCGAGGGCGGGCGCCTGATCTTCAACAACCCCACGAACCACATCCACGTCGACGTCTTCATGGACCGGCTCGACTTCTGCCATCCCATCCCCTGGAAGGGGCGCCTCGAGGTCGACTCGCCGACGATCCCCCTGGCCGAGCTGCTGCTCGAGAAGATGCAGATCGTGAAGATCAACGAGAAGGACATCATCGACACGATCATGCTGCTGCGCGAGCATGAGATCGACGCCAACGACGACGACCACATAAACGCGGCCCACGTCGCCAAGCTCTGCGCCGGCGAGTGGGGCCTCTGGCGCACCACGAGCATGAACCTCGCGAAGGTGCGCGACTACCTGCCGCACCTCGACCTCGAGGAGGACGACAAGACCGTCGTCGCCCAGCGCGTGGCCGAGCTGCTCAGCGCCATGGACGACTACCCCAAGGGCACCAAGTGGAAGCTCCGCGCCCGGGTGGGCGACAAGGTCCGCTGGTACAACGTCATCGACTGAGAGGACGGGCAGCGAGAGGATGGCATTCTGGAGCAAGAAGGACGGCGCCGCGAGGCGCGTGCGCCTGTTCTACGCCACCGACGTGCACGGATCGGAGCGCACCTTCCGCAAGTTCGTCAACGGCGCCAAGTTCTACAAGGTCGACCACCTCGTGATGGGCGGCGACATCATGGGCAAGTTCATGGTCCCCATCGTCGACGAGGGCGGGGGCCACTACCGGGTGACCCTGCAGGAGGAGCTCACGCACCTCGACGGCGAGTCCGCCGTACAGGAGGTGCGCGAGCGCATCGAGACGCTCGGCTTCTACCACGTCACGGTGAGCGAGGACGAGCTGCGCGAGATGCAGAGCGACCAGGCGAACGTCGACGCGACCTTCAAGCGCCTCGCGCACGAGCGCCTGGAGCGCTGGGTCGCGATGGCCGACGAGCGCCTCGCCGGCACCGCCGTGAAGTGCTACGTGACCGGCGGCAACGACGACCCCCAGGACCTGCTCGACCTGCTCGACAGCATCGCCAGCGAGCACGTCATCAACTGCGAAGAGAAGATCGTCACCCTCGAGGGCGTCTACCCGATGGCGAACTGCGGCTACAGCAACCCGACGCCCTGGCAGACGCCGCGGGAGACCGACGAGGAGCATCTCGAGCAGCTGCTCGAGAAGGCGATCAGCGGCGTCGAGGACTTCACGAGCGCCATCTTCAACATGCACGTGCCGCCCTACGGCTGCACCCTCGACGACTGCCCCAAGCTCGACTGGGCCACCGACCCGCCGACGCCGATCGTCGTCGCCGGCGTGCCCCAGTCGGCGCCGGCGGGCAGCACGGCGGTGCGCCGCGTCGTCGAGAAGTACCAGCCGCTGCTGCTCCTCACGGGGCACATCCACGAGTCGCGCGGGCTTGTCAAAGTCGGGAGGACGACGGTGATCAACCCCGGCAGCGAGTACGGTGAGGGCATCCTGCGCGGCTGCATCTTCACGCTCGAGCCGGGCAAGGTGGTCGGCTACCAGATGACATCGGGGTGACACCGCGCGGGCGCAGCGCGGGCGTGCGTGTGTGGGTCTCAGCAGGTCTCTGACAGGGGGTTGAGATGGCAACAGCAGCAAAGCCGGAAGTCTTCTCTCGCAAGGCGTCCGGGCTCTCCAGGGTGATGTCGCCCTGGTCGGCGTTCATGTACAACTTCCTCACCATGGGGGTCATCTTCCCGTGGACGTTCGTGTGGGCGCCGCAGGCGTTCCCGGGCGTCGCGGTCTGGATGGCGTGTCTCTTCGCCACGCTGCTGGAGCTGCCGATCGCGCTCGCCTACTGCTGGATGGCGACGGCGATGCCGCGCAGCGGCGGCGACTACGTCTTCCAGAGCCGCGTGCTCGGCGGCTCGATCGGCTTCCCGATCGTGATGAGCGGCTTCGTGATCTGGATCCTCCAGTGGCTCTCACTCGCCGGCTGGCTGTTCTGCATGCTCGGCCTCTCGCCGATGCTCATGGGCCTCGGCGTGCACTACCAGAACCAGAGCCTCGTGAGCGCCGCCGTCTGGGTGCAGTCCAAGCCCGGCCTCGTGACCGTCTCCATCATCGGCATGGCCGCCATGGCCCTGCTGCTGGTGACCGGCTTCAAGAACTACGTGCGCCTGCAGTACTTCATGTTCGCCGGCACCGGCATCCTCGTGCTCATCATGATCGTGCAGTTCCTGCGCACCTCGCCGGCCCAGTTCGCCCTCGCGATGAACCACTTCGCCGGCTTCGTCGACAACAACCCGGACTACTACAAGTGGATCCAGAAGGACGTCGCCGCGACCGGCTTCAACCTGTTCCCCAAGTTCGCCCTCGGCGCCACGCTGCTCGCCGCACCGATCGCCTGGACGAGCACGCAGTGGGCCACCTACTCGGTCGAGCAGGGCGGCGAGATCAAGGGCGCCCGCGTCTTCAAGAACCAGATCTTCATCATCGTCGGCTCGCTGATCGCCGTGGGCGTCGTGCTCGCGATCATCGCCGCCGCCGAGCAGAAGGCGGTGGGCACCGGCTTCTTCCACGCCGTCTCCGCCTCCTACTACGGCGGCATCAGCCAGTCCGGCAACGGGATCGGCAGCGTGCTGCCGTTCCCCGGCACCTTCGCGATGATCATCCAGCCCAACCCGATCCTCGTGGTCCTCGTCGGGCTGAGCTTCATGCTGGCCTCGCTGCAGATCACCTGCAACTGCTACATCGGCGTCACGCGCATCATGGTCGGCATGTCGCTCGACCGCACGCTGCCGGCCTGGCTCTCCAAGATCAGCCCGCGCTTCCGCTCGCCGCTCAACGCCCACCTCATCTACTTCCTCGTCGGCGTCGCCTGGCTGATCGGCTACACCTACATCTCCTCGTGGGCCAAGCTCACGCTCGGCGTCACCTTCGCGGCCGGCTACGTGTTCGTCGTCAGCAGCCTGGCGGCCGCCCTGCTGCCCTACCGCGCCAAGGCGCTCTACGACGCGGCTCCGGGGTCGCAGTACAAGATCGCCGGCATCCCCTGGGTCACGATCCTCGGCATGATCGGCTTCGTGCTCGGCATCATCGCCGAGGTCGCCTTCCTCTGGAACCCGGGCTACGGCCTGCGCGGCGAGAGTCCCTACTGGGGCTACATCGTCGTGGTCGGCATCTTCGTCGCCTGCCTGCTCGCCTACTGGGTCGGCCGTTCCTACCAGAAGGGCAAGGGCATCGACGTCTCCTACGCGTTCCTGGAGGTCCCGCCTGAGTGATGGGGCAACTCCCTGTTGGGGGTGGGCGCCTGCGTTCCCCTGCGCAGGCGCCCAGTTCGCCCCGCAGTCCGGGGGTGGCGGGATGGCAGCCCCGGCTCCGCCACCCCCGGCGTTGACGATTGCCTGAGAACGCAGCCCGGCACCAATACGCCCGGTGAACAGGGGACTCATGGAAAGGGTCGTTTTTGCCAGCGCGCCGAGCCGGACGCTGTAGCATCGGGTCACGAGAACCGGTGCTGGGAGGAGGCGTGTGCGAAGAGCGGACGATCTGGCATCGCCTCCGCTGGAGCTGCGGGACGCCGTCGTCACAGACGCTGCTGCGCTCTCAGCCCTGAACGTGGCGTCCTGGCGGGAAGCCTACGCGGACATTCTCCCCGCGGCATTCCTTGCGGTGCTTGGCGTTGCGGACTGGGAGGAGCGCTTGCGGAAGCGCATCGCGGAGGCGGACGCCGCCCAGTTCACGCTCGTCGCCTGGCGGGGCCGCAGCGCAGTCGGCTACGTCTCCGGCGGTCCGGTGCGCGATGAGCCGCCCGCAGCGGGCGGCGAGGTCTACGCCATCTACGTTCGCCCTGACCACTGGGGCCGCGGTGTCGGCGCCGGCCTGCTAGGCTCCGCGGAGGCGCGCCTGACGACGAGCGGCTTCTCGCGAGCCATGCTCTGGGTGTTCACGCGCAACGCGGCGGCGCGCCGCTTCTATGAACGGCGCGGCTGGCGGCTCGAGCCCGGGCGCGCCTACTGGCAGCGTGACGGCCTGCGCCGACAACTGGTCTGCTACGACAAGCCGCTCGCGATGCCTCCCGCAGCTCGCCTGACTCAGCTTCAGGACTAAGCTGCCCGCGAACACCAGCCGTGTGATCAGCGCTGCTGCCTCCTTCGGCATGCTCGCGACTCCGTGCGAGTGGACGCGGAGTTTGACGGACTCCGCGGACCAGCCCCACCCTGTCTCTACTCCTTGAGCACCAGCGGCCCGCCGCAGCAGGTGAATGACTCGGCGCAGGTGCAGGCGCCTTCCTCGCTGTCGGCGCACGAGCGGATCACCTGGATCTCCAAGTTGCAGTCCTCACACACGTATACCTCGCCAACCTTCATCTCGCTGCACGATGCCATCGTTTTCACGTCCTTTCATGTCGTCGCGCCATGTGCCTGCCGGGCAGCCGGCGGTTGAGTACTTCCCCCGGCACAAGTCAGTCAAGCGTGCTCGACTTTGAAGGGGCCAACGGTGCCCCTCCTTTGCTGCCGGGAACACTCGGAAGTACCCGTCGTAGACGCCGGGTGTGGCAAGGCGTGGCAAGGCAGCAACGTCCCGGGACGGCTGGCTTGACGGCATTCCCCAAGCTGCGTCGGGTCTCTGCTTGCGGCGATGACGCGCGCGACCGTCGACAGGCCAAGCACTATCCAGAAGGAGGATCTGCCATGCCAGTCGTCAGGTGGGAACCGTTCCAGGACGCCGCCAGCCTGCAGCGTCTCTACCGCATGCTCGGGGCAGCCGTGGAACGCAGCTGGATGCCGGCCGTCGATATCATCGACACGCCCGAGGCCTTCGTGTTCAAGGCGGAACTAGCCGGCATGCAGCCCGAGGACGTGCACATCGAGCTCGAGGACGACGTGCTCACGATCAAAGGCGAGCGCCACCAGGAGGAGCGTCCGGAGCCTGAGCAGTACCAGAGCACGGAGTGGCACTACGGCGCCTTCCAGCGCAGCATCACGCTGCCCCACAGTGTGAAGCGAGACGCGATCGAGGCGACCTACGAGAACGGCGTCGTCGAGGTGCGGGTGCCCAAGGCCGCAGAGGTCGTGGCGCAGCGCATCGAGGTCAAGGCGAAGGGCGGGGTGAGCGCGCTCGATGCGCCCGTCGAGTAGACGCGGCCCTCTTGCTGCATAGCCGGGATGGCGTGCGAGTGGGTGGTGAGCGTGAAGGCGACTCTCACGAACCGCATCCAGTGACGATCGGTTCAGTCCCTTGCTCCTGAGCCCCGCAGCAGATCGCCGTCACGACCCTCGCCGTGCCTTGCCGGTTGCCCGGCACGGTCTCTGCGCTCCTCCTGCCCAACGATCAGAGCGGACCTCGGCCGCGGATCTGGACATGCCAGCCGGAGGCTCTCTTGAGGGATGCAGAGAGGCCCGGCGATGATCTGCAGGCCTCTCTGGCTCAGGTGGTTCTGATCTTCAGATCAAGGATGGCCCCAGCCGTCGGTTGCACTGGAGATGATGCCGTAGCCTCCGCTGACGCTGGAGTAGGTACCGCTTGCGGTATTGACCTCGCCGCCGCTCACGGTTGAGAACCACCCTGTCGCGTGGTTCAGGATCCCTCCGCCCACGGTCGCCAAGTACCCGGCTTGGTTCTGCTGCCCGCCGCAGACGCTGGCGAAGTCGCCCGTCGTGACATTCGAATATCCGCCCGTGATGCTCGAATCCATCCCGCCGGCGCTGTTCTCCTCTCCGGCGATCAGACAGCCGTTGCTCGTGAAGCCGTTGTATCGGCCCACGACGAGATTGTTGGAGCCCGTGCGCACGATGCCCCCCGTCGGGTTGTCCCAGCCGACGATGAGGTTCCCCAGGCCTGTGGAGTCGCCTTGGCTGGTCGAACTCATGACATGCACGTTGGCGCCCTGGAAGATGATGTTGGGGCCGGCGACGCCGTCCATCGCGTTCGTGTTCAGGCTCACGTAGGGCGCGATGGCCAGGAGGGAAGCGGCGTTCGCTAAGGTCGTCGCATGCGCGCTGACGGTCGTTCCCTGGGAGGCGATGGTGGCTTCGTCGGCGCTGATCCTGGACGTGAGCGTCGTGATCTTGGTGCCCTGGCTGGCGATGGTCGCCGCCTGAGCCTTGACCTTCTTCTGCAAGGCGACGACCGTCCTGGCGAGCTTCTTGAGGGTCGGCGTCGAGGCGCTCGCCACGCCCGGCAGGACGAGGACGACGCAAACGACGAGGGCGAGGGCAAGCACGAGCTTCTTCATGGCGGCCTCCGTTCCGGTGCCCGCCTGCCGGCCCCGCATGCCCCGCAGGCGTCGATCGGCAGTTGCTGCCGGGCCGTCACAACCCATCCGGCCTGCGTCGGCCCAGCGTACTCTCTGATTCGGCAGCGACCCGCCCGATCGTGAGTTTGGCGGTCGTTCCGTCGCGCTCACCTCGTCAGCGGTCCGTGCCGAACGGGCGAGGTAGCCAGCAGTGGGATGGGCAGTTCATTCGCGAGGGCCGCAGTGGGTCGGATTCGCGGCAGGCGGCTGGACACCGGGAGTTGGTGCAACAGGTCGTGGGGCGGAGTCAGCCCGACGTCGGCTAGCGACAGGGATATCTGCACTGGCGCTTCTGAGTCAGAATGAACGAGGGTCGGGACGCGGCGCTTGAAGCGGTACGCTTTCTCCGGAAGCGAATGGAGGCAGCGTCCGGAGATACGCCGTGAGGGGGCGGCCCGCTCAGCAGGGCCTCGTCATCAATCGGCTTGCCGGGCTGCTCTACCCGGGGCGGCGGCGGTGGGCTCAGCCGAGCCCGAGATCATTCCTCCACGCGCTCGAAGAAGTCCTTGCCAAGCGAGCAATCCGGGCAGAGCCAGTCGTCGGGAACCTCCTCCCAGGACGTACCCGGTGCGATGCCGCTGTCGGGGTCGCCGACTTCGGGGTCGTAGACATAGTCGCACGGCGTGCAGCGCCACTTGTCCATCACGATCCCTCTCGTCGCCAGCCGGTCGCGGCCGACTCATGTCGGCCGGGTTCATCGCCACCATCAGCAGTTCCCGTGAACGCTGCCTCGCACTCATGACGTACTGGGGCATGGGCGGTTGTGGCAGGCTCGTGTGCCTAGGACGAACGTCCTCGACAGTGCGGCGACGCTCCACGGCTGAGTTCAAGTTCGAGCTGCAATGCTTCGCCTTCCGACGTATCCTCCAGTTGCAGCCGGCGCAGCTCATGCGCCGGACGATGGGCAGTCGGAGGGCATCGGTGGACGGTAGCGTGACGGTGCGTCGGGCCGAGACCGGAGACGTCGGCGCTCTCGCCGGGCTGAAGGCCCAGGTCCAGGAGTTCCACCGTGCGCACGAGCCGGCCGTCTTCAAGCCCGCCGGCCTCGCCGAGGTCAGCGCCTGGTTTGCGGCGTGTCTCGAGGCCGACCAGCGTGTCTGGGTGGCCACGGCTTCCGGCGGACTCGTCGGCTACGTCTCCGTGCTCCCGCAGGCCCGCGAGGAGCACGTCTTCTGCCGCGCCCGCACCTGGTGGGAGGTCGACCAGATCGCCGTTCGGCCGGAGTGGCGCCGCAGGGGCGTCGCCCGCGCTCTGCTGGGAGCCGTCGCCACCGACGCTATGCTGGCCGGGGTGTCCCGCCTTCAGCTCTCCTCGTGGGCATTCAACCACGACGCGCAGAAAGCGTTCCGGCACCTCGGCTTCGAGCCACAGGCAACTCGGTTCGAGGCCGATGCCAGGCAGCTGGCACGGTAGGTGCCAATGGACTTCGCGTCGAGTCTGCGCGGTAGCCAGGCCGTCTTGATGGAAGGCGCTCTGGGCGAGCGACTGAAGCGGGAGTATCGACTTCGGTTCGATGACCACGTCGCCATGGCGGGCCTCGTCTATGAAGGCCGAGGCCGAGCCGCGCTCACCGCGTTCTGGAGCGAGTACGCGGACATCGCGCAGCGGCATGGATTGCCGCTCCTGGCTGCCACGCCGACGAGGCGCGCCAATCGAGAGCGCGTCTCAGCATCTCGCTATGACCGGTCCATCATTGGCGACAACGTCTCGCTGCTGCGCGCGGTGCAGCAGCGGAGCTCCGCGGAGGTGTACATCGGCGGGCTGATGGGGTGCAGGGGCGACGCCTACCGAGCCACTGACGTCCTGCCCGTCGCCGAAGCGAGATCCTTCCACTCCTGGCAGACGGACCTGTTCGCACGTGCGGGTGCCGACTTCCTCTACGCCGGGATCATGCCCGCGTTGCCGGAGGCGGTCGGCATGGCCCAGGCCATGGGCGACAGCGGCCTGCCGTACATCATCAGCTTCATGATCCGACCCAACGGCAGACTGCTCGACGGCACGACGATCAACGATGCGATCCAGTCGATCGACGCTTCCGTCGAGGTGCAGCCCGCGTGCTACATGACGAACTGCGTCCATCCGGCCGTTCTCTACGAGGCGCTGTCTCAGCCGTTCAATGCGACCGAGCTTGTGAGAAATCGTTTCTATGGCATCCAGGCCAACGCTTCCCGCCTGCCGCCCCAGCAGCTCGATGACGCCGTTGACCTCGAATCCTCCGACCCGAGCCTGCTGGCGGACGACATGGCTCGTCTGCGTGACGAGATGAAGCTGAAGGTGTTCGGCGGATGCTGCGGGACGGATGGCTCGCACCTTGAGGAGATCGCCAGCAGACTCGGTCGACGCTAGTGGCGCCAGGCTCGACCCTTGAGCCGCATGACCTACGCAGATAGTATGGCCTCCCACGAGTAGGGGCGGGGCCGCCCATGATCGTCACCAATCGCAGCGCCATCCGTCGCCTCGCCGGCGCGCGTCTTGCCACAATGACCGGCAGCTGGGCCGCCTGGCGATGCCTTGGCATGGTCGCCTCCGACAACATCGTGCAGCGGCTCACGCCCGACGCCATCCGCGGTCGCGTCTTCGCCGTCTTCATGACCGCCGGCTGTGCCGTGAGCGTCGTCGCCTTCGCCGGCGCCGGCTTCCTGGTCGAGGCGCTCGGCCCTCAGGGCGTCTACCTGCTCGGCTCCGGGGCTGCGGTCTGCGGTGGGCTTGTGATGCTGCCGGGGCTGCTGCGGTTGCGGCACACCGCGCTCGTCGCGGAAGGGGCGGCTGACGCGTGAGCCCTGAGCCAGACGGCCACATGGACTACGACGTCCTTGGCGCGGGCTACACCCGCACGCGTTCTCCCGACCCGCGCATCGCCAGCCTCGTCGCGGCGGCGCTTGGCGACGCGGCCTCGGTCGTCAACGTCGGTGCCGGCACCGGCTCCTACGAGCCGCGCGGCCTCGAGGTCATCGCGGTAGAGCCTTCGGCGGCGATGATCGCCGCCCGGCCCGAGGGCGCGGCGCCTGCGCTCCAGGCGGTGGCCGAACAGCTTCCGCTTGCCGGAAACAGCTTCGACGCCGCCATGGGGATGCTCACGATGCAGCACTGGAGCGACGTGCCGCGCGGCCTCGCCGAGATGCGCCGCGTGGCGCGCAAGCGCGTGGTGCTCTTCACCTGGGATCCCGAGTTCGACGACGCGCTCTGGCTCACCTTGCGCTATCTGCCGGAGATCCGCGTGCGCGACCGCATCTGCTTTCCCACGCGCGAGCTGTTGGCCGCCGAACTCGGTGAGCTTCGGGTCACCCCGGTGCCCATCCCGCACGACTGCACGGACGGCTTTCTCGGCGCCTGGTGGCGACGTCCCGAGGCCTACCTCGACCCCGCGGTCCGGGCCTCGGTCTCCGGCTTCGCCCGGATTCCCCGAGAGCAGGAGGAAACAGCAATGGCGCGCTTGCGCCGCGATCTCGAGAGCGGGGAGTGGGAGCGGCTCTACGGGCATCTCGCCGGCGTCGAGGAGCTCGACCTCGGCTATCGGATCGTCGTGGCGGAGCTCGCGTGAGCCCGCCGGGCGGAGGCCAAGCTCCGCTGCTGCACGCCGTGGTCTTCGACCTGGACGGTACGCTCGCCGACGATGTGCCGCTCACGTTCGACGCCTTCCGCTACGCCTGTCGGCCGTATCTCGGGCGAGAGCCTACGAATGGCGAGATCGCCGCGCAGTTCGGTCCGACCCAGGAGGGCATCGCCGCGGCGCTGGCGCCAGGCCACGGACGCGAGTGCATCGCGCGCTTTCTCGACTTCTTTGAGAGACGTTTCGATCAGTACGTGCAGCCGCTGGATGGCATCGGAGCGCTGCTCGCGGACATCCGCCGCCGCGGCCTGCACTCAGCCATCGTCACGGGAGCTGGTGAGAGCAGCGTGCAAATCACCGTGGCGAAGCTTCGCCTTCAGACATCCGTGGAGCGTGTCCTCACCGGCCGACCGCAGGGCTCCCGCAAGCACGAGCAGCTCCTCGAGCTGGCGACCGCGTGGCGCTGCCGTGCAGGGCAGATCGCCTACGTCGGTGACGCCGCCTCGGACATGATCGTGGCACGAGATGTCGGTGCGTTGCCGCTGGGCGCAGCCTGGAACGCAAGCTCCGACGGCGAGGCACTGCGCCGTGCCGGCGCGCACGAAGTGTTCGCGACGCCCGACGCTTTGGGCGCGTGGCTGTTCGAGACGCTGGGAGGCGCCGAGGTGCACGCATGAGCTACACGGGCGTCGTGATCGAGGAGAGCCTGCGCGCCGCCGAGCCAGATCCGACGTCGATCGCGTCAGCGAAACGTCTGCCTGACCTGCCGTGTGCAGGCGGACCGGCGCCGCGGAGGTTCTCGTGACTTGGACCGGGCGGCGCCTCAGGCCCCGGCGCCACGCTCGATCTCGGCGACGGTCTCGTCGCTCGGCAAGCCACTCGAGAGCGTCACGACCATGACCGTGGGTCCAAACGATCTGGCGGCGTCGAACGCCGCGCGCACGGCGGCGAAGACTGAGCCCTCCTCGCCGGGTGCGAAGCTGCTGAGGCGGCCGACCGTGACGTCCACGCCCTCCCGGGCGGCGGCCTGCACGGCGGCCGCGATCGCCGGGCGGACGTGCTCTTGGCGAAGAGGGTAGACGGAGAACTGCAGGCCGACCTGGCCCGGGGCTGTCGGTGCTTCAAAGCTCATCGAATGCCTCCCAGATCGATCAAGTCGTGCGGTCCCTCCAGGCGTCGAGAAGAGCACTACCCGCGAAGGCGGAGTCGCACGCCTTGCCTGCTCTGCCCTCAGCCTCTCCCAAGAGAGGTAGGATCGTCTTCACAGGGATCCCGCGTCAGGAGGCAGTCGTGTTTCGGAAGGTGCTCTTTCTCTCCAGCGCCAACAGCGCGCGTAGCCAGATGGCGGAGGCCTTCCTTCGGGCTCTCGCGAGCGAGGCCTTTGAGGCCCACAGCGCCGGCTCGGCGCCGCGTGGACTGGATCCCTTGGCGGTCGAGGTGATGGCGGAACGCGGCATCGACCTCGGAGCGCAGCGGCCAAAAGGGCTGCAGGAGTACCTCGGCACTGCCCAGTTTGACTACCTCATAACGGTCTGCGAGAAGGCCGAGAAGGACTGCCCCATGTTTCCCGGCAAGGGCACCCGCGAGTACTGGCCGCTCGCGGACCCGGCGCGAGCGGAGGGAAGCGAGGAAGCGCGCCTGGCCGCGTTTCGCGAGGCGCGTGACTACATCGAGGGGCGGGTCCGCCGCTGGCTGGTCGAGCGCGGCTACAAGCCTGTGGTCGAGCTCGGCGGCTCGGTGGCCAACGTCGATACCTTGGACGGGTGACTTCTTGAGGCTTGAAGATCTGATCGGCAAGCACGTGCGCTACAAGGGCGAGGAAGGGCGCGTCGTGGAGGGCCACTCCGGCGAGCAGGCATCGGTCGTGGTGAGCCTGCGGGGAGGAGGCGGGATCGCGCGCCGCAACGTGACCGTGCCGGAGTCCGAGTGGGACGAGCTCGAGATCCTCAAGTAGGTGGTCAGGCAGGCCTAGGCTGGTGAAGCCGTTCACCGTGCTTGCCGCCTCCGTTCGCGACGTTGGGCTCCGCGCTACCGTTGAGGGGCTTCCTCGTTACCTGTTTGCATCACGGACGATGCGGCGTCTGAAGCAGCGCAAGCTCCAGGAACTCTCGCGCGACGGGTTCGACGCCGCGCACGGCACGGACACGGCGGCCGTGCTCGTCGGGCGCGAGCTCGGGCCGCTCGTCACCCGCAGCGGCCACCTCGTTGTCCACTACGAGACGATGAGCGAAGCCGCGATAAGGGCAGCGCTCGACGGTCTTACAGTCAACCTCGCCGAACACGTCTTCATCGATCTCGGCTGCGGCAAGGGCAAGCCGCTGATGGTCGCCTCCTCCTATCCCTTTCGCCGCTTGATCGGTGTCGACATCTCCCCCGCCTGCATCGCCGCCGCGCGGCGCAACCTCGCCGTCTACGGGCCGGAGAAGATCGAGCGCTCGCGTGTCGAGCTGCAGGTCGCGGATGCGGAGGCGTTCGACGTTTCCTCGCGAGCCCATGGTGATCTACCTCTTCAACCCGTTCCCGGACAGCGTGCTCGAGCGCGTCATGGCGAACCTGGAGAGGAGCTTGAGGGAGCAGCCCCGGGGGGCCGTGATCGTCTACGTGAACCCACACGCGCTGGCGGCGATCGAGAGCAGCGAGCTCTTCGTCCGGTTGCCCACGATCGCGGACCGGATGCCCATGGCGGCGGACGGGCTGGCGCCCTATGAACAAGCGGCGGTGTTCGCCACAAGGCGGAGCCTGCAGGGAGGACCGTGACCGCGACGATCCCGCCGGCTTGGGGAATCCTGAATGGTCCGCCGGTCGAGAAGCGCCCCTCACGGTGTCCGTGCGCACGTGACCGGGTAGTTCTCAAGAGAGGCCTGCTCCGAGCAAGGGGGTGTGTGGTGGCGGAACTGGAAGCAGGATTGGCGGTCGACGTGCTCGGCCGCTGCGAGTTCTTCCGGGACTTCGATGACGAGGCGCTCGCCGAGATCGCGTCCCGGTCCACTGACAGATTCTACGATCCGGGGGAGCTGGTGTTCTCGGAGGGCGACGTCGCGCTGAGCCTCTACGTCGTGGAGGCAGGGCGCGTCGGTCTCATGCTCGAGCTCCCCAACGGGCACGAGATCAAGGTGCTCGACAGGGGTCCAACCGAGCCCTTCGGCTGGACATGCCTCTCGGAACCCGGTCGCTACATGGCAACGGCCCGCTGCCTCCGCGAGACAGCTCTTGTCGAGGTGCCGGCTGCCGTGCTGCAGGAGTTCGCCGAGCGCGATCCCGGTCTGGGCTGCCAGCTGATGCGCCGCGCGGCCGCGGCAAGTGTGGCGTGGATCGCCGACCTGCGTATGCAGCTCACGGCTGCACTGGACTGACAGCGACGAGGAGCTGCGGACGAGGTGACGCGATGCTCGTGGCTCGCGCCACCCCTCACGGAGGACGGCAAGCCCCTTCATGGCTCACGTGAACGCCCACGGAGCGCGCCTCCTTGTCATCGCTCCCCTTCGCATCGAGTGCGTGGCCGTGCGGCGCGGTCTTCCCGACGCGCTGGTGCTGCGCTCCGGCATGGGCGCCGCCCGGGCTCGGTCCGCGGCGCCGGTCGCCGCTCGCATCCCGGCTGATGCGGTCGCGGTCGCCGGGTTCTGCGGCGCCGTCGCGGGAGGCTTGCACACCGGCGATGTCATAGTCGCCAGCGAACTACGCGGACCTGCTGGCGTCACCGCTTGCGCGAGTGGACCGCTCGCAGCCGCACTCGCGGCCCTCGGGATCGCGCGCGTCCGCGTCGGGCCGATGGCCTCTGTCGATCACCTCGTGCACGGCGCGGAGCGCCGGGTGCTGGCCGGCCAGGGCGCGCTGGCCGCCGACATGGAGTCGGCATGGCTGGCTCCGGCGGCGGCGGGGAGGCCGTTCGCCGTATTGCGCGTCGTGCTCGATACACCGACTCGCGAGCTCTACCGGCCGCTGGCCACTCTCGCCGGCGGCCTCGCCGCCTGGCAGGCGTTGCGCCGGGCGGCGCCAGCACTGATGCTTTGGGCTCGAGCGTAGAGCGGGCGCCGCCGCCATCAGCAGGCGATCCTGAGCTCAGGCGATGGTCGTCTCCGCGGATTCGCTGATCACACCGCTCTCGAGCTTGTTGGCCAGACGCCGCATGCCGCTGCGCAAAATGAGCCGCTGGAATGGCTTGATTGTCGCGAAGTACACGCGACCGAGGAAGTTGTGGAGTTCCACTACCGTGGTCACGGCGAAGCGCTGCTGGCCGCCTGCGTCGCGGGCGCATAGGCCGGAAATGCAGACGTTGAGGTGCTTGTCGTCCTGGCCCAGGAGCAACTCGTCGTGCGTGCCGTCAGTGTCGCGCGCGGTGACAGGAAAGAAGCCGACCCGGCCACCGGGGCGCAGCGGCAGCTCGCTATGGCGGAGCAACTCGTCCGGATCCGCGGTACTCAGGCCGAACACGCGCACGAGCCGGTCACGCAAGCGCGCCAGTGCCATCACCCAGCCCGGGGAGTCGCTCAGGAACTCGACGACAAGCCGGTCGACGCTCGGCGCCGAGAGCGGTAGCGGCAAGCTGTAGCTGTCGGCGTAGTCGCAGCGTTTCAGGGCGTTCGCTGCAAGGTGCGCCGAGGCTGGGATGGCGGAGCTTGCATGGATGCTTGTCCTCATCACGGTCTCCTTTGGGAGTCGCTGTCCTCTCGCTCGCGGAGGAGAGAGGGCGGCTCACTTGAGCATGACGGCGAGCAGGTCGCTCAAACGATCAGTTGCCCTGGCAAGCGTGAGGAGCTTCGCCGGTGGCATCTGCGTCAGCTGCCGTGCGACGTTCAACAGCACGTCGGAGGGGAGCTGATCGACGACGTCGTGCAGAGCCGCGCTGGTCTCGAGAAACGCCAGCATGTCCTCGATCCTGTGGGCCGTTCGAGGGTCAACGGCCTCGGCGTTCGTGGACTCGCGCAGGATCTCAACCAGGGGGTCGAATTCGCGGCGCTTGCGTTCGCGCACGATGGCGCGAAACAGCTCGGCTACGTCCTCATGCGTCGTGAAGTAGTCGCGACGGTCTCCGAGCACACTGGAGGCGTTGAGGAGATGCCAGTTCTGCAGCTCACGTAGCGCAACGCTCACGGTGGATCGGGCCAGTGACAATGTGTTGCCGATGGCTTCAGCCGTGAGGGGCTCGGGCGAGAGGTAGAGAAGCGCGTAGACCTGAGCAGTCGCTCGGTTGATCCCCCATGTGGTGCCTAGCTCTCCCCAACGCAGCACGAAGCGCTCCAGTGTGGGGCTCAGTCTCGGGGGTTCCTTCGTTTGATTCGGCATATACCGAAATTACCGAATCAAATGGCGGATGTCAAACCAGGGGAGGACCTGCTCAGGCACCGGGATGCGCTCACTGGCGACGCTTGCGGAGCCGTCGCACGTCGCTCGGCACACTGCAACTTGGTGCGACGATCCCGGTGCACGTCGATCTCAGGATCAAAACTCGCTCGTGGTCGGGTGAGCCGCCGGCGCAGCCCGACCACCGCAGGCAGGGTCGAAGGTCCCCACAAGGGACTTTGACCCTTGTGTCCCGGCTCCATTCCCGCCCACAAATGAGGCTGCGTCCCTCTGCGCCGCGGGAAACATCGCGACGACGCTCCTTGGTAGGGCAATCAAGGAGCGTCACCCGTGCACACGCGCGCTGGCTCGGCGATACGCAGGACCTCCATGTTCGTCGTCACGACTGCCGCCGTGGTCGCCGGCCTTGCCCTTCTGGCAGCGCCCATGGCCGTTGCTTCTCAGCCTCGCCTGTCAAGCCCCTCCGCGGCCTTCCGAGCCTCGCTCGACCCCGTCTTCAGCCAGTCTCCGGCGACATCGCCAGGGAGGCTCGGCTACAGACCATCGCCCCTTTCGCCGGTGACGGTGCAGCCTTCCGTCGGCACCCTTTCCGCGCGGACGGCCACGGCCGGGCTCACCACGACCACGTACCCCGCTCGCTACGAGCTTCGCGGCCGCGGCCGCATGAGTCCCGTGCGCGATCAGGGCCGGTTCAACACGTGCTGGGCCTTCGCGACGCTCGGCTCTCTGGAGTCGACCCTCCTGCCCGCGGAGCGGCGCGACTTCTCTGAGGACAACCTTGCGCTGCAGTCCGGGTTCGACTTGGGAGGCTACGACGGCGGCGGCAACGACCAGATGGCTGCGGCCTACCTTCTGCGCTGGTCTGGCCCCGTGAACGCCTCGAGCGATGCCTATGGTGACGGCTTCACGCCGCCGGGCCTCGCCGCCGTGAAGCACGTGCAATCCTGGGTGCGCCTGCCGCGCCCGTCGTCGCCGCGCTCTCTCCGCGCGGTCAAGGGCGCGATCGAGCGCTTCGGCGCCCTCTACGCCGTCATCGACTACACTCCCAGGTCATACCGCCCGGCGACCCACTCGTACTACTACGCCGGCAGGAGCGGGCCCAATCACGCCATCGACATCGTCGGCTGGAACGACGGCTATTCGGCAACCAAGTTCTCGCGTCGTCCCCCCGGCAACGGTGCGTTCTTGTGCCGCAACAGCTGGGGCCGGTCGTGGGGCGCCCGGGGCTACTTCTGGGTGAGCTACTACGACAAGTACATCGAGAGCAACATGAGCGCCTTCCCGCAAGTGGAGGACGCGACCAACTACGCCAGCTGCTACCAGTACGACCCGTACGGTCAGACCGACAGCTTGGGCTGGCCGAGCTCACCGACCGGATGGTTCGCCAACGGATTCACGGCGACGGCGAGTGGGTCGCTGGCGGCCGTCGGGTTCGGTGTCCCTTCGGGGAACGCCGCCTATTGGGTGTACGCGGGTCCATCGCTGAACCAGCTGACCCAAGTGGCGAGCGGCTTCAGCGCCTTCGCCGGCTTCACGACTGTGAAGCTGAGTGCACCGGTGGCGCTCACCAGCGGCACCCCCTTCTTCGTGGCCGTGTGCCAGGTGACTCCGGGCTACGGGTACCCGGTTCCTGTCGAAGCGCCGATCGCGGGCTATGACTCCCGCGCCACCGCCGCGCCGGGGCAGAGCTTCGTGAGCTCTGACGGTGCAACCTGGACCGACCTCACGTCTGCCCCCGGGTACGCCGACTGCAACGTGTGCCTCAAGGCCTACACGTCGAACTAGCGTCCGATCACTCGGGCAGCGTGAAGCCTTCTTCCGCGAAGAGCCTGCGGCAGATCTCGGCGGCCTCGGCGTCGAAGCGACCTCGCGAGTCTGGCCCGATCTCGGCGAGCGCCTCCTTCAGTGGCAAGGCGGCGCGGTAGGGGCGGTGCGAGATCATCGCCTCGACGACGTCGGCGATCGCGAGGATGCGGGCGGCGGGCAAGACCTCCCTTGCCGCGCAGGCCGCGCGGGTAGCCCGAACCGTCGAGGCGCTCGTGATGCTGCCGGACGACCTCGGCGACGGGACCATCGAACTCGATCGGTGCGAGGATCTCGTAGGCAAGCGAAGGATGGCTCTTGATGAGCTCGAACTCGTCCGCGTTGAGGCGCGTCGGCTTGGACAGGATCTCGGCCGGGACCGCGATCTTGCCGACGTCGTGGACGAGGGCCGCGTTGCGCAGTACCGCGATGGCCTCCTGGCTCCAGTCCAGACGATCCGCGATCACGCAAGCCAGCTCGGACACGCGGCGCTCGTGGTTGGCGGTGTAGGGATCGCGCATCGCCACGGTCGCGCCGAGCGCGGTGATCGTCCCGCCGAGGGCGCGCTGCAGGCGCTCCTCACGTTCGAGCAGGACCTCCTGCGCCAGGACCCGCTCGGTGACATCGAGCGAGGCGCCGATGATGGTCTTCAGGGCGCCCTCCGCGTCGAGGAGCGGATCGCCGTAGGTCATCAGATGTCGTACCTCATGCGTCTTGGGGTGGACGATGCGATGGGCGATGCGGTAGGGCTCTCCGGCGGCGGCTAGCGCCAGCGCCGCCCGCACGGCCTCCCGATCATCCTCGTGGCAGGTCGAGTCGACCTCTTCGTCGGAGTGCGTGTCTCCGGCGAGGCCATGCATACGTTGCCACTCGGCGGAGCCCGTGGACTTCCCAGCGGCGATGTCCCACTCCCAGCTGCCCACGTGCGCGAGGCGCTCGCCGTGGCTGAGCAGTGCCGACGTGCGCTCGAGGGCTTTCGCCGCCTGCTCCTGAGCCGTCACGTCCTGCACGAAGCCGAACAGGTGCGCTTCCCCGCTGCCCGAGTCACGGCGCTCGCAGAGGTAGATGAGACCGATGTGGACGGCGCCGCCTCTGTGATGCAGCCGATCCTTGAACGCGACCCATGCGCCGCCGGCGGCGTGCACGTCCTGCAGCAGCCTGCGACGGTCGGCGGGGTCTTCGTAGATCGCCGGTCCAATGCCCGTGCGGTTCACGAGCTCGATCATCTCCTCCGGCGTCTCGCAGCCGAACGTGTTCGCGCAGGCGTGGTTCACGTAGACGAGCTGGCCTTCAAGCGTCGACTCGAACACGCCCACGGGGGCGTTCTCGACGACGCCGCGGTAGCGCGCCTCGCTCCCACGAAGTGCCTGTTCGGCGTCGTGCTGCGCCCCGACGTCCTTGATGACGGCGAAGATGCAGATCGGCTGACCGTCCTCGCCGCGCACCGCCGTGGGCGTGATCTGCACGGGGAAACGCTGGCCGCTCTTGCGCACGAAGGTCGCCTCGACCACGTCGTTCGTCTCGTCGATGTGTCGCCGCAGGTTGCGCGTGAGCATCGCCTGATCCTCGGGCGGCCAGTAGGGGTACGGCAGACCGGCGCCGATGAGCTCTTCACGCGAGAAGCCGGTCATCGCGCAGAAGGCGAGGTTGACGTCCAGGTGGACGCCCTGCGGGTTCAGCAGCGAGAAGCCGTCCTGCATGTGCTCGGCGATGCCGTCGATCAGCCGCTCGTGCGACTGCCACGGTGCGCCTCGAGGTCGATGATGCGCGCACGGGTGCGCTGCAGCTCGGTGTGCAGTTCCTCGCGCGAGAGGTGCGCGCTACCCGCTGGATGATGCCCCGACATCTCCCCCCTCTCGGGGTCGCACTGGACTTCTTGACGCTTCGCCCGCGAGCTCCCGGTCTCCTTCCTGCCCGCTCGGCACTTGGCTCAGGCTCGGCCTCACCAGCCGTTGCGTCGCCCGCTGTCGCGTGCGATCTGTTCTCGGCCGATCTGCTCGATCGCCTGTCGCACGCTGCGAGCGATGAGCCAACCGACCGTTGTCCCGGGCCCGGCGTACTCAAGCTGCGTTCCACGGCCGGTACAAGCGACGACGACGGCGTCGGTGGAGGTCCCCCCGGCCGGCAGGCCGTCGTCCGTCCTCACATCGAGCGATGCCAGGACGAGCGTCTTGGCCTCGCTCGCCGTGATAACGGCGTTGACCAGGGCCGCCGGGGTCAACGCCGCATCGATGAGCACCAGGGCATTGATCGTCCCCGGGCCCGTCGCCGCGGGCGCACTCAACCCGGCGCAGATGCGGTTGCTGAGGCCGACAGACACGACGGCCGCGACCGTCAGGCCTCCGCTCGCGGTCTCGACGAGACGCGCGTGCTCCGTCCTTGCCGCCGTCATCAGGCCGACGAAGGGCTCCTCGATCCCGAGCGTCGAGGCGAAGGCCCGCAGGTCGTCTTCGGGCCGGGAATCCAGGCCGACGTCGTGTACCCGCATGTTGACGATGTTGCGCGTGCGCGCGAAGCCGCCTCCGACCATCGCCGAGCTGATCGCCGTGAGAGGTCGCTCGCTCACCACGTGCACGGCCCTCTCGTCGATGGTCACGGCGATGCCGGGGATGCTTGTCGCAGCTCCCCCCGGCGCTGGACTATCGCTCACGATCCTCCTCGTGACGCTGGGTGTTCAGCAGGCGGTCGAACGGCGCGGAGCGCCGAGGCCTGAGTGTGGGCCTACCTTCCGTGCCGTGAGAGCCAGGTCTCCTCGCGCACGAGACCATCCGAGAAGGCCAGCACCCGGTTACGTCCGGCGCGCTTGGCCGCATACATCGCCCAGTCGGCCTTGTCGAGCAATTCATCCTTGGCCGTGGCATCGGCGGGGAAGGCGGCCACGCCGACGCTGACGGTGAGCGGGTGCACCTCACTCGCGTTGACGCCCTGCACCTCGCAGCGCAGGCGTTCGGCCACCGCCAGCGCACCGGCGTCGTCGGTGTCGATCAGCACGAGCACGAACTCGTCACCGCCGTAGCGCGCCGCCAGGTCGACGCTGCGCCCAGCCGACTCGATGACGCGGGCGATGCGCGCGAGAGCGGCGTCGCCGCCTTTGTGGCCGTGGGTGTCGTTGAAGACCTTGAAGTCGTCGCAGTCGCAGAAGAGCACGGCGAGCTCGCTGCCACGGCGACGGCAGCGCTCGAGCTCCTCCTCGAGGCGTTCGTGCAGGTAGCGATGGTTGTAGAGCCCGGTGAGGCCGTCGGTGATGGCCTCGACCTCGGCGCGGCTGTAGCGGATGGCTGCCGCCTGCAGCATCGCCGCCAGTGTGTGCGCCTGCTCGCTCTGGAGCTCGGGCGCCCACTCGATCGCGGGCACGTCCACGGTGACCGCCGCGGCCACGGCCCCGGCGGCGTCAAGCACCGGGGCGAGCCCGGTGATCCAGACGCCGAAGTCGTCGGCGTTCAGGGCGTTGGTCGCGGGACTCTGGCCGGCGAGCACGGCGGCGAGCTCATCGTGAGGCAGCCAGGGATCGCCGATGTGCGAGATCTCGCGCTCGGACTCGCCGGTGTCGAGCACGGAGATGCACTGCTCGCCGCGCATCGCAAAGCTCGTGATGTAGCGCACCGGCGGGCTGGCGTCGCGCAGCTCGCGCATGCTCGCGACCATCTGCGCGTATTCGGGCCGTGCTTCGTCGCTCGCTGTACGCAGCAGGTCGTGCGCGGAAGGGTCGACGAGCGCCGCCGCCTCGGCCGCGAGCGCGTCGACGCGCGTCCGCCGGCGCTCGAGCTCTCGCAACACCCTCGTGAACGCCTCGACCATCTCGGGGTCGAACTGTGTGCCGGCGCAGTGCTCGAGCTCGGAGAGGCACTGCTCGTAGGTGAGGCCATGGCGGTAGGGACGATCGGAAGACATGGCGTCGTAGCAGTCGACCACGCACAGGGCGCGCGCCAGGAGCGGGATCTCCGTGCCGGCGAGGCCGTCGGGGTAGCCGCGACCGTCGAAGCGTTCGTGATGGTGGCGGACGCCGTCGACGAGTCCGGGCTCGAACAGCGGACGCACGATCTCGGCGCTGATGCCGGGGTGCTGGCGCACCAGCTCCCACTCCTCACTGGTCAAGGGACCGGCCTTGAGGAGCACGCGGTCGGAGACGCCGATCTTGCCGATGTCGTGCAGGAACGCGACGTTCTCGACCTCGGCGAGGCCCTCCTCCGACCAGCCCAGCTCGCGGCCGAGCATGGCCGTGTAGGCGGCGACGCGGCTGGCATGGCCGAGCGTGTAGTAGTCCTTGGCGCTGAGCGCGGAGCTGAGCGCGCGGAGATTGCCGAGATGCAGGCGCTTCACCTCCCCGTAGAGCTCGGCGTGCTCGAGCGCCAGGGCTACCAGCTGGCCCACCGCCTCGGCGACGGCGATCTCCTCGTCCGTGAACTGGCGCTCGACATGATCGAGGAGGCCGACCAGGCCGATGACCTTGTCGCGTGCGACCAAAGGCAGCGACATGCAGCTCTGTTGCCCGTAGTGGCGCAGGTTCTCGCGCTCAACGGGGCTGAGTCGTGGATCGTCGAGGCTGCCGACGGCGACGGCGCGGCGCGTCTCGATCGCAAGTCGCTTGCAGTGCCAGTCCTGCAGAGAGATCTCCTGGCCTACCCAAGAGTCGTCGTAGGTGCCGTCGATGGTGGAGGCCAGGCAGACGAGGCGCTCGCGGTCGAGCCGGTAGATGTCGCAGTCGCGGATCCGCAGCGCGGCGGTGAGGCGTCGCGCCGCCGACTGCAGCACCTCCGTCGGCTCCAGGGAGGAGTTGAGCTCGCGGCTCGTCTCGTAGAGCAACTTGTACTGGCGGTCGTCTGCCGAGTGGGCGTCCGGGCTCGGAGGAGCCTCACCGCGCAGCGATCGATCGAGATCCTCAAGGAGGAAGCGACGCTGCCCGCTGGGCGTGCGCTGGCAGGCTATCCTGCCGTCGGCGACCCAACGACGCAGCGTGCTGGGGCTGACGCCCAGGTGGTCGGCCGCAGCTTGCACCCGCACCCAAGCCGGAGCTGTCATCTTCCCGGTCATTGACCGTACCATCGGACTCCAGTCGGCGAACCTTGAGCAACTCTATCAGGCGGAGGGCATCGGGTGTCCACGAACGTGGACGGCCAACGACAACGGCAGGGGCATGTGCGCTCGATGCACTCCAGCCACGGGAGGACACTCGAACCTGTACCGCTGCGTCCGTGCCGAACGGTGGAGGCTGCAGCCCGGTGAGTGCCGGACGATAAGTCGAGGACTGGCCGTCTGCTGCCGACAGTAGGTTGGGAATGGTCGCTCGCTCGCCTCATGGTCGCTGGCCCGGCCGAATCAAGCGGCTCTTGGGCGAGAGCGACGATCAGCAGCCGAAAGGCAGGGGGATGCGGAACACGAGGGTCTGCCGCCAGCGGGTCGACACGATGTCGAGATGCGTTGCCCTGGCGACGACGGTGCTTCTGGTCCTGCTTCTCACGGCGGTGCCAGCTTGGGCCGCCCGCGAGGTGCGCGTCGGCGTGTACGGCGACGCGCCTCTCGTCTCGCTGGACGCGCAGGGCAGACCCGTCGGGCTCTACGTCGACATCGTCGAGCAGATCGCCGCCCGCAACCACTGGCACCTCACCTATGTGGACGGCAGCTGGAACGACAACCTCACATGGCTGCGGGCCGGCAAGATCGACCTCGTGCTCGACATCGCCCAGACGCCGCATCGGCTCGCCCACTACAGCCTCAACGACAATCCCGTCGTGCCGAAGTGGAGCCAGATCTACGTGCGTCGCGGCAGCGCGATCAGGACGGTCCGCGACCTCGACGGGCAGCGGGTCGCGGTCAACAGAGGGGATGTCACCTTCGCCGCCACGGGGGAGCTTGCCAAGCAGTGGAAGGTGCGTCCCGTCTTCGTTGTCGTCAGGAGCACGAGCGCGCAGTTCGACCTGCTCAGCCGCGGCGACGTCGCCGCCGCCGCGACCGACAACATCGCCGGGATCGCCCACGAGCACGATCGCGGAGTCGTGGCGAGCTCCATCCTGTTCGCGCCGTTCACTACCGGCTTCGGCACGGCGAAGGGCAAGAACCTCGACCTGCTGAGGGCCGTGGATCGCTACGTCGAAACGGCCGCCGCAACCCCATCCTCGGCCTACAGCCGGGCGCTCGCGAAGTGGCTTCATCCGACGCCGGCCGCGCGACGCGTGGTCCGTGCGCCGCCCGCCCTGATCGGGGGCCTCGTCACCGCGGCGCTTCTCGCTCTCCTGCTGCTCGGCGCCGCCGCTGCGCTCCGCGGCCAGGTCAGACGCAGGACGCGCGAGCTTGCCGACCAGAACACGGTGCTGCGCGAGAGTGAGGAGCGCTTCAAGGAGTTCGCGGGCCACTTTCCCGGCTTCTTGTTCATGCAGGACGAGGACTTGCGCTACGTCTTCGTCAACCGGCCGGGGGACAAAGACGGAGGCATGCCCAGAGAGGAGCTACTGGGCAGGACGCCGTCGCAGGTGTGGGATTGTGACGATGCGAGAAGGGCGGAGTCGGAGGTCCAGCTTGCCCTGGACGGCCATGTGGTCGACGTTATCGAACCGTGGGCGCCGCCCGGCGTGAACGAGCATCTCCACTCGGTCTACTTTCCGATCCCGCGCGACGGCAAGCCGCCTCTGGCCGGCGGACTGTCGATCGACGTCACCGAGCAGGTGGAGGCGCAGCAGCAGGTGGGCCATCAGGCGGAGCGGCTGCGCCGCATGCTCGAGGGCGCCGTCCTGGCCATGAGCCACATGGTCGAGTCGCGCGACCCCTACACCGCCGGGCACGAACGTCGCGTCGCGGAACTGGCCACCGCCATCGGCGAGGAGATGGGCATGGCTGGCGACGACCTCGACGCCCTGCGCCTCGCCGGCACGATCCACGACATCGGCAAGATCGCCGTGCCCGCCGAGATCCTCGCGAAGCCTGGTCGCCTCAGCGAGATCGAGTTCAAGCTGATCCAAGGTCACCCCACGACCGGCTTCGACATCCTCGCGGACGTCGACTTCGGGCGGCCAGTGGCGGAGATGGTCCTGCAGCACCACGAGCGGCTCGACGGCTCCGGCTATCCACGGGGGCTCCATGGCGCCGACATGCTCTTCGAGGCTCGCATCCTGGCGGTCGCCGACGTCGTGGAGGCGATGTCCTCGCACCGCCCCTACCGCGCGGCGCTCGGCATGGACGTCGCCCTGGCCGAGGTGCGTGAGCACGCCGGGGCGAAATACGACGCGGATGTGGTCGCCGCCTGCGCCCGCCTGATCGAAGAGCAGGGCTTCCAGTTCACGCCGTGAAGACGCGGCACCCGTCCGGCCTGGGCTGGTACAGTGCTGGAGATGACCAGGTCCCCATCTGATCGCTCGCGATGAACCTCCCGCCGCGCGAAGTCCGGAGAGCTCGCCTGCGGCGACAGCGGCTGCTCGCGTTGCTGCTGCTCGCCGGCGCGCTCGTCCTGCTCGTCGTCCTGCTCTTCACCGTCGGTCCCTTCGCGACGCATCTGGGACGACCCGGCGAGCCGCCGCTTGGCTACCTGAGGACGCCCCTCGGCGGGCGTCACTACCGGGTGAGCGCCTGGACTCTGGGCGACAGCGCCTCGCTCGCGGCCGCCGCCGGCGCTCAGGCGCTCGACGAGGTCGATTTCGACTGGTACCACACACAGGCGAACGGCGGCGTCACGGCGGCCGCAGAGAACCTGGACCTGGTCGCCGCCGCGCGTGCACATGACCTCAATATCTTCGCCACGGTGACCAACACGGCGCGCTCCGGCAGCGCCTTCAGCCATAGCATCGCGGCGGCGATCCTGGCTTCGCCCGAGTTGCGCCGCCGCCTCATCGCCAACCTCGTCACGCTCGTCGAGGACAAAGGCTACGATGGCATCGACCTCGACTGGGAGGCGCTCAAAGCCGGCGACCGCGCGCGCTTCACGTCCTTCGTCACCGAGCTCGCCGCGGCGCTGCACGCAAAGCACCGCTTCCTCTCTATCGCAGTCGCCCCGAAGACCTCCGAGCCCGGGCAGTGGGACGCCCAGATGTCCCAGGACTGGATCCGTCTCGGTCGGGCCGTCGACGAGTTCAAGATCATGACCTACAGCTACAGCGGCTCCTGGAGCGGGCCGGGACCACAGGCGCCGCTCGCCTGGCTGGACCGGGTGCTCGCCTTCGCCGAGAGGGCGGTACCGGCTCACAAGATCTCGATGGGCGTGCCCCTCTACGGCTTCGACTGGCATGGCGGCGCGGTCAGCGCCGTCTCCGCCCACACGGGGGCGGCGCTGACCGCTCGCGCTCACGTCACCCCCGGGCGCGACCTCGCCTCCCAGGAGGCGACGCTGCGCTTCGTGGAACAGGGCGTCACGCACGAGGTGTTCTTCCAGGACCAGACGGCCCTTGCCGCCAAGCTCGCCGAGCTGAGGCGGCGCCATCCCAAGGTCGCCGGCATCAGCATCTGGGTCATGGGCCAGGAGGCCGCCGGCTTCTGGCCGCTCATCGAGCGCAAGCTGCGCTAGCGCAGCAGCGATCGCCGACGAGCCGGCACCTGGGCAGCGGGCCCGGACTAGGCAGCGGAGACAGGCTGCTCCGCGGGCGTGAGTCTCACGTCCGCCGGCCGGCGAATGCCTCTTCCTCGCCTATCTCCGGCAGAGCCGCAGCCTCCCGGCAGAGGGCGCAGTTGCAGCCCTCCGCGTGCCGCCAGCCGCGGGCCGGTGCCTCGCTGGCGCGGGTGAGCCGGCGGCCGCCGCCCTCCGAGTGTCTCCAGAAGTTGATGCCGTCGTAGAAGTAGAGGGCTTCGTCGTCGCCATGGGGATCGGCCCACGAGACCCGCTCCGCCGCGAGCACCTGTGCTTTCGTGTACCGGGTCGGCCTCATGCGCACCTCGTTTCTCTCGAATGCTCGCGAGGAACTGCCTCTGCGGCTTTCCTCGCGAGCCCATCCGCGCTGATCCTCACGCCCCGATGCTACGTTTGTGTGAAGTGTGGATGACCATTGGTGAAGCCCTAGGAAGGCCGTAGGCGGTCGTGACGCGAGGTCAAGGAGCGCGCTTCCCGACTCTCGTGGGTATCCCTCCCTGGGCGCGTGTTCCATGCTGAGCGCGAGCCTCACTGCCGATGCTGTCGGTGAGGCAACGCAGGAGGCGACGATGACAAGCAGGACGGCAGAGCACAGGACCCGCAGACACTTCTCGGTCGTTCAGGCCCTCATCGTCTTCGCCGTCGTCGGCGTCTTCGCCGGCATCGGCATCCCCGTCTACGCCTCGCGGGCGAAGGACACCGTCCTCCGTCAGAACGCGGAGAGTCTGGCGCTGCAGGTGCGGAGCTACCTGGCCCTCGACCTTTCTCCAAGCTACGTCGCCGGCGACGCCCAGGCCGCGGGCGCGGCTCAGGATGCCGTCTCCACGACGCTCGCCGGTGCCCTGCGCTCCGGCACCGCCGGCCGCTACCTGAACCCCTACAGCGGCAGCCGCGCCGTCCTCTGCCAGAGCAACCCGCCGACTTCCGCGAACGGTGCCCGCCCCGCCGTCTGGATCACGGACGACCAGCACTACGCCTACGCCGCCATCACGCGCACGATCGTCACCGAGGACCAGCTCGCGGGTACGCTGCTCGTCGTCTTCGTGACCCAGGGCGCGACCCAGACGATCGACGTCTTCTACGTCGATGCGGCCGGCGAACGCTCGCCGCTCGCCGCAGGACTCGCGCTCTAGGGTGCGCCTAGGCCTCGTCGCTTCGCGACCCCGCCAGCACGAGGTCGACGACGCCAGCGACGAATGGCTCGTCGAGTTCTTCCCCGGTCACCAGGGCGCGCAGGTACAGAGGCCCGATCAGCGCCTCGATGAGCAGGTCCGCGGAGACGCCGGCGGGGAGCTCTCCTCGCGTCGTGCCCCTGCGCACCACCTCTGCGACGAGGTCGAAACGCGCCCGCCAGTAGCGATCCACCGCCGCCGCGATGGCCGGCTCGCGCCGGGCCGCGAGGAGCGCCCGCAGCACTGCCGCGACCTCGGGCGAGGACAGGTTGGCGGCGATCGACTTCGCCAACGCGAGCACGTCAGCGCGCAGGGAGCCGCAGTCGGGCAGCGGCACGGTCCGCTCGGAGAGTTCGAGCAGAGCGTCGAGGATCAAGGTCGGGCGTTCAGGCCAGCGCCGGTAGACGGTCGTCTTGTGCACGCCGGCGCGGGCCGCGATCGCCTCGACGCTGAGGCCCTCGTAGCCACGCTCCGCCAGTTCCGCCAGGGTGGCGGAGAGGACGGCGGCCCGCACGCGTGCGCTGCGTCCGCCGGGGCGCGACGCCCGCGGCCTGCCGGCGCCACTCCGGCCGTCAGCGCCGCTGTGATCGTCCACGTCAGCACCTCCTCCTTAATGCATCACGACGTTGCGTTTGGCATTGTATGCCCTGGGGAATCAAACGCAACACAATGTTGCTTTTATGACTGAGGAGATCATCGTGCGTGAGATCCGTTCAGAGATCGAGATCGAGGCGCCGGCCGCGACCGTTTGGGGCATGCTCACCGACTTTGCCGCCTTCCCCGAGTGGAACCCCTTCATACGCCGCGCTCAGGGAGAGCTGATACAGGGCGAGCAGATCAGTGTGACGATGCAGCCCCCCGGCCATGGCGCCAGCACCTTCCGACCCAAGCTGCTCTCGGTGGAAGCGGGACGGGGATTTCGCTGGCGCGGCCGCCTCGTGGTACCCGGCATCTTCGACGGCGAACACGTGCACGAGCTCGAGGCGCTGGGCCCGCAGCGCACACGCTACGTCCAGCGCGAGGAGTTCCACGGCGTGCTGGTGCCCTTCGTCGGACGCATGCTGAGGGACACGCAGCGCGGCTTCGAGGAGATGAACGCGGCCCTCAAGGCGAGGGCGGAGACCGCTCAACGATCTGGCTGATCACAGGCGCTCGTCCGCGCACTTCAGCAAAACCCCGCTGACGCCGATAGGCCCATTGCACTAGTACGAGCGAGTGGGGGCGCGTGATGAGAACGGGCGATCCGGACGATACGGCTCCGCAGAAGGCTTGGGCCGCGCTGCGGGAGATCATCGCGGAGCTCTCCAGTGACCGAGACCCGGAACGCCTCTGGGGTGCCGCCAGTCTGAAGCTCTCTCAACTGCTGGACGTGCCCAACTGCGACGTGTACCGCGTCGGCGCGGCTGAAGACCTCGTCTGCATCACCAGCGTCTGCGAAGGCGAGTGGTACGCCGGGTACCTGGGGCGACGTGCGAGATCGTCCCTCTGGGCGACCGACCGGGAGGCGCTGCGCACGCGCAGGCCGGTGCTCATCTCCTCGCCCGACGATCCGCGCCTCGACGAGTCGGAGCGCGACCAGATGCTCAGCTGGAATGCGCAGGCGACGGCGATCGTGCCGATGCTCGTGAAGAACGAGGCGATCGGCCTGGTCGAGCTCGGCGAGACCCGCGCGGGCCACACGATCACTCCGGACCAGACGGCCACGGCCGAGTCGATCTGTCAGCTGATCGCCATGTCGATCCACGACAGGGACGTCATGGCCACCCTGGAGCAGCATGCGCGCGGACTGGAAGCGTCGCTCGCTTCGAGCCGCGCGATCGCCGCGGTGAACGACATCGGCGCCGAGCTCGCCTCCACGGCGGATCCGGAGAAGCTCTGGTCATCGATGGCACTGCGCCTGAGCGAGCTCGTGGGCCTGCCCGACTGCGATGTCTTTCGCCTGATGGACGACGGCAGCCTCGTGTGCCTGGCGAGCGTCTACGACGATGAGCCCTGCCCCGAACACGTGCGCGTGCGCAAAGAGCAGGACGTGTGGGCCGTCGACCGCGAGGCGGTGCGCACGAGAGAGCCGGTCTTCATCGCCTCGCCCTCCGATCCACGCCTCGGCGCAGCGGAGCGCGACGACATGCGCAGCTGGCGGGAGCAAGCGATGCTCATCGTGCCGCTCGTCGCCAGGGACGAGGTGATCGGGTTGATCGAGATCAGTGAGACCCGAGAGGGCCGCACGATCGCGCCTGGGCAGGTCTCCACAGTCGTCTCAGTCTGCCGGCTGATCGCCATGGCCCTCCACGACGCTGACGTCATGCACGCGCAGGAAGAGCGCGCGCGCAGGCTGGCGTCGCTGTTCGAGTCGAGTCGCGCGGTCGCCCGTGCCGCGAGCATGGAGGAGGCGCTGGAGGTCGTCACACGCTGTGCCGGTGAAGTGCTCGGGGTCTCCGAGTGCGTGGCGTACGAGTACGACCCCGAGCGCGATGCCATCGTCGCACGTGCCATGTGGGAGAAGACGCCCAGAGGCTGGGACAGGTTGTGGGAGCCGGTGCCGCTGGCGGGAGATCCGATGAGCCGTGCGGTGCTGGAATCGGGGCGTCCGCTCCTCGGCCACGTTTCGGACCTGCACCTCGACTCGGTGAGCCGGGCGGCTCTGGAGGCGTGGGGAGAGAAGAGCTGCCTGACCGTCCCCATGAAGTCGAGTGACGGGCCGATGGGCCTGCTGACCTTCTGGGACAAGGAACAGGAGCGCACGTACTCGGATGACGAGATGGTGCTGGCGAGCTCCTTGGCCGGACTGGCCGGCGAGGCCGTGCGCAGCGCCAAGCTGCTGCGCCGCCTCCGCGACCTCAGCGAGAGCGATTCCCTCACCGGCCTCGCCAACCACCGCAAGCTCCACGAGTTCCTCACCCTCGAGCAGGCCCGCGCGGAACGCTACGGCAGCCGCTTCAGCCTGATCATGCTCGATCTCGACGACTTCAAGTTGCTCAACGACACCTACGGTCATCCGGCCGGCGACGCCGTCCTGCGCCAGGTGGCCACGCTGCTTGCCGAGCGGACGCGCGCCGCCGACGTCGTCAGCCGCTACGGCGGCGACGAGTTCCTGCTGGTGCTGCCCGAGACCTCGGCCGCCGAGGCCGGCGCGCTGGCGGAGAACCTGCGAGTCGCGCTTGCCGAAGACCCCTTCGTGACGGCCGCGGGCGAGCAGATCCCGATCCGCGCCAGCTTCGGCATCGCCGCCTATCCCGAGGACCTGCCCGACGCCAACGGGCTCGTCGCCCTCGCCGATGCGAACCTCTACGCGTCCAAGCGCCGTGGTGGCGACGCGGTCACCGGCAGCGAGGAGGAACGGTCCCTGCGCGCTGCGGAGGGCGGCACCTTCGGCCTCTTCGAGTCGCTCGTGACCGCGGTCGACAACAAGGACCGCTACACACGTCGCCACAGCGAGGAGGTCACCGAGTACGCGCTCGCGATCTCGAGGGCCATGGGCCTCTCGGAGGAGAGCCAGCGGGTCGTGCGCGTCGCTGCCCTGCTCCACGACGTGGGCAAGATCGGCATCCCCGATCGCATCCTGCGCAAGCCCGGGAGCCTCTCGGAGGCCGAATACGAGATCGTCAAGGGCCACCCAGTCCTCGCCGAGACGATCATCGCCGCCATCCCTGATGTAGAGGAGATCCGCGCCGCCGTCGCTTCCCACCACGAACGCTACGACGGCGAAGGATACCCGCACGGTCTGGCCAAGGGCGCGATCCCCCTGCTCGGTCGCATCATGGCCGTGGCCGACACCTACTCCGCGATGACGAGTGATCGTCCGTACCGCAAGGCGCTCTCGCGCGAAGAGGCCATCGCCGAGCTGCAGGCCTGCTCCGGGACGCAGTTCGACCCCCAGGTCGTCGATGCTTTCCTCGCCTGCATCGAGCGGGGAGCGCAGGTCGGAGCCACGGCGCGCGGAGCAACGGCCCACAGCACCTGATCCCACGCGACGTTCGCGCTTCGTGAGACGCGGCCGTCGGCATATCGGCAGCTGAAGGACGGCGTCGCTCGGGGCTTCCCTGTGCAGGTCGTTACCGGCAGGACGCCGACCGAGGGCGAGCTCCTCACCACCGCACAGCGCGGGCGCTCCACTGCCGCACTGGCGGCCAGACGGATCGCGGCACAACCAGATGCCTGCGCGAACAGGAGCGCTCTCGCCGACCCCTCTGTTGACAAGACGCTCTCTCGGGGGATAATGAGCATACGTTCATGAACGTGTGCTCATTATTGTTGAACCGCGAGACGAGGAGGGCCGGATGCCCGAGATAGCAGTCCGCGACCTGACAAAACACTTCGGTCAGGTGCGCGCCGTCGAAGGGCTGACCTTCGACGTCCCTGCCGGGCAGGTGACGGGCTTCCTGGGGCCCAACGGCGCCGGCAAGACGACGACCCTGCGCATGATGCTGGGTCTGGTGCACCCCACTGCCGGCGAAGCGCTGATCGGCGGGCGCCACTACCGGGAGTTGCCGCAGCCGCGTCGCGCCGTCGGCGCCGTGATGGAAACGATCGGGTTTCACCCGGGTCGCAGCGGCCGCGACCACCTGCGCGTGCTCGCCCAGGTGAGCGACACGTCTGAGGCCCGCGTCGCCGAGGTGCTGGACCTGGTCGGCCTCACGGACGCGGCCGAGCGGCGCGTCAAGGGCTATTCGCTCGGCATGCGTCAGCGCCTTGGCCTGGCCGCGGCGCTCCTCGGCGATCCCCAGGTGCTGCTTCTCGACGAGCCGGCCAACGGCCTTGACCCCAAAGGAATGGCGTGGCTGCGCGAGTTGCTGCGCGGGCTTGCCGCGGAAGGGCGGACGGTACTCATCTCGAGTCATGTGCTGAGCGAGATCGCTCAGACCGTCGATCAGGTGGTGATCATCAGCGACGGGCGGCTGCGCTTCGCCGGCTCGCTCGAGGAACTCGGTGGCTCGGGCGCCGCCCTGGAGGCGGCCTTCCTGCGTCTGACCGATGGCGACGGCGATGGGGCCGGGGACGGGGTCGCGTGGCGCACTCCCGTCGCGGCCGGCACACGGTTCGAGTCCGGAGAGGAAGACCGATGAGGACGCTCATTCGCAACGAGTTCCTCAAGCTGCGCACCACACGCAGTCTCTGGCTGCTGCTTGTGGCGGCTCAGGCCGTGATCGTCGCCGGCGTCAGCGGGGCCATGATCTCCGGCCTCAGCGTCAGCGATCCGGCGACGCCGCCGAAGCTCCTCGCGCACGTGGGGCTCGTGTCGCTGTTCACGCTGGTGCTTGGCACCATGGCTCTGGGCGGCGAGTACCGCCACAAGACGATCAGCGACACCTTCCTGGCCACGCCGCGTCGCGGCCGCGTGGTCCTGGCCAAGCTGATCACGTACAGCATCGTCGGCTTGGGTTTCGGGCTCGTCGCGGCCGCGACCGCCCTAGTGGCGGTAGCGATCTGGTTCGCCGCCAAGGGCGGCTCCCTCGACCTGTCCAGTAGCGAAGTCTGGCGCACCCTGGGAGGCGGTGTCGCCTGGAACGCGGCCTTCGCCGCCGTCGGCGTCGGTCTTGGGGCCGTGATGCGCAATCAGACCGCCGCCATCGCCGCGGCTCTGGCGTGGATCGCGCTCGTCGAAGGCATCGTGCGCCAGATCCTCGGCGGGCTCGGTCGCTGGTTGCCGTTCGCCAGCGGCCAGGCGCTCGGTCGCTTGAACGGCATGAGCCCTACCGGCGCGCTCCCCCAATGGGCCGGAGGGCTGGTGCTCGCGGGCTGGGTCGCGCTGTTCGCCATTCTGGCCGTGTCGTTTACGATACGGCGTGATGTCACCTAGACGCGCCAAGGGAGTCAAGGGCCGGGTCGGCGACGACCCGGCCACCGCTCTCCGCAACCACCTCATCGACACGGCCGAGCGCCTGCTCGCCGAACGTCCCGTCGCGGCGATCACGACTCGCGACATCGCCCGGGCGGCCGAGGTGTCGGACGGAGTGCTCTACAACTACTTCGCCGGCAAGGACGAGCTTCTCGTGACCGCCCTCGTGCGCCGATTCGGCAACATCGTGGCGCGTCACGATGCCGACCTGCCGTTGCCGGGCTCGGCGACCGTCGAGGAGAATCTGAACGCCTTCGCCCGCGCCTCGCTGGGTCAGCTGGCCGAGGCGCTGCCGCTCGTCGCGGCGCTGCTCACGGAGCCGCCCCTCCTGCATCGCTTCTTCGAGGAGGTCCACGGGGAGTCTTTCGGACCGCAGCTCATCTTCGTGCGCCTCTCGGAGTACCTGAGGGGCGAGTGTGAGCTGGGGCGGCTGCCCGCGGTGGACGTGGAGGCGGCGACCGACCTGCTCATCGGCGCGACGAGCCTGGTCGCCCTGAGCCACGCTTTGGGCGCTCCGGGCGTGGACGTAGACGCGCGGCTCCCGGCGATGGTCGGCCTGCTCACCCGGGGGCTCGCTGCCACGCCACCGCCACGGCCGCCCGGCGTGGACGAGGGAGACGGTCCAGCCTCAGACTAGAAGGCTCATGCTGAGGCGTCAGGCCGAGCCATCAGGCGCTACTGCGTGTTGTCGGCCCAGCGGAGCTGGGCGATGGTCGCCGCGATGCCGGCGACGAAGGTGATCGCGATCACGACGAGGCTGGCGGGCGCGATCGCCGTTGCGGGCTTGCCGATCGCGCCGATGAACTGCGGGACGATCGACCACGGGAACCATGCCGCCCAGCCCGTATGGCTGAGCACGTCGCCGACCGCCAGCATGGCGAGTGCGAACCCGAGCGGCGGCAGGTAGCCGCGGCCGAGCATGGCGATCCAGGCGACGATCGGCACGAGCAGGTAGGCGACGACCGCCGCGAGGAGCGCGTCGCGGATGGCGCCCGCGGCCAGTGTCGCCGAGAAGCCGGGGAGCCTGAGGAGGGCACCGAGCGCGAACCCCTCCAGGAGCACGACGGCGACGAGCACCGCCCACCAGACGGCCGCCACCACGAGCTTCGCCAGCGCGAACCAGTGGCGGCCGACGGGCAGTGCCAGCAGGTTCTTCGCCGTCCCCTCGGTGTACTCGCGGCCGAAGACGTAGGCGACGACGAAGGCGAGCAGCAACATCCCGCCGATGCCGACGACCATCGTGAGCATGGAGAAGTAGGCCGGCCACGTCGCCGTGAGCCCGGAGAGGTTCGCCTTGGTGCCGAGCAGGCCGAGCTGCGCGGCGCGGCCGGGCTCGCGCACGATCCACATCATGAGCGCGATCGCCAGCGGCCCCAGCGAGAGCGCCGCGAGCGAGAACCAGGTGACCTTGCTGCGGCGCAGCTTGAGGAACTCGGTCGCCAGGACCTGCGCGAACATCACGCCGCCCCGCCCGTCAGCCGCAGGAAGTGCTGCTCAAGGTCTTCGCAGACCGTGGCCATCTCCGTGAGATCGACCCCCGCTCCGACAAGGAGCCGGGCGATCTCCGGGACGCGGCCCTCCGCGTCTCGCACGCGCAGCGTGCCGTCGACTCGCTCCACCTCCAGGAAGCCGCCAGCCGCAAGCACGGCCGCCGCGCGACCGGCGTCCGAGGCGCCGACTCTCACGTAGAGGCGCTCCTGCGCACGTAGCTGCTCGCGGTCCAGCTCCTCGATCAGGCGGCCCTCGTGCATGATGCCGATGCGATCGACCAGATGGGCGATCTCCCCGAGGATGTGACTCGACACGAACACGGTCACGCCGCGCTCGCGGGCCAGCGACCGCAGCAGTTCGCGGACTTCGACGATGCCGGCAGGGTCGAGCGCGTTTGTCGGTTCGTCGAGGACGAGGAGCTCGGGCTCGTGCAGCAGCGCCCGCGCCAGCGAGAGGCGCTGCTTGTTGCCGAGCGAGAGCACTCTGGCGCGGCGGTCCGCGAGGGACCCGAGGCGCAGGAGGCCGATGACCCCGTCGACCGCCGCGGACGGCGCCCGCGTGAGGCGGCGCTGGATCTCGAGGTTCTCGCGGACCGTCAGGTTCGGGTATGCCGTGGCGCTCTCGACGAGGTAGCCGACGCGTGCGAACGGTGCTGTGGCCCCCGGATGCACCCGCCTCCCGAGGACCTCGACGCCGCCGCCGGTCGGCCTGATGAGGCCGAGCAGCATGCGGATCGTGGTGGTCTTGCCCGCGCCGTTCCGGCCGAGGAAGCCGTAGATCTCGCCGCGGCGCACGTCGAGGTCGAGAGAGTCGACGGCGCACACGTCGCGGTAGCGCTTGGTGAGCGCCTTCGAGGTGATGGCGGCACCGGCGCTCATGATCGCTGCCCCTGGTAGCCGAGCGCGCGAAGCGCGAGTTCGATCGCTCTGTCCAGGGCGGCAGGCATCTCGGCCGCAGGCACGCCCGAGAGCTCAGCGCTCCGGAGGCCGCCGAGAACGAACCATGAGGCCGCGTGCGCGTCAGGGACGTCGAACACGCCCTCGGCAGCGCCCTGGTCGACGATGCTTCGCACGATCTCCGCGAGGCGAGGCGTGAGGTGTTCGGCGAAGCGGTCGTGGATCGCGCGGTTCCCGGGGCGGTGCATGATCTCGATGAGCTCCGGCGTGCCTGCACTGGCCGCCGCATCACTCAAGGTGTCGCGCAGCGACAAGAGCTTCTGGACGGCGGAGAGGTCCGGCGACGCGACGGCGTGCTCGATCCCCTCGATCAGCGCGTCGCCGAAGCGTTCGGCCACAGCGAGCACCGCCTCGTCCTTGGACTGAAAGTAGAGGTAGAAGGTGCCTTGCGCGATGCATGCCGACTTGACGATGTCGCTGACGGTGGCGGCGGCGACGCCGCGCTGCGAGAAGACGGCGGCGGCCGCCGACACGATCTGAGACCGGCGGGCTTCGCGATCGACGATGCGGGACATGGCGGCTCGAGGTCAGGGAAGGAGTCCAGGAAGTATGACTGACAGTCAGTCATACTTCAGGAGCGGCGTCAAGTGCAGCCCCCTGCTCGCGCCGCCTGCTCACCTGCTCGCGCCCGCCTGTTGCTCCTCGCCGCTCGGCCCCGAGAGTCGCGTGAACGTCATCCGGGTAAACAAAGCGAGGCACCGCGGCAGCACGGGGATGCGTCTTGCCGCCGTCCGGAGCGACGCGTGGGGGTCCGGCAGCATGAGCCACGAGTCTCCGATGATCGACCTTGGGGGGTGAGGAGCCATGAAGGGCCGCGCCACTCCGGGCTCTGCCGCCGCGGAGGCGAAGCCCGTGCCGACGGCGAGCGTGCAGGCGGCGCCCGCCGAGGCGCGCCCGGCCGACATCCTCATCGTCGACGACACCGCCTCCAACCTGCAGATCCTCTCCGACATGCTCAAAGAGGAGGGCTACCGCACGCGCGCCGCGGTCTCGGGGGCCGCCGCCCTGCGCGCCGCCGCCAGCCAGGCGCCCGACCTCATCCTGCTCGACATCATGATGCCGGAGATGGACGGCTACGAGGTCTGCCGGCGCCTCAAGGCCGAGGCACGCCTCAAGGACGTGCCGGTGATCTTCCTCAGCGCCCTCTCGGAGACCGAGGACAAGGTGCGCGCCTTCGCCGCCGGGGGCGCCGACTACGTCACCAAGCCCTTCCAGTTCGACGAGGTGCGGGCCCGGGTCGCCGCCCATCTGCGGCTGCGGCAGCAGCAGCTCGAGATCGAGCGTTCCTCCGAGGCCAAGTACCGGCGCCTGTTTGAGACCGCCAAGGACGGCATCCTTCTCCTGGATGCCGAAGCGGGCGAGATCACGGACGTCAACCCGTTCCTGATGGACATGCTGGGCCGTTCTCACGATGAGTTGCTCGGCAAGCACCTCTGGGATATCGGGTTGTTCGAAGACGTCGCAGCCGCACAGGTGGCCTTGCGGACGCTGCGAGAAGAAGGCCACGTTCGCTGCGCGAACCTGCCGCTCGAGACCAGAGATGGACGGCGTGCAAGGGTGGAGTTCGTCAGCAGCGCCTACGCGGTCGATGGCCGCGAGGTCATCCAGTGCAGCATCCGCGACATCACCGAGCGCGTGCGCGCCGAGGAGGCGCTGCGCGAGCAGGAGGAGCGCATCCGCCAAGCGTACGTCGACGTGATCGACGCGGTGACCGGAGGCAAGCTGATCCTCCTCACCGAAGAAGCACTCGCCAGCGAGCTCGGGTCGCCCGTCGGCGAGCTCGTGCCCATCGCCTCGCCGGCCGCGCTGGGCCAGGCAAGACGCTCCCTGCTCGATGCCATCGCGCTGCGGTTCGGCGGCTGGATACCGGGCGCCGACCTGCTCAATCCCGTTTGCGAGGCGTGGAACAACGCGCTCAAGCACGCCGGCGGCGGCACCTGCCGTGTCTTCGCCACGGAGACCCGGCTGCAGGTGGCCGTCACCGACGGTGGTCCCGGGATCGACTTCAGGACGCTGCCGAAGGCCACCCTCGTACCCGGATTCTCGACGGCCGCCAGCCTGGGCATGGGGTTCACGATCATGCTGCAGCTCTGCGAGCGCGTGCTGTTGTGCACGCGCCCAGGCCTCACCGAGGTCGTGCTCGAGGTGCCGTTGAGCGCGGACTTCGCGACGATCGCGTGAACCGCGCGCGGCCGAAGGCGCAGAGCAGTCGTTGGACGCCATGACCAGGCGGCTGCCCCACCTCGCGGACCGCGTGGTCGTCCTGCGCCCGTGGAAGATCGACGACGCCCCGGCCCTCATGGCTGGTTGCCGGGAACCTGACATCTCCCGCTGGTTCAACCTGCCGTCGCCGTACACCTTCGGACACGCGATGACCTGGATCGGCGACGCCGCGGCGGCCTGGAGCGACGGCCACGACGTCCACCTGGCCGTCGATGAGGCCACCAGCGGCCGGGTGGTGGGGGCCGTCGGCTTGCGCGGCGTCGATCCGGTCGAGGCGCAGGGCCACTTCACCTTCTGGGTGAGCGCCGCACACCGGCGCCGCGGGTTTGCGCGCCACGCCCTCTCGCTGCTCGCTGCCTGGGCGCGCGACGATCTCGGTCTGGAGCGTCTTGAGGTCGCCGCAGCGGTCGGCAACGAGGGCGGGCGGGGAGTCGCGGAGGCCGCGGGGTTCCGCCCGGAGGCGGTCTACCGCAGCTACCGCCAGATCGGCGAGAAGCGCACCGACTACATCCTCTACGCGCTGCCCATGCCGTCGTGGCGCGTGGGTCCGGAGTGGGAGGACGGCGTCCGGCAGGCCGAGGTCGCGCCGCAGGACGAACGCCCGCCGACCCAGGATGTCGTGCTGCCGGCGGAACCACCGGTGCTCGAGGGAACCGGCCTGCGGTTGCGCGCCTACCGCGCCGCCGATCTCGAGGCGCTGATCGCGTCGATCGACGAAGAGACCGTGCGCTGGCTGAGTCACGTGCCGTGGCCCTACGACGAGGCCGCCGGCCGCGGGTTCCTCGAGTTCGCGGCCGGCTCGTGGCTGGCCCACCAGGCCCATTTCGCCGTCGCCGACGCGGCGAACGACGCGTTGCTCGGCGGCCTCAACGTCGACATCGATCTGCCCCACGCCGTCGGCGAGATCGGCTACCGCGTGAACCCGGACGCCCGCGGCCGGGGCGTCGCGACCGCCGCGCTCTGCCTCGCCGTCGAGTGGGCGTTTGGCACACTGCGCCTCGCTCGTCTCGACCTTGGCGCCGACACGCGCAACGCGGCCTCGCTCAGGGTCGCCGCGAAGGCCGGTTTTCGGCGCGAGGGGACGCTCCACGGATTGGTGAGGCGCGGCGCCGAGCGCAGCGACGACGCCGTCTGCTCGCTGCTCCCGGCCGACGCTCGTCCGGGTAGAGTGCGCTGAGCGTCGATCACCGACGGCGCCGCCATCTCGTCGGGCCAACGGTCACGTTCAGGACAGCGTCGGGCACGCCGATACCATAGTCCATGGCGATGGAAGGATGTGGCATGGGCACGACGTCTGGCATTCGCACCGCGCAGTCGTGCGCGCGCGATCCGCGCCAAGCCGCGCGGGAGTTCCACGCTGGAGTGGTGCAGCCGGACATGACGCTGGTCATCTTCTTCTGTTCCAGCGAGTACGATCGCGACGCACTCGCGGACGAGATGAACCAGCTGTTCCCCGGTGTCCCGGTCGTCGGCTGCACGACGGCGGGGGAGATCGGGCCCAGCGGCTGCCACGACCACAGCGTCGCGGGAGTGAGCTTCGCGGCCGGCGTCATGACGGCGGTGACCGGCCGCATCGAGGGCCTGCGCGGGTTCAAGACCGCCGATGGTCAGGCCTTTGCCCAGGGTCTGCTTCAGAAACTGGAAAGCAGTGGGGCGAGGACAGACGATCGAGGGGGCTTCGGCTTCCTGCTCGTCGACGGGCTCTCCGTGCGCGAGGAGCTGCTGGCGCACTCGCTGCAGGAGGCGCTCGGCGAGATCCCGGTGATCGGCGGCTCCGCCGGCGACGGCCTCGCCTTCGGGAGCACGCACGTCTACGCGGACGGCCGCTTCTTCTCCGACGCCGCTGTCCTGGTCCTGGCCGTCACGCCCCTGCCCTTCAGGACCTTCAAAACGCAGCACTTCATGCCCACCGAGCAGAGGCTCGTGGTCACTGAGGCCGACCCCTCCAGGCGCGTCGTGATGGAGATCGACGGCCTGCCTGCCGCCGAGGAGTATGCACGGCTGCTCGGCATCCCCGCCGCCGATCTCGATCCCCAGCATTTCGCCTCTTCGCCGGTCGTGGTGCTCATCGACGGCGCCAACTACGTGCGCTCCATCCAGAAGGTCAACGCTGACGGCAGTCTGACCTTCTTCTGCGCCATCGAGGAGGGCGTCGTTTTGCGTGTGGCCAAGGGCGTCGACCTGGTCGCGAACCTCGAGGTGGCGCTCTCACAGGTCAGGGCCGAGATCGGCCTGCCGCTGCTCGTGCTCGCCTGCGACTGCATCCTGCGCAAGCTGGAGATCGTCCAAAGCGGTCTGCGGGATCGCGTCGGCGACGTCTTGCGGCGCAACAACTTCGTGGGCTTCAACACATACGGCGAGCAGTTCTGCGGCGTGCACGTCAATCAGACGCTGACAGGCATCGCCCTGGGTGCAGGACCGGCCGCGGCGGCTGATGCCTGACCCGCTTCAGCCGCGTGAGACTCCGGACGTGCAGGGTCTGGAGGCGGAGATCGCGCGCCTCAACAAGGTCGTGCGGGCCCTCATGAACCGTTCCGAATCCGCGACGCGCGCGCGGGGTTCGAGCTACGGCCTCTTCCAATCGACGGTCGTGCTGCAGGAGCAGGTGCGCCGGCGCACCGAGGAACTGGAGGAGGCTCTGCGCGAGAACGAGCGCATCACGCGCTTCCTGCGCGAGTCCGAGGCGCGCTTCAGAGGGCTCGTGAGCCAGTCCCTGGTGGGGATCGCGATCATCGAGGACGCCAAGCTCACCTACGCGAACCCCAAGTTCGCCGAGATCTTCCTCTACAGCGTCGATGAAGTGCTGCGCGTAAGTCCGCTCGACCTCGTGTTCGAGGACGACCGGCCGGACGCCGCGGAGCAGATGCGCGAGCGTCTGAGCAGCGAGGTCGCGGGGACCACCTACGTGTTTCGCGGCCTGCGCAAGGACGGCAGCGTCGTGGACATCGAGGTGCACGCGAGCGGCATGGAGATCGGCGGGAGACTCGCCCTCATTCTTCTCGTCGCGGACGTCAGCGAGCGCCTGCGTGCCGAGCGCCAGGTGCTGACGCTGCAGGCGCAGCTGCGCGAGCAGGCCATCCGCGATCCTCTGACCGATCTCTACAATCGCCGTTACCTCGAGGAGGCCTTCGCTCGCGAGTTGATCCTCGCGCGGCGCAACGCGCAGCCGGTCAGCGTGATCATGGCCGACCTCGACCACTTCAAGAAGGTCAACGACACCTTTGGCCATCAGGCAGGGGACGAGGTGCTCGTCGCGTTCGGCGGTCTGCTCCGCCGGCAGGCGCGCGGCAGCGATCTTCCCTGTCGCTGGGGCGGCGAGGAATTCGTCCTGATCCTGCCCGACATGGAGCACGCGAGCGCTCGCGAGCGCGCAGAGGACCTGCGCTTGACGCTGGCGGACGTGAAGATCGTCTGCGAAGGAGCCGTCATCCAGGTCACCGCTTCTTTCGGCGTCGCCACGTTCCCACAACACGGTGGGACCAGCGGCGAGCTCATCGCGGCGGCCGACGGCGCGCTGTTCGCGGCCAAGCGCGCCGGCCGCAACCGGGTCAAGAGCTGCGTCACGTAGGAGCGTCCGACCCCGTAGTGGGCCGGCGGCGAAAGTGATTGGCGCTCCGCCGGCCACGGTGCTACGGTCTTGCCGCGCGGGCGCCAGGTCCCAGCCAGAACGGCGGGCCACATGCGCCCGCGGACTCATGCACGACGACCGGAGAGGAACGATGAACGACGCCTACGTGCACGGCTACCAGGCGCGCGAAAGCGTCCGTCTTGAGGATCAGGCCGGGACGCTCGTCGAGCTCCTGCACGCGGACACCATCTACCCCGACGACAGCCTCGTCCTCGAGGCCGGCTGCGGCGTCGGCGCCCAGACCGTCACCCTCGCTCGCAACAGCCCCGGCGCGCGCATCGTCTCGATCGACCTCTCCGCCGAGTCGCTCGCAGAGGCCCGGGCGAAGACAGACGCGGCCGGCATCACCAATGTGCGGTTCCAGCAGGCGGACATCTTCGCGCTGCCGTTCGCCGCGGGATCCTTCGACCACATCTTCGTCTGCTTCGTCCTCGAGCACCTCTCGGAGCCGCTCGCAGCGCTCATCCTGTTGAGCGAGCTGCTGCGGCCGGGCGGCAGCATCACCGTCATCGAGGGGGATCACGGCTCCACCTACTTCCATCCCGAGAGCGCCGCGGCGCGGCGCGCCATCGCTTGTCAGGTCGAGCTGCAACGCCTGGCCGGCGGCGACGCCTTGATCGGCAGGCAGCTCTACCCGCTCCTCAGCGCGGCCGGCTTCACGGCCGTCCATGCCACGCCGCGCAGCGTGTACGTGGATGGGAGCAGGCCCGACCTGGCGGAGGGCTTCACGAGGAAGACGTTCACGGCGATGATCGAGGGCGTTCGTGAGCCGGCGATCGAGGCGGGGATCGTGGAGCCCGAGGCCTTCGACGCCGGGATCCGCGCGCTGCGACGGACGTCCGAAGCGGATGGGGTCTTCTGCTACACGTTCTTCAAGGCGGTGGCGGAGAAGCCGCGGCGCCCCTAGGCGGGCCTGGATTCCGTCCGGCCCGACGCGATCGCGACCACAAGTTCCAGGAGCTCCCTCTCGCCGGGCGCGACCGGCCGGGGCAGAGTGAGCGTGGCCGCCAAGCTTTCGCCCGAGGGCCGGGCGGGGGCGCTCACGACATAGGCATCCGCATCCGGCGCGCCGGGAAGGGGCCCGGTGGGAACCTGCCCGGTGGGAGCCGGCTCGAGCGCCGCGCCAAGCACATGCCCCTTCTCGGCGATGATGCACGAGCGCGCTTCGAACGTCGCCCGGACTGCCTCGGCGAAAGCGTTCCCGGTCTCCTGGCCGGGGCCGCCCGCGACGCCACGCAGCCGGGCGGCCAGCTGCAGGAGGCGTTGACGCAACCGCGACATGGCGGCGTCAGCGTCGTGGGCGGCGCTGTAGAGCTGTGCGTTGCGCAGCGCCACCGCCGCCTGCCCGGCCAGGGCGCGCGCGAGGCGGAGCTCTTGCGCCGAGTAGCTGCGCGCCCGCTCGCGGTCGCAAGCCTCCAGCAGCCCGATGGCACGACCGCGGAAGACGAGGGGCAGCATGAGGATGCTCTTCTCGCCATAGCGTCGCATGAGCGCCACCTCTGCCGGGTCGGCGCCGCGCTGGTCGGCGTTGACGACGATCGCGAGCTGTTCCTCGAGGACCCGCTTGGTCACTGGGAGCTCCGTGAGCGCGAAGACGCCAGCCGTGGGGCGACGGCCGCCACTGGCGTCGTACTCCGCGAGGACGCGGACCGCGTCTTCGTCCGGCTGGTATTCGAGGATCTCGCAGGTGTGACAGCCGCACAGTCGCGTCACGTGACGTGCGATCTCGGCGAGCAACTCCCCTTGGTCGAGCCGGCTGGCGACGTCGATGGAGGCCTGGGCCAGGGTCTCGAGCTCGCGCTCGCGAGCGCGCCGCGCCGCGAGGTGACCGCTGTCGCCGATGGCGCGCCCCAGCTCCTCGATGTCCTTGGTGTCGATCCGGCGATGACCCCCCGCCGTGCGCACGCACGGCAGGAATCCGCTCTCGGTCCAGCGGCGCAGAGTGCTGGGCGTCACCCCCAGCTGGCGCGCCGCCTTGCCGAGGCTCACGTACATGGCCCCGTCCCCCTCTTCGCGCTCCGACGTGTGAGCTTCGGGAGATTCAAAACGGTGGAAGCAATCGTTTCTGCCAGGTTCGTCACGCGCAGTCAGCCTCGGTTGGGTGTTTGATGAAGGTCACGTATCCGAGAGTCTACGTTGACTGGCCGCGAGATTCATCAGGCCGTCGCAGGGGAGGCCGACGTGGCACGTCCAAGCATGCAGTACCTCAGCGAGGCGGAACGAGGCTTCATCCACGAGCAGACGGTCCGCGTCCTTGCGGAGGTCGGGGTCGGCTACAACTCGCCGGCCGCGATCGGCCTGCTCGAGGAGGCCGGCGCCGAGGTCGATCACGAGCGTCTGAGTGCGAGACTCCCGTGGGAGCTCGTCGAGCGCTGCCTCGCGACGTGCCCACGGGAGGTGCATCTGGCGGCACGGGACCGGCGTCACGACCTCACGCTCGGCGACGGCTCGCTGCTCTTCTGCGGTGACGGCACCGCGACGTTCATGTACGACGACCTCACGGGGCTGCGCCGGGAGGGCACGGCCGAAGACATGCGCCAGGCGATGCGCCTCCTCGATGCTTTGCCGGAGGTCGACTTCGGCTGGCCCTCGATCTCGGCGCGCGACCTCGATCCGCTCACGGCCGGCCTCGAGATCGAGGCCATCGCCCTGCGCAACTACAGCAAGCATCTGCAGGACGAAGTGCGTGAGCCGGCGCACGTGAAGCCGCTGCTCGAGATCTTCGAAGCCGTGGCCGGCGGATCGCTGTGGGACCGGCCGATCTTCAGCACCATCAACTGCACGGTCGCACCGCTGATGCACGAGCGCGAGATGACCGAAGCCACGATGGAGCTGGTCAAGGCCGGCGTGCCGGTGCTGATCCTGCCCATGGCCCTCACCGGGACGACGGGGCCGATGACGGTGCTCGGCTCGTGCATCATCAACATGGCCGAGTTGCTCAGCGCGGTCGTGCTCTTCCAGCTGTCGCAGCCCGGCTGCGGACTCATCAGCGGCATCGGCACGGCCACCGCCGACCTGCGCAACGGCGCCTACCTCTGCGGGACGCCCGAAGTGGGGCTCATCAACGTGATCTGCACGGAGATGAGCCACGCCTATGGCCTGCCCGTCACCGCCAGCGCCATCAGCGTGGACGCCAAGGGCACCAACTTCCAAGCCGGTTCGGAGGGCATGCTCACGGGCATGGCATGCGCCCTTTCCGGGGCCGACTGCCTGCTCGCCTTCGGCCTCATGGACGGCGCCGAGACCGTGAGCTTCGCGAAGATGGTCCTCGACTGCGACGCGGTGGCCTCGATCGAGCGCTTCGTGCGGCCGAGCCAGATCGACGAGACGACGGCCTTGTTCGATGACATCGCCGCCGTGGGGATCGGGGGGCACTACCTGGGACGCAAGAGCACACGCGTCTGGCACCGCGCCGGCGAGGTCTGGTGGCCGCAGCTCTTCCAGCGCGGCGCGTGGGCGACCTATGATCGGCGGCCGTTGCTGCGCGAGGCGGCCGAGCGCGCGCAGGAGCTGATCGCCACCCATGAGGTGCCGCCACTCCCGGAGGACGTGGAGCGGCACATCGTCGATGTGATCGCCGCGTACCGCAGCACAGTTGCGGGCTGAGTTCACATCCCGGCGCGCCCTCCATGCTACTATAGCCATAGGTGACAGCACCTGAGGCTCCAGCCTCGGCGCTGCTTCGCCGATAGGGGTGTCAGTTGCGGGCTGCCTTTCGGCATGCCGCGGGCACGGGGAGGCCATCTGTGGGGAGAAGGACGCCGCCAGACAGTTCCGGAGGCGGGAGCGGCGAGATCCCCGGAACGCGCGCCCTGGACGCACGCTATCAAGCGATCCTCGAGCACGCTTCGACGGCGATCATGACGCTCGACAGAGATGGGATCGTGCTCGAGGTGAGCAGGGCGGCGGAGGAGCTCATGGCGACGCCGGTCGCGCAGCTGGTGGGCGCGCAGATCCGCGACGTCATGCCGCCCGAGTTGCGTCCCCTGCTGGACCGTGCCCTAGCCGGCGAGGCCGTGCGCTACGAGGGCCCTGGTTCGCCCGCTCTGCCCGAGGGTGAACTCTGGCTGAGGGCCCAATGGGTGCCGATCAGCGATGACGAAGCTGCAGCTGGAGGCGTCATCATCATCGAGAACGCCACCGAGGAGAAGCGCGCGCAGGCGCGAGCGGAGCGTCTCGCCTTCGTCGACCCGGTGACCGGACTCCCCAACCAGGCGATGTTCTCGATGACGCTTTCGCGAGCGCTTGCCGGCGCCAAGGGCGGGCAGCGTCGACTCGCTCTGGTGTGGGCCAATCTCGACCGCTTCAGAGACGTCAACGACGCCCTCGGCCGTGGCGCTGGAGACCGCCTCCTCGAGGACGTCGGCGAGCGCCTGCAGGAGCGCGTGCGCGCCAGCGACATGGTGGCTCACGTAGGCGTCGACGACTTCGTGCTGTTGCTGCCTCGCGTCAATTCGCGTCAGCACCTCGAGCGCCTGGTCGAGCGCATCCACGAGGTCTTCGCGCGGCCGTTCACGGTCGGCGGGGAGGAGGTCTTTCTCACCGCCAGCTGCGGCGTCGCGGTGCACCCCGACGGCGGCGACGACGCGAGGCAACTGCAGGAGAACGCGCACACGGCGATGCGCGCCGCCAAAGGACTGGGCGGCGGCGCCTGCGAGGTCTTCGCGGCGGGAGTAGCAGATGAGAGCACGGCGCGCCTGTGGCTGGCGCGTGAGATCCGTGACAGCATCGAGCAGGGCGCCTTCACGCTGTACTACCAGCCCCTGCTTGACCTCGGCACCATGCACGTCCAGTCGGTCGAGGCACTGGCACGCTGGCAGCATCCCGAGCGCGGCCTCGTCTCGCCGGCCGAGTTCATCCCCTTTGCCGAGGAGAGCGGGCTCATCGTCACGCTGGGCCGTCACCTGCTCGGCGAGGCCTGCGGGCACCTCAAGGGCTGGCATGCCACCCTGGAGGCGCCGCCCCGCGTCTGCGTCAACGTCTCGGCGCGCGAGGTGCAGCGCTCCGACGTCTGCGGCAACGTGCAGCGCGCGGCCGCGGCGGCCGGGCTTGCGCCTTCCTCCCTGGAGATCGAGTTCACCGAGACGGCGGTGCTCGCCAACCCCGGCCGGGCGGCGGAGGTCGCGCGCTGCCTGCGCGAGGCCGGCGCCACGGTGGCGCTCGACGACTTCGGCACCGGCTACTCCTCGCTCACACACCTGCACCAGCTGCCCATCGACCGCGTCAAGATCGACCGCTCGTTCGTGGCCAGCTGCCTCGAGGACCGTTCCGCCGCGGCGATCCTGGTCTCGGTGACGCACCTCGCCCACGACCTCGGCATGGAGGTCGTCGCCGAGGGCGTCGAGTCGCAGGCCCAGCTGGAGTTCGTGAAGGCGGTCGGCTGCGACGCCGCCCAGGGCTACCACCTGGCGCGGCCGCTCGCGCACGCCGACTGCACCGAGTACCTGGCGCGGGCGGCCGAAGGGCCGGTCATGTAGGAGACGGACCGCCGCCGAGTGCGAGGCCGGCGGTCGCTACGCCGGCACCTCGAGACCTTCGTCCTCGAGGAGCCGGCGGCAGGCTTCGGCGGCTTCGGCGTCGAAGCGGCCGCGAGACTGCGGCCCGATCTCTTCCAGTGCCGCTGCCAGCGGCAGTGCCGGCCGGTAGGGTCGGTGACTGATCATCGCTTCGACCACGTCAGCGACCGCCAGCACGCGGGCGCCGGGGAGGATGTCCTCACCCCGCAAGCCCCGTGGGTACCCGGAGCCGTCAAGCCGTTCGTGGTGCTGCAGGACGACTTCGGCGACGGGGTCTCCGAAATCGATCGGTGCGAGGATGTCGTAGCCGGCGGCGGAGTGCGCCCGGACCAGTGCGAACTCCACCTCCGTCAGTCTCGTGGGCTTGGAAAGGATCTCGGCGGGGACCGTGATCTTGCCCACATCATGGACGAGCGCCGCAGTATGCAGCATCTCGAGCGCTTCCTCGCTCCACCCCAGACGTTCGGCGATCCGGCAGGCGAGCCAGGCGACCCGGCGCTCGTGACCGGCGGTGTAGGGATCGCGCATCGCGACCGTGGCTCCGAGAGCGGCGATGGTCTCGCCCAGGGCGCGCCGGAGTCGCGTCACGCCTTCGAGTCGCGCCTCCTCCACCCGCTTGCGGTCGCTGATGTCGACGTCCGCGATGTAGACGCGGTCGAAGGTCTCCTCGTGGCCCGGGACCGCTGTGCACGTCTCGAGGACTTGGACCGGCCTGCCTTTGAGCGACAGATTGGCCTCCTCGTAGGTCGCCGACCGTTCGCCGGCCAGCATCGCCGCCCAGAAGCGGTAGATCCCGCGGTCGCTTTCGCGCCGGTAGAGGTCGTCGTTGCGCGCCAGCAGCTCCTCGCGACCCGCCGCCTCGAAGAGCTCGACCGCCGCCTTGTTGGCGTCGAGCGTCCGGGACAGGGCGATGCAGCGCCGGTACTCCCGTGGGTCGGCGAGCAGGTAGGCGATGACGTCGTCGACGCCGTCGGCGACGAGCTTCTCGAGATGGGCCTTGACGGCGGAATCGTCCTGCTCCCACATGGCGACGGGCGAGTCCTCGAAGAGCGAACGATAGCGGGCTTCGCTCTCCTGTCGAGCCTCCTCCAGCCGCTTGCGCTCGCTGATGTCGCGCGCGAAGCCGCAGTTGTACTCCTTGCCGGCGAAGCTCACGTAGCTCGAGGCTATCTCGACGGGGAACTCGCTGCCGTCTTTGCGCCGGTGCACGGTCTCCGCGGTGTAGGAGCCTTTCGTGCGAAGCCGCTCCCACACCGCCTCGATGGCCTCCGGCGTCGCCTGCTCGTTGACGAGCGTGAGCGGAGCGCCGATGAGCTCCTCGGGCGCGTAGCCGACCATGGCGCAGGCGGCGTCGTTCACGTAGACGAAGCGGTTGCTCGTATCCATCCAGTAGGCGCCGTCGGCGTGCGCATCGATCGCGCGTTTGAGCAGGGCGTTCTCCTCCTCGGCGCGGCGCTGCTCACTGATGTCCTTGACCGTGGCGAAGATGCAGACCGGCTCTCCCTCGTGGTCACGCATGACGGTGGGCGTGATCAGCACAGGGAAACGCTCGCCATCCGCACGCATGAAGGTCAGCTCGATACTGTCTGGCGACGAGCCATCAAGGTCCGCCCGCAGCTCGTGCTCGATCCGGTCTCTCTCCTCCGGCGGCCAGTAGGGATGCGGCAGGCCGACGCCGATGAGTTCCTCGCGCGTGAACCCGGTCATGGCGCAGAAGGCGGGGTTGATGTCGAGATGGACGCCGTCCGGGCTGAGCAGCACGAAACCGTCCTGCAGACGCTGAGCGAGACTGTCGATGAGGCGCTCGCCCGGCTGGCGGTCGGCCTCAAGGCCGACGATGTGCTCGCGGGCGCGCTCGAGCTCGGCGCGGAGTCTTCCGCGCGAGAGACGCCGGTCGCCCGCTGGCTGGTGCCCTGCCATGCTTCCCTATCGTCAGGAGCTTCGGGTTGCTGAAGAGTCCGCCGCGCCGCGGGCTCGGCCCACGGTTGTACACTGCCGGTGGCCGAATCGGCGGCGCGAGGAGCCGGAGGATCATGACATCATACGCTGGATCAGGCGGCGGCGGTCCCGACGCGGGAGGCACGGGCGATCCGGTGATCGCGGGCCATCCGCTGGAGAAGCTCGCGCCAAAGGCGAGGAGCATGGTGGAGGCCGCGACGCGCGTGCTCATGCGCGACGGGCCCGACGGCGTCACGCTTCGCGCCGTAGCCGAGGAAGCCGGCGTGTACGCCGACTCGATCCGCTACTACTTTGGCGGCAAGCAAGGTCTCCTGAAGGCGGTCAGCCTCAACATCAGCCATGACCTGACCGTCGCGCTGATGCGTTCGCTGGACGCCGCCGAGACCGACGAGGGGCGGCTCCAGGCCTTTTCGGACGTCGTCCGGAGCCTCGCGGAGGACTCGGACAGCTACCGCGTGTGGTGGGCGCTCGTGCCCCAGATCCTCGCCGACGAGCAGTGGACGCGCAGGGAGGCCGACGACTACGAGTGGTGCCGTCGCCTCTACGCTCACTTCATCCCCCGCCGGCCCGCGGAGTTCGGGGAGCTCCCCGACCCACAGCGCGCCCGCAACCTCACGGCTCTCATCGTCGCGGTGGTGGACGGGCTGGCCTTCCAGAAGGCCATCGACCCTGAGAACGTTGACCTGGAGGGGATCGTCGCTCTCTGGTGCGAGCTCCTCCGTCCCATTCTCAAGGAGACGCTCGAGCCGGACGCCGGCAGGTAGCGAGCCCGACGCCGGCCGGTAGCGCGGCGAGGGCTTCCTTGACACCACGGGAACACGTCCGCTAGGGTTTCGTTCGTGCGCACGAACGAGGACAGGTACGGGGCGACCTGTGTCGTGGGCGCGCGGCAGAAACCACGAGCGCGGAGGTGTGCCCATGAAACGTCTCGTTGCTTGCCTGATCGTCTTCTGCTTCCTTCTCCTGATCCTGCCGACCTGTGCCGAAGCGATCGGCGTCAACCGCGCGGTGGACAGGCTCTTCGCACAGGGCTATCCGCAGCGTATCGAGCGTCGCATCATCGGCTTCAAGAGCACGCCTCTCGGCTTTCGCTGGACGGGGTCGGCGGCAGACAACGCGGCGGCGCGCTATATCGCCGCCCAGATGCGCGCCGCCGGGCTCAGGCACGTCCGCCTCGAAGCGGTGCCCGTCGATGCCTGGACCTTCAAGGGCGCCAGCGTCACCGTCGGCTCGCGGGCGATGGAAGCGAGCAGCTACCCCGGCGTGCCGGCCACGGGCGCCGCCGGCGTCACCGGCCAGGTGGTCGCGATCCCCAACAACGCTTCGGCAGCCGACTTCGACGCCGCTGGTGACATCAGAGGCAAGATCGCCCTCGTGAACTTCGACTCGGCTGACTGGTGGCTGAACTTCCCGGCGGCCGAGGCGGGTCTGCGCGGCGCCAAGGCGGTCATCCTCATCTACGACGCGGACTATCCCGGCTATCATGGGGCGCCGAACGCCTTCGGCTCCAACGACCCCGGCTACTCCTTCAGCTCTCCGCCGATCGTGTGGCTACCATCGCGCTCGGCCCGCTACCTCAAGGCCCACCTGCCCACCACGGCGACCGTCAAGCTCCGCTCCAAGCACAAGTTCGCCGCCGCCGGCGGGGTCGGCTACAACGTGGTCGGCGAGTACCCGGGCCGCACGAAGGGCGGCAAGGCGATCGTCTTCGGCAGCCACCACGATGCTCACTTCACCGGAGCGCTCGACAACACCGCCGCCGTCGTCTCCGGCCTCACGATCGCCAAGGCGATGCACATGAGCGGCTACCGCCCGGCTCACAAGATCATCTTCTTCAGCTCCACGGCCGAAGAGTGGGGCTACACGAACTGCAACTACGACTGGCTGGTGGGCTCGACGTATGCGGCGCAGCACCAGGCCGCGGGTTGGGCGGGCAACACGCTGGCGATGCTGAACCTGGAGCTGCCGGGCTACAAGGACGGCAGCCTCTGGTTCACCGCGACGCAAGAGCTCAAGCCTTGGCTGGAGGCCGAGATCGCGGCGCATCCCAAGCTGGTCGGCCCCAAGGGCGGCGTCGTCTACACGCCCGATGATCCCGACAACGGCATCTGGTTCAGCTACAACGACCAGTGGCCTTTCGCGGCCAGGGGCGTCCCCACGGTGTGTTCGTGGACGCCGACTGCGTACTTCTGGGCGAACTACTACCACACGCCCTACGACAGCCTGAAGCTGCTGAGCTGGCCGTTCCTGAAGCGCGAGACCAAGTTCCACATCGATCTCGCGCGCAGCCTGGACAGCGGCGTGCTGCCCTACGATCTGTCGGCGCAGGCCGACGCGCTGGCCACAGCGGCCGGCGCCACCGACTTCGTAGGGCAGGGAGTGGACGTTGGAGTCGCTGGGTCGTTCGCCGCCGCCGTGGCCTCCTACCAGACCGCGGCGAGCGAGTTCGATGGTCTCCGGACCAAGGTGCCGGCGCGTAGCGTGGCGGATGCGAACGCGAACCTGCTCGGGGCCGAGAAGACGCTCAATTCCAACCTCATCGGCCTCGGCATCTGGGACAACACTACCTATCCGTTCGTGCAGCCGATGGCCGACCTTACGGCTCTGAACACGGCCGTGGCCGCCCTGCAGAGCCACCCGATCGGCTACGTCGATGCTCTGGGCGGCCTCGACGGCGTCGGTCTCACCTGGTACGGGACGTCGTTCAGCTACCCGGTGTTCCTGCAGAACCTGCGCCAGCATGAGCCTGGCTACTCTCGGGCGAACATGGCTAGACTCGGTCACATGCCGCTGCTGCTCGACGTGATGCCTGAGTACCGGCAGATCCAGGCCGCTCAGCTGGCGGCGACTTCCCCGGACGAGGCGATCGCGAGTCTCAAGAGCAAGATCGACGCCGAGCGCGTGGACATCAGCGGCCGCCTGCAGAAGCTGACGGCGGCCCTGCGGTCGGCGGTCAGGCAGATCCGCGCGGCCACGCCCCCAGTGGCCAAGTAGCCTGACGTGGGCGGTGCGGGCAGACGGTCTGCCGCCCGCACCGCCCGTGCCACCACCCCGCCTCACGCCATCAGCAGAAGGGAAGACCGCCGTGCCACGACCGAGATGCGAGTATCTGAGCGAGACCGACAAGCAGTTCGTCCACGAGCAGACCCTGCGCCTGCTCAGCGAGGTCGGCGTCGCCTACAACACGCCGACGCTGAGCGCTCTGCTCGCCGAGGCCGGCGCCGTGGTCGACGAGGGACGCCTGCAGGCGAAGCTGCCCTGGGAGCTCATCGAGCGCTGCCTCGCGCAGCTGCCGAAGACGGTCCTGCTCGCCGGCCGCGAGCCGGCCTACGACTGCACGGTCGGCGGCGGCCGCCTGCTCTACACCAGCGACGGCGCCGCCACCTACATGCTCGACGACCTCACGGGCGCGCGCCACGAGGGCACCGAGGCCGACCTCGCGCAGATGATGCGCCTCTACGACGCCGTGCCGGAGATCGACTTCACCTGGGCGACGATCACCCCCGGCGACGTCGACGCGCGCGTCGGCAACCTCGAGATGGCGCGCATCGCCTTCGAGAACTCGCGCAAGCACCTGCAGGACGAGGTGCGCCATCCCGAGCAGGCGCCGCTGATGATCGAGCTCCTCGAGGCGATCGCCGGCGCCCCCCTCACAGAGCGCCCCATCTGGTCGGCGACCAACTGCACCATCGCCCCCCTGCAGCACGACGCCGAGATGACCGAGGCGCACATCCTCATGGCGCAGGCCGGCTGCCCGATCTTCGTGCTGCCGATGCCGCAGATGGGCACCACCGGGCCGATGAGCGTGCTCGGCACGTCGATCCTCAACATGGCCGAGCTGCTCAGCGCCGTGGTGCTCTTCCAGCTCGCCGCGCCGGGCTGCGCCATGGTCTCCGCCGTGGGCTCGGCGGTCGCCGAGATGCGCAGCGGCCTCTACCTCTCCGGGGCCCCCGAGGACGGCCTCATCAACATGCTCTGCATCGAGATGAGCAAGTTCTACGGCATGCTCACCCAGGGCAGCGCCGTCTCCTGCGACGCCAAGGCCTGCGACCTGCAGGCCGGCGCCGAGGGCATGCTCACCGGCCTCGCCGCGGCGCTCGCCGGGGCCGACGTGATGCTCGCCTTCGGGCTCTTAGACTCGGCCCAGACGGCGAGCCTCGCCAAGACGGTGCTCGACGCCGACACCGTGAAGGCGATCGAGCGCTTCCTGCGCGACGACCCCCTCGACGAGGCGGCGGCGCTCATCGATGACCTCCTCGAGGTCGGCATCGGCGGCCACTTCCTGGCGCGGCGGAGCACGCGCCAGCGCTACCGCGCCGGCGAGCTCTGGCAGGCCAAGGCCTGGCACCGCGGCACCTTCGACCAGCACGCAGCCAAGCCGCTCGTGGCCGACGCCTGGGAGACCGCCCAGCGCCTGATCGCCGCGAGCGACGTGCCGCCACTCGATGGCGACGTGCGGCGCCACGTGCGCGGGCTCATCGACGGCTACCTGGCGGGGCTCGCCTAGAGGCTCGCGGAGGCGGCGGCGATGAGAGCGGGGGACGCGGTGCTGGAGCGTCAGCCCCGAGCGGCTGCCGGCGACCGTTTGCCGGTGAGCGAGTCGAGGCGGATGCGCACGACCGCTGTGCCTCTCACGGAGGCCTGACCGAACTCCCAATCCTCGCGGCCGGAGTACTTGCGCATGAGCGCGCGCAGCCCGCGCAGCTTCGCGTCGGGGTCCTGCACGACCTCGGCCGTGCCGAAGCCGATCACCGACTCATAGTCCGTGCTCCAGTCGGTGCAGGCGCGCGGGCCTGTGCGCAGCGTGAGCATGCGGTCGACCTCCACGCACACGACCGGGGCCGCCCGCAGGCAGTCGAGCTTGTGCCCTGCACTGGCGGCGTGGAACCACAGATCGTCTCCGTCGCGCGCGAAATTGAGCGGCACCACGTAGGGACGCTCGCCGTCGAGCATTCCGAGGCGCATGACCATGGCCTCATCGAGGACGCGGTTCAGTTCGTCCCGGTCGACGATCTCCTTGTCGGCGCGGCGCGGACCCGGCCGTGCCATCTGTGCCTCCCTGCGTACACCAGTGCCGTTGCGCGCGTCACGATAGTCAGCTCGCCGCCGGCGCACAAGCCGCCTGCTCACAAGCCGGGCGCCAAGCATGCCCCGTCGCCGTTTCGCAGGTGCCGTGGTGTGGTATCCTCTTGGCGGCACAATGGCGTGCCGAGATTGCGAGCTGCGGAAGCAATGACGCTTCCCGGTCCTTTGACCGGGGGCGTCTTTTTCGTTTCCGGACTCGCCTGGTCGGTTCGAGCGAACGAGACACGCGGAGGTGTCAGATGACTGATCGAGGATGGAGCCCCACGTCCATGCCGCGCCGCGAGACGCAGCACAACTACGCCTACCCCGAGCTGAGGAATGCGTGGATGGCGGCGTCAGCCTCGCCGCAAGGCCCGGCCCCCGTCAACGCCCGGCGGGAGACGGCGGAGCAGGCGTCGATCAGCGTTCCCCTGGAGGACGACGAGCAGGTGTGACGGGGCGGCGTCCGGCACGCGGAGACGATCCGACATGACTCGAAAGGATGCAGGAACGTGACCTTCGCACAGGCGGCCGCACTCGAGAAGGTCGCGTACTGTCACCTCCACGGCGGTGCCGTGCTGCGCTACGAGCCGCAGAGCGGCCGGGTACGGCAGCTAGCTCATCCGGCGACGCCGGTCGACTGGCGGCAGGCGCCGTACGTGCACGGTCCCGTCCCGGAAGACGGTTGGAGTCACCTCCATGGGTGCGGCTGCTCGGCGTGCGGAGGTAGGGACTAGCCGCCCGACTTCCTGAGCCATCGCTCCCCGTTGGTCAGGTCGCCTTGGTCGTGGCGTCGGCCTTGGCCCCTGGGCGGCGGCGTGCGCGTTTGGCCTGGTACATGCGGTGGTCGGTGCGGGCGAGGAGCTCGTCGATGTCGTCGAGCTCGTCGGAGTTGGCGACGACGCTGCCGGAGCTCACGGAGAAGTCGTAGGCAGCGCCCAGCTCAGCGCGCTTGGCACGCACGGCATCGTCGAGGCGTGCCGCGATCGCCTGGCAGTCGAGTCGCTCGTCGTCGCGCCGTCCGAGCAAGGCCATTGCGACGAACTCGTCACCGCCGAGGCGCGCGACGATGTCATCCTCGCGGAAGGCGAGGCGCAGGGCGTCGGCGGCGGCCACGAGCAGCGCGTCGCCCGCCGCGTGGCCCATGTCGTCGTTCACGCGCTTGAGACCGTCGACGTCGAGGTATACGAGGAGGACCTGGGTGTGCGTGCGCTTCGCCCGGCGCCGGACCCGCTTCACGTGCGTGAAGAAGCCGCGCCGGTTCAGCAGACCGGTGAGTTCGTCAAGGTCCGTGAGACCGCGCAGGAACCCCTCCATCTCCTTGTGGGCCGCGATGGAGTGGCTCACCGTAAGGCAGAGCTTGTGCCCGCCGATCTGCACGAGCCGCGCACTCACCTCGACGGGCAGCCGTCGCCGATCGCTCGTGATGTGCACGGTCTCGAAGACGAGGATGCCGGCCTCGCTCAGCGCCTGTGCTCGTTCCTTCGCTTGACGCCGGGCTTCGGGAGCCTGGATATCTTCCGCGGTCATGGCCAACAGCTGTGACCGGGAATAGCCGAGGGAGTGACACGCCGCCTCGTTGACCTCTACCAAGGCCCCCTGGCGCCCGTCATCCTCGAGCCGGTAGACGAGGATGGCGTCGCTGCAGGCGTCGAACAGGGCGCGGTAGCGGCGCTCGCTCTCGAGTTGCTCCGCGTGAGCCTCGTTCAATGAGCTCAGGGTCTTCTGCATGGTGCTGCGCTGCGAGAAGACCGTGAGGATGACGAGGCCGAGGAGCAGCCCGCTGAGCAAGCCCTCCATCGTCGAGGGCACGAGCCACTGCGCGACGGCGACGCCTGCGGTGCACATCACAAGGAGGATCTCCGTCCAGCGTCTCACGGCCATGCCCTCCCGAGCCCGGGTCTCGCCGGTCCGCCTGAGCTCTCTGGATTCACGTCACGCCTCGGTCGTCCGCAGTCCTGAGGATTGCCTTGCAAGGCGATGCATCGGCGGGTCGTACGGACTTCGTAAGGCCTCGTAGACGGATGTACTGGGGGAGCGACCGGCGGGCGACCGGCGGGGAGCGACCACGCGTCGAGAGCCCATCCGACGAGTTTGACACCAACACCTTTATGGAAGACACTATCAAACAGTAGTGAATTCTGAAAGGGTGTGACTCCTATGAAGGACTTCGGTACCCGCCGGTGGCTGGCTCTCGCCGCCCTGGCCCTCGCCGGCCTCGTCGTGGGCATCGACGCGACGGTGCTCAATCTGGCCCTGCCGTCGCTCGCGACGTCCCTGCATGCCTCGACCTCCGAGCTCCAATGGTTCGTGGCCGCCTACAGCCTCGTACTGGCAGCCGCCATGATCCCGGGTGGCATGCTCGGCGACCGCTACGGTCGCAAGAGGTTCCTGATCATCGCGCTCGTCGTCTTCGGGGCGAGCTCGCTGGCCTGCGCCTACGCGCCCTCCTCGGGAGCACTCATCGCGGCCCGGGCGACATTGGGTCTGGCGGCCGCCTTCGTGATCCCCCTGTCGCTCTCGGTCCTGCCGGTGCTCTTCTCGCCGCAGGAGCGCGGGCGTGCCGTCACGGTGATCGTCAGCATGTCGATGATCGCGCTGCCGCTCGGTCCGCTCCTTGGCGGCTGGCTGCTGACCACCTACTGGTGGGGCTCGGTTTTCCTTATCAACGTCCCGGTCGTCGTGCTTGCCCTCATCGCGGTCAGCCTCCTCCTGCCGGAGTCACGCAGTGAGCGGCCGCAACGGCTCGATCCCGTCGGTATCGCCTCTTCGAGCGCCGCGCTGGCGCTGCTCGTCTACGGGGTGATCGAAGCGGGCCAGCACGGCTGGGGCAGCTCGACCGCGCTCGGGTGCATGATCGCGGGCGGGCTCGTCCTGGCCGCCTTCGTCCTCTGGGAGCGGCGCGTCACGCACCCGCTCGTCGACCTCACACTCTTCCGCTCGCCGGGCTTCACCTGGGGCACCATCCTCTTGACCCTGGTGTCATTCGCCATGTTCGGCGTGATGTTCGCTGCGCCGCAGTACTTCCAGGCGATCCTCAAGGCCGACGCCTTCGGCAGCGGCCTCCGGCTCCTGCCCATGATCGGCGGCCTCGTGGTCGGCGCGGTGCTGGCCGATCGCCTGACGCCGCGCGCCGGCGTCAGGGTGGTCGTCAGTCTCGGCTTCGTGCTGCTGGCCGGCGCCCTGCTCCTCGGTGCCACGACTACCGTCTCCAGCGGCGAGGGCCTGGCGGCGGCGTGGGTCGCCATCGTCGGCGCCGGGGTCGGCTTCTCCTTGCCCAAGGCGATGGACGCGGCGCTCGGTGCCCTCTCACCCGAGCGCAGCGGCGTCGGCTCCGCGCTCCTGCAAGCGGTGCGCATGGTCGGCGGCGCGTTCGGTGCGGCCATCCTGGGCTCGGTCATGAACTCGGCCTATCACAACGCGCTTCACCTGAACGGACTGCCCGCGCCCGCCGTGGCCGCGGTGCGCGCCAGCGTCTTCGGGGGTCTCGCCGTGGCGGAGAAGCTGGGATCGGCGGCGCTCGCGGAGTCGGTGCGGAGCGCCTTCGTGCACGGCATCGCCGTCATGCTCGTGACCTGTGCCGGCGTGGCTGCATTGGGCCTGGTGCTCACGGTGGTCTTCCTGCCGCGGACGGTGGGCGTCGCCGAGACGGAAGAGACCAGGGACGCGTCGTCGGGCGAATGCGAAGGAGTAGAATCCGAGTGTGAGCTCACTGCCTGACACGAAGGCGCCCATGAAGACCACCGGCCTGCGTGAACGCAAGAAGGCCAAGACGCGCGCCGCCATCCAGGAGCACGGCCTGCGGCTCTTCCAGGAGCAGGGCTACGACGCGACGACCGTCGAGCAGATCGCCGAGGCGGCCGAGGTCTCGCCCAGCAGCTTCTTCCGCTACTTCCCGACCAAGGAAGACGTGGTGCTCTTCGACTCTACCGACCCGCTGATGTTCGCTGCCTTCGAGGCCCAGCCGCCAGACCTGACCGTGATCGAGGCGCTGCGGCGCGCGTTCCACGAGGTCTACACCGGCCTTACGCCGGCGGAGTCCGAGCGCGAGCAGGCACGCCAGACGCTCATCCGCACGGTGCCCGCCCTGCGCGCTCGTATGCTCGACGACCTCATGGGTGCGATCGACGAGCTAGGCGAGATGGTGGGTCGCCGGGTGTCCCGGCCACCGGAGGACATCGCCGTGCGCGCCTTCTGCGGCGCGCTGATAGGGGTGCTCATGGGCGTGTTCCTCGCGGTAGACCCCGAGGGGGCCGACTACGTCGAGATCTTCGACTCGGCCATGGCCCAGCTCGAGGCCGGTCTGCCGCTCTGACGCGCGGCCGGACGCGGCCGGACTCCGCGTCGCTCCGAGTCCCTCAGCCGCTCGTTGCTGTTCTGTGCGAAATAACACTCACAATTGTCTCAGCGGCGCCGATACTAGCCACAGATGGTCAATCCCGATGCATTCACCAGTAGACCCCCGGCTGGTGCCGAAGGCACGGACGTTCACGCGGACGTGCTTCTTCACGAGCTTCGACGCGGCGAGCGCGACGGCTTCCTGCGCTATCACCGGCTGTACCGCGACGCCATCTACGATCTGGTGTGGCGGCTTACGCGCGGGCACGGCGACGCGGTCACGATCACGGATGAAGTCTTTGCCACGGCCTATCGGCGTGTCATCCTGCAGGACGGGCACGTCGACCTGCGCGGATGGACGTACGCCGCCGCGCTCGACGTCTGCGGCGACCAGCTGGCCGAGTCCGGGGCGGACGCCGGCGACGCAGTCCGCGAAGAGGGCCGTGCGCCGGCCTCGCGGGGCGGCAGCGCGTCGAAGGACCTCGGTCGCCGCATGACCCAGGCGTTCGAGGCGCTGGGCTTCCGGCACAAAGCCGTGCTGCTCTTCCACGACGTGCACGGCCTGAGCGCCGCCGAGACCGCGACCGCCTTCGGCGCCACCGAGGACGCGGCGGGCGTGCTGTTGTTCCGAGCTCGCGAGGCGTTCCGCCAGGCGTTCGAGGAGCTCTCGCTCGACCGGTCCCCGGCCGAGACTTGCCGGCTGGCCGAGCTCGCGGCGGCGGGCGCTGTCGGTCGGGGCCTGACCCCCGATGAGGCGCTCAGGCTCGAGAAGCACGCCGGCTACTGCCGCCATTGCCGGCGGATCATGGCGGGGTGGGCCGGCGGGCCGGTGGGCCTGGCGACGTTCCTCGAGCCGGCGCGACCTCCTCAGGTGCTCGAGACGCCGCCGGTGTTCGCTTCGCGCCCGGTGGTCGGCGAGTCGAGGAGCGCCGCTCGCGTGGGCGGGCTCTCGCGCATGTTCGGGCGGCGCGCAAGGCGGTCGGCGAGGGGGAAGACGGTCGCCTATGTGCTGGCCGCGGCCTGCCTCGCCCTGTCCATCGGGCTGGCTGCGCAGCTGGTAGACGGCGATAGTAGCGTGGTCGTGATATCGAGCGCCGGCCCGGGTCTGTCTTGGCTCGGCCACCCGGCGAAGAGCTCGACTCGGTCGGCGGACGGCAGCCGCCGCGTCGCCGCTAGCGACGCGCGCTTGTCGGCCGGCTCGGCGGCCCGCTCATCAGCCGGCTCGCCCGCCAGTACGTCCGCCAGCTCACCAGCCGGCACGTCAGCCCGCTCGCCGGCAGCCTCCTCAGTCGTTGCTGAGGCGAGCGAGCCCGCCTCAGCGCCCGCCGCCACCGTTGCGGATGCGGGCGCCCCGGCCACCAGACCGGCCACGAGACCGACAAGCAGATCGGCCACCCGATCGGCAGCTCGCGGCCAGGCCTCAGGCGGCGGGCGTTCCACAGACGGCGGCCGTTCCTCAGCCGGTCTTGCGTCTTCCCTGACGCCCGGCGCCGGCCGAGCCGCTTCGCGCCAGGGAGGCCTTGCGGACGGCGTCATGGCGCCGGGCGCCCCGCACGGGAACGCCGGCGCCGGCGCTGACGGCAGCTCCGGTCACGGCACGCGCGCGCTCGGGAGCGGCTCGCTGCAGACGACAGGCCGTCACCACCACGCTGCGTCGACTCATCGGGGCCACGACGCGAAACGCCACCAGGGCCACGTAGCGAAGCCTCACCAGGGCCGCGTCGCGAAGCTTCACCAGGGCCACGCCGCCAAACGCCACGGGGACAAGACGGGCAAGAAGCATCGGTAGGGTGGTCCCGGCGTGACCGATCCAGCCTCCCGCATGCCCGCCAGTCGCGCGACGGCAGGCCAGGACCTGGCGGCCAGAAGCAGGTCGCTGCTCGAGGCCGCGGTGACCATCAACTCGAGTCTCGAGTCGTCCTCCCTGGAGACGATCATCCTCGCGGAAGCCGCCCGGCTGGCCGGCGTGCGGAAAGCCGTCCTCCTCCTGTCGAGGGGCGACGTCCTCGTCGCGCAGGAGGTCCTCGGGCTGAGCGCCCGGAGCGGGCGGCGCCTCGTCGTGCCCCTCGAAGGGTCGGTGTTCGGGCGCGCGCTGCTCGGCGGCGACACGCTGGCCGTCGAGGACGCGGGCCACGGCGCGCTCGGTGCCGGCGGGCACCTCTGGGAGAGCGAGTGCGGCTCGTTGCTGGTGGCGCCGCTCCAGAGCCATCGCGCCGCCTACGGGGCGCTCGTGCTCCTCTATCCGGAGCCGCGCGCGTTCGACGAGGACGAGAAGGCCGTTCTGCGCACCTTCGCGATCCACGCCGCCATCGCGCTCGACAACCGGCGGCTCATGCAGGAGAAGGAGCGGCTGGCGGTGCGCGACGGTCTGACCGACGTGTACAACCGCGGCTATCTCGAGCTGGCGCTGGAGCGGACCTCCAGGGACTTGCGGCGGAACGGCGGGGCGGCGAGCGTCCTCTTCTTCGACATCGACGGCATGAAGACCGTCAACGACACCTACGGCCACCAGGCCGGTGACGACCTCCTCGTCGCCTTGGCCGGCATCCTCCGGCAGTGCTGCCGAGACACGGATGTGGTGGCGCGCTACGGCGGCGACGAGTTCGTCGTCCTCATGCCGGACACCGGCGCCGATGGGGCCCGCCGCGTCGGCCTCGAAGTGGAGGCCGCGCTGGCGCGGCACAATGCTGCGGCGACCGGGGCCATGCGCCTGTCGGCCAGCAGCGGCACGCACAGCGTGGGCGCCGATGGGATCGATGGTCTGTTGCGCGAGGCCGACCGCCGCATGTACGCGGCGAAGCGTTCCCGCGCCGGTCGCTGAGGCCGCCGTGTATTTCTACACGGCGCGGCGCGTTTGACCATTTGTCGATATGGTGACCTTGCGGTTAACCACTACGCACACAGTGTTTAGTGGCCCCACGTCGTGTCTCCGGGTGGCCGGACCGCCCGGGGGAAGGAGGACACCATGGCGAGTACCACGCCGTCCATTCCTTTGCGCGGGGGGGAGTCTAGGGTAGCGACGCCGATCCCGACGCCAGTGGAAGCCGACAAGGGGTTGAAGAAGAACGCCGTCGGCATGTTGTCCAGCGTCGTGATCGGCATCGCGTCAACTGCCCCTGCGTACAGCCTCGCGGTCACCTTGGGCCTGATCGTCGTGGTGGCCGGCATAGGTCTCAAGTCGCCGGCCATCATGATCGTCTCGTTCATCCCCATGATCCTGATCGCGAGTTCCTATTACTACTTGAACAAGGCCGACCCCGACTGCGGCACGACCTTCAGTTGGGTGACCAGAGCCATCGGGCCGCGGACGGGGTGGGTGACCGGCTGGGTCATGGTCGCGGCGGACATCATCGTGATGGCCAGCCTCGCCCAGATCACCGGCACGTACTTCTTCCTGCTCTTCGGCCTCAACAGCCTGGCCAGTTCGCTATTCTGGGTCACGGCGGTCGGCGTCGCCTTCCTCGTGATCATGTGCGTGATCACGGCGATAGGCATCGAGATCTCCGCCCGGCTGCAGTGGTTCCTGCTCGGTTTCGAGTACCTCATGCTGGTCATTTTCTCCGTGGTCGCGCTCGTGAAGGTCTACACGAAGAGTCCCGCGCCCGCGGGCTCCATCCATCCGGCGATCTCCTGGTTCGTGCCTAACATGAACCTGGGGGCGCTCGCCGGCGGCATCCTGCTGGCCCTCTTCATCTACTGGGGCTGGGACACCGCTGTGTCGGTCAACGAGGAGACGGAGAACAAGTCCATCGTCCCCGGCATCGCGGCCATCCTCAGCACTCTGGGCCTGCTGTTCGTCTACGTCCTGACGACCACGGCGGCGCAGTCGTTCCACGGTCCTGCGTACCTCGGCCGGAACTCGGGTGACATCCTGAGCCCGCTCGGCTCCGCCGTGCTCGGCTCGACGCTCGACAAGCTCCTCATCGCCGTCGTGCTCACCTCGGCGACGGCGTCGACCTTGACCACGATCCTGCCGGGCGCGAGGACGACGCTCTCGATGTCGACGCACCGGGCGATCCCCAGCATCTGGGCCAAGGTCAACCCGCGCTTCCAGACGCCGGTCTGGGGGACCGCCATCTACGGCGTCCTCTCGATCGTCTGGTACGTCGGCTTGACCCTGCTGAGCCAGAACGTGCTCGCCGACTCGATCGCGGCCCTCGGTCTCGCGATCGCCTTCTACTACGGCATCAACGGCTACGCGGTGCCTCTGTTCTACCGCCACCAGGTGCTCAAGAGCGTGAAGAAGTTCATCCTCCTGGGCCTGTTCCCGCTCATCGGCGGCATCGCGCTCACCTGGGTGTTCATCGCCTCGCTGGACTCGCTCTGGTACCCGGCCAACTCGGCGTCGGGCACCTCCTGGTTCGGCGTCGGCCCACCGTTCGTCATCGGAGTCGGCTTCATCGTCTCGGGCGTCATCGTGATGCTCCTGGCCAACCGGTTCGCGAAGCGCGCGAAGCCGTTCTTCGCGCGCAAGATGGAGACGGTGGAGACCATGGTCCCCTGGGAGGAGAGCCCCGAGGATCTGCTTCCATCCACCGTCGAGGAGACGCGGAAGGCCGCCTAGGCGGTCCGCGTCGCTGTCGACTTCAGGGGCCGGAGCGCCGACGGCGCTCCGGCCCCTTCGCTGCGGGTCTCTCAATCCTCGAGGCCGCCTTGCCGATATCTGGAGAAAGGGCCGGGCGGCGGCAGGCGTCGCCCGGCCTACTGATGAGCGAAGGGAGGAGCGGTTTGGAGCACGCTCGCACCTACACCCGCAACGACGTGCTGCGGCTCGGATTCGAGGCGCGGTGCATGGGCGCCGACGGCGCCCGCTACCTGTGGCACGGAGAGTACGGTCTCAGAGAGGATCCGGAGGCCGGTACGAGACTCCTCCTGGATCCCGCGGATATGCCCGACCGGCAGTGGGTCGCGACGGCGTGGGGCGAGGAGGAGCTGGCCGGCGTCGAGTCCGCGACGGGCTGACACCTGCGCGGCCCCCGACCACCTCGGGGCCGCATCCACGGCGCCGCCGCTAGAACGTCGCGGCGCCGGGCAAACTCTGGCCAGGACTCTCCGCCCCGATCCGCCGGGGCAGTTCGCGACAAAGGAGGGATCATGGCCGTCATCAAAGGGTCCGTGGAAGCGGACGTGCCGCTCGAGTTCGCGGACCTGGAGTGGAGCCGGTTCGTGTTCGAGTCTCTGTACGGGAGCTACGCGCGGGGGTTCGCCGACGTCGAGCCGCTGATCGACGAGCAGGACATGGGTGCCGGCGACGTCCGCTTCGAGACCGAGGGCGACCGGCTCGTGAAGATTTCGGTCGCGCTCGACTACGCGCCGCGCACGCACGACACCGCCGAGGAGGAGATCGCGCACGCGCAGGCCACCCTGCAGCGCGATCTCGAGAAGTACCGTCTCTTCCTGCTCGATCGCTGCGAGCGGGAAGGCTGCCGGCCGAGCTAGACCTGGAGGCTCCAGACCGTCCCGGCCGGGGCGGCATTGGGCCGCGGCAGCCGGGAGGCGAGCGCCGCGACCAGGAGCGGCAGCACGGCGATCGCGTAGAGCACCGAGCTCGGCCCGGCTGCGTCGCCGAGCAGTCCGAGCCCCGCCACCATAAGGCCGCCGAGGCCGCCGCACAGGCCGATCGTGAGGCCGGTGGCCAGGCCCATGCGCGCCGGCAGGTACTCCTGAGCAAGCACGAGCGCGATGCTGACGTTGGCGTTCATGGCGACGCCGATGAGCACGATCACCGGGACCATGGCGGTGTAGCTCAGGCTGGGGAGCACAGCGATGGCCGGCACCAACACGAGCTGCGGCACAAGGAGGACGAAGCGGCGGCCGAGGCGCAGTGCGGCGACACCGCCGATCAGGGTGCCGGCCGCGGCGGCGGCGAGCAGGATGCTCGTCATCGCGTTGCTCGCCGCCGAACTGGATCCTCGCGCGTTCACAAGGAAGAGCGGCACGTAGGTCAACAGGCCGGTCGTGACTCCGCTCGCGAGGCAGAAGAGCGCCAGCAGGATCGCGAACGGGCGCCACTCGGAGGCGAGTGCGGCGGCCTGCCGGCGTGGACCGTGATCCTCCGCCGGCAGGCTGCGGAAGCGCCGCAGACCGACAAAGACGACGGCCGCCGCGGCGAGCGGGATGACGGCGATGACCGCCGTGCCGTGCAGCCCCAGCGGAGCGAGCACGGCGGCCACGACGAGCGGGCCAAGCGCGTAGCCGACGCCGCCGCCGACGGAGAAGATGCTCATGTCGGCGGTCACGCGGCTGCTCGAGGCGTGGCGCGCCCAGCGGGCACCCTCGGGATGGTAGCTGGCCACCCCCGCGCTGCAGAGCGCGACGGCGAGCAGGGTGAGCGGGTAGCTCGTCGACGAAGCCTACGGCGCCGATCCCGAGACCGGTCGCGAGCAGCCCCGTCGGCAGCAGCCAGTGCGCCTCGCCGCGGTCTCCGTGCGCGCCCACCAAGGGCTGGAACACGGCGCTGGCCAAGCTGGCCGTGAGCGTGAAGACACCGGCGGCCGCGTAGCTGTAGTGCCGTTCGACCACCAGGAAGGGGAGCAGACCGAACAAGGCGCCCGAGCAGACGTCGGCGCAGCCGTGCCCGAGCGAGAGGACGAGCAGCGTGGCGCGGGACGCCGGCCGGCCTCCCGCCATGTCACTCACGGTGCGCCGCGGGTCACGGCGAAGAGCCGGCGAGGGCCGCCGCTATCCCGTCCTGAGCCGCGTGTGCCTTGATCTGCGACAGGCCGCTGCCGTTCATGAGGATCGCGAAGCTCAGCAGATGGCCGTTCGCGCTGGTGACGTAGCCGGAGAGGCAGCTCGCCGCGGCGAGCGTGCCGGTCTTGCCGTGGACGTTGCCCGCCGCCCGGGTGCCCTTCATGCGGTCGCTCAGCGTGCCGTCCTTGCCGGCGATGGAGAGTGAGCCCCAGTAGGTGGCGAAGTCCGAGCGCCGGCTCATCGCGCCGAGGAGCTCGATGATCGCGTGCGCGCTGAGCTTGTCGCGGTAGCTCAGCCCGGAGCCGTCGCGGATGCGGAAGCCGCTCGTCACGCCCAGGTCTGTCAGCATCTGAACGGCGACACCGGCGCCGGCCGCGGTCGTCCCGGCTCCGCCGAAGCTGGCGCCGAGTCCTTTGAGCAGCTCCTCGGCGTAGAAGTCGTCGCTCTGCTTGTTCATCGTGGCGAGCACGCGCGCGAGCGCCGCCGAGCTCACCGTGCCCAGCCGCGTCGCGTCGGCGGGGACGACGCCGCGAGCGGCGGAGTGCACGACCTTGATGCCGGCCGCGCGCAGGAGTGACGTAAGCTTGCCGGCCGCCAGCCGCGCCGGATCGGCGACGTAGCGGCCGCTCGGGCCGACCCCCTCGTTGAGCGTGAGGGCGGAGAGCGGCCCGCAGTAGGCGACCATGCCCGGCCGCCACGACGGCACCGTCCGGAGCTGATCGAAGTAGCCGTCGTCGGCGAACACGCGTCCCGTTATCTTCTTGACGCCGAAGGATTGCAGCCGGGTGACGAACGCGCGTAGCCCTGTGGTCCGCAGACTCGGATCTCCGAGGCCCTTGAGGTACACATCGCCGTCGAGCACGCCGTCAGCGTCCGGGCCGGAGGCCGGGCCATACAGCTGCGTGCCGAAGCGATGGGCCGCCGACCAGTCCGCGAGCGCGGCGGCCGAGGTCACCAGCTTCTCGTTGGAGGCCGGCAGGCGCAGGACGTCCGCGCGGAGATCGTAGACCGGCCGTGCGCCCGTGAGATCGTACACGCTCACGGACGTCCCCGGGCCCGCGAGGCCGCGCCGCGACAGGATCGAGGTGATCCGGGAGCCGACGCTGGCCGAGGCGACCGCGGGCGCGAGCAGCATCACGGCCAGGAGGAGGCCGGCGATGACGGCCAGTGCACGCACCGTGGCGGGCCCCGTCTTCCTCATCCTTGTGCTCCTTCGCCCTCGCGTGCGCCTGTGGCCTTGCGCCGGTCAGGCTACCATCCGCCGCCGGCGCGTTCATCCGCGCGCCGCCCGCACGGAAGGCGGCTGGGTGGCGGTTCGCGGCGCCGCAGCCTACGATGTCCCACCAGGACCGGAGCGCGGCGCGTCGTGATGCCCGCCGCGCGACGGAGTCACCTCAGAGTCTCGTCGGGAGGAGCCCCGTGAAGAAGGCGATCACTGGACTGGCGTTGTCGATGGCGGGGCTGCTCGCCCTGTTGTTCGCGGGGGTCGTGCCGCTCGAGCTCTCTCCAGCGGCCGCGCTGGCCGCCACCACGCCGACACCTACGGTGACCGCCACGTCCACGCCGACCGCCACGCCCACGGCGACCCCCACGCCCACGCCGACGGCCGCCCCGCTGAGAGTCGTCGCGATCTCCCCCAGTCGCAACGCCGAGAACGTCTGGTTCGGGGCCGGCATCAGGGTGAGCTTCTCGGCCCCTCTGGCTCCGGACACGCCGCATCCTCGCCTCTCGCCCAAAGTCCCCGGCACCTGGAAGCTCGCAAACTCCACCACGCTCGTCTTCAAGCCGGCCGGTCACTTGCCGGTGTGGGCGACGGTCCGCCTGACCATCGCCGCCGGTTCCGCCGGCGTGCACGGCGCCGACGGCGGCAGGTTCGCCAAGCAGTACACGAGCGCGTTCACGGTCGGCGGCGTGAGCTCCGTCGTGCGCGTCCAGCAACTGCTCGCGGAGCTCGGCTACCTGCCGCTGCGCTTTCATCCGGCCGGCTCGGCCAAGACCGGGCCGTCGGCCCTGTCGCGCGAGCCACGGAGCCCGGACCTCGTCTCTCTGACGCCGCTCAAAGGCTCATTCACCTGGCGCTGGAAGGGGATCCCCAGGTACATGGTCCCGCTCTGGAAGAAGGGGCAGTACACGACGCTCGTCAAGGGCGCCGTGATGGCCTTCGAGAGCGGTCACGGCCTCAGCCCCGACGGGACCGTGGGCCGCAAGGTGTGGCTCGCGCTGCTCGACACTGTCGCGGCCCACAAAGCGCACAAGGGCCACTACGACTACCTCCTGGTGGACTCGAGCGGGCGGCCGCAGACCCTGCGGGTGTGGCAGGACGGCAAGGTCATCTACAGGGCGCTCGCCAACACCGGCATCTCCTCGCGTCCGACCGACAAAGGGACCTTCCCGGTCTACGTGCGCTACAGGACTACCACGATGAGCGGCACCAACCCCGACGGCACGCACTACAACGACCCCGGGATACCCTACGTCGCGTACTTCAACGGCGGCGACGCCGTGCACGGTTTCCTGCGCGGCTCCTACGGCTCTCCGCAGAGTCTGGGCTGCGTCGAGCTGTCGTATTCGTCGGCCGCGGTCGTGTACAGGTACGACCCCATCGGAACGCTCGTGACGGTGTACTGACCGGTCCCCGTTCCACGCTCGAACATTGACCTGAGGAGCAGTACCTGACACTGTGAAATGACCACGCGTCGCGCTTTCGCGACCCGTAACCCTCTCTCCGCGGAGCACAAGCCCCACCCGCGGGCCCCAGCAATCGCTCGCTCACGACCGCCCTGATCCGCCTTGGCCTTGCGGCCCTCCCGGCACCGGGCGCACCGCGGGGCCGGCCTATCAGGATGGCGGGCATGGAACTCCTCCTGCTCTCGAACTCCACCAACTACGGCGGGACGATGTTCTCGCACGCCGCGGAAGCCTTCTCCGGCGTCGCGGCCGGCGCCAAAGTCACCTTCGTGCCGTACACGCTCGCGGACTGGGACGGCTATGCCGACAGGGCGGCCGCCGCGCTCGGCGCGTTCGGCATCGAGGCCGTGTCGGCGCACCGTTCCAGCGCGCCCGACCAGGCCATCCTCGCAGCCGAGGTGGTGATGATGGGCGGCGGCAACACCTTCCGGCTTCTGGACTCCCTCTACGCCCTCGGCGTCGTCGACAGACTGAGCCTCCGCGTGCGCGAGGGCGCGACCCGTTACGTGGGCGCCTCCGCCGGCACCAACGTGGCCTGCCCGACCATCCGCACCACCAACGACATGCCCATCTGCCACCCCCCGAGCTTCGCCGCCCTCGGGCTGGTGCCGTTCCAGATCAACCTCCACTACATAGACCCCGATCCGGCTTCGACGTTCATGGGAGAGACGCGCGAGGAGCGCATCGACGAGTTCCTCGAGGAGAACGACTGCCAGGTCCTGGGGCTGTACGAAGGTTCATGGCTGCGCGTCAGCGGCCAGTCGGCGGTGGTCACCGGACGGGCCCGCCTGTTCCAGCGCGCGGGCTGCCACACATTCCACGAGGGCCTCGATGTCTCGGGGCTCCTGCATCTCACCCCGGCCTTCGACGGCGGGAAGCGGCCACGGCCGGGAGGACAGTCATGAAGGGCACGACCGCAGTCGTCTACTCAGAGGGGTTCTTCGGCACCTGTGACGGCAAGACAGCAAACGGGCTTGTGCGCCACTCGGAGAAGTACGAGATCCTCTCCGTGATCGACAGCACGAAGGCCGGGCGCGACGCCGGCCAGTACCTCGATGAGACTCCCAACGGCATCCCCATTTGCGCCGATCTTCCGGCCGCGATCGCGGCGGCGGGCCACGTCCCCGACTACTTCATCATCGGTGTGGCTCCGCTCAGCGGTCTGCTCTCCGCGGGTCAGCGTCGCGTCATCCTCGGCGCGATCGCGCGTGGGATGAGCGTCGTCAACGGCCTGCACGAGTTCCTGAACGACGACGCGGAGTTCGCGGCGGCGAAGACGGCGCACGGTGTCGAGATCCTCGACGTGCGCCGCCCGCGCGCCAAGAAGGACCTGCGCATGTTCACCGGCCGCATCGACGAGGTCACCTGCCCGCGCATCGCGGTGCTCGGCACCGACGGCGCCATCGGCAAACGCACGACGGCGACCATCCTGACCAAGGCGCTCAACGAGCGCGGGATCAAGGCCGTCCTCGTCGGCACCGGCCAGACCGGCCTCATCCAGGGCGCTCGCTACGGCGTCGCGCTCGACGCCATCCCGTGCCAGTTCTGCTCGGGCGAGGTCGAGGCGACGGTCGTGGAGGCGTTCGAGGCCGAGCACCCGGACGCGATCGTCATCGAGGGGCAGGGGGCCCTGAGTCACCCCGCCTACCTTTCGTCGACGTTCATCCTGCGGGGCGCCCGGCCCGACGCCGTCGTCCTGCAGCACGCGCCGGCGCGCCGCATGTTGGGGGACTTCCCCGACGTGCCGACACCGACCCCCCTCAGCGAGATCGCGCTGCTCAGGGCTTTCGCCGGCGTCGACGTGATCGGCATCACGATCAACCATGAGGACATGACCGACGCGGAGGTGAGCGCGGCGATCATCCTCTACGAGCTAGAGCTCGGCATCCCCGCGACCGACGCGCTCACGCGGCCCGTGGACCGGCTCGTCGACATGGTGCTGCACGCGTTCCCCGAGCTCGAGGCGAAGCTGTTCACCGGCGCCGCCTGAGGCGGCTCTCACCGGGCGCGGCGCCGGTCATCGGGACTTGCTTCTGACCCAGGTGGGAACGACCAGCCTGAGCGGACGCGGAGGAGAGATCATGAGGCGGGCGATCGAGTGGGTGGAGTTCCCGGCGGGCGACACGACCTGCGCGGCGTACCGCGTGACGCAGGAGCCGGCCGGTCCTGCGACGGCGGGCGTGGTCCGCCTGCCGGCCGTCCTGCTCGTGCACGAGATCTGGGGCGTCGACGACCACATCCAGGATCTGGCCGAACGCTTCGCCGGCGCCGGGTATCTTGCGCTGGCGCCGGACCTGTACTCGCTCGGCGGCGGTCGCCCGGCCGCGCTCGAAGCGCCGCGGGTGGCAGCCGTGAAGGCCTTCCTCGACACGATCCCGCCATCGTCGTGGTGGGACGAGGCGGAACGGGCTGAGGCTCTGTCCGCACTACCAGCCGGAGAGAGCCAGTCGCTTGCCGCCACGTTCACGTCGCTGTTCGCGCCGCGCGACACGCGAAAGCTCGTCTCCGTGCTCCGCGACGCCGTGAGCTACTTGCGTGCCGATCCCGGGTGTACCGGCCTCGTCGGCTCGGTGGGCTTCTGCATGGGCGGCGGGCTCTCGGCTCAGCTGGCCTGCACCGCACCTGAGCTCGCCGCGGCCGCCGTCTTCTACGGCGCGTCGCCGGCGCCCGCCGACCTCGCCGGGCTTGGCTGCCCGGTCCTCGGGGTCTACGGCGGCGAGGACCCGCGCATCACGGCGACCGTCCCCCAGCTCGCCGCCGCGATGGCGGCGGCCGGCAAGCGGTACGAGTGGCACGTCTACGCCGGCGCTCCGCACGCCTTCTTCAACGACACGCGGCGCTCCTACCACGTGGACGCCGCCCGCGACGCCTGGGCGCGCCTGCTCGGCTTCTTCGCCGCGCACCTCGCCGAGATCTCCCGGGAGGAAGGTCGCGTCGGGGAGTGAGCCAGCCGGCGCCGCCCCTATTGTCCCTCAGCCGCGCGCTCGAGGATGGCCTCGATCACGCTCGTCTTGGCTTCGGCGTAGTGCTGCATCGTCGGCCAGCTCCGCGACGCCAGGCGCAGCTTGGTCGCGGCGTAGAGATCGCGGTCGGCGGCGTCGCGGCGCAGGCGATCGCGAAAGCGCAGGCTGCGGCCGATCTCCGGTGAATCCGGCGAGTGGACGTGCACGTGTACGTCCTTCGCCCGAGTGCGCAGCATGCGGTGCTGATGCCAATCAGGCTCGCGCACGCGCAACACATAGCCGGCGGCCTCGAGCGCGGGGAGGTACGAGGGCTCGTCGGCCGCGTCGTCTAAGACGAGCAGGATGTCGATGATCGGCTTCGCGGCCAGCCCTGGGACGGCCGTGGAACCGATGTGCTCGAGCATGCGCTCGCGGCCGCGGAGCGCGGCGTGGATCCTGTCGCGCTCCGCGGCGAACCGTTGCGGCCACCTGGGATCGTATTCGACGACCTCGATCACCGGGCTCTCGAGGTCGCCGATGATCACGGTGGGCAGGTACGTCTTCAGCTCTTCGTCTGACCGCGGATCGTCCATGGTGTGATTGTACCGGCGATGGCTCGAGCGGACCGGCCGGCCGAGATCAGCTCAAGTCCGAGCAACGCCGGAGGCCAAAGAGTAACCCTCTGGTAGAGATTGAAGGATTGCGCGCCGGTGCGGCCTTGGGGCCCCGCTCGCGGCTCCGTCGCGTCTCTACCGCTCCTCTGCCGCCGCGAGCAAGGTGACGACGACTGCGAGCCCGCCGGTGGGGCTGTCGCGGAGGGCGAGCGTACCTCCGGACGCTTTTGCGAGGGCACTCGCGATAGGCAGTCCAAGCCCGGACCCGGGGGTGGATCGGTCGAAACGCCAGAAGCGTTCGAGAGCCCGTGCCTTGAGTGCGTCGCTCAGTCCGGGCCCCTCGTCGGCGATCGTGAGCTGGTGCTCCAGGCGGCCGCGGACGATCGTCACGGAGACGCACGACTGTGGCGGCGCCACGGCGATGGCGTTGTCGATGAGGTTGTCGAGGATCTGCTCGACGCCGCCGGGGACGGCTTTGGCCTGGGCCCGACCTGCCGGCGCGGTGAACTCAAGCGTGACGTCGGCGGCGTCGGCCATCGCCGACCAGGTGTCTACGCGGTCGGCGGTGAGACCGACGAGGTCGACGGCCTCGGGGGACGGCGCCTCCTCGGCGCGGGCGAGCATCAGGAGGTCGCCGACGAGGCCGGCCAGGCGGTTGGTCTCGTCGATTGCGGCGGCGAGGTCGTCACCTTCCTCCGGCGAGCCCGAGGCGCTCTGCATGTTCTCGAGGCGCAGCCTGAGGGCCGTGAGCGGCGTGCGCAGTTGGTGGGACGCGTCGGCGACGAACTCCCGCTGCTCCGCGAGGAGGCGGTCGAGGCGCTGGGCCATGGTGTTCATGGTGGCGCCCAGCGCCGCGATCTCGGGCGGCGCGTCGGGGTCGGGCTCGGTCATCGCGAGGTCGCCGGTCGCGAACCGGGCTGCCGCCCCGGTCAGGTGCCGCAAGCGGGCGTGTCATGGAGCGCGCGATCGCCCAGCCGATGCCGGCCATCGCGATCAGGACCACGGCGGCGACGCCGACAAGGCCCAGCCAGTACTGGTGGACGACGGCGTTGACCTCCGGCGTGTCGAGCGTGAGGCGCACCGCGCCGAAGACCTCGCCACCGGAGGCCACCGGCACCGCCACGTACAAGAGTCCGGTGTGCAGCGTGTCTGAGTGGCGCGTGCCTTCCGAGCGGACGCCGGCGAGGGCGGAGCGGACCTCGGGGCGGCTCGAGAAATCGCGGCCGGGGCGCCCCGCGGTGTCGAGCACCGACGTCCCGGCTTTGTCGACGACCACGACGCGGATGCCGGTACGCTGGGCGTAGGCGGCGGCGGACTTCTGGTCGAGCGGCGCCTTGGCTTCGAGCAGGTCCTCGTACTGGGTGGCGAGGACGGTCGCGTCGCGCTCGACGCCGAGCTTGAGCCGGTCGATCTCGCGTTGCTTGTAGAAGATGGCGAGCGGGATCTCGAGGACCAGCAGCACGACCAGGGTCGTGGTCAGATAGCCGAACAGCAACCGCCGGGTCACGGCGAAGCGGTGACGTCGACGAAGCGGAACCCCACGCCCCGCACCGTCTCGATGGTCTCGGGCGCGAGTTTCTTGCGCAGGGAGGCGACGTGGACGTCGAGCGTCTTCGTCGAGCCCCACCAGTTGTCGTCCCACACCTCCTCGATGATCTGATCGCGCGTGTGCACGGCGTCCGGGTCACGCGCCAGGTAGACGAGGAGGTCGTGCTCCTTGGGCGTCAGCGTCACCGGTCGCCCGTCGTAGGTCACACTGCGGGTGCGCGTGTCGATCTGGAGCAGCCCGGCCTGGATGCGGCTGTCGGGCGGCGACGCGGCAGGGCCGCCGGCCGTTCGCCGCAGCACCGCGCGGATGCGCGCCAGCAGCTCGCGGAACCCGAACGGCTTGACCACGTAGTCGTCGGCCCCGAGCTCGAGGAGGATGACGCGATCGATCTCGTCCCCGCGCGCGGTGACCACGATGATCGGGACGGCCGACCGCGCCCTGAGTCGCTGGCAGACGTCGCGACCGTCGATGTCAGGCAGGCCGAGGTCGAGCAGCACGAGGTCGCACTCGCCGGCGGCGAGTGCGTCGGCGCCGGTCCCGGCGAGCTCCACGTCGAAGCCCTCGCGCGCCAGGCCTCTGCGCAGCGGCTCGGCGATCGTGCTGTCGTCTTCTACTACCAGGAGGCGCATGGCTCCATGTTCGCACGGAACCGCCGTGCCATGTCAAAAGCCAACACGCTCTTGCTTTTCCTTAACCTTTCGTTGGCCGGTTCTTGGGGCGGCGCCCGCTATGGTCGGCGTCGACAAGCCTTCGGGCTCGCCATTCGGGAAGGGAGTGTGCATGAAGCATCGCACCGCACTGATCACGGCCGGATCGATCGCCGCCGTGGTCTTCGCCGGCGCCATCGCCATCGGCGCAAACCTCGGGATCCTTACGGTCTCGGATTCAAAGCCGGTCGGGCAACTGACCGCCGCCAGCGTGGTCCAGGCCGCGCCTGCCGCGCAGGTCCAGGAGGCCGCGGCCGTCAAGAAGACGCCGGAGACGCAGGCATACCTGATCAAGAAGGCCGGTACCGTCAAGGTCGCCGTCGGGCGGTCGAGCGTCCGGCTGGCCGACGTGTCCGCCAAGCGGCACTGGACGTGGAAGCTGACGCAGAGCAGCGACAGCAAGCTCACGGTGACGTTCACGCACGGATCCGACACGTACACGTTCGTCGCTTCGGTGCGCGGCCACGGCAAGCTCACCGCGCGGGTCGACCACCCCGTGACCAAGGTGGCTCCGGCCGCTCCATCCTCAGGGAGCTCGTGGGTGGTGACGGCGACGCCGCGCGCGACGCCGACTCACAGCTCCGGCGGCGGCGAGTCCAACTACGGCGGAGGCGCAGATGACTGACCGCACACCGCGGCCCGGCGTGGGCCCTGCAAGAAAGCCGATGACCATCTACCGGGTGCAGCCGGACGGCTCAGCCCCCGAGGCGCGATACGCTGGCTCCAAGGACGCCGGGCGCGACGACACCGCTTCGCCCGGCGCGACTCCGGCCGCGCCGCGGCGCGGCCAAGACCCCGCCACGCGCGGCGCGCAAGCGCTCGGCGGCGGGAGGCCGGATCGTCGCAGCCGGTATCGGTATCGCGGCCATGGCGGGTCTCGTGGCCAACATGGAGATCACGGCCGGGCACGCCCAGACCGCCAAGGTCTCGACCGCGAGCCTCGTGGCTCAGCACGCGGCCAAGAACCCGCACCAGGGAGCCGTCCTCGGTCAGCTCGCCGTCGCGAAGGCGAACAAGCCCATCGTCCTGACCCCGCACGCCGTGGTGAACACGGTCAGTGCGCCGTCGAGCGGCGGTGGCGGATCGTACTCGGGAGCGTCCTCTTATTCAGCGCCCGCCGCGGCGGCGCCGGCGGCGAGCTCTGGTGGCAGTCATCCGTGACCTGAAGTTCAGGGTCATGGGCACGGAAGCGCACGTGATCCTGGCCGACCCCGCCGAGGGCGCCGCGGCCTTCGCAAGGCACCGGCTCGAGGAGCTCGAGCGGCGCTGGAGCCGGTTCCTGCCGGGCAGCGACGTCTCCCGGCTCAACGGCGCGCCGGACGCGATCATGATCGTCTCGCCCGACACGCTCAGCCTGCTGACGACCATGAAAGAGGCCTGGCGCGTCTCGGGCGGCCGCTACGACCCGACGCTCCTGGCGGCGATCAACGCGGCCGGCTACTCGGCGAGCTACGACGGCTCCGGCAGGGCGAGCAGCACGGCCGGCTCGAACGCACGCGGGCGCACGATCGCGGACGTCACGCTCGACCCTGCGACCTCGTCCGCGATCGTCCCCGCCGGCGTCGGCATCGACCCCGGCGGGATCGGCAAGGGCCTCGCCGCCGACCTGGTCGTCACGGAACTGCTGGAGGGCGGCACCGGCGGCGCGCTCGTGAGCGTCGGCGGCGACCTGGCCGCGGCGGGCACGCCTCCGTCAACGGAAGGCTGGCACGTGTCGATCGAGGATCCGTTCGACGCTACGCGCGAGCAGCTGCGGCTGGCGCTCGAAGCCGGCGGCATCGCGACCTCGAGCACGCTGACGCGCTCGTGGACGAAGGACGGCAGTCGCCGTCATCACGTCATCGACCCCGCTACGCAGACCAGCGCCGCCACCGACTTGGCCGCCGTGACCGTGATCGCGCGGGCCGGGTGGGAGGCGGAGGCGCATGCCACCGCCGCCCTCGTCAGTGGCTCGGAGGCGGCTCTGGACTACCTCGAGAGGCACGATCTCGACGGGATCGCGACGACCCTCGACGGGATCACGCGCATGACCCCGGCACTCGAGCGTGCCGGCCTCATGGAAGGAAGTATCGTATGAACGATCCGCATATCTGGTGGTATCTCTCGCGCGCCGCGGGCATCGTGGCGTGGCTGATGCTGACCGCGTCCGTCCTCTGGGGCATCGTGCTCGCGACGGACCTGTTCCCCAAGTGGCGCCATGCCCCGACGCTGCTCGCCATGCACCGCTGGCTGGCCGGCCTCACGTTCTTCTTCATCGCCGGCCACCTCGTCACGCTGCTCTTCGACAGCTACGCCAAGTTCCGCGTCGCCGACCTGCTCGTCCCGTTCTCGAGCACATGGAAGCCGACGGCGGTCGCCGTGGGGATCGTGGCCGTCTACCTCCTCGTGGCGGTGGAACTGACGGCCCTCGCGATGAAGACGCTCTCGAAGAAGTGGTGGCGCGACGTCCACATCGCCGGGTACTTCGTCTTCTGGTCGGTGAGCATCCACGGCGCCCTCACGGGTACGGACACCGCCAAGACGATGTACGTCGTGACCGCCATCGTCGCACTCGCCGCCGTCGCGTTCGCCGCCTCGTACCGGGCGCTCTCGCACGGGCTGCCGAAGCGCAAGCCGACGCGAGCGCGGCGGCCTGCCCCGCTGCGGGCGGCCGCCGACACGGACCCTTCGGCCTAGGAGCCCGCGGCCGGCGCCATCCCTTCCAGGAAGTCGGCGGTGCTCGCGAAGTCCCAGCTCGCGCCGCCGTCCTTCGAGATGAGCACCATGCGGTAGCCGAAGCGGTTGGCTTGCCACTCCGTCGACGGGTAGAGCGTCGGGTCGAAGTAGCTCAGCGAGAGGTACAGACGCCCCCGCCGGTCCACGGTGAGCTTCTGGTTGTAGATGGCATATCCGGCATGGTTCGCGCCGCGGACGATGGGGGTCGCGGCGCTCCAGACGCCGTCTGGCGAGCGCCGCTGGACGGAGAGGGCGTCGTATGACGACCCGCTGGATCCGGGACCGTCGCCTTCACGTCCCTGCCGGTAGACGATCACGAGGCTGTCGTCGGGGAGGCAGGCCATCGATAGATACGTCTGGCGGGTGACGCCGGTCGTGGAGCCGACGGTCTCCGTGGCGCCGTCGCCGAGGACCGGCACGGGAGGGGTCCACGCGGCCGGGTCGAGCGGTGCCAAGCTGTGCGTGTACAGGAACTGCGCGTGGTGGGCACCGCTGAGGACATGCAGGTACCCGTCGCCGTCCAGCGCGATCCCGGGCGTGTCGTGGTCGTCGTTGGCCGGGTGCGCCAGGGCGACGAGCACCGGTCTGGTGATCTTGCGGCTGACGCGATTGAACGCGCACACGTAGGTCGGCGCGCCGGGGGCGCCCCGGCCGGCGATCTCCGCCCAGACGATGTAGGAGGTCGAGCCGGAGGTCGCCGCGAACGAGGCGCCGCCGGCCCCATATGTCATGCCGATGAACCGGTCGCTGACCAGCTTCGGGGCTCGGCAGCACGAGCACGTCACGCTTGAAGAAGGGCGACACTACGTACAGCCGGTTTCGCGCGGCGCGCGACCCGGGCCAGTCCGAGACCGGCCGCCAGACGGCGACGAGCGGCGGCCTGTCGCTGGTGTTCCAGCCGGCGTACTGCTCGAGGGAGGCCGTGCCGATGTCGTGGCCGTCGTAGACGACGCGCCTGCCGCCGAAGGGCAGTGTGACCAGGCGCCAGGTCTGGCAGCCGTCGAGCGAGTACAGGAGCACGTTGCGGCGTCCGCCGCCGCTCAAGCGGATGTCGAGCAACGTGTACGCGCGGCCGACGGCGTCGAACTCGACCCTCTCGCTGACGTAGCCGCCGGCGTTGACCGTCTTTTGGAACCCCGGATAGGCCTGGCGCACGGCGTCGAGCATCGACGAGTCCGCCCAGGTCCCGTCGCCGCCGAGCCTCGAAACGGTGCTCGTGTCGTCTCTTGACGACGTTCGGCTGCGGATGGCGGGGCGGTTCCACGGGTCGAACGAGGGGATGTTGAGCTGGTAGTCGGGGTTGTAGCCGTACTGCTCCGCCAGGCTGGAGTCCGTGTCGATGCGGATCGGCAGTTCCAAGGCGACGGCGGCCGCGGCGAGGCAGAGGGAGGCAAGCATCGCCGCGGCAAGGGCGGCGAGCCCGCCGACGAGGAGCGCGGCGCGACGGGTCTGTCGCGGGCGACGACTGCCTGTCAGGTCGGCGCGGATCTGCACCTCCATCCGCGCCTACGCCTGCGGCCAGGCGGCCGCGAACTCGCGCACGGCCGACTCGGTGAGCGGGTGCAGCCGGGAGGCCGCGGAGCACGTCGAGCGGCGCCGTGACGTCGTGTGAGCCGTGCAGGATCGAGTCCGACACCTGGGCGGAGCTCTTGAGGCTGGCGGCGAGGATGCGCGTGGCGCTCCGAAGCTGCGCCAGCATCGCCGCCAGCGAGTCGACGACGGCCATGCTGCCGTCGGAGTGCCGCGCGGCCCTGTCCACGTACGGGATGACCCAGATGCAGCCGGCCTCGTGGGCGAGCAGCGCCTGAGCCGGCGAGTACACGGCGGTCAGGGCGCAGCGGATGCCCTCGCCCTTGAGGGCGCCGGCCAGCCTGACGCCGTCGAGCGTGGCCGGCAGTTTGGCGACCACGCGGTCGCGCGCGAGCGCCGCGGCCGCGCGCGCCTCGTCGCGCATCTCCTCGAACGCTGTGCGCGTGGGCTGGTAGCAGATCGGGCCTTCCGGGAACGCCGCGAGCAGACGCTCAAGGTGGGCCAGCGGCTCCTTCGTCTCCTTGGCCATGAGCGCGGGGTTCGTCGTGATGCCGCGGACGAAGCCCAGCTCGGCCGCCGCCGCCGCGTCGTCCACCGATGCTGAGTCGAGCAAGATCGCCATGATGTCTCTCCGGCTCCCGTGTTGCAGGCGCGTGCGGACGGAGCGCCTCAGCGGCCGACCGCGACGGGGCAAGACTCGCATCATGTGCGCCCGGCTTCAAGCCGGGACCGCCCGCGCCGGCTGGACGATGGCCCGCCGGGGATGGTGGAGTGCCGGTCGCTCCGTCCCCTACGCCGGCGGGCCGGTCGCCAGCGTGATCGTGGCGCTGTGCGCCCGTCCAGACGGGTCCATCCACTGGACCAGGACCGGATCGCCGGGGTGATAGGCGTCCAGGGCGTCGATGAGGCCGGGCGCCGACGTGACGGCCCGGCCGTTCACGGCCGTGATCACGTCTCCCTGCGCCAGACCGGCCTTCTGCGCCGGATAGCCGGCGATCGTGCCACCGAGCACGGCGCCGCTGACCTGGACGGTCCCGGGACCGCCGAGTCCGACACCCGGCCGCCCCGCCGGGACCACCTCCACGCCGAGGAACGCGGTCGGGCCACTGTGCACCGTGGCCGTCGTCGCACCCTTCTCGATCGTCCTCGCGATGGCGAGCGCCTGGTCGATCGGGATGGCGTAAGCCTGGTTCGCGGCGGGTTGGGAGGCGAAGCTCGCCGATGTGGCCGCGTTCATGCCGACGACCTCGCCGGCGTTGTTGACAAGCGGCCCTCCGGAATCCCCGGGGCGTACGTCGGCGTTTGTCTCGATGAGCCCGCTCAGCCTCTGGGCGTTGCTGCCCGACGAGTCGCTGGCCGTGATCGTCTGCCCGAGCGCGATGACGAGGCCGGCCGACGCCTTCGGCGTGCCGCCGGCCCCGCCGGCGTTGCCGATCGCCGTGACCCTTGCGCCGGGCGCGAGCCTCGACGACGCACCGGGGGCCACCGTCCGGAGGCCGCTCGCGCCCTGCAGCTGGAGGACGGCGACGTCGTGGGTGCGGTCGTAGCCGACCACGCGCGCCTGGTAGGTCCGCCCGTTGCCGATGTCGGTGGCGGTGATGCTGGTCGCACCGTTCACGACGTGGTTGTTCGTCAGCACCTCGCCGGAGGGCGTCAGCACCATGCCGGTGGCCGACCCGCGCTCGCCCGGGGAGCCGAGGACGACGTTGATGTCGACGAGAGCCGGGTCCACCCGTGCCGCCACGCCGGACGCGGCCCGCCGGTCGAGGGGGGAGACGCTGCAGCTCGAGGAAGCCGTTCGCGCCGTGCGCGCCCGGCAGGGACATCGTCATGACGAGGAGATCGTGCAGGCCGACGCCGACAACGACGATCGCCGCCGCGAGCGCGAGGGTGACGAGCACCACGAGCACACGTGCCGGCCCGCGGGCGCGCGCGCGTCGCGATGCGGTGGAGGGCGCACCCGACCTGCGGCCCAAGCGTGGGTCGGGGCTCCGGTCGTCTCTGTCGGGCGAAAGGTCTATCCTGACCACGTCGCCGCCCGTCCGGGCCGTTCACGACGGCCGTTGCAGCGTCCGGCAAGCGGGCGCTTCTGCTCCGGAGTGTCCCCGCTTCGTCGCCCGCTAAGCTCGCGGCAGGGATGCTTGCCGCTGGGGCGACAAGGGAATCTAGCCTGCGGCCCCCACCGAGGAGTCACATGAACGGCATCATCTACGTCATCTACCTCGCCCTGAGCCTCTACGCCTGGATCATCGTGGCCCGCATGCTGCTGTCCTGGGTCCAGCTGCGCCCCGGAGGCACCGCGTACAAGGTCAACAAGGTGCTCGTCGACATCACCGAGCCCTACCTGGCGCCGTTCCGGCGCCTGATCCCCATGGCACGCATCGGCGCCATGGGGATGGACTTCAGCCCGGTCGTGGCGCTCCTCGTGCTCTTCATCGTGATGCAGGTGCTCGCGCGCCTCTAGCGCCTCGCGCCGGCGCGCCTCCAGCGCGACGCCGCCTGCCCCAGCGTGCGGGCGGTGAGCCGAGCAGCGACCTAAGGGTTCTGTGCGAGCGTGCCGAAGGGAACGGAGAAGGCTATGCGACTCCAGAGACACACACCCCCCGGGCGCAGCGCGCGCCTTGTCGCCACCCTGTTCGGCGTCGTGGCCGTCGTGCTCGGCGTAGTCTGGGCGGCGCCGCGCGCCAGCGAGGCTGCCGCAGGCTGGATGAGCACGCCGCGCGTCCGCGTCGTGCAGATGGACGTGCCGGGCGGCCTGCCTGTGGCCGCGCAGCGTTCGACGACCGTGCCCGCCGGGGCTGAACGCGCGTCAGCCGCGTCCGCGTCAGCCGCCGCGTCCCCCGCTGCCGCGACTGCGTCTGCCGCCGCAGCCGCGCCGATCACGCTCGACGCCGGCATACGCTTCTCCATGGCCGGCGTGGTCTGCGACACGCCGCGCGATCCGGAGGCCGTGCTCGTGCGCCTTCGTACCAGTCTCGACGGGGCGACCTGGAGCCCTTGGCACGAGGCCGAGCTCCAGCAGAGCGACCAGGCCGGCGATGCCGGCGAGTCGTACATCGACCCTCTCTGGGTCGATGCGGCCCGCTACGTCCAGGTAAGTGCGCGCGCCGCCGCATCGCGCGCGCCCGTGGAGCTCACGCACGTCCGCGTCGCGGCCATCGACAGCGTCGAGGACGCGGACACCACGGCGGCCGTCACCGGCGCCGTGCGCCGGGCGGCGGCGGCCGTCGCCGGCATCAGCCTCACATCCCCCGCGGACGCCAGCACCGTGGAGCCGCAGATCGTCACGCGCTCGCAGTGGGGCGCCGACGAGTCGCTGCGCAAGCGGCGCCCCGAGCTACGCCGCAGTCAAGATGGCCTTCGTCCATCACACCGACACCGACAACGACTACACGGCGGCCGACGCGCCGGCGATCGTGCGCGGCATCTACGCCTACCACACGCAGACGCTGGGCTGGAACGACATCGGCTACAACTTCCTCATCGACCGATTCGGCACCATGTACGAGGGTCGCTACGGCGGCGTCGCCCGCGGGGTGGTCGGCGCCCAGGTGCTCGGCTTCAACACGGGCAGCACGGGGATCTCTGTGATCGGCACGTACACCGACGCGGCGCCTCCGGCGGCGGCGATGGCGTCGCTCGAACGCCTGCTCGCCTGGAAGCTCTCGCTCGGCGGCCTGGATCCGCTCGGGACGGCCCGGATGACCTGCGGGTCCACGCAGAAGTTCAAGGCCGGCGCGATCGTCACCCTGCCCGTCATCGCCGGCCACCGCGACGCCAACAACACGGAGTGTCCCGGCGATGCCCTGTACGCGCAGTTGCCGGCCGTGCGCTCCGCCGTCGCGCTGCTCATGGCCCCGGTGCCGTGGACCGTCACACTGACGATCTCGGCGACGTCTGTGCCGGCGAACAGCACGGTGACCTACGCGGGCACCGTGACCGGCGCTGCGGGCGTACCCGTCGCCGGTGTCGTCACGGTCCAGCGACGGCCGGCGACGGGGGGCGCCTGGACGAGCTGGCGCACGGCGACGCTCTCCGCCGCCGGGGCCTACTCGTTCGTCGGTCAAGATGACCAGCGCCAACGACTGGCAGTTCCGGGCCGAGATGCCCGCCGCCGCCGGGATGCTCGCCGGTTTCAGCCCGACTCAGGCGCTCACGCGTGAGGAAGGCCGGCCTGCCGGCCTGGCGGGTCTCGCTCGGGCTCTCGAAGGCGACGGTGGCCGCGGGCGCGTCCGTGAGGTACAGCGGCAGCGTCAAGCGGCCGGCCGGGCGCGCCGGCAGCGGCGTCGTCGGCGATCCAGCGGCGGCCGTCGCCGGGCGGCGCGTGGCGGACGTGGAGGACGGCGCGGCTGAACGTCACGGGCGGCTACGCGGTGACCGTGCGCATGGCCGCGCGCGCCTCGTGGCAGCTCCGCGCGCGGATGGCCGCGACCGCCGCCGTTCTCGCAGGCTTCAGCAGCATCAAGACGCTGCGCGTGCACTAGCGGCGACCGGCGCCGCCACGGCCTCCGGCCTTCCGCGCCGGCGGCCTCCGGTCATGTTGGCCCCCTCGCCTGTGCGCGGCCGTCGGCCGCGTGCAGCCGCTTGGCCGTGCGCGGCCCAAGTGCGGCGTGATAGCGTCGTGTCCATGAAGATCGCGCTCCTGCAGATCGACCCCACGGTCGGGGACCTCGAAGGCAATGCCGTCCTGCTCGGCGAGGCGGCCGGCGAGGCCGCGCGGGCCGGGGCCGAGCTGGCCGTCGCCTCCGAGCTCTCGCTCCTCGGCTACCCGCCGCGGGACCTCCTCCTGAGCCGCGCCTTCGTGGCGCGCAGCTGGGAGGTATGCGCGCAGCTGGCCGAGGACCTGCGCGACGGGCCGGCGCTGCTCGTCGGCCTCGCCGAGGCCAACGAGGGCTCGGCCGGCCGGCCGCTCTACAACGCCGCGGCGCTGCTCTGCGGCGGCGCCGTCCGGCAGGTCTTCCGCAAGACGCTGCTGCCTACCTACGACGTCTTCGACGAGGACCGCTACTTCGAGCCGGCCGAGGGTCCGCAGCTCATGGACTGGAACGGGCTGCGGCTCGGCATCTCGGTCTGCGAGGACGTCTGGAACGACCGCGACTTCTGGCAGCGGCGGCGCTACCACAGCGATCCCGTCGAGGGTCTGATCGCCGCCGGCGCCGCGGGCATCGTCAACATGTCGGCATCGCCGTTCGCGATCGGCAAGCAGCCGCACCGCGAGGCGATGCTCGGCGCCATCGCCCGCAGGCACGCCGTGCCGATGCTGTACGTCAATCAGGTCGGCGGCGCCGACGAGCTCGTCTTCGACGGCCGCAGCGGCGCTTTCGCCGCCGACGGGACGCTCGTTGCTCGCGCCGCCGGCTTTGCGCCGGACGTGCTCGTCGTCGAACGGGCGACCTGGGCGCGCCGACGGCGCCGCCGCGCGCGCCCGCCGCTCGCCGCCGACGATTTCGCGCCGGCGTCGGAGGTCTGGCGCGCGCTCGTGCTCGGCGTGCGCGACTACGTCGCCAAGAGCGGCTTCGGGCGCGCCCTCGTCGGGCTCTCCGGCGGCATCGACTCCGCGGTGGTCGCCGCCGTCGCCGCCGAGGCGCTCGGGCCGGACAACGTCCTCTGCGTGCTCATGCCGTCGCCGTACTCGAGCGCCGGCAGCGTGACCGACGCAGAGGTGCTTGCCGCCAACCTCGGCGTGCGCACCGTGACGCTGCCGATCGAGCCGATCATGGCGCTCGTTCGACGCCACGCTGGCGCCGGTGTTCGAGGGCCGGCCCGCGGACGTGACCGAGGAGAACGTGCAGGCGCGTATCCGCGGCAACCTGCTCATGGCCCTCTCCAACAAGTTCTCCTCATTGCTGTTGACGACCGGCAACAAGTCCGAGCTGGCCGTGGGGTACTGCACCATCTACGGCGACATGTCCGGGGGGCTCGCGGTGATCTCTGACGTGCCCAAGACGCTGGTCTACCAGGTGGCGCGCTGGCTCAACGAGGCGCGCGGCCGTGAGGTCATCCCCCGCGCGATCATCGACAAGGCGCCGTCGGCCGAGCTTCGCCCGGACCAGACCGACCAGGACAGCCTTCCGCCGTACGACGAGCTGGACGGGATCCTCAGGCTGCTCGTCGAAGAGCACCGCGGCGCCGACGAGATCGTGGCCGCGGGGCATGAGCGCGCGACGGTGGAACGGGTCGCGCGCCTCGTCGCCGCCGCCGAGTTCAAGCGCAAGCAGGCGGCGCCGGGCCTCAAGGTCACGGATCTCGCCTTCGGGATGGGCTGGCGCATGCCCATCGCGACCGTGCCGCGCTCCCGCCGCCGCTGACGCACCCGGCGGACCCTCTAAGGTTCGAGTAGAGGTTTATACTTCGTGAGACACGCATGAACGATCCCCGCCCAGGTCTTCTGCAGCGCACCTTCCGCTCGCTCCACAACCACAACTACCGCCTGTTCTTCTTCGGCCAGGTCGTCTCGATGACCGGAACGTGGATGCAGTCGGTCGCCCAGAACTGGCTGGTCCTGCAGCTCTCCGGGAGCTCGCTCGATCTGGGCATCACCGTCGGCCTCCAGTTCGGCCCCGTGCTCTTCCTGGGTGCGTGGGCCGGCGTGCTGGCCGACAGGGTCGACAAACGCCGGCTGCTCATCGTCACCCAGTCTGTCGCCGCGGTCCTCGCGCTCGTCCTCGGCGTGCTCGCGGCGACCGGCGTCGTCACGGTGTGGATGATCTGGGTCCTCGCCGGGCTCACCGGGTGCGCGGTGGCCCTCGACATGCCGTCGCGCCAGAGCTTCGTCTACGAGATGGTCGGCCCAGACGACCTCGCCAACGCCATCGGGCTCAACGCCGTGATCATCAACACGACGCGCATCCTCGGGCCGGCGCTCGGCGCTCTGCTCATCGCCGGCCTGGGCGTCGCGCCCTGCTTCTTCTTCAACGCCATCTCGTTCGTGGCGGTGATCGTGGCGCTCGTCGTCATGCGTCCGGGCGAGCTGCAGCCCAGCAAGCCCGTCAAGCGGGAGCCCGGCCAGGTGCGGGCCGGCCTCAAATACGTCTGGCGCACGCCCGAGCTGCGCGTCCCGCTGGTGATGATGGCCGTGGTGAGCACGCTCGCCTACAACTACTCGGTGGTGCTGCCGCTGCTCACCAAGTCCGTGTACGGCCGCGGCGGCGGCGCCTACGGCCTCCTGTCCGCGGCCATGGGCAGTAGGCGCGCTGGCAGGCGCGCTGCTTCTGGCGAGCAGGGCGCGACCCTCCCGCCGCACGCTGGTGGCCAGCGCGATGGCGCTCGGCGCAGTGACGCTTGGTCTGGCGGCTGCGCCGGGCTACATTGCGGGCCTTGTCCTCCTGGTGCCGATCGGCGCCGCGGCCATCCTCTTCATCAACAGCACCAACTCCCTGCTGCAGCTCAACGCCGAGGACTCCATGAGAGGGCGCGTCATGGCCCTCTGGTCGGTCGTGTTCCTCGGCAGCACACCCATCGGGGGTCCGCTCACGGGAGCCCTGGCAAGAGGCCTGGGCGTGCGCTGGGCCGTCGCGATCGGGGGCGTCGCCGCCATGATGACGGCCTTTGCGCCTTTGTGGCTCTCCGGCGCCGCCGGGTGCGCGAGGGCGCTACCGAGTCGCCGGCGTGCCTTCCGGACGGGCCCGCTGCCGGAGACGCCCTGTGTGAGGCGGTCGAAGTCGGCGTCCCGCCGGCCACCGCGGACCGAGGCGGCGTCGCCGGCTGGGCGCAGGCTCAGTCTTCAGGTTCGCCCGCCGTTGCCGATGTAGTACACAGCGGCCGTCGCGGCCGCGGACCTGCCACGCAGCGAGGTGATGAGTGCTTCTCCAGGGCAACCTGAAGGAGTTCAGTCTCCCCAACATCTTCCAGCTGGTGAAGATGAGCGCCAAGTCGGGGGCGCTCACGATCCGGCGTGGGGAGGAGTCGGGCAAGATCTTCTTCCGCCACGGCCTCATCTACTACGCCTATTCGGCGCCCCAGCTGCTGCCGATCGGCGAGCGCCTCGTCAAAGCGGGGGCGATTTCCGCCAAGGAGCTCAAGGAGGCGCTGGCGGAACAGAAGAAGGCCGGCGAAAGCGCCCGTATCGGGACGATCCTCCTGCAGTCGGGCGTCATCGACCGCGGCACCCTCGAGCAGGCGGTGCGCGAGCAGATCCAGGACACCGCCTTCAACTTCTTCAGCTGGTCGGAGGGTGACTTCGAGTTCAGCGCCGACGAGCACGTGACCGACGAGGACATTCTGGTGGAGATGACGGTCGAGACCGTGATCATGGAGGGCTGCCGGCGGATCGACGAGTGGGAGCTCATCTTCGAGCACCTCGGCTCCCTGGAGCGCGTGCCTCACCTGGCCTACAGCGAGCGCGTGGAGGAGCGGGGCGAGATCACGCTCACCGCGGAGGAGTGGCGCGTGCTCGTGCACATCGACGGGCGCGCCGACATCAACACGATCCTGCGCGACTGCGGGCTCGACCGTTTCCACGGCGCCAAGGTCATCTACAGCCTCTTCTCCAGCGGCCTGATCACCGTCAGCGAGGCCGCCATCGAAGACATCGGCAGCGGACTGAGCATCGCCGTCCGCGGCCCGATCGACATCTACAACGAGGTCTTCCTCAACACCCTGACGGACGCCAACCTGGTGAAGCAGCTGCGCGTCGAGATGATCGACGACAAGGAAGTGGAGATCCCGGTGCTCGCCGGTCAGGTGCAGGCGTCGAACGGCGGCAGCGACGGCGCCGGCGCGGAGGGCGAGGACGTGCTCGTCTTCACTGTGGCCGCGTCCTCGCCGGAGCAGGCCTGGCGCCGCTTCGCCGCGCGAGAGCTCCGCCTGGGTGCTGCTCGCGAACGCGAACGACCGCGACAGCCTGCGTGCCACGAAGGCCGACCTGGAGTTCGTGCGCGGCCTCGGCGACGCGCCGTTCGTCGTCGCCACCTACACGTCGATGGCCGACGACGAGCTCAGCGCCAAGCAGGTGGCCAAGGCCCTCGGCGTCGACGCCGACGTGCCGGTGCTTGCCTGCCAGCTGCGCGATCGCGACTCGGTCCTCGGCGTCGTCAAGGCCGCCCTGGAGCTCGTCGGGCGCTGACCGCGGCAACGGCGCCGCCAGCTTGTCAAGGCGCGGCGCCCGGGGGAAGATTGCAGGCGAAAACGGGCTCGCAGCCGTTCCCGCACGAAAGGACACGACCCCATGTACTACCCCAGCTACCGCATGCGCCGGCTCCGGCGGACGCCGGCGATCCGGCGCATGTTGCGTGAGACGACTCTGTCGATCGACGACCTCATCTACCCGCTGTTCGTCATCGCCGGCGAGAACGTCAAGAATCCGATCTCTTCGATGCCCGGCTGCTTCCAGCTGTCGATAGGGAACCTTCTCAGCGAGGTGCGCGAGGTCGCCGGGATGGGCATCCCCGCCATCCTGCTGTTCGGTATCCCCGCCCACAAGGACTCCGCCGCGACCGGCGCCTACGACCCCGAAGGCGTGGTCCAGATGGCGGTGAGGGCGATCAAGGACGAGTTCCCGGACCTCGTCGTGATCACCGACGTGTGCCTCTGCGAGTACATGGACCACGGGCACTGCGGTGTGGTCCAGGATGGCGAGGTCGTCAACGACGTGACGCTCGAGCTGCTCGCCAAGATGGCGATCACACACGCCGACAGCGGCGCCGACATCGTCGCCCCGAGCGACATGATGGACGGCCGCGTCGCCGCCATCCGCGGCGCGCTCGACGACGAAGGCCTCAGCGACACGATCATCATGTCGTACTCGAGCAAGTTCGCCTCGGCGTTCTACGGCCCGTTCCGTGAGGCGGCCGAATCCGCTCCGGCGTTCGGCGACCGCAAGACCTACCAGATGGACCCGGCGAACGGGGAAGAGGCCGTGCGCGAAGCGTTGCTCGACATCGAGGAGGGCGCCGACATCATCATGGTCAAGCCGGCCATCCCGTTCCTCGACGTGATCCACGCGGTCAAGCAGGAGACCAAGTTCCCGCTCGCCGCCTACAACGTGAGCGGCGAGTACGCGATGATCAAGGCGGCGGCCGCCAACGGCTGGCTGGACGAGGAGCGTGCCGTGCTGGAGGCGGTCACCGGCATCAAGCGCGCCGGCGCCGACCTCATCATCACGTACCACGCCAAGGATCTCGTGCGCTGGCTCGGGTGACGGCGGAGTGAGCGGACGACGCGGGGCACGTCGAGCGCAACCGGGCGGCTTGGAACGAGTGGGCGCCGGAGTTCGTCGCGTTCGGCGAGCGCGCCTGGGCGAGCGCGGAGCCGAGCTGGGGCATCTGGAGCGTGCCCGAAGCCGAGCTCCACGTGCTTCCCGCCGAGCTCGAAGGCATCGACGCGATCGAGCTCGGCTGCGGGACGGCATACGTCTCGGCCTGGCTGGCGCGCCGCGGCGCACATCCGGTGGGCATCGACATCTCGAGCGCCCAGCTTGCGACCGCGCGCCGGCTGCAGGCGGCGCACGGCCTTTCGTTCCCGCTCGTCGAGGCGAGCGGCGAGCAGCTGCCCTTCCCGGACGCGAGCTTCGACCTTGCGATCAGCGAGTACGGGGCCTGCCTGTGGGCCGACCCATACCTTTGGGTGCCGGAGGCCGCCCGGGTGCTGCGCCCTGGCGGCCGCCTCGTCTTCCTGACCAACGGGACGATCATGATGTTGTGCGCGCCCGACGAGGTCGACCCGCTGCCCGGCGATCGGCTGGTGCGCGACTATTTCGGGATGCACCGGTTCGAATGGACAGGCTGGCCCTCGGTCGAGTTCCACCTCGGGTACGGCGACTGGATCAGGCTGCTGCGCGCCAACGGCTTGGAGATCGAGGACCTGATCGAAGTGCGGCCGGCGCCCGAAGCGACGACGACGTTCACCGACGTGGTCACCCTGGAGTGGGCCCGGCGCTGGCCGGGCGAGGAGGTCTGGAAGGCGCGCAAGCGCCGGCAGTCGGCCGCGCCCGACGTGACCGGTCGCTGGCGGATCGACCGAACACGGCCTCCATCCGTCTGCGCGTCGCATTGCCGTCAGCCGCGAGTTGTGGCTGCGTGGCTCGCGGTGGTTGCGACACGCCTCCCGTTCGTTTTCACCGGCTATGGCCGCGACGGTGACGGCTGGCTCGTCATGCTGGCGGCGTCGCGCATTGCGGCCACCGGGCACTATGCCGCCTCCAGGTTGCCTGGCTACCCGCTCGTCGAGTACGCCTTCGCCGCGTTGCCATGGCGAGAGCCGGTGTGGGCCAATGGTCTGACGGTGCTTGTCACGGCCGCCGCCGCAGTGTTGTTCTACCGGCTCGCCCTGCGGTTCCGTTGCGGCAGGCCGTTCCTGCTCTCCCTGGCGTTCGTCATGACGCCGGTGGTGTACGTGGCGAGCGCCACGACGATGGACTATCTCTGGGCGCTCGCCCTCATCCTGGGGTCGCTCCTGTTGGCGCTGCGACGGGACGCGCTCGAGGGTGCTGCGGCCGTAGGTCTCGCCGCCGCAAGCGGTGCGGCACTCGGCCTCGCGACCGGGGCGAGGATCACCTCGGCCCTGTTTGCGCTGGAGCTTGTGCCGCTGCTGGCCACGACGCCAGGCGGCCGGAGGGTGCGGACCGCGGCGGCCTTCATCGTTGGCCTCGCCGTGGCCACCGCGCTGGTCTGGTGGCCCGTGCTAGCAACATACGGAACCAGCTTCCTCGCGTTCTACGAGGATCAGTCGCCGTCCTTGACGCAGCGCGTGGCCCACGGGACGTTTCAAGTGTGGGGCCTGCTCGGTCTCCTGGGCCTGGCCATAGCCTTCGTCCTCGAAGCTCCTCACGGCTTCGCGCGCGTGCGCGAACGCTTGCGCTCGGCCTCTCTTGATGAGCGCTGGTGGCTCGGCCTGCTCGTCGCGCTGGTCGTCGCGGAGCTGGCGGCCTTCGTCCGGTTGCCGCACGAGGCGGGGTACCTTATCCCGGTAGTCCCGCTCGCCCTGCTCCTCGCGGGCAGGGTGGCCGGGAAGAAGGCCGTGACCGTGCTCTGCGTGTGCCTGATCGTCTCGCCGTTCCTGCTCAACCTCGACGACTACGACTTCTCGCGAGAGGGACAGGACATTCACGTGGGGCTGGCTGGCTCGATCTTCTTCGACCACCACCAGCGCGTGTTCTTCCAGCGCCAGGCGCAGGAGATGGTGTCGATCGCCCGCGGGCTGCGATCCGGCGGACGTGCTGTTGGCGGGCTGATTGGTCGCCGTATGGCGAGGGCCTAGCTGCCGCCCGCGGAGAGATGGATCTGGCGGCGCGGACTTCAGGACGGAAGCTGACGCCGGCCGAGGTCGGCCCGTTCACCGTCAAAGCGGCTACGAGCGGCGCCGATGTACTACCGGCCCTCGGCGACGCCGGCCCTGCGCGCCCACTGGGTGCCGTCGACCTCGGCGAACTTGGACACCGAGCGCGGCTGCCCGCAGCGTCCGTACCGACTGACTGCCTCGCCTGGCGGAGCCTGCTCACGTTTGAGGTGAGCAGGCCAAGACGCCGGGCTTCCGGGCCCGCCCCGCGGGCTCGAGAGGCGGTGAACCTGCCTGGGTAGCTCGACCTTCTGCGACTCCACTCGGCAACGCGTTGCTCCGTCTCAAGCCGAGCCTTCTTCCGGCGCCTGCTAGGCGCGAAGCTCTACGAGACGTGGGCCTCTGGAGACGCCGCCCAGGCGGCGGGACGCGCACGCGTTGCGCCGCCGCGGCGTCTCTGGCACACTAGGAGCGGTTTGCAGCGTCCTGATGCACAAAACTCACACGGCATGACCACGCGGCCCGGCGACGCCGAGGGCGTCGCGCCGCCGCGCGTCATCGCCTGGGAGGTCACGCGCAGCTGCAACCTGTCCTGCGTCCATTGCCGCGCGAGCGCCATCCACGGTCCCTACGCGGGCGAACTCAGCACGGACGAGGCGTTCAAGCTCGTCGACGAGATCGCTTCGTTCGCCAACCCGATCCTCATCCTCACGGGCGGCGACCCGCTCATGCGCGCCGATGTGTTCGACATCGCCGAGCGCGCCATCGGCAAGGGCCTGCGCACGGTGATGTCGCCCAACGGCACGCTCGTCACACCCGAGGTCGCGCGGCGCATGCACGACGTCGGCATCGCGCGCGTGAGCATCTCCATCGACTTCCCGACCGCCGCGGAACACGACGAGTTCCGCGGCGTCCCCGGCGCCTACGACGGCGCGTTGCGCGGCATCCGCCACTGCCTCGACGCCGGCGTAGAGGTGCAGATCAACAGCACCATCACCAAGCTCAACGCACACCACCTGCCGGCGCTGCTGCAGCTGTCGGAGGACCTCGGCGCCGTGAGCTTTCACCCCTTCATGCTGGTGCCCACCGGGCGCGGCAAGGAGCTCGAGGCGCAGGAGCTGCCGCCCGAGGAGTACGAGCGCGCCCTCGAGTGGATGTACGACGCGCAGCAGGAGAGCGACCTGTTCATGAAGCCCACCGACGTGCCGCACTACTGGCGCGTGATGCGGCAGCGCGCCAAGGCGCAGGGCCGCAAGATCGAGGTGCACCCGCACAGCCACGGCGGCATGAACACGCTCAGCCGCGGCTGCCTCGCCGGCATCGGCTTCTGCTTCATCAGTCACATCGGCGAGGTGCAGGGTTGCGGCTACTTCGACAGGGTCGCCGGCGACGTGCGCCGGCAGGCCTTCCCCGAGGTCTGGCGCGACTCGCCGCTCTTCAACGAGCTGCGTGACTTCGACGGCCTCAAGGGCAAGTGCGGCGTCTGCGAATACAAGAAGGTCTGCGGCGGCTGCCGCGCGCGGGCCTACGAGGCGACCGGCGACTACATGGCCGAGGAGCCGTACTGCGCCTACGTGCCGCGCGGCTGGTGCGCGCCGGGCGCCGGCTGACTCACCGCCGCTTCCGCGACCGCATCCCGGGTCAGGTCGATCCGGCGGGCAGGTCCAGCCGCATCGTCAGCGCATCGCCCTCGCGCCCCACGGCCACGAACCCCGCTCTCTCGTACAGGCGGCGCGCGACCACGTTGGCTTCCTCGACGCTCAGGCTGAGTGCGCGATGCCCCTGCTCGCGGGCCATGACGATCGTCTCCGCGAGGAGACGCGTGCCGATCCCGCGCCGCCGCTGGTCGGGCCGTACGCCAATGCCAAGCCCAGGGACGTCCACGCCCAAGAAGCCGTATCCGGGATGCTCGGCCGTAAAGCGGCGGTACCAGCAGGCGCCGACGGGGTGCCCGTCGACGTCGGCGATCGTCCCGGCGTCGCCGGCGCGTCCCCAGCCCACCACGTAGTCGGCGATCTGGGGGATGCCGAGCAGGTCCTCGATCGCGTACGGCTCGTCTCCCGCGGTTCTGGCCCAACTGGCTGCCTCGCGCAACATCTCCCGCAGGAACGCCCCGTCGCTCTGCGTCGCCGGACGCAGGATCGGGGTCTGGCCGGGCATCGACTCAGCGCTCGATGTGCTTTTCGAGGTAGACCGACGCCTCCGTGAGGCCGGCGTCGAGGTAGAGCTTCTGCGCCGCCTCGTTCTCGGCGTCCACGCTGATCGAGATCTCGGCGCACCCGGCCTCTTCGAGCGTCCGCACCGCCGCCATGAGGAGCTGGCGGCCGATGCCCTCGCTGCGTCGTCCCTCGGCCACGACCAGTGCTTCGATGACGCCGGAGTCGGCGGCGTGGAACAGGCCCGGGACGATGGCGTAGCTGACCAGGGCCACGGGAGCGCCCTCATCCACGGCGAGGAGAAGGTCGCTCACCGGCGACGCGAGGTAGTGGCGCACGTAGTGTTCGTCGATCGGCGTGGGGTAGTCCATGGCCACGGCGAGTTCCTGGACCAGCTCGACGACAGCCGGCTCGTCGCCGGGTCCGGCATGGCGGATGGTCACGGGCATGAGTCACGCTCCTGGCTCGACGCCTGCAGGTCCTTCAGGCTTCGCCGGGAGGCGGGCCGTTCCTGTGGGGTGCCTGCCCGCGGACGCCCGGATCGATGGCTGCATTGCCCCATTTGCGGGTACATCGTGCAGCGATGCACATGCGCGGCGGTCGCGTAGTATAGTGCGGCCCTTGACGCAGGGCTCATTTCCCGTGGGAGGACGCGTGTGAACACCGAGACCTCTGCCCGCCTCTTCGCGGAGGCACAGCAGTACATCCCCGGTGGGGTCAATTCGCCGGTGCGCGCGATGAAGGGTGTCGGGATGCCGTACCCCCTGTTCATCGACCATGCCAGAGGAGCGCACATCTGGGACGCCGACGGCAACGAGTTCGTCGACTTCGTGTCGTCGTGGGGGCCCATGATCCTGGGCTGGGGGCACCCGGACATCGTGGGCAGCCTGCACGCTCAGGTCGATCGCGGCACGAGCTACGGCGCGCCGACCGAGCTCGAGGTCGAGCTGGCGCGCCTCATCTGCGAGGCCGTGCCGTCGATCGAGCTCGTGCGCATGGTCAACTCGGGCACCGAGGCGACGATGAGCGCCGTGCGCGTCGCCCGCGGCTTCACGGGCCGGGAGAAGATCGTGAAGTTCATCGGCTGCTACCACGGCCACTCGGACGGGTTCCTGGCCGCCGCCGGCAGCGGCGTCCTCACGCTCGCGCTGCCGGACAGTCCCGGCGTGACCAAGGGCACCACGGCCGACACGCTGCTGGTCGAGTACAACGACGTCGAGTCGCTGACCGCACTGTTCGACGAGCGCGGCGACGAGATCGCGGCCCTGATCGTCGAGCCGGTCGCCGGCAATATGGGCGTCGTGCCGCCGGCCCCGGGCTTTCTCGAAGCTTGCCGCGAGACTCTGCACGGCCTCCGGCGCCGTACTGATCTTCGACGAAGTCATCACCGGGTTCCGCGTCGCCTGGGGCGGGGCGCAGGAGCGGTTCGGCGTGCTGCCCGACCTGACCACGCTGGGCAAGATCATCGGCGGCGGCCTCCCCGTCGGCGCCTTCGGCGGCCGCCGCGAGATCATGGAGACGGTGGCGCCGCTCGGCTCGACCTACCAGGCGGGCACGCTCTCCGGCAACCCGCTGGCGATGGCGGCCGGCGCGGCGGCGCTGCGCGCCCTTTCGGAGCCGGGCGTCTACGAACGGCTCGAGAAGCTCGGCGCACGACGTCGCCGAGGGCCTCACGCGGGCGGCGTCGCAGGGCGATCACCCGTTCACGCTCAACCAGGTCGGCCCGATGATGACGCTCTTCTTCTGCGAGGGCCCGGTGCGGAGCTTCGCCGACGCCAAGAAGGCCGATGCCGCGTACTACGCGACCTACTGGCGTCACATGCTGGAGCACGGCATCTACCTGGCGCCGTCCCAGTTCGAGGCGACGATGGTATCGCTGGCGCTGAGCGAAGATGACATCACCAGGGCGGCTGCCGCTGCGGCGGCGTTCTTCGCCGGCTGACGAGGGGAGGGGCTGTGCGCAACGTCGACAAGCAGGATGTCCCGGCCGTGACCGTTCCGCGACTGGCGCTGTATCTGCGCAAGCTCCGTGAGCTGCGCTCGCGCGGCGTGGATCGGGTGTCGAGCAAGGACCTGGCCGAGATGATCGGCCTCAACGCGGCCCAGATCCGCAAGGACTTCTCCTACTTCGGCGAGTTCGGGACGCGCGGTGTGGGCTACGAGGTCGCGCGCCTGGTCGACGAGATCACGCACTGTCTCGGCCTCGATCACTCGTGGAACGTGATCATCGTCGGCGCCGGGCTCATGGGCACGGCGCTGGCCCGCTACCGCGGGTTCGCGGAGCAGGGCTTCCGCCTCGTCGGGCATGTTCGACAGCTCGGCGACGGTGATCGGTGCCAGCTACGGCGCCGGCCGCGTGCGCAGCATCTCGGATCTCGAGGACTTCTGCCGCGACGAGCAGGTCGACATCGCCATGGTCACCGTGCCGGCGGGTGAGGCGGAGGCGACGATCTCCCGCCTCACGGCGGCCGGCGTGCATGCGGTGCTCAACTTCGCGCCGATCAAGGTCCAGGCCCCGGACGGCGTCCTCGTACGCCAGGTAGACCTCTCCAGCGAGCTGATGTCGCTCACGTTCTACCTAGACCGGGAGCAGGACTGACGTGCCGGGGCGCACCGCGCCCAGGACCCAGAGACTCTGGTCCGCCGGCAAGGCCGCCCGCGCAGGAGCCTGACGTGGTCGACGCGGCAGGCCGTGAGCGCGAGCCTGAAGCGCCGCTGCGGAGGCCTTCGGCGCCTCCGCGGCGCCGGTGGCGCTGCGCTGGGGCACGCTGTTCGAGGACCTCGACGCTCGGGGCGACGCGGAGTACGCGAGCGCCGTCGAGCTCATCTACGAAGGCTACCTGCTCCACTATCGCGAGAGCCGCGCTTGCCTCCCGGGCGCCACGCGCGAACACTCTCTGCTGGCCGGCGACTTCTTCTACGCGCGCGGCGTGCGGCTTGTCGCCGCGCGCGGCGACGCCGCCGCAGTCGGTCTGCTGGCGCGTCTGATGGCGTCGTGCTCGTATCTGCGCAGCGTCGGAGCACCGTTCGCCGACGACGACGCGCTGTGGGCTACCGCCATGGGCGGGCTCGCGGCGCTGCGCGCCGGAGCGTCCTCGTCCACCGTCGAGCACGTCTTCGACGGGCTCGACGAGGCGGTCGCCCGCGGCGACGCCGCCGACGTCGGCGCCTTGGCGAGCGCCGGGGCGCCGCGGCTCGGTCTGCGCGATCTCGCGCCGCTCCGCGCCGCGCTCGACGAAGTGGCCGCGGCCGCCGACCGAGGCGAAGCGGCCGCGCTCGCCGCGGTGGCCAGTCGCGGCCAAGGGAGCGCCGGTGCGGCGCTCCCCGGGATCGGCGCGCGGAGTCAGACGTGGACCTGAGGTCGTTCATCGCGCTGCTCGAGCGCGAGGGAGAGCTGGCGCGCGTGCGCCCGGAGGTCGATCCGTACCTCGAGATGGCCGAGATCGCCGACCGCGCCAGCAAGGCGCGCGGGCCGGCGCTGCTGTTCGAGCAGCCCAAGCGGCCGGCCGGAGCAGCAGGACCGGCCGTGCCCGTCCTCATGAACCAGCTCGGCTCGTACCGGCGGCTTGAGCTGGCGCTCGGCGCGCCGCTGGACGACATCGCCAGCGCATCGGCGGCCTGCTCGAGCTGCAGGTGCCGAGCGGCCTCGTCGGCAAGGTCAAGGCGCTCGGCCAGCTCAAGGAGCTCGCGTCCTACGGTCCCAAGGCGGTCAAGAAGGCCGCCTTCCGCGAGGTCGTCGTCGACCCGCCGGACCTGGGCCGGCTGCCGGTGCTCACCACCTGGCCCGGCGACGGCGGCCCGTTCATCACGCTGCCGGTCGTCGTCACCAAGGACCAGCAGGGGCGCCGCAACGCCGGCATGTACCGGCTGCAGGTCTACGACGGCCGGACCACCGGCATGCACATGGCACATCCACCACGACGGCGCGGCGAACTTCCGCGAGGCGGGCGACCGGATGGACGTCGCCGTCGCTCTCGGCACCGACCCGGCGGTCACCTACGCCGCCACCGCGCCGCTGCCGCCGGGCATCAGCGAGTTCATGTTCGCCGGCTTCCTGCGCGGCGAGCCGATCGAGCTGGCGCAGTGCGCGACCGTCGACCTCGAGGTGCCGGCCGACGCCGAGATCGTCCTCGAGGGCTACGTCGAGAAGGGCGAGACGCGGCTCGAGGGCCCGTTCGGCGACCACACCGGCTACTACTCGCTCGCCGACCAGTACCCGGTGTTCCACCTCACGGCGATGAGCCATCGCCGCGATCCGATCTATCCGGCGACCATCGTCGGCAAGCCGCCGATGGAGGACGCCTACCTGGGCAAGGCCACGGAGCGCCTGTTCCTGCCGCTGCTGCAGCTCGTCCAGCCCGAGATCGTCGACATGGACCTGCCGATCGAGGGCGTCTTCCACGACTGCGCCATCATCAGCATCCGCAAGGAGTATCCCGGGGCACGCGCGCAAGATCATGAACGCCGTGTGGGGGATGGGGCAGATGATGTTCACCAAGTTCGTCGTCGTGGTCGACGAGCACGTCGACGTGCACGACTACAGCGAGGTCACCTGGCGCGTGTTCAACAACGTCGACCCGGCGCGCGACACCGTCATCGTCGCGGGCCCTCTCGACGTGCTCGACCACTCAAGCCCGCTCGCCCGCTACGGGGCCAAGATGGGCATCGACGCCACCAAGTCGTGGCCCGAGGAGGGGCACGGGCGCGAGTGGCCGGACGAGCTCCAGATGGACCCCGAGGTGACGCAGCGCGTCACCTCTCGGTGGAGCGAGTTCGGCCTGCCCTTCGACTGAGGGCCGGCGCCGGCGCCCGACTTTACGCCGGCGCCGGGCGCTTCTACACTGGGCGAGACCGCGGCACGACGCAGGCAAGGAGGCCGCAGTGCTGCACGGCAACATACATCGTCACCTTCTGACGCTCTCGCTGATCAACTGGGGCATCGCCATCGTGTGCTGGGCCATCAGCGCCTGGCTCGGCATCTCCCAGCCGGCGAGCATCTTCGTCTACACGATCCTCTTCGTCGTCGGGCTGTTCGCGGCGATCGTCGCCGTGCTCTCGTTCGTCCTCGCGGACTTCGGCTACGGAGCCCGGCGTCCCGGCTGCGGAGACGGCGGGCCCGCCCGCCGGCGACGCCTCCGGGCCCGTCGCCGATCCCGGCGCCTGAGCCGCACGCGTGGCCGCGACAGGTGACGCCGGCGCGTCGAAGCCGGCGCTCTTCGCGCGACTCATCAAGATCGAGCACAGCGTCTACGCGCTGCCGTTCGCGTACGCCGGCGCGTTCCTCGCCGCTCAGGGCATGCCGTCCTGGAGCGACCTCCTGTGGATCACGGTCGCCATGGTCGGCGCGCGCAGCGCGGCGATGGCGCTCAACCGTCTGATCGACGCGGAGATCGACGCCCGCAACCCCCGGACGGCCGCTCGTGAGCTTCCGGCCGGCCGGCTCGGGCGGCGCGAGGTCTGGGTGTTCACGATCGTCTCGATCGCTCTGCTCGTGCTCGCGGCCTTCAACCTGTCGCCGCCGTGCCGATACCTCTGGCCGATCCCGCTCGCGGCCTTCGTGCTCTACCCGTACACCAAGCGTTTCACCTGGCTGTGCCACTACGCCCTCGGCCTCACGCTCGGGCTCGCGCCGGCGGCGGCGTGGATCGCCGTGACCGGCACGCTCGCGCCGCAGGCCTGGCTGTTGTTCTTCGCCGTCGGCCTCTGGGTCGGCGGGTTCGACGTGATCTACGCCATCTTCGACCTCGACTTCGACCGTGCCCACGGCGTGCACTCGCTGCCGGTGTCGATCGGCGAACGCCGCGCGCTCCTCGTCGCCGCACTCTCGCACGTGATCACCGTCGCGTTGCTCGTCGCGGTCGGCGTGCTCTCGCACCTCGGCTGGGAGTACTGGGCCGGCATGGTCGCGGTGACGGCGCTGCTCGCCTGGCCCCACGTCGACATCGCGCGCCGCGGGCTTCGCGAGGTGGGGATGAGCTTCATGAGCGTCAACGGCGCGGTCGGGACTGCTCTACGGCGCGGTCGTCATCGTGGCGACGATCGCGAGGTAGGACCGCGGCACTGTCGGCGGCTCCGGCGGCCGTTGTCCGGCGAGGCTGGGGGGCGGTCGCACGGGGTTCGCCGCGAAATACCCGGGATGGTACAATGGCCGCGTTCGCCGTGAGGTCTGGGCGTATGGGGCGCCCGGGGCGGACTGCTTGCCAGTGAAAGTCGCCTAAGGGGTCCGTCCGTTTTGGCCGACCGCAGCACTCGATACCGGCCCAAGCCGCGAGCGTGGTACCGCTCGCCCTGGGTCGCAGCCCTCGTCGTCGTCGGCTTCGTCGCCGTGGTCGCCGTCATCCTCGTGATCCCCGTGTGGGCGACCGACACGCCCACCTACTGCATGAGCTGCAAGGCAACCAAGGTCGCCGGCGAGCAGTGGAAGAAGTCCTCGCACGCCAAAGTGTCCTGCACCGCCTGCCACGTGCCCCCGGGCTTCGGCAACGCGATCAAGTGGCGCAGCCGCGAGTGGCTCAACGTCTGGGCCGACTACCTCAATGTGCCACGCTCGCCGAGCGTCGGGCAGCGGCCCGGCAACGCCAACTGCCTCAAGTGCCACACGCTCAAGGGCATCCCCGACCACATCGGCGACATCCGTATGCCACACCAGGTCCACGTGAACCTGCGCAACCTCACCTGCGCCGACTGCCACGACAAGGTCGCGCACCCCAAGCCTGGCGAGAAGACCACGGTCTCCATGGCCGTCTGCAGTATGTGCCACAACACCGAGGGAGCGCCGAGCAACTGCACCTTCTGCCACCTCACGCCGCCGCCCCGGAACGTGCACCCCAAGAACTACATCCAGACCCACGGGCAGCAGGCCCTGGCCAACGAGCAGGCATGCCTCCGCTGCCACCACAACAAGGCGCAGTTCTGCGATGCCTGCCACGCCAACCCCACGCCCGACCATTTCTCCGGGACGTGGCGGTACACGCACGGCGCCACCGCCAAGAAGGACCCACTGTCTTGCACAGGCTGCCACGACAGCAAGACGTTCTGCGCGCAGTGCCATCTCGTGAACCACCCGAGCGACTGGGTCACCACACATGGCCCGATCGCCGCGCGTAGCGGCGGCGCCTGTCTGGTCTGTCATCCGCAGGCGATGTGCGACGCCTGCCACAAGCAGAGAGGTATCACGCCGTGACGCGCCGCCTGCTGCCCATGCTGCTGGCGCTGGCCGCTTTCGCGGCGTCTCGGCTTCGCCGGCCAGGCCGGCGCCAGGTCGGCACCGGCCGTCTCCACGGCTCAGTCGGCGCTCAACGGGGTGACCAACGACGACTGCTTCAGCTGCCACGGCGTGCGCGGCAAGACGCCGTCGATCACCGTCGGCACCGAGCAGAAGAGCACCTACGTCGACCGTTCCATGTACGAGCGCTTCGCGCCACGGCAAGCTTGCCTGCACGAGCTGTCACCTCGGCTTCAAGCCGGGCATCCACGACGCCAGCCAGACCGCCGCCTGGCTGCTGACGGCGAAACTCACGGCGTGCGGCGACTGCCACGCCGACCAGTTCGCCATGTACCGCGGCTCGTTCCACGGCAACCTCGTGTTCGGGCACTCCAACGGCAAGGCGCCCGTCTGCGCGGACTGCCACACGCCGCACAACATCCTCACGCCGGGCACGGTCGCCTTCCGCCAGAGCGAGCGCGTGCTGTGCGCGCGCTGCCACGCCCAGGCCGAGAAGACCTACCTCAACAGCTATCACGGCAAGGCCTTCTACCTCGGCCGCCTCAACGCCGCCGTCTGCCCAGACTGCCACGGCGGCCACAGGATCCTCCCGCCCTCCAACCCGGCGAGCACAGTCTCGTACCAGAACATCGTGGGCACGTGCGCCAAGTGCCACCCGGGCGCCAACCGCAACTTCGCCGGCTTCCTTGTGCACGTCGATCCAAGCAGTCCCAAGTCGTCGATCTGGGTGTGGAGCTTCAACATCCTGTATCTGATCCTCATCACCGTCGTCTTCACGTTCGGTTTCGTGCATTCGGGCCTGTACATCTACAGAGGATTCAAAGATGGCCTCTACTCCCGACGCCATACCGGCTAAGGCCGCCACATCCGAGAAGAAGGTGCGCACGCGCATCGAGTACCGGCGGTTCAACGTCTTCCACCGCTGGATGCACTTCCTCGTCTTCACGAGCTTCACCGTGCTCGTGTTCACGGGCATGCCGCTCAAGTACAAGGAGACGGCCTGGGCGCGCTGGTTCATGGACCTGTTCGGCGGCGTCACTGCGGCCGGCGTGTACCACCGCATCGCCGCCATCGTCACCGTCTTCTACTGGTCGGCCGAGATGATCTTCATGATCACGATGGTGCTGCGCAGCCGGGGCAAGGCCATCAGCGGCCCCGGCTCGCTGATGTTCAAGAAGAAGGACCTGCGAGGACATGATCGGCATGTTCGCGTGGTTCTTCGGCAAGGGGCCCAAGCCGCAGTTCGACCGCTACGCCTACTGGGAGAAGTTCGACTACATGTCCCTGGTGGCCGGGACCATGATCATCGGCATCACCGGCTTCATGATGTGGTTCCCGATCAAGACCACGCAGCTGCTCCCGGGGCAGTTCCTCAACGTCGCGCTCATCATCCACTCCAACGAGGCGCTGCTCGCGATGGGCGTGATCTTCATCTTCGTGCACTTCTTCAGCGCGCACCTCAAGCCCGAGAGCTTCCCGCTCGACAAGGTGATCTTCACCGGTTCGCTGCCGGTGGAGCACTACAAGGACGAGCGGCCGCTGGAGTACGCGCGCCGTGTGCGCGAGGGCACGCTCGACGACGTGCTGGTCGAGAAGACCATCACGTGGAAGACCTACGCCGCCGACACTATATGGTGGATCATCACCCTGATCGCCGGTTTCTGCGCTATCCTGATGACCGCGTTCATCATCTGGTCGATCCTCACGTGAGTGCGGTCGGCCAGTCGTCAGTCTTCGCCGCCTGCGGGGCGGTAGGGAGGTGAAGACCATGCAACGAGCGTCTTCCCGGGCCTTGGTTGCCTTCGTCGTCGTGCTCGTGCTGTGCGCCGGCGCGGCGGTCGCGCTGGCGGTCAGCCGCCGCGCCGGCGCGCGCGTTCCCGGCGTGGGCGCACGACGGCACCGCCGGCTGCCTCTGCCACAACAACGGCACGCCGACCGACGCCAGCTGCACGTCGTGCCACACCGGCTTCCAGAGCGTGCCGGGCGACAACTGCTGGACGTGCCACAAGCCCGGCGCGTCCACCGCGAGCCTCTCCTCGCCGAGCTCCGCCTGCAGCCAGACCTGCCACCTCTACAGCGCCTTCACGCGGGACTACACCACGGCGTTCACGCACGGCACGAACCCGCACCTCGGTTCCACGCCGGACTGCCTCAGCTGCCACAGCACGAGCCCCGGCATCGCCGATCCGGGCCAGAGTCCCCATCACAACCAGTCTCAGCAGGGCTTCACCGACTGCAGCGCCTGCCACACCGGCTTCTCCCAGCATGCCGGGCAGCGTGTCCTGCACCACCTGTCACGCCACGGCCTCGGCGTTCCACCTGTACCAGGCCAGCACGCCGGGCTTCACGAACTGCACCAGCTGCCACGCGATGAAGCACCAGGGCAAGAAGGTGCCGCTGAGCAAGTGCGCCACCTGCCACAAGGGCACGGGCACGGGCGGCGGCGCCCAGGCGCAGCACTCCGCTACCGTGACCAGGAACAAGGTCTGCGGGTCGTGCCACAAGCAGAAGCTGCACGCCACGGCGCTCGGCTCCGGGATCACCAACTGCGGCACGCTGCCACAAGAGCGCGTACCACGCCAAGCAGAAGCTTCCGCGCAACTCCATCTGCCAGTCGTGCCACCACATGGCCAAGCGCCACACCAACGGCTTCCGGTGCTCGCTCTGCCATTCGAGCCAGATCCACAAGGTCCGTCCCAAGCTCCCCAAGATCCGTCGTCTAAGTGAGATTCAGGCTCACAACGCTCAGCCTCACGGTCTCCGCGATCGTCCTCACGGTCGTGGTCGTCCTCATCGGCGCGTCGCTGGCCGCCACGTCGACGCCGCGCTTCTGCAGCACGTGCAAGAGCCACGTCCCTTACGTGCAGGCCTACGAGCGCTCCGCTCACCGGGGCGTCAACTGCGAGCAGTGCCACACCCAGCCGGGCCCGTTCTTCTTCCTCACCTCCAAGATGGAGGCCCTCCAGCAGCCGATCGCCCAGCTCACCGGCGACTACCAGAAGCCCATCGTCGGCTTCGTGCTCAACCAGTCGTGCCGCCGCTGCCACACCAACGACCAGATGTTCCAGGTCATCGTCAAGAACGGCATCCGCGTGCAGCACAAGCACCTCATCGCGGCCGGCTTCCTCTGCATGAGATGCCACTCCACCACCGCGCACGGCAACGCCGTGCCGCCCGGGTCGCGGACGTACCCGAGCATGGACCAGTGCCTCATCTGCCACAACAACCACTACACCGACGCGGCCGGGCAGGTGGCAACCGTCGCGCTGCGACCTCTGCCACGCCGAGCCGCCTGCCGGCGCGCAGCCGCTGAGCCACAAGAACCCGGCGTGGCCCACGCGCCACGGCTCGATCGGCATCCTGTCGACCTGCTCGGCCTGCCACACCGCCAAGAATGCCTGCTCCAAGTGCCACAACGGCATCGAGATGCCGCACGCCGCCACCTGGATCGCCCAGCACGGCGCGACCGTCAAGGCCGACGGCCGCAAGGTGTGCTCGCAGTGCCACGACGTCAAGACGTACTGCGATACCTGCCACCAGGTGAAGATGCCGCACCCGTCGGACTGGATCGGCAAGCACTCAGTGACAGCGGCCCGCAAGGGCACCGAGACCTGCTTCAACTGCCACATCGTGGCCAACTGCCAGGCCTGTCACGCTGTCCATGCGTCCGGGGAACCCGCGCGCGCACAAGCTCCTCAAGGGCGTGCCCTACCTGTTGCCGCCCTCGGCGGCGCCGTCCGTCGTCCCCGTCCGCGCTCGTGGGGCCGTGACCGATGGCTGACCGCAAACGGACCAAGGGCCGCGTCCTCCTGGACGTCCACATCCCGGGCGGATGGTTCCTCGGCGTCCTCGCAGGCCTGGTGCTGATCCTCGTCATCGTCGTCGCGGTGTTCTCGTCGCTCAACAAGATCGCCACCTGCGACGTCTGCCACGTGATCAAGCCCGAGGTCGTGGCCTACAAGCAATCGGCGCACTACAAGGCGGGCGTCGGCTGCCAGAAGTGCCACACCAAGCCGGGCGTCTTCAACTACTTCATCCGCAACCTCCAGGGCGTCACCAACCTCATCCTGTACGTCTCCAACACGTACCAGCGCCCCATCACGAGCTACGTCGGCGACGAGAGCTGCCTGCAGTGCCATCCCAACTCGCAGATCGAGAAGGACATCGTCGTCGGCAACATCCGCATCAACCACAAGGGTCTGCGGCAGGCCGGGTACCAGTGCCTCACCTGCCACGCCAACATCAGCCACCCCGGCACGCGGCTCGCGGTCTCGCGCGACGTCGCAGAACAAGATGTCGATCTGCGCGCGCTGCCACGACGGCGTCCACGCTGCCGGACACGTGCAGCACCTGCCACATCAACGGCGTCCCGGCCAACAGCCCCAAGATCGCGATGCAGCCTCAAGCTGCACGTCGTCCCAGTGCCGCGAGTGCCACCAGCAGAAGGACTTCTGCACCAAGTGCCACAACGGCCTCGAGATGCCGCATCCCGCCGGCTGGACCAAGGCCCACGGCCCGATCGTGCTCGACCGCGGCAAGAGCGTCTGCGCCTCCTGCCACACCGACAAGGACCCGAAGTTCTGCATCCGACTGCCACGGTCTGCCGATGCCGCACCCGGCCGGCTGGCGGACAGGTCACGGCAGCGTCGGGCTCAAGGACCCGGTCTGTGCGTCAAGTGCCACGGCCAGGACAGCTGCATCAGGTGCCACGGCCTGCAGATGCCGCATCCGGCCGGCTGGCTGGGCGTCGCATCCGTCGACGGCGCTGTCGTCGCCGGGCCTGTGCACCAAGTGCCACAGCAGCTCCTTCTGCTTCGGCTGCCACGGCGTCGAGCCTGCCGCACAGCAGCAGCTTCATGACGACCACCCACCCGGACGCCGTGTACTCGAACGGCGGCGTGTGCGTGAAGTGCCACCACAACAACGGCGCCGGCCCGAACGGCTGCTATGGTGGCCAGTGCCACTCGGGCTCGATCACGCCCCCGAAGTGACGTGAGCGGCGGCAGCCGCAGCGAGGAGTCCCCATGACCGGTACGCCACCACGGCGCGTCTTCGTCGGCATCAGCGGCGCGAGCGGAGCGCCCTACGCCGTTCGGCTCGTCCAGTCACTGGCCGCCGCCGGCTGCGAGCTGCAGCTCAGCATCTCGGACAGCGGCATGCTCGTGCTCGCGGCACGAGCTCGAGCTGGCAGCCGACGGGCGCGACGAGGTGACGGCCGCCTTCCTCGAGCTCGCCGGGGCGATCCGCCGAGGTCTTCGCGCCGGACGACCTCGCCGCGCCGCCGGCGAGCGGCAGCAGCTTCCCGGACGCGGCCGTCGATCTGCCCCTGCTCGGTCGGCACGGCGGCGCACATCGCGCTTGGCACCACGCGGACGCTGATCCATCGCGTCGGCGACGTCGCGCTCAAGGAGCGACGCCCCCTGGTCCTCGTGCCGCGAGAGACGCCGCTCACGCAGATACACCTGCGCCGGCTCCTCGAGCTCGCCGAAGCCGGGGCGATCGTGCTGCCGGCGATGCCGGGCTTCTACACGCGGCCCGCAGACGCTGCAGGATGCGGTCGACCACGTCGTCGGCAAGGTCCTCTCCGCGCTCGGCTTCGAGCAGACGCTCTTCCCGCCTTGGGACGGGGGACGGCGCTGACGCCTCCGGCTGCAGACGAGCGGGGGCGGGCGCGGCGCGCACGACCTGCCCATCGACCGCGACCCGCGGCGCATCCAGGCCATGTTCAGCGGCATCTCGTCTCGCGCTACGACGTGATGAACCACCTGATGACGGTCGGCCTGGACCGCCGCTGGCGGCGCATCGCCGCCGAGCAGACCGGCGCTGGCCCCGGGCGCGCCGGTCCTCGACGCCTGCTGCGGTACCGGCGATCTCACATCGCCCTCGCCGCGATGTTCACCGCCGTCGGAGGTGATCGGCCTCGACTTCACGGAGGCGATGCTCGCGCAGCGCGCGCGCCAAGGGCGCGCGGCGTCGAGGCCCGCGGCCTCCCGGCGCCGCGGTTCGTGCAGGGCGACCTGCTCGCGCTCCCGTTCGCCGACGGCGAGTTCGCCGCCGTCACCGTCGGCTGGGGCGTGCGCAACGTGCCCGACGTGCCGCGCGCCTTCGCGGAGATGAGGCGCGTCACGCGGCCCGGTGGCCGCGTCGTGTGCCTCGAGTCCACGCAGCCGCCGCCCGGCCTGGGCGGGCGCTTCCATCTCGTCTGGATGGGCCGGGTCGTGCCGCTGCTCGGACGGCTGGTCACGGGAGACCCCGACGCCTACGCGTATCTGCCCGGCCTCCGTGGAGGCCTTCCCGCGCGCGGAGGAGCTGGCGGCGATCATGAGCCGCGCCGGCCTCGTCGCGCGTGCGCTACCGGCGCTTCGGCTTCGGCGCCGTCGCCATGCACGTCGGCGAGGTGCCGGGATGACGCCGCTCCCGGCGGCGCCGTGAGCGGCCGCCAGGCGCTCAGCTGGCGCTCGGCGCGGCCAGAAGCGCCGCTACTCGCGCGGCATGGATCTCGTCGAAGAGCGGCTTCAGACAGCCGCCGCAACGGCTATCCGGGCGCGCTCGGCGACGCGTGCCGCGCCACCCTGGCCGCCGGGCGGCAAGCGCGTGCGCCCGCTGCTCACGCTGCTCTGCTGCGCGTCGCGACGCGGAGCTGCGCGGAGCCCGTGCTTCGCGCCGCCGCGTCGGTCGAGCTCCTGCACATGGCGACGCTCGTGCACGACGACATCCTCGACCGCGCCGAGCTGCGCCGCGGGCGCGCCACCGTGGCGCACGAGTATCGGCGCCGACGTCGCCGTCTCTTCGGGCAACTTCCTGCTCGCCCGCGCCTTCACGGAGCTGGTCGGCGCCGGCGACGCCGAGGCGGTCGCGCTCCTCAGCGCCACCGCCGTCGGCCTCTCCGAAGGCGAGGTGCTGCAGCGCGACGACGCCCACCGCGTCACGGTCACGGCCGCCGACTACGAGCGGCGCTGCGAGCGCAAGACGGCGGATCTGTTCTCCGCCGCCTGCCGCCTCGGCGCGCATGCTGTCCGGCGCCGGCGACGAGGTGGCCGGCGCGGTCGCCGAGTTCGGGCGCCTCATCGGCCTCGCCTTCCAGGTCTTCGACGACATCCTCGACCTCAGCGGCGACGAGGAGGCGCATCGGCAAGCGTCCCGGCGCCGACGTCCGCGACGGCACCAGTCACCCTGCCGCTGATCCTCGCGCTGCGAGTGCCAGCCCGGAGCTCGGCCGCGCTCCTGGCGCAGGACGAACATCGACGACGAAGCCGTCGGCAGGATCCTCGCCGACGGTGGCGCGATGCGGCGCCCTCGAAGGTGCCCGCGCCGTCGCTTTGGGGTACATTGAGCAGGCCCGCATGGTCCTCGATGCGTGCCCCGACCTCGTCGAGCGCGAGCTGCTCAACGAGGTCGCAGCGCGCGTTGTGGACCGCTACAGCTGACACGTCTGGAGTCGCATCCTTGAACCCCAGTGACATCTCCGCCCTCGCCGCGCGCGCCGGGCTGGACCAGGTCTGGCAGACCGTCGCCGCCGGAGAACGCCTCGACGAGGCCCAGGCGCGCGCGCTGCTCGAGTCGTCGGACATCCTCGCCCTCGGCGCCATGGCCGACTTCGCGCGCGCGCGCGACGTGGGCGACGAGGTCTACTTCATCAGCAACCGCCACATCAACCACACCAATGTGTGCCGCAACCGCTGCCTGTTCTGCGCCTTCAGCCACGACGAGGGAGACGCGGACGCCTACACGCTGACCGTCGACCAGGTCGTCGACAAGGCGCGCGAGACGCTGGCGGAGGGCGGGATCAGCGAGATCCACATCGTCGGCGGCGAGCACCCCGACCTGCCGTTCGACTACTACCTCGAGATGATGCGCGCGTTGCGCGAGCTGGCTCCCGACGTCCACATCCAGGCATTCACGGCCAGCGAGATCTCGCACTTCGCGAGGATCAGCGGCAAGTCCGTGCCGGAGGTGCTCGCCGAGCTCAAGGAGGCCGGCCTCGGCTCGCTGCCCGGCGGCGGCGCCGAGGTCTTCAGCGGCCGCGTGCGCGACCTCATCTGCGAGCGCAAGATCAGCGGGCAGCAGTGGCTGGACGTGATGCGCGCGGCGCACGAGGCCGGCCTCAAGTCGAACGCGACGATGCTCTACGGGCACGTCGAGGAGCCGGCCGAGCTCGCGGACCACATGGTCCGTCTGCGCGAGCTGCAGGACGACACCGGCGGCTTCAACGCGTTCATCCCGCTCTCGTTCCAGCCGGCCAACACCGGCCTCAGCGAGCTGCCCGGCCCGACCGGCTTCGACGACCTCAAGATGCTCGCCGTCGGCCGCCTCGTGCTCGACAACTTCCGCCACGTCAAGGCGTTCTGGATCAACGTCGGGCTCAAGCTGGCGCAGGTCTCGCTCGTCTTCGGGGTCAACGACCTCGACGGCACGGTGGTGGAGGAGAAGATCAGCCACGCCGCCGGCGTCGACACCGCGCAGGAGCTCAGCAAGGCCGAGCTGGTGCGCGTGATCCGCGCCGCCGGCCGCGTCCCGGTGGAGCGCGACACGCTCTACAACGTCGTGCGGCGCTTCGACGATGACGGCAGCGACGCCTAGCGAGCGGCCGCGCAGGCGACGGCTCAGGCGCGGCGCCGGCCGCGAAGCCGAAGGCGCGCTCCCGCGCGAGTCGGCCGCATCGAGTTCGTCAACTGCTTCCCGCTCTACCACCACTTCGAGGAAGAGCTCGAGGCGCGCGGCGTGCGCGCCACGATCGTCGAGGGGCCGCCGACGACGCTCAACGCCATGCTCGTGCGCGGCGAGATCGACGTGGCGCTGCCGTCCTCGATCGCCTTCGCACGCGACGCCGCGGAGCTCGCGCTGCTCCCGCAGGTCTCGATCAGCTCCTTCGGCGCGGTCGACTCGATCCAGCTGTTCGCGCGCCGGCCGCTGCCGGACATCCGGCGCGTCGCGCTCACGGAGAAGAGCGCCACCTCGATCTGCCTGCTCAAGGTCTTGTGCGCGGAGTGGGGCATCGCCCCCGAGTTCGCGCCGCGCCGCGGGCCGCTGAGCGAGATCCTCGACGACTTCGACGCCCTGCTCCTGATCGGCGACGAAGCGCTGCACCTGCTGCGCGTCGAGGCGTACCCGCACCACTACGACCTCGGCGCCGAGTGGAAGCGCGTTACCGGCCTGCCGATGGTGTACGCGGTGTGCGCGGCGCGCCGCGAGTTCGCCGCCGCGCGGCCTGCGGCCGCGGCCGCGCTGGGCGCGGCGCTGCTCGCGTCGCGGGACCGCTGCGCCGCGCAGCCGGCCGAGACGGCCGCCGCCGCGGCACAGCGCTACGACTTCAGCCAGCCGTACCTGATGGAGTACTTCGACAAGCTCAAGTTCGGGTTCACGGCCGAGTATCGCGCCGGCCTCGAGGAGTTCTACCGGCGCTCCGCCGCCATCGCCGAGCTCGACGCCGTCCCCGATCTGACCGCGGCCACGTTCGACGCTACCCTCCCCGCCTCGGCGCCCCCGCCTCGGCGCCGCACAACGCGACGCCGCCCGCCTCAGCGTCACCCGCCTCGACGCCGCCGCCCCGACCGCGCCTCTACCTGAGGCCGCACGTTGTCGTGTACCACCCTCACCTTCCGCCGGCCGATCCCGGAGGACCACGAGCGCGTGATGGCGGTCATGGTCGACTGGTGGGGTGGCCGCGACCTGCGGTCGATGCTGCCGCGCATCTTCTTCGAGCACTTCCGCAGCCACCTCGCTCGTCGCCGAGCATGAGGACGAGCTGATCGGCTTCCTCGTCGGCTTCCCTTGCGCCGACCACCCCGACGAGGCCTACATCCACTTCTCGGCGTGCACCCGGCCTGGCGCGCGGCCGGGCTCGGCCGCGACCTGTACGAGCGCTTCTTCCGCATCGCCCGCGCCCAGGGCCGCACCGTCGTGCGCTCGGTGACTGCCCCGGTCAACAAGGGCTCGATCGCGTTCCACAGCGCGCTTGGCTTCGCGATCCTCCCGGGTGACGACGAGGTCGACGGTGTGCCGGTCACCTTTGACCCCGGGCCGCAGGGCGACCACCTCGTGCGCTTCGAACTCACGCTCGACCGGCAGGCCTCCGCGTGAGCCGCGCGCCGGACAGCGCGTCGACGCACCTCATGCCGGCCGACCGCATCGACGACGCCGAGGCGCTCGCCTTTCTCGAGGCCGGCGACCTGCTCGACGTCGGCGCGCGCGCCGACGCGGTCCGTCGCCGGCACCATCCCGGCGACGAGGTCACCTTCATCGTCGACCGCAACATCAACTACACCGACTACTGCATCTCGGGGTGCCGCTTCTGCGCGTTCTACAAGGAGCCGGGGAGCGGCGAGGGCTACCTCCTCGCCGAGGAGGACATCCACCGCAAGATCGAGGAGACGCTCGCCCTCGGCGGCACCGCCATCATGATGCAGGGCGGCCTGCATCCGGACCTGGACATCTGCTGGTTCGAACAGGTCTTCAGCGGGATCAAGGCGCGCTATCCGATCCACATCCACTCGCTCTCCCCACCGGAGATCGTGCACATCGCCAAGCTCAGCGACTTGACCATCGAGGAGACGCTGACGCGCTTGCGGGCCGCCGGCCTCGATTCACTGCCGGGAGGCGGCGCGGAGGTGCTCGTCGATCGCGTGCGCCAGGAGATCAGCCCGCACAAGATCCCGACCGACACGTGGCTCGAGGTCATGCGCGTCGCCCACGGCCTCGGCATGAGCACGACGGCCACCATGATGTTCGGCTCGCTCGACACCGTGGCCGAGCGCGTCGAACACCTGCGCCGCATACGCGACCTGCAGGACGAGACCGGCGGCTTCACCGCGTTCATCCCGTGGACCTTCCAGGCCGGCAACACGGACCTGCAGGCCGGCCACGTCGCACCGACTGGCTTCGACTACCTGCGCATGCTCGCCGTGAGCCGCATCTACCTCGACAACGTGCCCAGCATCCAGGCTTCCTGGGTCACCCAGGGCCTGCGTATGGGGCAGGTGGCGCTTGCCTTCGGCGCCAACGACATGGGCTCGACGATGATCGAGGAGAACGTCGTCGCCGCTGCCGGCGTGCGCAACCAGTGCGACGTCGACGAGATGGTGAGGCTCATCCGCGCTGCCGGCCGTACGCCTGTGCAGCGCGACACGCTCTACCGCGAGGTCAAGCGCTACTAGCTCCGGCGCCGACCAAGGCGTCTGGCTCTAGAGGGTCCCCGCCTTGCGGGTGCCGGTGCTACTCTGGCCCGCGCGGCGGTTCGCTCGCGAAAGCCGGCCGCACGTCGTCCGCCAGCCGCTCAAGCTCTGCCTGGCGCGGCATTTCGCCGTCGGCCGCGAGTTGCGCCCAGGTGCGGTGGAGCACCGGTGCCGCCACGGCCAGACCCACCAGCGTCAGTCCTCCGGCGAGCGCGAGTACGTAGCCGGAGATCCAGCCGTACAGGATCGGCGCTGTGAGCGAGCCGAGCAGGCCCGCGAGCTGCATCGCCGTCGACTCCACGCCGGTCACCGTGCCGATCCACCGGCGAGGGCTCACCTGCACGAGGAACGCCTGCTTCGCCGGGTACGAGAAGGCGATCGCGAAGCCTTCGAGCACGTTCACCGTGAGGAAGAGCGTCATGTTGGTCGTCGTTCCGTAGAAGATCCACGCGATCCCGGACAAGGCGTAGCCGATCATCATCATCCAGAAGCGGCTGTAGCGGTCGGCGGCGATGCCGCCCACGAAGGACAGCAGCATCGGGACGCTGAACGCCACCCAGGTCAGCCCTACGAAGGTCATGGATGCTCCGAGATGCACGAGCCAGAGGCTCCAGACGACGTCAAAGGCGCCCATCGCGTAGTGGCTCGTGAACGCGACCACGACAAAAGCCAGGATCGCCGGCGTCATGATCGCGCGGTAGGGCGGGCGGGCCGCCCGTCGCCCGCCGCCCGCGAGGTCGCGGCTCCGCTGCGCGCGCCGGCGCTTGAGCGCCATCGGCTCGCGCACGAACACGAGCGATCGAGAAGAGCGATATCGCCGAGAGAGCGGCACCAACGTAGAAGATCGCGTAGAAGCCGCTGAGGCCGCCGCCGGCCAGATGGTAGAGCGGCGCCGCGAGCGCCGGCCCGAAGATCAGTCCACCGAACTGGGCCGTGGTGAGGAAGCCGTAGGCCTTGCTGCGATTGTGCTCGGTCGTGATATCGGCGACGAACGCCTGCGCGGCAGGGCCGAAAGCCGCCGTCCCGATGCCTTCGAGCAGGCGGAAGAAGATGAACCAGTAGGGGTCGGTGGTGGTCGTGAAGAGGAGCAGCGCCGTCGTGTACACGACGGCGCCGGCGACCATCACAGGCTTGCGGCCGATCGTGTCGCTCAGCCATCCGAGCGGCGACGAGAACAGGAGCGTCCCGAGGTAGAACATCGAGGCGACAAGGCCGATCATCAGCATCGAGCTGTGTGCCTGCTGCTTCAGGAAGATGGGCAGGAACGGGATGATCGCCCCGAACCCCGTCCACATGACGAAGCTGCCCACGGAGACGACGCCGAGCTGTAGCCAGCTTGTGCGCTCGGCGTCGGGGCGCGTGGGCGTCATTGCGTTGGTCGGCGAGTCCATGGGTCCTTCCGGGTCCGCGAGCCGCGGGGCAGGGCCCTGCCCTCGGCGGCTCCTGACAGGCTATCACCCCCGCTGAGCGCGCACGGGGAAGCGAGCCGGCCGCCCTCCGCGCGCCCTGCCGGGAGCCGCCGCAGGCCGGGCTGCAACCCGCTATGGCGGCTACGCTCGCGAATGTCGCGCACGAAGAGCCCGCGACCGCAGGCAACGCTATGAGAGACGCCTGCGACTACGAACAGTGCCCGCACGTCGAACACGCCCGCCAGAGCACCGCCGACCAGCACCGACACGGCGTACGTGCCCTGAGCGAGCGTGAAGCGGACCCCGAAGACCCGACCGCTCAGCTCTTGGGGCACAGCCTCCTGCAGATACGTGTCGACCGCGATGAGGGCGAAGGAATTTGCGATGCCGAGCACGGCGAACGGGATGCACGCCTGCCATACTCCGCCCGCGAGAGCCACAATCGCCAGGCAGAGGCCCATTGCGATGAGGCCGATGGTCATCGCGTATCCCTTGCGGACGCGCGTGGCCACCGTCGCAAGCGCCACGGAGCCAGCGAGATAGCCGACGGCAAGGACCGCCTCGAAGACGCCGAACGCCTTGGTGCCTCCGTCCAGCACCTTGATAGCAAGGAAGAAGGTCAGTGGATAGGACGCGCCGATTCCGGCCATCGACGCGACGATCATTATCGTGTTCACCATCAGCCCGCGATGTCGGCGGATGAACGTCAAGCCCTCGCGCAGCTCTCGCCAGAACGACGTGGCGACCTTCGCCGACGCCTCTCGCACAGGCGCGTCGATACCGCATCAGCACTAGCGCGATTGCGGAAACCACAAACGACGCGCTATCGATGCGGAAGGCACTCGTCGTCGATACGACGGCTAGCGCGAAGCCAGCCAGGGTGTAGCCGATGATCTCGGTCAGGTTCTCCCCCGTGGCCATGAGCGAATTGGCGCGCATGAGGCCGCGGGGTTCAACGATATCGGGAAGCACTGCGAGCTTGCTGGGCTCGAAGAACACTGCGGCAGTCGCCATGGCGAAGCTGAGCACGTAGACGAGCGGTCAGAGAGTGCGAGGCAGCAACGGGACGAGGACAACGAGGCCCGCGCGCACCACATCGGCGACGACCATCACCGTGCGCTTGTTGAGGCGATCGATGAAGACGCCGGCGAGCGTGCCAAAGAGGATGTAGGGCAACGTGTAGAGGGCAAAGACCACGCCGGTGCTGAGCGTGGACCCAGTGCTCTTGTACACGAGCCACGGGAAGGCGACCATGGCGAGCCTGTCGCCCATCTGAGAAACGAACTGGCCTGTCCAGAGAAGCAGGAAGTTGCCGTTGCGGGCCAGTGTTCCCGGCGACGAATCAGTGGCGAGCTGCTCTACGCTCAATCGATACCCTCCCGGCCAGTCGCTGCCCGTGGTCGAGGCAGCATAGCGCGTGAAGGGCTCTTGAGACTACAGCGGCTGACCGTCGGAGCTTGGTGAATCAGGCCGCGAGGAAGTGTTGTCCATTTTGGCAATGCCCGACTGACCATTTACCCACAATGTCCAAGTCCACAGGGGTGTCCGAGCGTAGGAGCGGGTGCGTAGAGTTCGACCACGCAATCGTCAACTGCTAAGTATCGGCAGCTGCTCCAGATACTTTAGCGATTTTCGAAAGGAGAAGTCATGGTGGTCACCAGCGTCAAGATGCACTGAACAAGAACACATCGGCCGCCGGTGCCAGATGCGCTGGCAGTTCAAGAAGGGGGAGTCATGGTCGTCAGCAACGTGAAGATGCACTGAACAGCTAGTCCATTCGGATTAAGGAAGCCAAATGAGCAAGAAGATCGAAAAGACGCTCTCGTCGCTACTTCTCGCGCATTGTCACGAGCGGCGGCAGCAACAAGATGCACTAGGCGGCAGAGCCGAGGCTCTAAAGTCTGATCTCATCGTGCCGATAGACAAGGCACTTCTAGAAGCAGTGGGGTGCCGTGTCCGATCGTGAGCGCAACTATCGCGTTCTAACCGCCTGTCTTGCCGCGTGCGCGGCATTTGTCTTTGCCTTCTCGGTCCTGAACCCGGGCCCAATTGCCGTATCTCCGGTCGTGCTTCGCGACGCCCTGATCCTTGGCGTACTTGCCATCGTCGCTGAGGAGATGGCCGTAGAAGTAACAGATCGACTTACGATCGCCTCAGGAAACCTACCGATCCTCCTTGCGGTCATGTTCACGGGCCGTCTACCCGCGCTCCTGGTAGCGTTGCTTGTGGGCGTCTGGGGCTGTTGGCGAGAGACCAGCAAGACCGTCGCCGTCTACAACGCCGCGAATCACGTGGTCTCCGCGTTCCTCGCCCTCCTGGTGTTTGATGTCTTCGCTGACGTTCTCAACGTCTCGCTTGACCGGGTATCGCTGGGCCTGCTCCTCGCTGGAGCGGCGGCGGCAGTCACGTTCGAGGCGGCCAACATCGCGATGGTTGGCTTCGGGATATACGTCAAGTATGGGAAGAGAATCCAGCTCTTCTTGAGCGAGGAGATGGGACCCTTCCTCCGCTCCCTGGCCGTCCTCTTGCTCTTGGGGCTGGCAATCGCCGCTCTCTATGCCACCGCTGGGCCCATCGCCGTGGCCCTACTGTTCGTACCGCTCTTCGCAAGCCAATACATGTTCAAGTTGCTGGTTCGCGAGCGCGAGCATGTTGCGAAACAGAAGGAGCTGAGCGACCAGTACCTCGAGATGAACATCGGACTCGCCGCAGCCATGGTCGTCCTTCTTGACAGCAAGGATGAGTACACGGCGCAGCACTCCGCCGCGGTCGCGATGTATTGCCGAGACATCGCCATCGCCCTGGGCCTGCCGGAAGAAGAGGCGGAGGCGCTCCATCTGGCCGGCTTGCTGCACGATCTTGGCAAGGTGGGTGTTCCCGATGCGGTTCTGCGCAAGACGGACAGTCTGGACGATGAGGAGTGGGCATTCATCCGCGAGCATCCGGAGAAGGGCGCCGAAGTGCTCTCGCACCTCGCCAACTACCAGGACGTCGCGGACATAGTCCGGTATCACCACGAGCGGCTTGACGGGAGCGGGTATCCCAGCGGCGTAGCCGGCGACAGCATCCCCGAGATGAGCAAGATACTGGCGGTGGCCGACTCCTACCATGCCATGACGTCGGACCGTCCCTATCGCTCGGCGCGAAGCTCTTTTGAAGCGCTCAAGGAGCTGCGAGCATTGGCCGGCACGACGCTCGACGCCGTGTACATCGAAGCGCTTGCCCGCGTCCTTCGAGACAAGGACCTGGCCTACCGCGACGGCAGCTCGACTGACTTCATGGGCGAGTACGAGCGCGGCCGCATCAATCTGCGTCTGCGCGGACGCGCGCTGGCGGACGTCAGCGGCCTCGTTGAGGCAAAGGAAGACCCAGCGGCAGGTTGACCAGGCTGCGCGCGATCAGGCCGGCACCGATCGCTTTCAGAACGTCCGCCCACACGAACGGGACCACGCCAAGACTGACCGCAGCGCCCAGCGTGATGTGCATCTGCACCGCCAGCCAGACCGCGCCGAGTGCATAGACAGGCGCGACACCGGCGATGCCGGCGACGATCACTACCCACAGGCGGCGCGGCTGCGGCGACGCGATCGCACCGGCGAGTGCCGCGGCGAAGACGAAGCCCCACAGGAATCCTCCGGTCGGCCCGAAGAGCACACCGATCCCGGACGTTCCGCCCGCGTACACCGGCGCGATCAGCCCGAGGACGAGGTAGGCGGCAACGCTCAGAGCGCCGAGCTTCGGGCCGAGAACCATGCCCGCAAGAAGGACGAAGAGCACCTGGAGCGTGAACGGCACCGTGCCGACCGGGACCGAGACGAAGGCGCCGACGGCGATGAGCGCCGCGAAGAGAGCAACGTAGGTGAGCTCGCGTGCCGTTGGGTGGAGCAATTGTCAACCTTCCTCGCTGGCTGGAGGGTGACAATGTAGAGGGCGCCCGCGAGGTTGTCAAACGAGATCGACCACCTGGCGGACGCCCTCTGGAAGTGGCGTCAAATCAGGGCCGCAACGTGACGTCGCCCGAGTGGAAGCGGCGCACCTGCCGATGCGGAAGCTCCACCAGAAGTGCGCCGCGATCGTCCACACCCGACGCAGCGCCCACGACGGGCCCTTCGCGCGTCTCGACGCTGACGCTCCTGTGCAGGAGGTAGTCACGGTTGCGGAAGCCTGCAAGAGCGCGCTCGAAGCCATTGGCGACGGCATCTTTGTAGTGAGCCTCCAGTGAGAGGAGAAGGGCAGAGAGGAGCTCGCTACGATCCACGGGTTCTCCCTTCACCATCTTCAGCGATGTGGCCGTGCGGCGGAGAGCGACCGGCAGTTCGCTGTACTCGGTGTTGACGTTGATGCCGATACCGACGACCACCCACTCGACTTCGTCCTGCTCTCCAGACACCTCCATCAGGATCCCGCCCGCCTTGCGGTCGCCGAGAAAGAGGTCGTTGGGCCACTTGACGTGCACCGGCGTGCCGGCAACGGCTTCGATGGCATCGGCCGCCGCCGCCGCCGCGACGAGGGTCAGCAGGTGTGCGTCGTTCATCGGCAGCTGAGGCCGCAGCAGCACGGAGAAGAGGAGGCCCTTCCCGGCAGGCGATGTCCAGCGCCGACCGAGGCGCCCCCGTCCTGCGCTCTGCGCCTCAGCGATCACGACGGTGCCCTCAGGGGCGCCGCTGTTGGCGAGCGACTTGGCTTCGGCGTTGGTGGACTCGATCTCATCGTAGTAGCGGAACGAGCTCCCGAACGTGCTCTTCTCCGTGCGGTCCGTGATGTAGCCCATGGACAGCCGGCACGGCTCCTCTTCCAGCTTGTAGCCGCGCCGTGAGACGCCGAGGATCCGGTAGCCGCGGCCACGAAGCGACTTGACGTGCTTGTGCACTGCGTTCCGCGAGATCCCCAGCTTGGCGCTGATGGCCTCACCGGAGACGAAATCCGGACTGTCGCGGAGAATGTCGATGACTGTCTTCTTGCGCTGGCTCATGCGATTCGACTCGATGTAGATGACGGACACTGACGACTCCATGTGACCTCCTGCCTGCGACGTGGTTTACGGATGCAGGCTAGCGAGGTGGGTCGCTCATGGAATCATACCCAGGGTGGATTTGTCCTTGAGACCGGGTTGAACTGGCGCTTCCGGTGCAGGCGTCGGCAGTCAAAGTAGCATGCCGTTCTTGTACGCGAGGACGGCTTCCACACGAGTGCTCACACCCAGCTTGGCGTAGATATGATTCACGTGGGTCTTCACGGTCGGCAGCGAAATGAACAACTGCTGCGCCATCTCGCTGTTGCGTTTTCCATCCGCCATGAGCGCCAGGATCTCCTTCTCGCGACGAGTCAGGTCCGAGGCCTGCGTGCGCGGGCTCTCGATTGTCAGTGCGCGCGCGATACAGGCGCTCTCGACGGCGTCGGACAGCTTCCCCGAATGCAGCCCACGGACTGCTTTGATTGCCAGCTGAAGATCCTCGTTGCTCGAATGCCGGGCCGCCGCAGCGATTGCGGAGCACGACACTTGCGGCGCCTCGGCCGCAATTGCATGGACCACGTCGGAGAATCGCCAGTGGCGCGCAAGGGCGTCAAGAAGCAGTTCAAGGCTGTCGGTCGAAACGCATCGACTGATGGCCACGCAGGCGATATCGGGACGCGGGCCCAGTTCTTGTGCAAGGAGATGGACGTGTCCGAGACGGAGTTGCTCGGTTACGCATCTGGCAAGCCCTGCAACGCCAGAATCGATTGAGCCGCGGACACAATCGGCTATTGCGGAGTAGAGTTGTGCCTTCAATTGAACGAAGAGAAGGTTGGCGTCGCCTGCCAACATGCTCACCTCTTCAAGACGTCGATGCTCGTCTCCGCCCAAGAGCGCCATCGTGAACAGCAGGTTGGCTTGGCAGTTCAAGGACGCATAGGCATCGCGCGCAGGGTCGACGGTCTCTGCTGCGGCCTTGTACAGCTGGACTGCGTCACCGGGATTGCCCTGCCGGCGCAGCAGCGTCGCTTCATGACACAGCGTGAAGGCTGCCAGCGCGGAGTCGCTTGCCAATGCCTCGACGCGCTGGGCGTCCCTCACGTCTCGCAATCCAAGAGCGAAATCGCCGACTGCGCCACGGGTCAGGCCAATGTTGTCCAGAACCATGCCTGCAGCCATGGCGAGTCCGTTCCTCCGGGCTTCGTTCAGTGCGGTCTGGAACCGATCCATGGCGCGGTCGTAGTCTCCCAGCCCCATGTCCAGCAGCCCGTGCACATTTGCCAACGCGACTCCAAAAGCGTTCGGCTCCATTCTGCGCGTTCGGCTGACGGACGACTCAATCCGGGCTCGCGCCTGTCGGAACTGGCCTCGGAAGTATAGAGAATGCCCCAGGAGCGCCGCTGCTCTCACGTGCTCGACAGTGTTGCTGGACTCGGAGAGAGTCTCCGCAGCCAAGAACGCTTCGTCTGCCTCAGCCCATCGGCGCATTTCGGCAGCTGCCGATGCCAGGCTCAGCAATGAATGCAGACGCTGGAGCGGAGTATTGGCGCATTCGACGGCACGCTTGCACACATCGAGCGCCTTCTCCAAGTCGCCCTTCCAGAACAACGTCGACTCCTTCAGGGATAGTGCGTGATACACGCCCCACCGGTCGTCAGAGTTCTCAAGCGTGCGAAGAGCGCGTTCAATGTTTGCCAGCGCGCGATCGTAGTCTCCCTTGCGGGCCAGCATCTGGCTCGCCGTCATCGGGCCCAGGGATGACCAGCGACAGGTCCGGGCTGGAGGCGGTCGAGCCAGGAAGCCAAGCGGTCCGTCTCGCAGCGTTCAAGCAGCGTCTCGCCGCCGCGCGCGATCGCCGCGAGGGCATCGAGCGGTTCGTTCGCGCTCAGCAGAAGCTCGATGGCGCGTCTCGGTCTGACCAGCGTCCTCAAGCACGGCGGCAGTCTGGCTCTGGAGCTGCGCGGAACGACCTGATGCCATGGTCCTGCACGAACCTGTGCGTGAGGAAGTCTCGGAACAGGTTGTGGTATCGGTAGGCGCCGGCCTGCGCGTCGATGAACGTGAAGACCCTGTTGGCCGCGAGATGGTCCAAGTGGCGGCCCGAGTTATCGATCCCCACAAGCGGGTTTGCGAGATCGGCAGTGAGGATGTCCAGGCAACAGGTCCTCAGTAGGAAGCGCCTGCTGGCCTCTGGCTCGCGCAGGTAGACCTGTTCCGCGAGGTACGAGTAGACGTCCACGCGGAGGCGCGGGTCGTCGAGGGCCGCCTCCAGTGACCCGAGGTCGAGCCACTCGATGGTTTGGCCGGCCAGGACGATGCTGGCCGGCCAGCCCTCGGTCACGCGTACCAGGCTTTCGAGCTGGTCGGGGGGAGAGGGGCCGCTTCCTCGCCGAGCGAGTACGGATCCAGCCTGGGCCGCATCGAATCGGAGGTCGTCGACCCCGATGACCTCGACGGCCCCGTCGACCCTCATGCGCGCCATCGAGATCGCCGGCTCATAGCGCGAGAGCACGACGACATGGACATGATCGGGGAGGTTGGCGAGCAGGTACTCGAGGGCACGTTGTACCCCCGCAGACCCGGCCGCTTCGTGAAGGTCATCGAGGATCAGATGCGTGTCGGCGGCGACATGCTCTTCGCACTGCGCGACCAGAGCCGCGGCCATCTCCTCGACCGGAAAAGGGACCTCAGTGGTCGTGCGGAGACGCTCGAGGAGCGCCTCGCCGAGGGCGGGAGCCTGTCGACGCAGTGCGTGGGTCAGGCCCCCAAGAAAGGTGGCCGGGTCGTGGTCGAGGACATCGAGCTTGTACCAGACCGCCGTGAGGCCCAGCGCCTCGACTGCGGCGGCCGCGACGGTGGTCTTGCCGTAGCCGGCCGGCGCGCACACCAGCGTCAGCCGGCCGTGGGCGGCATGCCGGAAACGGGCGATGGTCTCCGGGCGCACGACCGCGTTGGCCGCGCTCGGTGCCGTCAGTTTGGCCTCACTGGGCCTGGATGTCTGTCTGTCGGCGCTCATGCAGCTATCTCGCGCTGGTCCCTGCCGGGGGCGAGGGGCCAGTACTATAGCAACGACACGACCGTCTGACCCCGGGTCATTCGTCCAGATGGGTTGACGTTGAAGATTCCGGGCCGGCGAACGAAGACCGGACCGGCCCGCTCAGTCGAACGCGAATGCGAGCTCGACAGCCTCTGAGGGAGAATCCGCCCGCCGCACTCCATCGAGCTCGCCGCCTTGCGGCGGCGTGATCTCCCACGTGTCGAGCAGGATCACCGGCTTGCCGACGCTGCGGGCAAGGCCGATCTCGCTGAGCGTGCCCCAGGCGCCGCCGACGGCGATCACCACGTCGCCGCTCGCGACCACGCCGAGGTTGCGGGCGTGCCCGACGGCGCTGCAGACGCTGTACGTAAGGTCCGGGGCGGCGTGGAGGCGATCGGCCTCCGGGAGGATGCCGATCGTGACGCCGCCCTTGCGCTTGACTCCGCGGGCCACGGCGGCCATCACGCCGTCGCGGCCGCCGCAAACGACGACGCAGCCGGCCTCGGCAAGCAGCTCACCGAGCTCCTCGGCCTTTGCGCGGCAGCTCCGGCGAGGCGCTGCTCGCGCCGATCACACTGACGTAGCGGGGCGGGGAAGAGGTCGTGTCGTCGTTCATGCGTCCTGCCTCAGGCTCGGTTGGGGGCGGGGTCTGGGCCGGGAGCCGCGCCCAGGTCAGCAGCGGGACCGGGGTCGGGGTCGGGCGGCGCGAAGCGGCCGCGCCCGGCGTCACGGTCTTCTTGCTCGCGCCGCAGGCAGGCCCAAGGCTTGCGCCCCGGCGAGCCGTAGAAGATGCGGAAGTCGGCGCGGTAGCCGCGGCTTTCGTAGAGCCGGGCCGCCCCATCGTTGCCCGTGTCCACTCCTATCTCGACATCCTCGACGCCGCGCCGCTCGAGCTCCGCATCGACGGCGTCGAGGAGGGCAGATCCAACGCCGTTGCCGCGCTACGCCTTCGGCCACGACCAGATGGGCCAGCTCAGCCCGGCGGTCGCCGGTGTACCAGACCGGGTCCGGGCCGTCGATCGTGACGAACGCGTAGCCCACCGGCTCACGGCCGCGACGGGCGACCAGGACGAAGGCGTCGTTCTCGAGCGCCTCCAGCATCTCGGCACGCTCGAGTACCCAGGATTCGTCGGACGGTCGCACCGGCACGAGCCCGTCAGGCAGTGCGGCGACGTGGTCCATGAGCTGCTTCCACAGGGGGGCGACGGCCTCGATCGCGGCCGGGTCGAGCATCTCGATCTCGATCGCGTCGGTCATCCTGGTGTCTCCCTGTTCTGCTCGGTCGGCGCCGTGATCGTATCCTGCAGGATCGCCTCGAGTAGCGCGATCGAGCCGGCCTTATTGAGCGGCTCGTTGAGGTTGCCGCACTTGGGGCTCTGCACGCAACTCGGGCAGCCGCTTTCGCATGGGCACTCGGCGATGAGCGTCCGTGCGTCCGCGGCCAGGCTCTCGAAGGCGTCGAACCCGCGCCTTGCGAGCCCGATGCCGCCGGGGTAGCCGTCGTAGACGAAGATGCTCGCCGCGTCGGTCTGCCAGTGCCACGGCGTGCTGAGGCCGCCGATGTCCCAGCGGTCGCACATCGCATACAGCGGGAGCAGCGCGATGAGGGCGTGCTCGGCGGCGTGCAGGGATCCGGGCGTGGCCGCCTCGTCGACCGCGACCGGTGAGCCGTCCGGTCCCGCCGCCGCGCCCTCCTTCGCGAGAGCAGCGAGCGCGGCTTCGGTCGTCTGCCCCGGGATCGCAAGCCAGAAGGCCTGCGTGGTGAACGTCTGTTCCGGCAGGTCGAGGGTGGTGGTATCGATGATGTGCTGATCGATGAGGTCGCGCCTCTGGTAGGCGATGACCTGTTCCGTCACCTCGAGGTCGCCGAAGAAGAGGTTTGCACCGGGCAGCCGGCGCAGGGCGGCCTGCCCGGCGATCAGGACGTTCTTGTCGGTCTTGACCTGCGTGTAGTAGTTGCCGCCAAAGTCCTCTACGAGCACGGTGCGGCCGTCGAGATCGAGGTGCTTGACGAGGTAGCTCCTGCCGAGGTGCAGGTAGACGGCGCCGGGATGCGCGAAGCGGAAGACGCGCTCTCGTTCGACCGTCCCGATGATCTCACCGCCGCGCGTCTCGACGATCACGAACTGCTCGTTGCCGGCGGTGCGCAGGCTGATCTCGGCGGCCGGGGAGTAGGGCTTGTTCCATACCAGGCCTTCACCGCGCCGTCGCAGCCGGCCCGCCTGCTCGAGCCGCTCCGCCGCGAGCAGGCCTTCCTCCCCAAAGTAGGCGGCGTCCGCCGGCGTGATCGGCAGTTCGTACGCCGCCGCTTCCAGGTGCCGGGCGGAGATCTGCGGGTTGTGAAGGTCGATGATCGCTTCCTCGACGCGACGGCTGAGAAGGCGCTCCGGCTCGCGCATGAAGTACTGGTCGAGCGCGTCCTGGCCGGCCACCAGCACGGCCCAGCCGTGGCCGGCCCGGCCCGCCCGCCCCCAGCGCTGGCGCAGGCTCGTCACCGTCCCCGGGAATCCGGTGACGAGCGCCACGTCAAGAGAGCCGACGTCGATGCCGAGCTCGAGCGCCTGGGTCGCGATGACGGCGTCCAGCTCGTGCGCGAACAGGCGGCGTTCGATGTCGCGGCGCTGCTCCGGGGTGTAGCCGGCGCGGTACGGCTGCACGCGCACGGCGGCGTCGCGGTCGCGGTCCTCCAGCCGGCGCCGGACGTGTCCGTAGATCAGCTCCGCCGCCTTGCGCGTCGGGGCAAAGGCGATCACTCGCGCTCCGGCGAGGACGCTCTCCGCCGTCACGTAGCTCGCTTCTGCGAGCGCGCTGCGCCGCTCGCCGCGCGCGGGGTCGACGAGTGGTGGGTTCCAGAACACGATGCTGCGCTCCGGTCGGGGCGCCTCGTCTTCGTCGACTGTCGCGAACGGCACGCCCACGAGCCGCTCGGCGAACTCACCAGGGTCGGCGATCGTCGCCGAGGTGAGCACGAACGTGGGGTCGCCGCCGTACAGCGCGCAGAGCCGTCGCAGGCGGCGGATGACCTGGGCCACGTGGCTCCCGAAGACGCCGCGGTAGACGTGCCCCTCGTCGATGACGACGAAGCGGAGGTGGTGCAAGTACTCGGCCCAGCGCTCGTGGTTCGGCAGGATGCCGACATGGAGCATGTCGGGGTTCGTGAGGAGGGCGGTGGAGGTGCGTCTCAGCAGGGCGCGCGTGTCGTTGGGCGTATCGCCGTCGTAGATGGCGGGCAGAGCGCCCTTCACCTTGAGCGCGGTGAGCTTGCGCGCCTGGTCTTGGGCCAGCGCCTTTGTGGGGAACACGAGGAGCGCGCGACTCTGCGGGTCGCGCGCGAAGTCGTCGAGCACGGCGAGCTGGTAGCACAGGCTCTTGCCGCTCGCCGTGCCGGTGCTCACAACGACGTCGCGTCGTGCGCGCAGGAGCTCGTACGCCGCGAGCTGATGACCGTACAGCCGCCCGATGCCGGCTGCCAGCAGCGCTTCGCGCAACGCGGCCGGCAGCTCGTCGGGGAGGTCGACCGCGCGGCCGGCGCGAGCGGCCTCGTTCGCTCGCGCCACGACCTGCTCGTGCCCGCCCTGGCGGAACAACGCACGCAGGCGGGCCTCGCCCGCCGAGTCGTCGCGGCCTCGTCGCCTGCGTGCACCCATGCCGCCATCCTACTCGACCGCAGGCAGCGCCCTCCCGCTCGCACCGGCCCACCCGTCGCCAGCCTCGCCGGCGAAGGCCTCGGCGCCGGCACTCCGTACGCGAAAAGGGCGCCTCGCGGCGCCCTCCGCTCAACAGTCGCGGCGCTCAGCTACTTGATGCGGCGGCCCGCGTCCATGGTGAAGAACCAGACTGGGCAAGGCGCTTGCCCGCCGCCGTCGGGCGCCTGCACGGCGCCGACGCCGACGTCACGGAAGCTCTTCGCGAGGATGACGGCGCGATGGGCGGCTGAATGCATCCACGCGTCTACCACGGCGACCGGGCTGGACTTGAGGCCCGCCCCCCAGTAGATGTCCTCCCCGGCCTTCCAGACCCTGCAGCCGCGCTGCGTGTAGCCGGAGCGGATGATTCGCGCCGTCCAGGTCTCTCCATCCGGCACGTTGTGGTTGAAGTACTTGCGCTGGCCCATGTCGGACGAGTGCATGCGCGCCGAGGTCGTGAGGGCGGCGTTGATGCGCAGTTGTGGGAGGCCTTGCCTGGCACGCTCTTGATTGATGCACTTGACGAGCTGTTGCTCGTACTGGTTCAGGGTCGGGCTGGCGGATGCGATCGCCGGCAGCGCCGAGAAGAGCATCGTGACGAGGGCCGCGAGCAGTACAGCCAGCTTGATGTGCTTCCTCACGGTCCACCCCCCATCCCTCTCCGAGGCTCCGCGCAGGTATGCCCGCACGGAAGTCCATACACAAGGGATATCGGTAGCTGGCGGCGCTAGCTGAGGGTCTGGGCGCGGGTACCGTAATCACCCGCGACAACGTTCGCGGCTGGAGGGGCCATCGCAGGAGCGCCGGACGAGGCGGCAGGGAGGGCGAAGCCGACACGGCTGCACTTCCGCCCTTGAGCACAAGGATACCCCATCGCGACGGCAACGCCGCCGGCTTGCGACTACGCGCCGCTCGATGTACGTTGCCAGTGGCATGCACATGAGTCCGGCCAATCAGCGGCGGCGCGTTCGACAACGCCGCCGCGACCACATCCGGCGCCGGCGTGCGGTCGCGCTGGCCGTCTTCGTGACCCTCATCATTCTCGCGGTGTGGGCGGCGTACGCCGTTCCCGGTGCCACCCCCGCCCGCGTCCCGCAGGGCGCCGCGCGTTCGGCGTTCGATCAGGCTCCGGCCGGCACGGCCAACGTCGTGGTCGCATCGGTGGACGGCGTGGACGTTCTGCTGCCGGTGGCTCGCGGCGCGACGACCGCCGTCGCCTTCCATCCTGTGGAGAACACCGATGCCGTGGCCTTCGCGCCCGCGGGCGATCGGATCAGCGGTGACAACGTGAACTACTACCTGATGAGCGGGAACGGCGCGGACCGGTCGTCCGCGACGGCCGGTTTGGACGTGGGGGCTGTACCGGGATCTGCTGTCGTCAGCCCCGTCGACGGCAAGGTCACGGCGGTCAAGCAATATCAGCTCCTCGGCCGCTACACGGACACCGAGGTCGACATCCAGATCACCGGTGATCCGTCACTCCTCCTTGTGATGACTCATCTCGCGCAGGTCAAGGTCCACCTCGGTGACACCGTGCTGCGCGGTGAGACGGCGCTGGGGGCGGTCCGCGGCTTCCCGTCCGGCCTCGAGCAGTCGCTCAGCCAGTACACGTCTGACTCGGGCGATCACGTGCAACTCGTCGTGCTGCGCGTGTCGTCCCAGCTGGCCGGCTTTTGAGCACGCAGGCCGTCCCGGAGGCCTCTCGCGCGGTGATCGGCGGGTCAGGCTCGCTGGCTGCGGAGTTTCCCGGCGACCTGCACGCTGACGCGACGGTGCTGGAACGCGACCTCGTCTTCGAGACGCCTTGGGGGGAGAGCCCGCCGTTCACGCTCTTCGAGCTCGGCGGGCAGCGCGCCCTGCACGTCCGCCTTCACGGCTGGCGCAAGGGTGTGTCCCGCGGCCGCGCTTCGCGTCAGGTGTTCAGCGTCCTGCATCGTGCCGGCGTCACGAGGATCCTCTCGGACGCCGGCGTCGGTAGCCTCAACCACTTGCTCGACCCCGGCGATCTGATCGTCGTCGACGACTTCGTCGACCAGACGACCGATCGCGACCGCTACGGCCGCGTGGTCGGCGACCATCTGCTCGTCATGCGTGACGCCGTGTGTCACTCGGGGAGGGAGGCGCTGGTCGGCGCCGCCCGGCGCCTCGCGCCCGAGCGCCGCGTGTTCACGCGCGGCACCTATGTGGTGACCGAGGGGCCGCGCTTCGAGTCGCCCGCGGAGGTGCGCCATCTTCAGTCGATGGGCGACGTCGTCGGCCAGAGCTTCTGCCCGGAGGTCTGGCTCGCGCGCGACATCGGCGCGTGCTACGCCGGCGTCTACCTCATCGTCAACTACGGTGAAGGCGTCGTGCAGGAGTGGGAGCACGAGGTCCTGGCGCAGATCTTCCACGAAGACGCAGGGCTGATGGGCCGGATCCTGCTCGCGGCGCTGGCGGACCTGCCGCCCGGCGACGATTGTCACTGCCGCGAGTTGCGCAAGCCGACGCTCCTCCGCTGACGCCACACCGCCGGTCGACGGCCTAGCGCGTCAGCGCCCAGGCGAGCACCGAGATAGCGTTGAAGAGGGCGTGCAGGGTGATGCTCGTCCACAACGATCCGGTGCGCTTGTAGACCCAGGCGAGCGCGAAGCCCAGCGCGAACAGCGGCACGAACACGCTCAGCTGCAGATGTGCCAGCCCGAAGACCGTGGCCGACGCGAGCGCCCCCCAGACCCATCCCCATGAGGTCGCGAAGCCGCGGAAGAGGAAGCCGCGGAAGAAGGTCTCCTCGAACAGCGGCGCCATGATCACCGCCACCAGCGCGAAGAGCGCGATCCCGGCGGCGCTGTGTGGGAACTGGCCGATGATGTCCTGCTGCCGCGGGTGCACAAGGGCGTCGTGCGCGGCGCTGACCACGTACACGAGCACGAGCGCGACCGGGATGGTCCAGAAGAAGGCCTTCGTCGGCTTGCGGAACCCCCAGAGCGAGAGATGGTTGCCGGCCGTGCGCAGTGAGAACGTCCAGGCAGAGGCCGTTTGCCACAGGTAGAGGACGAGCGAGCTCAGGGCGAGCGCGGCCGCGGTCCCTGCGGTGACCTGGGTCGACGTGGCCGAGGAAGTGCCTGTGCCGAGGGCGGCCAGGTAGAGAAGTACTTCGGGCGCGAACGCCATGGCCACGCCGGCCAGGGCAAAGCGCCAACCCCACTCGCGGCGCTCGCTGAGGACAGGGGGGAATGGCGGGCGGGCTCCACGCCGCGGCACGGACGCGTACGGGCTCAACGGCGCCGCGGACTCCGACGGGCGCCCGCCTGCTCCTGGGACCGCTGGGGGCGGCGCCGGCGCTCTGCCGGGGTGCGCCGCCGGCGCCGGTGAGGCGGGCGCAGGCCCCGTTGTGCGGGGCTGGCGGGCATCGCCGGGCGGGCCGGCGTCTCGTTGTCTCTCATGATCGTCGATCACGCACTCCTCTTCACGGCGTCTCGCGCCGCGCGCCCGAGGCCGAACGCGCGACCCGGCCATCTCAGAGTGCGTTTTACCGCGCGGAACGCGGGAAGCACACATGCATGAGCTGGCGCAGGCACGCAAAGGGTACCAGCACACGCTACCTCGTCGAGGTCCCGCACGACCCCGACGAGTGCGCGTGGGTGATGGAGGAGATCGTGGGCCGCGGCCCGCAGTACGCTGAGATGTTCTGGTGGAGCTGCATCACCGGCGAGCACCGGGCGTGGGCGTTTCTCGACGGCATTGGTCGCGAGGCGGTGGTCGAGGAGGCGCTGCCGCCGACCCTCCGCGCCCGCGCCGTGGTGCACAGGCTGGCGCACGCGGACGGGCGCGCCGTGGTGGAGCGACTTGCCGACGCCGCCGGCCGCTGACGGTCTGAGAGCTTCGGCGCGGTTTGTCCGCGCGGCGGCGTCTGCTATACTCCGCCGCCGTGGCCGGCGCGGTCGGACGCCCGCGCTCCGCGGCCGCCGCGGGTCGCGTTGACCCCCACGGCGGACCCTTGGTATCCTTACGTGCTTCTTTCTGAAAGGACTACGACGTGCGTCAACTGGTCACGCTCGCTTGCCAGGAATGCAAGCGTCGCAACTACCACACGAACAAGAACAAGAAGAACGATCCGGACCGCATCGAGCTGAAGAAGTACTGTCGCTGGTGCGGGACGCACACTGTGCACAAGGAGACGCGCTAGGCGTTTCCCCTCGTGTGCCCTTAGGGCTGTAGCTCAATTGGTAGAGCACCGGTCTCCAAAACCGGGGGTCGGGGGTTCGAGTCCCTCCAGCCCTGCCAATAACATTCGGAGCGATTGAGTGGCGAAGACTCCCAACAACGACCAGGGCAAGCCCGGCAAGTCCAGGAGCGCCGGCAAGCCCGCGCAGGGCGGCAAGGCAGCGGCCAAGCGCGCGAACGCCAAACCGGCGCGCGGCAAGGCGCAGCAGAAGCCGCAGCAGAAGTCCCGCTCCGCCAAGCCGGCGGAGAAGAAGGGCTTCATGCGTTTCCTGCGCGATGTGCGCATCGAACTGGGCAAGGTCACCTGGCCCACGCGCAAGGACCTCATCCAGTCCACCATCGTCGTTCTTGTCGCCGTCGCCATCGCTACCGTGTACACGGGCGTGCTCGACGTCATCTTCTCAAGAGCCGTCGACTTCGTCCTCAAAGTCATAAGCTGATCGGGGCCTCGCTTGTATAGCTGGTACGTCGTCAACACATACTCGGGTCACGAGAACAAGGTGAAGGCCAACCTGGAGCATCGCCGTTCGTCGATGCATCAGGAGGAGCGCATCCACCAGATCGTGGTGCCCACGGAGCAGGTCGTCGAGACCAAGGACGGCGAGAAGATCACCACCGAGCGCAGGGTGTTCCCGGGCTACGTGCTCGTGCAGATGGAGCTCACCGACGACACGTGGTCGCTGGTCAAGAACACGCCCGGCGTCACCGGCTTCGTCGGCGCCCAGAACAAGCCCGTAGCGCTGTCGCGCGCCGAGGTCGATCGCATCATGCACACCGCCTCGGTCGAGCGCCCCAAGCAGAAGGCGGAGTTCAGCGTCGGCGACGACGTACGCGTCACGTCGGGCCCGCTCAGCGATTTCTCCGGCGAGGTCGTCGAGGTCAACCTCGACCAGAGCCGGCTCAAGGTCATGGTGTCGATCTTCGGCCGCGAGGCACCGGTCGAGCTCGCCTTCGACCAGGTCAAGAAGACATCCTAACCAGGCAGTAAGCGAGGCAGGCAGTGGCCAAGAAGGTCCTAACCAAGATCAAATTGCAGATCCCCGCCGGTCAGGCGAGCCCGGCCCCGCCCGTGGGCCCGGCGCTCGGTCAGCACGGCGTCAACATCATGGAGTTCTGCAAGGCGTTCAACGCCCAGACCCAGGCGGCGGGCAACACCATCGTCCCGGTCGAGATCACCGTGTTCGAGGATCGCTCGTTCACGTTCATCACCAAGACGCCGCCGGCCGCCGTGCTCCTGCGCGAGGCGCTCGGCATCGACAAGGGCTCAGGCGAGCCCAATCGCGACAAGGTCGGCACGGTCACGCGCGAGCAGGTCCGCGCCATCGCCGAGACCAAGATGCCCGATCTCAACGCCAACGACGTCGACGCCGCGATGAAGATCATCGAGGGCACTGCCCGCAGCATGGGCATCGAGGTCGAGAGCTAGTAACAGCCAGTGGGCCGGGGGCGCTCCGCCGCCCGGCCGCCGAAGTGGGAGGCGACACGGTCGCCGCTTGAACCACAGGAGGTCACGCACATGGCCAAGCACGGCCGCAAGTACACCACCTCTCAGCGCACCATCGAACCCGGCCGTCTCTACACGCCGCTCGAGGGCATGCGCCTCCTCAAGTCCCTCGAGGGCGCCAAGTTCGATGAGACCGTGGAAGTCCACTTCCGCCTCGGCGTCGACGTGCGTCACGCCGACCAGATCGTGCGCGGCACCACCGTTCTCCCGCACGGCACCGGCAAGGAGATGCGCGTCGCGGTGTTCGCCGAGGGCGACAAGGCGCGCGAGGCCGAAGAGGCCGGTGCCGACATCGTCGGCAGCGAAGCCCTCGCGAAGCAGATCCAGGAGGGCGTCTTCGATTTCGACATCGCCATCGCGACGCCCGACATGATGGGTACTGTCGGCAAGCTCGGCCGCATTCTCGGCCCGCGCGGCCTCATGCCCAATCCCAAGTCCGGCACCGTCACGTTCGACGTCGGCAAGGCCGTCGCCGATGCCAAGGGCGGCAAGGTCGAGTACCGCACCGACCGCTCCGGCATCGTCCACCTCAGCATCGGCAAGAAGTCGTTCACCGAGGAACAGCTCGTGGAGAACTACGGCGCAGTGCTGGACGAGATCGTGCGCGCCAAGCCGGCTGCCGCCAAGGGCAAGTACATCAAGAGCGCCAGCATCTCGGCGACGATGAGCCCTGGGATCGAGCTCGACCCCGCGCGTACGCGCGACCTGCTCGAGTCCTGAGCCCACGGGTGCGCGGCCGTCCGGCAGTTGCGGCCGCGCGCCCTTGCGTCTATACTGCCGCTTCGCGGTGCTCCGGCACCGCGGCCGATGACGGCCGGTGCTCCTCCGGGAGCTGAATGGACCCGCGTGGTCCGCCACCCGAGGCGAGACGAGCCAGCGAAGCCGCTTGTGCCCGCTCCCGCATCGGGAGCGGGTTTTTTGTTGCGACTGAGAGGTCGATATGCTGAGAAACGAGAAAGACGCTGTGATCGCTGAGGTCGCGCAGCTCCTGACGGACACGCAGGATATGTTCGTCAGCGACTACCGGGGCCTCACAGTCACGGAGCTCTCGGAGCTGCGCGACAAGCTTCGCGAGAGCGGCGCCACCTTCAAGGTGGTCAAGAACACGCTGGGCGGCATCGCCGCCGACCGCGCCGGCCGTGAGGACATCAAGTCGTTCCTCTCCGGCCCGACGGCGGTCACGTTCTGCGGCGACGACCTCGTCGGCGCCGCCAAGGCACTGGCCGACTTCGCCAGGACCCACCCGCAGCTCGTGATCCGCGGCGGTCTGCTCGAGTCGAGCCTGATCGACGAGGCCGGCGTCAAAGCGCTCGCCAGCCTGCCGCCGCGCGACGTCCTCGTCGCCCAGCTGGTCGGCACCATGGCCGCGCCGATGACGGGTCTGGTCACCGTGCTCCAGGGCACCGTGAGCGGGTTCGTGCGCGCTCTCAACCAGGTGGCCGAGCAGCGTGCCGCCGCCGGCGAGGCCTGAGACGCCTCACCACGACACTGTCCAGCCAGGCTTTTCAGCCCTACGCGAGGTGAACCGACAATGGCAGACAAGACTCTGACGAAAGACCAGCTCATCGAGGCCATCAAGTCCATGACCGTGCTCGAGCTGAGCGACATGGTCAAGGCGCTCGAAGAGGAATTCGGCGTCAGCGCCGCGGCGCCCGTGGCCGTCGCCGCCGGCCCCGCCGCCGGTGCCGCTCCGGCCGAGGCCGTCGAGGAGAAGACGCAGTTCGACGTCGTGCTCACCGCCTTCGGTGACCAGAAGATCCAGGTCATCAAGGTGGTGCGCTCCCTCACCGGTCTCGGTCTCAAGGAGGCCAAGGACGTGGTCGAGGGCGTGCCCAGCGCGGTCAAGGAAGGCGTCACCAAGGACGAGGCCGAAGAGGCCAAGAAGCAGCTCGAAGAGGCCGGCGCGAGCGTCGAGGTCAAGTAGAGCGCTCCCAAGGATCCTGCACGACCCCGCCAAGGGCCGGGGCGCCATGAGGCGCCCCGGCCCTTGGCGTCTCACCGCTTCGGACCGGCCGGCTGCCGTCGTGGTGCGGTCACCCGTGGGTGCGTCGGCGTCCGGGCTCTTGGCGACGGTCCGTTGCCGCGGCAGGCAACGGTTCGGCTGCGGGGAATGCGGGAAAGGCCCTGACGTGTGTTGCATCGTGAGACCCGCTATGGTATTTTTATCGACCGTGCGTCACCCGCGGCCATACCACAAGACCTCGGTATGGTGTGCTCTTTTCTTCCAGGCCCACGCTAGAAAGAGGAGACTCGCTTGAACGAGCCCAAGGCGCCACGCGTGCGTACGTCTTTCGCTAAGCTCGACCAGCCACTCCCCCTCCCGAACCTCATCGATATCCAGAAGAAGTCGTGGGAGTGGTTCCTCAGCGACGGTCTCAGCGAGACCATCGCCGACATCAATCCGATCAAAGACTACTCCGAGAAGCTCCTCGTCCAGTTCGGCGAGCACCAGTTCGGCGAGCCCACAAAGCCCATCGCGGAGTGCCGCAACAAGGACATGACCTTCTCCGCCCCTCTCACGATGAAGGTCGCCTTCATCAACGAGGAGACTGGCGAGATCCGCGAGCAGTCCGTCTTCATGGGCGACTTCCCGATGATGACCGACCGCGGCACGTTCATCATCCACGGCACCGAGCGCGTCGTCGTGACGCAGCTGGTCCGGTCCCCGGGCGCCTACATCATGGAGCCCAAGCAGGCCGAGCGCGAGAAGCAGGTGCTGGTCGCCAACCTCATGCCGCAGCGCGGCTCGTGGCTGGAGCTGGAGATCGACAAGAAGGGAACCGTCAACGTCCGCATCGACCGCAAGCGCAAGTTCCCGGTCAGCGTGCTTCTGCGCGCCATGGGCTACGGCAGCAATGAAGAGCTGCTCACCCTCTTCGACGACTCTGTCTACATCCGCAACACCGTCGAGAAGGACACGACCAGCTCCCAGGAAGAGGCGCTCGTCGAGCTCTTCCGCAAGCAGCGCCCCGGCGAGCCGCCGACGCTCGACGGCGCCACGGCGATGCTCAAGGGTCTCTTCTTCGACCCCAAGCGGTACGACCTCTCGCGCGTGGGGCGGCACAAGCTCAACGTCCGCCTGCACAACCACGTCAAGCCCGAGCTGCGCCCGGACGCGGACGTCCGCGTGCTGGTCAACGAGGACATCATCGAGCTGATCAAGCGGCTCATCGCGCTCCCCGGCAAGCTCGGCGTGCCCGACGATGCCAAGGACTACGCGGCCGAGGCCAACGCCTTCCTGGCGACCCGGCGCGAGGAGATCGCGCACGAGATCGACGAGTACGAGCACTTCGGCAACCGCCGGCTGCGCACCGTCGGTGAGCTCGTGCAGGACGCGTTCCGCATCGGGCTCGCCCGCATGGAACGCGTCATCCGCGAGCGCCTCACCACCGAAGACCCCGACACCATCGTCCCGGCGACGCTCGTCAACATCCGCCCGGTCGTCGCGGCCCTCAAGGAGTTCTTCGGGTCCTCTCAGCTCTCGCAGTTCATGGACCAGACCAACTCTCTCTCCGGCCTCACGCACCGCCGCCGTCTGAGCGCTCTTGGCGCCGGTGGCCTCACGCGCGAGCGCGCGCCCATCGAGGTCCGCGACGTGCACCCGACGCACTACGGTCGCATGTGCCCCATCGAGACGCCGGAAGGCCCGAACATCGGCCTCATCGGTTCGCTCGCCTCCATGGCGACGGTCGACGAGTTCGGCTTCATCCGCGCGCCGTACCGCAAGGTCGTCAAGGGCAAGGTCACCGGCGAGATCGTCTATCTGGACGCCTCCGAAGAAGAGGAGGAGTTCGTGAACGCCAAGACCGGCGACGTCCACTACGTGACCATCGCGCAGGCCAACGCGCCGTTCGACTCCAAGACCGGCAAGTTCGAGGACGAGCTCGTCCTCGCGCGGACTCGCGCCGGCGCGGACATCGTCAAGGTCCCGCCAAGCGAGATCGACTACATGGACGTGAGCCCCACCGAGCTGGTCTCGGTGGCCACGGCCCTCATCCCGTTCCTCGAGCACGACGACGCCAACCGCGCCCTGATGGGCTCGAACATGCAGCGTCAGGCCGTGCCGCTCATGAGCCCGGAGGCCCCGTACGTGGGCACCGGCATGGAGTTCCGCGCCGCCGTGGACACCGGCGACGTGATCCTCGCCGAGCGCGGCGGCAAAGTCAGCTACGTGGACGCGGACAGCATCGAGGTCGACCACGGCAAGGGCGAGGTCGACACGTACGGGCTCACCAAGTTCACGCGCTCCAACCAGGGCACGCTCATCCACCAGAAGCCGCTCGTGTTCCCGGGCGACAAGGTGCAGTCGGGCGACGTGCTCGCCGACGGGTCCTCCACCGATCACGGCGAGATCGCCTTGGGCCGCAACCTGCTCGTCGCCTTCATGAGCTGGGAGGGCTACAACTTCGAGGATGCCATCATCCTCAGCGAGAAGGTCGTCAAGAACGACCTGCTCTCCTCCATCCACATCGAGGAGTACGAGGTCGACGCGCGCACCACGAAGCTGGGCGACGAAGAGATCACGCGCGACATCCCCAACCGCTCGGAGGAGTCCCTCAAGGACCTCGATGAGCGCGGCATCGTGCGTATCGGCGCCGAGGTCAACTCCGGCGATCTTCTGGTCGGCAAGGTCACGCCCAAGGGCGAGACCGAGCTCACCGCCGAGGAGAAGCTCATCCGCGCCATCTTCAAGGAGAAGGCGCGCGAGGTGCGCGACACCAGCCTCAAGGTGCCTCACGGCGAGGGCGGCAAGGTCATCGACGTCAAGATCTTCAGTCGCGAGAACAACGACGAGCTCCCGCCGAGCGTCAACGAGCTGGTGCGCGTCTACGTCGCCAAGCGGCGCAAGATCGCCGAGGGCGACAAGCTCGCCGGTCGTCACGGCAACAAGGGTGTCATCTCGAAGATCGTCCCCGAAGAGGACATGCCTCATCTCGAGGACGGCACGCCGGTCGAGATCATCCTCAACCCGCTGGGCGTCCCGTCCCGCATGAACATCGGCCAGGTGCTCGAGACGCACCTCGGCTGGGCCGCCCACATGGGCTTCCAGGCCGACGGCGGCCGCAGCAACTCGCCGGCTCGCGTGGCCTCGCCGGTGTTCGACGGCGCGACCATCGCGGAGATCGACGACCTGCTCATCCGCAGCAGCGTCGAGAATCCCGACAGCCCGGTGCAGTTCAAGATCAACGAGAAGGAACCGGCCGGCCGCCGCTGCTCCGGCAAGGTGTGGATGTACGACGGCCGCACCGGGGAGCGCTTCGACAACAAGGTCACCATCGGCTACATGTACATCCTCAAGCTGCTGCACCTCGTGGACGACAAGATCCACGCGCGCAGCACCGGCCCCTACTCGCTGGTCACGCAGCAGCCCCTGGGCGGCAAGGCCCAGTTCGGCGGCCAGCGCTTCGGCGAGATGGAGGTCTGGGCGCTCGAGGCGTACGGAGCCGCGTACGTGCTCCAGGAGATGCTCACTATCAAGTCGGACGACACCGTGGGCCGTGTCAAGGCCTACGAGGCGATCGTCAAGGGTGAGAACATCGCCAAGCCCAACATCCCCGAATCGTTCAAGGTCCTCATGAAGGAGATCCAGAGCTTGGCTCTCGACATGTCGGTCCAGAGCGAGGAGGGCGCGGTGCTCGAGGTGCGCGAGGAGGACGACGATCTCCTGCGCGCCGCCGAAGAGCTCGGGATCGATCTCACCGCCGGCCTGCGGCGCCAGCAGAACGACGCCGCTGAGCTCGCGCAGGTCGGGGTCGACAGCTCCGCCCTCCGGGACGTCATCGGCGCCGGCAGCGAGCCCGCCGAGGACGTCGATGAGGCCGAGGAGGAGGTCGAGCCCACTGGGGCCGAGGGCCTGCTCGCGGCCGCCGCGGCGCTCACCAGCCCGGCGGACGACGTCGGTGCGGTCGGCGCCGCCATCGACCTGCCGGACATCGAGAGCCTCGACGACATCCTCGAGCTCGATGCCGACGACCTCGAGTCCGACGACGTCGAACCGGACGAAGCATGACCCCGCCTAGGCAGAGGGAGCGACAGTGATCGATATCAACAACTTCGACTCGATCCGCATCGGGCTCGCATCGCCCAAGCAGATCGAGGCGTGGTCGAAGGGCGAAGTCACCAAGCCCGAGACGATCAACTACCGCACGCTCAAGCCCGAGCGTGACGGTCTGTTCTGCGAGCGCATCTTCGGTCCCACCAAGGACTGGGAGTGCTACTGCGGCAAGTACAAGCGCGTGCGCTACAAGGGCATCATCTGCGAGCGCTGCGGCGTCGAGGTCACCCGCGCCAAGGTGCGCCGCGAGCGCATGGGCCATATCAAGCTCGCGGCCCCGGTGAGCCACATCTGGTTCTTCAAGGGCGTGCCGTCGCGCATGGGCTACCTGCTCGACATCGCCCCCAAGGAGCTCGAGAAGGTGCTGTACTTCGGCGGGAGCTACGTGATCATCTCGGTCGACGCCGAGCGCCGCGACAACGATCTCATGATGCTTCAGGAGAAGATCGACGAGATCAAGACGACGTATGACGCCTACGCCGAGAAGCGCTCGCAGGCGATCCGCGACATGCACGACGAGCTCATCTCGATCGTGGACGGCGAGCGCGACGCCGACGCGTTCCACGTGGACAGCGATCCCGAGGACGAGTTCGGCTACTTCAACTACTTCGATATCTTCGAGTCCTACCGGCGCATCGCGGCGAACGTCGCTGCGCTCGGCCCGGACGAGATCAAGCAGCAGCGCACCAAGGCTGACAAGCTGCGCGACGACTACGTCGATCGCGGCTTCAAGAACGTCGAGCACGCCAAGGAGCAGATCGACAAGGCGTGGGACCAGTTCAAGACCATCGCCCCGCGCGACGTCATCGGCGACGAGACGCTGTACCAGCAGATGGAGCGCATGTTCGGCCGCGAGCCCGGCTACGAGCCGGAGAGCTTCGGCGTGTACTTCACCGGCGGCACCGGTGCCGAGGCGGTGCGCGAGCTCCTCAAGCGTGTCGACCTCGACGCCGAGGCTATCGAGCTGCGTGAGACGATCCATACGGCCAAAGGTCAGCGCCAGGCGCGCGCCGTCAAGCGTCTCAAGGTCGTCTCGGCCTTCCTGCGCAGCGGCAACCACCCGGAGTGGATGATCCTCGACGTCATCCCGGTCATCCCGCCGGAGCTGCGCCCGATGGTGCAGCTGGACGGCGGCCGTTTCGCGACCAGCGACCTCAACGACCTCTACCGGCGCGTCATCAACAGGAACAACCGCCTCAAGAGGCTGCTGGACCTGCAGGCGCCGGACATCATCGTCAACAACGAGAAGCGCATGCTGCAGGAAGCGGTCGACGCTCTCTTCGACAACGGCCGCCGCGGCCGCGCCGTCACAGGCCCCGGCAACCGCCCGCTCAAGTCGCTCAGCGACATGCTCAAGGGCAAGCAGGGCCGCTTCCGCCAGAACCTGCTCGGCAAGCGCGTCGACTACTCCGGCCGCTCCGTCATCGTTGCCGGTCCGCACCTCAAGATGCACCAGTGCGGTCTCCCCAAGATGATGGCGCTCGAGCTCTTCAAGCCGTTCATCATGAGCCGCCTCGTGGGCCGCAAGATGGTCCAGAACATCAAGGCGGCCAAGAAGATGGTCGAGTCGATGGTGCCCGAGGTCTGGGACATCCTCGAAGAGGTCATCACCGAGCATCCCGTGATGCTCAACCGCGCGCCGACGCTGCACCGGCTCGGCATCCAGGCGTTCGAGCCGCTGCTGGTCGAGGGCAAGGCCATCCAGATCCACCCGCTCGTCTGCGCGGCGTTCAACGCCGACTTCGACGGCGATCAGATGGCCGTCCATCTGCCGCTGAGCTGGGAGGCGCAGGCCGAGGCCCGCGTGCTCATGCTCAGCACCAACAACATCCTGTCGCCGGCGCACGGCAAGCCCATCGCCGTGCCCAGCCAGGACATGGTCATCGGCGTGTACTACCTCACCTATCACGCCGAGGACGACCTGAGCGAGGCGCTGCCGGACCACTTCGGCAAGAACAAGCTCATCGCCTACAGCGGGTACGACGAGGTGCAGCGCGCCTGGGAGCAGCGCATCCTCGACCAGCGCGAAGTGCCCACGAAGCGTGAAGCCGGCATCGCCGAGTTCACGCGCCGCCCGATCCTGCTCCGCCTTCCCGGCGGCAACCGCGTGGTCACCACCATCGGCCGCGGCCTCTTCAACATGCGCGTCGAAGAGGGTCTGCGCGAGGTGCTCGGCCCCGAGTATCAGGGCGACTACACCTACATCAACTACACGATGACCAAGAAGGGCCTCGCGACGTTCATCAACAAGCTCGTGGCTCTCTACGGCGCCAACAAGGTCGCTCGCATCCTCGACGTGTTCAAGGAGGTCGGCTTCCACTTCGCCACGCGCGCGGCGGTCACCGTCTCCAAGAACGACGTCGTCGTCCCCGCCAAGGAGAAGGCCGAGATCCTCGGCACGCACGAGGCCATGGTCGAGCAACTCCAGGCCGAGTACGACAACGGCTTCCTCTCCGAGGAGGAGCGGCGGAACAAGGTGCAGGAGATCTGGCGCGAAGCCGACGTGCAGATCACGGCGGCCACGCGGGCGAACTTCAACCCGCTCAACCCGATCTACATGATGGCCACTTCCGGCGCCCGCGGCGACATCAAGCAGATCCGCCAGCTCGCCGGCTGGCGCGGCCAGATGGCCAACCCGAAGGGCGAGATCGTCGAGCAGCCGGTGAAGTCGAGCTTCATCGAGGGTCTGTCGGTGCTCGAGTTCTTCATCTCCACCCACGGCGCCCGCAAGGGTCTCGCCGACACGGCGCTGCGTACCGCGGACTCCGGCTACCTGACACGCCGGCTCGTGGACGTGTGCCAGGATGTCACGGTGAGTGAAGAGGACTGCGGCACCAAGGAATGGGTGCCGATGTCCCCGTGGTCCCGCCGTCGTGAGGAGAACCCCGAGCTCGACGGCGCCACTCTGGCGGAGAACGTCAAGCGGCCGCGCAGCGACCGCGTCGTGCTCAAGAAGGGCGAGCTCATCGGTCCGGCCCAGATCGGACTCCTGCGCGAGATCTTCTCGACGCTGCCCAACGCCAAGGTCAAGGTCAAGAAGGGCCGCGCCGCCGCCGCGCTCATGTCGGTGTGGACGCACGAGCCCAACGAGAACCTCCTCGGCCGGCACCTCGGCGAGAAGATCGTCGACGAGGAGACGGGTGAGGTCGTGTTCGATCGCGACACGCACATCGGGCTCGAGACGCGCGACCAGATCCTCGACGTCCTCGCGCGCAGTTCGGAGACCGACCCGATGGTGCCGGTGCGCAGCGTGCTCAAGTGCAACGCCGAGTACGGCGTCTGCCAGAAGTGCTACGGCTACGCGCTGGCCAACAACGTCCCGGCCGAGATCGGCGACGCCGTCGGCCATGTGGCGGCGCAGTCCATCGGCGAGCCCGGCACGCAGCTCACCATGCGTACGTTCCACACCGGCGGTGTCGCCGGCTCGGACATCACGCACGGTCTGCCACGCGTCGTCGAGCTGTTCGAGGCGCGCAAGCCGAAGGGCGTGGCGCGCATCGCCGAAGTCACCGGTCGCGTCTCCATCGAGGACACCGAGCGTGGCTGCAAGGTCACGATCACGCCCGAAGAGGGTGCCGCCAAGGAGTACGTCGTCGCCGCTCGCCGCACGCACGTGATGGTCGAGGACGGCGACCTGGTGGACGAGGGCACGCAGCTCACGCCCGGCTCGCTCTACCCGGCGGACGTGCTCAAGCACGCCGGCGATACGGCTACCGAGCGCTACCTCGTCAACGAGGTGCAGGAGGTGTACCGCTCGCAGGGCGTCGAGATCAACGACAAGCACATCGAGCTCATCGTCCGCCAGATGATGAAGAAGGTGCGCATCGCGATCGCCGGCGACACCCAGTTCCTGCCCGGCCAGCTCGTGGATCGCGCCGTGTTCGTGCGCGAGAACGTGCGCGTCAAGGAGGACGGCGGCGAGGTCGCGGAGGCCGAGGCGATCATCCTCGGCATCACCAAGGCCTCGCTGGCGACCGAGAGCTTCCTCTCGGCGGCCTCCTTCCAGGAGACCACGAAGGTGCTCACGGACGCCGCGATCGAGGGCAAGACCGACACCCTCCAGGGCCTCAAGGAGAACGTGATCATCGGCAAGCTCATCCCGGCGGGCACGGGTCTGCGCCAGTATCGCGGCGTGGAGATCTTCCCGGCCGGCAGGGCGGAGGCGCTGGCAGAGGCCGACCGCATGATGAGCAGCGACGCTGCCTCGTTCTTCGGCGAGGAGCTCGAAGACTGAGGCTCTATCCAGAGCAAACGCCGCGGGCTGCGGCCGCACAGACTCCGTCTTGCGGCCGCAGCCCCGTTTCGCTACACTACACGACTGCTGTCTGAAGCAGAGGACCAGAGAGGCCAGATGACAACCATAAGCCAGCTCGTCCGCAAAGGGCGCGAGAGCAAAGTGAAGCGCGCCAAGACGCCCGCGCTCAAGGGTTCACCCCAGAAGCGCGGCGTATGCACGCGCGTCTACACGACCACACCCAAGAAGCCCAACTCCGCCCTGCGCAAGGTCGCCCGCGTGCGGCTCACGAACGGCATGGAAGTCACGTCGTACATCCCGGGGATCGGCCACAACCTGCAGGAGCACTCGGTCGTGCTCGTGCGCGGCGGCCGTGTCAAGGATCTCCCGGGCGTGCGCTACAAGGTCATTCGCGGCACGCTCGACGCAGCCGGCGTCGCCGATCGCAAGAAGGCGCGCTCCCGCTACGGCGCCAAGGGCAAGGGAGCGAGGTAAGTCATGCCGCGTAGAGGTACCGTCACGCGCCGGGAGGTGCTCCCGGACCCCGTCTACAACAGCAAGCTGGTCACGCAGGTGATCAACAAGGTGCTGCTGGACGGCAAGAAGTCCACCGCCGAGCAGATCGTCTACGGCGCGCTCGAGATCGTCCGCGAGAAGACCGGCCGCGACCCGGTCGAGGTGCTGCAGGAGGCCGTTCAGGCGCTCACGCCTCACCTCGAGGTCAAGAGCCGGCGCGTCGGCGGCGCCACCTATCAGGTGCCCGTCGAAGTGCCCGGCCGCCGCGCCCGCACGCTCGCCATCCGCTGGCTCGTCAGCTTCGCTCGCGACCGTCGCGAGAAGGTCATGGCCGAGCGTCTCGCCGGCGAGATGACGGATGCGCTCGCCGCCCAGGGCGGAGCCTTCAAGAAGAAGGACGACATCTTCCGCATGGCGCAGGCGAACAAGGCCTTCGCACACTATCGCTGGTAATCCGCCGAAGGCCCCTCACTGACCTTCGTCGGTGAGGGGCTTTTGCATGGAAGGAACACGACAAGGGACATGCGACAGTATTCGCTAGCGAACACGCGCAACATCGGCATCATGGCTCACATCGATGCCGGCAAGACGACGACCACCGAGCGCATCCTGTACTACACCGGTAAGACCCACAAGATCGGTGAGGTGCACGAGGGCGCGGCGGTGATGGACTGGATGGCGCAGGAGCAGGAGCGCGGCATCACCATCACCTCGGCGGCCACGACCGTCGTGTGGCGCGACACGCAGGTCAACATCATAGACACACCCGGGCACGTGGACTTCACGATGGAGGTCGAGCGCAGCCTCCGCGTGCTGGACGGCGCCATCGCTCTCTTCTGCTCCGTCGGAGGCGTCGAGCCGCAGTCCGAGACCGTGTGGCGGCAGGCCGACAAATACGGCATCCCGCGCATCGCGTTCGTCAACAAGATGGACCGCATCGGAGCGGACTTCTTCCGCGGCCTGGAGATGATGGTCGATCGCTTGGGCGCCAATCCGGTCGCCCTGCAGATCCCGATCGGCCGCGAGGCCGACTTCCGTGGGATCATCGACCTCATCGAGATGCACGCGATCCTCTACCACGACGAACTCGGCACCGACTTCGACATCTCCGAGATCCCCGAGGACCACAGGGCGCTGGCCGACGAGTATCGCCTCAAGCTCATCGAATCGATCGCCGACCACGACGACCAGCTCCTCGAGGCCTACCTCGAGGGCCGCGGAGATCACGCCCGACCACATGCGCGAGGTCATTCGCCAGGCGACGCTCGATATCAGCATCACGCCCGTGCTCTGCGGGTCCGCCTTCAAGAACAAGGGCGTGCAGCCGCTCATGGACGCGATCGTCGAGTATCTGCCGTCGCCCCTCGACGTTCCGCCGGTCGGTGGGCATCAAGCCCAACGGCGATGAGGCGACTCGCCCCACGTCCGACGACGAGCCATTCGCGGCGCTGGCGTTCAAGGTGGCGGTCGACCCGTACGTCGGCAAGCTGACGTACTTCCGCGTCTACTCCGGGACGCTCAAGGCCGGTTCCTACGTCCTCAACGCGACCAAGGACAAGCGCGAGCGCATCAGCCGCATCCTCCAGATGCACGCCAACCACCGCGAGGACCGCGACGAGATCTATCGCGGGCGAACTCGCCGCCGCCGTCGGCCTCAAGGTCACCAGCACCGGCGACACGCTCACCGAGCCGTCGAAGCCCGTCGTGCTCGAGGCGATGGAATTCCCGGAGCCGGTGATCGACGTCGCCATCGAGCCGAAGACCAAGGCCGACGAGGACAAGCTCGGCAACGCCCTCCAGCGTCTGGCCGAAGAGGACCCCACGTTCCGCGTCTACTCAGACGAGGAGACGGGTCAGACGATCATCCAGGGCATGGGCGAGCTTCACCTCGAGATCATCGTCGACCGCCTCGTGCGCGAGTTCGGCGTCGACGCCAACGTCGGCAAGCCGCAGGTCGCGTATCGCGAGACGGTGCGCAACAAGGTCGACAAGGTCGAGGGCCGGTTCGTGCGCCAGAGCGGCGGCCGCGGCCAGTACGGCCACGTCGTGATCGAGATGCAGCCCAACGAGCCCGGCGGCGGCTACGAGTTCGAGAGCCGCATCCAGGGCGGCGTGATCCCGCGGGACTACATCCCGTCCGTCGACGACGGCATCCAGGAGGCCATGAATACGGGCATCCTCGCCGGCTATCCGGTGGTCGACATCAAGGTCGCCCTCATCGACGGCAGCTACCACGAGGTCGACTCCTCGGACATGGCCTTCAAGATCGCGGGTTCCCTCGCCTTCAAGAACGCCGCCCAGAAGGCGAAGCCCGTGCTTCTCGAGCCGATGATGGCGGTCGAGGTCGTCACGCCGCAGGAGTTCATGGGCGACGTCATGGGCGACCTCAACTCGCGCCGCGGCCACATCGACGGCATGGAACCGCGCGGCAACGCGCAGGTCATCACCGCGACCGTGCCGCTCTCCACGATGTTCGGGTACGCGACCGACGTGCGTTCGACGACGCAGGGTCGCGCCACGTACACCATGCAGTTCAAGCACTACGCTGAGGTGCCCGCTTCCATCGCCGCCGAGATCGTCGCGAAGGTGCGCGGTGCCTGAGCTCCGCCAACAGCGGTTCAGTTGCTCAAGCAGGTCGGCTTCATGTATACTGCCGACCTTTGGTACGGCAGGCAGCCGTGCCGATTTTTGTGTGACCTCAACCTCCGGGTTTCGGGAAAAGGAGTAGCAGACATGGCCAAGCAGAAGTTTGACCGCAGCAAGCCGCACATGAACGTGGGCACGATCGGCCACGTCGACCACGGCAAGACCACCCTCACGGCTGCGATCACGCTCGTGCTGCACAACCGCGGCGGTAACACCGAGTTCACCGCGTTCGACATGATCGACAAGGCGCCGGAAGAGCGCGAGCGCGGCATCACGATCGCCACCGCTCACGTCGAGTACGAGACGGAGAAGCGCCACTACGCGCACGTCGACTGCCCGGGCCATGCCGACTACATCAAGAACATGATCACCGGCGCCGCCCAGATGGACGCCGCGATCCTCGTAGTGGGCGCCGACGACGGCCCCATGCCGCAGACGCGCGAGCACATCCTCCTGGCTCACCAGGTGAACGTGCCGAACATCATCGTGTACATGAACAAGGTCGACCTGGTCGACGACCCCGAGCTCCTCGAGCTCGTCGAGATGGAAGTCCGCGAGCTCCTCAGCGAGTACGAGTTCCCGGGCGACGAGCTCCCCGTCATCAAGGGTTCCGCTCTCAAGGCGCTCGAGTGCGGCTGCGGCAAGCCGGACTGCGAGTGGTGCGGCAGCATCATCGAGCTCACCAACGCGCTCGACAGCTACCTGCCCGAGCCTGAGCGCGACATCGACAAGCCGTTCCTCATGCCCGTCGAGGACGTCTTCACGATCACCGGCCGCGGCACCGTCGCCACCGGCCGCGTGGAGCGTGGCGTCGTCAAGGTGGGCGAGGAGATCGAGATCGTCGGCATGCGCGACAAGCCCATGAAGACCACAGTCACCGGCGTCGAGATGTTCCGCAAGCTGCTCGACGAAGGCCGCGCCGGCGACAACATCGGCGTCCTCCTGCGTGGCACCAAGCGCGAGGAGATCGAGCGCGGCATGGTCTGCGCGAAGCCGGGGAGCATCACCGGGCACACGCACTTCCTGACCCAGGTCTACGTCCTGTCAAAGGACGAGGGTGGCCGGCATACGCCGTTCTTCAACGGCTACCGGCCGCAGTTCTACTTCCGCACGACCGACGTGACCGGCGTCATCACCCTCGAAGAGGGCGTCGAGATGGTCATGCCGGGCGACAACACCGTCATGGAAGTCAAGCTCATCACCCCGATCGCGATGGACGAGGGTCTGCGTTTCGCCATCCGCGAGGGCGGCCGCACCGTGGGCGCCGGGGCGATCACCAAGATCATCGAATAGGCACTGACGACCCTTCGGGCCGGGCGTGCTGTCGCACGCTCGTGCGAGCGACACGCCCGGCCACGTGAACAGGACAGAGAAGGCTAGAGTGGCTCAGCAGAAGATACGCATCAGGTTGAAGTCTTACGATCACGAGCTGATCGAGCGCAGCGCGCAATCCATCGTGGAGACCGCGCAGCGCAGCGGCGCGACGATCTCTGGCCCCGTGCCGCTTCCCACGGAGAAGAACGTGTACTGCGTCATCAAGAGCCCGTTCAAGGACAAGGACTCGCGCGAGCACTTCGAGATCCGCACGCACAAGAGGCTCATCGACATCCATCAGCCCACGCCCAAGACCGTGGACCAGCTGATGCGTCTCGATCTGCCGGCCGGTGTCCACATCGAGATCAAGCTGTAGAGCGCACCATGACAGGCATCATCGGCAAGAAGATCGGCATGACCCAGCTCTTCGACGACGACGGCAACGTCGTGGCGGTCACCGTCGTCCAGGCTGGCCCGTGTCCCGTCACACAGGTACGCACGCTCGACAACGACGGCTACGAGGCCGTGCAGCTCGCGTTCGAGGAGTGCAAGGACAAGCACATCAGCAAGCCTGAGCTCGGCCATCTCAAGAAGGCGGGCCTCAAGCACGGGATGCGTCACCTCGTCGAGTTCGACGCGGCAGGCGATCTCAAGGTCGGCGACACGGTGACCGTGGAGGCGTTCGAGGACGGCCAGGCCGTCACCGCCACCGGCGTCAGCAAGGGCAAGGGGTTCCAGGGCACCATCAAGCGGCACAACTTCGGCCGCGGTCCCGAGACCCACGGTTCACACAACGTCAGGCAGCCGGGTTCGATCGGCGCCAGCGCGTACCCGAGCCGCGTGTTCAAGGGCATGCGCATGAGTGGGCATATGGGGGCGCAGCGCGTCACCCAGCAGGGTCTCAAGATCGTCCGTCGCGACGTCGAGAACAACCTGCTGCTCATCAAGGGCTCAGTGCCCGGCGCCAAGAACTCCGTCGTCGTGATCAAGGGTAGGTAACAGTGGCCCCCGACGAGACCAAGAAGACCCAGGACGTCGAGGCCACCTCGGCCGAGAACGCCGAGGGGAAGACTCCTGCCAAGACGGAGGCCGCCAAGCCGGCCGCCAAGAAGCCTGCGGCGAAGAAGCCGGCCGCCAAGAAGCCGGCCGCCAAGGCCGAGGCTGCCGCCAAGCCGGCTGCCAAGAAGCCTGCGGCGAAGAAGCCGGCCGCCAAGGCAGCCGGCCGCCAAGGCCGAGGCTGCCGCCAAGCCGGCCGCCAAGAAGCCTGCGGCGAAGAAGCCGGCCGCCAAGAAGCCGGCCGCCAAGGCCGAGGCTCCCGCGGCCGCCAAGAAGCCCGTCGCCAAGGCCGAGCCGGCCGCCAAGAAGCCGGCCGCCGAGCGACCCGCGAAGCAGAAGGCCGCGAAGAAGCCGGCACCTGAGCTGCGTCACGGCAAGGAAGGCAAGGCAACGGTGGTCGACGCCGCCGGCAAGGAGCTCGAGGCGCGCGCGCTCAACGCGGTGCTCTTCGCCGTGCCGGCCGACGTGAACACACTGCACCTGGTGGTGCGCGCCGAGCAGGCTGCGCGCCGCCGTGGGACCGCTTCGACCAAGACGCGCGGCGAGGTCTCAGGATCCACCGCGAAGCTCTACCGCCAGAAGGGCACGGGCCGCGCCCGCGCCGGCAGCGTCAAGTCGCCGATCCGCACCGGCGGAGGCGTCGCGTTCGGCCCGAGGCCGCGGAGCTTCGACGATCAAGGTCAACCGCAAGGTCGTGCGCAAGGCGCTGGCCATGGCCCTGAGCAACCGCGCCGAGAACGGCAACGTGTTCGTGGCGGCGGGTCTGCAGATCGACGAGCCGAGCACGGCGACGCTGAACGAGTTCCTCGTGAAGCTCGACATCGCCGCGCCCGTGCTGGTCGTCACGCACGACGAACCGGGCGTCGCCAAGTCCGCGCGCAATCTCTCGTACGCCGAAGTCTCCGAGGTCGGCGCGCTCTCCACCGAGCAGGTCCTGCGGGCCCGCTCCCTGGTCCTCACCGAGAAGGCGTTCGCCGCCCTGAACGAGGCGTGACACATGGTTGAAGCCGAAAAGATCATCATCAAGCCGATCATCTCTGAGAAGAGCTACTCGCAGATCGACCACGACCGGTACACCTTCCAGGTGCACCCGGACGCGCACAAGACCATGATCGCCCAGGCGGTCGCGCAGCTCTTCAACGTCACTGTGGTCGCGGTATCCACCGCGAACATCAAGGGGAAGCCGAAGCGCCGCGGGACGTCGCGCGGCCACACCCCGGCTTGGAAGAAGGCCGTCGTGCAGCTCGCGCCCGGCGACAAGATCGAATTCTTCGAGGGCAGGTAATGGGCATCAAGAGATTCAAGCCGACCTCGCCCGGCCGCCGCTTCATGACGGTCGATACGTTCGAGGACATCACGCGCAGCGAGCCGGAGCGCTCGCTGGTGGCGCCGCTCAAAAAGAACGGCGGCCGTAACAGCTACGGGCGTATCACGACGCGCCATCAGGGCGGCGGCCACAAGCGCCGCTACCGCATCATCGATTTCAAGCGCGACAAGGACGCCGTGCCGGCGAAGGTCGCGCACATCGAGTACGACCCGAACCGGTCGGCCCGCATCGCCCTCCTGCACTACGCGGACGGCGAAAAGCGGTACATCCTCGCGCCCAAGAACGTGGCCGTCGGCGACACGGTCGAGTCCGGCCCCACGGCCGACATCAAGGCCGGGAACGCGCTGCCGCTGGAGAACATCCCGGCCGGCACGACGATCCACAACATCGAGTTGCAGCCCGGCCGCGGCGCCCAGCTTGTGCGCAGTGCCGGCACGAGCGCGCAGTTGCAGGCCAAAGAGGGGGGCTACGGCGTCGTGCGCCTGCCCTCCGGCGAGCTGCGCCGCATCCGCCTCGCCTGCCGCGCCACGGTGGGCGAGCTCAGCAACTCGGACCACTCCAACCTTTCCGGCGGCAAGGCCGGGCGCACACGCTGGCGTGGCGTGCGTCCGACCGTTCGAGGCACCGCCATGAACCCCGTCGACCACCCGCACGGCGGCGGCGAGGGCAAGACGACGGCCGGCCGGCACCCGGTCACTCCGTGGGGCGTGCCCACGCTCGGGTATCGCACGCGGGCCAATCACAAGCCGTCCGACAAATTGATCATCCGCGGCCGCAAACGCGGCAAGCACTCGTAAGGCAGGAGGCTCCTTTTGAGCAGGTCAGCAAAGAAGGGTCCGTTCGTCGACGAGCGCCTCTTGAAGCGCATCGAAGAGATGAACGCCGCCGGCCAGAAGAAGATGATCAAGACCTGGTCGCGGGCCTCTACGGTCTTCCCCGACATGGTCGGTCACACCATCGCCGTGCACGACGGGCGCAAGCACGTCCCTATCTTCATCAGCGAATCGATGGTCGGTCACAAACTGGGCGAGTTCGCGCTCACCCGCACGTTCCGCGGTCACATCAAGGGCGACCGCTCGGCCAGAAGGTAACGGAACATGGCAGTAAGAGCACAAGCGAAGTACGTGCGCGTCGCACCGCGCAAGGCGAGGGAGGTCGCGGACCTGATCCGCGGCAAGTCCGTCGCCGAGGCGCGAAGCACGCTGTTCTTCGCCAATCGCAACGCCGCGCGCGTGGTCGCCCGAGTCCTGAACTCGGCGGTTGCCAATGCTGAGAACAACAACGCGTTCTCGGCCGACGACCTGTACGTCAAGGAGGCTCGCGTGGACGAGGGCCCGACCCTCAAGCGCTGGCAGTTCCGGGCGATGGGCCGCGTCAATCGCATCCGCAAACGCAGCAGCCACATCACCATCGCGGTGGAGCAGAGGGAGGTCCGTTCCTAGTGGGCCAGAAGGTGCATCCGGGCGGCTTTCGTGTGGGCGTCATCCACGACTGGAAGTCGCACTGGTATACGGAGAAAGAGTTCAAGCAGTTCCTGGCTGAGGACGAGCACATCCGCACGCACATCATGCAGAAGCTCGCGCACGCCGGACTGTCGCGCATCATCATCCGCAAGGATCAGAACAACGTCACCATCGACATCCACACGGCCCGCCCCGGCATCGTGATCGGCAAGAGCGGCTCCGAGGTCGACGCGCTGCGCAAAGAGATCCACGGCATGACGCAAGAAGAACGTCCAGGTCAACATCATCGAGGTCAAGCGCCCCGAGCTTGACGCCGTCCTGGTCGCCCAGTCGATCGCCGAGCAGCTCGAGAACCGGGTCAGCTTCCGGCGGGCGATGAAGCGGGCGCTCACGAGCGCGATGCGCTCCGGCGCCGCCGGTATGCGCGTGCGCTGCGGCGGCCGCCTGGGCGGCGCCGAGATGGCGCGCATGGAGCACTACAGCGAGGGTCGCGTGCCGCTGCACACGCTGCGCGCCGACATCGACTACGGCTTCCGTGAGGCACGCACGACCTTCGGCCGCATCGGCGTCAAGGTCTGGATCAACAAGGGCGAGATCCTGCCCGAGGGCTACCCGATGGACGAGACCAAAGCGCGCCTCGAGCGCGACGAGCAGCGCCGCGACGACCGCGGCCGCGATCGTCGGCCGCGTCCCGGCGGCGGCGGTCGTCCCGGCGGCGGCCCCGGCGGTCGTCCGGGGGGTGGCGCTGGTGGTCGTCCAGGCGGCGGCTTCGGTGGTCGTCCCGGCGGCGGCGGTCGTCCGGGCGGCGGCCCTGGTGGTCGTCCCGGCGGCGGCGGTCGTGGTCAAGGTCAGGGGCGCCCTGGTCCCACGGGTCCGAGTGTCCCGATGGGTCGTCGTGCTCCGGAGCGCAAGCCTGCGCCGGCTCCCAAGCCGGCCCCCGAGGCGGCTCCGGCTGAGAAGCCGGCCGAGCCCAAGCCCGAGCAGAGCTGACGGAGGACGTAGACGATGCTCCTGCCGAAGAGAGTCAAGCACAGGAAGCAACAGCGCGGCCGTATGGCCGGCACTGTCCAGAGGTGGCAACACGGTCGAGTTCGGCCAGTTCGGCCTCAAGGCGATCGATCGCGGCTGGGTGACCAATCGCCAGATCGAAGCAGCCCGTATCGCCATGACGCGCCATATCAAGCGTGGCGGCAAGGTGTGGATCAACGTGTTTCCACACAAACCCATCACGCGCAAGGCCGCTGAGACCCGCATGGGCGGCGGCAAGGGTTCGCCCGAGTCCTGGGTGGCCGTGGTCAAGCCGGGCAAGGTCATGTTCGAGCTTGCCGGCGTGAGCGAGCCCGTGGCCCGCGAGGCCATGCGTCTGGCCGCGCACAAGCTGCCCATCAAGTGCAAGTTCGTGACGAGGGAGGGCAGTCTCCTTGAAAGCTAGCAAGCTCAGAGAGCTGTCCGATGACGAGCTCATCGTGCGCCTGAAGGATACGCGCAAGGAACTGTTCAACCTGCGCTTCCAGCACGCCACCGGGCAGCTCGACAATCCGCACAAGTTGAACGCGACGCGCCGCGAGATCGCCCGCCTGCTCACCATGCAGTCGGAACGCCAGCGCGAACGCACTGCAGCCGGTGGTGAAGCCTGATGGCGACGACGAAGAAGACCGACAGCGGCAAGCCCGCTCCCAAGCAGACGGCCGCGCGCAAGCCGGCCGCCAAGAAGACGGCGGCGAAGAAGACCACGGCCAAGAAGCCGGCCGCCAAGAAGGCCGCCGAGACCCAGGCCGTCAAGCCGGCCAAGAAGGTCTCGGCCGCCAAGGCCAAGGCCAAGGCAGAGCGCAAGGCGCCGGAGAAGGTGCCGGGTCGCAAGGAACGCCGCGGCGTCGTCGTCAGCGACGCCATGGACAAGACGATCGTGGTGCGCATCGACGTGGCGCAGAAGCACGAGCGGTACGGCAAGGTCGTGCGCCGCTCGAGCAAGCTGCATGTCCACGACGAGCAGAACGCGGCCGGCGTCGGTGACCTCGTACGGGTCGTCGAGACGCGTCCGCTCAGCGCGAGCAAGCGTTGGCGTCTTCTCGAGATCCTCGAGAAGGCCAAGTAAGAAAGCCGGCAGAGGAAACACATGATCCAGGTTGAGTCCAGACTACGAGTCGCCGACAACACGGGCGCACGCGAGATCCTCTGTATCCGGATCCGCGGTGGCTCGAAGCGGCGGTATGCCACGGTCGGCGACATCATCGTCGGCACCGTGAAGGTGGCGACGCCCGGTGGCGGCGTGAAGAAGGGCGACGTCGTGCGCGCCGTCATCGTGCGCACCAAGAAGGAGTTCGGTCGCAAGGACGGCACGTACATCGCGTTCGACGAGAACGCCGCCGTGCTGATCGACAACCAGAACAACCCGCGTGGGACCCGCATCTTCGGCCCCGTGGCCCGTGAGCTGCGCGAGAAGAACTTCATGAAGATCGTGTCGCTCGCTCCCGAGGTGCTGTGATGAGCAAGATGAAGATCCACAAGGGCGACCAGGTGAAGGTCGTCAACGGCAAGGAGTCCGGCAAGACCGGCAAAGTGCTGCGCGTGGACACCGAGTCGCACAGGGTGGTCATCGAGCGGCTCAACATGGTCAAGAAGCACACCAAGCCGAACCCCAAGACCAACCCGCAGGGCGGCGTCATCGAGCGTGAGGCTGCGATCGACGTGTCCAACGTGATGCTCGTGTGTCCCGCCTGCGGCCAGCCGACGCGTGTCGGCTTCCGGTTGCTCGAGGGCGGCGGCAAGATCCGTACATGCCGCCGCGCCAACTGCGGCAAAGACATCGACAAGGCGTGACCATGGCCAGGCTCAAGGACAAGTACATCAAGGAGATCGTGCCGGAGCTCAAAGAGGAGTTCGGGTACCGCAATGTCATGGAAGTGCCGCGTGTCACCAAGGTGACCCTCAACATGGGCGTCGGCGAGGCCAAGACGAACGCCAAACTGCTCGACGACGCCGTCGAGGAGCTGGCGCTCATCGCCGGCCAGCGGCCGGCGATCACGAAGGCGCGCAAGTCGATCGCCAGCTTCAAGTTGCGCGAGGGCATGTCCATCGGCTGCCGCGTGACCCTGCGCGGCGAGCGCATGTACGAGATGATCGACCGTCTCGTGTCCATCGCCCTGCCGCGCATCCGCGACTTCCGCGGCATCTCGCCCGAGCAGTTCGACGGTCGCGGCAACTTCGCCATGGGCGTGCGCGAGCAGACGATCTTCCCCGAGATCGACTACGACTCGGTCGAAACGTTCCGCGGTCTCAACATCGTCATCACGACGACCGCCAAGACAGACGAGGAAGGGCGCGCCCTGCTGGCCAAGCTGGGCATGCCGTTCCGGTCGAACTAGGAGCAGCTGAAGCATGGCTAAGACATCCCTCGTGGTGAAAGCCGGGCGCAAGCAGCGCTACAAGACGCGCGAGTACAATCGCTGCGCCAGGTGCGGTCGCCCGCGTGCTTACTACCGCAAGTTCGGGATCTGCCGCATCTGCCTGCGCGAAGTCGCGCACCAGGGCGTCATCCCCGGCCTGACCAAGTCGAGCTGGTAAGGAGGCGGGCACATGTCAATGACAGATCCAATCGCCGACATGCTGACGCGCATCCGCAACGGCAGCACGGCACGGCACTCGACGGTCGAGATACCGTCGTCACGCATGAAGGTCGAGATCGCCAGGCTGATGACGGAGCAGGGCTACGTCAGCGGCTACGCGACCAAGCAGGGCGAGCACGGCGAGGTCATCATCGTCGAGCTCAAGTACGGCAAGAACCGAGAGCGGGTCATCTCCGGCATCAAGCGCGTCTCCAAGCCCGGGCGTCGTGTCTACGCCAAGAAGGAGTCGTTGCCCAAGGTGCTCGGCGGACTCGGCACGGCGATCATCTCCACGTCACGCGGCCTCGTGACCAGCGCGGAAGCGCGGAAGCTGGGCCTGGGTGGCGAGGTGATCTGCTTCATCTGGTGAGGACGGCACATGTCGAGGATCGGTAAAGCTCCCATCCCGCTGCCCGACGGCGTCGAGTTCAAGTACGACAACGCCGTCGTGACGGTCAAGGGACCCAAGGGTGAACTCACCCAGCGGGTGCCGCGTGAGATGCTGGTCGAGGTCGGGGACGGCGTGATCGAGGTCAAGCGCCCCACGGACAGCGGTCCGCATCGCTCGCTGCACGGCCTCACACGCACGCTGATCGCCAACATGGTGACCGGCGTCACGGACGGTTTCGAGAAGCGTCTCGAGATCGTCGGCGTCGGCTACCGCGCCAGCGTCAAGGGCGACACGCTCGAGCTGCTGGTGGGCTACAGCCACCCGGTGCTCATCGAGCCGCCCGAGCACATCGCGTTCGAGACGCCGCAGGCGACGGTCGTCGTCGTCAGGGGCATCGACAAGCAGGTGGTCGGCGAGGTGGCCGCCAAAGTGCGCTCCACCCGCCCGCCTGAGCCCTACAAGGGCAAGGGCATCCGGTACGCCGGCGAGTACGTGCAACGCAAGGTCGGCAAGCGGGCCTAGCGCGCTGCCTGAGAGAAGAGGAACGCACACAAGATGAGTGCACTGACGATCAGAGAAGCCCGGGCCCGCCGCAAGCGGCGTATCCGCGGGCGCATCGAGGGCACAGCCGAGCGCCCGCGCGTCTCGGTGTTCCGCTCGAACAAGGCGATCTACGCCCAGCTCGTCGACGACGCGGAGGCCCGGACGCTGGCCGCCGTGCGCTCCGGCGAGGTGGAGGGCAAGGGCCTCAAGAAGGCCGAGGTCGCCAAGAAGGTCGGCGAGCTGCTCGCGCAGCGCGCCAAGGACAAAGGCATAGAACGCGTCGTCTTCGACCGGTCGGGTTATCTGTACCACGGCCGTGTGAAGGCTCTCGCCGAGGGCGCCCGCGAGGGCGGCCTGGTTTTCTGACAAGGAGTAAAGGACCCCGTGGCTAGAGGATCATTCAGCGATGGCAACGAGCTCAAAGAGCGCGTTGTCGACATCAACCGCGTCGCCAAGGTCGTCAAGGGCGGCCGGCGGTTCTCCTTCACGGCCCTGGTCGTCGTCGGTGACGAGAACGGTCACGTGGGCGCCGGCTACGGCAAGGCGCGCGAGGTGCCGCTGGCGATCCAGAAGGCGATCGAGGACGCGAAGAAGAACCTGTTCACCGTGCCGCGCTACAACGGCACGACGACCACGCATCAGGTCGTGGGCCGCTTCGGCGCCGCCCGCGTGCTGCTCAAGCCCGCCGCTCCCGGTACCGGCGTCATCGCCGCCGGCGGCGTGCGTGCCGTGCTCGAGCTCGCCGGCGTGCGCGACATCCTCACCAAGTCTCTGGGGACCACCAACCCCATCAACCTGGTGCGCGCCACCGTCGCCGGCCTGCAGTCGCTCAAGACCCCCGAGGGTCAGGCGCGCCTGCGCGGCATCTCGGTGGCGCAGGTGCTCGGCCTCGACCAGCGTGAAGAGCCGGCCGGCGAGGATGCTCCCGCCGCGGCGGCCGGGGAGGCCTGAGCTGCATGACCACGTATCTCGAGATCACCCAGGTCAAGAGCGCGATCGGTCGTAAGCCCGATCACCGAGGCACGCTGCGCGCGCTCGGCCTCAAGCGGATCCGCCACACCGTGGTCCACGAGGACACCCCCGTGATCCGCGGCATGGTCAACAAGGTCGCCTACCTCCTCGAGGTGCGGCCGGTAACGAAGAAGTCGTGACATGGCTGAACTAGGACTGCATAACCTGCGCCCGAACCCGGGCTCCACGAAGGACACCAAGCGGCTCGGCCGCGGCAAGGGCACCGGCCAGGGCAAGACCGCCGGCAAGGGCCACAAGGGCTACAACGCCCGGTCCGGCGGCGGCGTGCGCCCAGGCTACGAGGGCGGCCAGATGCCGCTCTACATGCGGCTCGGCAAGCTGCGCGGACCGCACATGAAGAAGAGCATGCCCATCGGCCCGTTCCGCACCTATGCGGTGCCGGTCAACGTGGGGCGCCTCTCGGCCGCGTTCGCGGCGGGCGACGAGGTCACCCCTGAGGCGCTCGTCGCCAAGGGCATCGTCAAGAACACCCGCACGCCCATCAAGGTCCTCGGCGGCGGTGACCTCGACAAGGCGCTGAACGTGCGCATCCACCTGTACTCACGCAGTGCCGTGGAGAAGATCGAGGCGGCCGGCGGCAAGGCCGAGCTCCTCTGACCGGCGTGGGGGTATCGGGGCTGTGAACAACAAGCTCTGGCAATCGCTCGTCAATGCCTGGAAGCTTCCGGATCTGCGCACGAAGGTCCTCTTCACGGCGGCGATGATCGCGATCTACCGGTTCGGCGACCACGTGCCCGTCCCCGGTGTGGACACGGCCGCCGTCGCGAAGTTCATTGCGAGCGGCAATCAGGGAGTCCTCGGCTTCCTGAACCTGTTCTCGGGCGGCGCGCTCGGCCGCCTCGCGCTGTTCGCGCTCGGCATCATGCCGTACATCACGGCGTCGATCATCATGCAGTTGCTGACGGTCGTGATCCCCAAGCTCGAGGACCTCGCCAAAGAAGGCGAGCAGGGCCAGAAGGAGATCACCAAGTACACGCGCTGGCTCACTGTAGCCCTCTCGTTCGTGCAGGCGATCGGCTACGTCGTGCTGTTCAAGAGCGAGGGCATCCTGCCCACCATGAGCATCTGGCGCAGCTCGCTCATCATCGCGGGCCTCGTCACCGGCGCCGTGGTCGTCATGTGGCTCGGCGAGCTCATCACGGCGCGCGGCATCGGCAACGGCATGTCGATCATCATCTTCATCAGCATCGTCTCCCGTATCCCGGGCGGCGCCGCCAAGCTCTTCACGATGAGCATCATCACCATCATCCTGTTCTTGCTCATCGCCCTCGCCGTGGTCGTGGGCGTCGTCTGGATCACCACGGGCGAGCGGCGGGTGCCGGTGCAGTACGCCAAGCGCGTCGTCGGGCGCCGGATGATGGGCGGCACGAGCACCTTCATCCCGCTCAAGGTCAACATGGCCGGCGTCATCCCGGTCATCTTCGCGTCGTCGATCATGATGATCGTGCCGACGTTCGCGCAGTTCTTCGGGACTGGGGGCATCGCCGGCTGGTTCAACTCGACCTTCGGGCCGAACACGTTCCTCTACATCATCGGCGAGGCCATCCTCATCATCATCTTCACGTACTTCTACACGGCCGTGACGTTCAACCCGATCGACCAGGCCGACAACCTCAAGAAGTACGGCGGCTTCATCCCGGGCGTGCGTCCCGGGCGTCCCACGGCTGAGTACCTCGACCGGATCCTCACGCGGCTGACGCTGCCGGGCGCGCTCTTCCTCGCCGCCCTCGCGGTGTTGCCGTGGATCATGTCGAAGTACCTCGCCGTGCCGTTCTACTTCGGCGGCACGTCGCTGCTGATCGTGGTCGGCGTCGCGCTCGATACCATGCGGCAGATGGAAGCCCAGTTGCTCATGCGCCACTACGAGGGCTTCCTCAAATAGGGGGCCGCCGATGACCGACGCCCAGCTCAACGTCATCCTCCTCGGCGCCCCCGGCGCCGGCAAGGGCACGCAGGCCGAACGCATCGTCGCGCAGTTCGGCCTGCCGCACATCTCGACCGGTGAGATGCTGCGCGCCGCCGTCGCCCAGGGCACGGACATGGGGCTGGCCGCCCAGAAATCCATGGAGGCCGGCGCGCTGGTGCCCGACGAGGTCGTGATCGGCGTCGTGCGCGACCGTCTGGACGAGCCGGACGCCCAGGACGGCTTCCTGCTGGACGGCTTTCCGCGCACGATCGAGCAGGCCGAACGCCTGGACGCGATGCTGTCGGAGGCGGGCCGGAAGGTCACGCACGTCATCCTCATCGACGTCCCCGAGGACGAGCTCGTGCAGCGCCTCGCCGGCCGGCGCATGTGCCGCGGCTGCGGCAAGGGCTATCACGTCGTGTTCGACCCTCCCAAGGAGGAGGGCGTCTGCGACGTCTGCGGCTCCGAGCTGTACCAGCGCACCGACGACAACGAAGAGACGGTGCGCCATCGGCTCGATGTGTACCGCGCGCAGACTGAGCCCCTGGTCGGCTACTACGAGCGCCAAGGCGTCCTGCAGACCGCGTTCGGTGGGGGCAAGCTGCCCGGACGAGGTGTTCGGCCAGGTCCAGGCCCTCCTCGCGGGGAGCTGACGCTACGTGATCGTCCGCAAGTCGGCGGCCGAGGTCGCGAAGATCGGCGCCGCCGGAGAGATCCTGGCTGACTGCCTGGACATGCTCGCAGCCGAGGCGCGGCCCGGTGTCAGCACGGCGGAGCTGGACCGGCTCGCGGAGCGTTTCATCCGGGGACACGGCGGCGTGCCGACATTCCTCGGGTACAGGGGGTTCCCGGGGTCCATCTGCGCTTCGCCGAACGACATGGTGGTGCACGGCATACCCGGCGTGTACCGCATCGCCGAGGGCGACATCTTGAGCATCGACGTAGGCGTGACGCTCGACGGCTACGTGGCCGATTCGGCGATCACTCTGCCGATGGGCGCGGTCGACGCCGAAGCCCTGCGGCTGCTCGACGTGACGAAGGAGTCGCTCGAGGCCGGGATCGCCCAGTGCCACGAGGGCGCCAGGCTGGGCGACCTCTCGCACGCGGTGCAGGAGGTCGTAGAGGACGCGGGCTTCAGCGTCGTGCGCTCGCTGGTCGGCCACGGCGTCGGCCGCGAGATGCACGAGGATCCGCAGATCCCCAACTACGGGGATCCCGGGCGCGGTCCGCGGCTGGAAGAGGGCTGGGTGCTGGCCATCGAGCCGATGGTCAATGCCGGCGGCCACGAAGTGTTCGTCGCCGACGACGGCTGGAGCATCTCGACCGGCGATGGGTCGCTCTCGGCACACTTCGAGCACACGGTCGCCGTGGGCAAGAAGGCGCCGCAGGTGCTCACGCGCCGCCGCTCGGAGACGGGCGGCGCGCGAGGCTAGCGCGGCTCGAGATCGGCGCGGAGCCACGGTCGCCGCGCCGCCGCGAACAGCGTGTTTTGCCGGCACAGCCGTTTGTGGTAGTATGTCAGGCCGCTGTCTGTCTACGAGTGGGGAGTATGGCGAACAAAGAAGAAGCCATTGAGATCGAAGGTGAGGTTGTCGAAGCACTGCCGAACACGATGTTCCGCGTTCACCTCGACAACAACCACGAAGTACTCGCCCACATCTCCGGCAAGATGCGCATGAACTACATCCGCATCCTGCCCGGCGACAGGGTCAAGGTGGAACTGTCGCCCTACGACCTCAGCAGAGGCAGGATCACGTACCGGTTCAAGTAGCGGCCGCCACAGGTCGCCCGGAGGCGGTGTACGGCGGCCGCAGGCCCGTCGTGCGCTCGAGCAGCGAGGATCTCGGATGAAAGTTAGAGCATCAGTCAAGGCGATGTGCGAGAAGTGCAAGATCATCCGCCGTCACGGTACGGTGCAGGTGATCTGCTCCAACCCGCGGCATCGTCAGAGGCAGGGGTAACACCAGATGGCACGAATCGCCGGCGTCAACATCCCGCCGCAGAAGCGGGTCGAGATCGGATTGACCTACATCTACGGCATCGGACGCTCCATGTCCAACAAGGTCCTGGGCGTGGTCGGCATCGATCCGAACACCAAGGTCCGCGACCTTACCGAAGAAGAGATCGTGCGTCTGCGCGAGGCCATCGACCGTGAAGTCACGGTCGAGGGCGACCTGCGGCGCGAGCGCTCGCAGAACATCAAGCGCCTGATGGACATCGGCTGCTACCGTGGCATCCGCCACCGTCGTGGCATGCCGGTGAACGGGCAGCGCACGCGCACCAACGCGCGCTCCCGCAAGGGTCCTAAGAGGACGATCAGCGGCAAGCGCAAGAAGTAGCCGCAGCGAAGCCGGAGGAGTAAAGCAGAGTGGCCAAGCCTCAGAGAGCCAAAGGACGTCAGCGTCGCAAGGTCCGCAAGAACATCGCGGTCGGCCAGGCGCATATCAAGACGTCGTTCAACAACACGCTCGTTACTCTCACCGACAAAGAGGGCAATGTCATCGCGTGGGAGAGCGCCGGGTCAGTCGGCTTCAAGGGCTCGCGCAAGAGCACGCCCTTCGCCGCGCAGGTCACGGCGGAGTCATGCGCCAAGAAGGGCATGGAACACGGTCTCCAGAAGGTCGAGGTCTTCGTTCGCGGACCGGGCTCCGGTCGCGAGACGGCCGTCCGCTCGCTCCAGGCCGCAGGCCTCGAGATCATCAGTGTCAAAGACGTGACGCCGGTGCCGCACAACGGCTGCCGCCCGCGTAAGCGTCGCCGGGTCTAGGGAAGGTCCACGTGGCGAGAGATACGTCAGCACAGTGCAAGCAGTGTCGCCGCGAGGCCGAGAAGCTCTTCCTCAAGGGCGAGCGGTGCCTCACGGACAAGTGTGCCGTCGAACGACGCTCGTACCCGCCGGGTGAGCACGGTCGCGGCCGCATCAAGCAGAGCGAATACCTCCTGCAGCTTCGCGAGAAGCAGAAGGCACGTCGCTACTATCAGCTGCTCGAGAAGCAGTTCCATCACTACTACGAGGTGGCGAGCCGCAAGCAGGGCATCACCGGCGAGAACCTGTTGTGCCTCCTCGAGATGAGACTCGACAATGTCGTGTATCGCCTGGGCTTCGGCGCGTCGCGCCGCCAGGCACGGCAGCTCGTGCGCCACGCGCATTTCACGGTCAACGGCAAGAAGGTCGACATCCCGTCGTACCAGGTCCGCCCCGACGACGTCGTGTCGGTGCGCACCAACAGCAAGGCCGTGGAGACCGTGCGCGCCGCCACCGACCTCACGTCGTCCGTGGCTCCGTGGCTGCTTGTCGACCACGACAACCTGACCGGCAAGGTCCTGCGCGCTCCCGAGCGCGACGAGATCGACACGCCGGTGCAGGAGCAGCTCATCGTCGAGCTCTACTCCAAGTAACCCGCTGCAGCAGCTCACTACCCGCGGCGAAGACTCTACAGGAGGCCAGTTGCTACAGTTTCAGATGCCCAACATCACCCGCGAGCAGCTCGCCGGCAACCGGGCGCGCTTTGAGGTCGAACCGCTCGACCGCGGTTTCGGGCATACGTTCGGCAACGCGCTGCGCCGGGTCCTGCTGTCGTCGCTCGAAGGGGCGGCCGTCAGCTCAGTAAAGATCGAAGGTGTCGCTCACGAGTTCACGACCATCAAGGGCGTGAAGGAAGACGTGACCGACGTCATCCTCAACCTCAAGGAGCTCGTGTGCCGTCTGCACGGCGAGCTCGACGAGGTTCAGGTACGTCTGTACAAGGACAAGCCCGGCAAGGTCGTGGCCGCCGACATCGATATCCCGGCCGAGCTCGAGATCCTCAATCCCGACCATCACCTCGCGACGCTGTCGGACGGCGGCGCCATCGAGATGATGCTCACCATCCGCCGTGGCACGGGCTACGTGCCGGCGGAGGGCAACAAGACGCCGGAGACGGTGATCGGGGTCATCCCGATCGACTCCATCTTCAGCCCCATCAAGCGCGTCTCGTACCACGTGGAGAGCGCGCGCGTGGGCCAGCGCACCGACTACGACAAGCTCATCCTCGACGTCACGACGAACGGCGCGCTCACGCCGGAGGAAGCCCTCCGCCAGGCCGCCGAGCTTCTCGTCGACCGGATGTCGATCTTCACCGATCCGGACCGCACGCGCAGCACGGAGGAGTACCCGATCGAGGGGCTCGCCGCCGGGCCCGCGAGCGGCGGCATGGACGACGTGCTCATCGAAGAGCTCGAGCTTGGCGTCCGTTCCTACAACTGCCTCAAGCGCGAGGGTATCCAGACCGTCGGCGACCTGGTCTCCAAGACCGAGGCCGAGCTGCTCAACATCCCGAACTTCGGCAAGAAGAGCATCGACGAGGTCAAGGACAAGCTCACCGAGCGGGGGCTGGCTCTGCGGGGTGACGAGTAACATGCGCCATCAGAAGTCAGGCCGCAAGTTCAACATGGCGCCGGACCAGCGCAGCGCGCTGTTGTCGGGCCTTGCGTGCCAGGTGCTCGAGCACGAGAAAGTGAAGACGGGCGTGGCCCGCGCCAAGGAGGTGCGCCCCCTCGTCGAGGAGGCGATCACCCTCGGCAAGCGCGGCGACCTGCACGCGCGCCGGCAGGCCATCTCCATGCTGCGCAACAAGAAGATCGTCTACAAGCTGTTCAACGATGTCGCGCCGCGATACTCGAGCCGCAACGGCGGCTATACGCGCATCATCAAGCTAGGCCCGAGGCCTGGGGACGGCAGCGAACAGGCGTACATCGAGCTGGTCTAGTCGCCGGCACGAGAGAACGTGACGCGAGGGGCGGGCGGCCGAAAGGCTTCCCGCCCCTCGTTGCGTTTGCGACCGGGGGCTGAGCCCCGGCCGCCGACGGGCCGCCGGACGCCGGCGGAGCCTTGGTCGCGGTCGGCTGCGCGGCCGCTGCGGCAGGTTGCCCCTCAGCCGCCGTCGCAGCGCGCCTCAGCCGCCACCGCGCGCAGGCGGCCAGGCGCGATGCGGTAAGCTTCGCCCGGTATGACGGCGAGCGCAGGCAGATGACCGCACCACTGCTCGACATCTCCGGGCTCCACTACCGCTATCCCGGGGCGCGCAGCGACGCACTCGCCGACCTCGACCTCGCGGTCGGCGAGGGGGAGTTCGTCGCCGTCGTCGGCGCCAACGGCTCGGGCAAATCGACGCTGGCGCGCCTTTTGGGCGGCCTCGACCGCCCGGCGGCCGCGCGACGCGCGGACGCGTGCGGCCACGATCTGCTGACCGGCGACGGCCGCCTCGCGGCGCGCCGCGACGTCGGCGTCCTCTTCCAGAACCCCGAGAACCAGCTTGTCGCGGAGCACGTGGAGGAGGACGTCGCCTTCGGTCTTGAGAATCTCGGGTGGACGAGCGCCGACATCCGCGGCCGCGTCGACGAGATGCTGACCCGCTTCGACCTCACGGACCTGCGGCGGCGCGAACCTCACCTGCTGTCCGGCGGCCAGAAGCAGCGCGCGGCGTTGGCGGGGGTGCTCGCGATCCCGCGCCGCGCCCTCGTGCTCGACGAACCGACGGCGATGCTTGACCCGGCGGGGCGCGCCGACGTGCTCGCGGCCGTCGCGGCGCTGCGCGACGAGGGGTTGGCGATCGTCTACGTCACGCAGGAGATGGACGAGGTCGTCGGCGCCGACAGGGTCGTCGCACTCGAACACGGCTCAGAGGTCTACGCCGGCGGAGTGGACGGTCTCTTCGCCGACGGCGGACTCGTGGAACGCCTCAATCTCGGCCTGCCGGTCGCCGCCGATGTGGCTCAGGAGATGGCGCGGCGCGGCCGGCCGCTCGCTGCGCTGCCGCTCACCCTTGACGATCTGTTGATCGGGCTGGGCGGACCGGGATGAACCGGGCTGGAGAAGGCGCGGGGCAAACGGGCGCGCCCACAGACATCGGCGCCCGGCTTGCCTGGAGACCGGCGTGCCGGCACGCCGGGCACCGGGGCGGGCGCGGCAACAGGGATGCGCCTCGTGTGCCGCGGCGTGACCTTCTCCTACGAGGAGGGTCGGGAAGCGGTGCCGGCCGTGCTCGACGTCGGCTTCGAGCTAGGAGCCGGCGGTTCGCTCGCCTTGCTCGGTGCATCCGGCGCCGGCAAGTCGACGCTGCTGCAACTGGTGCGAGGCCTCGACGAGCCGGAGGCAGGCAGTGTGGTGCTGGACGGTGTGGAGCCGAGTGGGGACGGCTATGCCGGTCTCCGCCGCGAGATCGGCCTGGTGTTCCAGATCCCGGAGCTCCAACTGTTCGCGCCGTCGGCGCGCGAGGATGTGGCCTTCGGGCCACGACGGCTGGGCTGGAGCGATGAGCACATCGCGGAGCGCGGTGTCCGCTGCTCTGGAGCTGGTCGGCCTGCCGGGCGAGACGTTCGGCGACCGTCACCCCTATGCCCTCTCCGGGGGCGAGCAGCGGCGGCTGGCGCTCGCGGGCGTGCTCGCGATGCAGCCCAGACTGCTGCTCCTCGACGAACCCTTCGTCAGCCTCGATCCAGGGACGAGGCGCCAGCTCGCCGAGATCCTCCGGCGGCTCAAGGCCCAAGGCGTGACCATCGTTCTGGCCACGCACGACGTTGACCTGGCGTGGTCCCTCTGCGATGAGGCGCTCGTGCTGAGCGAGGGTGCGGTGGCGGCCTGTGGGGCGTGGGAGTTCGGTGCCGCTGGCGGCGACCTGCTGGCGCGCAACCGGCTTCGGGAGCCCTTTCTGGTGGAGTTGTGGCGGCGGCTGGGGCGTGACCTTGCGACGGCACCTCGTACCGCCGCCGAGGCCGCGGAGATGCTGGCGTGAAGCCGACGATCGCGCAGTACTACCCGGGCGACTCGCTCATGCACCGGCTGGACCCCCGCGCCAAGTTCGTCGCCGTGAGCGCGCTGGCGGTGGCGCTGTTCGTCCGCGACTCGTTCCTCGGCTTGGCCATCTACGCGGCCGCGGCGGCTCTCGCCTACGCCATCAGCGGAGTGCCCGTGCGGTGGTTCTGGCGCGCGTTCAGGCCCCTGCTGTGGCTGGTCGGACTGACGTTCGTCGCCCAGGTCGTCTTCGCGCCGGGGACCCCCTTCTTCAGCTTCTGGTTCATCCACCTGTCGTGGAGCGGCATAGAGCTGGCGGCCTTCCTGAGTCTGCGCCTCGTGGTGCTCGTGCTCGCGGGCTCGGTGCTCACCTTGACGACGGCGCCGATGGCGCTCACGGACGGCCTCGCCTGGCTCGGTCGCCCGCTGCGCCGCATCAAGGTGCCCACGGACGAGCTCGCGCTCATGGTGACGATCGCGCTCCGCTTCATCCCGACGCTGCTGGTGGAGCTGGACACGATCATGCGCGCCCAGCGCGCCCGGGGCGCCGACTTTCGCAGCGGCGGCCTGCGCGAACGCGCCCGCGCGCTGGTCCCGGTGCTCATCCCGCTGTTCGTGCTCAGCTTCCGGCGCGCCGACGACCTGGCGCTCGCGATGGAGGCGCGCTGCTACCAGCCGGGCATCGTGCGCACGCGCCTGCACCCACTACGGGCCCGGACCGCCGACGCGCTGTTGCTCGTCGTGACGGCGGCGGTCATCGCTGTGGGGCTCCTTGTGTAGGATGCCGGTGTGAATCAGCCCCACATCGAAAGGCCCACGCCGGAGCCCGCCGCCGAAGCCGACGCCGGCGGGGCGGTCTGGCGCCTCGACGTGACGTATGAAGGGACGGGCTTTCGCGGCTGGGCGAAGCAGCCCGGTCTGCGCACCGTCGAGGGAGTCATGCAGGAGGCGCTTGCGACGGTGCTCGGCGAGACGGTGCGCCTCAGCGTCGCCGGGCGCACCGACGCCGGGGTGCACGCTTGGGCTCAGGTCGTGTCGTTCGCGACGGCTCGACACGGTGTGCGGTCGGACCAGTTGCGCCGCTCTCTCAACGCCCTGCTGCCGCCGGACGTCGGCGTCGAAGCGGCGGCTCGGGCGCCGGCAGGGTTCGTGGCGCGTCAGGCGAGCTCGCGCTCGTACGCGTACCGCCTGTGGATCGCGCCGTTCAAGCCGGTGCGCGAGCGCGCGTGGGTGTGGGCGGTGCGCGGGCCGCTGGACACGGCCGCGCTGTCCGAAGCTGCCGCTCTGGTGCCTGGGCGCCGGGACTTCGCCGCCCTCACACCTTCGGCGCATCTGTACCACAGCTGCGTGCGTGAGGTGACCCGGGCAGCCTGGCGGCCAGTACCCCCGATCGACGGCGGTTCGCACCGGGAATGGGTCTTCGAGATCGCCGCCGGCAGCTTCCTGCACAACATGGTGCGCGTCGCCGTGGGGTCGATGGTGGACGTAGCGCAGGGGAGGATGACGCTCGAGCGGTTCGCAACGGTGCTCGAGGGAGGGAGGCGCCGCGACATGGGGCAGACGGCGCCGTCGCGCGGGCTCGCCCTCGTCGGGGTCACGTACTGACGGTCAGTTCGTCAGGAACTTCTGCACCATCTTCTGCCGCGCCGCCTCCGACGGTGGAAGCACGTAGGCTCCGCCGTTGATCCACGCCGGCGTGCCGACCATCACCTGCCTCGTGCCGCCGGTCGCCCTCCACTTGAGGTAGGCGAGCTCGATGATCTGGTTGGCGCTGAGGTCGGTGGCGACACCGCTCATGAAGCGCTTGCCGATCTCGGGCAGCTTGGTGGCGTTGGACGGCCGCGCGATCTTCTTGACGAGCGCCTGCACGAACGCCTGCTGGCGCGCGGCACGGTGGAAGTCGTCGTCGGCGTGGCGGATACGCACGTACAGCATCGCGTACTTGCCGTTGAAGTGGTGCATGCCTTTCTCGAAGGTCACAGGACGACCGTACTTGCCGACGATCGTGCTGATCGTCTTGGGGACGTAGAGGTCGACACCGCCCACCGCGTCGACGAGTCGCGGGAAGCCGCGGAAGTTCACGATCATGACGTGGTTCACGTCGATGCCCAGGTACTGCTTGACCGTCTTGATGGCCATGGACGGCCCGCCCCAGAACATCGCCTCATTGATCTTGGTCGACCCCTGGCCTTGGACCGGCACATAGGTGTCGCGCGGGATCGAAAGCTGGTTGATGGTGTGTGTGCCGGGGTTGAAGCGCATGAGCATGATCGTGTCCGAGCGGGCCGGCTCGCCAGCTTTGCTGTCGACGCCGAAGAGCAGCAACGTCGTGCCCTTGCGCCAGATCCAGCCGTTGTCGGGAGCGAGCTGGGCGCGGACGTTGTGGTCGATGTGCGCGTTGGCGCCGGCCACCTTGTCGAGACGCCGGTTGGCCGCGGCGACCGAGCGCGAGAACTTCTGGTAGCCCGGCCAGGCGAGGACGGTGACGACGACGCCGGCGACGACCAGCACGAGGAAGAGCGCGATGGGGACGTGCCACCAGCGAAAGCGCCGCCGGCGTTGCGGTGGTGCGGACTCGCCGGCCGGCCGCTTGCCGCCGCGGCCGGCGGCCGGCGGAGCGCCGTACACCTGGTAGTCCTTGCCGGCGCCCTGGCCGTTGCCGCGCGGGGCCTCACCCTGCGGGTCCGCCTGCCCGCGCTTCGGCTCGCGCGCCGGGCGCGCGCCGGCCAGCTCGTCGTCGAGCGCCCGGCGCCTGCCGCGACCGGCCTTGTAGGTCTTGTAGGGCTTGGACCCTTGTCTGTCGTTGTCTGCCATGTGATCGTCCACTGCTCGCGGCGCACGAAAACGCCCGGCGAGAAGTGGTGGGGAGCGGGGCGCTGGCCTTGCTGCAGGACTACGCCTCGAGGGGGGCGTTTCCTGCAGTCACGAGTCTACACCATGGTAAGCTGCGGGTCGCCATGGAGCCGGACCACACGATCATCGGAGTCGATATCGGGGGCACCAAGGTGGCCGCGGCGCTCCTGCGCGGGCGCCTGCCTGAGCCGGGCGTGCACGCGCTCGCCGACGTGGAGACGCCGGCGGTGCTGGAGAGGTTCACGGCCGCCACCGAGGCCTCTTCGGCGGAGGCCTGCCTGCGCGGCGTCGAGGAGTGCCTGGCGCGGCTCGCCGCCGCCGGGACGGTGGAGGCGATCGGCGTCGGCGTCGCCTCGTGCGTCGACTATGACGCCGGCACAGTCGTGCACTCGGTCAACTTGCCACTCGGCGACATTCCCCTGCGCAACGAGCTCGAGCGCGTCTTCGGCGTGCCCGTCGCTCTCGACAACGATGCCACCGCAGCGACCGTCGGCGAGCACACCTACGGCGCCGGCGTCGGGACTCGCGAGATGCTGATGCTCACGCTCGGCACCGGTGTGGGCGGCGGCATCATCAGCGGCGGCCGCCCGTACCGCGGTTTCAGCGGCGCGGCGGCTGAGCTGGGCCATGTGACGCTCGACCTCGACGGGCCGGACTGCCCCGCCGACTGCCCCAACCGCGGGTGTCTCGAGGCCTACGTCGCCGGACCGGCGATGGGCGCCGCGGCGCGCGCGGCCGCCGAGGCGGAGCCCGGCTCGGGTCTGGGTCGCGCCCTGGCGGCCGGCGAGCCCGTGGACGGGCCGTTGCTCTCGCGGCTGGCCCTGGCCGGAGATCCGGTGGCCGCGGGCGTGCTGGCGCGCCTCGGCACCCTTCTCGGCGTCGGGCTCACGACCCTGGTCAACATCTTCAATCCCGAGCTGATCGTGATCGGCGGCGGCGCGGCGGCGGCGGGCGAGCTGCTGCTCGCGCCGTCCCGCCGCGTCATCGCCGAGCGAGCCCTCCCGCCGGCGCGCGACCAGGTGCGAGTCACCGGCGCGATCCTGGGTCCGGACGCCGGCATCATGGGCGCCGCCGCCCTGGCGCTGGCGAAGCTGGCCGAGCGCGCGCCGGGCCCTTCTTGACTTCGCGTCGGCCATATCGGTAAATGAGAAATGAAATCCCGCGCGTCCTGCGTCTGCAGCGCGCCTACAGGAGGTGACGACAACCACATGGCCTACAAGATCACCGATGAGTGTCTCGCGTGTGGCGCCTGCGTCGACGAGTGCCCCAACGAGGCTATCTCCGAAGACGATCCCATCTACGTGATCGACGCCGAGAAGTGCGACGAATGCGCGACGTGCGTCGACGCCTGCCCGAGTGAGGCGATCGTCCCCGAGTGACGACTGCCCGGGGCGCGTGAAGATGTGAGGGCCGGCTCCGTGAGGAGCCGGCCCTTCTGCGTTCAGGGAGCCGGGCGGCCGCGAGGCGTCTCGCCGAGACCCGTGCTCCCCGTCTCGCCCGTGGTGACGATCTCCGGCTCGTCCCACGCCAGCCGAGCGGCCATCACGGCGACTGCCTCGGGGTTGACGTCCACAAGCAAGTAGCCGCGTCCGTTGCGCGCCGCGGCCTCGCCCGTCGTGCCGCTCCCGGCGAAGAAGTCGACCACGAGGTCGCCCGGGTCCGAGTGCACGCGCACGATCCGCTCGAGGATGCGCAACGGCTTCTGCGTGGGGTAGCCGGTCTTCTCCTTGCCTGTGGGGCTGACGATGGTGTTCCACCACACGTCAGTCGGCACCTTGCCCCGTGCCGCCTTCTCGGGCCCGACGAGGCCCGGGGCCATGTAGGGCACGCGGTCGATGTCGTCGTAGCGGAAGACGTAGCGTGCCGGATCGGCCGCGTACCAGAAGATCGTGTCGTGCTTCGCGGCCCAGCGGGTCCGTGAGCGCCCGCCGTAGTCGTAGGCCCAAACGATCTCGTTGATGAACGACTCGCGGCCGAAGAGCTCGTCAAGCAGGATCTTGCAGTAGTGCGCCTCGCGGCTGTCGATGTGGAAGAAGAGCGAGCCGTCGGGCGTGAGAATGCGCCGCGCCGCCTCGAGACGCGGCGCCAGGAAGCCGAGGTAGTCGTCGTACGCGTCCTCCCAGGCCGAGGCGCCGAGCACCTCGGTGCGGTAGCGGCGCCCCTTGAAGCCGGTGCGGTCGCCAGCCGCATCGTCGCGCACGGTGCGCAGGCGCGTGCGCCGCTGGCTATGGCCGGTGTTGAACGGCGGATCGATATAGACGAGGCGGGCGCAGGCGTCCGGCAGGCCTGCGAGGACCTCCAGGTTGTCGCCGAGAACGATGCGCTTCACAGCGGGTACTCGTACACGCGCTGGTCTTTCACTACTCGACAGCCGATCGTGGGGTAGAACTCGTGCGCTCCGCGGCGCTCCGATCCCACACGGATGACGACGCGCAGCAAGCCCCTCTGGCGAGACCAGTCGGCTGCGGCCCCGAACAGAGCTGCGCCCACGCCCGACCGCCGGTAGGCGGCACCGACGACGAGGCCGCCGACCTCAGCGTACGGCTCGGACTCGATGACGCGCTGTACGTGCACATCTATGAAGCCGGCGACGTCGTCGCCGGCCTGCACTACCAGGATCGTCCGCTCGTGGTCCTCGAGCAAGCGGAGCCGCTCGAGGACCTGCTCTGTGGTGGATGGGTAGCCGAGCTCGCCGCAGAGCGCGGCCAGCGCCGCGGCGTCGGCCTCACCGGCCGCACGGATCTGCAGGTGCCCGTCCACGCCGACAGTGTATAGCGCGATCCGGAGGGTGAGGATGTGCGTGGGAACGTCGATGCCCGACGTACGGCGCGGCAGTGCCGGCCCACCCCGTCGTCGTGTCGCGCCGGCCCTCCCGCGTCAGGCGGTGAGGCGCGGCTCCTGCGATTTCGCCCGCTGTGGGCGGACGGCACAATGCAGGTGCAGGACGCGGTCCTCGACTGGTTCGGCATCGAGCGTCACGGTCCCGCACAGCGGGCACACGAACATCTCGCTGGGGTCCGCCGCGAAGAGATCTTCCTCGAACACCGCGCCGCACTCGCTGCACACCATGTGCTCCAGCATCATGGCTCCCCCTTTCCACATGTGAAATATTCCGCAAAGTGCCTCGTTCGACTCCCCGGTCTGAAAGAATGGGGTGAAAGACCTAGAGCGTGGGCACGACGGCGGACGGGAGGAAGCGTGATCGAGGCGGCAGGGTTGAGGATCAGGCTGGCGTCGGCAGACGACGCGCGGGGCATCGCCAAGGTGCTCAACCGTATCATCGAGGGTGGGCGTCACAGCCTGCTCGACACACCCTTCACCGAGGCCGAGGAGCGCGCCTACATCGAGTCACTCCCGGGGCGCGCCTTCATCCATGCCGCCGAGACCGCCGAGGGAGAGATCGCCGGCTTTCAGACCGTGGAACCCTGGAGCACCTTCGTGACCCGGGAGTTCGACCACGTCGCGACGATGGGGACCTACGTTGACGAGGAATACCGCCGGCGCGGCGTGGGCGCGGCGCTGGCCGCCGTCTCGTTCGCCGCGGCGCGCGGCGCAGGGTACGAGAAGATCCTCACCGACCTGCGCGCCGACAACCTCGGCTCCCTCTGTTACCATCTGAGCCTGGGCTTCAGCGTCGTAGGGACCGCGCGCCGTCACGCCCGCCTGCACGGACGCGACATCGACGTCGTGTTCATCGAAGCGTTCCTGTAAGGAGGGCCGCCTTGCTGTACGTGTGTGCCACCCCCATCGGCAACCTCAGCGACATCACGCCGCGCGTCCTCGATGCGCTGCGCAGCGTCGAGCTCGTGGCGGCGGAGGACACACGGCGCACGCGTAAGCTCCTCAGCCACTTCGACATCCACGTTCCGCTCACGAGTCTCTTCCAGCACAACGAAGCCCAGAAGACCGAGGAGGTCCTGAGCCTGCTGCGCGAGGGAAGAGACGTCGCGCTCGTGACCGACGCCGGCACGCCGGGCGTGCAGGACCCGGGGATGCGTCTCGTCGCGCGCGCCGTGGCTCACGACATCGATATCTCCGTGCTGCCGGGCCCCTCGGCGGTCCTCACGGCGCTGGTGGCGTCCGGCTTCGAGGGGGAGGGGTTCCGCTTCGTCGGCTACCTGCCTCGCCGCGCTGCTGAACTCTCCAAGTCCGTCCACGCTTGGCGCCGCTGCGGCGGTATCGTGGTCGCCTTTGAGACCGGGCAGCGGTTGCCCCGCAACCTGGCGCTCCTCGCCGCCATCCTTCCCGAAGCGCGCGCGGTCGTCTGCCGCGAGCTCACCAAGGTCCACGAACAGATCCTGCGCGGCAGCCTCGGCGATCTGAGCGCGCAGTACCCGGTCCCGGGTCCGGACACCGACCACGCCGCCGCAGTGCGCGGCGAGATCACGCTCGTCCTTGACCTCGGCGAGCCGATCGACGAGGCCGCCGCGGCCAGGCCGCAGGCCCGCACGGCGGCCGAACGTCTGCTCAGCCGAGGCCTCTCGCGCCGCGACGCCGCCGCGGCGCTCCACGTGTGCCTAGGCCTGCCGCGTCGCGAGGCCGAGGCCCTCGTGCGCGAGGTCGCCGCCGAGGGCTGACGCTCTCCGGCGGTCTGCTACACTCCAGGCATGGATCTCCTGGCCCGCATCGCAGAACGGCCGCAGTTGCTGGACGGCGGCCTCGGCCTCGCGCTGATGGTGCGCGGGTTCGCCGCCGGCGAGTGCCCCGAGGAGTGGAACGCCTCGCACCCCGCGGAAGTCGCGGACATCCACCGCTCCTTCTATGCGGCGGGCTCGGACATCGTCAACACCAACACGTTCGGCGGCACCGCGCTCCGCCTGGAAGCGCACGGTCTCGCCGCGCGGTCTGTCGAGCTGAATGAGGCCGGCGCCCGCCTCGCGGTGGACGTGCGCGACCGCGAGTTCCCCGGCCGCCTGGTCGCCGGCGACATCGGCCCCACCGGCCGCATGATCAAGCCGATGGGGGACGCCGACCCGGAAGTCCTCGGGGCGTCCTTCTTCGAGCAGGCCTCGGCACTTGTCGCCAGCGGGGTTGATCTGCTCAACATCGAGACCATGTTCGATCTCACCGAGGCGCGCGTGGCCGTGGAGGCAGCCGTTGCCGCGGCGGGTGACCGCCCCGTCCTCGCCAGCCTCGCCTTCAAGCCGGCAGCCAAGGGCTACCGCACGATGATGGGCGTCTCTCCGGAGCAGGCCGTGCCGGCGCTGCTCGAGGCTGGAGCGGCCATCGTGGGCTGCAACTGCGAGATCCCGGCCGAGACCATGGTGGATCTCGTCCCCGTCCTCGCGGCGCTCAACGGCGGGATCACGTACGCGCAGCCCAACGCCGGGCAGCCGCGACTGGAGGGGGAGGCGACCGTATACGGAGAGACGCCGGCTCACTTCGCTGGCATCGTCGCCACCTACCCGGCGGCCGGCGCGGGGATCGTCGGAGGCTGCTGCGGGACTCCGCCGGAGTCCATCGCCGCGCTCGCCGCGGCTCTCGGCCGCTGACGCGGTCTCGCTGCTGAGCGCCCGGGGGGGCCTCAGCCCAGGCTGGCGCGCCGGCGGAAGACGGCGCCGACCGTGTCGAGGATCAGGCGCGCGCCGTGCAGCGCCGTGACCTGACCGGGCCCGTCGTACTGCGGCGCAACCTCGACGAGGTCCATGCCGATCACGTTGCAGCGGGCGCACACGGCCAGGAGGATCGCCTTGGCCTCGTAGTACGAGAAACCGCCGGGCTCGGGCGTGCCTGTGCCCGGCGCGATGGCGGGGTCGAGGGCGTCGATGTCGAACGTGATGTACACATCGGCGCCCGGCTCAAGGTGCTCGATCAGTTCGTCGACGAGCGTGTCCTTCGCCTGCTCGCACCAGAAGATGTGCGCCCCACGCGACCGGGCCAGCGCGATGTTGTCGCCGGCGGTGTGCAGGCTGCGGATGCCGTACTGGGTGAGGCCGCTCAGCCACCCGGCCTCGTGCGAGCGGATGATGGGACTCGCGTGCGAGTAGCGCTGGCCGCCCTCCTCGTCCCAGTAGTCCATGTGGGTGTCGAACTGCACAAGGTGGAACGGCGCCCCGTCACGCGCCCTCGAGAGCGTCTTGAGCACGGGGTAGGTGATCGAGTGATCGCCGCCGAGCGTCACGGGGAAGAGGCCGGCGGACACGATCGGCCGCAGGCGCTCGTCGACGGCGAGGTGGTACCGGTCGGCCGACCACATCGGGCCGATCGCCACATCGCCGCAGTCGGCCCAGCGCACGCCGCCGAGCAGTTCGACACCGGCTTCGCCGTCATAGAGCGTCTCGCGGTCCTGCTGGTAGGCCCACAAGGTCGAGGCCTCGCGCAGCGCCCTGGGCCCCATGCGGGACCCGGAGCGGTTGGTAGTGCCCTGGTCCCACGGGATGCCGATGACGGCGACCTCGGCATCGGCGCGCGTGGGCGCTGCGAGCGGCGGCGCTTTGAAGAACGTGGCGATGCCGCTGAACGGCAGCTCCTCGTAGGTCATCTCGTGCTCACTTTCGGTGCGCGGAGGAGTTCCCGGCGGTGCTCAGCCCGCGGGGCTCTCCGCGGGCGACCACTCGTAGTTGTCCTTGAGGATCTTGAGGTTGAGGAGGAAGTCGGCCTGCTCGACGCCGGGGATCGTGTGGATGTGGTTGACGAGCACGTCGAAGACCTCCTCGCGGTCGTGCGCCACGACCCCGACGATGATGTCGAAGTTGCCGGCGCAGATGCTCACGTAGTCGACCTGCGGGAGCTCGGCGACCGCCTCGGCCACCGCCTCGAGGCGGTCGCCCGCCACGCGCAGATTGATCTGCGCCCAGATGAGGCCGAGGTCCAGCGGGCTGGTCACAGCCACGATCTGGATGATGTTGGTGCGCAGCAGGCGAGCGACCCGCTGCCGGACGCTCGCCTCGGAGATCCCGAGGTCCTTGGCGATGGCCGTGAAGGCCCGCCGCCCGTCGATCTGCAGGTGCCCGATGATGGCGATGTCGATCCTGTCTAGTGCCTGCTTGCGCATGCCGCTCCTTTCGACGGCACCATTCTACGAATGGCGTCGTCGAAGCGCCAGAGGGCTGCGATTCTCAGTGTCGCGCGTGGCGGGCCACAGCGGATCGGCCTGCCGAAAGCACGACCGGCGCCTTGTGGAGCGGCACCGTGGTCAGGCGTGGTCGCCGGCAGGCTCCTCTACGCCGAGAACGACGCCCTGATCAGCGAGTGCCGATTGCAGGACCGCGACGTCGACGGCTCTCGGTGCGACGTTGCCGGCGACCGCGAGGGCGGCTGCCGTGCCCGCCGCCTGGCCCGTGGCCAGACAGACGGGGATCAGCCTCAGCTGGACCATGGCATCCTGCTGGGCAGACATGCATCGCCCCGCGACCAGGAGCCCGTCGACCTCCGCCGGCACGAGCGCACCGAAGGGGATCCGCATGCGTCGCCCGGAATAGGGCTTGGCCACCACGTCGGCACAGCTCCCCGAAAGCGCCTCTCTCAGGGAGGGTGAGCAACCGCCGACGATGCGGCGAGTCTCACGCACGCCGATCTGGTCCGCAGTGTACTCGAGCCATGCCTGTTCGAAGCCGGGGACGTTTCGGATCAGGAACTTGACTAACCTGAGGGCGTGACTTCGCGTGACGATCTCGGCGTTGGTCAGTTGACGCGGGTCCAGCCCGTTCACTCCGAACATGCTCCCCGGCCAAAGGTTGACTTCGCCCGGGTGGCAGAGGTCCGCCGCGAAGACGCCGGGGGCGAAGTACTTGGAGTGGATCTCAAGCTCGAAGTCGAGGTCGCCGTTTGCGACAGCTTCGTCGATCAGACGCCGAAGGTTGCCCCAGTTCCCGAGATGCTCGATGGCTCGGTCGCGGTCGACTCCCCCAAGATTCGCCATGAGCGTCACCGGCAAGGGACGCTCCTCCATCACGAACGCGGCGCCAGCGGATGCGGCGACGTCGCCGTCGCCGGTCACGTCCACGACGACTCTGGCGAGCACGGCCGACCGTCCGGCCTTGTTCTCGACGATAACGCCGGTGACGGTCCCGTCCTCCGTCAACGACTGGACGACGTAGGTGTGGAGGAGGACCTCCACGCCGGCGTCAAGCAGCATCGTCATCATGTGCTGCTTGAGGAGCTCCGGGTCGACGGCGATGAGTCCGTCGACGGCCGGGTCGTCGCCGAGGTTCTTGCCCTCATGGTAGGAGTCGGCGCGCTCCAGCTCCTGACGGATCTCAACGTTGATGCCGTTGTCCAGCGGCGGCACGGTGATCACCAATCCGCCCGTCGCCAGACCGCCCAGGTAACCGTAGCGCTCGAGTAGAAGAACGCGCGCGCCGCTGCGCGCGGCGGAGACTGCCGCGGCCACCCCAGCGGATCCACCACCACAGACCAGGACGTCGACTTCGGCCATGACATTCGTGCTCCGGGCGGCTTCTGCGATCTGCTTCATGACGGCTGCCGCGCTTTCTTGATTCTCTGCTTGAGAGTCTGGAACTCGGGTCGCCGGCGGTAGAACTCGTCCAGCGCATAGCATCCGGAGCCGACCTGGAACGCTGGTGCGACGTCGCAGTAGCCGCATGTCGTGCAGATACGCTTGCGCCGGAGGGGCCGACCCTCGAGGACGTCGGCGCACATGTCGGGGTAGCTGAACGACATCCGACCGATGCCGATCGAGTCAGCAAGGCCCTCGCGTACTACGCCCTGGGCGACGTTCGGCAGCCACTGCTGAAGGTAGGAGTAGCCGCTCCCGACGTAGATGAGGTCGGGGTGGTCCCTCTTGAGGTCCGCTACAAGCGAGATCAGGCGTGCGACGCCTACAAGAGGATCCTCAGGCGGCTTGTGGGGCGCGACGGGCAGCGAGTTGTAGGGCTCCATCAGGTGCGAGTTGTACTCGGCCCCCGCCGAGACGCAGACGAGCTCGATACCGAGGTCGGTCAGCAGGTCGAGGAAGGCGAGCGGCTCCGTGAGGTCGATGCCGGCGCCCGAACCGTCCCCGCCGAAGGCGTAGGGGTACGTATTGGCGCCCAACGAGACTGGCTCCGTACGGTCGTCGGAGCCATCCGTGAAGGGGACGAAGTCCAAGGCGCTGAAACGCACCGCGACCTCGAGGCCTGGAACGGTGGAGCGTATGCCCGCGACGACCTCCCGAAGGAATCGGGTCCGGTTCTCGAAGCTGCCGCCGTAGCGCCCTGGCCGGTCGACGGCGCTCAGGAACTCATGACCCAGGTAGCCGTGGCAGTGCTTGATGTCGACGAAGTCGAAGCCCGCCGCCTGGGCAAGCTGGGCGGCGGCGACGAAGTCGCGGACGAGGCCATCGATCTCGTCGTCGGTCATCACCGCGTCGTCGCCTTCCGCTCCGTAGCGTTGATCGAGGATCGGGTGATGGTAAAGGATCCGGGGCTCTGGACGGTCCCACGAGTTCGGGTGTGACACGCGCCCCGAGTGGGTGAGCTGGACACCGACGAGCAGGTCGTCCGTCGAGGAGAAGCGCTCCTCGTGGCTGCTGACGAGGAGCGCCCGCAGCTCGCTGATCTCAGCGAGGTTGTTCTCGATCATCATGAGCTGGACAGGGCTGCCGCGGCCGTCCGGGCGGACCGCCATCGCTTCGGCGCCGAAGATGAGCTTGGCGCCGCTCTCGCCCCAGCGCCGCCAGCGCCGCCGTGTGAGCTCGGTGGGCTTGCCGTCGGTCGTGTTGTCCCAGCCCTCCATCGGCAGGATGGCGAACCGGTTCCCGACGTCCCTGCCGTAGACTGTGAAGGGCCGCGCCAAAGGAGAGCCCGGGCCCGAGATGACCTCGTCATCCAGCGGGAGTGTCAGACCCAGCGCCTTGAGGTAGGCACGGAACTCGGCCGGATCCTTGAGACCGCGCACGTTGCGTGTGATCGCGCTCATGTCGTAGCCCCTCCATGCTCAGCGACCAGTCGATACAGGCCGAGCTCCTCGAGCTTCTCGCGGCTGGGCATCGCGGTCCGCCGGTCCCACTGCATGGCCTGGCAGTACTCATCGAGCAAGGCCTCCTCGTCGATGGTGATCCCAGCGGTACCCCCCTTGTCCAAGGGCGGCCTGCCAAGTGACCGCTGATTGACCGTGATCATGAGCGGATTGATGCCCTCACGCAGGTTGAAGAGATGCCGGATGTTCTCAATGCGCTCTCCGATCATCACGCACGACTCGAAGTCGTGCTCACGTCCTGTGAGGGCTGTCAGGAACTCCGGGATGTAGCCGGTCGGGTGCGACGTGTACGCGAACAGGCAGTTGCCACAGGAGGACATCACGTGGCACATCGCGGCGGCGCGCCGGTGGGATTCGCCGACGCCGGCGATGGCATACTTGTCATCCGGCGCCTCCATGAAGCCATTGCCCATGATCCACGAGCTGCCGCCGCGCGGGTGTCGGCCGGGCGTCGCGTCCATGCGGTAGACGAGAGCCAGGCTCGGGTAGAAGCGGGGGTCGTGGGCCGACAGCTCCTGGCCGCCGGCGTGGACGGCGTATTCCTCAGCGCCATTGCCGATCTGCTCGGCGGCCCGCATCACGCCGTCCGCGAGCACGGCGCCGATCCCTTCGCGCCGCGCGATCTTCTGAGCCAGTCTGACTACGCACTCTCCGTCGCCGAACGCGAGCTCCAGCCCGACCTCTTCGCGCGTGAGAAGGCCGTGTTCGTAGCACTCGATGGCAAAAGCCACGGCGCCGCCCACGGAGATCGTGTCCAAGCCGTAGACATTGCAGATGTCGTTGAATCGGATGATCGACTCTAGGTCGTCGTTGCCACACAAGGGACCGCTCACGGCGATCGTCTCGTACTCCGGCACGTGGCTGACTCTGGCCCGGCCTTGCTTGGCCTTCAGGTGACCACCGCAGCGGATGTGACAGTGCCAGCATCCATATGGCTTGTCCCGCTCGGCGTAGAACGCGTTCTCGTCGATCTTGTCGAGGCTGGGGTCGGAGTAGTCCTCCGGGTACGTGCCTACCCAGTTCTTGATCGGGGTGTCGCCGATGACAGTGTTGGGGACCGTGCGGCTCGTCGTGCCGTGGACCTTGAACTCGACCCCCTCGCCCATCAGCCGACTCGCCCACTTCTTGCGCAGCTGCTTCGCCAGGACCGGGTCGGGGATCGGCACCTCGCGGCTGCCCTTCACGACGACCGCCTTGAGCCTCTTGGAGCCCATGACCGCCCCGAGGCCGGAGCGCGCCGCCGCCCGGCCCTTGTGGGTGATGATGGACGCGAGCAGGGACACTGCCTCGCCGGCCGGACCGATGCAGGCAACGGAGGCATCGGCTCCGTGCAACGCCTGGAGGTCGTCTTCGCTGTCCAGGCAATCCTTGCCCCAGACGCTTGACGCGTCGTGCAGAGTGATCGCGCCGTCCTCGATCAGGGCGTAGGTCGGGGTCTCAGCGATGCCGCTGAAGAAGACGGCGTCGTAGCCGGCGAAACGCAGTCGCGGTCCGAAATCGCCGCCGCAGTTGGCGTCTCCCCAGCCGCCTGTGAGAGGCGACTTGCCGACCACCGTGAAGCGGCCGCTGCAGATCGCCGGGGTGCCCGTGAAGGGCCCTGTCACAAACCCGAGCAGATTGTCGGGGCCGAGTGGATCGACGCCGGCGGGCATGCGCTCATACAGTATCCGGGCGCCGAGGCCATAGCCTCCGACGAAGTCGCGGCACATGTCCTCGTCGATCTCCTCCGCATGGGAGACGCCGCTCGTGAGGTCGACGAAGAGGAGCTTGCCCATGTAGCCGTAGACAGTCATCCTTGCTCCTCGCATCTCGGGGTCGCATCCTGAGGGCCCGGCGTCGCCTGCCGACACAGCCGGTCGAGCTGGTCGGCAACGTCGCCGAGGCCGAGATCGTCGAGTCTCGCTCGCGTCGGCCAGCCGCTGGCCAGGTCCCATCCGCGATGCCGGTAGTAGCTGTCCAGGATCTCGTCGAACAGCGCCTGGTCCAGTCTGCTGCCGTCGGACTTCTCCGGGTACTCGAAGACCCACTCGGCCTGCTCGTCCACCGTACGCGAGCGGCCGCTGTTGCGGATCTGCAGGGCGCGATCCAGGTTGCGGATACGCTCGCCCGCGCGGTCGAGTTCAGCCGTTGTGATGTCGAGACCCGTGAGCGGCGCCAGCATGGCAGCTTCCGCGTCTACGTCGCCGTAGTAGTCGTCAGCCGCCGCCAGCTCCTCCGCAGTATCGAACCCGTTCAGGACCCGCGGGAAGACCCAATCGCACAGCAGGAGCGAGTCCTTGACCTGGGCGCGGTCGTCGAACCACTTGGTGACGAGGGTCTTGGCCTGGAGGTGCTCAAACCCCGGGTCGAGGATGCCCGGCACGCCGAACACCCGCGTGAACGTCGCCTCCAGCTTCTGGCGCTCCACCAGCGCCGACCCGCCCTCGAAATGTGGAGGGAACCAGCAGTGGATGTAGCCGGTCTGGTGATGGGACGTCAGCGGGTCACGCGAGTCGATGGCCCAGTGCAGCATGTCGAAGATCCACAAGGGGCTGGGCTGTGGCTCGCAGGCGCGTCCGTCTCGATGTGAAGGGAATCCCCACATCGGTTCCAGCCAGCGCGCCGTGCGCTTGACGATGTCGGGCAGATCGAGGCGGTCGCAGGCCGGCAAGAGTCCGTCCGCCAGCGCGTCCCCGAGGCCCTCGCGGTAGGCGATCATGTGGAACAGATCAAACCAGAAGTCGAGTTCCTCCGGCCTCAGAGCCATTCCCTGGATCTCGGTCACGCCGTGGTCGAGACAGGCCAGGAACCAGCAGCGGAGCGTGAGATAGCTCCAGCCGGAGAGCCCGAGAGTCTCGATGAGCAACTGCAACTCGTCGCCGCCCGTCTTGCCAAGGCCCTCGATCGCCCGGGTGCGCAGCTCGCCGGCGTAGTGCTCCTCGATGGCCGGCGTCGGGTACTGGTACCAGTTCCAGCCGCCTTCGTACGCTTCGCCGTTACACATGACGGCGATGTTCTTGCGGCCGTTCTGGCCCGGGAGCCTCTGCGCGACGCCGTGCGAGCGCGTCGCGCAGCCAAAGGGGCAGCCGTGGGCGCACGGCACGTTCGTCGGCCCCATCGTCATCCGTACAGGGGTCTCGGTGGGGCCGGCGTGGACAAGGCGATGCACGCGCTTGCAGGCGTCGATGAAGCGCTTCGGGTCGGCGATCGGCACCGAGCCCGTCCCCCTGATGACGATCGCCTTGAGGTGTTTGCTGCCCATCACGGCGCCGAACCCTGCCATGCCGGCGCAGTTCTTCTGACGGTGATGGATGGTTGCAGAGACTACGAGGTTCTCGCCGGCCGGCCCGATGCAGATGACTTGGGCGGCCTCGCCGTGACGCTCCTTGAGGCGCTCCTGAACGGCGAAGACGTCCTCGCCCCACAGATCGTCTGCGGGGCGCACCTCTGCCTCGCCGTCGTGCACGTAGAGGTAGCTCGGCTGGTCGGCGATGCCCTTCAGTACCACTCCGTCGAAGCCGGCGTACTTGAGCTCCGGCGTCCAGTTGCCTCCCATGCCGCTGTACGTGAACCACGGTTCGGGCAGCGTGCGGGGCGACACGGAGCAGACGGTGCCCTTACCCGACGTAGGCGCCAAGGTCCCGGAGAAGGGCCCCGTCATGAACATGAGCAGGTTGTCGGGTGAGTACGGCCCGGTGCCCGGGGCCAACTCGTCCCACGCGATGCGCGTGGCGATGCCCTTGCCGCCGATGTAGGCCGGGACGTACTTCGCGGTCTCTTCGCTGGTGATGGCGGACGCAGACAGATCGACTCGGAGGATGCGACCAGCCCAGCCGCCGGGAGCAGCACTCACGGCGTTCTCCTTTGCCGGTGCACCAAGGCGTCCCACGGGCACATCTCCACGCACTGAGGACCGCCGTCGATTCCCCGGCAGAGGTCGCACTTGAAGGAGACTTCGGCCGTGCCCTTCGTCTTGCGCCAGATCGGCGATCGCGGCAGGGGGCACGCTTCGGCGCAGGCGCCGCAGCCGTCGCATTCGCGCTCGTCGATGTAGCGCGTACCGGTTTCCGGGTCAATGCACAGGGCGAGGTCCGGGTAGGGGCAAGCCTCGTAGCACTGCGCCGTCGCGCACTGGGTGCAGATCACCGCGGGGAAGGCGAAGGCGAAGTCGTCGGCTTCGATGTGGATGCGCGAGAGGTGGGCGCTGCAGGCGCCGTCGTGAACGGCGGAGCACACAAGCTCGCAGATCCTGCAGCCCCTACATAACGTTTTCTTGTGAACGACGACGCTCGATGCGTTTCTCATCGCGACAGGCATCCTCACACGTCATAATCGAGCCTAGAAGCGTCCCCTCCGCTCCACGATGGCGCAGAGCATACAAGAAATGTTGGCAAAAGAAAACGATTGCTTTCTGAAGCGCCATGTGGTGGACTCCGCGCTAGCGGTGGCCGACGGTGAGCCACCTGGGGAGCTGTGTCGGCAAGGGGAGCACGCGCCATGGAGTTCCGACGGATGCTGAGCGAGACCCGCGTCGTCCCGGTCGTGGAGATACCACGAGTCGAGGACGCCGTGCCGCTCGCGACCGCTCTGATCGAGGGTGGCCTTCCGTGCGCCGAGATCACATTCCGCACGGCCGCGGCTGCGGCTGCGATCGCCGCCATCAGCGCCGCCCTGCCCGCGTTTCTCGTGGGCGCCGGAACTGTCCTGACCGTGCCCCAGGCGGAGGAGGCCGTCGCGGCGGGTGCGCGATTCCTCGTCTCGCCGGGCCTTGACGACGCCGTCGTCGGGTACGCCCGCGACAATGGCGTCGCGATGCTGCCTGGAGTCTGCACGCCGAGCGAGATCGCTCGAGCCATGTCGCATGGTCTCGATCTGATGAAGTTCTTCCCGGCCGAGGCTCTCGGCGGCCTCAGCTATCTCAAAGCCGTCGCCGCTCCGTTCGGCGCGGTGAGCTTCGTCCCGACCGGCGGTATCGGGCCGACCAACCTGTCCGCCTATCTGGAACACCCCCAGGTCGTGGCCTGCGGCGGCAGCTGGATGGTGAAGAGGCAGACGATCGCCGACGGCGACTTCGCGGCGATCACCCGGCTGACGGCCGAGGCGGTCGCGCTCGCCTCGGCGGTCGCGTGAAGGAGGCACTGATGCACGTAGTGAGCCCCCGCGCCCCCGAGGAGTGCCGATGGGACCTCGTGGCTCTCGGAGAGGTCATGCTGCGGCTGGATCCCGGCGAGGGCCGCATCGCGACCACGCGAACGCTGCGCGTCTGCGAGGGGGGCGGTGAGTACAACGTCGCCCGCGGCCTGCGCCGATGCTTCGGCCTGCGCACGGCGGTGGTCACGGCGCTGGCCGACAACCCAGTCGGGCGGCTCGTAGAGGACCTGATGCTGCAAGGCGGCGTCGACCAGTCGCACGTCAAGTGGGTGCCCTACGACGGTGTCGGACGGGGGGTGCGCAACGGACTCAACTTCACCGAGCGGGGGTTCGGGGTGCGCGGCGCCATCGGTTGCTCCGATCGCGGCAACACGGCGGTCAGTCAGCTACGCCCCGGAGACGTCGACTGGGATGAGGTCTTCGCTCGCGAGGGTGCACGCTGGTTCCACTGCGGCGGGATCTTCGCGGCGCTCAGCGAGACCACCGCGGGGGTCACCGCGGAGGCGATGGCTGCGGCTCGCCGGCACGGCACCATCGTGTCCTACGATCTCAACTACCGACCCTCGTTGTGGAAGGCGATAGGCGGGCAGGAACGCGCTCGCGATGTCAACCGGGGGCTGGCTCCTCTCGTCGACGTCATGATCGGCAACGAGGAGGACTTCAGCGCCGCCCTCGGCTTCACCGTCGAGGGAGTCGACGAGAATCTGTCTGAGCTGGACCCGCGACACTTCGGACAGATGATGACCCGCGTCGGCGAGACCTACCCGAACATCCGCGTGGTCGCGACGACGCTACGCTCCGTCCGCAGCGCTTCGTGCAACGACTGGAGCGCCGTCTGCTGGGCAGACGGTCGGCTGTTCAAGTCGGTGCCCAGGCCCGGTCTCGAGATCCTCGACAGGGTGGGCGGCGGCGACTCGTTTGCCTCGGGGTTGATCTTCGGGCTCTTGTCCGGCTTCGACACGCAGAAGGCTCTGGAATACGGCGCCGCGCACGGTGCCCTCGCCATGACCACTCCAGGAGACGTTTCGATGGCGACGAGCGCCGAGGTAGAGGCACTCGTCCGCGGCGTCGGCGCAAGGGTGCAGCGATGACAGGGGGTGGTGGATCATGACGCCGAGACGTGTCTCACTGCGCGAGGTCGCCCGCCTGGCGGGAGTCTCGTCCAGCACTGCGTCGCGTGTCTTGAGCGGATCAGACTATCGAGTGAGCGAGTCCACCGCGGCGCGGGTGAGAGATGCCGCCCAGAAGCTCGGCTACGTCACGGACTTCGCGGCGCGAGCACTGGTCACCGGGCGTAGCACGCTGGTCGGCGCGATCGTGCACGACATCACCGACCCGTACTTCAGCGGAGTCGTTCGTGGGCTGCAAGACGAGGCGGTCGCGGAAGGCCTGGTGGTCCTGGTCGGCAACGACGATCGCGACGCCGGCAAGCTTGAGGCGTACCTGACGATGATGTTGAGCCAGAAGCCGGCCGGCGTCGTCCTCGTCGGTGGCCAGGTCCGCGACCCTGCGAAGTCGCTCCGGGTCTTTCGGGCGGTGGACCGCCTTCGGGAGGAGGGCGTGCCTGTCGCAGCCGTCGGCCGCTACGAGCTCGACATCCCGCACGTTGCCGTGGACGACGCCGCGGCCGCCGAATGCGCCGTGGCGCACCTGATCGACATGGGTCACACACGGATCGCCTTCGTCGGCGGGCCGCTTGACTCCACGACGGTGGAGGATCGTCACAACGGCTACCGGGCGGCGCTGAATCGTGCCGGCATCCCCGTGGACGACGATCTCGTCGTTCAGACTCCCATGTCGCTGAGGGGTGGATCCTCGGCGGCTGACCAGCTGGTCGCTTGCGGCGCCGGCTTCACGGCCGCGTTTGCGGCGACGGACGAGGTCGCGTTCGGCGTCATCTCCGGTCTGAGGGACTGTGGCCTGCGCGTGCCCGAGGACGTCAGCATCGTCGGTATGGACGACGTCCCGATGGCTTCACACGCCGACCCCCCGCTCACCACCATCCACGTCCCGGCCAAGGAGCTGGGGCGGTCGGCGTGGCACCTCCTCTGGGCCGTCAGGGAGGGAGGCCAGGCAGCAGAGATGCAGTGCGTGCCGTTCGACCTCGTGGTCCGTTCCTCGACTGCGCCTCCGAGCGCCGCAGGCTTTGCCGGCTCTCCCTCCACCGGCAACCAGGGCACGACAGCTCGAAAGGATTGGTGACATCAGGAATGGCCAGCAAGCGCACCGAAGAGCTCGTCGCCTACGATCGCGAGCACATCCTTCACGCTCAGATCCCCCTCGGTGAGAACCTGGGCGTGATCTACGACACGGCCGAGGGCGTCAGGCTGTGGGACACCGAAGGCAGGATGTACCTCGACGCCTCGTCGCAGATGGTCAGCTGCAACCTTGGCCACGGGCGTCGCGAGATCATCGAAGCGGCGCAGCAGCAGCTCGACAAGCTCCAGCATGTCGGCCAGTACTACGGGCACTCAAGCACGCCGATGGTCGAGTGCGCGATGAAGCTTTCCACGATCACACCGGGCGACCTCGATCACTTCTGGTTCACGTCCGGCGGCGGCGAATCCACCGACGCCGCAGTGCGCCTTGCCAGACGCTACTGGAACGCGGTCGGCCAGCCAACGAAGCAGAAGGTGATCAGCCTCTACATGAGCTACCACGGAACCGGCAACGGTCCCATGAATATGACGGGCATCCCGGCGATGCAGGCCGGCTACGGCCCCCAGGCCCCAGGCTACGTCCATATCCCGGCCTACTACTGCTACCGATGCCCGTTCGGGCTCGAGTACCCGTCGTGCGACATGCGCTGCGCGCGGCACCTGGAGACGATCATAGAGGCTGAAGGAGCGGAGAACATCGCAGCCTTCATCGCGGAGCCCGAACTGGGAGCGTCCGGCTTCCTCGTCCCTCCGGACGAGTACTGGCCGCTGATCCGCGAGATCTGTACCAGGCACGACGTCACGATGATCGCCGACGAGGTCATGTGCGGGTTCTGCCGCACCGGCACGATGTTCTGCATCGATCACTGGGACGTCGTCCCCGACATGATCGCCATGTCCAAGGGCATCACCAGCGGGTACCTGCCCTTCGGGGCTGTGGCCTTCAACGACAAGATCTGGGAAGGCCTTCGCGGTACGCCGCTGATGCACCAGTACACGTTCAGCGGCGCTCCGGCGCCCTGCGCTGCTGCGATGGCGGCGATCGACGTCTACGTGAACGACAAGGTGGCGGAGAACGCCACCCGCGTCGGGCAGCACATCGTCGACCGGATCGAGGCCGAGCTCATGCCGATGCCGTGCGTCGGCACGCACAGCGGCCTCGGCCTGATGCTGGCCATCGAGATCGTCGCCGACAAGCAGACCAAGGCCATGTTCGACCCGCCGCTGGCGCCGATCATGCCGCTGCTCGACGAGGCTCGCCGGCGCGGCCTGCACCTGCGTCAGATGGGCTCCAACCGGATCGTCATCGCACCGCCGTGCACGACGACGATCGCGGAGGCCGACGAGATCTTTGACATCCTCAAGCCGCTGGTGGCCGCTATCGAGGCGCCGCGATGACTCGACGAGCAAACGATGCAGAAGCGTCAGGAGACCATGTGCCGCGTCGCGGCACGTCCCAGGAGGAGAACATGAGCAGACGCAGGACCGTGTGGGTCGTTCTTGCCGTAGCGCTACTGGCGCTGACGGCGGCCGCCGTGCTGGCGGCGTGCGGAAGCGGGTCGTCGTCAAGCACGTCGGCGAGCTCGGGGACGGGCCAGACCAAGACGCTGACCATCGGCGTCCTCATGCCGTTCTCCGGCGACGGCGCGCTCTGGGGCCAAACGGAGCTGGCCAGCACCCAGGTGGCCGCCGAGCACATCAACGCGGCGGGGGGAGTCAAAGCCGGCAACGACACCTACAAGCTCGCGGTCAAGGCCTACGACAACCAGTGGGACCCGGCCGTCTCCGCGACCGTCGCGCGCAAGGCCGTGGCGGACGGCGTCCGCTACGTCCTGTCGTGGTCGGGCCCGGAGGTCCTCGCCGAGAACGCTGCCACGCGGGGGACGACCGTTCTCACGTTCGTCACCGCTTCCGACGCGATTTGCCAGGGCCCCAAGCACCCGAACAACTACAACAGCTGGTTCTACTATCCCGACAACCTGCAGGTCCTGTACACGTACGCCAAGAAGATCCACCCCGACTTCCAGACGGTCGTGCCGATCGTGACCGATGACGCAGTGTCGCTCCAGGAGGTCAAGTACCTCCAGCAGTACGTCACGCCGATCGGGTTCAATGTGCTTCCTGCCGTGAAGATCAGCGGCGACGAGACCGACTACTACCCTGTGCTGACCCCCCTGATCAAGAAGGGCGTGGACATCATCGACATCGCCTCGCCGGGTCCCGAGGCCGCGTCACTCATCATCAAGCAGGCCCACGAGCTTGGCTACAAGGGCATATTCGCGCATGCCGATGCTCCCAATATCGACGACTACGCCAAGGTCGCCGGCTGGAAGGCCCTCGAGGGCTTCCTCGGGGCTCCCGTGTACACCGAGCTCTCCGCGGTGGGCAAGACCTGGCAGACGGACTACATGAAGAAGACGCAAGGCGACAAGTCGACCGGCCCCACAGCCGACTACGACAGCATCCTGCTGCTGGCGGCAGCGATCACGAAGGCCGGCACGGTCGACGCGGATGCCGTCAACAAGGCTCTGCCGACGGTGAGCGTCGAGGGCACCACCGGCAAGACGATGTTCGGCGGCGCCGACGTGCTCGGCATCCCTCATCTTCTGGAGCGGCCCATAGGCGTCGTTCAAGTCGAGAACGGCAAGATCGTGAACGTCTACACGGGCTGGCCTGCTCGCATCAGTGCGACCATGTCGCCGTCGCCGTCGCCGGCACAGTGACGGGAGCAAAGCTGGAGCTCAGGTAGGTACCCGGCCCGGCGCTCCGCCTGGCGCCACCACGACCGTGCGTCGGTCGCATGGCGGCAGGCGGAGCGCCGGGCCTCAAAGGGAGTGAGTATGGCAGCACAAGTGATCGCGAACAGTATCGTCCTCGGGTTGACGCTGGCGTTGATGGGGATCGGGTTGACCCTCATCTACGGGATCCTTCTCGTCGTGAACTTCGCCCATGGTGAGTTCTACATGCTGGGGGCCGTCTTTCTCTACTACGTGACGAGCTCCGCCGGCCTCGGCTACTGGGTCTCCGCCGCCATCGCCATCGTCGCGGTGGGGGTCCTCGGCTGGGTCCTGGAAGTGCTGGTCTTCCGGCGCTTCCACGGCGACCTCATCGGGGGGTGCATCGCGGCTATCGCCCTGACCATCGGCATTCAGAGCATCACCTGGGAGGTATGGGGCCCACGCACGCGCGCGGTCGCAGCTCCGGTACAAGGCCAGACCAGGATCTTCGGCGCCATCGTCACCAACGAACGCCTGCTCATCGCCGTTGTCTCGCTGATCACGATCCTCGGCCTCGCCTGGTTCATCAAGTACGCGAAGTACGGCAAGGCGATGAGAGCCGTGTCGGAGGACAGCGAAGCGGCTCGAGTCCAGGGCATCCCTGCCATGAAGATCAGCGCTCTGGCGTTCGGCATCGCGACTGGGCTGGCGGCGCTGGCGGGCGTCCTCGTGGCCCCTACCACCTTCATCAACCCGGCGATGGGCTCGATCCCGCTGACGTTCGCCTTCATCGTCGTGATCATCGGCGGCATGGGCAGCGTCGCCGGCTCGCTCGTCGCCAGCATGATCATCGGTCTGCAGCAGAACCTCACGGCTCTGTGGCTCGGGTCCCAATGGAGCATCGGCGTGGCCTTCCTGCTCGCGATCGTCGTGCTCGTGGTGAGCCCCAAAGGGCTGATGGGCCATGACTAAGGCGTCGCCGCTCCGCTGGGCCGTGATCGGCGTCCTCGCGGTCGGCCTGTCTCTTCTCGTCGGCCTCGTCCCGTTCGTCGGGGGCAACTACTACGCCCACATCGGGATCCTGGTGTTCCTCAACATCACGCTCGTGCTGGGCTACCGCCTGCTGTGCCTCACCGGGTTGTACTCGTTCTGCCACATCACCTTCTTCGCCATCGGCGCCTACACCTCGGCCCTCCTGTCGTCCAAGCTCGGGTACCCCGTGTGGATCTGCTTCATCGCCGCCGGCGTCGTGGCCGCGCTCTTCTCCATGGCGCTCATCATCCCGGCGGCGCGCGTGCGCGGCGTCTACTTCTTCCTCGTCACCTTCGGCTTCCTCGAAGTCATGAATTCCGTGTTCCTGCACTGGTCCTCGGTCACCGGCGGCGACGCGGGCATCCTTGTCGCTGCGCCGATCATCGGCACAGGTACGCAGACGCAGGACTACTTCGTCATCCTGGCGTTCGCCCTCGTCACCGTGCTCGTCATGTATCGCATCGAGAGGTCTCGCTTCGGGCGCGAGCTGGCGCCCATCGGCAGCGCGGAGGGGCTGGCCGCGGTGAGCGGCATCAACGTTCTCAGGAACCGGGTCATCGCGTTCGCCATCGGAGCCGCGTTCGCAGGCCTCGCCGGCAGTCTGTTCGCTCACGACGCGGCCTACGTCTCCGCGAACGACTTCAGCTGGTGGGGCTCGGTGTACATACTCGTCTGGCTCGTGATCGGCGGGGAGCGCAAGATGTGGGGTCCGGTCCTTGGAGCGGTCTTGATGACCCTGGTCGCCGAGGGCCTGCGCATGTCCGGCATCCTGCAGGCGCTGCTCTACTCGGGCGCGCTGCTGCTCACCGTGATGGTCATGCCGCAGGGTATCGTGGGTCTCGTCGACTACGTGCGCGCGAAGGTGGGCCGGTCAAGGGAGTCGAGTGACGAAGACCCACCCCCGCTCGACACTCTCGTGGAGGGGAGCCCGTGATGCCCATCCTCGAAGTGCACCAGCTCAGCAAGCGGTTCGGCGGCGTGGAGGCGCTCTCGCAGGTCGACCTGGTCGTCGAGCCCGGTGAAGTCATCGGTGTCATCGGTCCCAACGGCGCTGGCAAGAGCACGTTCTTCAATCTCCTCAGCGGTGTGATGAAGCCGAGCGCCGGGAAGGTCGTCTTCCAGGGCCAGGATGTGACCGGGATGAAGCCGCACGGTATCGCGAAGCGCGGTCTCGTGCGGACGTTCCAGAGCACCGTTCTGTTTTCCAATCTCAGCGTGTTCGACAACGTTCTCGTCGCCTGTCACGTCCCCGCGCATCCCAACCTCGTGGCAGACATCGTGGGACTGCCGGCGGTACGACGCAGGGAGTTGGAGATGCGGCGGCGCGCAGAGGAGATCGTCGAACTGGCCGGCCTGACGGCCGTCGGGTCGAAGCTCGCCAGGGACCTGCCACACGGGTACCAGCGAGCGCTCGGCGTCGCCGCGGCCCTCGCCACGGACCCGAAGCTCCTGTGCCTCGACGAGCCGGTCACGGGCATGAACGCGGACGAGATCGAGGCGATGATGGGCTTCATCGAGCGCATCCGCCTGCAGGGCATCACCATCCTCCTCGTGGAGCACGCGATGCGCGTGGTCATGAGTGTGTGCGAGCGGATCATGGTGCTGAACTTCGGCCGCAAGATCGCCGAGGGCGGGGTCGATGAGATCCAGAACGATCCCGCCGTGATCGAAGCGTACCTGGGGAGGCCCGACGACGATGCTGCTTGAGTTCAAGGACGTCTCGGTCAACTACGACAAGGTCAAAGCTCTCAAGCACGTCTCGCTCGACGTCGCCGAGGGCGAGATGGTCAGCATCGTCGGCGCCAACGGCGCCGGCAAGACGACGACGCTGAAGACGATCATGGGCCTGCTGCATCCGGGCGCCGGCGAGGTGTGGTTCGAGGGCGAGAGGATCGACGGCAAGCACACCGAGGACATCGTCAGGCGGGGTGTCGCCTTCTGTATGGAGGGCAGGCGCTTGTTCCCGTTCATGACGGTCCTCGAGAACCTCCAGATGGGGGCCTTCAGTCGCCGTGGTGGGGGCGGGAGGGAGCAGCTGGAGAGGGTCTACGAGCTGTTCCCGGATCTTCGGGGCAGGCTGAAGCAGAAGGCCGGCACTCTGAGCGGCGGCCAACAGCAGATGGTCACCATCGGGCGGAGCCTGATGTCGGGCCCCAAGCTGCTGATGCTCGACGAGCCGTCGCTGGGTCTGGCGCCGATGGTCGTGAGCGAGGTGGCCAAGACTGTCAAGGAACTCAACACGCAGGGCCTCACAGTGCTGCTCGTCGAGCAGAACGCGCGCATGGCGCTGAGGATCTCCGACCGTGCCTACGCCCTCGAGGTCGGCGAGGTCGCAGTGTCCGGGGATTCGGAGTCGCTCGGCCAAAGCGACTACATCAGGCGCGCGTACTTGGGGGGGTAGACGGCAACGTGCTGTTGTCTTCGCTGGTGATGCCTGGCGCAGATCGCGACATCGGACGCAGCCGGCGCACAGAATCGGCGGGCCCTCTCGCGTTGACGACAGCTCCGCCTGAGATGCCCGGACTGGAGCGACGCAATGCCTGAGACCGCAGCACATCGACCCCTGTTGTCCATGAATCTCATCAGCACGAAGCTCGACATCGAGCATGCGGTGCGCGCCTATCACCGGGCCGGCTACGGCGGCATCGGTCTTTGGTATGACCAGGTCCGTGAGTACGGCGTGGACAGGGTCGTCGGTCTTCTGCAGGAGGTGCCCATCAAAGTCACGCACCTCATCTACGCCGGGCCGTTCAATCAGACCAGCGAAAAGGACTACCTGGCTGCTCGCGATGACGACAGGGAGAAACTCCGAGTAGCAGCCAGGCTGGGGGCGGATAGCGTCCTTGCCATGACCGGGCCGCTCAATGGTCTCGGCCAGAACGAGGCTTTCCGCCAGCTGACACGCAGTCTGCGCGAACTGGCCGACGCAGCCGCAGAATGCGGAGTCGCCATCGGCTTGGAGCCTCTCAACTACATCGAGCGGGAGGACTCGTTCCTCTTCAGCCTTTCGGATGCCATGGACATCATCGAGGAGATCGACCATCCAAGCGTGGGCGTGTTCATCGACGTCTTCCACGTCTGGCAGGAGCCGTTTCTGATGAAGACCCTGAAACGTACCAGGGGTAGGATCGTCGGCTGCCACATCGATGACTTTCGGCGCGAGAACCGTACGTATTGCGACAGGGTCCTCATGGGTGACGGCTGCATTCCCATCAAGAACATCCTTGAAGAACTGAAGCGGCAGGGATGGGACAAGTGGTATGACATCGAGATCTTCTCCGACGAACTGTGGTCCATGGAACCCGAGGAATTCCTGAGACTCGCCCGCCAGAAGTACGACAGACTGTGGTCTAGCTGAACATCACGGGCCATGTGCAGCGTTCCAGCCGTGAGACGGCCCACGGCGACTTCTCTGAGCGTCTGCCCTCACCTGAGCGCAATGCAGTAGCAGTCTTTGTGGGAGGTCTCATCGCGGTCGCTCCAGACGACTCCCCGCTCCCCTCGGGCATCTCCTACCGCCTCGCTCCGGCCGAGACGCGAGGATGCCCGCCCTCCAAGGGCGTCCTCGGCCGGTCGCCGCTCTCCACGTTGGCGGGCATGCGCAGCATCGCCGTGCGGTAGACTTACGGCCGTGCGCTTCTACATCACCACACCGATCTACTACGTCAACGGCGAGCCTCACCACGGGCACGCGTACACGACCATCGCCTCCGACGTGCTGGCCCGTTTCCACCGCCAGAACGGCGACGATGTCTTCTTCCTCACCGGCACCGATGAGCACGGTACCAAGGTCGCCCAGGCGGCCGAGGAGCGCGGGCTAACGCCCCAGCAGCACGTCGACCAGCTGGCGCCGCGGTATCGCGAGCTGGCTCGCGCGGTCGGCGCCAGCAACGACTTCTTCATCCGCACGACGGACCCCGAGCACGAAGCCTACGTGCAGGCCTTCGTCGAGAAGCTCAAGGCCGCCGGAGACGTGGAGAAGCGCACCTACGGCGGCCTCTACTGCACCGCCTGCGAAGGCTTCTGGTACGTGCGCGACCTCACACCGGAGGGCCTCTGCCCGGACCACGGCATCAAGCCGGTCTGGCTCGAGGAGGAGAACTACTATTTCCTGCTCAGCCGCTACCAGGACCGCCTGGCCGAGTACTTCCGCGCGCATCCCGGCTGGGTCAAGCCGAGGTCGCGCTTCAACGAGGCGCTCGCGTTCATCGAACAGGGCCTCGAGGACATCAGTATCAGCCGCTCGAGCATCACCTGGGGCGTGCCTGTGCCGTGGGACGAGGAGCAGGTGATCTACGTCTGGGTCGACGCGCTCATCAACTACCTCTCGGCGCTCACGTACGCCCGGCCGGGCGAGGACCTCACGTCGGTCTACTGGCCGGCGTTCCATTTCCTCGCCAAGGACATCCTCAAGTTCCACGCCGTCATCTGGCCGGCCCTGCTGATGAGCGCCGGCTACGAGCTGCCCCAGGGCGAGCTCATCCACGGCTACCTGCTGGTGGGCGGCGAAAAGATGAGCAAGACGCGCGGCAACGTACTCGACCCGTTCGCCGTCATCGAGGAGTACGGCGCGGACCCGCTGCGCTACTACCTGATGCGAGAAGTGACGCTCGGGCAGGACGGAGACGTGAGCATCGAGGGCCTGCGCGCCCGCTACAACAGCGAGCTCGCCAACGAGCTCGGCAACCTCGTCAGCCGCAGCGTGAGCATGATCGGCAAGTACCGCGAAGGCGCCATCCCCGCGGAGCCGGTCGACGAGGTCGTGCAGGAGGTCGCTGCCGAGGGCGAGGAGATGATCCGCCTCGCGAGCGCGCGCTACGAGGCCGTGGAGGTCACCGCCGCGCTGGACGCGATCTGGGAGTACGTGCGGCGCCTCAATCGTCTGGTCGAGGAAGAGGCGCCCTGGAAGCTGGCCAAGGACGAGGCCGAGGCGGCGCGCCTCGACGCGGTGCTGCACGGCCTTGCGGCCGGCTTGCGCCTCGTGGCGCTGGCCGTCCACCCTGTCGTCCCCGGGACCGCCGAGGAGATCCTGCGGCGCCTCGGCCAGGCGCACGGGACGGCCGACCTGCTGCTCACCAAGGCCGTCTGGGCCGGTCTCGCGCCGGCCACGGTCGTCGCCGGCCCGCCGCTGTTCCCGCGCCTCGAGGCGGACGCCTGACGCCGTGACGCGGCCGCCTGACGCCCCGAGCCTCACCGACTCCCACTGCCACCTGGAGATGCTCGCCGACCCCGGCGGCGCCGTGACGGAGGCGCGCTCCGCCGGCGTCGGGACCGTGGTGACGATCGGCATCGACGCGGCCACCTCACGCCGCGCCATCGCGCTGGCGGAGACGCTGCCCGGCGTGTACGCGACGGTCGGTCTCCACCCGCACGATGCCGAGGCGCTCGACGACGCGCTTCTTGCCGAGCTGGAGGCGCTCGCACAGAGTCCGCGCGTGGTCGCCGTCGGCGAGTGTGGCCTCGACTTCTATCGCGACCTGTCGCCGCGGGACGCGCAGCGGCGCGCGTTCGGCGCCCAGATCGCCCTCGCGCGCCGCCTCTGCTTGCCGCTCGTCGTGCACGTGCGCGAGGCCGGGGAAGAGGCCATGGCGCAGCTCGCCGACGAAGCCGCCGATCTCGCCGTCGTCATGCACTGCTTCTCTCTGTCCGGGCAAGTGGACGAGTGCAACGCGCGCGGGTACTACGCGAGCTTCGCCGGCAACGTGACCTACAAGAACGCCGGCGACCTGCGCGCGGCCGCCGCGGCCGTGCGCGAGGACCGGCTCATGGTCGAGACCGACGCGCCGTTCCTGGCGCCGGTGCCCAACCGCGGCAACAGCAACGTGCCGGCGTGGGTCGTGCACACGGCGGCCGTGGTTGCCGAGGCGCGCGGCTGGGACGCGGCGCGGACCGCCGCCGTCACCACGGCCAACGCGCGCCGCGTCTTCGGCCTGGAGGCGCGCAGCTGAGCGCGCCGCGGCAGAAGCGCGGAGAGGCCGCGGGCGACCGCAGTCGCCCCCCGCGGCCCCACGCCCTCAAACGGTACGGCCAGAACCACCTGGTCGACGCCAACATCCTGCGCGCGATCGTCGACCAGGCTGCCGTCCGGCCGGACGACGTCGTGCTCGAGGTCGGCGCGGCCGGCGGCCTGCTCACGCGCCCGCTGCTCGAGCGCGCACGAGTCGTGCACGCGTTCGAGATCGACGGGCGCTTCTTCGGCCGCCTCGAGGAACTCGCCGCCGTCCACGACGGCCTGCGCCTGCACAGGGGCGACGCGCTCAAGAGCGACCTCGGTGCGCTCGACCCGCCGCCGACGGCGCTGGTCGCGAACCTCGCCTACAACATCGCCATCCCGCTGATCATGACGACCATCCTCGCGCTGCCCTCCCTGCGGCGCTGGGGGGTCATGGTGCAGCGCGAGCTCGGCGAGCGCCTCTTCGCGAAGCCCTCGACCAAGGCGTACTCTGCGGTCTCGGTGCTCGTGCAGCTGGCCTGCCGGCGGGAGCAGTCGCGGCCGGTGCCGGCGTCCGCGTTCCGCCCGCGCCCGCGCGTGGAGTCGGCGTTCGTGACCTTCGTGCGGCGCGCCGGCACCGGCGATGACGCGCCGCTCGCGCACGGCGACTACTTGGCCATGGACACGCTCGTGCGCCGCGCCTTCGGGCAGCGGCGCAAGGTGCTCACCACGACGCTGGCCGGCGCGTCCCGCGGCGGCGTCTCGCTGGCACGCGAGGACGTGCGCGACGCGCTCGCGCGCCTGCAGTTGCCGCCGGCGGCGCGGCCGGAGGAGCTCTCGCCGTCGCAGTGGGTCGCTCTCGCCCGCGCGCTCGGCTGGCTCGTGACAATGGAGGAGGAATGATGCCCAACGGCAACGGCTCGGCCGCCGTCGTGGAGGTCGCGGCTCCCGCCAAGCTCAACCTCGCCCTGCTCGTGGGCCCGGTGCGGCCGGACGGCTTTCACGAGATCGCCTCGCTGATGCTGCCGGTCACGCTCGCCGACAGGGTCGTCGTCGAGCGCACGCCAGGCAAGGGTCTCGAGGTCGTCTGCGACGTGGCTCCCGGCGAGAAGAACCTCGCCGCCAAGCTGGTGCGGGAGCTTGAGGGCAGGCTCGATCGTGCCTTGGAAGTACGCGTGACGATCACCAAGCACGTGCCGCATGGCGGCGGCCTCGGTGGCGGCAGCTCCGACGCGGCCGCTACGCTCCAGGCGCTCGAGCGCCTCTTCGACCTCGACCTCTCGACGAAGGTGCGCTACGAGGTCGCCATGGCCGTCGGCTCGGACGTCCCCTTCTTCCTGTGGCCCGGGCCGCAGCTGGCGATGGGCCGCGGGCAGGTGCTCAAGGACGTCGTACTGCCCGGGCTGAACGCCGTCGTCGTCATGCCGGAGCTCGGGCTGAGCACCGCCGCCGTCTACAAGTGGCGCGACGAGGACGAGGAGACCACGCTCAAGGACTTCGCGCCGCGGGTGCGGGCGCTGTCCGCCAAGGTCCAGTCGGCGCGCTCGGTCGCCGATGTCGCGGCACTCGTCCACAACGATCTCGAGGCGAGCGTCGTCGGCCGCAAGCCGGCGGTCGCCGCGGCGCGCGACCGGCTGCTGGAGCTGGGCGCGCGGGCGGCGGCGATGACGGGGAGCGGCGCCGCCGTGTTCGGGCTCTTCGCCGGCGAAGAGGAGGCGGGGAAAGCGCGGGCCGCGCTGGCGCCTGCCCGCGCCTGGACGGTCACCGACCTGCAGCCACTGAGCGCGCGGCGCGGCTCCGCGACTGGCCCGCCCAAGCAGGGGTGATACAATACCCTGCCGCTTCGCGGCAGGCGGCCGGTGCCTTCGCGCGGCGTGCCGGCAGCTCGACGCTGGGGCGTAGCCAAGTGGTAAGGCACCGGGTTTTGGTCCCGGCATCCGGAGGTTCGAATCCTCCCGCCCCAGCCAGAATTCGACCATTCTTCCTCGCAGGTGGACCACATGACCGAGAAGCCCCAGACCGAACGCCCGCCCCTCGCCGTCGTCATCCTCGCGGCGGGCCTCGGCACGCGCATGAAGTCGGACGCCCCCAAGGTGCTGCACGAGGTCTGCGGTCGGCCGATGCTCTCCTACGTCATCGACGCCGCCCTCAGCGTCTCGCCGGAGCGGATCGTCGTCGTCACCGGCCCCGATCAGGAGGCGATCGCCGAGATCATGCCGGTCGGATGTGAGCGTGCCGTCCAGCAGGAGCGGCGCGGCACCGGCGACGCCGTCCGCGCCGGTCTCGAACCTCTCTCTGACTTCGCCGGCGACGTCATGGTGCTCTACGGCGACGTGCCGCTGGTGCACGGCGACTTCGTCGCCGGCCTCTTCCAGCGGCACCTCGACGCCGACGCGGCCGCTACGCTCACCACGGTCCGCCTCGACGACCCGGCCCACTACGGGCGCATCGTCCGCGACGAGCGCGACAACGTGGCGCGCATCGTCGAGTACCGCGACGCCACGCCGGACGAGCGCGAGATCGACGAGATCAACGTCGGGCTCTACGTCTTTCGCAGCGACGCCCTGCGCCCGGCATTGGCCCGCCTCGGGAGCGACAACGCCCAGGGCGAGTTGTATCTCACCGATGTCGTCCACCTGCTCATCGACGCCGAGCACGTCGTCGCCACCTACGAGAGCGACGACGAGGAGATGTGCATGGGCGTCAACTCGCGCGTCGAGCTCGCGATCGTCAACGGCGCCATGCGCTGGCGTCTGCTCGAGCGCCTGATGCTCGCCGGCGTGACTATCGAAGACCCGGACACCACGTACGTCGACTGGGGCGTCGAGGTGGGCCGCGACACCCTGATCCGCGCCAACACGCACCTGCTCGGGCGCACCACGGTGGGGGCGGCCAGCGAGATCGGACCCAGCTCGTTCCTGCGCGACGCCTTCGTCGGCGACCGCGCGCGCGTCGTGAGCTCGCACCTCTACGAGTGCGTCATCAGCTCCGGCTGCAACGTCGGCCCGTTCGCCTACATCCGCCCCAACACGGTACTGGCCGAGGGCGCCAAGGCGGGCACGTTCGTGGAGATCAAGAACAGCCGCATCGGCGAGGGCAGCAAGGTGCCGCACCTCAGCTACGTCGGCGACGCCGTGGTCGGACGCGACAGCAACATCGCCGCCGGCAACATCACGGCCAACTACGACGGCTTCGAGAAGCACGCCACGACCATCGGCGACAACGTGCGCACCGGCAGTGACACGACCATCGTGGCGCCGGTGGTCATCGGCGACGGCGCCTATACTGCGGCCGGCTCCGTGATCACGCGCGACGTGCCGCCGGGGGCCCTCGGCGTCGCCCGCGACCAGCAGCAGAACATCGAGGGCTACGCCGAGCGCCGCGCCGCCCGGCGGCTGCGTGAGAAGCCGGACGGGGGCGCCCATTAGCCGCCTCCGGCGGGCCGGGCGCCTCCTCTCTGGTACAATCTCTGTTCGGCCGGAAGCCCACCATGGAAGGGGACGCAGGTGTCTGACAGCTCCTGCTGCGTGACCACCTCACAGAAGCGTCTGATGGTCTTCTCCGGGCGCAGCAACCCCGAGCTGGCCGCCAAGATCGCCGACAAGCTCGACATCGCCCTCGGCGGCGTGCAGCTCAAGACGTTCGCCAACGGCGAGATCTACGCCCGCTACGAGGAGAACGTGCGCGGCTCGGACATGTTCATCGTCCAGTCGCCGTCGGACGACATCAACAGCGAGCTCATGGAGCTGCTGATCATGATCCAGGCGGCGCAGCTCGCGTCGGCGCGCCGCATCACGGCGGTCATGCCGTACTACCCGTACTCCCGGCAGGACAAGAAGAGCGCCGCGCGCGAACCCATCACCGCCCGTCTCGTGGCCACCCTGCTCGAGGCGGCGCGCGTCGACCGCGTGCTCTCCATGGACCTCCACCAGGGCCAGATCCAGGGGTTCTTCGAGATCCCCGTGGACCACATGACTGCTGTGCCCATTCTGGCCGACTACTTCAAATACAAGGATTTCGACGACACGCCGCTCGTGGCCGTCTCGGCCGACGCCGGCGGCGTCAAGCTGGCCAAACGCTTCATCAACCGTATCCCCGGCTGCGACCTCGCGGTGCTCACCAAGATGCGCCCGGACCACAACCGCGCCGAGACGATGCACTTCATCGGCGACGTGGACGACAAGATCGCGATCATCGTCGACGACATGATCGACACCGCCGGCTCGATCGCCAGTGCCGTCGACACTCTGTACGACAATGGCGCCAAAGAGGTGTTTGTGACGGCCACGCACGGTATCTTCAGCGGACCGGCGTACGAGCGCATCCGCGAGTCGGCGGTCAAAGAAGTCGTCGTCACAGACACAGTCCACGTGGAAGTCGGCCCCGATGACCCCAAGGTCAAGGTGCTCTCCGTCGCCGACATCCTTGCCCGTACCATCAAGAACGTGTTCGAGGACGAGTCGGTGAGCGAGATCTTCGCCGGCGAGAACCAGCTTTTCTAGCAGGAGACGACCAATGGACAAAGTCACCCTCGTCGTGCAACCGCGCGACCTTACCGGCAGCCGCAACGCGCGGCGCCTGCGCAAGTCGGGTCTTATACCCGGCGTGCTCTACGGCCACGGCAAGCACGCCACGGCGTTCGCCGTGGATCCGCACGCCCTGCGCGCCGTACTCGGAGCGGGCGGCGGCACGCACGCCGTGCTCTCCGTCACCGTGGAGGGCCACACCCGGGCGCACAACGCCATCGTCAAGGAGCTCGAGCTCGACCGCGTGAAGAGCACGGTCATGCACATCGACCTCCAGGAGATCCGCCTCGACGAGACCATCGAGACCACGGTGGCCGTGAGCTTCGAGGGCGAGGCCGTGGGCGTGAAGTCCGGGGGCATGCTCGACGAGTCCACGCGCGAGGTCACGATCAAGGGTCTCGTCACCGCCATCCCGGAGCGTCTCGTGCTCGACATCAGCGAGATGGACATCAACGACACCGCCAAGGTCGGCGACCTGGTCGTGCCGGAGGGCATCGAGGTCCTCAACGACCCGGAAGAGGTCCTCTGCTCGGTGCTGCCGCCGCGCAAGGTCGAGGAAGAGGTCGAGGAAGGCGCCGAAGCGGCTGTCGCCGGCGAGGCTGGAGCCGAGCCGGAGATCGTCGGCAAGGGCGAGGCCGAGGAGCCCGCGGACTGACGGCCGCATCGCTCCGGGCCGCCCGACGGGATCACCGTGGCGCTCTTTCGCCCGCAGAACAACTCTGACTACCTCATCGTCGGCCTGGGGAACCCCGGGCCGACGTATGAGGGCACCCGCCACAACGTCGGCTACCAGGTGGTCGAGCTGCTGGCGCGCAGGTACGCGTTCCCCAAGGCCAAGCGCGGGTTCGACGGTCGCTGTGCCGAAGGGACGATCGGCGGCCGTCCCGTGTTTCTGCTGCAGCCCACGACCTTCATGAACGACTCGGGCCGCAGCGTCGCGGCCGCGCTGCGATCCCTCAAGCTGCCGCTCGAGCGCGTCCTCGTGGTGCACGACCACATCGACCTGCCCTTCGGCAAGCTGCGGCTCGTCGAGGGCGGCGGCAGCGGCGGCCACAACGGGCTCAAGAGCATCACCGGCCTCATCGGCTCCGGGTACGCCCGCCTGCGCGTCGGCGTGGACCGGCCGGCCAGCTACGACCCCGACATCGTCGCCGATTGGGTGCTTGAGCCGGTTTCCGGAGGGCAAGCGGGAGGTGGAAGCGCTGGTGGCCGCGTCCGCCGACGCGGCCGGACTCTGGCTAGAGCTGGGGCTGCAGGACGCCGCCGCCCGCGTCAACGGCCTGGGCCGCTAGCACGCGGTGGTGCCAGGCCAGGGCCGCCGGGCTCTGGAGCGGCGTCCCCGGCAGGTCGGCCCCGGCGAGGTACACGGTGATCGCGTCCTGCGCCTTGGTCGCCCGCGTCCAGTTCACCGCGCCGCCGTTGACGAGCACCGAATACCCCACGCTGCGCCGGTTGGCGCTGAGCACGTACCCCGAGAGGGACACGGCGATGTTGAGCGTGCCGGTCTTGGCATGGGCGTTGCCTTCGGCGGCGGTGCCTCGCATGCGCTCGCGCAGGGTGCCGTCCTCACCGGCGATCGCGAGCGAGTCGTAGTACGCGCCGGCCTCCGGCCGGCGCGTCATCGCCGTGAGGAGCTGCACGAGGAACGAAGGGGTCACCCGGTCGTCGTAGCTGAGCCCCGATCCGTCGTGGATCACGATCGAGTCCAAGGGCAGCCCGATGGTCTCGAGCGTGGTGCGCACGACCCCGACGCCGGCGTCACTGGTGCCTACTCCCACGAAATCCTTGCCGAGCCCTTTGAGCAACATCTCGGCGAAGAAGTTGTCGCTGTCCTTGTTCATGCGCTTGAGGATCGTCCTGAGCGGCGCCGAGCGCTGCGAGGCGACTAGCGCGTCCTCGACGGGGACCGTGCCCGTGCCCGCCTTGCCTGTGACGGTGATGCCTGCCGCTCTGAGCGCCTTGATCAGCAGCTTGGCGGACCACTTGGCGGGGTCGGGCACGCGGTTGCCGTCGTCGAGGCCCTCGTTGCCGGACAGCGCCGACAGCGGCCCGCACTCGACCTGGATGCCAGGCTTCCAGTCCGGGCCCGTGCGGCGCTTGTCGAACCAGCCTTCGTCGCCGAGCACGTCGCCGCGCACCTTGCGCACGCCGAGCTTGCGTAGCTTGTGCGCGAAGCCCTCGAACGACGATGTCTTGATGTGCATGACCTCACGCTGGTAGTCGAGCGTCGAGAGGCTCGGGTCGCCGTAGCCTCTGAGGTAGAGGTCGCCGTCGATGGTGCCGTTCGGCGACGGGTCGCCGGGAGCGTAGAGCCCCGTGACGAAGCGGTGGTCCGGACCCCAGTCGAGCAACGCGGTGGCAGACGTGAGCAGCTTGAGGTTGGAGGCGGGCGCAAGCGCGGTGCCGGAGTTGCGCCCGTAGACCGGCTGCCCGGTGTCGATGTCCCACACGTACACGCCGGTCCGTGACCCCGCCACGCCGTTCTTGCTGAGGATGCGCAGGATGTCCGCGTTGACCGTGGCCGTGGCGGGCGCCGGGCGCAGGCAGGCGCCCGCCAGCACCAGCGCGAGCAGCAGGATCGCCGTGCTGAAGCGCACTCGTCCCCTTGTCTCCGGTCCCACCTTCACGTCCCCATCCTATGTCGGGAGACGCGCCGTGCGGTACCCGCCCGCGGCCGCTTGGCCCGCGGCGAGCCGCGACCGGCTGGGCCGCGTTTGGGTACAATCGGTAGCGGCCGCCCCGTCGCCGCAGGCGAACGGGGTTTTCGGCGTGTCCGGAGGACCATGTTCGTCGAGTACCTGATGCACAGCGAAGGGTTCGAAGCCGCGGCGTCGCGGCTGCGCCGCGGCGCCGCGGTGTACGCGCCGAGCCACTTTGCGCCGTACGTGCTCGGCGCCGCCCTGGCGGCGTCCGGCGGCGGCCGCCTGGTGGTGGCGCCGGACGGCGAGGCGGCGGCGCGGCTCGCCTCCGACCTCGCGCTCTTCCTCGATGCCGACGTGCCGGTCCTGCCCGCTCGCGGCGTGCTCTACGGCGCCGATGTGGCGCCGGCGCCGCATGTGATCGGCGAGCGCCAGCAGGCGCTCGCCGCCCTCGCCGCCGGAGGCGTCGTCGTCGCGGAGGCCGTGGCGCTGCTCGAGCGCTTTCTGCCGCTCGAGCTCCAGCCGCGGCCGCTCGCGCTCGCACCGGGCGAGGAACTCTCGTTCGACGGCGCCGTGGCCCAGCTGGCGACGCTTGGGTACGAACGCGTGGAGCAGGTGCGCGGCCGCGGCGAGTACGCCGTGCGCGGTGGCCTGATCGACGCGTACCCGGCGATCGGCGATCCGCTGCGCGTGGAGTTCTGGGGCGACGAGGTCGAGAGCCTGCGCACCTTCTCCATCTACTCGCAGCGCACCACGGGCACGCTCGAACGCGTGGTCGTATACGCCGCCTTCGAGGCCGACACGGCGCTCCCGGAGTACGGGGCCGGCATCCACCAGGCGATCGCCGCCTGGGAGAGCGAAGGCAGGGAGGAGGCGCCCGACGCCCTCTTCCGTCGCGCGGGCGTGCGCGCCCTCACCACGCTCGCCGGGCGTTTCGTCACGCTCGCGGACGTGGTCGCCGGCGCGGGTCTCGGCTGCGCCGTGTTCAACGCCGACGAGGCCTACCGCGCCCTGGCGGAGTTCGACGCCGAGGTGGCGATGGCGGTCGAGGGCGCAGCCGTGCGCGAGCGGCTCTACGTGCCGCTTGCGGAGGCGCGCGCCCTGCTCTCGGGCGCGCTGCGTCTCGACGTCGTGCAGCGCGACCAGCCGGTACAGTTCAACGCCTCGCGACCGCAGTTCGCGGCGCGCGACATCAGCGGCGCGGAGCGCGACCTCATGCGACTCGTCAACGACGGCTACCGCGTGTTCGTCGTGTTCCGACACGCGGGCGAGGCCGAGCGCGCCACCTACCGCCTGCGCAACCTGAGCGCCGAAGTCGTGAGCCGCGAGCAGCTGGCCCGCGGCGGCGAGGCCGCCGCGGGCCTCTACTTCGTCGCGGCTCCCCTGCGGGACGGCTTCGTCTCGGCCGACCTCAAGCTCGCCGTCATCAACGAACGCGCCTTGCTCCGCGCGGCCCCGCGCGAGCAGCGCTTCGCCGGCGGCACGCGGCTCGCGAGCTTCTTCGACGTGCGCCCGGACGACTACGTGGTGCACGAGGACCACGGCATCGCCCGCTTCGCCGGCATCGAGACGCGCACCGTCGCCGGCGTCACGCGCGACTACCTGCTGCTGCAGTTCAAGGGTGAAGACCGCGTCTTCGTGCCGCACGACCAGATCGGCAAGGTCAGCCGCTACATCGGCGCTTCGGGTGCCGCGCCCACGCTCGACAAGCTCGGCGGCACGCACTGGCAGACGGTCAAGACCAGGGCGCGCACGGCGGTCGTGGAGATGGCGGGCGAGCTGCTCCAGCTCTACGCCGCCCGCCAGGCGGTGCCCGGGTTCGCCTTCCCGCCGGACGGCGAGCTGATGAGGCAGCTCGAGGACGCCTTCCCCTTCGAAGAGACGGAGGACCAGGCCGAGGCCATCGACGAGGTCAAGAACGATATGGAGTCGCCGCACCCGATGGACCGCTTGGTGTGCGGAGACGTCGGTTACGGCAAGACCGAGGTCGCCCTGCGCGCCGCCTTCAAGGCGGCCGAGGCCGGGCGCCAGACGCTCGTGCTCGTGCCGACGACCATCCTCGCGGAGCAGCACCTGATGACGTTCAGCGAGCGCTTCGCCGACCTGCCGGTGAAGGTGGGCATGGTCTCGCGCTTCCGCACGGCGGCGGAGCAGCGGCGCATCCTCGCCGAGTTCTCAGCCGGCAAGCTCGACGTGCTGATCGGCACGCACCGGCTGCTCAGCACCGACGTACAGCCGCACGATCTGGGTCTCGTGGTCGTCGACGAGGAGCAGCGCTTCGGCGTGCGCCAGAAGGAGCTGCTGCGCAACCTCAAGCTGCAGGTCGACGTCATCAGCCTGTCGGCGACGCCTATCCCGCGCACGCTGCAGATGTCGCTCACAGGCATCCGCGACATCTCCGTGATCGAGACCGCGCCGCGCGGGCGGCACGAGATCCGCACCTACATCGGCGAGTACCGCGACGACCTGGTGCGCATCGCCATCGAGAAGGAGCTGGCGCGCGAGGGGCAGGCGTTCTACCTGCACAACCGCGTGGAGAGCATCGACCAGGCGGCCGAGCATGTACGCGAGCTGGCGCCGCAAAGCGCCCGCATCCTCGTCGCCCACGGCCAGATGCACGAGCGCGCCCTCGAGAAGGTCATGCTCTCGTTCCTCTCGGGCGAGGCGGACGTCCTGGTGACGACGTCGATCATCGAGAGCGGCATCGACATCCCGACCGCCAACACGCTGATCGTGGAGCGCGCCGACATGCTCGGGCTGGCACAGCTCTACCAGATCCGCGGGCGCATCGGGCGCAGCGACGAGCACGCCTTCGCCTATCTGCTCTACCCGAGCGAGGAGCTGCTCACGAGCGACGCCGCCGCGCGCCTCACGACGCTGAGCGACCACACCGACCTCGGGGCCGGCTTCAAGATCGCCATGGCCGACCTCGAGATCCGCGGCGCCGGCAACCTGCTCGGCGACGAGCAGAGCGGGCACGTCGCCGCCGTCGGCTTCGAGATGTACGCACAGATGCTCGAGGAGGCGGTACACGAGCTGCAGGGCGAGGAGGCGGCGCTCGTGGCTCCGGTGCGCGTCGACGTCCCCGTGACCGCGTACGTGCCGCCGGACTACATCGCCTACGAGGCGAGCAAGATCGACGCTCACCGGCGCATCGCGCGCGCCCGGAGCCTGCGCGAGCTCGGCGACGTGCGCGCCGAGCTCGCCGACCGCTTCGGGCCGCCACCGGAGCCGGTCGAGCATCTGCTCACCCTGCAGGCGATCAAGCTCAAAGCGGCGGAGCTGCCGGCCGCCGCCGTCGCCGTTCGCGGCGGCCGCCTCCAGGTCGATGGCCTCGACCTCGACGACGACTGGGCTGCGCGCCTGCGCGCCGCCAATGAACGCGTCGTCTACTTCAAGCAGAAGCGTTCGCTGAGCGCTCACCGGGAGGCCATCGGCGACGGCCTGCTCGGGTGGGTGGAGGCTACGCTCGATGCTATACTCGACGCCCGTGTGTCTCGCGACCGGTCCTCTACCCCCGGGAGAGAAACTCTATGAAGAAGTTCATCGTGGCTGTGGTCCTGTTCGCCATCCTCGTGCCTGCCGCCGTGCTGGCCGGGTGTGGCGGCGACAAGGTCCCGGCCGGGGCGATCGCCGCCGTCGGCAGCGGCGTCGTCACGCAGCAGCAGTTCGACGCGATCTGGAAGCAAGCCGAGGCTCAGTACAAGAACACCGCCGGCGCACCCGCGTTCCCCAAGGCGGGCACCGCCGGCTACGACCAGCTCAAGGCGAGCATCGTCAACTACCTGGTGCAGAACGAAGTCATCAAGCAGCAGGCCGACAAGCTCGGCGTCAGCGTGTCCGCCAAAGATCTCGCCACTCGCGTGAGCCAGATCACCACGCAGGTCGGCGGCCAGAAGAAGCTCGACGCGCTGCTCACCAAGAACGCGGTCACGATGGCCGACCTCAAGGCTCAGCTGCAGGCGCAGATGCTCCAGGACGCGGTCAAGGCCAAGGTCGCCAGCCAGACACAGATCACGGACGCCCAGCTGCAGGCCTACTACAACGACCCCAAAAACAAGCACCAGTTCCAGACGGCCGCGTCGGTCGATGCGCGGCACGTCCTCGTCAAGACCAAGGCCGAGGCGCTCAAGGTGCAGAAGCTCCTGCAGGCCGACAACACGAACGCCGGGTGGGCCAAGATCGCCAAGCAGTACTCGCTCGATCCGGGCACCAAGAACATCGGCGGCAGTCTCGGTTCTCGCGCGCCCGCGGCCTACAACAACCCGCCGTTCGCCAAAGCTCTGAACAGCCTCAAGGTCAACGTGGTCTCGGCGCCGGTCAAGACGCAGTTCGGCTGGCACATCATCGAGGTCACCAAGCGGACGCCGGCCTCCACGCGCACGTTCGCCCAGGCCAAGTCGCAGATCAAGTCCACGATGATCTACACGCAGCAGACGACGGCGTGGGACAAGTGGCTCAAGGCGGCCATGGCGGCGGCCGGCATCAAGTACTCCGCCGGCTTCAACCCGGCCAGCCTTTCGCCGAGCGCCTCCCCGTCGCCGTCGGCGACCTGAGAGGCCGGCTTTCCCCACCGGGGGTGACGACGCCGCGATGAGCCTCAGGCTCGTGTACATCGGCGCCGCCGCCGGACTGGCGCCCGCAGCATCGCTGCGGGCGCTCGCCGGCGGCGGCGCCGTCTTCGTCCCTGCCGGGCTCGAGGGCGAGCTCCGCGACCTCGTCGCGGAGAGCGCCGACCCCGGCGGCGGCCGGCTTCTGGAGCTGGACCCGGCCGACGACGAGGGGCTGCTCGACCTGCTGCGCTCGGCGGCCCAGCCCGGCGCCATGGTCTTGGTCGCCGCCGCCGGAGCGCAGGGTCCCGAGCTCGTGCGGCGCCTACGCGCGCTCGTCGCGGCGGCCGGCGGCGCAACGCATCCGGACGCCGGCACGGTCCCGGACTATGGCTCCGGCGGCATCGACATCCTCACCGTGCCGGAAGGCGGACTGTTCGACGACGCGCTGGTCGGCCAGGAGCTCGTCTCGCTCAAGCGCATCGTCGACGTGCTTCGCGTGGAGTGCCCATGGGATCGCGAGCAGACTGCGGCGGACATCGTGAGTTACACCGTAGAGGAAGTCTACGAGCTGGCCGACGCCGTCAACGGCGGCGACGTCGAAGCGGAGCACGGCGAGCTCGGCGACCTGCTTCTGCAGGTCGTGCTGCTCGCCCTGATGCTGCGCGAGCAGGGCGCCGGCGACCTCGGCAGCGTGACGCACGACATCGAGGTCAAGCTGATCCGGCGTCACCCGCACATCTTCGCCGACGCCGTCGCCGACACCCCGGCGGAGGTGAAGAGTCGCTGGGAGCGCATCAAAGTGGAGCAGGAGGGCCGGGAGGGGATCTTCCACGACGTCCCGGCCTCGTTCCCCGCGCTCCTGCAGGCGCGCAAGCTCCAGCAGCGCGCCGGCAGCGTCGGTTTCGACTGGGACTCCGCCGCCGAGGCGTTCCCCAAGATCGCCGAGGAGCACGGCGAGCTGGCTGAGCTCTTCGCCGAGGCCGCCCAAGCCTCTGCGGACCCGGCCGATGGCGGAGGAGCCGCCGGCGTCACCTCAGCCGACCCGGACCGGCACGACCCGCGGGTGCCGCACGAGGTCGGCGACCTGCTGTTCGCCACGGTCAATGTGGCGCGCCTGCTTCACGTCGACCCCGAGCTCGCCCTGCGCGAGGCGTCGCGCCGCTTCCAGCGTCGCGTCACTGCGGCCGCGGCGCTCGCCCACACAGAAGGCGCCGATTGGACTGCGCTAGACTTGCCCGCGCAGGAGACCTACTACCAGCGCGCCAAGGCCACCGAGGCCGCGGCGCCGTCACCGACCGATCCGGAGGGACCCGCATGACCACCATCATCGACGTCACCGCGAGGCAGATCCTCGACTCGCGCGGCAACCCCACGATCGAGGTCGAGGTCGAACTGGAGTCCGGGGCCGTGGGACGTGCCGCCGTGCCTTCGGGCGCGTCCACCGGTGAGTACGAGGCCGTCGAGTTGCGCGACGGCGGCGGGGAGTACATGGGCAAAGCCGTGCGCACCGCCGTCAACAACGTCAACGACGTGATCGCCGACGAGGTCGTCGGCTTCGACGCCACCGACCAGCGCCTCGTCGATCGCATGCTCATCGAGCTGGACGGCACGCCGAACAAGGCGAAGCTGGGCGCCAACGCCATCCTCGGCGTCTCGCTGGCCACCGCCTACGCCGCGTCGGCGGCGCTCGAGCTGCCGCTCTACCAGTACGTCGGCGGCTGCAACGCCTACACGCTGCCCGTCCCGATGATGAACATCATGAACGGCGGCAAGCACGCCGACAACAACGTCGACCTGCAGGAGTTCATGATCATGCCGGTCGGCGCGGAGAGCTTCGAGGAGGCGCTCCGCATCTGCGCCGAGGTCTACCACGGGCTCAAGGGCGTCCTCAAGGCCAGGGGCCTCTCCACCGCGGTCGGCGATGAGGGCGGCTTCGCCCCGGACCTCGGCTCCAACGAGGAGGCCATCCAGGTGATCATGGAGGCGATCGACGCCGCCGGCTACGCGCCCGGCGCTGACGTGCGCATCGCCCTCGACCCGGCCGCTTCCAGCTTCTTCGAGGACGGCAAGTACGTCCTCGCGAGCGAAGGCCGCAGCCTGTCGAGCGCCGAGATGGTCGACTACTACGTCAAGCTCGTCGACACGTACCCGATCGTCAGCATCGAGGACGGTCTGGCCGAGGACGACTGGGATGGCTTCAAGCTCATGACCGACAAGCTCGGCGACCGCCTGCAGATCGTCGGCGACGACCTCTTCGTCACCAACACCGAGCGGCTGGCGAAGGGGATCGAGCTCGGCTCCGCCAACTCGATCCTCATCAAGCTCAACCAGATCGGCACGCTCAGCGAGACGCTCGACGCGATCGAGATGGCCAAGCGCGCCGGCTGGACGGCCGTGTGCTCGCACCGCTCCGGCGAGACCGAAGACACGACGCTCGCCGACCTCGCCGTGGCCACCAACGCCGGGCAGATCAAGAGCGGCGCCCCGGCCCGCACCGACCGCGTGGCCAAGTACAACCAGCTGCTGCGCATCGAGGAGATGCTGGGCGAGATCGCCCACTACCCGGGCGCGGGAGCGTTTTACAACCTGAGGAAGTAGAATACTGAGCAGACGACGTGCGGAGGGCGCGGGCGGCCGAAGTGGCTCCCCGCGCCCGCGCCGCTTGTGACCCAAGACCAACGACGCGGAGGAAGCGCGAGTATGTATTGTCCCGAGTGCGGCAACGACGCCGGCGAGGCCAAGTTCTGCCCGGAGTGCGGCGCCGACCTGGCCGGCCTGAAGAACGCGATGAAGGGCAGGACCACGAGCCAGGCGGCGAGTGGCAAGGGCGGCGGTGGCCAGCGGCCGCCGAAGGAGCCCGCGGCAGCCGCGGCTCCGGAGCAGCAGCGTGGCCGCGGCCTCTCACCGGCGATGATCTGGGCGGGCTTCGGTGTGCTGGCGGTCATCGTCATCGTCGTGGTCGTGCTCGCCTCCGGCGGGTTCGGCGGCAAGAACACGCCCAGCGCCGCCTCGACCACCTCGGCGACGCCGGTCATGGGCGTCGTGAGCGGCGACTACGCTACGCTTGTACAGAAGGCCAACGGGTTCTACGACCAGGGCCAGAAGCAGTTCCAGTCGAACAACGTGAACCAGGCCGTCTCGTACTTCCAGGCTGCCGCGATGACGTACGCCGCCGCCTGGCGCAAGCAGAGCACCGACCCGAACGTCGGCACCGACTACGCCACGGCCCTCTTCTACTCCGGCAAGGTCTCCGAAGCGGTCAAGCAGGTGCAGGCGGTCATCAAGGCCAACCCGAACTTCCAGCAGGCCTGGTTCAACCTCGGCATCTACTACACGCACCAGCAGGCGCTCGCCAAGCAGAACAACCAGGCCGCGGTAGCCAAGAAGGCGCGTGTGCTGGCTGTAGCTGCGTACACCAAGGCCATCGCCATCAACTCGACCTCAGACGTGGGCAAGAGCGCCGACCAGGCCCTCCAGCAGCTGCCCAAGTAGGGAGAGGCTCGTCCGGGGCGGCCGGGCGGCGCGCGGCGCGCGTCGTGCGGCCGCCCCGGCGCATCTCTTGTGTTCTCCCGCCGCGCCGGGCAGGGAGGAGCGCGCCGGTGGGCGAATCGTAAGAGACACGCAGCGGCCGCCCGAAGCGGGCGGTCGTCAACCACGACGAGAGCGAGTGGCGGTGGCGCAGTCAGCGATGGTCGAAAGACGCACCGCCTCCCGGCGGCCGGGCCGGCGGCCGTCCCGCGATGGCTCGACCCCGCGCGTCCACCTCGGCCGTCTCGCCATCCTCGTGCTCGTGCTGATCGGCGCCTCGTTCTACGTCGCCCCGCTCAAGGCGTTCTTCACCCAGCAGGACCGCTATCAGCACGAGGCAGCGGCGCTGCAGGCGGCGCGCGCCGACAACGCCGCCTACAAGGTCGAGGTCCAGCTCCTCGGCACCAAGGACTACGTGGGCCGGCGCGCCCGGCTCGACTCCAACCTCGTGCCGCCGGACACGCAGCTGTTCGTCATCAAGGGCCTCCCGGGTCGCGACACCGTCGCCCCGGTGGTCAAGGACACCGAGGCGTCCGCGGGGTCGATCTCCGTGCTCGACCGCATCAACGACCTGTGGCGCACGCTGCTGCACTGATGCGGTGACCGCCGTGCCTGCCTCGGGTGCGGCGCGCCTGGTGGGCGCTGCAGACCTCTTCGTCGTCGCCGCGCAGCTCTCGCGCCGTCCCCACGACATGAGCCGCGTCGTCGCACGCTGCCCGTTCGGCTTCCCCGCCGCGGTCGAGGACCTGCCCTACGGGTCCGACGGCCGGCCGTTCCCAACGCTGTACTACCTCACCTGCCCCACGCTCGTGGCCGGCGTCTCCGCGCTCGAGAGCGGCGGTGGCGTGCGCACGTGGGCGCGGCGGGCGGCGGACGCGCGCCTGGCTCGCTCACTCGTCAAGGCCGGCGCCCAGAGCCGCCGCCGCCGCCGCGAGCTGGCCCGGCGTTACGGCCGGCCGATGCTCGATGGGGGTGCGTCGCTGCGCAGCGGGGTCGGCGGCGTCGCCGGAGGCACAGGCGCCGCCGGCGCCATCAAGTGCCTGCACGCCCACGTCGCCCATGCGCTGGCGTGCCCCAGCTACGAGCTCGGAGCCGCGATGCTCGCCGAGGTCGCGGACCCGTGGTGTCACGACCGGCGCTGCGCCGCGTTCGTTCCCGCTACGCCCACGCCCGCGGGCGCCACCCCTGGCGCTGGAGACTCGTCGTGAAGGTCGGGATCGTCGATCTCGGCACGAACACGTGCCGCCTCTTCCTCGCCGATGTGGTCCCCGGCATCGCGGGCTCCGATGCGGGGCAGACCGCGGCCGGGTCGGCCTCGGTCAGCACCGTCGAGCGTCTGACGACGGTGGTGCGGCTCGGCCAGGGCGTCGATCACTCCGGGCGTCTCGACGAGGGCGCGATCGCGCGCACACGTGCCTGCCTTGCCGGATACGCCCCGCGCCTCGAGGCGTTCGCGCCGCTGCGGCGCCTGCTGGTGGCGACGAGCGTGCTGCGTGACGCCATCGACGGGCGCCGGTTCCTCGACGACGTCGAGCGCGACTTCGCTCTCCCCTGGCGCGTCCTTGCAGGGGAGGAGGAGGGGGCGCTGGCCTTTCGCGGTGGGACGGCGGAGCTTGCCGGCATCGGCCCATCGCCGCTCGTCCTCGTCGATATCGGCGGCGGCAGCACCGAGTTCGCCGTCGGCAGGCCGGGAGCCGCACCGGAGTTCGTGCGCAGCCTCGACGTCGGCGTCGTCCGCCTCACCGAGCGCTTCCTCGCCGGCGACCCTCCCGCTCCATCCGAACTGGCCGAGCTGGAGCGCTTCGTGGCGGCCGCGATCGCGGAGGCCGTGCCGGCCGCGGTGCGCCGCGCCGCGCGCGGCGCGGTCGGCGTGGCCGGCACCTACACCACGCTCGTCGCCAACAAGCTCGGTCTGCGCGAGTATCGCTCGGAGCTCGTCCACGGGCATGTCCTCAGCGTCGCCGACATCGACGTCGCCATCGACCGATTTCGCCCGCTCACCAGCGAGGAGCGCGGGCTCCTGCCCGGCATCCAGCCCGGCCGCGAGGATGTGATCCTCGCCGGCGCCGTCATCGCGCGCGAAGCTCTCCGCGCCTTCGGCCTCGCCGAGGTCCGCTGTAGTGAGGCCGACATCCTCGAGGGTGCGGCCCTCGGCCTCGCCGAGGGGACGCTGACGGTGGGCTGACTCTGACGGTAGCCCGGGAGCTGACCGACGTCTGCGTGCGGCAGATCCCGACTGACGCGGCCGGCGTGGCCCGAGGCCGCCTTGGGGGACACCGGTGGTCGTTTGCGCCGCGCTGTCAGGGGGTGCGGGCGACGCGATGAGGGAACAACTCGACCATGGACCTCCTGGAACCCATCCGTCGCGGCTACCACGCCCTCGGCTTCGGCGCCGACGAGGACGTGCGTGCCATGCTCGACCAGAGTGGCCCCGAACCCGCCTGCTGGGAGGTGCATCGCTTCAGCCTCCGGCGACGCTCCCGACCGGCCGGTGAGGTCGCTGCCCTGGCCCTCTTCGGGGGCCTGCCCCCGCAGTTCGAGCTTGTGCGCGTGCTGGTGACCACGTGGTTGCCGGACGCGCGCCACGGGCGTCTCGTCGTGGGCGGCCACTATCGCCTGCGGGTGCGCGGCACCTGGGAGGCGGTCGAGCTGCCGTTCAGCCACGTCTGGTCGTTCGCCGGCGAGCGCGTGCAGAGCGTGACCAATGTGCTCGAGGGCTTTGAGCTTCGGCGCCTGCCGGCGGCGTTCTCCTGCGCGGCGTAGGTGCCGCCGCCGGCGCTGAAGGACGGCCCCAGCTGCCTTGCTGTGGATCCTGGTGCCGGAGCCGGGAGTCGAACCCGGACGCCGCCTGAGCGGCAGCGGATTTTAAGTCCGCGGCGTCTACCAGTTCCGCCACTCCGGCACGGTGCGCCAACGCAGGCAGTCTACACTGGCGGGCATCGGGCGCTCTCGCGGGATGCCTCGCGTCGATGAGGGATGCGTGGCCGGATCGAGGTGCTATCCTGTGATACACGACCGATTCAATCCGGGAGCGCCTTAGCGCCCCACGTTCCGAAAGCGACCACATGGCCACCACACCGCACGTGCGCCCCTGGTGGGACCGGCTCACGCCCCGCATGGGCGTCCGCGTCCAGCTGTTCGCGGCGGCCGTGCTCTGGCTCGTCGCCGTGAGCTTCCTGCTCATCCGCGGCGTCCTGTTCATCGAGGCGCCGCCGGGCGTGCCGCACTCTCACTTCAGCTACTGGATCGTGCCGATCGCCCTGGTGGCCGTGGTGATCGGCATGATCAAGGCGCGCTTCATCCTCATCAAGTACGCCAACAAGGCGGTGGCGCGCATCCAGCGGCGCGGCCACGCCTGCTTCTTCGGCTTCTTCGCCCCGACCTCGTGGCTGTTCGTGCTCGTGATGATGGGAGGCGGGATGCTGCTGCGGCATTCGGCGCTCGTCGACTACACCTGGGGAAGAGTCGCCCTGTCCGTGCTCTACATCGCGGTGGGGACCGCTCTGGTGATCGCCGACCGCATCTTCTGGATCGCGGCGCTGCGCTCGCTGCGGGCGCCCGAGGAGACGCCGGCCACCGACTAGGGCCCATGCCGGCCGAGGCCGGCACGCGCGCGGCGGAGGAGCTCACGATGCTGTTCATCGACCTCGAGGACTTCAAGGTGCTCGACGATCCGCGCCGCGACACGGCCGGCGACGAGGTGCTGCGAGGATAATGACCGGCCTGGCGAACGTCGACGGGCTTCTGCTCGACATGGACGGCGTCATCATGATGTCGTGGCGCGCGCTGCCGGGCGCCGTCGAGGCGCTGGCGCGCCTGCGGGCGGCCGGCCTTCCGGTGCGGCTGCTGACCAACACGACCGAGAAGACCGGTGCGGAGATGGCGGCCGAGCTCGGCCGCATCGGCTTCGACGTGAGCGCCGGCGACGTCCTCACGGCCGCTGCGGCCGCCGCCGCCTATTTGCGCGAGGAGTATCCCGGCGCCCGGGTGTACCTCTTCGGCGACGGGCGCCCGGCCGACCTCGAGGGCGTGCGGCTGGTCGGGCTGGATGAGTCGCCGGAAGTGATCCTCATGTCCGGCGCCGACCGCGGTTTCACGTTCGAGGCGTTCAATCGCGTCTACCGCGCGCTGCTCGGCGGCGCCGCGCTGGTCGCGATGCACCGCAACCTGGCGTGGATGACGGATGAGGGCGTCTGCCTCGACGCCGGCGCCTATCTGTACGGCCTCGAGCGCGCCCTCGGGCGCGAGGCCGTCGTCGCCGGCAAGCCGTCCGCGGCGGCCTTCGCGGCGGGGCTGCGCGCCCTCGGCGTGCCGGCGTCGGCCGCGCTCATGGTCGGCGACGACATCGAGAACGACGTGCTTGCCGCCCAGGCAGTGGGCATCAGGGGCGTGCTGGTGCGCACCGGCAAGTACCGAGCAGATCTGCTCGCCGCCGCGCCAGGCGCGCCGGACCACGTCATCGACTCGGTCGCCGACCTGCCGGGGCTGCTCGGGCTGGACTGACGCCGCCGGCTTGCGGCGGCGTCCCGCGCGCCCGGCTCTCCGTCCGTCCCGGGCATGCCTGATGCCGGGCGCCGACACCCTTTACAGCGACCCGGCGCGGCCCTACCATCGAGTACGGAGAACATCGTCGGGGCCCGGCGGACGGCCGCGGGCGATCCCCGGCGGAAAGGGGTCACATGCTCTACGTACTCGGAGCCATCCTCCTGATCATCCTCATCGTGGTGATCGCCCTTCTCATCATGGGCATCCGCGTCATCCGCCCCACGCATCGCGGCCTCGTGGAGCGCCTCGGCAAGTACAACCGCTACTGCAACCCGGGGCTGCACATCATCATCCCGTTCATCGAGAGGCTGTTCCAGATCGACGTGCGCGAGGTGCTGGTGGAGGCGCAGCCGCAGACGATCATCACCAACGACAACCTCAACGCCAAGGTCGACGCGCAGGTCTACCTCAAGGTCAAGGCCGACGAGGAGAACGTCAAGGCGTCGCAGTACAACGTCACCAACTACGAGAACCAGATCGTCAACTTGGCGCGCACCACATTGCGCAACATCATCGGCACGCTCACGCTCAAGTCGGCTAACAGCGAGCGCGGCCGGATCAACGAGGAGCTGCGCGGGACGCTCAAGACCGAGACCGCCAGCTGGGGCATCGAGATCCTTCGCACCGAGCTCAAGGAGATCGACCCGCCGGTGGACGTGCAGGAGACGATGAACAAGGTCGTCAAGGCCGAGAACGAGAAGATCGCCGCGGTCGACTTCGCGACCGCGACAGAGACCCAGGCAGACGGCCAGCGGCGCGCCGAGATCAAGAAGGCCGAGGGCATCAAGCAGGCCAAGATCCTCGCCGCCGAAGGCGAGGCGCAGGCGATCAAGCTCGTGAACGAGGCGGCCGAGCAGTACTTCGTCGGCAACGCCCAGGTCCTGCGCAAGCTGGAGACCGTCGAGAAGGCGTTCTGGCAGAACGCCAAGATCATCGTGCCGGCCAACGGCGAGCTCGTGAACGTCGTCGGCGACCTCGCCGGCATCGCGCCGGTGCCGGTCAAGCCGGCTACGCCGAACCCGACGCCGGGCCAGCCCACCAAGCGGCAGGCCTAGCGGGACTCAGCTCGTCTTCCTGCGCGGCTGCTTCTCTTTGGGTGGCAGTGAGGCCGCGTAGGCGAGCCCCCTGCTCATCCAGGCGCGCAGCGCTTCCTTGTCGGTGAGCATCGCCTCGGGGAAGACGACGTACTCGCGCATCGGCCGGCCCTCCATGGGCTCGAAGAGGTGCGCGCCGGGCTCGGCGAGCAGTTCGGCGCGGTCCTGCTCGCCGAGCCTCACGAAGATGCTCTCCTGGTGGACGGCGGCGAACATGTTACCGCCGGACCAGTAGCAGGGGCCGCCGAACATCGGCTTGAACTCCACGGCGGCCTCGCCCTGCGGGACGATCTCGTCCAGCAGCGCCACGAGGTCCTCACTCGGCTTGCGCCACTTCACGGCGTCCCCCGCTATTTGCGGCGCGGCACCACGAGCACCGGCACCTGGCTGTGGTGCAGGAGCTTGAGCGCCGTCGAGCCGAGGAAGGCGGCCGACATGGCGCCCTCGCCGTGGCTGCCGACGACGATGGCCGCGGCTTTGCGCTCGTCCGCCAGCCGCAGGAGCACTTCGACCGGCTTGCCTTCTTCGACGACGGTCTCTGCTTTGACGCCCGCCGCGCCCAGCCGGCGAGCGGCCTCGGCGACCTGCTGGTCGGCGTAGTCGTGCACGAGCTGCACGTGGGTGTCGTATTCGGCGCTCATCATGAGCGGCGAGTCGGCCATCCCGGTCGGCACGTAGCCGATCGAGAACTCGAACGCGTAGGCCACGAGGACCGTCGCGCCGGGCAGATCCTTGACGAGCTCAGCAGTGCGGTCGAGCGCCAGCTGGGCGCACTCCGAGCCGTCGTAGCCGAGGACGAGCGTGGTGGTCATCGTGCCTCCTTGAGTGGGTCCCTGGTGGACTATGCTCAGGCGCGGCCGCGGCAAAACGAACAGCCGACCGCTACACCGCCCGATGCGCCGCGGCGCGGCGGGCGAGCAGCCCGCGCTGCGGCGCCACGACGAACGCGACCATGAAGACGACGGTCGCCGTGAGCACGACGGCGGCGCCCGATGCGACGTTGAGGTAGTAGCTGAAGTACAGCCCCGCGACGCTCGAAGCGGCGCCGATGGCGGCGGAGAGCGCCATCATCCGCGACAGCCTCCGCGTGAGCAGGTAGGCGGTCGCGGCCGGCGTCACCAGCATCGCCGCGACCAGCCCCACGCCGACCGTCTGCAGGCTCACGACGACCGTGAGCGCCAGCAGGATCAGCATGACGAAGCGCAGGAGCTCCGGCCGCCGCCCGAGCGTGTGCGCGAGCACAGGGTCGAACGACGCCAGCAGGAACTCCTTGTACAGGAGGAACACCGTGGCCAGCACGGCGGCCGCGAGCAGCCCGGTGAGCCACAGGTCGCCTGGGCTCACGCCGAGCACGTTGCCGAACAGGATGTGCGTGAGGTCGGTCGCGTAGGAGCGGACCGTGCTGATGAGCACGACCCCGAGCGCCAGGGCGGCGGCGAAGAGGATGCCGATCGCGGTGTCCTCCTTGACGGCGCCGCGGCGCGAGAAGAGGCCGATGCCGGCGGCGACGACGAGCGCCGCGACGAGCGCCCCGGCGAGCAGGTTGGCGCCCAGCAGATAGGCGATCGCCACGCCGGGGAGGATGGCATGCGCGAGGGCGTCGCCGAGGAACGCCATCGCCCGCAGTACGACGAAGCAGCCGAGCACCGAGCAGACGACGCCGACGATGAGCGACGCGATCAGCGCGCGCTGCATGAACTCGAGCGTGAAGGGCTGGGTGAGCCAGTGGATCACCGGCGCGCCTCGCCCTCGCCCTCGTCCGCGCGGTGGCTGCGCGCGTGCGGCTCATCGCCCTCGCAGCACTGGTCGATCACGACCATGCCGCCAAGGAACAGCGCCTGGCCGCCGAAAGCCGCGCCGATGTTCTCCGGCGTGAACACCTCGGCCGGCCGGCCGTAGGCGATCAGCCGGTGATTGAGCAACGCCACCAGCTCGAAGCGCTGGGAGGCGGCCTCCATGTCGTGCGTGCTCACGAGCACCGTGATGCCGCGGTTGCGCAGACGGTCGAGCAGGTCGAGGAGCGCCTCGCGGGCGCCGACGTCCACGCCCGTGAACGGCTCGTCGAGCAGGAGCACGTGCGGCTCCTGCGCGAGCGCTCGCGCGAGGAACACGCGCTGTTGCTGCCCGCCCGAGAGGTCGCCGACCGGGCGCGTGGCGAGGTCGGCGATGGCGAGCTCCTCGAGGCTGCGCGCGACGACCTCGCGGTCGGCCGCCTGCGGGCGGCGTAGCCAGCCCAGGCGGCCGTAACGGCCCATCATCACGACGTCGTGCACGGTGACCGGGAAGCTCCAGTCGATCTCCTCGCGCTGCGGCACGTAGGCGATGGGTTGCGCCTGCGCGCGCGGGTCGCGGTCGCGGAGCTCTATGCTGCCGCCGCGCACCGGGAGGAGCCCGACCAGCGCCTTGAACAACGTCGACTTGCCGGCACCGTTGGGCCCGACCACGGCGACCTGGCCGCCGTGCGGCACGGCCAGCGTGACGTGGTCGAGTGCCAGACGGTGGCCGTAGAGCACGGTCACGTCGCGGAGGTCGAGGCAGGCCGGTTGTGCGTCGCGCTCGCCGGCGGGCACTGCGGCACCCCCGGGTACGGCCGCGCCCTCCTGCGTCGCGCGGCCGCTCACTTGAGCGCTCCGACGATGAGGCCGGTGTCGTACTTCATCATCGCGATGTAGGTGGACGCCGGTCCGCCGGGGGCGGTGAGAGAGTGGTCGAGCATCCCGGTGACGGCCTTGACGTGAGTCTCCGCGGCGATCTGCTGCGCCAGCTGCGGGTTCTCGTCCTTCTCCACGAAGATGGCCTTCACCCCGTTCTTGCGGATGGCCGCCGTGAGGGCCGCCAGCTCCTGCGCCGTCGGCGTCTCGTTGGTGCTGAAGCCGGGGATCACCGTGCCGACCACCTGGAAGCCGTAACGGTCGGCGAAGTACCCGGCGCTGGCGTGGTTGGTCACAAGCTTGCGGTCCCGTGGAGGGATCTGCGCCACCTGCGCTCTGATCCAGTGGTCGAGCGCCGTGAGCTTGGCGTCGTAGGCGGCGGCGTTCGCCGTGTAGACCGCCTTCCCCGCCGGGTCCGCCTTGATGAACGCGTCACGGATATTGGCCACGTAGGTCTTCACCAATACTGGGTCGAGCCAGAAGTGAGGGTCGACCTGTCCGGCGGCCAGGCGCGGCTCCCCCGGCTGCGGCGTGCGCGAGGGCAGGCCGGCGGACGCGTCGACGACCTTGGCGCCGCCGCCGGCGTTCTGGAGCGTCGTCAGCAGCGTCCCCTCGAGCCCGCCGCCGTTGACGATGAGCAGGTCGGCCGCTGCCACGCCGGCCACGTCGCGCGGCGTGGGCTCGTAGGCGTGGGGGTCGGCGCCGGGGGGGAGGAGCGACTTCACCGTGAAGCGATCCCCGGCGACGTTCTGGGCGATATCGGCGAGGAACGTCTCGACGGCGACCACATCGAGCCGGCCGCCGCCGGACGAGGAGCTCGCGGCGCCGCAGGCGGCCGCGACGATGCTCAGCAGCAGCACGCCGGCGATGACTGCGGCCAGGCGCGCCGGCCGGCGCTTGCCTGCGGGCCGTCTCACCCGGCGCCCTTCGGCGAGGCGTCCGGCATGGCAAGCGCTGCGTCGTGGCAGGCCCTGCAGACGCCGCTGAGCTGGAGGAAGTGCTCCGTGATCTCGTAGCCGGTCTGGCGCGCAGCGGCGGCGACGACGGTGTGCATGTCGCACTCCGTGAACTCGGTCGCGCGCCCGCAGCGGCTGCAGACGACGGTGTGCCCGTGGGCCGCGCCCGCGGGCACGAATGCCTCGCAGTGGTCCGGGCCGTGGACACGGCGTACGGCGCCGATCTCGCTCAGCACCTCGAGCGTGCGGTACACGGTCGTGAGGCCCAGCTCCGGGCAGTCCGCGCGCGCGGCGTCGAAGACCTGCAGCGCGCTCAGGCTCGCGCCGGCCCCGGTGACGGCGTCGACGACGGCGCGTCGCTGGCGCGTGAGGCGCAGGCCGCGTTCGGCGAAGCTGCGGGAGATGGTGTCGGCGTCGAGCGCCACGGACCCTCCGTCAGTTGAAACTGAAAACCGTTTTCAGTAAGTGACGGAGTGTAGCACGCGAGCCGGGGCCAGGCAACGGTGCGCGCGGGGTGTCCCGGTCAGCGCTGACGCGTGTACGGGCAGGCGGCGATGCAGATCCCGCAGATCTGCGAGTCGACGGCCTTGAAGAGGCTCATCTGGTGGCGGCAGGCGCCGGCGTCGAAGAGCAGTTCCCGCGCCATGCCGGGACGCCACAACACATCCTTGCCGCAGCCGGCGGGGCAAGCGTCCACGCACTCCCGGCACTGCGCGCAGCCGCTCTCCGTCACCGGCTCGCCGGCCGGGAGCTCGAGGTCGGTGAACACGGTGGAGAGGCGCACGGCGGGGCCGAACTCCGGCGAGACGAACAGCGCCGTCTTGCCGATCCAGCCCAGACCGGCTCGCGTGGCGGCGCTCTTGTGCGGGAACGGCTGGTCGCCGTTGCCGCCGTCGCTGTGGGTGGCGGCCACACGCTCGGCCGCGTGGCCGTGGAACTGGAGCACGTCGACCAGAGTCTGCGTGGCGTCGTCGAGGGCGATGTTGAGCCGCAGGTACTCTTCTTCGTACTCCTCGGTGGGTCCGTGCCGCAGTCCGCGCACGACCAGGGGGTCGAGGCGCATCAGCAGGGAGATGGCGATCGGGAACTCGGGCGAGAGGGGCAGGCGCGGGTCGTTGGACGCGACACCCCACGCGTCGACGTCCTTGGTCCTCAGCAGCTGGCCGACGGTGTGCCGGTCGAGAAGGTTGAGCATCATGGACCTTTCTCCGAATCGGCCGCTGGTCCCCTGGCGCGGCCTTCGCCCTCCTCATCCTCGCACCGGCCGCCGAACGCTGGCAATGGACGCTACAGCAGACATGCGGCGCCCGCCTTGTCCGTTCTGGACACCCGCCGAGGCGACGGTTTCTCGTCTGCGAGGGCAAGGCGGACGCTCGACACCAGACCCCGCGAGCGCGAGAGATTGTGCGCTCGTTCACAATACGTTGCCTTTTACACGCCGCCGGGTAGACACGAGGCAAGCCAAACGACGAGGAGGTGAGACCATGGGTCCGATCCCGTTCTTCAAGACGAGGGTGAAGAGCGACGAGCGCAAGGCGCGCCGCCGCAGGTGACGGCGAAGCCGATGAAAGGCTTGTCCGACATCGCAATGTCGCCCGCGAGGGGGACGGACCTGAGGTCAGGCGCCGTCCCCCTCACGGCGTACGCGGTCAGGAGGCGCGGAACCGGTACGACGGTCAGGAGGCGCGGAACCTGCCGCAGGCGCAGGCTGTTGGTCACCACGGTGACGCTCGACAGGCCCATCGCCGCGGCCGCGTAGATCGGGTTGAGGAGCACGCCGAAGGGCGGGTAGAACACGCCGGCGGCGAGCGGGATGAGCGCGACGTTGTAGGCGAACGCCCAGAAGAGGTTCTGCTTGACGACGCGGATCGTCGCCCGCGACAGCGACACGGCCGTCGCGACGCCGGAGAGCTCGCCCGCCATCAGCGTGATGTCGCTCGCCTCCATCGCCACGTCCGTGCCGGTGCCGATGGCGACGCCGATGTCGGCCTGGGCCAGCGCCGGGGCGTCGTTGATACCGTCGCCGACCATCGCCACCTTCTTGCCGCCGGCTTGCAGCTCGGCGACCTTCTGCGCCTTCTGCTCGGGCAGGACGTCGGCCACCACGTGGTCGATGCCGACCTCGCGGGCGATCACCTCGGCGGTGCGCGCGTTGTCGCCGGTGAGCATGACGACGTCGAGGCCGAGCTCGCGGAGCCGGCGCACGGCCGCGGCCGACCCCGGCTTGACGGTGTCGGCGGCGGCGATGGCGCCGGCCGGCTCGTCGTCGACGAGGACCGTGATCACCGTCTTGCCCTCGGCGGCGAAGCGGCCGGACAGCTCCGCCGCGGCCGCGCCGGCGAGGCGCTCGTTGCCGGCCACGACGGTGTGGCCGTCGACGACGGCGCGGATGCCGTGGCCGGCGACGGCCTCGAACTCGCCGGCCGCCGGGACACTGAGGCCGCGCTCCTCGGCGGCCGACACGATCGCCCCGGCGAGCGGGTGCTCGCTGCCGCGCTCGGCGGCCGCCACGAGCCGCAGCAGGCCTTCTTCGTCGAGGCCGGATCCGCCGTGGAGTCCGGGGGCTCCGTCGAGGACGACGACGTCCGTCACCCTCGGCCGCCCCTCGGTGATCGTGCCGGTCTTGTCGAGCACGACCGTATCGAGCTTGTAGGCCGTCTCGAGGGCCGCGCCGTCGCGGATCAGCACGCCGTTCTCGGCGCCCTTGCCGGTGCCGACCATGATCGCCGTCGGCGTCGCCAGGCCGAGGGCGCACGGACACGCGATCACGAGCACGGCGACGAAGTTGAGCAGCGCGTAGTTGAGCGACGGCGACGGTCCGAGCACGAGCCACACGACGAACGTGAGCGAAGCGATGCCGATGACCGCCGGCACGAAGTACGCGGCGATGACGTCGGCCAGCCGGGCGATCGGCGGCTTGGAGCCCTGCGCCTGCTCGACCAGCCTGATGATCTGCGCCAGCGCCGTGTCGGCGCCGACCTTGGTGGCGCTGAACGTGAACGAGCCGGTGGTGTTCATCGTGGCGCCGATCACCTCGTCGCCAAGCTTCTTCGCGACCGGGATCGGCTCGCCCGTGAGCATCGACTCATCGACCGCCGAGGCGCCGGCGGTGACGACGCCGTCGACCGGCACCTTCTCGCCCGGGGCGCACGACGATGAGATCGCCGGTGACGACGTCCGCGATCGGCACGTCGGTCTCGGCGCCATCCCGGAGCACGCGCGCCGTCTTGGGCTGCAGGCCGATGAGCGCCTTGATGGCGGCTCCGGTCTGGCCCTTGGCGCGCGCCTCGAGCAGGCGGCCGAAGAGGATGAGCGTGATGATGAACGCGGCCGAGTCGAAGTACATCGGCATGCTGAGGCCCTGGTGCTCGAAGAAGCCGGGGAAGAGGACGCCGAGCACGCTGTAGAAGTAGGCCGCGGACGAGCCCATGGCGATGAGGGTGTTCATCGTCGTGGAGCCGTGACGCAGCGCGCTCCAGGCGGTGCGGTAGAACTGCCCGCCGACCCAGAACTGCACCGGCGTGGCCAGAGCCCAGAGCACGTAGCCGTTGTGCAGCCAGGAGGGCAGGAACGGGAACCAGTCGGGCTGCATCGTGCCCGCGAAGATGATGATGCTGAAGACGAAGCCGAAGACGACCTTGATCTTGAGCTGCCGGTAGGCCGCGGCCCGTGCCGCCTCGGCGGCGTCCGCCGCGGCTTCCGCCGACTCCTCGCTCGCGGCGGAACCCTCGACCACGTCGTAGCCCGCAGCGCGCACGGCCGCGACCAGGTCGGCGTGCGTCGCCTGTCCGGGGATGTAGGTGACCGTCGCCTTCTCCGTCGCCAGGTTGACGTCGGCCGCGAGCACGCCCGCCGGCTTGCGCAGGGCGCGTTCGACGCGGCTCACGCAGCTGGCGCAGGTCATGCCGAGGATCGGCAGCACCGCCTGCGCCGTGACGACCTCGTAGCCCGCCGCTTCGACGGTGTGCACCAGGTCCTCGGCCGTGACGACGTCCGGGTCGAACGTCACCGTCGCCTTCTCGGTCGCGAAGTTCACCTCGGCGGCGGCCACACCCACGACCTTGCGCAGGGCGCGCTCGTTCCTCGCCACGCAGCTGGCGCACGTCATCCCCTCGATGGGGAGCTCGAGTGTGGTGTTCTGGTCGCTCATGTCCTCTCGAGGATACAGCTTCCCAAGCCGGGGCCCTTGCATCATACCCACAAGGGTATATTGCCGAGCCCAAACGTCGACTCTGCGAACTAGGGCGTTTCCGCGAGGGGCGATCGGGGTCAGATGCCGGCGAGATGCAGGAGCCCACCGTCGCGCACGCGCACCAGCGCGTCCACAACTTCGGCGTCGAAGCCGGCGCCGCGCTGGCGTTCGAGCAGTGCCGACGCCTCGCCGAGGCGAAGGTCGCGGCCGGCGTCGCCCGCCGGGACGAGATGCTCCACGACGTCGGCGACCGCGACGATGCGCGCCTCGAGCAGGATCTCGTCGCCCCGCAGGCCGTCCGGGTAGCCACCACCGTCCGGGCGCTCGTGGTGCTGGCGCACGATGGTCGGGATGGGGCCGAGGTCCTCGAGTGGCCGCAGGATCTGCTGGCCCAGCTCGGAGTGCATGCACAGGGCCGGGTCGCCGTCGCCGGTGTCACGCCCGGCGGGCGAGATGGCCGCCTTGCCGATGTCGTGGACCGACGCCGCCAGCGCCACCATCGCCACACGGTCGTCCGGGAGGCCCATCTCGACGGCGATGAGCTCGGCGAGTCGCGCGACGCGGCGTTCGTGCTCGGCGGTCTTGCGATCTCGCGAGGAGCCGGCGGAGGCCAGCGCCTGGATCGTGGCGCGAAGCAGCTTCTCGGTGCTCACGTCGCGGATGGAGGCGAAGATCGCCGCGCGACCGCCCCACGTCCCGCGGCTCACGCGCGTCTCGGCGGGGACTTTGCGCCCGTCGCGCGTCGACAACGGCAGCGTCCCGACCGAGGTGATGCCGGCGAGCATGTCCGCCATCACCCGCTCCACCTCGGTGCGCAGCTCGGGCGGGTGCAGGTCCTGGACGGTCATGCCGCGGATCGCCTCGGCCGAGTGGCCGAGGCGGCGCTCGACCGCCGGGTTGGCGGCGAGGATGTGCCCGCTCTCGTCGGCGACGATGAGCATGTCCTGGCTGGAGGCGAAGAACTGCGCGAGGTTCGCCTCGCTGGCGCGCACGCGCTCGTCGGCCTCGGCCCGCGCGAGCGCGAAGCCGGCCTCGCGGCCGATGGTCACGAGCAGGTCCCGCTCGTCCCGGGAGAACCCATGCCGCCGCCGGCTGGCGACGTTGAGTGCGCCCACGGTCTCGCCGCGCGAGAGGAGCGGCACGCTCGCCATCGACATGATCTCCCAGCGTGCGGCGCGCTCCGGTTGCAGTCGTTCGTAGTGCTCGACGAAGAGCGGCTGCTGACCGACGAAGAGCGCCTCGTAAGGCGGCCCGTCGATCGCGACGTGCTCGACCTCCGCGACCAAGTCCGGCGGCAGGCCCTCGTGGTAACGCACGTGCGCGGTGCGGGACGCGGCGTCGAGCACGTAGATGCCCCCGCCGTCGAAATCCATCGCCAGCAGCGTCGCGTGCAGGACCTCGTGCATGGCCGCCTGCAGGTCCTCGGCCTGGTTGATCGCCAGGATGACCTGGCTGAGCGCGTCGAAACCACGCGACGCGCCCACCTTGCTCTCAGGTCCCACTGACTGCATCAGCCATCCCGCCTTCGGTCCGTGCACACGCTTGCGCACTCACCATGCCCTGATGCGCGCGCCCGGACCTGGTACATCCGTCGCGCAACGCCGTGGCGGCGGAGTCCGTACGGTGTTCGGCCGGCGGTGCGAGCCCCCGCTTCGCGCCGCCGGCCAGATGGAGGACACTCGGGAAGAGTCTCTCTCAGCTTTCTTCCGATCTCCTGCGACATGCATCGGCGCCTCGCCTCCGCCCCGTATAGAACAGGTGTCTAGGCCCGAGCTAGACCGTGACTCGCAGGAGCTCCAGGTAGCTGGTGGCGCCGTCCAGGACCTTGGTGATGGCGTCGTCGCGGAGCGAGGTGACGCCTCCCGCGCGCGCCATGCGCTGGATGTCGTTGACCGATCCACCGGTGGCGATGAGGTCGCGCAGTCCCTCGTCGATGACGAGGACCTCGTAGAGGCCAAGGCGTCCGCGATAGCCCGTGCCGAAGCACTTGGTGCAGCCGACGGGGTTGTAGACCTTGATGCGCTTCCTCGGTGCCACGCCCAGACCGAGCTCGGTCCATCGCGCGTCCGTCATGGTCTCCGCCTTGCGGCAATGCGGGCACAGGCGGCGCACCAGGCGCTGGGCGACCACGCAGTGCCACGCCGCCGCGACCATGTAGCGGGGTACGCCCATCTCGACGAGCCGGTTGACGGCCGAGGCGGCGTCGTTGGTGTGGAGAGTGCTGAAGACCTGGTGGCCGGTGACCGCCGAGTCGGCGGCCATCTTGGCGGTCTCGAGGTCGCGGATCTCGCCGACCATGATCACGTCCGGGTCGGCGCGCACGAGCGAGCGCAGCGCCTGGGCGAAGGTGAGCCCGATCATGGGCTTCACCTCTGTCTGGATGATGCCGGTGATCTTGCGCTCGATCGGGTCCTCCACGGTGTAGACCTTGCGCTCGGGCGACTTGATCAGCTCCAAGGTCGTGTACAGCGTGGTGGACTTGCCGGACCCCGTGGGGCCGACGATGACGATACCGCCCTCGGGCTTCCTGAGCGCCGCCTCGAAGCGCGTCAGGTTGTCCCCAGTGAGGCCGAGCGAGGCGAGCGTAGGCGGCAGAGAGGACGACTCCAGGAGGCGGACGGTGATGTTCTCGCCATACAGGGAGGGGATGGAGGCGAGGCGCAGGTCGACCGCCTGACCGGTGGAGAGCTCGAACGTCGTGCGCCCGTCCTGGGGCAGGCGCCGGTCGGCGATGTTGAGGTTGCCCATGATCTTGAGGCGGCTGATGATGCCGGCCTGCAAGTCCTTGGGGAACTCACGCAGCTCGTGCAGCACGCCGTCTATCCGGCAGCGCACGACGAGAGAGTCCTCGCGCGGCTCCAGATGGATGTCCGACGCGGACATGCTGGCGGCGTCGGCGAGCAGACTGTCGACGATCTCGATGATGGACGAGTCGACATCGGCGCCGCCGCCGCCTTCCTCCTCGCTGGCCTTCTCGCGCTTCTCCCTGAGCTTTCCGCGCGAGCTGAAGTAGATCCCGATCGCGTCGTCGAAGCCGGCCTCGCTGCACATCACGGTGACGACCCGGCGCTTGGTGCGCATGCTGACTTCGTCGAGCGAGATCACGTCCAGCGGATTGGTCATCGCCAGCACGAGGGCTCCGTCCTCGGTGATGCTGAGCGGCATGAGGCGGTGGCGGATGATGAAGTCGCGCGGGAGCAGGCCGACGGCGTTGGAGCTGGGAGCGACGAAGGCGAGGTCGACGACGCCGATGCGCATCTGACCGGCCACGGCGTTGACGATGTCCTGCTCGGTCACGAGGCCGTCGCTAACCAGGACCTCGCCGAGACGGCCGCCGCCGCTGCGCTGGCGCTCGAGCGCGCTATCGACCTGCTCCTGCGTGACGAGGCCGCTGGCGACGAGCATCGTGCCGAGCCGCAGGCGGCCGTCGGCGCGGTGCGTGCGGCCGCTGACCAGGTCGTCGAGCTTGGCGCCGAGCTCGTCCGGCGAGAAGGGCTTGGTGACGAACTCGGCGGCGCCGAAGCGGTGCGCGCGCTCGAAGGTGGGGAAGTCGCCGTTGGCGCTCAGTACCACGACGGGGACACCGCGCAGCTCGGGATCGTTGGTGACCAGGCGGAGGAGCTCGAGGCCGTCGAAGGTCGTGAGATCGAGGTCGAGGAGGATCGCGGCCGGCGGGTTCTTGCGCAGCACGGCCAGAGTGCCGGGGTCGCCGAGGCTGGCCGTGACGTCGTAGGGCTCCGCGAAGTGGTGCGCGAGTTCGTCCCGCAGATCGGTGTCGTCGTCGATGATCGCCAGTCGCGTCTTGGCAGTGCTCGGCACGTGAGACCTCCCGCTCGCCCGCTTGGCTCAAGTGTAGCGCATCGTCTGCAGCCGTTTCGCACCCCGTCGCCCGCGGGCGGTCGACGTTCGCGGCAGCGCACGGCGCGACGCGCACCACGAGGAGAAAGTGCCGGGCCGGCGGGGGCCTTCACACGGATGCGGGCGGTCCGTGTCAGTGACGAAGGAGACCGGCCCGGCTGAGAGAGAGGATGAGATGCCGGGCCGAAGCCCGGTGAGTAGTCCTGCCCGGTCTCGCGGGTTCGGTATCGGCATCGCCGGGCCGCAGTTGAGCCCCGCGCGGCCGAAAGCGTTGTCAGCGCGCGGAACGGGCGCGGGCCGGTTGCTATACTCGCGGGCACATCTCGAAGGAGCAGGCATGTTCGGCAAAGTCCTGATCGCCAACCGTGGCGAGATCGCCATCCGCGTCATCCGCGCCTGCAAGGAGCTCGGCGTGGCCTCCGTCGCGGTGTTCTCGGAGGCTGATGAGGGCTGCCTGCACGTGCGTTTCGCGGACGAGGCGGTGTGCATCGGCCCGGCGCCGGCAGCCCAGAGCTACCTCGTGATGCCGGCGATCATCCAGGCCGCGCTGCAGACGGGCGCCGAGGCGATCCACCCCGGCTACGGCTTTCTCGCCGAGCGCGCCGCGTTCTCGCGGCTGTGCCGCGAGCAGGGCCTCAAGTTCATCGGCCCCTCGCCCGAGTCGATCGACCTCATGGGCGACAAGGCCGCGGCCCGGGCGACCATGGCGGCCGCCGGGGTGCCGATCACGCCCGGCTCCGAAGGCGTTGTCGAGGACGCGGCGGCGGCCGAGGCCGTGGCCCGCGAGATCGGCCTGCCGGTGATGGTCAAGGCGTCCGCCGGCGGCGGGGGCAAAGGCATCCGCATCGTCAGGGAAGCCTCGGAGCTGGCCGCGGCCGTGCGCCAGGCCCAGGCCGAGGCCGAAGCCGCCTTCGGCAACGGCGCCGTCTACGTGGAGAAGTACATCGCGGCGCCGCGTCACATCGAGATCCAGATCATCGCCGACGGCAAGGGGCACGCCATCCACCTCGGCGAGCGCGACTGCAGCATCCAGCGGCGCCACCAGAAGCTCATCGAGGAGGCGCCCTCGCCGGCCGTGACCCCGGAGCTCAGGCGGCAGATGGGCGAGGCCGCCGTCGCCGCCGCCGTCGCGGCGCACTACGAGGGCGCCGGCACCGTCGAGTTCCTGCTCGACGCCGACGGCAGCTTCTACTTCATGGAGATGAACACGCGCGTGCAGGTCGAGCACTGCGTCACCGAGATGGTGACCGGGGTCGACATCGTGAAGACGGGCATCCGCATCGCCGCCGGTGAGGGTCTGCCGCTCACCCAGGACGACATCCGGGTACGCGGCCACGCCATCGAGTTCCGCATCAACGCCGAGGATCCCGAGGCGGACTTCATGCCGTCACCCGGCGTCGTCACCCAGTGGGTGCCGCCGGGCGGACCTTGGGTGCGCTTCGACAGCCACGTCTTCCAGGGCTACATGGTGCCGCCGTTCTACGACAGCCTGCTCGGCAAGCTCATCGTCTGGGGTCGCGATCGCGAGGAGTGCCTGGCGCGCTCGCGTTGGGCGCTCGACCAGTTCCTCGTCGACGGCGTCAAGACGGTGATCCCGTTCCACCGCGTCGTGCTCCAGCACCCGCTGTTCGTGGCCGGCGACGTGAACACGCACTTCATCGAGGACCATTTCACCTAGCGGGACCCCGACGGGCGACGACCCGTACCCCGCCGGCCGACGACCCGTACCCCGCCGGGCTCCGGGAGCTCTACGGCGTGCGGTGATCCTCGTGACGCGCTTCGTAGCCGGCGGCGGCGATCTGCGCCAGCAGCCGCTCCGCCGCCGGCGCCAGCAGCGCTTCGACGGCCGCCTCGCTCGCGCCGCGCGTCGAGAGAGTGACGCGGATCACGCGCGTGCTGCCCAGCACCTTGGCGCGCGACTTCACGTAGACCGCCGGGTAGTCGGTCTCCGCCTGCCGCAGGATGTCGGCGATGGCCGATTCGTCCTGCAGGGCGACCTCGAGAGACCGTTCCTCGTAGTGGGCGTCGCCGAAGACGCGCTCGAAGAGGTCGTCGAGCGACTGCTCGACGATGGCTTCGAGCTCGCCGGGGACGCCGGGCAGGGACACGATGCTGGTGCCGCCGCGTTCGAAGAGCACCGCCGGGGCTCCGCCGATCGGATTGACGATCGGCTCCGCCCCGGCAGGCAGTCGCGCCATCTTGCGGCGGCTGTCGGTCATCTCCGCGAACGGGACGTAGCCTCGGGCGTGGAACTCCACGTATTTGTCGGTGACCATGCGCTCCGCGCCGGGGTGCAGCTGTAGCTCTACTCCGAGGCCGAGCGCCACGCCCTCGAGCGTGCGGTCGTCGCTCGTCGGCCCCAGACCACCGACCGTGAACACGAGTGCCGGCCGGCGCTCGAGAGCGCCGCGGATCTCGGCCGCGATCGCGTGGATGTCGTCGCGCAGCATGACCGTGCGGCGCACGAGGCCTCCCAGGCCGGTGACCTTGACGCACAGCCAGTTGGTGTTGGTGTCGAGCACGTCGCCGATGAGCACTTCGTTGCCGGCGGAGACGATCTCGACGATCGGCGCCGCGCTGTGCTCGTCGGCGCCGCCGTGGGTGGGGATCTGGCCGCTCATGGTCCCAGTCTGGCAGACCCCGGTGCGCCGCGGCAAGGCGCGGTCGCGCGGTCGCCGCCCAGCACCAGCGGGGTATACTCCCCGACATCGGGAAGGAGCCTCTGTGTCGACGAAACCTCTGGTCATCTTCCAGCACGAAGATGACGATCCGCCGGCGAGCATCGCCGCTTCGCTCAAGCGTCTCGGCGTCCCCTTCGAGGTGCGCCGCCTCGATCGCGGCGACCCGCTGCCGGAGTGGCCCCACGAGCTGAGCGGCCTCATCGTCATGGGCGGCTCCATGCACGTACATCACACCAAGGAGCATCCGTTCCTCGTAGCGGAGAAGAAGCTCATTCGCCGCATCGTGCACGAGGGTGGCCCCGTGTGGGGGATCTGCCTCGGGGCGCAGCTTCTGGCCGAGGCGTCGGGCGGCGACGCGTTCAAACGCCGCCTGCCCGAGGTGGGCTGGACGAGCATCGAGAAGGTCGCCGACGACCCGCTGCTGCACGGCATCTCGTCGCCGTTCGTGGCGTTCAACTGGCACGAGTACTCGTGCAAGCTTCCGCCCACGTCCCACCTCGTCGCGCGCTGCGGCGAGGGCGTCCAGGTCTTCCGTGCCGGAGGCAAGGCGTGGGGGACGCAGTTCCACCCCGAGGTCGACGACAAGCTGGCGCCGCATTGGGTGCGGGACGCCTCCAAGGAGCACCGTGAGCAGGGCAAGGAGTGGGCCGCGCAGCTGCAGGCCGACACCGACAAGTACCTGCCCGACTACCCGAAGTTCTGCCACAAGCTCACCGAGAACTTCGTGCTCACCACGGGCCTGCTCGAGAAGGACTGACCGGGGCGTACGCGCGGCGGCGGCGCCGAAGCGCCGCCGCCGCGCACCCGTTTCCGGGCAGCCCCTCGGGGAGAGGGGCTTGTGAAAGGAGCCATGGGGTGGTACTTGGTGTACCAGCGCGGAGGAGGGATGTGTGGAGGGGGACTCCACCGCGCAAAGCCTTTATTACCACTGCGCCCGCAGTTGAAACCGCATTCGCCGTGTCCATATGGTGAGGGGCTTGAGGCCGCTGCGACTCCTGGCCGAACGCGCGACCGGCTAGCGGCGTCTCTCAGGGGCTTCGTACGCCGCCGGGACGACACGGTCCCGGCCTTCGGCTAGACTGATTCACCCGCCCGCGGCCCCAGGTGGCACGAGACCGAGTCCCGCAACGCCCGATGACACACGACGCCAGCGGCCCCGACGCCGCCCAGCTCCCCTCGCCGATAGACGGTCGCTACCGCGTCCTCTCACGCCTCGGCAGCGGCGGCATGGCCGACGTGTACCTCGCCGAGGACGAGACGCTCGGCCGCAAGGTCGCCGTGAAGGTGCTCAAGGCCGAGATGGCCTCGGACGCGGAGTTCGTGGAGCGGTTCCGCATCGAGGCGCAGGCGGCCGCGCGGCTCAACCACCCCGCCATCGTCGCCGTGTACGACCGCGGCGGAGCCGGCGAGCGGCCGTACATCGCCATGGAGTACGTCGACGGCGAGAGCCTCAAGCAGCGGCTGCGCCGCGACGGGCGCCTGCCGGCCGGCGAAGCGCTGGAGACCATCCTGGCCGTCCTCGACGCGTTGCAGGTCGCGCACGAGCACGACATCGTGCATCGCGACATCACGTCCTCCAACGTCCTGCTGGCGACGAACGGCGGCGTCAAGGTCGCCGACTTCGGCATCGCGCGCATCGGCAGCTCGGCGCTCACGCGCAGCGGGGTCATGATGGGCACGTCCTCCTACCTGTCGCCGGAACAGGCCCAAGGCAGGCCGGCCGACGAGCGCTCGGACGTGTACAGCGCCGGCGTGGTCCTGTTCGAGATGCTCACCGGTAAGCTCCCGTTCCGCGGCGACAGCGACATCGCGGTGGCGATGCAGCACGTCTCTGCGGCGCCGCCGAACCCGCGGTCGCTGGCGCCGGACGTGCCGGAGGTGACGGCCGCGGCTGTGATGAAGGCGCTCAGCAAGGACCCGGCCGACCGATTCCAGAGCGCCGCCGAGTTCGCCGCCGCGCTGCGCGGGGCACCCGCCGCGGCTCCCGCCGCGGCAGCTGCGAGCGGAGCGTCCGCGGCCGGAGCCGCGGCGGCAGGGGCCGCGGCGGTCGGCGCCGCCCATACGCCGCCAGCCCCCCAAGGCACGAGGCCCCCGCCGCGGCGCATGCCGCTCCCCGGCCGGGCTCGAGCGCCGCGGAGCGCGCGCCGACGATGCTGGACCCGTCTCCTCCGACCGTCGTGGCGGGCGAGGCGCTCACGGCGCCCGCGGCGACACGCCTCGCCGGGCCGGGCGTCCCGGCGCCCGTCGCGGGCCACGCGACGCCTGTCGGCCGCCGTCGAAGATGGCCGTGGGTCGTGGCGCTCCTCCTGCTCCTTGCCGCCGGCGGCGCCTGGGCGATCTACACCTATGCCATCAACGCCGGCCCGCGCGTGCCGCACCTGGTCGGCGACGCGAAGCCTCACGCGGTGTCGGCCGTGCGCGACGAAGGCCTGAAGCCCGTGGTCCACAAAGCGTGGGTGGACGGCGTGGACGCCGGCAGAGTCGCTCGGCAGCGTCCGCCGGCCGGCCAGAAGCTTGCGAAGGGCGCTCGCGTGGACCTGTGGGTGAGCGCCGGTCCGCTCCACATCCCATCGCCGGATCTGACCGGGCTGGACCCCGCCGACGCGGCGACCGTGCTGGCGCGGCAGTCTCTCGGCGGCCAGAAGCGCCGCGCAGCCACGCGGAAGATGCCCATCGGCAAGATCTACCGGCAGTCGCCGGAGCCCGGCGTGACGATCGCGCGCGGCGACACGGTGATGTACTGGGTGAGCACGGGCCCGCGGATCGTCGCTGTGCCGGATGTGGTCGGGCTCTCGGAGGGCGACGCCAAGGCGGCGCTCGAGGCTGACGGCTTCACCGTCCATAGCGACCTCGTCGTCGGGCTGGGCTCAGTGCCGGGAGACGTGGTCGCCCAGGATCCTGCGGCCGGCACGCGCTTGCGCAAGGGCGACGAAGTCGTCATCAAGATCGCCGTCTTCTAGGCCCCGCGACGCTGCCGCGCGGGGCCGTTCAGCCGCCTTGCCCGCTCGGGCGCATCCGTCGGCCGCCGTGCCTGTCGCACCATTCCAGCACGGCGGCGCGGAACAGCTCGGGTCGCTCGCAGGCCGGCATGTGCCCGCAGTCGGGGAGGACGACGAGCTGCGCGTCCGGAGTCCGACCAACGATGGCGCGGGCGTGAGCCTGGCCGCAGATGAAATCGAGCTCGCCGTACACCAGCAGCACTGGGACGCGGATCGACGACAGGTGCCCGAGCAGCTCGTCGTTGCCCTCGAACACGTCGGTCGTGGCCGCCCAGGGCCCCCGACCGAAGCGTGCCGCACTCGCGAGACGGGCGATGTGGGCCCGTGCAGCGACGCTCTCCGGATGCGCGAAGTAGAGTGGCCAGACGCCGGCGTAGCGCGCCTCGGGATCAGGCAGCTCTATCCAGGCCGGGTCGTCGGAGTCGTCCCAGAGCCGCGTCGCCTGCTCGAGCCAGGGGGCGCCGGCATACCTTGCCAAGCCGCGCTCGAACTCCGCCACGGCTTCGTCGGTCCTGCTCACGCTCGACGCCGACCACGCGCCCACGGCGATGCAGCGGCGTGTCGTCTCCGGAAAGAGCGCCGCGTAGGTGAGGCACACGGTGCCGCCCCACGAGTGGCCCAGCAGGGTGACGGCGCCAAGGCCGAGGGCGCGGCGGGCGTCGTCGTAGAACCGCGCCGTGCCTGCGGCGCGATAGTCGCGGGCGTCGCGCGGCGGCGTCGAGCCCCCGGTGCCATGCGCGTCGATCAGGTAGCAGGCAAAGCGGTCGGCGAGGACCTCGCAGTCGGCGCGGCCCATGGCGGCGTTGAAGCCGGGGCCACCCTCGAACCAGATCGCCGGCTCGCCGCTGCCTACGACCTCGTAGGTGGCTTCGCGGCCGCCGTCCAGCCGTACGGTCCGCACGCCCATCCGGGGTCTCCTTCCCCTGCTCGCGCCGCGCCGGCGCGACTTCGGGTGCAGTCTACCTCCGGCGCCTCGGCCCGATGCGTATCCGGCACCCTCAGCCGGTGCGCCCGGGGCGGGTGCGCGGCTCCACGGTGGGGAGCTCCCAGGCGTCCGGCCGCTGGTAAGAGAAGGCTGCGCCGGCTCCCGGGTGGGACGCGCCGGCGCCGTGGGGCTCACCGGCCCCTGGGCCGCCGCCGTGCGCACCGCCCGGCAGCGCCTCGCTCCGGCCGAGGACCTCGGTGAGGTCCATCACCTTGTGCGCGACCACCGCCAGGCCGTGCTCCTCGTCGTTCTGGAGCTCGCCCTCGACCAGCAGATAGATGGCGTTCTTGAGCACGCGCCCGTATCTGAGGTAGATGTCGTTGAAGACCACGACCTGGCCCAGCTCGGTCTCGTCCTCGAGCGTGAGGAACATGGTGCGGTGACCGCTGCGGATCCAGGGCATCTGGGCGCGTTCGAGCACGCCGGCGAGGCGCACGCGGCGGCCGTGACGCAGTTCGGGGAGACGCGCCATCGGCGTGACGCCCAGCGCCTCGATCTGCTCGCGCACGAAGCGCAGCGGGTGCGCGCTGACGTTGAGGCCGAGCAGCTCGAGCTCGATGCTCACGCGCCGCTGCCGCGACCAGTCGGGGAGGAAGGTGAGCGGCCCCAGCCTCTCGTCGAGGGCGAGGCGCGGCTGGTCGAGACCATCGTCGGGCGTGGCGGGCATCGCGGGCTGGTCGTCGCCGGCCCGCCCGCGCCCGGCAGGCCTGGCCCCGGCGTAGAGCAGCGGCACCTGAGCGACGAGCTCCTCGCGGCGCACGCCGAGCGCGTCGAAGGCGCCGAGGCGCACCAGGTTCTCGGCGATCTCGCGGCTCACGCGCGTGCGCCCCACGAAGTCGGCGAGCGAGACGTACGGCCGCGCCGGCACGTCGGGCCCTCCAGCCGCGGCTCCGGGCGATCGCCCGGGCTCTTCGCCTGGCGCGGCGCCCAAGGCCGCGACGGGTGGGCGAGGGGGTGAGGGGGACATCGGAGCCGCCGCCGAAGGCGACGGCGACGGTCCCCCGACCCCCTCGCCCACCCACGAGCGGCCGTCAGAGCCGCGCTCGCCGCGGCCTTCGACGATCGCCCGCCGCGCCGCGGCGCTCATCTCTTTGACGTACGCCAGCCCCACGCGCAGCGCCTTGCCGTCGTCCTCGACCTCGAACCACTCGCCGCTGAGGTTCACGTCGAGCGGCAGCACCCGCAGCCCGAAGCGCCGTGCGTCGTTGAGCACCACGCGCGGCGAGTAGAAGCCCATGGGCTGGTTGTTGAGGATGCCGGCGTAGAACTCGGCCGGGTAATGCGCCTTGAGCCACGCCGAGGCGTTGCAGACGATCGCGAAGCAGGCGGCGTGCGCCTTGTTGAAGCCGTAGGCGGCGAAGCCGCGGAGCTGGCGGAAGACCTCTTCGGCCGCGCCCCGCTCCACGCCGCGCGCCAGCGCCTTCTCGACGAAGGTGCGGCCGATCTCGTCCATCTCCTCCATGGAACGCTCGTGCGTCATCGTGCGGCGCAGCAGGTCGCCCTCCGCGAGGCTGAAGCCGGCCACGGCGGCCGCCACTTCGATGACCTGCTCCTGGTAGACGATGACGCCGTAGGTGCGGCGCAGGGCGCGCTCCATCGCCGGGTGCGGCACGGTGACCGGCTCGCGCCCGTGCCGCCGCCTGATGAACGGCGCGATCATGTCGGCCTGCAGCGGCCCCGGGCGGAAGAGGGAGATGGCCGCGATCACATCCTCGAAGTCGCGCTCCTGCAGGCGCGTGGCGAGGTTGCGCTGCCCCGAGCTCTCGAGCTGGAACAGGCCCACGGTGCGGGCCGAGCGGATGAGCTTGTAGACCTCGGGGTCGTCGCGCGGCAGCTCCCAGGCGCTGATCTTCTCGCCGGTGCGCGCCTCGATGCGGCGCACGGCCTCGGCGATGGCGGAGTGCATCTTGAGGGCGAGGATGTCCATCTTGACCAGGCCCAGCGCCTCCACGTCGTCCTTGTCGAACTGGGCCACCACGACGCCCTTGGCGGCCCACTGCAGCGGCACCCGGTCGGTGAGCGGGTCGCGCGAGAGGATGAACCCGCCGAGGTGCGTGCCGAGGTGCGCGGGGAAGCCGGAGAGGCGCTCGGCGACCCGTACCAGGCGGCTGTAGTGCGGGTCCTGGAACTGGTGGTCGGCGAGCTCGGGGCGCTCGGCGAGCATCTCGCCGAGCTTGGCGGCGCTGCCCCAGGGCACGCGCTTGGAGAGGCCGTTGACCTCGTCCGGCGTGAAGCCGAAGGCGCGGCTGGCGATGCGCACCGCCGAGGGCGCGCGCACGGTGTTGACGGTGGCGACCATGGCGACCTTGTCGTGGCCGAAGCGCTCGTAGATGAACTGGATGACCTCGTCGCGGCGCGCCGAGCAGAAGTCGATGTCCACGTCCGGCATCTCGCGGCGCGCCGGGTTGAGGAAGCGCTCGAAGAGCAACTCGTTGGCGATGGGGTCGGCGTCGGTGATGCGCAGCACGTAGCTGACGATGCTGTTGCCGGCGGAGCCGCGGCCGGAGTAGTAGATGCCGCGGCCGCGCGCGAACTCGACGATGTCGTGGACGGCGAGGAAGTACTCGGCGAAGCCGAGCTCCTCGATGACCTTGAGCTCCCGCTCGAGGCGCGCCGTGACCTCGGCGGTGAGCGGCCGGTAGCGCTCCTCTGCTCCCTTGAAGCACCGCTTCCAGAGCAGCGAGAAGGCGGTCTCGCCGGGCGGCAGCGGGTAGGCGGGGAAGAGGAGCCGCCCGAGGCCGAGATCGAGGTTGCAGCGGGCGGCGATGCGCTCCGCGTTCGCGTACGCCTCCGGGTAACGCTGGAAGAGGCGCCGCATCTGCGCCGGGCTCTTGAGGTAGAGCTCGGCGTTCTTGCGCCCCAGCGGGTTGGGCAACGGCTGGTTGGCGGCCTCCGCGGCGAGCACGTCGTGCAGGTCGGCGTCGGCCTTGACCGTGTAGTGCACGTCGTTGGTGGCCACCGTGGGCAGGCGCAGCTCGTGGGCGAGGAGGTCGAGGGCGCGCAACGAGGCGCCCGAGTCGGCGAGCAGCTCGTGCTGCAGCTCGACGTAGAACTCGCGCCCGAAGAGCTCGCGGAAGACGGAGGCCGCGGCACGGGCGCCTGCCTTGTCGCCGGCCAGGAGCCGCGACCAGACCTCGCCGCGGCGGCAGCCGCTGAGCGCGACGAGGTGGCCGCCGTGCTCGGCGAGCGTGGCGAGCCGGGCCAGCGGCGGCTCGCCCGGATGCTCGAGGTGGGCGGCGCTGACGATGCGGCAGAGGTTGCTCCAGCCGGTGTAGTCGCGGGCGAGGAGCACCAGGTGATGGCCGCCGGCGCCGGCGGCGCGGGCGGCCGACGGGGGCATCGTGGCCGCCCCCGTGAGGTGCCGGATGTGGCCGTCGGGGCTCAGGCGAGCCGGCGGTGCAGCGGGCGGATATGGGGGCTCGGGAGGGCGCTCCGTTCCACTCGGCGTCGCTACCGCGACGCCTCGTGAGCCTCCCTCACCCCCATATCCGCCCTCGGCACCTCGCGTCTGCATCGCCGGCGTCCCCATCGCCGGCTCCCCCGTGCCTGGTGCCGGCGATTCGGCCGGATCAGGCCTCCCGGTCGGGCTGTGCCCCGGCGCCGGCGCATCGGCGTCCGGTCGCCACGGCCGGCCGTCGGGGCCCACGGCCGGCTCCACCGTGAGCTCGACGCCCACGATCGGCTTGACGCCGGCCTCCTTGCAGGCCTGGTAGAAGCGCACGGCTCCGTACAGGCCCTCGTGGTCGGTGGCCGCCAGGGCCGGCATGCCCATGCCGGCGGCGGCGGCCACAAGCTCGGGGATGCGGGCGGCGCCGTCGCCGAACGAGAAGTTCGTGTGCGTGTGCAGGTGGACGAAGGTCATGGCGGCTCCCGCTCCTCAGCTCAGCACTCTCTCGAGCGCCCAGGCCTTGCCGATGCGGTCGTAGCGCAGGTCGACCACGCGTCCTCCAGCGCGTACGCGCCAGTACGAGCGGCTGAGGTGGCCGTCGTCCTTCCACCAGCCGGTCTCGACGACCCATGTGTCGAGTACGCGCTCGACCTGGTAACGCCGGCGCCGCCACACGAAGGTCACCGGGCGGCGCTGTCGCGCGTCCCAGACGACCGCGACCGGGACCGCCTGGCCGTTGGGTCCCGGGCGGCCGTCGCGGGCCCGGCCGTTGGGGCCCGGCTTGTCGCTGGAGGTGGCTCCGCCGCGGGACATGTGCTGCTCCTGGTGGGGGCTGATGCTGGATCGTGCGAGGACCCCGACTGTAACACGAACATATGTTCGTGTAAACGTCGGACGGAACGGGCGCCGAGAGGGTCTCCGGCGTGGTGCGACGAGGGTCTCCCGGCCGGCGTCTGACGGGTCCCTGGGCCGGACGGCCGGCGTCGGGCCGGCGCCGGGTGAGCCTCCGGAGGAGGCCGGCGCGTGCCTCCCCCTTGACCGTGCCGCCGGACGGAGCAGAATGGGGGCGACGCTGCCCGCGGTCCCGGTAGTACCGGCGCGGCGGTAGGCGTCTCACCGGGGCCAAGGCGAAGACTGGGGGGTACATGACCAGAGCACGACCACGCACGACACTCGTTCTGCTCCTGATCGCGGGTCTGCTGCTCGCCGCTGGCCTGCTGTGGGGGATCGGCTCGGCCGGCGCGTCGAGCGCCTCGCCGTCCTCAAGCGCTTCGGCCTCCGGCGGCGCGGTCGTCTACAAGGTCGGCATCCTCACGGACATCGACAACCTCAACCCGTTCATCGGGGTCGTCTGGCCGTCCTACGAGATCTGGTATCTCACCTACGAGCCGCTCGTGGGCTACGACTACGGCACGCTGACTCCGGTGAAGGGTCCGAATTCGACGGGTCTCGCCACCGACTGGTCGGTCACCCCCGACGGCAAGACGTGGACGTTCACCATCCGCTCCGGCGACAAATGGAGCGACGGTGTACCGCTCACCGCCAGCGACGTAGCCTTCACCTACAACTACATCATCAAGAACAACCTCACCAACTGGACCGCTTACACGCAGAGCATCATCAAGGCCGTCGCCGTCAACGACACGACGGTGCGCATCGAGTGCTCTCAGCCCAAGGCCGACATGCTGCGGGTCTACGTGCCGATCCTGCCGGAGCACATCTGGTCCAAGGTATCGGGCAAGGCGGCCTCGTTGAGCTACGCCAACACTCCCCCGTACGTCGGCTCAGGGCCGTTCACGTGCGTCGAGTGGCAGAAGAGCAGCTACGTGAAGCTCGTCGCCAATCCCACGTACTGGCGCGGCCGCCCCAAGATCGACGAGTTGCTTTTCGACTACTACACGAACGCCGACACCATGGTGCAGGACCTCAAGGCCGGCACGATCGACGGCTGCACCGGCATCCTGGACGCGCAGTATCGGCAGCTCAAGACCGTGCCCGGCATCGAAGCCCGGACCATCCGTACCAACGGCTTTGACGAGCTCGCGTTCAACTGCTACTCGCTCGGCCCGAGCCGCGGCAACCCGGTCCTGAAGGACTGGAAGTTCCGCCAGGCGCTGAACTGGGCGGTCGACAAGGCCAAGATCTGCACGCTGGCCTACGGCGGCCACGCCAAGCCCGGCACCACGGTGATCACGGCCGACTACTACAAGGACCCGGACTGGCACTGGCAGCCTCCGGCGGACGTGCTGTACGGGTTCGACCTGGCCAAAGCTGGCCAGCTGCTGGACGCCGCCGGCTACCCGCTCAAGAACGGCGTGCGCGTCGACAAGCAGGGCAAGCCCATCGCGCTGCGCCTCTGGTCGCGCGCCGAGTCGATGACCAGCCAGAACGTCGGGCGGCTCCTCACCGGCTGGTTCCGCCAGCTCGGGCTCAAGATCACGCTACAGACCGTGGACGACGGGACCTTGAACAACGCCATCTACGCGAGGGCCAACGGGAAGCTCTCGCCCGACTACGACATGCTGCTGTGGGGCTGGTACAGCGACCTCGATCCGGGCTCGATCCTGTCGGACTTCACGACCGCCCAGATCAACGGCCAGAGCGACTGTGACTACTCCAACCCGCAGTACGACAAGCTCTACGTGGAGCAGGGACGCACCATCGACCCGACGGCGCGCAAGGCCCTCATCGACCAGATGCAGCAGATCCTCTACAAGGACTCGCCGTACATCGTCACCGCCTATTCCAACGACCTCGAGGCCTTCAACACAGCGAAGTGGACGGGCTACACGGCGTCGCCGGCGCAGATCGGCAACGTGCTCTTCCCGCCCTACGGCAACGCGGGCTCGGAGAACTACCTGCTGATCGGACCCAAGGCCAGCGAGCAGAGCACGGGCGGAGCGTCGAACACCACGACGTACGTGATCATCGGCGTCGTACTGGTCGTGGTCGTGATAGTCGTCGTCCTGGTGCTGCGTCGGCGGGGTCCGAGGAGCGTGGAGGAGTAGGAGGGCCTAGGCAGGCGCCACGCTCGGATGTAGCATCTCCCTCGTGAGAGCAGCTTCGCGCGCGCCGCCGGGGCGGCGGCGCGCGCGGGTCCGAGGGAACAGGGGGGACGCATGAGCCATGCCGCCGTACGCAGAGGTCGTCGCCTGCGCGTGACCATCATCCTGTCCGCACTGCTGGCGACAGCCGGTCTCGTGTGGGGCATCGGCGCCGCGGTGGCGGCGAGCGACAGCCCCACGCCGGCGCTCTCCGGCGCCAGCGGTTCGCCGGCGCCCTCGGCGACACCACTCACGCTGCGCCTCGGCACGACGTTCGACGCCGACAACCTCAACCCGTTCATCGGGTACAGCGGCACGTCCTACGAGATCTTCCATCTCAACTACGACTTCCTCGTCGGCTACGCGCCGGACCTCTCGCCGCGGCCCGAGCTGGCGACGAGCTGGACCACCTCGCCGGACGGCAAGACGTGGACCTTCCAGCTCCGGCAAGGCGTCAAGTGGCAGGACGGCCAGCCGTTCACGTCGGCGGACGTCGCGTTCACCTACAACCTCATCATCAAGAACAACCTCACGGCCTTCACCAGCTACACCAACAACATCATCAAGGTCGTGCCGCAGGGCGACTTCGCGGTCCAGATGATCTGCGCCAAGCCCAAGGCGAACATGCTGCGTCTCTGGATCCCGATCCTGCCCCAGCACATCTGGGCCAAGGTGCCGGTGGCCAGTCTGACCACGTCCTACATCAACAAGCCGCCCATCATCGGCACGGGGCCCTTCCAGACGACCGAGGTCAAGAAGGGCGAGTACGTGAAGATGGTCAAGAACCCCAACTACTGGCTCAAGGGCAAGCCCACCATCGACGAGCTCGTGATGCAGATCTACCAGAACGCCGACACGATGACCCAGGACCTCAAGACCGGGGCTCTGGACTACGCCATGGGCATCCCGACCGCCCAGTTCCAGGCGCTCAAGACCCAGCCCGGGATCACGGCCAACGCCGCCGACATCAAGTACTTCGACGAAGTCTGCATGAACTGCTACGACAACCCGGACTCGCTCGGCAATCCCGTGCTGCGCGATCCCAAGTTCCGCCAGGCCATCAGCTGGGCGGTGGACAAGCAGAAGGTCGTCGACTTCGCCTACGGCGGCTACGCCAAGGTCGGCCAGGGCATCATCACGCCGGACGTGCCGACCTACTACTGGACGCCGCCCGCGGACATCACTTTCGGCTTCGACATCGCCAAGGCCGGCCAGATGCTCGACGCGGCCGGCTATCCTCTCAAGAACGGTGTGCGCGTCGACAAGCAGGGCAAGCCCATCGTGCTGCGCCTCTGGGCGCGTTCGGACGACGTGCCCAGCCAGAACTCCGGCAAGCTCATCACCGGCTGGTTCCGGCAGCTGGGCCTCAAGATCAACTATCAGGTCCTCGACTCCGGCACCTTGAGCGACGCGCTCTACAACATGAAGGGCAAGGTCTACGCTCCCGACTTCGACATGTACATCTGGGGCTGGGGCGAATACGTGGACCCGGACTACATCCTCAACGTGTTCACCACGGGCCAGATCAACGGGTGGAACGACAGCGTGTGGTCCAACGCCGAATACGACAAGCTGTACAACCAGCAGGCGCAGACCATCGACCCAGCGCAGCGCAAGCCGATCGTCGACAGGATGGTCCAGATCTACTACCAGTCGGCGCCGTACATCCTCACCAACTACGAGCAGCAGCTCGAGGCGTACAACACCGCCGACTGGGTGGGCTGGACGCCCGCGCCACCGCCCGGCGGTCCGGTGGCGTTCGAGAACGACTGCATCGACACCTACCTCAATCTCAAGCCCAAGGTGGCCGCCGCGACGACCGGCAGCGGCAGCGGCAGCAGCACGGTGATCTACGTCGTCGTCGCTGTGGCGGCGGTCGCGGTCGTCGTCGTGGCGCTGCTGCTGCTGCGCCGCGGCCGCGGCAGGGCCGTGGAGGAATAGGAGCCGGTCAGGCGCCGGCGGGCGCAGCCGCCGCCGGCGCCGCGCACAGCCGCACACGTTCGACGAGGGCGGCGGCCGCGGACTCCAGCGGCCGCCGCCCTTCGATCAGGTCGCGCAGGTCGAGCACGCCCGGCGCTTCACGGTGCTGGTCGACCCACGAATGCACGAGCAGCATCTCGTCGATCGCGCCGGCCGCCAGCGGGCCCTTGGGCGGTTCGGCCGCGGCGAGCTCGGCGAGGAACGCGCGCGCCGCCTCCTCGCCCAAGGCCTCGCGGCCGACCTCGCGCTCGACGGCGACGCGCCCGCCGCGCACGCCCCACAGCGCCACCCAGCCGCGCCGCTTCGCCGGGTAGACGAGGACGGCCTCGGCGTGTCGCGCGGCGCGCAGGCGGCGCACGCTGCGCACCGCGCGCTCGAGCGCCTCGCGCTGCTTCTGCAGGCGTCCGGCCTGCTCGAACGCCAGGGCCTGGACCATCGCCGCCTGGCGCTCCTGAAGGCGGCTGTCGAGCTCCTCGCCGTGGCCTTCGAGGACCCGCCGCACCTCGGCCACGACGGCCGCGTACTCGCCGTTGAGGGGCAGGCTGCAGGGCGCCAGGCAGGCGCCGGTGCCGCGTCGCGGGCAGGAGTGGGCGCGCGCCTTGCCGCCGGCCTTGGGCAGGTGGGCGCAGGTGCGCAGCGGGTAGACGCCGTTGACGCCGTCCACGAGGCGCCGGGCCAGGCTCGCCTTGCGAAAAGGCCCGGCGTAGTAGGAGCCGTCGTCGCGCAGGTTCGGCGTGGCGTAGAGCCGCGGGTACTCCTCGGCGCTGAGCTTGACGTAGTGGTAGCTGGGCACCTTCGTCCCGTGCGAGTTGTAGATCGGGCGGTGGCGGCCGATGAGGCGCTCCTCGAGCAGCAGGGCGCCGAACTCGGAGCCCGTCTCCACGACGTCGATGTGGTCGAGCAGCTCCAGCGCCTGGCGGGCGTAGTAGGCCTGGCGCTGGAGGAAGTGGTCGCGCGTGCGGCGCCGCAGGTTCTCGGCCTTGCCGATGTACAGGGCGGCGCCCTTCTCGTCGCGCATGATGTACACGCCCGGTGCGGTCGGCAGACCCTCGGTGAGCGAGATCTTGTGGTAGTTGCGGCGCGCTCCCGGCTCGCAGAAGCGGGCCACCTCCTCGAGCGTGCTCATGCCTTGCTCCTGCAGCCAGCTAAGGAACAGGAGCAGCAGCTCGGCCGTCGCCTGCGCGTCCTGCAGGGCGCGGTGCACGGGCTTCACGCGGGTGTCGAAGCGGTAAGCCAGAGCGCTGAGCGAGCAACGCTGCTGCGGGCAGAGCTTGCGCGCCAGGCGCAGCGTGTCGAGCGCCGGCCGCGGGAAGGTGCGGCGCTCGAGGCGCGTGAGCTCATAGTCGAGGAAGCTGAGGTCGAACTGCGCGTTGTGCGCCACCAGCACCGAACCCGCCGAGAACTCGACGAAGCGCGGCAGCACCACTTCGATCGGCGGCGCGTCGGCTACCGTGGCATCGTCGATGCCGGTGATGCCGGTGATCATCTCGGGGATGCGCACGCCCGGATTGACCAGCGACGAGAAGGTGTCGGCCTCGCGGCCGCCCTCGACGCGCACGGCGCCGATCTCGGTGATCTTGGTGAAGCCGGGGGTCGCGCCGGTGGTCTCGAGGTCGACCACGGTGAAGGCGACGTCGGCGAGGTCGTGTCGCAAAGCGCGCCACGCGACGAGGCCGACGTGGACGTCGCTCTCCCAGGTGAAGCGGTCGTCGCCCTGCACGATGTCGGCGACCAGCTTGTGCATGAGGTCCGGAGGGCAGTTGGCGACGGGGAAGAGGCGCGGCCACACTTCGCGGTAGTCGAGGGCTTCGCCGGCCTGCTCGAGCAGGGCGAAGAAGTCGTCGACAGTCGTGAATGCGAGCTGCACCTCTGCATCGTAACCCCGGCGCGCGACGGATGCACGGGCGGTGCCGGCGCCTCGTCATGTCCTCAGGCCAGTTACGCGGCCGCGCGCAGCGGGTAGGAGCTTGGCAGAGTTCCCTGGAACGCCCTCGCCGCGCGGCGAAGCGCCGCGGCGAGGCCAGTGCAAGGAGTCACTCCGTGGATTTTGAGAGGATGCACAACGAGGTCTTGCGCGCCTTCGACGACTCGTGCGTGATCGCCGCACGGCAGCAGTACCGCGGCCGCGGCTTCCGCCCGGCCGCCGACGCGTACTTCGAGGAGGACACGCGCGAGATCGTGGTGCGCTTCGAGCTCGCCGGCGTCACGCTCGAGGACATCGAGCTGCTCGTGGATCGCCGCGAGCTGGTCGTGCGCGGCGAGCGCACGTTCCCCAGAAGAGAGGGCCGCGTGTATCAGCAAGTGGAGATGGACTACGGCCAGTTCGAGCGCCGCGTGCGCCTGATGGTCGACGTGGACCCGGAGGTCACGACAGCCACCTACGAGGCCGGCGTGCTCGAGGTGAGACTCACGCTCACGGAGCGTGAGGGCGCCCGCAAGATCGACATCCAGTCCGGGGAGGCGACGAATGAGTGATCCTCAGGAGATCCAGGTCGACGCCGGCGCGCAGGAGATCCCCGGCACGCTGCCCGTGCTGCCGCTCCGGGACACGGTGGTCTTCCCCGACACGATGATCCCGCTCACGATCGGCCAGGAGCGCTCGATCAAGCTCATCGACGACGTGCTCGCCGGCGACCGCCTGCTGGCGCTGGTCACCAGCCGTGACGCCGAGGTCGAGGTCCCCGGGCCGGACCTGCTCTACCCGGTGGGGACCGTCGGCCTGGCGCACAAGATGATCAAGCTGCCGGACGGCACGATGCGCATCCTCGTGCAAGGCCTGCAGCGCGTGCATGTGGACAAGTACGTGCAGGAGGAGCCCTACCTCGCGGCCGAGATCACCAAGGTCGAGGACGTCGTCGAGGAGAGCAAGGAGATCGACGCGCTGCGCGCCAGCCTGCTCAGCGTGTTCAGCAAGATCGTCGCACTCGTCCCCTACCTGCCGGAAGAGCTCGAGATGGCGGCCACCAACGTCGAGGAACCGGGGCCGCTCGCCTTCCTGATCGCGAGCACCATGCGCATCAAGGCAGAGGACAAGCAGGCGCTGCTCGAGGAGAGCAACGTCGAGAAGCGCATGCGCGCGCTCATCGGCATCCTCACGCGCGAGCTCGACGTGCTTGAGCTCGGCTCCAAGATCCAGAGCGACGTGCGCAGCGAGATCGACAAGGGTCAGCGCGAGTACTTCCTGCGTCAGCAGCTGCGCGCCATCCAGCAGGAGCTGGGCGAGACCAACGAGCAGGAGGCGGAGATCACCGAGCTCCGCACCAAGGTCGACGAGCTCAAGCTCCCGGAGGAGGTCGACAAGGCCGCCCGCCGGGAGCTCGACCGGCTCGCCAACATCTCGCCGCAGAGCGCCGAGTACCCCGTGATCCGCACGTACCTCGACTGGATCATCACGCTGCCGTGGACGGTGAACAGCGAGGACAACCTCGACGTGGCGCACGCCCGCGAGATCCTCGACCGCGACCACTACGACCTCGAGAAGGTCAAGGACCGTATCCTCGAGTTCCTCGCCGTGCGCAAGCTCAAGGCCGACCTGCATGGGCCGATCCTGTGCTTCGTCGGCCCGCCCGGCGTCGGCAAGACCAGCCTCGGTCACAGCATCGCCGAGGCGATGGGCCGCAAGTTCGAGCGCATCAGCGTCGGCGGCGTGCGCGACGAGGCCGAGATCCGCGGGCATCGCCGCACCTACGTGGGGGCGATGCCCGGCATCATCATCCGCGCCATGCGCGACGCCGGCACCGACAACCCGCTGTTCATGATCGACGAGATCGACAAGACCGGCGCGGACTGGCGCGGCGACCCCTCGAGCGCGCTGCTCGAGGTGCTCGACCCGGAGCAGAACATCACCTTCCGCGACCACTACATGGACCTGCCGTTCGACCTCAGCAAGGTGCTCTTCATCACCACGGCCAACCAGCTGGAGCCGATCCCGCCGCCGCTGCGCGACCGCATGGAGATCATCGACCTCGCCGGCTACACGATCGAGGAGAAGCTGCACATCGCCAAGAACTACCTCGTGCCGCGACAGGTCGAGGCCAACGGCCTCAAGACCAATCAGGCGGCCTTCCGCGACGCGGCGATCGTCGAGATCATCTCCTCGTACACGCGCGAGGCCGGCGTGCGCAACCTCGAGCGCGAGATCGGCACGATCTGCCGCAAGCTCGCGCGTGAGGTCGCCGAGGCCACGAACGGCGGCCGCAAGCGCTTCACGGTCAACGTCAGACGCGTGCACGAGCTTCTGGGCCGGCCGCGGCTGGTCGCCGAGGTCAAGCGCCGCACCAGCGACGCCGGCGTGGCCACGGGCCTCGCCTGGACGCCGGTCGGCGGCGACATCCTCTTCATCGAGGCGACGTCGATGCCCGGCAATGGCGGTCTCACGGTCACCGGCCAGCTCGGCGATGTGATGAAGGAGTCGGCGATGGCGGCCATGAGCTACGTGCGCACGCACTCGCGCGAGCTCGGGCTCGAGGACGACTACTTCCAGAAGCACGACATCCACGTGCACGTGCCGGCGGGGGCGATCCCCAAGGACGGCCCGAGCGCCGGCGTCACGATGGCGACGGCGATCGCCTCGCTGGTGACCGACACGCCGATCAACAGCGACGTCGCCATGACCGGCGAGGTGACGCTGACGGGGCAGGTGCTGCCCATCGGCGGGCTCAAGGAGAAGACGCTTGCGGCACAGCGCGCCGGCATCACCACGGTCATCCTGCCGAGCCGCAACGAGGGCGACCTCGAGGACGTGCCGGAGGAGCTGCGCGCCGGCATGCGCTTCGTGCCGGTCGACCGCGTGGAGCAGGTGTGGGAGGCGGCGATGGGCCTGCGGCTGGACGGCAAGTCGGCCGAGCTCGCCGAAGCTACCGAGCTCCTGGAAGAAGCCACCGAGCTGCTCGAGCAGGCGCGCCGCAAGAGCCGCGCGAGCACGCTGGCGGAGGGCAACGGTCAGCCGGCCAAGCCGGCAGCCGAGAAGCCGGCCGCGAAGAAGCCGGCCGCCCGCAAGCCCGCCGCGAAGAAGCAGGCGAGCAAGGCGCCGGCCAAGCCCAAGGCGGCGCCGGCAAAGCCCAAGGCGGCGCCGCCGAAGGTCAAGGGCGGCGCCAAGAAGACGACCGCCGCGCGCGGCCGCGGCGGCCGCCGGAGGTAGGGCGGCCACCGCCGGAAGTGGCGCGGCCACCGCGGCCGCTGCGGGTAGCGGCGCCATGGCGGCCCCGGTGCGGGGCGCGGCCGCCGGATGCAGAAGCTGGATGGGCCGGGAGCCGGTGCGCGGCTCCCGGCCCCTTTTGCCTTTCGCGGCCGGGCCGCATACCCTGACCGGGCACCGCGCCGCACGGCGGCGCCCCACCCGGTCCCTTGGAGTCATGCCCGAAGAGTCTCACATCGACGTGCCACGACAGCCCATCGTCACCGGAGCCGCCGCGCTGAGGCGCGCCCTGCCGGGCCTTGTGCTGATCGGCCTCGTCTGCCTGGCGCCGCTCTGGGGCGTCCTCGCGGCGAGCTGGAGCGTGTTCGCCGTCGTCTTCGTGTTCGTCGCCGACGGCGCCTTCGACGGCGTGTTCGCCTGGCGGCGGGCGCGCAGCGCCCGCGGCGACACCGGCCGCGACGACCGTGACGCCGTGCTCGTCAAGGAGTTCGTGCGCACCTACATGGTCGTCGATCGTCGTGATGGCGCTCATCGCCTACATGGCGTTCACCGGCAAGCTCCTCAAGCCCGGCGGCGAGCTGCCGCCGCACCCCTATCAGGGGTTCGCCACCTGGCAGCTCTGGACGATCGTCGTGGCGCTGTTCGCGGTGCGCGCCTTCGTGTACTGGTGGGACTGGGTGCGCGGCGACGAGGGCGCCCTGCTGCCGCCGGCCGCGGTCGTGTCGGCGCCGTTGCGCCGCCTCTTCGTGCTCCAGTTCGGTCTGCTGATCGTGGGCCTCATCGTGTACTGGCCGCTGCGCTCGTCCACGACCGGCCTCGTCGTGCTCGTCCTGCTCGCGGCCGCGGCCAACGTCGTGCTGGCCGTGACGCGAACGGCTGCGGACCGCGCGTAGGCGCGCGGCGCTCGCGGCCGGCGAGACGCCTGGCGCGCCGCCGGCCCCCGCGCCTGCCGGGTCTCGCGGGCCGGCCGCGGCGCGCGACGACCGGGCGCCCAAGACGCGGCCGCGCGGCGGCCGCAAGCGCAGACGCAAGTAGCGCCGCCGCCGCGCCGCACGGGTCTGCGCGGCCGGCGCGCTTTGGACTCCGTGTCCGCGCCGCCCACTTGCCTCCGTTCTCCATCGCGGGCTACGATTGCGCTCCAGTGGGGGGAGTCACCTCGATCCGACGTACGCAATCTCTGCTTCATCCAAGGGGGTGCCGGGCTTGAGCGCGAAAGAGCGCGAGACGGCCAATGTGGGGGCGGGACTGTGGAAGGGCACGGGCATGTGGGCCTGGATGCTCTTCCGCATCAGCGGGCTGGTGCTGCTCTTCTATCTGTTCGTGCATGTCTGGGTGATCTCCCAGGGGCGCCTCGGCGGCGCCGGGACCATGAACAGCTTCTTCAAGTTCTTCGACAAGCCGTTTCTCGTCTTCCTCGACCTGATGCTCGTCTCAGCGGTGCTCTATCACGCGCTCAACGGCGTGCGCATCGTGCTCATGGACCTGGGGATAGGGATCCGGCAGCACAAGGTCGTGTTCTGGGTGTGCATGGTCGTCGCGGCGCTGGCGCTCAGCCTGTTCGCCGCCAAAGCCTCCAGCTACATCCTTTAGGAGGCTGACATGGCGATGAGAACAGAGGCCCTCGAAGCCGGCCGCGGCGGCATGTGGCCCTGGCTGGGCCAGCGCGTGACCGCGGTCCTCGTGATCGTGACGATCATGATCCACCTGGTCCTGACGCACTACATCGCGATCGGGCACCTCTCGTACTCCAACATCGGCGCGCGCCTCGCCGGCGGCGCGGTCGTGGTCAACGACATCGTGCTGCTCGTGGCGGTCGTCTTCCACGGGCTGAACGGCCTGCGCATGGTCGTGCTCGACTGGGGCCTCAGCAACAGCGGCGGCCGGCGCGTCTTCGACATCGTGCTCTGGCTGGTCGGCATCGCGGCCATCGTCTACGGGATCTGGGCCCTCTGGGTCTGGGTCAGCTGAGGGGGCCGGCATGCCGCACCATCAACTCATCGTCGTCGGCGGCGGCCTCGCGGGGCTCCGTGCCGCCGTCGAAGCAAGGGCGGACGGCATCGACGTGGCCATCCTCAGCCAGGTCCACCCCGGCCGCAGCCACTCCGGGGCCGCGCAGGGTGGTATCAACGCGGCCCTCGCCAACCACCCCGAGGGCCACGACGACACGCCCGAGAAGCACGCCTTCGACACGGTCAAGGGCTCGGACTACCTGGCCGACCAGGACGCCGCCATCCAGATGACCAGCGACGCTCCGGGCGTGATCTTCGAGATGGACCATTGGGGCTGCCCGTTCAGCCGCCTTGATGACGGGCGCATCGCCCAGCGCCCGTTCGGGGGCGCCGGCTACCCGCGCACCTGCTACGGCGCCGACAAGACCGGGCACTACCTGCTGCACTGCCTCGTCGAGCGCGCCTACGAGCGCCAGATCGCGATGTACGTCGAGGTCTTCGTCACCAGCCTGATCGTGGTCGACGGCGCCTGTCGCGGCGTCGTCGCCTACGACATGATCCGCGGCGGGTTCGAGGCCTTCACGGCCGACGCCGTGATCATGGCCACCGGCGGCGCCGGCCGGCTCTACAGCAACTCGACCAACGCCATCATCTCCACCGGCGGCGGCGCGGCCATCGCCTACCACGCCGGGGTCCCGGTCAAGGACATGGAGTTCATCCAGTTCCATCCCACCGGCCTGCTCACGACCAACATCCTCATGACCGAGGGCGCCCGCGGCGAGGGCGGCTACCTGGTCAACGATCTCGGGCGAGCGCTTCATGAGCAAGTACGCGCCCAAGGCCATGGAGCTCGCCCCGCGCGACATCACCTCGCGCTCGATCACCACCGAGATCCTCGAGGGTCGCGGCATCGGCGGCAAGGACTACGTGTATCTCGACCTGCGGCACCTCGGCGCTCAGAAGATCCTCGAGCGCCTGCCCGGCATCCGCGACCTCGCCATCCACTTCGAGGGCGTCGACCCCATCGAGGAGCCGATCCCGATCACGCCGTGCCAGCACTACACGATGGGCGGCATAGACACGGACGTCGACGGCCGCACCGTCATGCCGGGCTTCTACGCCGCCGGCGAGTGCGCCTGTGTGAGCGTGCACGGCGCCAACCGGCTCGGCGGCAACTCGCTGCTCGAGACGATCGTCTTCGGCCGCCGCTCCGGCGCTGCGGCGGCGGCGGACCTGCTCGGCAAGGCCGGCGGAGGCGACGCTTCCGCCGCCGGCCGCCAGGCGGTCGCCGACGAAGAAGCCGCCGTCGCCGCCCTCGCCTCGCGCGGCGCGGACGGGGAGGACCCGTACGCCATCCGCGCCGAGATGACGACGACGATGAAGGAGCACTTCGGCGTCTTCCGCGAGGACAAGCTCATGCGCGAGGGCCTCGAGAAGCTCATCCAGCTCAAGGAGCGCTGCGCCCGCATCGGCCTGCGCAACGCGGGCGGCGTCTTCAACGTCGACCTCATCCGCACCACGGAGCTGGAGGGCATGGTCGACCTCTCTCTCGCCGTCGCCCGCGGGGCGATCGCGCGCACCGAGTCGCGCGGCTCGCACGCACGCACCGACTACCCCACGCGCAACGACGCCGACTGGCTCAAACACACCATGGCGCACTACGCGCCGGAGGGCACGCGGCTCGACTACAAGCCGGTCACCCTGGGGACCTTCGAGCCACAGGAGCGGAAGTACTGATGCCTGAAGCCAAGTTCCATATCAAGCGCTACGACGCGACGCGCGACGCCAAGGGCGCGGACCGCTACGACGACTTCGTCGTGCCCTACGAGACCAGCCTCACCGTGCTCGAGGGCCTCTTCTACATCCAGGAGCACCTCGACGGCTCGCTCTCGTTCCGCTACTGCTGCCGCGCCTCCATCTGCGGCTCCTGCGCGATGTACATCAACGGGCGCTACCGCCTCGCCTGCCAGACCAACCTCGCGCACGTGCACGCGGACGTGATCACTGTCGAGCCCATGCCGCACCTGCCGCTGGTCAAGGACCTGGTCTGCGACATGGACGACTTCTTCGCCAAGTACGAGTACGTCAAGCCCTGGCTCATCCGCGAGACGCCGGCGCCCGAGCGCGAGATCCTGCAGTCGCCGGCCGATCGCAAGAAGCTCGACATGCCGATCGACTGCATCCTCTGCGGCGCCTGCTACAGCTCCTGCCCGTCGGTGTGGACGGAGGACAACTACATCGGCCCGGCGGCTTTGCTCAAGGCGTTCCGCTTCGAGGTCGACTCGCGCGACGAGGCCCGCAAGGTGCGCATGCCGAGCTGGGACAACGAGCGCGGCGCCTATCGCTGCCACACGATCACCAACTGCATCGAGGCCTGCCCCAAGGAGCTCAACCCCACCGAGGGCATCCAGTGGCTCAAGATGGCGGCCGTGCGCCGGAGGCTGTTCGGCAAGGCGAAGTAGCCGCGCCGCCGCCGTGCTCGCGTCGGCAGGACGCTAGCGCAGCCCGTCGACCGTCGCGAGCAGCACGCCGGCCACGGTGACAACGGCCGCGAGCACCAGGCGAGGGCTGGGGCGCTCGCGCAGCAGGACGACGCCGAAGACGATCGAGAAGACCGGCGTCGTCGCCATGATCAGCATCGTGAGCAGGGGCCCGATGTTGGCGATGCTCAGGTAGAAGAGCACGCTGACAGCGGCCTCGAGCGCGCCTGCGGCGACCAGCAGCAGGATGGCTCGCCGCCGCCGCGGCCGCTCCAGCCGCCGGGTCGTCAGCGGCGTCCGGCGCACCAGCAGCAGGGCGCCGAGCATCACCATCCCGAGCACCTGGCTCTCGATCATCATCGTCGCCGTCGGCTTGCCGTAGGCCTTGGACGCGAGGTCGACCAGCACCGGGCCGATGCCCCAGCCGGCCGCGGCCACGACGGCGAGCGTGATCAGCCGCACGCGGCTGTCGGCCGCCGACACTGGCGTGAGCGCCACGTCCGCCGCCACGCTGGCAGACGCCGCGCCGGCTGCTGTGGCACCGCCGGCTGCTGCGACACCGCCGGCCGACCCGTCGACCGGCAGCACGTCCCCGTGGGTCGCGCCGGCGATCGCGCCGCCGCCCGCTTCGTCGCCGGCGTCCATCCAGCGCGAGATGAGTACCACGCCGGCCATCGCCACGGCCATGCCGGCGACCGTGAGCGCGCCAAAGGCCGTGCCGACGATGAGCCAGGCGAACACGGCCGTCCACAGCGGGTCGGTGCTGCTGATCGGCGCCACCACGGCGATGAGGCCGCCGCGCAAGGCGTAGTAGTAGGCGTTGAAGGCGATGAGCCAGGTGGCTACGGCCGAGAGGGCGATCCAGCCCGCGGCGGCGGCGTTGATGCCGAAGCCGTTGGTCCAGAGGTGGAACACGGTGAGAGGGACGGTGATGCACACCAGCCCCACGATGGCGATGATGCGCACGAAGAAGTTCACGGCCACCGGGTGGACGTCCTCGAGGACCTTCTTGTTGACGATAACGACGAGCGCCCAGAGCGCGGTCATGCCGAACGCGGCGGCGATCCAGATGGAATAGGTGTTCACGCGACTCCCCGGAGACTGCCGCGAGTCTACCGCACGGAGCCTCCGGGGCTGGTCGAGCCGGCTCAGCCGGCCGCCGGGTATAATCCCCGCAACGCGCCGGCCGGCGCCCCGACTCATCCTGGAGGGCCATGAAGACGTCTGTGGGCAAGACCAAGCTCGAGATCGCATCCGGCGACATCACCGAGCTCGAGGTGGACGCCATCACCAACGCCGCCAACAACGAGCTCTGGATGGGATCCGGAGTGGCCGGCGCCATCAAGCGCGCCGGCGGCGAGGCGATCGAGAAGGAAGCGATGCTCCAGGGACCGATCGAGGTAGGAGCCGCTGTGGTCACCACCGGCCACGACCTCAAGGCGCGCTGGGTCGTCCACGCCGCCGTCATGGGCCAGGATCTCAAGACCGACGCCAACACCATCGCCAAGGCAACCTACAGCGCGCTCGACTGCGCCGAGCGCGCCAACGCGCGCTCACTGGCGATGCCCGCCTTCGGGACGGGCGTCGGCGGCTTCCCGCTCTACCAGTGCGCCAGCATCATGACGGCCGAGACGGTGCGCTACCTCAAGGACCACCCCGGCACCGGGCTGCGTCACATCATGTTCTCCGTGTACAGCGACGCGGCACGCGCGGCGTTTCAGCACGCGCTCGCCGGCATCAGCAGGTTCTAGAAGCGCCGGCAAGGTCCGGGGACCGCCGATGCCGATCGCCTCGCTGACCGGGTCGACGGCCGGCGTCGAGGAGGCCGTCGTCCTGCTGCTGATCATCGCCGCGGCGGTCGCCGTCGTGGCGCGGCGCGTCGGTGTCCCGTACACGATCGGCCTCACGCTCGTCGGTCTTGCCGTCGGCGTGGGCGCGCACGTCGAGACGCTGCGCCTCTCCTCCGATCTCGTCTTCTACGTCTTCCTGCCGATCCTGCTTTTCGAGGCGGCGTTCAATCTCGACGCCGCCCACCTGCGCGACCAGTGGCGCCGGATCCTGGCCCTCGCCGTGCCCGGCGTGCTCGTCGCCTTCGCCCTCACCGCCGTCGGCGTGCACTACCTCGGCGGTATGGCCTGGTCGCTGGCCCTGCTGTTCGGCGCCCTGATCGCCGCGACCGACCCGGTGAGCGTCGTGTCGCTCTTCCGCCGCCTCGGCGTCTCCGAGCGCCTCACGACGCTGGTCGACGCCGAGAGTCTGTTCAACGACGGCGCGGCCGCCGTGCTGTTCGCCGTCGTGCTCGCCGTCGTGGTGGACGGGCACGAGTTCTCGGTGGGTTGGGCCGCCGGCAAGTTCGTCTGGATGTCGGCCGGCGGCCTGCTCGTGGGCCTCGTCGTCGGCTACGGCGCCTCTCTGGTGCACCGCTCGCTCGACGATCACCTCATCGAGATCACGCTCTCCACGATCGTCGCCTACGGCTCGTTCCTGCTCGGCCAGAGGCTCGGCATGTCCGGCGTCGTCGCCTGCGTCACCGCCGCCATCGTGCTCGGCAACCTTGGCCGCCGGCGCACAATGAGCCCGGTGACACGGGTCACGATGAACACGGTGTGGGAGTACGCCGCCTTCGTCGCCAACTCGCTCATCTTCCTGCTCATCGGACTCAGCATGCACCTGTCCGTCATCGGCGCGCACGTCGGGCTGGTGCTCATCGCCTTCGTCGTCGTCGTGACGGCACGGGCCGTGGTCGTCTACGGCTACGGCCTCGTCTCGCGTTTGTTCGGCGCCGGCCTGCCGTTCCGCTGGCAGCACGTGCTCGTGTGGGGCGGCCTGCGCGGCACCATCGCGCTCGCGCTCGTCCTCAGCGTGCCCGCGGCGTTCGCCGGCCGCCAGACGCTCGAAGTCGTCACCTTCGGTGTCGTGCTCCTTTCGCTCGTCGGCCAGGGGCTCACCGTGCCGTGGCTGACGCGCCGGCTACGGCTGGCCGGGGAGGAACGGTCGGTGAGTCGCCGCCGCCGCGACGTGCTGCTCGAGGGGTTCGTGAGCGCCCACGAGGAGCTCGATCGCCTGCAGCAGGCCGGGGTCATGCCCCACGCGGAGCGCAAGCACGTAGAGCGGACCATCGAGGAGCAGGAGAGCCTCCTGCTGGAGGGCATGACGCCGGTATCCGATGAGCCCGCGGAGGGCGACGAGGAGCGGCTGGCCGAGCGCCTCGGAGCGTTGTTGGCGCAGCGGCGCCGCATCGAGGCGCTGCGCCACGCGGGCGCGCTCGCCGGAGCGACCGCGGACGAGCTCGTCGGCGAGGTCGACCGGCGCATCGCGTTGCTCGGGGAGCGGCTGGCATGCGAACGCACGGGCGAGGACTGCTGACGGCGGACGAGCGAGAGGAGCCGAGATGAACGGGACGCTGACAGATGTCGCCGGCCTCAGCGTCGGCCACTGGACGGATGCGGACGCGGCCACCGGGTGCACGGTTGTGCTCTGCGGCACCGAAGGCGCCGTGGCCGGCGTCGACGTACGCGGGTCGGCGCCCGGCACACGCGAGACCGATCTGCTCGCGCCCATCAACTTGATCGAGCGCATCCACGCCGTCGTGCTCACCGGCGGCAGCGCCTTCGGCCTCGACGCGGCCGGTGGCGTCATGCGCTGGCTGGACGAGCGCGACCTCGGCTGCGAGATCGGCGCCTGCCGCGTGCCGCTCGTCTGCGCCGCCGTCCTGTTCGACCTCGCCCTGGGCAGCGCGACCGTGCGCCCCGGCGCCGAAGCCGGCTACGCCGCCTGCGAAGCCGCTTCGGCGGCTCCTGTCCCGCGCGGCTCCGTCGGCGCCGGCACCGGCGCCAGCGTCGGCAAGCTGCTCGGCATGGCACGGGCGACCAAGAGCGGCCTAGGGTCGGCCAGTCGGCGCATCGCTGGCGGCGCGGTCGTCGCGGCGCTGGTCGCCGTCAACGCCGGCGGTGGGGTCGTGGACCCGGCGACCGGCGAGATCGTCGCGGGCGTGCGCGACGGCGAGGGCGGGTTCGTCGACGGCACCGCCTGGCTGCAGGAGCACGGACTTTCCGGAGACGACGGGGCGCCGCGCGTGCAGGCCGGCGGCAACACGACGCTCGCCGTGGTCGCCACCGACGCGGTCCTCACGAAGGCGGGTGCCACCAAGGTGGCGCAGATGGCCCACGATGGCCTCGCCCGCGCCATCGATCCGGTGCACACGATGTACGACGGCGACACCGTCTTCGCGCTCGCCACGGGCACCACCGGAGAGGCCGCCGACGTGAGCGTCGTCGGCGCCGTTGCCGCGCGCGTTCTGGCCGGCGCCGTCGTCGACGCCGTGCGCGGCGCGACCGGGCTGGCCGGTCTGCCCTCGGCGATCGATGTCCGACCGGTCGCCTGAACGGCGTGCGCTGTGCGCGCCCGCGAGCGTTTGGTGGCCGCAGCGCTCACCGGCGCGCGGCGTCCGGCGAAGACGACATCACCATCGGGGAGATCACGAGGAGCGGCGGGTCAGGCCGTCCCGATGAGCACGACGACGAATCCGAGGTAGAGCACGATGATGAGGGCGCCCGCCCATCTGCCGATACCCCGCCTCAGCCAGGCAGCCCCCAATGTCACGACGGTGAGTCCCGCATAGGCGGCGGTGATGAGCGCGGCATCCTTCGTGAGCGACACCCCGGCTGCGATCACGGCCGGGATCATGAGCCCAACGAGCACGTTCACCGTGTTGCTGTTGAGCGCGACGCTGAACGCGGCCGGTCCCCGGCCGCGTCTCGCAAGGTACACGGCAGCCACGGCGTTCGGCATACTCGTGATGGCCGCCAGGACGACGCCGCCCGTCACGATGTCCGGTATGCCATGGCGGGAGCCGAGCGCTGAGGCGGCACCCTCCATGAGCGCGCTCGCCGCCACGACTGCCGGAATGGTCACCGCGGCCACCACGCCGTCACGCCACGTCCCTCTCGCCGGCATGATGGCCGTGAGGAGTTCGAGTTCCTCCTCCGCGACCGCCCCGGCCAGCCATGCTCGCCAGGCCTGGGGTAGCGGTATCCGAGGTCGCCGCTCGGGGGGGAGGGCGGAGAGGATGACGTAGGGTATCAGAACGACGATCATCAGCACGGTGCAGACAAGCGGTTCTGCCAGGCCGGCAATCGTCGCCACTGCCAGCCCGGCGATCGCCAGCGCCACTGCTCCCTCGAAGAGGACGACCCGGCGGTGCAGCGCGATCCGACCAGCGACGACCGCGCCGAGCCCCAGAAGCGCGGCGAGATTGAAGGCGTTGGAGCCGAGGACGACGCCAGCCCCGAGGCTCGCGTCGCCGCGAACATAGGCGGAGACCGCCGAGCTTACCTCCGGAGAATCGGCAGCGAGCGCGACCATGAGTCCGAGCGTCGCCTCCGGCATGCCGAATCTGGCCCCGAGACGCTCGAGGGCAGTGACAAGGGCTGCGCTGGCGGCCAAAGCGACGACGGCGCCGACGGCGAGGATCAGGCAGTCCACGAACCCCCTCCTGTTGCGGCGCCCGCAAAGCTAGACGCCGGTGACGAAGATGTTCCGGCGCCTTCAGGCAGCGGGGCGCCGGTGCCGACCAGACTTCCCGGCGCGCCACACGCACTGGGGAGTATAGCCGACCCGCGCACGCCGCGAATTTCCGCCCAGGTGCCAGGCTCCATGCGCCGCCACTCCCCCAGCGCGCCGTCCCGTGCGGCGGTACGAAACGTCCGGTGGCAGGTGCAGCCATGGCGCGATGAGCTCGCGGGCCGGATCCATGGGCACGACGGGCTCGGTCGACGGCGGACGGCTCACGACGGCTTCACGCCTGGTCGCCGCCGGTCACGCAGGATTCGCGTCGAGCTCGGGATATCGGTCGTGGAGGGCACGCAGCAGCCCGAAGCAGCCGGTGAGCATCATGTCGCCGTGCGGCGCCGCGTAGCGGAGTGGCAGCGTGCTGCCGGCGAGCAGCGAGCGGCGCGGGCCGGTGGCGTAGACCGGCAGGCCGGCGAGGTCGACGGATCGGACGGCCGAAGCCATCACCGCGCCGTGACCGCCCTCGTTGCGCACCTCGTCGTTGTCGAGGCGACCGGCGAGGAAGCGGTGCAGGTAGTCCTCCAGCCGCGGGCCGTCGAGAGCCGACGTGTGATGCTCGAAGACGCCGGCGAGACGGCCCCCGAGCGTGACGACGCAGATCGTGTGACCGTTGCCCACGTTGACGAGGACGGCGTCGGTGACGCCGTCCGGCAAGGCCCCGTAGAGCGCCGCCGGGCCGGTGTCGGCGACGAGCGCCGGCCCGTCGCCAGCGAGTTCTGTCGCGAGGGCGGCCGCGGCGCGCAGGCGCGTGAAGTCCGCCGGCGCGTCGGCGGCGTCGTAGAACAGGCCGCCGATGGGCCGGCGCTCGCGCAGCGCGGCCTCCCAGAAGGCGAAGCGGAAGACGCGGTTGGAGCTGTGTGGGCTGAAGCCGTGATCCTGCACCGCGATCGCGACCGCGTCGAAGCACGGGTCGGCGCCGAGGAGGTCGAGCGCGTCGCGCAGGGCGCCGGGGTCGAGGTCGCCGCTCCTCACCCGGGCGACCGACTCGTCGGGCATGCGCGCTGCGAGCCCGGCGAGAGCCTCCTCGCCGACGATGCGCGCGCCGAGGGCGCGTACCTTGTCGAGGTCGTCGGCGAAGGTGAGGGCTGCCTCCTCGGTGGCCACGAACGCCAGGCCGGCGGCGAGGTGACGCTTCATCGCCGCCCCGCAGGCTCCGCCGCCCATCGTCGGGCCGCTGAGGAGCACCGTCTGCTGGCGCCGCGTCGCCGCGGCGATCTGCGCGCCCACGACCTGCGTGCGCGAGGGGACGACGAGCTTGACGGCGTTCTCGAGAGGTTCGCCGGGGAGCGTGAGCAGGATGTCGGCCGTGCCGGTGCCGACGTCGACGGCGAGGATACGGGCGCCGGAGCCCGCGCCGAGCGGTGCGGCCCCGCAGGTACCCTTCTTGCGGCCGGACTGGGCGGCGCCTCCGGCGCCGCCCGTCACGCCGGCCGCCGTGCCGGGACGCTGCCGAAGCGGAGCTTCCAGACGTTCTTCATCGCCTCGAGGACGATGTCGTTGCTCATCTTGCTCTCGCCGATCTTGCGGTCGACGAAGATGATGGGCAGCTCTACGACCTTGAACCCGAGCTTGTACGTCCGGTAGGTCATCTCGATCTGGAAGCCGTAGCCCTTGGTGTCGATGCCGTCGAGGTCGATGGTCTCGAGGACCTCGCGGCGGAAGCACTTGAAGCCGCCCGTGAGGTCGCGCAGCGGCAGGCCGAGGATGGTCTGCGCGTAGAGGCAGCCGCCGCGGCTGATGATCTTGCGCGAGAGGCCCCAGTTCTCCACGCCGCCGCCCTTGACATAGCGCGACCCGAGCACGAGGTCGGCGCCCCGGTCGATGAGGCGCAGGAAGTGGGGCAGGTAGCTAGCGTCGTGGCTGAGGTCGGCGTCCATCTCGAAGATGCGCCGGGCGCCCATGCCGAGGGCCTCGCGGAAGCCGGCGACGTAGGCCTTGCCGAGGCCCTCCTTGCCGGCGCGGTGCATCACCGAGACGTCCGGCAGCTCCGCCGCGTACTGGTCGGCGAGCTCTCCCGTGCCGTCCGGTGAGTTGTCGTCGACGATGAGTGTGTGCAGCTGTACGCCGTGGCCGTCCGCGACCTCGCGGATGCGGGCGAGAGCGTGGCGCAGGTTCTCGCGCTCGTTGTAGGTGGGGAGGACGATGACGTTCATCGAGGAGACAGTATATAGCCGCATGGTTGCCTCCGCCGCCTGGCCGCGAGTGTCCGCGCCGGTCGGTCCTGCGTCTGTCTCGGGCCCGTGGTACACTCTGCCGCTCGCGCGTCCGAGAGCCGGGATATGCGGAATGTCTTACCCTCGACTTTAGAGTTAGACTTTTGTGCCTGCGTTTGGCTGCGACAACGGGGGAGGAATGCTTGTCATGCCCGCTGAATACACTATAGTGGTGTCCGCGTTCCTTGGGGCACTACATCTTGTGGTGAGAGGCTGGCCGTGCATTGTCCGTTCTGCAACAGCGAAGAGAGCAAGGTCGTCGATTCTCGCGACTCGGACGCCGGCGACGCGATCCGTCGGCGGCGGGAGTGCCTGGCGTGCGAGCGCCGCTACACCACCTACGAGCGCGTCGACGAAGTGCCGCTCGTCGTGGTCAAGCGTGGCGGCAGCGAAGAGCTCTTCACGCGCCGCAAGGTGCTCAACGGCCTCCTGCGCGCGACCGAGAAGCGCGACATCCCGCTCGAGACGCTGGAGCGGGCCGTCGACGACATCGAGAACGAGTTGCGGCGCGTGCCCGGGCAGCGGGTCACCACGCAGATGGTAGGGGAGCGCGCCCTGCGGCGCCTCCGCGACATCGACAAGGTCGCCTACGTGCGTTTCGCGTCCGTGTACCGCCAGTTCGAGGACATCGACGAGTTCGCCCAGGAGCTCTCCCGTCTCGAGTTCGCCGGGGCGGACCCGTTGCCCGGCGAGGAGCCTCTGCCGGGCCTCGACGGAGACGAAGAGGCCATGAACACGACCATTTTCACCGAACCGCTCAGAGCGGTCGTCATCAGGGGGGAACACGGGGCATGACCGAATCAGGGAAGGCAGTCATCGAGCTCTCCGCCAACGCACTCAAGGTGCTGCAGCGGCGCTATCTCAAGAAGGGCGAGAACGGCGAGTTGCTCGAGACGCCCGAGGAGATGTTCGAGCGCGTCGCGCGCGCGGTCGCGCAGGCCGAGCGGCTCTACAATCCGGCCGCCCCGGTGGAAGAGTGGGAGTCCACCTTCTACGAGCTCATGACCTCCCTCGAGTTCCTCCCCAACAGCCCCACCCTGATGAACGCCGGCCGCGAGCTCGGGCAACTCTCGGCCTGCTTCGTGCTCCCGGTCGGCGACTCCATGGAGTCGATCTTCGAGGCCATCAAGAACACGGCCCTCATCCACAAGAGCGGCGGCGGCACCGGCTTCTCCTTCTCGCGCGTGCGCCCGCACAACGACGTCGTGCTCAGCACCAAGGGCGTGTCGTCCGGCCCGCTCTCGTTCATGAGCGTCTTTGACGCCGCCACCGAGACGATCAAGCAGGGCGGCACGCGCCGCGGCGCCAACATGGGCATCATGCGCGTCGACCACCCGGACATCCTCGAGTTCATCGCCGCCAAGCAGGACGACGACCGCCTCAACAACTTCAACATCTCGGTGGCGGTCACCGACCCGTTCATGCGCGCGGTCGAGGAGGACGCCGAGTACGCGCTGGTCAACCCACGCTCCGGCGAGACCGTGCGCATGCTCAGCGCCCGCCAGGTCTTCCAGAACATGGTCACGCTCGCCTGGAAGAACGGCGACCCGGGCATCGTCTTCATCGACCGCATCAACGCCGACAACCCCACGCCCCAGCTCGGCGAGATCGAGAGCACCAACCCGTGCGGCGAGCAGCCGCTGCTCCCCTACGAGAGCTGCAACCTCGGGTCGATCAACCTGTCGCGCATCGTGCCGGACGGTCATGTCGACTACGCGCGCCTCGGCCGCATCGTCAAGACGGCCGTGCGCTTCCTCGACGACGTCATCGACGTCAACCGCTACCCGCTGCCCGAGATCGAGCAGATGACCAAGGGCAACCGCAAGATCGGCCTCGGCGTGATGGGCTTCGCCGACATGCTGCTGCGGCTGCAGGTGCCGTACGACTCGCGAGGAGGCGTGCAAGATCGCCGCCGAGGTGATGAGCTTCATCCACGACGAGGCGCGCGCGGCCAGCGAGGACCTCGCGCGCGAGCGCGGCGTGTTCCCCAACTTCGAAGGCTCCATCTTCGATCGCCCCGGCGGGGCGCGCGTGCGCAACGCCACGGTCACCACCATCGCGCCGACCGGCACGATCAGCATCATCGCCGGGTGCTCCAGCGGCATCGAGCCCCTGTTCGCGATCAGCTACGTGCGCGCCAACGTGCTCGACGACGACCGCATGGTCGAGGTGCACCCGTACTTCGAGGAGGTCGCCAAGCAGCGCGGCTTCTCCAGCGACGAGCTCATGGCCAAGATCGCCGAGGTGGGCACGGTGCGGCACCTGGATGGCGTGCCTGCCGACGTGCGCGGCGTGTTCGCCACGGCGCACGACATCACGCCGGAGTGGCACATCAAGTTGCAGGCCGCGTTCCAGAAGAGCACGGACAACGCCGTGTCCAAGACGGTCAACTTCCCCAACGAGGCCGGCACCGACGACGTCGAGAAGGTCTATCTGCTGGCCTTCAAGAGCGGCTGCAAGGGCGTCACGATCTACCGCGACGGCAGCCGCGAGGAGCAGGTGCTCAACGTCGGCCAGTCCAAGAAGAAGCGCGAGCCGGAGGCGGGGCTCGGCATCGCCACCACCCGCCCGTCGCGCCCGCAGCTCCTCAACGGCGAGACCCAGCGCATGGAGACGGGCTGCGGCAAGCTCTTCGTGATCATGAACGACGACGAGTACGGCCCGCGCGAGGTATTCGCCAACATGGGCAAGGCCGGCGGGTGCGCCTCGAGCAACACCGAGGCGCTGGGCCGGCTCATCTCGCTCGCCCTCAAGAAGGGCGCCTCGGCCAACGAGGTCGTGGAACAGCTCAAGGGCATCCGCTGTCACGTGCCGATCGGCATGGGCCCCAACGCCACGCTGAGCTGCGCCGACGCCATCGGCAAGGCGCTGGAGCGGCGCTACGTGGTGGGCGCCGCCACCAAGAGCGGCGACGGCCCCGAGCCGCAGCTGTCGTTCGCGCAGGTCGCCCAGGGCGCCTGCCCCGAGTGCGGCGGCGAGATGCGCCACGAGGGCGGCTGCGCGGTGTGCAACGATCCGAGGTGCGGCTACAGCAAGTGCAGCTGATCCGGCCGCACCGTTCGGTCGCGCGGCGAAGGCGGCGGTTTGACACGCGCCGCGGTCCGATGGGTACAGTAGCCGTACACGACCTACCAGGAGGCAGGCGATGACAGAACCCGCCAAGGCCGATGCGCCCGCGACGAGCGGCGTGACCATCTCCGACAACGTGGTGGCCAAGGTGGCGTTCAAGGCCATCTCCGGCATCGAGGGGATCCACTCTCTCGGCGGCGGGAGCGCGCGCGCCCTCGCCGGCCTGCGCGGCGACAAGGGCACGCCCGGGATCACCGTGGACCTGCGCGACGGCAGCGTCGACATCGACGTCACCATGAGCATCGTCTTCGGTGCCAACGTGCCGACCGTCGCGGAGGCCTGCCGCAAAGCCGTGACCGAGCAGGTCGAGGGGACCACCGGTCTCAAGGTGAGGGCGGTCAACGTTCTCGTCACCGACGTGGTGTTCCCGGAGGAGCAGGCTGGCTCAGACGCCTGACAGGCGGCCGCCCCGCGGGGCGGGGCCCTCGAAGTCCACGCGGGTCGCCACCTTCGTCCTGCTCCTGGCCGGCGGCGTGTTCGTGCTGCTCTACGCGTTGCGGCTCACGGCCGTGGCGCTGCATCGCGGCCTCACGCCGTTCCGCTACCTCGGCATCCCGTCCGACCCGTCGGTGCGCGCCTGGGCCCTGCTCGGCGTCATCCTTGCCCTCGGCGTGCTCATCATGCTCGTGTTGCGCTACGGCGAGGAGACGGTGTGGCTGGCAGGGGAAGACGGCGGCGTGCTGGCGCCGGCCGCCCCCATCGCGGCCGCGTTGGAGCAGACCGCCGCGGGTCACGCCGACGTGGTGCGTTCGGAGGCGAGCCTCGAGATGCGTCGCGGCGAGCTGGCCGCCACGCTCACGACCCACTTGCGGCCCTACGCGGACGGCGCCCGCGTCGCCGCGGATCTGGAGCCGCGGCTCCGCGGTCGCCTCGCCGCGCTCACCGGGGTCGCACCCGGCGCCGTCACGGTGCGGCCGCACGTCCTCGGCGCCCGCCAGCTCAAGAGGTATCTGCCGTGACGGCCACGGCACGCGCCCTGGCCCTCGTCGTCGGCTTCGTCGCCTTTGTCCTGGCCGTCGCCGCCTTCATCCGCGAGCTCGCACTTGCCGTCCATTCGGGCCTGAGCTGGCCGGTGGCCTCCTGGTGGGACCGGCTCATCACGGCGGAACCCCGGCTGGGCGCGAGCATTGCCGCCGGCGTCACCGGCGTCATTGCGATCGTCCTGCTGGTGGTCGCCTTTCGCCAGCTCGGCTCTGGGCGCCGCGGGACGGAGCAAGTGGAGTTCGGCGCCGGCGACGGCAGCTCTCGCCTCGAGGTGTCGGCGCTCGAGCTCGCCCTTCGGCACGACATCGAGCGGCAGCGCCCCGGCGTGCGGACGGAGTCGCTCACGCTGGCCGGCCGCGGCGACGCCTGGCGGGTGAGGGTGGAGGCCCGCGTACCTGCCGCCGACCTGGCCGGGATGCGCCTCCACATGGCCGGACTCGTGGCGGAGGACCTGCGGCGCGCCGGCGGTATGCGCCTGGACGGGCTCGACGTCGTGGTCACTCGTCTCGAGCCCTCAAGCGGCGCCGGAGCATAATGAAGGCCTGGGAAGACCAGGCCTTCATGAGAAGCCGCCTCGTGGGTACTGAGGCCGGTGCTTCTCCGTCTCTCGGAGACTACATCCGGGAGATACCCGGCTCGCTCCGATCCCGCACCGTTGAGTCCGTCGCCCGGTCCGCCGCGGCGTCCACCGTGACCAGCTTCCGTCGCCAGCGCCGGTCGTCGATGATCGGCGCCTCGGCGTGACCACGAACGGAGCCGCCGGCTGGCGCGATCTCAGCCTGGTCCGCCCCGAGCTCGTGGCCTCCGATCTCGACGGCACGCTGCTTGAGCCCGACCTCACGATGGCGCCGGCGCTTCCCGGCGCGCTCCGCGCGCTGGCCGGCGCCGGCATCGTCTTCGCCATCTGCACCGGGCGCATGTTTCGCAGTGCTCGCGCGGTCGCGGCGCAGATGGGCATCCGCGACGGCCTCGTCATCTGCTACCAGGGCGCCATGGTGGCCGACCTCGCCGACGGTTCGACCCTGCGGCACGTGCGGATGGAGGCGGAAGACGCGGCCGCGGTCGTGCGCCGTCTGCGCGTCCTCGGGAGGCACGTCAACGCCTACATCGACGACGAGATGTACGTGGACGAGGTCGACAAGTGGGCGCTCCACTACACCAGGCACACGGGGGTGGAGCTGCACGAGGTCGCCGATCTCGAGGCGGAGGTCCTGCGCCGGCCGCCGACCAAACTGGTGGCGATCACCGACGCCGATGATGTGACGCGCATTCTCCCGGACCTCCGGCGGCGCTGGCGCGACCGTCTCTTTGTGGAGCGCTCGCAGCCGGAGTACATCGAGTTCGCCGCCGGCGGCGTGAGCAAGGGCGGCGCGCTGCAGTGGCTCTGCGACCGCCTCGGTCTGCGCCGGGACCTCGCCGTGGCCTGCGGCGACGGGGACAACGACGTCGACATGCTCCGCTGGGCCGGACTGGGCGTTGCGATGGCCGAGGCTTCCGCTGAGGTGCGCGCAGCCGCCGACCTGGTCGTCCCGCGGGCGGAGCTGGCGGATTTCTTCCTGCGTCTGGCGGCCGCGTCCGCCGGGGCGCCGGGCGGCACGTGGCCGGCCGCCACGCCGCCGGATGTGGCCTGACAGGCCGAAGGCGGCGCCTGGAGGGTGGACGCCGCCTTCGTGGGGCCTTGGCGCCCGGTGGGATGGGCGCCGTTCTTTTCCCCCTGACGGGACGCGCATCCATAGATTAGACTACGAACACGCTCTAAAAGGATACGGCGGGTCCCGTGCGGCGTCAAGTACCTTCTTGGCGGCCGGCCCCGCTCAGACCGAGGCGCTTCTTGACCTCAGCGTAGCGGTGCGTCAAGGCGCGCTCGTGCGCCTCCTCCTCGCGCAGCAACTGCTCGAACATCGCGCAGGCTTCGCGGTCGGCGCAGCGGTCGAGGCCCTTGCGGTACTTCTCCTGCGCCGCACGCTCGTCGGCGATGGCCGATTCGAGGATGGCCAGCAGGCCCTCGTCGCCGATCTTGCCCCCGTCGGCCGGCTCGGCGAAGAGCGGGTCGGCGTACCTCTCAGCAGCCACCTCACGCCTCCTTGGTCATCTTGAGCGAGAAGCTGAGCGGGAAGTCGTCGTGGTGCCCCTTGACGTGCAGCATGCCGTCCTCGCACGTCTCGAGGAAGGGGAACGGCAGCCCGTGCGTGTACGGGAACTCGTGCAAGAAGTCGAGATGCAGCCCGCGGTGCAGGAGCGGGTCGATCGTCTCGGCGAAGCCGTGGACCCACTCGTAGGTGACGTTGTGGCGCGTCCTGGCTCCCGGGTCGGCGTAGGTGCCGGGCTCGTCGAAGCGCAGCGGCTTGCCGTGCTGGAAGTAGGGGTAGCCGACGCGCAGGCGGTCCGGCGTGGAGTCGTCGGCGAGGGTCATGACGTTGGGGTGGAACTCGGCGATGTAGAAAGTGCCGCCGGGCTTGAGGAAATGGGCGACGACGTCCGCCCAGCGGCTCGAGGTCCTGGAGCCAGATGAGGACGCCCCACGACGTGAACACGACGTCGAACTGGCCGTCCAGCACGTCCGGGAGCGACAGCACGTCGCTTTGGATGAAGGTGGCGCGCGCCGAGAGGCCGACCTCGTCGGCCAGGGCGCGCGCCTGCGCGATCGCCTCGCCCGAGAAGTCGGCGCCGGTGACCACGGCGCCCATCCTCGCCCAGCTCAGCGTGTCGAGACCGAAATGGCACTGCAGGTGCAGCAGAGACGTGCCCTCGTGGATGAGCGGCCCGAGCTCCTCGCGCTCGATGTTCGTCAGCGAGCTGCGGCCGCTCTTGAAACCCTCGACGTCGTACAGATCGGACTCCACGTGCACGCCGACCCGCTCGTCCCAGTTGGCGAGGTTCGCCTTCAGGTAGTCGTCCAGCATCGTTCCTCCGCGGGTCAGCTCGCGGGCCTGCCGGCCCTGAGGGTGTAGGTGATGGGGAGATCACGCCGGCGCCCGCCCTTGCCGTCAGGGAGCCACCACCAGCGGTCCTCGTCCTGCTCCATCCAGTCCCACCACGGGCACGGTGAGAAGGGGAACTCGTGCAGGTGCTCGATGCGCAGGCCGGCACCGACGAGGCTGCCGACGATCTCGGAGAAATCGTGGCTCCAGCCGTAGGCGACGAGGTCGTCGAAGTGCGCCTCACGGTCGGCGTAGTCGCGGTCGATCGGCTCCACATCGGGGTGCAGGGCATCGTGGAAGTAGGGGAAGGCGACGTGCACGTCCTCTGCGCCCGGGATCTCGTCGAGGCCGCGGGCGAACGGGTGGAGCTCGGCCATGTAGAACGTGCCGCCCGGGCGCAGGTGGCGGGCGGCGATCGCGGCCCAGCTCTCGAGGTCGGGCAGCCACTCGATCGCCCCCCAGTTGACGAAGACGACGTCGAACTGCTTGTCGCCGAGGTGCTCGCCGGCGGCGTAGACGTCGCTCTCGACGAAGGAGGCGCGCGCCGAGAGGCCGACCTCGTCGGCAAGCTCGCGCGCCAGCGCGATGGCCTCGGGCGAGAAGTCGAGCCCGACGACGTCGGCGCCCAGCCGCGCCCAGCTCAGTGTGTCGAGGCCGAAGTGACACTGCAGGTGCAGCAGCGACGTGCCCGGACCGATCAGCGGCCCGAGCTCCTCGATCTCGATCGGCGTGAGCGACGGGCGCCCGGCCCTGAAGCCCTCGACGTCGTAGAAGGGGCTGGCCGCGTGCACCCGGGTCCACTCTGCCCACAGCTCGAGGTTGGCGGCGCGTGCCTCGGCCGGGATCGGATCGCCGCCGGCGGGGGCCGCTCCGCGGCCCGGCCCGGCGGCCTCTGTGTCGTTCATCTCAGGGTGCCAGCCTCTCCAGAGTCCAGTCGCCGCCGGCGTCCAGGCGCAGGGCGAACCTGCCCGGGCACATCGGGCACTTGCCGGCGGCGCCGTCCGCGGGGTCCGGCCCGAAGTCGACCTGCCACCCGCAGAGCGGGCAGAAGAGTACCACAGGTGTGGCCGGATCCTCGACGGTGGCGATCATCCGCCGCAGGCCACGCCAGTGGCCGGTCTCCCCGAGGAGAGCTCCTGGAACAGGGCCCGAAGGGCGGGGTCAGCGGCCTCCGCGGCCATGCGGCCATAGCGCTTGACGGCCGCGATCTCGAACTCCAGGTCGTCGCGCAGCGCGGCGAGGTCGCGCGTGTAGCCCCGGGCACTCATGGGCGCTCGCCGGCCGCGCCCGCTGCCGGTCGACCTGTTCGTCGCCTCCCGGCCTGCAGCTCGTCCGGCGCGACGCCCAGCCGCCGCAGCTCGGCTTCAAGCATGGCTCGATGGGCGGCCTCGTTGCGGCGCAGCGACTCCCAGTACGTCTGTAGCCTCGGATCCGAGGTCGATCCGGAGTGCTGTACGTACCGCTCGACCGCGGCCGTCTCCAGCTCGAGGGCTTCGCGCAGCAGGGCGACGTCGGCCTGCCGGGTGTCGCCGTCCCGGGCCTCGCCGGGTCCGCGGCCCATCCCCGCCTCCGTCAGGCGTCGGCGACGCGGTACGCGACGGTGCGGATCAGGCCGATCGTCTCGCCGTGCTCTCCGGCGGTCGTCGCGTCGCTGACCGAGAACACCTTGTCGGCCTTCTCGTGGCTGAGGAACGCGGTGACCTGGGCGTCGAGATCCTGCAGCTCGCGCGCCGTCGCGAAGATCTTGATGGGGGTCATGAAAGTCCGTACCTTGATCATGGGGCTCCTTTCGAGAGGCGGTGCCTCAAGCCGCTGCCTGCTCCATTCCCGCGCCCGCCCGCATCCATAACTCCCTCCACGGCTCCCGTCCGCCCGGGACGGAGTGGCCAAGTCGTGCGCCTCGATGTGTGCCTTCGGAGCCACAGATGCCTTTTTCTTAACAAGTCTTTGCGATAGAGTGCGTGTCGTGCAGACGACGTACGACAAGGATGGCAAGTACCTCGGCAAGCTCGCCGACGTCTTCGGCGACCCGACTCGGCGTGGCATCTACCGGCACCTCCGCGAGGCCACCGAGCCGCTGTCCGCCACCGAGGTCGCGGAGGTCTTCGGCCTGCATCGCACCGTGGCCCGCGCCCATCTCGAGCGGCTCTGCGAGCTCGGGCTCGTCGAGTGCGGTACCCGGCGCCGCGCCGGCGGTGGCCGCCCGGCCAAGACCTACATGCTCACCGGTGAGCGCCTCGAGGTCATGCTGCCGCCGCGGCGATACGAGGTCCTGTCGCGGGCGCTGCTTCGCCTGATCGAGGGAGCGATGGAGCAAGGAGGCCGCGGCAGCGACCGCGTTCGCCCTTGGCCGCACGTTCGGCGAGGAGACCGCGGCCGACATCGCCGGCGACAACGTGCAGCCTCCCGTCGCACTGGCCCCCAAGGCGCGTGGTCGCCTGGATGGACGACGCCGGCTACGGCGTCAAGCTCGGCAACGGCGCGCCCGGCAAGGTCGTGCTCGAGGTCCACAACTGCGTGTACAGCGAGCTCGCTCTGGAGTTCCCGGACATCGTCTGCCGATTCGATCGCGGCACCGTCTGCGGCATGCTCGGCGTGGACCGAGTCGGCGCACACGCAGACGCTGCCAGCTCAGCCACGGCGACGCCATGTGCCGCCACGAGTTCCGCCTCTAGCTTCTAGCTCTCGCGCGCGCCGCCGCGCCCCGTGAACTCGTCCATCGCCGCCGTGATCCCGAAGGAAGTCCGCCACGCGGTCGAACGCGCCCACCGGAAGCAGCCGCATGGCCGGCAGCGTGCGGACCATCCACGGCATCACGACCTGCGGCCGGTCGTGCTGGATGGCCTTGAGGACGCGCCCGACGACCTCCTCCTCACGCAGGATCGGGAGGAGGAGCGGGAAGCGCGTCCGGACCCCTTCGAACATGCCGGTGTCGATGTAGAACGGGCAGACGACCGTCGTCTTGACGCCTGGGGCGCTGCGCTTGAGCTCGAGGCGCAGCGCCTCGTTGAAGCCGACGGCGGCGAACTTGCTCGCCGAGTAGTCGGTCATGCGCGGCGAGCCCATCAGGCCGGCGGCCGACGCCACGGTGACGATGTGGCCGCTGCCCCCGGCCACCATGGCCGGCAGGAAGGCCTTGGTGACCCAGAACGGGGCCAGCGCGTTGATCGCGAAGGTGCGCTCGATGCGCTCGTCGTCGAGCTCGAGCAGCTCGCGGCCGCTGACGACGCCGGCATTGTTGACCAGGATGTCGACCGGGCCGACCTTCGCGTGGACCTCCCTGGCGCGCGGCGGAGACCTGCGCGCGGTCGCTCACGTCGCAGGCGAAGCTGCGTGCGCGGCCGGGCCCGAGGGCCGTGGCTTTCGCGGCCACGGCCTCGCCGCCGGCCGCGTCGAGGTCCCAGATCGTGACGGTGGCGCCGAGCCCGGCGCAGCGCAGGGCGAGGAGCCGGCCGATGCCGGAGGCCGCGCCGGTGATCAGGACGTGCTTGTTGTTGATCGTCGTCACGCGCGTGCCCCGGCTCATTTGATCCCCGGCACGTAGCGCATCAGCTTGATGGCCGTGCTCATGACGGCGGCGTACTGCTTGTTGCTGAGGAACGGCGGCGTGTCGATCGCCAGGAGCCGCTCCACGGCGATCGTCTGCGCCTCGGTGTACTTCTCGATGCCCTGGCGCCCGTGGCGGCGCCCAAGGCCCGACTCCTTGAAGCCGCCCATCGGGCTCGCCGAGGCCCACGTCGCCGAGTACGCCTCGTTGATGTTGACCGTACCGCTCTGCAGGCGCGCCGCCAGCTCGCGCCCGGCGCGCGCGTCGCGCGTCCACACGCTGGCGTTGAGGCCGTAGCGGGAGTCGTTGGCGCGCTCGACCATCTCGTCCACGGACGCGCAGCGGTAGACGGCGGCGACCGGGCCGAAGGTCTCGGCGCGGCAGAGCTCCATCTCGTCACTGACGCCGGCAAGCAGCGTGGGCTCGTAGAAGTACGGGCCGAGGTCAGGGCGGGCCTGGCCGCCCGCCAGCACCTCGGCGCCCTTGGCGACGGCGTCGCCGACGTGCTCCTGGACCTTGGCGAGCTGGTCGGCGCTGACCAGCGAGCCCATGTCCTCGTCGAACGTCAGGCTGGAGCCGAGGCGCAGGCCGCGCAGGGCCTCGGCGAGGCGGCCGGTGAAGTCGTCGTAGACGGTGTCGTGGACGTAGATGCGCTCGATGCTGATGCACAGCTGGCCGCTGTTTGACGTGACGCCGCGCACGGCGCCGGGGACGGCGCGGCGCAGGCTGGCGTCCTCGAGCACGAGCAGCGGGTTCTTGCCGCCGAGCTCCATGGAGCAGTCGATGAGCGCCGCCGCCGCCTGCGCCGCGACCTTGGCGCCGGTGGCGGTGGAGCCGGTGAACATGAGGTAGTCCACGGCCTGCGATGAGCGGGCCGCCGAGCTCGGCGCCACGACCCGTGACGATGCCGACGAGGCCGCGCGGCAGGCCGGCCTCCTCGAGCAGGCTCGCGGCCCAGAGCGCCGAGAACGGGGTCTGAGCGTCGGGCTTGATGACGACGCCGTTGCCCGCCATGAGCGCCGGGATGGCGTCGCCCACGGCGAGCGTCAGCGGGTAGTTCCACGGGGCGATGATGCCGACCACGCCGCGCGGGTGGTGGTGCTCCCAGGCCTTGGTCAGCACGGGGAGCGCCCCCTGGCGGCGGCGCGTCCGCAGGAACTCCGCCGCCGTGTGCGCGTAGTAGCGCGCCTGGATGGCCGTGTCGAGGACCTCCTCGAAGGCGTGCTTGCGCGCCTTGCCGGCCTCGAGCTGGATGATGTCGAGGATCTCGGCGGCGTTGTCGATCAGCAGGTCGTGGAAGCGCAGCAGCACGGCGGCACGCTCACCGAAGGAGCGCTGCGCCCAGTCCGCCTGAGCCTCGCGCGCCGCGGCGCAGGCCGCGGCTACATCCGCCGGCGTGCCCTCGGGCACGCTGCCGAGCGTCTCGCCCGTGAACGGCGCCTCGACGGGCAACTCGGTCGGCCGGCGCGGCGACCGCGGCGCGCGCCGCCAGGCGCGCGAGCATCGCCGCGCTCACCCGGGCCGACAAGCGGTGCTCCTCGCCGGCCTTGACTTGTTCTTCTCTCAGGGTCGTCGCCATGGTCCCTCCTCGGCGCGCGTCAGCCTTGCTTGCGCGCGGCCTTGTCCTCGTACATGCGCGCGTCGGCGCGCTCGATGAGCTCGTGCAGGGTGGCCTTCTCGGTGTACGGCCAGTAGACGATGCCGGTGCTGGCCTGCGAGCTGGAACGACCGCTCGCCGCCGGCGTTGGCGGCTGCCAGCCGCCGCTGCAGGCGTTGCGCCAGGTCGGCCGCCGTGCCGCCCTCGTCCTCGGCCACCACGACGAACTCGTCGCCTCCGGCACGCGCCAGCACGTCCGACTCCCGGATGCTCTTCTTGAGCAGCGCGGCCGTATCGCGCAGGGCGTCGTCGCCGCGCCGGTGGCCATAGCGATCATTGATCTCCTTGAGCTCGTCGAGGTCGACGAAGAGCACGCACAGCCCGGTCCTGTGCCGGCGCGCGGTCCGCATCATGTGCTCGCCCAGCGCGAACAGGCCGCGGCGGTTGTACAGCCCCGTGAGGTCATCCGTGAGCGAGAGCATGCGTAGCTGCTCCTCTCGCCGGCGCAGCGCCGCCTCCGCGGTCTTCTGGGGCGTGATGTCGATGATGTAGCCCTCGTAGCAGACCACGGCGCCCTCGCCGTCGCGGACCGCGTGCGTGTAGTCACGGACCCAGCGCACGTCGCCCTCGCTGTCGATCAGCCGGTACTCGTGCGTCCAGCCGTCGAGGCCGCTCTGCGCGCGGGCGTTGCCGTCCTCCACGACCCACGGGTAGTCCTCGGGGTGCATGATGCTCGCGTAGGTGCGCCGGCCGGAAACGAACTCCTCCGCGCTGTAGCCGAGAGAGGTCACGTTGGGCGACACGTACTGCACCGTACCAGCGTCGTCCACATCCCAGCGCACCGTGATGACGGGGCCGCGCACCAGCAGATCGCGCTCGCGCTGAAGCTCTTCCTCGGCCTGCGCCCTCCCGTCGATCTCGGCCTTGAGGCTCTCCTCGCGTTCCCGCAGGAGTCCGACCATGCCGTTGAGGGCGGCTGAGAAGTCGCCCATATCGTTGACTCGCTGGCTGTAGTCGCCGCGCGCGATCTGCTGCGCCTGCCGCGTGAGCTCCCCCAGGCGTGAGTGGAGCTCTTTGAACGGTGCCGCCATAAAGTTGTCGGGGGAGGGCATCGGCGCCGAGAGCTCGCCTCTGGAGAGCGGCACCACGAACAGGCCGATCTCCTGCACGAAGCCGATCAGGCGGTTGACGGTGCGCGCCAGCGCCAGCGCTTCGCCCTCGCAGCCGGCCTCCGGGATGCGCTCCGGAAGGCGCGCCGCGAGGAGGTCCTCGAGCGCGGCGCGGACCGCTGGGACGCAGTCGCGGGAGCCCGCGCCGCTACCTCCCGAGGCCGGCGCCTCGCCTCGGTCTGACCGGTCGACGCGTCGCGCGTCGTTCTCGTCCGGGATCGTGCCCATGAGCCCATCTCCTTCGCCCTGCGCGCCAGTGTACACCCCCTTTGCTGCTGCAAAGAGGGGTATTGCGGGGGTCGTGGCGAAACCTAGCCTGAGGACCGGATGAGACCGGCTCTGCGAGGGCGGCCGCCCCAGCGGCGGCCGCCCCGGCCGGTCGTGGGAGGATACGCATGCGGAGAGGTACGGCGGGAGCGGTGCTCGCTGCGGCGGGCGTGCTGCTGCTCGCCGGCTGCGGCGTGCGGGTCAGCGCTCCGCCTACGCCGGCGGCCGCACCGGCGGCGACCCCTCGGGCTGCGGCTGCGCAGACGCCCGCCGTGACGGCCGCCGGCGTGAGCGCGACGGCCGTGCCGGTCACGCCGGCTCCAGCGGGGTCGGCGGTCGCACCCATGCCGCCGGTCGTGACCGCACCGGCCGCTACCGGCTGGCCGCTTCCCACGGAGGTCGTCCCGGCGCCTGTACCGCGGGCTGCCGCGCCGACGCCGCCGGCCGTCGCAGCCGCCGCACGCCGCGCCGCGGCAGGTCGCGCCGTCAAAGCCGTGCTGCCGGCGTTCGATTCGGCCGCGCAGGCGATGTTCGCGCGCAGCGGCGTGCCGGGCGCGGCCGTGGCGGTAGTGGCCGGCGATACGGCTGTCTACGTGCGCTGCTTCGGCGTCCGCCGGGCCGGCGACTCGCAGCCGGTCGACCTCGGGACGGTCTTCCAGCTGGGAGGCGTCTCCGAGGGACTCACGAGCACCATGCTCGCGTCTCTCGTCGGTGAGCGCCGGCTTGGCTGGGACACGCCGGTGCACGCGTACTGGCCAGGATTCGAGCTCTGGGAGCCATGGGTGAGCGATCACGCGACGCTGCGCGACCTTCTTGCGGCGCGCAGCGGCTTGCCGGCGCACGCCGGGGACGAGCTGCTCGCGTTCGGGTACGGCCGCGCCGAGGTGCTCCGCCGGCTCAAGTACCTCAAGCCGGCGGCCGGCTTCCGCGCGGCCTACGCCGAGCAGGAGACGCTGCCGACCGCGGCCGCCGTGGCCGCTGAGCACGCCACAGGCTCATCGTGGGCCCGGCTCGTGCGCACGCGCGTCCTCGAGCCGTTGGGGATGACCTCGACGCTGCTCACGTCCGCCGCCTACGCCGCCGCTCCGGACGTCGCGGCGCCGCACGTCGCGATCGGCGGCGTCATGCAGGCGCAGACGCCACGCAGCCAGGACGTGCTGGCGCCGGCGCTCGGCGTGAGCTCGTCGATCGGCGACCTCGTTCCGTACCTGAGGGTGCAGCTGAACGGCGGCGCGCTGAGCGGCGTGCGCATCGCCGCCGCGGACGCCCTCGCCGCGACACTGGCGCCGACGACGGTGGAAGGCGGGGACGAGCAGGGACCGGTGGCGGCGGCGCTGGGCTGGGACGTCTCGAGCTTCGACGGCGCCACGGTGGTCGCCAAGGCCGGCGACGTGGCCGGAGGGTCGAGCGCGCTCGTCAGCATGGCGCCGGCCGACGGCGTCGGCATCGTCGTGCTCGCCAACTCGTATCCCGAGGGCCATGCCTTCGCGGCCGCACTCGCGGCGACGCTCTACGACCTGTACATCCTCGGCGCGGCGCGGGAGGACTGGCTCGCCGCGGGCGGCCCCGCGCCGGCCGTCGCCGTCGCATCGGCGGCGGCCCAGACCCGCACCGGGCAGGCGCGCGTGCTGCCGGAGGTCCCGCCGGCCGACGCGAGCGCACCGCGCCGGCGCGGCACGTATGCCGGCGTCTACACGCAGCGGTACTACGGGAGCGTGACGGTGAGCCGCGGCGTGGGCGACACGCTGCGCGTGCGCCTTGGCCGCGGCGCGACGATCGTCTACCGGCCTTGGGATGGTGACACGTGGCGCGATCCGGTCACGGGCACGGCCGCCGCGTTCGCGGTCACGCATGGGCGCGCGCTGAGAGTCCGGATCGGTCTGCTGGCGTTCGGCGGGCGGAACGCCGTCTTCGCGCGCTGACGCCCGGACCCGGCGCCGGGACCCCGGCTCCTACTTCTTCTTCTTGCGTTCTTCCAGGTAGAGGCGCAGCCACGTGCCGAAGGCGATGCCGCACGCTCCCACGAGGATGAGGAAGATGATCTTGCTTGCCTGGATGGCGACGAGCATGGCGACGACGGCGACGGCGGCCACGGCGATCACCAGCCCGGCTGGGCCTGCGCGCCTTCGAGCTCCCGCAGGTCGGTGATGTCCTGGTGGAACTCGAGGATGCCCTTGTAGGCGCCAGCGGGGTCGCGCACAGCGAAGTACCGAGTGTGCTTCAGGCGGCCGCGCTCCTCTTCCCAGCCCTCGGCGACGTCTTTGGTCCCGGCTTTGAATTGGGTGAGGATGTCCTCGAGCACGTCGAGCGTGTTCTCAGGGTGGCAGTCGCGCACATCGCGGCCGATGTAGCGCGCGTCGCAGGTCTTGTAGTTGGCTCCGCTCCAGTACACCAGGACGTCGTCCTCGTCTGCGAAGCTGACGTCCGCGGGCAGGTGGCGGATGACCAGCTCCACTTGCTCGGGGGTGAGCTTGCCACGCTGCCAGTACATTGTGGGACCACCTCTCGTTCGCGGCCGGGTCTGGCTCCATGCTACCGCATCCGGGAGGCGCGCCGCGCCGCAACGGCGCCGCGATACTCGCCGGCCGCGTCGCGCACCGCGACACGGATGTGCAGGAATGGTCTTGACGTTGCTGAACGGCGCGGCGCCTAGCCGAGGCCGCGCCTCAGCGTGCGGCGCGCACGCCTCAGCAGGCCTTGCGGCAGCACTCGCCCGAAGCCCTGCACAAGAATGACGGCCGCGGAGCGGCGCAGGCCGGCCCCGTGGTCGAGGTATGAGGGGGAGATGGGGAGCGGGCCGATGGCGAGGTCGCGGCGCGACCGGACCGCGACAGTCGTGCCGATCCGCGCGAGGATCTCGGCGGTCAGCTCGCCGATCCAGGGCTCGCGGGCGGGGCGCTCCGCGCGGTCGTCCGTGCCCGGCCGACCTCCGTCGATTCCACGGCGGGCGATCCGGGCGCGCGCGACCCGGTCACGCTTGATGCGCAGCAGGGCGGTCGCCGTCCAGGCGATGTCCGCTTCCGGCAGCATCTCGGTAGGCAAGGGTCGGGTCCCGGCGGCGGGCCCGGCGTCGCTCGCCCGGGCGCGCGGGTCCACGATCCGACCGGCGTCGTCGACCACGACGAACTCCCAGGCTCCGTCCAGCGCGGCGGCCGTGTTCACGAGCCGGGCCTCGAGTTCGTCGGCCAGCTCGTGAAAGCCATGCCGCCGCAGACCCCGGGCGATCATGAACGTGTCCATCGGCCAGATGTCCTCGTGGTAGTTGCGGAAGGCGGGGTTGTGATGGCGCAGGGCGCGGCCGCGGATGCCCGCGGGCGTGAGGAGGTCGGGCGAGAAGAGCGTGCGAACCACTCCACCGACGAAGCGCTCCCTGTCGGCCGCCTCCATGTCGTCGAAGAAGCGCGTTGCGAGCAGCCAGCCCGCGTCGGACTGCACCGCGCGCAGCACGCGCCGGCCGCCGCCGGCGTCGCGGTCGGCGGCGAAGGCGTAGTAGGCCTCGTCCTCCATCCAGAAGGCGCGCCGTGTCGCCTCCCGGATGCGGCGCGCCTCGGCGACCAGTGAGTCCGCCCAGGCGGAGCGGCGCCCCGACGCGCCGGCACCGTCCCGAACCAGCGCGGCGGCGTCCTCGAGCGCGTCGGCGGCGAGCGCCTGCACGTCGAGGTAGGCGATCGGCTCCACCACGTTGGCCATGCGGCCGCGCTCGTCGAAGTTGGAGGTGGGGCTGTCGCGCCAGATCTGCGGCGGCAGGCTCAAGAGGTTGTGCTTGGGCACCTCGACGAAGCCCTCGGCGGTCAGGTGACACTCGATCCAGCGCGCCGCCCCGCGGACGGCGTCCGCGATCGAGGCGGCGCTGCCGTCGCGCCTTACGACCAGCTCGTCCAGGATGCCGGGGTCGAGCCTGGCGTAGGCCGCCACGAGCGAGACGAAGAGGGGGGTGGAGTCCGACGCGAAGTAGGTGACGTAGCCCCGCGGCGAACCACCCCACAGCGGGGCGAGCGCGAGGCCGAAGAGCGCCTTGAGCGGCAGCGGCGCGCGCCAGCGCCGCAGGTCGCGCCGTTCGTTGTGGATGCGGCCCGGCTCCTCCTCGGAGCGGACGGCGTGCCGCGTGCCCTGGAATCGCGCCAGGGTGAGGATCGTCTGGCGCGCCACTTCGGGCTGTTCGGGAAGGAGGTCGAAGGCCGAGATGATGCGGTCGCGCGCCCAGACGCTGTGGTTGAACAGTGCCCCTGAGCTCGTGTCGATGCCGGTGCCGTGCGCCTCGCGGACGAGCACGGACACGAGGCGGAGCGCCGACGGCGGGCGATCGCCGCCGGGCGCGTGTTCGGCCGACACAACCGAGCCCGGAGCGTCTGCCTGCGCGCAGGCTTCTTTGGCAGTGGGATCCATCGTGGTCGCCCCGTTCTTTCCCATTCATGGCCAGAGCATCCCGCCGCGCCGGGCTTGCCCGGTCACGAGCGGGCACCAGGGTAGGCATCGCAGGTGTCCTGGGTAGGTAGTGCGCGACCAGTCTGGCCTATCAGAAGGGACGCCGATGAGCTCCACCGCCAAACGTCCACAGACCGCTGGCACCGGCGGTTCGAGCGGGCGCGCGGAGCGGCCGAAGGGCGGATCCGCCGCGCCGCGTGGGAAGAGCGCCGCAGACGCGCCGCGCAGCGGCACTGCTGCATCGCGCAACCGCGCCTCCATGCCTGTTCGTCGATCACCAGCCTCACTGCGCGAGACCGTCCAGGTCGCGCCGGAGGAGTGGATCGCCAGGGGGCGCGCCGCGCGGCGCGACACGCCCAGGTCCATCCACGCGGCGTGGACGCCGGCCGCCGGCCGGCCCGACATGGTGGCGTTGCTCGAGGAACAGGCTGTCAGCCGCTTGCCCGAGCTCGTCCCTATCAGGCACGGGCGCATGCTGGCCTCGCCGTCGACGTTCTATCGGGGCGCCGCCCTCATCATGGCGGCCGACCTCGACGGGAGCCCGGTCTCGGGCTTCGACGTGCAGCTCTGCGGCGACGCCCACCTGCTCAACTTCGGCCTGTTCGCGTCGCCGGAGCGGCAGATGCTGTTCGACATCAACGACTTCGACGAGACGCTGCCCGGCCCGTGGGAGTGGGACGTCAAGCGTCTTGCGGCGAGCTTCGAGATCGCTGGGCGCGACCTCGGGTTCTCGCCCGCCGACCGGCGCGCCGTCGTCGCGGCCGGTGTTCGCGAGTACCGTGACGCGATGCGCCGCGCGGCGCGGATGCGCGCCCTCGACGCCTGGTACGCGCACGTCACGGCCGACGACATCATGGCCTGGATCGGCGCTGAGGTGAAGGCCGGGCGGCTCGGCAGGAAGGAGGCGAAGGAGGCGGCCGAGGATGCCACCAAGGCGCGCTCGCGCGTGCATACACGATCGCTCGCGAGACTCACGCACGAGGTCGATGGGAAGTTGCGCATCGCCGCCGACCCGCCGCTGATCGTGCCGATCGACGACCTCGTGAGCCCCGGCATCTCGCGCGAGGAGACGGAGGAGTGGATGCGCTCTCTGGTCGGTCTGTACCGCCACTCGCTGGCCGTGCGGCACCACCCGGTCGAGCAGTATCGCTACGTCGACACGGCGCGGAAGGTGGTAGGGGTCGGCAGCGTCGGCACGCGCGCCTGGATCCTGCTGTTCGAAGGACGCCAGCGGCGGGCCCCTCTGTTCCTGCAGGCCAAAGAGGCGCAGGCCTCGGTGCTGGAGCGCTTCCTCGGCAAGAGCGAGTACGCCGATCACGGCCAGCGCGTGGTGGAGGGGCAGCGGCTGATGCAGGCCGCCAGCGACATCTTCCTGGGCTGGCTCCGGTTCAAGGGCCTCGACGGCAGAACGCGCGACTACTACGTGCGCCAGCTCCACGACTGGAAGGGCGGCATCGATGTAGAGAGCTTCCGGGTGCCCGGCGCGACGCTGTACTCGCGCCTCTGCGGCGCGACCCTGGCGCGGGCGCACGCGCGCCTGGGCGACCGGGTCGCGATCGCTGCGTACCTGGGCAAGGGCGACGCCTTCGACCGCGCCATCACCGAGTTCTCCGTGGCCTACGCCGACCAGAACGAGCGCGACTACGAGGTCTTCGTCAAGGCGGTGCGCTCCGGGCGGCTCGAGGCTGAGACGGGGGTCTAAGCCGGGCGGCGAGCCGGAGCCGCCGCTGCGGCCGAGTGTGCGGCGCGCGAGGCGTAGAGGAGCGCGTGCGGGCTTGTCAAAGGTCACCTGCGACCTGGGACGTCCGCTCTGGCACGACTTCCCCTGACGATCGAGGCACTCCTCGCGGAGTACTTCCCGGCCACCAAGGTTCCCGCGATGCCCGAGTGGCCCTCCGGCGACGCAGGCCCCGGAGACGGCCTGGCCACGCCGAAGGGCGGGCCCGGCTACTTTCAGCTAGGCCTGGGGCGGATCAGCGGGCCTGGTACGAGACGTGAAAGTCGCAAGGCAACGCAGGCTCGCAGGGTCGTGGATGGGCGGCGCGGATCGCCTGCCTCAGGTCGCGTGCTGCTGCAGCGCGATTCTTGGCAGAGACCAGCAGGCGGTGGGCCTCCTTCTCGCCGTGCGGCACCGCTGCGATGGCTGCGGCGAGGTCATCCCTCGCGGCCGCATCGGCGCGCTGCGCCGCGGCGACGCGCTGCAAAGAATCGTTCCGAGTCACAGGATTCATGGCGGTGCCTCACTTCCGCGTTCTAGCCGTGAGTAGGTGTGCATCCTTCTCCTCACATTGTGCCCAGGGCGACACGCACCCTCGCGTCGGACGGAGCGGCGAGTCCGGCGGCGCTGCGAACTCGATGGGCCGCCGCTGTTCGGCGCCGGCGCCGCCTGAGGAAATCACTATGTCGGCAGTGTTTTATCTCTACCGTATGGGCATACTCGAGTACGTGGCACGCACCTCGCGGCGCGTTGCCAGAGTCAAAGGTGAGGAGCATGAGGTGAAGGCATTTCTCTCGCGACGCCTGTTGGTCGTGGCGGCGCTTGTAGCTCCCTTCGTAGTCGCACTATCTGTGGCAGTTCCTGCCCAGGCCGCCCTTGTTCGCGGGCGCTACGCGAGTGCGCGCTTGGGCGCCGGCATCCTTCACGGGCCCGGCACCGGGATCGCCCTGGCGATCACGGTGCTTGCGCTGATGGCGCTGGCGATCGTCGTCGAGCGTCGCGGCACGCGGCAGCCTGCGACAGTAGCCGCGCCGGTCAAGCTGCCGGTCCGCGGTGACGCGAGCGCGGAGAGCGAGCGCAAGGCTGCCTGACGAATCTCGTCGCGGCGCCGGTAGTCTGCGCACTCCGCGGGCTTGCCGGCGCCGCTTCTGCGTGGCCGAGAACCCTCACGCTGCCTCTTGCGCACCCCAGCATCCGCGTGCAAGCGCTGAACCCTCGCGGTCAACGGTTGCCGTTCTCTCAGGCGGGCATGCTTTGCTTCGAAGCACGCGCGGCAGTTGTCGTGCGGCTTCTCGCGAGCAAAGGAGTCGCCATGGCCGTTCTCAAGGGGTCCGTTGAGGCTGACGTTCCGATCGCCTTCGCCGACAAGGAGTGGACCGAGTTTGTCTTCCGCTCGCTCTACGGCAACTACGCCAAAGGCTTCGAGGATGTGGCCGCCTCGGTCAATGAGACCGATGCCGACTCCGGCACGGTGACCTTCGAGACCGAGGGCGACCGCTTGGTCAGGGTGTCGATCGAGGTCGAGTACACGCCGCGCGCAAGCGGAGATGCCGCTGCGGCTGAAGTAGCCCACGCGCAGACCCGCCTCGAGCACGACCTCGAGAAGTACCGTGTCTTCCTCCTGCGGCGCTGCGAGCAGGAGAGCTGTCGCCCGGAGTAGGCGCCCTCGCGATTCTCCAGGTCTGGACGAGGCGGACCTCCTACGCGCAGTCCGCCTCACATTCGCGTCAGCAACGCCTCCAGTCGCCGCGAACTTGTCCGGGGCGGCTGCATACCCCGCGAACAATCGACAAGGAGGTATACCTCATGAGACCGAGATCCGTAGATCGCCAGCGCCGCCTGCTCCCCCTGGCGCTGGCGGGCGTGCTCATCGCGCTCGCCGCCTTCTGGGTAGGGTCCGCCGTAGCCAAGGCCGCGCCGGCCTTCAACCAGAAGGGGAACGTGCTGATCGCCGATCAGTTCAACAACCGCGTCATCGAGGTCGCCCGTGACGGACGCATCGTCTGGCACTTCGGCACCGGCTCATCCGCCGCCGGCGCCAAGACCGTGGTCGCCCCCAACGACGCGGAGCGCATCCCCGGCGGCCGCACGCTGATCGCCGGCACCGGCGCGCCCGGCGGCACAGCCGGCTACCCGCCGGCCGGCGCCAACGACAGCCGTGTACTGATCGTCAACAAGGCCGGCAAGATCGTCTGGCAGTACGGTAAGGCCGGCGTCACCGGCACCGGCAAGAACCGTCTCAACACGCCCGTGCAGGCGACCTACATCAAGGGCGCCCGCATCCTCATCACCGACCAGGCCAACGCCCGCGTGATCATGGTCAACAAGGCCAAGAAGATCGTCTGGCAGTACGGCCAGATCGGCGTCCCGGGTAGCGGGCCAAATCAGCTCAACAACCCGAACAGCGCCGAACTGCTCAAGAATGGCGACATCCTCATTGCCGACGAGGGGAACAACCGCGTGATCGAGGTGACCAAGGCCAAGGCCATCGTCTGGAGCGACACCTCCGGGCTGAACGCACCGGCCTTCGCCAGCCGCCTGCCGAACGGCCACACACTGATCGCCGACGGCGGTAACAACCGCGCCGTCGAGGTCGACGCGAGCGGCACGACGGTGTGGTCCTACGACACCTCGGCGCGCGCCGGCAGCATGGCTGCGCCGGCGCCTTCGCAGGCCGTACGCCTGAAGAACGGCGACACGCTCATCAGCGACCAGTTCAACGATCAGGTCATCGAAGTGACGCAGGCCGGCAACATCCTCTGGAGCTACGGCCAGATCGGCACGGCCGGCAACGCTGCGGGGATGCTGAACGCGCCCTACGGAGCCAAGGTGATCGGTGACTACACAGGCCTCACGCCTCCGAGCGGGTTCCACCACTAGACAATCCGTCGCCTGTGCGGGGACGGACGGGCGCACAGAGGACTGGGCGTACAGAGGACCGGGCGGCTCTCGGAGCCGCCCGGTCCTCAGATCGTGCTGCGAAGATCCCGGCTGTTACGAAATGAGGCGCACGTTGGTCGCCTGCGGCTTGTTGTTCTTGCCGGTGCCCTGCTCAAACGATACGGCCTGACCCTCGTCGAGGGACTTGAAACCCTCGCTCTGGATCTCCGAGAAGTGGACGAACAGGTCATCGCCGCCCTCGTGCTCGATGAATCCGTAACCCTTGTCGGCGCTGAACCACTTCACTTTGCCTTCTGCCATGCTGACCAATCCTCTCGCCCTCTAGGGGCAAAACAAAACGACGTGACTACCGCGAAGAAGTGCGGTGTGTCACGTCGCAATCCTGCGGGTCCACTCGACCCGTCTACGAAAAATATAGCACATTTCGGGCGACGATGCGAGTGTCGCTGCGACGATCACGTCCCGGTAGCCCGTTGCTGGATGAGGCGATCATGAAGGTCGCGGGCCGCAAGACCAACTGGTGGCTGCCGGCGTTCCATCCAACGTCGAGTGACGGGGCGCGTGTGCTTGGCGCCGCGTGCCTCGCGCCTGCCTCCTAGCCCGCTGCGCCGGCGAGCGGCAGGCGCACGCTGAAGGTCGCGCCGGCCTCGGGCGCCGACGCTGCCGTGACCGTGCCGCCGTGCGCCTCTACGATCGCGGCGACGATGGCGAGGCCGAGGCCGGCGCCGCCGGTGTCGCGCGTGCGCGAAGGGTCGGCGCGGTAGAAGGGCTCGAAGACCTTCTCAGTCTCGCCATCGGGCAGCCCGGGGCCCTCGTCGGCCACGGCGAGGACGGCGTCGCCGTCCGCAATGGCGAGACTCACGTGCACGGGTGTGCCCGCCGGAGTGTGCTCGCGCGCGTTGGCGAGCAGGTTGGCGACGACCTGGCGAAGCTGGTTGTCGTCGCCCATCACGATGACGGTCGACGGCGATTCGGTCGCGGCCGCTTCGCCCGCCGGTGGCGCGGCCGCCTCGCCGGCCTGTTCCGCGCCGGCCAGCTCGAGGCTGATCTCGCGGTCCGGCGCGGCGGCGCGCGCGTCGGCGACCGCGTCGCTCACGACGCGCGCGAGGTCGACCGGAGCGCTCTCCGGCTGCCGGCCCTCGCCGAGCCTCGCGAGCACGAGCAGCTCCTCGACCATCACGCCCATGCGCTTGCTCTCCTCCTCGATGCGGCGCATCGCCGTGGCGAGGTCCTCGGGGTTCTCCTTGGCGCCGCGCTCGAACACCTCGGCGTAGCCGCGGATGCTGGTGAGCGGCGTGCGCAGCTCGTGTGAGGCGTCGGCAAGGAAGCGCCGCAGCTTGTCCTCGGTGGCGGCGCGTTCCGCGAACGCCTCCTCGATCTGCACGAGCATCGCGTTGAGGCTGAGGCCGAGCCGCCCGACTTCGGTACGCGGCTCGGCCGGCTCCACGCGCTGTGAGAGGTCGCCGGCGGCGATCGCGTCGGCGGTCTCGGCCATCGTCTCGAGCGGCCGCAAGTCGCGCTTGATGAGCAGCCACGAGGCCGCGGCAAGCGCCGCGAGCACGACCACCGAGACCAGGACCTCGATGCCGAGCAGGCGATCGAGCGTCTGGTTGGTCTCGGTGAGCGGCACGGCGACTTCGAGGATGCGCCCCGCCTGAGGGTCACGCAGCAGCAGCACGCGGAAGCCCGTACTTGAGGAGCCGCTCGAGCCGGTAGTGAAGATGGTCGTCCCGTGGTCGTCTGCCGGCGCGCGTGGGGAGCGGGGAGGGAAGCTTGGGCACGGCCGTCGTTGGTCTGCCCATAGGAGAACGTCGCGTGACTCAGCACCGTGCCCGAGTAGTCGAGGATGGCGCCGTACGTGCCGGGTGGCAGGTTGGTCTGGGGACCGTTGGGACTCTGGCCGGACCCGGGGAACTGGCCGTTGCTCGAGAGCGCGATGAGGACCGGCTGGCGTGCCTGGACGAGCTGCTGGTCGACGCGCGTGAGCAGGAACGAGCGCAGCGACGTGAACGTCGCCACCCCGGCCACGACGAGGCCGAGGGCGACGAGCCCGAGCAGGGCGAGCAGCAGTCGCGTGCGCAGCGTCATCGAAGCCCCGAGGCCCGGTCAGTCCTTGGGCAGGCGGATGCTGTAGCCTACGCCGCGGATCGTGTGGATGAGCGGCGTCCCGGCGGCGTCGATCTTGCGTCGCAGGTAGCTGATGTAGGTCTCGACGATGTTGGCGTTGCCGCCGAAGTCGTAGTTCCAGACGTGGTCGAGGATCTGGTCCTTGCTGAGCACGCGGCGCGCGTTGAGGAGCAGGTAGCGGAGGAGCTTGAACTCGGTCGCCGTGAGCTCGATCTCCTCGCCGGCGCGCCACACCTGGTGGGTGTCCTCGTCCATCTCAAGGTCGGCGAAGGAGAGCCGGCCCGGCGAGGCGGAGGCCGGCCGGACGCGCCTCAAGATCGCGCGGATGCGCGCCACGAGCTCCTCCACGCTGAACGGCTTGGTCATGTAGTCGTCGCCGCCGAGCGTGAGGCCGCGCACCTTGTCTTCGGTCGCGTCCCGCGCGGTCAAGAAGAGAATGGGGAGCGCCGACGTGTCGTTGCGCAGGCGCCGGGCGACCTCGAAGCCGTCGATGCCCGGCATCATGACATCGAGCACGACGAGGTCGGGGGCGAATCCGGGGACGGCGTCGAGTGCCTCACGGCCGCTGTGCGCCGCCAGGACGTCGAACTTCTCGTAGCGCAGCGCCATGGACAGCAGGTCGGTGATGCTGGCCTCGTCGTCCACGACGAGGACGCGCGCCGCGTCGACCGTCTGCTCGATCATGGTCTTCTCCTCCGGCTCGTTCCCCGGCGTGCCCCCGGGCTCACAAGCTGAGTCCTTCCTCAGCCGCGAGTCGATTGTAGGCCGAAGTGCTGAGAAAAGCCTGTGAGGACTCTGGGCGCCGCCTGTGGTCCTGGGCGGCGGTGCCCGCACGCCCGTGGCGGCCGCCGCCTCGGTGTGTCGCGCCCCCTCGGCCACTCACAGACTTCGCACAGTGCCCGTTCAGGGGCGTCCAAGGGCCGCGCTGTACAAGGTGCTCACGGACTCAGCGCGGCGACCTTGCCGCACGACCGCGGCCAGCGAGCCGCGAGGAGGCGCGATGTTCTTCACCTACATCTACCGGGAGCTGCGGAGGCGGCACCGCCAGGCGCTGCTGACCGCCCTCGGCTTGGCGGTCGGCGTCGGGCTGGTGGTCGCCGTGACGGCGTATGCCGGCGGCGTCAGCAAGGCTCAGGACACGGTCCTGCACTCGCTGTACGGCGTCGGCACCGACATCACGGTCACGCAGACCGCCAAGCTCTCTCAGGGCGGGCCACAGAGCTTCGGGATGAACCCGGGCAGCCAGAGTAAGCAGGGCAAGGCGTTCTCGCGCGCCGCGATCCGCAGTACCCCCGGGCAGCAGTCGCTGGCCGCCGCCAAGGTCACGCAGATCGCCTCGCTCAGCGGCGTCAAGCAGGCCGTCGGGGGGCTCACGCTCACCTCGATGAACGTCTCCGGCAAGTTCGCCAAGGCGTCGAGTGCGGCCGGAGCGGCGGGCGCGGCGAGCGGCGGTAGCGGTTCTTCCGGCTCGACGCAATCTGCTCCCTCCGCCTCGCAGTCACCGATCAGCGTGTCCTCGTTCTCGATCGCCGGTGTCGACGTGACGCAGACCGGGCTCGGCCCGCTCAGCTCGACTCAGCTGGCAAGCGGCCGCATCTTCAGGAGCGCGGAGACGACGACCAGGGTCGCCGTGCTCAGCAAGTCCTACGCCAAGCAGAACAAGTACACGGTCGGCTCCAAGATCAAGATCTCAGGCAAGAAGTACCTGGTCATCGGTCTCGTCACCTCGTCGGCCGGCAGCACCTCGACCTCCGACGTCTACATCCCTCTGCAGCTGGCGCAGAAGCTCAGCGACAACGCCGGCAAGGTCAACGAGATCTACGTCAAGGCGTCGAGCTCGAACGACATCGCCAAGGTCAAGAGCGAGATCAAGACGGCGCTGCCGAAGGCGACAGTGACCACCGCGGCCGACCTCGCCAGCCAGGTGAGCGGTTCGCTCAAGAGCGCCTCACAGCTCGCCTCCACGCTCGGCAAGTGGCTGGCCGTCGCCGCTCTGGTGGCGGCGTTCGCGGTCGCCTGCCTGCTGACCGTGTCCGCCGTCTCGCGCCGGGTGCGCGAGTTCGGCACGCTCAAGGCGCTCGGCTGGAGGAGCCGCCGCGTCGTCGGCCAGGTGATGGGCGAATCGGTCGTCCAGGGCGTCGTCGGCGGCATCCTCGGCGTGCTCATCGGCGTCGCCGGCGCGCTGGCGATCGCCCATTTCTCGCCGGTGCTCAGGGCGACGGTCGGGCAGACCGCGACCGCCGGCGGGCCCGGCGGATCGACGCCGCCCGGCGTGGCCGGCGCCTTCGGCCAGGCGGCGCAGACGGTGGCCGTGCACCTCACGGCGCCCGTCAGCCTGCAACTGGTCGCCCTCGCCGTCGGCCTGGCCCTCGCGGGCGGCGTGCTGGCGGGAGCGTTCGGCGGCTGGCGCGCCTCGCGTCTCCGCCCGGCGGACGCCCTGCGGCGGGTGGACTGATGAATCTCCTACTGGGAGGATCCCCATGCTCTACGAACTGACCGACGTCACCAAGCGCTACTCACGCGGCCGCAAGACAGTCGACGCGCTCGACGGCATCGACCTCGCGATCGGCGAGGGCGAGTTCATCGCCATCCAGGGCTCGACTGGCTCGGGCAAGAGCACGCTGCTGCAGATGCTCGGCGCGATGGACCGCCCGTCGACCGGCGCCGCCCTGTACGACGGGCGCGACCTCGCGAAGATGGGGGAGGGCGGACTGGCAGAGCTGAGGAGCCACTCCTTCGGCTTCGTCTTCCAGGCGTTCAACCTCATCCCGACCCTGACCGCCCAGGAGAACGTGGAGACGGCTCTGGTCCCTTGGCACGTGGGCGGCGACGAGCGCCGCCGAAGGGCGCGGGAGGCGCTCGACGGCGTGGGTCTCGGCGCCCGCGCTCGGCACATCCCCTCCGAGATGAGCGGCGGCGAGCAGCAGCGCGTCGCCATCGCCCGCGCGCTCGTGCGCGAGCCGCGCGTGATCCTCGCCGACGAGCCGACCGGCAACCTCGACGAGCGCACGCGCGACGACATCATCGGACTGCTCGAGCAACTCTGGCGCGAGCGCGGCCAGACGCTGGTCGTGGTCACGCACGACACCTGGGTGGCGAGCCGCGCCTCGCGCCGCATCTGGCTCGACGCCGGAAGGCTGGCGCCGGAGGCGGATGATGAGCCGTTGCCGGAAAGCCTGGCTGAGCAGCCCGCGCTCGTCTGAGCGGAGGCCGCGCCCGCCCGTGCGGCGGGCGCGGCCCTCCCGGCTAGTACATCTCCACCGGTGGCGCGGCGAGGCACTCGGCGAGCGCCCGCCGCGCGTCCTTGAGCACCGGGCGGCCCGTGCGTGACCAGGGCGTAGTCGATGTCCTGCTCCGCGAGCGCGGCGAGCGTGGGCGCGAAGACGTCGCGGTACCACATGGCGCCTGTCGTCGAGCTCTGGTTCCAGAAGCGCAGCCCGCCTTCGGCGCCGACTACCGCGTCTCCGAACGCCACCGCTCGCAGGCGCGGGAAGTACAGGGGGTACTCGCTGCGCCGCGGCTGCCCGATGGTGTAGGCGAGCGCCGTGCCGCCGGCGACCGGCGCCGCCGCGCCGGTCACGCTCCGCGGGATCTCGTCGAGCGGCGTGCGCGCGCTCAAGCGTCTGCGCACGTTGGCGTGCCCCCAGATGCGCGTCGTCGCCACCGGCGCGAAGCGCTCGTACAACTCCTCGACGCTGCGGGCGTGGTAGGGGATGGTGACGAGCAGCTCGACCGCCTGCGCCCGGGCCGCCGCCGCGTCGAGCTCATCCAGCAGAGGGTCGCGCCGCCGGTCGTCGCCGGCCGGCAGGAGCGGGTCGACGAGTGCGACCGTGTCGCCGTCGAGCAGAGCGTAGCTCACCACCTCCTCCACCTTCGGCCGGTACTCCGGGTGCGGCGCCGTCCAGCTGAAGATGCCGGGGGCCAGCTCGCGCATCTCGTCCTCCTCGTCTACTCGATCCGCGCCGCGAGCGTGCCGCGACGCTGCGCTCGGTCCGCGCGACGCTCATCCCGCGCCGCTGCCTTCACCGGTCGTGATATCCGCCCCCGGCCGCACCTAACCCCGCCGTCTCGTGCTCCGGGTTCTTCGCACGGCGTGCCCGGGTAGTCTGGCCCCAGATCGGAGGGCGGCACACTGAGCGAAGACCGCGTCATCATCGGCGTGGACGTGGGGTCCGGGAGCACCAAGGGCGTGCTCGTGACGGCGGACGGCCGCCTGCTCGCCGAGGCCGAGCGGCCGATGACGATCTCTCGGACCAGGCCGGGGTGGGCGGAGCAGGATGCCGACTCCGACTGGTGGGCCGCGTTCGTCGCTGTGTGCCGTGAGCTCCTGGCGGCCGGCGTCGGCCGGCCGGCCGCGATCGGCGTCAGCGGCCTGGGCCCGTGCCTCGTGATCGCGGACGCGGCGGGCCGCCCGCTGCGCCCGGCCATTCTGTACGGCATCGACACGCGCGCGGAGAGCCAGATCGACGAGCTGCGCGCGCGCCTCGGCGCGGAGGTCATCCTCGAACGCTGCGGCAGCCCGCTCACCAGCCAGTCGCTCGGCCCCAAGCTCGCCTGGCTTGCGCGCGAAGAGCCGGACGTGTGGGCACGCGCTCGGCGCTGGTTCACGGCCGGCTCGTACCTCGCCTACCGCTTGACGGGCGAGTCCGTGCTCGACCATCACAGCGCCAGCCAATGTGGGCCGCTCTACGACGTGCGCACCAACGCCTGGATCGATGAGTGGGCCGAGGTGGCGGCGCCGGGCCTGCCGCTGCCGCGCCTTGTCTGGCCGCAGGAGGCGCTCGGCGTCGTGAACGCCGCCGGCGCGGAGGCGACCGGGCTGCCGCAGGGCATCCCGGTCGCGTCCGGCACGATCGACTCCTGGGCGGAGGTCGCCGCCTCGGGCGTGCGGGGTCCGGGAGAGGCGCTGCTCGTCTACGGCACGACCATGTTCCTCCTCGAGGTCGGCACCGCCGCCAGACCCGACGCACGACTGTGGAGCACGACCTCATACCGCCCGGGCTCGCGCAACCTGGCGGGTGGCATCGGCGCAGCCGGCGCGCTCGCCACTTGGTTCCATGGTGTCACCGGAGCCAGCTCGCTGGACGAGCTCTTTGGAGAGGCCGCCGCCGCGGGACCGGGGGCCGGCGGCCTGCTCGCGTTGCCCTACTTCAACGGCGAGCGCACGCCGCTCTTCGACCCGGACGCTCGCGGCGCCGTGCTCGGGCTCACCACGGCGCACGCACGCGGCCACATTTTGCGCGCCCTCCTGGAAGCCGCTGCCCTGGCCGTGCGTCACAACCTCGACGTGATGGCGGAGGCCGGCGCGGACATCAGGGCGCTGCGAGCGAGCGGCGGCGGCGCCCGCGACGACCTGTGGCCGGGCATCGTGAGCGACGTCACCGGGCTGCCCCAGCGCCGGCTTGCCGCCGAGGCCGGCGTCGCGACTGGGGCCGCGGCAGGCGACGCGCTGCTCGCGGCGATCGCGCTCGGCGAAGCCGATCTCGGGACGAGCTGGGCACGTCCGGAGAAGCTGCGCCCCCCGGCCGCGGAGACGGCGGCCCTCTACGACGAGCTCTACGCGCTGTATCGCGAGCTCTATCCCGCGACGCGCGAGCAGATGCACGCCCTCGCGCGTCTGCAACGCCTCGGCGGCGCGCCCGGCGGCAGGGCCGGGTAGAACCCCGGCGATGGACGTCGGAGGGATCGTCACGGAGTTCGACGTCGCCGTGCCGCCGCGGGCGGCGCTCGGCGAGGGCCCGCGCTGGGACGCGGCCAGCGGTGCGCTGCTTTGGGTGGACATCGTCGGGCGAGCGGTGCACCGCTACGACCCGAGCGACGGCCGCGACGAGGCCTGGGTCGTCCGCGACATCCCCAGTCTGGCGCTGCCGACCAGTGCAGGGGGCGTCATCGTCGGCATGCCCGGCGGCATCTACACGCTTGCGGCGGCGCTGGGGCCGGCGGCGACGGCGACCGGACCCTCTGCCGTCGCCGATCCGTCGCCATTCGTCCCGCTCGAGGCCGGCCTACCGGGCAACCGCACCAACGACGGCGCCTGCGACGCGAGCGGTCGCCTCTGGGTGGGCACGATGGCGCGCGACGAACGCTCGCCGACCGCCGGCCTCTACCGCATCGACCTCGACCTAAGCGTCATCCAGGTCGTCGCGGCGACGACGATCTCCAACGGCCTCGGCTGGAGCCCCGATGGCACGACGTTCTACTTCATCGACTCGCCGACGCGGCGCATCGACGCGTTCGACTGCGACCTGACGAGCGGCGCCTTGGAGCACCGTCGGCCCCTCGCTTTCGTCGAGGTGCAAGGAGCCGTGCCCGACGGCATGTCCGTGGACGCCGAGGGCTGCCTGTGGGTGGCGCTGCACGGCGGCTGGGGGCTGCGGCGATACGCGCCCGACGGCGAGCTGCTGGACGAGGTCAGACTGCCGGTCGCCCGGGTCACCAGCTGCTGCTTCGGTGGATTGGAGCTGCGGGACCTCTACGTGACCACGCGGCGCGATGGGCTCAGCGACGCCGAGCTGGCGCAGCAGCCCCTCGCGGGGGCGCTGCTGCGCCTCGACCCCGGCGTCGCCGGGCAGCCGACCTATGCGTTCGACGGATGAGGAGCACACGATGAGACTCGCAGGCAAGACCGCGCTCGTCACCGGCAGCTCGAGCGGCATCGGCGAGGCGATCGCCCTGCGCTTCGCGCGCGAGGGCGCCGACGTGGCCGTGCACTACCACAGCGAGGAAGACAGTGCGCGCGCCGTGGTCGGCGAGATCGAGAAGTTGGGGCGCCGCGGCGTCGCGCTCGGCGCCAACGTCGGCGTGCCCGCGGAGGCCGAGGGCCTCGTGGGCTCCGCCATCGAGGCCCTCGGCCGCCTCGACATCCTCGTCAACAACGCCGGCGTCGAGATCCGCGAGCCGTTCCTCGAGGTCACCGAACAGCACTACGATCTCGTGCTCGGCGTGAACCTCAAGGGGGCGTACTTCGCCGCACAGGCGGCCGCCCGCCACATGGTGGAGCGCGGCGCGGGCGGCCGCATCATCAACGTCTCCTCGATCCACGAGGACGTCGCCTTCCTCGAGTACACGACCTACACGACATCAAAGGGCGGCTTGCGCATGTTCACGCGCACCGTCTGCCAGGAGCTGGCGCCGCACGGCATCACCGTCAACGACATCGCGCCCGGCGCGATCGCCACGCCGATCAACAAGCGCACGCTGGGCGACGGCGAGCTGTTGCACGAGCTCCAGGGCGTGATCCCCGCCGGGCGCCTTGGCGAGCCGGACGAAGTCGCCTCGGTGGCCGTGTTCCTCGCCTCGGACGAGGCGGCCTACGTCACCGGCGCGACCTACGTCGTCGACGGCGGGATGACCTACTTCAACAAAGGGCTCTGACACGAGCGAAAGGACGGCCGAGATGAGCGATCCCACGAATGAGTTCTTCGCCGAGCTCGCGGCGCGCAGCGATGTGCCCATGCTTCGCGGCACGTCCGGCACGCTGCGCATCGACCTCGAGCACGACGGGCGCGTCGAGCACTGGTACGTCACCATCCGCCGCGGCGACGTGAGCGTCACCCACGACGCGGGGGAGGCCGACTGCGTCGTGCGCACCTCCCGTGAGCTCTTCGATCGCATGGCGTCCGGCACGGCCAATGCGACCGCCGCAGCCCTGCGCGGGCTGGTGACGCCCGTCGGCGACCTGAGCCTTCTCATCCAGTTCCAGCGGCTCTTCCCGGGCCCGCCGCGCGAGGGTGAGACGCGCGTTGAGGCCGGCTACGCGAGGAGGCGGTCATGAGCGACGATCTGGTCAAGATCCTCGACGGCAACACCTTCGTCGTGAGCGACGCGCGCGGCGACATCGAGGCCTCGATGACGGACCCCACCGGCCTCTTCTCGTTCGACACGCGCTTCCTCTCGCGCTGGGTGCTCACGGTCGACGGGCAGCGGCTCAACGCGCTCAGCACCGACGACCTGCAGTACTTCGAGACGCGCTTCTTCCTCGTCCCCGGCACCGGCACCGTGTACATCGACGCCAAGCTGTCCGTGATCCGGCAGCGCGCCGTCGGTGATGGCTTCCACGAAGAGCTCACCATCCTCAACCACGACGACAAGGCCGTGGACCTCACCGTGCACATCGAAGCGGGGAGCGACTTCGCCGACCTCTTCGAGGTCAAGGATGCGCTCAAGAAGAAGGGCGCCTACTACAGCCGCATCGAGAACGAGCGGCTCGTGCTCGGGTACGAGCGCGAGACCTTCGCCCGTGAGACCTGGATCGCGGCCACGGCGCCGTGCGAGATCGACGAGAAGGGTCTCACGTTCAAGGCCCACATCGAGGCCCACGGCGAGTGGACGACCGACCTGCACGTCGTCACCGCCGTGGCGGCCTGGGGAGAGCTGCGCCAGCGGCCCAAGTACGAGCGCACGCGCAAGGTCGCCCGTCCCAACCAGGAGCGCAGCCTGGAGAAGTGGCTCGACGACGCGCCGACGCTCGAGTCCGACTGGGACTGGCTCAAGCTCGTGTATCAGCGCAGCCTCGTCGACCTCGCGGCGCTGCGCTTCTCGCCGCGATCCTCGGGAGGCCGTTCGCTGCCGGCCGCCGGCCTGCCGTGGTTCATGACCATGTTCGGGCGCGACAGCATCTTCACGAGCCTGCAGGCGCTGCCCTTTGCGCCCGAGCTCGCGGCGACCACCTTGCGCGAGCTCGGCGAGCGCCAGGGGAGCCGCATCGACGACTTCCGCGACGAAGACCCCGGGCGGATCCTGCACGAGATGCGCTACGGCGAGATGACGGCGTTCGAGGAACGCCCCCACTCGCCGTACTACGGCTCGGTCGACGCGACGCCGCTCTTCGTCGTGCTCCTGGACGAGTACGAACGCTGGACCGGCGACGCCAGGCTCGTGCGCGAGCTCGAGTACGAGGCGCGCGCCGCGCTGAACTGGATCGACGAGTACGCCGACCTGCAACACGACGGCTACATCTGGTACCAGCGGCGCAACGAGACGACCGGGCTCGAGAACCAGTGCTGGAAGGATTCCTGGGACTCGATCTCGTTCCGCGACGGCACGCTGCCCGGCTTCCCGCGCGCCACCTGCGAGCTCCAGGGCTACGCCTACGACGCCAAGATGCGCGGCGCCCGCCTCGCCCGTCATTTCTGGAAGGACCCGGCCTTCGCCGACAGGCTGGAGGCTCAGGCCGCCGATCTCAAGCGCCGCTTCAACCGCGACTTCTGGGTCGAGGACGACGGCTACTACGCGATCGCCCTGGACACCGAGGGTCGCAAGGTCGACGCGCTGGCCTCCAACATCGGCCACCTGCTGTGGAGCGGGATCGTCGACAAGTCCAAGGCCAAGTCGGTGTCGCGGCATCTCATGAGCTCGGGCCTGTACTCGGGCTGGGGCGTCCGCACGCTCGCCGAGGGCCAGGGCCGCTACAACCCCATCGGCTATCACGTGGGGACGGTGTGGCCCTTCGACAACTCGGTCATCGCCTGGGGGCTGCGCCGCTACGGCTTCAAGGAAGAGGCGGCGCGGATCGCCGCCGGCATCCTGGACGCCGCCAATTTCTTCCAGGGGCGTCTGCCCGAAGCGTTCGGCGGCTACGCGCGCGAGGTCACCAAGTACCCGGTCCAATACCCGACGTCCTGCAGCCCGCAGGCATGGTCGACGGGAGCTCCGCTGCTGCTCCTGCGCACGATGCTCGGGCTGGAGCCGATCGGCGAGCACCTCGTCGTCGACCCGGTCCTGCCGCGGGGCATCGGCCGGGTCGAGCTGCTCGACATCCCCGGACGCTGGGGCCGCGTCGACGCCTTCGGCCGCGGCCGCGTGGACGTCGAGAAGAAGCCGCGGCGCCGCTCGCAGCTGGGCGTGCTCGACTACGAGGCCCGCGAGCGCTCGCGCCGCAGGAAGAAGTAGCCGCGGCGGGCGGCGGGTCTCTGCGCCGCCCGCCGCTCAGCCCGTCCTCGTCCCTTGCGCTCGGGGAGGGTCCCCGCCGCCGGGCTGCTGACCTTTGCGCCGCCGTATCGCCTCGCGCAGCGCCCACTCGATCTGCGCGTTGACGCTGCGCAGCTCGTCGGCGGCCCACTTCTCGACGTCGGCCCACAACTCCGGGTCGATGCGCAGCAGGAACTGTTTGCGCGCCGCCATCATCTACCCCCGTATGGCGCCCGCGCGCCTCGGCGTCCGCTTCATCGCGTGCGCCGCGTCAGAAAGGCGATGAGGAAGAAGGCGACGGTGGCGAGCACGAGCAGCGTCCAGAAGATCCAGGGTTGCGGCGTCGCCAGCGTGATGGCGAGCACGAAGACGGCGACGACGTACGCCGCGGTCAGGACCCAGCCCTGCCAGGAGATCGGCGTGAATCCCCAGCCGTACCGTTTGGGCCCGAACCACGGCCGCCCTGCCACGTCACCCTCCCTCTGTGGTCGTGTCAGCCACGAGTCTCACCGCGGGCCTCACGTGTACAGCGTGCCCGTGTTGACGACCGGGGTGACCTGGCTCTCGCCGCAGAGCACGACCATGAGGTTGCTCACCATGGCCGCCTTGCGCTCCTCGTCGAACTCGACGATCTTGTTCTTGCTGAAGTCGTCGAGCGCCATCTCGACCATGCTCACGGCGCCGGTGACGATCTTGCGCCGCGCCGCGATCACGGCCTCCGCCTGCTGGCGGCGCAGCATCGCCTGGGCGATCTCCGGCGCGTACGCGAGGTGCGTGAGGCGGGCCTGCTCCACGGTCACGCCCGCCTGCGCGAGCCGCTCGGTGAGCTCCACGCGCAGCGCCTCCGAGACCTCGTCCACGTTGCCGCGCAGCGTGGTCTCCTCCTCGGTGTCGGCGAACGTCTCGCCCGCGTCGTAGGGGTAGGCGCTGGCGAGGTGGCGCACCGCCGTCTCGCTCTGCGTCGCCACGTACGTCTCGAAGTCGTCGACGTCGAAGACGGCCTTGGCGGTGTCCTCCACGCGCCAGACGACCACGGCGGCGATGTCCACGGGGTTGCCGCGCTTGTCGTTGACCTTGAGCTTGTCGCCGTTGAGGGTCCGCGCCCGCAGGCTGAGCTTGTAGCGCTTGAGGCCGCGACCACCCTGACTCTGGTTCTGGTCGGCGCTGTCGCCGCCCTTGGACAGCGAACGCGCCCACTTGGGCTGGTTCGAGGACGACTGGCCCGCCGGGCCGTTGGCCCAGAACGGGTTGCCCCAGTGGAAGCCGCCCTGCTTGCAGGTGCCCCTGTAGTCTCCGAAGAGGATCAGCACGCGCGCCTCGTTGGGCTGGAGCGTGAAGAACCCGAGGCTGCCGAGCACCGCGAAGAAGAGGGCGACGATCCCTCCGCCGAGGAACCACCAGTCGGGAGTGACGCTGCCCCCGGCGCTGGTCGTGCCGTTGACGAACGCCTGCCAGAGGAGCACCGGCCCGGCCACGTACAAGGCGATGGTGACCGCGAGCATCGGCCACCCGCTCATCACACGCGTCTCACGCTCCTTGGTCGGCGTCTTGTCCAAGCCTGTCATGACTGCCACCTCCGTGTTGCGGCTGCGCCGGCGGGCTGTCGTCTGCCGGGCGCGCAACCGCACTCGTAATGCGATACCGATATGATATCACCAAGGTATCGCAAGGTCCAGGGCAGGGGAAGCCCGCCCGCCGCCCGCCGCGGCGGCGCTCGCCACCACGCTCGCAGCGGACTCTCATGTCCGCCCCAGTCGGGTCTCAGGATGGCGCTGTACAACTAGGGCCATCACTCACCACCAGCCATCTCGACGAAAGGAGGCCCGCTCGTATCAGGATCACCGCGTGAAGCTTGCGCCGGCCGGGATCCCCGGCGCCGGCACGGCAGCAGGGCGCGTCCACGCCTCGCCGTGCCGGCCCGGACCCCTTCCCAGGCCCCAGGGTCCCGCCGGCGCAAGAACGTTCACACGAAGCGCCGACCCCAGGCGCTTCGTCGCACCGGAGGCCCACCAGGGACGGGCCACCGGTCCCCCCAGACGGCGGCTCGCTCGTCGCTCGCTGGACTCCCTCCTGACGAGCGAGCCGCCGCCGTCCAATCTGCTGTGACCAGCCCGACGCGCGCCGGTCCGGCGCGCGGTTTCGCTCTCGTCCGCCGCGGCTATGCTCCCAGCATTCGCATCCTCACGATGAGGGAGAACATCATGGCCAACACGATCGTCTGGGCCGACATCCCGGTCACGGACATGGATCGCGCCCGCAAGTTCTACGCGGCCGTACTGCAGACCGAGATACCGCTGATGGACGGCGCCGGCGGCGACGTGGCGCTGCTGCCGATGGAGCCGGGCGACGCCAGCGGAGACCTGGTGCGCAGCGACGACTCCAAGCCGGGCGCCGGCGGCGCCACGATCTACCTCGACAGCAAAGGCGACCCGGAGGGCATGATCGAGCGTGCCGTCGCGGCCGGTGGCGCCGTGATTCGGCCGGTCCAGGACATGGGCGCGATGGTCGGCTCCATCGGCTTCTTCCAGGACTCCGAGGGCAACCGCATCGGCGTGCACAAGCCGCCGCAAGGAGGCTGACGCCCGGAGCCGTGCGTCCGACGGGGGGCGGCGGGCGACGAGGCCCGCCGCCCTCTTTCGTCGCCTGACCGGCGGGCGTAGCCCGCGCTCACTCGATAGAATCGGGCGGTGAGTCTCGCAGCATCCCGAACGAGCGCGCCGCTTTCCCGCATGCCCGCGCCGCGCTATCGGTTCGTGGCCCTGGGCGTCGTGTGGAGCGCCTACCTCGTCGTCTTCCTCTCGCGCCTCTGCGTGGGCCCACTGGCTCCGTTCCTCAAGACTTCGTTCCACCTCGACAACGCCCAGATAGGCGGCCTGATCAGCGCCACGGCGGTCGCCTACGCGCCGACGCTGATCTTCGCCGGGTGGCTCGCCGACCGCATCGGCGTGCGCCGCGCGCTCATCATCGGCACCGTGATCACCGGCGTGTGCATCGGGGCTGTGGCGCTGGCGCCTTCGTACCCGGTGATGCTCCTCCTGCTCGCCTGCTCGGGCTTCGGCTGCGGCTTCATCTACCCGACCGCCGTGAAGGCGGTCATGGTGTGGTTCCCGGCACGCGAGCGGGGGACTGCCGTGGGCGTGAACCAGTCGGCCGTGAACATCAGCGGGATGCTCGGCGCCGCGGTCATGCCGGCCCTGGCGATCGCCTTCGGCTGGCGGTCCGGCTTCCTGCTCGCCTCGGCGATGGCCTTCGTCATCTGCGGCGTGGCCATCGCCTTCTACCGTGAACCGCGGCCGGGCGAGCGTGCCTGGGAAGCCGACATCGCTGCCGGCGCCGGCGGACCAGTGACGATCAGCGAGCCGGAGCAGGGACTACCGGCGGTGACCGGCGACGTGGCCGTGGACAGAGCCGCGCTCAAGCCGGGTTTTCTCACCGTGATCCGCTCGCGCGACATCCTGCTCATGGGCCTCGCGGCGATGTTCCTGTGCATGGTCGAGTTCTCGGCGCTCGCGCACCTCGTGCTCTTCCTGCACGCGAGCTGGGCGTACACGGCCGTCGCGGCCGGCGGCCTCCTGGCCTTCTGCCAGGCCGCCGGCGCCGTCGGCAAGCCACTCAGCGGCCTCATCAGCGACCGCCTGCTCGGCGGGCGCCGCAAGGCGCCGCTCCTCGCGCTGGCGTTACTCTCCGGCTTCGCCTGCGCGATCCTGGCGCTCATGCATCCCGGGCAGACGGTCCTGTTGTGGACCGCGCTCGCGCTGCTCGGCGTCGGCGCCGTGGGCTGGGGCGGCCTCTTCGGCACGCTCGCCGGCGAGACGGCCGGGCCGGCCGCGGCCGGCGCCGCCGCGGGCGTCACCGGTGCTATCGACAACGTCGGCATCTTCATCGGGCCGCCGTTGTTCGGCTTCCTCGTCGACCGCTACGGCACCTATGGGCCGGCGTGGTGGGCGATGGTCGGCGCGTCACTGGCCGCCGCCGCGCTCCTCGCGTTCGTGCGCGAACCGCATCGCGTCTGACGGCCGGGCGCCGGGCTGGGCCGGCCGAGGCTCGCCGGAACGGTGGCTTCCGACTCCGCACCGGCCCGCTCCGACTCGCCGGACGGTGTCCTCCGACGCCGGACCGGCCCGCTCCGACCGCCGGCCTAGGCTCTCAGCTCGTCGGCGAGCCCGGCCGCCCAGGAGCGGATGAGCTCCCAGTGGCGCCCGTCCCCGGGCGTCGCGCTGACGACGAGCAGCACGAACAGCTTCTCGAGGACGTTCATCGTCGTGAGGTCGAGGCAGCCTCCGAAGAACGCCACGGTCCGGGGCCGCAGCGGCGCGGCCTTCTTGAGCACGTCGCCCAGGTAGTGGCTGGGCAAGGCGTAGCGCTCGCGGTAGCGCAGCTTGCCGGGCGTGCCCGGCGCCTTCGCCAGCCACGGATCCTTGACGATCGGGACGCCTTCGACCTCGGTCTCGCCTGTGTCGGTGAGCGACGCGGCCGTGATGAAGAGGGCGGTGGGCACGGTCTGCAGCTCGGTGCGGTGGGACGTGACATAGCGCATCGCCTGCCGGTGCCAGCCCATGATCATCGGCCCGCCGACGACGACGGCGTCGTAGCCAGCCGGGCTGGGTGCCTGGGAGGCCGGGCGCTGGTCCACATCGTAGCCTGCCGCACGCAATTCCTCGGCGACGGCGTCCGCCACCTCGGTCGTCGAGCCGTGACGCGTGGCGCAGACGAGCAGGACGCGGCCCGAGGGCCCGGAGGCGGACGCCGCGGCGGATGCGGCGCCCGGTTGCATCTGCTGGTCGGTGGTCATGATCGCCCCCTTCTGGACAGCTCCACTGCTGAGCAAAGAACGAGAGGGCGTCCGCGTCAAGGGCCGGCGCGGCCATGCGGGCGCGTGCGGACCTCGGCTCACGCATGCGGAAAGGCCCGGGCGCTCGGCGCCCGGGCCTTTCCTCCACACGGCTCCCTTCCCTGGTGGGAGGGTCTTGTCCCGTCAGCTCCGGCCGCATCAAGGGGGCGCGGCCGAAGACTCAGGCGGTGCGATGGGCTACGCCATCACCGCCGTGATGTCGATGAGGTGCTTCTTGAGCCCCAGCTCCTTCTCGCCGAGGCCGATGGCGCGGCCGACGAGCTGGCTGAGGAAGATCACCGGGATCGGCTGCCAGTCGCTCCTGCCGCGCATGATCTCGGTCTGGCGGCCGTCGAGGTTGACCTGGCAGAGCGGGCAGGCGACCGAGACGGCGTCGGCGCCGCAGGCCTTGGCGTCCGCGAGGATGCGGGCCACGAGGTCGTCGACGATCTGCTGTTCGGTGAGCGCCAGCGAGGCGCCGCAGCAGTCGGTCTTGTAGTTCCATTCGACTGGTGTGCAGCCGAGCGCCTTGACGACCTCGTCCATGTGCGTCGGGTACTCGGGGTCGTCGGCGAGCGTCACCTTCGGCGGCCGGGTGAGCAGGCAGCCGTAGTAGCAGGCGATCTTGAGACCGCCAAACGGCTTGGTCACCTTGGCGGCGAGCTCGTCGAGGCCCACGGCGTCGTGGTAGACGTCGATGAGGTTCTGGACGTCGACGCCGCCCTGGTAGGCGCGGCCCACGACGGCGCGCACGTCGCCGGCGACTTGCTCGTTCTCCTCGACCTCGTGAGCGCCGGTCTTGAAGCGGCTGTAGCACGCCGCGCAGGGGACGGCCACGGCGTCGAGCTTCATGTCCTGCTCGACCTTGGCGAGCTCGTTGACGGGCAGGGCCGCCGCGAGCAGGCGGTTGATCGAGTGCGCGGCGGTGTTGCCGCAGCACTCCCAGCCGGGGATCTCCTGCAGCGTCAGGCCGAGCGCCCCGGCCGTGGCCTTGAAGCTCTTGTCGAACTCGCCGGAGGTGCCGTGCAGCGAGCAGCCGGGGTAGTAGGCGAGGGTCTTGCTCATGACTTGCCCCCATCCTTGGCCGCGGGTTTGGCGGCGGCCGCGGCCGCCGCCTTCTCGGCCGCCGCCGCGGCCGCCTCGTAGGCGTTCTGCCGCGCGCGGGTGATGCTCTCGGCGGTGGCGACCATGCGCTTCATGGCCACCGTGTCGCCGCGCTTGAGCGTCGGGTTGATCTTGCCCTTGAGCATCATCTTGGGCCCGAGGGCGAGCCACGACTTGGCGCTCATCGGCCGCTTGAGGACGTCGAGCGTGATGAGCTCGACCTCCCACATGCGGCCCCAGCGGACGAACGAATCGTAGTTGAGCTTGAGCATCGCCGCCGACGGCGTGCCGGCCGGGATGCGGCCCTGCCTGCGGGCGATGATCTTGAGCTCGTCCATGATGGCGGCGATGTCGATGCCCTGCGGGCAGCGCGTCGTGCAGGTCTCGCAGCCGGTGCACAGCCAGATGAACCTGTCGTCAAAGACCATGTCCAGCTGGCCGAGCTGCACGGCGCGCATGATCTGCGCCGGGTGCATGCCGGCGTAGCCGGCCACGGGGCAGCCGGAGGTGCACTTCTTGCACTGATAGCACTTGTAGGCGTTCTCGCCGCAGCCCTTGCCCACGGTCTCGGCGAGGCCCACGCTCGGTGTGCAGGTGGTCGCCATGCCGGACCTCCTAGGCCACCGCGGGCCGCGGCAGCAGGCCGGCGGCCTCGACGATCTCCGGCACCGCCGGCTCCCACTCCACGGCCATCATGTGCACGCCGGCGACGCCCTCGATCTCGGCGATCTCCTTGATCATCTCGACGGCCAGGGCCTTGCCCTCGGCCTGCTGCGCCGCGCCCTTCTCCTTGGCGGCGACGCGGTCGACGATCTCCTGCGGCACGTCCATGCCGGGCACGAACTTCTTCATGTAGTTGGCCATGCCGGCGCCCTTGATCGGCGTGATGCCGGCGAGGATCTTGACCTCCTTGTGCAGGCCGATGGCGCGCACCTCCTCCATCCACTTCTTGAACTTGGGGACGTTGAAGATGCACTGGGTCTGCATGAAGTCGGCGCCGGCCTCGACCTTCTTCTTGAGGCGCAGGGCACGGAATTCGAACGGGTCGCCGAACGGGTTCTCGGCGCAGCCGATGTAGAGCTGCGGGGCGACCGCCATCTCCTCGCCGCACTGGAATTTCTTCTCGTCGCGCATGTCCTTGTACATCTTGATCAGGTTGATCGCGTCGAGATCGTGGACGCCCCTGGCCTCGGGGTGGTTGCCGAAGCTCATGTGGTCGCCGGTGAGGCAGAGGATGTTCTTGATCCCCAGCACCGAGGCGCCGAGGATGTCGGCCTGCATCGCCAGCCGGTTGCGGTCGCGGCAGGTCATCTGCATGATCGCCTCGAGGCCGTTCTGCTGGGCCTGATAGCCCGAGACCATGGAGCAGACGCGTACCACGGCGGTCTGGTTGTCGGTGATGTTGACGGCGTCGACGTAGCCCTTGAGGATCTTGGCCTTGTCGTCGATCACGCTGCCGTCGGCGCTCTTGGGCGGGCCACACTCGCCGGTGACCGCGAACTTGCCCTCGCTGAGGATCTTCTCGAGGTTGCTGCCAGCCTTGTACTCGGTGGCGGTCATACCGGCTTCGCCTCCTCACGCACCATCTTGCGGGGGCCGCCGGAGCTGCTCTTGCTCCAGTTCTTCGGCGGCCGGTTGATGTACATCATCTCTTCGCGACCCTGGGCCTTGAGGCGGTCCCAGATGAGGGCCCAGGCGCATTCGATCTCTTCCTTCTCCGGCGTCGTGACCTCGCACTTGCCGTCGTGGCTGCCGCCGCACGGGCCGTTCATGAGGCTCTTGCTGCAGCGCACCACCGGGCAGATGCCGGCGGTCTCGCCGATGACGCACTCGCCGCAGGCGCCGCACCGCTCGAGCCACACCGCGTGCTCCTGCGGCATGCCGAGCATGTTGGTGTTGACGGCGGGGAGGACGATCTTGGGGGCGAACTTCTCGGCCATGCTCTGGATGCCGATGCCGCAGGCCATGCTGACGACCACGTCGGCGGCCGCGACCTTGTCGGCGATCATGTCCAGGTACTCCCACTCGCACTGGCGGATCGCGGCCGTGTGCTCGACCTCCACCGCACGGCCGTCCTGCTCGGCCTTGATACGCAGCTCGCTGGCCAGGATCTCGGCTTCCTTCTCGCCGCCGGTGAGGCAGATCGCGACACAGGTGTCGCAGCCGGCTACCAGCACCTTCTTGTTGTCGCCGACGAGCGCGATGATCTCGTCGAGGGGTTTGCGTTCGGCGGTGATCATTCTGCGTGTCCTTCCTCAACAGGGACTGCGGTGGACGATCCAGCTTCGTCGGGCATGGCGACGCCGCCGAGCGCTTCGCGCGCGGCGGCGTGCGGGTTCACACCCTCACGTTTGACGGGGTTGGGGCCGAGCTCCTTGATGCGGTTGGTGAACTCGGTGGCGACCTCGGCGAACTTGGCGCCCATCGCCGACGACATGTTGTACATCTCCACGCGCTCGGGCTCCATGCCCAGCTCGGCGAGCAGCGTCTTGACATGGTTGATGCGCTTGCGCGCCCACAGGTTGCCCTTGAGGTAGTGGCACTCGCCCTCGAGGCAGCCGGCGGCGTACACACCGTCCGCGCCGGCCTCGATGGCGCGCAGGAGGTGGATGACCTCCAGCTTGCCGGTGCAGGGCAGCTTGATCATGCGGATGTTGCTCGGGTACTGCAGGCGCATGCTGCCGGCCAGGTCGGCGGCGGCGTAGGCGCAGTAGTGACAGGCGAAGACGATGATCTCCGGCTCGAAATCGGGATCCACCGGCTTCTTCGGCGCTTCCTCGGCGGCTTCGGCGCCGGCTGCGGCGGCCTCAGCCGCGGGGGCCGGCGCCTCGGGGGCCTTCACGTCGGCGTCGGCCATCTCAGCTCACCTCCATGAAGAGCGCCTCTTCCTTGGCGAAGATCTGCGCGTCGGTGTAGTGGTGCAGCGTGATCGCCTTGACCGGGCACTCGCTCACGCAGACGCCGCAGCCCTGGCAGGCCGCCGCCTCGATCTTGGCCTTCTTCTCGACCGGGTCGATGATCGGCACCTCGTAGGGGCAGACGCGCACGCAGGTGAGGCAGGCGGCGCACTTCTCCTGGTCGACCTCGGCGACGACGCCGCCGGCCTTGATCACCGGCTTGGCCAGGATGGCGGCGGCGCGTCCGGCCGCCGCGTACGCCTGGCTGATGCTCTCCTCGATGCCCTTGGGGTAGTGGGCGGCGCCGCAGAGGAAGATGCCCTCCGAGGCGAAGTCCACTGGACGCAGCTTCACGTGCGCCTCGAGGAAGAAGCCGTCGCCCTGCAGCGGCACCTTGAGCAGCTTGCTCAGCTCGCTGCTGCCCTCGGCGGCGATGGTCGGCGTGGCCAGCACGAGCAGGTCGAGCGGCAGCTTGACGTCGCGGCCCAGGTACGGGTCGCGGTAGGCCACGGCGACGGAGCCGTTGGCGCTCACCTGCGGCAGGCTGTCGTTGTCGTAGCGCGTGAAGATGACGCCGAGCTCGCGCGCCTTGGTGTAGTACTCCTCCAGCAGCCCGAAGGTGCGGACCTCCTTGAACCACACGTAGACCGGCCGGTCGGGGTCCTGCTCCTTCAGAGCGATGGCGTTCTTGATGCTCTGCTGGCAGCAGGTGCGCGAGCAGTAGGGGTGGCTCTCGTCGAGCGAGCCGGCGCAGAGCACGAAGCCGACCGACTTGACGCCGGCGAGCGCCGGGTCGTCCTCCTTGAGCATGCGCTCGAGGTCCATGCCGGTGACGACCTTGGGGCTCTCGCCCAGGCCGTAGAGCTCAGGGCGGTCCTCGCGCGAACCGGTGGCCACGACGACGACGCCGTGGTCGATCGGCGTGCGCTTGCCGTCCTGCTCCCGGATGACGCTGGAGAAGTTGCCGATGAAGCCGTGGAAGTCGGCGAGCTCGGCCTCGAGGTGGATGCGCACGTTGGGGTTGTCGACGAGGCGCTGCTCGAGGGCGGCGACGTAGTCGCTCGGGTCGCCGCCCTTGATGGTGGCGCCGATCTCGAGCACGTGGCCGCCCAGCTTGGGCGCGCGCTCCACGAGGTGGACCTCGTGGCCCATGTCGCCCAGCGCGCCCGCGGCCGTCATGCCGGCGATGCCGCCGCCGAGCACGACCGCGGCGTGCGTGAGCGGCACGTCGATCTTGAAGAGCGGCTCGAGCATGCGGGCGCGGGCGACGCTCATGCGCACGAGGTCCCGCGCCTTGGCGGTGGCTTTGGCCGGCTCCTGGTTGTGCACCCAGCTGGCCTGGTCGCGGATGTTGGCCATCTCGAAGAGGAACGGGTTGAGCCCGGCCTCACGGAGCGTGTCCTGGAAGATGGGCTCGTGCGTGCGCGGCGTGCAACTGGCGACCACGACGCGGTTGAGCTGATGCTCCTCGATCTTCTCGCGGATCAGCGTGAGGCTGTCGCTCGAGCACGTATACATCGTGTCGGTGGCGTACTCCACGCCGGGCAGCGACAGCGCGTACTGGGCGACGTTCTCGACGTCGATCACGCCTGCGATGTTGCTGCCGCAGTGGCAGACGAAGACGCCGACGCGCGGTTCCTCGCCGACCACGTCGCGCTCGGCCGGGTATTCCTTGTCCACGGTGAGCGTGCCGCGCGAATCGGCGAGGCCGGTCATCACCTGGGCCGCGGCGGCCGAAGCCTGGGCGACCGAGTCGGGGATGTCCTTGGGTTCGCTGAACGGGCCGACGACGAAGACGCCCTTGCGGCTCGTCTCCAGCGGGTTGAACTCCTGCAGCTCGCAGAAGCCGTGCCGGTTGAGGGCGATGCCGACGTGGCCGGCCGCCTCCTGCGCCTTGCGCGCCGGCTCCAGGCCGGCCGAGAGCACCACCATGTCGTAGCGGGTCTCGTGCAGCTTGCCGCCCTCGTCCTCCCAGCTGATCAGCAGGTCGTTGGTGAGCGGGTCTTCCTTGATATACGAAGGGCGCGAGCGGATGAAGCTCACGCCCTTGTCCTTGGCGCGCTGGTAGAAGGCGTCGAAGCCCTTGCCTTGCGCGCGCATGTCCATCAGGAAGATGGTCGGCTCCGCGTCCGGCTCGTGGTCGATGGTGAGCATCGCCTGCTTGTTGGCGAACATGCAGCACACGCTGGAGCAGTACTCGTGCTCCTGGTCGCGCGAGCCGACGCATTGGATGAACGCGACCTTCTTGGGATGCACGCCGTCGCTGCGGCGCTGCACCGAGCCGATGGTCGGCCCGCTGGCGCTGAGCATGCGCTCGTACTCGAGCGCGGAGAGCACGTTGGGGTAGCGCTGATAGCCGTACTCGCCCTTGTCGCCGGGGTCGTAGAGGTCGAAGCCGGTGGCCATGACGACGGCGCCGACCTCGACGTCCATCTCCTTGTCGCGTTCGCCGTGGAGCAGGGCGCCCGGACCGCAGGCGCGCACGCACTCCATGCACTCGGAGCAGATGGCGCAGTTGAGGCAGCGCTTGGCCTCGGCCACGGCCTGCTCCTCGGAGAAGCCGCTGTTGACCTCGTCCCAGGTGATCTTGCGCGCCGCGCCCGGCAGGTGCGGCATCGGCATGCGCGCCATGACCTCGGTCTTGGCGAGCACCTCGTCCTCGGGCTTGGCCTCGTCCATCATGTCGTCCTCGATGGGGAGGAGGTCCTCGCCGCGCAGGAAGTTGTGGATGCTGCGCGCCGCGCGGCGGCCCGCGGCGACGGCCTCGATGGCCGTCCACGGGGCTCTGGCCGCGGCGTCGCCGCCGGCGAACACGCCCTTCTTGCCGGTGCCGAGCGTGGCCTTGTCGGTGAGGATCTGGCCCTTCTCGACCTTGATGCTCTTGGGAGCACCCTCGAGGAAGTCCTCGACCATGCTCTGGCCGATGGCGAAGATCACGGTGTCGCAGTCGAGCTCGTGCTCCGAGCCCGTGATCGCGACCGGCGGACGCCAGCCGCGCTCGTCGGGCTCGCCGAGGGAGCAGGCGAGGAACTCGACCTTGCAGGCGCGGCCGGAGGCGTCGGTCTTGATCGCCGACGGCATGCAGGAGCAGTTGAAGGCGATGCTCTCGTCGAGGCCCTCGGTGAGCTCGTCGTCCGAGGCCGGCACGCTCTGGTCGTCCTCGATGCAGTTGATGGTGACCTTCTCGGCGCCGAGGCGGAGGGCGGTGCGCCCGGCGTCGAACGCCACGTCGCCGCCGCCGATGACGACGACGTTCTTGCCCATGTCGACCTTCTCGCCGAGCGAGGCGGCCTTGAGGATGCTCACGGCGTCGAGGACGCCCTTGGCGTCGGCGCCGGGGATCGGCAGGGTGCGGCCGCCCTGGAGGCCGACGGCGAGGTACACGGCCTTGTAGCCGCCGCCGTCCTTCTTCATGAGGCCGTCGATCGTGAAGTCCTTGCCGGCGGCCTTGCCGCACTGCAGGTCGACGCCGAGCGCGAGCACGCGGTCGATGTCCTGCTGCAGGGCGGCCTTGGGCAGGCGGTACTCGGGGATGCCGAAGCGCAGCATGCCGCCCGGCTCCGGCTTGCTCTCGAGGACCGTCACTTGATAGCCGAGCAGCGCCAGGTCGCGGGCGGCGGTGAGGCCGCTCGGGCCGGCGCCGACGACGGCGACCTTCTCCTTGAACTTGACCTCGCGCCTTCTCGGGCATCGGCACGTTGGAGAAAGCGTAGTCGCTGACGAAGCGCTTGAGGCCGGCGATGGCGATCGGCTGCTCGATCTCCCCGCGCGTGCAGTCCGTCTCGCACTTGTGCGTGCAGACGCGACCGCAGACGGCGGGGAAGGGGTTGGGCTCGCTGGCGACGGTGTACGCCTCGGCGAAGCGGCCGTCGGCGACGAGGGCGACGTAGCCCTGGGCGCTGGTGTGCACGGCGCAGGCGCGCTTGCACGGGCTGTGACCCTTCTTGGTGACCGCGTAGGTGTTGGGGATGGCCTGCGGGTAGAGCTTGTAGATGGCCTTGCGCTCGCCCAGTTCCTCGTTGTAGCTGTCGGGGACCACGACGGGGCACTTGGGCGCGCACTCGCCGCAACTCGTGCAGATGTCAGGGTCGACGAAACGCGCGTGGTGGTAGACCTTGGCCTTGAAGTTCCCGGGCTCCCCCTCGAGGCCGGTGAGCTCCGAATTCGTGATGATATCGATGTTGAGGTGCCGGCCGGCCTCGACCAGCTTCGGCGCCAGCGTGCACATCGAACAGTCGTTGGTGGGGAAGGTCTTGTCGAGCTGCGCCATGTGGCCGCCGAGGGCCGGCGCCTTCTCGACGAGATAGACCTTGTACCCTCCTTCGGCCAGATCGAGTGAACACTGGATGCCAGCGACGCCTCCGCCCAGCACGAGGGCAGCGCCGGTGGACTTGGGGGGTGTGCCCGACATACGCACTCCTTCTACAGAATCGCGGCAGACCTACATGCAGTGGGTGACCACAGACCCAACGTCCCACTTAGGTTACCGACAATTATAGCGGCTCGCTTGTGATTCCGTCCACACGCGCGCGAGGCGTGCGCGAACGTCCGTCAAGGGCCTGGTCCAGACGCTTTGGCCCGCGCTCGGTTGGGGAATACGTACAAGTGTAGTTGCCTGTGCAAAGAAAGGACTCCCCATGGCTTCGCAGCCTGAGACCATCCTGGTCGCCGGCGCCACCGGCAAGCAGGGCGGCGCCGTGACGCGCCACTTGCGTGCCAAGGGCTTCACGGTGCGCGCTTTGACCCGCGACCCCGACGCCGCCAAGGCGCTGGGAGCCGCTGCGCTCGGTGCCGAAGTGGTGCGCGGCGACCTCACGGACCGCGCCTCCCTGGACGCCGCCCTTGAGGGCGTGAGCGGTGTCTTCTCGGTCGCGACTCCCTTCGAGGCGGGCCTCGACGCCGAGATCGCCCAGGGCAAGACGCTCGGCGACGCCGCCAAGGCGGCCGGCGTGAAGCACTATGTCTACTCGTCCGTCGGCGGCGCCGATCGCGACAGCAGGGTGCCGCACTTCGAGAGCAAGTGGGAGATCGAGAACCACCTGCGCGCGCTCGGTCTCCCGCTCACGGTCGTGCGGCCTGTCTACTTCTTCGAGAACTTCGTCGGCGGCTGGTCGCTGCAGCCGGCCGGGGAGGGCTACACCCTCGCGATGCCGCTCTCGCCGGCCCGGCCCATGCAGGGCGTCGCCGTCGACGACATCGGCGGCTTCGTCGCCATGGCGTTCGCCGATCCGGAGGCCTGGATCGGGCGCGAGTTCGAGCTCGCCGGCGACGAGCTGACGCTGCCCGGCTACGCCGGCGCGATGGCCCGTGCGCTCGGCGTCTCCGTGGAGTACGTGCAGGTGCCTTGGGAGGCGATGCGAGAGCAGAGCGAGGACCTCTACCGCATGTACGACTTCTTCGAGCGCGTCGGCTACCAGGCGGACACACGTGCCCTGCGGGCTGAGTATCCGACGCTGCACACCTTCGAGCAGTGGATCGCCGAGGGCGGCCTGAGCCAGTTGCGCAGAGCCGCCTGAACGCCCCTGCCGTCCTACTCCGGCGTGCCGGCGGCCGGACGCGGTGGAACGTGGTGCGCCGGCCGCGTCCGCGGGCGGAGACCGTCAACGCGGCACGGACAAGCCCGGCGCTTTGGCCGTCGCGGCAGGCGCCGCCCTTCGGGGTCCCCGGTCGCATCTGGTAGGCTTCCGCCGCACCCCTTATCCATTGTCTATGCCAGTGCGTGCGCCGAAGGGTGGTCGATACCAATGGGTGTGAAGGAACAGTACCGCGACTACGTCATGACCGGGTTCGTGAAACGAGTGGAGCCGGTCGTGGCCGACCACGGCGAGGGCGCCCTCCTCTGGGACGCCGACGGCACCGAGTACATCGACAGCTTCGCCGGCATCAGCGTCACCAACGCCGGGCACGGCAACCGCGCCATCATCGACGCCGCCAAGACGCAGGCCGACAAGCTGGTGCACGCCTGCTCCTACGTCTACCACGTGGAGACGGTCGGCGAGCTCGCCCAGCGTCTCGCCGAGGTCACGCCCGGCAAGCTGCAGAAGAGCTTCTTCTGCAACTCCGGCGCCGAGGCCAACGAAGGCGCCATGCGCCTCGCCAAGCGCTACACCGGCACGATGGAGTTCGTGGCCCTCGAGAGCAGCTTCCACGGCCGCACCTACGCCACGCTCGCCATCACCGGCAACTCGGGCCGCAAGAAGGGCGGCAGCCCGTACATGCCGGGCGTCGCCTTCGCGCCCACGCCTTACTGCTACCGCTGCCCGCTGGGCCTCGAGCGCGAGAGCTGCGGCCTCGCCTGCGCCGAGCGCGTGCGTGAGATCATCCGTCTGCACCTCTCCGGCTCGGGCTGCGCCTTCATCGCCGAGCCTGTGATGGGCGAGGGCGGCATCATCGTGCCGCCGGACGACTACTTCAAGGTCGTCAAGAAGATCCTCGAAGACGAGGGCATGCTGTTCATCGCCGACGAGGTCCAGAGCGGCTACTCGCGCACCGGCAAGCTGTTCGCCATCGAGCACTTCGGCGTCGTGCCGGACATCATGACGATGGCCAAGGGCATCGCCGACGGCTGGCCGCTGGGTGCTTTCATCGCCCCGGCCGAGATCGCCGATTCGTTCCAGGTGGGCGACCACCTCAGCACGTTCGGCGGCAACCCGGTGTGCTGCGCCGCCGCGATCGCCAACCTCGACTTCCACCTCGCCGAGGATCTGCCCGGGCAGGCCACGCGCAAGGGCGCCAAGGTCCAGGAGGCGTTCCGCGAGCTCCAGAAGACGCAGCCGCTGATCGGCGACGTGCGCGGCAAGGGGCTCATGATCGGCGTCGAGCTCGTCGCCGACCCGCAGACCCGCGCGTTCGGCACCGAGGCCGCCGGCTTCGTGCGCCAGTACTGCCTCGAGCACAACGTGCTCATCGGCGTGGGCGGCAACTTCGGCAACGTGCTGCGCCTGCAGCCGCCGCTGGTGATCAGCGAGCAGCAGCTCGAGACCGTCGTCAAGACCATCGCCGACGGCCTCGCCGCCTACGCGAAGAAGTGAATTGAGATCCGGCGGGCCGCAAGGCCTGCCTCAGCGGCCGCTGTTGGGGGACGGCGCCGCATCGAGCGAGGGGCGGGGCAGCCGCGAGGCTCTCCGCCCCTCGCGCGTACGGCGGGTGAGCCTCGTACGGCCGCGCACGCTTCGCCGTCGCGGGCAGGGGTAGACAGCTTCCACGGCGAAGCATCACTGGTCGGCCGACAGGGGGGTATACGCATGGATAGTCCGGAGCAGCCGCGAGCGACGACGGAGCGCCGTGAGTCCGGCCCGAACTACACCAGGTTCATCATCCCCGCGGTGGCCGCCGTCTTCGTCCTCGTCCTCATCCTGCAGAATCGCGTCGACCACTGGCGTTTCCACTTCTTCTTCTGGTGGTTCTCGCTGCGCGCCTGGCTCATGGTCGTCTTCCTGCTCGCGCTCGGATTCCTGATCGGGATGGCGATCAGCGCTTTCCTGCGGCGCCGCAAGCGTCAGCAGCTGAAGCGCCGCGCCGGCGGCGTGTGATGCGATGAACAGCTCCGATCAGACTGGGGGCCGAGGCGCCTCCGGCGGCCCCGAAGCACCCGGCGTGAGCGCCGCGTTCCGGGCGTTTCTCACGGAGGCGCCGGAGCACGCCGGCGCGTGGATGGAAGCGACGCAGAAGCTCGGCGCGGCGAGCGCCCTCGACGACAAGACCGCGGCGCTCGCCTATCTGGCGGTGCTCGCCGCCACTCGCCTCGAGAGCGGCGTGCCCTTCCACGCGGCGCAGGCCAAAGCCGCGGGCGCGACGCGCGCGGAGGTCGTGAGCGCCATCCTCATCGGGCTGCCGGCCGCCGGCAACCAGGTGACCCAGGCCTTGCCGGCGGCGCTCGCCGCCTACGACGCGGGCTGAGGCGGCGCGCCGAAGCCGCCGCCGCCCGGCGTCTCGATCACGAGCGAGTCGCCCACCTGCATCTCGGTCTGGGCGACGCCCGGTAGTTCTTCCACCTCGCCGCCGGCCCGGACGACGCAGTTGTGCCCGGCGGCGCCGGGGAGGCCGCCGGCGAGCCCGTAGGGCGGTACCCGGCGGCCGCTCGAGACGATCGCCGCCGTGAGCGGCTCCAGGAAGCGCAGGCGGCGCACGACGCCGTCGCCGCCTCGATGCGCGCCCTCGCCGCCGCTCCCGCGTCGCAGCGCGAACTGCTCGACGCGCACCGGGAAGCGCGCTTCCAGCACTTCCGGATCGGTGAGGCGGGAGTTGGTCATGTGCGTGTGCACGGCGCTGCAGCCGTCGAAGCCGGGCCCGGCGCCGGCCCCGCCGCAGATCGTCTCGTAGTACTGGTACCGCGCGTCGCCGAAGGTGACGTTGTTCATCGTCCCCTGTGAGGCCGCGACGATGCCGAGGGCTCCGAAGAGGGCGTTGGTGATCGCCTGCGAGGTCTCCACGTTGCCGGCGGCGACCGCGGCCGGGTAGGCCGGATCGAGCATCGAGCCCGGCGGCACCACGATGCGCAGCGGCTTGAGACAGCCGGCGTTGAGCGGGATGTCGGCGTCCACAAGCGTGCGGAAGACGTAGAGGACGGCGGCAGTGCACACCGCGGCCGGGGCGTTGAAATTGTCGCCGCGCTGCGGCGAGGTGCCGCTGAAGTCGACGATCGCGGAGCGCGAATCGCGGTCGACCGTCACGCGTACCGCGATGGTGCTGCCGTCGTCCATCTCCTGGCGCCACTCGCCGTCTCGCAGACGGGCGATGGCGCGGCGCACCGCCTCCTCGGCGTTGTCCTGTACGTGACGCATGTATGCCGTCACGACGGGGACGCCGAACTCGCCCACCATGCGCTGCAGCCCCGCGACGCCGCGCGCGTTGGCGGCGACCTGCGCGCGCAGGTCGGCGAGGTTCTGCGCCAGGTCGCGGACGGGCCACGGGGCCGAGGTCAGCAGCCCCGCCACCTCGGCCTCGCGCAGGCGTCCGCGCTCGACGAGCCGGAAGTCCTCGACGAGGACGCCCTCCTCGTCGATCGTGCGGCTCCCCGGCGGCATCGACCCCGGCGTGATCCCGCCGACATCCGCGTGGTGCGCGCGGGAGGCGACGAAGAAGAGCGGTGCTTCTGCGAGCGCCCGCGCCTGGCCGGCTCTCGTGCGCGTCTCGCCGCTCGCGCCGTCGGCGAACACCGGCGTGATCACCGTGAGGTCCGGCAAGTGCGTGCCGCCGGCGTAGGGCGAGTTGAGGAGGTAGGCGTCTCCGGGCGCGAACCCACCGTCGTGTCGCGCGATCACCGCCTGCACGGACGCGCCCATCGACCCCAGGTGCACCGGCAGGTGAGGCGCGTTGGCGACGAGGCCGCCGGCGCCGTCGAACAGTGCGCACGAGAAGTCGAGGCGTTCCTTGATGTTCACGGAGCTCGCGGTGTTGGCGAGCGTGGCTCCCATCTGCTCTGCGATCGACATGAAGAGGTTGTTGAAGACCTCGAGGAGCAGCGGCGAGCGCTCGGCCGGATCGGCCGAGGGGGGAGCCGCCGGCGAGCGGCGCCGCAGGTGCAGCTCGCCGGCGGCCAGCACCTCGGCCTCCCAGCCGGGCTCGATGACGGTCGTGCTGGTGGGCTCGCAGACGATGGCCGGTCCGGTGAGACGCGTCCCGGCCGGCAGCGCCGCGCGCTCGAAGACCGGCGTGTCACGCCACGCGCCGGCGGTGAACACGGAGACGACGTCGCGCGGCACGGGCGCGGGCGTTTGCCCTCGCGCCGCTCCCGCATGCGCCGCCCCGCGCGCATCCGCCGCGGGCACCGCCGACCCCGGGGCTTCCGCCTCGGCCGCGGGCGCCCCGCGGGCATCCGCTTCGACTGCCCCTGCCTCAGGCTCGCGCGCCGGTGCGATCGCGCCCTCCTCGCCAGCGCGCGCACCCGCGCCGACCGCCTCGACGGCCACCGTCGCCAGCACGAGGCCGCGGGCGGGCATCAGGAAGCCGTAGCGCCGCTCGTGGAGCGCCAGGAACGCGGCGCCGAGCGCCGCCGCACGCCGGGCAGCGGCCGCAGCGCTTGGCGAGTCTGCGCCTCTCCCGCGCTCGTCCCAGTCCACCTCGAGCGCGACATCGGTACCTTCGTACTTCACGTGCGCCCGGCGAAGCACCGTGACGGAGCCGGGTGCGAAGCCCTGTGCTTCGAGCTCGGCCACGGCGGCAGCTCCAAGTTCGGCGAACGAGTCCTCGGCCGCCTCAACGGCGTCGTCGTTCAAGGCCAGCTCGACGGTGCGCTCGCGCAGCGTGCGCACGTCGGCCAATCCCATGCCGTACGCGCTGAGCACGCCGGCCAGGGGATGGAGGAGGACGCTGCCGATCCCGAGCGCGTCGGCGACGAGGCAGGCGTGCTGCCCCGCGGCGCCGCCGAAGCAGCAGAGCGTGTGCCCGCTCACGTCGTGGCCGCGCTGCGTGGAGACGCGCTTGATGGCGCGCGCCATGGTGTCGCAGGCCACGCGCACGAAGTCGTCGGCGAGGCGCTCGGGCGCCGGCGGCTCGACGCCGGCGGCGTGCATGCTCGCGGCGACCGCCGCGAGGGCCAGGCGCGCCGCATCCGCGTCGAGGCTCCCGTCACCGCCGGCGCCGAACACCCGCGGAAAGAAGTCCGGCCGCAGCTCTGCCGAGCACGACGTTGCAGTCGGTCACGGCGAGCGGCCCGCCCTTGCCGTAGCAGGCCGGTCCGGGGTCGGCGCCGGCGCTGCGCGGCCCGACCCGGTAGCGCCCGTCCTCGAAGGAGCACACGGACCCTCCGCCCGCAGCGACGGTGTGGATGCGCAGCATCGGGGAGCGCAGCCGCACCCCGCCGACGACGCTCTCGTAGCTGCGCTCGTACTCGCCGGCGTAGTGCGAGACGTCGGTCGACGTCCCGCCCATGTCGAAGGTAACGAGCCGGTCGAACCCGGCGCGCCGGCAGGTCTCCACCGCGCCGACGATACCGCCCGCCGGGCCAGAGAGGATGCTGTCCTTGCCGCGGAACAGGCGCGCGTCGGTGAGCCCGCCGTGCGACTGCATGAAGCGCAGGCGGACGTCGCCGAGCTCCGCCGCCACGCCGTCGACGTAGCGGCGCAGGATCGGGGAGAGGTAGGCGTCGACCACGGTCGTCTCGCCGCGGCTGACGAGCTTCACGAGCGCGCTCGTCTCGTGCGAGACCGAGACCTGCTCGAAGCCGGCGGCGCGCGCCAGCTGCGCGACGCGCCGCTCGTGCTCCGGGTAGCGGAAGCCGTGCATCAGGGCGACTGCGGCGGCGCGGAAGCCCTCGGCGCGCGCCGCCGCGAGGGCTTCGCGCGCCGCGGCTTCGTCGAGTGCCCGCACTACCTCGCCGCCGGCACCGATCCGCTCGTCGACCTCGATCACGCGCGCGTACACGGGCTCTGGCAGGCGGATGTCGAGCGCGAAGATGTCCGGGCGGTCCTGGTAGCCGATGCGCAGGGCGTCGCCGAAGCCCCGCGTGGTCACGAGGACGGTGGGTTCGCCGCGCCGCTCCAGCAGCGCGTTGGTCGCCACCGTGGTGCCCATGCGGACCTCGGCGACCTCGGCCGCCGGGATCGCCGCCCCTGCGTCCAGGCCCAGCAGGTCGCGGATGCCCTGGAGGGCGGCGTCGCTGTAGCGGGCGCGGTCCTCGGAGAGGAGCTTGCGCGTGAGCAGCGCGCCGTCCGGCCGCCGCGCCACGACGTCGGTGAACGTGCCGCCGCGGTCGATCCAGAACCGCCAGCCGTCCTCGTGGCGGCCGGCGCCGGGGCCTCTGTTCTCAGGGCCGGTGGTCACGCGGTCAGGCTACCACGCGGCCGCCGCGCCCGGCCTCGCCGGGCGCGGCGCCGCGCCCGGCCCGCACTCCTGCGCCGTCACGCCGCGCGCGTGATCTGGTCCGCCTCGTAGATGAACAGATCGCCGAGCTCCGCGAGCGAGAAGTTGAGGAAGATCCGGTGCCCGTCGAAGTCGAGCACGCGGATGTCGTCCTTGTCCTGCAGGTCGGCGACGATGTCGCGGTACGTGTACCCGTACAGGTCCTGGCAGCGTTTGATAGGGATCTCGTAGGCGAGGAACTTGTCGAGCCCCTTGGCGTGGAGTCTGGCGATGAGCGCCGGGTGGTCGACCTGCGCGTACGAGCTCAGCAGCAGGAGCGGGCCGGACGCCCCGAACACGAGAATGCCCTTCATGGCTATCACCCCCTCGTGCACATTCCCCACAGGGATGGTTCCCTGGCGGGAGGGCGCAGAACCGTGATGATAGGCTCCGCGCATGAGGCTGAGCCGATGACCGTGAGATCGCCACGCCGGCAGCTCCGCCGCGCCGTGACGGCGCTCGACGACTACTACGGCCGGCCCGTGCTCTCGCCGCGCTACCCGCCGGTCGACGAGCTCGTGTTCACCGTGCTCTCGCAGAACACGGCGGATGTGAACACAGAGCGCACCTTCGCCACGCTCAAGGCCAGGTTCCCGGGCTGGAGCGCGGCCCGCGACGCCTCCGTCGAGGAGATCGAAGAGGCCATCGCCCTCGGCGGCCTCGCGCACACCAAGGCGCCGCGCATCAAGCGCATCCTCGAGGCGCTCAGCGCTCCCGGCGGCGCCCCGGACCTCGGCCTACTCGACAGGATGACCGACGCCGAGGCGCAGGAGTACCTGGTGAGTCTGCCGGGCGTCGGCCCCAAGACGGCCGCCTGCGTGCTGCTCTTCTCGCTGGGGCGGCCGGTGATGCCGGTGGACACGCACGTGCACCGCGTCGCGCGGCGCCTCGGCATCATCGACGAGAGGACGACCGCGGATCAGGCGCACCCGCTGCTGACCGAGCTGGCGGGCGCCGGCGACCCGGAGCAGGTCTACGCCGCCCACGTGGACTTCGTGCGGCATGGGCGGCGCATCTGCCACGCGCGCCGGCCCGCCTGCGGCGAGTGCCCGCTGGCCGGCTTCTGCCCGTCGGCCGGCCTGGTCTGACGGCACCGGCCGGCGCCTGTCGGCGGCCCTCGCATCGCCGCGCACCGGCATCGGCCTCACCGCCTCACACCGGCTTCGGCGGCACCTGCCTGGCACAGTAGTTGCCGGGGTCTTCGGCCGTGCCCAGCCAGCGGTCGAGGATGCGGCTGCGCCAGACCAGCCGGCAGAGCAGGCTCCAGACCACGGCGAGCCCGAAGAGCGCGAAGTACTGCCACACCGGCAGCTGCCGTGATCTCGAACGGCGTGCGGCCGAGCGGGACGGCGAGGACGACCGACCATGCAGGCGAGCAGGACGACGACGACGCCGACCATGCGCCAGTCGCCGCGCACCACCGGTGCGCCGCCGGCCCACCACTTCGTCGGCGGCACGATGAGCAGGATCAGCAGGATGGCGGCGAAGCAGGCGAAGATCGTGAGCGCCGTCTGAGCCTGCGGGAAGGACAGCTCCGACGAGCTCCTTCTCGTGGGCCGGGATGCGTCGGCGACGTAGGCGTTGTGAGCCGGGATCGCCCAGGCGAGGTAGACGCCGGTGGCGATGCCCGCCATGAACAGTGCCGTCGGCACGACGAAGCGCGCGAGCAGCTTGAACAGGCCGACCTTGGGCGTCGGGCCCGGCTGCGCCCAGAGGGCGAAGGCGATGGCCGGCACCGTGGCGCCGACGAACGAGAGCAGCGCCGACTGGCGGGGCGCGAACGGGAATCCGCCGATGGCGGTGACGATGGCGATCATCAGCGCCTTGAAGAAGATGCGCACCATGAAGATGCGCAGGATGTCGTTCATCCCGTTGATGATCCGCTGGCCCTCGCGGAAGGCGAACGGCAGCGGCTGGAACGTGTCCTTCATGAGGATGAGGTCGCCGACGCTGCGCGCCGCCTGGCTGCCGCCCTGCATCGCCACGGCGACGTTGGCCTGCTTGAGGGCGATGACGTCGTTGACGCCGTCGCCGATCATCGCCACGTAGCGGCCGCGCTCGCGCAGCGCCTCGACGAGGTCCTGCTTCTGCTCGGGCGTGACGCGGCCGAAGATCGTGCTGCGCTCTGCGGCCGCGCCGAACTCCTCCGGCGCCATCTCCTCGAGCTCCTGGCCGGAGACGGCGACGAGCTCGCGCGGCGCCTCCGCGGTCGCGGCGGCTCCGGAGGCGCCGACGGCCTCTTCGGCGGCCTGCGCGCCGGCGGCTCCGGCCGCACGTGCGCCGCCGGCCTCGCCGCCGTCGGCCGTGGCATCGGCGTCGCCTGCTCCGATCACGGCTTCGCAGTACCCGTCCATCTCCCCGCGCCGCGCCAGCGTGTACACGCCTGCCTGCGTCGCGAGGGCGGTGACCGTGCCCGGATTGTCGCCGGAGATGATCTTGACCTCGATGCCTGCCTCGGCGAACTCCTCGAGTGTCTTCTGCACGCCTCCGCGCAGCTCGTCGCTGAAGGCGATGAGGGCGATGGCCTCGAGGCCGTCCGGCAGGCTGGGCGGCCCGTCGGGCTCGCCGAAGGCGAGCGGCTCGGGCCGCCCGGCGAACAGCACCACGCGCAGGCCGCGCGCGGCCCACTCGGCGGCCTGCGCCTGCCAGCCGTCGCCGCCGAGCAGCGCCGGCGCCAGAATCTCGGGCGCGCCGAGCACGTAAGTCCCGCGCGCCTCGCCGGCGTCGAAGGCGAGGCCGCTCCACTTGCGGTCGGACGAGAAGAAGGCCTCGTGCGCCGCCGGCAGCCCGCTCGGCGTGATAGGCGGCGCGCAGCGCCTCGATCGTCCGGTTGGCGTCGGTGGTGCTGGCGGCGAAGGCGGCGACGAGCCGCTTCGCGCGCGCCTCGTCGCCCCCCAGCGCCACGAGCTCGTCCGCCTTCACGACGCCGGACGTGAGCGTGCCGGTCTTGTCGGTGCAGAGCACGTCGACGTTGCTCAGCGACTCCACGGCGTTGAACTGCTGCACCAGCATGTCCTTGCCGAGCAGCCGGATGGCGCCCAGCGCGTAGGTGAGCGCGATCGAGAGCACCAGCCCGTTGGGGATGAGCGCCAGGATCACAGTGGACATCCGCACGCTCTGCACGAAGGGCACCGCGGCGATGACGTTGCGCGATCCACACGAGGACCTCGAACACGATCACGACGATGAGCAGCACGCGCACGATCTGGTTGACCTGCTTCTGCAGCGGCGTGAGCTCGCGCCTGAAGATGGTGGCCTTGGCGGTGAGCTTGTTGGCGAAGCTCTCGGCGCCGACCTTCTCGGCTTCGTAGTAGCCGCCGCCGGTCATGCAGAAGCTGCCCGACATGAGCATGTCGCCGGCGTGCTTGGTCACGAGGTCGGACTCGCCGGTGAGCAGCGACTCGTCGACCTCCATGCGGCCCTCGCCGACCATGGGGCCGTCGACGACGACCTGGTCGCCGGGCTGCAGGCGCAGGATGTCGCCGAGTACGACCAGCGACGGGTCGAGCTCCGCCACGTACCCGTCGCGCACCACATCCGCCTTGGGCCGCATGCAGGATGGCGATGCGGTCCATCACGCGCTTGGCGCGGACTTCCTGCACGAGGCTGATGATCGTGTTCGCCGCGATCACGAAGACGACGGAGAACCCGTCGAGCGGCTTGCCGAGGATCAGCAGCAGGGCGCCGAGGAAGTAGAAGAGGTTGTTGATGAAGTTGAAGACGTTGTCGCGCACGATGCGCCCGTAGGTGCGCCCGGTGCGGATCTCGACGTCGTTGCCCTGGCCGGCGGCGCGCCGGCGCGCCGCCTCGTCGTCGCTGAGGCCGGGGAAGGGGGCCGCGATACGGTCGTCGACGGTGCTCATCGCCCGCACGCTATCAGCGCCGCCATGAGTGGTCCAACAGTGGGCGGTGCTCTCCCGAGAGCATTCGAGTCGGCGTCCCCGTCCTTCACGGCGCCTTCACGCCACCCGGCTACGGTAAATGGCGACCCGCAGGCTCTTCACCAGACGAGCAGAGCCGCAGCACAAGTTCTTCAAAGTGTGCGCGTACACTCTAAACAGACCAGCCTGGCGTGGTCGGAGTCGAGACGACCGCCGGCGAGCAATCGACGAGGGAGAATGATGAGACGCAGGATGCTTTGGATCGGCGTGGCGGCCGTCGTGGTCGCCCTCAGCGCCGCGACCGTCGCCTTCGCGGCCAGCCAGCGCTCCACCGGGAGCTCCACGCCGGCACGCGCGGCGACTCGGACGTCGGTCGGGTTTCGCGGCACCATGATGGGCGGCCCCGTCACTCTGAAAGACATGCGCGCGCTGCACGCCGAACATCAGGCCGACATGAAGGCGTGGTTCGACAAGTACGGCGCCGACCCGAGTTCCGCGGCCGCGAGGGCCGCCCTCGCCAAGCTGCGTGCCGAGCACTGGAACGACATGCGCGCCCTGATGGACAAGTACGGCATCAACGCCGGCACGACACTCCGCGGCTCGATGATGGGCGGCACCGGCGCCGGCTACGGCTCGGGCGCCGGCAACGGCATGATGGGCGGCGTCTGACAACACGCAGGTCGACTCGCGGTCGCCGGCATCCTGCAGGCGCCGCGACAGGCGTAGACACTCGCTGGGAGGGAGAGACACGGGTCACGCACAACCCCGAGATCCAGCGCTACTTCGACCGCACCATCGCGCTGCGCGATGGCCGGCTCGCCGTCTGAGCATTCCGTCCTGACCGCCGGCCGCAGTTGCTCCAGGGCGGCAGCCCTCCTCGATTGACGTTCCCTCGCGCTACTTGTTGACTTGGACACGGTCCGGCGTTCGCGCCGGTCCTCGCAGTTGATCAGCGAACGCAGACGATGAGGAGACCACGGTGCGTTCAGCGTCCGACAGGCTGCGGCGGCGCCGTGCGGGCGTATGACGGACGGCTCGCCAGACACGACTTTCGCGACCGCCCTGCGGTCCTCTTTCCCGACCGGTTCTGACGCCGCCCCCGAGGTCGTCGCCGACCTGCATGCCCTGCTCGGTCCGTCGGCGCCGCCCGAGCGTACGGCGCCGCGCCGGAGCCGCGAGCTGGCGGCGCAGCTCCTCGCGCGTCTCGCGGTGCTCCCGGGCCGCTCCTCCGGGCACACAGCCACGCTCGCCGCGCGCATCGTCACCGACGACGTCCTGCGCGGCGAGGCCGATCGCGACCAGAACGTGTATCTCGGCCCGTTGTTCACCCGCTTTCTCACCAACGCGCTGCCGGACGTTGTGTTCCAGCCGGCCACGGTCCCGGAGGTCGAGGCGGCGCTGGCGTGGGCACGGGAGACGTCGACCCCGGTCTCGGTGCGCGGCGCCGCCTCGTCGGCTCTCGGCGGCTGCGTGCCGTGCGACGGCGGCCTCACTCTGGACACGGCCCGCCTCGACCATGTCGATATCGACGAGGCCGCCAACGTATGTGTCGTCGGCGCCGGTGCGCGCATGCGTGTCATGCACCGGCGTCTCGCGGAGCGCGGACTCGCGCTGCCCGTGTACTCGTCCAACCTCGGCGGCACCTATGCCGGCTGGTTCGTCTCCGGCGGGGTCGGCCTCAATGCCTTCGGCGGGCGGCGCGCCGCCGACGTCGTGCGCGCCGCCGACGTCGTGCTGCCGTCGGGTGAGCTCGTGCGCTTCCACGCCGACGGGCGCCTCGACGTGCCCGGCCCGGCTGCGCGCGCCGGGCACCGCGAGGTCCCGGCGGACGCGGCCGAGGGGTGGTTCCGCGCCCGCGGCCTCGAACCCTTCGGCCTCGCCGACCTCGCGGGGAGCGAGGGCCTCCTCGGCGTGGTCGTCCAGCTCGTGCTCAACGTCGGCCGTCGCCCCAACATCGCCGCGTTCCTGCTCGAGTTCCGCCACGCTCCGGACGCCTTTGCGGCCGCGGAGCGGATCCTCGCCGAGGCCGGCGGCACGCTCCCGCGCCCGGCCAATCTGCGCCTCGTCCTCGGCTCGCACCTGCGCCACCTGCGCGCGGTCTGGGCCGAGGAGGACGCGCGCCCCTGGCGCCGCCGGCCCTCCGGTCTCAGCCGTGGCGAGGGGATGCCCTGGGCCCGCCTCGACGGCCCGCGGGAGCTGCGCACACCGTCCGGGTCGCTGGCTCAGCCTGTCGCGGCCTCCTCCGGCCGGGACGCAGGAGCGTACCTCTACGTCGATTTCCTCGGCGTGCGCGCCGGCCGCGCCTTTGCCGCCGGCATCGCCGGCCTTCCGGGTAGGCCGCTCGCCCTCGGCGACGAGAGCGTGCGCTTCGCCGCCGAGCGCTTTCGGCCGCAGCAGAACAAGCGCTTCGGGCCCGGCCTTCTCGCGGCGGAGATCGTGCTGCCCGCGGCATGCAGTCTCGCCTTACCTGCGCGACGCCTACCACCTCGCCCGTCGCTCCGGTGTGGCGCTCGACCCGGAGGTCTACTACCTCGGCGACGGCGACGCGCTCGTCATCGCCGGCTACCTCACCGATCACCGCACCGCGGCCTTCGACCTCGACCTCGTGCTGGCTCCGGCGCTGCTCGACCTCGCCGTGCAGCGCTTCGCCGGGCGGCCCTACGTGCTGGGGCGCTGGCAGGCATCGTTCGCCGTCGACCGCTTCGGGCCGGCGGGCGCGGAGCGGCTGGCCGCGCTCAAGCGGGGCCTCGATCCGCAGGACCTGCTCAACCGCGGGGTCCTGCTCGGGATGGGCCTGCGCGGGCCGCTCGGCGGTCTCGTCGAGCGCGTCTACCGGCCGGGGGTGACGCTCGTGCGCCGTCTCTGGAGCACGCCTGGTACCGCGCCGCTCGGGCGGGTCGCACGCAAGGTGTTCGCCGCGGTGCCCGGCCCGGGCAAGGGGCGCGGAGAAGCGGCCGGGACGGCCGCCGCGGCCGCGCCCGCCGCCCGCGCCATCCACTGCGTCAACTGCGGCGAGTGCAACGGCGTCTGCCCCATCTACGACTCGTCCGCGATCGCGCTGCCGCAGGCGCTCGTCCACCACGGTGAGCTCGCCTACGCGGGCAACACGCCCGGCCCCGCCGTCGCCGCGTTGCTCGACCTGTGCATGCGCTGCGGCAACTGCGAAGAGGTGTGCCAGGCCGGCATCCCGCACCTCGAGGTGTATGCGGGGATGGCGGCCGCTGCTGACGCGGCCGTGCCATACGATTTCGTGCGCCACACACTCGCCTTGGCCTCCGTGCGCGGCGCCTCCCGCTATCGCGACCGCTTCCTCGACGTGCGCCCCGGCATGTACCTGCGGCGCGCGCCGGCCGCCCTCACGGGCGCCGTGCGCTTCCGCGTGCTGCGCGCCGAGAACGACGCCGGGCCGGCCGCGACCTGTCTCCACTGCGCCGCCTGCGTGCCGGCGTGTCCCACCAGCGCCAACCTCGAGTTCCGCGACGCCGACGCGCGTCGCATCTCCACGGACGAGCTCAGCTGCATCGGCTGCGGCGCCTGCGTCGAGGTCTGCCCGGCCAACAAGCTCAACGGCGGGCAGACACTGCGCGTCGTCGAGGCGCCGACCACCGCGGCCCTGGCCGCGATCGCCGAGTTCGAAAGGATGGGCGCCGAGTGACGAGGCTGAGCAACGAGCTCGCGGAGATGGCCGCCGGCCGGCGTCGCCAGGCCGCCGTCCCGCCGGCCGATGGCCGCCTGGCCGCGTGGGAGGACCTGCTCGCCTACATCGTCGACCCGCACTCGCCGCTCGTGGCGGATCGGGAGCGCACGGCGGCGCTGCTGCACCATCTGCTCCAGACGCGCCGGCCTCGACGAGGACGAGTTCTGGGCCCTCGACCGGGCCCTTCGCAGCCAGGTCTTCCTCGGCGCCTTCGCGGGCGACTCGCGCGCCGTCCCGTCGCTCGAGCTCACCGCGTTCGACGTCGACAAGCTGCTCAAGGAGCGCTTCCGCCGCGAGCCGCTCACGGTGGGCGCCGCCTGGCATCACGGCTACTGGCGCAGCTACTTCAGCCATGCGGCGATCACGCACCCCGCCAACGACGGGCTGCGCGAGGAGTTCAGCACCGCCTGGGACATCGTGCGCAAGCGGCCGGCGGTGCTGTACCGCGAGGGCGACGGACGGCGGGCGGAGGAGCTGCGCGCCGTCCGTGTCGATCTGCCGCTCATCGTGGGGCCGCTGCCCTTCGGCGGCGGCCTGCGCCTCGAGCTTGCCTACCTCGAGGCGATCGCTCAGGCCGACCCCGCACACGACATCCGCTCACGCTCGCTGGTCGTGATCGAGGCCGACAAGGCTGCTGAGCACGTCGCGGAACTCTTGCCGCACGCGGCGGACATCGTGGTGAGGCTCGCGCCGCGGCACATCGCTGCCCTCGCGGACGGCGCAACGTCCGGTGTCACGGGCGCCGCCTCGACGCTCGAGGGCGCGTCGGACGGCGCCGCGCTGGCGGAGCTCGTCCGCGCCGCCCGCATCGTCGAGCTCGACCCGTGGAGGGATGGGCGCGGCGAGCTTGGCACCACATCGGGCGCCGCCAGCGGCACCGCACTTGAGGCCGGCATCGCCTGCCAGGAGGCGCTGCGGACCCTGGCCGATGCCGCGCTCGCGCTGAACCCGGGAGCTGCTGCTCAGCGTCCACATGCGCTACGACGGCGACGCCTTCTGGGGGCGCCTCGAGGAGGCGGCGCGCCACGCGGGCGTCGCCCTGATCCACTACCAGACCGGGGCGCGCAAGTCGTACCGGCTCACGCCCAAGGTCGACGCCTTCCTCAAGCAGAAGCTGCTGCGCGCCCGCGTGCAGCTGGTCTGCGCCGGCGGCGACACCGACACGCAGGCCTCGGCGGCGACGGTCTACGAGGGCGTCCTGCTGGGCGCCAACGGCGGCGCGATGACGCACGCCGCCGTCATCGCGCTCGTGCCCGAGATCGTCGACGTGCTCGCCGGCGCCGATGTGGCGCTCGCCGACGAGGCTCTCGCACGCCGCGGAGCCGGCGGCGCTGCGCGAGATGGCGCTGTGCTCGCTCACCTGCTGGCAGCACAGCATCCTCGACTTCCTCAGCTGCATGGGCATCGACGACGTGCAGAAGACGAGCGGCAACACGATGGCGATCACCATCACGGAGGACTGGGTCCGCGAGGTCGATGCCCTCGCCACGGACGAGTTCGGCCGCGCCAACGCCGCGCAGAACGCGGCGCGCGTGGCGGCCGAGCCGCCTCCCGCGGAGGTGCGCGAGCGGTACCGCGTCTCGGCGCTGCTCGCCGAACGCCAGGCCGATCTGCCGCTGGTCAACGCGGCGCGCGTGCTCGCCCAGCGCGACGCCAACTACCACCTCGAGAACTCAAGCCGGGCGCTCAACGCCGACTTCCTCGAGGTCATCTACCGCATGGCGGCGGGGGAGATGCCCGAAGCTCGACGACTTCTTCGTGGCCGGCGACCAGGGCCCGTACTCGCTCGACCGGGTCGGGCTCAAGCTGTCGAAGGAGTCGGTGGCCTGGTCGCTGGAGCGTCTGCGTCGCGACCCTGCCCTGCTCGACTACATCCAGCTCGCCGTGCCGCGAGGCTTCTCGCGGCCCGGCGCGGCGGCCCCGGGCGCCTCCGTGAGCGTCCACGCGGAGCCGGAGGGCCCGGCGCTGGTGCGCGTCGAGGCCGACGCCCGCGGCGGCTTCGAGCTCGCGCTCGATCCCGGTCACCTGCTGGAGGACGCGCTGGACGGCGCGCGGCAAGCCGACGATGACGGCCGACGACGACGGCGACCGCGTCGGCGGTTCGCTGTGGCTCAAGGCCGTCGCCCCGGACGGTTCCGAGGCGCTCACGGAGCTGACGCCGGTGGGCCACGGCGCGCACGGCGCCAGCGTGCTGCGCGCTTCCGCCGACGGGACGGTCGTGCTCAAGCGCGACCCGCGCGGCGGGCTCGCGCTGAGCGGCTTCGCCGTGCGCGAGCCCATCTGGCACACCGCCGTGAGCCACGCCTCCACGTCGCTCGGCGCCGCCAGCGAGGACTTCCTCACGGCGCGCATCGAGGGCAGCGCCGGCATCGTCATGACCTCGAGCGGCGAAGGCGGCCCGATCCGGCTCTCCTCTCCCGAGGACATGAAGTGGGAGAGCCTCCAGGCCGCCTCCGGCCACTTCGGCCTCACCGGCGCCGACCTGCGCAAGGTCCGCGACGTCGAGATCAAGATCAACCAGGGCGCCAAGCCCGGCAAGGGCGGCCGCCTGGCCGGCGCCAAGGTCACGCCCACGGTGAGCAAGGCGCGCAACATCCCCGTGGGCACCGACGCGCTCGAGCCCGACCCCAAGCACGACATCTACTCGATCGAGGACATGCCGGCCGAGGTCTGGCTCTGGCTGCTCTACCACAACCACTGCGGCATCAAGATCACCGGCTCCACCTACACGCGCTTCGTCGCCGCCGGCATGTGGAGCAACTTCGTCGTCGACTACCTGCTCGTCGACGCCGGGATGGGCGGCTCGGGCAACTACCACGCCGACTCGAGCCACGTGGGCTGGCCGGACATCTTCCGCACGATGCTGCACACGCACCACGCGCTGATGGGCGAGCAGGTCGACCTCGAGGGGAGCGGCGAGCTGCGGCCGATCCGCGACCTCAACGGCGCGCCCTACGGGGCCGGCGGCGGCACGCGCCTGTTCGCCTCCGGCGGCCTGCGCGGCGAGCTCGACATGCTCAAGGTGCTGATCGCCGGCGCCGACGGCCTGCTCGAGGGCAGCATCGGCAAGGCCGTCGCCTTCGGCTGCACGCAGTGCGGCAACTGCCACCTCGACTGCCCGCGCGGCGGCATCACCACCAAGCCGGAGCTGATGGTCCAGAACGACCGCGCGCTGATGGCCCAGCGCTTCCGCAACTGGTGCGTGCTCAACTCGGTCAAGCTGGCGGTCCTGATCGACGCGCTCAACCGCGAGAGCGGGGCGCTCGCGGCGGACGGCAGCGTCGCCGTGCCGCGAGAGCTGCTCGACGACATCCGCAAGCTGCGTGGCCGCACCGATCTGCTCGAGATGCCGGGCTGGGACGACGGCGGCGAGAGGGCGACGGGACTGGCGGCGAGATGTCTCAGGCTGAAGTCGAGCTTGAGAGCTCTGACGCGAGACGCCGCCGCAGGCGGAGCACGACTCCTGCCGCGTCGGCTCGCTCGCCGTGAGCGTGCCGGTGACGGTCGACGCCATCTGGGAGGCGGCGCGGCTCAGCTACAACGGCGGCAACAACCGCGGCGGCGGCATCGACTTCGCCGGCTTCGCGCCGCCCGCCGTGCGCGCGCGGAGCTGCCTGATCTTCAACACGATCGGCCCCGACCGGGCCGAGGCGATGCGCGAGATCCTCGGCCACCTTGGCGGCTGCCGGTTCTTCGGCGCCGACGGCGCCGAGCTGCCGGCAGCCGACGTCCTCGCCCGCCTCGAGGACTTCCGCCTGCCGGTGCGCGACAGGTACGCCGGTCCCGACGGCTGGCGGCTCGCCGACCTGCGCGAGGATCCGGGCGACTACACGATGCTGTTCGTCGAGCTCGCAGCCGGACGGTGCTGGCGCGCTACGGCCGGCGCCTGCTGGCCGGCGACCGCTGGCTGCAGCGCCGCACCAAGTACGGCGACCTCGGCGACGCCGAGCTCGAAGCGGCGCTGTCCGCTGCGGAGGCCGGCGCCGCGAGTCCCGGCGAGCGCCGGCGCGCCGCACGCCGACCGGGCAGAGCGGCTGAGCGCCTTCGTCGACGACGTGCGCGAGGAGTACTTCACCGTGCTCGCGCATCTCATCGACTCGCGCTACTACCGCACGCACGGCCAGCCGGGCGCTCCGGCCGGCAAGTACTCGGCCAAACGGCGCGGGTACGTGGTCTCGATGGGGCAGGACCTCGGCGCCGTCAAGATCAGCGGCTGGACGCACACGATCCCCGAGTACTTCGACTTCTCGCGCTTCTGGGCCGGGTACCCCGGCTTCGCCGGCGACGACCCGGCTCTGCGTGCCCACGTCTGGGGCATGCACCACCGCTACCCCACGAACTCGCCGGCGATCGACGCCGAGGGGCGGGGCAACCCGGCCGGTGCGCACCCGTTCAAGGCCTACAACGTCCTGCTCATGCACAACGGCGAGCAGGTCGGCGTGGATTCCACGGCGCCCTTCCTCGCGGAGTACGGCTACGTGCACACCGACCCCTCGATGGGTGAGGGCTTCGCCGAGTACGAGGGCGACTCCACCTACGACCGCAAGGCGCTCACGGACACCGAGTACGCCGCCTACCTCGTCGACTTCACGCGCCGCGTGCTGGGCCTGAGCACCGAAGAGGCCTCCCAGGTGATCTCGCCGATCACCGGCCTGGACCTGGCCGCCATGGACGAGGAGCGGCGCCGGGTCCTTGAGCTGCTCTCACTGAACTACATCCAGCTCACCCCGACGGGTCCCTACAAGTTCACGATCGTCGAATCGCGGCCGCCGGAACAGACGGCGGGCGATGATGAGGTCGATGCGCGGCACGGGGGAGCGGCCAGGCCGCGGCGAGTCGGGTTCCGCGAGAACATGGACATCAAGTTCCTGCGCCCGCACGAGCTCGTCCTCACCGTCGACACCGGCCCGGGCGGCGTGCAGGCGATCGCCAACGGCAGCGAAGCCAAGATCGCCGACAGCATGCTGCGCGTGCTGCATCACCAGGGCGTGCTCAAGGACGCCGGCCACGACCTGCGCTTCAACATGCGTCCGGGCGGCGACCCGGGGCGCGGCGAGTTCGGCGGCGTCGTGGAGGCGTTCCTGACGCCGGCGGTCGGGGGGCAGACGGCGGCGCTGCGCCTCGACATCCGCAACCGCTTCGGCGAGCCGGTCGGGGTCGAGAGAGCCGGCACCAAGACCGACCTGGCGACGCCGCTCGGCGCGATCGAGGTCGCTGGCGCGTGGCGAGACGTCGTCGCCGCCGCGCTGGAGGAGCTTGGGCCCGAGCTGCCGGCCGCCGTCGCAGCCGCGAGCGGCCGTTTCATGGGGCCCGACGACGCGCTCCCTCCGGCCGCTGCGCGGCTGGTCGAGCGGACTCTGCAGGGCCTGCGCGAGCTGAGCGGCGACGACTACCGGCATCTCGCCGAGGTCGCGCTGCCGGCTCTCGCGCGCCGCGGCGACGCGGAGCGCGCCGTCGTGCTGCGCGCGCTCACCGAGTTGCGCAGGCGCGTCATGTTCGCCGATCTCGGCGGCAAGGCGCTTTCCGGCATCGAGTACACCACCGACGGCGGGCGCGCCGCCGATGGTTCGCCCGAGGGCGGCGTCTACCGTGTGCTCGACGACGTGGTGCCGCTGCACGCCGCGCTCTACCGCGCCTGCAGCGGTCAGCTGGCGCTCGACGGCGGCGCCGGAGCGTGGGGCCGACTCACCTTCGCGACCCGCGACGACCTCTTGCCGCCACACGACTCCTGTCGGGACGTGCTCGTCGTCGACTTCGCCGGCTTCGCCAGCGAGTCGTTCGGGCTCGAGTGCGCCTCGCGTCTCGTGAGCGAGGCGGTCCGGCTGGGCTGGAAGAACCTGGTCGGCTACGGCTTCGTCGGCGGCCCGCGGTACATCGGCTGCAACCTTCCGGGCCCGGACGGCGCCCCCGCCACCGGCGTCGTGATCGAACTCTACGGCCGCGAGGCCGGCGACTTCCTCGGCGCCCTCCTCGAGGGCGCCGACATCCGGCTGTACGGCCAGGGCCAGTGCCACGTCGGCATGAAGGCCGCCGCCGGCTCGATCTTCGTGCTGCAGGACGCCCTCAACACCTGCTTCTACGCCGCCCACGGCGGCACGTTCAACGTGTGGGATTCGGGCTCGCGCTTCGCCGTCGCCGGGCAGAACAAGGTGCTCGAGGACGACGGCGAGACGCCGGCGCAGGGGTTCCGGTCGATCCACTTCGGCACGCCCAACGAGTACGCCTTCGAGTACCTGATGAGCGGCGGCGACAACTCGCTCCACGTGGTGATGGGCCTCGAGAAGCCTGACGCCGCCGGCGAGCTTCGGCTGAAGCGCAAGCCGTACGCCGGCAAGTTCTTCATGAGCGGCGCCGCGGCGGGGCGCGTGTTCGTGTTCGACCCGCAGGACAGCCTGGACCCGGCACAGTACCATGGCAACGTCGCCGAAGCGATCACGGAGCCGACTGTGGACCGCCCACCTGGCGCCGTTCCTCGCCGCAGAGGCGGCGCGGCGCGGCGCCCCGCTGCGGATCGAGGGCGACGAGGTCGTCGTGCGCCTCGGCGGCGAGTGGCGCCGCTGGCGCTACGACGAGTGCTTCCTGCAGCTCGTCCCGCAGAAGGTCTCCCGCCGCCTGGTCAAGCGCGGCGTCACGCCGCCGCAGCTGGCACAGCTGGTGCAGGAATGAGCTGCGGCGTTCTCGCCCGCGCTGCCCGCTGACCTGACGCGCACCGGGTACACTCTGGTCACACAAGGGCGCCACGGCGCCGACAAGACATCCAGGAGGCTCACATGGACGCGGATCGTCGCGTTGCCCTCGTGACGGGCGCCTCGTCCGGCATAGGGGCGGCGCTCGCCGACCGCCTCGCCCACGACGGCTACGATGTTGTCCTGGTCGCGCGGCGCCGCGAGCGCCTCGAGGCTCTCGCCCACAAGCTCGAGGACTCTGCGGGCGTGTCGGCCGAGGTGTTGCCGGCCGATCTCACCGACCCCGGCCAGCTGCTGGCCGTCGAGGAACGGCTCGACGCCGGCGACGGCGTCGACCTGCTCGTCAACAACGCCGGCTTCGGCGGGTACGGACCCTTCGCCGAGCTGGAGCCGGATTTCGCCGATCGGCTGATCGGCGTCCACGTGCGCGCCCCGGTGCGGCTCACGCGCGCGGCGCTGCCCGGCATGATCACCCGGGGCCGCGGCGCCATCGTCAATATCGCGTCCCTGCTGGCGCTCAGCGGCCCGCTACACGTACGCATGTCGGGCCGCGCGACCTACGCCGGCGCCAAGGCCTTCCTGCTCACGTTCACGCAGTCGCTGGCGCAGGAGCTCGAAGGCACCGGCGTGCGCGCCATGGTGTGCCTGCCGGGCATGGTCGAGACGGAGTTCCACGGCGTGCGCCGCGGCGACGCGCCCGCCCCGCCGTCCATGATGAGCGCGCCGGACGTGGCTCAGGCCATCGTCGCCGGGCTCGAGCTCGGCGAGATCATCTGCGTGCCCGGCCTCGAGGAGATCGGCAACTTCGAGCAGCTGCGCGGCATCCAGCAGGCGACGCTCTTCGGCGGCAACTCGGGCCAGCTGGCCTCGCGCTACCGGAGGTGCAGCCCTCGCTCAGATCCCGGTCTCGACCTTGATCTTGCCGCGCTTGATCGCCTTCATGACGAGCTCGTAGTCGCGTTCCGTCTGGTCGGCGTAGGCAAGCGCGAAGTCGGCGATCGCCTGGTCGAACCGGTCGCCGGCGCCCATGTAGGAGGCGATCGCGACGCGCCGACCCGAGCGCGCGTGGCCGCGCGCCAGCGCCCAGCCGCAGGCCTCGGCGTAGAGCTCGAGCCCCGGCGGCTTGAGCAGGGCCACGTCCACTGAAGCTTTCATGTCGCGCAGCTGGCGCCAGTAGAACTGCCGTTTCACCGGCGCGGGGCCGGTCATCCACCCGAGGAAGATGTCGCTGGCCGCCTGCATGAGCCGTTGCCCGGCGACCACGCGGTGACCGGCGTGCTGGAAGCGGCTCCTGCCGAGATACGCCTCGAGGACCGACCGGCCTGCCTCTTTGATCTGGAGGATGAGCGGGTCGTCGATGTCGCGGCCGCGAAGGAGGACGACGACGCAGAGGGTGCCGACGCTACCGACGCCGACGATCTTGCGCGCGATGTCGACGACGTCGAAACGCTCGATCAGCTCCCGGCGGTCGTCCTCGAGCGTGGCGGCGTACTGGTGGAAGAGCGTGTGCGCGCTGTCGTCGGCGTTGTCGAGCTGCTCGAGGTGCATCAGGACGGGCGGCTGATCGTTGAAGCGACGTTCGCCGTTCACGACCTCCGTCAGCTTGCCGGCCGCCTGCAGGCTATCGCGCGTGCGCGCCTTCGCCAGACCCTCGCCGACGCGCTTCACGATCTTGGGCGGTCGCGTCGCACGGAACATGTCGAGCAGGTCGTTGGCGACCACGTGCGAGTACCACACGTCCATCTCACGCATCTCTGCGAAGGCCGCCATGTGCTCCCGGTAGGAGCGCACCGAGGCGAGCGTCACGTCCCGCGCGATGTCCACGGAGAAGCCGTTGCTGCGCGCCGCGAGCACGAAGCTCGCCGCGAGACGCTTGATGTCCCACGAGAACGGCCCGGGCAGGGTCTCGTCGAAGTCGTTGACGTCGAAGAGGAGCTCGCGCTCGGGCGACGCGTACATGCCGAAGTTGGAGAGGTGCGCGTCGCCGCACAGCTGGACGATCAAGCCTGTGCGCGGCAAGGGCGCGAGATCGGCGGCCATGAGCGCCGCCGAGCCGCGGTAGAACGTGAACGGCGAGGCCGACATGCGGCCCCAGCGGATCGGCACCAGGTCCTGCTGCCGGTCCGCGTCCTGCGCGCGCAGCAAAGCGATAGGGTCCGGGCGATCCGGGGCCGGCTTCCAGCCTGCGTGTGCCTTGCGGGGGACCAGCTTGCGTCGTTCTCGTCCGTCGGCGGCCCGCTCCTCGGGTGTCTCGTGAGACCAGGGCTCATTCTTGGGCATCGCGGACTCCTTCACGACATGACGGCGCCCCATGCGGTGGTGCGCCCTGCATTGAGGAGCGCATTCCCATGCAGGCGGTCGCAGAAACCGGGTGGCCGCCGGGCGTGGCCGCGCGGGGGGCGCACACACGGCCGCGACCGAGGCTACGCGGATGCGGGAGCGGCGCCGGCTGTCGTCGTCTCCTCCGGCGCCTTCGTCGCCTTTCCGCCGGGCAGGAAGCAGCTCATGACGAAGCCGAACAGCCCGAGCACGCCGACCGCGATGAGCGCGTCCCGCAGGCCCTTGTCGCGCGCCGCCTGATTGAACTGGATGAACTGGCGTGCGACGGCGGCAGGCGCGTTCCTGCTCTTCAGGTAGACGGCCACTTGGGCGTTGCTCACCGTCTGCGCGTCGCTGCGCAGGAAGACGATGACCTGCGGCTTCTGGCTCGCCGGGATGCCGCCGTAGTGCTCCACAGCACCCGAGAACGAGGCGATCAGGGTGCTCATGAGCACGGCGCCGGCGACCGCGGTCCCGAAGGCGCCGCCGAGATTGCTCATGGCACGCGAGAGGCCGGAGATCTCGCTCTGCTCCTTGGCCGGCACGGCGCCCTGCGTGATGTTCATCAGCGGCGCGTTGATCAGGCCGATGCCGATGCCGGAGACGATCATGCCGGGCAGGAAGTCCCATTGCTGGGCGGTCGCCTTCAGTTCGAGCGCCACGAGCAGGATGCCGGCCACGAAGGTGAGCATGCCGACCTGCACGATGAGCTTGGGTGCGACGATCTGCGTGAGCTTGCTCACGCGGGTGGCCACGATGATGATCATGATCGTCATGGGCAGGATCAGCAGGCCGCTGTGGAAGGCGCTGTAGCCGAGGGCCATCTGCATGAACACAGGGCCGACGAACAGGAAGCCGGCCTGCATGAACATGAAGGCGACGATGGCGAGCAGGCCGAACAGCACGGCGCGGTTCTTGAGCATGCCGATGTTGAGCAGCGCGTCCTTGCCGGCCTTGAGCATGTGGCGCTCCCATAGGGCGAACAGTCCGAGGACGACCACGCCGGCGACGACGAAGGGGATCACCGGCGAGACTCCGCCCTCGGCGATCAGCGTGCGCCCGAGGCCGACCATGGGCACGCGGGCGGCCGTCCAGCCGTACTTGCTCGCCTGGAGTACGCCGAGCACGACGAGCGCCAGACCCAGAGCCGAGAGGAAGGCGCCGAGGTAGTCGAGCCGCGCCGGCGGGCGCTGCTGCTTGGGCACCTTGATGCGCGTCGAGAGCGCGAGCGTGGCCAGTACGACGCACACCTCCATCAGGAACGAGACGCGCCAGGTCAGATAGGTGGTGAGAAAGCCGCAGACGAGCGGCCCCAGAGCGGCGCCCATCGCTGCCATGGCGCCGACCGCCGCAAAGGCCGAAACGCGCGGCTTGCCGGCGGGGTAGATCGTGCCGACGATCGCGAAGATCGCCGGGATCATCAGCGCCGAGCCGAGGCCCTCGAGCAGCGACCAGCCGAAGACCATCATCGGCAGACCTTGGCTGAGCGCCGTGATCAGGGCGCCGACGCCGTACATGGAGATGCCGATGGTGAACGTCGTCCGGCGGCCCCACACGTCGCCCAGCTTGCCGCCGATGAGCATGAACGACGCCATGACGAGGGAGTAGAGCACCAGCGCGGACTGCACGCCCGAGACCGTCGTGTCGAGGCTCTTGACCACCGACGTGACCGCGACGTTCATCGCCGTCGTATCGTAGGCGTTGATGAACTGCGCCATGCACAGGGCCACCAGGATGAGCTTCAATGGCAGCGCTGTGGCATCGGCCCCCGAGGCCATCCCGGTACGCAGGGTCTGCGCGTTGCTCGACATGGTCCCTCCACGGTCCCCTGGGTGTGAGTGCCTCGCGGCGCATGGGCGGCACGCGGCAGATGTCCTATCGCCCTGGTCGTACGTATCGGCTGCGTGCGGCGGTGACTGTACATTCGCTGGCGGCGCACGCCGTCCCTCCCGCGGCGCCGGGCAAGGCGAGGTTCAGTGTGTCGGGGCGCTCGATTGGTGGAAGGCTAGTCGTGCATCGCTGAACGACTTCTCCGAGAGGGCGCGACATGAGCAGGTACGATGTGGCAGTGGTCGGCGGCGGGCCGGCGGGGCTGGCGACAGCCATGTACGCCGGCCTCCGGGGGCTCGGCACGGTCGTCTACGAGGCCGAGGCCTTTGGTGGCCAGCTCATCAACCTGTACCCGACCAAGCCCGTCAACAACTTCCCGGCGCAGGCGCCGCTCCCGTCACGCGAGCTGGCGTTGCGGCTCGCCGGGCAGGCCGAGCAGTTCGGCGCCGAGCTGCGCGAGTGGCGCGCCGTCGAGGACGTCTCGCCGGACGACGGCTTCTTCCGCCTGCGAGGCTCGCTGCGCGAAGACGAGGCTCGCACCGTCGTCCTGGCTCTCGGCCTCGGCCGCTTCACGCCGCGCCGGCTCGGTCTTGAGGATGAGGAGAAGTACCTCGGCAAAGGGCTCGCCTATCGGTTGCCGCCACGCGAGGACATCCGCGCCAAGCGTGCCGTGGTCGTCGGCGGCGGCGACACGGCGCTCGACACGGCGCTCTCGCTGCGCGAGGTGGCCGATGTGACCGTGGTCCGCCGGCGCGACGAGTTCCGCGCCTTCGCGCACACCCAGGACCGCTTCGCGGAGGCGGGCATCGACGTGGTGAGCAACGGCGAGGTGGTGGGCCTCCGTGGCCGCGAACGGCTCGAGGCGGTCGTCATCCGCTACCCGGACGAGAGCAAGGTCGAGTTGCCGGCCGATCTGTTGCTGGTCAGCATTGGGCAGGTACCGGACCTTTCCGGCGTCGCACACTGGGGCTTGGGTCTGCGCGGCTCGAAGATCGACGTCGACTCAAGCATGCAGTCCGCCACGCCTGGACTCTTCGCCGTGGGCGATTTCGCGGCCTACCCGGGCAAAGTGCGCATGATCGCCACCGCCGTGGGCGAAGGCTCCACGGCGGCTTCGACGGCCGAGCGCTACCTGGCCGCCGCGTCCTCCAGCTGAGGCGCGCCGCCGGCCGAGCTGCCAGGCGCTCGCGGTGAGGCTTCGCAGGGGGCCATGATACAGTCAGGCCCATGGAGATGGGGCCCGGCCGAGCAGGTTGGACGACCCCGCCGGAGCCTCGGGGCGGGCCGCCCACGGAGGCGACGGCGGGTCCTGCGGCGTCCGCATCCGTCTCGGCCCCGCCCGGTTCCGCGGCTTCGCCGGCGCCCGGCGCCGGCGCTCCTGTCGCCCCCGAGCCAGCTCCGCCACCCTCGCTCGACGCCACTCGGCTTCGCGCTCCGACGACCGCCCGCGAGCGCGAGCGTCTCGGCCTCGTCGAGCCCAGGACGAGGGCCTGGCCGTTGGCCGCCGCTGCCCGCGGCATCGCGCTGTTCTTCGGAGCGTTCACGCTGCTCAACGTGGGCGGCACCCTGCGGACGCCGGGGTTCGACGAGAACATCTGGTGGATCGATCTCCACCTGCTGCCCCAGACGGCGGCGCTCGTCTTCCTTGTAGCCGCCGCGCTGGCGCTGATCGGCTACGCGGTGCGCCCGCGCATGGCGCGCTGGCGCCGCGTGGCGACGCTGCTGCTCGCCGGCCTCTGCGCGCTTGCGACCGCCTGGAACGGCCTCGACTTCTACGTCGAATGGAGGCGCGGCGCCTTCCGGCCGGGCGTGCCCCTGCCGCTGTCGTTCGTCTTCTGCGCCGGCTTCGTCTTCATCGTATGGGCCGCCCTGCGGCCGCCGCCGGCGGGGCGCCGCCGGCTGGCGACGGCGGCCGTCCTCGTCGCTTCGGCCGCCGCTTGCGTGGTGCTCTTCCCGCTTGCCCAGGAGGTCTTCTTCGGCAACACGGACTACCTGGGCGGCTCGTCGTCGCGCCCCGCCGACGCCGTGGTCGTCTTCGGCGCGGAGGTGCACGCCGACGGCCGGCCCTCGTTCGTGCTCGCGGATCGCATGGCCACCGCCATCGGCCTCTACAAGGACCGCCGCGTGAAGCGGATCGTCGTCTCCGGCGCCGTGGGCACCAGCGGCTACAACGAAGCACTGGTGATGCGCGACGTGGCCGTGCGTGCCGGCGTCCCGCGCAAGGACGTGGTCGTCGACTCGGCGGGCGTCAACACGGAGGCGACGGTGCGCGACACGGTCCCGTTCTTCGGCGGCGTGGGATGGAGGCGGATCGCCGCCGAGAGCGACTTCTACCACCTGCCGCGCATCAAGCTCGCCTACGCGCGCGCCGGCTGGAACGTCCTCACGGTGCCGGCGCACCCGACGCACCGCATCCCGCAGACGCCGTTCCTCGTCGCGCGAGAGATCCCCGCCTTCTGGGTCTACTACCTGCGCGCCATCGCCGGCTGAGGGGCGCGGTCCGGCGACCCGGCGCACGGCAGGCGAAGCCTCGTCCGCAAAGCGGAGCGGGCGGGCCGGACGCGCGTCCGGCCCGCCCGCTGGGCGTCTCGCCTGGCGATGCCTCTAGCGCAACAGGCAGCCGTTGGACATGAGGTAGTCCTGCCAGTCGGCCTCGCTGGGCTCGCCGCACTTGCGCAGGAGCTTCTCCCACTCCATGTCCACCCAGGCCTCGAGGTTGAGGAGCGTCTCCTCGTTTCCGGGCTTGAACAGGTGGGCGAACCGGCCCTGACGCTTGAGCCACGGGATGAGCGGTTCCTTGTGCCGCGGCCGGTAGGTGAGGTGGTACTCGCCGTCCACGACCTCGAACAGCGGCCAGTAGCAGGCGTTCACGGCCGCGCGCGCGAGGTCGATCGTCTCGGCCCCGTCCGAGCGCCAGCCACGTGGGCACGGCGTCATGATGTTGAGGAACGAGGCTCCCGGCGTGGCGAGTGCCTTGGCCGCCTTGCGCACGAGGTCGCGCGGGTCGTGCGGCGAGGCCTGGGCGACGTAGCCCAGCTCGTGGGCGATCATGATGTCGGTGAGGTTCTTGCGGTTCTGCCGCTTGCCGGCCGTCTCCTTGCCCACCGGGCTGGTGGTCGTCCAGGCGCCGAGGGGAGTCGCGCCGGAGCGCTGGAAGCCGGTGTTCATGTAGGCGCCGTTGTCGTAGCAGACGTACAGCATCTGGTGGCCGCGCTCCATGGCGCCGGAGAGGCTCTGCAGGCCGATGTCGTAGGTGCCGCCGTCGCCGCCGAAGGCGATGAACTTGACGTTGTCCTCGATCAGGCCCTTCTTCTTGAGGGCGCGGAAGGCGGTCTCGACGCCGCTGAGCGTGGCGGCGGCGTTCTCGAAGGCGGTGTGGATGTAGCTGCCTTCCCACGAGGTGTACGGGTAGATCGTCGTGCTCACCTCGAGGCAGCCCGTGGCGGCGCTCACGACGACGGGGTCGCTGGTGCCCATGAGCACCTGGCGCACGGCGATCGGGGCGCCGCAGCCGGCGCACATGCGGTGCCCGCCGGCCAGCTTGCTGCTCTGGGCCGCCAGCTCGATCCATTTGCCGCGGGCGTCCTCGAAGTGATTGGTCTCCTTGAGCGCGTCCACCGGGCAGACCTCGACGCACTCCTTGCACATGATGCAGCGGCTCTCGTCCACGCGGAACGAGGCCACCTCGCGCTCGTTGAACGTGAGCGCTCCGGTGGGGCAGGACGACACGCAACGGCCGCAGCTGATGCAGTCCGCCAGCTGGAGCGGCTCGCCGTAGGGTGTGTCCACGTTGATGGCAAAACCACGGCCGGTGAAGTCGTAGCAGGCCGGGCCGGCCACATCGCGGCACACACGCACGCAGCGCCCGCAGGCGATGCAGCGGTCCATGTCGCGGCGGATGAACGGGTGCTCGTGCTGGGCCTCGACCTCGCGCAGGCGGTTGCCCTTGACCACGAGGTCGTTGTCCGTGACATCGTACTCCACGCCGAGGCGCTGCAGCTCGCAGGCGCCGAGGCTGGGGCACTCGCACTGGAGGCAGCGCATCGCCTCCGCCCGGGCCGCGGCGAGGCTGTAGCCCTTCTCGACCTCGACGTCGGTCGCCGAGAGGCGCTTGACCTTGCCGACCTTGGGCATCGTGGCGCGAGCCGCAAGCTCGGCGCTCGCGCCCATCTTGAGCCACACCGGCGTGCGCTCGGCCAGGCGCTGGCCGAGGTCGCCGAGCTTGGGCTCGTCGGCGAGCTGCTCGAGGTAGGGCAGGCCGTTGAACACGGCCAGCTGGCCCTCGAGCTTCTCGAGGTCCTCGCCGCGCAGCCAGGCGTCGATGGACAGCGCGGTCCGCTTGCCGCTGGCCACGGCGTGGATCACCGACTGCGAGCTGGAGACGGCGTCGCCGGCGGCGAACACGCCGTCGTCAGGCGTGCGCCCCGTGTAGTAGTTGGCCTGCAGGCGCGTTCCTTCGCCCAGCGCCAGGTACTCGGCGCTCTCACCGAGCTTGGGCGAGTAGCCCGTGGCGAGGACGACGGTCGTTCCGGCCACGTCGAAGCGCGAGCCGCGGACCTCCTTGAGGCGGCCCTTCTCGCGCGTGACGCGCACGCACTCCACGCCCTGCGCCTTGCCGCCCTTGGCCTTCACCTTCTTGGCGAGCGCCGCGAACTCGAACTTGACGCCCTCCTCGAGGGCGGCGGCGAGCTCGCGTGCGCCGGCCGGCATGGCCTCGCCCTCGTGCGGGGCGATGACGACGACTTCTTTGGCGCCCTTGCGCCGCGCGGTGCGCGCGACGTCGAGGGCGGTGATGCCGTCGCCGATCACGACCACGCGGGTGTTGAAGCGCACGGCGCGGCCCTCGCGGACGCGCTTGAGCACGTCGAGGGCACGCAGGGCGGCGTCGTCTCCGGGGAGGAGGTGCTTGGGCTCTTCCCAGGTCCCGACGCCGATCACGACGGCGTCGAAGCCTGCGTCGAACAGGCCTTCGGGGTCGACTTCCCAGCCGAGCTCGGACTCGCCGACGAAGCGGACGCCCGCCTGCCACAGCGGCTCGAGCTCCTTGTCCACGACCTTGGCCGGGAGGCGGAACTCAGGGATCGTGTAGCGCAGCGAGCCGCCGGCCCGCGGGTTGGCGTCGTAGATCGTCACCTGGTGCCCGCGCGACGTGAGGAACCACGCCGCGGCGAGACCCGCCGGGCCGGCGCCCACGACGGCGACGCGCTTGCCGGTGGGGATGCCGGGGATGAGCCGCGTCTCGCTGTGATCGGCGGCCGCCCTGTGCAGGGCGCAGATGGCGATGGGGTCGTCCACGTCACCGCGGCGGCACACCGGCTCGCAGTACCGCGGGCAGACGCGCCCGAGGATGCCGGGGAACGGCAGCTCCTCGCGCACGATCGCGGCGGCGGTGGCGGCGTCGCCGGAGGCGAGCGCCGCCATGTAGGCCGGGACGTCGATGTGCGTGGGGCAGGCGTGCGAGCACGGCGCCTCGCAGTACGCGTTGTGGTCCGAGAGGTACATCTTGAGGTAGCTCTCGCGCCGGGCGCGCACGCGCGGGGTGTCCGTCTGGACCTCGAGGCCGTCGGCGACCCAGGTGGTGCAGGCCGCCTGCAGCTTGTCGAGGCCTTCGACCTCGACCATGCACAGGCGGCAGGCGCCCCAGGCGGCTGTGCCCTCTTCGTGGCAGAGCGCGGGGATGTCGATGCCTTCGCGGCGCGCTACGTCGAGGACCGTCTCGCCCTCACGGGCGCTGAGCTTCTTGCCGTCGATGGTGAGCATCACGGCAGCTTTGGTACGCGGGCTCACTGCTGCCTCCCTTCGGCCAGCTCGAAGATGCCGGTCTCGACGGGCACCGCATCGAACTTGCACACCTGACGGCAGGTGTCGCACTTGATGCAGAGCTTCTGGTCGATGACGTGGAGCTTCTTGCGCTCGCCGCTGATCGCGTCGGTGGGGCAGGCGTCGAAGCACACGTGGCAGCCGGTGCAGGCGTCCTTGTCGATGGTGTAGCGGATGAGTGGGCGGCACACCTTGGCCGGGCAGCAGCGCTCGACCACGTGCGCCATGACCTCGTCGCGGAAGTACCGCAGCGTGGTGAGCACGGGATTGGGGGCGCTGCCGCCGAGCTGGCAGAGCGAGCCCTCGATGATGTCGGCGCTCAGCTGCTCGAGCAGGTCGACGTCCTCGATGGTGCCCATGCCGGCGGTGATGCGCTCGAGGATCTCGAGCATGCGCTGGGTGCCGACCCGGCATGGGCACGCACTTGCCGCAGCTCTCCTCGGCGGTGAACTGGAGGAAGAACTTGGCGAAGTCGACCATGCACGTGGTCTCGTCGACGACGACCATGCCGCCGGAGCCCATCATCGAGCCGTACTTGGTGAGGTTCTCGAAGTCGATGGGCGTGTCGATGAGATCGGCGGGCAGGCAACCCCCGCTGGGCCCGCCGAGCTGCACGGCCTTGAACTCGCGGTCGTCCCGCACGCCGCCGCCGACGTCGAAGATGACGTCGCGCAGCGTCGCGCCCATGGGTACCTCGACGAGGCCGGAGTTCCGTACCTTGCCGGTGAGCGAGAAGATCTTGGTGCCCTTGGACGTGTCCGTGCCGATGGCCGCGAACTCGTCGGCGCCGTGGGTGATGATCCACGGGACCGTGGCATAGGTCTCGACGTTGTTGAGGTTGGTGGGCTGGCCCCACAGGCCGTGCGCGACCGTGCGGATGTGCTTGCCGCGCGGCATGCCACGGTGCCCCTCGATCGACGCCGTGAGCGCCGTGGACTCGCCGCAGACGAAGGCGCCGGCGCCCTGGTTGATGCGCAGGTCGAAGTCCCAGCTGGTACCGAGGATCCCGGAGCCGAGCAGCCCGCGCTCGCGCGCCTGCTCGAGCGCCAGGCGCAGGCGCGCCACGGCGAGCGGATACTCGTGGCGCACGTACACGAAGCCCTCGTCGGCGCCGATCGCGAAGGCGGCGATGAGCATGCCCTCGATCACGGAGTGCGGGTTGTCCTCGAGCACGGCGCGGTCCATGAACGCGCCGGGGTCACCCTCGTCACCGTTGCAGATGATGTAGTGGCGCTCGCCGGGGTTCTGGCGGCAGTAGCGCCACTTGCGGCCGGCCGGGAAGCCGGCACCGCCACGGCCGCGCAGGCCGGAGCGCTCGACCTCGTCGATCACGCCCTCGGGGTCCTGCTCCTTGAGCACGCCGGCGAGGGCGGTGTAGCCGCCGCGCGCCAGGTAGTCGTCGATGCACGTGGGGTCGATGGAGCCGTTGATCTCGCGCACGATGCGCGTCTGGCCCTTGTAGAACGGGATGTCCTTCTCGAGGGCGACGGCGGCGCCGGTGGCGGGATCGGTGTAGAGCAACCGCTCCACGACGCCGTCGCCGACGACGCTCGTCTCGACGATCTCCGCCATGTCCTTGGCCTTGAGGTGCGGGTAGAAGACGCCCTGTGGGTGGACCACGGCGATCGGTCCCTCCTGGCACAGGCCGTGACAGCCCGTGAGGACGACGCGCACCTTGTCGCCGAGGCCGCGCTTGTCGAGCTCCGCCTGGAGGGCGGAGCTCACGGCCGCGCGGCCGCTCGCGTTGCAGGTGGAGCCGGCGCAGACGCGGATCCTGACCGTGTCCTGCGCGCCGGACGTGAGCTCAGGCCGGTAGGCGGCCTTGAGGGCCTTGTCGATGCGGCTCTTCCGGGCGGTCCCGGTCTTGCCTGTGGCCGCCACTTCAGGCCTCCTTCTTGCGGATCTGGCGGACGAGCTTGCGGGCCTGTTGAGGCGTCACGCGCCCGTAGGTGTCGTCCTCGCCGATGCGCACGGCCGGAGCCAGCGCGCAGGCGCCGATGCAGTTGACCGTCTGCAGGGTGAAGAGCAGGTCCGGAGTAGTCTCGCCCACGGCGATGTCGAGCTCCTGGGCGAAGGCCTCCGCGACCAGCGGGGCGCCGGCCACGTGGCAAGCGGTCCCCATGCAGACGTTGATGACGTGCTTGCCCACCGGCAGCAGCCGGAACTGGGCGTAGAAGCTGGCGACGCCGAACACGCGCGAGAACGGCAGCCGCGCCTCCTCGGCGATCTCCTCGAGCGCCGGGCGCGGCAGCCACCCGAAGGCGTCCTGCGTCGCGTGCAGCGCCTCGATCAGGCCGGTGCCGCTGCGCAGCCCGGCGATCACCGGGTCGAGCAGCTTCATGTCGATCTCGGGCATGAAGCCGGCCGGCTTCTCGCCCATCACGCAGGCCGCACCGGCCCCGCAGCTCTCGCCGGGCAGGGTCGCCAGCGCCGCGGCCCGCTCGGCCTCGAGGTCGAAGGGGAGCTCTTCGTACTCCGGGCAGTAGTCGATCTCGATGCAATCCACGGGGCAGGTCCGCTCGCACAGCGTGCAGGAGTAGCAGCGGTAGCTGCCGTCCCGCTCCTTGACGAGGTCGAAGAGGCCGACGCCCCTGCTCTTGTCCACCAGCTCGCGGCGTTCGAAGTCGATGCCCTTGAGGACCTCGTAGAGAGCGGTGCCTCGGGGCTCCGCGGTCCCCTTGCCGCCGCCGTTCCGTCCGTTGCTTCTCGCCATGTCCGCCTCCTCAGTCGGCGCGCAGGTTGAGGTAGCGGCGCTCGGTCGAGGCGCGCTTCTTGCTCTTCGCGACGTCTTGCAGCTGCGCGAAGGCCTGCTCGATGTTGTCGGGGAAGATGTCGCGGCCGCCGAGGCCGTAGATGAACGGCAGCACCTGCGGGCGCGGGTCGCAGTCGTAGAGCGCCGCGCGGATCTCCAGGAACACCGGGCCGCCCTGGGCCCCGAACGAGTCGGCGCGGTCCATGACGCCCACGACCTTGACGTGCTGGAGCGCCTGCGCGAAGGCCTCGTGCGGGAACGGCCGGAAGGCGCGCACGCGCACCATGCCGGCCTTCACGCCCCTGGCGCGCAGCTTGTCGACGGTCATGCGCGTGGTGCCGGCGGTGGAGCCGACCACGACGATGGCGATCTCGGCGTCGTCGAGGCGGTAGGGGTCGAGCAGGCCATAGTGACGGCCGCTGAGCTCGGCGTACTCGTCGGCGACGTCCTGGATCACCTTGAGGGCGCGGTCCATGGCGCGGTTCTGCGCCACTTTGTGCTCGAAGTACCAGCCGTGGAGGCCGTCGAACGGGCCGACCGTCACCGGGTTCTTGGCGTCCAGCATCGGGTTGGTGGAGCGGTACGGGCCGATGAACTGCTGCACTTCGTCCTTGGTCAGCATCTGCAGCGGCCCGATGGCGCCGCTGATCACGTAGCCGTCGTACATGTGCATCGTCGGCAGGCGTACGTCCATCGACTCGGCGATGCGCACCGACTGGATGCAGTTGTCGTACGCTTCCTGGTGGTTCTCACCGTAGAGCTGGATCCAGCCGGTGTCCCGGCCGCCCATGGTGTCGCTGTGGTCGCAATGGATGTTGATGGGGCCGGAGAGGGCACGGTTGACCGTGGTCATGACCACGGGGAGCCGGTAGCTCGCGGCCACGAAGAGGACCTCCCACATGAGGGCGAAGCCCTGGGAGGAGGTCGCGGTCATGGTCCGCACGCCGCCGGCCGCCGAGCCGATCACGGCGCTCATCGCCGAGTGCTCGCTCTCGACCGTGACGAACTCGCTCGAGACACGGCCGTCGGCGACCATCTGGGCATAGAGCTGCACGACCTCGGTCTGCGGCGTGATGGGGTAGGCGCAGACGACATCCGGGTCTATCTGACACATGGCTTCGGCGGTCGCCTCGTTGCCGGTGACCGCCAGGATCTCTCTGTCAGTGGTGGCCACTGGTCACTCCTTCTCGTCGACGTTCATGACGATGGCGCCTTGTGGGCACTCCTTGGCGCAGATCCCGCAACCCTTGCAGTGCGCGAGGTCGAAGCCGACGGCCTTGCCGCCGTCGACCAGGACCGAGGCGTCGGGGCAGTAGAAGTAGCACAGCATGCAGCCGTCGCACTTCTCGACGTCGATGACCGGGACCTCGCTGCGCCAGCCGCCGGTCTCGTTGTAGACCGAGTTGCCGGCTTCGATGATCGTGGCGCCGAGCTCGTGCCGTTCAGGGCCCCAGCTGTCGACGTCGCTGATGTCCCACTTGGGCTTCTTCGCGGCGGCCTTGCGGGCGCTCGGCTTCTTGAGAGGCGCCGGTCGCTTGGCCCCGGCCTTCTTCTCGACGGTCATTCGCCCTGGACCTCCTCGTAGCTGCGCGTGATGGCGGAGATGTTGCCCTCCACGACCTTGGGCGGGAACTTCTTGCCGAAGTCCTCACGCAGGAAGTTGACGACGTTCTCGATCGGGAACAGCCCGGTGATGCGCGTCAGCGCGCCGACCATGGGCGTGTTGGGGATCGGCCGCCGGATGGTCTCGACGGCGATCCGCGTGGCGGCGATCGTGTAGTAGCGGAAGCCCTCGAGCCCGTAGTGCTTGCGGAGCTCGGCCGGGCTCATCTCACTGTTCACCAGGACGACGGCGTCGGCGGGCGCGCCCTTGGTCACGTCGACGATGCTCAGGAGCGACGGGTCGAGCACGACCACGATCTGCGGGTGCTCGACCCCCGCGTAGACCTGGATCGGCTCGTCGCTGACGCGCGTGAACGCGACGATCGGCGCGCCGGAGCGCTCCGGCCCATACTCGGGAAAGGCCTGGAAGTACTTCTTCTGGCCGAGGGCGAGCTCGGCGACCATCTTGGCCGCCGTGACGGCGCCCTGGCCGCCGCGACCGTGCCAGCGGATCTCAGTGAGGCCGCTGGGCGCCTCGGCTTTCTTCTTCGTCGCGCTCTTCGTCGCCATGGTCACTCCTCTCCGCGCCTGAGACTGCGCCGTCCTGAGAGGGCGCGACCCAACGTGAGCTCGTCGGCATATTCAAGGTCTCCACCTACGGGCAGGCCGCTCGCCAGCCGGGTCGCGCGCACGCGCCCGGGCAGCAGGTCCGCCACGTACATGGCTGTCGCTTCACCGGTCATCGTGGGGTTGGTCGCCAGGATGACCTCCTCCACCTCGTCGTCCACGCGCGCGAGCAGCTCCGCGATGCGCAGGTCGCCGGGGTCCACGCCGTCCAGAGGGCTGAGGGCGCCGCCGAGGACGTGGTAGAGGCCGCGATACTCGCGCGTGCGCTCGATGGTCACGATGTCGAAAGGCTGCTCGACGACGCAGAGCACATGCGGATCACGGCGCGTGTCGGCGCAGATCGTGCAGAGGTCGCCTTCGGCAAGATTGAAGCAGCGGCTGCAGAAGCCCATCTTCTCCTTGACGTCAACGATCGCCGCCGCGAGCGGCAGGATCTCCTCCGGCCGCAGCCGCAGGATGTGGAACGTGAGGCGCTGGGCGGTGCGTGGGCCGATTCCCGGGAGCTTGGCCAGCTCGGTGATCAAGCGCTCGACCGCGGGTGAATACATTTACACGTCCCTCGTAACAGCATGAATACAGATACACTCTAGTCAGCGGGTGTGCCCGCCCCCGTGAGAGGAGGAGGACGCGAGTCCCGATTGTACTCTCCCTCAGGCCGATACGGCAATCCGGTCGTGCGTTGCCGAGCCGTTTCGGCCAGTGCTCCGTGGCGGCGGCTTGGAAGGAACGGTCCGGACCGCGACCGTCGGCGTAAAGCAGGACTACCATAGTCCGGTATGCACCGTCTATCAGCGCGCCGCCGGGACCGGCGGCGCGGGACTGTCGGGGCGCGTGTGCTGTCGGTCCGGCCGAGGCTGGGGTCGCCCCGGACGGCGCCTCAGAAGAGACCGGGGATGTTGGGGAGGTCGAGGCCGCCGGTCGCGCCGCCGAGCTTGGTGGAGGCAAGGTCCTGGGCGGCGCGCAGCGCTTCGTTCGTCGCGGCGACGACGAGGTCCTGGAGCATCTCGACGTCGTCAGGGTCCACGGCCTCGGGCTTGATGCGTACTTCCTTGACCTCGAGGGACCCGGTGACGACCACCGTGATGATGCCGCCGCCGGCGCTGGCCTCCACAGTCTCGACGGCCAGCTCTTCCTGCGCCTGGGCCATCTTGCGCTGCATCTCCTGGATCTGCTTCATCATCTTTGCCTGCTGCGGATTGGCCACGGGAGTGTCTCCTTAGGAGTCGTTGGGCAGCTCTTCGGCGTCGAAGGTGCCCTTGACATGCTTGATCAGGTCGGTGAAGTCGAGCGCCTGGTCGGGCGGCGCTTCCTGGGTAGCCTGCGCCGCGTCACCGGCGGCCGACAGTGTGAACAGCGGCGCCAGCGGCTGCCCGAGGGCGGCCTCGATGGCCGCGGAGAGGAGCTCGGCGTTGCCCGGCTCGGCGGCGCGGCGGAGGGCGAACTCGGACGGCAGCGCGACCGTGAGCGTGCCGCCGTCGAGGGCGCTGGGGCGCGCGTCGCGGAGCATCGCATAGAGACTCACGCTGCTGGCCTGCACGCGCTGGAGGATGAGCTCCCAGGCGCGCTTGACCCGTTCGAGCGTGAGGTCGGCGGCGGGCGAGTCGGTCACCACGGACGGGTCGGGGATGGTGGCTTCGGCCCGGGCGATCGGGGTCGCGGCGCCGGACTTGGCCGCGGGCGTCGGCCCGGTCGCGGTCTCGGCGGGTTCGGAGGCCGCCACGGCCTCCGCGGCCGTGGCGGCCGCCGGCTCCGCCGCCGGAACGCCCGGCTTGGCGGCCTTCTGCCCCACGGCAGTCGGCGGTCCCCGGCGCGTGCGGGCCGGCTTTGCGGCGTCCACAGGGCGCGCCCGCGCCTGACGTCTCGGGCGCTGCCGCGGCGGCCGCCTCGAGGCGCCGCAGGCGCTCCTCGAGGGCTTCGGCCGCATGGTCGAGCTGCGGCTGCGTCACTTTGACCAGCGCGAGCTCGAGCTGCAGCCGCGGATCGAGGCCGTCGCGGATCTCGCGCTGGGCGTCGCCGAGCCGCTCGATGAAGAACACGACCTCACGGGGCGAGAGGTTGTTGGCCTGGGGGAGCAGCCGCGTGAGCAGTTGCTCGTCCAGCTCCACGGTCTGCCCGAGCGCGCGCAGGGCGGCGTCGTCGCGCGCCGCCTCCTCGAGATGCTGCAGCAGGAAGAGCTGGCGCAGGTGACGGAGCAGGTCGCGGATGAACTGCGAGTAGTCGGTGCCGTCGTTGGCGAGGCGCTGCACGAACTGGAGCACCTCGGCCGTGCGGCGCTCGGTGACGACGTCGGTGATCTCGAAGAGCAGGTCGGCGTCGGTGACGCCGAGCGCGTCGAGCACATCGGTCGGCGTGATCGCCCCGTCCGAGTAGGTGATGAGCTTGTCGAGCGTGCCGATGGCGTCGCGGAACCCGCCCTGAGAGTGGCGCGCGATCTCCGCCAGGGCGGCCTCCGAGATCTCGATCCGCGGGCCGCCTCGCTCCTCGTCCGGGCGCGCGTTCTCGCGTTCCACGATGGTCGCCAGGAGCTTGGCGATGTCGCGCACGTGAGGCCGGCGGAAGTCGAAGCGCTGGCAGCGCGAGATGATCGTCTCCGGGATCTTGTGGGGCTCGGTCGTCGCGAGCACGAACACGACGTTGGCCGGCGGCTCCTCGAGCGTCTTGAGCAGCGCGTTGAACGCCTCGCGCGTGAGCATGTGGACCTCGTCGATGATGTAGACCTTGAAGCGCCCGTCCACGGGGGCGAAGGCGATCTTGTCGCGCAGGTCGCGCACGTCGTCGATGCTGCGGTTGGAGGCCGCGTCCATCTCGACGACGTCGAGCGAGACGCCGTCGGCGATGCTCACGCAGTGGCGGCACACGCCGCAGGGCGTAGCCGTGGGGCCGGCGACCGGCGCCTCCGGCGTGCCGACGCAGTTGAGCGCCTTGGCGAGGATGCGCGCGGTGCTGGTCTTGCCGGTGCCGCGCGGGCCCGCGAAAACGTAGGCGTGCGCGACGGCGTCGCTCTCCACCGCGTTGCGCAGGGTGCGCGCGACGTGGTCCTGGCCGACCAGCTCCGCGAAGGTCTGCGGGCGGTACTCGCGGTAGAGGGAGCGTTTCATCGGACGGTAAGTGTACCCTGCCGTCGAAGGTGAAAGAAGCGGTCGCGCACCCGCCGTCGAAGCGCGTTCTCCGAGCGTCCCCGCCGTGCGCAAGCTCGGGTCAGGCGACCCTGCGGCACATGGAATGGCCTGCTTACCGCTGCTTCCTCCCGGACCTGACGGGGTTCGCAGGGTTCCATTGCGTAGGACCCGACCTTCAACGCCGCGACACGGCTGACAGCCTCGCGGAACGGCCCCTCGGGCGGGAATTCAGCCCCGCTGTAGCGGATTGCGGGTACAGGGCACCGCTGGCTCCCCGCCTAGCGCGACCGGTGTGGATGGTACGCCGGGGAGGGGGGAGAAGCAAACGGGTCTGTGCCTGCTAGGTGTCGCCCAGCGCGGTGCGATCGCGCCGCACGGTGGCGAGCTCGCCCGGGCAAGGTGGGGGTACATGCCCGCGGAGTGTCGCCCTGCGCGGCGCGCGCTCACGCCGCGCGGCGGTGGCTCGCCGGGCGCGGCATTTGCAAACCGCCCGCCGCTGGCTACCCTGAGTGAATGGGAGTCGAGAAGCGACACGGAGTGCGGAAGTACCTGCTCGCGACGCTGGTCGTCGCCATCGTGTCGCTGCTGGTCGCCGTCGGCGTCACCCCGCTGGGGGCTCCGGCGCCGCGGCCGGCCGGAGCTCCGGCCACGACCTTCTCCGCCGCGCGCGCGTTCTCCGAGCTGCGCCGCATCGCGGCGGTCCCGCACCCGATCGGCTCACAGGCCCAGGACAGGGTGCGCGCGACGATCGTCGCGCGCCTCCAGGCCCTCGGTCTCTCGCCGCACGTGCAGACGGCCGGCGTGGTCTCGCAGGAGGATGGTCGCGTCGCCGGCACCGTGCACAACATCCTCGCGCGACTCCCGGGGACCGCCCCGACGCGTACCGTCATGCTCGTCGCCCACTACGACTCGGTGGCCGTCGCCCCCGGAGCCGCCGACAACGGCGGCGGCGTAGCGACGCTGCTGGAGGCGGCGCGCGCGCTGGCGGCGGGTCCCAGACCGCGCAACGACATCGTCTTCCTGTTCACCGACGGGGAGGAGAAGGGGCTCCTCGGAGCGCGGGCCTTCCTGCGCGACGACCCCTGGGCCTACGGCGTGGGGGTCGTCCTCAACTTCGACAGCCCCGGCTCGTCATCGCCGGCGCTGATGTACGAGACGACGAGCGGCAACGGTGTGCTCGTGCGCACGCTGCTCGACGCGGGCCCGCACGCGTTCGCCTCGTCGCTCATGTACGAGGTCTCGCGCCGCCAGCCGGTCGAGACCGACTTCCGTCGCTTCAAGGCGGCCGGCGTGCCGGGCATGAGTTTCGGCGCCCTCGACGGCCCCGCGAACGACCACACCGGGTACGACTCGCTGCGCACCTTCCACCTCGCCAGCCTGCAGCACGAAGGCGATACCGCTCTGGCGCTGGCCCACCGCTTCGGCGCGATGGACCTCTGGAACCTGCATGCTCCCGACCGCGTCTACTTCGACGTCGTGGGGGGCTACGCCGTCTCCTACGGCGTCGGGTTCGTGTGGCCGCTCATGGCGGCCGCGGCGGCGCTCTTCGCCGCGGCCGTGATCGTGGCCTGGCGCCGCCGCCGCATCTCGCTGCGCGGCGTCGTCATCTCCGTGCCCGCTTCGTCGCTCGTGCTCGGCGCCGCGCTCGCCATCGTCGGCATCGTCTGGGGCATGTACCGGCCGGCCTACGAGCAGCGCGTGTGGACCAACACCGGCGTCGTCGTCAGCGACTTTCACCGCCTGGGGCTGGTGCTGCTCGCGGCGGCCGTCGTGGTGGCCGTCTACGGGCTCCTGCTGCGCCGGCTGAGCCCCTGGGATCTCGCCGTGGCCGCGCTCTTCTGGTGGCTCGGCGCAGCCGTCGTGCTTGCCGTCGCCATCCCGAGCGCGGCCTATCTGCTCACCTGGCCACTCGCGGCCGGAAGCCTCGGCTTCCTCGTCGCGGCGCTCCTCGGCGAACGCGTCTTCGACTCCGCCTGGGTCCTCGTGCCGCTCGCCGGGGCCGCTCCCGGCGTCATCCTCCTGAGCTCGGCCGACTACCTGCTGCTCATGTCGGCCGGCCTCAAGACGATGGCGACGGTGATCGTGGTGTGGTTCGTCGCCGGACTTCTCCTGCTGCCGCTCGCCGTGGCCCGTCGCGGTTTTCGCGGATGGCTGCCGGCCGGCCTGGCGGTCGCCGGCGCCGTCGTACTGATCCTCGTGGCCTCCAGCGCCGTGTTCGACGCCGACCACCCCAAGTTCACGAGCGTGTACTACCGGCAGGACGACCGCGGCGTGGGTCACTGGGAGACGATCGACCTCGTGAACCGCTGGACGCGCCAGTTCCTGCCGGACGTGGCCCGGTACCGCTACGGCCTCGACTACTTCCCGGGTCTGGGCGACCGCCTGACCATCTCCGTGCCGGCGAAGGGCGATCACCTGCCACCCCCGCTGATCCGCGTGCTCGCCGACTCGGCCACCGGCGACCGGCGCACGGTGACGCTGCGCGTGCGGCCGCGCCGGCCGACCGCGATCCTCAGCGTGCTCGAGGACTCCGTCGTCGGCTCGCTCACCGCGAGCGTCGACGGGCGCCCGCTGCAGAGCCGCGACACGACCATCCTCGACGCCACGCCGGTGCGCTGGTACTTCGACTACTACGCGCCGCCTGCCCGCGGCGTCGTCGTGACGCTGCGCTGCCAGGCAGGGAGGCCGTTGATCCTGCGCGCCGTCACGTACAGCTACGGTCTGCCGCCGACCGCGGCCCGGGGCCACACGCCGCGGCCGCCGGGCATGCTGCCCGGCTGGATCGGCGACGGCACCCTCGTCGAGAGCTCGCTCCGCCTTCCGGCCACGGCCGGCGCGGTCGCCGCTCGCTGATTAGAGCCGCAGCACCAGCTTGCGCACGTCCGGCTCGTCACCCGGGCGCACGTCGAATCCGAGGCTCTCGGCGAAGCGCGTCATGCCCGGGTTGGCGGCCAGCACGTGGCCGTTGATCTCGCGCACGTGGCGGTCGCGGGCCGCCTGGATGAGCGCGTCCATGAGCTTGCTGCCGATGCCCTTGCGTTGATAGTCGTCGCGCACGAGGATGGCGAACTCGCCCTCCTCCGCGTTGGCGGTCTCGATGCTGAGCCGGGCGACGCCGAGCATGGCCTTCTTCTTCTTGCCTTTGCCCTCACGGATGGCGGTGAGGGCGATCTCGCGGTCGTAGTCGATGTGGCAGTAGCGCACCAGCATCGATTTGGTGACTTCGCGTACCGGGCCGAAGAAGCGGTACTCGGCGGTCGTCGGCGACAGCGACTCGATCATCTCGGCCCAGAGCGGCTCGTCCTCGGGCTTGATGGCGCGGATGGCCACCTTCTCGTTGCCCATGGGCACGTCCCAGTGATACTTGCTGGGATACATGGAGATCATCAGGTGGGCGCCTGGAAGCACGATCTTGCGCACGTCCTTGGGCTCGATGACGATGCGCGCGTCGAGCGCGCAGATGCCGTCCGGACGCACCTGCAGCGGGTTGACGTCCATCTCGATGATCTCGGGGAAGTCGACCAGCAGGTAGCTCACCTTGACCATCGCCTGCTCGAGCGCCGTCATGTCCACCGGCTCCTTGCCGCGGTACCCCTCGAGCAACCGCGAGACCTTGGTGCTCTGGATCATGGAGCGCGCCAGGGCCTGGTTGAGCGGCGGGAAGTCCACGGCCACGTCGCGGTAGAGCTCGACGCCCGTGCCGCCCATGCCGAACATCAGCGCCGGCCCGAAGGTGGCGTCCTTCTTGGAACCGATGATGACCTCATAGCCGCCGCGGCTCATCGCCTGGACGGCGACGCCGATGATGCGCGCCTCCGGGACGGCGGCCTGGGCCCGCTCGGTGATCTTGGCGAACTGGTTGGCGGCCTCGGGCGCGGAACGCACGTTGAGGGCGATCCCGCCGACGTCGCTCTTGTGTGTGATGTCGTGGCTGAGGATCTTGATGGCCACGGGGAAGCCGATCTCCTCGGCGGCCTTGGAGCACTCCTCGGCGCTCGTGGCGACCATGGTCCTGACCGCCGGGATCTGGTAGGCGTCGAGCACCGATTTCGCCTCCGGCTCGCTGAGGATCGAGCGGCCGTCCCTCGCGACCTCGATGAAGGTCCTCTTGACCGCCTCGCGGTCCGGCGAGAACTCGGGCAGGATGTCCGCCGGCGTCTCGTAGAGGTTCGCGAGGTTGCGCGTGTACTGGTACATGTACATGTAGGCGCGCACCGCGTCCTCGGGGGTGTCGAACGTGGGCACGTGGGCGCTGCGGAAGATGTTCACGCCCTCGGCGACCTTGATCTCGCCCATGAAGGAGGTGAGCAGCGGCTTGAGCTGGTGGGTGCGCGAGACTTCGACGAGGGCCTGCGCGGTGGCGGTGGGGTCGCTCATCGCCTGCGGCGTGAGGATGGCGAGGACGCCGTCGCAGTTGGGGTCGTCCATGAGCGCCTGCGCGGCGACGGCGTAGCGCTCAGCGTCCGCGTCCCCGGCTACGTCTACCGGGTTGCCGCGCGCCGCGAAGCCGGGGAGGGCCGCTTCCAGTTTGGCGTCGGTCTCCGGCGTCAGCTCGGCGAGCTCGCCGCCCAGGTGCAGCAGCCGGTCGCAGGCCATCACGCCCGGCCCGCCGGCGTTGGTGACGATGCCGAGGCGCGGGCCGCGCGGGCTGGAGACGCGGCTGAGCGCCTCGCTCGCATCGAACAGGTCCTCGATCTCGTCGACGCGGACGACGCCGGCGCGCCGGAACACGGCGCTGTAGAGCGTGTCGTCGCCGGCGATGGCGCCAGTGTGGCTGGCGGCCGCGAGCGCGCTGCGCGCCGTGCGGCCGCTCTTGACCACGATGATCGGCTTGCTCTTGGCGAAGTGTCGCGCCGCGCTCATGAACTTGCGCGCGTCGGTGATCGACTCGATGTACAGGATGATGCTGCTCGTGTGGGCGTCGGCGCCGAAATAGTCGATGAGGTCGCCGAAGTCGACGTCGGCCATGGAGCCGACGCTCACGAAGGCGGAGAACCCGACCTGGTTGGCGGCGGCCCAGTCGAGGATGGCGGTCCCGAGGGCGCCCGACTGGCTGAAGAAGGCGACGCGGCCGGCCGGCGGGATCACGTGAGCGAAGGTCGCATTGAGGTGCACGGACGGGCGGATGAAGCCGAGGCAGTTGGGCCCGACGACGCGCACGCCGTAGGACTCGGCGATGGCGACGATCTCCTCCTCGAGCTTGCGGCCCGCCGCCCCGATCTCCTTGAAGCCGGACGACACGATGACGGCGCCGGCCACCCCGGCTTCGCCGCACTCGCGCATCGTCTCAGGCACGGCCTTCGCCGGCACGGCGATGATCGCCAGATCGATCTTGCGCGGCACCTGGCTGATGCTCGCGTAGGCCTGGATGCCCTGGACCGATTGCGCCGAGACGTTGACCGGGTAGACGATGCCCTCGTACTCGGCGCCGATCAGGTTGCGCAGCAGGATGTAGCCCACCGACCCCTTCTTGTTGGACGCGCCGATCACGGCGATGCTCTTGGGGTCGAAGAGCTTGTCCAGGTTCCTCGTGCTCATTGCGCTCGTCCCAACTTTCGTGGTTGCTCTGTTCCGCCGTTTGCACCGCGTCCACGACGAGTCGGCCTTGCGACTCGTGGGTGAGCCCCGCGCGCGTGCAGGGCCTCGACGGCGAGTGCGCCCAGCACGAAGCGGAGTCCGGCACGGGACTCTCGCCTACCCTACGCCATGAGGCTCGCAGGTTCATCCTGCGGACCCATGGACGAGGTGGAGAAGCGTGCCGCCGGAGTTCGCCCCTTGGGCCGCGCGCCCGCCGCCCGCGGGCGTTTTCGCGGGCGGCGTGGTGGGAACGACCGGTCGACGACCCATGACCGGGAGGTGCGCCCGTGACCGATCCCCTCTATGCCCAGCGCTACAAGCTCGTGGAGGCGCTCTCGCCGGGCAGGGCACTCGCCGTCCATCGTGCCCTGGACTCGCAAGGCCGCACCGTGCGCATCACGGTCGTGCGGCCCTACGACCCCGAAGGCTTCGAGCGACGGATGGGCTCAGTGGCGGCGGCCCGGCACCTCGATCTGCCGGTCGTGTTCGACATCGGGCGCGACGGACTGGACTGCTTCGTGGTCACGGAGGACGTCGAGGGGGCCGATTCGCTGGCGCTTGTCGCGCACGGCGCCCTGCCGGTGAGCGTCGCCAGCATGATCGGCGCGCAGGCTGCCGCGGGACTGGCCGCGCTGCACGCCCAGGGCGTCGTCCACGGGGGTATCGGCCCGGCGGAGGTCGTGCAGACCGGCGACGGCACCGTCAAGCTCACCGGCGCCGGGCTGGCCGGCGGATACCCGCAGCCGGACCTGCGCCCCGGCGCGCCGGCCGCGGGCGCGCAGTACCTCAGCCCGGAGGAGGCGCAGGGCAAGCCTGCCGAGCCGGCCTCAGACGTATACCGGCTCGGCCTCGTGCTCTACCTCATGCTCACCGGCGCCCACGTCTTCGACGGCCCCGACGCGCGCACGGTGGCGCAGGAGCACGTCGACGGCGTCGTCCAGCCACCCCAGCTTCGCAACCCCGAGGTGCCGCCGGCGATCGCTCAGGTCGTCCTGCGCACGCTCGACAAGGACCCGATGCGGCGCGGCTCCGCCGCTCAGCTGCAGGCCGACCTCTCGTCCATCCTGGGCTCTGCCCAGGTCGACGCGGCGCCGCCCCCGGAGAAGCCCAAGAACCGCGGATGGATCTGGGCGCTGGGCGTGCTCGTCGTCGTCGCCCTCGCTCTGGTCGCCGCGCTTTGGGCGGCAGGCGTCTTCAAGAGCACGCCGGCGAAGCCGGACGTCAAGGTGCCCAGCGTCGTCGGCATGTCGCAGAGCGGCGCCACCAACACCCTGCTCGTCGCCAAGCTGGACGTGGGCAAGATCACCGAGGTGACCACGACCAGTGCGCCATCCGGCTCGGTCGTCTCGCAGGATCCTGCCGCGGGCGCGAGCGTGCCCGAGGGCACCAAGGTGGCGCTCAGTGTGGTCGCGGGAGCGTCGCCGAGCCCGACCGCGAGTACGGCGCCGGTGCCCGGCGTCGTCGGGCTGTCCCAGGCGTCGGCGCAGACGCAGCTCACCGGCGCCGGGTTCGTGGTGGTCGTGAGCAGCGAGTCGAGCGCCTCGGTACCCAGCGGCGACGTGATCTCCCAGTCGCCCTCCGGCGGGGTCGTGGCCGCCGCGGGGTCCACGGTGCAGATCGTCGTGTCCACCGGGACGCCAACCGCGTCGCCGACGGCGAGCGCCACGCCTTGAGAGCACGCTGAAGGCGGGCGCCCCCGCCTGCTCCGTACGCAAAGAGGGCGGGTGGCCCTGCGGCCGCCCGCCCTCTCGAGCGTACGTCTAGTCGAGACCGCCGCTGACTACTGGCGGTTCTCCTTGAGCTCGTCGACGACGGCCGGGTCGGCCAGCGTCGAAGTGTCGCCCAGGGAGTCGAACTCGCCCTCGGCGATCTTGCGCAGGATGCGGCGCATGATCTTGCCCGAACGCGTCTTGGGCAGGCCGGTCGCGAACTGCATCTTGTCCGGCGTCGCGATCGGGCCGACGACCTTGCGCACGTGGACGACGAGCTCCTTCTTGAGGTCGTCGCTCGGCTCGACGCCGTCGTTGAGCGTCACGTAGGCGTAGATGCCGGTGCCCTTGATCTGGTGCGGGAAACCGACCACGGCCGCTTCGGCCACGTACGGGCTGGCCACGAGCGCGGCCTCCACGTCCGAGGTGCCGATGCGGTGACCGGAGACGTTGAGTACGTCGTCGATGCGGCCCTTGAGCCAGTAGTCGCCGTCGGCGTCCACAGCGGCGCCGTCACCAGTGGTGAAGACGCCCTTGAACATCGAGAAGTAGACCTCCTTGAAGCGCTTGCCCTCTTCATCGCCCCACGTGCCGCGGATCATGCCGGGCCAGGGAGCGGTGATGACCAGGTGGCCGGACTCGCCGACGGCGGCGTCTGAGCCGTCGTCCTTGAGGACCTTCGCCTGGACGCCGAAGAACGGCTTGCCGGCGGAGCCGGGCTTGAGGGTGGAGGCGCCCGGCAGCGGCGTGATCATGAGGCCGCCGGTCTCCGTCTGCCACCACGTGTCACACAGCGGGACGCGGCCCTTGCCGACCTTCTCGTAGTACCAGAGCCAGCTGTTGGGGTCGATCGGCTCGCCCACGGAACCCATGACGCGCAGGGACGGCATGTCGTGCTTGTCGACCCACTCGTCGCCCTGGCCCATGAGGCTGCGGATGACGGTCGGGGCGGTGTAGACGGTCGTCGTCTTGTGCTTCTCGACGACCTGCCAGTAGCGGTCCGGCTCCGGGTAGGTCGGGAGACCCTCGAAGAGCACGCTGGTGGCGCCGTTGGACAGGGGGCCGTACACGATGAAGCTGTGGCCCGTGATCCAGCCGATGTCGGCGGTGCAGAAGTGGACGTCGTCGTCGTGCAGGTTGAAGACGTACTTCGTCGTGTCGTGCGCGTACAGCAGGTAACCACCGGTGCTGTGCAGCACGCCCTTGGGGGTGCCGGTGGAACCCGAGGTGTAGAGGATGAAGAGGGGATGCTCCGCGTCGACCGGCACCGGCGGGCAGTCGGCCGTGATGTCCGGCGCGGCCATCTCGTCGTGGTACCACACGTCGCGGCCCTCGACCATCGGGACGTCGCCGTCGACGCGCTTGATGACGATGACCGTCTCGACCGTCGTCTCGCCGTCAATGGCGACGTCGGCGTTGGTCTTGCTGGGCGTGTTCTTCTTGCCGCGCCAGCCCTTGTCGGCACAGACGAGCACCTTGGCGCCGCAGTTGTCGATGCGGGCCTTGAGGGCCTCGGCGCTGAAGCCGCCGAACACCATCATGTGGATGGCGCCGATGCGCGCGCAGGCCAGCATGACGACCGGCAGCTCGGCGATCATCGGCAGGTAGAGGGCGACGCGGTCACCCTTCTTGACGCCGTGCTTCTTGAGCACGTTCGCGAACCTGCTGACCTCGTCGAGGAGCTCTTTGTACGTCTTGGCGTGCGTGTCGCCGGGGTCGCCCTCGAAAATGATGGCAGGCTTGTCGCCCTTGCCGGCCTCAACGTGGCGGTCGAGGCAGTTGTAGCTCGCGTTGAGCTCGCCGCCCTGGAACCACTTGATGCTCGGCGTGGGCTCGAAGCTCCACTCGAGCACGGTGTCCCACGGCTTCGTCCAGACCAGCGCGTCCTTGGCGCGGTCGGCCCAGTATCCCTCAGGATCCTCGATGGAACGCTTGTACGCGGCCTCGTACTCGGCCTCGCTCTTGAAGTAGGCGTTCTTCGAGAACTCGGGCGACGGTGGGAAAAGCTTCGGTTCGTCAGCCACCCTGTTCACCTCCCATGGACCTTTCACCGGTCCCCTTGTTGGATGGGCTTCCCATGCAGATGCCCGGGTAGTGCGGCATGGGGGGCTCGTCCGCGGCCGGCGGTCTACCAGGAACTCCGCGCGGCTGGACCCGCCAGCGAAGTGCCCACAGTCGTCGCTCCAGTGCGCCCTATGGTCCTGGACCACGCGGGCTGGACGACGGCAACGTGCACCTCGCTCCTTGGGCTAGGCCAATCGCTGACACTAGAGAGGTAGGTGGCGAAATGCAAGCTCGCCGGCGCAGGTTCATCGGGTTGGATGAACGAGGCGCACCAAGGGTGGCAGAAGCGGCGTGTCGGGGAGGGATGGTGGGCGATGTTGGGTTTGAACCAACGACCTCCCGCGTGTGAGGCGGGCGCTCTCCCACTGAGCTAATCGCCCACGGGCGCGAGGTGGGCGCGCCGACCGCACGCCCCCGCGGGAGGCAGAGGATACCACAGGGGCCCGAGCGGGGAAAACGTAGGGCATGGACGTGCTGGAGCTCATCCGTAGGGGCTACAAGGCGCTCGGGCTTGGCGCAGACGACGACGTGCTCGCCATGTTCGACCAGCTCGGCGGCGAGCCGGAGAGTTGGGTCGTCCACAACTTGAGTGTGTTCGGCGGCGAACACCCCGCGAGCGAGGTCGCCGCCCTCAGCCTGTTCGGAGGTCTCCCGCCGCACTTCGAGCTCGCCGGCGTGACCGTGAGGGGCTGGTCGCTCAACCGGCGCCAGACTCGGCTGATGGTGACCGGCCACTTCCGCGTGCGCGTCCGCGGCACGTGGGAGGGCATGGAGCTGCCCTTCTCGCACGTGTGGTCGTTCGTCAACGGCCGCGTGACGTCGGTGCTCAGCGTGCTGGATGGTGTGGAGTTGCGGCGCGCAGCCCGGCGCGCCGCCTGAGCCAGGCGCTAGAACAGGCCGCGCTCCTGCGCCAGGCCGCCGTCCTTCCAGTTCCACCACTTCGTGAGCTCGCCCTCCGGCTCCGGATCACCCGCGTAGTGGACGGCGCAGCGGAACACGTAGAGCACACAGCGGTCGACGTGTGCCCCGCTGATGGTCGTGAGCTCATCGTACAGGCGCGCCGGGTCGCGGCCCCGCAGATCGTCGACCCGGCGCACGCCCAGGCGACGCAGATCGCGCGCGGTGGACGGTCCCACGCCGGGGATGGACTCGAGCCGGCCCCCGTCCTCGGTGGATATTCACAGTCGGACCTCCTTGCCGTTCGCAGCCAAGCTACCCGGCCGCGCGGCAGCGGACACCATGAGGGGGGGCAGGTCTACACGACGTGGCGCGGACCGCGCGACGCCAGCCGGGCGCGGCGCGCGCGCCAATCCGGCATGACCGCCTCCACGCGGCGCCAGAACGCGCGCCCGTGATTGGGCTCATGCAGGTGTGCCAGCTCGTGCACGATGACGTAGTCGATGAGGTCGGGCTTGAGGAGCACGAGCTCCCAATGGAAGCTCACCGTGCGCGTGCGCGGATCGCACACGCCCCAACGCCGCTTCCCGAGGTCGCGAACGACGATCGCCTCCGGGGACGCGCCGACGAGCGGGGCGTACCGGCGAGCGCCCGCCTCGATCACGGCTCGTGCACGGGATGTGTACCAGGCGACGGCCACGGCGCGCGCCTCGACTGCATGACCACGGCGAAGCTCAAAGCGGCCACGGCGCAAGGCGAACGGCGCGCCGTCTCCGCCCGGGCTGTCGAAGACCGCAAGCGCGTAGGTGCGCCCGAGGTAGGGCAGGCGCTCGCCGTCGACGAAGCGCTTGGGCGCGGGAGGCGGCCCGAGGGCCTCGAACTCGGCGACCTTGCGACGCACCCAGGGCAGCTTCGCGCGCACCACGTCCTCGAGCTTGCGCGCAGGTACGCCCGCCGGGGCGAGGACGCGGAGGGTGCCGTCGGGGCCGACGGTCAGGCCGATCGTCCGCCGCCGCCTGCTCCAGCGCACGGCGAACGTGAGGCCATCTACCGTCAGAGCCTCGATGGGTGCGGGGCGCAGTCTCACTCCGGCATCCTAGCTCATCGAGGGTGTCGCGGCGGGGGAGACTCCGAGCACCGGAGCGATGAGCCCGCCGGTTCGAAAGCCGGCCGGTCCCGGAACCCGCGATCCGGGCCCCGGACGCACGAAGGGCGGCCCCGAGGGGCCGCCCTTCGTGAGCACGTACAGAGAGAAGCGGCGTCAGGCCTTGCGGACGTTGCTCGCTTGCATCTTGCCGTTCTGGCCCTGAGTGACATCGAACGTGACCTTCTGGCCCTCATCCAGGGTCTTGAAGCCCTCCTCCTGGATCTCGCGGAAGTGGACGAAGAGATCGTCACCATCCTCACGAGAAATGAAGCCGTAGCCCTTGGCCGCGTTGAACCACTTGACGGTGCCTTCTGCCATTTGACGCATCCTTTTCCGCTCCCGTCAGGGAGCTTTAACGAAGCAACGTGACCGCTCTTTCGCCGCTGACAATGCCGGCGGTGAAGCAAGTGGTCACGCCGCCAACTCTCGAGCCACAATCTGACTCGTGGGGCTAGTGTAGTGCAAAACGCAAGAAAAGTAACGTGCAATCTCGATTGCGAACCCGTCAGACGGAGAGCTCGGGGAGGATCTCGGCGGCGGTGAGCGCGCGCAGCGCCTCCTCCGCCGCCTCATCGACGCCAAGCTCCGGCGGCAGGTCGAGGTCGGCTCCGAGGTCGCCGCCGTCACCGCGCCCGACCACGAAGACCTCATGGGGCGCGGCGAGCAGGCGCAGCCGCTCGAGGTCGAAGCGGTCCATGTCGCCGAGGGCCGCCACGAGCACGATCCCGGCGTCGGTCATCGCCCAGGCGATCTCGCCGATGCGCGCCAGGTGAGCCTCGCGGCCGAGCACGTCCTTCTCGCCGCCGAGGTCGGTGGCGCCGAGGCAGTACGAGTGCACTCCGCCGTCGAAGATGCGGCGCTCGAGGGCGGCGGCGACGGCGTGCGCGTCCTCGCCGGACTCGCCCACGAGCACGACCGCCTTGCCGCCGTGCCCGTAGCGCGCGGCGCGCTGCGCATCGGTGACGCTGCCGGCGCCGAAGCGGCGCTCTGCGGCTGCGTCCCCCGCCGCCTCGGGCAGGGCCTCCAGGACGATGCCGCAGCCGGCCGTGTCGAACCCGGCGACGACCACGAAGCGGGACGTCGGCTCGAGCACCTCCGCCGGGTCGAACGCCACGGGGCGGGTGGTACGGAAGACGACCTCGGCGACGTCGTGCCGCTCGACCTGGGCGGCGCCGGTGACGGACTGCAGCTCCTGCGAGTCGAGCACGCTGAGCACCGACTCAAGCTCGACCGGCACGCGCGCGGCGCCGAGCCGGAGGACATAGCGGCGGCCGCGGATCAGCGGCGCGGTGGCCATCCAGAAGATGTTCGCGCGCAGCCGCGTGGCCATCAGCGGAGCGGGCTCGTCGGCGCGCACCATCAGCTCGCCCGGCTTGGCGTAGACCTGTGTCTCGAGCGTCAGGCCGGTCGCTTGTCCTGCGTACGCCTCCTCCGGCCGGGGGCCGGAGAGTGCTTCGATCGTCTGCACCGTCGAGCGTTTGCCTGACGGCAGGAAGACGACGTCGTCGCCGGGCCGCACGCGGCCGGTCTCGACCGTGCCGACGAAGATGCGCCGGTCGTCGCCGGCCGCGGTGAACTTGTAGACGTCCTGCAGGGGCATGCGGAAGGGCCGCTCGAGGTCGTCGTCGAGACTCTTGAAGTCCTCGACCTGCTCGAGCACGGTGGGACCGTCGTACCAGGGAGCCTGGGCGGCGCGCGCGACGATGTTGTCGCCGTCGCGGGCGCTGATCGGGATGAAGCTCGTGGGGTGCACGCCGAGGCGCGCGAGGAAGTCGGCGTACTCGCGCGTGACCGCGTCGAAGGCCTCCTGGTCCCAGCCCAGCAGGTCCATCTTGTTGACCAGCACCGCGATCTGGCGGATGCCGAGCATCGAGAGGATGTAGCCGTGCCGCTTGGAGTTCTCGCGCACGCCCTCGTGGGCGTCGATGACCAGCAGGGCGGCCTGGGCGCGCGAAGCGCCGGTGATCATGTTCTTGAGGAACTCCACGTGGCCGGGCGCGTCGTGGATGATGTAGTGGCGCTGGGCCGTGTTGAAGAAGCAGCGCGCCGTGTCGATGGTGATGCCCTGGGCCTGCTCGTTCTTGAGCGCGTCGAGCAGGAAGGCGTACTCGAAGGGCGCGCGTTGACGGCGCACATCGCCTTGACCTGCTCGAGCTTGCCCTCGGGCAGCGAACCGGTGTCGGCCATGAGCCGCCCGATGACCGTGCTCTTGCCGTGGTCGACGTGGCCGACCGCGACGATGTCCATGCGCTCGAGGTCGGGAGAGACGTAGCTCACATGTACCCCCCGCGGCGCAGCGACTCCAGGCCGCCGCCGTCGTCCTTGTCCTGGGCGCGGCCGCTGCGCTCCGCGATGTTGCTGAACTTGCCGGTGCGCAGCTCCTCGATGATCTCCCCGACGTTGGTGGCCGTGGACTGCACCGGCGTCGTGCAGGGCTAGCAGCCGAGGGAGCGGCAGCGCGTGCCGGTGCCGTCGTCGAAGTAGAGCGACGTCACCGGGATGTCCTCGCGCTCGATGTACTCCCAGACGTTGAGCTCGGTCCAGTCGAGCAGCGGGTGGACGCGCACATGCGTGCCCGGCTCGAAATCGGTCTTGAAGTAGCGCCACAGCTCGGGCGGCTGGTCGTCGACGTTCCAGTCGTTCTCCACGTCGCGCGGCGAGAAGTAGCGCTCCTTGGAGCGCGAGCCCTCTTCGTCCGCGCGCACGCCGACGATGACGCCGGTGTACGGCGAGAGGTCCTGGTCCTCGACGAGCTCGCCCAGCGTGTGGTCCATGCGCAGCCGCGGCCACTCGCCCGAGAGCGTGTGCTTGAGGGCCATCGTCTTGAGGTTGCGGCAGCAGGTGATGCGGTCGCAGTTCCCGTCGGGGAAGGTCTGCTTGTTCTTGAGCGCCTCACGGTTCTGCCCGACGACGAGGTTGAGGTGCCACTCGAGCGCCAGGCGGTCGCGGTACTCGATCATCTCCGGCATCTTGTAGGCGGTGTCGATGTGCACGAGCGGGATCGGCACGTGGCCGAAGAAGGCCTTGCGCGCGAGGTGCAGGAGCACGGTGCTGTCCTTGCCGATCGACCAGAGCATGCAGACGTTGCCCAGCGAGCGGTAGGCCTCGCGCAGGATGTGGACGCTCTTGGCCTCGAGGGTCTCGAGCTGGTTCACGAGGCCGCTCCGCCGCCGGCCGGCCGCGCGCCGCTCCGCTGGTGCAGGCCGCACTCGCGGTGCTCGGCGCTCTCCCACCACCAGCGCCCGGAACGGGCATCCTCGCCGGGCGCGACCGCTCGCGTGCACGGGGCGCAGCCGATGCTCGGGAAGCCGGCGTCGTGCAGAGGGTTGTAGGGCACGTCGTGGGCGCGGACGTAGTCCAGTACGCCCGCCTCGTCCCACGCCGCCAGCGGGTTGATCTTGACGATGCCGGCGGCGTCGTCCCACTCGGCCACCTCGACCTTCTGGCGCGTCGCGCCCTGGCCGCTGCGCAGGCCGCAGATCCAGGCGTCGAGCTCGGCCTGCGCGCGCCGCAGCGGCCTCACCTTGCGGATCTCGCAGCAGCGCTTGCGCGCCTCGATGCTGTCGCGGAAGAGATTGACGCCGTCGCCGTCGACCATCTCCTCCACCTCGCCGGCGGCCGGGAAGTACACGTGGATGGTCACGCCGTAGCGTTCCTTGGTGCGCGCGATCAGGTCGTAGGTCTCGGGGAAGAGGCGGCCGGTATCGAGCGTGAAGACGTCGATGTCGAGACCGGCCTCGGCGATCATCGCCGTCGAGGACCTGGTCCTCGAGGCCCAGGGAAGAAGCGAACGCGACGCGGCCGGGGAAGCGCCGGGCGGCGTCGGCGAGCACCTCTTCGGCCGAGGCGCCTGCCAGCTCGGCCAGGATCTCGGCCACGGTCTCCGGATGCGTCATGCGGTCTCTCCTGGTGTCGGGCGGGGCGGAGTGCGGACTACGATGCAATCAACTAACGGGACAAATAACTTGATTGCATACTACGGCAAACCGCGCCTCTGCACAAGCCCGTCCGGGACTGCGTCGATGGACGTGCGATCGCGGCCGCCGGCACACCCCCGTGACGACCGAGCGGAGGGACGATGGCCGACGAGACTGCCCGCCTGGAGCTGCCGTTCAAGCCGGGCACAACCGCCGCGCTGCCCGCGCCTCCGGGCGTCCTGCCCGCGCTGTCACTGACGATGTAACAAGTTCAACACGGTGAAGAGCGGCACCTTGATCGAAGGCGTATGGGAGAGGCGGCGACCGCTGCGGAACACATGGTGGTTCGCGGTGGAGTACTGCTAGTCCTGACCAAGGTCTTGCGGAACTAGATGAGGGCCTCGAAATACTGCGGGTAGTAGCGCCTGTATCTCTCGAAATTGTCAAGCAGATCGTCGGCGAGCTCGAACGGCGCCTCAGTCTCAGGCGGTTGCGCGGTCACGTACTGTTCGAGTCGATGCTTCTCGGGGGCGGTCAAGAATGGTACGGAGATCTCGCGTGGCTCGCTGGTGCCATTGAAGTGTGCCCACTGCATGAAGGGTCGTTGAGACAGCTCCGCCACCCTCTTTGGTTCATCCAGCAGGCCGCCAACAGAGAGCATCTGCTTTCCATCGCGATATCGATAGCTGAACAGCTGGAGGTAGGCGACGTCACCACGCTCTCTGGCCGTGTCCGAGATCACGCTGTTGAGCGCGGCCTCGTAGGCCCGCGGGAGTCCATCCGGTCATAAAGAGGCGTGAACTGTCTGGTACGGGGCGGAATGGGGTCATTGATCTCCTCCGCCCGAGCGGCGCGAATCTCGTCGCCCGTCATGTCCTCCTCGGGCGGTTCAACGCGCAGCCGAGCATCGGCCTCCACGGTGACGAGCAGGACGCTGCCCGGAGCCAGGACCGATGCCAACTGTCGAACGTCAGCCATCTGATCCTCTCCCAGTGGTTGATCGTAGTCGGGCCAAGCCAGATAGCGGGCCTCGCGATCAAGCGAAGGGAGGACTTTTGAGAGCATGTCTAGGCGAAGTTCGATGAAACCGAACGGTTTGTTGAAGATCATTCGTTTCGGAATGCTGCCTCCCTCGACGCAGATCATCTTGTCGATGAAGAGATAGCGGTGGAAGACTTGGAAATCAGCGTAGAAGGGCGCTCCGAATCCGAGGTACGTATAGTCGCTGATCGGAAGCCCTTCGTGGCTCAGCTTCTGCATCGCTTCCACCAGCAGCTTGCGTTCGACTTGCTTCGACGGGCGGAGGGCGTAGTTCAGCTTGAGGTAACTCTCGACTACCACTAGCGGCACTCCTTCTTCATGAAGTAGTCGAATGCGTATGAGCCGATCTGTCTGCCGGATCTGAACTTCGGAAAGCACTTCTTGATTCGATCGACGTCAGCCTTCTTCTTCTTGAACAGTATGTTGACCTCGGGTTCGACGTCCTTGGCCTTGAGAGTCACCAGCTGGAACTCCGAGTCGGCTGGCTTCAGATCAGCGATATTCACCCCTCGGACTTCATCCAAGGCCATTCTCTGGGCAATGCGTGTCCTCTTGGCAATCACCGTACAGGCCATTGAGGAAGTCAATGACAGGGCGTGCTCGCAGCTCCATCTCGCGTAGCGCCGCCTGATAGACACCCGATTCGAAGACGACGCCCTGCTTAGTGGTCGTCCACGGTAGGGCGTCGACATCGTCGCTTCGGAAGCAGATGTAGCCCACGAAATGGCCGTACTTCGTGTGCCACTGCGGTATCACGCCTCCTCCCCAGCCAGTTGCGGCAGTTCGGTCGCTCTCAAGGATCATGCGCCCATTGCAGAATACGTAGGTTCCCCGAGGTGTCCTGTCATTGCGCGGCGCGACACCGGCGACCACCAGTACATCAACCCCGTCCACATCGAAGGAACGCTGTCCTGGGCGGATCTCCTCACCGCCTTGACCGACTTTGGGCAGAACTGACTTGACCGAGTGTCGATTGATCTGGATCGACAGTCCCTCATCGAGGAAGAGGGCATATGTACCGGCGATGCGCCGTTCCAGTTCGGAAGCGAATCTATTCGAGGAGAACACTTGGGAGACGTCCGGGTGCAGATCCGTGATGGGGGTCTCCGTGCTTGCGTTCTGGATCTCGCGGGGGGGTCTTGTCTTCGGCGCGGAAAGTTCCATTCCGGTTCTTCATCTGGGAGCCACTCCGGCACATCAATGGTCAGCTTGAAGCGAGCATCATCAGTTTGCGATTCGAATACGATCGTGTTGCCTAGCTTGAAGAAGGCTCGCTTCATGCCGATACCGTAGACGCTCAATCCCCCCTTGGTATTCGTGTCAGAAGGGCTGCCGAGGAGGAAGGCGTGTTGTCGTGCCTCCTCAACGGCCATTCCGCCACAGTTGTCCTCGAGACGGAAGCCGCCATCAAACTCGACTGACACCCGGTAGTCGCGCAAGGCTTCGCTTGGGGCCTCGCCTGCGAGCTGGCGCATGACATTGGTTCCAGTGCGCGCGACGGCCTTGTCGATGGAGTTGTCGATCAGATCGAGGATGCTGTCGCTGATCCGAATGTCTCGCGTCAGCATGTCCACGAAAAAACGCTTGCTCGGATAGGCATGAATGGCTTCTTCGGTCACGCGCCCCCCTTGCTTCCGTCGACCCAGCGACGTGTCTGGTGGCCGGCCACTCGTGGTGCTTGACGTTTAGTATATTCTGTCCAGTCTGTGCCCACTACGGTATTCGGCGACAACCACACGGTGGTTCTGGAACCACGACATCGAATCTGTCAAGATGACCACATGAGCAACCAGGATGCGCCAGGAACGGGAGGGGACCCGGATCGCTGATAGGTGGAGCGGCCGGGACCGCGTCGTCGTCTTCCAGGGCGACAACCGCCAACTGCTTCGTGACATCCCGAGAGAGACCATCCAGCTCATCGTCACATCGCCTCCGTACAATGTCGGCAAGGAGTACGAGACCAAATCGAGCCTTGAGCAGTACCTCGACGCCCAGACTAGAGTCATCAAGTCGTGCTGCCGTGTCCTGCAACCTGACGGCAGCTTGTGCTGGCAGGTCGGCAATCACATCGCACCAGACGGAGGAGTCGTTCCATTGGATGCCCTGCTGTACCCGATCTTCAGGCGGCATGGGCTTGTTCTGCAGGCACTACGGACATGGACCTTCACTGGATTCGATCATGAGGGCCTGGGTCATCTGGGCGATCTATGCCCTCGTGACACGGCCGTGGAAATACAGCGATCCGGAGTCATTGAGGCACTCGGCTGGGCGCTGGCGAGTGCCCCCACCAAAAGAGCTGCAAATGGCGGAGAGGGGGGGGATTCGAACCCCCGAACCCGGTTAGCCGGATTAACGGTTTTCGAGACCGCCGCATTCAACCGCTCTGCCACCTCTCCGCGAGGGGCGCCTCAGGGTGACGACTCTTGCCGCCGGGACTCGCGCCCGGCTCCTCCGCCGGGCCACCGCCGATCCCGGTAGGGGGAAGTGGCGGAGAGGGAGGGATTCGAACCCTCGAGGCAGGTCATCCCCGCCCACGCGATTTCCAGTCGCGCTCCTTAAGCCAGCTCGGACACCTCTCCGCGGTGCCCGGCGGTGCGCTCCCTGAGAGCGGACGAACAGTATACGACAGGGGGGCGCAGGGGTCGAAACGGGGCGGCCGGGCGGCGCGCGAAGCGACACGCCCGGCCTCGTCCGCAGTCCGGTCTCAACCCGTCCCGGGTGCCCCGCTCTTGTGGAGGACCCCCTTGGGCACGAGGAGCAGCGCGACGACCACCGCCACGATGGCGAAGGCCGCGGCGATCTTGAGCGAGGAGCCGATGCCCTGCGAGAGCGCGCTGTGCACAGCGTCCCGGACGTCTGCCTGCACCTGGGTCGAAAGTGACTCGTAGATCTGCTTCGCCTTGTCGGAGCTGCTGAACGCGTCGTTGACCTGCTGCTGTTGCGCGCTGGTGAGGTTCGCGGCCGCCGCCTGAGCCTTGAGGGACGAAAGCTCCACGGCCCGGTAGATGCCGCCGAACACGGCGACACCGAAGGCGCCTCCGACCATGCTGCACATCTTGAAGGCGCCCGACGCGGCTCCGGTCTCGGCGGGTGGCGCGAGGCCCACCGCGACGTCGCTGAGCGGCGTGGAGTAGAGGCCGATGCCGATGCCCTGGACGAAGAGGCCGGCCGCGAACCACCAGTAGGGGGTCGTGGGGCTCAGGAACCCCACGAGGAACGTGCCGACGCCCATGATCAGGAACCCGCTGGCGAGCGGTATCCGTGGCCCCCGGCTGAGCTCCAGCCGGGCGCCGATGACGATGAAGGCGAGGATGCTGACCGTGGATGGAAGCAGGAGCAGGCCGGCCGTGAACGCGTCGTAACCGCGCACCTCCTCCAGGTAGAGCGCCAGCACGTACATCGTCCCCGCGAGCGTGATGTTGTAGATGAGGTTGTCGATCAAGGCGCCGTCGTAGGACCGCCGTTTGAACAGACTGAGGTCGATGAGCGGCTCGCTGACGCGGCGCTCGATGAACACGAAGGAAGCGAGGAACACCACCGCGATCACGATGGAGCCCAGGACGAGACCCGAGTTCCAGCCGAGCGCCGGTCCCTCGTTGAGCGCGTACAGCAGGGCGACCAGGCCGGCGGCGACGGCCGCGAGGCCGACGTAGTCGATGTGCCGGCCGGCGTTCTCGTCGCGCGACTCGGGCGTGCTCCGCCGGACGAGCACGAGGGCGAGCGCGCAGAGCGGCAGATTGACCCAGAAGATCGCCGGCCAGCCGAAGAGAGTGACGAGGCCGCCGGAGATGGCGGGAGCGGCGGCCTGACCGACGGCCGTGGTGGCCATCCAGGCGCTGAACGCGGTGACCTGCTCGCGAGCCGTGAACTCGAGGGGGATGATGGCGAGCGTCGCCGGCAGGATCGCAGCGGCGCCGACGCCCATGAGCGCGCGGCCGACGATGAGGAGCGTGGCGCTGGGGGCCAGTGCGGCCAGCACCGAGGCGGCGGCGAACACGACGAGGCCGATGTCGAGGATGTGCCGCCGGCCGAAGATGTCACCGAGCCGGCCGGCGGCGATGACCAGCGCTCCGCACGTCAGCGTGAAGGCGGTGTTGACCCACTGGAGGGTCGTCACCGACCCGCCGATGTCCGCCGAGATCGCCGACGTCGCGACCGGGATGTTGGCGGCCGCGAACCAGACGATGGCGGCGGCAAGGCACAGGGCGACGAGCGACAACCAGCGCTTCGCGTTGAGGGCGGCGGGCGGGGCGGCTTCGGCCACCAGACCGCCTGCCGCCTTGCCGCCGTCGCTCATTTCTTGTCGGCCAGCTCGGCGATGAACAGCGCCTCAGTGAGGATGCACCGCTCGAGCTCGCCGAGGTCGACGCTCTCGTCGGGGGCGTGGATCTTGCACCGCGGCTCCTCCGTTCCCCAGAGGATCATCTCGGCGCCCGGCTGCGCCTCGAGGAAGGCGGCGACGAGCGGGATGGAGCCGCCCTCGCCGTAGTGGACGACGTCCTTGCCGTAGGCGGTCGCGAGCGCCCTTGTCGCGGCTGCATACGCCGGGCCGTCGGTCGCGGCGAGGAAGCCCTCGCCGACGCCGCCCGGCGTGACCTTGACTCGGGCGTGCCAGGGCGCCGCGTCTTCGAGGTGCCGCGTGACGACGCCCTGGGCCTCTTCCGGGTCCTGCCCGGGGGCCAGGCGCACGCTGACGCGCGCCCGCGCCTTGGGGATCAGCGCGTTCGCGGCTCCTTCGACGACCGGCGCGTCGATGCCGATCACGTTGATCGACGGCTTGCCGTAGAGCCTGGAGGCGACGCTGCCGCTGCCGATGAGGTCGACGCCCGGCAGCACGCCGGCGTCCTTGCGGTAGGCCGCCTCGTCGTACTCGGCGCCGTCGTACGCGATCGTCTTGAGGCCCTTCACGGCGACGTTGCCGGCGTCGTCGTGGAGCGTCGCGATCATGTGCGTGAGCGCGATGAGCGCATCCGGACCCGGGCCGCCGAACATGCCGCTGTGCACGGCGCCCTCGAGCGTCTCGACCTCCACGTCCACGGCAGCCATGCCGCGCAGGGACGTGGTGAGCGTGGGCACGCCGAGGGAGTAGTTGCCGACGTCCGCGATGACGATGACGTCGGCCTTCAGCAGGTCGGCGTTGGCCTTGACGAACTCCTCGATGCCGCCGGCGCCGTTCTCCTCCTGGCCCTCGATCAGGACCTTGACGCCCACCGGGCTGCCCGGTCCCAGGGCGAGCAAGGCGCCGGCGTGCATGATCACGCCGGACTTGTCGTCGGCGGCGCCGCGGCCGTAGAGGCGGCCGTCGCGCTCGGCCGGCTCGAACGGCGGGCTCGTCCAGGCCGAATCCTCGCCCGCCGGCTGCACGTCGTAGTGCGCGTACAGGAGGACGGTCGGCGCGCCGGGCGCGGCCGGCCGCGCGCCGAACACGGCCTGTGGTGCGCGTGCGATGTCCACCATGCGCACGTCGGGGAGGCCGGCCGCCGTCATCAGCTCCGCCACGGCGGCCCCCGTCTGCCGCAGCGGCTCTTCGGGGAACCCTTCGAACGCCACGGAGGGCAGGCGTACGAGCTTCTCGAGCTCCGCGCGCAGTCGCGGCATCAGGCTCGCCGTCTTCGCCTTGAGGTCGCCGCCGGTCATCGTCCGCTCCTGAAGGTCATCTCGTGCTCCTTACTGGGTGTTGCCGAGCTTCAGGCCGCGCACGAAGTCCTGAAAGCCGGCGAGTTTCTGCGGCGCGTACACCGAGAGGAAGATCTCGGCGACGTGTACGAAGTCGGGGTCGAGGATGATCGGGCGGCTCGCCGGGCCTGCGGTGCCGAGCTGCGCCGCGTACTGCGCTTCGAGCAGCGCGGTGTCGGGGTTCTTGGCGGCCGCGCCACCGTCGGCGCCGAAGAGCGAGACGACCTCCGCCTGGCTCGGCGCCTTGTAGCCGGCGGCCTCCATCTTGCTGATGAACTCCTGCGCCTTGGCGCGCGCCTCGCGCGTGTTCTTGCCGTGGTCGTACAGCGCCACGCCGGCCACCATGAGCGCCAGGATCGCCACGATGACGACGACGTAGATCCAGGTGTGGGACTTCTCCTCCACCGTCATCACCCCCCTCAGTCCTGTTCCGCGTCTGGCGCCGGCACGGCGTTCTTCCAGCTCGGCTTGCGGAGCTTGAGGAAGAGGAACGGCACGACGAGGCCGATGAGCAGCAGGCCGCCGCCGATGATGAGGACGTACGTGATCGTGTTGCCGCTGCCGAACTGCGACGAGGGCACGAAGCCGATGAGGAACGCCAGCACGGAGCTGACGAAGCCGACCGTGGCGAGGACGAAGACCATCGGCGCGCGGTAGCCGCGCGGGTGGTCTGGCTGAGTGCGCCGCAGCCGCATGACCGAGATGAACATCAGGAAGTACATGATCAGGTACACCTGCGTGGTGATCACCGAGAAGATCCAGTACACGCTGGAGACGTTGGGGATGAGCGCGAACATGAGCGCGATGACGCTGACGATGGCGCCCTGCACGAACAGGATGTTGACCTGGATGCCGGCGGCGTTGACCTTCTGGAAGAACGGCGGCAGATAGCCTTCCTTGCGGCCGATCAGCAGCAGGCCCTTGGACGGCCCGGCGAGCCAGGCCATCATGCCGCCCAGCGAGGCGGTGATGAGCATGATGCCGAGGATCGGCGTGAGCCACTCGACGTTGAAGTGCGTGAAGAAGGCGGTGAACGCCTGCATCACACCACCGGTCAGGGTGAGCTCGGCCGACGGCACGACCCAGCTGATCGCCAGGGCCGGCAGCACGAAGATGGCGACTACCACAGGCATGGCGATGAACATCGCCTTGGGGAACTCCTTGCCCGGGTCCTTCATGCTCTTCACATGGACCGCGTTCACCTCCATGCCGGCGTACGACAGGAAGTTGTTGACGATCAGCACGAGGCTGGCGAGACCGGCGAACTGGGGCAGCAGATGGCTGGCGTTCATGGGCGCCGCCGAGGGGTTGCCCTGGAAGAGGTAGATGATCCCAAGAAGCACCAGGGCCGCCCCCGGGATGGCCGTGCCGAGGAGCATGGAGCTGCTCGAGAGCTTGGCCACCAGGCCCACGCCGCGCATGCTCACCATCGTGGAGACCCAGTAGACGATGATGATCACCGCGGCCGTGTAGTAGCCGTTGCTCGCGAGGCTCGGCATGAACACGTACGCGAGCGTGCTGGCCACATAGGCGAGCAGGCTCGGGTAGTAGGTGAGCGTCATCGCGAACTGGGTCCAGATGGCGATGAAGCCGGCCCTGGGGCCGATGCCCTGCGTGACCCAGTTGTAGACGCCGCCGTCCCAGCCGGAGGCCAGCTCGGCGGCGACCAGCGACGTTGGCAGCAGGAACACGACCGCCGGCAGCGCGTAGAGGAAGATACACGCGAGCCCATAGACCGCCATGCTCGGCGTGTTGCGGATGCTCGCGACCGCCGAGACCGTCATGAAGCACATGGTGAGCCACGTGATCGTCTTCACGGACGGTGCGGCCTTCGCTTTGGCTGGTGTCGCGGCGGAGCCAGCCGCCGCCTCCGTGCTGGCCATCGATCCCCCCAAGGTCGTCTTCGTAGACCCTCATCGGCGCCGAAAGCTCGCCACGCAAAGGGTGCCCATGGCAATAGTACGCGACCGGCGCCCGCATGTCTGCTCTCGACAGCACCCCTCGAGCGGTAGCGGTGTGGCTAGCGACGCGCCTGGAAGAAGTCGCGCAGGAGCTCGACAGACTCCTCCGCCAGCACCCCGCTCGTGATCTCGAGGCAGTGGTTGAGGCGGTCGTCCTGGCAGACGTTGTAGAGCGTGCCGGCGGCGCCGGCCTTCTCGTCCGGGGCGCCGTAGACCAGGTGGGGGATGCGCGCCTGGACGATGGCGCCGGCGCACATCGGGCAGGGTTCCATGGTGACGTACATCACCGTGTTGAGAAGCCGCCAGCTGCCCATGTGCCGGGCGGCGTCCTCGATGACGACCATCTCCGCGTGCGCCAGCGGGCTGGCGCGCAGTTCGCGCTCGTTGTGGCCGGCGGCGATCACCTCACCGTCGAGCACGATCACGGCTCCGACAGGGACGTCGCCATGACCGGAGGCGCGCTCCGCCTCGCGCAGCGCGAGGCGCATGTAGTACTCGTGTCGCGGGAAGTGAAGATCGCCCATGGCTGCATCATGCCCGAAATGCGCACAAACCGGAACGCGGCGTCCGATAGAGGATGTACTTGCGTGCGCAAATGTGTGAGATATCCCGGCGGCGGGAAGGACCATGCCGAACTAGTTACAAGTGAAAGTACATCGGTGAGGAGGACGCCATGGCGGCGACAGAGGTAGCGACGAGAGTGTGGCAAGGAACGCAGTTCCCGGCGGCGGGGACCTGGGCACTCGACGTGACGCACACGGCGGTCGAGTTCGAGGCCAAGCATCTGATGATCGCCAAGGTCAAGGGGCGCTTCGCGGAGTTCGAGGGCGCTCTCACGATCGCCGACGACCCCACGCAGTCCTCGGTGTCGGTGACCATCAAGGCGGCGTCGATCGACACGCGCACGGAGCAGCGGGATGACCACTTGAGGTCTCCCGACTTCCTCGAGGTCGACAAGTACCCCGAGCTCACGTTCGTGAGCACCGGCGTCGAGCACGAGGACGGCGACGACTGGCTGATCCACGGCGACCTCACGATCCACGGCGTCACCAGACCGGTGACGCTCAAGACGGAGTACGAGGGGCAGACCATCGACCCATGGGGAGGCCAGCGCGTGGCCTTCTCCGCCGAGACCAAGATCGACCGCGAGGACTGGGGCCTCACGTGGAACCAGGCGCTCGAGGCCGGTGGCTGGCTCGTGGGCAAGGACCTCAAGCTGAAGATCGAGGTCGAGGCCGTCCTGCAGGGCTAGAGTCGGCGCGCCCTAGGGTCGCGGCACGAAGTGCGGCGTGATCACTTCCGTCAGCCTCGGACGGCTGTCGATCTCCACCACCGCGACCTGGCGCCGCGCTGTGGCGCCGCCATGTGCCAGGCTCACGACTCCGGTCACGCCGTGATACCCGCGGGTGGCGGCCAGGGCATCGCGGATGGCCGCCGGGTCGGCCGACTTGGCCGTGAGCGATGGCGTGCGCGATCAGGTTCACGGCGTCGTAGCCGAGGCCGGCGAACGAGTTCTCGGGGGCGCGGCCGTACGCGGCCTCGTAGCGACGTGCGAAGCGTCGCATGGCCGCCGTGCCGTGCGCCACGCCGAACGCGGCCTGCGTCGTGAACGAGACGCCGCCGCCGGTCTGCAGCCGCTGCCGAGAACAGCTCGGTGTTGTCGTAGCTGTCGCCGCCCATGATCCGCTGCACGTAGCCGGCGGCGCGCAGTTCGCGTACGACGATGGCTGCGTCCAGGGGGCCGACCGCCACGTAGAGCAAGTCGGGCCGGACCGGGTCGCGTGTGCCCGATCACGGGGTCGTCGGCCTCGCCGTCGCCGCCGTAGATGGGCTGCGACGCGAGTGGCGCCAGGACCTTGGCCACGTCGTCCGTGGCGGGGTGAAACCCCTTGTCGAGGACGACGTGGCCGTGCTGAGCGCGGAAGCTCTCGGAGAAGTAGTGCGTAGCCGCCGCGCGTACTCCATGTCCTCGTCGTAGATGATGGCCGCCGTGGAGGCGCCGAGCGTCTGGCGCGCGTACTCGGCGCCGGCGGCGGCCTGCACGTTGTCGCCGAACGAGGCCATGAACAGCCAGTCGGGGACCTTGGCCGGGAGCAGCGGGGACGTCGCGCCGCTCGTGAGGAACGGGATGCGCGCGTGGGCGGCGACGGGGGCGGCCGCCAGCACCTGGTCGGTGTCGCTGAGGCCGATGATGGCGCTCGCGCCGGCCCGCACGAGGCTGCGCGCCGCGGCGCGCGCCGTCGCCGGGCTGCTCAGCCCGTCGCGCTCGAGGAGCTCGACGCGCCGTCCCAGGAGACCGCCGGCGGCGTTGATGCGGTCGACGGCCAGGCGGGCGCCGTCGAGGGAAGGGCGCGTCGAGAGCTCGACTGGGAGCCGGTGAGGTCGAAGACGGCGCCGATGCGGATCGGCGGCGGAGACGCGCTCGCCGACGGCGTGGGGCTCGGGGCGGCGCCGCCGCAGGCGGCGGCCACGACGACGATCGAGGTCGCGACGGTCGCGGCCGCGATCGCTCGGAGAGTCGTGCTCTTGCTCAAACGGGTCCTCTCCACGACGACGGAGCCCACCCATGGTAGTGCAGAGAGGACGCGGGTTCATCCCGAGCACCCGCGCGACTCGAGGGCCGGCCCCTGAGCGTCGAGCCGGAGGCCGCGATCCCGGAGGGCAACGGCGACCCGATCGTGCTCCGCGACTAGCATGGAGACGGATCATGGACGGGACCGGGCGGCACCAGAGAGTCGCACGTTCGCGGCGGTCGCGACCTGCCGCGGCGACCACCTCGATGCTTGCGGCAGTCGCCGGCCTGGCCTCGCTCGCACTGCTGCCGTGGCTCAGCAAGCCCGCGTTCCCTGATGAAAGCGCATCCCTCGTCGCGGCTGGTCTGAGCTGGACGGCGCTCTGGAGGCACGCGCACGTGGTCGATCTGGTGCTGGTGCCGTACTACTCGCTGCTGCACCTGTGGACGCAGCAGGCCGGAGGCATCGAGTGGGCGCGGTGCCTGTCTCTCCTGGCGTTCGGGCTCACCGTGTTTCTCGTCGGGCTGCTCGGGGTGCGGCTGGGCGGACGCTGGTGTGGAGTGCTCGCCGCGACCCTGGCCGCGACCAATCCCCTGCTCGTCACGGCCGCTCTGAGCGCCCGACCCTACGCGCTGTCGGCACTGGCGGCCACGGCAGCCGTGATCGCGCTCTTCCGGTGGCTTGGCGGCGGCGGGAGCCGATGGGCGTGGTGGTTCTGTGCAGCGTGCGTCGCGGCCATGCTGCTCCACCTGTTCGCCATCCTGGCGCCGCTGTCGGTGCTCGCCGCGACGATCGCGCTGAAGCCGGCCATGTTCAGCGGCAGGGCGAGCGCTCTGGTCGCGCCCGTGGGGCTCGTACTGGGCGCGGCACTGGCGCTTGCCTTCCCGGCGGCCGGCCAGCGCAGCCAGATCGGCTGGATCCCGTCTCCGTTCGAGGGCGTTCAGCTGACGAGAGCGGTGGAAGGGCCAGCGTCCGGCGGCCGCCCGCTCTACGCCGTGCTCATGCTGGCGCTCGCCTGCGTGACGACCGGAGTGTGCCTGTGGGCGCGGCGCCACGGCGGCCGTGGAGGTCGGCTCCTCGACCTCCGTCTGCTCGGCATCCTGTGGGCGTGGGCCGCTGTCCCCACCGTGGCTCTGGTGGCGGGCTCTCTTGCGAGGCCGGTGTTCCTCGATCGCTACGTGACGTCGTCGGTCCCAGGGCTCGCGCTCGCGCTCGCATTGCCCGCCGCCTGCGCGCTGGGCACGATCTCCGTCCGGGGGGAGAACGACCGGTCACGCATCATCGTGCAGGGCATCGTCTGGGTATGGCTCGCGGCCGGCCTGTTCCTCGCCTTCGCGATGCCCGCCGCTCGACTGACGTACCGCGAGGCGATCTCCCGGGGGCCGGTCGACGATGCTCGGGCCGCCATCGGCGCCGCGACAGCCGGGCGCATGCCACACGCCGTCTGGGCGGACCGGAGGGACGGCCGAGAGCGCGCTCACGCGCAGCAGTAAGGGAGAGCGGAGAGGATGTGGTGCGCACGGCAGGACTCGAACCTGCGGCCTTCGGTTCCGTAGACCGACGCTCTGATCCAACTGAGCTACGTGCGCAACGGGGAGAAAGTATACCCGAAAACCGCGTCGTCGCGGAACCCGGCGTTCGGTGGAGGGAGACTGGCGGAGAAGCCGGGATTCGAACCCGGGAAGGAGTTTGACACCCCTTAACCGCTTAGCAGGCGGTTGCCTTCAGCCACTCGGCCACTTCTCCGCGAGGGGCGCCCAGCGGCGCCGCCGGCGGCGCCCTGGGCGCCGCGGTCACCTAGTGTACCGCAAGAGGCTGGGCGCCGGAACCGCGTGATCCGGGCGCCCGCGGGCGCTCCAGCCGGGCGGCCGCCGGCCCATCGGCGTCGCCGCAGACCCCCTGTAGGGCCGCTCGACCACGGCCGCCGCGTCGGCTACTATTCCGGCCGAGGCGGCCTCGGCGAGCGGCTCGACCCCGGCGTGTGAACGGCACCGTGCGGCGCGGACCGCGGCGCGGTGGCTGGCCAGATGCTTTGGGGCGGAAGGACGTGGTGGGGATGGGCAAAGCAGGGGAGAGGACCAGGACGGCGATCGCCGCCGACCCCGTGGTGAAGGACCGCAGCGCGTTCGATGCCGAACGGCCGCTCGAACGCGAGCTCGAGATGAGCGTCAAGGACGGGTTCACGCTGTCCGCCGTCGGGGACTGCATCATCACCCGCCCACTGTCTCCCTACCTCGACGACGAGGGCTTCGCCCGCATCATCGGCGTCCTGCGCGACGGCGACGTCGTGTACGGCAACCTTGAGACGTCGCTGATCGACATCGACCGGTTCAGCGGCTACCCGCACTCGTGGGAAGGCGACTACCCCCTGATCAGCCATCCCGCCGTCGCCGAGGACCTCGCTCAGCTCGGCTTCGACATCATGTCGCGCGCCAACAACCACGCGCTCGACTGGGGCATCGAGGGTATGCGAGAGACCAGCCGCCGCCTCGATGACGCCGGCATCGTGCATGCCGGCGTGGGCGAGCATCAGGGCCTGGCGCGAGCGGCGCGCTACCTCGAGACGCCGCAGGGCCGGGTGGCACTCGTCTCCTTCACGTCGTACCTCCTGCCCACATCCGAAGCGCTGCCCGCGAAGGACGCGGCTCCGGGCCGCCCCGGCGTGAGCGCCCTCAAGTTCCACCGCAAATGGGTCGTACCGGCCGCGGTGATGGCGGCGCTCGCCACGATCCCTGCGCCGCCCGAGCCTGAGGCGACGGACCCGGGCGCGGCCGGATCCGAGGGCGCGCACGGGAAGGCGAGCATCCCCTCCGCCCTCACGCGCTTCGAGACGCGGTTCGAGCTCGGCGATGCTCCCGGCACCGCCTACGACGTCGACCAGGAGGACCTCGCCGGCGTCCTCAAGAGCGTCCGTCTGGGCAAACAGCACGCCGATTTCCTTATCGCGGCGCTGCATTCCCATCAGGCGCGCGACGAGCGCCCCTGGCCCGCGGCTCCGCTGATGCCGCCCGATTGCCTCGCAGACGTGGCCCATGCTGCCGTGGACGCCGGCGCGGACGCGTTCATCACGGTCGGCGCCCACAATCTCGGGCCGATCGAAGTCTACAAGGATCGGCCCGTCTTCTACGGTATGGGGAACTTCTTCTGGAGCGACCTTCAAGCACCGCTGTCCGCGGATCTCTACCAGCCCCACCTCGTCGGCGACCTGCTGGCGCGAGCGTTCGAGCATCCGGATCGCGCCACCGATGCGGATCTCACGGCGGTGTTCGAGGCCCAGGAGTTCGCACAGCCGTGGGTGTTCGAGAGCATCGTGGCCAAGGCCGTCTTCGCGCGCGGGCGGCTGGCCGAGATCGCCATCCACCCGGTGTGGCTTCGCTACGGCGAGCGATTGACGCGCAGCGGGATCCCCATGGTCGCGCCGCCCGCCCGCGCCCTCGCCATCCTCGAGTGGCTGCGCGCGGCGTCCGCACCCTTCGGCACGGAGATCGTCGTGGAGGACCACGTCGGTCGCGTGCCGGTGGGGACATGAGTCGGCGACCAGCCTTCGAGGTGCGCGCCGGCCTCGAGGATGAGGACTGTGGACTGAGACTGGAGGGTGTGTGGACATCGAGGGGATAGAGCCGGCCGTGGTCGCCGATGTGGAGGCCGAGACCAGCGAGCTGCTCAGCCGGCTCATCCAGATCGACACGAGCAACCCGCCCGGCGACGAGACCAGGGTGGCGGAGTTCATGGACGCCTGGTTCCGCGAGGCCGGCCTGCGGGGCGAGATCGTCGGCGAGCCGGCCGACCGGCGCAGCTTCGTGCTACGCCTCGAGGGCCGGCGCCCCGGGCCGTCGCTGCTGTTCCTGGCGCACGAGGACGTGGTGCCGGCGAACGCCGCCGACTGGCAGGTGCCGCCGTTCTCCGGCCTCATCAAGGACGGCTACGTGTGGGGCCGCGGCGCCGTGGACATCAAGAACCTCGTGGCGGCGCACGCCGTCGCGGTCCGCCGCCTCGCCGCGGCCGGCTCGACGTTCTCCGGCTCGGTCCTCTACGCCTGCACCGCCGACGAGGAGGAGGGCACCGTCGGCGGCGCCCGCTGGCTCGTCGAACACCGGCCCGACCTGATGCGCTGCGACTACGTGATCAACGAGGGCGGCGGGCACTTCCTGCAGCACGGCGGCCGGCCGGTCTACCTCCTCGAGAGCGGCGAGAAGGGCACCGCGCAGTTCCGCGTCGTCGTGCGCGGCGAGGCCGGTCACGCCTCGGTGCCCCTGCGCCGCGGCAACGCGGTCGTCGGCGCGGCGCGGATCGTGGAGGCGCTCGTCGCGCACGAGCTGCCGCTCGTCATCGACGAGTCGTCTCGTGAGCTCGTCGAGCTCCTCGTCGACGACCCGGAGCTGCGCGCGCGTCTGCGCGACCCGGAGACGGCGAGAGCCGCCCTCGCCGACCTCGCCGCGCGCGACGGGGGGCTGGCCGACATGATCGAGCCGCTCTACGGCTTCGCGTTCTCGCCGACGATCGTGCACTCCAACAGCGTCGCCGTGAACGTGTACCCGACGCGCGTTGAGCTCTGCGTGGACTGCCGCATCGTGGCCGGGCACGGCGAGGACGAGGTAGAGGCCGAGGTCCGCGCCGCGCTCGCCGGGGTAGAAGCCGACTGGGAGCTCGAGTGGATCGGCGTGATCCGCGGCAATGCGTCCCCGTACCCGACGCCGCTCTCGGACGCCATCCGCACGGTGCTCGGCCGGCACGTGCCGGGGGCCGAGCTCGCCAACAGCCACTCGGTCGGCTTCACCGACTCCAACTGGTTCCGCGCCGCCTATCCCGACACCGTGGCGTACAACTTCGCGCCGCACGTGGAGGAGAGCTACGACGAGGTGACGGGCCGCTACCACAACGTCGACGAGCGCATCCGCGTGCGCGACCTGGCATTCCAGGCGCTGTTCGCCGAGCGGCTGGCGCTGGAGCTGCTGCCGTAGGGCGTCGCGGGGCGGGGCTCTCTAGATCAGGCCGGCTTCACCGGATGGCGGATGACCGTCTTGAGGCGCTCCGGCGCCGTCCTCCTGGGGTCGCCGAGGTAGATCTCGTGGTGGCGCCCGCGCAGCTCGTACCCCTGGTCGGCCACGAAGTCGTGGAGGCGCGCGATGGTGGGCGCCTCCTCGGCGTAGGGGCCGATGTGCATGAGCTGGGCCGCCTGGCCCTCGACGAAACGCTCGAGCCGGAGGAGACCTGCCGCCGGAAGCGGCCGCCGCCGCGCCGCCGCGTCCGCGGCGGCGGCGACCTCGGCGGCCGTCACGGCGTCCGGCACGGCGATCATCATCGTCCAGTTCCATGCGTCGCGATCGGTCTGGAGCTCGTCGAGCGACGGCGGATCGCCGTCGGTCCACCAGAGGCCCTCAAGCGGCGCGACCTTGAAGTCGCGCTCTGGCTGGGCCTTCTTGAGCGTGAACTTGAGCGTGTAGGCGACGCCGTACAGCGCCTGCAGGGCGGCCTCGTACTGCTCAGAGGAATTCGGATCGCCGCGGCCGTCGAGCATCAGGAAGGCGATCTCCGGCACGTCGACGATCGCCGGCGCCTTGGCCGACGGCGAGTACAGCGGCTTGAGCTCTCTCACGAGGTCGATGGGGCTGATCGCGTGCGTCCTCCCGCCGTCAGACGACCGGCCAGTCGATCTCGGTCAGCAGGGCGTGCTCCGGGACCGTGCTCGGGTCGTTGAGGTAGATCTCACGCGGGGGGCCGCCGGGGCTCACGCCTTCGACGGTCATCGCCGCCGTCAGCGCTTCGTAGGCCGGCGAGATCTCGTGGTAGGGACCGACGTGCGTCGTGCAGGCCACCCGGGCGGCCGGGATCTGCTCGAGCGTCACGCGGCCGGCGCCTGCCGCGCCGGCCGCCACCGGCATGCAGACGACGATGTCGCCCTCGGTGGTCTCGTCGAAGCGCTCCGGATACAGGACGAACGGCGGGCCGGCGTAGGTCGCGCCCGCCGCCTGCCCGCAGGCCATGATCTCGCCGAACGCCGCCCCGAGCCGCTCCGCGACGGTGCCCAGCGACACACGTTCGTGCACCGCCAGCACGTGCTGCTCCGGCACATCCTTGAACTTGACGTCGTAGGTCATACCTCCGTCCTCCTGGCCGAATGCGCGCGTCGCGGCCACCCTAGCAGAGCCGGCCCTCGTTACGCGCCGTTAGCGGCGATTAAGGCTTTCGGCATGAACTGTGCCGGTCGTCGTCCAGAGGGAACACAGGGGGGCATGGGTGGCGAGACCGCGTCACCCGCATCTCCTATTGTTGGAGGACCGACATGAGACTCGAAAGGCTGATCCGTTCGAAGCTCGCGCTTGCGCTCGTTGCCGTAGTGGCCTTGGCCGTACTCGCGGCGCCCGCCTTGGCGGCGCCGCACGGCGCGTTCAACCACAACGGCGACCGCCTGATCGCCGACCAGTTCAACAATCGCGTCATCGAAGTGACCAAGGCCGGCGCCATCGTCTGGCACTTCGGCACCGGATCGTCCATAGCCGGGCCGCATACCGTGGTCGCCCCAAACGACGCCGAGCGCGTCCCCGGCGGGCTCACGCTCATCGCCGGCACCGGGGCGCCGGCCGGGACGGCCGGGTACCCGGCGGCCGGAGCACCGGACAACCGGGTCATGCTCGTCAACCAGGCGGGCAAGATCGTCTGGCAGTACGGCAAGGCCGGCGTCGCCGGCTCGGGACGCAACCGGCTGAACGCGCCGGTGCAGGCGACCTACCTCGCCAACGGCGACATCCTCATCACCGATCAGGGCAACGCGCGCGTCATCCTCGTGGACCGCGACCACAAGATCCTGTGGCAGTACGGGATGACCGGGAAGACCGGCAGCGGGCGCAACCAGCTCAACAACCCCAACAGCGCCCAGATGCTCGCCAACGGCAACGTGCTCATCGCCGACGAGGGCAACAACCGGGTACTCGTCGTGAACAAGGCGAAGCACGTGGTCTGGACCTACGGCAAGGTGAGCGGCGGCCCGCTCAACGCTCCGGCGTTCGCCAGCCGCCTGAGCAACGGCGACACGCTCATCGCCGACGGCGGCAACAACCGCGTCGTCGAGGTCAGCATGGCGAAGCACGTTGTGTGGAGCTACAAGACGAACAAGGGCGCCGGCAGCGTCGCGAACCCGGCACCGTCGCAGGCGGTGCGCCTGCGCAACGGCGACACGCTGATCAGCGACCAGTTCAACGATCGCGTCATCGAGGTCAACAAGGCCAAGCAGATCGTCTGGACCTACGGGCACATCGGCGTCGCCGGCAATGGCGCGGGGCAGCTGAACGCTCCGTATGGCGCCAAGGTCATCGGCGACTACACCGGGCTCACGCCGGTGAAGTGACCTGCCGCAGCGGCCGCCGCTCGCCGCAAGCGGGCGGCCGGTGAATCGAAACGTGGCCGGCGGGCACGGAAGGTGCCCGCCGGCCCCGGCCGTTCCAAGCCGGGGCAGAAGCGACGAGGCTCAGCCGCCGCCTCCACCGTGGATGCTGCCGCTCTCGCCGCTGTGGCAGACCCGGCAGTTCTTGATGAAGGTCGCCTTGCCCTGCAGGTAGATGGGCTCCGCGTTGTCGACCGACTTGGTCGAGGCCCACTCGGCGTGCGGGCTGTTGTGGCACGCCTCGCACATGATCTTCTTGCCGTTCATGTCCTCAGGTCCGTTGGCAAGGTACGAGTTGCGGTAGAGCTGGCCCGGGTTCTCGGCGAACTTGGCGCCGTGGCAACCGCCGCACGTGGGTTCCTGAAGCCAGGCTTGCCTTCCAGCCGCCTGCGTGTCGGCCACGGTCTGCATGCTGCCGTGGCACCTGGCGTCGGTGCAGGTGAAGCCGAGCGCCGCCATGCGTCCGCGGAGGCACTTGGTCTGCGCACCGGGATGGCAGGCGTAGCAGGCGGGGTTGACGGTCGTCATGGTCATCTTGTCCGCGTGGAAGCCGTGTATCGCCTGCGAGAGCGGTTCGACGCCGGGCACGCCCGGCCTGCCGAGCGCGTTGTCGGCGTGGCACTCGCTGCAGGCGTGCCGGACGCCGGCTTGCAGGTCGGCGTAGAGGTGCGTGCCGTTGCCGGCATCGTGTGCTTGCAGGATGCTCGCCGCCGTGTTCTGCGGACCGTGGCAGAAGTCGCAGCGCATCTCGTCCGAGACGGGGATGACGACCTTGGGCTGCGTCGCGATCACCTTGCCGGTCTTCCTGCTGCGCACTGTGATCTTGACCGTCTGCAGAGGGTTGAACACGAGCTGGTCGCTGTACGGCGTCACCGGGATCGCGGTCGCGATCCACCAGCGGTCCTTGCTCGACCACTTCATGGTGCCGCTGAGCTTGTTGCCGGTGATGCCGACGTTCGCCTTGAGGCCGGGGAAGCCGTAGCTGGCAGCGTACCTCCAGAAGTCGGTCTTGCCGGCCGAGTACGTGTTGCCGATCACCGAGTACTGGATCTTGATGCCGCTGGTCACGAGGCTCGCGCCCTCGGCGCCGCGCCGGAAGACCTGGACCTTCATGTTGTTGGCCGGCGGCAGGATCATGAAGCCGGCGTAGCTTTTCTGGAAGCAGTGCATGCCCAGGTCGTTGACCGCGAAGACCGCGTACTTGGCCTTCGAGCTCGAGATCGGCAGGTGGCGGCCAGCCGCGTCAGCGGGTGTGGCTACAAGAAGCATCAAGAGGAGAGCCATGATGCTCAGACCGAGCGCGCCGCGTCCGTACAGCTTGTCATTCCCACGAAGTGGTCGTGCCTCCATGCCCTTCACCCCCCGATCCCGCCGCGCCACCGCGGCGTTTCGTGCCCGCTCCATCGGGCAGCCTACCCGGACCGCCGGCAAGTGATCGTGCGAAGCCGTTGGCTGGGCGACCGGCGGCGGAGCGGCGGCTTCGCGGGCCGGTCCCGAGGTTCAGAAGGGACGGGCGGCGAGGACGGCGGCGGCGCTCGCGGCCATGAAGGCGACCTGGACCGCGATGCCCCACGCGCGGCCGCAGCCGCCGTGCGGGAAGCGCTTCCAGTGGCTGGGGAACCAGTGCGCGTCGGGCTTGCCCCGGAGCCCGGCGAAGAGGACGTCCAGATCCGGTGCGCCGCTCACCGGGCCCATGAAGGCAAGCCAGAACGGCATCCCGAGCACCAGCCAGGCGACGAGCCAGACGGCGAGCCCCGCGAGGCAGTCGCACAGACCGTAGGCGACAGCGTGGCGCGCCTTGGTGTAGTCCGATGCGGGATGAGGTCCATCACCACATGGGCGAGGATCACGGCAACGAGCACGAGCCACCCACGGGCCGCCGAGTGCGGCGGCGATGGCGAGGCCGGCGAGGACGTGCGTCGTGACCCACATGTCCGCGTGAGCCTACGAGAATCAGCGGCGCCTGGCTATCTCCTCGGCGATCATGGCGACGACCGCCGGCAGGGCGTCGGCGACCGCCGGCGACAACGTGTCGGCGTTGGGGCGCACGTCGCCGACCTGGACCGCGAAGATGACGACCTCGGGGTCGGCGCCGGTGAGGCGCGTGTTGGCGACGAGATGCGGGACGCCCATGCCATGGATGTTGTTGGAGCGCAGCGAGACGACGCCGGCCTCGTCGGGCCCGAAGCGGAAGACCTGGCCGGGCTCGGCGCCCTGGCCGGAGGCGTCCAGGGCGTCGACGACGATCACCGTGTCGGCCTCGCGGAAGTGCTTGATGAGGCCGAGGCCGGCCGTCTCGCCCAGCACGGCGTCGAGACCGGGTCCGAAGGCGTCGGGGATGTGCCGCCCGACGCCGGCCGCGACCGGCCCGCCGTGCAGCGGCGTCACGTCGTGGCCGGACTGGGCCAGCAGCCGCCTGACGACGGCAACGCCGACGCCGTCGTCGCCCATGAGCGTGTTGCCGACGCCGAGGACGGCGAGACGCCGGCGGGCGGCAGGCCCTCCGGCGTCTCGCGCGCTGTCGGCGTTCGCCCCGGCCAGCTCAGCCGCCTTCGCCGGGCGCCGTATCTGCCGCCTTGGACGGGGAGCTCGCTCCATTGCGCGGTCGCTGGCGCACGTCCACGCATTCGGCGCGCACGGGACGGCCCTCCCTCCAGAGGAACATCAGCGGGATCTCCCACGGCGCCTCGATGAGCACGATGTACACGTGCGCCGCTGTGATCACGATGAACAGCCACATGGCGATGTAGTGGATGTTGCGGATCATCTCGGTGCCGCCGAGGAAGTAGGTCATGGGCTGGAAGAAGCTCGCCGTCACGTGCCACATGGCGAGGCCGGTGGTCGCGTCGACGATGATCGCGAAGAGCAGGCAGCCGTAGGCAAGCTTCTGCAGCGGGTTGTACTTGGCCGTGCAGGGATGCGTCTTGCGCAGGAACAGGTAGTACTTGACGATCTCCCAGAAGGTCCCCTTGTTCTCCTTCTGCGGGAAGAAGAAGTGCCAGTCCTTGATCCGCTTCGTGCTGCCGACGTCCGCCGACCCGGTCCCGAAGAACCCCCAGTACACGCGGAAGATCCCGGTGCCCACCAGGAAGAACGCGGCGAACAGGTGCACGTAGCGCACCGTGCCGAAGGACCAGCCTGTGAACGGATTGTGGATCCAGAAGCCCGTGAAGATGAGCGTGAACAGGGCGACGATGTGGATCCAATGGGTGATCACGGTGCTGATCGGGTGTTCGGCTCTCGTGGTGTGCTTGGCCATGGTCCGTCACCCGCCTCAACGAACGCGGAACTTGAGGATCTGGTTGCTCGTCGGTTCAATCACGTGAACCGCACAAGCCATTCAGGGGTCGAAGGTGTGGACAAGCCGCAGGATCTCCAGCGGCTGCGCCGGGTCCGCGACCGGCAGGCCGACCAGAGCCTCCTCCACCGGACCTCTCACCCCCTTGTCGTCGCGGGGAGAAGTTCCAGTTGGACGGTGGAACGGCGGCGAACGAGTCGACCTTCTTGTTCTTGATGCGCACCCAGTGACAGAGCGCCCCTCGCGGAGCGTCCCAGCCCCCGACGCCCTGCCCGGAATCGGGGACGGCGGGCATGGTGTTCACCTGCGTCTGGCCCGCCGAGACGTTGGCGAGCAGATCGTCCGCCCAGCGCAGCGCGTTGTCGGCGTTGATCTTGGCCTTGAGCACGCGCGCCGCGATGCGGCCGAGGGCGGAGACCAGCACCTCCGGGTGACCCGTCTGCCCGATGGCCGCCAGCGTGGCGTTCACCAGCTGGACGGCCTCGGGCCGCCCGGCCAGATAGGCGACCAGCATCTGGGCCAGCGGCCCGACCTCCATCGGGGCGTCCTGGGCGCCGTAGCGCACGGCCTGCGTCCAGTCGTACTTGCCGTCGGGCAGGGTCGAGCCGTCCACGGGGGCGATCCCGGTGTACTGCTGAGGCTCCTGGCCGACGTCGAGCGGGTGCTTGCCGGCGCCGAGCGAGTCCGGGTACCACGAGTACTTGGTGTACATCTTCGTCTGGTCCGGGTCGACCTTCTCGAGGGCGAGCTTGCCGCCGAAGATGCCGCCGCGCGGGAAGAGCCCGTTGTACGGGTCCTGGCTCTTCTCGTCGAGCACTCCCCAGGTGAGGAAGTTGCCCACGCCCTTGCCGACCGCGGCGAGATCGATATAGGAGGGGGCGACCGTGAACAGGTCCTGCAGCAGGACCGTGTCGATGAAGTCGGCCACCTGGGGCATGTGGTCCTTGTAGTTGATGACGTCTTCGATCGGTCAGCTGGGTCATCCCACCGGCCGCCAACTTCATGAGGTGCGGGAACTTGCCGGCCAGGAACATCCCCTGGTGTCGTCGGCGCCCTGCTGCACCTCGATGGCCTGCAGGTAGTGGGCCGTGAGCTCCAGATTCAGCTCCGGCGTCAGCTTGTAGCCGGGGTTGTCCCAGCAGAAGTTGCTGAACGGGCCCAGGTGCCCCGACGTCACGAACGCCTTGACGGCGCCTGCAGCGCTTTCAGCTCCGCGTCGCCGGCTTCGCGTTGACCGCGTCGGGCACGTTGACGTAGTCGAAGGCGTTGAGCAGGTAGAACCACAGGATGTGGTCGTAGCCGATCTGGCTAGCCTCCATCATGTTGCGGATGAGGCGCGTGTTGTCGTCCATCTTGTCGACGCCCAT
>CAWHHT010000007.1:0-62953 GCA_963829205.1 uncultured Thermoleophilia bacterium
GCTCGTCGACGTGCACTTCGTGCAGGGCCGCATCGCCGAGACGCGGGATTCCACGAGGGTCGCCGCGGACACGGCGATCGGCAGCCAGCTGCTCAAGCGTGCTCTCATCAACGAGTCCCAGCTGCGGGAGGCGCTGACCAGGCAGGAGGCGAACCCGCGCCCACTCGGGACGCTGCTCGTGGAGAGCGGCTACGTCGGGCAAGACGAGCTGCTGGACGTGCTCTCGCGACAGGTGGCCAACACGCTGGTCGCCGCCAAGCTCGAGACGGCCGGTACCTTCGTCTTCGTCGGCGACCCCGAGGCGGCCCCCGTCGACTTCATCACCATCGACGCCCAGGCCGTTCTGCTCGAGATCTCGGCCCTGGGCGGGGCCTACTGCCTCGCCGTCGAGATGCTCGGCCAGTCCAACACGGTGCTCGTGCGCAACGGCGACTACGAGACGCTGCCGCGCACTCCCCTGTCGATGGGTCGCGACGAGTTCGTGGTCCTCGTACAGGTCGACGGGCACCGCACGGTGCGCGAGATCACGCTCGCCAGCGGGCTCGAGGAGATCACCGTGATCAGCATCCTCGGCAAGCTCGCCGACGCTGGCGTCGTGCTCGTGAAGGCGGAGCGCCAGAGCCGGGCCGACGACGATGCCGAGCTGCAGGCTCATCGCGACAGCGTCTGGGCGGAGGTCAGCCAGCTCCTCGACGGCATCGCCGAGAGCCCGGAGGACGCGGCAGACCCGGAGCCGGACCCCTGAACCGCACGAAGAAAGGGCGGGCGGCCGTCGATCGGCCGCCCGCCCTTCGCGCGCGCTGAGGCGGCCCGCCTGCGGCGGCCGCCCCTTGACGTCGTCCGCCGTCAGGCGCTGACGTCGCGGATGAGGTCCTCGAACGCGGCCACGTAGGCGTCGATGTCCTCGTCCGTGTGGGTGATGGACAGCGTCCACTCCTCCTCACGACCGGGGGCGATGACGATGCCGCGGTTGAAGTTGTAGAGCCAGGCGAGATCCACGAGTGCGTGGTCCTGGTATTTGATGAAGGACGCGTAGTCTGTGATCTTGCCGCTGGCGAAGTTGACGCAGCCCTTGCTCGAGATGCCGACCGTGTAGCCGGGGAAGTCGAACTTCTGGCAGACGGCGTCGCAGCCCGCGATGATGCGGTCGTTGAGGTGGTTGAGGTGCTTGTACGCGTCGTCGGTCATGACCTTCTCGAAGCTGGCACGAGCGGCGGCCATGCTGAGGGGGTTGCCGGAGTAGGTGCCCACCTGGAAGACCGTGCCGTCGTTGACTCTGGCCATGATCTCCGCGCTGCCGCCGATGGCGCCGCAGGGCGTACCGCCGGCGATCGCCTTGCCGAGGCAGATCATGTCGGGCACGATGCCCCAGCGCTCGACGGCGCCGCCGCGGGCGGTGCAGATGCCGGTCTTCACTTCGTCGAAGATGAGGACGATGCCGTGCTTCTTGGTGATGGCGCGCACGGCCTTCAGGAACTCAAGGTCCGGCAGGACCACGCCGAGGTTCATCATGGCCGGTTCCATGATGAGCGCCGCTGGGGCGTTGCCGGCCGCCACCTCGCGCTCGATGCGCTTGGTCATATTCTCGATGTCGTTGAACGGCACCGGGATCGTCAGATCGATCGAACTCTGCGGGATGCCGGCGCCGTAGGAGATCGACTTGTAGTTGTCGGCGGGGCCGACATCACCGAAGTCCTTGACGCCGATCGACACCATGACGTAGTCGTGGTGGCCGTGGTAGGAGCCGAACATCTTGACGATGGGCTCGCGGCCGGTGAAGCCGCGGGCGACGCGGATGGCGTCCATCGTCGCCTCGGAGCCCGAGTTCACGAAACGCCACTGCGGGAGCTTGAAGGCGTCGGCGAGGTGCTCGGCCATGATGATGGCGTCTTCGGTCGGCAGGCCGAACTGGGTGCCGAGAGGGGCGCGCTTCTGGATGGCCTCGACGATGTCCGGGTGGGCGTGGCCCTGCACCATGCAGCCGTAGCCGTTGTGGAAGTCCCTGATCTCCTGGCCTTCCACCGTCCAGATGTGCGGGCCCTTGCCGTGCGTGTAGTAGACGGGATACGGGTCGCGCGCGTGGTAGGTGGAGGCCACGCCCATGGGCATGTGCTTGATCGCCCGCTGGTAGAGCTCAAAGGACTTCGGCGTGCTCTCCTCGAGCCGCTTCTCCTCCTTCTCCATCAGTTCGGCGATCAGCTTCGGGTCGACCTTGGTATCTTGCATTCTGCGTTCTCTCCTTACACCTGCCCGCTGGGCGCGCCCGCGGGTGCGGGCGGGTAGGCGGGCTTGTCACTCGTACATGCCAAGCGCCGTTGGCCGCCTGGCACGGCCCCACGGCGCTGAGACGTCTCGACCAGGAATCAGTACGGCAGGTTGCGGCTGGGTATCACCCCACAGTGCGTATCTCGTCCCCCTGAGACGACGGGGGCGGCCTACCCCCGAGAGACCACGCCGCTGAACGGCTCGGCTGTCTGTTTGCGCAAGCCACAGGTGACTCGCGCGACACAGTGTACAGCTTGGCGGGACCGAAGTGTAGGGTTCGGCAGCATGTTGGCCGTTTCGGCAGCCGATTCGGCAAGCACCCCGGCCGTCGTGTGCCGAGTCTCCGTCCGCCCGGACGAACGGCCGCTGCTGCGCCTTGGTGGCGCCTGCCTTGAAGCCTCAGTTGCCGTCTTGTCCATCGCTGGCCCGCCGCCCGCGGCACCCGCCCGCGGCACCCCGCCCGCCCGCCGATCCAAGAGAAAGGGCGGCCCCCCGCGAGGGGAGCCGCCCTTTCGGCATCAGATGCGGAGCCCGAGGGCCCGCGTCAGCGGGTCGCTTACTTCTTCTTGACGACCAGCTTGATCTGACCTGTGGTGCCACCCGTGTACGACGGGTCGGCGGGGAAGTAGGCCCGGAAGTAGAACGTACCCTTGCTGGTCATCTTGACCTTGATGGAGTACTGGCCCGAGGAATTGAGCGTGGCCGTCTTCCAGCTGCCGAACACACCGTGGGCCTTCTTCTGGATCTGGACAGTGCCTCCCCTGGAGGGGCTGACGGTGCCCGAGAAGGTGACCTTGGTGTTCTTCTTCACGCTCTTCTTGGACAGCTTGAACGTGACCGTCTGCGGCGTCTTGTCGACCTGGTTGGCGAAGTTGAGAGCCGCCTGGATCACCAGGGAGTCGTACTGGTAGTTGTGGATGCCCCAGCTGCCCTCGGCTCCGACGTAGGTCCAGTCTGTGTAGGCCTTCTGCCAGTTCAGCTCGGAAGCCGTCCACACCGAGGAGCCCTTGTCGTTGAGAACGCCGTTGAGCCATCCGTTGTAGTCCGCATCGTTCGCGGAGTGCTGGAAGCCCATGCGCAGACCGCCGTTGTGCAGTTCCGCCGCTACGTTGTTGTATGCGGCGTGCATCGCGGCCTGACGCTGGTCGATCGTGTCCTGCAGCCAGAGACCCTTGTCACCCTGATTCTGCATGTTGCGGGTGGTCGTGACGGTGATATACGTAGCCGTCACGCTGGGGTACGGCGTGGCGATGGCGGTCGTCGTCGCGGTGGCGATGGGCTGCGGCGAGGCGGTCGCCTGGACGTTGTTGTTGTGGCAGGTACTGCACGCGGAGTACGGCATGCTTGCCTGGTCCACGTTCTGCGTGATGACCTGCGTGTTGGGCGACGCGGACGGATATGCCGTCGACACGACCGTGGTCGTGACCGGGACCGGCGTCGCGTCCACCGCGTCCTGCGGCGTGATGATGCTCATGGTGTGGTTGCCGCCGAGCTGAGCCGAACCTCTGCTGTAGCTCGTCGGCGCCATGTGGCACTGGACGCACTTGCCCTTGTGGACGCCCGGGAGGCCCTGCGGCACGCCGATGGCGCCGGTGCCGTTCATGACTTCCTGCTGGTCCTCGTACACCGTCGTACCGGCGGCGAGCACGCCGCTGCCGATCTGACTGTTGTGGCAAGTACTGCAGAGGTCACTCGGGTTGCTCGGATTGCCGACCAGCTGGTCGTCCATGTCCTTGCTCCAAGTGCCCCCGGTCGATCCCGCCTGATGGGGCGTATGGCAGGAAGCGCAGGTGTCCCCGTACTGTGCCTCCGCGCCGGTCGGCACGGGCTTGCCGTTTGCCACCGAGATCTGGTAGTCGGCAGAGTGGCACTGGAGGCAGCTCGCCGGCGGGTTTGGCCCGACAGCCGCCTTGAGGTCCACCAGGGAGTTGGCATGGCCTGAGCTGAGCCACTCCGGATACTGAGCGGCACTGCCGTCATGGCCGGACTGCTGCCACGGGGTCGTCGTGCCATCCACCACCCAGTAGGTCTGGAGGCTGGGGTAGCCGGTCGCCGTGGCGGTCGGGGTCGGCACCCAGCCAGGCTGAGACACGTTGAGATACGTGCTGAGCGGCGCGTAGGACGCGCCGATCATCGGGTACCCGATGGCCATCTGCGGCTGGATGAGCGACGTCGTCGCGGGATTCGGAGACGGGGTGCCGTTCACGAGCAGCTGCGACTGGCTGACGCCGTCCACCGTATAGGCGTTCGGGAGCGGGGTCACGGCGATGGTGTTTTTGGTGTAGGAGAAACGCGAATGGCAGGCGCCGCAGATCTCCGCGTTGGCCAGCTTGCCGAAGGCCGCCGTGTGCGCTGTGTCGTTGACGTCATTGCCCGTGTCTGCCAGGACGCCGGAGACGCTGGCCCCGTAGTGGCATGACGAGCACCCGATGTCGAACTCGGAGGACGCCGCGTTGCCAACCGCCTGTGCGGTCGGGATCGTGCTGGGGTCCGCGCCATACGAGGTCGTGGTGATTGTCGACGTGGCCGTCGGGACCGGCGAGCCTGGAGCAGTCGGATTCGAGCCCAGCGGGTAGTACTGCTTGGTCGTCGTCGGGCCCTTGGTCGCGATCGGCGTCACTTTGCCGGGGTCGTAGTTGGCCGTGTGGCAGCCTGCGCACACCGAGCCGTAGGGCAGGCTCTTCGCCGCCGACGCGGCCTCCTCATCGGTGCCGTGTTTGGTCGTCGCCCAGTCGTTGTAGACCTTGGGGGCGTTCGCCGGCTGACCGGCCTGGTGACAGGTCTGGCAGGCGTTGCTCGTCGTGTAGTCGGCGCGGTACCCGTTGTGGGTGGCGGCGAGCGCCGGTACCGCCAGGACGAAGAAGGCGGCCAGGACGATCGCGAGAACTGTGAAGCGTTTTACCATGGTCACCTCCTTGCTCTTGGTCGTTTGGATAGGAAAGTGAAGCTTGTCCGCTGTCATCGAATCACCTCCCCTCCGGAAGCGGATCGATGGGTCGAACACGCCACGCGAAGCCCGGGCGACGCAGGGCGAGATTCGTGCTGTAAGCAGGCGAGAGAGACAGTGGCTCCACCCGCCGCTCGAGGCTTGCGCCCCGAGCCCGCGGTAGACGCACAACATCCGTGCGGTCGCACGCCAGTGCTGAAGTGTCGATGTGTCTGATTCCCCATGCCAATCCAGTTGCCTCGGCCCTGAAACCCACGGGGGTATCCGAGGATTGTGAAGGTATACACGATTTGGTGGCCGTTAGCAATCATAAAGAAATGTTGCCGATGAGGCGCTGCAGCACCCATTCCGTCCTCGTGGTTGTCGCGACTCTTCCCACGCGCGCGAGCACATAGTCCGTTCCGGCTCGGCCAGTCCGGCACCGGCCCCGGAACTCGGCGCCTCTACGCCTCATTCGACTCCCAGGATGTCCCTGCGGCCTCGTGGTGCGTCGGCGATCGACAATCGCGCAGAGCCGGTCTGGAGAGGAGAGCCCCCTTCTGTTTCGCCTGCGAAAGGAGGGGGCATAAAGTTGACAGCAGGGGACTCAACTTTTATGCTTTCTGCAGCACAACCCTTCAAGGAGGAAGCTTCATGGGCAAGGTAATCGGCATCGACCTGGGCACGACCAACAGCGCCATGGCCGTGCTTGAGGGCGGCGAACCGACCGTCATCCCCAACAGTGAGGGCGGTCGCACCACGCCGTCGGTCGTCGCGTTCTCGAAGAGCGGTGAGCGCCTCGTCGGCACCGTCGCCCGTCGTCAGGCGGTCACCAATCCCGAGAACACGGTGTTCTCGATCAAGCGCTTCATGGGCCGCAAGTACGGCGACGTCGCCGAGGAGATGACGATCGTGCCGTACCACGTCCAGGCGGGCCCCAACGGCGACGCCGTCGTCGAGATCGGCGGCAAGACCTACACGCCGCCGGAGATCTCCGCGATGATCCTGCAGAAGCTCAAGCGGGACGCCGAAGAGTACCTGGGCGAGAAGATCAGCGAGGCGGTCATCACCGTCCCGGCGTACTTCAACGACTCCCAGCGCCAGGCCACCAAGGACGCCGGCAAGATCGCCGGCCTCGAGGTCAAGCGCATCATCAACGAGCCGACGGCCGCGGCGCTCGCCTACGGCCTCGACAAGGAGCACGATCAGACCATCCTTGTGTTCGACCTCGGCGGCGGCACCTTCGACGTCTCCATCCTCGATCTCGGCGAGGGCGTGTTCGAGGTGCGCTCGACGAACGGCGATACCCACCTCGGCGGCGACAACTTCGACAAGGCCGTCGTCGACTGGATGGTGGCGGAGTTCAAGCAGAGCCAGGGCATCGACCTGAGCGCCGACAAGATGGCGCTCCAGCGCCTGTACGAGGCCGCGGAGAAGGCCAAGATCGAGCTCAGCACGACGCAGAGCAGCAACATCAACCTGCCGTTCATCTCGGCCGACGAGAACGGCCCCAAGCACCTCGACCTGACGCTCTCTCGCGCCAAGTTCGACGAGCTCACGCACGACCTGCTCGAGCGCGTCGTCGGGCCGGTTCACAGCGCCATCAAGGACGCCAACCTCAGTGCTTCGGACATCCACCATGTCATTCTCGTGGGCGGCATGACGCGCGTTCCCGCCGTGCAGGAGAAGGTCAAGCAGCTCATCGGCAAGGATCCGCACAAGGGCGTCAACCCGGATGAGGTCGTCGCCGTCGGCGCGTCCATCCAGGGTGGTGTGCTCGCCGGCGAGGTCAAGGACGTGCTGCTCCTCGACGTGACCCCGCTGAGCCTCGGCATCGAGACCAAGGGCAACGTGTTCACCAAGCTCATCGAGCGCAACACGACCATCCCGACGAAGAAGAGCGAGATCTTCAGCACCGCCGACGACAACCAGACCAGCGTGGAGATCCACGTGCTCCAGGGCGAACGCGAGATGGCGCGCTACAACAAGACGCTGGGCAAGTTCCAGCTGGTCGGCATCCCGCCGGCGCCGCGCGGCATCCCGCAGATCGAGGTCACGTTCGATATCGACGCCAACGGCATCGTGCATGTGAGCGCCAAGGACCTCGGCACCGGCAACGAGCAGAAGATCACCATCACCGCTTCCAGTGGCCTCAGCGAGCAGGACATTGAGCGCATGATGAAGGACGCCGACGCCCACGCCGACGAAGACAAGAAGGCGCGCGAGCTGGCCGACGTGAAGAACACGGCCGAGAACCTCGTGTACAGCACCGAGAAGTCGCTGCGCGACATGGGCGACAAGGTCGACGCTTCCACCAAGGCCGAGATCGAGTCGGCCGCTGCTGAGGTCAAGACCGCACTCGAGGGCGACGACGAGGAGCTCATCAAGGCCAAGACCGACGCCCTCATGCAGGCCTCGCACAAGCTGGCCGAGGCCGTCTACCAGCAGGCCCAGCAGCAGCAGACCTCGGGCGGTGGCGGCTCGGAGCCGGCCGGCGACGAGAACGTCGAGGAAGGCGACTACGAGGTCATCGACGACGAAGAGAGCAAGTAGGCGAGGAGGAGGTGTCTGCCATGGCGATCATCAGATGGGACCCATTCCGCGATATGACTCAGGTCACGAACCAGTTCAACCGGCTCGTCGATCAGGTCTGGAACGGGCGTCAGGAGAGCTGGCTGCCGGCGGTCGACGTCTTCGATACCGAAGGCGCTGTCGTCCTCAAGGCCGAGCTCGCGGGGATGGACCCCGAGGACATCCAGATCGAGGTCGAGGACAACGTCCTCACGATCAAGGGCGAGCGCAAGTTCGAGGAGAAGGTGGACGAGGAGCGGTACTACCGCGTCGAGCGGCGCTTCGGGAGTTTCCAGCGCAACCTCGCCCTGCCGCAGGGCGTCAAGCCCGAGGACATCGCGGCGGGCTACGAAGACGGTATCCTCACGGTCACCGTGCCGAAGGCTGAGGTGGAGAAGCCGAAGCGCATCGAGGTCAAGGCCAAGAAGACAGTCGAGGCCAGGAAGCCCGTCGAGGCATCGCAGCCCGGGAGCTGAGCCGCGCTGGCGGCCGACCGGCCACACGGACGAGCCCGGCGGGGCGCTCAGCGAGCGCCCGGCCGGGCCGGGCCGCCGAAGGCGATCCCGGGCCCGGCAGGACCACAGAGGAGAACACAAAGGACATGACCGACAAGAGGAACACCAGGGACGACGGCAAGCGGAAGCCGCGGGTCAAGGCCGCCGCAGAGTCGGCACCGCAGATCGCAGAGGCTGAGGCGCTCGCCGGGCAGGAGGCCGTCGGCGAGGAGCTCGACAAGCTGGCCAGCCAGTGCGACGAGTACCTCGATCACCTGCGCCGCCTGCAGGCGGAGTTCGACAACTACCGCAAGCGCGTGCAGCGCGACTCGGAGCAGCACCGCCTGCGCGCCGCCGAGGTCGTCGTGGAATCCCTGTTGCCGGTGATGGACAACATGGGTCGCGCGCTGGAAGCCGCCGCCCAGCACGAGGAGGGCCAGTTGATCGCCGGCCTCGAGCTCGTCGCGGGGCAGCTGCGCGCCACGCTCGAGGGGCACGGCCTCGAAGAGGTGCCGGTGGAGACGGGGACGCTCTTCGACCCCAACATCCACGAGGCCGTCATGACGCAGGCGTCCGAAGACTACGAGGAGGGAACGGTGCTCCAGGTCCTGGAGCGCGGCTACCTGCTTCACGGCAGGCTGCTGCGACCAGCCAAGGTCATCGTGACGAGTTGACATGAGCGACTACTACCAGACGCTCGGCGTCCCCAAGAACGCCTCCCAGGACGAGATCAAGAAGGCGTTTCGCAAACTCGCCCGCGACTACCACCCGGACAAGCACCCCGGCGACAAGGCGTCGGAGGAGAAGTTCAAGGAGGTCAGCGAGGCCTACGAGACGCTGTCCGACAGCGACAAGCGCAAGCAGTACGACGAACTGAGCCGGCTCGGGGCCTTCGGCCCGGGCGCCGGCGGTCGTCCCGGCGGCTTCCGGCCAGGCGCCGGGGGCTTCGACCCCGGCATGTTCGGTCAGGGCAACGTCCAGTTCGACATGGGCGACCTCAGCGATCTGCTCGGCGGTCTGTTCGGCGGGGCCGCGGGCGGCCGCGGCCGTCGGAAGGCGGCCGAGCGCGGCGATGACCTGCAGGTCGACGTCACAGTCTCGTTCGACGATTCCCTCAAGGGCGTCACCGCGCGCGTGCCGGTGGAGAAGCCAGACACCTGCGACACCTGCCACGGCAGCGGCGCCAAGCCGGGCACCACCCCCAAGGTGTGCCCCGACTGCGACGGCCGCGGGACGATCGCGCGCAACCTCGGCGGCTTCGCGATGCCGCAGACCTGCCCGCGCTGCAGGGGAGCCGGCACGATCATCGAGTCACCCTGCCCGACCTGCGGAGGCAGCGGGCTGCAGCACAAGACGCTCCGCTACCAGGTCAAGATCCCCGCGGGCGTCAAGGACGGCAGCAAGATCCGCATCAAGGGGAAGGGCGAGGCCGGCCTTCGCGGCGGACCCTCCGGCGATCTGTTCGTCCGCGTGCACGTGGAGGAGGACGACCTCTTCCAGCGCCGCGGCAACGATGTGGTCCTCGAGCTGCCGGTGACCGTCTCGGAGGCGGCACTCGGCACGAGCGTGAAGATCCCCACCCCGGGCGGCGGGCATGTGTCGCTCAAGATCCCGGCCGGCAGCCAGGACGGACGTACGCTACGCGTGCGTGGCAAGGGCGCCCCGGGCATCAAGGGCGGGCAAGGCGACCTGCACGTGCGCCTGCGTGTGCGCGTGCCGGAGAAGCTCTCCAAGGAGCAGAAGCAGTTGTTCGAGAAGCTCGGCGACACGTTCGCGGATCCGCGCACGGCGGCACTGGGCTGAGGTAGGCGAGCGGACTCATGCAACGACAGGACGACAACGACAGGCCGCTGTTCATGATCTCGGTCGCGGCCGAGCTGGCCGGAGTGCATCCGCAGACGCTGCGCATGTACGAGCGGCGCGGTCTGCTGCGCCCGCAGCGGACGGCCAAGAACACGCGGCGCTACTCGCAGAGCGACGTCGAACGTCTCCAGCGCATCCAGCAGCTCACGGAGCTCGGTCTCAACCTTGCCGGCGTGGAGCGGGTGCTGGCGATGGAGCAGCAGCTCAACGCCATGGCCGAGCAGATGCAGCGGCTGCAGGCGGAGCTGCTCGAAGCCGCCGCCCAGATGCGCCGCGAGGTCGACCGCGTCGAACGCTCACACCGCTTCGAGCTCGTGCCGGTGAGCCACACACAGATCGTCCCGCTCGGCCGCCGGCGCCGGCGGGTCTGACCCAAGGCACCAAGACCAGTTAGGAACCACATGGACGTGAACAAGTTCTCCGAAAGGGCCCGCGAGGCCATCGAGACAGCTCAAGGCGTGGTGCGCCGTGGCTCCGGCAACGTGCTCGGCACCGAGCACCTGCTGATCGGCGTGCTGAGTCTGCCTGGCGGCGTCGTGGAGCAGATCCTCAACGTGCTCGGCATAGACAAAGGCGCTCTGATGACGCGCGCCGACCAGATGGCCCAGAACCAGCCCGCCGGCACCGGCGGTCCATCTGGGCCGGAGGAGATGCTCTACATGACGCCGCGCGCGAAGGCGGCTCTCGATCTGGCGGTGCAGGAGGCGCAGAAGCTCGGAGACGAGTTCGTGGGCACCGAGCACCTGCTCCTCGGCATCTTTCTCGAAGGAGAGGGGCCGGGCAGCGCCATCCTGCGTGACGTGGGTATGACCGAGGACACGCTGCGCCGGGCACTCAGCGAGGTACGCGCCACAGGCGCCGACTATGAGGCCACGGCGACCGGCGAGAGCATGCTCAAGAAGTACACGCGCGACCTTACCGCGATGGCGCGCGAGGGCAAGCTGGACCCCGTCATCGGGCGCGACGAAGAGGTCAAGCGCGTGATCCAGGTGCTCAGCCGGCGGACCAAGAACAACCCGGTCCTCATCGGTGAGCCCGGCGTCGGCAAGACGGCCATCGCCGACGGGCTGGCCCAGAAGATCGTCAACGCCGACGTGCCGGAGCTGCTGCGTGGCCGCCGCGTGCTCGCCCTCGACCTCGGCGGCATGGTCGCCGGCGCCAAATACCGCGGCGAGTTCGAGGAGCGGCTCAAGGGCGCTCTCGACGAGATCCAGCGCTCCAAGGACGTCGTGCTCTTCATCGACGAGTTGCACACCGTGATCGGCGCCGGCGCCGCGGAGGGCGCCATCGACGCCTCCAACATGATGAAGCCGATGCTCGCCCGCGGCGAGCTGCAGTGCGTGGGCGCGACGACGCTTGACGAGTATCGCGCCCACATCGAGAAGGACGCCGCCCTGGAGCGTCGCTTCCAGCCCATCCTCGTGGGTGAGCCGACGGTCGAGGAGACCGTGGCCATCCTGGAGGGGCTGCGAGACAAGTACGAGGCCCATCACAAGGTCAAGATCACCGACGAGGCCATCCGCGAGGCGGCGCACCTGAGCGACCGCTACATCAGCGACCGGTTCCTGCCGGACAAGGCGATCGACCTCCTCGACGAGGCCGCCAGCAAGCTGCGCATCGAGGCGACGATGCTGCCGCCGGACCTGCGCGAGATGGAGCTCAAGCTCCAGGAGCTCACGCGCGAGGGCGCCGCTGCGGTGCAGAGTCAGGACTACGAGCGTGCCGCCGAGCTCAAGGCGCAGTCGGACAAGATCCAGGAGACGTTCGTCACCGCCAAGGACGCCTGGCTCGCCGACAAGGGTATCGCCGACGCGACGGTCGACGCCGACGACATCGCCGAGCTGGTCAGCAAGTGGACCGGCATCCCGGTCCAGCGGATGCTGCAGGAGGAGGCCGACAAGCTGCTCTCCATGGAGCGGGACATCCACGGCCGGGTGATCGGCCAGGACCGCGCGGTGGAGGCGGTCAGCGAAGCGGTCCGCCGAGGTCGCGCGGGCCTCAAGGACCCCAAGCGGCCCGTGGGCTCGTTCATCTTCCTCGGCCCGACGGGCGTGGGGAAGACGGAGCTGGCTCGCGCCCTCGCCGAGTTTCTGTTTGACGACGAGAACGCCCTCATCCGCCTCGACATGAGCGAGTACATGGAGAAGCACACCGCCTCGCGGCTCACCGGGGCGCCGCCCGGCTACGTCGGGTACGATGAAGGCGGCCAGCTCACCGAGGCGGTGCGCCGCCGCCCGTACAGCGTCGTGCTGTTCGACGAGATCGAGAAGGCGCACCCGGACGTGTTCAACTCGCTCCTCCAGATCCTCGACGACGGCCGCCTGACCGACGGCAAGGGCCGCACGGTCGACTTCAAGAACACCGTGATCATCATGACCAGCAACGTCGGCAGCGCCGCCATCCGCAAGCAGCGCCTCGGCTTCGCCGGCGCGGAGGAGGACGGCGGCGAGCACGAGGGCCTCGAGAAGCGCCTCCTCGAGGAGCTGCGCAAGACGTTCCGGCCCGAGTTCCTCAACCGCGTCGACGAGATCATCGTGTTCGACCCGCTGACGCGCGAACAGCTCGCCGAAGTGGCCGACCTGCTGCTCACGCACATGCGCGAGCTCATGAAAGGCCAAGGGCTCGCACTCGAGGTGAGCGACGCGGCCAGGGCGTACATCGCCGAGGAGGGTTACGACGCCGACTACGGCGCCCGGCCGATGAAGCGCGCCATTCAGCGGCTGGTCGAGAACCCGTTGTCCAGCGCTCTGCTGCGCGGCGAGTTCCACCAGGGCGACACGGTCAAGGTCGACGTCGCCGACGGTCGCCTGGTGTTCACGAAATAGCGCCGCTATAGTGGGCGCGATGCCGAAGGTGCGCAGCCTCATCCACGGCAGCGCCGTCGGCGCCGCCATCGGAGTGATCATCGCGCCGCGACTCGGAGAGTCGCGGCGCGCTGCGCTCACTCGTTTGCGGATCTCTCTGCGACCCGGCCGCGGCTCAGTCGGGGCATTCGCGGGTACACCATGTTCGGGGGCTGGCCGCGCAGCCGCAGGCAGGGCGGCCGGGCCGGGTCCGGCGGACGCACGAGAGGGAGGACGCGATGCCTGAGTTCGAGACCGCCGAGCATGGGAGCGTGCACCATGAGGCGGGCTTCAGGGAGATCGAGATCGTGGCCTACCTGGGTGAGTTCAGGATCGTAGGCATGGCACACTTCGGGATCGGCGGCCGGGCCACCTCGCGCAGGGCGTCGGACTTCATCCGCGCATTCAGCGATCCCAGGCTGACGCTCTCGAAGGTGCGGATCTACGCCAAGGGCAGCCAGGATCTCCTCGACACTGCTCCATTCGTCCTCGTCAACATGGACAAGGTCGATTTCATCTACGCGCGGGACGAGGAGGACGAGGACCCGGCCTGAAGCGCCGGCGCCTCGCAAGGACCATCGATGGCCAAGTACGACGTCGACGTCCTCCTGCCCACTGCCAGGTTCGTCTTCAGCGTGGAGGACGGCGAGGTGATCGTCCTGCCGGAGCACCGCTCGCCCGAAGCATTCGCCGACTATCGCGCGCTGCGCGGTGAGCGGCCCGTGGTCGGCATGACGACCTTCCCCAACACCCTGCTGCTGCGCGGCGCGGAGACCATCGTCGTCGATCCCGGCCTGCCGCTGCAGAACGAGCCCGTGGTCCGCGCGCTCGAGCGCCGCGGCCTCAGCATCGCGGACATCGACCGCGTCATCCTCACGCATGCCCATCTCGACCACGCGGGCGGCTGCGCCGACCTGCCGGCGCCCGTCACGCTGCACGAGCGCGAGACGCAGGCGCCTCATTGGGTCCTCGTCGGCGGGCTGCTGGACCTGCTCCCGCAGGAGCTCCTCACCGGTGACGGCGGCTCCATCACCCCCGGTCTCGACTGGGCGCGCACGCCGGGGCACTGCGACGGGCACATCAGCCTGCGCGTCGACACCGCGGATGGTCCGGTCGCCATCTGCGGCGACACGATCGGGCCGTCGCGGGCGGCGTTCGACGCCATGCGGCCGGACGACGGCCCCGGCGCGGCAGAGCTGCTTGCCTCCTGGCGGCTCATCCGCTCGTGGCGGCCGGCGCGCATCGTCGCGGGCCACCTGCCGCCCTTCGCGCCCTGACCGGGGGCTCCAGGGCCCTGTGCTACACTGGTTTTCTCTCGGCCACTCAAGGAGTTTCCCGCGTGCCCATCTACGAGTACAGGTGTGACGACTGCGGGGCCTCGTTCGAGGTCCTGCAGCGCATGAGCGACGATCCGCTCGAGACCTGTGAGGAGTGTGGCGGACGTCTGCGGAAGGTGCTGCATCCGGTGGCCATCCACTTCAAGGGCTCGGGTTTCTACACGACCGACTACGGCAAGGGATCGGGCCGGCGTCCGGGGAGTCGCGAAGGCACCTCCGAGGGCTCGTCGGAGAGCTCTTCCGGGTCCGTGGAGAGCGACGCCTCCTCCGGCGGCGCCGACAAGGCCAAGGACAAGCCCAGCGGCAAGTCGGGCTCCGACGGCTCCAAGCCCAAGGAGAAGCAGAAGGCGACCTGACGCCGGGCGGGCGGGGGTGAGGAGCGTGGACCGACCGAGCGACGACTCCCTGCGCAGGGCGCGCACCAATCTCCGCAGCCTTGTGAGCGACGGCTCGTCGCGGCTGCCCTCGCTGAGCCTGGTCGCCGACAGCATCCGCCTCGAGCTCGAGCGCCGCGGCAAGGTCGCCATCCTGTACGTCAGTCTCCAGCGGTTCGGGCGGCTCGAGCCGATCTTCGGGTGGCGCATCGTCGGCGAGATCCTGGACGCCGTCGCCGCCAACCTCGAGAGCATGTCGGGCAGCACGCTACGCCGGCTGGACGTCGTGAGCGACTTCACGCTTACCGACGACGCCTTCATCGTGCTGTTGTCCCCGCCTCGCTCGAGCGACGTGATCGCAGATGACGACCTCGCGGCGGTCACGCGCCGCGTGTACGAGCGGCTGCAGTCCCTGCTCCTCAACGATCTGGCGCCCGGCGTGTACGACCGCGTCCACCCGTCGGTGGGCGCCACGGTCATGGCCTCGGACGACACCCTGACCTTCGAGCAGAACCTCCAGCGCGGCGTCGCCGGCGCGATGCAGGCGGCGGAGGCCCAGGCCGCGACATTCCAGGACGAGCTCGAGAAGACGCTCGCGGTGTGCGTTGAGGGAGGCGAGCTCGAGCCGTTGTTCGAGCCGGTCGTCGACATCGCCTCCAAAGTGGTCATCGGCTACCGAAGCAGCGTCCGCGGGCCCTTCTACTCTCCGCTGCGTCTGCCGGACGTGCTCCTCGACGTGGCACGCCGCTCCAGCTTGCTGCCGTCCTACGGGATCGCGGCGCGCGCGGCGACGGTGACGGCGGCCGATGGGTTGAAGCCGGACGACCTCCTGTTCGTCGGCTGCGCCGCGGCCGAGCTGCCCAACGCCGCCGTCCTCGCGGTCAGCGAGTTCTACTCTCTCAACAAGGCGCTCGTACCCCAGCACGTCGTCTTCGAGATCGACGCCGACGATCTCGGCACCAACACGGCCTCGGTGCTCCGCACGCTGGCCGACGTGCGCGAGATGGGCTTCCAGCTCTGCTTCTCCGGGCTCGGCGCACAGTTCACGACGCTCGAGCTCATCGCCGAGGCTCGGCCCGAGTTCCTCTGCATCGACCCGGCGCTCGTCGCCAACCTCGGCGGTGAGCTCACGCCGGTCGAGGTGGTGCAGCTGCTGGTCCGCTTCGTCGACCGCATCGGCGCGCAGCTCATCGCGACCGGTGTGCGCACACCTGAGCAAAGCAAGCTGCTCCAGCGCAGCGGGGTCGAGCTCCTGTGCGGCGAGCTGCTGGCTCGGCCGGACACGCGGCTGCCGCAGGTCTCGTTCGTCGAGTGAGGCGAGCGCCGGTCGTGCCGGCGGCCGCCGTAAGCCTCAGGCGCTGAGGCTGGCGGGCAGATCTTCCTGCTGAGAGTTCACGCCCGTGTGGATCGTGACCCGATTGCGGCCGCGCCGCTTGGACGCGTAGAGCGCGTCGTCGGCGCGCTCGACCAGCTCCGTCTCGTCCGCGGCCCCGACAGGATAGGTGGCGACACCTGCCGACACCGTCACGAACGCCTGCATCCCGCCGCGGACGTCCACCGAGAGAGCCTCGACCGCGCGGCGCACGCGCTCCGCGAGCTCGTAGCCGTGCGACTCGTCGCCGCGGATGAGCACGGCGAACTCCTCGCCGCCGTAGCGCGCCGCCATGTCCGCGTCGCGGACGGTGGCTCTGAGTGTGGCGCCGAGTCGGCGCAGGAGCTCGTTGCCGGTCTCGTGACCGTGCTTGTCGTTGAACTGCTTGAAGTGATCGAGGTCGAGCATGATCAGGCTGAGCTCTCCGCCGTAGCGGTCCACCTTGGTCACCTCGTTGTGCAGGTAGTCGACGAAGGTGCCGTAGTTGTAGAGCCCCGTGAGCCGATCGCTCAGCGATGAGGCGGCGAGGAGCGACTGCATCTGGTGACTGCGCCGCTGCACGCGGCCGAGCAGAAGGCCGGCGAGCAGGAAGAGCGCGGTGCCGAGCAGCGCCTGGCGGATCAGCGCCGGCGAGGCCGTCTCGCGGAAGCTGAAGTACATGACGAAGAAGTTGCCCAGCCAGAAGGTCACCACGAGGCTGCCGAGCTCGAAGAAGAAGACCGCGCCCAGAAAGAGCGGGAAGATGAACAGCGGCCAGAGATACGCAAGACCGAGGCCGAAGACGAGCAGGGAGACGGCGAGGAGCGCGCCCGCCAGCGCCACCGCCCGCCGGACCGTGAGCCGTCGGCCGGTGAGGTCGCGCGTCACGTGATCAGCTTCGGTCACACGGCTCCTTGCCCGGGCCATCGTTCGACACTCCTACGACGAGCCTCCAGCTTCTCCTGCCACATGTGCGGGGCCCGCGTATCCGCGACAGAGTACAAGAGCGGCCGGCCCGCCGCGAGGGTGACGTAGCGCCGCCGCTCGTCCGGCGCGTCCGCTAGAATGGCAGAGTGACCTTGCAGATCCTTCTCACCAACGACGACGGCATCCTGGCCCCCGGCCTCGCCGTGCTGCGCGCCGCGGTCGAGGGCCTCGGCGAGGTGAGCACGCTGGCGCCGGACCACAACGCCAGCGCCGTCGCGCGCGCCATCACGATCGACCGGGCGCTGCACCTCGTGCCGGCGACGTTCGGCGAGGGCTGGCAGGGCCTCGCCTGCGACGGCACGCCGTCCGACTGCGTTCGCATCGGCCTGCTCGGCATGGCCTGTCCGCCGCCCGGTCTGGTCGTCGCCGGCGTCAACGCCGGCGGCAACATGGGCGCCGACACCACCTACTCGGGGACCGTCGGCGCCGCCTTCGAGGCGGCGCTGCGCGGCCTGCCGGCGATCTCCGTCTCGGTCGAGAGCATGCGGCCGGGGTGGCTGCCGGAGGCGGTCCCCGTGATCCGTGGCATCATCCGCGAGGTCATCGCTCACGGGCTGCCGCGGCACACCATCCTCAACGTGAACCTGCCAGATCGCCCGCTGGCGCGGATCGAGGGGGTGCGACCGGCCCGCCTGGGCGGCTCGAGCCTGCACGACCGCGTGTTCGTGTGCCTCGACGGCGATTCCTCGTGCGTGGAGGAGTTCTTCCTGGCCGGCGACCACCCATCGTCGGGCGACTGGGAGGCGACGGATTTCGAGGTCGTCGCTCAAGGCGCGGTCGCGCTCACCCCCATGCGCTACGACCTGCTCGACGCCGAAGCGCTCACGGGGCTGCGGGACTGGGACCTCGAGCTCGAGGCGCTGCGTGCCTGACGCGCCGTCCAGCGCCGGGTTCGACCCGGTCGTCTTCGACCTCGACGGGACCGTGGTCGACACGGTCGAGCTCATCGTGGAGTCCTTCCGCTTCGCCACGCGCACGGTCCTTGGGAAGGTGCTGCCCGACGAGGTCATCACCGCGGGCGTGGGCCAGCCGCTCATGGCCCAGATGGAGCGCCTCTCGCCCGAGCACGCACGCGAGCTCTACGACGTCTATCGCGAGTACAACCACCGGCGGCACGACGAACTCATTCGCGGGTACGCGGGCGTCACGGAGATGCTGGATGGCCTGCGCGCCGCCGGTCGCCGGCTCGGCATCGTGACCAGCAAGAGCGGCGACACGACGGAGATGGCGTTTCGCGCCGTGGGGCTCGCAGACCGGTTCGACGTCGTCGTCACGGCCAGCGACACTGACGAGCACAAGCCGTCGCCGGTACCCCTGTTGCTGTGCCTCGAGCGTCTGCGCTCGCCGGCGGCCGGCTCCATCTACGTCGGTGACAGCCCGGTCGACATCCAGGCCGGCGCCGCCGCGGGGATGGCGACGGCGGCAGTGGCGTGGGGCGTCTTCGACAAGGCGGCTCTGCTGGCCGTTGCCCCGGATTTCTGGCTCGAGGAGCCGCACGAGCTGCTCGACCTCTGCTTGCGCGGTCGCGGGCGAAGGGTGAGTCGCGGCGGTGAGCAGGGTACCACCACCGAGTGAGCGCCGCGCTCCGCGCGGCGCCGTGACGACTGGGGGAGACGTGAGCGACGAATCGCCGCCCGCGGCGCGAGCCGCCCAACTGCGCGAGCTCCTCAATCACCACGCGTACCTGTACTACGTTCTCGACCAGCCCGAGATCGACGACGCCGAGTACGACGCGCTCTACGGCGAGCTGGTCGCCCTCGAGACCGAGCACCCGGGATTGCGTACGCCGGACTCGCCGACGCAACGCGTCGGTTCGGCGCCGCTCGAGAAGTTCGAGCAGGTGCGCCACCTCGAGGCGATGCTCTCGCTGGCGAACGCGCGCAGCGAGGAGGAGCTGCTCGCGTGGGACCAGCGCAACCGCCGTCTCCTCGAGGGCAGGGAGCTCGACGCGGTCCCCTTCCGGTACGTCGTCGAGCCCAAGATCGACGGCCTCGCCATCTCTCTGACGTACCGGGACGGTATCTTCACGACCGGCGCCACGCGCGGCAACGGCGAAGTGGGCGAGGACGTGACGGCCAATCTGCGCACGATCGGCTCGCTGCCCCTGCGCCTGAGGGGCGGGGACCCGCCGCCGATCGTCGAGGTGCGCGGCGAGGTGTACTTGCGCCTGGCCGACTTCGCGCGCTTCAACGAGAAGCGCGCCGCTGAGGGCAAGCCGACCTTCGTGAATCCGCGCAACGCGGCGGCCGGCTCCATCCGCCAGCTCGACCCGGCCGCCGCCGCCGAACGGCCGCTCGGCTTGTGGTGCTACGCGATCGGGTTCAGCGAGGGGCTCGACCTGCCCGACCATCACTCCGCCCTGGATTGGCTGCGCGCGCAGGGCTTCCGTGTGAACCCGCACATCGTGGTGGTCGACGACATCGACGCAGTCGCGGACGAGTGCCGCCGCTGGGAAGAGCGGCGCGCCGAGCTCGACTACGACATCGACGGCGCCGTCGTGAAGGTGGACTCCTACACGCTCCAAGGCGCACTCGGCAGCGTCGCGCACGATCCGCGCTGGGCGATCGCCTTCAAGTTCGCGCCGACGACCGTGACGACGCGGCTCCTCAGCATCGAAGTCAACGTTGGGCGCACGGGCGTGCTCACCCCGTTCGCGGTGCTCGAGCCGGCCTTCGTCGGCGGCGTCACGGTGGAGCGGGCGACCCTGCACAACGAGGACGACGTCCGCCGCAAGGACATCCGCCCGGGAGATGACGTCATCCTCCAGCGCGCCGGCGACGTCATCCCTCAGGTGGTCGGACCGGTGACCACCGGCAGCGTCGACGTGGACGGCCGCGAGTATGAGCGGGCGTTCCGTCACCTGGAGCTGCCCGAGTGGACGATGCCGGAGGAGTGCCCGGCGTGCGGATCGCGAGTGGTGCGCGAGACCGGGGAGGTGGCCGTGCGCTGTCCCAACCGGTCCTGCCCCGCGCAGCTCGTCGAGAGCATCAAGCACTTCGTGAGCAAGGGCGCGATGGACATCGACGGGCTCGGAGAGCGGCTCGTCGAGGATCTCTTCGCCGAGGAGCTGGTGCGGAACGTCGCCGATCTGTACGCGCTGCGGCGCGAGGACCTTGTCGCGCTGACCGGCTTCGCCGTGGACAAGAAGACGGGCGCCGCCAGGCGCGCCGACCGCATCCTTGCGTCCATCGACGAGTCGCGCGCGCGCCCGTTCGCGCGCGTCCTGTTCGCCTTGGGGATCCGGCACGTCGGCTCCGTGACGGCGCAGGCGCTCGTGGGGAGGTTCCCCAGCATCGATATGTTGATGCAGGCCGCAGCCGAGGACCTCGCGGCCGTGGAGGGCATAGGACCTGTCGTCGCGGAAGGGGTCCTCCAGTACCTCACCGACGAACGCAATCGCGAGACGATCCAGAAGCTGAGGCTGGCGGGCGTCCGCCTCGCCGAAGAGCCGAGCGACGAACCGGCGGGCGCCCTGGCCGGCCTGACGTTCGTCCTCACGGGCAGGTTGCCCACGCTCACGCGGGGCCAGGCCCAGGAGGCCATCGAGGCGGCCGGGGGACGGGTGAGCGGCTCCGTCAGCAGGGCCACGGACTATGTCGTCGCCGGCGAGGACCCGGGCTCGAAGTACGACCGGGCGAGGGAGATAGGCGTCACCATCCTCGACGAGCCCGGGCTTCGAGCTCTGCTGGGCCCGGCGCGCGCCGGCGTAGGCGAAGCAGGACGCCTGCCTCTCGAACAGCCGGCAGAGTAGCCCCAGGAGTAGCGAGCGAGCAGCCGATGCAGGCGGCAAAACGACTCTGAACCTCATCAAAACCGTCGCCATAGCGCAGGGCAGACTGACTGCTCACTTCGCGGCAGTTAATATTTGACTAACATGTTCTTCGCATACCGCTTCTAGTGTCCGCGCTGCGCCGCTTCCCATCTCCGAGAAGCCCGCTGCCAGCGCACGTTGCTGGTACCTCCTATCTTCATTGGTCCACCCCGGCCCCGGGTGGACCACGGTCTGGTGGCCGGCGAGCACACCGCCCCCCAAAGCGGCGGCTCGCCGGCCACGGGCCAATTGTCCGAAGACGCGGATCCAGCACATCCCCCGGATCCGCGTTTTCGCATTAACGGTGAGGCAATCCCTGTTTCGCATCGCTACGCGGGGCTTCACACGCGCGCAACATTCTCCGGGCATGCTGTGGGTGGCTCCTTTCGCTGGCAAGCGATAGACCCCCCTTCAAGGGTTCCCCCAAGCCCTTGCACGAGGCCCCGGCCCCCTCCGGGGCCTCGCCCCTTTAACGCGCCGGCCGATCACGCACGGCCGACCGCGAAGTTTGCCGAATGATCGTGCGGTGACAGCCGATTCCCGCGCAAGTAGGCTCAGGCTCGCGACGATCGGCGGGGCCCGGAGAAGCGTCCATGGCCCCGTGCAATCCCGGACAAGGGGTGTACGCACGTGGATACTGCCATCCCGACTCGCATGGGCGACGGGTCGCTGGCGCGGTTGACGCCGGCGGAGATCGAGGCCGCCATCCGCGAGGGCGTCGCGGCCGCCGTCAAGCGGGCCAAGGTCGAGCCGCTGGGCGAGGACGCGATCCGCCACCTGATCGACATCTTCTGCAGCCGGTCCCGCTTCAGCGCCGTGGACATCGGCGACGAGGTGGTCCTGAGCTACGACGGCTGCGGCAGCCAGGACATGGGCACGCGCATCAACGACCTGCAGTACTACGAGCAGTACCTGTGCGCCGACTCGGTCGAGATGTATCACCACGACTACTCGTTCAAGGCGGTCAAGACCGTCATCGACTTCGAGCAGACCGTCATGCGGCAGGCGCAGTTCCTCATCACGGCGCCGTGCGGCTACGGCGCGATGCCCGACTTGGGCCGCTACACCGTCCCGGACGGGCCCGTCGCCAACTGGTCGGAGCTCCTGCCGCTGGGCCGCATCGAGGAAGCGCGCGCCGCACAGGAGGAGGCGGTCGAGATGGCTGCCGCCGACATCGTCTTCGCTGCCGAGGGCATGGTCGAGGCCGGGATCGACTTCATCGACCTCGACACGTCCGGCGCGGCCGGCGATGCCGACTTCCTGGCTGCGCTGAAGGCGGTCGAGCGCATCCGCGCGCGCTTCCCGGATCTGGGGATCCAGATCGGGATGGCCAGCGAGTTCGTGCTCGGCATGCACGGCGAGCTCGAGTACGACGGCGTGCGCTTGGCCGGGCTGTGGCCGCGCGAGCAGATGAAGCTGGCGGCCAAGGCCGGCGTCACGATCTTCGGGCCGGCCATCAACGTGAACACCGGCAAGTCGGTGGCGTGGAACGTGGCGCGCACGCTCACGATCGTCAAGCCGTGCTGCGACGAGGCCACCGTGCCGGTGCATCTCAACGGGGGCATGGGCGTCGGCGGCGTGCCGATGCACATCCTGCCGCCGGGAGACGCCACCTCGCGCGCCTCGCGCGCGGCGGTCGACATCCTGCAGCTTGACGGGTTGTAGGTCGGCGCCGGCGATGTGTACGGCCAGGCGATCAGCCATGGCGTCGCTTCGGGGATGGGCGGGATCCGGGCCGCTGGAGATCTGGTGGCCAGGATGCAGATCACCCGGGGGTTGCGGCTTCCTCAGGCGAAGCAGTACGTGGCGGACAAGCTCGGCGTCTCGGTGATGGACCTCTCCGACCCGGTCACGATGCTGGACGTGCGCAAGGAGCGCGGTCTGGGCGGGGCCCTCGAGAGCGGCGAGATCACGGGGATCGACGAGCCGATCGGTCTCGAGGCGAAGTTCCACATCGCCGAGCTGCTGGGCGTGCCGATCAACTCGGTGCAGCGTTTTCGCCGTATTACGGCGCCGCGCGGCTAGCGAGGCGAGCGCGCCGGAGATGCCGGAGCCTCGGGCCGTCCGGGCCGCCCCGTCCGGACGACCCGAGGCGCGGTTCCCGTGGCGCGCGGCACTCGGTAGACTTGTCGCGCGCCACGGCGAGCCGGCGTAGCTCAGTTGGCAGAGCAGCCGCCTTGTAAGCGGCAGGTCGGCGGTTCGACCCCGCCCGCCGGCTCCACTGCGCTGGGGCGGGGCTAGCGTATTGGCGGACCGGTGCCTCACGCTCGTCTCACCCTGTCTCGCCGCTGGTGGCGCGCTCGTCAGCCACTCCTGTACAGTTGCGCGCGGAGGTCTGCGCAACTGCGGTCGGATCGCTTCGCGAACATTGTGGGACTCTCGCAGACCGGCAAGCCGCCCCGCGGCCAGCGGTCGATCCGGATGAAGCACGGAGGTGATGCTGTTGGAACCCAAGATCCCCACGCGTATGGGTGACGGGTCGCTCGTCGAGATGACCCGTTCCGAGATCAAGGCTGATCTCGAGGACGGTACGCAACAAGCCGCCAAGCGCTGCAAGTCACCGACCATCACCCAGGACGAGATCGAGCACCTGCTCGAGATCTACGCCTCACCGGCACGCTTCACCGCCGTGGACATCGGCGACGAAGTCATCCTCAGCAATGACGGCACCGGGACCAAGCACATCGGCAACCGCGTGCAGGACCTGCAGAGCTTCGAGACTCTCCTCGGCGTCGACATCGTCGAGCTCTGGCAGATCGACTACTCCTACAAGGCGATCAAGACCAACGTGGCCCACGAAGGCCAGAGCATGAAGATCGCGCAGGCGCTGCTCACCAACCCGGTGCAGTACGGCGCGATGCCCGACCTCGGCCGCTACTCGAAGCCGGACGGCCCCATCCCCAACTGGTCCGAGCTGCTCCCGCTGGGCAAGATCGACGAAGCCCGGGAAGCGCAGGAAGAAGCCATGGAGATGCTGGTCGAGGACATCAACTTCGTGGCGGACGGCATGGTCGCCGCCGGCACGGACGGTATCGACTTCGACACGACCGGCGCGGCCGGCGACGCCGACTTCCTCGCCGGCCTGCGCGCCTGCCGCATGCTGCGCGAGCGCTACCCCTGGCTGGGCATCGAGATCGGCATGGCGAGCGAGTTCGTGCTCGGCATGCACGGCCAGCTGGAGTTCGACGGCGAGCGCATCGCCGGCATGTGGCCCAAGGACCAGGTGCGCATGGTGCAGCAGGCCGGCGCCAGCATCTACGGGCCGGCCGTCAACATCAACACCGGGCGTTCCACGGCGTGGAACATCGCCCGCGCGATCACGTTCATCAAGCCCGCGATGGAGGTCGCCGAGATCCCGGTGCATGTCAATGTGGGCATGGGCGTGGGCGGCGTGCCGACCTGCGTGTACCCGCCTGCCGACGCCACGAGCCGAGCCTCCAAGGCCTTCGTCGAGATCCTCAAGATCGACGGGTACTAGGTGGGCACAGGCGATCCCCTCGGTATGGAGGGGGCGCACACGCAAGCGTCCGGCATGGGCGGGATGCGGGCAGCCGGAGATCTGGTGGCCCGCATGCAGATGACCAGACGCATGCGCATCAAGGAAGCCAAGCAGTACGTCGCCGCCAAGCTGCACTGCAGCACGCGTGACCTGAGCGACCCGATCGCGATGGAGCAGATCCGTCTCGAGAAGGGCCTCGGCACGCTGGCGTTCACATCCTCCGTGCACCCGGACGAGCCGGGCATGATGGAGGCCAAGTTCAACATCAGCAGGGAGCTCGACATCCCGATCAACTGTGTCGAGCGCTTCAAGGATCGGGCGCGCCTGTAGGCGGGCGTGCGCCGCGGCGGCGAGAGGCGGGAGGCCCGCCTCGAGCACGGCCGGCGCGGCACCGTCGTCGCGCACGACGAGCAGACGGCAACAAGGCCGGGCGCCGCGGATGCGGCGCCCGGCCTTGTTGTGACTGCCGCGGGATCCCGGTCTGCCGGAGAGCGGCGAAGGGGCATGGCCATCGTGCCGCGCGATCCTTCCGGCACCCCGGACGGCGTGAAAGGAGATGCACTCCGGCGGCATCAGCGCGCCGGATCGCCCTGAGCGGGTCGTCCGGCGCGCGATCCGGCGCGCATAGACAGTGGATAGTGATGCGGGCGCGCCTTGCCTGCGGCGGGGCGCTCACACTAGAATGCGGCATTCGTTCGTTGCCTCGAAAGGAGAACCATGCCTCGTGCCATCAAGCTGGCTGTGCCGCTGGCGCTGCTCGCACTCGTCGCGTCCATCGGTGTGCTCGCCGGCTGCGGCAGCAGCTCGAGCGGCTCGAGCAGCAGCAGTAGCAGCAGCGCCAGCCCCGCCGCCAAAGCGTACAAGATCGGCATCACGCAGATCGTCACGCACCCGGCCCTCGACGCCGCCGTCGCCGGATTCAAGGAAGGCCTTGCGGAGAAGGGCTTCACCAACGTCACCTACGACATGCAGAACGCACAGGGCGACATGGCGACCGCGTCCAGCATCGCTCAGAAGTTCGCCGGAGAAGGGCTCGACCTGATCCTCGGCGTCGCCACGCCGACCACACAGGCCGTGGTCAAGGCCGACACGACCACGCCCATCGTCTTCACCGCCGTCACCGACCCCGTCGGCGCCGGCATCGTCACCGACCCCGCCGCGCCGACCGCCAACGTCACCGGCGTGAGCGACATGCTGCCGGTTCAGCCGCACCTCGACCTCATCAAGCAGATCGTCCCCAACGTGAAGTCGGTGGGCGTCATCTACAACGCCGGCGAGTCGAACTCGGTCTACCTGATCAAGGCCGAGAAGGCGGCCGCCGCCAAGATGGGCATCAAGATCGTCGATGCTACGGCGAGCACGTCCTCCGAGGTCCAGGCCGCGGCGCAGTCGCTGGTCGGCCGCGTGCAGGCCATCTCGGTGCTCACCGACAACACGGCCGTGTCCGCGCTCGAGAGCATCATCAAGGTCGGCGAGCAGAACAAGATCCCGGTGATCGCCGGCGACACCGACAGCGTCAAGCGTGGCGCCGTCGCCGCCTACGCCTTCGACTACAAGGACCTCGGCAAGCAGGCCGGCTACCAGGCCGCCGAGATCCTCAATGGGACGCCCATCAAGGACATCCCGGTGGAGTACGCCAAGAACCTGCAGCTTTCGGTCAACCCGACGGCGGCGAAGGCGATGGGCGTCACGATCCCGGCCGATCTGACGGCGAAGGCCGCCAACACGTTCTGATCGTCTGAAACGATTCCGGGGCCGGCCGCCGCAGGGCGGGCCGGCCCCGGGTTGATTGCGGGGGCCGGAGCGGCGAAGCTACTCCGGCCCCCGACCACGGAGACACCTGGTGCAAGTCATCCTGCAGAGCGCGCTGACGCAAGGCCTCGTCTACGCCTTCATGGTGCTCGGCGTGTTCATCACCTTCCGCGTGCTCGACTTCCCGGACCTCACGGTCGACGGCAGCCTCCCGCTGGGCGCGGCCGTCACGGCGGCGATGATCGCCAACGGCCACTCGCCGCTCCTCGCGACCGCCACCGGCGTCGTCGCCGGTCTCTGCGCCGGCTTCGTGACCGGCTTCCTGCACCTGCTGCTCAAGTCCGGCGAGAGCGACGCGACCAACTACGGTCCCAAGCTCCTCGCCGGCATCCTCACGATGACGGCGCTCTACACCGTGAACCTGCGCATCATGGGGCGGAGCAACATCCCGCTGCTCGGCGTCCCGGTCGTCTTCGACAAGCTCGCGGGGTGGCTCCATCTCTCCATGCTCGGCTGGAACCTCGTCCTCGTGCTGGCGGCGCTGGCGATCATCGTGAAATACATCCTCGACTGGCTCCTGCACACGGAGTTCGGCCTGTGCCTGCAGGCGACCGGCGACAACGAGCAGATGATCCGCGCCATGGGCACCAACACCGACGTCACGCGCATCGTCGGGCTGGGCATCGCCAACGCGCTCGTCGCGCTCAGCGGCTCGCTGGTGGCGCAGCAGCAGGGCTTCGCCGACGTCGGCATGGGCATCGGTACCATCGTCGCCGGGCTCGCCGGCGTGATCATGGGCGAGGTCATCTTCGGCGTGCGCAGCATCAGTTGGGTGTTGTTCAGCGTGATCGCCGGTTCGATCGTGTACCGCCTGCTGATCGCCGTGAGCCTGCGTCTCGGCATCGCGCCGACCGACCTCAAGCTGCTCACGGCGGTGCTCGTGGTCGTCGCTCTCTCGCTGCCGACCGTGCGCAAGAAGGTGATCCGCGTATGAGTGCCCCGGCTCCCGTCGAGCTGCGCGACATCCGCAAGGTCTTCTTCCCGGGCACGCCCAACGAGGTGGTAGCGCTGGCCGGCATCGACCTCGACGTGCCGGCCGGCCAGTTCGTGAGCATCATCGGCTCCAACGGGTCCGGCAAGTCCACGCTCCTCAACGCGGTCGCCGGCACCTTCCCGCTCACCGCCGGGAAGGTCCTGGTGGGAGCGCGCGACGTCACGCGCCAGCGCGAGCACGTGCGCAGCCGGGCCATCGGCCGCGTCTTCCAGGACCCCCGGGCGGGCACGGCGCCCTCGATGACCATCGAGGAGAACCTCGCCATCTCGCTGCTGCGCACCAAGCGCAGCGGGCTGCGGCGTGGCGTGACCAACGCCCGCCGCGCCGTGATGCGCGCCCAGCTCTCGCGCCTGGGCATGGGGCTCGAGGACCGCCTCCGGGCCCAGGTCAACAAGCTCTCCGGCGGCCAGCGCCAGGCGATGTCGCTGCTTATGGCGACGATCGCCGAGCCGAGCCTGCTGCTGCTCGACGAGCACACCGCCGCGCTGGACCCCAAGGTCGCGGCCACGATCATGGACCTGACCGCGCAGCTCGTGACGGAGCGCGGTCTCACGACGCTGATGGTGACGCACAACATGGAGCTGGCGCTGCGCTACGGCGACCGCCTCATCATGATGCACGCCGGTCACGTCGTCCTCGACCTCGACGCCGAGCAGAAGGCGACGCTCAAGGTCAGCGACCTGATCGAGAAGTTCCACGCGGTCGCCGGCGAGGCGTTCGCCGTCGACCGCCTGCTGCTCGAGTAGGTCGCCGCGCGGCGTTCTCGCCGCGCGTCGCGGCCGCCTAGTCTCGCGCCTCCCGGTCCGCACTCTCCACGATCCGCCGGAGCTCGGCTTGCTGCGCCTCCGGCAGAGGCTCCGGCCGGTAGTTGTCGAGGATGTCGAGCGCCCGCTCGCGCGCCACTTCGACCGGGTCGCGGTAGTGCTGGCCATCGGCGGCGATCTGCTGGCTCACGGCGCGCACGACGGCGTCGCGCATGTGCGCCCGAGTGTGCGCCTGTGCGAGGAAGTGGCCGCCCGGGCCGACGGCGTCGATGACGTCGAGGGCCAGCGAGTCCTCGTCCATCGGGATGTCGAGGAACGCGTAGCGGGCGCGGTTGTAGAGGTCGTCGTCGAGGATGAGGTTCTCGGGGATGAAGAGGTTGTAGGTGTTGGTCAGGCCGATGCCGGTGTAGAGCTCACACCCGTCGAGCGGTACCTGCAGGAGCTGCAGGATGGTCTCGACGCCGGCGAGCCAGGAGCCCGCCTCCGGGGCGTCGGTGCCGCCCATCGGGCCGAGCGCCGGGATGCCGAAGGCGTGCAGCAGCTCGGTCGCGAGGAAGCGGCAGCGGTCGTCGAGCGGGGTCGTCATGGTGAGGGCGGTGCGCGGATCGGCGTAGATCTGCATGATCGAGCCGAGGACCGGCGCGCCGGGGGCGGCGAGCTCGTGCAGGACCGCCGCCGCCACGATCTCCGCGGCGCCGAGGACGTAGGCGCCGGCCTTGGTGGCCGGCGCCGTCGTGCCCATGTTGGGCATGGTGACGTAGCAGACGGGGACGCCGGCCTCGGCGAAGACCAGGCCCGCCTCGATGCCGTCCTTGTCGTGCACGAGCGGCGATACCGTGCCGATGAGGTTGCTCATCGCGGGCCGGCGGCGCAGCTCCTCCGGCCCGCCGGCCACCACCGTCGCCATCTCCACGGCGCGGCGCGCGAGGCCCTCGCCCTGCACCATGCCCATGAGGTGCTTGCTCGTGTTGTTCCAGCCGGCCTCGATCTCGTGCAACTGCGCGGTCTCGCCGCAGTCGCCGGCGCTCACCGTGGGCCACCAGAACGAGATCGAGCCTAGGCAGTCCTGCATGCGGGTGACTGCCTCGAGGTCGGCTTTGGTGGACTTGCGCCGCTCGCCGGTGCGCCAGTCGACCACCTCGACGCCGCAGCCGTCGGTCGTGCCGTAGGTGTACCCCGAGCCGACGGCGAGGTCGCACGACGCGTCCCGTGCGCCGAGCGCGAACGTGCGCGGCGCGAGGGCGAGCGTCTCTTCCACGAGCGCGCGGGGGAGACGGACGAGCTCGGACGCTTCGTCCACCTTCGCCCCGGCCCTCGCGAGGATCGCGAGGGCCTTCGGCGAGGCGTACCTGACGCCGGTCCGCTCGAGCAGGCGCAGTGTCGCGTCCCTGAGCGGCTCGATCTGCGCCGCGTTGTGGAAGCTGACGGCGAAGTCGGACCGCAGGGGAGCCAGAGGCTGGCGCTGCGGTCCCCTTGTCTCCTCTGACATTCGCGAAGTCCCTTCGCCCGGCTGGTGAGGCGTCATGCCTCGGGGGCCGCCGGGGCTGTCGCAGCGGCCGTCATCCCGCCCGCGCCACCGATCTCGGGGTCGATGGCGAGCAGATCACTGCTGCCGACGATGCCCTTGGCGAGGTTGCGCCTGCCGATGAGCCAGAAGATGACGCTGGTGAGGATGAAGAACGCGAGCGAACCGAGTGTCACGACCTCGAAGAACCCGCGGTGGACACCCCAGTTGGCGTAGATGTCGTAGCTCTGTCCCAGCATGCCATCCAACAGACCCGGCCACAGGAGCGTGATCGCCGTGAGGATGATGATGGCCTCAGAGAAGATGACGCAGATCCAGACGCCCGCCATACCGCCTGGCACGCGGAACGGGCGGTGGTGGTCCGGGTACTTGCGGCGCAGCGGGATGATCGCCGGCACCATGAAGAAGTACATGAGCGCCGTCAACGAGATGACGAGGGTGACCATGACGGTGAAGAAGCTGGCGAGGCTGCCGCTCGTGAGCAGGAACACCAGGGCAACGAACACCGAGCCGATGATCGCCGAGACCACATTCATGATGACCGGCGTGCCGGTGCGCTTGCTGAACTTGCCGAGCCAGAGCGGCCCGGCGCCGTCGAGGCCGGCCACCGCCTGGACGCGCACGGCGCCCTGCAGCCAGACGCCCCCGGCGCTGATCACCGTGAGCACGATGAGCACGCCGATGATGTCGTTGAGCGCCGTTTGACGCCGCCGTGAAGAACACCTGCCACCTTGAAATAGGCGTCGGCGAATCCGCCGACGTTGGTCAGTTCGCTGGCCGGCATGACCAGCAGCACGCCGAGGATCATGGAGCCCGTGATGAGAGCGGCGATGATGCCGGAGCGGATGATCATCTTGGGCACGTCGCGCTGCGCGTTCTTCATCTCCTCGGCGGCGCCGTTGGAGAGCTCGAAGCCGACGAAGAGGAACTGCAGCAGACCGATCACCGCGAGGAAGCCGGTGAGGCTCGGCTTCATCGACGAGACCGTCATCGTGCCGGCGGGCTTGCCCTTGGTCGTGAGGAAGGCGATGACGAGGGCGAGGAAGATGGCGAGCACGAGGAAGCGCACGATCGTGCCGATGATGCCTGTCCACTTGCCCCACTTGAGCTCGATGAGCGAGAGGCCGACGATCGCCCATACGACAAGGATGCCGACGATGATCGAGGCGGCGGTGCCCATCGGGTTCTTGAGATAGAACGTGTTGATCGTCGCGACGACGACGGCCGCGAGGGTGCCGCCCATCCACACCGGGTTGCTCATCCAGTAGAAGACCGACGTGAGAGAGCCGGCCAGGCGGCCGAAGGCCATGCGCGGCCACACGTAGGGGCCGCCCTCGACCGGGAAGGTGGACCCGAGCTCGGCGATGACCATGCCGTAGGGCACGAGCCAGACGAGCAGCGTCACGATGAGCCAGAAGAACGTCTCGCCGCCGCCGTAAGCGGCCGTCACCGCGATCGTGTCGAGGCTGATGAATGCGGCGATCGTGAAGAACACGATGTCGAAGCGCGTGAGCACCTTGCGCATCTTCTTGCGCTCCTGCCCCATGGCTCCGGTCGCGCTCTCGCGGGCCGCGACGCTGCCTTCGCTTGCCATTGTCTACCCCCTGATGTGGCGAGGCGGCGTCCGCCCCACCGTAGTGTCATGGCCAACGTGGTGACACGCCTCTGCGGGCTCAGCGTGCAGCCCGGGGCGGTTGTGGTTCATCCCACCAGCGCCTTCGCCCGCTCCACCGCCATGCCGGCGTTGGCCCCGTAGCCGTCGGCCCCGACCTCGTCGGCCCAGGACTGGGTCACCGGGGCGCCGCCGACCATCACCTTGACGGAGTCGCGCAGGCCGGCCTCCTTGAGGGCGGCGATCGTCTCGCCCATGTGCGGCAGGGTGGTGGTGAGCAGGGCGCTCATGCCGAGGATCACCGGCGCGTGCTCCTTGACCGCGGCGACGAAGGCCTGCGCGCTCACCCCGGTGCCGAGGTTGACGACGGAGAAGCCGGCGCCGGCCAGCATCATGGCGACGAGGTTCTTGCCGATGTCGTGCAGGTCGCCCTCGACGGTGCCGAGCACGACGGTGCCGAGGCCGCCCTCGCCGGCCGCCAGGTGCGGGCGCAGCAGGTCGAGGCAGGCCTGCATCACGCGGGCGGACAAGAGCACCTCGGGGATGAAGACCTCGGCCGCGCGCATGCGCTCGCCCACGACCTCCATGGCGGGCAGCAGGGCCTCGTCTAAGACCTCGCGGGCCGGGGCGCCGCTGGCGACGAGCGCCTGGGTCAAGGCCAGGGCGGTGTCTGCGTTGCCGTCGATCACGGCCTGTTTGAGCTGGTGCTTCACTGTGACGGCCTCCTTCAGCCGACGCCGGCGGCGCGGTCGGTCTCTTCGACGATGGCGCGCACACGCGCGGCGACGTCATCCGGGACGGGCTCGGGATGGTACTCGCGCAGCACGTCGCGCGCCTTCTCGAGGCAGGTCGTGTAGAGCTCCTTGGATCCGCGTGCCTCCCAGTCCTCACGCACGCGGCGGTCGAGGACCTCGGGCTGGCTGAGCTCGCGCATGTGCTTGAGCGTGGAATCGAGGCTGAGGAAGTCGCCGAACGGGCCCACATGGGCGATGTCCTCCACCGCCAGCGTCTCGTCCGTGACCGGGATCCCCATCACGACGCTCTTGATCATGCGCGCGAACTCGTTGTCCATCACGAACTGCCCGCAATCGAAGGTGACTCCCGACTCGATCATCCCCGCACCGTAGATCAGGTTGGCTCCTGCCAACGCTGCCAGTAGTCCGGTGAGGGTCTTCTCGTGCCCGACCTGGGCGTCACCGAGCTTGGCATCCGTCTACAACCCGGCCACGAAGCTCGGGATGAGGTAGCGCCGCGCCATCTGCGCCACCGCGGCGCTGATCATCGCGATCTCGGGCGAGCCGACCGAGGCGGCGGCGAGCTTGAGGTCCATCGCCGTCGTCGAGCTGCCGTACATGACCGGGCAGCCGCGCTCCGTGAGCTGCGCCAGCACGATGCCGCTCAGGACCTCGGCGTTGTGGGTGACGAGCGTGCCGGCCAGCGTGACCGGCGCGGAGCCGCCCGACATAGCCATGCTGAGGATGTTGTCGGGGATCCACCAGCGCGCCGACTCGATGATCACCTCCGTGGCGTCGCGCGGCAGCTTGAGCGGGCTCACCGGGCAGACGCCGCCGTAGACGATCGGGCGCGCGCGCAGCTCGTCCTCGCCGCCGACGACCTCGGCGCACATGCGGTAGATGGCCTTGGCCTCCATGCCGGAGAGCGGGCCGATGCCGATCGGCTTGGTCGTGTTGAGGAGCTGCGCTTCGGTGTTGTGCACGGCAGCCGTCTGCGGCGGTACGTCCTTGGCGCCGACGGCGATCTCGTGCGTGTCGAACTCACTGAGGTAGTCGTTGAGACGGGCGATGTCGGCGATATCCGCCTTGGTGGAGTCGCGATACTCGCCCGTCTCCACGTCGATCACACGGATGCCCTCGCTGAAGTTGGTGAAGGCGACGCGGCCGGGCTCCATGACGACGTCGTTCTTGGCGTCGCGGCCGTAGAGCGTGTACCGGCTCGGCGCGGAGCGGATGGCGTCCTCCACAACGTGGCACGGGATCCGCACGATGCGCGTCTCGCGGTCGACGCGGCAGCCACCGTCTTTGAAGATGTCCAGCGCTTCGTCGTCCTCCACGAAGACACCGGTGCGTTCGAGGACCTCGAGCGTGGCGAAGTGGATGTCCTCGAGCTCCGCGTCCGTGAAGACGTTGAGACTCAGACCGCCGCTCCCGAGGCGGCCGGCGTGCAGGTTGCGTTTCACCCTGCTCCTCCTGTCGGTGGTGCGGGACTGCGTTCTGCGCGACCCCCCACAGCCCCATCGGAAGGATTAGTTAGTCACATAACTAACATCGGTGGTAGAGTAGCAGATGCTCCCACGCTGTCAAGGAGGGCGAATCGGATCCGTGCGGGTGCTGGCGCGACGGGGCCCGGGTGGGTATCCTCCCGCCGGGACGAAAGGAGGGGAGAGGGCATGGCCAGGTACGAGATACCGATCGAAGACCCGGCGCCGCACCTGGCGCCGACGGCAGCGCGCATCCTCGAGGCCGCGAAGCGTGTGCTGGCGCGCGACGGATTCCCGGCCCTCACGTTCGCGAACATCGCGGCCGAAGCCGACGAGAACCCCGCCCTCATCCGCTATCACTTCGGCAGCAAGGCGGGCCTCATCACGACGTTGATCGACTCGGTGCTGTATCTCGAGAGCGTCGAACTCATCGAGGAGCTCGCCAGCGTGCCGCCGGGAGACGAACGCCGCCGCGCCCTCTTCCAGCTGCACCAGACGTACGCTCGGGACCTCGACTCGTACCAGATGTTCTACGAGGTCGTGCCACACATCTTGCGCGATCAGGAGCTCCGGCCGCACTTGCGGGCGCTGTTCGACTGGTATCGCAAGCTGGACGCCTGGGCGCTCGGCGCCCAGGCCGGCACCGATCCTCCCGCCAAGCTCGAACCCCTGGCCTTGTTGACGGTCGCGATCGCCGACGGCGTCGCCCTGCAGGTGCAGGCCGACCCGGACCTCGACATCGGCCCGGCCTTCGAGATCTGGCGTCAGCTCATCATGGACTACCTCGACGGAGCCGGCAGTGGAGAACAAGCGCCGGCGATCCCCCCGGCGTAACGGCCGAGCCTGGCGCCGGGGCAACGTCTGGCGCGGTCGCGGGTCCCTAGCCGCGCAGCTCTGCGTCGGCCGCGGTGACGATGCGGCGCAGCTCCGCCGCCTTGTCGTCCGCGAGCGGCTCTGGAGTGTAGTGCTCGAGGATGTCGATGCCGCGTTCGCGCGCGACCTCGACAGGGTCGCGGTAGTGGACGCCGTCGGGACCGATCTCCTGCCCGATCGAGCGTTCCACAGTCTCCTTCATGTGGCGCCGCGTGTGCGGCTGACCGAGGAAATGCCCGCCGGGCCCGACCGCGTCGATCACCTCGAGCGCCAGGGTCTCCTCGCTGAGTTCCAGATCCCGGAAGGCGTTGGCGGCGCGGTGGTACAGGTCGTCGTCGAGCAGCATGTGCTCGGGCGTGAACAGCTGATAGCGATTGGTGAGGCCGATGGTGGTCATCAGCTCGGAGCCGACGATGCCGGCGAGCATCACCGTGTGCGCGGTCTCGGCGGCCGCCAGCCAGGTGCCCGGCAGATCATCGTCGGTCCCCGCGTAGCCGGTCATCGCCGGCAGGCCGAAGTGGTGCACCAGCTCGCCGGGGAGAAACAAGCCGCGGTGGTTGAGCGGAGCGGTCACCAGCGCGGCGGTGCGCGGGTCGGCGTGCACCGGCAGAGGGAAGAGGATGACCGGGGCGCCGGGATGGGCGAGCTGCACGAGCACGGTGGCGCTGATCAACTCGGCGAACCCCATCACGTAGGCGCCCGCCTTGGTGGCCGGCGCCGTCGTGCCGTACGTCGGCATCGTCACGAAGCACACGGGGATGCCGGCCTCGGCGAAGACGAGCGCCGCCTCGATACCGTCCTTGTCGTTGACCAGGGGCTGCACGGTGCCGATGAGGTCGCTCATCGGCGGCCGGCGGCGGAGCTCTTCGGGCCCGCCGGCGATCACCGTCGCCATCTCCACCGCGTAGCGCGCCTCGCGCTCGCCCTGCACCATGCCCTGGAGGTGCTTGCGCGGTGTTGTTCCAGGCCGCGTCCAGCTCGTGCAACGTGTGGGTGTCGCCGCAGTCTGCGGCGGCCACGTTGGGCCACCAGAACTGCAGCGAGCCGAGGTAGTCGACGAGGCGCGTGATCGCTGCCAGGTCTCCCTTCGTCGGCTGGCGGCGCACCCCGCTGTGCCAGTCGACTACCTCTGTGCCGCAGCCGTTGGTCGTGTTGAAGGTGTCGCCACTCGCCAGGTCGAGATCGAGCGTGCCGTCACGAGACCCGAGCCAGAACGCGCGCGGCGCCGTGGCCAGGGCGCGCGTCACCAGGTCGGGAGCGAAGCGAACGACCCCGGACGCGCGGTCGACCGTCGCGCCGTGCTCCTCCAGGACGGTGAGCGCCTTGGGCGAGGCGAACCTGACGCCGGTGCGCTCGAGCACCCGGAGCACCGCGTCCCTGTACACGTCGAGCCGCGCGCGCTCGTAGAACGTCACCTGGAAGTCCGAGCCGAGCGGCAGCAGCGGCTGCGGCTTCGTCACATCAAGCCGTGAGGTCATAGCGGGCGTCGTTTCGTCGCCGTATGGCGCCGGAAGCACTCCACCGAGTTCACCGGGACGTCGAGCGTCTCGGCGATGTGGAACTTGGCCTCGATCGCACCCGGCTCGTCCGGGTAGGTGAGGTCCTGCACCTGGATGCGGCCGAGGCCGAAATCGCGGCGCAGGTCGTGCATGGCGATGGTGTCGCTCAGGTCCAGCACCGAGCAGCCGAGCCTGTCGGCGACGTGCTGCTTGGCCTGCGGAAGACGCATGCCCCGGGTGATCTGCATGCGGGCCACCAGATCTCCGGCGGTCCGCATCCCGCCCATCCCCGAGGCGAGCGCGTGCGTGGAGGCCATCCCCAAGGGGTCCCCCACGCCGACCTACAAGCCGTCGAGCTTGAGGATGTCGACGAGCGCGCGCGACGCTCGTGAGGTGGCATCGGCCGGCGGGTATGGGCTCATCGGCACGCCGCCGACACCCATCCCCGCGTTCATGTGGACGGGGATCGTGGCCTCGGCGGTCACGGGCTTGACGAGCGCGCAGGCACGCGCTGTGTTCCAGGCCAGCGACTTGGTCGTGTTGACGTTGACGGCCGGGCCGAAGATCGTGGCGCCGGCGGCCGTCACCACCCGGAGCTGTTCCACGGGCCACATCCCGGCGAGCCGTCGACCGTCGTATTCGAGCTCGCCGTGCATGCCGAGCACCATCTCGGCCGCCTGGCCCACTTCGACGCCGATGTCCGGCCAGCGGTCGCGGATCTGACGCACGACGCGCAGCGTCGCCAGCAGATCCGCATCTCCCGCTGCGCCGGCGGTGTCGAAGTCGAGGCCGTCGGCGCCGGCGGCGATCATCGTCTCGGCGACCACGAGCATGTCGTGCTCGAGGTGAGCGGTCGCCTCCTCCTGGGCGCGGCGCGCCTCGTCGATCTTGCCCAGCGGCAGCAGCTGCGACCAGTTCGCCGCCGGCCCGTCGGGCTGCGAGTAGCGGCCCAGGTCCGGCATGGCCCCGTAGTTGAGCGGCACCACCGTCTGCAGCTGCGCGTCCTTCATCATCTGCGCCTGGAACGAGAGGACCGTTCGCACGGCCTTGTACGAGTAGTCGTGATGCCACAGCTCGACCGAGTCGGCGCCGTGGTGGTTCTGGTAGAGGATCTGCTCCATCACCGGGGAGTCGATGTCGGCGTTGCCGGCGCCGTCGAAGCTGAGGACGACTTCGTCGCCGTAGTCGACGGCGCTGAACTTGGAGGGCGACGTGAAGATGTCGAGCAGGTGGGCGATCTCCTCGTCGGTCAACGGGTCCACCTTGGCCCGGCGCACCGCGATGTCGACGCCAGCGTGGATGTCGGCTTCCAGCTCCGCCCTCGTCAACTCCGCGAGCGAACCGTCTCCGAGACGTGTGGGGATGCGCTGCATCTGACCCTCCCAAGCCCGCCAAGCGCGGCTCGTGTCTTAGTTATTCACATAACTAACTGGTCTCGCTGCGACGATATCCGTGGCCGCGCACGACTGTCAAGGGCCGCTCTGCCGCGACGGCGGGCTTCAGGCCTGTCCGCCCAAGTGCGAAGATTGGTGCAGAATCGCCCATTGCGCGTGGGCCCTGCTGCTCCTAGCATCGACGGATAGGCCGACGGGGGCGTCGCCATAGGCGTCGCGCTGGCGGGCCGACACACGGGGGGCTGGTGGAACCACGCATCGTCACACGGCTCGGCGACGGCTCGGCGGTCGCGCTCACACGCAGCGAGATCCGCGCCGAACTAGAGGCGGGCACGGGCGCCGCCGCCGAGCGCGCCAAGCTCGAGCCGCTGCCGGCGGCCGACCTCGACCATCTGCTCGACGTGTTCGCTTCGAGCGCGCGTTTCAGCGCCGTCGACATCGGCGACGAGGTCGTGCTGAGCTTCGACGGCACGGGGACACCACAGCAGGGCGGCCGCGTGGACGCCCTGCTGCAGTACGAGCAGTGTCTGGCCGCGGACACCTGCGAGCTGTATCACATCGACTACTCCTACAAGGCCGTCAAGCCCGTCGTGGGCGCCGAGCAGCAGGCGATGAAGGAGGCTCAGGAGCGGATCGTCATCCCGGTCCACTACGGGGCCCAGCCGGACCTCGGCAGGTACTCGGCGCCGGACGGCCCGTGCGGGAACTGGTCTGAGCTCCTGCCGCAGATGCGCATCGACGACGCGCGCGCCGCCCAGGAGGCGGCCGTCGAGCTGGCCGTCGACGACATGGTCTACGTCGCGTCGTCGCTGTGGGAGGCAGGCGCCGACGGCATCAACTTCGACACGTCCGGCGCCGGCGGGGACGCCGACTTCCTGGCGACGCTGCTCGCCGTAGAGCGCCTGCGCGCGACCTACCCCGACATGGGCATCATGGTGGGCATGGCGGGCGAGATGGTGCTCGGCACGCACGGGCGCCTCGAGTATCGAGGCCGGCGCCTCGCAGGGCTCAAGCCGGCCGGCCAGATGGAGGTAGTCCAGGAGGCCGGCGCCACCGTGTTCGGGCCGGCGGTGAACGTGAACACCAGCCGCACGGTGGCGTGGAACATCTCCCGCGCCCTCACGTTCATGAAGCCGTGCATGGACGTGGCGCGCATCCCCGTGCACGCCAACGTCGGGATGGGCGTCGGTGGGGTGCCGATGAACGCCTTCGCGCCCGTCGACGCCGTCTCCCGCTGCTCACGCGCCTGCGTCGACGTACTGCGGCTCGACGGCTTGTAGGTGGGGTCGGGCGACATCTTCGGCATGCCGGTCGCTCATGCCGTCGCCTCGGGGATGAACGGACTGCGCGCCGCTGGAGACCTGGTGGCGCGCCTCGAGATGACGAGGGGCATGAGGCTCGCGGATGCCAAACGGCACGTGGCCGACCGGCTCGGCGCCGGCGTCGCCGACCTCGCCGACCCGCTGGTGATGCACGAGCTGCGCGGCGAGCTGCGCCTGGGGCGCGTCTTCGAGACCGAGACGACGTATCCCGGTGATCCAAGCCCGCTCGAGGCCAAGGAGAACATCGCCGAGCGTCTGGGCGTGCCTGTGAACGGTCTGGAGCGGCGCCGGCGCGGGAGGACGCTGTGACCGGCGCCTGCCGAGGCCTGCTGGCAGGCTCGGGAACAGGGAGCGCGGCGGTGCTGTCGAAGCACTGATATCGTCGGTCATGACCACTTGGCGCCGCCGGGCAGCGGCGCCGGGCCCGTCCGGGGGGAGGTGGGCGCATCCAGATCGTCGCTTTGATCAACTTCGCGGGAGCGCTGCTCGCGTTCTTCTTGGCTGCACGGGCGATCACGCTGGACCGGCGTGCGTTGCGCACGCATCGTGCGTCCTGGGCGGTGCTCGTGGTGGCGACCGCGCTGCTGGCGGGCGTCCTCGGCGTCCAGCTCTTCCTCGACCAGGGATCGGCGCAGACCGCGCTCCTGTGGGTCGTCACGCTCCTCGAGTCGGCGCTCGTGGTCTCGCTCAACCTCGGCTGCTTCTTCCTGTACGTGCGCGAGCACAAGCGCGTTGCCGAGCTGTACGACGCCGCTGAGGCGCAGGCACGGCGTTCCGGCCGGCTGGAGGCGATCCTCGCCCTCAGCGACACGTTGCGGCCGGTACGCGACGTGCAGCACGTCGTGGACATCGCCGGCGGGGCGGTCAAGGACACGCTCGCGTTCCGCGAGTGCGCCCTGTATCTGTACGACGAGGACGAGGACGTGCTGCACACGCGGGCCGCGCTGGGCGGCGACGATGCCTACAACGAGGTCATCCGCGAGCGCGCGATCCCCGCCTCCGTCGCGCGTGGCGTGCTGCGCGAGGAATATCGCCACGGCAACGTCTACTTCATCGATCACACGCGCTACGAGTGGACGGAAGAGGAGCTCCTCTACTTCCCGCCCGGAGACTTCGACCAACGCGTGCCGGGCGGGTTCCATCGCGACGACGCCTTGTTCGTCCCGCTGCGCGGGGCCGGCGGCGAGCTCCTCGGCCTCTTCGACCTCTATGACCCGGAAGACGGACGCGTGCCGAGCGACGAAGCGCTGCAGGTGGCGGAGATCTTCGCCAACGTGACCGCCAGCTCGCTCGAGAACGCGCGCTACGCGGCCGAGCTCGAGGTGCGGGCGGTCACGGACGGCCTCACCGGACTCTTCAACCACCGTCACTTCCAGGAATCGCTGGCGCTCGAGGTCGAGCGCGCCGCGCGCTACGGTCTCGTCTTCTCGCTGCTGATGATGGACCTCGACCTCTTCAAGAACGTGAACGACCGCCTCGGGCACCCTCGCGGCGACGAGGTCCTGAGATCGGTGGCCGACGTCGTGCGCGGCGTGGCGCGCGCGACGGACTTCGCGGCGCGGTATGGCGGGGAGGAGTTCGTGATGATCCTCCCCGGGACCAGCGCGAAGCAGGCGGCGGCACTCGCCGAACGCGTCGCGCAGGGCGTGCGCGCGATCACGCTCGACGTCCAGGATCCGCCGCACCTGTCCATCAGCATCGGGATCGCGGACTTCCCCGCCTGCGGGCGCGATCGCGAGAGCCTGATCGCGGCCGCCGACGCCGCTCTGCTCTTCGCCAAGCGCGCCGGCCGCGACATGATCGCCGACTTCTCCGAGATGTCGCTGGTCGAGTTCGACAAATCGGCTCTGGAAGGCCTCGCCTTCCGCCTGGAGAAGGCCGACATCGAGACGGTCGAGACCCTCGCGGCGGCGATCGACATGCGCGACGCCTACAGCCAGGAGCGGGCCCACGACGTGGCCATCTCGGCCGAGTGGGTCGCGGGGGAGCTCGGCCTCGGAGACTCGGAGCGGTCGACGCTGCACATGGCGGCGCTCGTCTACGACATCGGCAAGGTGGGCATCCCCGTGGACGTGCTCAACCGTCGCGGCGATCTGAGCGACGAGGACAGGGTCACCATCCGCAGCCATCCGGAGGTCGGCAAGAGGCTGCTCGAAAGCGCCACCCGGCTCTGCGCCCTCGCGCCGATCGTGCTGCACCATCACGAGCGCTGGGACGGCACCGGGTACCCGGACGGTCTCAAAGGCGAGCAGATACCCTTCGAGGCGCGCGTGATCGCTCTCTGCGATGCCTGGCAGGCGATGGTCAGCGTGCGCCCGTACCGCGCCGCCTTGAGCCGCGACGAGGCCTTGGCCGAGCTGCGTGCGGGCGCGGGGCGCCAGTTCGACCCGGCGCTCGTCGAGGTCTTCATCGCCGGGATGCAGAAGAGCGCCGCGGCGGACGCCAAGCCCGCGTAGCCAGGGTCGTGGCGGCGCGGCGCAGCCCCACCGCCACAGCGACGCCGGCCGCCCGCGGTCGTCTGCTCATCTGCGCCCGCGGGCGCCGCACGTCACTCAGTCGTCGAGCGCGCCTCAGTCGTCGAAGTGCCCTTCGGCGCCCTTGTCCACGTCCAGCGACTTCGCCTTCTCGACGATCTTCGCGTCGGTCCAGTCGGCGGGGTCCTCGATGCGTCCGATCTTGGCCCCGAGGTCGTAGGACCCGGCGGCGAGGATCGCCTCGACGGCGAGGGGAGCCGTGTCCGCCGCGTTGAGGACCTCGGTCAGCATCTTGTAGACGAAGTCCTCGACGCGCTGGACCATCCGCTCGCGGATCTCCGCGGGCTGGGCGAGGAACTTGCTCTCGAACGGAAGGTTGAGGTTCTTGTAGTCGCCCTTCTTCCAGCCCTTGTCGTCGGCGTAGGCGACCACCTCGGCCCACATCTCCTCGGTCACGCCCTCGCCCTCGACCTTGATGAAGTTCCCGTCGGCGTCGAGCTGCGCGTTGCCGTAGTCGTTGACCTCGAGTCCCCAGGAGATCATCTGGAGGGCGGTGGCAACGTTCGCCTTGGTCGTGTGAGTCTGGGCCGCGATCTCGCGCAGCCGCTCCGAGCTGTTGCCCGAGGTGCCGTGCTGGGCGCCGCTGACGTTGTAGGGCGTGAGGGCCTCGTGGACCCTGGCGGTGAGCTCGACCTGGATGCCGGCGTCGGACGCCTCGATCCCGTGGGTGGTCCCATTGTTCAGCGCGATCCAGTCGGCGAAGATGCCGTGCGCGTTGAGTCCCTTGATGAGGAACAGCGCCTCATCCGGCGTGGAGAGCCCGGTGGAGCCCTTGATCTCCCCGACCTCGGTCTCCAGCCCGGCCCACGCCGGGATGCGCGGATTGACGGCGAGGTTCGCGAGCAGGTTCTTGTCGTTGGGCTGGTGGGACGCGTCGATGGCGATGGACGTGATGCCCGCCTCGAACATCGTGGGGACCTCGACCATGGCCTGCGCGAGGTCCGCATCGTTCTTGATGCCGTAGTGGTCGGCGTGGACCGCCACCGGGATCGTGATCCCCATCTCGTTGCACAGGGCGTCGACGATGCGCGCCATGTTCCAGTAGTTCACCGCGCAGTAGGCCTTCTGCCCGCCCTCTGACTTGGCGATCTCGATGATGAGGGCGGCGTTGGCCCTCTGCGCTGCCCGCAGCGCCCCCCGGATGACGAAGGAGTTGCGCCCGTTGGCGGCCATCGCGATGGCCTTGCCCTTCGCCCGCATGGCCCGGTCGACGACCTTGCCGCTGACGAGCAGAGCCTTGGAGTTGGGGAACAGGGACTCGATCGTGGGAGGACGGCCCACCTGGAGGGCTTTCTCGAAATCCTCTGCATACGCCATGGAAGGTCTCCTTCAGGGGGTTGGGGATTCGCCACCCAGGATTCTCGTCTGAATCCGTCGCGGCGGCAAGCACTCCTGTGGGCCGGCCGGCGCGAGCGAGCGCCGGCCCCGCTCAGGTCGCCGTGGAGTTACCCGGCTTGGGTCTGCTCAGTGGCGGCTTGGCTCTCGACGGCCGCAGCGTCGATGGGTCGACGAGCGTGCTGCCCTGAGGCCCCGTCCGCACCGCCTTGTGCAATGCGCTCCCCTTGAGCAGCTGTTTCCAGGCCAGGAACCACACGGTCCAGCCGTTGTCCCAGGTGCCGGCCTTCGGGCTCCCCGTGATGGTCACCGGATCGCCGGGGACGGCCATCTTGTAGTACGTCTCGGCGTTCGCGGGGGAGAGGTTCACGCAGCCGTGGCTGACGTTGGCGGATCCCTGCTCGCCCACCGACCAGGACGCGTCGTGCATGTAGTCGCCGCTCCAGGTGAACCTCACCGACCAGGGCACCTCGAGGTCGTAGCCCGGCCCCTTCATGTGGGCCGGGTTCTGCTTCTCGATCGTGAGGTACGTCCCGTTCGGCGTCTCCTTGCCGGCGCGGCCGCTGCTCATGGGCCAGTCGGCGAACAGGTGCCTCTCGCGGTAGATGCGCACGCGGTGCGCCTGCGTGTCGGCGACGGCGATCAGCGAGTCGCCGATCACGAAGCTCTGCTTGAGCGTGTGCACGCCGTACACACCGGGCGAGCTCTCGACGCCGTCGAAGTTGCCCACGAAGCGGACCTTGGTATGCGCCGGCCAGTACTTGCGCGTGCGGAAGTAGAGAGTCGACGAGCCATCCCAGTACCAGGCGCCGACCAGCGTACGGGAGGTCCAGAGGTGAAGGGCGCGCTCCACTGCCGCGCGGTCGCTGACAGGCTGGCTGAACTTGAGGATGACGGGCATCCCCACTCCGTAGCTGAGCCCGTGCCCCTCGAAGATCTGCGCCGAGAACGTGTGCGCCGGTGTGAGCGTACGGAAGGTCCGCGTCGCCGTGAACGTCTGTCCGCCCGCGTCTCGCGCCGTGGCGTGCACCGTGTAGCGAGTCGAGGTGTTCAGGGTCCCGTGACTGCGCCATACGCCCGACTCGGGGTCGAGTACCCCATCCACGGCGTCGCCCTTCGTGTCGACGCTGACGGTGACGATCTCGCCGCCGAGCGCTTTGACGACGATGTGCTTCCGCGGCTTGACGTTGTCACCCTTCGGGGTGATGAGGATGCTCACGGCCGGCTTGGTCGGCGTCGGGCTCGAAGCGGCGCCCTGCCCGGTGGCGCCGCCGCCGCAGGCCGCGGCGGTGAGGCCGAGCGCGATGCCCGCCGCGACCGCGATCGCCGCGCGGCGCGCGGCGCCCTGCCTGGTCTCTCGCGTCGTCCGTCTCCGCACGCTCGTCCTCTCTTCGGCAGTCGTGGTCATCGCGCCGGAGGCGCGCAGCCGCCGCCAGGTTGGCGGCGACAAGCCGGCGAACAGACATATTGAACCGTGGCGGGGCTCCGGTCCACCTCGGAAGGCGGCGGCGGACCTTCACGGTGCCCGCGTCTCACGCAACGCGGAGGCGAGAGAACGGGCGCGGGAGAGTGGGAAGCGCCCGCGCCGATACCCGCCCTCAGTCCTTGTGCTGCAGCGTGTACCGCACCGTCTGGACGCGGATCAGGCCGTCGCGGAAGACGAAGGTGTCGATGCCGTCCTCCACGCGCGTGTGCGCGGACTCCGCCGACCACTCGAGGAACAGGATGTCGTCGGCGAACACGGTCTTGAGCTGCCACTGCGCCTCGGGCACGTCGCCGACGAGCTTCACGAACGCCTGCCGGATGCCGTCCTTGCCGCGAAGGATGCCGTCCGGGCTGATGAAGATGGCATCGTCCGAGTAGTCGCTCACGATCCCGTCGATGTCACCGGCTCCGAGTACCTCGCCGTGATGCTGGAACACTTCTTCTGGGGTGCGCTGTCCGCTCATGCTCGCTCCTCGTCTTGTGCTTCCGTTGGCATGTCGATCTGGCGCCCTGGCGCCGCGGTCACGTCGGCACCAGCACGCCGCGGCCATGCAGGCGGCCGTCCCTCAGCTCGGCGAGCGCCACGTTGACCTCCTCGAGGCCGTACTCACGAGTCTCGAGCTTCACCTTCCCCTGCGCGGCCAGTGCCATGAGCTCCGCCAGTTCTGTGAAGCTGCCCACGAGGCTGCCGACCACGCTGATCTCGCGCGAGATGATCTCGATCGCCGGCAGTTCGACGCGGCCGCCGTAGCCGATCACGAAGTAGGTGCCTCCCACGGTCAGCATCGCCGGGCCCTGCGCGGTCGTGCCCAGCTCGCCGACGAAGTCGAGCACCACCTCGACCCCTCTGCCGCCCGTGAGCTCGCGAACCTGCTCGACGGCGTCTTCACCGGCCTGCACGATGTGGTCGGCGCCCATACGCCCAGCCATCTGCAGCGCTTCGTCGGAGACGTCGACGGCGATGATCTCGGCGCCGCTCGTCGCCCTCAGGCACTGCACGCCGATGTGGCCGAGGCCGCCGATGCCGATGACGGCGCAACGGGCGCCCGGGGGCAGCAGCGCCGCCGCCTTCCTCACTGCCCGATAGGCGGTCAGGCCGGCGTCCGCGTAGGCCGCGACGTCTTTGGGGGCGAGGCCCTCCTCGAGCTTCAGGGTCGAGCGCTCGACTGTCCTGAGGTACTGCGCGAAGCCGCCGTCGACGTTCAGGCCCGGGAACTCCGCGTGCTCGCAGTGCATGTCCTCGCCCCGGCGGCAGGCGGGGCAGACGCCGTCGGTCTTCAGGGGGTGCACGATGACGGCGTCGCCGGGCCGCAATGTGGTGACCGAAGAACCCGTCTCCTCGACCCAGCCGGCGTTCTCGTGCCCGAGCGTGTAGGGCAGCTCCGGATCCTGGATCCCGCGCCAGATGCCCTCCATCACGTGCAGGTCCGTGCGGCAGACGCCTGCTCCGCCGATGCGGACGATCACATCGTGAGGACCCTCTATCCGGGGATCGGGCACGTCGTCGAGCTGCAGCTTCTCGTCCCCGTACGCATGTAGCCGTGCTGCTTTCACCGCGCGCCTCCCTCACGTCCTGGTACGCCGTCTGGTGCTAGTTGTCTACCCTTTCCAGGGCGGCGAAAGACCGATGGGGACATACGGGAGAGAAATTGGAGCCGACGCGGGGAATCGAACCCCGGACCCCATCATTACGAGTGATGTGCTCTGCCAGCTGAGCTACGTCGGCTCGGTGAAGCCTTGGCATTCTAGGGCACGGCGGGCGCAGGCGCAAAGCGCCGCGCCCCCGCCGTGCCCTATGCGAAACGTCCGTTCGGGCCGTGCGCCCCGCGCGCCTTCCCTCAGGCGTAGGGCGCGTACCGGTGGTGCAGCATGAGCCCGTTGCCGTCCGGGTCGGCGAAGATCGCCATGCGGCAGACCCCGGTGTCGATGGTGTCGCCCATGAACTGGATGCCCTTCTCCTCGAGTGCGGCCCTCGCGGCAGGGACGTCGTCCACTCGCAGGGCGAGGCTGCCGCTCGTCTGCGGGACGAACGGCAGGCCCATGGACGCGGGCTCCCAGATGCCGAAGCACGTCTCGCCCACCCAGAACTCGAACTGGGCGTGATCGTCGGCGCGCAGGCCGAGCGTGTCGACGTAGAACGCTCGCGTACGCGCCGAGTCGGTGGATGGCACGGCTACGAAGTCGAGCGACTGGATCAACGGTCCCACGGCGGTCCTCCTTGGTCGAGAGCGAACATATGTTCGATTATTCCATCCGCCTTGACCTGCTGCAAGGTCACTTCGCAGGCCGTGCCCACGGTGACGTGCGGCCGCGACTTCAAGCATCCCTAACATCCCTAGACGGTTCCTTTGCCATCGCGCAACGGGAGCTACGTTTTGGGTGCCTAGTCTCCGGGAGCCAGCTGGGGTGCAGCACGCTGCGCTCCGCACGAGTCCCAAAGGGGGAACATGAAGTCGGTCTCCAAGAGTCTGAAGGCGGTCACGATCTTGACGCTCGTCATCGCCGGCGCGGTGATGCTGATCGCCGGGTTCGCGGCTCCGCGCACGAGCGCGACGCCGCAGTTGTGCCACTCGACGCCCCTGGCCATCACCGCGCCCGCCACCGCCAAGCCGAGGACCGTCGTGAAGATCGCGGGCGGCGAGGGCGCGGTGCCGCAGCACCAGGTCACGGTCACCCTGCAGAGCCGCAAGTCGACCTCCAAGACCTGGATCAACGGCGCGTCGAAGAGCCTCTCCAACGGCGCCTACTCGCTCAAGTGGAAGGCGCCGGCCAAGAAGGGCAAGTACAAGGTCCGCGTGCGCGTCACGCACGCCGGCGCGTCCAACACGTCGGCCGTCAAGACGATCACCGTCAAGTAGCAGGCCGCTGCACGCGTCTCCGCGCCGCTCTGAGCGGCGCGACCACGGGCCGGGCGCCGCGAGGCGGCCCGGCCCGTGGTCGCTCGGGCATGGCCGACCCCGCCGTCCGACGCCGCCCTGCGCCCGCGCCGCGCCCGCGTCGCCCGTCTGTCCAAGTGGCTCGGCCACGCTCGGCCGCTGGGGAGTGCCGCAGACCCTATCCCGCATGGGGGTGAACACCGTAATATGGCTCAGGAAGCCATACCAGCGCGACGGCTCGTCGCCGCCGTTCGCCGTCGCGTGAGGGAGGGGTCAGTGAACGGCTCGGCAGCCGTCATCCACATCCTGCTCGTCGACGACCACGCCATCGAGCGCCAGGGCGTGCGCTCGCTGCTGGACGCGCAGGAGGACATGACCGTCGTGGGCGAGGCGCCCGACGGTCTCGAGGCGCTTCGCCTCGTCGGCGCGACTCATCCCGACGTCATCGTCACCGAGACGATCATGCCGCGCATGAACGGGCTCGAGCTCACCGGGCAGATCCTGCGCCGCTACCCGGAGATCAGGATCGTCGCTCTCACGCGCAACGACCGCCGCGACTGCGTGCTGCGCCTGGTCCAGGCGGGCGCGACCGGCTACATGCTCAAGACCGTGACGTCGGAAGAGCTGGTCGACGCGATCCGCAGCGTCATGGGCGGGGCGCGGGTGCTCCAGCCCAAGGCGCTCGAGGCGGTCCTCGACGACTACCTGCAGCGCGTCCACGACCATCCGGTCCGCCAGCCGAGCCGACGACCTCACCGCCAGGGAGCGCGAGGTGCTCAAGCTGATCGCCGAGGGCAACACGAACCAGGACATCGCCGAGCTGCTCTGCCTGAGCCGCAAGACCGTGGAGACGCACCGCGGCAACATCATGGAGAAGCTCGGCCTGCACAAGGTCACCGACCTCGTGAGGTACGCGATCCGCGAGGGCATGGTCGGCCTCGACTGACCCCGGCCCGGTCTCGGCGACCTCGCTGGCCAAAGCGGCGCGGGCGGGGCCGGCGAACTCGCGCCAAGTGGGACTGCGGGCCTCCACATTTTGTACAGAACGTGAGAGGTCGCCCGCGACCCGCCGTGATACCTTGTAGTTTGTGAAAGTAGTCACGCGGGGAACCCCCCGCGGCCCGCTGCATGGGTGTTTCTTTCGGTGGCCTTGTTACACGTTTCACAATTGCAGTCCAAGGCACCAGCAGCGCGACCGTCTCGCTCGACGCCGGCTTCGGCACAGGGCGCCCGCCGTGCGTCTTCACGCTCCGGTTCCTTGGGGGGATGCGGAGTCCGTGCGTCAGTCCGGCCGTTGACGAACTGGAGAGGAGAATGACGGAGCTAGCGACCACAGCCCAAGCCAAGGAACTCCACAAGCAGTTCTGTGAAGACGTCATGAGCATGCCCGGTGGAGAGAAGATCAAGATCTGCCAGCAGTGCGGCACCTGCACCGGGTCCTGCCCCACGAGCTACCTTATGGACTGGGGCCCGCGCGAGATCATCGCCGCCTTCCGCGCCGGCATGATCGACCGCGTCGTCAAGAGCAACACGATCTGGCTCTGCACCTCCTGCTACTCCTGCACCGTGCGCTGCCCGGCCGGGATCAAGATCACCGACCTCATGTACGAGCTCAAGCGCATGGCCATCAAGTACGACCTCGCGCCCAAGGACGGCAAGTCGCCGGCCATGACCAAGTACTTCGTGGACAGCGTGCACAAGCACGGCCGCAACCACGAGGTCGAGCTCATGGCCAAGTTCATGCTGACGAAGGACTGGGGCCTGCCGTTCAAGTTCATGGGCACAGGCCTCAAGCTCTTCACCGCCGGCCGCCTGCCGCTGTTCGCCAAGAACATCAGGGGCCGCGAGGAGCTGGACAAGATCAGCGCCTACCTCGAGGCCCAGGAGGCGAAGACACAATGAGGTACCTCTACTATCCGGGCTGCTCGTCGGAGGCGACGGGCAAGGCCTACGACATGTCCACGCGCGCGATGATGGAGAAGCTCGGCGTGGAACTCGTGGAGCTGGACGACTGGAACTGCTGCGGCGCCACGAGCTACTTCAACGTGCGCGAGCTGGACTCGTTCGCGATCGCCGCGCGCAACCTCGCCATCGCCCAGCAGCAGGGCGACGAGGACCTCTGCGTCATCTGCAACGCCTGCTACACGACGCTCGCCAAGACCAACCGCTACATCGACGAGAGCCCCGAGGTGCACGAGGCCGTCAACGGCGCCCTCGGCGCCGTGGGCCGCTCCTACGACGGCAAGAAGGCCGTGCGCCACATCATGGACGTGCTCATCAACGACATCGGCATCGAGGCGCTCAGCGAGAAGGTCACGCGGCGCCTCACCGGCATCAAGGTCGCGCCCTACTACGGCTGCCAGTACTCGCGCCCCATGGGCGCCTTCGACGACCCCGAGTTCCCGACCACGATGGACACGTTCTTCACGGCGCTCGGCGCCGAGGTCATCACGGACTTCCCCGGCAAGTCCAAGTGCTGCGGCGGCATGATGATGCTGACCAAGGAAGAAGGCGCCCTGCGCCTCTGCCACGAGCTGCTCGAGGGCGCGCAGAAGGCGGGCGCCGACGTCATCGTCTGCGCCTGCCCGCTCTGCGAGATGAACCTCGAGGGCTACCAGCCGCGCGTGAACAAGACCTTCGGGACGGACTTCGACATCCCGGTGATGTACTTCACGCAGCTGGCGGGCCTGGCGTTCGGCGCCAGCCCCAAGGCGCTCGCGCTCGACAAGCAGGTCGTCTCCTGCGACCGCGTCGTCGCGGCGATCCCGGCATGAGCGGCGAGGAGGAGACGAAGATGGCTGAAGAGAAGATCGCAGTCTACTTCTGCCACTGCGGCAGCAACATCGCCGGCAAGGTCGACGTCGAGAAGGTCGTCGCCTGGGCCGCCGAGCAGCCCAACGTGGTGGTCGCCCGCGAGTACAAGTACATGTGCTCGGATCCCGGGCCAGGACCTGATCAAGGAAGACATCCAGAAGCTCGGCGTGAACCGCGTCGTCGTCGCGGCCTGCTCGCCGACCATGCACGAGCCCACGTTCCGCAAGGCCGCGTCCGACGCCGGCCTCAACCCGTTCCTGCTGCAGATGGCCAACGTGCGCGAGCACTGCTCGTGGGTCACCGAGGACAAGGACGAGGCCACCGAGAAGGCCAAGCGCATCCTCAGCGCGCAGATCCACCGCCTGCCGTTCAACCAGGCGCTCGATCCCATCGAGGTGCCGGTCAACCCGGCCGTGATGGTCGTCGGCGGCGGCATCGCCGGCATCGAGGCCGCGCTCAAGCTGTCCGCGACCGGCAAGAAGGTCTACCTCGTCGAGAAGAAGCCGAGCATCGGCGGCCACATGGCGATGTTCGACAAGACCTTCCCGACGCTCGACTGCGCGGCCTGCATCCTCACGCCGAAGATGTCGGCCGCCGGCAAGGACCCCAACATCACGATGCTCGCCTACAGCGAGGTCGAAGAGGTCGACGGCTACGTCGGCAACTTCAAGGTCAAGGTGCGCAAGAAGGCCCGCTACGTCAACACCGACACCTGCACCGGCTGCGCCGCCTGCCAGGACGCCTGCGTCGTGCGCAAGGTGCCGAGCGAGTTCGACCAGGGGCTCGGCAAGCGCACCGCCATCTACATCCCGTTCCCGCAGGCCGTGCCGCTGCGCGCGACCATCGACCCGACCAACTGCCTCACGCTCAAGGGCAAGAAGTGCAAGCAGCCCTGCACCACGGCGTGCGGCCCGCAGGCCATCGACTTCGAGCAGCAGGACGAGGTCCTCGACCTCGAGGTCGGCGCCATCATCATGGCGACCGGCTTCGAGCTCTGGGAGCCGGACCAGGATCCGCGCTACGGCTACGGCAGGCTGGAGAACGTCATCACCAGCCTCGAGTTCGAGCGCATCTCCAACGCGTCCGGCCCCACCGGCGGGCACATCGTCTGCAAGAACGGCGAGGCGCCCAAGTCGGTCGCGATCCTGCACTGCATCGGCAGCCGCGACGAGAACCACCAGGAGTACTGCTCGCGCGTGTGCTGCATGTACTCGCTCAAGTTCAGCCACCTCATCAAGGAGCACCTGCCCGAGACCGAGGTGTACGAGCTGCTACATCGACATGCGCTGCTACGGCAAGGGCTACGAGGAGTTCTACCGGCGCCTCATGGACGAGGGCGTGCACATGGTGCGCGGCCGCGCCGCCGAGGTCACCGACGTCGCGCTGTCGCCGGAGGAAGAGGGGCGCCTCATCGTCAAGACCGAGGACACGCTGCTCGGCATCGTGCGGCGCATCCCGGCCGACATGGTGATCCTCTCCAGCGGCCTCGCGCCGGCCAAGGACGCCAAGGAGGTCAGCCAGACCTTCGGCTTCGGCTGCTCGGCCAACGGGTTCTTCCTCGAGCGGCATCCCAAGCTGGAGCCGGTCAGCACCGTCACCGACGGCATCTTCATCGCCGGCTGCTGCCAGTACCCCAAGGACATCCCGGACACGGTCGCGCAGGCCGGCGCCGCCGCCGCGTGCGCGCTGGCGCTGGTCGACAACCCGACCGTCAAGGTCGAGCCCACGATCTCGTACATCGATCCCGAGAAGTGCGCGGGCTGCCACATCTGCGTGAGCGTCTGCCCGCACACCGCGATCCAGTTCAACGAGGAGAAGGACGTCGCCGAGGTCATCTCGGCCGCCTGCAAGGGCTGCGGCGTCTGCGTCGCCGCCTGCGGCAGCAACGTGCCGCAGCAGGCCGGCTACCTCGACAACCAGATCTTCGCCGAGATCGAAGGGGCCATGGCCCTCTGAGGCCGTGCGTCAGTGAAGGAGAGCGACAGTGAGTGATCAGTTCGAACCTCGTCTGATCGGGTTCCTCTGCCGCTGGTGCAGCTACAACGGCGCCGACCTCGCCGGCACCTCGCGTATGAAGTACCCGCCGAACATGGTGCCGATCAAGACCAACTGCTCCGGGCGCGTCGATCCCGGTGCACATCCTCAAGGCCTTCCAGGAAGGCGCGGACGGCGTGCTCATCGCCGGCTGTCACCCCGGAGACTGCCACTACATCAACGGCAACTACCGCACCGCCGGCCGCTACCCGCTCATGGAGAAGCTCCTCGAGCAGATGGGCCTCGAGCACGGCCGCGTGCGGCTCGAGTGGGTCTCGGCCGCCGAGGGCGAGAAGTTCCAGCGCGTGGTGACCGAGTTCACCGAGGAGATCCGCGCGCTCGGCCCGCTCGGCTGGGGCGCGCAGTTCCACGACGAGTCCGCCGACGCCGGGCCCGCCGAGGCCGCGAAGGAGGCGGTGCCGGCATGAGCGACAAGTTCAAGTTCGCGATGTACTGGGCCGGCAGCTGCGGCGGCTGCGAGATCGCCCTGCTCGAGATCAAGGAGAAGATCGTCGAGGTCGACGCCAACTACGAGGTCGTCTTCTGGCCGGCCGCGACCGACTTCAAGTACAAGGACCTCGAGGGCGTACGACGACGGCTTCATCGACGTCTGCCTCTTCAACGGCTGCATCCGCAACAGCGAGAACGAGCACATCGCCAAGGTGCTGCGCGACAAGAGCAAGGTCCTCGTCGCGTTCGGCGCCTGCGCCGTGATGGGCGGCATCCCCGGCCTCGCCAACGTGGCCGACGCGCGCCGAGATCAAGAAGCTCGTCTACATCGACGCTCCGTCGATCGACAACCCCGACGGCATCTACCCGCAGGAGCACTTACGCCGTGCCCGAGGGCGAGCTCGACCTGCCGCACATGTACGACACCGTCAAGACGCTCGACCAGACGGTGGACGTCGACTACTACGTGCCTGGCTGCGCCGCCCGAGGCGCACCAGATCGCCGCGGTGCTCGACGTCGTGACCGCGGCGCTCAAGGGCGAGGGCCCGCTCCCGCCCAAGGGCGCCACGTCGGCGTCGTCCCCCAAGACCTGCTGCGACGAGTGCGAGCGGGTCAAGGAGGAGAAGAAGGTCCACGAGTTCAAGCGCATCTGGGAGTTCCTCCCCGACCCGGAGAAGTGCCTGCTCGAGCAGGGCCTCGTGTGCATGGGCCCCGCCACGCACGCCGGCTGCGGGGCCCGCTGCACGGCGTCGGCATGCCGTGCCGCGGCTGCTACGGCGCCCCCGACGGCGTCGTCGACCAGGGCGCCAAGATGCTCAGCACCGTGGCGTCCATCGTCGACGCGCCGACCCCCGAGGAGATCGCCGAGATCGCCGCGACCGTCCCCGACCCGGTGGGCACCTTCTATCGCTTCGGTCTCCCGAGTTCGCTGCTCAGGAGGGCGAAGGTCTGATGAAAAAGGTAACCGTCGATCCCATCACCCGTCTCGAGGGTCACGGCAAGATCGAGATCTTCGTCGACGACGACAACAAGGTCCAGAACGTCTACTTCCAGATCCCGGAGCTGCGCGGGTTCGAGCGCTTCTGCGTCGGCCGCCCGGTCGAGGAGCTGGCGCGCATCACGCCGCGCATCTGCGGCGTGTGCCCCGAGGCTCACCACATGGCGGCCACCAAGGCCATCGACGGCGTGTTCGGCGTCGAGGTCGCGCCGGCCGGCCGCAAGCTGCGCGAGCTGCTCTACAACACGTTCTACGTGACCGACCACACGACGCACTTCTACATCCTCGCCGGCCCGGACTTCATCATGGGGCCGGAGAGCGACCCGGCGGCGCGCAACATCCTCGGCGTCATCGGCAAGGTCGGCCTCGAGACCGCCGGCGCCATGATCAAGCTGCGCGCCGAGGCCGCCGAGGTCATCAGCATGATCGGCGGCAAGCAGATCCACCCGGTCTGCGGTCTCCCCGGCGGCGTCAGCCAGGCCATCACCGCCGAGCAGCGCGACCGCATCGTCGAGGTCACGGCGGCGCAGGTCGAGTTCGCCAAGTTCACGCTGCAGCTCTTCGACGACGTGGTGCTCGGCAACAGCGCCTACGTCGACCTCATCAAGAGCGACATGTTCACCCACGAGACCTACTACATGGGCATGGTCGACGAGAACAACAAGGTCAACTTCTACGACGGCAAGATCCGCGTGGTCGGCCCCGACGGCGTGGAGCACGAGAAGTTCGACGGCAACGACTACCTGGCGCACATCGCCGAGCACGTCGAGCCGTACAGCTACCTCGTCTACCCGTACCTCAAGAGCGTCGGCTGGAAGGGCTTCGTCGACGGCAAGGACTCGGGCGTCTACCGGGCCTCGCCGCTCAGCCGCCTCAACGCCGCCGACGGCATGGCCACGCCGCTGGCGCAGGCCGAGTACGAGCGCTTCTACAGCACGCTCGGCGGCAAGCCGGTGCACGCCACCCTGGCGACGCACTGGGCGCGCCTCGTCGAGCTGCTGTACGCGGCCGAGCGCGCGCACGAGCTCGCCACCGACCCCGAGATCATCGACCCCAACGTCCGCAACATCCCGACGCGGCATCGTGGGCGAGGGCGTCGGCGTGGTCGAGGCTCCGCGCGGCACGCTCTACCATCACTACAAGACCGACGACAAGGGCATCGTCACCAACGTCAACCTCATCGTCGGCACGACCAACAACAACGCCGCCATCTCGATGTCGCTGAAGAAGGCCGCCGAGGGCATCCTCACCGGCGGCAAGGAGATCAGCGAGGGCAACCTCAACATGATCGAGATGGCGTTCCGCGCCTACGACCCGTGCTTCGGCTGCGCCACGCACACGCTGCCCGGCGACATGCCGCTCGAGGTCACGGTCAAGAGCGAGGCCACGCGCGACGTCATCGCCAGCGTCAAGAGGAACATGTGACGTGGGCGCGACGCTCGTCCTCGGCATGGGCAACCCGATCCTGTCTGACGACGGGGTCGGGTTGCTCGTCGCCGGGCGGCTCGCGGAGCGTCAGCTGCCGGCCGGCGTGGAGGTGCCGCAGAGCGAGGTGGCGGGTCTTCGCCTGCTCGAACTTGTGCGCGGATTCACCCGCGTTATCATTATTGATGCGCTGAAGAGCCCCGCCGAGGCGGGGCGACGAGCCCGGCGAGGTCGTCCGGTACGAGGCCAAGGACTTCAAGGGCGGCCACCGCTACGGGTCCGCCCACTCCATCGGCCTCGACACGGCGCTCGAAGCTCGGTCACAGGCTCGGCTACGACATGCCCGAGGAGGTCATCGTGTTCGCCATCGAGGCGGAAGACGTGGAGACGTTCGGCGAGGAGCTCTCGCCGCCCGTGGCGGCGGCCGCGGACGCGGTGCTGGACCTCGTGCGCGGGAGGTGGGGGCGTGACCGGCGAGCGCAGTGGCCCCGGCGAGCGGGACCCGGCAGGCACGCCGCCCACCGTCGGCATCGTCGCCTTCATGTCCACCACGGCTGCCGGAGCTGCGCACCGCGCTGCGCGGCATCCGCGAGACCGCTCCGCCGGACGCGCAGCTCGCCGTGGTCGCCGATCGGCCTGGGCGACCAGGACGCGACCTACCTGCTGCGCCAGTACCTGCGCGGGCGCATCCACGCGCTCGACTTCGAGCGCGGCAGGCGCCCACGGCTGCCACTGCGGCCTCGACCGCGCGTACCAGCTGGTCGCACGGGCGACTACCTCGCCCGCGTGGACGACACGCTCGAGTTCCAGCCGGGCTGGCTCGAGACGGCCATCGCGGCCCTGGAGGCCGACCCGACGATCGGCTGCCTCTCGCTGGTCCCGCCGGCCGACTACCACCGCGGCCGCGGCCGGCCGCGCACGGTCCACGTCGAGCCGATCGTGGTGGAGCACCTCGACATGCGCTGCTTCGTCGCGCGGCGCGACCTCGTGGAGCGGCACGAGTGCGAGCTCGATGGGCGAGCAGCCGGACGGCTGCGGCTTCCAGGAGTACCTGCGCGCCGACGGGCGGCGCCTCGCCTTCCTGCCCGGGCCTGGTCACGCCGCTCGGCACGGTCGGAGATCCCGCAGCGAGCTACGACGCCTGCGGCCGCGAGGCGGAGCTGCCCCCGCACGAGGGCGCCACCGGCGCCATGCAGCGGCTGGAGCAGGCCTACGACCTCGGCGACGACGTGCTGCTCACCTGCCTCTCGTGCGGCGGCACCGAGCTGGAGGTGCTCGCCGCGCGCATCCGCTTCTGCGAGACGCACCAGGTGGCGATCGGATTCTGGTACGAGCTGCGCTGCCCCGAGTGCGGCGAGCTGCACTACAAGGACGACTACCAGTTCCGCTGCCCGGATTGAGCGGCGCAGCCGGCTCCTCGAGGCGAGCGCCGAAGGGGCTGCCTCAGTGACCGACGGAGCTGCGGACGTCCTCCGCCGTCCGGCTCAGCGTGCGCGGCGTCGTCCAGGGCGTCGGCTTCCGCCCGTTCGTCTACTCGCTCGCGGCGCGGTACGGCGTGCGCGGCTGGGTGCTGCAACACGTCGGCCGGCGTGGAGGTGCTGGCGGAGGGCGACGCCGGCCGCGGTCGCGGCGCTTCGCCGAGGCGCTGCCCGCGGAGGCGCCGCCGCGCAGCCACATCGCCGCCTACGAGGTGCGGGAGGTGGCGGCCGGGCGCGGATGCCGACGGCCCGGCGGCCGGAGACGCGTTCGTCATCCTCGAGAGCCGGGCCGACCCGGACGCCTACCAGCTCGGTCTCACCGGACATCGCCACCTGCGACGACTGCCGCCGCGAGCTGCTCGACCCGGACGACCGGCGCCACGACTACCCGTTCACCAACTGCACCAACTGCGGCCCGCGGTTCACGATCATCGAGGACCTGCCCTACGACCGCGAGCGCACGACGATGCGCCACTTCCCGCTGTGCCCGGCGTGCCGGCGCGAGTACGAGGACCCGGGCGACCGGCGCTTCCACGCCGAGCCCAACGCGTGCCCGGTGTGCGGCCCGCGCGTGCGGCTGCTGCGCCTCGGCGGATCGGGGCGAGAGGCCGTGGAGCTGGCCGCCGGCGCCGAAGGCGACCCGGCGGCGCCCATCCGCGCGGCCGCCGAGCTGCTGCGCGCCGGCGAGATCCTCGCCGTCAAGGGGCTCGGCGGCTTCCACCTCGCCTGCGACGCCACGGACGGCGAGGCCGTGCGCCGCCTGAAGCTGCGCAAGCGGCGCCCCGACAAGCCGCTCGCCGTGATGTTCGCCGGCCTCGACGAGCTGCGCGCGCACTGCCGCGTCGGCGAGGCCGAGGCGGAGCTGCTCACCTCGCCGGAGCACCCGATCGTGCTGCTCGAGTGGCGCGAGATCGGGCCGTCGGGGGAGACCGGCCCGGAGCTGGGAGCGGCGAGGCCGGCCGCGCCGGCGCGACGCGCCGGCGCGGACCGCCGGCCGCGGACCCCGGTCCCGGTCGACCCCGAGGTCGCCGTCCGCCAGCGCTACCTCGGCGCGATGCTGCCGTACACGCCGCTCCACATCCTGCTGCTGCGCGCCGCCGGCCGGCCGCTGGTGATGACCAGCGGCAACCTGGCGGAGGAGCCGATCGTCAAGGGCTGGGAGGAGATCGACCGGCTCACGCCGATCGCCGACGCCTACCTGGTCCACGACCGGGAGATCGCCGTGCGCTACGACGACTCCGTCGCGCAGGTGCGCGGCGGGCGGCCGCGGCTGATCCGCCGGTCCAGGGGCTACGCCCCGTTCCCGGTGGCCCTGCCGCGGCCGCTCCCGCAGACGCTCGCCGCCGGCGCGGAGCTCAAGAACACGTTCTGCCTCACGCGCGACGCCAACGCGTTCCTCAGCCAGCACATCGGCGACCTCGAGAACCTGGAGACGCTGGAGCACTACGAGGCCAGCGTCGAGGTCTACCGGCGCCTGTTCCGGCTCGAGCCCGAGGTCGTCGCCTACGACCTGCACCCCGAGTACCTGGCGACCAAGTACGCGCTCGCGCTGCCGCAGGCGGAGAAGGTGGCCGTGCAGCACCACCACGCGCACGTCGCGGCGCGGCTGGTCGAGCACGGCCGCGAGGAGGCCGTCATCGGCGTGAGCATGGACGGCCTCGGCTACGGCGACGACGGCCGCGCTGTGGGGCGGCGAGGTGCTGGTCTGCGACCTGACCGGCTACCGCCGGGTCGCGCACCTCGAGGAGCTGCCGCTGCCCGGCGGCGCCGCCGCCATCGCGCAGCCGTGGCGGACCGCCCTCGGCTGGAGCTACGCGCTCCTCGGGCCGGCGGGTCTGGAGCGCGCCGCGCGGCGGTGCGCCGGGCGCTGGCGCGAGGCGCGCCGCGGCGACGGCCGCGCTCGGCCGGAGGCGCGCCGACGGACGAAGAGGTCGCCGCGCTGCGCCGGCAGGTGGACCTGGGCGTGAACGCGCCGCTCACCACCAGCTGCGGCCGCCTGTTCGACGCCGTCGCCGCGCTCGCCGGCGTGCGCCACGGCCATCACCTACGAGGGCCAGGCGGCGATCGAGCTGGAGATGATGGCGTCGGCGGCCGGAGGTGCGCCGCGCCGCCGCCGAGCGCCTACGACTGGACGGTCGACGGCGACGCCGGCGGCTGCGGCCGGCGGCCCGCTGCGCGGCGCGGCCGAGTGGGTCGCCGCGCGGCGCCGCGGACGGCTCGCGGCGGCCACGGCGCCGCCGGCGCCGCGCCGGCCGTCGTCCGCCTGGCGCCGCTGTTCGCCGGCGTGCTCGCCGACCTCGAGGCGGGCGCCGCGCCGGGCGTCGTCGGCGCCCGCCTGCACGCACGGTCGCCGCGCTCGTGCTCGACCTGTGCCGCCGGGTCCGCGCCGCCGGCGGGCCGGCCGCGGTCGCGCTCGCCGGCGGCGTGTTCCAGAACCGGCTGCTCGCCGAGCTCTGCGAGCGCCTGCTCGAGGCCGACGGGTTCGAGGTGCTCGCCGCCGGCCTGGTGCCCGTCAACGACGGCGGCGTCTCGCTGGGGCAGGCCGCGGTCGCGGGCTATACTGTGCTCGAGCGCCGCGGGGAGCTTCGCTGACCGCGGCGCCTCGCGTCCGCAGGCCCTTCACACCGACCCCAGGAGCGCACAGGACCCGCACATGTGCCTCGCCCTTCCCATGCGCATCACCGCCGTCGACGGCGCCCGCGCCACCATCGCCGCCGAGGGCCTCGAGCAGGGGTGCAGCCTCATGCTGGTGCCCGGCGCCGCCGTGGGCGACTACGTGCTGGTCCACGCCGGCTTCGCGATCAGCGTGATCGACGAGGCCGAGGCGCAGGAGACCTACGACCTGCTGCGCGAGATCGGCGCGTTCGACGGCACGAGCTGGATCGCGGCCGAGGACGGCGCGATGACTGGCGAGGCCGGCGACGGCGGCGTGCCGCGGCTGCGCTCGGCCGGCTCGCCGCCGAGCTGCGCGCGGAGGCGCGGCCCGGCCTCACCTTCATGGAGGTCTGCGGCACGCACACCATGGCGATCGCCCGCTACGGCCTGCGCCAGTTGCTGCCCGAGGGCATGCGCCTCGTCGCGGGCCCGGGCTGCCCGGTCTGCGTGACGGCGATGGCCGACCTCGACCGCGTGGTCGCGCATCGCGCGGCTGCCCGAGGTGACGCTGGTGCACCTTCGGCGACCTCATCCGCGTGCCGGCGTCGCGCGGCACCTGGCGGCCGAGCGCGCCGCCGGCGCCGACGTGCGCGTCGTGTACTCGCCGCGCGACGCGGTGCGCATCGCCGCCGGCGAGCCGGACCGCCAGGTCGTCTTCGCCGGCATCGGCTTCGAGACCACGGCGCCGACCACGGCCGCGGCGCTGCTCGAGGCGCGCGAGCGCCGGCCTCGCCAACTTCAGCCTCCTCAGCCTGCACAAGACCATGCCGCTGCCGCTGCGCGCGCTGCTCGACCTCGGCGAGACGCCGATCAGCGGGTTCCTGCTGCCCGGGGCACGTGAGCGTGATCACCGGCACCGCCGTGCTACGAGTTCCTGGCCGCGCGACTACGGCATCGCCGGCGTGGTCGCGGGCTTCGAGGCCGCACGACGTGCTCGAGGCGCTGCTGATGCTCGTGCGCCAGCCCGAGCCGGCGATCGAGATCGAGTACACGCGCGCCGTGCGGCCGGAGGGCAACGTGGTGGCGCAGCGGCTGCTCGAGCAGGTGTTCGAGCCGTGCGACGCCGACTGGCGCGGCCTGGGCGTCATCCCGGGCTCCGGCCTGGCGCTGCGCGAGGAGTTCGCGGACGTGGACGCGGCGCGGCGGTTCGCCGTCGACCCGGGCGCGCCGCTGGAGCCGGCCGGCTGCCGCTGCGGCGAGGTGCTGCGCGGCGTCACCGACCCGGCCGAGTGCGCGCTGTTCGGCGCGCGCTGCACGCCGGAGGACCCGGTCGGCGCCTGCATGGTCAGCAGCGAGGGCGCCTGCGCCGCGCGCTACCGGTACAGGGGGATCGATGACTGAGCGGCGCACTCCGGGGCCGCCACGGACGGGCGGGCGCATCCTGCTCGGCCACGGCAGCGGCGGCAAGCTGTACCGCGACCTCGTCAAGGACGTGTTCGTCAGGGCGTTCGCCAACCCGATGCTGGAGCGGCTGGACGACGCGGCCGCGCTGGCGCCGTCCGGCCGCATCGCGTTCACGACCGACGCCACGTGGTGCAGCCGCTGCACGTTCCCCGGCGGCGACATCGGCCGGCTGGCCGTGGCCGGCACGGTCAACGACCTGGCGACGGCGGCGGCGCGGCCGCTGGCGCTCGCCGCCGCCTTCGTCATCGAGGAGGGCTTCGCCCTCGACGACCTGCGCGCCGTCTGCGCCAGCATGGCGGCCACGGCGCGCGAGGCCGACGTGCCCATCGTCACCGGCGACACCAAGGTCGTCGAGCGCGGCGCCGCCGACGGGCTGTTCATCACGACGACCGGCGTGGGCGAGATCGTCGTCGCGCACGAGCTCGGCGTCGGCCGCGGTGCGCGACGGCGACGCCGTCATCCTGAGCGGCGGCATCGGCGACCACGCCGTGGCCATCCTCGCCGCGCGCGGCGAGTTCGACTTCCGCGCCGACGTGCAGAGCGACTGCGCGCCGCTCTGGGCCTCGTGCGAGGCCGCCGCTCGCGGGGGCGCGCGAGAGCGGCGGGGAAGAGGCGGTGCGCTTCCTGCGCGACCCCACGCGCGGCGGCCTCACCACCGTGCTCGCCGAGCTCGCCGAGGAGTCCGGCCTGGGGATCGAGGTCGAGGAGGAGGCCATCCCCGTCTCGCCGGCCGTGCGCTCGGTCTGCGACCTGCTCGGCTACGACCCGCTGACGCTCGCCAACGAGGGCAAGATGGTGCTGGTGACGGCGGCGGAGGCGGCGGACGCCGTGGTCGCCGCCGTGCGCGCGACCGAGTACGGACGCGACGCGCGGCGGATCGGCTTCGTCACCGCCGCGCATCCGCGGCGCGTGGCGCTGCGCACGCCGTTCGGCACGCGCCGCGTGCTCGACATGCCCGTCGGCGAACTGCTGCCGCGGATCTGCTAGCGCCGTCCGCGGCAAGGAGGAACGTCATGGCGACCCAGAACAAGGGCAAGAGCCGGTCAGGCGGCCGGAAGAGCGCCGGCGGCTCCGCCGCTCAGCGGCCGGCTCCGAGCAACGGCCGGCCCCGGCGCGTCCGAGGCCGCCAGTCCCGCCGCGGCGCAAGATGCCGGTCTGGCTCCAGAACATGCTCATCGGCCTCATCATCTTCACGCTCACCCTGGGTACAGCGATCATCGTCCAGTACGTCGTCTGCGCTCTGGCGCTGGGGATCGCCGTCTATCAGCTGTGGAACCGCCGCGCGCGCTGGCTGTGGACCTGGATGTGCTTCATCGCGGTGGGGCTCTACGTGGGCGGCGTCTACCTGGCGCTGCACTACCAGCTGGCTGTGGTTCCTCTACTTCGGCGCCTGGATCTTCGTGATCGTCGCCATCGTGGGCGAGGGGTCACGGCCGTTCCGGAGGCCGCGGCGGGCGCCGGACGAGCCGGTGGTGCAGGATGAGCCGGTCGTGCCGGACCAGCCGGACGTGACGTAGGGCGAACGCAGGCGCAAGCGGCGGCGGTGCGGAGAAGGAAGAATGAGCTGGAGCCCGGTCGCGGATTCGAACCGCGGACCCCCTCCTTACCATGGAGGTGCTCTGCCAGCTGAGCTAACCGGGCCTGGTGGGGAGCCAGGATTTGAACCTAGGTAGGCTGCGCCAACGGATTTACAGTCCGCCCCTTAACCACTCGGGCACTCCCCCAGGAGCCGTGGAATCCTAGCCCAAAGGCGAGTGGCTTTCAACCGCGACGAGGTCGGCGGTGGGCGTGCGGCGCGAGTGTGTCGGGAGCGTCAGGAGCAGAGGTCAGAAAAGAGGAGCCGGGGCCGACAGGGGATGACGGCCCCGGCTTGAAAGGTTGTGCCGCCCGGCCAGGGGAAGCGGGCCGGCACAGTGACTCGCAGTGTCATCATGCGGCCTGTGGCTGGAGGGGGATCCAAATCCATGGCGCTTGTGATGACAAGCGCATTCTATCCGATATGCGGACATGAGCAACCGCTCTGCGGACTAATCGTGTGCAGACGGTTGTACTGATTGTCCAGCCTGCGGGACCGTCGAGGGGTGTCGCTGGCCGGATTGAGCGTCCCCGCACCTGTGGTACCGTAAGCATCCGCCGTGGCGGCGTAGCTCAGCTGGTCAGAGCAGCGGAATCATAATCCGCGTGTCGTAGGTTCGAGTCCTACCGCCGCTACCACTCTTCACTTTCACCCGCCCAAGCCTCGGGCTCTTTTTTTTTTTTTTTTTTTTTTTTTTTTTTTTTTTTTTTTTTTTTTTTTTTTTTTTTTTTTTTTTTTTTTTTTTTTTTTTTTTTTTTTTTTTTTTTTTTTTTTTTTTTTTTTTTTTTTTTTTTTTTTTTTTTTTTTTTTTTTTTTTTTTTTTTTTTTTTTTTTTTTTTTTTTTTTTTTTTTTTTTTTTTTTTTTTTTTTTTTTTTTTTTTTTTTTTTTTTTTTTTTTTTTTTTTTTTTTTTTCGCCCAAGCCTCGGGCTCTGCACCGTCCCTCGAATCTTTGCCGATTCTTTCCGTTTCGTTCCCCCGGGCTCAACATCATCCGGGTAACGTCCGTTTGACGGAAGAGAGGCACCTCTGACCGAGACGCGCCCGCGTGGCCTGCCGAGGGCGGGTCCTTGAGTCCGGCGACGACGGTCACTCCAGGACCTCTTTTCGTCGTTCAGTCTGCCGGCGACGCACTGCTCCGGGAGCGCCTTCAGGTCGTGAGGGTCGCGCTGCGCCAAAAAGGACCGGGCGCAGGCTGGTGGTGCCCACGCCCGGCCCTCAGCTTTGGGTGCGCTTCTAGGCGACTTTCCGGGCCTGGTCGCGGCGGAACTCCTGCTGCACGAGGACCTCGGTGATCCTGAGCCCCGCATTCGAGACCGTGGAACTGGCGGGACCCTTCCACACCTCCTGGAGCCGTCCGGCGAACGTCTCGGCTTCGCCCAGGCTGTCGAACTCGAGCTCGCCAATCACCGTGTGCTCGTCATCCATGGGGCGCTCGATGGAGAGCCGGCGTACGCCGGAGGCCTCGCGGCCAAGCGGGTCTCTGTCGAAGATCTTCTTCCACTCCCCGTAGTCGTTCACGGTGTGCCAGTAGTTGAGGACGTACATGTCGCTTCCT
>CAWHHT010000008.1:0-17897 GCA_963829205.1 uncultured Thermoleophilia bacterium
TCGCCGCGAACAGACTCGTCGTGAAGTAGACGTGGTTCGCACACGTCGCCTGCTTGATCTCCCCTGCGGAGGCCGAGCCGTGCGGCGGGCGCGCCCTGCGCTTCTCAGCCATGCGGCGGCACGTCCAGCCGCCGACCGGAGGTCCACCGGCGCGGGCGCATCCGCGCGCCGCGAGGCTGCTCTCGGCGCACGATCCGTCAGCGGGGCTGACGGCTGTTCGAGGCGCGTAGTCGGCATCACTTCGGCCGGGAGAGCGATGTGCCTGCGAGGCTGCATCTTTCGCGCGCTGGACGCGTCTTCCTGCAGCCTCCGGCGGGCCATGGCACCGCCCACCGTCAAGTCTCGTCGTGCAGCTGGTCACCGGTTGGAGAGCTTTGGCGTCTGCCTACATGTGAGCGCGGAACGCCGAAGAGGTGACGCGGGCTCACCCGAAAGGGTGACGACGAGACGCACCCGGCGGGTGTTGTCGGACGCCGCTCGCCGCTCCCCTAGGCTCGCAGGCACGGCCTTTCCGCGTCTGACGGACCCCGATCGGGGTCGCCGCAAAGCCACCGGGACGGGGGGCGCGGCAGGCAAACGGGGGATCCGCCGCGAGCGTTTCGTTCGGCCAGCTAAGTCCACGATCCTAAAGGGGGCAGCATGGAACGATGCTGATCTCGGCCCGGACGCGTGATCGCGATAGTGTTGGCCATGACAGTGGCGCTGCTCGCACTGGTCCTCACCGCCGGTTGCGGCAGCAGCAGCTCGTCGAGTAGCAGCAGCAGCAGCAGTGCGACTCCCAAGGCGGACATCCTCGCCTCGCCTACACCTCCACCGTGACGACCTGGGACCCGAGCGCCAGCTTCTCGACCGAGGTCGTCTACATGGCCAACCTCTACGAGCCGCTCATCTACGCCAACCCGCCCGGCAGCGCGGAGCCGTTCTCGCCGGCCCTCGCCACCTCGTGGGAGGTCTCGAAGGACGGCCTGGAGTGGACGTTCCATCTGCGCCAGGGCGTCACGTTCCACGATGGCACCCCGTTCAACGCCGCCGCGGTCAAGTACTCGATCGACCGGACGCAAGAAGCTCAACCTCGGCGCCGCCTACATCTGGGCGCCCGTGAAGGAGGTCCAGGTCGTCGATCCGTCCACGGTCAAGTTCATCCTCTCCTATCCCGTCGCCCTCGACCGCATCGCCGCCGCCAGCTCCGGGCTCGTGGATCTTCAGTCCGGCCACCGAGGGCAAGGACCAGAAGTGGTGGGATGCCGGCCACGAAGCGGGTACCGGCCCCTGGATGCTGCAGTCGTACAAGCCGAACGAGGAGCTCGTGTTCGTGCGCAACGCCGAGTGGTGGGGCGGGTGGAGGGACAACCAGTTCCAGAAGATCGTCGTCGAGATGGTCGCCGAGGCCGGTACGCAGCGGCAGGTGCTCGAGGCCGGTGAGATCGACTACGCCGGCCTCGTGGCCCGCGACCAGGTGACGCCCTGCCGCCAACCCCAGCATCGACGTCGTCAAGGCGCAGACCTGGAACAGCTACCTGATGTTCTTCAACACCCAGCAGAAGCCCCTCGACAACCTCAAGGTCCGCCAGGCGCTTTCGTATGCGGTGCCCTATCAGGACATCATCACGGTCGGCGCCAACGGCCTCGGCCACGCAGTCCAAGGGCCCGGTGCCGGTCGGGCTGTGGCCGAACGCCCCGGGCGACGTGCCGCAGTACACCTACGACCTCGACAAGGCCAAGCAGTTGCTGGCCGACGGCCGGGGTACCCGAAAGGGGCTTCAAGCTGAACCTCACGTACGCTGCGGAGAACCCCCTCGAGCAGCGCTTCGCCCGCTGATCAAGGAGTCGTTCGCCAAGATCGGCGTCAACGTCAACGTCCAGCAGCTGCTCTGGAACCAGCAGTGGGCCAAGGCCAAGGGCGCGGCCGCCAAGCGTCAGGACCTCTTCGTGCTGCTCTGGTGGCCGAGCTACCCGGATGGCTACGACAACCTGAACTCGATGTTCCGGCCCGAGACGACGCCGGCCTGGAACCTCGCCTACTGGTACAGCACGGACTACGACACGCCCTGACCGAGGCGCACAAGCTGAGCGCCGACCGACGGGACTCGAAGTCGCAGGCAGCTGTACACCAAGGCGCAGACGATGCTGGTCGACCAGGCGCCTGCCGCGTACCTGTTCGACGCCCAGGACGTGGCCGCCAAGCTCAAGACCATCAAGCTGGACGACTCGGCGCCATGAACCCGAACTACCCGCAGGTCCTCTTCTGGACGCACGTCACGCTCTGAGCTGTTGACCCTGGGCGGCGGCCGCGGCCCGGCGGGCCGCTGCCCACGCCTGCTCGCCCGCGATCCACCGCTGATGCCGGATGAAAGGAGATGAGCCAGCGTGACGATCTGGGCCTATCTCGTCCGCCGCCTCGCGCTCGTGGTCCTGGTGCTCTTCGGCGTCGCGACGATCACGTTCCTGATGGTCCGCATCGTGCCGTCGGACCCGGCCGCCGTCTACGTCGGGTCCAACGCGCGCCCCGAGCAGATCGCCGAGGCGCGCCAGATCCTCGGCCTCGACAAGCCGCTGTACGTCCAGTACGGCATCTACATGAAGAACCTGGTCAACGGCGACTGGGGCGACTCGCTGCGCACCAAGCGGCCGGTGCTCCAGGACATCATCCACTTCCTGCCGACGTCGCTCGAGCTGATCATCGCCGCGATGGTGCTGGCCACCGTCCTCGGCGTGATCCTCGGCGTGGCCACGGCGCACATGAAAGGGCAGCTGGATCGACCACGTGATGCGCATGTTCTCCACGGGCGGCGTCTCGCTGCCGGCGTTCTGGCTGGCCCTGATGCTGCAGATCGTCTTCTTCCGCGTGCTGCACCTGCTGCCGGTGGCCGGCCAGAGCGACATCCTGGTCGCGCAGGCTCACCCCATCACGAGCGTCACCGGCATGGCCGTCGTGGACGCCCTCATCACCGGCAACTGGCCCGCCTTCTGGGACGCGTTCCGGCACCTCATCCTGCCGATGCTCTGCCTGGCCGCCTACCCGATGGCGTCATCATGCGCATGACGCGCTCGCGATGCTGGAGTCGATGGGCCTCGACTACATCCGCATGGCGCGCGCCATGGGCGTGCCGCCGCGCAGGCTGCTCTACAAGGCCGCGCTCAAGAACGCCCTCGGGCCGGTGTTCACCGTGATCGGTCTCACCTTCGCCTACTCGCTGACCGGCACGTTCTTCATCGAGCTGATCTTCGCCTGGCCGGGCCTCGGCACAGTACGCCACGACCTCGATCCTGAGCCTCGACTACCCTGCGATCATGGGCGTGACCGTCATGGTCGCCGCCGTCTACGTCGTCGTGAACCTCGTCGTCGACCTCGCGCAGGCCTGGCTCGACCCGCGCATCGCGCTGAGCTAGGAGCGGGCATGGCGACGACGCAGCGGACGACTGGCGTGACTGGCGGGTCACGCCACCAGCTCCTTCGACGAGGCGCGCTACAACGCGCGCGTCTTCTTCAAAGACAAGCTCGCCGTCGTCGGCCTCGCGATCATCGTCCTCACGATCCTGATGGCGGTGTTCGCGCCGTGCATCGCCCCGTATCCCGACCAGGGCCGCGGCGAGTCGAACCTGAAGGAGCGCTTCCAGGCGCCGAGCGCGAAGCACCTGATGGGCACCGACCGCGAGGGCCGCGACATCCTCAGCCGCGTCATCTACGGCGCCCGCATCCCGCTCTACATCTCGTTCGCCGTCACGGCGGCCATCGTCATCATCGGCGTGCCGCTGGGAGGAATCGCCGGCTACTACGGCGGCAAGGTCGACGAGGTGGTCATGCGCGTCACCGACGTCTTCCTCGCCTTCCCCTCGCTGATCCTCGCCATCGCCTTCGTGGCCTTCCTCGGTCCCAGCATCCGCAACGTGATGATCGCCATCGTCGTCTCGTGGTGGCCGTGGTACACGCGCCTCGTGCGCGGCATGGCGGTCTCGCTGCGCCAGCGCCCCTACGTGGAGGCGGCGAAGACGATGGGCGTGCGCAACCCGACCATCATCTGCCGGCACATCCTGCCGAACGCCTTCGGCCCCGTGATCGTGCAGATGACCCTCGACATCGGCACCGTCATCCTCGCCGCCGCCGGCCTGAGCTTCATCGGCCTCGGGGCCCAGCCACCCGACCGCCGAGTGGGGCCTCATGGTCGCCGAGGGCCGGGAGTACATCCTGCAGCAGTGGTGGATCGGCACCTTCCCCGGCCTGGCCATCTTCATCCTCGTGCTCGCCTTCAACCTCGTCGGCGACGGCCTGCGCGACGTGCTCGACCCGAGGTCGAAGCGATGAGCTCGGCGCGGCATCGACGAGTGCCCGCCGCACGGTGCGCTAACGAGCTGCTCACCGTGCGCGACCTAAGCTGCAGTTCCGCAGCATGCGCGGGCTGGTGAAGGCGCTGGACGGCGTCGACCTGACGGTCCACGAGCGCGAGATCCTCGGCCTGGTCGGCGAGTCCGGCTGCGGCAAGACCATCACTGGCCTCGCCATCCTGGGGCTCCTGCAGCGCCCGCAGGCGGAGATCACGGCAGGCGAGATCCGCTTCCGCGGCGAGGACCTGCTGAAGAAGAGCGACACGGAGCTGCAGAAGCTTGCGCGGGCGCGAGATCTCCATGGTCTTTCAGGACCCGCTGGCCTCGCTGAACCCCGTCTTCCCGGTGGGCCATCAGATCGTGGACATCGTGCGCCTGCACAAGGGAGTCTCGCGCAAGGAGGCGCGTGAGGCGACCCACGCGCGCGCTGGCCGCAGTCGGGCTGCCGACGGACGAGGAGACACTGCAGCGCTACCCGCACCAGTTCAGCGGCGGCAAGCGCCAGCGCGCCTGTATGGCCATGGCGCTCGCCTGCGGCTCTCCACTGCTCATCGCCGACGAGCCAACCACTGCCCTCGACGTGACCATCCAGGCGCAGATCCTCAAGCTGCTGCTCCGCCTGCGCGAGGAGCTCGGCGTGGCGCAGATCCTCATCACGCACAACGTCGGGGTGGCGGCGCAGACCTGCGACCGCATCGCCGTCATGTACGCCGGCACGGTCGTCGAGGAGGGGCCTGTCGGCGACGTGCTCAAACACCCCCGCCACCCGTACACGATGGCCCTCTATCAGTGTCTGCCGCACGGCCGGACGGCGGCCGAGCTGCAGACCATCCCGGGCACGGTGCCCGACCTCATCGACCCGCCCACCGGCTGCCGCTTCCATCCGCGCTGCAGCCACGTGATGGAGATCTGTCCGACGCGAAGCCGCAGCTGATCCGCGTCGCCGAGCGTCACTGGGTCGCGTGTTTCTGGGCGGCCGAGGAGGCCGGACCAGGCGAGCAGGCCGGGCGCAGGCGGCGAAGGAGAGCGTGAAGATGGAGCCCCGGCATGACCCTGCTCGAGTCGACGGCTGACGGTCCACTTCCGCATCCGCCGCGGCCTCTCCAGGCGCTCGGACGACGTCGTTCACGCCGTCGACGACGTCTCCTTCGACATCGAGCCCGGCGAGACGCTGGCGCTCGTGGGTGAGTCGGGCTGTGGCAAGTCGACGGTGGCGCGGGCCATACTCCAGCTCGTCAAGCCGACGGCGGGCAGCATCGGCTTCCTGGACCGCGACCTCGCGGAGCATCAAGGGCCGCGCCCGCCGCGAGACGCTGCGTGACGCCCAGGTGGTCTTCCAGGACCCTTACTCGTCGCTCAACCCGCGCATGACGGTGCACGACCTCGTCGCCGAGCCGCTGCGCGCCCACTCGAAGCTGAGCGGACGGGAGCTGGAAGGCCGCGTGCTGTCCCTGCTGCGAGATGGTGGGGCTCGGCACGCAGCACCTCTGGCGCCGGCCGCACGAGTTCAGCGGCGGCCAGTGCCAGCGCATCGCCATCGCCCGCGCGCTGGCGCTCGAGCCGAAGCTGGTGGTGCTCGACGAGCCCACCTCGGCGCTCGACGTCTCCGTGCAGGCCCGCATCCTCGTGCTGCTTGCACGAGCTGCAGAGCGGCTCGGGCTGGCCTACCTCTTCATCGCCCACGACCTGGCGGTCGTGCAGTCGATGGCGAAGTCCGTGGCCGTCATGTACCTGGGGCAGGTCGTCGAGCAGGGACCAGCCGCGGAGGTGTTCGGCGAGCCGCGCCATCCCTACACTGCGGCGCTGCTCGACAGCTCGCCTTCGCCCGACCCTGAGGCGCGCGCGAGGAATGAGCGTGCTCGAGGGCGACGTGCCGAGCGCGGTCCGGCCGCCAGCAGGCTGCCGCTTCCACCCGCGCTGCCGCTTCCGCATGCGATCTGCGAGCGCGAGTACCCGGCGCCGCACCGCGTCGGCTCCCGCCTGGTCGCCTGTCATCTGCCGGACGATTTCGACCTCAACCAGCTGGGAGCGGCGAGGGCCAGGGAGGCGACGGCGGTTGCTGACTGACGAGCCCACGCCGCGCGCTCCGGCTACGGCACGCGAACTCGGCTTGATGATCGGGAGCCCGGCGCCAGCCGAGAGGCAGGTCACGCTCGGCCAACTGGCAGGAAGCGCCCTGGAACCGCTGGTCGTTCCAGCACGTCGACGAGGTCATCCCGAGCGCCCGGATCGCGCGCGGCGACGGGCCGGTCACTGCGCTGCCGGCCGCGCCGCTGGCCGTGGAGGACGTGGATTTCGAGACAGTCAGCGGGCCGCTCACCGTGCGGGAACTGCTGCAGCGAACGTTCACCGACGGATTCCTCGTGCTCAAGGGCGGTCGAGTCGCGTGCGAGCGGTACTACAACGGGATGACCCCGGCGACGCCGCACCTCCTGCAGTCGGTCTCCAAGTCGCTCACCGGAGCGCTCGCCGGCGTGCTCGCGGACGCGGCCTTCTGGCGCCGGAGCGGACGGTCGAGGCCTACGCGCCGGAACTCGAGGCCACTTCGTTCGCAGGCGCCACGGTCCGGCAAGTCCTCGATATGTCGACCGGTACGAGTTCTCCGAGGAATACGACGACCCCGAGTCCGACGTGCGCCGCTACGAAGGAGCCGCGGGGTGGCGGCCGGCGTCCCATGAGGACGATCTCGATCTCTTTGGCTACATGCTCACCCTCAGGAATCATCGCGCCCACGGCGGCGTGTTCGAGTATCGCTCGATCCTGACTGATCTGCTCGGCTGCCTCATCGAACGCGCTGGCGGAGCCCGATTCGCAGACCTGATGAGCGAGCACATCTGGTCGCGTCTGGGCGCCGAACAGGATGCGCGTATCACCGTCGATCGCCACGGCAACCCGATGACAGACGGCGGCATGAGCGTCACGCTCCGTGACCTCGGTCGCTTTGGGGCCATGTACCTCCACCGCGGCCAGTGGAACGCTGGGGAGGTCGTGCCGGCGGCGTGGGTCGACGACACGCTCCGCGCGGACGACGCTTGTCGTGACGCGTTCGCGCGCTCCGAGAGCGCTCAGCGCTATCCGCGGGGACACTATCGGAATCAGTGGTGGGTCCCGGACGGAGCCGCAGGCCTCCTGTTGGCCGCGGGGATCTACGGGCAGTACGTCTACCTTGACGCGCAGGCGGATGTCGCGATCGTCAAGCTGTCCACCCTGCCGTTCGCCCTCGATCTGGGCGTCTCCGCAGATCATGTACGGGCGTTCACCGCCATCGCGGCGGCCCTTCGCTAGCCCCTACCGAATGATCGTCGTTGACGGCTCGGTCCGGGACGGGCGCCACGGCAGCTCCCGGTAGTAGACCTCGATGTCGGCGCCTTCGTGACTTCGATCGTAGCTTCGAGACCCGAGGTAGAGGATCACCATCAGCAAGTAGAGTGGGACGACGAACGCCAGGCTGTCCCAGAGTCGACTCTCCGCTGGGACCGCCATACTCGACGTAGAGGCCCACGAGAAAGACAGCGAAGGCGCAGAACGCCGCTCCCGCCACGCTGAGCAGGGGCACTCTGAGGAACTCATAGGGCGACGCCGTCGAGGCCCTGTACTGCTCGCGGTGCAGGTACGGGAAGAGCGCGGCGGCGAGGCAGGTGACGGCGAAGGAGATGAGGCTCACAAGCGTGCCGTGGAGCACGAGGCGCCACACCCCGAGACCGGAATACGCGATGACCACGATCACCGCCAGCGCGCTGAAGACGGCGACTGCGCGGACCGGTGTACCGTTGCGCGGATGAAGGCGGGAGAACCAGCGAGGCAGGAGCCGATCCCAGGACATGGCCAGCATGACTCGCGAAGCGGCCAGGGTGTGGTTAGGCACCCAGGCCCAGAACCATGCGTTGACGGCGACCGCGAGGCAGGTCAACCCGACGTAGCTCAGCCAGGGCGCCTCAGGCAGGCCGAACAGGCGCGGCAGCAACTGCCAGAACGACGCCGGGTCGTGCAGGGCCAGATAGACGCTGGCGCCGAACAGCTCCTCTCCAATGTGCTTGACCGGCAGTGGCAGGAGAAGCAGCGCGAAGAGCACGGCGATCACCTTGGCGCCGACGATGGTCGACATCTGCACGCGCAGGTCACCCGCGCGTCGCACCTCTGAGGACTGGAACGCCACCCAACCCGGATAGATGAGCCCGAAGGCCACGACGGGCAGAAGCTCCATGACGGCGTGCCATCCTGTGCTGTGGCCGTGACGCATGTAACCGTCCTCGACCGCCTTGTAGAGGATGGCACTGTAGGTGGAGACGTTCACGTTCAGGCGCGTGAGCGCGAAGTACGCGATGAGCAGCACGAAGGCGACCAACCCGACGAGCATGAGGATGCGCTGGATCCGTGCATAGAGCCTCATGCTCCATGACGTCTCCAGAGCCGACCAGGCCACGGCGACAATCCCCAGTGAACGCGACTCCGGCCGTCGACATCACCCAGTTCCCCACCGCGACCAGCGGACCAGGTCAAGCCCCTGCCAGTGAGGACGATCAACGGGCCGACGGCGATGCGCGAAGCGAACCAACCCGCGATCGCGACCCACAGGGCCCCGCCCACGACCACGCCGGCGAAAGCGAAGACGGCCCCCGCTGCACCGCCCAGAAGCCGGCTCTGGAACGTGTAGTCTCCGCCGTCCCGCGGCATCGTCGACACCAGGAACGCGTACACCAGCGCCTCGAGAATGCAGAAGGCGCCGGCGATGACGATCGACAGCGTGAGGCTCCTCAGCGGATAGTAGAAGCCGCGCCGGCGATGAACGGCACGCCGAAGAAGACCGCGACGTTCGTCGTCATGAGGTTGTACAAGAAGGCGTCGAGTGGCGACCAGACCGTTGGCGGCTCCTGGGCGCGGCGGAACCACAGCACCGGAGTCCGACCCAGCGGCGCAGCGACATGCTGGGTGCTGCGCACCGATTGGCCTCGGGTCCCCATCAGTCGAGAAGCTTGTTGCGCAGCGCGACGATCACGGCCTGCGTGCGGCCCTCTACGCCGAGCTTGCGGTAGATGTTGCCGAGGTGCGTCTTGACCGTCTCGGGGCTTAGGAACAGGCGTTCCCCGATGTCACGGTTCGCGAGGCCGGCGGCGAGCAGGCGCAGCACGTCGAGCTCGCGCTCGGTCAGCAGCGCCTGCTCCTGGAGTCGGCGGTCGTGGTTGACCAGGGCTCCGCTGACCTCAGGTCCGAAGTACAGTCCCCCATTGGCGACGCGACGGATCGCCAGCGCGAGTTCCTCATGCGACGTGTGCTTGAGTACATATCCGCGAGCGCCGAGTCTCGCCGCGCCGATCACGAAGTCGTCATCGTCGTGGACGGTGAGCACGAGCACGGCGGGCGGCGACGGACGCTCCTGCAGCGCGGCGAGGACTTCAAGCCCGGACATGTCGGGCAGCTGGAGGTCGAGCAGTACGACGGCCGGATCCTCCGCGGACACGCCCTCGAGTGCTCGCTGGCCCGTGCCGGCCTCACCGACGATGGCGATGTCGTCGTAGTGCGAGAGCATGAGCTTCAGTCCCTCCCGCACCATCTCGTGATCATCGACGAGGAAGATCCGGATCCTGGTCATGCCCGGCGCCTCCATCGTCACTCCTCGTCGGAGAACGGGACTGTGGCCTCGACTACGGCGCCGGCGCCTGGTCTGGATGTGACTGCGAACGTGCCCCCGGCGAGGGCGGCCTGCTCGTCCATCATCGTCAGACCATAGTGGTCGGCGGCCGCGACTGCCTCGCGATCGAAGCCGATGCCGTCATCAGCCACGGTCAAGCGCACGCGTTGCGTGCCTTCTTCCGTCCCGGCCATCAACTGAACCCGTAGGGTCACCTTGGTCGGACGCGCATGCCGACGGGCGTTCTGCATGGCCTCGCGAGCGATCACATAGAGGGCGGTGGAGATCCTCGGTGGCGGCGACGGCACCCCGCCCAGGTCCGTTTCGACCGCAAATCCGCCATCCGCCGACACGCGGCTCGCGAGGGCCAAGAGGGCGCCGTCCAGGCCCAGTCCGTCAAGAACAGGTGGGCGCAGCTCCCAGATCACGCCTCGAGCATCGGTGATCGTCTGCTTGAGCAGCCCAGCCACGCGCTCAAGTTCTTCGCGGCTCTCGCCTCCTGCGGCGCGCAGGCCCTCCACTTGGTAGAGGGCTGCGACGACGGTCTGCACGATGTCGTCGTGCAACACGTTCGCGACCGTGAGGCGCTGAGCCTCGCGCAAGCGTGCAATGCGCTCGAGGAGCGCCTTGGCTCGCGACTCGCTGCGCTCCAGGTCGCGGTAGACGCGGGCGTTGCAGATGGCGCTTGCTGCCTGCTCCGCGACTGTCTCCGCGCGGGCGACGTCACCTTCGGTGTAGCGGTCGCGGCGTGCCGTGGAGATAGAGGAGAAGCGAGCCGATGAGCTCGTCCTCGGAATGGATGGGGACGAACAGCGCAGAACGGATCTCCAATCGCTCGCGAAAGTCGCGATCGGTACTGGCGCCAAACACCACATCCTCGACGACGATGCTGCGCCGGCGAGCCAATGCCTCCGGCTCGCCGGCCACGTCTCTGAAGCGGACGCGCAGCCCGATCAGGACGTCGTCAGCGGGATCCGAGCAGGCGACGGCGACGAGGTCCTCGTCGCCGGATTCGTCCCTGGCAAGGAGGAGGCAGTTACAGTCACCCATCACGCGAGCAGCACTCTGCGCGATCTGGCGGAAGGTCTGCGCCAGGTCGAGGCTCCCCGAGATCGCTCGCGCCACTGCTCCGGCAGTCTCGAGGACGACCGCGCTCATGTGCGTCTCCTCAGACAAGACTGCCGAACCGAGAGCCAGTCCCACCGCATCGGCGGCCGCCGTGAGGAAGCCGGCGTCGTCGGCAGAGAGCACCCGCCGCCGACGACTGCTCAGAACGACGAACCCCCCCAGCGTGTGTCCCATGAACGCCGAGACCACGAAGGCGCTTCCGAAATGCGGATGGCAGATGGCTCGCAGTGCAGGCTGCAGGCTTCGCCGCGGGACGTCGTCAAGCAGCACGATGTCAGAGCGCTGAGTGAGCGGCGTCAGAAGCTCGTCATGCAGGTCCAGTGATGGATAGGGAAAGCCGCGCTTGCGTGTGTCGCCATAGGCAGCCAACAGGTCGGCTTCGGTGCCGCTGACCACGCGGAGAACGGCGGCCGTGTCGACGCCCAGCGCGGCGACAAGCGGTGGCAGGAGCGCTCGAGCCGAGTCTTCAGGCGCAGCGTCACGGTTGAGTTGAGAAAGGATCTCGAAGAGCGCTCGTGCTCGGGCATCCGAGGCTGCGTCGTCTTGATGCGAGAGCCTACGCGACCTTCGCCCTCAGCCGTTCCCGTCAGAAGCGGAGCGAGGTTGGAGTCCTGCAATGATGCCTGCCAGACGTTGTGGAGCGCGGGGCTGTTCATTCCTGCAAGTACTGCAGGCAGTATAGCTTCTGGCGCGACGCCCAAGTCTGGGAGTGCTCAGGCCGGGGGCATCAGCGAGGCACCCAACGTGCCGGGCTCCTTGCTCAGGCCGCTGCTTCGGAGTGTCTGTCGGCCCGCTAGGCGAGCGTCGGCCTCCGCCGGCAGAATGCCGACAGGACGCCTCGTCACGCTCATCACGACGGCGCGCCTCGCATCACAGCGGGCGACCGGACACCTGGGCTGTTCGGTGCCCGGCGGAGGAGTCCGCGCCGAAATGCCCGTTGTGCACGACGGCGGGGGTGCTGCGTCAGGCGCTAGCCGCTTGGCGCTGACGGCAGCCGGACCGTGACTGTCAGCCCGCCAGTAGGCGGCGCCTTGGCCTCGGCCGTCCCGCCGTGCGCACCGGCGATGGCAGCGACGATCGCGAGCCCGAGACCGGAGCCTCCCTCGCGCCGGCTGCGAGAGCGTTCGCGGCGATAGAAACGTTCGAAGAGCCGGGGAAGCCGGACTGGTCGATCACGTCGCCACCGTTCGACACGGTGAGGAGCGTCCAGCCTCCATCCAGCCCCACATCGACGTCCACTACGCTGTTCTGCGGGGCGTACCTGACCGCGTTGCTGACGAGATTGTCGGCGAGGCGCTCCAGGAGCGCCGCCTCGCCGACGACGACCGCGGGCCGCAGATCGAGCTGGAGCGTGAGGCCTCGCTCCTGCACCATGCGGCCGTACTGGCCGGCCACGCCCCGCACCAGGTCGGCGAGGTCCACGGGCTCACGCTCGGCGAGATCCTCGCTTTCGGCGAGGACGAGCAGCCTGTCGATGACGTCCTCGCTGCGCGCGATCGCGGCGCGGATCGTCGTCGCCATCCGTCGCAACTCCTCGGCGTCCACTTGCGGATCGGCGAGCGTCACGTCGAGCTCGGTGCGCACGATCGCCAGGGGCGTGCGCAGTTCGTGGGAGGCATTGGCGACGAAGTCGCGCTGCGCCGTGAAGGCCGCCTCGAGGCGCATCAGCATGGCGTCGAACGTGTCGGCAAGGTTCCTGAGCTCATCATGGGGGCCTTGCAGTTCGATGCGTTCGTGCAAGGTACTGGCGGAGAGTCGGCGCGCGACCGTGGAGATCTCACTGATGGGACGCAGCATGCGGCCCGCCATCCACCATCCCGCGATCACGGAGATGACCGTGGCGATAGCCAGCGCCACGAACGTCGTGACGCCGAGAAGCCGTGGGGCTCTGGCGAGGCCCTCCTTGATCAGATGGTGGAGAAAGGTCCCGACAGTCTGACTCCCCTGGCCCCCAACGGGCATCGGCTGCTTCAGGTATGCGTTTGGATAGCCGAGCCCTTCGATGATCCGCGCGGACAGCCCGTCCACATCGACCAGCCCCCGCTGCTGGATCAGGAAGTAGGCCAGGCCCATCATGACGAGACCAACGACCAGGAAGAGCAGCCCGTAGGAGATCGTCAGGCGCAGGCGCAGACTGGCTCGCCGGCCCTTCATAGCCGATACCCGGCACCCGTCACGGTCTCGATGGGCTGCGGGTCGCCGAGCTTGCGGCGCAGGGTCATCATCGTCACGCGCACCACGTTGCTGAACGGATCGGTGTTCTCGTCCCACACCTTCTCGAGGAGCTCCTCGCTCGAGACGACCTGCCCCTCGGCGGCCATGAGGACCTCCAGCACCCCGAACTCCTTGTTCGTCAGCTGGAGGTCACGCACACCGCGGGCCGCGCTGCGTGCGGCTGGGTCGAGCTCGATGCCGGCGCGACGCAGCACCGGCGGCCGTGCCGCCGCGGCGCGGCGCGCGAGCGCACGCAGGCGCGCCAGCAGCTCGTCGAAGGCGAACGGCTTGCCCAGGTAGTCGTCGGCACCCAGGTCGAGCCCGACCACGCGATCGCGAAGACCGCGAGCCGCGGTGAGCATGAGGATGCGCGCCTCGGACCCTTCCTCGGTGAGCCGGCGGCAGACCTCGTCGCCGTGCAGGCCGGGCAGGTTGCGGTCGAGCACGATCACGTCGTAGTCGTTCACGGTCGCTTTCTCAAGGCCTTCGATGCCGTCCAGGGCAACATCGGCTGCCCACCCCTGCTTGCGCAGGCCGCGGGCGATCGCCTCCGCGAGTGCCTCCTCGTCTTCGATGATGAGAACTCGCACCATGTCTCCTCGTTGCGCGGGACTTTTCCGCCGTGCTGTCAGCCGGCGTCAGCCCCCAGCCATCCTGCCAGCGTTGATGTAGGGCTGGCATAAGGCTCCGCCTTACCGCGACCTTATGCGCCGAACGCTACCGTCGCCGGAGAAGGGGAGCAAGACCGCTCTCGACTTGTGCGAAGCCAACAGCGACAGAAGGAGTGCGTGCGTGATGTCAGCGACGGATGCGGAGCTGCGCTCCGGCGACCTCTTACCCGAGTCGGAGCCGCCGATCGTAGGCAGGCGCGACCTGATCATGGCTTTCTCCGGCCTGTTGGTCGCCATGCTTCTCGCTGCGCTTGATCAGAGCATCTTCAGCACGGCGCTGCCGACCGTGGTCGGGGATCTCGGCGGCGTCAGCCACATGCTGTGGGTGACCACCGCCTATCTCCTTGCCGCGACGATCATGATGCCGATCTACGGCAAGCTCGGCGACCTCATCGGGCACAAACCGCTGTTCATCGCCGCCCTTACCGTGTTCCTGATCGGCTCGGTCCTCGGGGCGAACGCTCACAGCATGACCTGGCTCATCGTGGCGCGAGCTGTCCAGGGACTTGGCGGCGGTGGCCTCATGATCCTCTCGCAGGCGATCATCGCCGACATCTCCCCCCGCGTCAGCGCGGCAAGTACATGGGCGTGATCGGCAGCGTCTTTGGCATCTCATCCGTGCTCGGTCCACTGCTCGGCGGCTGGTTCACGGATGGGATCGGCTGGCGCTGGGCATTCTGGTTCAACGTGCCGCTGGGCCTGCTGGCCATAGTCGCCGCCGTCCTGTTCCTGAGGATGCCGACCAGGGAAGGCCGCGTCCCAAGCTGGATGTACTTGGGATCGCCACGATGGCGATCGCGGTAGCCTCGTTCGTGCTCTTCACCTCCTGGGCCGGCACGCAGTACAAGTGGGGCTCTCCCACGATCATCGGCCTCATCATCACCAGCATCATCGCCGGCGCCGCGTTCGTCCTTGTGGAACGGCGAGCGGAGGAGCCGCTCATCCCGCTGCACCTGTTCCGCGATCGCAACTTCAATCTGGCGACGATCGGCAGCCTCATCATCGCCATCGCGATGTTCGGCGCGATCGCCTACATGCCGAGCTACCTGCAGATGGTCACCGGCCTGAGCGCCACCAAGGCGGCCCTGCTGCTCGTGCCGATGATGGCTGGTTTGATGAGTACCGCGGTCACCACCGGCCTGCTCGCGGCGAGGACCGGACGCTACAAGTGGATGCCGATCGTCGGCTGTCTCGTCGTCGGACTCGGTCTCGTGCTGCTGTCCACGCTGACAGTCAGCTCGTCGCTGTGGACCACCGGCATCTATCTGTTCGTATTCGGCGCCGGCATCGGCCTCGGCATGCAGATCCTCGTTCTCATCGTACAGAACTCGTTCCCGATAGCGGAGGTCGGCACCGCCACCGCCGCCAACAGCTTCTTCCGGGAGATCGGCGCCTCGCTCGGGTCCGCCATCGTGGGCACCCTGTTCACGAACCGCCTCATGAACCTGCTCGCCGAGGGACTGCGCTCGCTGTCCGGCGCTGCGAGCGGAGTCCATCTCGACCGCAACTCGATCACCCCGGCCCTGGTGCATGCGCTGCCCGCGGCCGTCAAGGACGTGATCGTCGCCGCCTACAACGAAGCGCTGACGCCGGTGTTCCTCTATCTGGTGCCGCTCACGATCGTCGGTGCGGCACTTCTGCTGTTCGTCAAGGAGAGACCACTCGCCGCGACCAACGAGGCTTCCGGGGCGGACTTGTCCGAGCCGCTGGACGTGAGTCCGGGGGGTTTCCCACAGGCCGGCTTTCCCGCCCCACAGGGGGCCGATCTTGGGGATGCGGGCTGACGGCTCGATCGCCGCCGGCCTCGTGCCGGCGCGTCCTTCACGGCTGGGAGGGCGGGCGTTTCCTTACCGGGACCTTATGCCCCGAGCACTACTGTGGCTGAAATGCATCAACGAGGCCGCCCCCATCCGCGTCGGGCGGCGAGAGAGGTAACCACTGATGACAACCACGATCGAACGGTCCCACTCGGGCCCAGACCTTCCCGTGTCGGGAGCGCCTCCCACGGTGCTCGCGACCCGGGGACTCACGAAGCAGTTTGGCGACACTCTCGCTGTCGACCACCTCGATCTGGACGTGCACGAGGGTGAGGTGTTCGGCTTTCTCGGACCCAACGGAGCGGGAAAGACCACGACCCTGCGCATGATCCTCGGCCTCATCTACGCCACAAGCGGTGAGATCGAGGTGCTCGGCCACCGGATGCCTCAGGAGCGGCGCGAGGCACTGCGTCATGTCAGCGGCTTCGTCGAGACGCCCGCCTTCTACCACAACATGAGCGCACGCCGGAACCTCCGCCTGCTGGGCCGGCTGAACGGGTGCACGACGAGCGCCGCATCGAGGAGATCCTCGACACGGTGGGCCTTCTGCAGCGGGCCGACTCGAAGGTGGGCGACTACTCGCAGGGCATGAAGCAACGGCTTGGCATCGCCAACGCGCTGCTGCATCGTCCCGCTCTCATCATCCTCGATGAGCCGACCACAGCCCTCGACCCGCAGGGCATGAAAGAGGCATCCGTGAGCTGATCGCCGGCCTCGCCGACGGCGGCGCGACCGTAGTCCTCTCGTCGCACCTCCTGCACGAGGTCGAGCAAGTGTGCGATCGCGCGGTGATCATCTCGACGGGGCACGTGGTAGTCCCAGGGCCCCGTGGGTGAGCTGCGTCCTGCGAGTTCCATGGTCAAGCTGCTCGCCGGCGAGCAGGCGCGGTCTAGGGCCGTCGTCGCTGCGCGGGGTGGCCCCAGAAAGCCGTAGCTCTCGACGACGGGGCACCTCGTCGTCGAGAGTTCCGGGGACCAGGTCCGTGAGATGGTCGCGCGCCTGGTCTCCGAGGGCATCGGCATCGACGCCGTCGTGCCAGCACGCGAGCAGGGCCTCGAGGACTACTTCCTCGGGCTCACCCAAAGCTCTGAGATGGCGGGCGCCGGACGGATGGGCGAGGAAGGCGGCGCGCGATGACCCTCCTTCGCAGCGAACTCACGAAGGTCCTCTTCCAGAAGCGGACATATATCGGCTGGCTCGCGTTGCTGGCGATCCCAGTGCTCGTGGCGGTGGCGCTGCACTTCGGCAATCCCGGCGGCGGCGCGGGAGGTGGGCCGAGCGGCGGGCAGGACGCATTCTTCACGCTTGCCACTCACAACGGTCTGCTGGTGCCGCTGGAGGCGATCACCATGCTGGCCTCGTTCTTCCTGCCTCTCGTGGCGTCCATGGCGGGCGGCTTCCAGCTCGCGGGCGAGGCGGAGTCCGGCACGCTCAAGACCTGGCTCGTGCACCCCGTGAACCGCGGGCCGGATCATGCTCTCCAAGTGGCTCACCGCGGTGGGTACAGTACGCCCCGGCCTGGCGCTCGCCGCGCTGGCCGGGGACGCAACTGGCATCCCGATCTTCGGCGCGGGGCGGATCGCCCTGCTGGAGCAGCAGGACGGTGAACATCGAGCACAGTGGACTGGGACTGACCCTGCTGGCCTATGCCTACGTTGGGCTGGCCATGGTCGCCGTGGTGTCGATCTCGATGCTCCTTTCAGGGCGCTCACAGACTGGAGCCTCACCGCCGCTATCGGCGCGCTTCAGTGCCATCGTCATCGTGATGCAGATCGTCGGGCAGCTGAGCGGGTCGACTTCCTCAAGCCGTACCTGCTTCACGAGCCACCTTGATGGCTGGCAGGCCTTCTTCCATAGGTAGATCGACTGGACCACCATCTCGAAGGGCCTCCTCGCGTTCGTAGCATAGGCTCGGCGTCTCCCTGGGCGCGACGTGGCAGCTGTTCCGGCGGAAGGACGTGCTGGTGTGACGAGAGCTCTGGCTCTCCGAGCGACTCTGTGTGTGCCAAGGGTACGAGGTGCTCGGCGGGGATGCGGGTCTCCCGCATCCCCGCCGCACGACCGCAGCCAGGGATGGAGGCGTGGGCCCTCCTGATCTTCCCGGTCTGGGTCCTT
>CAWHHT010000009.1:0-24006 GCA_963829205.1 uncultured Thermoleophilia bacterium
GTGGTGCGCACGGCAGGACTCGAACCTGCGGCCTTCGGTTCCGTAGACCGACGCTCTGATCCAACTGAGCTACGTGCGCAACGGGGAGAAAGTATACCCGAAAAGCGCGTCGTCGCGGAACCCGGCGTTCGGTGGAGGGAGACTGGCGGAGAAGCCGGGATTCGAACCCGGGAAGGAGTTTGACACCCCTTAACCGCTTAGCAGGCGGTTGCCTTCAGCCACTCGGCCACTTCTCCGCGCGGGGCGCCCAGCGGCGCCGCCGGCGGCGCCCTGGGCGCCGCGGTCACCTAGTGTACCGCAAGAGGCTGGGCGCCGGAACCGCGTGATCCGGGCGCCCGCGGGCGCTCCAGCCGGGCGGCCGCCGGCCCATCGGCGGCGCCGCAGACCCCCGGTAGGGCCGCTCGACCACGGCCGCCGCGTCGGCTACTATTCCGGCCGAGGCGGCCTCGGCAGCGGCTCGACCCCGGCGTGTGAACGGCACCGTGCGGCGCGGACCGCGGCGCGGCGGCTGGCCAGATGCTTTGGGGCGGAAGGACGTGGTGGGGATGGGCGAGGCAGGGGAGAGGACCAGGACGGCGATCGCCGCCGACCCCGTGGTGAAAGACCGCAGCGCGTTCGATGCCGAACGGCCGCTCGAACGCGAGCTCGAGATGAGCGTCAAGGACGGGTTCACGCTGTCCGCCGTCGGGGACTGCATCATCACCCGCCCACTGTCTCCCTACCTCGACGACGAGGGCTTCTCCCGCATCATCGGTGTCCTGCGCGACGGCGACGTCGTGTACGGCAACCTTGAGACGTCGCTGATCGACATCGACCGGTTCAGCGGCTACCCGCACTCGTGGGAAGGCGACTACCCCCTGATCAGCCATCCCGCCGTCGCCGAGGACCTCGCTCAGCTCGGCTTCGACATCATGTCGCGCGCCAACAACCACGCGCTCGACTGGGGCATCGAGGGTATGCGAGAGACCAGCCGCCGCCTCGATGACGCCGGCATCGTGCATGCCGGCGTGGGCGAGCATCAGGGCCTGGCGCGAGCGGCGCGCTACCTCGAGACGCCGCAGGGCCGGGTGGCACTCGTCTCCTTCACGTCGTACCTCCTGCCCACATCCGAAGCGCTGCCCGCGAAGGACGCGGCTCCGGGCCGCCCCGGCGTGAGCGCCCTCAAGTTCCACCGCAAGTGGGTCGTATCGGCCGCGGTGATGGCGGCGCTCGCCACGATCCCTGCGCCGCCCGAGCCTGAGGCGACGGACCCGGGCGCGGCCGGATCCGAGGGCGCGCACGGGAAGGCGAGCGTCCCCTCCGCCCTTACGCGCTTCGAGACGCGGTTCGAGCTCGGCGATGCTCCCGGCACCGCCTACGACGTCGACCAGGAGGACCTCGCCGGCGTCCTCAAGAGCGTCCGTCTGGGCAAACAGCACGCCGATTTCCTTATCGCGGCGCTGCATTCCCATCAGGCGCGCGACGAGCGCCCCTGGCCCGCGGCTCCGCTGATGCCGCCCGATTGCCTCGCAGACGTGGCCCATGCTGCCGTGGACGCCGGCGCGGACGCGTTCATCACGGTCGGCGCGCACAATCTCGGGCCGATCGAAGTCTACAAGGATCGGCCCGTCTTCTACGGTATGGGGAACTTCTTCTGGAGCGACCTTCAAGCACCGCTGTCCGCGGATCTCTACCAGCCCCACCTCGTCGGCGACCTGCTGGCGCGAGCGTTCGAGTATCCGGATCGCGCCACCGATGCGGATCTCACGGCGGTGTTCGAGGCCCAGGAGTTCGCACAGCCGTGGGTGTTCGAGAGCATCGTGGCCAAGGCCGTCTTCGCGCGCGGGCGGCTGGCCGAGATCGCCATCCACCCGGTGTGGCTTCGCTACGGCGAGCGATTGACGCGCAGCGGGATCCCCATGGTCGCGCCGCCCGCCCGCGCCCTCGCCATCCTCGAGTGGCTGCGCGCGGCGTCCGCACCCTTCGGCACGGAGATCGTCGTGGAGGACCACGTCGGTCGCGTGCCGGTGGGGACATGAGTCGGCGACCAGCCTTCGAGGTGCGCGCCGGCCTCGAGGATGAGGACTGTGGACTGAGACTGGAGGGTGTGTGGACATCGAGGGGATAGAGCCGGCCGTGGTCGCCGATGTGGAGGCCGAGACCAGCGAGCTGCTCAGCCGGCTCATCCAGATCGACACGAGCAACCCGCCCGGCGACGAGACCAGGGTGGCAGAGTTCATGGACGCCTGGTTCCGCGAGGCCGGCCTGCGGGGCGAGATCGTCGGCGAGCCGGCCGACCGGCGCAGCTTCGTGCTACGCCTCGAGGGCCGGCGCCCCGGGCCGTCGCTGCTGTTCCTGGCACACGAGGACGTGGTGCCGGCGAACGCCGCCGACTGGCAGGTGCCGCCGTTCTCCGGCCTCATCAAGGACGGCTACGTGTGGGGCCGCGGCGCCGTGGACATCAAGAACCTCGTGGCGGCGCACGCCGTCGCGGTCCGCCGCCTCGCCGCGGCCGGCTCGACGTTCTCCGGCTCGGTCCTCTATGCCTGCACCGCCGACGAGGAGGAGGGCACCGTCGGCGGCGCCCGCTGGCTCGTCGAACACCGGCCCGACCTGATGCGCTGCGACTACGTGATCAACGAGGGCGGCGGGCACTTCCTGCAGCACGGCGGCCGGCCGGTCTACCTCCTCGAGAGCGGCGAGAAGGGCACCGCGCAGTTCCGCGTCGTCGTGCGCGGCGAGGCCGGTCACGCGTCGGTGCCCCTGCGCCGCGGCAACGCGGTCGTCGGTGCGGCGCGGATCGTGGAGGCGCTCGTCGCGCACGAGCTGCCGCTCGTCATCGACGAGTCGTCTCGTGAGCTCGTCGAGCTCCTCGTCGACGACCCGGAGCTGCGCGCGCGTCTGCGCGACCCGGAGACGGCGAGAGCCGCCCTCGCCGACCTCGCCGCGCGCGACGGGGGGCTGGCCGACATGATCGAGCCGCTCTACGGCTTCGCGTTCTCGCCGACGATCGTGCACTCCAACAGCGTCGCCGTGAACGTGTACCCGACGCGCGTTGAGCTCTGCGTGGACTGCCGCATCGTGGCCGGGCACGGCGAGGACGAGGTAGAGGCCGAGGTCCGCGCCGCGCTCGCCGGGGTAGAAGCCGACTGGGAGCTCGAGTGGATCGGCGTGATCCGCGGCAATGCGTCCCCGTACCCGACGCCGCTCTCGGACGCCATCCGCACGGTGCTCGGCCGGCACGTGCCGGGGGCCGAGCTCGCCAACAGCCACTCGGTCGGCTTCACCGACTCCAACTGGTTCCGCGCCGCCTATCCCGACACCGTGGCGTACAACTTCGCGCCGCACGTGGATGAGAGCTACGACGAGGTGACGGGCCGCTACCACAACGTCGACGAGCGCATCCGCGTGCGCGACCTGGCATTCCAGGCGCTGTTCGCCGAGCGGCTGGCGCTGGAGCTGCTGCCGTAGGGCGTCGCGGGGCGGGGCTCTCTAGATCAGGCCGGCTTCACCGGATGGCGGATGACCGTCTTGAGGCGCTCCGGCGCCGTCCTCCTGGGGTCGCCGAGGTAGATCTCGTGGTGGCGCCCGCGCAGCTCGTACCCCTGGTCGGCCACGAAGTCGTGGAGGCGCGCGATGGTGGGCGCCTCCTCGGCGTAGGGGCCGATGTGCATGAGCTGGGCCGCCTGGCCCTCGACGAAACGCTCGAGCCGGAGGAGACCTGCCGCCGGAAGCGGCCGCCGCCGCGCCGCCGCGTCCGCGGCGGCGGCGACCTCGGCGGCCGTCACGGCGTCCGGCACGGCGATCATCATCGTCCAGTTCCATGCGTCGCGATCGGTCTGGAGCTCGTCGAGCGACGGCGGATCGCCGTCGGTCCACCAGAGGCCCTCAAGCGGCGCGACCTTGAAGTCGCGCTCTGGCTGGGCCTTCTTGAGCGTGAACTTGAGCGTGTAGGCGACGCCGTACAGCGCCTGCAGGGCGGCCTCGTACTGCTCAGAGGAATTCGGATCGCCGCGGCCGTCGAGCATCAGGAAGGTGATCTCCGGCACGTCGACGATCGCCGGCGCCTTGGCCGACGGCGAGTACAGCGACTTGAGCTCTCTCACCAGGTCGATGGGGCTGATCGCGTGCGTCCTCCGGCCGTCAGACGACCGGCCAGTCGATCTCGGTCAGCAGGGCGTGCTCCGGGACCGTGCTCGGGTCGTTGAGGTAGATCTCACGCGGGGGGCCGCCGGGGCTCATCCCTTCGACGGTCATCGCCGCCGTCAGCGCTTCGTAGGCCGGCGAGATCTCGTGGTAGGGACCGACGTGCGTCGTGCAGGCCACCCGGGCGGCCGGGATCTGCTCGAGCGTCACGCGGCCGGCGCCTGCCGCGCCGGCCGCCACCGGCATGCAGACGACGATGTCGCCCTCGGTGGTCTCGTCGAAGCGCTCCGGATACAGGACGAACGGCGGGCCGGCGTAGGTGGCGCCCGCCGCCTGCCCGCAGGCCATGATCTCGCCGAACGCCGCCCCGAGCCGCTCCGCGACGGTGCCCAGCGACACACGTTCGTGCACCGCCAGCACGTGCTGCTCCGGCACATCCTTGAACTTGACGTCGTAGGTCATACCTCCGTCCTCCTGGCCGAATGCGCGCGTCGCGGCCACCCTAGCAGAGCCGGCCCTCGTTACGCGCCGTTAGCGGCGATTAAGGCTTTCGGCATGAACTGTGCCGGTCGTCGTCCAGAGGGAACACAGGGGGGCATGGGTGGCGAGACCGCGTCACCCGCATCTCCAATTGTTGGAGGACCGACATGAGACTCGAAAGGCTGATCCGTTCGAAGCTCGTGCTCGCGCTCGCTGCCGTGGTGGCCGTGGCCGTACTCGCGGCGCCCGCCTTGGCGGCGCCGCACGGCGCGTTCAACCACAACGGCGACCGCCTGATCGCCGACCAGTTCAACAATCGCGTCATCGAAGTGACCAAGGCCGGCGCCATCGTCTGGCACTTCGGCACCGGATCGTCCGTAGCCGGGCCGCATGCCGTGGTCGCCCCAAACGACGCCGAGCGCGTCCCCGGCGGGCTCACGCTCATCGCCGGCACCGGGGCGCCGGCCGGGACGGCCGGGTACCCGGCGGCCGGAGCTCCGGACAACCGGGTCATGCTCGTCAACCAGGCGGGCAAGATCGTCTGGCAGTACGGCAAGGCCGGCGTCGCCGGCTCGGGACGCAACCGGCTGAACGCGCCGGTGCAGGCGACCTACCTCGCCAACGGCGACATCCTCATCACCGACCAGGGCAACGCGCGCGTCATCCTCGTGAATCGCGACCACAAGATCCTGTGGCAGTACGGGATGACCGGGAAGACCGGCAGCGGGCGCAACCAGCTCAACAACCCCAACAGCGCCCAGATGCTCGCCAACGGCAACGTGCTCATCGCCGACGAGGGCAACAACCGGGTACTCGTCGTGAACAAGGCGAAGCACGTGGTCTGGACCTACGGCAAGGTGAGCGGCGGCCCGCTCAACGCTCCGGCGTTCGCCAGCCGCCTGAGCAACGGCGACACGCTCATCGCCGACGGCGGCAACAACCGCGTCGTCGAGGTCAGCATGGCGAAGCACGTTGTGTGGAGCTACAAGACGAACAAGGGCGCCGGCAGCGTCGCGAACCCGGCACCGTCGCAGGCGGTGCGCCTGCGCAACGGCGACACGCTGATCAGCGACCAGTTCAACGATCGCGTCATCGAGGTCAACAAGGCCAAGCAGATCGTCTGGACCTACGGGCACATCGGCGTCGCCGGCAATGGCGCGGGGCAGCTGAACGCTCCGTATGGCGCCAAGGTCATCGGCGACTACACCGGGCTCACGCCGGTGAAGTGACCTGCCGCAGCGGCCGCCGCTCGCCGCAAGCGGGCGGCCGGTGAATCGAAACGTGGCCGGCGGGCACGGAAGGTGCCCGCCGGCCCCGGCCGTTCCAAGCCGGGGCAGAAGCGACGAGGCTCAGCCGCCGCCTCCACCGTGGATGCTGCCGCTCTCGCCGCCGTGGCAGACGCGGCAGTTCTTGATGAAGGTCGCCTTGCCCTGCAGGTAGATGGGCTCCGCGTTGTCGACCGACTTGGTCGAGGCCCACTCGGCGTGCGGGCTGTTGTGGCACGCCTCGCACATGATCTTCTTGCCGTTCATGTCCTCAGGTCCGTTGGCAAGGTACGAGTTGCGGTAGAGCTGGCCCGGGTTCTCGGCGAACTTGGCGCCGTGGCAGCCGCCGCACGTGGGTTCCTGAAGCCAGGCTTGCCTTCCGGCCGCCTGCGTGTCGGCCACGGTCTGCATGCTGCCGTGGCACCTGGCGTCGGTGCAGGTGAAGCCGAGCGCCGCCATGCGTCCGCGGAGGCACTTGGTCTGCGCACCGGGATGGCAGGCGTAGCAGGCGGGGTTGACGGTCGTCATGGTCATCTTGTCCGCGTGGAAGCCGTGGATCGCCTGCGAGAGCGGTTCGACGCCGGGCACGCCCGGCTTGCCGAGCGCGTTGTCGGCGTGGCACTCGCTGCAGGCGTGCCGGACACCGGCTTGCAGGTCGGCGTAGAGGTGCGTGCCGTTGCCGGCGTCGTGTGCTTGCAGGATGCTCGCCGCCGTGTTCTGCGGACCGTGGCAGAAGTCGCAGCGCATCTCGTCCGAGACGGGGATGACGACCTTGGGCTGCGTCGCGATGCACCTTGCCGGTCTTCTTGCTGCGCACCGTGATCTTGACCGTCTGCAGGGGGTTGAACACGAGCTGGTCGCTGTACGGCGTCACCGGGATCGCGGTCGCGATCCACCAGCGGTCCTTGCTCGACCACTTCATGGTGCCGCTGAGCTTGTTGCCGGTGATGCCGACGTTCGCCTTGAGGCCGGGGAAGCCGTAGCTGGCAGCGTACCTCCAGAAGTCGGTCTTGCCGGCCGAGTACGTGTTGCCGATCACGGAGTACTGGATCTTGATGCCGCTGGTCACGAGGCTCGCGCCCTCGGCGCCGCGCCGGAAGACCTGGACCTTCATGTTGTTGGCCGGCGGCAGGATCATGAAGCCGGCGTAGCTTTTCTGGAAGCAGTGCATGCCCAGGTCGTTGACCGCGAAGACCGCGTACTTGGCCTTCGAGCTCGAGACCGGCAGGTGGCGGCCAGCCGCGCGAGCGGGTGTGGCTACAAGAGAGCATCAAGAGGAGAGCCATGATGCTCAGACCGAGCGCGCCGCGTCCGTACAGCTTGTCATTCCCACGAAGTGGTCGTGCCTCCATGCCCTTCACCCCCCGATCCCGCCGCGCCACCGCGGCGTTTCGTGCCCGCTCCATCGGGCAGCCTACCCGGACCGCCGGCAAGTGATCGTGCGAAGCCGTTGGCTGGGCGACCGGCGGCGGAGCGGCGGCTTCGCGGGCCGGTCCCGAGGTTCAGAAGGGACGGGCGGCGAGGACGGCGGCGGCGCTCGCGGCCATGAAGGCGACCTGGACCGCGATGCCCCACGCGCGGCCGCAGCCGCCGTGCGGGAAGCGCTTCCAGTGGCTGGGGAACCAGTGCGCGTCGGGCTTGCCCCGGAGCCCGGCGAAGAGGACGTCCAGATCCGGTGCGCCGCTCACCGGGCCCATGAAGGCAAGCCAGAACGGCATCCCGAGCACCAGCCAGGCGACGAGCCAGACGGCGAGCCCCGCGAGGCAGTCGCACAGACCGTAGGCGACAGCGTGGCGCGCCTTGGTGTAGTCCCAATGCGGGATGAGGTCCATCACCACATGGGCGAGGATCACGGCAACGAGCACGAGCCACCACGGGCCGCCGAGTGCGGCGGCGATGGCGAGGCCGGCGAGGACGTGCGTCGTGACCCACATGTCCGCGTGAGCCTACGAGAATCAGCTGCGCCTGGCTATCTCCTCGGCGATCATGGCGACGACCGCCGGCAGGGCGTCGGCGACCGCCGGCGACAACGTGTCGGCGTTGGGGCGCACGTCGCCGACCTGGACCGCGAAGATGACGACCTCGGGGTCGGCGCCGGTGAGGCGCGTGTTGGCGACGAGATGCGGGACGCCCATGCCATGGATGTTGTTGGAGCGCAGCGAGACGACGCCGGCCTCGTCGGGCCCGAAGCGGAAGACCTGGCCGGGCTCGGCGCCCTGGCCGGAGGCGTCCAGGGCGTCGACGACGATCACCGTGTCGGCCTCGCGGAAGTGCTTGATGAGGCCGAGGCCGGCCGTCTCGCCCAGCACGGCGTCGAGACCGGGTCCGAAGGCGTCGGGGATGTGCCGCCCGACGCCGGCCGCGACCGGCCCGCCGTGCAGCGGCGTCACGTCGTGGCCGGACTGGGCCAGCAGCCGCCTGACGACGGCCACGCCGACGCCGTCGTCGCCCATGAGCGTGTTGCCGACGCCGAGGACGGCGAGACGCCGGCGGGCGGCAGGCCCTCCGGCGTCTCGCGCGCTGTCGGCGTTCGCCCCGGCCAGCTCAGCCGCCTTCGCCGGGCGCCGTATCTGCCGCCTTGGACGGGGAGCTCGCTCCATTGCGCGGTCGCTGGCGCACGTCCACGCATTCGGCGCGCACGGGACGGCCCTCCCTCCAGAGGAACATCAGCGGGATCTCCCACGGCGCCTCGATGAGCACGATGTACACGTGCGCCGCTGTGATCACGATGAACAGCCACATGGCGATGTAGTGGATGTTGCGGATCACCTCGGTGCCGCCGAGGAAGTAGGTCATGGGCTGGAAGAAGCTCGCCGTCACGTGCCACATGGCGAGGCCGGTGGTCGCGTCGACGATGATCGCGAAGAGCAGGCAGCCGTAGGCAAGCTTCTGCAGCGGGTTGTACTTGGCCGTGCAGGGATGCGTCTTGCGCAGGAACAGGTAGTACTTGACGATCTCCCAGAAGGTCCCCTTGTTCTCCTTCTGCGGGAAGAAGAAGTGCCAGTCCTTGATCCGCTTCGTGCTGCCGACGTCCGCCGACCCGGTCCCGAAGAACCCCCAGTACACGCGGAAGATCCCGGTGCCCACCAGGAAGAACGCGGCGAACAGGTGCACGTAGCGCACCGTGCCGAAGGACCAGCCTGTGAACGGATTGTGGATCCAGAAGCCCGTGAAGATGAGCGTGAACAGGGCGACGATGTGGATCCAATGGGTGATCACGGTGCTGATCGGGTGTTCGGCTCTCGTGGTGTGCTTGGCCATGGTCCGTCACCCGCCCTCAACGAACGCGGAACTTGAGGATCTGGTTGCTCGTCGGTTCAATCACGTGAACCGCACAAGCCATTCAGGGGTCGAAGGTGTGCACCAGCCGCAGGATCTCCAGCGGCTGCGCCGGGTCCGCGACCGGCAGGCCGACCAGAGCCTCCTCCACCGGACCTCTCACCCCCTTGTCGTCGCGGGGGGAGAAGTTCCAGTTGGACGGTGGAACGGCGGCGAACGAGTCGACCTTCTTGTTCTTGATGCGCACCCAGTGACAGAGCGCCCCTCGCGGAGCGTCCCAGCCCCCGACGCCCTGCCCGGAATCGGGGACGGCGGGCATGGTGTTCACCTGCGTCTGGCCCGCCGAGACGTTGGCGAGCAGATCGTCCGCCCAGCGCAGCGCGTTGTCGGCGTTGATCTTTGCCTTGAGCACGCGCGCCGCGATGCGGCCGAGGGCGGAGACCAGCACCTCCGGGTGACCCGTCTGCCCGATGGCCGCCAGCGTGGCGTTCACCAGCTGGACGGCCTCGGGCCGCCCGGCCAGATAGGCGACCAGCATCTGGGCCAGCGGCCCGACCTCCATCGGGGCGTCCTGGGCGCCGTAGCGCACGGCCTGCGTCCAGTCGTACTTGCCGTCGGGCAGGGTCGAGCCGTCCACGGGGGCGATCCCGGTGTACTGCTGAGGCTCCTGGCCGACGTCGAGCGGGTGCCTGCCGGCGCCCAGCGAGTCCGGATACCACGAGTACTTGGTGTACATCTTCGTCTGGTCCGGGTCGACCTTCTCGAGGGCGAGCTTGCCGCCGAAGATGCCGCCGCGCGGGAAGAGCCGGTCGTACGGGTCCTGGCTCTTCTCGTCGAGCACGCCCCAGGTGAGGAAGTTGCCCACGCCCTTGCCGACCGCGGCGAGATCGAGATAGTAGGGGGCGATCGTGAGCAGGTCGGGCAGCATGACCGTGTCGATGAAGTCGGCCACCTGTTGCATGCGCTGCTTGTAGGTGATGACGTCCTCGATGCCGGGCAGCTGGGTCACCCCGCCCGGCGCGTAGTTCATGATGTGCGGGTACTTGCCGCCCAGGAACACGCCTCCGGCGTCGTTGGCGACCTGCTGGATCTCGATCGCCTGCAGGTAGTGGGCCGTGAGCTCGAGGTCCAGCTCGGCCGGGAGCTTGTAGCCGGGGTTGCCCCAGTACATGTTGGCGAACGGGCCCAGCTGCCCCGAGGCCACGAACGTCTTGAGCTGCGCCTGCAGCGCCTTCAGTGTGGGCGTCGTCGGCTTCGCGTTGAGCGCGTTGGGGACGTTCACGTAGTCGAAGGCGTTGAGGACGTAGAACCACAGGATGTGGTCGTAGCCGATCTGGCTGGCCTCCATCATGTTGCGGATGAGGCGCGTGTTGTCGTCCATCTTGTCGACGCCCATGGCCATCTCGCTGGCGCGCACGCCGTTCCAGCCGTGGGGCGTGGGGCAGACCCCGCAGATGCGCATCGCGAAGTGCCACACGTCGCGCGGGTCGCGGTCTTTCATGAAGATCTCGAACCCGCGGAAGAGCGTGCTGGTGTTCCAGGCGTCGGTCACCTTGCCGTTCTCGACGACGCAGGTGACGCGCAGGTGGCCCTCGATGCGCGTGATGGGATCGATGACGACGTTCGTCTTGGCCATCACTCACCTCCTCGGTCGTCGGGTGGGCCGGCGGCAGGATGCTCTTCCATGGGGCCGCCGCCGCGCAAGCGGTGCGTGACGGCCGTCCCGATCAGGTGCGCGCCGATCGCGCCGGCGGTCACGCCGACCAGGATCGCCGTGAACGTACTGTCGGAGATGCCGACGATCCCCGGCGCGGAGATGTTGGGCACCGGCGAGTAGAACGGCTCCATGGTGTCCCAGAAAGCGGGCTCGGAGCAGCCGATGCAGGGCCCCGCCTTGATGCACCAGCTCTGGTGCCCGTTCCAGCGCGTGACCGGGCAGGGCGCGTAGGTGACCGGCCCCTTGCAGCCCATCTTGAACCAGCACCAGTCGTCGGCGGTGTGCGGGTCGCCGAACGACTCGATGTAGTTGCCCTGCTCGAAGTGGGCGCGCCGCTCGCAGTTGTCGTGCACCAGCGCGCCGTAGAGGAACTTCGGCCGCCCGACGGAGTCGAGCGGCGGCACCTTCTTGTAGACGAGGACGTAGGTGAGCGTGGCGAGCATGTCCTCGGCGTTGCCCGGGCAGCGGGCGATGTTGATGACCGTGGGCTTGGCGATCCCCATGTCGTCCTGGATGAACCGCGTCAGCCCCTTGGCGCCCGTGGGGTTAGGCGCCGCCGCCTGGATGTTGCCATAGCACGCGCAGCTGCCGATGGCGATCGTCGCCTTCGCCTTCGGGTACACCTTGCGGACGATCTCCTCGGAGGTCTGGCCGCCGACCGTCATGGCACCGGGGATCCCGGTGGCCACGGCACCCTCGACCACCCAGAAGAAGTCGCCGGTGGCGACGGTGTCCCAGAAGCTCTTCTCCGCGTCCGCTCCGGCCGGCGCCATCACGGCTTCGTGGTAGTTGAGCGAGATCTGCTGGAGGATGAGGGTCGCGACCTCAGGCGTGCGGCTCTGCAACAGGTTGACGGAGCAGCCGAGGCATTCCTGGAAGAGTGACCAGATCACGACCGGCCGCTTGGCCACGGCCTCGAGGGCCTCGGCCACGTCCGCGGCGCCTGCCTGCCCCAGCCCGATGAGGGCCGCCAGCCCACCGCAGAGCTTGAGGAAATCCCTTCGCGTCACACTCGGGAACAGGGACATCTCTTCCATCGGCGTGCCTCCCCCCTGATCGACGCAAGCCGGGTCGTCCGGGCAGAGCCGCAGGCGACTCACGAACTATGGTAGCCCGCTTCCGGAAGTTTGAAAGAGTCATCGCCGTATCGACGGAGACCGGCCGCGCGTGCACGCTGCGCGCGTGAGGGTATGATGCACAGAGCGAATCGGAGGAGGGACCCGCATGAAGAAACTGATCTTCGTCGTGCTGCTCGTCCTGGTCGGCGCCGGTGCCTACTGCGCCTGGAGGATGCTCAAGGGTGACGGGGCCTGCTGCGGCTGGGGCGGCGACAACACCGACCCCTGGAGCAGCTACACGCCGCCGGCTCCCGAGGACGAGAAGGCGGACGCCGCGGTCTGAGGCGGCGCTCTGGTGAACGCGGCGAGGGGCGCCGGGCCATGCGGCCCGGCGCCCCTCGCTGTCTGCGGTCTGCGTCTCAGATGCGCAGGTACGAGTCCGCGTAGATCACTTCGTTGCAGAGCATCCGGTAGGTCTTGTAGAAGTCGACCTGCTCGGGGTCGCTCTGGTCCACACTCGACGGGTCGAGCTCCTCCATCGCGGCGACCGCGTCGTACAGCGCTACCACGAGCTTGCCCATAGCGTGCTCTCGTCGCGCTGCTCGACGATGCGGATGAACTCGTTCTGCGCCTCGTCGGTGGGGTCGAGGATGGCGCTGTCGAGGCCGGCGCCCATGACCATGACCAGCATCGTGCGGTTGATCAGCGGGCGGTTCTCGGGCGGGGCACCGTTGGAGATGTTGGAGAGGCCGACGACCGTGGTGGGCGGCGGGTCGGCCATCATCTTGAACATGCGGATCGCCTCGACCGACTCGAGGGCCACGTCCTGGTTGCAGTTCACGGCGAGGACGAGGGGGTCGAGGAAGACGTCCTGCACGGGCAGGCCGGCGGCCTCGGCGGCCGGCAGGAGCGCCTCCATGGCGATGCCGGCGCGGCCGTCGGCCGTCGTCGGGATGCCGTCGACGCCCATCGTGAGGGCGATGACCCTGGCGCCGTACTTCGCCGCCAGCTGCATGACGCTGTCGAGGCGGTCGGGGTCGGCCGACGCGGAGTTGAGCATGGCCGGCTTCTTGCACACCTGCAGGCCGGCCTCCATCGCCGCGAGGTTCGTGGTGTCGAGCGAGAGCGGCGTGTCGGTGACTTCCTGGACCGCCTCGACGATCCACGGCATGACCTCGTGGCCGTGCTTCTTCTGCGGGCCGATGTTGAGGTCGAGGACGTCGGCGCCGGCCTCGACCTGGCGCAGCGCCATGTCCTGGATGACCTTCGCGTCGCGCTCCTCGATGGCCGCCTTCACCGGCGGCGCGATGATGTGGATGTTCTCACCGATGATGAGCACCGGCGGCCTCCTTCGTCTCGGTCTGGGCGAGCATGGTCTCGACGACCGGCTGCAGCGCGACGTTGAGGGCGCTGTCGGCCGGCAGCTGCACGAGCGGCCGGCCGGCGGCGTCGAACGCCGCGACCTGCGGGTCGTCGGGGAGCACGGCGAGCAGGTCGAGCCCGTGCTCCTCGATCGCCGCGCGGAGCTCGGGCGAGAGCCCGGCCGGCGGCGCGGTTGACGATGAGGTAGTGCGCGCCGACCTTGGTGTCGAGCTCGGAGAGCAGCGCCGCGACGCGGCCGGCGGTGGTGATGCCGCGCACCGTCGCGTCGCTCACGATGAACAGCACGTCGACGTCGCGCGTCGTGCGCCGCGAGAGGTGCTCGAGGCCGGCCTCGTTGTCGATCACGACCCACGGGTAGCTGTCGGCGATGGTGTCGATGATGGCGCGCAGCATGTTGTTGGCGGCGCAGTAGCAGCCGGGGCCCTCGGGGCGGCCCATCGCCAGCAGGTCGACGCCGACGCCCTCGACGACGCTGGTGTTGATCTCGTAGTCGAGCAGGTCGCGCTTGGCGATGCCGGCCTCGAGGAGGTTGGCGCGCGCCTTCTCGCTGGTCTCCTCGCGCACGTCGCCGACGGTCTTCTCGAGCGGCAGGTCGAGGACGGTGTTGAGGTTGCTGGCGGGGTCGGCGTCGATCGCCAGGATGGGGCCGGCCTGTTCCGCCGCCAGGCGGCGGATCAGCAGGCCGGCGATCGTGGTCTTGCCCGTGCCGCCCTTGCCCGCGACGGCGATGGTGCTGGTCATGAGGTCATCCTCCGTTCGAGGTGGGTCCCGCCCGCGCCGCTGCCCGCGTTCGCGCGAGCGAGTCGCGCACGGTGGGGAAGACGTCGAGGTCGGTGTGCGGCAGGAACAGCGCCGACGTGTACTCGTCCATGAAGGTGTTGTCGGCGCTCAGCTCCAGGTAGGTCATCTTGGCGGCGACGTCGAGGACGTCGTGGCGGATGTTGACGCAGAGGAGCGCGGCGTAGGCGCCCTGCGCGCTGGTGTTGCCGAGGAAGTGGAAGCGCTCGGGCGGCTGGTCCGGCAGGAGGCCGATGCGGATCGCCTTCTCCACGTTGATGTACTGGCCGAAGGCGCCGCCGATGAAGATCTGCTCCACGTCCGCGAGGTCGACGCCGACGCTGCTGCAGAGCACCTCGTAGCCGGCGTAGATCGCGGCCTTGGCGCGGATGAGGCTGGTGATGTCCGACTCGGTGAGGGCGATGTCGTGGTCGGCGCCGCCCTCGCTGCGCCCAGCAGACGACGTACTCGGGCACGCCGTCGAGCACGCGCACGCGGTCCGTCGGCGGCCGAGCGGTCGAGGTGCCCGGACTTGTCGACGAGCCCGGTGACGAAGAGCTCGCCGAGCAGGTCGATGAGGCCGCTGCCGCAGATGCCGACGGCCGGGGCGTCGTCCACGGTGCGGAACGACGGCTCGAAGGTGGCGTCGTCGACGAAGACGTCCTCGATGGCGCCGGCGGTGGCGCGCATGCCGTGGCGCACGCCGCCGCCCTCGAAGGCCGGCCCGGCCGAGCAGGCGCAGGAGAGCAGCCAGTCCTTGTTGCCGAGCACCATCTCGCCGTTGGTGCCGATGTCGATGAACAGCGTGAGCTTGTCGGCGACGTACATGCCCGGTCGAGATCACGCCGGCGGTGATGTCGCCGCCGACGTAGCTGCCGACCGACGGCAGCACGTGCACGCGGGCGAGCATGTTGGCGTGGAGCCCGAGCTCGCCGGCGTTGAGCTTGGGCGCCGCCGAGATCGTGGGGATGTAGGGCTCCTCGCGCAGGTGGCGCGGGTCGAGGCCGAGCAGCAGATGGGTCATCGTCGTGTTGCCGGCGACCGTGACCTCGTGGATCTCGTAGAGCTCGATGCCGTTGCGCTGCTGCAGCTCGCCGAGGAGGTCGTTGATCGTCTCCACGGCGAGCTTCTGCAGGTGGTCGAGGCCGCGCTTGCGCTTGGCGTAGATGATGCGGCTGATCACGTCCTCGCCGCAGGAGATCTGCTTGTTGTAGGCGCTGGCGCTGTCCACGACGCGCCCGGTGGCGAAGTCCATCAGGTAGACGACGACGGACGTGGTGCCGAGGTCGATCGCCACGCCCATGCTGGCGTGCTTGAAGGCGCCGGGGTAGATGCGGATGAGGCGCGGCGGCAGGTACGTGCCGTACACCCAGTCGCGCATCTCCAGCGTGACGCTCGCCTTCCAGTTGGCCATGCGCAGGTCCTTGCCGAGGCGGCGCAGCATCGGCAGCTCGGCGCGGATCTCCTCGCACGCCGTGCTGCTGCAGGAGCGCGCGCCGCAGCCGGTCGAAGTCGCTGGTCTGGTCGGCGAGCGACGGCGGGTCGATGTCGACCTCGAAGGTGCGGACCGCCGGGTTCTGCCGCCAGTCGCAGGCGACGGCCAGCGACTCGGGCTCGGCGACGGCGTGGCCGTGCGGCCGCACCGTCTCGCGCCGGCGCTCCGGCACCTCGATCTCGGCCGCGCCGGCGACGTACGTCTGGCAGGCGACGGCCCAGCCCTCGGCGACCTCGGCCGCCGCGAGCCCGGCGTTGCTGCGGCGCTCCACGTCGCCCGAGAGCACGCGCACGCGGCAGCGTCCGCAGCGGCCCTGGCCGGCGCAGGGCGCCGGCACGTCGAGCTCGCAGAGGATCGCCGCGTCGAGCAGGCTGGTGCCGGCCGGCACCTCGATCGTCTCGCCCGACGGGACGAAGGTGATCGTGGCCAGCACGGTGCCGCCCGGCGTCGTGCGGGTGCCGCGTCATCGGCGTCCGCCGTCCTTCATCGCCGGCTTCACTCGCGTCGCTCGCGCTCGCGTCGTCCGCTCACGGCCTCACGCGCTCCAGACCGTCTTGAGGTAGCTGGGGATGTCGACGGCGTCGCGCGGGCCGACCATGATCTGCCAGCCCGGGGAGCTCCTCCTCGACCTCGCCGGAGAGACCGGCGACGTGACCGGGGATGACGAGCTTCTTGTGGTTGATCTTGGCCTCGATGCCGGAGTCCTTCACCGTCTTGGCGATCTTCTCGGCGTCGAACTTGCCGGCCGCCCAGCCGGTGAGCACCGACTGGCCGTCGCTGTCGGCGACCAGCAGCCAGGCCGGGACGCCCGCGCCCTCGACCTCGCCCGCGACCGAGAAGTAGGTGAGCGAGAAGTTGGTCGTGATCAGCACCGGGCTGTCCGGGCCGGGCGTGCCGATCTCGTAGAGCCGCGGCTCCATCTGGATGGGCTTCTGCGGGTCGGTGTAGATGTTCTGGCGCAGCGTGAGCAGCGAGTAGAGCTCGGCCGGCTCGAGGTGGTCGAGGACCACGACGCCGGCGTACTTGGCCACGGCCTGCGTGGCGCGCACGAGCTCCGCCTGCCAGCGTCGGGGCGGCGGACAGCGAGAAGATCGGGAAGCCGAGCGCGCGGGCGCCCTTCTTGAGCGCCAGGCGGCGCAGCTGCGTGAAGGCGGCCAGGTCGGCCGGCGAGCGTGGACGTGCCGGGGTCGAGGACGAGGTCCTCCACGCCGGCGCCGCGCACCTGCTCGGAGAGCTCGGCGAGGGCCGACGACGTCGCCGTCGGCGCGGATGGCGAGCGGGCAGCCGTGCTTCTTGGCGACCTCGGCCATCGCCTGCCAGTTCGCGGCCGTGGCGGCGTGGACGAGCGGCTTGTCGGCGGCGGCGCCGCCGGCGAGGGCCGCGTCGATCGCCGCCGCGTCCGCGCTCATGAGCACGAGCGGCAGGCCGGGGGCGGCCGCGCGGGCCGCGGCCACGGCCGCGGCGTACGCGGCCGCGTCGCCGCCCGACTGCTCGACGGCGAGGCCGTCGAGGCGCAGCGTCATGCCGACGCGCTCGACCTCGTAGCCGCCGGCGCGCGCCGCCACGTCGGCCAGCGCCGGGTCGTCGCTCTTCACGCGCGCGACGAGGCCGGGCTGGTGGTAGAAGGTCTTCTCGTGGCGGAACATCGCCACTTCGTTGCCGATCGCGAAGGCGCGCTCTCCGGCGCCGATGGTGACGAGCTTGATCGGCGGCGCCGACGCCGCGTCGAGCGCCGACTTGGCCTCGTCGCTCACGTAGGGGCACTTGTCGAGCTCGGTGCCCTTCTGCGCCAGCTTCATGGCGAAGGCGAGGCAGGTGGGGAAGCCGCACTCCTTGCAGTTGGTCTTGGGGAGGAGCTTGTAGATCTCGAGTCCGGTCGGGGCCACGGCTCAGGCTCCTTTCATGAGGTCGTCGAGGGCTTCTCGCATGACCGCGAGCGAGCCGGGATGACGGAGCACGAGCACGTCGGCGCCGGCCTCCAGGAGCGTGGTGGCCGTGGAGACCTCCCAGGCGACGCCGCGCTCGGCGAGCGCGCCCCAGGCCTCGGGGACGTCGCGTGGCGGCGCGGCCCTCCTTCTGGCGCCACGCCTCCTCGCCGATGGTGCAGATCATCGGCTGCTGGGTCATGGCGTCGCCCATGAGCGCGGCCAGGCGCAGCCGCTCCATCACCGAGTAGGTGTACTCGAGGCCGTAGCCGAGGGCGCCGGTGTTGGGGTCCATGAGCACGCGCTCGAGCGGCAGCCCCATGTCGCTGATGAGGATGTTGAGCTGCTTGGCGAGGTTGACGTCGATCGGCGTCTGCGCGATCACGAGGTGGCCGTTGCCGAGCGCCGCCGCGACGATCGTGCGGTAGTTCTTCTCCTCGCAGAGGCCGAGGGCGAGCTGCTCGCCCTTGGTCCGCTCGGCCACGGCGACGAGGACCTCGTTGTCCTTGTCGGCCGTGCCGGGGCCGTAGACGATGAGCGGCACGCCGACGGCGGCGAGCACGCGGTCGACGGTCTTCACGGCGTCCTCGGCGCTGCGGTCGCCCGAGTCCGGGTGGCAGCTGCGCAGCTTGAGCGCGATCAGGTCGGCGCCGAGCTCGACGGCCTTGGCGGCCCAGCCGGCCGGGTCGTCGAGCAGGTCGCCCCAGGCGTCCTTGAGCTCGGGCGACCAGTCCTCCGGGCGCATGTCCACGACCTCGACGGCGAGCGCGGGGCGGTGCGGCGTGCTCCCCTCGAAGGCCAGGAACGGGAAGGTCGTCTCGCCGCCCACCGTCACGGTGGAGGCGCGCGTGCCGCCTCCGTAGCTGCTGCCGAGCGTGACCTCGCGTACCGCGCCGGGCCACTTCTCTGCGGGGATCTCCACTGCACTCATGTGCACACTCCAGGCGTTCGCGGGTTCAGAAGAGAGGATCCATGGTCAGGGCAGGATGCCCCTTCTCCTCGAGGAAGGGCAGGAGCTCCTCGACGGTGGTCGCCACGGTCTCGTCGGCGATCTTGTCGAGCAGGTCGGGCACGCCGTCGCGCTCGCAGACTTCCTGGAGCGCCGGGCGCATGCTCTCGCGCAGGTTCGAGCTCATCCAGACGATGCGGCTCAGGCCGCCGTCGGCGGGGATGAACTTCTTGCTGGTCAGGTAGAACTTGCCCATGCCCATCATGCCCGGCGTCTGCATGCCGCCGCCGGCGGTGCCGGCGAGCGTGGAGAAGGTCATGCCGCAGGGGGTCATGCTGGGGTCCTCGCGGCTGACGATCATGAAGCCGTTGGCCTCCGGCACGAGCACCATGATGCACTCGAAGCAGCCGCACGAGGTCATCGGCGCTTCCATGATGGAGTAGAACGTCACGCGGTCCACCGTCTGGTTGGACTGGTTGTAGATGAACTCGTTGGGCCCGGAGAACTCGCCCTTCACGGGGTCGAGGATCACGCCCTTGGGCACCGGCTGGTTGGGGCCGGTGGGGTTGATCTCGTAGCTCGCCTTGCAGTCGAGCCAGTTGTAGGCGCCGCAGAGGCCCACGCGCTCCGGGTTGACCACGCAGACGTGGTTGGGCGCGAAGCTCTGGCACAGCAGGCAGCTGTAGAACGTGTCGACCGACTCGTCGGTGAGGGTCGCGATGCGCTCGTTGCGCTGGCCGTAGGCGACGCGCGCCTCCTCGATGAGCGTGTCGACCTCGGCCTCGTCGGTGGTCAGGTAGACCTGCACCTTGTCGACGATGTTGCCGAACACCTCGTGGATGCGCGCGTGGATGACCTTGCCGAAGTGCTCCAGGCGGAAGCCCTTGGCGAAGGTGCTCTTGCTCACGCGCGTCCAGGCGATGTCGCGCTGGCCGTTGTGCTGGATGCCCTCGACGCCGTTGATGAAGTAGTGGAACTGGCGCTCGAGGATGGGCTCGAAGTCGGTCTGCATCTTGCGCCCGGAGACGTCGACGACCATGCCGAGCGGCAGGGCGCCGCCCTCTTCCATGGCGTCGAGGTCGGCGCCGACGACGGTGACCTTGCCGTCCTCGACCTCGTCGGCCGGCCGCATGCGCAGGTACTCGAACGCGTGGCTGCGCTTGCCGCCGAACTCGGCGTACATGATGTCCTTGCGGATGCGCTCGCCCTCGAAGGCCGATCCGTAGGAGACGGGGATCGGCACCTTGGCGATCTTGACCTTGACCCCGCGCACCTCCATGCAGCGCTGGATCAGCTTCTCGGTGCGCTCCATGTCGTCGTCGCCGGGGATCTCGTCGAACGGCATGCTCACGACGTGCTCGTAGGTGGTGACGCCGGTCGGCAGGATCTGCGGGATGCGCGTGTCGGCGATCGTCGGGAAGCCGAAGCTGATGGCGCCGGCCGCCGTCGCGTACTTGAGGTCGTCGACCTCGCCGAGGGCGAGCACGAAGGCGAACACGCGGTACTTGTTGTAGAGCATGATCTTGCGCGCCATGCCGGCGTCCATGCCGCCGAAGGTGAGCGCCGAGCGGGCCGCGAAGCCGAGGGCGTAGACGGCGGAGATGGTGTCGATGCCGAACGGCACCGTGAAGGTGTCGTAGCCGAGCTGGATGCCCTCTTCCTGCAGCTGGTGGATGATGCTGCGCCCGTTGACGTTGCCGCTGAGGAAGATGAGGATGCCGCGGCTCTGCAGCTCGCGCACGATCTTGACGGCGACCTCGTTGCTCTTGGCGCAGCCGACGATGGCGCAGAACCCGGGCATGCGGCCGTCCACGAGCTGGATGCCCCAGGCGCGCAGCTGGATGTCGTCGATCGGGCCGTTGAGCTTCATCTTGTCGCCGTGCACGAGCAGGTCGCCGCCGGTGAAGCGCTCGCCGTCCGCGCCGGCGTGGTCGAGCTTGATGATCTGCGGCTCCTGGCCGCGCGCGAAGCGCACGCCCTCGATCGCCTCTTCGGCGAACAGCGTGGCGATGCCGCTGTCCAGCGTCTCGCCGAGGTAGGGCAGCCACATCTTGTCGCTCGGCAGCGGGTGCAGCAGGCCCTTGGCGCGCTCGATGACCGTCGGCGAGGTCGCCGAGCTTCTCGACCTTCTGGCCGGTGAACGCGTAGATGACCGGCAGGAAGTAGGCGGTGTTGGTGAAGGCGACCGGCGCGTCGGGGCCGAGCTCGGCCAGGGCCTCGGCGACGGCCGCCTCGGCCTCGGCGACGATCCCGGTGGCGCCGCGGATGGCGCGGGTGGCGATGTAGCGCGACATCAGGCGTCCCCCCCGTGCGTGTGCGTCGCACGTGCGCCGTCTGCGTCGTGCGCGTGCCCGTCGCCGTGGTCGTGCGAGTGGCCCTCGGCGAGCGGGTACACCGGCGAGCCGACGGTCTCGACGCCGCGCTCGTCCTCCGCGGCCTTGTCGGCCAGGTACTTCTTGATCTCGGCGAAGAACAGGCTGTCGCCGCTGTCGCCGTACTGGCTCGGGTCGTAGGCGGGCAGCTTGAGCGCCGCGCGCTTGGCGTCGATGAGCTCGAGCGAGCGCGCGAACATCTGGTCCCAGTCGGGGATGAACTCGAGGTCGCCGCCGACCATGTCTTCCCAGCCCTTGGTCATGAGGTGCGTGGCGACGCTCGAGGCCTCCACCGGGCTGCTCACGCCGAAGATCACGTGGGCGCCGGAGGCGGCGAAGTAGGTGCCGATGGCGATCGCCTTCTCGCACATCCACTCGGGGCAGAGGCCCACGGCGGGGAGGTCGTCGATGTCCTCGCCGAGGCCGCCCTCGGTGGCGACCTGGGTCAGCACCGTGAGGATGCGCGAGTTGTCGACGCAGGAGCCGAGGTGCAGCACCGGCGGGATGCCGATCGCCTCCATGACCTCGCGCAGGCCGGGGCCGGCGGAGTCGAGGATCTCGGGGCTCAGGTAGCCGGCCTTGGCGCCGGCGGTGGCGGCGCAGCCGGTGACCACGACCATGACGTCGTCGGCGATGAAGCGCTTGATCATCTCGACGATGCCCTCGTCCTGCGTGACGCGCACGTTGTTGCAGCCGACGACGCCGGCGAGGCCGCGCACGCGGCCGGCGATGATGGCGTCGTTGAGCGGGCGGAACGAGCCGCGGTGGAAGCCGCCCTGCATGTAGTTGAGGTACTCGTGGCTGAAGCCGGCGACCAGCGGCTCGTGGTAGTCGGGGATGTGGATCGGGCCGCGGTTGGGGTAGTTGGCGATCGCCATGCGCACGATCTCGCGGGCGGTCTCGGGGGCGCGGTGCTCGTCGAACTCCACGTGCACCGCGCCGGGGATCTTGGCCTTGGGCGAGGTCGTGATCGAGCTGCGTGTGGAAGCGCTGCGCCAGCGGGCCGAGCGCCTGCATGATGCACTGCACGTCGACGACCATCGCCTCGACGGCGCCGGTGAGCACGGCCAGCTCCTGGTGGAGGAAGTTGCCGGCCGCCGGGATGCCGTAGCGCATGAGGATCTCGTTGCTGGTGCAGCAGATGCCGGCGAGGTTGATGCCTTCCGCGCCGGCCGCCTTGGCCTCGGCGATCAGCTCGGGGTCGCGCGAGGCCTCCACGAGCATCGCCGAGAGCGTCGGCTCGTGGCCGTGCACGATGACGTTGACCTGGTCGCTCTTGAGCACGCCGAGGTTGACCTCCGACGAGAGCGGCGACGGGGTGCCGAAGAGGATGTCGCTGATGTCGGTGCTGAGCATGGCGCCGCCCCAGCCGTCGGCCAGCGAGCAGCGCAGCGAGCTCTTGAGGATGTTCTCGGCGTCGAGGTCGACGCCCTCGTGCGTGCGGTGCATGACCTCGGTGACCTCGCGGTCGATGGCGCGAGGGGTGATGCCGAGCTCGCGCCACAGCTTCTGGCGCTTCGGCGTCGCGCGCTTGGTGTAGATGATCTCGCCGTGCGGCTGGCCGAACTGCTCGAGCGCCTTGTCGGCCACGTCGAGCGCGATCTCGTTGACCTCGCGGCCGGACGTGGCGATGCCCATGTAGCCGGCCACCGACGCGAGCTTCTGCTCGTCCTTGACCTTGTAGCCGGCGGCCTCGCCCTTGGCGACGGCGCGCAGCGTCATCGCCATGTCGCGGCCGTGGTCGGAGTGCGCGGCCACGCCGCCCGCGACCTGGCGCGCGAAGTGGCGGGCGGCGATGGTCGGCAGGTCCGCGCCGCAGATGCCGGTCTTCTCCTCGGCGTCCTTGCCGACGAGGCGGCACGGGCCCATGCTGCAGATGCGGCAGCAGGCGCCCTTCTCGCCGATGGGGCAGGGCTTCATCGTGTCGGCGCGGCTGAACGCGGTCTCGATGCCGCAGTCGTCGGCGTGCGCCAGCATCTCGAGGGCGGCCGGGTCGATGCTCTTGGCCATCGCCGGCTTCGGCTCGGCTCGGCGCCTTCGTTGCTTCACGTCATCCATGGGTGAGCTCCTTCATCCCCGGGCGCGGGCGCGCGTGGCGCGCAAGCCTTCCGCCGGGGCGTGGACGGGTCAGAGCGGTGGTGGGCTGGTGTGCCGGGGGCGGGTCAACGGTCAGTACTTGCGGTGGTCCCCAGACATGGCGAGGTCGGCCGGGTCGGTGGTGGTGATGCGGACCCCGGCGGTGTTCCAGGCGGGCTTGTCGGTGGGGGGAGCCTCGTCGGCGCCGGCTGCGCCGGTGGCGTAGCCGCCCTCGTTCAGGCGCGCGGCGATCTGCTCAGGGCTGGTGGGCTCGGGGTCGTAGGAGAGGCGCACGTTCTTCTCGAGCGCGCTGGCCGTGACCGACGCGACTCCGGGCTCGTTCCTCAGCAGTCCGAGGACGGTGACGACATGGTGGTCGGCCCACAGCCCGGGTACCGCAATGGTCACTTCTTCCATCGATCGCTCCTTGTCTCAGGGGACATACGCGAACGGTGCCGCTGAGGTGATTCACTGGCCCCAGTAAGCACCGCGGAAGACTTGTAAACACTGTACAGGACGTCCAACGGCCCCGCAATCATTGTGCGTTCTGTCACAAAGTTGGCCATTCTGAGGCTTCCAGGGGGTTGTGGGCGGCCGCGTGCTCGGCCGGTGCCGCCGCCGCATCCGCCGTCCGGCTCCGCCGGGCGGCGTCCGCGGCCAGCCGTCCGAGGCCGGCGCACGCTGCCGCGACCGCCGGAGCACCGCGAGGAAGGAAGCGCAGGGTGGCGGAGAGAGCCTCTACGAGATCCTCGGCGTGGACGACGACGCCTCGGCGACGCAGGTCCGCGCGGCGCATCGCCGGCTGCTCATCAAGGTCCATCCGGACCAGGGCGGGTCTGACGCGCTGTGCCGCGTCGTGCAGCGCGCCTACGAGACGCTCGCCGATCCCTCCGCGCGGGAGGCGTACGACCGCGAGCGCCGGCGCCGCCGCGGAGCGGCCGGGTCCGGGCACGACGGCGGCGACGACGGACCCGCTGCGCCCGAGGAGGAGGAGTGGGTCGGCTCGGCGTGGTGGGGCGGCGATGATGGGGGCGGGGAGGCGGCGGTCGCCTCGGCGTCGGCGACCCCGTCCTCTCCGTGGGTCGTCGCGCGCGAGCTGGTCGCC
>CAWHHT010000010.1:0-55159 GCA_963829205.1 uncultured Thermoleophilia bacterium
GTCGAGGCCGAGCAGCAGATGGATCATCGTCGTGTTGCCGGCGACCGTGACCTCGTGGATCTCGTAGAGCTCGATGCCGTTGCGCTGCTGCAGCTCCACGAGCAGATCGTTGATCGTCTCCACGGCGAGGCGCTGCAGGTGGTCGAGGCCGCGCTTGCGCTTGGCGTAGATGATGCGGGCTGATGACGTCGTCGCCGCAGGTGATCTGCTTGTTGTAGGCGCTGGCGGTGTCCACGACGGGCCCGGTGGCGAAGTCCATCAGGTAGGCGACGATGGACGTGGTCCCGAGGTCGATCGCCAGACCCATGCTGGCTGGTCGAAGGCACAGGGATAGATGCGGATGAGGCGCGGCGGCAGATAGGTGCCGTAGACCCAGTCGCGCATCTCCAGCGTGACGTCGACCTTCCAGGTCGCCATGCGCAGGTCGCTGCCGAGGCGGCGCAGCATCGGCAGCTCGGCGCGGACCTCCTTGATGCCGTGCTGCTGCGACCCAGCGCCCGCCGGAGCCGGTCGAAGTCGTTGGTCTGGTCGGCGAGCGACGGCGGGTCGATGTCCACCTCGAAGGTGCGACAGGCCGGGTTCTGCTGCGAGTCGCAGTCGGCGGCCAGCGACTCGGGCTGGGCGATGGCGTGGCCGTGCGGCCGCAGCGTCTCGCGCCGGGGCGGCGGCACCGCGATCTCCGCCGTCGCCGGCGACGGGGTCTGGCAGGCCACGCGCCCAGGCCTCGGCGACCTCGGCCGCGCGAGCCCGGCGTTGCTGCGGCGCTCCACGTCGCCGGGACCACGCGCACGCGGCAGCGGCCGCAGCGGCCCTGGCCGGCGCAGGGCGCCGGACGTCGAGCTCGCAGAGGATCGCGGCGTCGAGCAGGCTGGTGCCGGCCGGCACCTCGATCGTCTCGCCCGAGGGGGCGAACGTGATCGTGGCCAGCACTGTGCCGCCCGGCGTCGTGCGGGTGCCGGCATCGGTCCGCCGTCCTTCATCGCCACTTCACTCGCGTCGCTCGCGCTCGCGTATCCGCTCACGGCGTCACGCGCTCCACACCGTCTTGAGGTAGCTGGGGATGTCGACGGCCTCGCGCGGGCCGACCATGATCTGCCAGCCCGGCAACTCCTCCTCGAGCTCGCCGGAGAGGCTGGCCACGTGGCCGGGGATGACGAGCTTCTTGTGGTCGATCTTGTCCTCGATGCCGCGAGTCCTTGACCGTCTTGGCGATGTTCTCGGCGTCGAACTTGCCGGCCGCCCAGGCGGTCAGCACCGACAGGCCTTCGGAGTCGGCGACCAGCAGCCAGGCCGGCACGCCCGCGCCCTCGACCTCGCCCGCCACGGAGAAGTAGGTGAGCGAGAAGTTGGTGGTGACCAGCAGCGGGCTGTCCGGGCCGGGCTTGCCGATCTCGTAGAGCCGCGGCTCCACCTGGATCGGCTTCTGCGGGTCGGTGTAGATGTTCTGCCGCAGCGTGAGCAGCGGGTAGAGCGCGGCCGGCTCGAAGTGGTCGAGCACGACGAAGCCGGCGTACTTGGCGATGGCCTGCGTGGCGCGCACGAGCTCCGCCTGCCACGCTCGGCGCGGCCGACAGCGAGAAGATCGGGATAGCCGAGCGCGCGGAAGTTCTTCTTGAGCGCCAGGCGGCGCAGCTGCGTGAAGGCAGCCAGGTCGCCGGCGAGCTGGGCGCCGGGATCGAGCACGAGGTCCTCCACGCCGGCGCCGCGCACCTGCTCGGCGAGCTCGGCCAGGCCGGCGAGGTCGCCGCCTCGGCGCGGACGGCCAGCGGGCAGCCGTGCTTCTTGGCCAGCTCGGCCATCGCCTGCCAGTTCGCGCCGTGGCGGCGTAGATGAGCGGCTTGCGGCGGCGGCGCCGCCGGCGAGGGCCGCGTCGATCGCCGCCGCGTCCGCGCTCATGAGCATGAGCGGCAGGCCGTGGCGGCCGCGCGGGCCGCGGCCACGGCCGCGGCGAACCGGCCGCGTCGCCGGCCGCCTTCTCGACGGCCAGGCCGTCGAGGCGCAGCGTCATGCCCACGCGCTCGACCTCGTAGCCGCCGGCGCGCGCGGCCACTTCCTCCAGCGCCGGGTCGTCCTCTTGCACGCGCACGACGAGGCCGGGCTGGTGGTAGAAGGTCTTCTCGTGGCGGAACAACACCGTTTCGTTGCCGACCTCGATGTCGCGCTCGCCGGCGCCGATGGTGATGAGCCGGATCGGCGGCGCCGAGGCCGCGTCCAGCGCCGCCTTGGCCTCCTCGGTCACGTAGGGGCACTTGTCGAGCTCGGTGCCCTTCGCGCCAGCTTCATGGCGAAGGCCAGGCAGGTGGGGAAGCCGCACTCCTTGCAGTTGGTCTTGGGCAGGAGCTTGTAGATCTCGAGTCCGGTCAGCGCCACGGCTCAGGCTCCTTTCATGAGCTCGTCGATGGCTTCTCGCATGCCGCGAGCGAGCCGGGATGGCGGAGCACCAGCATGTCGGCGCCGGCCTCCAGCAGCGTGGTGGCCGTGGAGACCTCCCAGACGACGCCGCGCTCGGCGAGCTCGCCCCAGGCCTCGGGCACGCCCTCGGCGGCTTGGCCCTCCTTCTGGCGCCACGCCTCCTCGCCGACGTGTGCAGATCATCGGCAGCTGGGTCATGCCGTCGCCCTGAGCGCGGCCAGGCGCAGGCGCTCCATCACCGAGTAGGTGTACTCGAGGCCGTAGCCCAGGGCGCCGGTGGTGGGGTCCATGAGCACGCGTCGAGCGGCAGCCCCATGTCGCTGATCAGGATGTTGAGCTGCTTGGCGAGGTTCACGTCGATCGGCGTCTGCGCGATCACGAGGTGGCCGTTGCCAAGCGCCGCCGCCACGATCGTGCGGTAGTTCTTCTCCTCGCAGAGGCCCAGCGCGAGCTGCTCGCCCCGGTCGCCTCGGCCACGGCGACCAGCACCTCGTTGTCCTTCTCGGCCTTGCCGGGGCCGTAGACGATGAGCGGCACGCCGACGGCGGCGAGGACGCGGCTCGACGGTCTTCGCGGCGTCCTCGGCGCCGCGGTCGCCCGTGTCCGGGTGGCAGCTGCGCAGCTTGAGCGCGATCAGGTCGGCGCCCAGCTCCACGGCCTTGGCGGCCCAGCCGGCCGGGTCGTTGAGCAGGTCACCCCAGGCGTCCTGGAGCTCGGGCGACCAGTCCTCCGGGCGCATGTCGCACGACCTCGACGGCGATCGCCGGGCGGTGCGGCATGCTGCCTTCGAAGGCGAGGAACGGGAACGTCGGTCTCGCCGCCCACCGTCACTGTGGAGGCGCGGGTGCCGCCTCCGTAGCTGCTGCCGAGCGTGACCTCGCGTACCGCGCCGGGCCACTTCTCTACGGGATCTCCACTGCACGTCATGTGCACACTCCAGGCGTTCGCAGGTTCAGAAGATGGGATCCATGGTCAGGGCAGGATGCCCCTTCTCCTCGAGGAAGGGCAGGAGCTCCTCGACGGTGGTCGCCACGGTCTCGTCGGCGATCTTGTCGAGCAGGTCGGGCACGCCGTCGCGCTCGCAGACTTCCTGGAGCGCCGGCGCATGCTCTCGCGCAGGTTCGAGCTCATCCAGACGACGCGCTTCAAGCCGCCGTCGGCGGAGATGAACTTCTTGCTGGTCAGGTAGAACTTGCCCAGCCCATCAAGCCCGGCGTCTGCATGCCGCCGCCGGCGGTGCCGGCGAGCGTGGAGAAGGTCATGCCGCAGGGGGTCATGCTCGGGTCCTCGCGGCTGACGATCATGACGCCGTTGGCCTCGGGCACGAGCACCATGATGCACTCGAAGCAGCCGCAGGAGGTCATCGGCGCTTCCATGATGGAGTAGAGCGTGACGCGGTCCACCGTCTGGTTGGACTGGTTGTAGACGAACTCGTTGGGCCCGGAGAACTCGCCCTTCACCGGGTCGAGGATCACGCCCTTGGGCACCGGCTGGTTGGGGCCGGTGGGGTTGATCTCGTAGGTCGCCTTGCAGTCGAGCCAGTTGTAGGCGCCGCACAGGCCCACGCGTTCCGGGGTGATCACGCAGACGTGGTTGGGCGCGAAGCTCTGGCACAGCGGGCAGCTGTAGAACGTGTCCACCGACTCGTCGGTGAGCGTCGCCATGCGCTCGTTGCGCTCGCTGTAGGCGACGCGCGCCTCTTCGAGAGCGTCGTCGACCTCGGCCTCGTCGGTGATCAGGTACACCTGCACCTTGTCCACGATGTCGCCGAACACCTCGTGGATGCGCGCGTGGATCATCTTGCCGAAGTGCTCCAGGCGGAAGCCCTTGGCGAAGGCGCTCTTGCTCACGCGCGTCCAGGCGATGTCGCGCTGGCCGATGTGCTGGATGCCCTCGGCGCCGTTGATGAAGTGGTGGAACTGGCGCTCGAGGATGGGCTCGAAGTCGGTCTGCATCTTGCGCCCGGCAGACGTCGACGACCATGCCGAGCGGCAACGCGTCGCCCTCCTCCATGGCGTCGAGGTCGGCGCCGATGACGATGACCTTGCCGTCCTCGACCTCGTCGGCCGGCTTCATGCGCAGGAACTCGAACGCGTGGCTGCGCTTGCCGCCGAACTCGGCGTACATGATGTCCTTGCGGATGCGCTCGCCCTCGAAGGCCGAGCCGTAGGCGACGGGGATCGGCACCTTGGCGATCTTGACCTTGACGCCGCGCACCTCCATGCAGCGCTGATCAGCTTCTCGGTGCGCTCCATGTCGTCGTCGCCGGGGATCTCGTCGAACGGCATGCTCACCACATGCTCGTAGGTGGTGACGCCGGTCGGCAGGATCTGCGGGATGCGCGTGTCGGCGATCGTCGGGAAGCCGAAGCTGATGGCGCCGGCCGCCGTCGCGTACTTGAGGTCGTCGACCTCGCCCAGGGCGAGCACGAAGGCGAACACGCGGTACTTGTTGTAGAGCATGATCTTGCGCGCCATGCCGGCGTCCATGCCGCCGAACGTGAGCGCCGAGCGGGCGGCGAAGCCCAGGGCGTACACGGCGGAGATGGTGTCGATGCCGAACGGCACCGTGAAGGTGTCGTAGCCGAGCTGGACGCCCTCTTCCTGAAGCTGGTGGATGATGCTGCGCCCGTTGACGTTGCCGCTGAGGAAGATGAGGATGCCGCGGCTCTGCAGTTCGCGCACGATCTTGACGGCGACCTCATTGCTCTTGGCGCAGCCGACGACGGCGCAGAACCCGGGCATGCGGCCGTCCACCAGCTGGATGCCCCAGGCCCGCAGCTGGATGTCGTCGATCGGGCCGTTGAGCTTCATCTTGTCGCCGTGCACCAGCAGGTCGCCGCCAGTGAAGCGCTCGCCGTCCTCGCCGGCGTGGTCGAGCTTGATGATCTGCGGCTCCTGCCCGCGCGCGAAGCGCACGCCCTCGATCGCCTCTTCGGCGAAGAGCGTGGCGACGCCGCTGTCCAGGGTCTCGCCGAGGTACGGCAGCCACATCTTCTCGCTGGGCAGCGGGTGCAGCAGGCCTTTGGCGCGCTCGATGACGGCGGCGAGGTCGCCGAGCTTCTCGATCTTCTGGCCGGTGAACGCGTAGATGACCGGCAGGTAGTAGGCGGTGTTGGTGAACGCCACCGGCGCGTCTGGGCCGAGTTCGGCCAAGGCCTCGGCGACAGCCGCCTCGGCCTCGGCGACGATCCCGGTGGCGCCGCGGATGGCGCGGGTGGCGATGTAGCGCGACATCAGGCGTCCCCCCCGTGCGTGTGGTCGAGTGCGCCGTCTTCGTGCACGTGCCCGTCGCCGTGGTCGTGCGAGTGGCCCTCGGCGAGCGGGTACACCGGCGAGCCGACGGTCTCAACGCCGCGCTCGGCCTCCGCGGCCTTGTCGGCGAGGTATCTCTTGATCTCGGCGAAGAACAGGCTGTCGCCGCTGTCGCCGTACTGGCTCGGGTCGTAGGCGGGCAGCTTGAGCGCCGCGCGCTTGGCGTCGATGAGCTCGAGCGAGCGCGCGAACATCTGGTCCCAGTCGGGGATGAACTCGAGGTCGCCGCCGACCATGTCTTCCCAGCCCTTCGTCATGAGGTGCGTGGCGACGCTGGAGGCCTCCACCGGGCTGCTCACGCCGAAGATCACGTGAGCGCCGGAGGCGGCGAAGTAGGTGCCGATGGCGATGGCCTTCTCGCACATCCACTCGGGGCAGAGGCCCACGGCGGGGAGGTCGTCGATATCTTCGCCGAGGCCGCCCTCGGTCGCGACCTGCGTCAGCACCGTGAGGATGCGCGAGTTGTCGACGCAAGAGCCGAGATGCAGCACCGGCGGGATGCCGATCGCCTCCATGACTTCGCGCAGGCCGGGGCCGGCGGAGTCGAGGATCTCGGGGCTCAGGTACCCGGCTTTGGCGCCCGCGGTGGCGGCGCAACCGGTGACGACGACCATGACGTCCTCGGCGATGAAACGCTTGATCATCTCGACGATGCCTTCGTCCTGCGTGACGCGCACGTTGTTGCAGCCGACGACGCCGGCGAGGCCGCGCACGCGGCCGGCGATGACGGCGTCGTTGAGCGGCCGGAACGAGCCGCGGTGGAAGCCGCCCTGCATGTAGTTGAGGTACTCGTGGCTGAAGCCGGCGACCAGCGGCTCGTGGTAGTCGGGGATGTGGATGGGGCCGCGGTTGGGGTAGTTGGCGATCGCCATGCGCACGATCTCGCGGGCGGTCTCGGGGGCGCGGTGCTCATCGAACTCCACGTGCACCGCGCCGGGGATCTTGGCCTTGGGCGAGGTCGTGATCAGCTGCGTGTGGAAGCGCTGTGCAAGCGGGCCGAGCGCCTGCATGATGCACTGCACGTCGACGACCATCGCCTCTACCGCGCCCGTGAGGACGGCGAGCTCCTGGTGCAGGAAGTTGCCCGCCGCGGGGATGCCGTAGCGCATCAGGATCTCGTTGCTGGTGCAGCAGATGCCGGCGAGGTTGATGCCTTCCGCGCCGGCGGCCTTGGCTTCGGCGATCAGCTCAGGGTCGCGCGAGGCCTCAACGAGCATCGCCGAGAGCGTCGGCTCATGGCCGTGCACGATCACGTTGACCTGGTCGCTCTTGAGCACGCCGAGGTTGACCTCCGACGAAAGCGGCGACGGGGTGCCGAAGAGGATGTCGCTGATGTCGGTGCTGAGCATGGCGCCGCCCCAGCCGTCCGCCAGTGAGCAGCGCAGCGAGCTCTTGAGGATGTTCTCGGCGTCGAGGTCCACGCCCTCGTGGGTGCGGTGCATGACCTCGGTGACCTCGCGGTCGATGGCGCGAGGGGTGATGCCGAGCTCGCGCCACAGCTTCTGGCGCTTGGGCGTGGCGCGCTTCGTGTAGATGATCTCGCCGTGTGGCTGACCGAACTGCTCGAGCGCCTTGTCGGCCACCTCGAGCGCGATCTCGTTGACCTCGCGGCCGGATGTGGCGATGCCCATGTACCCGGCCACGGACGCGAGCTTCTGCTCATCCTTGATGCGGTAGCCGGCGGCCTCGCCCTTGGCGACCGCGCGCAGCGTCATCGCCATGTCGCGGCCGTGGTCCGAGTGGGCGGCCACGCCGCCCGCCACCTGGCGCGCGAAGTGGCGCGCGGCGATCGTCGGCAGGTCCGCGCCGCAGATGCCGGTCTTCTCCTCGGCGTCCTTGCCGACCAGGCGGCACGGGCCCATGCTGCAGATGCGGCAGCAGGCGCCTTTCTCGCCGATCGGGCAGGGCTTCATAGTGTCGGCGCGACTGAACGCGGTCTCGATGCCGCAGTCTTCGGCGTGCGCCAGCATCTCGATGGCGGCCGGGTCGATGCTCTTCGCGGCGGCCGGCTCGGTGCCTTCGTGCTTCACGTCATCCATGAGTGAGCTCCTTCGTCCCCGGACGCGGGCGCGCGAGGCGCGCAAGCCTTCCGCCGGGGCGTGGACGGGTCAGAGCGGTGGTGGGTCTGGTGTGCCTGGGGCGGGTCAACGGTCAGTATTTGCGGTGGTCCCCAGACATGGCGAGGTCGGCCGGATCGGTGGTGGTGATGCGGACCCCGGCTGTGGTCCAGGCGGGCTTGTCGGTGGGGGGAGCCTCATCGGCGTCGGCCGCCCCCGTGGCGTAGCCGGCCTCGTTCAGGCGGGCGGCGACTTGGTCTGGGCTGGTGAGCGCGGGGTCGTACGAAAGGCGCACGTTCTTCTCAAGCGCGCTGGCCGTGACCGAGGCGACTCCGGGCTCACCCCTCAGCAGTCCGAGGACGGTGACGACGTGGTGATCGGCCCACAACCCGGGTACCGCAATGGTCACTTCTTCCATCGGTCGCTCCTTGTCTCAGGGGACAAACGCGAACGGTGCTGCTGAGGTGAGCCTCTGGCCCCAGAAAGCACCGCAAAGGACTTGAAAACACTGTACAGGACGTCCAACGGACCCGCAATCATTGTGCATCCTGTCACAAAGTCGGCCACTCTGAGGGACTTCCAAGGCGGTTGTGAGCGGCCACGTGCTCGGCAGGTGACAAAGCGGCATCTATCTCCGGCTCCGCCGGGCGGCGTCCGCGCCAGCCGTCCGAGGCCGGCTGTACGCTGACCCGACCGCCGGAGCACCGCGATCGAATGGAGAGCGCCGTTTGGCCAACGAGAGCCTGTACGAGATCCTCGGCGTGGAGGAGGACGCGTCGGCGACCGCGATCCGCGCGGCGCACCGGCGCCTGCTCATCAAGGTCCACCCAGACCAGGGCGGGTCGGATGCGCTGTGCCGCGTGGTGCAGAACGCGTACGAGACGCTCGCCGACGCAGCCGCGCGAGCGGACTACGACCGCAAGCGCGGGCGCCGCCGCGGAGCGGCCGGGTCCGGGCACGACGGCGGCGACGACGGACCCGCTGCGCCCGAGGAGGAGGAGTGGGTCGGCTCGGCGTGGTGGGGCGGCGATGATGGGGGCGGGGAGGCCGCGGGCGCCGCGGCGTCGGCGACCCCGTCCTCTCCGTGGGTCGTCGCGCGCGAGCTGGTCGCCGCCCACCCGTCCCTCACGCTCACGCTCTGCGGCGCGCTCGTGCTCTGGATCGGGATCACGACGCGGACGTTCGGCCTCGCCGAGGCCGGCCTCCTGCTGGCGGCGATCGGGCTCACGGGGCTCCTGGGGCACCGGTCGGCGCGGTTGCGCGACAACGTGAGGCGGTCGGACATGGCCGGCCTCGACTGGATGACGGGGACGGAGTTCGAGCACTACCTCGTTCACGTGTTCGTCGCCGAAGGGTATGCCGTCCGCCACACCGGGCGCCCAGGGGACTACGGCGCCGACCTGCTGCTGCGGCAGGGCGGCGCGCTGACCGTCGTGCAGGCCAAGAGGACGGTGAGCCCGGTCGGGGTGGGCGCCGTCCAGGAGGCGGCCGCGGCCATGCCGCACTACGACGCCGGCGCGGCCCTCGTCGTGACGACCTCCTACTTCACAGCGAACGCGGAGACGCTTGCGGCCAGCAATCGCGTGCAGCTCATGGACCGCAACCGTCTGGCCGAGGTCGTCGTCCGCCATAGCGCACGACCGCCGCTCGGCGGACTCGGCCTCTGGACCGCCGAGGTCCGGCAAGGGTTGCCCGTCAGCCTGCGCTTCATGTGGTGGTCGGTGAGGCTGATGCTCTGGACGGTGCTGGCGTTCGCCTCGGGCCTCGTGGCCGCCCTCGAGGGGCCGCCCGCCGGCCGTTCCCGCTCGCGACGGCGCCGGCGCTAGATGTCCTGCACCACCGCCTTGCTGACGGCGGAGAGCCGAGCCATCGGCGTTTCAGGAGGACGCTAGGAGCGCGGTCACTCCGCCAGGGCGAGTGCGGCCGGACGCTGGATCCGCCCCGCGCCGGCCACCTGCTGCGCGCAGGCGCGACAATCGCAGTCTCCGGCATGTCTCCAGCCGTATTCGAGACCGACGCCGCAACGCAGGACCTGTGCCGGGAGCGGCGTCGGCCGCAGGCCGGCCGTGCGTGCCCTGACGATCTCGCGGACCTCGAAGAGCTCATCGTCCGCGTAGAGCAGCGCCTCCCCGTAGTCCAGGAAGAACGCCGTGCGGCCGGCCTCTCGCACCTCGGCCAGCGTGAGACGAGCGCCCGAGAGCGAATGCACGCTCGCGCCTTCATACCGACCCGCCAGGGACTCACCAGCCCTACCCATGATCGTGTCGTTCCCGCGGAGCAGCCGGGCCTACCGGGGAGCACCGTTACCGCCGGCGCGAGTCGCGCCGCGACGCGGATGACGGGGACAGTCTGGGGACAACTGGTGGCGGAGGGGGTGGGATTCGAACCCACGGACGACTTGCGCCGTCTCCGGTTTTCAAGACCGGTGCGATGAACCGCTCTGCCACCCCTCCTCGCCGGTCAAGTCTAGCAACGGCGCCGCGCCGGCACTAGACAGCCGCGCTCCCGGCGCCGTGCACACCAGTGCCCGCCGCGGGCGGCCGCCCGTGTGCGAATCTGCGCGAATGGCGGTTTGACCTATGGCTGAGCCTCGGAGTATCTGACATAATCGCACGCCATGACCGCTCTCTTCATCGCCTGCTCGGACGGCCGCCTGGCGCCGTCTCTCGCCGCCCTCCAGGGAGCTGAGGACGCGCTCGACGCGGACCGCTTCCTCGTGCCGGGCGGCCCGCTGGTGCTCACGCGGCCGGGGATGGAGCGCCGCGTCGCGCTGGATTGCATCCGCACGGCACTCGAAGTGCACGCCGTGCACACCGTGTATCTCGTCTCGCATCAGGACTGCCCCGCCTACGACCGCGCCCTCGGCGGCCTCGGCTTCGATCAGCAGGAGTTGCTGGAGCGCGACCTGCGCAGGGTCAAGACGCTCCTCGAGAACACCTTCGCCGGCATCGAGGTGCGATGCTTCCTCGTGCCCTGGCGCGAGAACGGCGACGGGCCGGGCTTCGGCGCGGCCGAGCCCGTCGAGTAGGGCCGGCGCGGCCGAGCCCGTCCAGTGATCGCGTGGCGCCGAGCGCCGCGGCCGCTACTTCCCCAGCACGTCCTTGCCCATCAGCGGGCGCAGCACCTCGGGCACTTCGATGCTGCCGTCGGCCTGCTGGTAGTTCTCCATGATCGCGATCAGCGTGCGGCCGACGGCGATGCCGGTGCCGTTGAGCGTGAACACGAAGCGCGGGGCCTGCTCGGTGCGGTAGCGGCAGTTGAGGCGGCGCGCCTGGTAGTCGGTGCAGTTGGAGCAGCTCGTGACCTCGCGATACTGCTGCTGGCCGGGCATCCACGCCTCGCAGTCGAACTTCTGCGCCGCCGGGGCGCCGAGGTCACCGGCGGCGATGTTGACCACCCGATAGGGGATGCCGAGGCCCTGCAGGATCTCCTCCTCGGCCGAGAGGATGAGCTGGTGCTCGGCCGCCGCCTGCTCCGGCAGGCAGAAGCTGAACATCTCCACCTTGTCGAACTGGTGGACGCGCAGGATGCCGCGTGTGTCGCGCCCGGCCGCGCCGGCCTCGCGGCGGAAGCACGTGGAGTAGCCGGCGTAGCGGATCGGCAGCTTGTCGGCCTCGAGGAACTCCTCCATGTGCATGGCCGCGAGCGGGACCTCGCTGGTGCCGACGAGGCAGTCGCCGTCGACCGTCTCGTAGACCTGAGCGCGGTCGGTGGGGAAGAAGCCCGTGCCGTACATGGCCTCCTCGCGTACCAGCACCGGCGGCACGACGGGGCGAAAGCCCTTGGCGCCGACGACGGCGAGGCCGTACTGCACGAGCGCGAACTGCAGCAGCACGAGGTCGCCCTTGAGGTAGGCGAAACGCGAGCCGCTGACCTTGGCGCCGCGCTCCATGTCGATGAGGTCCAGCGCGAGGCCGAGGTCCAGATGGTCCCTGACCTCGAAGTCGAACTCGCGCGGCTCACCGACGTGGCGCAGCACGACGGAGTCCTCTTCGCCGCCGTCGGGGACGTCGGCCAGCGGTATGTTGGGCAGCTCAAGAAGGATCGCCTTGAGGCGCTCCTCGATGCCGGCGAGCTCGGCCTCGCGCTCCTTGATCGTATCGCCCAGGGTGCGCATGGCGGCGATCGCCTGCGCGGCGTCGCCACCGGCCTTCTTGACCACGGCGATCTCGTCGCTCGCCTTCTTGCGCTGGGCGCGCATGCTCTCGACGTCGGTGAGGATGCGCCGCCGGTCTTCTTCGAAGCCGAGGAAGTCGTCGATGATCGACGTGGAGGCGGCGCCCCGGCGCTCGAGCGCCCGGCGGACCTCATCGGGATTCGAGCGCACCATCTTCACGTCGAGCATCGTCTCTCCTCGCGATAGCGAACTGCGTCTGGTCGAGCCCACATGCTATCGCACCGCCTCGACGGCCGCGCGGCGTCCGTGCTACCCTCGCGCGGCATCCGGCAATGTCCTCGCGTGAGACCAGGAGCCAGTCCATGCGCAAACGCTCGACTCTCAGTCACCAGTCCGCCACGCGTGCGCCGCGCGTCCGCGCGCGTAGCGCGGCCGGCCGTGCCATCGCGGCCGCGCTCGTCGTCGCCGCGCTCTGCGCGACGCTGGTCTTCGCAATGGTGGCCGGCGCGTCGGCGCGGCAGGCCGACCCCACAAGCCTCACGTGCGAGCTCTCTGCCGTCACCGTCCAGTACGGAGATCACGTGACGGCGAGCGGGCAGCTCACTCCGGGCACCGCGCAGACGGTCACCATCACGCTCGGCGGCGCTGTGGTCGCTACGGCGGCGAGCGACGACACCGGCGCCTACAGCGCCGACTTCGTCGCGCACGCCGGCGGCGATGTCGTCGCCACGGCCGGCGCGACACAGAGCGCGCCGGCGCCGCTCGCCGTCCAGCCGAGGCTGGACGTGAGTCACGGCGCCGTCGTGCCGTTCCTCAAGTCCCGCTTCGTCCTCGCGATCGTCCCGTCGAGCTACGCCGGCCAGGTGAGCCTGAGTCTCACGCATCGCGGCGCCGTGGTCGCCACCCTCGGGGCACGCGCACACAACGGCGAGGCCACCTTCGAGGTGCCGCTCTTCGGCATCGACCGCTTCGACCTCGCGTTCTCGGCCCCCGCCGACGGGACGCTCAGCGCGCGATCGCTGCAGACGCGCGCGCAGGTCAGGTGGAGCCGGGTCGCCGCGGGTTCGCACGGACCGATGGTCAAAGGGCTTCTGACGGCCCTGGCGCGGCTCAAGGTCCGTGTGCCCGGGATCGGCGCCTCGTTCACGGGCCAGGACGGCGATGCACTGGTGGCGTTCCAGAAGGCCTACGGGCTGTCGCGCTCGCGTGTCGCCGGACGCGCGGTCTGGCGCAAGCTCGACGGCGCCAGGGTCATCAAGCCGCGCTACAAGAGCCCCAGCGTCCACGTCGAGGTCGACAAGCGGCGCCAGATCCTCCTGGTGGTTCGGCATGGCGCGGTGAGCGGCTACCTCCCGGTCTCTACTGGGGCGACCGGCAACACGCCCGAGGGCTCCTTCAGCATCCAACGGAAGTCGCCGGCGACGTCGCCGCTCTACGGCGCGGGGACGCTCACGTGGGTGATGGGTTTCGTCGGCAACTTCGCCATCCACGGCTACCCGATCGTGCCGCCGTTCCCGGCCAGTCACGGCTGCATCCGCGAGCCGATGTGGGTCGCCAACTGGTCGTACTCGCAGTCGTTCGTGGGTGAGCGCCTCTACGTGTACCACTGAAGCTCGGAGTCACCGAGCTCAGACCGCAGACCTGCGCGACCGGAAGGCCTACGCGACCGGCAGTGGCTTCTCGACCAGCAGAGTACCTGGGGTCTCGGGATCTGGGCTGGCCGAGAACCCGTGGCCCCTGTACAGATGAAGCGACGGGTTGTCGCCCTCGGGCACCCGGGCCCTGAGGCGGCCGAGCCGGTGGTCGATGGCGAGGCCCTCGGCCCAGTCTACGAGCTGGTTGGCCACGCCGCGGGCCTCGAAGGCAGGGCTGACGCACACGCAGCGCAGCGCCAGCGCGTCGTCCTCCGCTTCGACCACGAGGAATCCGGCGGTCTCGCCCTCGGCCTCGGCCACGTACACGTCGGCCCTGTCGAGCAGCTTCAGCAGGTCGTCGGCGTGGTACCGCTCCGGGTGCCCGCTGCCCTCCGCGAGCGGATGGAGCGTCTCCTCCGCGAGGAGCACCAGCATGCCGCGGTCGTCGTCCCGCTGACCCCGCACCGAGCACTTCATGCGTTCCACGGTCGCCTCCTACGTCGGGTAGGAACCCAGCACCTTGACCCACGGCAGCTTGCAGGCGAGGCATTTCAGCGCCTGGTCGATGGGCGGGTCTGAGCGCCGGCCCTCGAGGTCGATGAAGAAGATGTACTGGCCCAGGCCCCGCTTTGAGGGTCGCGACTCCACCTTCGTGAGGTTCACGAACCGGTGCGCGAACTCGGACAGGATGAGCAGGAGCGTTCCCGGCTGATTGTCGGCGATACCGCACACGATGCTCGTCTTGTAGGGCGCGTCGAGGTCCTGAGCAACGGTGGCGCGCGCGACGTAGACGAAGCGCGTGCGGTTGTCCAGAGAGTCCTCGATGTCGTCGCGGACCACGGTGCACTCGTAGAGGTCCGCGGCCAGCCTGGTCCCGATCGCGACCCAGGGCCGGTCGACGCGGCTGACCCGGCGCACCGCCTCGGCGGTGGAGTCCGTGGCCTCGTGCTCCACGTTGGTGAGGTGCTCGCGGATGAACGTGCGGCACTGACCATAGGCGATGGGGATGCTCACGACCTTGGTGACCTTCTCCAGCTCGAGCTCCCGCCGCGCGATGAGCTGATGGCGGATCGGGTGCGTGACCTCGCGCACGATCTCCAGCTCATCAAAGCCCGAGGAGAGCAGGTCGAGCGTGAGGACCACGGAGCCCTCCAGGGAGTTCTCGATGGGGACCACGCCGAGCTCGGCTTCGCCCTGAGAGACGGCGATGAGCACGTCCTGGATCGAGGGATACGGGAACGGCGCGAGGTCGCCGTGGGCCGCGCTGGCGAGCAGTGCTTCCTCGCAGAACGTGCCCTCGGGGCCCAGGAAGGCGACTCGGCCTGTGTCTTTCGCCACTCTGCTTCTCCTCGCGACGCGTCGACTGGTGAGCACGTCTAGGCTACCAGACGAGGCCCGGCAGCGGAGAGGAGACCGACCGTCAGCGCTGGGGCGGCTGGTCGTCCGCGGACGGCTCGTCGGCGTGTTCGGGGCGGCGGGCGCCGGTCTCCCAGGAGAAGTCGTCCTCGTCCGGCCGCTCGGCCGGCAGCGGCGCGTCCGAGAGGTCCGCCAGCGCCTCGAAGGCTCGCGCCGCCTCGTCGGGTGAGGAGGCGGTGGACGAGTCGCGGGCGGGCGTGTCGCCGGCCGACGAGTCGCCGGCGGCCGCGGCGCTCCCGGCGAGCTCGCCGGGCCGCGGCCGGGCCGGGTCGGCCGGCATGGGGGCCCGCGCACTGCGCGGGCCGTCTTCACCGGCCGCCAGCGGCTGCGGCACCGCCAGCTCGACGGCGTGTCGCTCCTCGGGAGAGAGGTCGCGGTCGGCGACGCCGTCGCTCAGGTGCTTGACGTAGATGCGCGCGAAGTCGCGCGCGGCAATGGCGCTGAAGACCACGCCCGAGCGGTGGTTGTCGAGCAGCGCGAACGAGGCGCTCTGCTCGCCGCCGGCGTCGCGGAAGGCGTCGTAGCGGACGATCGCACGGTTGGTGAGCGCATGGTCGAGGTGACGTTTGTGCTCGTCGAGCTGGTCGGTGAGGATCTCCACGGCCTCGCGCAGGTTGCGCACCTGCGTGTCGAGGTCGGCGACGTGCGCGACGACGTCGCGCTCTTCGTGGTGGCCGAGCACGATGGACTGCGAGCGCCGCAGGCGGCGCACGGTCGACCAGAGCACGAGGAGGAGCACCAGAAGGACGACCGCGAGCGCGGCCGCTCCGAGCGCCACATAAGGGGCGATGTCTCGCAGCGTCTGCACCAGCTTCTATTTGAACTGCAGGAGGATCTTGTAGGTGCCGGAGTTGTTGCTCAGCTTCTGCTCCCCGGGCACCGGTCCGGCCTTGACGGTGAGGGTAGAGATCTTGCTGAGTGCCGTGCCTGGGATCGCGAACCCCGTGATGCTCACGGTCTGGTACTGGCCGGCGGTGATCGTGCTGATCGTGCTCGCCTGCGTGAGTACGCTGCCGCCCGGCAGCTTGAGCGTGGCCGTCACCGGCACGTTCTTCTGGGTCACGTTGCCGGTGTTCTGCACCTTGACGTCGAACGACAGGTTGGCGGTGGCCGGGATGTTGGTCGTCTGGCCGTGCGCCAAGGCGATGCCGCCGGGTTGCGCGGTGACGCCGGCGAGGCCGACCCCGTGGATGCCGCTCAGCTTGGCGGAGCCGCCGATGCTGGTCAGCATCGCCGTCAGCTTGGTCGTGTCGAACATGCCGGAGGTGAGGTAGGAGGTCGAAGGCGGGACCTCGACACCGGTCACGCCCTGGTCGCTCAGCGTGTTGCGCGCTTGCGCGTAGACCTGGCTCATGTAGTAGGCGTCCGGGCCGGTGAAATAGCCGCCGAGGGCGGCGAGCTTGCCGGCGCCGACCTTCTTGTTGGTGAGGGCGCCGAGGAGCGTCGTCTGGAAGAGCTGGTAGCCCTCGGCGCGGACCTTCATGCCGTCGGCGAACACGGCCTGCTCGGCGTCGAGCGTGGACGGCGGCTGCAGGCGCTCGGCGCGCACGGAGATCTCCTTCTGCTTCGCCGTGAGATCGTTGAGCTTGGCCACCAGCTGTGAGCGCTGCAGGCTGGTCGGGTTGGTGATGACCGTGTTCAGCTGCTTGCCGAGGTCGTTGGAGTCGCTGATCGCCGTCGCCACACTGTCGAAGTAGGTGCGGTACGACGAGACCTTGCGGCTGTGCTGGCAGCTGCGTGCCCACCAGGCAAGAGCGAACACCACCACGAACAGGATGGCGGCGAGGATGAGGATACGTTGGATGCGGGTGCGCCGGCGATCAGGGCGACGGCGCTGCGGAGCGGTGGTGACGTCCCGCGGGGGTGTCTGTGCGGGCGCGTCGTCGTCGAAGAAATCCACTCCGCTGACCCCCGTTCGTATGGCGGTTGGTGGGCGAGGCGGGACTTGAACCCGCACGCACGTAAGTGCACTAGACCCTGAACCTAGCGCGTCTGCCAATTCCGCCACTCGCCCAGCGGCTCGTACAGGGTTGGCATTGTACCATACCGAATACCGAGCCAAGCGCCCTCGTCCCCCGAGCCTGAGATGCCTGTCGCAGCCCACAGCCACACACCATTGTTCGTCGATTGGCGCGACCGCTACGAGCTGGTCGGCAAGATCGGCAGCGGCGGCTTCGCGGAGGTGTACGAGGCGCGCGATCTGAGCCTCGACGAGCCGGTCGCGCTCAAGATCATCGCCAACGGGCGCACCATGTCGGGCCGCGTCATCCGTGAGGTCGAGGCCGCGGCCGCGCTCTCTCACCCCAACATCGTCGCGCTCTACGACTGGTTCGGGGACGGCGAGCGCAGCATCCTCGTGTGGGAGCTTGTCGTCGGCTCGTCGCTGGACCAGCTGTCGGGGGAGCTCGGCGACGGCGACGTGGCGGCCGTGGGCGCCGAGCTCTACGAGGGTCTTGCGTACGCGCACAGCCAGTGGATCGTGCATCGCGACGTCAAGCCCCAGAACGTGATGCTGGGCGAGGACGGCCACGTCAAGATCATGGATTTCGGCATCGCTCGCATGCTCGACTCGGACACGCTCACCGAGGACGGCGACGTGATCGGCACGGTGGCCTACATGTCGCCCGAGCAGGCCGCCGGCCGGCGCGTGGGACCTCCCAGCGACGTGTACTCCGCCGGCATCGTGCTCTACGAGCTCCTGGCCGGCGAGAACCCGCTGCGCGGGCAGACGCCGGCCGAGACGATGTCCAACGTTGCCGCCGGCCGCCTGCCGTCGCTCGGCAGTCTGCGGCCGGACCTGCCGGATGAGCTGATCGCGCTGGTGGACGACGCCTGCGCGGCGAGCCCGGGCGAGCGGCCCGAGGCCGGTGAGCTCAGCGACGCACTGGAGGAGCTGCTGCGCAGCGGCCGCCTCAGCGCCCGCAGGCTGCGTCAAGCCCAGCGCCTGGTGCGGCCGCTGCGCCGCGCGGGGGCCGCCGTCGAGCGCGCCGGCGGGGCGGCGCTCGCGACCGTGACCAGTGGCGTCGTCCTCGGCGCGCTGCCGGCCTACCCGCAGAGCTGGACGCTGCCTATCGTCGCGCTCAGCACGGCCGCATGGGCGGTCGCTCCGCAGGCGGGGCTCGCGTGGCTCCTCGGGGTCCTCGCGTTCCCGATCCTCAACGTCTCGCTCAGCGCCGGCGCGGTCTACCTCGTCTGCGCCGTCGCCTTGTTCCTTCTCACGCGCGCGAGGCCGATCGTGGCCCTCTGGCCGGCGCTGGCCCTCGTGCTGGCGCCGTTCTACCTGGCGCTGCTCGCGCCGGCGGGCGCGGCCGTGCTGGGCCGCGTGCGCGGCCCGCTCGCGGCCGCCTGGGCCGGCGCCGGCGTCTTTCTCTATCTCATGGTCCGCGCCGCCGCCGCAGGCCCGCTGACGCTGTACGTCCCGCGGACCGCCGCCGGCGCCCGCGTCGCCGCCGCCGGCGATCCGCTCACTGCCGCGGCGCGCCTGTTCGCGCTGTTCTTCTCGCCGGCGTGCCTGTTGCAGATGGCCGTGTGGGCAGGGCTCGCGGCGGCGATGGGCTATGCCTTCTCGCGCCGCCGCCTCGAGGTGCGCTTGTGGATCTGGTCGTTCACGTTCGTCGCCGTGTTCGCGGCCTACCGCATCGCGCCCATCGCCGTCTGGGGCTATCCGGCCACTCTGGGCGCGCTCCTGCCGAGTGTGGTCCTCGCCGCCTCCGTGATACTCTTGCCTCTGATTCTGACGACCGGCGACGCGCCGGAGGAGCGAGACGATGGGGATCTTCAGGAAGGCTGAGAAGAAGCTCGAGGGTGCGGTCGAGGGAGGCTTTGGTCGCGCCTTCAAGTCGAGCGTCCAGCCTGTGGAGCTCGCGCACAAGCTCACCAAGGAGATGGGCGACAACAAGACGGTCGGCGTCTCCAACGTGTATGTGCCCAACGAGTTCGAGGTGTACCTCGGCTCCGCCGACTACGAGCATCTGTCCTCACTCGGGGACTCGCTCAAGGCCGAACTGTCCAACTACGTGGTCGCGTTCGCGCGTCGCGAAGGCTGGACCCTGGTCGCGCCACCGCGCATAGACCTCAAGCGCGACGACGACCTGCGCGTCGGCGAGTTCGGCATCGCCACCAGCCACGTCGAGGCGCCCTACGAGGCGCCGCCGGCTGGCGCTGGGCTGGCGCCATCCGCGGCGCTGCCTCTGGCAGCCGAGGAGGTCGCCATGCCGCCGGTCGCCATGCCGCCGGTCGAGCCTGCCTCGCGGCTGCAGCCGGAACAGACGGTCCTCTACCAAGAGGCCGCGCCTGCTCCCGCCGCGGCGCCGCGCCGCAGCGCCGCGCGCGCCGTGCTGCGCGGCCCGCAGGGCGAGTGGGAGTTGCGCGACGCGGTCACGGTGCTCGGGCGCAGCCGCCGCTGCGGCATCGTCCTCACCGACCCCAACGTGTCGCGAGAGCACGCCGAGGTGCGCCGGCAGGGCGACGGCTACATGCTGCGCGACCTCGGGTCGACCAACGGCACGCGGCTCAACCGTCGCGACGTCAAGCAAGCCGTGCTGCAGCACGGCGACCGTATCGAGCTGGGCACCACGGAGCTGGTCTTCGAGAGGCTTCCGTGATGCGGGCCCTGAGCTGAACGCGGCTGCCGCGGCGACCGGCCGCGGATGGTGCTGGAGAGGCCAATGATCGACATCGTCCTGCTCGTCCTCAAGATCGGCATCCTCGTGCTGCTGTATCTCTTCATCTGGCAGGTCGTGCGCATCGCCGTCGGCAATGTGCGCAATCCCGCCGGCGCCGCCGCGGCTCCCGATGTCGCGCTGCCCGAGGGTGCCCGCCCGGTCCCGGTGTTCACGCCCCAGGATCGCGAGATCCGGCGCGAGGAGCGCGCCTCGGAGCGCACCATCGCCGGCGAGAAGCTCGACTTCTCGGGGATCATCAATCCGCGCCTCGTCGTGGAGGAGAGCCCGATCGTGCCGGCGGGCGTGGTGTTCCCGCTCGACGGCTGGGTGACGGTGGGCCGCGCCGCCTCAAGCAGCATCGTGCTCGACGAGCACTTCGTCTCGAGCACGCACGCGCGCTTCGTCCCGCGCGGCCAGCTCTATTTCGTGGAGGACCTCGGCAGCACGAACGGTACGTTCGTCAACGAGCGACGGGTCACCGAGGCCCAGCTCGGCCTCGACACCAGGGTGCGCATCGGCGAGACCACCTTCCGCTACGAGGAGTGAGCGCCTGGTGACCCTCGTCGCCCGGATCGGCGCCCTCAGCGATATCGGCCTGCACCGAAAGACCAACGAGGACGCGTTCGTGACCGCCGCGCCGCTGTTCGCCGTCTGCGACGGCATGGGCGGCGCGCTCGCCGGCGAGGTCGCCAGCACCCTCGCCGCCGAGACGCTCGCCGCCGGCGTGGCAGCCGGCAGCCCGCTCCTCGAGTCGGCCGAAGCGGCCAACGCGGCGGTCTTCGCGAAGGCTGAGAGCGACAGCGGGCATCAGGGGATGGGCACGACGCTCACCGCCGTTCGCCTGGAGGGGAAGACCGGCCATTTCGTGCACATCGGTGACAGCCGCGGCTACCTGCTGCGCGCCGGCGAGCTGCAACAGCTGACCGACGACCATTCCCTCGTGGGTGAGATGATGCGAGATGGGCGGCTCACCGAAGAGGAAGCCGCCATGCACCCTCACCGCAGCGTGCTCAGCCGCGCGCTCGGCACCGAGGCGGAGGTGCGCATCGACGAGTTCGAGGTCGACCTCGAGGACGGCGATGTGCTGCTGCTCTGCAGCGACGGCCTGAGCGGCGCCGTGCCGGCCGCGGACATGCGCAAGGCGCTCGGCCGCGACGACCCGCAGGACGCGGCCCGGCGGCTCATCGCCGAGGCGCGCAAGCACGGCGGGCCGGACAACATCACCGCCGTCGTCCTGCGCCTCGAGGACGCTCCTGCGGACGGCGAAGACGCGGAGGGCGAGGCCACGACGGCCGTCCTCGACGCGCACGCCGAGCAGACGGTCGTCCTGCCGGCGGCAGAGGCGACGACCGCCGTGATGCCGGCGCCCGGCGGCGAGAGCGAAGCAGATGACGCGGCGGGAGCCTCCGCCGCGGGCGCCGCGCCGGGAACCGGCGACGTCGCATCATCCGCCGCCGCCGCGCCGGATACTGTCGACCCCGTGCCAGGCCCCGGCGAGGACTCCACGCCTGCGCCAGACGAGCCGGCCGAGCAGGTCGACCCGGGCGAGGCGGAGACGGACGCGGGTGAGCTCGCGGCCACCGGTGTGGCCGCGGCGGACGACGCCGTGGCCCAGGACGCGACGCGCCAGAGCGGGCGCCGGCTCAGCCTCGTCGTCGTGATCCTCGCTCTGGTGCTGCTCGTGGGCGCCGCCGGCGCCTTCACCACCAGCACCGTGTTCTTCGTCGGCGTCGACAGCGGCCGGCTGGTGGTCTACAGCGGCGTGCCGTTCAAACTCGGCGGTCACCGCCTCAACGCCGTGTACCGCAAGAGCGCGCGCTCATACGACGTTCTCTCGCCTCAGCAGAAAGCCCTCGTCGACGCGCAGACGCTCCACGATCGCGACGGCGTCATGGCGCTGGCCGCGGCGCTGGGGATGTGGCCGTGAGCCGGCGCAACACGGAGCTCCTCTTCCTCGTCATCGCCGGCGCGGTGAGCACGATGGCGTACGTCTCCGTGTACGCCGGGCGCTACCGCGAGATCAACCGCGTCTCGATCATCTACGGCCTCATCTTCGTCGCGATCTTCATCGTGCTCCACCTCGTGGTGCGCTTCGTGCTCCCGCAGGCCGATCCGTTCCTGCTGCCGCTCACGGCGCTCCTCGCGGCGGTCGGCCTCACGGAGATCTTCCGCATCAAGCCATCGCTGGCGCTCACCCAGGGGCAGTGGCTGCTGGTGGGCGCCGGGCTTTTCGTGCTCACGGTGCTGATCGTGCGCGACCACATGAAGCTGGACCGGTACAGATACCTCATCGGAGCGGTCGGTCTCGCGCTGCTCGTCGTGACGATCGTGCTTGGCACGACGGTGAACGGGTCCAAGCTCTGGATCCACGCCTTCGGCTTCTCGATCCAGCCGTCCGAGTTCGCCAAACTCGCCATCGTCGTGTTCCTCGCCGGCTACCTCAACGACAAGAAGGTCCTGCTCTCCGTCCCGACGCACCACGTCCTCGGCGTGCCGCTGCCCGCGGCGAAGTACTTCGGCCCGCTGCTCGTGATGTGGGTGCTGTCGCTCGCCATGCTCGTGTTCATGAAGGACTTCGGGATGGCGCTGCTGTTCATGTCGATCTTCGTGGCGCTGATGTACATGGCCACGTCGCGGATCGTGTACGTGGTGCTCGGCGGCGGCCTCTTCGCCGCCGCCGCCGCCATCTCGGTGGCGATCGTGCCGCACGTCAACGAGCGCTTCTCGGTCTGGCTGGACCCATGGCCGCACGCGGCCACGACCGGCTACCAGCTGCTGCAGTCGTTGTTCACGATCGCCGACGGCGGCATCCTCGGCGCGGGCTTCGGGCGCGGCTACCTGCTCTACGTCAACCATCAGCCCGTGGTCCCTGAGCTGCAGACGGACTTCATCTTCTCGGCGATCGCCAACGAGATGGGGCTGATCGGCGCCGTGGGCATCATCCTGCTGTTCCTGCTGTTCATGTGGCGTGGCTTCCGCATCGCCGTGTGGGCGCCGGACGGCTTCTCCAAGCTCCTGGCCGCGGGGCTCGCCATGGCGTTCGGTCTGCAGACGTTCATCATCCTCGGCGGCGTCACGCGCCTCATCCCGCTCACCGGCATCACGCTGCCGTTCGTGAGCTACGGCGGCAGCTCCATTACCGCCAACCTCATGCTGGTCGCGCTGCTGCTCATGGTGTCCCACCGCACCAATGTGGTGCGCGAGGGCACGGACCTGGAACGCCGCCGCCTGGCGGAGCGAGGCTAGGAGCGCCGTGAACAAAGCCATCTCCCGGGTCTTCATCGTCGGCGTCGTCCTGTTCATCGCCCTCGTCCTCAACCTCACGTGGATCATGGCGGTGCGCGCCAACTGGTTCGCCGACCGGCCGCAGAACAAGCTTGCTCTCGCCAAAGAGATGAAGATCAAGCGCGGCGCCATCCTGGGCTTCGACGGCTCGACGATCGCCGGCTCGGTGCGCCGCTCCGGCTACTACTACCGCGACTATCCTCAGGGGACGGTCGCCCCCCAGGTGGTCGGCTACGACAGCCTGCGCTACGGACGCAGCGGTATCGAAGCGGCGATGAACGACTACCTCACCGGGCAGACGACGGACCTCGGCGTGCAGTCGTGGGTCGACAAGCTGCTCGGGCGCCGGCCGCAGGGCGCGGACGTTGAAGCTGACCCTGGTGCCGGCTGTGCAGAAGGCGGCGCAGAAGGCGCTCGCCGGGCAGAGAGGCGCCATCCTCGCGCTCGACCCCAAGAACGGCGCCTTGATCGCGGCGGCCTCGGCGCCCTCCTACGACCCCGCCAACCTCGACGATCAATGGGCGCGGCTGAGCGCCGATGGCAACGCACCGCTGCTCAGCCGCTCGACGCAGGGTCTGTACGTGCCGGGATCGGCGTTCAAGGTCGTCACGGCCGCCGGCGCCCTCGACTACGGCAAGGTGACCCCGACCACGCCGTTCGTGGACACCGGCACCTACGTGGTCTTCGGCGGCAAGGTGACCAACTACGGCGGCGAGGTGTTCGGCCCCAACGACTTCACGACGGCGCTCACCCTCTCGATCAACACGACCTTCGGCAAGGTAGGCAATCTGCTGCAGCGCAAACGCCTGGTGGCGGCGATGCAGCGCTTCGGCTTCTATCAGAGGCCGCCGCTGGCGCTCCCGGGCGGCGAGGTCGTGCCCAGCGGCCGCTACGGCCCGAAGGGCCTGCTGCCTCCGGACGCGTTCATGGACCCGCTCGCGGTCGCCTGGACGGCGGTCGGTCAGGACAAGCTGCTGGCCACGCCGTTGCAGATGGCGCTCGTCGCCGCCGGCGTCGCCAACGGCGGTCGCGTCATGAAGCCCTACTACACCCAGGAGGTCATCACGCCCTCGGGGTCCGTGGTGCAGCGGGCGCAGCCGCAGCTGTGGAAAGTCGCGATGAAGCCGGCGGTCGCGGCGGAGCTCAACACGATGATGCAGCGCGTGGTCACCGCCGGGACCGGAACCGGGGCCGCCCTGCAAGGCATCGAAGTCGCCGGCAAGACCGGCACCGCGGAGAAGGGCAACGGGACGAACCTGGCGTGGTTCATCGCCTTCGCTCCGGCCAGCGACCCCAAGATCGCCATCGCCGTGGTCATCGAGGACACGCAACTGACCGGCGGTGAGGCGGCGGCGCCGCTCGCCGCCGACGTCATCAGGACCGCCCTGGCGCAGCCGGCTCTGCCGTGAGGGCAGGGAGCCGGCGCCGCGGGTCGTACCTGACGGAGAAGGAGAGAGGTAAGAACACGTGACTGACGTCTTCCAGCCAGACCAGGTCGTGAGCGGCCGCTACCGCGTGGTCCGCAAGCTCGGCGGCGGCGGCATGGCCGACGTCTATCTGTGCGAGGACCTCACCCTGGGCCGCCGTGTGGCGCTCAAGGTCCTGCTGCAACGCTTCCTGGGCGACGCGACCTTCGTCGAGCGCTTCCGGCGCGAGGCCAAGGCCGCCGCCGGCCTCAACCAGGGCAACCTCGTCAGCATCTACGACTGGGGCGAGCTCGACGGAACGTACTACATCGTCATGGAGTACGTGGAGGGCGAGACGCTCAAGGACTACATCCGCCGCCAGGGTCGTCTCAGCGGCACGGAGTCCGTGCGCATCGCGCTTCAGCTCCTGGCGGCTCTCGAGTACGCGCACCGCGCCGGCATCGTGCACCGCGACATCAAGCCGCAGAACGTGATGCTGGACGGCGCCGGCACGGTCAAGGTGATGGACTTCGGCATCGCCCGCGCCGGCGACTCAGGCATGACCGAGGCAGGCTCGATCCTGGGCACGGCGCAGTACCTTGCCCCCGAGCAGGCCAAGGGCCAGCCGGTCGACGCGCGCACCGACCTGTACTCGGTCGGCGTCGTCCTGTACGAGATGCTCACCGGCAGCGTGCCGTTCAAGGGCGACACCGCCGTGACCGTCGCCCTCAAGCACGTCAACGAGATCGCGACGGAGCCGGCGCAGGTGATCCCCGGGCTGCCGTATTCGCTCAATCAGATCGTGCTCAAGGCGATGGCGAAGGACCCGGCGCAGCGGTACCAGTCGGCCGACCAGTTCGCGCGCGACTTGCGCGCGGCTCAGGTCGGCGGACCCGTGACCGCCGCGACCTTCGACTCCGGCGCCGAGCGCACGAGCGTCCTCACCGGCGCGGCCGCCGGCGGCGGCACCGCGGTGATGACGCAACCGCCGCTGGACGCGGTCCGCTCGGATCGCGGGCGCAAGCGCCGGCGCTGGCCCATCGTGCTCGTGGTCGTGCTCCTCCTCCTGGTGATCGCCGCCACAGCGTACGGGCTCGTCCACGCCATGGGCGGCGGTTCGGCGACTGTGCCGTCCGTCGTCGGGCAGACCAAGGCCGCCGCGCTCACCACGCTCGAGGAGAAGGGGTTCAAGGGCAAGGCGCAGGAGGAGAACTCGGACAAGTTCGCCGCCGGCCTGGTGACGCGCCAGGCGCCGGCGGCCGGCACCAAGCTGCGCAAGGGCGAGCCCGTCGACATCTGGGTGAGCAAGGGCTCGGCGACTGTGCCGCTCACCGACTTCCGAGGCTGGCAACCCGACGCCGTCAAGACCTGGCTGAGCGACCACGGTCTGCTCGGCGACCAGCGTTCGGGCAAGAACGGGTCTGTGACCGAGGGTCAGGTCTACAGGCAGGACCCGGTGGCGGGCAGCACCGTCCAGAAGGGCGACACGATCACGTACTGGGTCAGCAGCGGCAAGCCACAGGCGACCGTGCCCGACCTCAGCACACTCACGCAGGCCGAGGCTCAGACGGCGCTGACGACCGCCGGGCTTGTGCTCGGCACTGTCACGCAACAGACGAGCACGAGTGTGCCCTCCGGTGAGGTCATCGACCAGAGCCCGACGGCCGGTACCAAGGTCGCCAGGGACTCGTCGGTGAGCATCACCGTCTCGAGCGGCACGCCCTCGGGCTCACCGAGCCCGACGGCTTCGGGCGTCGGGGTGCCCAACGTCTACGGCATGGACTCGACCACCGCGGCCGACACGCTCACGGGGCTGGGGTTCAACGTCGTGGTCAAGCAGAAAGGCGGCACCGGTCAGCCGCCTGGCACAGTCGTCCTGGTGACGCCGGACACCGGCAGCGTCATCCCGTCCGGCTCGACCGTGGTGCTCACGATCGCGAAGTAGCCTGGCGCCGCGCGAGCACGTCGCGGCGGGCAGGCGCATGTGTGACGGGCGGGCGGGGTCTGAAGGTCCCGCCCGCCCGTTCGCGCGTACGGCTTCGCACTCCCCACACGCTTAGTCCGCAGGCATACGCGAATAATGGAGAGACAGGGCCTTGCGTCGTGCAGGGTCGAGATCGAGGAGGCAAGTCATGAGACTCGCGGTCATCGTGTTGGCCGTCGTAGCGGCCATCGCGGTAGGAGTCGCGGGGTTCGCGATCTGGAGAGTGGACAACGTCGGCGCCAAAGTGCCCGACGTGGTCGGGCTGACGGCATCCGCGGCCCGGAACACGTTGGCCGGGGCCGGCTACGCGGCCGTCGTCGATACGACGTACTCAAACGGCGCGCCCACAGGGCGTGTCGCCCAGCAGGATCCATCCGCGGCCGTCGAGGCGGCAAGAGGCAGTGACGTGACGATCTTCGTCAGCGCGGGCAGCCAGCGGGTGGCCGTTCCGGACCTTACCGGCCAGACCAGCGCGGCCGCGGCTGCCACGATGGCCGCGGCCGGCCTGAACGCGTCCCTGGTGCCCGGCACGTCCGGTACCGTCGGCGCGGGCCTCGTCTACCAGGAGGTCCCGGCGGCGGGCACGATCGTGCCGCGCGGAAGTGTCATCACCGTGTACTTCAACTCCACCGGCCCGACGGTGGACGTACCCTCGCTGATAGGTCTCACCGAGGCCCAGGCCGCCGCGAGTCTGCAGCAGACGGGACTGGTCTTGGGAACGGTCGGTACCACGGCCAGCCAGACGTCAGCTGCTGGCACCGTCATCGCCCAGTCAATCCCCGCGGCGACAGTCGTCCAGCGCGGCGCCGCGGTCGACCTCACAATGGCCGGCGGCCTTCCTTCCGCCGTTGTCCCGGATGTGCTCGGCTTGCCTCTCAAGCAGGCCGAGCAGAGGCTCGAGGGCTCGGGCTTCGAGGCTCGCGTCACCCGGACGCCGGGAACGGGGATGCAGATGGGCGACGTCGTGGCGGAGAGCCCCGCCGTCGGGACGCACGCGTCCCAAGGCTCCGTCGTCATCGTCACCGTCGACGCGGTGGGCCGGTAGACGACGAGCTCGTCGACGACCGGGACGGGCGGGCGGGGCCAATCGGCCCCGCCCGCCGATCACTTCTTGTAGAGGAACACCACGTACAGGATGTAGAGGACGTACATCGATCCCGCGCCTCCCAGCGACCACCAGGTGAGCTTGTGGCGGAAGCGGATGGTGCAGTAGAAGACCGTGCCCGAGATGAGCGCGAACACCCCGCTCACGAGCCCGGAGCGCGGCAGCTCCCAGGTCGTGAAGAGCAGGCCGACCGACACAGGGAACGTGCTCTGGAACACCATCGCGCCCGTGATGTTGCCCAGCGCCAGGGTGTCTTTGCGCTGGCGCACCCAGATCACCGAGTTGAACTTCTCCGGCAGCTCCGTGGCGATCGGCGTGATCAGCAGAGAGACGATGAGGGGGGCGGCGCCGAGCGACTCACTCAGTACCTGGACCTCCTTCACGAAGATCTCGGCGCCGAGGATGATGCCGACGATGGCGGCGCCGATCTGCAGGAAGATCCGGTAGCGGTGTGGCATCACCGGATGGCGGTGGAAGTACAGGGGCTTGATGTCCTCGCCGAGGTCGCCTTCGCCGCGCATCGTCTCCCACACGTAGAACCCGTAGAACACCAGCAGAGCCGCCGAGAGCGCGTAGTGCAGGGGCCGGACGTGGATGAGGCCGGCCCCCATGGCCAGCGAGTAGGCGATCAGGAAGTGACTGAGGTCTCGTCGCATGACGGCCTCGTTGATGTTCACGTCGCGCGAGCGGCGCCCCGTCCAGGCGAACACGACGACGGCTCCCCCCGTGACCACCATGGCGAGCGTCGAGAGCATGAAGGGCGCTCCAAGGATGGCGCCCACGCCGACGTCGGTCGCGGCGAGCCCGCCGGTGAAGATGATCGCGATGATCGGCACCAGCGTCTCGGGCAGCGCCGTGCCGACCGCGGCGAGGATGCTGCCCACGGCGCCCTCGCCGAGGTCGTAGCGGCGCCCGAACCACTCCACACCGTTGGTGAAGAGCTCGGCGGAGACGAGGATGATGGCGAGCGCGACGATGAGCAGGACGACGTCCACGGCGGCGAGGATATCAGAGGGTCCTGGGCCGGGTAGCCGCTCGCCGGCCCCGGCCCGTCAGGCGAAGACGAGCGGAGGGGCCGGGCGCCACTGGCGCCCGGCCCCTCCCGGTCAGTTCAGTGCGTGCCGTTCAGCCGAGGGCTCAGACCCAGCCCTTGGCCTGGAGTAGCGGCACGAGGAAGTACAGGAGGAAGCCGGCCGACGCGATCCACAGCATCCAGCTGATCTCCCGGGCCTTGCCCTGGGTGATGCGGATGAGCGTGTAGGACAGGAAGCCGGCGCCGATGCCGTTCGTGATGCTGTAGGTGAGCGGCATGATGGTCATCGTCAGGATGGCCGGCAGGCCGAAGGCGATGTCGTTGAAGTTGATGGCGGCGACGGCGCGCTTGACGAGACCGCGGCCTTCTTCTTCGTCCTGGGCCATCGTCTCGCCGGCGGTGAGCGTCGCCATCATCATGTAGCCGACGATGATGAGCGCCGGTGCAGTGGCGTTGGCCGGCACGACGCCGGCGATCGGCGAGAAGAACATGGCGAGCAGGAACAGCACGCCTACGGTGATGCTGACCATGCCGGTGCGCCCGCCCTGGGCGACGCCGGCGCCGGACTCGATGTACGTGGTCGCGGAGGACGACGACACGGCGCCGCCGGCGACGGCGGCGAGGGAGTCGACGATGAGCAGGCGGTTGAGCTTCTTGAGGTGGCCCTTGTCGTCGAGGTAGCCGGCCTGGGCACCGACGCCGACCAGCGTGCCCATGGTGTCGAAGAAGTCCGACAGCATAAGGCTGAAGATCCAGAGCACGGCGGCGGTGACGCCGAGCTTGCTGAAGGCCCCGAAGTTGAACTGGCCCAGCAGGCTGAAGTCGGGGGCCGCGAAGATCTTGCTCGGGATCACGGCGGTGCCGGGCGCGAACGACGTCTTGTCGTAGGCGTAGTTGAGGATCGTCGCGAGGATCGTCGAGAAGATGATCCCGAGGATCACGGCGCCGCGCCAGCCGCGGGTGAGCATGATGATCGTCACCGCGAGACCGAAGATGGTCACGAGGACCGGGACGCCGACGAAGGTACCCAGCGTGAGCGGCGTGCCCTTGGCGGCGACGACGATGCCGCCGTCGACCATCCCGATGAACAGGATGAAGAAGCCGATGCCGACGACGATCGCCTTCTTGAGCTCGAGCGGGATCGCCTTGAAGATCGCCTCACGGAATCCGGTGAGCACGAGGATGGTGATGGCCACACCTTCGAGGAAGATGAGCCCCATGGCCTGCGGGAACGTGAGGCCCTGGCCGAGGACGAGGCTGAAGGCCACGACGGCGTTGAGCCCCATGCCGGGTGCGATGGCGTAGGCGCGGTTGGTGAAGGCGCCCATGACGATCGTCATGACGCCGGCGACCAGACAAGTAGATGTGAGCACTGCGGCGAAGGGGAGACCCTTGCCGCCGAGTCCGAGGATGCTCGGGTTCACGAAGATGATGTAGGACATGACGATGAACGTCGTGAGTCCGGCAAGCATGTCGCGTCTGAGTGTGGTGCCCCACTTCGCGAAATGGAACACTCCGTCGAGACCTCCCGAAGCGACGGCGTTGGGATCGGCCGCCATACAACGGCTCCTTTCGGCTGTGCCGGACGCGCGCTTTGCCCCAAGCGTGGCGCCTCGGCGATGGACCATGGACGGGCCGAGTCTACCGCAGGAACGCCCCTGCCGATACAGCGATGAGTGCTTCTGAATCATTGACGCCCCCCGCCGGCGCGAGTATCCTCGCCGCGTCCCGCGGGGCCGTGCGGGAGAAAGGAAGTGACCCACTTCGTGGACGACGATCCCGGCTCTCTGGCCCTCTCCGAGCTCGAAGACATGAAGGTCGTCGACGCCGACGGCCGCGCGGTCGGCGAGCTCCTCGACGTCGTCGCGCTTTGCACCCAGGACACCGCCGTCGTGACCGGCTTCTTCGTCGACCTCGACGACCAGCAGTGGCGGGTGACCTGGGCGCAGGTCGCCGAGATCGACGTCGACGCCGAGCAGCTTAACCTGTGCTGCGCCGCCGCCGATCTCGTCCCCGCGTCTCTGCGGAGCGACGAGCTGGCGCTCGTGGACTCCGTCCTCGACAACGAGGTCCTCGACATGCGGCGGCGCGTGTTCGTGCGCGTGCAGGACGTGCTCCTGCAGCCGCGCGACGGGGACCTCGGCGTGGCCGGTGTGGACGCGAGCGGGGGGGCGCTCGCTCGCCGCTTCGGCCTCGGCTTCCTCTCGCGCCGCCTGCCGCATCGGAGCGGCGACTTCGTGCCCTGGGCGGACGTCAATCTCATCTCGCTTCGGCTCTCGCGCCTCAACTTCGTGGAGGCGTTCGCCGAGCTCACGGAGCTGCATCCGGCCGACATCGCCGACATCGTCGGCCAGGTCGGCCCGCGGGAGCGCGCGGCCGTACTGGCCGCGCTCGACCCGGGCCTCGCCGCCGATACGCTGCAGGAGATGGACGACGAGCTCGCGGCCGCGGCGCTGCAGGAGATGCCGCTCGAGCGCGCCGTGACGGTGCTCGAGAAGCTCGAGACCGACGAGGCGGCCGACCTGCTCGGCAAGCTCCCGGACGAGCTCTCCCAGGAGCTGCTCGCGCGCCTGCCCGACGAGCGCGAGGAGGACCTGCGCGAGCTCGCCAGTCATCCGGAGCACACCGCCGGTTCTCTGATGACCACCGACCTTGTCACGCTGCCGGTCTCGTCCACGGCCGGCGCGGCGCTGGAGTGGATCCGGCGTGAGCGGCCCGAGACGCACGCCATGAGGTATCTCTACTTCGTCGAGGAGGGCGAGCGGCTGGCCGGTGTCGCGAGCCTGCGCGACGTGGTCCTGGCCGAGCCAGACCAGCCCGTCGCGGAGCTCATGGAGGATGACGTCGTGACCATCACGGCCGATCTGGACGAAGAAGAGGTCGGCCGCATCATGACCAAGTACGATCTGCTCGCCATACCGGTGGTGGACGCGGAGCGCCGGCTGCTCGGGATCGTGACGCTCGACGATGCGCTCGACGCGGTGCTGCCCGAAGACTGGAAGCAGCGCCTGCCGCGGCTCTTCCGCTAGGCGCCCGCCGGGCGCCCACCCACCAGGCGCCATCGCGTCAGACGGGCGGCCGCCTCAGACCGGTCGCGCCGCCGTCAGACCGGCTGCGCCGCGGCGCCCGCCTCCACCTCGTCCCAGACGACGCTGCGACGGGCGCTGGCCACGAGCGTGGACAGGTCCAGTCTGTAGCGCGCGACCTCCCCCTTCGTCTGGACCTGGCGGAAACCGCTGCCCTCGAGCACCTCGGGGTGGAACAGGTTGAGCTCGCGGATGTAGCCGCGGAACGGGTCGACCTGACCTTTGCGGCGCAGGCCGAAGGCCTCCAGCGCCGCGACGCGGCGGTGCTTGAGCGAGGCCTCGAGCTCCTGCAACAGGAACTGGAAGCCGCGCAGGTACTCCTCGTCGTAGAAGTAGGCGCAGGTGAGGACGTAGGCGTCCGGCGACGGGGGGCCGGCGGGCAGGGAGTAGGCGCGGCGCACGAGCCGCGCGGCGGCGGCGTGCATCCATCCGATGACCGCGTCTTCCTCGAGGAGCGCCCGCCCGAAGAACCCCGTCTCTCCCTCCGCCTCGTGCTCCCAGTCGAGTCGCGTCTGCATGCCGCCCGGGGCGCCCGGCGCCGTGAGCCACCAGGTGCACCCGCTGCACACCGAAGCGAGCAGGTCGCGCGTCCCGGAGTTGAGGTCGATCGCCCTCACTCAGCCTGGGCGTCGGCCACGTCGTCCACGAAGACCTCGACGTGGCCGATCGACGTGCCGGCGGCCTGCGCGAGGTAGCCGGCGCCGGCGCGGGCCACGGCCCTGCCGACCTCGCTCACCGATGCGCCGGACTCGAGGACGATGTGGATCTCGAGCAGCGGCCCGTCCGCGTCGTCGACGAGCCGGACGGGCCCGTGGCGCTCAAGATGGACACGCTCTCCGAAGGTCTGAAGCGGATTGCGGTGCAGGTCGGCGACTCCGGGGATCTGGGCGATGGCGTCCCAGACGGTGCTGGTGACGACCTCGGCTGACAAGCTGGATGGTGGCCGCTCTTTCACGCCTTCTCCCCGTGTCGATGTGCGGACGAGTATACCGCCGCCCTCGGCCCGGAAGCTGCAGGGGGCGTGTTTGCCAGTGTGAGAGGCGCTCACCTATACTCCTTGAGCGCCGGCGGGGCACAGGGCTCCGCATGGCTGCCGACTCTGGGACCACATGCCTGCCACGAGCGACGGACTCACGATCTACCGCGCCGACTGGGTCATCCCGGTCGCGGCGCCGGTGCTCGCCGACGGTGCACTGGCGGTGGCCGGCGAGCGCATCGCGGCCGTCGGCCCCGCCGAGGACGTCATCGCGGCGCATCCGGAGGCCTCAGTCGTCGACCTCGGGCGTTCCATCGTCATGCCCGGGTTCGTCAATTGCCACAGTCACCTCGAGTACACGTCGTTCCGCGGCATCCTCGACGACGAGGAGTTCGGCGACTGGATCCTCAGTCTGGTCGACGTCAAGGCGGCGCTCACCCCCGACGAGTACCTCGTGAGCGCGCGCCTCGGCGCGCTGGAGGCGATCTCGTCGGGCATCACCACGGTCGCCGACACGAGCTACAGCGCGGTGACCCTGGACGCGGCCGGCTCGGCTGGTCTGCGCGGCCGCCTCTACCTCGAGGTGTTCGGCGTCGACGACGCGCGCATCGAAGAGACGATGGCGGACGTGGAGCGCCGCCTTGCCGAGGCTCAGGCCGCAGCGCCCCCCCAGTTCGACGTGGGACTGGCGCCGCACGCGCCCTACACCGTCTCGAGCCGTCTGTACCAGACGATCTCGGCCCTCGCGCGCGCCCGCGGCATCAATGTGATGAGCCACGTCGCGGAGAGCAAGGAAGAGCTCACTTACGTGCGCTCGGGCAGCGGCAAGTTCGCGCACGACTATCGCGAGAAGATGGGCTGGGAGCGCATGCTGGTCCAGCCCTACGGTGTCAGCCCCATCAAGTACCTGCAGCAGTGGGACGTGTTCGACCGGGACTTCCTGGCCGTGCACTGCGTCCAGGTGACACGCGACGACATCCGCATCCTCAAGAGCAAGGACGTCGCCGTGGCGCACTGTCCCAAGAGCAACGCCAAGCTCGGCTGCGGCGTCGCGCCGCTCGGGGACCTGCTGCACGAGGGCGTGCGCGTGGGCCTCGGCACCGACAGCCCGGCGTCGAGCAACATCATGGACATGTTCGACGAGATGCGGACGATGCTGTTCCTGCACCGCGCCGTCGAACGCGACGTGAGGGTCCTCGACGCGCAGAAGTGCGTGCGCATCGCGACCCTCGGAGGCGCCGAGGCTCTCGGCATGGACGAGGACATCGGCAGCCTCGAGCCCGGCAAGTGCGCCGACTTCATCGCCGTCGACGTCGCCAAGTCCCACTTCGCGCCCATCGACGACCCGCATTCGGCGCTCGTCTACGGCGCCAACCAGGACGACGTGCGCCTCACGGTGGTCGGCGGGAGGGCGTTGTTCCGCGATCACGCGTACACTGGACTCGACGCCGACGGCATCCGCAAGGCCGCTTTCGGCATCCGCGAGAAGCTGCGCGCCCGCGTGCGCGCCGGCGGCGTCCAGGTCGGCGCCGCGGAATCAGGCTGGTGGCATCCCGCCGGCCCCGGAGAGGAGAACATCTAAGTGCTGCTCGATCGCAAACGCGTGAAATTCTGGCAGAAGTGGGTCTTCCTCTTCATGGCTATCGTGATGGCAGGGTTCCTCGTCATGATCCCGCTCACCACAGGCAAGGGATGCGGCGGGACGACGTCGTCGGTCACCAAACAGCTCGACGCGGACGTCGCGAAGTACAAAGCGCAGGTCGCGGCCGACCCGAAGAACGTCGGAGCCTGGATCGCGCTCGGAGACGCCTACCAGTCGCGCGCCAACGCGCAGACGGCCCAGTCGGCGGCGCAGAGTCGCGACCTCGCCGCCGCCGCCACGGCCTACACCCAGGGGACGGGCCTGCTCGAGAAACAGAAGGGTGCCGCGGCGAAGCAGAAGCTGCTGGACACGTATCAGAAGATGGTCAGCGTCGATCTTGCCCTGAAGCAGTACTCCGCGGCCACGTCGGTCTACGGCCAGATCACCCGGCTGACGCCCAAGGACGCCACGGCGTTCTTCGACTGGGCCAGCGTGGCCACGCAGGCGGCCGACACCGGCACAGCGCTGCTGGCCTTCACGCGGTATCTTCAGCTGGCGCCCAACGCACCGGACGCCGCACAGGTACGCGCCTGGATCAAGGCGAACACGCCCTCTTCGACGCCCACGCCCAAGCCGTCCTCGACCAAGGGGAGCAAGTAGTGAGCGACCAGTTCAGCGTCAACAGCGAGCGCCGCGGCGAGGCGCTCGGGATCGTCACGCTCGCCGGCGAGGTGGACATCTACACGGCCCCGCGCTTCAAGGAGTGCCTCCTCGAGCTTCTCGACGGCGACGTCGAGCGGCTGATCGTCGACCTGAGCGGCGTGACGTTCATCGATTCCACCGCTCTGGGTGTGCTCATCGGCGGCGTGCGCCGGATCAACGCCGCCGGCGGCTCGATGGCGCTCGTCGTCGCAAGCCGGCCGGTCCAGCGCGTACTCTCCATCACCGGCCTCGACCGGGTGTTCACGATCCACGAGTCGCTCGAAGACGCCATCGCCGCTCTCGCCTGACGGCGCGGGCGATCGTCATCTCGACGCCGAGGTTTGCGCGGTGGTATTAACTGCCATCGCCCGCGTCGTCCCACGTCCACATGAGGTAGGCCCTTGAGGCTCATCGTCACAGAGAAGGATTCAGCCGCCCGCAAGATCGCCGAGATCCTCGGCGGCAAGGTGACTGTCAAGGAACACGGCCGCGGCCGCCAGAAGGTCCGCTCGTACCACTTCGCCGAGGGCGGCGCCGAAGGCGTCGCCATCGGTCTGCGCGGGCACGTCATGGAGACCGTGTTTCCCAACACCTACCGGCGCTGGAGCCTCAAGTACCTCGGCGACATGATCGAGAAGCCGGATCTGGCCTGGGTCGTCGACGGCGGGGCGGCCGGCACCCTTGCTGCGCTGCGCGCTGTGGCCAAGGGCGCCGACGAGGTCGTGATCGCCACCGACTACGACCGCGAAGGCGAGCTCATCGGCCACGAGGCGCTCGAGATCCTGCGCGGCGACGCGCTCAAGCGCCACCCTCACGACAAGCCTGAGAAGAAGAAGAAGGCGAAGGCCGGCGCCAGCGGCCGCGGCAAAGCCGCGGCCGAGCCTCCGGCCGAGCCGTCGGTGGAGAAGGCCGACAACGGCGACCCGCACGTCAAGCCGATGCTGCCGTCCGCCGCCGTCGACCGGCACATCCGTGTGCGCTACTCGGCGCTCACGCCCGAGGAGGTCAAGGCGGCCTTCGCCAAGCCGTCCACGGTCGACTTCAACCTCGCCGAGGCGGCGCACTCGCGTCAGGACATCGACCTCATCTGGGGCGCCGTGCTCACGCGCTTCATGTCGCTGGCCTCCTACCGCTACGGTTCGGACTACCTCTCGGTGGGCCGTGTTCAGTCGCCGACCCTGAGGCTCATCGTCGACCGCGAGCTCGAGCGCCGCGCCTTCGTGCCGGTGCCGTACTGGGAGCTCAAGGCGACACTGGACCGCGACGGCGGCGAGCTCGAAGTCGCGCACGCCAAGGGCCGCTTCGACTCCCTCGACGACGCCGACGCCGCGCTTGCCCGCGCGCAGGTAGAGATCGCGACCGTCACGGGCTACAAGGCGCAGCCGCGCCAGGTCGCGCCGCCGCCGCCGTTCAACACGACGGCGCTCATGAGCGCGGCCTCCGGGGCCGGCGTCTCGCCGGCCAGGGCGATGCGCGCCGCCGAATCGCTGTACCTGGACGGGCTCATCAGCTACCCGCGCACCGACAACACGGTCTACCCGCCGTCGCTCGATCTGCGCGGCAGTCTGGAGCAGCTGGCTCACTGGCAGCCCGTCGCGGCCACGGCCGCCCGGCTCGCCAAGCAGGGCAAGTACACGCCCACGCGCGGCAAGAAGCGCACGACCGACCACCCGCCGATCTACCCGGTCGGAGCGCCGCACAAGGAGCTCAGCGGCGACCAGGCGAAGGTCTACGACCTGGTCGCCCGCCGTTTCCTCGCCACGCTGCTTCCCGCGGCGACGATCGAGGGCCAGCGCCTCGACGTGCGGCTCGGCGAGGAGCCGTTCCTGGCGCGCGGGAGCAGGGTAGCGCAGCCGGGCTTCCTCGAGGTCTACGAGAAGTACGCGGCCAAGCGCGACCGCCCGCTGCCTCCGTCGGACGTCGGCGACGAGCTCAAGGTCCTCGAGGTGCGCAAGGAGAGCAAGGAGACGCAGCCGCCGTCGCGCTACGGCCAGGGCCCGCTCATCGAGAAGATGGAGGAGCTCGGCCTCGGCACCAAGGCGACGCGCGCCGACATCATCCAGCACCTCTACGACCGCAACTACGTGCGCGACAACCCCATCGAGCCCACGGAGCTCGGCGTGGCCCTCATCCAGGCGTTCGACGCCGCCATGAAGGAGGCCCCGCTCGACATCACCTCCACCGAGATGACGTCGGAGCTCGAGGCCCAGATGGACCGCATCAGCGAGGGCGAGCTGCGCCGGGACGAGGTCGTGGCCGAGAGCCAGGACATGCTCGAGCGCGCCTGGAAGCTCCTCGACGGTCACACCGGCGACATCCGCGACCGCATCAAGAGCGGCGTGCGCGAGGATCTCACGCTCGGCGTCTGCAAGAACTGTGGCGGCCAGATCCGCGTGCTGCGCGGCAAGACCGGCAAGCGCTTCGCCGCCTGTGTCGGCAAGGAGGGCGAGGAGCCGCGCCCCGCGGCCGAGGGCGAACGCCCGCGGCGCGGTTGCGGGCAGACGTTCCCGCTCCCGCAACGCGGTACCATCACGCCCACGGGCAAGGTCTGCGCCGAGTGCGGCTGGCCGGAGATCAAGGTCGTCGGCGGCGGCGGTCGCGGCCGCCCGTGGGTGCTCTGCATCGACATCGACTGTCCGAGCAAGGAGAAGTACCGGGCGCGCACCAAGAAGGACGGCTGACGGCCGGCCTGCCGGCGCGCCCGCGGGGGGCGTCTTGACCGCACGGAACGGCGTGCTCATCACGATCGAGGGCTGCGACGGGTGCGGCAAGAGCACCCAGGCGGCGCTGCTCTGCGAGCGCCTCGTGGCCTGCGGTCTGCCCGTCGGCCCGACCGCCGATCCCGGCGCTGTCGTCCGCGAGCCGGGCGGCACCGCCGTCGGCGAGGCCGTCCGCGAGCTCCTTCTGCACGCTCCCGTCGCCCCGTCGCCGTGGACCGAAGCCCTGCTCTATGCGGCTGCGCGCGCCGAGCTCGTGGACAGGGTCCTGCTGCCCGGACTGGACGCCGGCCGTGTCCTGGTGCTCGACCGCTTTCTCGACTCGTCGCTCGCCTACCAGGGCTTCGCGCGCGGGCTCGGCGTCGACGAGGTGCTGGCCGTCAACGAGCCCGGCCTGCGCGGCCTGCTGCCGGACCTCACCCTCGTGCTCGACGTCGACCCCGTGGTCGGCCTCTCGCGCGCGGGTGGCGACCCCGACCGCATCGAAGCCGAGGGCGTCGAGCTGCAGCAGAAGGTCGTGGCCGGGTTCGCCGCGCTCTCGCGGCGCTTCCCCGAACGCGTCCGCCTCATCGACGGCCTTCGCGACATCGAGCTCGTGGCAGCCGACGTCGAGGCGGCGGCGCTCGAAGCCGTGGCCGACGCCGGTCTTCGCCTCGGCGGCTGAGGACGCGCCGTGTTCGACCTCGTCCCCGGTCAGGAGTCCGTCAAGGAGCTGTTCGCGCGCGGGATCGGCGAAGGGCGGCTGTCGCACGCGTTCCTCCTCGCCGGGCCGGAGGGCCTCGCCAAGACTGTGTTCGCGCGTGAGCTGGGCGTGGCGCTCGTGACCTCCTGCGGGGGGTGCGGCGCCTGCGCCGAATGCGAGCGCGCGCGGCGCGGCCTGCACCCGGACCTGCACCTGGTGGAGCGCGAGGGCGACCTGATCCGCGTGGAGCAGGTGGAGCCCATCATCGCCGACCTCGCGCTCAAGCCGTTCTCCGGCAGCCGGCGCGTCTGGGTGATCCCGGAGGTCGAGTACCTGCACGCGGCGGCGGCCAACAAGCTGCTCAAGAGCATCGAGGAGCCGCCGGACTTCGTCTACTTCGTGCTCGTCACCGACCGGCTCGAGCGCGTGCTCCCGACGATCGTGTCACGCTGCCAGCTCGTGGAGTTCCGGCCGCTGAGCGACGAGGAGGTGGCGCGGTACGTGAGCGACAGATACGGCCTCGGCGGGGAGGAGGCCGTGGCGCTCGCGCGCCTCTCCGGCGGCGCCGTGGAGCGCGCCCAGCGACTCGCCGAGGATGCTCGCGGCCCGGGAAGACGCTCCCAGTACCTCAAGTGGACCGCCAGGGCCGCCGCGGGCGCGTCCGGCGGCGACGGGCCCGATCCGGCGGCGGCGTTCATCGCCGTGCTCGAGGGGCACCAGCAGGAGATCAAGTCCGTGTCACAGGACGAGCTCAAGGCGCGCGTCGCCGAGCTGGAGCGTCAGTTCCAGGACAAGCGCGACTGTGCCTGGCACGTCAAGCAGGCCGAAGCCCGCGCCAGGCGCGAAGAGGCGCGCCTGCGCCGCGTCGCTGCCCAGGACGCCGTCGACCTGCTCGGCTCGTGGCTGCGCGACCTCTGGGTGGTCGCCTGCGGTGGTTCCGATGTACTCTGGAACAGCGACCACGCCGGCGAACTCGCCGGAGAGGCCGCCGCCACACCCGACTATTACGCGCGCCTGCTGGCGGTCACCGCCAGGGCGCGCAAGGATCTGTATATGAACGTCGACCACAAGCTCGCGCTGCAGGCCATGTTCGCGCGCTTCGGGGAGGTCGTGGAGAGTGCCTAGGATCGCCAGCGTCGTCTTCCGCGGCGGCGGCAAGGTCTACCAGTTCGACGCCGCGGAGCTCGAGCTCGCTCCGGGCGACTACGTCGTCGTCGACACGACGCGCGGCTCGGACTTCGGCCGCGCCGTCAGAGCTCCGCAGGAGGTGCCGGCCGACCAGTCTCCGCGCGGCCTCAAGCGCGTGGTCCGCAAGGCCACGCAGGCAGACCTCGACGCCATCGCCTCGCATCGCGAAGCTGAGCTCGAGGCCAAGCGGGAGTGCCGCCGCCTCGTCGCCGAGATCGGCCTCGACATGAAGGTCGTCGAGGCCCGCCAGGGCTTCGAGGGCGGCAAGCTCACGATCACCTTCTACGCCGAGGAGCGCGTTGACTTTCGCGAGCTCGTCACCAAGCTCAACGACCGCCTCAAGCGGCGCGTCGAGCTCAAACAGGTGAGCGCCCGCGATCAATCGCGCATCGTCGGCGGGTTCGGGCCCTGCGGCCGGAGTCTCTGCTGCGCCACGTTCGCCGGCGACCAGGAGCCGGTGTCCATCCGCATGGCCAAGGACCAGAACCTGCCGCTCAACCCCACCAAGATCTCGGGCTGCTGCGGCCGCCTGATGTGCTGCCTCAAGTACGAGCACCAGGTGTATGTCTCGTTCCGTAAGCGGGCCCCCAAGCGCGGCGCGATCATCAAGACGCCCGGTGGGGAAGGCAAGGTCGTCGAGCTCCTCGCTCCGGTCGACAGCGTCACCGTCGACCACGGCGAAGGTCGCTCGGTCACCTACAAGCTAGCCGAGATCGGCCGCGCGGCCGAGGAAGAGGGGTGACCATGCCAGCCACGCACGCGGTACTCAACGTGCCCGGCGTCTCCTGCAATCACTGCAAGATGGCGATCGAGGGCGCGGTCAACGCTCTGGACGGCATCGCCAGTGTGGACGTCGACGTGCCGGCCAAGAGCGTCTCGGTCGAGTTCGACGCGCAGAGCGTGTCCCTCGATACCATCGAGGCGGCCGTCCGCGAAGAGGGCTACGAGGTCGCCGGCCACCACGTCTTCGGCGGCTGAACAGGCGGAGCGAGGGATGGCGGCGCGGAGGCGCGCCGCCGCCGGACAGCCCGTTTGGCAAGACGGCGCGAGGCTGGTACCATAGCGCCCCGCCACCCATGGGCCGTTAGCTTAGTTGGTAGAGCAGGGGACTCTTAATCCCAAGGTCGAAGGTTCGAATCCTTCACGGCCCACCACCTTCCCCCAGCGATGTCTCCCTCCCGCGCCGCAGTTGCCCGCGCGCTCGCGGCTCTGCTATCGTCGCTGCGTCACGGACGCCTCCGGCGCCCGCTGCGGACGGGAGCCAGGACCCCCTTGGAGCGGCACACGATGCGCATACGGCGCGGCGACTGACGTGGCCAACATCAAGACCAGCTATACCGACGGCGCGCGCCGTGGGTTCTTCCGCATGGGCGTCGTCCTGGCGCGCATCGGGGTCACCGCCGACTGGCTGACCGTCTTCGGCCTCGTGCTGCAGGTCGCGGGGCTCCCCCTCATCATCAGCGGGCACTTCGGCTGGGCGCTCATCATCGGCATCGTGGCGTCGATCTGCGACGCCCTCGACGGCGCCGTCGCCCGTGCCGGAGTCGGGCCGACCAAGGCTGGGGCGTTCCTCGACTCGACCACGGACCGCATCTCCGAGCTCATGGTCGCCTCGGCGCTCGTGGTCTACTTCTATCGTCTCGGCGAGCTGGCGCCCATCGTCGTGGTGCTCGTGTTCATGGGCGCCGCCCAGCTCGTCTCGTACACGCGTGCCAGGGCGGAGTCGCTCGGCGCCGAGTGCAAGGTCGGCTTCATGTCGCGCCCCGAGCGCCTCGTCGGCCTTGGCCTCGGCTTCCTCTTCTCGTGGTGGCACCCGGGCGGCACGAGCTTCCTCGTCTGGATGCTCTATCTGCTCGCGACGCTCACGACGCTCACCGTCGTCCACCGCATGGTGTACGTCATGCGCAAGCTGCGCGCCGCCGACGCCGCCTGACCGGCGTCCCGCGCGGACCCCGTGATATACTTCCGCGCGTTGACCTGAGCCCGCCGGGAGCTTCCTGCGCGTCCTGCGGGCTCTGCCAGTCGAGGCGGCCGCGCAGCGGCCGCCACACGTGGAGGTACACCGATCTTGGGTAACCCAGTTCGCGTTGCGATCATCGGCGTCGGCAACTGCGCCTCGTCCCTCGTCCAGGGCGTCGAGTTCTACAAGAACGCCAAGAAGACCGACTTCGTCCCCGGCCTCATGCATCCGATCGTGGGCGGCTACCACGTCCGCGACATCGAGTTCGTGGCCGCCGTCGACATCGACAAGAACAAGGTCGGCAAGGACCTGAGCGAGGCGATCTTCACCAAGCCCAACAACACCGTGAAGTTCGCCGACGTGCCGAAGAAGGACGTCAAGGTCGTGCGCGGCATGACCCACGACGGCCTCGGCAAGTACCTCTCGCAGATCATCGAGAAGGCCCCGGGGGCCACGGCCGACATCGTCGGCATCCTCAAGGAGACCCAGGCCGACGTGGTCATCAATTACCTGCCCGTCGGCAGCGAAGAGGCGACCAAGTGGTACACGGAGCAGATCCTCACGGCCGGTTGCGCCATGGTGAACTGCATCCCCGTGTTCATCGCTCGCGAGCCCTACTGGCAGAAGCGCTTCGTCGAGGCCGGCGTGCCGATCATCGGCGACGACATCAAGAGCCAGGTCGGCGCCACGATCGTGCACCGCGTGCTCACCCGCCTCATGCGCGAGCGCGGCGTGAAGCTCGAGCGCACGAGCCAGCTCAACGTGGGCGGAAACACCGATTTCCTCAACATGCTCGAGCGCGAACGCCTGGAGTCCAAGAAGATCAGCAAGACCAACGCCGTCACCAGCCAGCTGGACTACGACATCGGCAAGCGCAACGTGCACATCGGCCCGAGCGACTACGTCGAGTGGCTCGACGACCGTAAGTGGGCGTACATCCGCATGGAGGGCCGCACCTTCGGCGACGTGCCGCTCAACATCGAGCTCAAGCTCGAGGTGGTCGACTCGCCGAACAGCGCCGGCATCGTCATCGACGCGGTGCGTTGCGCCAAGATCGGCCTCGACCGCGGGCTCGCCGGCTCGCTCGAGGGCCCGAGCAGCTACTTCATGAAGTCGCCGCCGGTGCAGCATCCGGACGACCAGTGCCGCCGCATGACCGAGGAGTTCATCTCCGGCGAGGGCGCCGGCGCGAGCGCGGTCTGCCAGGGCTGACGGCGGCCTCCACACACCAGTCCGGCGGGGCCGGGGCCGGGAGGCCCCGGCCCCGCTGTCGTTGTGCGGTAGCATTGCGGGCATGAGCCTCAAGCTCGGCATCCTCACGCCGTTCCTGTGGACGACGCCCTCGGGCGTCAACCGCCAGGTCGGCGAGCTCGTCCAGCGCCTTTCGGCGCGCGGCCACCGCGTCACCGTGATCGCGCCGAGCGCCGACATGGAAGCTGTCGGCGAGGCCCGGCGGCGCGTGCAGGCCGTGCTGACGGGCGAGCGAGACACCGTGTTCCTGCCGGACGAGCCGTACCCGCGCTTCTTCTTCGCCGGTGCCACCTATGCCGTGCGCGAGAGCCGCTCGCTCAAGCTCATCGCGGCGCCGGCCGACCTGATCGCCAACATCGACGTGCTCCTCGAGGCCGAAGGTTTCGACCTCCTGCACCTCAATGAACCGTTCGTCCCCGGCCTCGGGTGGACGACGCTGCGCCACGCCAGTTGCCCGCTCGTCGCGACGTTCCACGCCAACCCGGAGCGGATGGCGCCGTTCCTCGCCTCGACGCCCAAGCTGCGGCGCCTGTTCGACTCCCTCGACGCCGCCATCGCGTCGTCGCGCGCCACGCGCGACGCCGCCGCGGCGACGTTCCCCGGCGCGTACCGTGTGATCCCGCCGGGCGTGGATGTGGAGGTGTTCAAGCCCGGCGCTGTGGGGGAGCCGGGCCCGCTGCGCGTGCTGTTCACCGGTGTCGAGTCGCGGCGCAAGGGCCTCGGCGTGCTGCTCCGCTCGCTGCGCTACCTCGACGATCGCGCCGAGGAGCTGACCGTCGACGTCTGCGGCTCCGCTCGTCAGGAGCGGCGCTACGCCCGGCTTGTCACGCCCGCGTTCGAAGGCAGGATCCGCTTCCTCGGACGCGTGCCGGACGCGTCGATGCCCGAGCTGTATCGGCGCTCCGACGTGCTCTGCGCTCCTTCGCTCGGCCCGGAGACGGCCGGGGTCACGCTCCTCGAGGGCATGGCCTCGGGGACGGCCGTCGTCGCCTCCCGGCTTCCGGGCTACGACGAGGTCGTGGACGACGAGGTCGACGGCCTGCTCGTGGCGCCGCGCAAGCCGCGCGTCCTCGCGGCCGCGCTGCGGCGCCTGCTCGATGAGCCTGGGCTCGCGGCAAGGCTGGCGCGCGAGGGCCAGCGCCGCGCGCGTCGCTACGATTGGGAGCGGGTCGTGGGAGAGATCGAAGGTGTGTATGAGGAGGTGGCGGCGCGGCGGCGCCAGCCGCTCCCGCGCCGCCGTCGCCAGCAGCGCGAGCTGTTCGCGGACTTCCACGTGCACTCGCACCACAGCAAGGACTGCGTGATGCCGGTGGCCGACATCCTCGAGCGGGCCCGCGAGGTCGGCCTCGACGTCATCGCCATCACCGACCACGACAGCGCCGCCGGCGGCCTTGAGGCGCGCGCGATCGCCGACCGCTACGGGGTGCGCGTGATCGTCGGGGAGGAGGTCAAGAGCTGCGAGGGCGAGGTCATCGGCCTCTTCCTCGAGCGCACCATCCCCGGCGGCATGACCTTCGCCGAGACGGTCGCCGCGATCAAGGACCAGGGCGGTATCGTCTACGTGCCACACCCGTTCGACCGTCTGCACACGATCCCCAGTCCGCAGGTGCTGCGCGCCAACGTCGCCGCCATCGACGTGGTGGAGGTCTTCAACTCGCGACTCGCGTTCCCGGGCTTCAACGAGCTCGCCGAGCGCTTTGCGCAGCGCTATCGCATCCCGGCCGCCGCGGGCAGCGACTCGCACGTCCTCCCCGGGATCGGCACCGCCCTCTGCGGCATCGACGATTTCGACGGGCCGGCGGAGTTGTTGGCGGGCCTCGCCGAGAGCCGCATCGTGCGCCGGCCCCGAAGCCTCATCTACCTGCAGTCGCTCAAGTTCATCCAGACCAGTCTCGGCGGCTCGGGACGAACGCCCGGGCAGGAAGATACCCCTGCACAGCGCACGGATAACGAGGACCCCCCGCCATTTGGCTGACCCCCGCGAGGGATTCGCCGGAGGGGAGCGAACAAGCTACCGGACACCGCGAACCGAGGTACCCGTGGCACAACCCAACGAGATCTACGACAAGTACCTGACCCGGGCGATCTCTGAGGTCAACGAGCTGACCGGCGAGATCCTCCGCTGCACGCGCTGTCACCACGCGCGCACGATGCCCGTGATCGGTTCCGGTCATCCTATGGCCGACGTCTTCATGCTCAAGTACCAGGCGCGGCCGTCCGAGCTGCACGAGGGCGTGGCCTTCTTCGGGAGGGCCGGCACCGCCCTCATGAAGAGCTGCCAGCGTCTCAAGATCGATCCTCTGCAGCTCTATGGCACCAACGTCATCAAGTGCGGCGAAGTGCGCGAGGCCAAACCGGAGGGCAAGTGCCTCGACCATCTCCGCCGCGAACTGGCCATCGTCAGCCCAAAGATGATCGTGGCGATGGGCGAAGAGACGGTCGCCGCCCTCAACACGGCTAAGATCCCGCTCGCGCGCGAGCTGTCCTTCACGCCCGGCGAGATCGCTGAGTTCACGCCGGGCACCGAGGTGCTCGTCACCCCGGACATCGACGCTTCCCTCGACGAGCAGCGCCTCAAGGCGGCCTTCTGGAACGCCTTCCGGCGGCTCGGCGAGTGGTACGACGACATCCCCCCGTACTGACGCCATGAAGCGCCTCGCGCCGGCGCTCGCCGCGGGCGTCGCCCTGATCCTCTGGGGCTATCTGAGCCAGTACCTGCCGGCGTTGCCGGTGAAGCTCGACATCATGCTCTCGTCCGCCGTCGTTCTGGCGCTCCTGGGCGCGCTGGTGTGGGGGATGCTCCCGCTACGGACGCTCGGCCGCCGCCTGCCGCTGGTCACCGCGGCGGCCCTCCCGCTGGCCGTCCTGTGCGTCTGGCTGCATCTGGTGCCCTTCGCCAACGTCGCCAAGATCGTCGCCGCCGGCGCGCTGGGCATCTGGATCGCGGAGGAGCTCGAACAGCTGAGCTGGATCGTGGTCGTCGCGGCCGTCTCGGCGGTCGTCGACATCGTGAGCGTCGCGGTCGGGCCCACGAAGGCACTGCTGGGCAAGGGCCCGGTGGTGGTCGGCTACTTCACCGTCGCCGTGACCTGGCTGGGTTACTCCTACGACGAGGCGTATACCGGCCTCGGCGTCAGCGACGTCATCTTCTTCGCGCTCTACCTCGGGGCGGCAAGACGCTTTGGGCTCAGGGTGGGCTGGAGCGCCGTCGCGATGGTGGCGTCGTTCCTGCTGACGATCGCCGCGGCGATGTTCTGGACGGCGCTGCCGGCGCTGCCACTGTTGTCGGTAGCCTTCCTCTCCGTCAACGGCGACCTCATCTGGCGCCGGGTACGCCGGCCGGCCGGTACGGACTGAAGCTACCGCCGGCGGCCGCCCGCGACCGGCAGACGCTCACTCATTTCTGGCGGCGGAAGAGCGCGACCGTCTCGATGTGGTGCGTCTGCGGGAACATGTCGACGGGCGCGACGCGCTCCAGCTTGTAGCCGAGCTCGGCGAGCTCGGCGCCGTTGCCGGCCAGGGTCGTCGGGTTGCACGAGACGTAGGCGAAACGGTCGGCGCCGAGGGCGGCGGCGCGCTGGAGGGCCTTGCGGGCCAGCCCGGCGCGCGGCGGGTCGACCATCACGACCGCCGGGCGGTCGGCGTCGTCGGCGCGATCGGCATCGAGCGTCGGATGAGGGGGGAACCGGAGCAGCGGGCGTACGTCGCGGGCGTAGAAGTCGACATTGGCGACGCCGTTCAGCGTCGCGTTCTCGCGCGCGGCGGCGATCGCCTCCTCCTGGATCTCGACCGCCTGCACCTGCCGCGCCTGGCGCGCCAGCGGCAGGCTGAGCGAGCCGATGCCGCAATACAGGTCGACGGCGGGGCGCCCTGGCTCGGCGCCCGCGAAGCGCAGCGCCGTGTCGTACAGCACCTCGCACACACGGCTGTTCGTCTGCAGGAATGCGGCCGCCGGCACCCGCAGGTCGACGCCGACGAGCCGCTCGCGCAGATACGCCTCGCCGAGCAGCATATGCGGGCCGTCACCGACGGCCGCGTCCGCGGGGGACCTGTTCACCGTGATCCCAAAGGAACTGCAGCCACAGTCGGCCGCGACGCGAGCCGCGAGTTCGCCCTCCTCCGGGAAGCGCCCCGAGACAAAGAGGTTGAGCAGGAGGTCTCCGCTGGCGAGCCCCTCGCGGACGACGAGGTGCCGCAGCAGGCCATGGTGGTGTTCACGGCCGAATGGACGCAGGCCGAGGTCGCGGCTCGCCTCCGCCACCGCACGGCGTGCACGGTTCATGCGCACAGAGGCCAGCATGCAATCGGTGGTCTCGATGATGTCCTGCCACGAACCGCGGCGGTGCAGGCCGAGAAGCAGCGCCCCGTCCTCGGCCTCGCCGAACGAGAACTCCATCTTGTTGCGGTAGCGCCAGGGGAGTTCCATGCCGCGGATCGGCTCGAGCTCATAGCCCTCGAGGTGGCCGAGGCGAGCAAGCGACTCGACCACCTGCTGCTGCTTGAATTCGAGCTGTGCGTCGTAGGCGAGCGTCTGCCACTCGCAGCCGCCACACTCGCTGGCGTGCCCGCACACCGGCGCGATGCGGCGCGGGGAGGGGGAGAGGATCTCGACCACGCGCGCCTCGCCGTGGGACTTCTTGCGCCGCGTCACCGAGGCCAGCACGCGGTCGCCGGGGACGGCGCCGCGCACGAAGAGCACGAACTCGTCGACCCGTGCCACGCCCTGGCCGCCGTAGGCGAGCGTGGTGATGTCCAGCTCGAGCTGGTCTCCGGGGTGCGGCGGCATGAGGGCCAAGTGTACCCGCTGGTCCCCGCCGCGGCGACCGGCGATTGTCCACCCCGGGGCGCTGGTCTCAGCTGTGGACCGCGTCCGCGAACTGGTAGAGTCGGGCGAGCGCCGGGGGCCCACCGACCGGCAGTCCGCAACGACGCCCAAGGAGACGCCAGTGACTTCGCTCGACCTCGAGACGTATCGGCGGCGCGCCGAGGAGTTCGTCGGCGCGCTCGACCTGGAGTACTACGAGCACTTCTCCGGCCGCAAGCCTACGTGCGACACCGCCGCGGTCTACGATCGCTATCCTGAGCTGTTCACCAAGGCCGCCATCGACGAGCTCGAGGGGATATACCAGGCGGCGCGGGACGAGGAGAAGCGCCGGCTGGCGTATCTGCTCGCCTTCACCGTGGACGGCTTCATGGGCGAGCAGACCAAGCACCTCGGCGACGAGGTCGCCAACACCGAGGGCGCCGCCACCATCACCGTCGACGGTGAGAGCATCGGCTTGCGGCAAGCCGGCGTCGTCCAGGCCAACGAGGCCGACGGGGCCCGACGCGCACGCATCCAGGAGGCGCGCCTCGCCGCCACCGGCCAGCTTCTCAACCCGCTGCTCGACCGCCTTTGGCGGCGCTGTCACGATCTCGCCGTCGAGCTGGGCTACCCGCACTACCGGGAGCTCTACTCAGAGGTCAAAGGTCTCGACTACGGCCTCCTGCGCGCCGAGCTGGAGAGCTTCTTGGGAGCGACCGAGGGCCTCTACTCGCGGGTCATGGACCGCTTGTCGCGGGAGCGCATGGGGGTGCCCTTCTCCGAGCTCGCATACGCCGATCTGCCGTATCTGTGGCGCGCGCCCGGCTTCGACGACGTGTTCGCGCGCGACGGCCTCATCCCGACCCTGCGCGCGACGCTCGCCGGCCTGCAGATCGACCTCGATGCCCAGGGCAACGTGCACGTCGACACCGAGGTCCGCAAGCTCAAGTCACCGCGCGCCTTCTGCTCGCCGGTGCGCGTGCCGGGGGAGATCTACCTCTGCGTGCTCCCGCAGGGCGGCCAGGAAGACTACGCCGCCCTCTTGCACGAGGCCGGGCATACCGAGCACTTCGCGCACGTGGATGCCGCGCTGCCCTTCGAGTACCGGCACCTCGGCGACAACGCCGTCACCGAGGGCTTCGCCTTCACGTTCGACCATCTCGTGCTCAACCGCGAGTGGTTGGCGCGCTACCTCGATTTCACCGACGTCGACGACTACTTGCGCTTCGCCAACGTCAACGACCTCTACTTCATGCGCCGCTACGCCGCCAAGCTCGCGTACGAGACCGAGCTGCACCTGCAGAACGGCTCTCTGGACGGCATGGCGGCGCGCTACTCGGAGTTCCTGAGCGCCGCCACGATGATCGATGTCCCCGAGGCCAACTACCTGGTGGACGTCGACGATGGCTTCTACTGCGCGAGCTACCTGCGCGCCTGGATGCTCGAAGGCGCCTTCCGCATGATCCTGCAGGACCGTTACGGGACGGACTGGTTCCTCAACCCGGCGGCCGGCGACTGGCTCAAGAGCATGTGGGCCGACGGTCAGCACTTCCCGGCGGAGCGCCTGCTGCTCAAGCACGGCGGCGGGCGGCTCAACACGGACCCGCTCAAGCACCACTTCGAGAACGCGCTCGGCCGCTAGGCCGGGCGTGCGGTGTCAGGTCGCCGCGAGCACGCTGACGAGTACGCGGCGCGAGCGCGGCCCGTCGAACTCGGCCAGGTAGACGCCCTGCCAGGTACCGAGCTGGAGCTGGCCGGCCGTCAGAGGGATGGTGACGCTGCTGCCCATCAGGCTGGCCTTTGTGTGGGCGTCCGAGTTGCCCTCACGATGCGCGAACGGGAGGTCCGACGGCACGATCCTCTCGAGCGCCATCTCGAGGTCGGCGCGCACCGACGGGTCAGCGTCCTCGTTGATGGTGATGCCTGCGGTCGTGTGCGGCACGTACACGAGCGCGGCGCCATCGCCTTGGCCCGCTACCGCTGCGGCCACCTGGGCCGTGATATCCACGAACGCGACTCTGCGCGGGGTGCGTACGTCGATGCTCTGCACGAGGCCTCCTAGAAGATGCCGAGACGGCGCCGGCGACTGCCGGGCGCCACGCGACGATGGGGGATCGTGGCGCCGCGCTTGATCGCGTCGACGAGGTCCGCCGTGGAACGCACGGGGTCGGGCAGCTCCGTGTAGCAGGTCATCAGCCGATCGGCGTCGTGGGCGTCGCTGCCGGCCGTGCGCGCCACGCCGAGGCGCGCCGCCAGCTGCTCCGCGATGGTGACGTAGCGCTCGCCCAGCCAGTTGCCGTTGAAGACCTCGACGCCGTCCACGAGGTGCGCCACCATGCGTTCGATGCCACTGAAGTAGGTGGAGCGGCTGCGTCCGCCGCCGGCGCCCGGGTGCACCCACACGATCGCGGCTCCGGTGTCCAGGTCCTCCGCGGCCGGCAGGTCCTGCAGGGCGCGAAAGCCGGCGAGGTAGTCGAGGTCCGGCGAGAAGACGACAAAGTCGCCGTACAGCGTGCTGATCTCCGTCCCGTGCAACAGGAGCACGCCCTCCGCCGCCAGCGCTCCCTCGAGCTTGCGGTTGTCGTCAACGTCGCCGTGATTGGTGAGCGCCACCGCCTCGACACTGTTCGCGACGCACCATCCGATGTAGTCCCGGAAGGGGATGCGCGAGCAGTCCGACGCTGGGTACGTGTGCGTGTGCAGGTCGACGTTCATGCACGGCGATTATAGACTTCGCGGGCGATGCAGGGCACACTCGATACCTTCGGCGTCGTCGAGATCCTTCAGATGCTGGGGCAGACGCGGAGCTCCGGCACGCTTCACGTCGAGTGCCCCCACAGGCTCGTCGACGTGCACTTCGTGCAGGGCCGCATCGCCGAGACGCGGGATTCCACGAGGGTCGCCGCGGACACGGCGATCGGCAGCCAGCTGCTCAAGCGTGCTCTCATCAACGAGTCCCAGCTGCGGGAGGCGCTGACCAGGCAGGAGGCGAACCCGCGCCCACTCGGGACGCTGCTCGTGGAGAGCGGCTACGTCGGGCAAGACGAGCTGCTGGACGTGCTCTCGCGACAGGTGGCCAACACGCTGGTCGCCGCCAAGCTCGAGACGGCCGGTACCTTCGTCTTCGTCGGCGACCCCGAGGCGGCCCCCGTCGACTTCATCACCATCGACGCCCAGGCCGTTCTGCTCGAGATCTCGGCCCTGGGCGGGGCCTACTGCCTCGCCGTCGAGATGCTCGGCCAGTCCAACACGGTGCTCGTGCGCAACGGCGACTACGAGACGCTGCCGCGCACTCCCCTGTCGATGGGTCGCGACGAGTTCGTGGTCCTCGTACAGGTCGACGGGCACCGCACGGTGCGCGAGATCACGCTCGCCAGCGGGCTCGAGGAGATCACCGTGATCAGCATCCTCGGCAAGCTCGCCGACGCTGGCGTGGTGCTCGTGAAGGCGGAGCGCCAGAGCCGGGCCGACGACGATGCCGAGCTGCAGGCTCATCGCGACAGCGTCTGGGCGGAGGTCAGCCAGCTCCTCGACGGCATCGCCGAGAGCCCGGAGGACGCGGCAGACCCGGAGCCGGACCCCTGAACCGCACGAAGAAAGGGCGGGCGGCCGTCGATCGGCCGCCCGCCCTTCGCGCGCGCTGAGGCGGCCCGCCTGCGGCGGCCGCCCCTTGACGTCGTCCGCCGTCAGGCGCTGACGTCGCGGATGAGGTCCTCGAACGCGGCCACGTAGGCGTCGATGTCCTCGTCCGTGTGGGTGATGGACAGCGTCCACTCCTCCTCACGACCGGGGGCGATGACGATGCCGCGGTTGAAGTTGTAGAGCCAGGCGAGATCCACGAGTGCGTGGTCCTGGTATTTGATGAAGGACGCGTAGTCCGTGATCTTGCCGCTGGCGAAGTTGACGCAGCCCTTGCTCGAGATGCCGACCGTGTAGCCGGGGAAGTCGAACTTCTGGCAGACGGCGTCGCAGCCCGCGATGATGCGGTCGTTGAGGTGGTTGAGGTGCTTGTACGCGTCGTCGGTCATGACCTTCTCGAAGCTGGCACGAGCGGCGGCCATGCTGAGGGGGTTGCCGGAGTAGGTGCCCACCTGGAAGACCGTGCCGTCGTTGACTCTGGCCATGATCTCCGCGCTGCCGCCGATGGCGCCGCAGGGCGTACCGCCGGCGATCGCCTTGCCGAGGCAGATCATGTCGGGCACGATGCCCCAGCGCTCGACGGCGCCGCCGCGGGCGGTGCAGATGCCGGTCTTCACTTCGTCGAAGATGAGGACGATGCCGTGCTTCTTGGTGATGGCGCGCACGGCCTTCAGGAACTCAAGGTCCGGCAGGACCACGCCGAGGTTCATCATGGCCGGTTCCATGATGAGCGCCGCTGGGGCGTTGCCGGCCGCCACCTCGCGCTCGATGCGCTTGGTCATATTCTCGATGTCGTTGAACGGCACCGGGATCGTCAGATCGATCGAACTCTGCGGGATGCCGGCGCCGTAGGAGATCGACTTGTAGTTGTCGGCGGGGCCGACATCACCGAAGTCCTTGACGCCGATCGACACCATGACGTAGTCGTGGTGGCCGTGGTAGGAGCCGAACATCTTGACGATGGGCTCGCGGCCGGTGAAGCCGCGGGCGACGCGGATGGCGTCCATCGTCGCCTCGGAGCCCGAGTTCACGAAACGCCACTGCGGGAGCTTGAAGGCGTCGGCGAGGTGCTCGGCCATGATGATGGCGTCTTCGGTCGGCAGGCCGAACTGGGTGCCGAGAGGGGCGCGCTTCTGGATGGCCTCGACGATGTCCGGGTGGGCGTGGCCCTGCACCATGCAGCCGTAGCCGTTGTGGAAGTCCCTGATCTCCTGGCCTTCCACCGTCCAGATGTGCGGGCCCTTGCCGTGCGTGTAGTAGACGGGATACGGGTCGCGCGCGTGGTAGGTGGAGGCCACGCCCATGGGCATGTGCTTGATCGCCCGCTGGTAGAGCTCAAAGGACTTCGGCGTGCTCTCCTCGAGCCGCTTCTCCTCCTTCTCCATCAGTTCGGCGATCAGCTTCGGGTCGACCTTGGTATCTTGCATTCTGCGTTCTCTCCTTACACCTGCCCGCTGGGCGCGCCCGCGGGTGCGGGCGGGTAGGCGGGCTTGTCACTCGTACATGCCAAGCGCCGTTGGCCGCCTGGCACGGCCCCACGGCGCTGAGACGTCTCGACCAGGAATCAGTACGGCAGGTTGCGGCTGGGTATCACCCCACAGTGCGTATCTCGTCCCCCTGAGACGACGGGGGCGGCCTACCCCCGAGAGACCACGCCGCTGAACGGCTCGGCTGTCTGTTTGCGCAAGCCACAGGTGACTCGCGCGACACAGTGTACAGCTTGGCGGGACCGAAGTGTAGGGTTCGGCAGCATGTTGGCCGTTTCGGCAGCCGATTCGGCAAGCACCCCGGCCGTCGTGTGCCGAGTCTCCGTCCGCCCGGACGAACGGCCGCTGCTGCGCCTTGGTGGCGCCTGCCTTGAAGCCTCAGTTGCCGTCTTGTCCATCGCTGGCCCGCCGCCCGCGGCACCCGCCCGCGGCACCCCGCCCGCCCGCCGATCCAAGAGAAAGGGCGGCCCCCCGCGAGGGGAGCCGCCCTTTCGGCATCAGATGCGGAGCCCGAGGGCCCGCGTCAGCGGGTCGCTTACTTCTTCTTGACGACCAGCTTGATCTGACCTGTGGTGCCACCCGTGTACGACGGGTCGGCGGGGAAGTAGGCCCGGAAGTAGAACGTACCCTTGCTGGTCATCTTGACCTTGATGGAGTACTGGCCCGAGGAATTGAGCGTGGCCGTCTTCCAGCTGCCGAACACACCGTGGGCCTTCTTCTGGATCTGGACAGTGCCTCCCCTGGAGGGGCTGACGGTGCCCGAGAAGGTGACCTTGGTGTTCTTCTTCACGCTCTTCTTGGACAGCTTGAACGTGACCGTCTGCGGCGTCTTGTCGACCTGGTTGGCGAAGTTGAGAGCCGCCTGGATCACCAGGGAGTCGTACTGGTAGTTGTGGATGCCCCAGCTGCCCTCGGCTCCGACGTAGGTCCAGTCTGTGTAGGCCTTCTGCCAGTTCAGCTCGGAAGCCGTCCACACCGAGGAGCCCTTGTCGTTGAGAACGCCGTTGAGCCATCCGTTGTAGTCCGCATCGTTCGCGGAGTGCTGGAAGCCCATGCGCAGACCGCCGTTGTGCAGTTCCGCCGCTACGTTGTTGTATGCGGCGTGCATCGCGGCCTGACGCTGGTCGATCGTGTCCTGCAGCCAGAGACCCTTGTCACCCTGATTCTGCATGTTGCGGGTGGTCGTGACGGTGATATACGTAGCCGTCACGCTGGGGTACGGCGTGGCGATGGCGGTCGTCGTCGCGGTGGCGATGGGCTGCGGCGAGGCGGTCGCCTGGACGTTGTTGTTGTGGCAGGTACTGCACGCGGAGTACGGCATGCTTGCCTGGTCCACGTTCTGCGTGATGACCTGCGTGTTGGGCGACGCGGACGGATATGCCGTCGACACGACCGTGGTCGTGACCGGGACCGGCGTCGCGTCCACCGCGTCCTGCGGCGTGATGATGCTCATGGTGTGGTTGCCGCCGAGCTGAGCCGAACCTCTGCTGTAGCTCGTCGGCGCCATGTGGCACTGGACGCACTTGCCCTTGTGGACGCCCGGGAGGCCCTGCGGCACGCCGATGGCGCCGGTGCCGTTCATGACTTCCTGCTGGTCCTCGTACACCGTCGTACCGGCGGCGAGCACGCCGCTGCCGATCTGACTGTTGTGGCAAGTACTGCAGAGGTCACTCGGGTTGCTCGGATTGCCGACCAGCTGGTCGTCCATGTCCTTGCTCCAAGTGCCCCCGGTCGATCCCGCCTGATGGGGCGTATGGCAGGAAGCGCAGGTGTCCCCGTACTGTGCCTCCGCGCCGGTCGGCACGGGCTTGCCGTTTGCCACCGAGATCTGGTAGTCGGCAGAGTGGCACTGGAGGCAGCTCGCCGGCGGGTTTGGCCCGACAGCCGCCTTGAGGTCCACCAGGGAGTTGGCATGGCCTGAGCTGAGCCACTCCGGATACTGAGCGGCACTGCCGTCATGGCCGGACTGCTGCCACGGGGTCGTCGTGCCATCCACCACCCAGTAGGTCTGGAGGCTGGGGTAGCCGGTCGCCGTGGCGGTCGGGGTCGGCACCCAGCCAGGCTGAGACACGTTGAGATACGTGCTGAGCGGCGCGTAGGACGCGCCGATCATCGGGTACCCGATGGCCATCTGCGGCTGGATGAGCGACGTCGTCGCGGGATTCGGAGACGGGGTGCCGTTCACGAGCAGCTGCGACTGGCTGACGCCGTCCACCGTATAGGCGTTCGGGAGCGGGGTCACGGCGATGGTGTTTGTCGTGTAGGAGAAACGCGAATGACAGGCACCGCAGATCTCCGCGTTGGCCAGCTTGCCGAAGGCCGCCGTGTGCGCTGTGTCGTTGACGTCATTGCCCGTGTCCGCCAGGACGCCGGAGACGCTGGCCCCGTAGTGGCATGACGAGCACCCGATGTCGAACTCGGAGGACGCCGCGTTGCCAACCGCCTGTGCGGTCGGGATCGTGCTGGGGTCCGCGCCATACGAGGTCGTGGTGATTGTCGACGTGGCCGTCGGGACCGGCGAGCCTGGAGCAGTCGGATTCGAGCCCAGCGGGTAGTACTGCTTGGTCGTCGTCGGGCCCTTGGTCGCGATCGGCGTCACTTTGCCGGGGTCGTAGTTGGCCGTGTGGCAGCCTGCGCACACCGAGCCGTAGGGCAGGC
>CAWHHT010000011.1:0-10577 GCA_963829205.1 uncultured Thermoleophilia bacterium
CTGGCCTACGAGCTGCTGGCGTGATGACCATGAGAAGTCTCGAGCGACAGGCCCGAGGCACGCTCTAGCAGCAGCCGCGTTCCGTTCCCCCGCCGAACGTCTGTGGCTCGCGCGCGTCGGCAACGCTGTCCGCCATGGCACGGGCTTGACGCCGGCCTTCGCCACCGTCTTCTGGATGTCGGGGATCGTGACGGCCTCGGGGTCGAAGGAGACCCTCAGCTGGTTGGTGAAGGGGTTCAGCACATAGCTCTCCACGCCGCGCAGCTTCTTCACCCGCTTCTCGACGATCGAGCCCTCACACGAACAACTCATGCCTGTGAGCTTGAAGGTCACGTTCTCCATGGTTCGGCTCCTTCTCGTTTCAGGACGTTTGTTCAAGGCGTGGCGGTCTCGCGTGGCGCCGGGCGCGGCGGAGTGGTGGACAGCCTGCTCCTCCAGCGGAGCAGCCAGACCGCGTTGACGATCACGAAGAGCGCGCTGGCCTCGTTGAGCAGCAGGCCCGAGACCAGGCCCAGGTAGCCGAGCGAGCGCCGCCGCGACCATGAAGGCGACGTTGACCAGCGAGATCCAGATGTTCTGCCGGATGGTGCGCACCGCCCTGGCGCTCAGCTCGCGCAGGTAGGCGATCTTCGAGAGGTCGTCGGACATGAGGACGACGTCGCCCGCCTCGACGGCGACGTCCGAGCCGGCCGCGCCCATGGCGATGCCGACGTTCGCGACCGCCATGGCGGGGGCGTCGTTGATGCCGTCGCCGACCATCGCCACCGAGCCGTGCTTCTCCCGCAGAGCCTTGAGCACGTCGACCTTGTCGGTGGGCAGAAGCTCGGCGTAGTACTCATCGATGCCGAGCTGACCGGCGATGGCTCGCGCGCTGCGCTCGTTGTCGCCGGTCAGCATGATGGTCCGGATCCCCGACGCGCTTGAGGCGCGCGATGACGTCCTCGGGCCCCGGCCTCACCGTGTCGGCGATGGCCAGCAGCCCGATCGACCTGCCGTCCTCGCTCACCAGCACCACGGTCTTGGCCTCGTCCTCGAGCCGGGCGATGGCCTCCTCGGCCTCGGCGAGCGCGACGCTCCGCTCCTGCTGGAACCTCGGGTTGCCGATCACGTACGGCTGCCGTCGACCAGTGCCGTGACGCCGAGGCCCGAGACCTCCTCGAAGTCCTCCACGGCCGGCGCCGGCCGGTCACCGCTCTCCCTTGGCCTTCGCGTGACGATGGCGGCCGCGAGCGGATGCCCGGAGCGCGACTCGATCGCGCCGGCGACGCGCAGCAGGTGCGTCGCGCGAGACGTCGCCCACGGTCACGCACGTCGGTGACCTCGGGCCTGCCGATGGTCAGCGTCCCGGTCTTGTCGAAGGCGATGGCCTTCACCTTGTCGACGGCCTCGAGGTAGGCGCCGCCCTTGAAGACGGTGCCGTGGCGGGCCGCGTTGGCCATGGCCGCGACCACCGCCGTGGGCACGGAGAGCGCGAGCCCGCACGAGCAGGAGACGACGAAGACGACGAGCCCGCGCAGGATGAAGGTATGCCAGTCGGCGCCGAAGAAGAGCGGCGGCACCACGGCGACCAGCACGCCGAGGACGAACATCGCCGGCGTGTAGTACTTGGCGAAGTTGTCGGAGAACGTCTGGTAGGAGGTCTTCTTGGCCTGCGCCTCCTCGACCGACATGATGATCTTGGAGAGCATCGTCTCGGAGGCCGGCTTGTCGACCTGACCTCGAGCGAGCCGTTCTGGTTCACGGTCCCGGCGAAGACGCTCTCGCCGGGCTTCTTGTGCACCGGGATCGACTCGCCGGTGACGGCCGCCTGGTCGACGAAGGACGAGCCCTCGGCGACCTTGCCGTCGACGGGGATACGCTCCCCCGGCCTGATCACGACGATGTCCCCGACGCGGATGTTCTCGGTGGCCAGCACGACCTCCCGGCCGTCCACGCGCACCAGCGCCTCCTTGGGCATGAGCGCGATGAGCGAGCGGATGGCTCCCCTGGCCTTGTCCACCGCGTAGGACTCGAGCACGTCGCCGAGGGAGTAGACGAAGATCAGGATGGCCGCCTCCTGCCACATCCCCAGGATCATGGCGCCCCCCGAGCCGATGAGCATGAGCAGATGGATGGTCGGCGTCAGGTTGAGCAGGGCGAAGATCGCCTTGCGCGCCGGGTAGTAGACGCCGACGAGGACCGCGAGCACGTAGACCGAGTTGTAGACCCACGGCGACGCGCCGAGGTAGTCGGAGCGCGACGGCGACGAGGATGAGGATGCCGGTGCCGTAGAGCGCGAGCTGCTGCCGTTCCCTCCACCAGGTGCTGCGCTGCTTCTGGTCCCTGACCAGTGACGCGCTCAGGCCGGCGGCCGAGACCGATCGCATCACGTCCTGCTTGGTCGCCTGACTCACGTCGTAGGAGACCCGGGCGCGTCCGGTCACCGCATCGACGGCGCAGCTCGTCACGCCGCTCAGGCAGCCGAGCTCGCGTTCGAGGGCCTCCGCCTCGCAGGCGCAGTCCATGCCCTCGACGTGAAGGTCGATCGTCTCGATGCGTTCCGCTACTTCGCTGGCCATAGCCGTCCCTGCCTCCCCAAATTGCTGCGTCCCCGCGCGCCCTGAGCCGCCCTACAGCCGGCTGAGCGTGGCTGCGGCAGCCTCGAGCGTGTCGCGGCGCAGGCGGTAGTAGACCCAGAGGCCCTCCTTGCGAGCGCTCACGAGTCCAGCGTCGACAAGGCGATGCATGTGGTGCGAAATGGTGGAGGGCGAGAGGTGAAGCGAGTCCGAGATGCAGCAGGCGCACACCTCGGCGGCGCAGCAGCTCGAGCCCCTGTAGTACTCGGCCTTCTCGCCGAAGTTCTCTTCCGCCCAGTGCTCGTTCTCCTCGGCCTCGGAGAGCATGCGCAGGATCTCTCTGCGCGGCGCCGAGGCGAGGGCGCGGAACACGGCGTCGATGGAGCTGTCGAGGGTCTCGATCGTCGTGCCCATGGCCGGTCCAGTCACTAGTTCGATAGACGTGAAACTAGTCTAGCGCCGGCACTAGTTCGATGTCAATCAAACTAGTCGGTAGGCTCGGGACAAAGCGCGAGGCCCGGGGATCCACGATCTGGAGCCCCGGGCCTCTCAGAGAATCGGCCGTTCCTGGTCTTGGCTGCTAGTCCTGCCCCTCGGCCACGAGGATGGAGTCCTCGCCCCTCAGCACCCGTTTGCAGCCGTCCTCGAAGAGGAGTTCATAGGTGGGCCTCAGGGCCTGACCGTCGTAACGGCACAGCATGGCGACCGGCTGCGGTTCCTCGTGGCGCGGATGACGTGCGTACAGGTCGGGCAGCGACCGCGCGTAGGCGATCTCGACCGTCACGGGCTTGAGGGCCGGCATCTCGGCTCCTCCTTCGGCACCTGCGTGCTCAGCAGCAGGATGAGGCCCGAGCAGCAGCTCGTCGCGCGCCGGCTTGGTGGCGCGCACGAAGCCGCTGACCAGCTGCACGCCGTCGGGCAGCGGCGGCGCGCCGCACATGGTGTTCGCGGCCGAGCCGTCGTAGACGTTGGTCACCTCGACGCTCGGCGTCATGCGAACCCCGCGCGCCGAGCCGCGCGAGGAAGTCGTCGCTCGTCGAGCGCGCCGGCGATGCAGCCGGACCAGGCGTTCGGCGTCTTCCAGCAGGTCCTGCGGCACGAGGCTCATGTCGCCCTGGAAGAGCACGTCGCTGACGGCGAAGCGGCCACCGGGCTTCAGCACGCGGAAGGCCTCGGCGAGGACCCGGTCCTTGTCCGTGGAGAGGTTGATGACGCAGTTGCTGATGATCACGTCGACCGAGTCCGTCGGGCAGCGGGATGTCCTCGATCTCGCCCTTGAGGAACTCGACGTTCTCGACGCCCGGCCTTGCGCTGGTTCTCGCGCGCCAGGGCGAGCATCTCGTCGGTCATGTCGAGGCCGTAGGCCTTGCCGGTCGGGCCGACGCGGCGGGCGGAGAGCAGCACGTCGATGCCGCCGCCGCTGCCGAGATCGAGCACGACCTCGCCGGGCTGCAGAGTCGGCGAGCGCGGTGGGGTTGCCGCAGCCGAGGCTGGCGAGCACGGCCTCAGTCGGGCAGTGCGCTCGTCTCGTCGACGCGTAGAGGCCGCTGGCGAGCTCGTCGTTCGGCTCGACGGCGCGGCGGCCGCAGCTGCAGCCGCAGCCGCAGGGCTGGGACTGGCTCGCCGCGACGGCACGTTCCGCGTAGTGCTCGCGGATCTGCTGCTTTGAGGTCGCGTCCTGGTCGTCTCGCTCATGAGGTTCCTCTCCGTGGCTCATATCAACTTATGTTGCTCTAACTATAGCGTCAGCCAGCGTCGATGTCAACTCCAGATCAAGAGAAGTTGTGATAAGCTGGAGAGCGTCGAATGACGCAGCAGGATCGGGGAGCACGCGACTGGAGCGCTGCGGCGCCAAGGACGCGATGGCGTCCTGCTGCACCCGCGCTCGACGCGGAGGACGGTGGAGCGCCTCACGCGGGTCGCCAAGGCGCTCTCAGCGACCCCATCCGCCTCGGAGATGCTGGACATCATGGCGCAGGGCCGGGCCTGCTGCGGCTGCCGGAGCCGTCCTAGCGCGGCGTGCCGGGCGCGACGGACCCGGCCGGCATCTGCGTCTGCGACTTCCAGGAGCAGTTCGGCCTCGGCCAGTCCAAGATCTCGTATCACCTGCGGCGTGCTTCGAGGAGGCCGGCCTCGTGCGCGACGAGGGCCGCGGCAAGTGGAGCTTCTACGCGATCGACGGCGAGGCGGTCGCAGAGGCGGTGCGCGCCTTCAGCGAACTGCTCCGCGTTTGAGCCGTCTATCAGCCGCGTGGCGGCGGCTCACCAGAGGGACCGCCTGACGCTGGCGCGGCATCTGCCGGAGTACAGGGAGGAAAGGCGATGGCGACCACCGATACTGAGCGCTCGCGTTCGTCTGGGGCCCGACCCTCGACGAGGGCCGCCTGCACCGACTGCAGGGTGTGCCTGGAGTTCTGCCAGCAGGGCGTCTACGGCATGGTCGACGATCACGTGCGCGTGGTCGCCAAAGGGTCCTGCATGGAGGGCTGCTCGCAGTGCGCGAGCATGTGCGAGGCGGGCGCCCTGACGTTCCCGACGCTCGATGAGCTGCGGGCCGCGAAACGGAAGGCCTGAGAGCAAGCCGCACGACCGCTGCCGAGCAGGCCGCGCCCGTGATCTTCGAGCCAGGAACGGATGCGCACCTCGATCGCGTGGCGAACCCGGCGGAAGACCTCGAGCCGCTCCTCTTCCGTGCCCTCAGCGGCGGCTGGGTCGGGAAACGGCCACGCAAGCGCCTGCCCATCCCGGGGAATCCGTCGGGCGCTCGCGCGCGGCGCGGTCGCAGACCGGCTTGTCCCAGTCTGGCCTACTGCTCGCAGCTGCAGCTCACGTTGCCTTCGACGATCTCCTGCCAGTCGTCGATGACGTCGTGCGTCCAGCAATCGTCGGCGCCGGCCGCCTCGCGCATCACCAGCGCCAGGATGTAGTTGAGCTCCTTGACCGTCGCGCCGGCGTCGAGGGCGCCCTTGAAGTGCTTGAGCACGCACGGCTTGGAGCGCGCCTTGATGCTCAGCGCGAAGCAGATGAACTGGTAGGTCTTCTCGTCGATGTACCGCTTTTCGCGGTACAGCTCGTCGATCTCGTCCAGCTTGGCAGTGTACTCCGGGAAGAACTCTTCGAGCATTCTCATGCGCTGAGACTCCTTGTTCCCCGGCGCGCTGGCCGCACGCGTTTGCCGTCTCCGGGCGCGATCGCGCCGAGCCAGCGTACAATTGACACACGCTTATGGTCAAGGTAGCTTGATATAAAGCATACGGCATGAATGCCCCGTGCGGAGGCGGTCGCCATGCCGCTGGTCACCGCTTGCGCCAACCACAGGGAGCGCAGCTAAAGGTGAGCCGCGGACATTTGACGGAAGTCACGGTAGCAGCTCCGCAGCCACCAAGGCTCAGGGACCGTCCGCACTTGACAGAAGGAGGACATGATATGGAGACGCAGCGTCCGGGCCTTGTCATGTGCGTCTGCACCGGCAAGTGCCCCGGCTTTGAGAAGCTGGACATCTGGGACTTCATCAACCAGGTGCGGGTGGAACTGCCGGTCGAGTTCGGCATGATACATCCGCAGCTGTGCGAGGAGGACGGAGACCGTTTCCTGGCGGACCTACTGCGCGCCAAGCGCCCCCTGGTCATCGCCGGCTGCGCGCCGAACATGCAGTACAAGCTGTTCCGCGATGCCTTCGCCGCGCAGGGCATGGACGTAAAGAGGGACATGGTCCCGCTCGACATCCGTGACATGCCCACCGACGAAGCCGTGCAGAAGGTCGCCGATGCGCTCCGAGGGCATGGGGGTCCGAGGACGATGCCTGAGCCGACCTTCATGGGAGTGGCGCGGGGGAAGATCTCTTGGGCGCCGCAGATCGACTACGAGAAGTGCGATTTCTGCATGGAGTGCGACGAGTTCTGCCCCCACCGGGTGTTCGAGCGCCGAGACGGCGACGTCAAGCTGGTGGTGGCCAACCCCGACAACTGCGTGGTGTTCTGCCGCGCCTGCGCGAAGACCTGTGGTCCTGACGCCATCACCTTTCCCGACAAGCCGCAGACGATCAAGCTGATCAAGGAGCCTGCGCAACGCGGAAGGCGGGACGACATGAGCTACGCGGTCCTTGCCTGCAACGGCGTGGACAAGGTCGAGGGCGTGCTTGCCCGCGAGGTAGGGCTTCAGGTCGCCGAAGCGACGGGGGCCGAGATCATCTGCCCGGTCCTGCTCAATCGCGCCCCGGCCCGCTACGAGAAGGCTCTCGGCGAGAACGCACTGGTAGTCGTCGACGGCTGCGGCACGAGGTGCGCCTCGAAACTCGCCGCCGGGGTGGGAGCCAAGCCAAAGCAGAAGGTGCTCGTCTCGACGCTGGTGAAGGCCGCCGGGAGCAGCTCGAGGCTTCGCTGCGTCTCGGGCCCGGCGGAAATGGCCTTTGCCGAGAGCATCGTGGCGGACATCGTCGCAGCTCTAAGCGCGCCGGAAGCGCAGGCGGCGCCGGCGGTCGCCTGGGATGCGCCGACTGACTTCTTCGTCGTCGTCTTCGAGAAGTTCGAATTCCGCATCCCCAAGCAGGGGTACTCGTTCAGCGAGAACGACACCTGGGCCCGCGTGATGGGGGACCGGGCGCGAGTCGGCATCTCCGACTACCTGCAGCAGCAGCTCACCGACATCGTCTATTTCGACCCGCCGACGTTGGGGGCAACGGTGGAGCAGTTCGGGGAGTTGGGAGCGGTCGAGTCGTCCAAGGCGATCTTCGAGCTGATCGCGCCGGTGAGCGGCACGGTAGTGGCCGTCAACGAGGTCGTCGTCCAAGAGAGTCCCGGCCTGATCAATGAGGACCCCTACGGCGCCGGTTGGCTCGTCGAGGTCGAGCTGAGCGCCTGGGCGGAGGACAGGGAGCTCCTCCTGGACGGTCCCGCCTACGCCGACACCATCGGGCCCAAGGCGCCGGCATACTGACAGACTGAGAGAAGGTGACCACATGGAAGATGAAGCGGACAGAGCCGCGTTTTCGTCATACCGTGCAGCGGGATCGGCAAGGTGCAAGGCCTCCTCAGCCGGGAGGCCACGTACCTCGTGACGGACGAACTGGCCCCGGGAGGGACGGACACGCTGTGTCTGGCCCTGCTGGTCAGCGGCGACGCCGACGCGGTCGCCAAGGTCCAGACGCACAAGTGCATCACCATCGACGGCTGCGCAAAGGCTGCGCCGAGAAGAACGTGGAGATGGCGGGCGGTCATGTCGGCGAGGCAGTGCAGGTCGCTGCCGTGCTAAGGACTATCGCGGGACGCAGCCCGGCACGGGAGCGATCCTGACGATCGAGGGCTGGCCCGTCGCTCGGGATATCGCCGAGAGGGTCGCCGGTTGCGCCGCGCGCCTGCACACGGGCGAGGAGGTGGCTCCATGAGCGACCCGACCAACACCGGCGCCGTCAAGATCGGCATCATCTCCTGCAGTGGCGAGGAGATCCCCGAGGGGACCATATCGCGTCTCGCCACTCTCCGGGTTCTCAGGACGATGCGACCGGATGCGACCGTCACGATCTGCCTGCCCCTGTTTCTCGCCGGAGAGGGAGGCGAGCGCAACTTCGCCAAGACCCACCCGACGATCACCGTCGACGGGTGCGAGAAGCAGTGCGCGAGATGGGGCACCGAGCAGCACAGCGGGCCGGTGACACGCTCGCTGGTGGTCTCGGACATTCTGGGCACCGATTGCGGCGACTGCCAACGCTCGACGCGATCGCCCGGTCCTTCGGACGAGAAGGCCGTGCGCATCGTCGCCGAACACATAGCGGCCGCTGTCGATGAGGTCCTCCGTGAGCAAGGCCCGACGCCATGCTGCGGAGGCGACGGGTGAGTAGCCAGTGAAGTGCATGCCAAACGGATTGCGCAATGCTGCCAACCTGCCCGTCGCGCGCCGGCAGCTCGCGTAGAGTCGGACTCATGGACGCACTGCGCAAGGTCTACGTCGAACCCACCACGGCCTGCAATCTCAACTGCAGGACCTGTGTGAGACACGCCTGGAACGAGCCCGAGGGCTTCATGGCTTGGCCCACCTACGAGGCGATCATCGATGGGCTCGCCGGCCCGCCCGACGCCGACACGACGCCGCCCACCCTGGCCTTCATGGGACTCGGTGAGCCGCTCCTGCACCCGCGCTTCCTCGAGATGGTGCGCTACGCCAAGGAGCGTGGCCTGCGTGCTGAGGTCACCACAAACGCCCTGCTGCTCACGCGGGAGCTGGCGACCGACCTGCTGGCCGCGGGTCTTGACCAGCTGGTGGTGAGCATCGACGGCGCCACGGCCGAGAGCTTCAGCCGCGTGCGTCCCGGCGCCTCGCTGAAGAGGGTCGTCGACAACGTGCGCAACCTGCACGACCTCCGCGGCCCCTACTACGGTCCCAGCCTGCGGATCGGCCTGGAGTTCGTCGCCATGCGCTCGAACGTCGCCGAACTGCCCGGCCTGAACCGCCTGGCAGCTCAGCTTGGAGCCTCGTTTGTCATCGTCTCCAACGTGCTGGCCTACACGCCCGAGCTCATGGCCGAGACGCTCTACGACCGCGACGCGACCTCATTTGACGGACCGGCCACCGTCAGCTCGCCTGCTTGGCGGTTCCAAGGTTCGACTGGGATGAGGCGGTCGGTGCCGCGATGGGGCGGGCGTTGCGCAGCGCCGGCAGTATCAGCCTCGCCGATCACGATCTCGGCGCCGCCAACAACCTCTGTCCCTTCGTGAGCGCCGATGCCTGCGCCGTGGCCTGGCACGGCGGCGTGAGCCCTTGCCCGCCGCTGCTTCACACCATACCTGTTACGTGCAGGGGCGCGAGAAGCTCATGACCGGCTGGCAGGTCGGACACCTGCCCGATGAGCCGCTGGCGGCAATCTGGGCGAGACGCCCCTACGCCGCCTTTCGCGAGCGCGTGCGGAACTTCGAGTTCCCACCCTGCACCAACTGCGGCTGCGAGCTCGCCGAAGGCAACTTGGAGGACTGCTTCGGCAACCCACACCCGGTCTGCGGTGACTGCCTATGGGCACGCGGGGTGGTGCGGTGTGCTTGATGGCAACTCCTCGCCGGAAAGTTCTCTGAGATGAAGCGCGACTACTACGAGGTCCTGGGGGTGGCTCGGACCGCGGACCTGGTCGAGATCAAGAAGGCCTTCCGAAAGCTCGCGCGCGAGTGCCACCCGATGTCAACGCCGCGGATCCCGAAGCAGAGCCGAGGTTCAGGGAGTGCGCCGAGGCTTGGGAGGTGCTGAGCGATCCCGGGAAGCGAGCCGCCTACGATCGGCACGGGTTCGCGGGGCTGCGCGGCCGCCCGATGACCGACTTCCAAAGCGTAGCCTTCCGCGACCTGTACAACGCCTACTTCGGGACCGACGACTTCGGTGTCCCGATGCATCCGTTCCTCGCCCATCAGGCATTGCTTCGGGAGTACCTGAAGCAACGCGCCGCGACGGCCAAGACCAGTGAGGGCGAGGCGAAGGTAGTACTCCCGACTCTCGCCAACACCGACTGCGACTGTGAACTCGCGGAGGGCAACCTGGGGCCTGCTTCGGCAACCCACACCGGGTGCGCGGCGACTGTCTGCGGGCCGCGGCGTTGGGCGTTGTGCATAGACCGTCAGGTCGTGCTCGCGACTTAGGCCCGACGTGGCGGGCTAATGACCTCCGCACCCCGGGGGGCGGAGGTCAGAGCTTCCCCACTAGACCCTGGTCGCTTGCCGACATAATGCTGACAAGACGCCTCACCACGATTGGGCACAACAAGGCACAGTGGCGCACGAAGGGCTCTGAGAACCTTGGACTGTGCAGCACAATCGCGCATCACGGAGGCGCAACCCGGCACACCTGAGTCACCACTCTTAATCAGGGTGTCGTAGGTTCGATCCCTACGCGGCCCACCAGGAATATGGTTCTGAGCAGGCCTTTCTCGAGCGTTCCCCGACTCCTTCCCCTCGCGTGCCGACTAAATGTTGACATTCTGTCGCCGCGACGCTCTGGCAGCGCTACCCACCGAGAGTCCTTCTTTCGTGCACACCCGACCTGATTC
>CAWHHT010000012.1:0-1514737 GCA_963829205.1 uncultured Thermoleophilia bacterium
TGAGCGTCGTGCCCGGCGGCGTCCGCGGCGCCGGCGCCGGCATGCTCAACACGGCGCGGCAGCTCGGCTTCCTGCTCGGCGTCGCCGTCCTGGTAGCCGTGTTCGCGAACACGATGCACACCGCCGTGAACCACGCGGCGGACCAGGGCCAGGCCCTGACGCGTGCCCAGACCGGCCTGAGCCAGACGACCAAGGACAGTGTGGTCAAGGCGCTCGACCAGGCGCGGACCATCAACGCCACCGCCGGCATCCGCGGGCTGCCCAAGGTCGCGCACCCGATCGCGGAGAGCATCGCAGCAACGTCGGCTTCGTGGAAGGCCTGGTACTGCTGCAACTCAAGGACCGCCTCGAGAGCACGCTCCGGGACAACATGGCGGCGGCGTTCCGCTGGCCGTTCTTCGTCGCCGCCATCGCGGCGCTCATCGGCGCGGCCGCCGGGGCGCTGCTGCCGCGGCGGCTGCCGCGGCGCGGCCCCGGCGACTGCGGCGCGGGCGCGGCCATGCTCGCGGCCGCGCCCGCGCCGACTCCTGCGGACGCCGCGCTCTACTTCTGCCGTCGGCACTTCGCTGTTGGACCCGACGACGGCGTGCACGAGGTAGGTCGTGCTGCCCATCAGGGTGCCGGCCGGCCAGCCGAACTGGTTGCCCGCCACGACCCTCTCTTCCTCGGCCAGCAGCTGGGAGGTCTTCGGGTCGAAGATCAGCACCTGGCGGATGTGGCTCGTCTGGTCGGTCATCGCCACAGCGACGCCGGGCGACCGGCGGAGTCGGTCACGTTGCCGATGAGTTCCACGCCGGGGATGCGCGCCGCGACGTCGTAGAGCGCGGCACGCTGCGCCGGCGAGGTCGACGTCTCCCGCAGATCGTCGCCGACGAGCACGAACATCTCGTTGTACAGGCCGGTGCCGTGACCGATCGCCTGCAACTTCAGCTCCGCGTACAGATGCGTCGGGTCCGTGGGCAGGCCGAGGGGCTTGTAGGGCTCCAGCGGCTCGGTGAAGGTGCCCGGCTGGTGAACAGCGGCCGGCCGGCGTCGATCCATCCTGGCGGTCCGCCGCGGTGACGAACTCGGGCTTGCCGACGGTCTCACGAAGCAGGCTGTGCGGCGCCCATCCAGACCTCGCGGAGGCTCGTCGCCCGGCTGTTGACGGCCGCCCCTTGCGAGCGAGGCGTGAGAGGCCCCGCCCTCCGACTTGATGTACAGTACTCGCCGGCGGCGAGGGGAGCGGGGCTGGGCTGCGCGCGCGGTCGCGGCGGCCTCGTGGAGCGCCGAGGCGGCGGCCGTGTCGGGCCGGTCGCGCCGCCGTCAGCAGGAACGCCCCGACGGCCGCGGCGGCGACGATGGCCGCGGCCACGCCGACCCAGCGCCAGGTGCGGTGCCCGGACCGCGGCTGCTCGGCTGCGCGCGGCGCTCCCTCAGCGGCGATACGCGCCAGTAGCGCGGCGCGCGCCGGGGCGGTCGCCTCGTCGCCGGGTCCTGGCTCGCGGGCAGGTGCGTCTTCAGGAATTCGAGGTCATCCATCGTGGGGCTCCTCGGCGAATGTGGACTGAAGGTACGCGGCTTTGAGCGGCGGGCGCCCGCGTCCCGCCTCGGGAGATTCGGGCTCCGGCGCGAGCCGCTCGCGCAGGCGCCGGCGGGCGCGGGAGATCCGCGAGCGGACGGTGCCGATCGGGACCGTGAGCGCCTCGCCGATCTCCTGGTAGCTCAGATCGGCCCACACGTGGAGGAGGAGCGCGTCTCGATCGTCCCCCGCGAGCGCCATCAGGGCCGCCGCGAGGTCGCGGTCGACCGCGCGTACGTGCGGGGCCACGGCGATCTGGGCGTCGAGGCTTGGGACGGCCGCCTCGTCCAGTGCGCGAGCATACGCGGCAAGCTGGCGCTTCTCGTCCCGCCAGCGGCGCCGCATCAGATTGGTGGCGATGCCGAGCAGCCACGGTCTGGCGCTCGGCTGGGCCTGGTCGAATCGGCGGCGCTTGTCGAAGGCCTGGAGGAACGTCTCCGAGGCGATCTCGTCGGCGGCGTCCGGCCCCACGCGCCGCTGCGCGTACTGGTGGACCGCCGTGAAGTGCCGTGTGAAGACGGCCTCGAACGCCGCTGGGTGGCGGAGCGACTCAGCGATCACCCGCGCATCCGCGTCGCGTGCGTCTTCCGGCGTGAAGTGGCTGATGGTTGCCTCCTGGTCCGCGGGCTGGCGTCATGACGATGACACGACGTATTGCCCGAAGAGCGCCGGGGGGTTCTCGCGGCGTATCGCTGAAGGACCCGGCAGGAGCCTAGCAGACCCGCCGGGGCATCAGGCCCCGAATACCAGTGCGAGTGCCTCGAACCGTTCCGCCTGCGCGGTATCGACGAAGTGGCCGGAGTACCGTGCAAGCTCGTAGAGTCCGGCGAGGTCGGCGGCCGGCAATGGCTGACAGGTTGACGGCTCCGGCTGAGGGTGGCCGGCCGACGGGTCCGGCCGGGGGCCGGCCTCTCTCTCCACGGACGCCAGATACTCGCGCACCGTGACGCCGATCGGCCGCGGCTGCCCGGCACCGGTGAGCCGGCGCTCCAGCTCCGCATAGCGCCGCCTCACCCGTTCGGCCGGCGTGACCGGCTCGCGGTGGAGCATCCCGCCAAGCCGGCTGCGCAAGCGCCGGCCCAGCCGCCCCGCGAACTGCCCGGCCGCCGATCGCAGCGACGTCAGCTCTTCGCGCTCCTCCAGCACGCTGGCCTCGGCAGGCGCCTCGCGGCGCACGCGACGCAGCGCCAGAGCGACGAGCGCCAGGAGGCCGCCGATCACGAGGACGGCTCCCGCGATCATGCCCGCGAGCTTGGCGGTGCCTGGGAACTTGAAGCCGCTTCCATGCCTGTACGGCGCCGCGACGGGCGGCTTCGGAGCTTGCGGCGGGACCCACTTGGCGTGCCACGGGTGCACGTGGAGCAGCCCGAGCACCCAGGCGAGGCCGCGCGCGAGCGTCGCCCCTGCATACCCGATCGCGAAGGCTATGCCGTCCAGGGCGAAGCGCAACACCCCGCCGAGAGCGTGGAGGGCCCAGAGCACGGCGTCGGCGCGCAGCACCACGCTGAGCAGCGCACCTGCCGCGACCACGACCAGGACGGCGCCGGCCACGGCCAGCAGCCACGGCAGGGCCGGCATGCGCTCGGCGGGATCGACGAGCTCGATCAGGTCGCCGTACCGCGCGACGGCGACGAGCAGCCCGCCGGCCGCGATCGAGGTCACGACCGCCGCGGCGCCCCACCCCGGCTCGGACCCTGCCAGCGCCGCGACGACCAGGATGACGCAAAGCAGGGCGAAGGCGCGTACCGCGCGCCGGACGGCGACGTCGGGAGCCTGCGTCGAGCGTCCGAGCGAGATGCCGACGAGGACCAGGCCGCCGGCGTAGACGAAGTCGCGCGCCGCCTGCCAGAGCAGCGACGGGTGCGCCCAGGCGCGACCGGCGACCATCAGGGCACCGGTCGCGCCGAGGATCAGACCCAGAGCGAGGAGCCGGCGGCGACGCGCTGCCGCCCGTCCCGCGCCACGAGCGCGGCGGCCAGGATGACGCCGGCGGCGAAGAGGGCGAGCGCCGGCCAGGAAGCGCCGGTGAGCGCCGCCGCGAGGGCGCCGCACCAGACGCCGTCGGCGGCGGCGCCGAGCGCGAACGCGGCGCGATCAGTCCAGGAACGGGAGCGCATCGCTCGCCCTCCAGTCGAAGTCGCGCGGCACGACGAAGTCGACGAGCGGCGCCTCGTCCGCGTGCGGCCGGCCGACGTGGACGACGAGTGTCGGCCGCTCCGCCTTCAACTGCGCCACGGCCGCGCGCTCCCCGGGCCGCAGCGCGGCGGTCACCACGACGCAGTCGGCGCGACCGTCGAAGTCGTCGAGCTCCCCGGCGAGCACGTAGCCGAAATCGCGGGCGGAGAACGAACGCATCTGCGCCAGCGTCTCCAGTACCTCGGGCAGCGCGCCCTGCTCGGCCGGGACGTCCACGGGACGCCAATCGCGTGTCAGCAGCGCGTTGGAGGCGAGTCCGACGCCGAAACCGTGAGCGGCGAAGGCGTCTGCCAGAGAAGCGGTCACGACGCAGAGGAGCTCCATGAGCTCGGGGTCGATCCCTTCCCACGCCTTCTGCAGCGACCTCACGTCCAGCAGCAGGCGCACGGCCGCCAGCGAGGTAGGGTCGAACTCGTTGGTCTGCAGCTCCCCCGTCCGGGCGGTGGCGCGCCAATTGATGGCGCGCATCGAGTCGCCGGGCCGGTACACGCGGATGCCCCGCAGGGCCGTCGGGTCGTGCGCCAGGGAGTGGGCCACGGTCTCTTCCATGAGCGGATGACCGATGAGCTGCTCGAACCCCGGGATGCGGAGCACTTTGGGCAGCACGGCGATGTCACCCGCCGCCTCGAGCGCCTGATCCACGCCGGCGATGCCGAACGGGTCTCCGGCCTCCAGATCGACCGGCCCGAACCTGTGCAGGCCCCGCTCTGTACAGCGCACCCGGTAGTGCCGGCGCAGGCGTTCGTACCAGCGCACCGAGACGGTCTGCACGAACGCCTGCCGCCCGAGATGGGTCATCGGGTGGAGGGCGAAGCCCTGAGGCTCGAGGCCGTGCGGCCACTCGTCGTGCACGCGCATCCACACCAGGGGGAGCAGCTTGGCGTTGGTGACGCTCATCGTGATCTCGAGCTCGCCGCCCCAGTCGACGACGCGGCGGGACAGCGCCCTGTCGAAAGTGACGGCCGTGAACACGCGGCGCCGAGTCGCGACGACGAGCGCCGCGAGGGCCGAGGCCGCAAGCGTCGCGAACACCAGCGCGCCGGAGTGCAGCAGGGCCGCCAGCGCGAGCCCGGCCAGGCAGGCCCAGAGGATGGATCGCAGTCGCACGGCGCCGACCGAGTCAGACGGCCGCGGGCGCGTCCTCGCCGGCGGCGGATTCCCCGGGGCCGGCGGCCGCGGTCTCGCCGGCTTCGGCCGGCACCGGTACTGCCGCCACGACCTCGGCGAGGATGCCGGCGCCGTCCCGCCCGTCGACGACGGCGTCGCGGGCGAGCAGCAGGCGGTGCGCGAGCACCGGCTCGACGAGCCGCTGCACGTCGTCGGGCGTGACGAAGTCGCGGCCGGCGAGCGCGGCCGCCGCCTGGGCGGCGTGCTGCAGCGCGAGCGAAGCGCGCGGGCTGGCGCCGAGCCGCAGGAGCGGCGTCTCGCGCGTGGCGCGCGTCAGCGCCACGATGTAGCGCGCGATGTCGTCCGCCACGTGCACGGCGCGGACCGTGGCGCGGACCACCGGCAGCTCATCCGCGCCGGCCACGGCGGTCACCTCGCCCAGCGGATCGCCCTGCCGGAACCGCTCCAGCATCAGCGTCTCGTCGCCGGAGCTCGGGTACCCCATACGCAGGCACAGGAGGAACCGGTCGACCTGCGCCTCCGGCAGCGGGAACGTCCCCTTGAGCTCCACCGGGTTCTGCGTCGCGAGGACCATGAAGGGGCCCGGCAAGGCGTGCGTCGTCCCGTCGACCGTGACGCCGCGTTCCTCCATGGCTTCCAGGAACGCCGACTGCGTGCGCGGTGTGGCGCGGTTGATCTCGTCCGCAAGCACGACGTTCGCGAACAGCGGTCCCGGCCGGAACTCGAAGTCGCCGCGCTTCTGGTCGTAGACCATCGAGCCGGTGACGTCGGCGGGCAGCAGGTCGGCGGTGCACTGGATGCGCGAGAAGCTCAGGCCGAGCGTAGCGGAGAGCGTACGCACGAGCAGCGTCTTGGCGACGCCGGGGACGTCGTCGAGGAGCACGTGGCCGTCGGCGAGCAGCGCCACGGTGAGCAGGCGCGTCTGGTCGGCCTTGCCGACGATGACGCGCCCGACCTGCTCCGCGATCGCGCGGCCGAGCTCGACGGCGCCCGGCGGAGGACGTAGCGGCAGTCACACTGGGGCTGAAGAAGACGGATCGCTCTCCACAAAGGACCTCCGGCGGTGGTTTGTCTGCTCGACTCTACTCTCACACTGCCTTTCGCTGCAGGGTCCGGGTGCGAGATCGATGCTCCGACAGAGTACATTTAGCGCAACGCCCGCGCCGCCGGCCGCGGCGCTACGAGCGCTTTCTCAGGAGGCTACCGTGCAGATCGAACCGTTCCTGGTCGAGCAGTGGATGAACGCTCACGAGACGACCGCCACCTGGAACACCGCCGAGACGTGCGTCGACTCGCTTCGCCTGGAGGAGCTCCTGGCGATGAGCGGCGACGCCGACGGCGTGCTGCGTCGCCTCCGCGAGACCCGGCTCGACTACGGCCAGATCACCGGCTCGCCGAGGCTCCGCGCCGCGATCGCGGCGCTGTACGGCGAGCGCATCGGCGCCGACAACGTCCTGGTCGCCAACGGCGCCATCGGCGCCAACTTCCTCGCCCTGTTCGCCCTCGTCGAGCCGGGCGATACCGTGGTGTGCGTCAAGCCCACTTACCAGCAGCTGCTGTCGGTGCCTGAGGCGCTCGGCGCCGCGGTCAAGCCCTTGCGCCTCCGCGAGAGCAACGGCTACCTGCCCGACGTCGGTGAGCTGCGCGCCCTAGTCGACGAGCGCACGCGGCTCATCATCCTCAACAACCCCAACAACCCGACCGGCGCGCTGATGGACGAGCCGCTCCTGAGTGAGATCGTCGGCGTCGCTCGCGAGGCCGGGGCATGGCTGCTGTGCGACGAGGTCTATCGCAAGCTGGAGCACGAGCCGGGCACCACGGCGCCGTCGGTCGCCGACCTGTACGAGAAGGGCGTCGGCAGCGGCAGCATGAGCAAGAGCTACTCGCTGGCCGGGCTGCGCGCCGGCTGGGTCGTCGGCCCGCCGGAACTCGTCGAACGGTGCCTCGAGGTGCGCGACTACACGACCATCTCGTGCGGCGTCCTCGACGACGCTCTCGCGGCCATCGCGCTCGAGAACATCGACCAGGTCCTCGCGCGCAGCCTCGCGATCGTGCGCGGGAACCTGCCGCTGGTCGACGAGTGGGTCGCGCGTGAGCCGCGGCTCCGCTACGTGCGGCCGCGCGCCGGCACCACAGCGCTCATCCGCTACGACTACGCGGTGCCGTCGGCCGAGCTCTGCCAGGCGATGTTCGACTTCAACGGCGCCTTCGTCGTGCCCGGCGCCGCCTTCGACGAGGAACGCTGCTTCCGCCTCGGCTACGCGTGCGCCCGCGACGTCCTCACCGGCGGCCTCGCCGCCATCTCCGCGTACCTGCGCACGCTGGAGCCGTAGCCGAGCCGAAGCGCCTCGCGAAGTTGTGAGGGTCTGCAGAACTGCGAGCGACGCCGGCGACGGCCAAGCCGCCGCCGGCGCCGCCGGCTACGCTCTCCTCGACTGCCTCAGGCCGCTTTGCCCAAGCTCAGATCCGCGATCTCGGTCGAGTCGAGTATCTCCTCCACGCCCTCGATCGGCTTCGTGAAGTCGACGGCCGGAGGGAAGATCTTCGTCAGTTGCTCCTTGAACCACAGGTCGAACGGGTCCTGGGATGCGGCGAAGGCGGCGTTGCTCTTCACGGGATCGTCGCCCTCGACGTAGATGCCGACGATGTCACCCTGCGGCGTCGAGTGCAGGGTGACCAGTTCGACGGACTGGTGGAGCCTCCGGCGTGACGCCGTGAACTCGTCACGGTGGTAGGCGTCGGCCGCGAAAGTCCTCGCCCTCTCGGTCTCGCCCGGGGTGAGCGGGGCGCAGAAGGCCATGCCACTCCCCCGGCCCTTGGCCGTCGGGTCGGACCATGCGCCCACCGTCTCGGGCGCGGGGCCAGGCATCGGCTGCGTGAGGTCGGCGCCGTGGATCTCCTTGACGGCCTTCACGAAGTAGCGGTCTATGGCGAGATCCGACGACGGCAGCGTGCCGAACTTCTCCAGCGGGTCGCCTTCGGCCTCGATGTAGGCGGTGACGTAGTCCCCCATGGGGGTGTGCTGCTGGTACACCCTCTCCAGGGTGATGCCCAGTCTCCTGCGAGACTGCTCGTACTCGCGCGGACGGGACTTCATCTCTTTGGCGATATCCTTCGCGTCCTTGCCCGGCAAGACCGGGAAGACCAATGCGGTGCGTGTCATTCTGGTTCCTCCGAATGGAACGTTCGCCAAGGGCCACCGAACAGGATCGCCCCTGGACACCAGCCAGAACCGGCCGGTACGCGGAGTGTCCCCGGCAGGAGGACCGCTGAGACGAAAGGCCGTTGTCCGCTCGACCATGTTGGTCGCCGCCGTGCGCGGCTCGCTTCCGGCTCACTCGCTCTTGAGGTAGTCCCTAAGTACGATCGCGGCGTTGTGCGTTTCGTCGCGCGACCCGTACACGAAGGTCACGGGCCCCTCACGCACCAGCTTCGCCAGCTGCGCCACCTCCTGCGGCCGGTGGCGCAGCTCCTCGCGGTAGCGGCGCCGGAACTCCGGCCACCTGGCGGGATCGTGCCCGAACCACGTGCGCAGCTCGGCGCTCGGCGCAATCTCCTTGAGCCACAGGTCGAGCTCCGCCTTCTCCTTGCTGACCCCGCGCGGCCACAGCCGCTCGACGAGGATGCGCCGCCCGTCGTCAGGGGTCGGCGGCTCATATGCTCTCTTCAAACGTATTGTCATGCCGTCCCTCGGAGCTTGATGCCGTCTCTCTCATACCCCTCGCCGGCCCGCTTCAAGGTGTGCGGCGTGCTCGCGCATGGCTTGCCTGTGCCGGGCTCTGCTCCGGCCTTGGACCGCGCGCGGCTCAGCGAGATCGCGAGCCGCCTCCTTGGCGATCGGCCGCACGTCGCGCAAGCGCCTCCGCGACCAGTGCCGGTACCGCATCGGGCCGCCGCGCCACGGGGACGCCGGCCGCTTCCAGCGCCTGCGCCTTGCCGGCCGCGGTGCCCGACGAACCCGAGATGATCGCCCCGGCGTGGCCCATCCGTTTGCCCGGAGGAGCCGTGAAGCCGGCGATGTAGGCGATGACCGGCTTGGTCAGATGCGCCGCTGCGTAGGCGGCGGCTCGCTCCTCGTCGTCGCCGCCGATCTCGCCGACGAGCACGACGGCCTCGGTCTGCGGATCCGCCTCGAAGAGCTCGAGGCAGTCCTGGAATCCCAGCCCGTGGACGGGGTCGCCGCCCATGCCGACGCAGGTCGACTGCCCGAGGCCCGCGCGCGTCAGGCCAATGGCGATCTCGTAGGTGAGTGTCCCGCTGCGCGAGACGATGCCCACGCCGCCGGGGGCGAACAGCGATGCCGCCATGATCCCGGCGTTGCAGCCCCCCGGCGTGACGATGCCCGGGCAGTTGGGGCCGATGAGCACGAACGGTCGCTCTGTGACGGGGCCCTCGTCAAGCCCAAGCTCCGCGACGGCCTCGCTCATGTCACGGACCGGGATGCCCTCGGTGATGAGGACGGCGACGCGGACGCCGCCCTCGGCGGCCTGGAGCACGGCAGCCTTGGCGAAGCGCGCCGGCACGAAGATGACGCTGACATCGGCGCCCGTGGCCGCCACCGCCTCGTCCACGGTGTCGAACACGGGCAGTCCGCACGCGGTCTGGCCGCCCTTGCCCGGCGTGACCCCAGCCACGACGGTGGTGCCGGCGGCGAGCATGCGCTCGGTGTGGAAGCTGCCTTCGCGGCCGGTCATGCCCTGCACCAGCACGCGGCTGGAGCCGTCGACAAGGATGCTCATCTCAGGCTCCGTCCCCGCCGCGGCCGCGACCACGGCTTCCACAGCCTCCTGGGCGCTCTGCGTGACGATGAGGCCGTCGATCCCGGCCCCGGCGAGCAGCTCCAGCCCCTCGGCGGCGTTGTTGCCGTCGAGCCTCACGACGAGCGGCAGATCGGTGCTGGTCCCCGACCACCACGCCAGCACGCCGCGGGCCACTTCGTCGCCGCGCGTGATGCCACCGAAGATGTTGACGAGGAGGGCCCGCACGCGGTCGTCGGAGGTGATGATGTCGAGGGCGGCGGCGATGCGCTCCGCGCGGGCGCCGCCGCCGATGTCGCAGAAGTCCGCAGCCGTGCCGCCGGCGGCGCCGATCATGTCGAGCGTGCTCATGACCAGCCCGGCGCCGTTGCCGAGCACGCCGACGTTGCCGTCGAGGCTGAGGTAGGCGACGCCGGCCTCGCGCGCCGCGCGCTCACGATCGTCCTCGTCCGGACGCTGAGCGGCGAGGTCCGGCTGCCGGTACAGGGCGTTGTCGTCGATGGTGACCTTGGCGTCAAGCGCGACGATCCGCACTGGATCGTCCACGACGGCCAGGGGATTGACCTCGACCAGCGACGCGTCGCGGTCGCGGTACAGCGCCCAAAGGCGCCGGACCACGTCGGCCAGCTGTTCGTCGAGCTCCGGGTGTCCCAGTTCCGCCGCCCGGACGACCGCGTGACACTGCTCGTCGCAGTCCACGGACGAGGCGTCCAGGTGAAGCCGCAGCAGCGCGCCGGGCTCCTCCGCTGCGACCTGCTCGATGTCCACTCCACCGCGCCTGGAGAAGATCACGAGCGGCGACTTGGCGTGGCGGTCGAGGGTGATCGCGAGGTAGAACTCGCGAAGCACGGAGGCGGCCTGCTCCAGCAGGACGGCGCGCACCGGCTTGCCCTTGATGGTCAGGCCGAGGATCGTCTCGACGGCCTCGCCAAGCTCCTCCCGACTGCGCACGACGCGCACGCCCCCAGCCTTGCCACGGCCGCCGGTGAGGACCTGTGCCTTCACGGCCAGCGGGTAGCCGAGCTCGGCTGCCGCCCGCTCGGCTTCGCCCACCGTCTGGGCGAGCCGCGACGACAGCACCGGGATGCCGGCCGCGGCGAAGAGCTCTTTGCCCTGGTATTCGAGAAGGTCCACTGCGATAGGATGACTGGCCATGACCTCCCAGCGCAAGACGTCGCGTTCGCCTGTAGCCGTCGGGGTCCTTCTGGCCGGCGGCCGGGGACGGCGGATGGGACTCGACAAACGGACCCTGGAGCTGGGCGGCGCGACGCTGGTGGAGCGCGGCGTCGCCGCCCTGCGAGAGGTCTTCCCCACGGTCGCCGTCTCCCTGCGCACCGAGGCGGACTGCGACCTCGTCCCGAGCGGCTGCGACGTCATCTACGATGAGGTCCCCGGCTCCCCGCTCGCGGGCATCGCCAGCGCGCTGGCCCACTACGGCGAGCCGGTCTTCGTGCTCGCCGCCGACATGCCGTTCGCCGAGCGCGCCGCGATCAAGGAGGTCGTCGAGGCCTTCGCGGAGGTCGACGTCGCGCTGCCCGTCGTCGGCGGCCAGATCGAGCCGCTGCACGCCGCCTACGGCCCCGGCTGCCTGGCGCCGATCCGGGAGCTCCTCGCGGCCGGGAACCACAAGATCCCGGACCTCTACGCTCAGGTGCGCGTGGCCGAGGTGCCCTTTGCCTCGCCGGTGCTCTTCTTCAGCGTCAACACCCCGGCCGACCTCGAGGACGCCCGCCGCCGATTCGACCGCGGCGGACACGACGCCGCCACGCGTCGCCCGGCGCTGGCCGCGGTGGTCGGCAAGAGCGGCAGCGGCAAGACGACGTTCCTCGAGAAGCTGATCCCCGAGCTCTGCGCCCTCGGTCTGCGCGTGGGAGCGGTCAAGCACGATGCGCATCGCTTCGACATCGACGTCCCCGGCAAGGACTCCTGGCGTCTCGGCCAGGCCGGTGCCGAGGCCTACGTGGTCCACTCCCCGGCGAAGCTGGCCCTCGTCGCTTCGCTGGCCGAGGAAGCCAGCCTGGTCGACATCGTTTCCCGCTACTTCACCGGCTTCGACATCGTCGTCGCCGAGGGACACAAGCTGCAGGCTCCCAACAAGGTCGAGATCTTCCGGCGGGCCGCCGGGCACGAGCAGCCCCTGTGCCAGCCCGGCGAAGCACTTGCGACGGTGACCGACACCGAGATCCCCCGGGACCCCAAGTTCGGGCTCGACGATGCCGCCTCCCTCGCGCGCTTCCTCGCGGATCGGCTCGGAGAGCTGCGCAAGTACTGAGGCGGCCGTCGACCCTCCCCGGCCCAGCCCGGCAGGCGCCGCACGAGCGTGACCCGCGCGGGACCGTTCCTTCGCTTCGTCAGACCCGGCCAGAGGCCCGGGGGCGGCCGCTCCGCCCCCGGGCCCCCGGACTCACGTGCCCGGGTACACCTTCTCGCCCTGGAAGATCGTCTCGAGGACCTTGGTCGTGCCGATCTGCCTCACGGGGCAGCTCACGATGTCGCGGTTGAGCACGATCATGTCGGCCGACTTGCCGACCTCGAGCGAGCCGGTCTCGGCCTCGAGCCAGTTGGCCTTGGCGCCGTTGATCGTGAAGCTGTCGATCATCTGCTGGCGCGTGACGCGCTGCGCCTTCCAGAGGATGTCACCCTTCTTGGCCCACTCTGAGCCGCCCTGGAACCAGCGCAGCACGCCGGTCTCGATGCCCATCAACGGGTTGTTGGGGATCGTGACCGGGTAATCGCTGGCCGATGCCACGAGGAGCCCGTTGTCGAAGAAGCTCTTCATCGGGTACTCGTGCTGGGCGCGCCACTTGCCCAAGTACGGCAGCTGCAGGTCGTAGTAGTAGTTGTCCTTGACGAACCAGTAGGGATCGGGCACCGCCACGACCTTGAGCTGCGCCATGCGCACGTAGTCCGTGGGCGTGACCAGCTGCAGGTGCGTGATGGCGTCGCGCGCGTCGACGGTGCCCGTGGCACGCTCAGCCGCGGCGATCGCGTTGAGCGACATGCTGGTGGCGGCATCGCCGATCGCGTGGAAGTGGAGCGTGAACCCGGCCTTGGCGGCGTCGGCGGCGGCGGTCTCGAGCGCCGACCAGCGCCACACCGGAATGCCGGTGTACCGGGGCGTGTTCTTGTAGGGCTGGTCGAGATAGGCGGTGTGGCCCTCGACGACGCCGTCGGCGAAGAACTTGACGAACGGCGTCTGGAAGGCGTCGGTGGTGTGCTTGGCGCGCTCGGCCACGCAGTCCTGGATCTGTTGGTCGATCGCGCCGTAGCTCGGGTCCAAGTGGAGCGCGGCACGGAAGCGCACCGTGAGCTTGCCCAGCTGCGCGAGCTGCTCATAGGCCGGCAGCTTGTTGGAGCCGATGTCGAGCATCGGATCCATCACCGAGGTGATGCCGAGCGGCGCGGCGATGTCCCTGTCGAAATGGAGGAGGCCGTTCTCGTATTGCGCCACCGTGTAGTCGGGCAGCTTGCTGGCGACGAGGTCGGCGGCGGCCTCGCGCAGGGTCCCCGAAGGGGTCCGGGTGCCGGGGAAGCGCTCGATGATGCCGCCGGGCGGATTCGGCGTCTTGGCCGTGATGCCGGCCAGCTTCAGCGCCGCGGAATTGCACCACAGCGAGTGACCGTCCTCCGACGTGATCGCCGCCGGCCGGCCCTTGACCGCGGCGTCGAGCTGCCTCTTGGTCGGGCCGATGCCGGGATTGAGCGTGTTGCTCCAACCCATCCCCTGGATGGTGGGCAGGTCGGGGTGCTTGGCGGCGAAACGGGTCAGCTTCGCCTGATAGGCCTTCATCGACTTCAGGCCGTAGAGGCTCACGGCGTAGAGGTCTTGATAGGCGTAGCTCGCGTGCGCGTGACTGTCGATGAAGCCCGGCATCACGAACTTGCCGCCCAGGTCGACTGAGGTGGTGCCGGCGCCGACGTAGGCCTGCGCGCCGGCGTCGTCGCCCACGTAGACGATCCTGCCGTCTTTCACGGCCACGGCCTGCGCGACCGAGTGGCTCGCGTCGACGGTGTAGACGACGCCGTTGGTGTAGACGGTGTCAGCCGGCGAGGAAGCGCGGGCTTGCCCGCCGGCACCGGCCCCGATGGCGGCCGCGGTGGCGATGCCAAGCGCGACGATCACCGCCAGAGCGATGCAGAGTAGGGTCGCACGTTTCACGGATCCCCTTTCGTTGTGTGGACACGGCGGAGCTGACCCCCAGGGCAGCCCCACACCCTCATCAGGCGACGTCGGCCGGCTCCGCCGTCCTCACGGCGTCGAGCGGCCGCCCCCCCAAGGTGCGTTTGAAGATGACGTAGGCGACCGGCCCGGCGAGCATCGCGAGCACGCCGCCGATGCCGTACCAGCCGAAGGTGAAGCCGAAGATCGAGAACGAGGCGTGACCGAAGATCGTGGTGCTCGTGTCGATCGCATTTGTGTAGAGCGTGAGCAGGGCGATGAAGATCGCCGGCGCGCAGATCGCCGCAAGGATCGCGGTGTTGCCCCAGATGCGGAAGGGCCGCTCCAGCCCCGGCTCCTTCTGGCGCAGGCGGATGGCGGCCACGAAGATCAGCAGGTAGTAGAGCATGTTGAGGAACACGTCGATGACGACGAGGTTGGCGAAGCTGCCGACGATGAGCACCAGGTTGAGCCCTGCGAGGAACAGGATCGAGACGACGGGGGTGCCGTACTTGGGGTGCGCCCAGGTGAGAGCCTTGGGCAGCAGCCGGTCCGCTGCCATCGCGTAGGCCGGCCGCGAGCCCGAGGTGAGGTAGTCCTGATAGAGCGCCATGTTGCTGATCACGGCGACCCCGAGCATGACGTACCCGAGCACGGGCCCGCCGAGCGTCTTGGCGACCTCGACGAACGAAGTGCCGCCGGTGGTCGCCCAGTTGCTCCAGTCGCCGACCCCGGCGAGCCCGGCGAGCGTCGGCAGGAAGTAGAGCAGGACGATGATCGGCATGGCGATCATGAGCCCGCGCGGGATGAGCTTGCGCGGGTTGCTGACCTCGCCGGCGATCGTCGACATGGAGTCGTAGCCCGAGTACATCCAGACGCCGATCGCGAGGCCGTAGTTCAGGCTGCTGAAGACCGACTGCCCGTGAGGCACGAAGGGCTGGAGCGGACTCCCGTGCCAGTGGGCGAAGCCCAGCACGATCTCGACCAGGAACGGCGCCACGATGACGATCGTGAACACGACCGAGCTCAAGGCGATGATGTTAAGGCCGCGGATATTGGTGTAGGCGAACACGGCGATGAGGGCGGCGCCGATCAGCCAGAGCTCCCAGCCGTTCAGCTGTGGCCACCACGTGGCGACGTAGCCCTGGACCAGAGCGATGTAGACGGCTGAGTCGACCCACTGGCAGGTCCACGCCCACCAGCCGCACTGGAAGCCCCAGAACTCGCCCATGGCGCGCCGCGTCCAGGCGTAGTAGCCGCCTTCCTCGGGCAGCGCCGAACCCAGTTCTGAGCAGACCAGCGCCATAGGCATGGCCCACAGGACGGGGAGCGCGAGCAGCATGAGCAGGGTGAGGCCGGGGCCCGACGAGGAGACCATGTCCTCGATGCCGAAGGCGCCCGAGGACACGAAGATGAAGATCATGGCAACCACGGCGAACAGACGGATGTTGACGGTTCGCAGTCGCTCGGTCATGTGCGTCTCCCCCTCGATCGCTCAGTCATCGTGCCTCCGGGTCTCCCGTGCCCACGTCTTTCGCGGGGGCCGGGCATGCGCCCGGCCCCCGATGGCCCTCAGATCGGCAGTTCGTCATCCGCAGGCAGATCGACGACGCCCCACGGCGTGCCGTGCTTGGTCATGAGCTCCAGGAAGGGCGCCGGCTCGATCTGCTCGGGCGCATAGACGCCGTTCGTCGGCGCGAGCCCCTTGGCGAGCATGATACCGGCGCACGCGGCGGGCACGCCGGTCTGCCAGCCCGTACCCTGTACGCCGTGTTCGCTGAATGCCTTGTCGTGTGAGGTGATCTGGTACATGAAGCGACGCACGCGCTTGCCGCCGATAGTGCCCTCGGCCAGCGTGCCGACGCACACAGCGCCGTGCATCTTGCCGATGAGGTCGACCGACTTGGGAAGGCGCGAAACGAGGAGGTCGAGCGGCCGGAAGCGGGCGCCGTCGAACTGCACCTCCTTGTTGTGGTCGAAGCCGAGCTTGCGCCAGGCCAGGAGGAGATTGACCCACCCCTCGTCGAGGGCGATGAAGAAGTTGGCGTCGCGGAGGCCCTTGTCGCCGAGGAAGAGCGGCATGAGCTGCGACTCCTCGTGGTCCACGTTCCACACGTTCAGCGAGCCGATCGGCTTGGGGAACGCGAACTCGAACGACTTGGACAACGACTTCCTGCGGATGAGCTTGCCGTTCTCGAAGGCGTGCGGCGGGAGGATCAGGCACTCCTCGACCATGGTGGTCGGGGAGAAGCTCGGCGCAAAGTCGACGCCTTCGGCCGTCGAGTTGTCGCCGTCGAGCACCGTGAGGCGCTCGACGGTGTCGAACTGATCGTAGAGGGAGCGCGCGAACACATCGCTGGCGCCCGGGTCGATGCCGAAGAAGACGAGACCGGTGAGCCCGGCCTTCCGGAACTCGTCGTGCAGCGCCAGCTCCTCGTCGACGTCGGCGGTGCCGACGACGTCACGTGGGCCGGCGGCGGCCATGTCCAGGTAGTTGGTGCCCGCCTCGAGGCAGGCCTGCATGACGTCGAGGTTGACCTCCGGGATCAGGCCGTTGATGACCAGGTCCACCTGCGACAACGCTCCGACCAGGGCCTCCTTGTCGTGCACGTCGAGCTGCATCGTCGCGACCTTGCCCGCGGGGAGCTTCCCGGCCACGGTCGCCAGACGCGATTCGTCGATGTCGGCGAGGGTCACGGAGGTGACCTCCGGCTCAGCGGCTACGGTGCGCGCGGTGACTTCGCCGACGGATCCCACACCCAGTTGCAGCACTCGCATGAGTCACACCTTTCCGGCGCCGCCATCCAGGCCCCTTTGACCTGAATCAATGGCCGCGCTGTTCTTCAACAATGCTGCCACTGTTGATGCCGATTTGCAGGACTCTTTCCTCTACGCACTTGACAAGCACCTGGGCGAGAACTTGAACTAAGCTGACACTTCACCACTACGAGGCGGGCAGGAGATGTACTTGAACGTCCAGCGCGCGGCTCTGCGTCTCGGCGTCGCGCCCCATACCGTTCGGCGTTGGACCGCGAGCGGGTTGCTGCCGTGCACGCGTACGCCCGGAGGGCATCGCCGCATCCGCGAGGAGGACGTGGACGCGCTCGCGCAACAGATCGGCGGCAGCAACCACATGGCTGCCCGCCGCGCCCGCGAGCGCGAGCTGGACACCCTGCTCGAGACATCGCTCGCGCTCGTCAGTCGTCTGGAGTTGACGGAGTTGCTGCAGGAGATCGCCGAGAGGCTCACACGTCTCATGGACTGCCATTTCTGCGCCATCTCGATCTATGACGAGGGGTCTCAGACCGTGACCATGCTCGCCGACTTCGATGACGGCGGCCGGCGTCTGCCCGACACTGAGGAGTACTCGCTGTCCCGCTACCCGCTGACGCGGCAGGTCCTCGAGGAGAAGGTCCCGGCGGTCGTCAACCTCAACGACCCCGCGGCCGATCCGGATGAGCTCCTCGAGCTTTCACGCCAAGGCGACAAGAGCCTGCTCATGGTCCCGCTCGTCTTTGGCGGCCGCTCGATCGGACTGCTCGAACTGATGGACCACGTCCGCGAGCGCCGCTACTCGCGCCAGGAGCTGCGCATCTGCTGCGCGATCGCCGGTCAGGCCGCGGCGGCCCTCCACAACGCTCAGTTGTTCGTGGACGCGAGCGCCGCCGCCAGCGACACGCAAGCGGTCTGCGAGCTGATCGACGCGGCCGGCGACGAGCTCGCGTCTCTGGCCGGTGCCAGCGATGTCGATGAGCTGCTGGGAGCGGCGGCTGAATCGGTCGCGAGGATCCTCAACGCCGCGAGCTGCGTGGCCGTCGCGGATGGCCGAAGCGCCGGCTACGTGAGAGAAGGCAGCCGCGCTGACGGGGGCGCTGATCGCGTTTCCGCGAGTGGAGCTCGGCGGCTGGTCGCGTTCAGCGGAGCGGACGTGCTGACCGTAGTCGACACATCGACGGGCAGTAGCCTAAATCTCGTCGTGTCGCTGACCCGCCCGACGCGCATCGGCGAGCGACAGCTTCTTGACCTGCTTGCCGCGGTCGTGAGCGGCCATCTCGAACGGCTGCGGACCCAGGGAACGGACTCTTGAGATCACCCGGCGACGACTGACCCCGTTTCGAACCTCCGTGCGGTCAAGCGTCTGCTGCTGGGTCTCCGGTCTGTCGCGTGACTTCGGAGCGCCCGGGCGGCTCCGGGCTGGGCGGCTGGCCAACGCTCGACCACGCGCTTGCGACAGGATGGGCATGAAGATCCTTCACCTTGACTCCGGGAGCCACGTAGCGCTTCCAGTACCTGGACAGTGATGTGTACTCAAAGGCGCGGTTGACCCAACGGACACCCCACATCGAGTGCAGGAGTCGGTAGAGCGGGAAGATGGCGATCGTGACGAGTACGAGCCATAGGTACCCGCTCCCGGGCCAGAAGCGGGCGCCGAGCGCCGTCACCAGTATCGTCAGCAGCAGCACCCTTCCCACCCAGGACTGAACGCTCCTCTTGGGGCAGATGTTCATGCAGCGCCCGCAGTTCTCGCACGTGTACCGCCAGAACGGACGCCCTCCGATGATGCGGATGGACCCGGTCGGGCACTGCTCCTCGCAGAGCCTGCACGTGGAGCATTCGAAGGACGCGAAGACCGTCTTGGGGAGCACGAAGCGGCCGACGAAGACGTACATGGCGGTGACCGGGAGCAAGGCCAGATCGATCGGCAACGTGAGCCAGATGCTGAAGCGGTAGTAGTGCCGCCCCTCCAGCAGGCGACTCGAGAATCCGTCGACAAGGCGGTGACAGCGCGCGACGAGCTTCGTGACCGACCCCCGCGTGTTGGGCGGGGCGATCGCGGTCCAGCTGTGAGGCATGTCGAGGGGGAGCACGCCGCGCGTCCTGATCCCTTTGAGCGCAAGCAGCAGCATGAGAAGCCACGTTGCGATACCGCTCAGGCCTGGAAGAGGGACTCCCGCGATCATCCAGCCGGCGCGAGTGTTGAGCAGGAACGCATCCATGCCCGGACGACGCGGCAGATGGGCGACGAACCTGATCACCAGCCACGGCGGAGCGAATCCGTGCGTTGGGAAGCCTATGCCGAGCAGCGACCCCCTGTGCAGCTCCGGCAGCGCGACGCGGTCTTGCTCTTCTATCGCGTAGACCCGCGCGGGGATACCCCTGCGCTGCGCCTCGGCGGCGATCCAATGAGTGGCCGTGAGGGCGTTCCCGGTGCCCGAGAAGTAGCAGAGCACCAGCTCGTCGATCATGACCCACTCTCCGCGAGATCACGCCGCTCTGCGCGGGTCAGACCGTCCACGAACACGCCCTGGATCTGCCGAACGACCTGTTCGGTGTCTGCCCCCGCATCGAAGGCCAGGTAGCCGAGCGCGCCGTCGAGGGCGGCGAGCAGCGCGACAGACTGCGCCATCGCGTCGTGCTGACGCAGAGCGCCTTCGTCGGCGGCTCTCTGGAAGAGCTCGGCGAAGCACGCCTGCATCTGCCTGTAGTAAGAGGCATAGGCCTCCTTGGTCTCAGGCATGCCGAACGCCTTGGCCATGGTGAGGAAGAAGAACGCCAGCTCGCGAGGATGTGACACCCAGAACTCCACGTAGTCGCGGATGTACCCTCGCAGACCGCTCACCGCCGAACGACTGGCGCAGGCCCTTTGCACGAATTCCTCGACCGGCTCAGACAGACGCATGTTGGCGTAGAGCAGGACCTCGTCCTTGCTGCGGAAGTGATGGTAGAGGCCGCCCTTGGTGAGCCCGGCGTGAAGGGCGATGGCGTCCATCGACGTGCCCTCGTAGCCCCTTTCCAGGAACTCGGAGACAGCAGCGGCGACGATCTCGTTCATGCGTTGCTCTTTGGGCTGCTTCTCCGTCACTGCTGCCTACTGCTCCCTCGACCCGAGCCTGCGACGCCGGCGCGACGTCGATGCCGTCCTATATATACCGACCGTCGGTATCTATTCTGCGGCCGCGCCGGCCCTTGTCAAGTCCCGTCGGGATCGGATCGACCATCCCCGCCGGCATAGGCGTATCGCAGGGTGGGGACCTTGAAGCAAGGAGTTCGAACGTGCTTTCACGCTTCGTCGTCGGCCGACCGGCCGACACGACAGAGAAAGGAACGTGATGAGGACGTGCCGACCGCGAGGTTCGACAGAGCCCGTCATGCCGCGGGCCCGGCCGGCCACCGCAGTGCAGCGGAGCAGGGCCACCCTGGAGGTATCGCCATGACCGGGCGGCGCTACGTGCTGGGTCTCGATGAGATCGACAAGGCACAGGTCGCGCTCGTTGGCGGCAAGGGCGCCAACCTGGGGGAGCTTTCGCGGATCGAAGGCGTCCGCGTGCCGCCTGGCTTCTGCGTGACGACGGAGGCTTTCCTGCGCATCATGGCGGAAGCGCCGTCGCTCGACGATCGGCTCGATCAGCTGTCGCGCCTGAGGCCGGACGACCGGGAGACGATCCGCACGCTCAGCGCGGAGATCCGCCAGACGCTCGAAGCGGTCGCCGTCCCCAACGATCTGGCCGCGGCGATCACCCGCGCGCTCGACGGGCTCGGCGAACACGCCGCCTACGCCGTCCGATCCAGCGCGACGGCGGAGGACCTGCCGACGGCCTCCTTCGCGGGCCAGCAGGACACGTACCTGAACGTCGTGGGGCCGGCGGCGATCCTCCGGCACGTCCGCCGGTGCTGGGCCTCGCTCTTCACCGAGCGGGCCGTGACCTACCGCCTGCGCAACGGCATCGACCACCGGAAGGTCCGCATGGCCGTTGTCGTGCAGCAGATGGTCTTCTCGCAGGCGGCCGGCATCCTGTTCACCGCCGATCCCGTCACGTCCAACCGAAAGGTCGCCTCCGTGGAGGCCGGCTTCGGCCTCGGCGAGGCCCTGGTCTCCGGCCTGGTGAACGCGGACGTCTACAAGGTGCGGGACGGCGAGGTCGTCGCCAGGACCATCGCCACCAAGCGGCTTGCCATCCAGGCCTCGCCGGCAGGCGGGACGCAGCAGCAGGCGATCGAGCCGGAGCGGCAGCAGCTGCCCGCGCTGACGGATGCGCAGGTCGTGCGGCTCGCGCAGCTGGGCCGGCGGATCGAGGCGCACTTCGGCCGCCCCCAGGACATCGAATGGTGCCTGGTGAATGACGACTTCCACATCGTCCAGAGCCGGCCGATCACCACGCTGTTCCCCATCCCCGCGGCCGGCGACCGGGAGAACCACGTCTACGTCTCAGTCGGTCATCAGCAGATGATGACCGACGCCTGGAAGCCCCTGGGGATCTCCCTGTGGCAGCTGACGACCCCGCGGCCCATGTATGAGGCCGGCGGGAGGTTGTTCGTCGACGTCGCCCGGGAACTGGGTTCACCAGCGAGCCGCGCGGCGCCTCCTGGAGGTCATGGGGAGAGGCGATCCGCTGATCAGGGACGCGCTGCAGACCATCCTCGATCGCGGCGACTTCATACCGACGCTCTCGGACGAGAGTCCCGGCGAGGCGCCGGCCGGCGGCGCGCCGGTCCCCGATCGAGACAGATCCGGCCATCGTCACCGAGCTGATCGGGCAGAGCCAGGCCTCCTCGCCGCCTTGAAGCGCGACATCCGGACCAAGTCCGGAGCAGCACTGCTCGACTTCATCCTGGCGGACATCCAGGAGCTGCAGGCGGATCCTGTTCGATCCGCGAAGCCATCAGGTGTTCATGTGGGCGATGGAGGCCTCCTGGTGGCTCAACGAGCACCTGCAGGCGTGGCTGGGCGAGAAGAACGCGGCCGACAAGCTCACGCAGTCCGTCCCCCACAACGTCACCTCGGAGATGGGGCTGGCGCTCCTGGACGTCGCTGACGCGATCCGCCCGCATCCGGACATGGTGGCGTTTCTGCAGCACGTCGAGGACGAGGGCTTTCTCGACGAACTGCCGAAGCTCGCGGGCGGGCGCGAAGCGCAGGACGCCATCAGGAGCTGGCTCGACAAGTACGGCATGCGCTGTGTCGGCGAGATCGACATCACGAGACCGCGTTGGAGCGAACGCCCCACCATGCTCGTGCCAGTGATCCTCGGGAACATCAGGAACTTCGAGCCCGGTGAGGCCAAGCGGCGCTTCGAGCAGGGACGGCAGGAGGCCCTGAAGTGGGAAGAGGAACTACTCGAGCGCCTGCGGGCCCTACCCGAGGGCCAGCGGAAGGCCGAAGAGGCCAAGCAGATGATCGACCGGGTCCGGACCTTCATCGGCTACCGGGAGTATCCGAAGTACGGCATGGTCAGCCGCTATTTCGTCTACAAGCAGGCGTTGTTGGGAGAAGCCGAGCGCCTCGTGCAGGCTCGCGTGCTTCGTGACAAGGAAGACATCTTCTACCTCACGTTGCAGGAGTTCCACGACGTCGTGCGCACGAACCAAGTGGACGACCAGCTCATCAGCCGGCGCAAGGACGGATTCCGGTCGAATGAGGCGCTTACGCCGCCGCGCGTGCTCACGTCGGACGGCGAGGCCGTCGCCGGGGCGTACCGACGCGACGGCTTGCCGGCCGGCGCGCTGGTCGGCCTGCCGGTTTCCGCCGGGACGGTCGAAGGGCGGGCCCGCGTCATCCTGGACATGGCGGAAGCCGATCTCGAAGCGGGCGACATCCTGGTCACCGCCGCCACGGACCCCAGCTGGACGCCCCTGTTCGTCGCGATCAAGGGCCTGGTGACGGAGGTGGGAGGCCTGATGACCCACGGCGCGGTGATCGCACGGGAGTACGGCTTGCCCGCCGTCGTGGGGGTGGAGCGCGCCACCCGGCTGATCCGGGATGGGCAGCGGATCCGCGTGCACGGAACGGACGGGTACGTCGAGATCCTGCCCTAGGTGACCACCGATCAACGGTGCGGCGGCTGATTCCTCTTCGGCGTGTCCGACAGCGATCGCCTCAGGTTGGACCGGTTTCGAGGATCCACGATGCGCGGGGGTCCCGGAAGGCCCCGTGTAGCAGCAGCTACTCGGTCCGCTCGAGGGACTCCGCGCAAGACCGCAGATAGCCCGACAAGGCCTCCGTCTCCTGCTCTGTCAGGGCGCTCACCATCTGGACCTGAACCGCCTCCATGCCCTCCGTCATCTCAGCGAGAAGCTGCGTCCCTGAGGCCGTGAGCGTATAGGCGAGGCGTCGCCCGTGAGTCGGAGCGCTCGCGCGAGAGATCAGTCCACCCCGCTCCAGGCGCTGCAGAAGCTGGTGCATCGTCTGAGGAGTGACGAAGCAGGCGCGAGCGAGCGCCGCGCCATGCAGGCCCGGATCTCGCCCGAGCGCGTCGAGCGCCGAATACTGCGGCGTCGACAGTCCGTGTTGTCGGGCGACCTCGTCGGTCACCTGGCGTAGCGCGTGCTGCGCGCGCTTGAGCTCGTAGCCCACCCTCAAGCCCATCCTGCCTCCTTGACGAATATCAGGAGACTGATATTCTTCCCGATTGGGTATCAGGAAGCTGATAATAACACTTCAAAGGAGATCTCCCCAATGGCCAAGCTCACCGGACTCGATTTCACTGCCCTGCAGGTCAGCGACATGGAGCGTTCCAAAGACTTCTACACCCGGATCCTCGGTCTGGAAGTGGACCCGCAGGGGCCACCCCACGCGATCGTCTTCGCCACGCGGCCGATCCCGTTCGCGATCCGCGAGCCGAACGTCGACCTGGCGGCGGCGAACAGGCTCGGATGGGGGGTGGCGCTGTGGTTTGCCTGCGACGACGCCGACGCGCTCCATTCCAAGGTCGTCGAAGCCGGCGCGCCGGTGCTCTCGCCGCCGGCCGATGGTCCCTTTGGCCGCTTCTTCATCATCGCCGACCCCGACGGCTACGCGCTGACGATCCATCAGCAGGCGAGGTAGACCTCGGGGGAGCCCGGGCGCTCGTCGAGCGCCCGGGGGCCCGGCACCTGGGCACACTCACGAGGGACATCGAAGTCCAGCGACCATCTCCACGACGCGCCAGGTCTGCAGTGTTCCGTGCGTGGGCTAGCGTGTGGCTATGAGCAGGAACGGGATGCCGGCTATGAAGAGCGCGGCGCCGATGATGAGCGTGACCCGGCGACTGAATATGTTCTTCTGTCGGATGAGCCCGACGGCAATGGCGATGACCCCGGTCACCGACAGGATCAGGCCTATGACCAGCATGCGGCGGCCCTCGGTAGCTCTTTCACATGGTTCCTTTCTCTGCAATCCGGTGAATTTGACGTGCCCCCGTCAACTCCAGTGTGCCAAGACGACTCATGACCTGGTCCCGGTCACGAGCCTCTCGCGATCGAACATGGCTGACACGATCCGCCAGCCAAGAACGTCCACGAGCAGCAGCGCCGCACCGAGACCAAGGCCGAGGGCGACGCTCTGCTGGATCACCCCGAACGACAGCAGCGCCGTCACCGCCAGCGGCGGCAGGCTGGCAAGCGTGCCCAGCTGCTGGGCGACGCGCACGTCGCTCGAGCGCGCCGAGATCGCCATCCCCACCCAGATCGACCAGCCGGCCAGCAGCGGCGTGAAGAGCAGCTGGATGAGCAGGTGAGGAGCCTCAAAGACGGCGTCCGCGACGGCGGGGTGAGCGAAGAGGCCGACGCAGGCCAGGAAGATGCCGAAGACGGCATAGGAGATCACCAGCGTCGGGAGCAGCGCCGCGAGCGCCTTGCCGAGCAGGAACTCCCCGGCACGGATCGGCGTGGTGAGCACCGGCTCGAGGGTCCCCTGCGCGCGTTCGCCGACCACCGAGTACGCGGCGAGCGTGGCCGGCACGATCGCCGGTATGAGCAGCATGTAGAGCAGCGAGAGGCCGATGCGCCTGTCGAGAGCGGTGCTCGAAGGCACGGCGGGCAGGGCGAGGATATCGACGACCGGGATGATGATGAAGAGCGCCGGCATGAGCGCCATGGTGAGCATGATGAAGCGGTTGCGCCGGTAGTCGCGCAGTTCCTTCACGAAGATGGTGCGGATGCGCGTCCAGCTCACGCCCGCCTCACCTTCGCCTCGACGTCTTCGTCGACGAGCTCGAGGTAGACATCCTCGAGCGAGTGGCGTGTCTCGGTGATGGAAAGGACGTCGGCCCCGGCCGCCACGAGCGACCGTGTGATCTCGGGAGCCGCGACGGCCGGATCCGACACCGCGAGGACGTAGGAGCCTGAACCGTCCTCGCGCCAGCTCTCGACGCCGCGCACGCCGCCGAACACGCCCTCGGGTGTGGCGAGCGGAGTGAGGGTCCGAACGACGAGCGTCTTGCGAAAGAGCTGTTCCCGCAGCTCGTCGGGACGCCCGATCGTACGCAGCGTGGTGTTGAGGATCGCGACGCGGTCGCAGAGGCGCTCGGCCTCCTCGAGGCGGTGCGTGGTCAAGAAGATCGTCACCCCGCCCTTGCGGAGTCCGTCGATCAGCTCGTGGACCTCACGCGAGGCGACCGGGTCGAGGCCCGATGTCGGTTCGTCCAGGAACAGCACCTGCGGGTCGCTGAGCAGCGCCCGGGCCAGGCCGACCCGCTGACGCAGACCCTTGGAGAGGGCCTCGCAGGGGTCGTCGGCTCGGTCGACGAGGTTGACGGCGCGAAGCACGCGATCGATACGCTCGCCGACGTTCGGCAGCTCGTAGAGGCCGGCGAAGCAGCGCAGGTTCTCGGACACGGTGAGGCGGAGGTAGAGGCCGGGCGACTCGGGCATGATCGCGATGCGGCGACGGATCTCGACCCCGTTTGCCTTGCTGAGGGCAAGCCCGGCGACGGTCGCCGAGCCCGTTGTCGGGGTGAGCAGCGTCCCCAACGTGCGCACGGTCGTCGTCTTGCCGGCGCCGTTGGGACCGAGGAACCCGAAGACCTCACCATAGTCGACGGTGAAGCTCACATCGGAGAAGGCGGTGCGTTCACCGAAGCGCTTGGTCAGGCGCTCTACGACGAGAGCGTGGGCAACATCGCCTCGCGCCTTCGTCGCTGCGCCTGTTCTCTGCGATCCTCCTGTCGAACTGGGTCGATCCACAGTGCCGTCCTGAGGCACCTCGCCTGGGCGCCTCTTGTGAGTTACAATCTGATATCAGTTTATTACGCTCGCGGCGCGACGACAAACAGGGGCGCAAGACGATGCCAGAGAGAAAGAGCCTGCTCATCCGTGTGGATCCGGCCGTTCACGATGCCTTGGCTCGCTGGGCGTCCGATGAGCTGCGCAGCACCAACGCGCACATCGAACTCCTCTTGCGCAGTGCCCTCTTCAGAGCGGGCCGGCTGCCGAAGGACGTCGGCGACTTGCCGCGAAGAGGGCGGCCGCCGAAGACCGAGCACGTCAGGTAGAGAAGTCCGTAGTGCCTCGAATCGGCCTCTTCCCCTATTCGCAGGGCCATCAAGACCGCCTCTTGTGCTTCAATCTTGGCCTTGTGTTCGATGGCGCTGGTGGGATCGCTCACGTTTGGAGTACGAAGCGAGTACGCCCGTGGTGCCCGCACTGTTTCAGCTCAGCGGCACCGCGAAGTCGATCTCGGGCCGGCTGTCGGGGGTTATTGGTGGCGCGGCGAGGTAAGTGAGCCGCACACCCAAGTCACTCGGCATCCGTCCCTCGGCTGCGCTCCAGCCGCGCAGGCTCTCCGAGACGAGCTGCCACTGCGCGCCGCTGAGCTGCGCTTCGCCGAGGTGGACGAAGGCCTCCTCGTGGGCCGGCTCAACTCGCAGGGTGAGCTCGGGATAGAGCGCGGCGAGCTCCTCGGCTTGCTCGGCCGGCACTGGACGGCAGCACTCGACGGGACCGTCGCTGTCGGGGCTCACCTCGCCGTGGTAGATGAGGATGAGGAAGGGTGCGCCCGCGACGAGGGGCTGCGGTCGCTCCTTGAAGATGGCGAGAAACGCCTTGCCGAAGGCGAAGGTCTCCTTCTCGTCTGCGACGTGGCGCAACTGGCAGAGCAAGCTGCGCTCGGGCACTGTGCGCGTAGCGACCACGTACATGACATGCTCCCTTCCTGAGAGTAGATCGACGATGTAGCCGGCCAGGTCGCGACGGGCGTCGTGCTCGGCCTCGATACGCTCCCAGTAGGCGGCGATCTGCCGTGCGGCGGCGGCCGGTTCGAGGGTGAGGATCGCCTTGATCTCGGCCAGGGGCAAGGCGATCCGGCGCAGCAGGGCGATGAGATGCGCCTGCTCGAGCTGGGCGAGCTCGTAGGAGCGATAGCCGGTGTCGGGGTCGACCGCGGCCGGCTCGAGCAGACCGAGTTCCTGATAGAGGCGCAGGGCCTTGGGCGAAAGTCGCGAGCGGGCGCTGAACTCACCGATGCTGAGCCGCTTCACGAACCACTCCCTTCTCGATTCCTGCTTGCCTAGCCACTGTGGACTCTTCCCCAAGGGCAAGGTCAAGCAGCCGACCTCATGCGCGCACCTACCTTCAGACGGCAATCGCGCCGTACCCAGCGTGGATGCCAGTGAGCCGCAAACGGCAGGGCTGCGGTCGAGCCAGGGGCCGGCCACGATGGGACGCACGCTGCTACCAGTCGGGTGTCTCGTCGCCGAGACGAGCGGCCTCACGATAGGCGCGCTCCTCGCGGCGGATCAGGTCGGGATTGGTGCCGGCCAGCTCGACGATTCCGAGCGTCAGGAGCTGCACCGCCACGGTGCTCTGAAGCAGCGAGGTGAGGAGCGGCTCGGCAGCCACGGGCTCGAGCGCGACTCCATGCACGTCGCCCGGCAGCGTTCCGAGCAGCGACCGGGGGGCCAGGGCGACCGTCGGGATGCCGATGGTCCGAGCGGCCCCCGCCACGATCGCGAAGCGGCGGTCACGTCGAGCGCCGCCGTGCGGGTCGAGGGCGAGCAGGACCATGCTCGTGGTGGCAGCATCACACCCCGCGAGATGCCCGTGCAGAAGGGTCTCCAGGTGATACGCCGTGGTGGGGATGCGCGCCCCTTCGGCGATCTTGAGGGCGAGCTCGCTGGCGTTCACCTGGTCGATGCCCAGACCGGCGGTCACGATGCGGCCGGAGCGGTTGAGGTGCGCCGCGGCCGCTCTGAGGTCGTCGCGGCGACTCAGGGTCGACTCGATGGCGCCCACGGCAGCGCCCGCAGCCTCGTCGCCGGCGATGCCGGAGACCCGTGCTCCGGCCAGGATGGCGCTCACGCAGGCGAGCGTGTGGCACCAGGAGTCGTCGTGGACGGGAGTGACCAAGACGAGGTCGGCGGCGGTCGCGCATGGCGCGTCGGCGCAGGCCGTGATCAGTGCAGTCTTGGCTCCGCTCTCGCGGGCGGCTTCCAGCGCGAACCTCGTCGCTCTGGTCCCTCCGTCATGAGAGATCGCGATGCAGACGCCACCGGCACGCGGGTCGAGGGCTGCGTCGAGCGCCTGGCGCGCCTCGGCACGAGCCATCAAGCCCGCGCCACGGAAGGAGTCGGTGAGCAGCCCGGCCACGACCAGGGCGGCGTGCTCGGAGGTGCCACAGCCGGTGACCACGACGGGTTCGCCGGCGACAGCCGCGGCCATCACGGCTTCCTGCAGCCGCGTCACCTCGAGACGGTCATCGCCCAGGATCGGCGCGGCGAGCTGAGGCTGCGCGAAGATCATCTCCTCCATCACCCAAGGCGAGGCGTCGCGCAGCTCAGGGAAGTCGTCGGTCAGCCAGTCGCGGTCGTCACGAGTCATGGTCCACCTCCGAACTGGGGATCGCTCCTGGAGTCATGGCCTTCGCGGCCGGGGGCGTGATCACGATCATGAGGACATGCAGGGGCCGCGCACCGTTGTTGCCGTAGGAGTGGTCGGCGTCGGCCGAGAAGATAACGCTCTCGCCGGCTGCGGCCGTATGACACTCCCCGGCGGCCTCGAGCACGAGGTCCCCGTCAAGCACGTGAAGGATCTCCGCCGTCCCCGCCACATGCGCTTCGGCCCGGTGGACGTCCCCGGGCTCGAGGTGCCAGTCCCAGAACTCGATGTGGTCGAGCTGGTCGCTGCCCACAAGAAGCCGCCCGCTGCCCCCGCCCGGCGATGCCCACAGCTCCACCACGTCGTCGCGCGAGATCACTCGCACGCGCCGCTGGCTGCCGAGCTCGACGAGCGCCGCGAGGCCGATGTCGAGCGCCTGCGCGAGGCGCACCAGGGTGGCGAGCGTGGGATTGACGCGCTTCTGCTCGATCTGGATGAGCATGCTCCGGCTGATGCCCGCCCGCCTGGCGAGTCCGTCGAGCGTCAGCCCGCGCTCGGCGCGCAGGCGCCGCAGGTTGCGCGCCAGTGCATCCGCGGTGTCTTCAGGGCTGGCCACTGCTCACCTCCGTCTGCGTCCACCCACAGAGCCGTCAGATTGTGCTCTCACCGCAATCCGTCTAACATCTTATCCCATAGAGTACAGGATACTAGACTTTCCAGGAGGCAAGAGATGGTCGTCGCAGGAGAACTCACCCAAGAGCAGACCGCGCTGTTGTTCGCGCACTTGCCCGTCGGGATCGGTTTCAGCGTCGCCGACGAGGAGGACGTCGTGCGATTCTGGGCCGGAGAGGGCTTCTCGACCTGCAGTCCGAAGCTGATCGGCCGCAGCCTCTTCGGCTGTCACCCCAAACGCGCCCACGCCGCGATCGAGTCGCTGCTCGACGACCTGAAGGCGGGCACCAAGGACCAGGTCGACACGATCGAGCACGGAGAGAACGGCTCGGAGCGCATCATCTATACGGCGCTCCGGGATGCGCACAGCACCTACCGCGGGGTCCTCGAAACCGTTCTGCCGCTTGATGAAGCGAGCCCCGCAGAAGACGCCGGCGAGGCCTGAGCCGAGGCGACAACGCCGGCGCGGCACGCCGAGTGCGTGCTACGTCCATCCGAATGAACGAGCGGCAGGCGATCGGTGGGGTTAGCTTCTGCGATCTGCAGCCTGAGCAGCGCCGGCAAGGCGCTGCTAGCCAGCCTCACCGAGGGACTCTGCCGCGGCTGCGGCGTCTGTGCCACCGGCTGTGCACGGGGTGCGCCGTCGCTCGTGGATCGACGCGCGAGGCGAGCACGGCGGACATGTCAGGCGGCCATCCCCCTCCCCCTGACTCACATCCCCGCCAGCGCCTTGAACCTCTCGACGCTGGGGATCGTGATCCCCAGCGTCTCGGCGATGCGGAACTTGGCCATCATCGCGTTGGGCTCGCCAGGGTGCAGGTTCGAGTGATCGAGGATCCTCCCCAGGCCCTTCTCTCCCCTGATCTGCTCCATGGCGTACGAGTCGCTGAGGTCGCGCTCTGAGCAGCCGAGCTTGTCGGCGATGTAGGCCTTGGCCTCTGTGAGGCGCATGCCCCGGGACATCTGCATCCGAGCTACCAGGTCTCCGGCAGTGCGGATTCCGCCCATGCCCGCGGCGAGCGCGTGGGTGACGTCCATGCCTCTGGAGTCACCCGAGCCCACCTACAAGCCGTCGCAGCGCAGAATCTCGACATGCGCCTTGGCCGCCCGCGAGACCGCGTCTTCGGGCGGGTAGCCGTTGACCGGCACGCCGCAGACCCCTTGGCCGACGTTGGGGTGCACGGGGATGCGCGCCACGCCCATGCAGGGCTTGATGACCGTGAGCGAGTAGGCGGTGTTCCAGGCGCACGACTTGCCTGTGTTGATGTTGACCGCCGGCCCGAAGAGCGTGGCGCCGGCGTCCTGACAGACCTCGAGCTGGCCCTTGGGCCAGAGCCCGGCGAGCCGCCGGCCCTCCCATTCGAGCTCGCCGTGCACGCCGATCGTGAACTCGCCCGCCATGCCGACCTCGATGCCGGCGGTCGGGTACTTGGCGCGCAGGTACTTCACGGCGCGCAGGGTGCTGTAGAAGTCGCCGTCGCCGGCCCCGCCGGTCGTGTCGAAGTCCATGCCGTCGGCGCCGGCGTCGAGCATGCCCTCGCCGACGTAGATGAAGTCCTTAGTGGCGTGGTCCATGGCTTCTTCGATCGCCGCCCGCGCCCCCGCGATGTCCCCCTTCGGCAGCAGCTCGAACCAGTTCTCGCAAGGGCCGTCCGGCCGCGAGTAGAAGGCCAGGTTGGGCTGCGCCCCGTACTGCACCGGCGCCGTGAGCATGAGCTGCGCGTTCTGCAGCGTCTGCTGCTGGTGCGGCAGGATCGTCTTGATCGCCTTGTAGCTGTACTCGATGTGCCAGAGCTCGAGGATGTCCTGGCCGAGGCGCTGCTCGCTCTCGAGCAGGTCGAGGATGTCGGTGCCGGTCATCTTCGAGCCGCCGCCGTCGCACGAGAGCACCACCTGGTCGCCGATGTCGACGGCCGTGAAGGCGGCCGGCGAGGCGTAGATGTCGAGCAGGTGCGCCTGCTCGTCCTGGGTGAGCGGCTCGGCCTTGGCCTTGCGCGCGGCGAGCTGCGTGGCATCTTCGATGTCGGCGCGCAGCTCGCCGCGCGTCAGGTCGGCGGACGATCCGTCGCCCATGCGGGTGGGGATCCGCGTCTCCATCAGCTTCCTCCACATTCTCGGTCGGCGGTCTCCACGATGCGGCGGATCTCCGCCTGCGCATCGTCGGGCAGCGGAAGGGGGCGGTGGCCCCCGATGATCTCGCGCGCCTGGACGAGCGCCCGTGACCGCGCGTCGCGCGAGCCGTCGGCCTCCCAGTCTTCCCGCACGCGGCGGTCGATGATGTGCGGCTGTGACTGCTCGCGCATGTGGGCGTAGGTACTCGGCAGGGAGAGGAAGTCGCCGAACGAGCCCACCGCGATGATGTCGTCGACGAGCAGCGTGTCGTCGTTCACGGGGATGCCGCCGACGGCATGCTTGATCATGCGCGCAATCTCGTTGTCGAGCACCAACTGCCCGTAGTCGATGGTGACACCCGATTCGATCATCCCCGCCCCGAAGATCAGGTTGGCGCCTGCCAACGCTGGGAGGACGGCAGTCAGGGTCTTCTCGTGACCGGACTGGGCGTCACACAGCTTGCTGTCACCCTACGCACCGCCGACGTAGCTGGGCAGCCGGTACCGCCCCGCGAGCTGAGCCACACCGGCGCTGATGAGCGCCATCTCCGGCGAGCCCACGCAGGCGGCGGCGAAGCGCAGGTCCATGGCCGTCGTCGACGAGCCATAGACCACGCGCGTGCCGGGCTCGGTGAGCTGGGCCAGGGTGATGCCGGCCAGCACCTCCGCGTTGTGGGTGACCAGGGTGCCGGCCAGCATGACCGGGGCCGAGGCGCCAGCCATCGCCATGCTGAGCACCTCGATCGGCATGCCCAGGCGTGCCGCTTCGATGACGATCTCGCAGAACTCGCGCGGCAGCTTGAGCGGGCTCACCGGGCAGGTGCCGAGCATCAGGATGGGGCGGCGGCGGAGCTCATCCATACCACCGACCGCAACCGCAGCCATCTCGACGTAGCGGCGCACCGCGTAGCCGTCCTGCGGGCCGGTGCAGGCGGGCTTGGTGCAGTTGAGGAGCGTGGCCTCGTAGTTGTGGATGGTGGCCGTCGCGACCGGCACGTCGCCGCAGCCCAGGGCGACCTCGAAGCAGTCGATGTCACTGAGCGCGTCGACGAGGCGGGCGGTATCGGCGAGGTCCTGCTTGGTCGAGGGGCGCAGCTCGCCGCTCGCCGCATCGACCACCATCAGACCCTCGCCGAAGTTGGCGAAGCCGACGCGATTGGACCCGAGCAGCAGGTCGTTGGCGGGGTCGCGGCCGCACAGCGCCCAGATCGGCGGCGCGGCGGTGATCGCCTCTTCGACCACCAGCGGCGGGATGCGCACCATGCGTGTCTCGCGGTCCACAAGGCAGCCACCGTCGGAGAAGACGTCGAGCGCCTCGTCGAGCTCGACCCATACGCCGGCACGCTCCAGCACCTCGAGCGTCGCGAGATGGATGTCCTCGATCTCATCGGGCGTGAAGACCGTCAGGCTCAAGCCGCTGTTGCGCCGGCCGCCGGCGTGCGCTGCGCGTTTCACTGCTGCCTCTCCTCGCTCTCGACACATCGCGCCGCGGCGAACGCCACGGCCGGGGCTGGACCGGCGCCATTTGCTCTCGAGCCGGTTGTGTAGTTTGCTTGAGCAAACTACTCTAGATGCAAAGGAAGTGAGGTGCAAGGTGACAGGCTCGGGGCGCACGACAGGGACTGCGAGTCAAGACGAGGGCGGCGAGACCCGTGTCGTGGCAGACAGGAGTCCCGGGCTGCCGGTCAACGACCCGCTGCGCGAGCTGTCGCCGACCGCTGCGCGGCTGCTCGAGGCAGCCAAGACGATCCTGGCGCGCGACGGCTTCGCGCACCTCACCTTCGACGAGATCGCGGCCGAGTCCGGTGAGGCCGGCTCGCTGATCCGCTATCACTTCGGTAGCAAGGCTGGCCTGATCGAAGCCCTGCTCGACTCGATCGTCCACCAGGGCAGCGCCGACCTTCTGGAGGCGCTGCGCGCGGCCGCACCGGGCGACGAGCGTCGCCGGGTGCTCCTCGATGTGCACCGGCGCTGGATCGCCGACCCCGACGAGTACCGCACTTTCTACGCCATCCTGTCGCATGCGCTCTACGCAGAGGACCTGCGCGACAAGTACCGTGACCTGTTCCAGTGGTATGAACAGCTCGAAAGGTGGGCGCTGGCCGACGAGGAATCCGCGGGAGCCCGGCGCGCGGCGGAGCCGCTCGCCACGCTGATCGTCGCCGCGACCGACGGGCTGGGGCTTCACAAGCAGGCCGACCCGGACTTCGACGCGGCGCCGGTGTTCGGCGTCCTGCAGGAGATGCTGACGCTGTATCTTGAGCGGCATGCCGACGACACGACGGAAGGAGACTGAGGTGGTGCTGAGTCCCGCCCAAGCACCCACCTGGTGGATCCGGCCCGGCCTCGAGGTGGTCGACGGCCGTCTCACCATCGCCGGCTGCGATGCCGAGACGCTGGCCCGTGAGCACGGCACGCCGTTGTTCGTGCACGACATGGCGTTCATCGAGGCGCAGTTCAAGGCCGTGCGCGAGGTGCTGGCACGCACGGGTATGCCCGTTGGCGTGCGCTTCGCGCTCAAGGCGCAGCGCGGGCCCGAGATCATGGCGCTGGTGCGTGGGCTCGGCGTTCCCGGCACGCCAGACGCGATCGGGGTGGACGTCTGCTCACCGGGCGAGGTCGACTGGGCACTCAACCACGGCTGGCGGCCGGAGGAGCTCAGCTACACCGGCACCAATGTCTCGGACGACGACCTGCGCAGCATCCTGCGCCATCCGGAGCTGCAGCTGAACGTCGACCTGCCGGGCCAGCTGCGCCGTGTCGGACGGCTGGCCCCGGGTCGCAAGGTAGGCCTGCGACTCAACCCGCGCGCCGGCGCGACGCGGCCGTACGTGCCGGTCGGCTACGGCAAGCAGGAGACGGTGCGCTTCGGCGAGTACGCCGGCGAGAAGCCGACGAAGTTCGGGTTCTACCCCGAGCAGCTCGACGAGGCGCTGGCGATCGCCGCCGAGTACGACCTGCACATCAACTGCGCCCACGTCCACCTCTGCCACCAGACGCTGACCGACGACCTGCCCAAGCTCGACGCTGCCCTGGCCAAGGCCGCGCGGATGATCGAGCATCTCATCGCCGCCGGCTGCCCGATCGAGGAGATCAACACCGGCGGCGGGATCGGCGAGCCGCTGCGCCAGGGCGACGCGCCGCTCGACTTGGGCGCCTGGGCGGCGACGCTGCAACGCGGGCTGGGCGCGTTCGCCGCACACGGCATCACGATCGCCACCGAGCCGGGGGAGTTCTACTTCACCCAGGCGGGGACCCTGCTCGCCGAAGTGGTCACCGTCGAGAACCGCCTGGGCACCACGTTCGTGGGCCTCAACGCGGGCTGGAACATCATGGCCCTGCGCTTCGTCTGGGGCGAGTGGGTCGACTGCCTCACCACGGTCGACCCGCTCGCCCCGCGTCCGGCCAGGGTCACGATCAGCGGACACATTAACGAAGCTCCCGACCTCTTCGCCGAGGAGTACCCCTTTCCACCCGTCGCCGAAGGCGACATCATCGCCATCCCCAACGTCGGCAGCTACTGCCAGGCGGTCGTCTGCGAGCACTGCCTGCGGCCGCCGGCGAAGACGATCTTCCTCTGACGCGCTACCCCACTCCTTGACCGGAACCCATTCGCATGGGAGGTGACGCGGTGACAGTTGGCGGAGGACCGCAAGATCAGAGTCAAGGTCGGGCAACGCCTATGGGTGGTGGACCAGCGGACAGTACACGCAGGACGGGGCCTCCATGACGTCGCCAAATGAGCTCAGGTTGGACCGGTTTCGGGGAGTGGGGTCAGCATGATCCAACGACTTGACAGCAGGCGTGAAGGACAGAGCGATCCGGTACGCAAAAGGTGTCTGTATGCAGGAAGAACCGTTGTCGAAACGACAACGTGGTGGACCCAACTAGTCAGCTCTCGGACTTGCGAGAGGAACTCTCGCGCCTACTAGGTCACTAACGTTCTAGCATACGGAGCTTCCACACTCCTCGATCATGACGACGCGTCGCCTTCTTCCCCTCTGTCAGCGGAGCCGGCATCGGCGGCGGACTGCAGGTGCTCCTCGATCTTCTTCTGCAGAAACTGCCACTTCCGCGGATCGTCGATCGGCGGCAGCTTCTCCTCAGGCGGCTCGCCGCCGTGCTCAGCGATCCTGCGCTTCATGAACTCCCAGGCCGACTGGCGTGAGACGCCGAGGGCTTTGCCGATCAGATCAGCGCTTGCACCCTGCTCCTGTGCGACCTTCATGGCGATGAAGCGCTGCACGGTCAGTCGGCCGACGAGATCGGCGTTGGCACGCAGCCCATTAAGAGGACTGACCTCGGGAAGGCGCTCGAGCGCCTCACTAGCAATCTGAGCCGCGGCCTCATCGCCGCGAGTCGTCGCCGCCTCCCGCTCCTTCTGCCACTTGATACGTGACAGACAGAGCGTCCAGGTGGCGAACAGCTCGTCCATGTTCATGTCTGCATTTTCGGTCATTGGTTTCTCCTTCATGTGTGATCCATGTCCTGGTTGTCAGGGTAGCATGACACTCCCCCGTTGTGTCAAGGTGCCCTGACGAATGAGATTCAAGACGCGCGCGATCTGCCGATGCGTATGTCGTGCTGTTATGACGGAGGCCTCAAGATGTCGCGATGCACACGGCGCGCCGAGCCGCGGTTCGAGTCTTGTGCGGGTGCCTTCTCGAACAGCTAGAACTGACGAAAAGAGCCCGCCACCCGACAGGGGTGACAGGCTCAACACTCACGGCCAAATGGCCAACTATCATGCTAATGCTTGGTGGACCTAAGTGGACAGCTTTCGAACCTTCGCGAGGAGGTCAGACGACTCTTCGAGGCATAGTTGGGCGCGTGCACGGTTCAGGATCCGCGCCCGGCCTCTTGGCGATGCGCGATCTCCGGGCCAGTGCCCGCAAGCGGTCTCGCAACGACCGAGCACTCGTCGGGAAGTCGCGCGCCGCACGCGTCGACTGCCAACCGCCAACCACGCTCGCAGCCTGCTTGTCGGAGTCACTCGGCGCTACCGCTATCCGCGGCTGTGCGCTGGCATCAGGGCACGGGCTTAGTCAGTCAGGCAATGCCTTTGGCGTGCGCCTTGCTGACCTCGGCCACGCACTCCTCCACGATGTCGCATCCGAGCGCGAACAGCTCCGGCGGCATGTTGAGAGCCGGCGTAGGTCGGAACCAGCTGAACGCCGGCTCGTAGATGGGCACGACGCCCTTGCGCTCCATGGCGTAGACCACCTCTCGCGTGAGGTCGAGAGCCGGCGTCTTGGAATCCTTGTCCTCCACGAACTCGACGCACTGGTAGCAGCCCTTGACGCGCACGTCGCCGACGATCTCGTACTTCTCCTTGAGAGCGCCGAACTTGGCCTTGGCGACTCGCTCAATCTCCTTGACATTGTCGAGCACCTTGTCGCGCTTCATCACCTCGATGAGCTTGACGCCCACAGCGCAACCAACCGGTGAGCCGGCGAAGGTGCCCCCCGTGTAGAGCTTGCCCGCCGGCTCGCTCATGCGTTTCGAGCCGAGGGTGTAGCAGATGGGGATGAGCCCACCCGACGTGCCCTTGCCAAGCGACAGCAGCTCGACCTCTACGCCGGGATACTCGTCGATCAGGAACCACTTGCCGCAGCGCCCCATGCCCTCCTGGACCTCGTCGTTATACAGGATCCAGCCGTACTTCTGACACAGGTCGTAGAGCCGTTTGGGCCACTCAGGCGGTGGGATCTGCACGCCGTTCTCGCCCTGGATGAGCTCCACGTTCACGCCGGCGATGCTCTCGGGGGTGGCCTTGTACTTGAGGATCATCTCCTCGATGTAGCCAAGGCAGGCGATGTCGCAGGCGGGGTAGTCGAGATGGTACGGGCAGCGGTAGCAGGTGGGAAAGGGCACGTTGATCCAGCCGCTCATGAAAGGCTCGATGCCGTGGTTGTAGTGGGCGTTGTGCGGGCCCATGGCGCCGGTTCCGTAGTTGCCGCCGTGGAAGCTGCCCAGGAACGTGATGACGAACGGGCGGCCGGGACCGGCGGCCTCGCGCATGATGCGCACCGCGTTCTCGACCACCTCGCTGCCGGTGGTGTCGTAGACGATCTTGGCCAGGGGCTTGGGGGCGATCTCGATGAGCTTCTCGGCGAGCTCGTGCTGGTGCCAGACGGTGAGCGACGAGAGGCACTCGGTGCCGTACTCCTTCAGCGCCGTGTGCGCCGCCTCCACGAGCTCGGGGTGGTTGCCGCCGAGCGGCGAGGAGGCCCAGCCGGCCAGCCAGTCGATGTAGCGATTGCCGTCGACGTCCTCGATGAACCAGCCGTCACGGTAGCGGCTCACGAAGTGGCTCGGCGGCCAGCCGCCGATCAGAGAGACCCCCAGCATGATGTCTTCGCCGCGCTTCATTAGCGCCCGGCTCTTGGGCCCCGGTGGTGGGGTGTGAACATTCGGATGTGTCTGATCTCCCATGACTCTCGCCTCCCTCGTTTCTTGGCTTCAGCGTAGCGAGCGTCTGGCTGGTCGTCGTGGCGTGGTCTCACACGGCCGCGATGACATCCCTGCGAACAGCGACACCAGCTCGCCTTCCTTGCCGGGGAACAGCTAGTTGATCTGCGTCTCGACGCGCCTGGTGACCGGCATCTCGCGACAGCCAAGCTCGGAGATGAATGCTTCGCGGATGGCGCGGTCAAGCAACTCGGGAGCGATCACGCCGGGCTGGTCGATGTGCCCCTCGACGATCATCTCGGCATAGATGGAGGCCGGCGTCGAGGTGCCGTACGACACGGAGGTGGCGCCCGGGATCAGCTCGTTGACGCGCTTGATGTCGGGACCGATGACCGCGTAGTTGATCGTCATCGGCTTGCCGTCCTTCTCGCCGATGCAGTCTACGAGCTGCACGCCGACGTCGAGGATCTCGCCGGCGAGCGCCAACCTGGCGAGCTCCTCGGCCGGCGGGTTCGGCGCCAGTGTCGCGACGTAGACGTCGATCGGCCGCACCCTGGTGCCGTCCTTGAGGGTGACGCGGCTCCTTGCTCGTCATGCCTGAGGCCGACGAACGCGGCGTCGGCGTCGAGGCCGGCCTCTTCGGTGCCCATCTTGAAGTCGACGTAGCGCAGGCCCTTGTCGCCGAACTTCTTGGGCAGCAGGCGGGGCAGCGTGGTGACCTCTTCGTGGTCGTGGCAGATGACCGGGCCGCGGCCGAACGGCTCGGGGAACTGGTAGAGCTCCTTGCGGCCGAAGATCTCGACGCGCTTGAACTCGCCGTCCTCGTAGAGCAGCGGCGGCTGGGCGCAGTCGGTGTAGTAGGTCTCCTGACTCCAGACCTGCAGCGGCACGGCCGAGTCGAACAGGGCGTAGTCCTTGATGCGGATCTCGAAGCACTTGTCGAGGTCCTCGTAGCCGTTCGCCGCGAAGGTGTTGGTCACGCCGGGGTCCATGCCGGTGCTCTGAAGCGCGGTCAGGCCGGCCGCCCTGAACTCGGGATCGAGCGCCGACTGCTCGAGCCAGGCCTCGTCGATGGTCTGCGTGGGCGTCTGCCCAGACGCCATGTCAAGGTAGTCTGCCTTCGCCTTGAGACAGGCCCGCATGATCGCCATGTTGAAGGCGGGCACGACGGCGTTGACGACGAGCTTCGCGCCCGCAGCCGCCGCGGCCACGGCGTCGCTGTCGGACGCGTCGATCCTGACGGCCGTCGTCTTGCCGGCCCCGACCTGCCCGGCGACGAACCGGGCCCGCGCCTCGTCGAAGTCGGCGACAACGATCTCGTCGATCGCCGGATTGCGCCCCAGGTTCCAGGTGAGGACCTGGCCCTGCATGCCCGCTCCCACGATGAGAACCTTCATGCTCCCTCTCCTTCGATACAAGTCCCAGCACCATTCCCAAGCCAGTCGTAGCGCGCTCCTGACTTGCCTGACCTAGTTAGTCAAGACTGACAATCTCTGCCGCCGGATTCTTGCATATTCGTCGCAAGTGTCAAGGACTCAAGATGGCTCGACTCCACTGGGCCTGTTCGTTGCCGGCCTCTGGGTGAGTTAGTCTAGTCTGACAAGCGATAGTCGATGTCGAGACATGGTTGGGTTCCGCCAGAGGAGCGGGCTGGTATGCCTAGGAAGCGCACACACCCAAGAGCCTCCCTTCCGCAGCACGGCGACAAAGAAGCCGGACTCACGGCGCAATCGTCGGCGTTGCCCAACGCTTCGCGCTGGGGATCGGGCAGACTGCCAACACCGCTTGCCGAGGATCTATCGCCGACTGCTGTCCGCCTGCTCGAGGCCGCCAGAGCACTCCTGGAGCGGTCCGGCTACGAAGGACTTCGCTTGGAGGCGATCTCAGCCGAGTCCGGTCTGGCACACTCCTTGATCCGTTACCACTTTGGAGGCAAGAGCGGACTTGTCGGAGCTCTCATTGACTGGTGCCTCCACGAAACCTACGAGGAGATGCACAAGGATTTCAGCGGGCTCGATCCTGATGACGTCGAGGGTGGAATTCGGGCGCTTTCGGCCGGTCTGAAGCGCTTGTTCGAGAGCCCGCTTTCCTATCGGCTGTACCTCGACCTTTCTGTCGCATGCCTGCACGACGACAAGGTGCGTGGCAAGTTGGCCGATTCGTTTGAGGGCCAGCGCGCGCTGGTCACGGAATCGATCAGGGAGCCGATCGGCGTCAACGGCGGAACGGCGCACGATCTGGCGTCTGTCGTGTGCGCATTTGCCGATGGCTTGGCGCTTCAGTACCTCGCCGATCCCAACGCCGTGCAACTGGATGGCGTTTTCGGTCTATGGGACAAGATGCTGCGAGCGGTCCTGCAAGCCGGTGACGGCGATGCCGCAACTGTCTCGCCCGACGAGAGCGCCTGATAGGCCAGCCCAAGGGCCGACACCCTTCGTCTTGATCGAGGACGCCTCGTAGGTGGACGTGCCGGCGCCTCGAAGCGTGAGCGGACGAACGCAAGCGACCGGGTAGGCAGAAGAAGGCGGCTTGCAGGGAGAAACGTTGTCATTCTGACAACGTGGTGGACCTAAGTGGACAGCTTTCGAACCTTCGGGAGACCGTTCTCCGCCTCAGCGAAGAACTCTTCAGGCTGCGTCAGACATCATGCAGTAGGCGTCATCGCCCGTAGTGCATCGTGTGCAAACGTGCTGCACAGTCCGAGGATTTGCGCGGCGGGACGCGAGAAACGTCCACGCGCATTCCCAACTCAACGGACTTCATCGGCCCCAAGGTCGATGGCCGCGCCCTGAATACGCGGTTGGCCATCGATGTCCAGAGTGCCGGCGTCCACAGCGACGCCCCGATCGACCGCAGGGGAGGTGGGAGCGATGTGCATGTCGAGATAGGTGCTCACGAGCTGAGGATCGGCAAAGAGGGCCGCGGAGTCAGGCCACGCCCCCGGGCTGGTGGTGCTGCCACCGAAGTAGAGGTTGTTGTTGATGGTCATGTTGGTGTTGTTCTTGCCCCACTGGACTATGTAGCCGGCGGACGAATCAGTACGGACAAGGATGTTGTTCTTGATCATGATCCCGTTGCAGTTGTTCTGAACGACAATCTCGCCGCCCGCCCCCTGATAGGTGGTGTTGTTCACGAGCACACAGTTGACCGCGTTGCCTTTGTTCGCGGCGTATCCCCCCATTTCCAGGTTCCCCTGGTAAGAACGCGAGGCGAAGTTGTCTCGCACCGTGATGCCTTCGGTACTCTTGCCGCGATGTTCGCTGGCGAGCTCGACGGCGATGTCGCAGTTGTCGACCTTGTTCCGTTCGATGACGATGTTCTTGCCGCCATCCACGTAGAGGCCGTCGGCGCTCCGGTCCGTTCCATAGGCCGGATTGCCGTACGACGTGATGTTGTAGACGACGTTGTCCGTGCAGACGCCGTTGCGGGCCTGATCCAGTGCCGGGGTCGGGCATTCGCCCTCGAAGCCGATGAAGTCGATCCCGATGTTGTCGTTGTCGTGGACCTTGTTGTGGGAGACGACGAAGTTCTCGACATTGCCATTGAACACCATGCTTTCGCTCCACCCCGTCTTGCACCTGGTGACCTCATTGCCGTCGACAGTGACGTTGCTGAGAGGCGTCGTCCCGTTGGTGCCGTACACAGCGATGCCGTGACAACCGGATGCTTTGGTGGAATTGACAATATTGGACACCGCATTGTTCCGGATTTCGATGAAGCTGCCAGCACCTCTCACCCAGATGCCCGCCTGAAAGATCTTGCTGGAGCTCTTGACGGCGTTCCGAATCGTGAAACCGATGACCTTCACAAAGGATTTGTCTTCAATATAGACAAGCCCGCAGGTTCCGGTCAGCGTGTCAAACAATCCAGTGCCATCGATGATCGCCCCCGGCTCCCCCCGAAGCGTGATGTACTTGCCGGCGGCCCCGGACTTGGGGAAAGTGACCCGCTCGTTGTAGATTCCCGCCCGGACGTCCACGGTATCGCCCGGCTCGGCGGCGTTCAGCCCCGCCTGGATCGTCGTATACGTCCCGCCGGACTTGGCCACAACGATGGTCTTCCCCGGATCAGGCGTATTCGGTTGATCGTTCACGCCGGTCCCTGATGTAGCGCACGAAGCTCCAAACAGGATGAGGCCAAAGGCCAGACCCATGGGGAGGAGCAGTCGAGAGACATGCACGGTACACCCCCGCGAGAAGTCTGGTCATCCCCCGGAAGAACCTGGGGGCTTCGCCGAACCTTGCCAGACCCAATCGTCGGTCCATTGCCCATGATAGTCCGATGACCGTCTCCGGTGAAGGAGACAACGGTAGGCAGTCGGCCAGCGAGAACCTCGGGCGGGTCGGCGGTGGCGCGCTGATCTGAACCACCCCCATGCAGTCCGCAAGCAGCCGGATACGAATCTACGGGGAGCGACCGGGTAGGCGACCGGACATCAAAAGACGGTCATACGCAGGGAGAACGTTGTAATAGTGACAACATTGGTGGACCCAACTAGACAGCTCTCGAACTTACGTGACGAGGTTCAGCGATTGCTGAATACTAATATCGTAGCATAATTTCTGAGCGATGATGCTATCTGTCCAGCTGGGAGCTTCTATATCCGCCTCTCAAGAGCGTCGAACGCGCGCGCAACCATGTCTGGAAGGTTGGAATCCGCTGGACTCTCCACCCAAAGCTCAAGTGCCGCCACTATTGCGGCGATGATCGCACCCGTGACGACTTCAACTTCGAAGGCATCTACCTGCGTGCCGCTGTCCTCTAGGGCCCGCAAGATCGAGTTCACAGCGTCACGCTGCTGCATCCATTGGCGCGCGCGAAGACGGGGTGTCCGTATGATCAACTCACTGCGGGCTCGCAACGTCGGGCCGTCAGACTCCCATGCTTGGCGAATGCCTTGTAGAAACGCTGTTCGCAGGCGAGTACCCCAGGGGGTGGATGCGGGTTGAGACTCGACCAGCTCGTGAATGAGCTGGTCGTACTCGTCATCAAGAACGAGGGCTTCCTTGGTCGGAAAGTGGCGGTAGAACGTCGCTGGTCCTACATCTGCCGCCGCGGCAATTTGCTCGCACGTCGTCGCGTCGTATCCCTGATCGATGAACAAACGGAGACCCTGCGCCTGGATAGCAGACCTCGTCTGGCGCTTCTTGCGCTCACGCAGCCCTATGGTCTTGGTGTCTGCAACACTCACGACGTCACCCGTTTGATGCATTCGTAGGCCGCCGTTCTGAGTGTACGTTCCCTGGGGTCATCATAGGCTGAGAAGCCCATCTTGTTTGGTGCGTAGGCAAACGCCAGCTGCAAGTCTGGGTCGGCGTAGGCGAAGGCTCCGCCAGCGCCCGGAGCGCCCAAGGCGCGAGAACTTGAACCGAAGCGGAAGTCAGGCGACGGCCGCATGAAGCCGTGTGAATAGGCGGTGTGCGTCTTGAGGACCAAGTCGCGATCGCCGTCACGCGGTAGCGATGCCGGCTTGACCAACTCCTCCCACGTCGCTGAATCGATGCCAAGCGCCGCACCGCCCATCGCAAGCGCTGAGTACAATTTGGCGATGTCGGCCACGTTGCCAATGCCGCCACCCGCCGGAAACTCGACCGCTCGATAGTCGGGTCGATCATAGTCGCCTGGAGACTTCGCCGGCGGGTTGCTCAGTGACCTGGCCGTGATGGAACGTGGCCACATGTAGGCGAGCACCATCCCCCATGGCAGTTCGTTCAGGTGGAAGATCATCTCCGATCCCTTGAACGAGCTGATTGCAGCAATGCGGGATACGTCGACCGAATCGGGCAGCCCAATATAGAACTCGACTCCCAGTGGCCTTGCCACCTCATCGGCGAAGAATTGGCCGAGGCTCCGGTGTTCTGGATCGACTCGACGAATCAACTCGCCTTCGAAGAATCCGAGAGTAAGACCGTGGTAGCCGTGGCGCTTGCCCGGCTCCCATAGCGGTGCCTGCCTAGCGCAAGCTTCAGCCACTTGATCCAAGTCAGCCAAGACTTGTGGGGGCAGTGGCGTGTCAATCGCGCTCAGTCCGGCCTGGTGTGCGAGGAGCTGACGAACCGTGATCGATGCCTTCCCAGCCTGTGCGAACTCCGGCCAGTACTCGGCCACCTTCGCATCTCGGTCCAGCAAACCCCGCGCTTGCGCCACAGCAACGGCCATTGCGGCCATGCCTTTGGTCGCCGAGAACATCAGGACGAGTGAGTCACCCTCCCACGCTAGCTCGGCCTCACGGTTGCGCCACCCTCCCCAGATATCGACGACCTGACGCCCCCGCCACCACACGGAGCAGGCCGCACCGATTTCGTCGCGCTCAGCGAAGTTGGCTTCAAAGACTGACCGGACAGCCTCGAACCCGGGCGCCACGGTACCGTCGACGCATGGCGCGTCCGTAGACTCAGGACTCTTCACGAGTCTCCTCCGAAGGAGATGAGTCAGGGCCGGCAGATGTGTCCTCATTAGTGATCTCAACATTGGAACCAGGCGGCGGAGTCCCAGCGTCATCCGCCCCGTCCCCTTGCGGCTTTAGATCCGTCAGGATGAGCATCGCATCCAATGCGGTTGGGAATCCGGCGAATGGCACGGTCTGCAGGACGACCTCCGCGAGCTCGTCCCAGCTCACACCAACATAGAGCGCCGACTTGAGGTGCGCACGAAGTTGTGGGCCACGACCCATCACGATCAAGGCGGCGACGGTCGCGATCTCTCGCTCCCGTAGGTTCAGTCCAGGGCGCTCATAGATATCGCCGAACGCGAACTCGACGAGGTATTTCCCCACATCTCCAACGCTTTCGACCAGCCTCGGATCTGGTTGTGCTCCGAGATCGTGTGCGTTCTCGAGGCCACGCTCGAAGCGTGTTTCCTCAGGATCACCGTTCATTACTCCCCCTTCTAGAATCGCTCCGGACCACTCGTCTGTGCTCCGGAAGCATCTCATGATAGTTACTATATACTGATAGTAACTATCATGATGTTCTAGGTCAAGGGCGACCCGGCGTAGTGCCTAGCTGCAGGAGGCGTGAGTTCGAGTCCGGGAACACCACCTTCCCTGCCAACTCGAACTCCACGAAAAGGGCCCGCCATCCTAAGGGGTGAGAGGCTCAGTGCTAACGGCCGAAATGGTCTACTATAATGCTAGTGCTTGGTGGACCTAGGTGGACAGCTTTCGAACCTTCGGGAGGAGGTCCGCCGTCTGTTCCTAGACCTTCCGAACCGATGAATCCAGCGTGCCTTCGACTATTCTCGCATGCGGAATCGGCTGGACTTGTGGCGATGGCGGGCGGCTGCGAACACGAGTCTCTTCGAAACTGAGGCGCAGCCGGAACCCATACTGACCACTCAGTCAAGCACACTTGTGAAGTGCGATCTTGACTAACGTCGCTCGTCAAGCGAAGCCGGGAACCTCTGTCCTGGTTGCCGTAGCTCAGGTGCCAGCAGTCTGCTGCGGGTCGATCAACGTGTAGGTGTGGCGGTCGAAGTCGAGCGTCCAGACGAAGTGAGAGAGGAAGCCCCAGGAGACCAAGGCGTCCACCCTACCGCCTCCCCAGTCTCCCAGCGCCCGCCAGACACTCTCGTCGACGGGGTAGGCGGTCGGCCGATCGCGGCAGGCATCGCCCACGCAAAGCGTGCCAGGAACGACCGGGAACGTATGACCTTGGGCCGCTGCGGCTCCCCAGTCGGCGAGCTTCTGGCGTGAGGCGAGCAGGTTCGCCTGACCCTGGCTGGGGTTCGCCACGACGAGTCCCGAGTCGACGAAGAAGCGCGCGGGCCGTCCGGCGATCCGTCCCGGCACGAGCATGAAGTGATCGAGCCAGAGGGCAAAAGGCACCACGCTGGCCTTCACCGTTTCCGCAGCCACCATGGCGAGGTGATGCGCACGAGCCTTCGCATCGCCGCACGAGGAAAGGATGAGGCGTCGGCCTGGTCCGTCGACGGTCGTGAGGAACTGCTCGAGTACGTTGGTGCCGATGATTGGACCCAGCTGTATCCCGAAAGCCTGTGCGACCTGCTCGCTGGGTATCGTCCCGTAGTGAATTGCCACAGGGACGTTCCGCAGTACCGCTTGGCCGATCCTCAGCTCACGGGCAACGCCGTAGCCGATCTTGCCCATCGTGAGAGCGCTGAATGCCGTCTCCCTGGCCACCGACTTGATGCCGAACTCGGCCGCCTGGGCGGCGGAGATGTGCACGAAGGTGCCCCCCGTGTCGAGGCGGACGACTGTCTTGTGGCCGCAGAAGGACGCCTCCATGCCCGGCATGTACGGTGTGAGTGGATCATTGGTATACGGAACCACCGTGACCCCGTGCAATTGGACCGAAAGTGGTTTGCTGATCGCCAGTTGCAGACGCTTCAGAGCGACATCCCCCAGGTGGCGCTGCTCGGCGAACGCCAGGGCCTCTTTGAGGTCTCCGGCACGGACATACGACCACAGGATGGGCTCGTCGAGCTGGCGGAGACCGGGATAGCGCGGCGAGATCTCATGCCATTGAGCGATCGCCTCCGCATCGTCGCCCTCGACGCTTGCGACGAGGGCCAGGATGTGATGCCCCGCATCACTGGTCGCCGGAGTGGCCGTCAACTCCCTGGCCAGGGACCGCGCCGTCTGGAGATCGCCGGCCGTCCAGGCCGCCCACGCCAAGGCGGTGGCCGGATCGGTCTTCTTCGTCCGGTGACCAGCCCAACCGCCGGCCATGACTGCGATCAGGATGCCCGCGATGAGAATGCCCGCGAGCACGATCCCGATCGTCACTGTCGACTTGGCTGACATGCCGTCACTCCTTCTCCCTTGCCGGCCGGCGAGACCGCTTCGAGGCGGCCTGGCTCTTGCGTGTGAGCTTGATCGGCGCGCCCTCCGGCGCAACATCACTCGGGTAGAGCGAGAGACTGAGATGGTAGACCGTTCCCTGGTCTCGCTTGGCCGCCTGGAACTCGGTGATGAGGTCTGAGAGCTTGGCGTGGAATGCGGCAACGTCGTCTTCGGAGATGCATGCGCCGGCGAGGAGCGCAACGGCGGGCCGCGGGTCGTCGTCTGCGAGCCGGATCAGGGCTGCTGAGATGTCGCTGCGCACAAAGTCGAGGGCGACCTTGCAAGGGGAATCGAGGGCCGCCTGCGGCGCCACATCGAAGCTGTCGGCGGTCGCTGCGTAGTACTTCTCGAGATTGCGCCCCGTGTCGCGCTTCTCTACCAGTTCGGCAAGACCGGCCTCGACGAGCATGCGGATGTGGCGTGTGAGATTGGCGGAGTGCACGCCCAGCTTCTCACCGAGCTGGGAGCCCGTTGCGGGACCGTTGCGCAGCGCGGCCAGGATGTCCATGCGCGTCCGATTCAGGTACGCGCGGATCTCGGCGTCGGTGCGCAGAGTGCGGTGGTGTGTATCGCTCATGTGCTAACGTTAGCACTTGCGCTATTTACTGTCCAGCATCTTGCACGGTCAAGCCCCCGAGACAAGTGCCAACCCACACTCACCTGCGGTGCCTTGAGATCGGGTGAGCACAATCACGCAGCTCCCATGGCATCAGGAGGTTGGCAGCGATCGGGTAGGCGACCGGACAGCGACAGCGAGCCGTTTGCAGCGAGAACGTTGTGATTGTGACAACGTTGGTGGGCCCAGCAGGACTCGAACCTGCGACCGGACGATTATGAGTCGCCTGCTCTAACCAACTGAGCTATAGGCCCACGGGTGCCCCGTGAAGGGCCGCTCGGCGGAGGCGGCCGTGGCCTCGTCCGAGCGGCTCAATGATACGCTCTGCGCGACGGGCAATGCACGGACGCGCGGGAGGGGCCGGACGGTGACCAAGCCGCCAGCACAGGACCAGATCATGCGGACCTCGGAGCTCGTGCGCCGCACCGCGATCATCACGCTCACGATCCTCGGCATCCTGGCGCTCGTCCTCCTGCTCGTGCAAGTCCGCAGCATCCTCCTCTGGGTGCTGATCGGCATCATCCTCGCGATCGCGCTCAAGCCGGCGGTGGACTGGCTGGTCCGCCACCGCGTCAACCGCGTCCTGGCGGCGCTGCTCGTGTCGGTGGCCGCGCTCGGCATCCTCATCGCCGTACTGTTCGCCATCGCCGCCCCCGTGGTCTCACAGTCGGGAGATTTCATCCGCGCCCTGCCGCAGCTCGTGCACACTCTGTTCGCTCCCGGCGGACAGCTAAGGTTCCTCGAGGTGCGGCTGCACGTGCTCGAGCACCTGCGCGCCATCACGCCGTCGCAGGTGCTCAAAGTCGTGATGGGCAACCAGCAGACGATCATCGGCGCGGTCGCCAAGGCGGCGACCCTCGTCGCCGCGGTGATCACCATCCTCACGATCATGGTGATGATGCTCATCGAGGGCCCACGCGCCTGGGGCTCGCTCCTGGAGTCGCTGGTGGAGAACGAGCGCGGCTGGGCGGAGCGCATCGGCGAGAACTTCCTGCGCGCCACCGGCGGCTACGTGCGCGGCAACCTCGCCATCAGCCTCGTCGCCGGGATCGCCTCGTACATCGTGCTCAAGATCCTCGGCGTCCCCTACGCGGAGACGCTCGCCGTCCTCGTCGCCATCCTCGACATCGTGCCGCTCGTGGGAGCGACGATCGGCGCCGTGATCGTGTGCATCGTCGGGTTCGCCGCCGGCGGCCACTGGAGCGGCTTGGTCACCGGCGTGGTGCTGGTGATCTTCTTCGTCGCTGTACCAGCAGTTCGAGAACAACGTGCTGCAGAACATGGTGTACTCGCGCACCGTGTCGCTCTCGCCGCTCGTGGTGTTCATCGCGGCGCTGATCGGCGCCTCGCTGCTCGGCATCGTCGGCGTGCTGCTGGCGATCCCGCTGGCGTCTGCGAGCTGGGTGCTCGGGCGCGACCTGATCGCCCTGCGCAAGGAGCGCCACGGCGGCGCCCTCCATGAGCCGGTGATCGCGCGGCGCCGCCCGGCGGCCCGCCGGGCGCTCCGCCGGGAGGCGGCGGGCCGGCCGAGAGAGGCCGGGCCGGCCGGCTGAACTCAGGAAGACGGAGGGCCGGGCCGCAGAAGCGGCCCGGCCCGGTGCGCCCGGCGGCGCCGTCTCTCGCCGCCGGAGCGGTCAGTGCGACGCGGGCCGCCGGTGATGAGTCAGCCGGCGCCGACCGCGGCGCGACGGTCTCCCGTCGGTCGCGTCAGTCTCGCGCCCTCGCGTCACACGCTCTTGAGGCGCTCGACGAGCGCCGGCACCACCTCGTAGAGGTCGCCGACGATGCCGTAGTCGGCCATCGTGAAGATCGGCGCCTCCTTGTCCTTGTTCACGGCGGCGATGAGCTTGGCGCCGGCGACGCCGACGGTGTGCTGGATCTGGCCGCTGACCCCGACGCTCAGGTACAGGTCGGGGGCCGTCTTGGCGCCGGAGAGACCGATGATGCGGTCCTCGCCGAGCCACTCGAAGTCGGCGAGGCTCTTGGTGCAGCCGACGACGGCCTCGAGGGCTGCGGCGAGCTGGTCGCCGAGCGCGAGATCCTCGCGGGCGTTGAAGCCGCGGCCTACGCCGACGATGCGCGGCGCCGCGTCGAGGTTGACGTGGTCGCCCTCCTTGGCGCGGCGGTCGACGACCTTGACGCCGGTCGTCACGCTGAGGGCCGGGCTGACGACGTTGCCGGCCCCGGCGCTCGCGCCCTCGGCGCTGAACGTCTTGGGCATCACGGCGAAGACCTTGACCGCCGTGCCCAGCTTCTCGCGCGCCACGGTGGCGCCGCCGAAGGCATAGCGCCCGGCAACGAGGTCGCCGCCCTCGACGACCAGGCCGTTGACATCGCTCACGCAGCCGGCGCCGAGCTTCTGCGCCAGCCGCGGCGCCGTCTCCTTGCCGCGCCGCGTGGAGCCGACGAGCACGACGCTCGCGCCGGCCTGCTCGGCGATCTGCGCCAGGCCGGCGGCCACGGCGTCGGCCGGCCAGCCGTCGAAGGCGGCGTCTTCGCTCACGTACACGGTGTCGGCGCCGGCGGCGGCGAGCTCGCTCGCCGCGGCTCCGGCGCCCGGCCCCAGGGCCACGGCGCTCACGCCGAGGCCGAGGGCCGCTCCCAACTCCTTGCCACCGGCGACCAGCTCGCGGGCGGTCTCGACCTTCTCGCTGTAGACAAGCAATTCGGCCATCACTACCTCCCCAGGACGCCTTCTTTGATGAGGGCATTGACGAAGGCGTCGGCCTGCTCGGCCGCGGTGCCCTCGAACAGGATGTGCTTGCGGTCCTGTTCCTCCGCCAGGTTGCTGACGATCTCGCGCTTGGGCGCCAGCGCCGCCGCGTCGAGGCCGAGGTCGGCGAGCGACCACACCTGCAGCGGCTTGCTCTTGGCCTTCATGATCTGCATGAGGCCCGGGATCGTCGGCTCGTTGATCTCGCTGACCACGGTGACGACCGCCGGCAGCGGGGCCTCGAGCGTCTCGATCATGTCGTCCATGCTGCGCTCGCAGCGCACGGCGCCGTCGGCGGCCTCCACCTTGCGCGCGTAGCCGATCTGCGGCATCCCCAGGATCTCGGCCACCCGCGCTCCGACCTGGCCGGTGTAGTTGTCAGTCGAGCCCTCGCCGAAGAGCAGCAGGTCGCAGGCGCCGATCTTCTTGACGGCGGCGGCGAGCGCCGCGGCCACCGCTGCCGGGTCCGGCGCCGCCAGCGCCGGGTCGTCGATCACGACGGCCTCGTCGGCGCCCATGGCCAGCGCGACCTTGATGTCCTCGGCGGCCTTGCGATTGCCCTCGGCCAGGCACAAGGCCGTGACCTTGCCACCGGCGGCGGTGCGCAGCGCGACCGCCGCCTCGAGCGCGTTCTTCTCGAGGTCGCCGAGCTTGAACGGCACGCCGTCCAGCACCGCCTCGCGGTTCTTGACGCGGACCATCTGCAGGTCCGGGTTGGTCTTCACGCACACGATGATGTCCACTCCGTCACCTCTCTCAGCTCATCCGGTACTGCACGCCGAACTGGCCGCGCGGGTACGTCCACGTGAGAGCCCTGTGATCGCAGCAGATCATGCAGGTGCCGCACTCCAGGCAGCCCTCCCAGTTGACGGTCATCCGGCCCTGGTCGTCGCGCTCGTACAGGTCGGCCGGGCACACGTACACGCAGGCCTCGTCCTTGCACACCGCCTTGCACACCTCGGTATCGATGACGATGTGCGGCTCCTTGTCGAGCTTGAAGACGTCGAGGCCGAGCTTGGCGTCGATCTTCATCGGCATTGCTCCTCCTCTCAGATCTTCCGCATCGACCAGGCGTCCTTGATGGTCGCCACGTTGATGAAGTCGCGCCTCGCGCCCCGCCAGGCCTTCTTGACGAGGCCGGCCTGCGGCTGGTCGTCGATGGTGTAGACGCTCTCCAGCAGGCGGCCGATGGCCTGGGGGTAGTGCGTGAACAGGCGCGGGTTCTCCATGACGCTCGGGATCGAGCGCGCCGTCTCGAGGTCGCGGAGCACGAAGCTGTCGCGTAGCGAGGCTTCGTAGGAGGCGAGGCCGGCGGCCGAGAAGTCCCCGGCCTCCCGCGCCTTGAGCACCGCCTGCGCGGCGAAGTAGCCGCTGGCGATGGCGAAGTCCATGCCGCGCACCGTCACGAGGGCGTTGAGGCTCAGCCCGGCGGTGTCTCCGGCGACCACGTAGCCGTCGCCGGCGAGCCGGGGCACCTGGCTGATGCCGCCCTCCGGGACGGCGTGCGCCGAGTACTCGGCCACCGTCCCGCCGGCGACCAGCGGCTTGATCTGCGGCAGCTCCTTGAACTCGTCCAGGAGCTGCCAGCTCTCGGTGCCGTCACGCCGGCGGCGCATGTCCTCCATGCCCACCACCATGCCGAGCGAGATGCTCTCCTTGTTGGTGTAGAGGAAGGCGCCACCCATCATCCCCTTGGTGCAGTCGCCCATGAACAGGTGCGCCGCGCCCTCGCCGGGGTTGAGGCGCCAGCGATCCTCGATCACCCCGGCCGGCAACTCGATGACCTCTTTGTAGCCGACGGCGTGGTGCTTGGCCTGCGGCTCAGCCGCGAGGCCGGCCTTGCTGCTGAGCAGCCGCAGCACGCCTTCGGCGACGATCACGACCTGCGCGCCGATCTCGTCCTCGCCGGCGCGGATGCCGATCACCTTGCCGTCCTTGCGCAGCAACTCGTCGACCTTCATGTTGGGCACGACCATCGCGCCCTTCTCGCCGACCTTCTCGGCCAGCCACTGGTCGAGCTTCGCGCGCAGCACGGTGTAGCTCTGCGGTTGCTCGGCGGTGAAGCGGTCCGAGGCGATCTCCACGGTCGTGTGGGCGCCGCCCGCCATCATCGTGACCAGCTCGCGCGCCACGGGACGCTCGTAGGGAGCCTCGTCCCAGAGCTCGGGATAGAACCGGCGGATGGGCTTCACGTACAGGCGTCCGCCGGTGACGTTCTTGGCGCCGGAGTAGTCTCCGCGCTCCAGGACCATCACCTCGGCGCCGGCGCTCGCGAGGCCGTAGGCCGCCGAGAGTCCGGCGAGGCCGCCGCCCACCACGATGCATTCGACTTGTTCCATGTCACCTCTCCCGGCGATAGACGGGTGGGGCGGCGCGGCGCTGGGCCCTTCGGGCCGCCGCGCCGCCCCTCGCCGCAGATCAGTCAGTCAGCGAGACCGTCAATCCTTGAACGGGTTGTGGGTCTCGCCCCACTCGTCGCGGGCGATGATGCCGCGCATGATCATCAGGCCGCCCTCGGCGCCGACCTCGTAGCTCATGACGCCGCGGAGCAGCATCTCGAGCGGCGTCTCCTTGGTGTAGCCGAAGGCGCCGTGATACATCATGCCGTGGCGGGCGATGTCGTGCGTGAGCGCGGGCGCGAGGCACTTGCAGGTGCTGATGATCTTGTTGATCTCCTTGCGCCCGAAGGTGCCCGGATACGTGTGCTCCTGGCCGATCATCCACGCGCCGCGCAGCAGGTTGAGCTTGAGCATGTCGAGCTGCATCCAGTCGCCGGCCATCTCGAAGGAGATGCCCTCCCACTTGCCGAGCGGCTTGCCGAACGTGGTGCGCTGGGCGGTGTACTCGCCGCTGATCTCGAGCGCCTTCTCGGCGCCGCCGAGGCAGGCCGCGACCACGAGCACGCGGGCGGCGTTGAAGCCGTCCATGTTCACATAGAAGCCCTTGCCTTCTTCGCCGAGCACGTACTTCTTGGGCAGCTCGACGTCCTTGTAGATCCAGCCGCCGGTGCTCAGGCCCATGCGGCCCATGTCCTTGTAGGTCGTGTAGGTGATGCCGTCGAGATGGGCAGGGACCCAGATGAAGGTCATGCCCTTGTGGCCCTGGTTCGGGTCGGTCTTGACGAGGGTGCAGTGGCCGCTCGGGGCGCCCCACTTCTCGCACTCCTTGGGGCCGCTGACGTAGGCCTTCTCGCCGTTGAGGACGTAGGCCTGCTTCTCCTCGTTCCACGGCGCGATCGTCTTGATGGCGCTGAGGTCGGAGCCGCCGCCGGGCTCGGTCGTGTTGATGCCGGCGAACGCCTTGCCGGCGGCCACGGCCGGGAGCACCTCGCGCTTCAGCTCTTCGCTGCCGTAGCGGTTGATGATGTACGACCAGCCGATGGTGAGCAGCGTGTAGACCGGCGTGCTCATGCTGAGGTCGGCGCGCGCGATCTCGTGGATGGTGATCATCGCGTAGATCAGGCGCTCTTCGTCGGGGAGCGGCATGCCGCCGAACTCCTCCGGGATCGTCGTGCCGAACATGCCCATCTCGGCCATGCCCGCGGTGATGTCCGTCGGGATACCGTCCTCGGCCTCGTCGATGGCGCGGGCGCGAGGCTCGAGGTTCTTGACCAGCCACTCGCGGATGGCCTGACGGTACATCTCCTGCTCAGTCGTGTAGCGGAAGTCCATGCAGCTCCCTCCTTAGGAACCGGTGATTCGCCCCTGGAACGCGCGAAGACCCCCAGGGGACGCGTATGCGTTCGCTGGGGGTCCATGACCTGCGAGCAGCGAGCGGAGACGGCGCCCGACTGCGGCTATGGATGCAGCAGGGTCATCTTACACCGGCCGGCGGGCGGGGCAAGTCCGGCCGATTCGACAATGTGGAGGAAGATTCGGCCGGCTGTACGACCCAGCGGCCCGGCTCTGCCGGAGAGCCGGCAGCGGCTTCGCCGTTGCCTCGCCTCGTGCGTCCGGCTCAGGGGATCGACAGGATCCCGGCATCGTGAGCCCTCTGCACCGCCTCCGAACGGGACGAGGCGCCGAGCTTGCGATAGATGCACTTGAGGTGCGTCTTGACCGTGTTGTGCGAGACGAACAGCCGCTCCGCGATCTCCTGCTCCGTGAAATGCGTCGGCAGGAGACTCCAGGACACGGCGCTCGGCCGGCGTGAGCGCCTCCGCGACCCGGGTGAGCTCCACCGCGGCCTGCAGGTGCTCGACGCGTTGCTGCAGGACGCCGGCGTCGGGATAGCTCGCGAGCTGGGACGTTGCGGCGGCGACACGGCGCTCGGCCGCCGCCGCGTCCCCCATCTCCACCGCGACCTCGCCCAGCACGACCGACGTGAGCAGGTCCATCCAGGGGTGCGGCACCATGCGGCCCATGAGCCCGTCGACGTCGGCTACCGCGCCTCCGACATCAGCGCCCGGCGAGCGCGCGAGCACGCGCACCCTGGCAAGCATCATCGGCAGGCAGCGGCGGTGAGTGCCGAAGCCAAGCTCGGCGAAACGCGCGGAGGCACGGGTCTCGTGCTCCGCCGCGGATTCCCAATCGCCCTCATCGGCGGCGATCAGGGCCAGGTAGCCCATCGCCGCAAGCTCAGCCGACGGGTTGAACACGGAGCCTTCACGGGCGCCGACGGCGAGCGGGTGCAGGGCGCGCTGGGCGGATCCCGACAGCCAGCGCGCGACGCCGAGCGAGACCTGGGCATCGGCGTACCAACTCGTCCCCGGGAAGGCCTCCAGCTTGGCGGCCAGCTCGGCGTCCTCACGCATCGCACGCACGCCGTCCGGTCCGATGGTCGCGCGCAGCAACGCCTGCAGGGCGCGCAGCGGGGAGCCGGCGTCATCCGAGGCGTCCTCGCCGACGCGCGCGCTGCACGCGGCCCGGCCCCAGCGCTCGCCGAGCCTGCGGTCGTCAAGCGCCGTGTACACCCATCCGGCGGTGATGGTCAGGGCCGGCTGGGCGAGGATCTGGCGGTCCGTGAACGATGCCAGCCAGCGGCGCACGGTCTCCGCCTGGCCGCGACTCCACAGGGTCGTCCAGTTGTCGGCCACGACCGTGCCCGCGGCGCCGATCTCGCCGGCCGCGAGGAGGTGGCGCACCTCGGCGTCCGGGTCGTCGCGTCCCGCGTACCACGCGGCCGCGCGGCGATGAAGCTCCTCGCACTCGCCCGGGCGCCGGCGCTCCAACTCGGCGCTCAGCATCTCGGCGAACAGGTGATGATAGCGGTAGTGGTCGGCGGCGTAGCCGAACGGCGCCACGAAGAGCCCGTCGCGGGCTACCCGCGCCAGCAACTCACCGGCGTCGTCCCGGCCGGTCACGTGACGGCATAGACCAGGCGCGAGCTCGCGGAGACCGGAGGTCCGCAGCAGGAACTCCTGCACCTCCGGGGGCTGGCGGTCGAGGACCTCGGACGTGAGGTAGGAGGCGATGTCCCGGCGCTCGCCGCGCACCCGCGGCAGCCACTCGTGCAGCGGGCGTCCCGCGGCGGCGAGGCACACGAGCTGCAGTCCGGTCGCCCATCCCTCGGTCGTCGCGAGCAACTGATCCACAGCCTGCTCGTCCGACGGGCAGTCGTGCAGCAAGACGAACTCCTCGATCTCCTCACGGTCGAGCGCGAGGTCCTGCATGCGGAACTCCGCGAGGTCGCCGGCCGCTCGCATCCGCGCCAGCGCGAGCGGCGGATCGCTGCGGCATCCGAGAGCGAGCTGCGCGCCGGACGGCAGCGCCCGCAGCAGGAACGCGACGACTTCCCAGCACTTGGGGCTGCGGAGGAGGTGCGCGTCGTCGAGCACGAGCAGGAAGGGCTTGGCGCCGCCGACGGCGGAGGAGATGAGTGGCAGGACACGCTCGCGCACGGGAGGGACGGCCAGCGCGAGCAGTTCGGTCACTCCCGGATCGAGGTGAGCGAGCGACTCGAGCGCCCGGCAGAGGTACGAGAGCAGGACCACCGGATCATCGTCGGCCGTGTCGAGCTGCATCCACGCGGTGGGGCGCTGGTCGGCCTCGACCCACTGCATGAGCGCGACCGTCTTGCCGGCTCCGGCCGGAGCACAGACCAGGATGAGCGGCGCAACGGACGCCGCCAGGGCGTCGACGAGGCCGCGCCGCGGGACCAGGGGCAGGTGCAGGCGAGGAGGCCGCAGCTTGACGTCCATCACGACAGGGCTCGCGGGGTCGCGCGCCGCCGCCCTCCAGGTGGCCCCGCTCTTGCGCCCGCTGTGCTGCGACGGCTGTTCGCGGATCGGCCCCACTGCTTCCCCCCGAGGGCGTCCTGTGCCCGCTTCACGCGTGCACACCGGCCCCGTGACTCGCCCGCCCCTCTGCGAACCCTTATACCACTCCGGCGCGACGCCCATACCGTCCTGCGGCGCGCGCAGGACGCGGTGTGTGCGATGGCAGCGAGCGGCAGATCGGCCTCAGGCGCCCGCTGCCGGACTAGCCGTACGTCTCGGTGCCGGCGTCCCTTTCTTTCGCGCTCGGCAGCGGTCCTGCCGCGTGACCGAGGACGAGGGGCGACTGGTCGACGGCTTCGAAGACCTTGCCCAAGGCCGACAGAAGGGCGCCTTGGGAGTGGCCGCGGTAGCGATAGCGGATCACGGCCTCGATCTCGGCGCGCTCGTTGAGCACCGAACGCCCGACGATGAGCTTGGCGAAGAACTCGCGCGCCGTGTCCATTATCAGCGAGGTACTGGCGTCGACGACGACGCCGGCCTCGTCCACCTCCACGACCACGCCGACGCGCTTGTACAGAGCCTGGTGGGAGACATCCTGCGGCAGGCGGGCGTACCCGGAGAAGAGGAAGCCGTCGTCCTTCATCGTGCCCGCATGCTAGCACAGGCGCGCAGCCGAGCGGCCCGGCTCTTCAAGGCTCCACCAGCTCGACCTCGACGCCACCCAGCACCGTGCCGTTCACCTGCACCTCGATCCGGTGAGCACCCGGGTACAGCTTGCGCACCGTCACCTCGCGGAAGACGTGCCGGCGACGGAAGCGCGCGGTCTTGCCCGCCTCGAGCGTCCGCGTCGTGAGTTTGAAGACCTTGCCTTCGCGGCGGCCGCGGGCGCCGGCATGGTGGACCAGGTAGTCGATCACGACCGGCGTGGGCCCCGCGGCCGCGGTCAGGGCGAAGGTGAGCTCGACGGCGCCGCCGATCGGCACCCGCGACGGCTCCACGTGCAGGCTCTCCAGGGTCACCGCTGCGGCGCGGTCGTAGCCCAGCAGCGCCAGGGCGTCCGCGTCACCCTTCTTGACCAGCGAGCGGAGGCCGTGGCGCGCCACCTCCGCGGCCTCCTCGCCGCCAGCGTCCAGCCAGCGGCGCGCGGTCGCGACGGCCAGTGCGGGATGGTCCTTGGAGATGTCGTTGAGGTTGTTGGCGACCGATCTGCGGACGTACTCGGAGGGGTCGTCCCGCAGGAGGTCGAGGAGGTCGATCACCGGCGCCGGGTCGCGCACGAACTGCTCGAGGCGCGGCGACCAGGGGAGCCGCGGCCTGCAGGTCTCGGACGCGAGTCGCCGGACGTGGTCGTCCGGGTCGCGCGCCCACTCCCGCAGATACGTCATCGTGAGGTCCGGGTAGCGCTCGATGAACGGACGCACCGGGCCCTCGCTCGAGAATCGAGGCGAGAGGCGCGCGAGGAGAGGCAGCGCGACGTCCGGTTGTTCGATGCCGCACTGGGCGACGAAGAAGCCACAGGGCAACGTGATCCAGGACGTGAACGCGGGAGAGGCGAGGGCGGCGTCGAGCACACCGGCGGCGACCGCGAAGTCCGCCGGCAAGTGGCGGCCGAGCGCCCTCGCCACGTGGCGGACGCGCGCCATGAGCTCGAGCTCCTCGAGCCCGGCGCACGAGTCGGCGACGAAGGCGGCGGCCGGGAACCCCGGCCAGGCGGCGGCGAGCTCGTCCGCCAGAGCCCGGACCGCCGCCGGTGAGATCTCGTCCTTGAAGTCCGCCATCGCTCCTCCTGCCCGCCCTGCGCACGTCGTGCCCAGCGCAGACTCTACCCGACCAGCAAGACCAGCGGGTGGAGCGAACGGCGGTGCAGTAGCCGCGGCCGCCGGCGCTGTTGCATCGCAGTGGCCCGCGTGTATCATGAAGCCGCTGCCACATGGCCCGGGCCGGCGGCGTTCCCACCGGCCCCTCCGTCAGGCCCTGTCCCCCAGCTGAGGCGATGCTGCCCGCTGGGGGCTTCCGCGTTAAGGGGCCCCTCTACCTCAGGAGGAGGGTCCGCACATGGCAGAGCACAACGGCCTCGACGGCAAGCTGATGAGCATCGGCGAAGCGGTCGGGCGCTTCGTGGCCGACGGCAGCCAGATCTGCGTCGGCGGCTTCACCATCAACCGGAACCCGATGGCGGCGGTCTACGAGATCGCCCGCCGCCGCATCAAGGACCTGCACCTGGTGGCGCACTCCAACGGCCAGGCGCTCGACGTGCTCGTCGGGGCCGGCTGCGTGCGCCGCCTCGACATCGCCTACGGCGGCAACGGCCGCTTCGCCCCGACCTGCATCCGCTTCCGCAAGGCGGTCGAGCGCGGCGAGGTCCTGGTCGAGGACTACACCAACAACATGATGAGCCTCCGCTTCCTCGCCGGGGCCCTCAACGTGCCGTTCATCCCGAGCAAGTCCGGCCTCGGCACCGACGTTGTCGAACAAGGCCGGCTTTCCGCCGGAGCTGCGCGGCGACGGATGGCATCCCGCTGCGAGAAGGTGATCGTCATCGACGACCCATTCGGTCACGCCGACGACGAGGTCGTCCTCCTCCCCGCGCTGACGCCCGACGTCTCGATCATCCACGCGCAGCAGGTGAGCACCGACGGCACGGTGCGCATCAAGGGACTCACGTTCGCCGACCTCGAGCAGTGCAAGGCCTCGGGCGCGGTGATCGTCACCTGCGAGGAGATCGTCCCCGAAGACTACCTGCGCCTCGACCCCGACCAGAACGCCCTGCCGCCGTTCCTGGTCGACGCCGTGGTCCCGGTGCCCTACGGCGCCCACCCCACCGCCTGCCGCTACTTCTACGACTACGACCCGGTGCACCTCAACCACTACAAGGCGGTCGCCAAGGACGACGAGCAGTGGGCCGCCTACCTCGAGGAGTGGGTGTACGGCGTCGAGAGCTGGGACGCCTACCTCGACAAGGTCGGCGGTGCGCAGCTCGCGCGCATCCGCGCCAACACCGTCGCCGGCTACGCGCCCGGCCTGGACCGGAGGTGAGGGAGATGAGCGACCCGCAGAGCAGCGCGGCCCCGAGCGCGGCCGCCGCGCCCGCCTACAGCCCGCGCGAGATGATGGCCATCGCCGCCGGGCGCTTCATCAAGGACGGCGACGTGCTCTTCGCCGGCACCGGCGTGGCGATGCTGGCCGCGACCGTGGCCAAGCGCATCCACGCCCCGCACGCGCACATCTTCTTCGAGACCGGCGGCATCGGGCCGCGGCTGGAGGAGTTGCCGATGGCCGTGGCCGACCCGCGCGTCATGGCGTTCAGCAATCTGAACGCCGGCCTCGTGGAGGCGTTCAGCTACGTCGCCAACCGGCGCCTGCACACGATCGCCTTCCTGGGCGCCGCGCAGATCGACAGGTACGGCAACATGAACTCCACGGTGATCGGCGACTACCTGGCACCCCACGGTCCGCTTCTGGGGCAGCGGCGGCGCCTGCGACGCGGGGTCGCTGGCGAGCGGCTTCATCGTGTTCATGCAGCACGGCGTGCAGAAGTTCGTGGAGAAGCTCGACTACCTCACCACGCCCGGGTGGCTGACCGGCGGCGACTCGCGGCACCACGCCGGCTACCGCCGCGGCGGGCCGATCGCCGTGGTCACCAACCTCTGCGTCCTGAAGTTCGACGAGGCGACCCACGAGATGTACCTCGCCGAGCGCTACGAGGGCGTGACCCCGGAGCACATCCAGGAGAACACCGGCTTCGCGCTCGACGTCTCGCGCGCCACGGTCGCCGAGCCGCCAGGCGCAGAGGAGCTGCGCATCCTGCGCGACGACGTCGACCCGCAGCGGCTGATCCTGGGCTGACAAAGCCCCTGGCCCTGGGGGCTGGGACCGACCTCTGTGTATGTTGGCCGGCACACACTGCTCGGCATCGCACTCGGCACCAGATTCGGCGCCAGATTCGGCGCCAGATTCGGCACCGAATTCGGTGCCACGGGCGCGCGACCACAGGTCGCGTCCTTCGGCCAGCCTGGCGAGGCGGTCCGGCGCGCCGGCCAAGCGGTCCGGCGCGCCGGCGGCATCGCCCGGCGCGGCGCACCGAAACGGTGCGCGCCGGACGGCTTGTCTGGCCGCATGGCCGATTGACCGGCTCGCGGCCGCCGCGGAGGGTTGAGCAGAGACTGCGGCGGCTAGGCCGAAGAGGCCGGGCCGCTTTGACTGGCCCGCATCAAGGAGCCCCGGGGGTCGCCTCACGGCGCGGGGCCCGCCTGCGCGCGTGGCCCACACTCTGGAGGGGAGTCGGCATGAGTCACATCAACCCCGGCGACACGGCCTTCGTGCTGCTCTGCGCGGCGCTTGTCGCCATCATGACCCCGGGCCTGGCGTTCTTCTACGGCGGCCTCGTGCGCCACAAGAACGTCATCACCATCATGATGCAGAGCTTCGCATCGCTCGGCGTGGTCACGCTCATCTGGGTGACTGTGGGCTTCACGCTCGCCTTCGGCCACGACGTGCACGGCCTTATCGGCGGGCTCGACTACATCTTCCTCAACAACGTCGGGCAGGCGCCGAACCCCGACTTCGCACCGACCATCCCCTTCCTCGCCTTCTTCGTCTTCCAGCTCACGGTCGCGGCTCTCACGCCGGCGCTGATCACCGGCGCCTTCGCCGACCGCGTGCCCTTCGGCAGCTACCTCATCTTCCTGGCCGCCTGGAGCCTGCTGGTCTACGTGCCCATCGCCCACTGGATCTGGGGCCACGGGTTCCTCGAGCAATGGGGCGTGCTCGACTTCGGCGGCGGCATGGTCGTGCACGGCGCCGCCGGGTTCTCCGCGCTGGCCTCGATCTACGTGATCAAGAAGCGCGTCTTCGTGCCCGGCGAGGAGGAGAAGCCGAGCAACATCCCGCTGATCGCCATCGGTCTCGGGCTGCTGTGGTTCGGCTGGCTCGGCGACAACCCGGCCGGCGCCTTCGCCGCCAACGGCGTCGCGGCGCAGGCCTTCGTCAACACCTTCATCGCCGGCGGCTGCGCGATGGTCGTCTGGATGTTCACCGACTGGGTGCGCAGCGGCAAGGTGAGCATGGTCGGCTCGCTCACCGGCGTCCTCGCCGGCCTCGTGGCGGTGACGCCCTGCGCCGGCTTCGTGCCGACTTGGGCGGCGGTGTTCATCAGCCTCGCCGCCGGCTGGATCTGCTACGGCGCCCTCCTCTTCCGCAAGAGCCGCGGCTGGGACGACTCGCTCGACGTCTGGGGCGTGCACGGCGTCGGCGGCCTCTTCGGCAGCCTGATGGTCGGCTGGTTCGCCTACGGCGCCGTCAACGGCGCCCGCGGCCTCATGGACGGCAACCCCAAGCAGTTCGGTCTGCAGCTCGCCGCCGTCGGCATCACGCTCACCTACACGTTCGCCGTCACCTGGGCGATCTTCAAGGTCATCGACGTCGTCGGCAGCCTCAGCGTCGCCGCGCACGTGCAGGCGCGCGGCCTCGACGAGGAGCTTCACGGCGAGACCGCATACTCGTTCGAGCTGAGGCCCGCCGCGAAGGGGCGCCGGATCCGCGAGCTCCGGCGCCCCTTCGCCTTCTCGCGGGCGCTCTCCAAGTTGGCCTCGCGCCACCCCGCCACCTGCCAAAACGGCTGCTTGCGCCCCCCTTCACGAGTTGCGAGAATCGCGCCAATCGGGCTGATGGGTCGAGGGAATCCCCATCTTGCCCGGCAGACGTCTGGCCGACGGGTGCGGTTCACCGACGTACTCCCTTGAGGGCTCCAAGCCTGGAGTGCCGGACAGGTTCATAGGAGGATTTCGCATGGGCGGAATCAACACGGGCGACACTGCGTTCGTCCTCATCTGCGCTGCACTCGTGGCGCTGATGACGCCAGGCCTGGCGTTCTTCTACGGAGGCCTGGTTCGCCGCAAGAACTTCCTGGCGATCATGATGCAGTCGTTCATCTCGATGGGCGTCGTGACCACGATCTGGGTGTTCTTCGGCTACTCGCTCGCCTTCTCGGGCGACATCGGCGGCGTCTTCGGCAACCTGCACTGGGCGATGCTCACGGGCGTCGCTCATCTGCCCGGGCCGTGGGCGCCCAACATCCCGGCGCAGGCGCACTTCGTCTACCAGGAGATGTTCGCCATCATCACCCCGGCGCTCATCACCGGCGCGTTCGCCGACCGCGTCAAGTTCAAGAGCTACCTCTGGTTCCTGGTGCTCTGGAGCATCATCGTCTACATCCCGTTCGTGCACTGGATCTGGGGCGGCGGCTGGCTCATGCAGCACGGCGTGCTCGACTTCGCCGGCGGCCTCGTGGTCCACGTGAGCGCCGGCTTCGCGGCCCTGGCCTCGGTGTTCGTGGTCGGCCGGCGCAAGTACGGCCCGGGCGAGCGCGGCCTGCCGCACAACGTGGCCTTCGTGGCCCTCGGCACCGGCCTCCTCTGGTTCGGCTGGTTCGGCTTCAACGCCGGCTCGGCGCTGGCCGCCAACGGCATCGCCGCGCAGGCGTTCGTCAACACCGACATCGCCGGCTCGATCGCCATGTGCACGTGGCTCGCGATCAGCTGGCGGCACGACGGCAAGCCCAGCCTCGTCGGCGCGCTCACCGGCGCCGTCGCCGGCCTCGCCTGCGTCACGCCGTGCGCCGGCTACATCCCCACGTGGGCGGCGTTCATCGTCGGCCTGCTGGCCGGCTCGGTGTGCTACTCCGCCGTCATCTTCGTGAAGCACATGAAGTGGGACGACGCGCTCGACGTCTGGGCCGCCCACGGCGTGGGCGGCTTCATGGGCGCCATCCTCCTCGGCGTGTTCGCCCTCAAGTCCGTCAATCCGGCCGGCGCCGACGGCCTCATCACCGGCAACTGCACGTTCTTCGGCTGGCAGGTGCTGGCCACCATCGTCTGCGCCGCGTACGCGTTCGTCGCGACCTTCCTCATCCTCAAGCTCATCAACGTGTTCGGCTCGATCCGCGTGCCGGACTCGGTGGAGCTCAGGGGCCTCGACGAGACGGAGTTCGGCGAGACCGCCTACGACCTGACCTGACAGACGGGGCGGCGCGGGGCCCGTGCCCCGCGCCGCCCGCCAGCCAGACGCGCCGAGGGGCGGGGCCGGAAGGGAGCGGCCCCGCCCCTCGGTCGTCAGGTACGGCTCGCGCGGACTCTACGGGCCGGCCCCACCAGCGCTCGTAGGAGTCCGGGAGCTTGAGCCCCGCGGCGAACGTCTTGCGTTCCTCCGCGTGGACCTTGCACCGTTCGAGCTCCGCGACGACCGCCGGCTCGAGGCCTTCGTTGAACTTGGCGACCTGGCTGTTCACAGCCTCGACCTGCGCCTCGATGTAGCGCAGCGACTCGTCGAAATGCCGGTTGGCCGCGTTCGCCAGCGGGTGCTCGGCGGCGTAGCGCACGACGATCCGGCTCTTCTCCCGGTCCACCCTGACGCCGGCGTGGGCAAGATCCTCATCGTCGTCGATGACCAGCGCCAGCGTCGATGCGCCGTCGAGGGCCACGAACAGGTCCACCGCCGTCCCGCGAACGACGAGCGGGGAGCCTCCGGGCTCTCGTGCCCCGGGTCGCCGGCCACGGCCATCTTCGTCGGATGCGGCGACTCGATCACGACGCGATGGAGGCGGACGGGCTCGACCCCGTGCCGCTGGACGATACTCTCGGCCACCGACTTGAGGTTGCGCGAGAGCAGGACGTCGTCGGCCACGGCATCGGCGTCGCGCAGCGCCTTGTCGAGGGCGGCCTCCAAGGCTGTAGTCAAGCTCATCGGTACCCCTCCGTCTCACGGTTGCTCGCGTGGTTGCGGCACCAGTCTATCCCCGCCGCCACCCGAGGTCCGCCTCGCGCCATGGCCGTTTGCCACAGCGCGGAGGGGTCGCGCTGTCCGCTCCGTCTACTCGGCGCGCCGCCAGCGCGGGATGGTGACCATGCCGCGCATCGCCCGGGCCAGCCCCGCGAGCGTGAGGATCATCGCGATGGCACCCGCGGCGATGGTGATCGGCAGCAACAGGCCGGCGATCGCGAGCCGCAAGGGATCGTGGACGCGGCGGTAGTGCGCCTGCCCGCCGCGCAGCTCGATGAAGCCGAGCGGCGACGCCTGGACGCCGCCTCCGCCGCCGGTGCCCTGGTTCTGCTCGCTCTGATCCGCCTGCTCGCTCGTCCTCGGCCTTGCCTCGCCGGCGACCCCGGCCACGCCCGCTGCCGCTGCCGCTGCCGCCACCGACGCCCCAGCGCACGCGCGCGACGGGGATGACGGTCACGCCGTCGCGCTCCACGGGATCGCCGAAGACCGTCGACGCGCTCGCCGAAGCCCCGAGCCGTTCGGCGAGCCGTGAGACGATGTCCCCGAATGGATCTGCCGCGGCCTGCTCCCGGGCCTCTTCCAAGGTGTCCGCCATGGTCCCTCCCTGGTCAGCGCCCGCCGCACGCGGGCGACCTGGTCGACCAGAGGTGTACCCGCTCAGGCTCTCCGACCACCGTACGCGGCAGGGGCGCCGCGGCCCGTAGGACCGCGGCGCCCCGCTGAAGACTGGCTCCTCGGGTAGGACTCGAACCTACAACCCTTCGGTTAACAGCCGAATGCTCTACCATTGAGCTACCGAGGACCGCTCTGGCCGATGGATTATAGGCCAGCCGGCGCGCGCCGACAAACAAACGGCGTGCCGGCGAGGTGCGGGCGCAGGAGCCGGGCGCGGGAGCCGAGCGCGGGTCGCGTGGCGAGTTCGAGCCGCGTTCAGTGCCAGCGCGGCTCGAACCACCAGCCGTGCGGCACGCCGTAGGCCTCGGACCCCACCGTCTCGTGGCTGCGCTGCCCGTGCCGCGCCTCGTACGTCAGCTTCGCGTCCAGGGCCGCGCGCAGCTCCTCGAAACGCGGCCGCCAGTAGCTCTCGTCGCCGGGCGGCAGATGCGCGAGCTCGGCGCTGGCCACGACCGCCTTCGCGGCGGCCTCCGCGGGCACATCCGACTTCCACCACTCCGGGTCCTCGATGCGCGTGCCGAACCTGCGCGCCGGGGCGTCGATGTCGGCCTCCGGCTCGCCGGCCGGGAGGAAAGCCCAGGATTGCGCCTGCACCGAGACGGACGCGTTGGGCGCCGCCGCCGACGAAGGACGCGAGCGCGTCCAGCGTCTCGGCGGCCGACGCCTCCGTCTCTCCCGGCTGGTTGAAGGTGAACGAGGCCACCGTGAGGAGGCCCTTGGCGTTGGCGTAGGCCAGCAGGTCGAGGGCGTGCTCGACGGCGTCTGCCGGCCGTGGAGCCTGGCCGGTCCGCGACAGCAGCTCGCGCGACAGCGTGCCGACGTCGAGGCGCAGGCGCACGCGCGCCCGGTAGAGCGCGTCGACGTCGCGCCGTTGCAGATCGGCAGGCCTGCCGGCCACGGTGAGCGCAAGATCGCGGCGGTCGCTCGCAGCGAGGCCCTCGAGCACGGCGTGTCGCCAGACGGGATCGTAGCCGAAGGCCGGGTCGAGAACGTCGAGCCGGCTCGGCCTGAGCTCGGCCAGACTGGTGAGGATCGCGACGGCGACGTGCGGCGGGAACGCGTGCCAGCCGCCGCCGCCCGGGCGAAGCAGGCAGGCGGGTGCGTTGTACGGGCAGCCTCGGCTGAGGAAGACGCTCAGCTCCGGCAGCCCCTCGGCAGTGTACGGGTAGGCGCCGTAGTCGGGCAGGTGCTCCGCGGTGAGGTCCAGTGGGCGGCCTTCGAGCGAGTGGCACGTCCCCGTCTCCCGCTCCCCGGTAGCGACGGTGTGGGCGATCGTGAGGACCGCCGACTCGGCCTCGCCGACGATGAGCCAGTCGAACGGGGCGCCGGGGTCGTTGAAGTCGTTGGGACGCACCGAGACCTGGTGGCCTTCGACGGCGATGACGGCGTTCGGGTGAGCCTCTCGCGTGCGCTCGGCGACGGCCACGGCGGCCGAGTACTGCAGCGCCGACCAGCAGGAGACGACGACGAGGTCGGCGGGGCGGGCGGCCAGGGCCGCTCCGGCAGCGTCGAGGAAGGCGGCCCGCTCCGCGTCGTCGCCGGGCTGACCGAGCTCGACCTCGAGGTCGAGCACGTCCACGGCGTAGCCGGCGCGGCGGAGCTCCGACGAGAGGCCGACGAGCTCGGGCTTGACGCGCGGCCCGTCGGCCCAGTGCCCGCCGTAGAGCGAGCCTGGGAACACCAGCAGGACGCGCGTCTCCTCCATCTTCTCTCCCGTCGTCAGGCGCGGCAGGGACGCCGCGGGTGCGCTGAGGTGCTACGTCGATTATGGACGGCCGCGCGCGGCCGAAAACGCGCGTGCGGCCTAGTCCAGGAAATCGCGCAGGCGCTGCGCCTCGCGGTACGCCTTGAGCTTGGAGAGGGTCTTGGCCTCGATCTGGCGGATGCGCTCGCGCGTGACGCCGAACTGCTGGCCGACCTCCTCCAGCGTGAGCGGCTTGTCGCCCTTGAGCCCGTAGCGCAGCTCGAGCACGCGGCGCTCGCGCATCGTGAGCAGCGCGAGCACCTCCACGAGCTCCTCGGACTGCACGATCGTCTCCACCGCGGTGGCGGGCGCCGGCGCGGCGTCGTCCTCGAGGAAGTCGCCGAGCTGGCTGTCGCCCTCCTCGCCGATGGGCGTCTCGAGGCTCACCGGCTCCTGGCTGATCTTGAGGATCTCGCGCACCTTGTCGGGCGTGATGCCCATCTCGTTGCCGATCTCCTCGGGCGTCGGCTCGCGGCCGATGTCCTGCAGGAGCTGGCGCTGCACGCGGATGAGCTTGTTGATGGTCTCGACCATGTGCACCGGGATGCGGATGGTGCGCGCCTGGTCGGCCAGCCCGCGCGTGATCGCCTGGCGGATCCACCAGGTGGCGTAGGTGCTGAACTTGAAACCCTTGCGGTAGTCGAACTTCTCGACCGCGCGGATGAGGCCGAGGTTGCCCTCCTGGATGAGATCGAGGAGCGTCATGCCGCGGCCCACGTAGCGGCGAGCGATGGACACGACCAGGCGGAGGTTTGCCTCCACGAGCTGGCTCTTGGCGTCCATGTCGTGCCGCTCGATGCGCTTGGCCAGCGAGACCTCTTGCTCGGCGGTGAGCAGCGAGACCTTGCCGATCTCGCGCAGGTACATGCGCACCGGATCGCTGGTCGCCGTCTTGACCGAGAGGTCGAGCTTCTTGAGGTTGGACGACTCCGTGTCGGCCTCGGGCGTCTCTACCGCCGGCGCCTCATCCGCGGGGGTCTCGTCGGCCTCGAGGACGTCGACACCGAGATCGTGCAGCAGCACGAAGAAGTCGTCCATCTGCTCCGCGGTCAGCTCGACGTCGCGCAGCGTCTCGCGGATGTGGCCGGCCTGGAGGTAGCCCTGTTCGCGGCCTTCGGCGATCAGCCCGTTGACTTCGTCGTGGCTGAGCACGTCTGGCTCGTTCGAGCGCCCGTCACCCTTCAGGTCGGTCTTCTTCATGCGTCACTCCTTCTCCCCGCAGAGCGGCGGCGCACTCTGGCGCCGCCGGCCACAGCATCAGCTCTCGTTTGTCTTTCTATTGTTACCACCAAGCGGCGCTCCGACTCATCGGCGCCGCCGGGCGCGTTGACGGGCGGCGGCCAGGCCCCCCGCCGCGCTAGTGTGAGGTGCGCCTCGACGCGCCACCTCACGTTGAGTCGCCTGCGGCGCTCAATCGAGGAAGTCGCGCAGCCGCTGCGAATCCCGGTACGCCTTGAGCTTGGCCAGCGTCTTGGCCTCGATCTGGCGGATGCGCTCGCGCGTGACGCCGAACTTCTGCCCGACCTCTTCCAGCGTGCGCGGGTGTTCCCCTTTGAGTCCGAAACGCAGCTCGATCACCTTCCGTTCGCGATGCGTGAGCGTGCCGAGGACCATGTTGAGCTCTTCCTTCTGCATGATCTCGCTCACGGCTTCGACCGGCATGGTCGCGTCCTCGTCCTCGATGAAGTCGCCGAGCTGGGAGTCCTCTTCCTCGCCGATGGGCGTCTCGAGGCTCACCGGCTCCTGGCTGATCTTGAGGATCTCGCGCACCTTCTGCGGCGTCGTCCCCATCTCGTGCGCGATCTCCTCGGGCGTCGGCTCGCGGCCGATGTCCTGCAGGAGCTGGCGCTGCACGCGGATGAGCTTGTTGATCGTCTCGACCATGTGCACCGGGATGCGGATCGTGCGCGCCTGGTCGGCGATGGCGCGCGTGATCGCCTGGCGGATCCACCAGGTGGCGTAGGTGCTGAACTTGTAGCCCTTGCGGTAGTCGAACTTCTCGACCGCGCGGATGAGGCCGAGGTTGCCCTCCTGGATCAGGTCCAGGAACAACATGCCGCGACCCACATAGCGCTTGGCGATCGAGACCACCAGGCGGAGGTTGGCCTCGATGAGCTTGCGCTTGGCTTCCATGTCGTGCCGCTCGATGCGCTTGGCCAGCGAGACTTCTTCCTCGGCCGTGAGGAGCGGCACCTTGCCGATCTCCTTGAGGTACATGCGCACCGGGTCGTTGGTCGGCGTCTTGACCGACAGGTCGAGCTTGGGGATGACCTCTTCTTCGACCTTGGCTTCGGGAGCCGTCACCCGGCACGACGCCCTCACCCTCCAGGATGTCGATGCCGAGGTCGGCGAACAGGTTGTAGATGCCGTCGATCTGGTCGGGCGTGAGCTCGACGTCCTGCAGCGCGTCCGCGATATGGTCGCTCGCCAGGTACCCCTGCTCGCGACCCTCCTCCACGAGCACGCGCACCTCGTCGATGGCGAGCTCGGTGGACTCGGCCGGCTTGCTGCGGTCTTCTGCGAAATCGCTCAAGTCGTTCGTCCCCTAGCCTTCGTGCGGCTCTTCGTCCACGGGGACGGCTCGGATGGCCTCCCGCAGCCGCCTCCCGGCGGCCTGCAATCTGGCCAGTTCCTCGCTCTGCCGCCCTGTGGCGTCGTTCTGCACCGTGAGCTTGAGTCTCGCGATGAGTCTTCCCACTTGAGCCTCCTGCAGACGCAGGAACAGCTCGTCCACCACGTTGGCGGTGAAGCGTTCACGCCCGGCGCGGACGACGATCTCGGCGAGCACCTCGCCGCTCACCGCCGCACCGCCGGCGTCCTCCGCCGCCTGGACCGTGTTCCCCGGCCCGTCAAGCTCCAACCGCTCCTTCACCGAGCTCAGCGCATCGCGCGTCTCGCGCGTCGCGAAGAAGCCCTCGTCTATCCCCGCCAGCACGGCCCGGCCCTTGTCGGGCTGCGCCAGACAACCGGCGAGGAAGCGCACTTCGAGCTCGTGGACGCCGCCGATCGCGGCCGCCGCGACACCTCGCGCTTGCGTCTGGGGCGTCGCGCCGGCTTGCTGCGGCCCGCCGGACTGTCGTCTCGCCCCCCCGGCGGGCGCGCGCTCACTTGTCAGCAGGTAGCGTGCTGCCTCATCGGAGAGTCCGCAGAGCGTTCGAGACGTACCGCAGCTCTTCGTCGCGCTCGTTCGGCGTCGCCGCCTCGGAGAGGACCTCCCTGAGTCGCGCGATCGCGCGTGCCCGTCCGTCGGGCTTGTCGAGGTCATGAGCTGCGAGTGCCAAGCGGACGTGGAATTGTAACAGCGTCTGCGCGTCGCCCGCAAGCGCGCGAAAACCGTCACCGCCGGCGCCCGAGAGGACGTAGTCGGCGGGGTCGAGGCCATCCGGGACGCGCACGACGTGCAGCGAGAGTCCCATCTTGCGGCCGAGCGTGAGGGCGCGGCTCATGGCGCCGATGCCGGCGGAGTCAGCGTCGAAGCAGAGGTAGAGGTTCCGCGTGACCCGCGCCAGGCGCTTGAGCTGCTGCTCCGTGAGCGCGGTGCCCATGCTGGCGACGACGTTGTGCACGCCGGCCTGGACGAGCGCGAGCACGTCCGTATACCCCTCGACCACGTAGACGCGGTCCTCGCGCGCGGCCGCCGCCTTGGCGGCGTGCAGGCCGAAGACCGCCTCGCTCTTGTGGTACAGCGGCGTCTCCGGCGAGTTGAGGTACTTGGGCTTCTCGTCGCCCATCGTGCGGGCGCCGAAGCCGAGCGTGCGCCCGCGGTCATCGGCGAGCGGGAACATGATGCGCCCGCGGAAGCGGTCGTACGGGCGCCCCTGCTTGCCCGGCACGACGAGGCCGGCGTCCAGCAGGTCCTGGTCGGTGAACTTGCGACCGCGGGCCGCGTCGCGCAGCTTGTCCCAGCCCGGCAGGCTGTAGCCGAGGCGGAACTGCCGGCAGACCTCCTCGTTGAGGCCGCGGCCGGCGAGGTACTCGCGCGCCGCGGCGGCGGCGTTGGCGTCCGTGAGGACGCGCTCGTAGTAGGCCGTCGCCTGCTCGAGCAGCGCGCGCAGGCGCTCGCGGCGGCGACGCTCGGCGTCACCGCGAGCGCTCGTCTCCTCATACTCGAGCGCGATGCCGTATCTGTCCGCCAGGTACTCGACCGCGCCGGCGAAGTCGAGGCTCTCCTTCTCCTGGACGAAGCCGAAGAGGTTGCCGCCCGCCCCGCAGCCGAAGCAGTAGTAGAGCTTCTCCGTCGGGTTCACCGAGAACGACGGCGTGCGCTCCTCGTGAAACGGGCAGCGGCCGCTGTAGTTGGCGCCCGCCTTGCGCAGCTCGGTGTACTGGCCGACGATCTCGACCATGTCGGCGGCCGCCTGTACCTGGTCGATGCTGGCTCGCGCGATGCGCGGCACCTCAGCCGCCGCCCTTGCCGGCCTCGCGGCCGGTGGATCCGCCGGCGCCCCGGCCACCGCCGCCGGCGCCCCGGCCGTCTCCGCCGGCGCCATCCCCCTTGCCGCCGGCGCCCCCGGCCTTGCGGGCCGCCTCGGCGGCAGCCTGCTCGCGGCGCACGCGTGCGCGCCGCCGCTGCAGCGCGGCGTCCACCCGCGCCTCGTCCTCGAGCGTGAGGGCGCCCATGACGGCGGCGCGCTTGCGGCGTTCCTTGCGGCTCAGCCGCGGCTTGCGCTCGTGACGGCTGCCAGTGGTACCCGAGGCGGTCGTAGGACCACACGAGGAGCACGGCGACGCCGACGATCCAGACCATGGAGAACAGGGCGAAGACCGCCCAGGCCTCGGGCGGCGTGCGGTCCGGCGCCGCCGGGTGACCGGGCGGCTCGATGCGGGGCAGATGCAGCCACCCGGCCGTGAACGCGACCACCGCCGGCATCAGGGCGAGCACGATCAGGCCGAGCGTGACGCCCGCGAGGGCGAGGCGACGCCGGTCCATCGTCTAGAGCGGGGTTGTGAGGAAACGTGCCATGAGGACCTCATCATGATACTCGCCGGCGCGACGGAGGTGCGCGCGCCGCAGGCCCTCGCGCACGAAGCCCTGGCTGCTCGTAGAAGCGGATCGCGCGCTCGTTGTGGGGGAAGACGCTCAGGACGAGCCTCATCACGCCGTTCGCGGCCGCCCACTCGGCGGCCGCCCCGAGCAGCGCGCCGCCGACGCCGAGGCCCCGCCACCGCGCGCCGACCGACATGCCGACCCAGGCGACATGCGTAGAACACGGGTGCGGGTCCGGCCGCAGCCCCAGGTTGCCGGCGAGCTCGCCGCCGACCGCGCCGACCAGCAGGAGGCTGCGCGGGATCGGCGGCGGAGTCGGTGATGCGCCGCCGCCACGTCCGCGCGTCGAACTGCCCCGGCAGCACGAGCAGCGTCACGTCCGGCTCGGCGGCGACGCCGTCGACGAGCGCGCGGAGCGGGCGCGCGTCACGCGCGTGCGCGGTGCGCACGCGGACCTCGCGCCCGTCCGCCAGCGTGCTCGCGATCTCGCCGCCCAGCTTGGCCACGCGGCGCCGCCCGGCTACTTCTCGAGCCGCAGGTCGCCGCGCTCCTCGATCGCCGCCTGCGCGGCCGCGAGGCGCGCGACGGGGAGGCGGAACGGCGAGCAGCTCACGTAGTTCATGCCGGCCCGGTGGCAGAACTTGACGGTCGCCGGGTCGCCGCCCTGCTCGCCGCAGATGCCGACCTTGAGGTTCGTCCGCGTGCGCGGCCGCGCTCGATGCCGAGCTCGACCAGCTGGCCGACGCCCTCCTGGTCGAGCGTCGCGAACGGGTCGGCCGGCCAGATCTCCTCGCTGCAGGTACTGCGCGAGGAACTTGCCGGCGTCGTCGCGGCTGACACCGAAGGTCATCTGCGTGAGGTCGTTGGTGCCGAAGCTGAAGAACTCGGCGACCTCGGCGATCTTGTCGGCGGTGAGCGCCGCGCGCGGGATCTCGATCATCGTGCCGACCAGGTAGTCGACCGTGACGCCCTGCTCGGCGAAGACCTCGGCCGCCACGGCGCGCACCACGGCGTCCTGGTTGTCGAGCTCGCTTCTTGATGCCGACCAGCGGGATCATGATCTCGGGATGGACCGTCGGCGCCTTCCTTCTTGACGAGACAGGCGGCCTCGAGGATGGCGCGCACCTGCATCGCCGTGATCTCCGGGTAGGCGATGCCGAGCCGGCAGCCGCGATGGCCGAGCATCGGGTTGTTCTCGTGCAGGTCGTCGACTTTGGCGACGATCGTCCTCGCTCACGCCGAGCGCCTCCGCCGTCTCGTCGCACGTCGCCCTCGTCGTGGGGCAGGAACTCGTGCAGCGGCGGGTCGAGCGTGCGGATCGTGACCGGCCGGTCGCCCATGGCGCGGAAGATGCCGGCGAAGTCGTCGCGCTGCATCGGCAGCAGCTTGGCGAGCGCCGCGGCGCGCTCCTCGGCGGTCGTCGGCGAGGATCATCTGCGCGCACGCTCATGATGCGCTCGCCGCCGAAGAACATGTGCTCGGTGCGGCAGAGGCCGATGCCCTGGGCGCCGAAGGCGATGGCGTTCTCGGCCTGGTCGGGCTGGTCGGCGTTGGTGCGCACGAGCAGCTTGCGCTGCTCGTCGGCCCAGCCCATGACCTCGCGGTAGTAGCGGAACGACTCGGACTCCTCGGGCTTGAGCGTCTTCTCGATGAGCACCTGCAGCACCTCGGGGGCGCGCGTCTCGAGCTGGCCCACGATGACCTCGCCGGTGAAGCCGTCGATGGAGATCCAGTCGCCTTCCTTGACCGTCTTGCCGCCGGCCTTGAAGGTGCGCGCCGCGCAGGTCGATGTCCAGCTCGCCGCAGCCGACGATGCAGACCTTGCCCATCTGCCGCGCGACGAGCGCGGCGTGGCTCGTCATGCCGCCCTGCTGCGGTGAGGATGCCCTGGGCGACCTCCATGCCGCGGATGTCGTCCGGGCTGGTGAAGTCGCGGACGAGCAGGACCTGCTCGCCGCGCGCGAACCACGCGACGGCGTCCTGGCAGCGTTGAAGACGACGCGGCCGCTGGCGGCGCCGGGGCCGGCGGGCAGGCCCTTGGCCAGGACCCGGCCCTGCTCGACCGCGCGCAGGCGGTCGTCGGGCGAGAAGATCGGGCGCAGCAAGCTGGTTGAGCTGCTCGGGCTCGATGCGCATCAGCGCCTCGTCGCGGCGTGATGAGGCCCTCGTCGGCGAGGTCGACGGCGATGCGGATGGCCGCCAGGCCGGTGCGCTTGCCGTTGCGCGTCTGCAGCATGAAGAGGCGGCCCTTCTCGATCGTGAACTCGAAGTCCTGCATGTCGCGCAGCTCGTGACTCGAGCGTCTGGCGGACGTCCATGAGCTGCGTCGTAGACATCCGGCCAGACGTCTCTCGAGCTCGATCGCCTGGCGCGGCGTGCGCACGCCGGCGACCACGTCTTCGCCCTGCGCGTTGACGAGGAACTCGCCGTAGAACACGTTCTCGCCGCTCGCCGGGTTGCGCGTGAAGGCGACGCCGGTGCCGCTCTCGTCGCCGGTGTTGCCGTAGACCATCGTCTGCACGTTGACGGCGGTGCCCCAGTCGTCGGGGATGCCGTACATGCCGCCGGTAGGCGACGGCGCGGTCGTTGTCCCAGCTGCCGAACACGGCCGAGATGGCGCCCCAGAGCTGCTGGCGCGGGTCGTCGGGGAAGTCGTTGCCGGTGCGCTCCTTGACGGCCGCCTTGAACTCGGCCGACCAGCTCCTTGAGGTCGTCGGCGGTGAGGTCGGTGTCGAACTTCGGCGCCCTTGGCCTTCTTCATCGCTTCGAGGCAGCTCCTCGAAGGGATCCTCGCTCGTCCTCGTCCTCCGGCTTGCAGCCGAGCACGACGTCGCCGTACATGCTCACGAAGCGGCGGTAGCAGTCGTAGGCGAAGCGCGGGTTGCCGGTGCTCGCGACGACGCCCTGGACCGTGACGTCGTTGAGGCCGAGGTTGAGGATCGTGTCCATCATGCCCGGCATGCTGGCGCGGGCGCCGGAGCGCACGCTGAGCAGCAGCGGGTCGGCGGCGTCGCCGAACGATCTTGCCGGTGTCGGCCTCGAGCGAGGCCAGGGCGGCCTCGAGCTGGGCGTCGACGCCCTCGGGGTAGCCGCCGTTGGCCGAGTAGTAGTTGCAGACCTCGGTCGTGATCGTGAAGCCCGGGGGCACCGGGAGGCCGATGGTCGTCATCTCGGCGAGGTTGGCGCCCTTGCCGCCGAGCAGCTCCTTCATGTCCTTGTTGCCCTCGCTGAAGCGATAGACCCACTTGCTCGCCATCAATGGCCTCCTGGGAAGATCTTGCGGCTAGGTTTGCGTCGCCGGAAGGCGGCTGAACTCACCGATGCGCCCGATCAGGGACGTGACCGCGGCCAGCTGCGCCAGCCGGTTGCCGCGCACGGCGGGGTCCTCGTCCATGACGAGCACTTCGTCGAAGTACTTGTCGACGGCCGGCCGCAGGCCGGCCGCTTCTTTGATCGCGCTCTCGAGCTCGAGGTGCGCGAGCGCCTCGAGCAGCGGGCCGCGCGCGGCGTCGCAGGCCGCCGCCAGCTCGCGCTCGGCGGCCTCCGCGAACAGCGCGGCGTCGACGGCCCGCGCCGCGGCGCCCTCGTCCTTGGCGGCGAGCGCCGCGCAGCGGTTGTACGCGGTCACGGCGTCCTCGAAGAAGTCGCGGCCGGCGAGCGCCGTGAAGGCGCGCGCCCTCGCGGCCAGGGCCGGCAGGTCGGCGGCCGGCGCCGCAAGCGCCGCCTCGACGCTCGCGAACGGCAGGCCCTCCTCGAGCAGCAGCGCCTGCAGGCGCTCGCGCACGAAGGCCGAGGTCTCGGCGACGATGACGCCGCGGCGCTCGTCGTCGAGGCCCTCGATGCCCTGCACCTCGAACTGGTCGAGCGCGGAGGCGAGCAGGCCGGCGAGCGGGAAGCGCAGGGCGTACTCGAGCGCGATGCGCACGATGCCCATGGCGGCGCGACGCAGCCCGTAGGGGTCGCGCGAGCCGGAGGGCTTCTGCCCGGCGACCCACGCGCCGACGATGTTGTCGACCTTGTCGGCCACGGCGAGAAGGGCGCCGGGCAGCGTGCTGGGCAGCGGCGCCGTCGCCGAGAGCGGCCAGTAGTGCTCGCCGACGGCCTTGGCGACCGCCTCGCCGGCGCCGCCGGAGACGGCGTACAGGCCGCCCATCACGCCCTGGAGCACGGGGAACTCGATGACGACCTGGCTCACGAGGTCGGCCTTGGCGAGGCGCGCGGCGGTGCGCAGGACCTCTTCGCGCGGCATCCCGGAGCCGTTGCCGCCGGGGGCGGCGCCGTCCGCGGACGTCCCGGCGCCGAGCCCGGCGACGAGGCCCTGCAGCCGCACCGCCTTGTCGGCGAGCGAGCCGAGCTTCTCGTGGAACACCACGTCGCGCAGGCGATCGGCCATCGTGTCGAGACCCTCGGCGACGTCGCGGTCGTAGGCGAACTCGGCGTCGTCGAGCCGGCCGTCGAGGACGCGCTCGTTGCCGCGCGTGATCACGCCGGCCGCATCGGGGTCGGCGTTGGAGACGTAGAGGAACGCCGGCAGCAGGCGGCCCTCGCCGTCGCGCACCGGGAAGTACCGCTGGTGGCTCTGCATGGCGGTCACGAGCACAGGGTCCGGCAGGCGCAGGTGCGAGCCGGAGATCGGCCCCGCGAGCGACGCTCGGCCACTCCGCCAGGTACACGGCCTCGGCGAGCACGTCGCCCGGGTCCGACCAGGAGCCGCCGGCCTCGGCGGCGCGCGCGTCGAGACCCTCGCACGATCGTCGCGCCGGCGCTCGTGCTGCGAGACGACGACCTTCTGCTCCTTGAGGTGCAGCTCGTAGTGCTCGGCCTTGTCGAGCACGAGCGGCGCACCGAGGACGCGGTGACCCTGCGTCACGTCGCCGAAGGTGAGTCCGTAGAAGCTGCCCTGCGACCGTCGCGGCGCCGAGCTTGCAGACGATCCAGCGGATGGGGCGCGAGAAGCGCAGGTAGTCGTCTTCGCCGGCCGGCCGCGCGCCCCAGCGCATGCCGCGCGGGATCTGCAGGCCGCCGATGAGCCCGGCGACGACGCCGGGCAGCACCGTGACGGCGTCGGCGCGCTCGGCCTCGACGCGCACGACCGCGAACTCGGTGCCGTCGACGATCTCGCGGCGCACGTCCGCGGCCTTGGCGCCGCGCGAACGCGCGAAGCCCTCGCCGGCCTTGGTGAGCCGGCCCTCGGCGTCGAAGGCGATCTCGGCCTTGGGCCCGCGGAAGTCGTCGACCTTCGCCGTCTGCCGCGCGGGCACGTCGCTCGACGAGCACGGCGATGCGCCGCGGCGAGACGAGCACGCGGGCCGGCGGCGTCGCCTCGCCGAGCAGGCGGGCCTCGGCCAGGAGCTTGCCGGCGAGGCCCGCCGCCTCGCCGGTGCCCTCGAGCTGGCGCAGGAGCGACTCGCAGACCTTGTACGGCAGCTCCTCGCAGCCGACCTCGACGAGGAGGGTGCTCACGGCTCGTGCCTCGCGCCCGTCGCCGGCGACCTCGAGATAGAGGAGCGGCGACCCTGCGCGCGAGGTCGCGCACGCGGCCGATGTGCATGGTGCGGTCGGTCACGCTGATCACGCCGCGAGCGTCCAGCATGTTGAAGGCGTGGCTGCACTTGAGCACGTGGTCGTAGGCCGGGATCGGCAGGCCGGCCTCGAGGCAGCGGCCGGCCTCCGCCTCGTGCTCGCGGAAGTGCCGGTAGAGCATCTCCGTGTCGGCCACCTCGAAGTTGTAGCGGCTGAACTCGCGCTCGTTCTCGCGGTACACGTCGCCGTAGGTGACGGTCACGGTGCGCCCGCCCTCGTCCCAGCGCGACCAGACGAGGTCGTACACGCTGTCGACGCCCTGCAGGTACATGGCGAGGCGCTCGAGACCGTAGGTGAGCTCCACGGTGATGGGGTCGAGGTCGATGCCGCCGAGCTGCTGGAAGTACGTGAACTGCGTGGCCTCCATGCCGTCGACCCAGACCTCCCAGCCCTGGCCCCACGCGCCGAGCGTAGGGCCCTCCCAGTTGTCCTCGACGAAGCGCACGTCGTGCTCGCGCAGGTCGATGCCGAGGGCCACCAGCGACTGCAGGTAGACGTCCTGGATGTCCGGCGGCGACGGCTTGATGACGACCTGGTACTGGTAGTAGTGGCCGGCACGATACGGGTTCTCGCCGTAGCGCCCGTCCGTGGGTCGCATCGAGGGTTCCACGTAGGCGGCCCTCCACGGGCGTGCGTCGAGGCAGCGCAGGAAGGTGGAAGGGTTGAACGTGCCGGCGCCGACCTCGGTGTGGTACGGCTGGACGATGACACATCCCTGCTGCTCCCAGTAGGCCTGCAGCCGGGCGATGATCTGCTGAAATGTGGGGAGGGTCTTCTGGGCGCTCACGCCGCTCCAGTGTCTGCTCGCGATTCCACTCACTCGGGCCGCGATTGTAGCAGCCGCGCCGCTCCAGTGACAGCGCGGCGGCCAAGCCCGGGCGGCGGCTGCCGGGAGGACGACAAACGTCCCATGGGCGCCGTTGCCAGAAAGGGGTACAAACCCCTTGTGCGGCCGTTACGGAAGCGGCGGCCGCTCAGCAGGGCGAGCGTGACGGCGACGCGAGCGCCTCACCGCGCGACAGCGACGCGAGCGCCGTCCTGCGTACAGGCGCGCCGGTCGCGAGCCGCTCAACCACGGCCGGCGCGTTTGCACGCCGGCCCGCCGGCCCCCGGCGCCGTCAGCCGGCGGCGCGCGCGAAGCGTAGTGAGCGCAAGCGCGCGCCGGTGTGGTAGCCGTAGAGGTTGTGAACGTCGCGCAGCGCTTCCTCCGCGGCCGCCGAGGGCTCCTCGGCGCGGAGCTCGGCCAGCGGCCGCGCCAGCGCGTCGCGCATGGCCTCCACCGCCTCGGGCGTGACCGGCATGTCGTCCTGCAGGCAGCCGGCGCAGACGAGACCACCGCGCTCGGCGGAGAACCCGATCGCGCGCGCGCCCTCGCCGCAGCCGACGCAGTGGTCCAGCACCGGCATGTACCCGGCTTCGTAGAGCAGCTTGAGCAGCGCCCCGAGGACAAGAGGCGCCTGGACGGCGGGGCCTCGCAGGCCGGCGTCCAGCTCCTTGAGCGCGTTGCGCAGGAGCGCGAACACGCGCTCCTCGGGCGCGTGTTCGGGAGCGAGGCCGGCGGCGGCCTCGCAGATCACCGCCGCCGCGGTCAGCGCTTCGCGGTCCTCGCGGAGCCTCAGGAAGACGTCCACGAGCTGCGCCTGCGTGACCGTGTAGAGCGAGCGGCCCGGGTACAGGACCAGGTCGCAGACATTGAACGGCTCCAGGCGACCGCCCCACCTGGAGGTCGTCTTGCGCACGCCCTTGGCGACGGCGTCGACGCGCCCGAGCTCGCGCGTGAAGAGACGCAGGATGCGGTCGGCCTCGCCGAGCGGGAAGGAGCTGAGCACGACGGCGCGGACCTTCTCGCTGCGCATCGTCAGGCCGCCTTCGCGGCCCAGACGACGCGCGGGATGCCGGCAAGGTCGACGCGCTCGAGCGGCGCGCCGTAGCCGCCGTCCGCCGCGAACAATGCCCGCACGGCGGCGGCCTCCCCCGCGCCGACCTCCAGCGCCAGCGTTCCGCCGGAGCGCAGGCGCGCGAGCGCCTCGGGGATGAGCCTGCGATAGACGTCGAGGCCGTCCTCGCCGCCGTGGAGCGCGAGGCGCGGCTCGTGGTCGCGCACGTTGGGCTCGAGCTCGTCGTACTCGGCCGCCGGGATGTAGGGCGGGTTGCTCACGATGACGTCGTAGCGCTCCTCCGGCGGAAGGGCCGCAAAGAGGTCGCTCCGCAGGATGCGCACGCGGCCGCCAAGGCCGAGGCGCGCCGCGTTGCGGCGCGCCAGTTCCACGGCGGCCCCCGAGATGTCCACCGCCGTCAGAGCGACGAACGGGTCCTCCGCCGCCAGGGCCAGGGCGATGCAGCCTGAGCCGGTGCCGACGTCGAGGGCGAGCGGCTCCCCGCCCTCGGCCACGACGCCGGCGAGCACCTCCAGCGCGACATCGACCAAGCGTCTCGGTCTCCGGGCGTGGGATGAGCACGTCGGGCGTCACTTCCAGCTCGAGCGTGCGGAAGGCGCGCCGGCCGCGGATGTACGCCACGGGCTCGAGCGCCTCGCGCCGGCGCAGGTAGCCGTCGAAGCGCGCCGCCTCGTCCTGTGAGAGCTCCCGTTCGGGGGCCCGGAAGAGCTCGGCGCGGTCCGTCCCGAGCGCCGCGGCCAGCAGCAGCTCGGCGTCGAGCCGCGGCGAGCGTGACCCGCTCGCGCGCAGTCGCTGCGCGGCCGCGCGGAGCGCCTCGCTCACGCTCGCCGCCGCGGCCACCGTCACCCTCCGCCGGCCGCCGCCAGCTGCTTGCGCCGGTCCTCGGCGGCGAGGGCCTCGGTGAACTCGTCGAGCTCGCCCTCCATCACCTCGGTGAGGCGATGGCTGGTGAGCCCGATGCGGTGGTCGCTCACGCGGTTCTGCTGGAAGTTGTAGGTGCGGATCTTCTGCGAGCGGTCGCCGCTGCCCACCATGCTGCGTCGCGCCTCCCCGCGCTCCTCGTCCTGCGCCGCCTGCTTGGCCTCGAACAGGCGCGCCCGCAGGATGCGCAGGGCGCGCTCCTTGTTCTGCAGCTGGCTCTTCTCGTCCTGGCAGCTCACGCTGATCCCGGTGGGCACGTGGGTCATGCGAACCGCGGAGTCGGTGGTGTTGACGCTCTGCCCGCCCGGGCCGCGGGCGCGAAAGATGTCGATGCGCAGGTCGTTGGGGTGGATGTCCACCTCGATGTCCTCGGCCTCCGGGAGCACCGCGACGGTGGCGGTGGAGGTGTGGATGCGGCCCGCGGCCTCGGTGACGGGCACGCGCTGCACGCGGTGCACGCCGCCCTCGTACTTGAGCGACGAGTACGCGCCCTGGCCTTTGACCTCGAGCGTGATCTCCTTGTAGCCGCCGTCGTCGTTCTCGTTGGCGTTGAGCACCTCGACCTCGAAGTCCCTTGGCCTCCGCGTAGCGCGTGTACATGCGCGCCAGCTCGCCGGCGAAGATGCAGGCCTCGTTGCCGCCGGTGCCGGCGCGGATCTCGATGATCACGTCCTTGCCGTCGTTGGGGTCGCGCGTGAGCATGCGCACGCGGATCTCCTCGGCGAGCTCGTCGAGGCGGCGGCGCCCATCTTGCAGCTCGTCCTGCGCGAAGTCGCGCATCTCGGCGTCGCTCGTGTCGTCGCCGAGGAGGCCTTCGGCGTCGGCGACCGTCTGCTCCGCCTCGCGGTAGTGCTGCGCGAGCGCGTAGACCTGCTGCAGCTCGGCGTGCTTGCGCGCCGTATCGGCGTAGCGAGTGCGATCGCCGAGCACGTCCGGGTCCGCGAGCTGCGCGTTGAGCTCCTCGTAGGAGCGTTCGATCTCGGAGATGAGGTCTTCGATGGCGGCCATAGCGCAAGCTTACGCCATGACCTCCACGCCCTTGACCGGCGGGCGGTCCTGCGGCTCGAGCTCGATGATCTTGTCGAGCGCCGCGATGGCGACCTCGATCTGGGCGCGGTCGGGCTTCTTGGTCGTCATCCACTGCAGCGCCAGCCCGGGCGCCATGATGGCGCGCACCAGGAAGTTGTTCTCGTGCCGGCCGGCGAACTTGATGATCTCGTAGCTGATGCCGGCGATGATCGGGATGAGGATCACGCGGCTGAGGAGCAGCAGGTACCACGCCGGCCGGCCCACGAAGGCGAAGACGAAGACGGCGACGACCAGCACCACGAGCAGGAACGAGGTCCCGCAGCGCAGGTGCAGGGTGCCGAAGGTCTCGACGTTGTCCACTGTGAGCTCCTGCCCGTGCTCGAGCGCGTGGATGCTCATGTGCTCGGCGCCGTGATACTCGAAGACGCGGCGCAGGTCCTTGATCTGCGTGATGATCGCGAGGTAGGCGAGGAAGATGAGCACGCGGATGCAGCCCTCGACCGCCCAGAAGAGGTAGCCGCCGCCGAGCCAGTGCTTGAACAGACCGGTCACGAACAGCGGCGCCAGGAAGAAGAGGCCGACGGCGAAGGCGAAGGCGACGAGCAGGGTGCCGCCGATCTCCTTGCGGCCGAGCGGCTCGTCCTCCTCGCCCATGCTCTCGTTGGCCGACATCGTGAGGGCGCGCACGCCGATCACGAGCGACTCCACGAGCGCCACGACGCCGCGCACGACGGGGATCCTGAGGACCGGGTGGCGCTGCATCCAGCTCACGAGCGGGAAGTCGTGCACGCCGATGGTCTTGTCCGGGCGGCGCACGGCGAGCGACCAGTGGTCGACGCCGCGCATCATGACGCCCTCGATCACCGCCTGGCCGCCGACCTGGGCGCGGCGCGCCCACAGGGCGGCCATGCCCGGGAGGGCGAGCGCGATGCGGAGGAGGGACGTCATTCGGCGTGGCGGCGGCCGCGGCGCGGCCCGCGCTCAGCCGCGCGCCGCGGCCGGCCCGTCGACGTCTTCGGGCTTGTAGGGCTTGCCGCACGTCATCTTGCCCTCCGGGCAGGTGCCGTACAGGCAGCCGGGGCCGCTGCCCTCGAAGAGGTTGGGCGCCAGCTCCTTGACCATGCCGCGCATCTTCCAGGCGAGGTCGCGGATCTCCCACTGGGCGCGGTTGCAGCAGCGCACCTGGAAGAAGTGGCGCACCTCGCGCGCGTTCATGGTCACGACGATCTTGGTCTCGGCGGCGTTGGGGAGGACGAAGCGCGCGTCCTCCTGCACGCTCTCGCGCTTGCGGCCCTCGGCGAGGCCAAGCTCGACGAGCTTGTCGTAGGCGACGCGCGCCTGCTCCATCGCCTCGAGGAACACGGCCTGCGCCTCTGCGTTGGCGGCCACGGAGGGCGGGACCACGAAACTGTCGCCCGCCCCGAAGTTGACGTACCGCTGCGACTGCTGGTTGTAGCTGGCCACGCGGTGACGCACCAGCTGGTGCGTGCAGGCGCGGCTCACGCCGTCGACGGCGAAGCTGAACGAGGCGTGCTCGAGAGCGGAGTGATGGCCCGAGCGCACGAGGATGCGCACCAGCTTGGCGACGTCCTCGTCGCTCATGTCCTGCTTGAGGTCGGCAGCCGACACGGGCGCATAGCAGAGCCGACCCGCGATCGCGACGGCGCGATCCGGGTCGGGCGTGTGCTGGAGCAGCGTGACGCGGAGCTCGGCGCTCACCGCAGCGTCTCCGTCAGGCCTTGGTGGCTTCAGCCTTGACGGGGCCTTGGCGGCTGCTTCGCGGGCTCGGCCTTCTTGTCGTAGCGCTTCTTGAAGCGCTCCACGCGGCCGCCGGAGTCCACGAGCTTCTGCTTGCCGGTGTAGAACGGATGGCACTGCGAGCAGAGCTCGACGTGCAGGTCCGGCTTGGTGCTGCGCGTGGTGAACGTGTTGCCGCACGAGCAGTGGACCGTGGCTTCTTCGTACTTGGGGTGGATGTCTTTCTTCATCTCGACGGATCCCTTCTGGGAGCAAACCCGATACCTGTGCACAGACGGCCCGCGAGGGGCCGAACCGGCATGATAGCACGAACCGGCGCGCCTCCCGAAATCGTTCCCGCCGCCAAACACGTCACCGCGGCGGGGCGACCGGGCGCAGCGCGCGGCCGCTAGCGCGAGTTCTTCTGCAGCGCGCTGAGGAACTCGGCGTTGCTCTTGGTCTCGCGTGTCTTCTTGATGAGCAGCTCGATCGCGGCCGCGGGATCGAGGCTGTGCAGCACGCCGCGGAGCTTCCAGACGGCGGCCGCCTCGGCGGGCTCCATGAGGAGCTCTTCCTTGCGCGTGCCCGTGGCCTCGATGTCGATGGCCGGGAAGATGCGCTTGTCGGCGAGGCGCCGGTCGAGGCGGATCTCCAGGTTGCCGGTGCCCTTGAACTCCTCGAAGATGACCTCGTCCATGCGCGAGCCGGTGTCGACGAGCGCCGTCGCCAGGATGGTGAGCGAGCCGCCCTCCTCGATGTTGCGCGCGGCGCCGAAGAACTTCTTGGGCGGGTACAGCGCCGTGCTGTCCACGCCTCCGGAGAGGATGCGGCCGCTGGCCGGGGTGTTGAGGTTGAAGGCGCGCGCCATGCGCGTGATGGAGTCGAGCAGCACCACGACGTCGCGGCCCATCTCGACGAGGCGCTTGACGCGGTCGAGGACCAGCTCGGTCACCTGGACGTGGTTCTCGCTGGGCTGGTCGAACGTGCTGGACACGACCGTCCCGACCACAGAACGCTCCATGTCCGTGACTTCCTCGGGGCGCTCGTCGACGAGCAGGACGAAGAGGTCGACCTCGGGGTTGTTGACGGCGATGGAGTTGGCGAGCTTCTTGAGGATGGTGGTCTTGCCGGCCTTGGGCGGCGAGACGATGAGCCCGCGCTGGCCCTTGCCGACGGGACACAGCAGATCCATGATGCGCGCCGCGGTGTCGTGCTCCTCGGTCTCCAGGCGCAGGCGCTCCTCCGGGTAGAGCGGCGTGAGCTTCTCGAACACCGGGCGCTGACGGGCGACATCGGGCTCGACGCCGTTGACGCCGTCGATCTTGAGCAGCGCGTTGTACTTCTCGTTGTCCTTGGGCTCGCGCACCTGGCCCTGGATCTCGTCGCCGCGGCGCAGGCCGAAGCGGCGGATCTGGCTGAGCGACACGTAGACGTCGCGGTCGCCCTGCGTGAAGCCGTTGGTGCGCAGGAAGCCGAAGCCGTCGGGGAGCACGTCGAGGATGCCGGTGCAGGGGATCGAGGGGCGGTCGTCGCGCGGCTCCTGCCGCTGCTTGTCGCGGTCGCGATCGCGGCCGCGGCGGTTCTTGCCTTTGCCCTGCTGGCGCTGCTGGCCGCCACCCTGCTGCTGGCCGCCGCCCTGCTGCTGGCCGCCGCCCTGCTGCTGGCGCGGCTGGCGGTCGCCGTCGCCGTCGCTGCTGGGTGGGCCCGCGGGCGCGTTGTCCTCGGACGGCACATCCGCGGGCGCGCTCGAGCCGGTCGCCGGCGCGTCGGCGCCATCCGCCGCCGGGCCGGCCTGAGCCTCGGCCGGCGGGCCAATCTGCGCCTCGCCCGGCGCGCCCGCGCCGTCCGCGGCGGGAGCGGCCTTGTCGGCCCTTGCCGCCTTCTCGGCCCTTGGCGCCTTCTCGGCGGCGGGGGCCTTCTCGGCCGGCGGCTCCGGAGCGGCCGCCTCTGGGGCGGGGGGCGCCGGGGCGGCGCGGCCGCCGGCGCCTCGTTGACTACGGTCATCTGGTCTGTGTGTTCTTCAGTGCTCATTGGCTCCCGGGACCTCTGGCATCGCCCCCCGGTCGCGCGTGGCGCGCTGGTATGGGAGATGTCCGACGAGTAAGGGTGGATCGTGCGATGGAAGACGGAGCCCGTCCGGACTCCGCTGTAGAGTATGTCATACCGCGCAAGAGATTCCTAGTAACCTGTTCTGCGGGCTGGAGTCGTCCGGCGCGGGGATGCTTCCTGTATCGGCGGGCGCGCGCGAAGTCTGTAGGCCCGTGCTCCAGGGCCTCCGGTCTCAGCTCTGGCGGAGCCGTATTCCTCGACGCGATGCAGGATCGTGCCCAGCACCTCGCTGAGGCACTCGTCCAGCCCCGCGTTCTCCACGACCGGCACGCCCTTCTCGTTGGCCCGCGCGACGATGTACTTCTGGATGCGGCGGATCTGTGCGAAGTGCTCGAGGTAGCGGCGCAGCGGCCGGATGCCGCCGCTCTCCCACTCGCGCACGGTGAAGTTGGCGCGGTGGCGGTCCTTGTCCGAGACCGCGAGCACGAACTCGAGCACGAGCGCCTCGCGCCAGCGCGAGCTGTCGAGGAAGCCGGGCACGATGTGCACGCCCTCGACCACCATGCGCTGCGCCTCGTCGATGCCGCGCGCGATCAGCGCCTCGACGCCGACGGCCACGGCCTTGGTCTGTTCGATGAAGCCGACCTTGCTGAGGTCGGTCTCGCGCGGCACCGGCAGGCGCACCGCCGACGCCGCGTCGAACGACGACGTGTGGATCGCGGGCATGAGCTCGCGCGGCGAAGAAGGCGCGCATCGTCTCGCGCACCTGGTCGGTACCGATCACGCGCGTGATGCCGAGGCGGTGGGCGAGCTCCGTCGCCAGCGTGCTCTTGCCGACGCCGGTGGCTCCGCCGATCAGCAAGATGAGCGGCGTCTCGAGGCGGCGCAGCTTCTGCCATTGGCGAAAGCGCTGGATGAGGATGTCGCCGGCGAGCTCGCCGAGCTGCTCGTGGGCGATCTCGCGCAGGTCGGCGAGCGAGACGGCCGCCGGGCGGCGGCGGCGCAGGCGCCGCTCCACGGCGGCCGCCACGCCGTAGGCCTGCTCCGGCGCGATGCCGGTGGCCATCAGCGTCTGCGCCATCAGGCCCTTGCTGAACGGCGCCTCGTCGTCCTCGTCGACGATCGGCACGTCGCGTTCATCGTCCATGCTCGATCACCCCCCAGCGTCGCGGCGCCGGACCGCGGTCCGCGGCTTCCACTCCCGCCAGGCGGACATCGCCCGCACTCCTCGCATCCGCCGCCCCGCGCGACGCGAAGCGCCCAGCCGCGAGCGCGGCCACCCGATCCACTGCTGCGCCGAGGTCGCCCTCAAGCGCGACGGGCTCGTTGTCGCAGAACACGAGCTCGCGGCCCGCCGCGGCCGCGCCCTCGGCGACGACGTCCACGGCCGCGGCCTTGATCTCCGTGAGGAACACGTCGGCCTCGCGCGCGGCACGCGCCACCGCCGGCACCAGCCGCGCCCGGTCGGCGAGGTCGGTGCTGACGAGCACCACGTCGGCGCCGTGTTCCTCGGCGAGCGCCTGCGTGAGCCGCTGGACGGCGCCCTCCGGCGCGGTGGTGAACAGCGCCACCCTGCGGCCGCGGACCGGCTGCGCCGGCCGCGGCCGGAACACCGTCGGCACGACCTCGATGCCGGGCGCCACGGCGCGCGCCGCCGTCGCGAGAGCGCGCACTCCGGAGGCGTCGGCGAAGGGAGGCTCGCATTGCGTCAGGACGAGGAGCGTCGCTGAGCAGGAGGCGGTACGTGCCAAGATAGCCGGTGACGTACTCCGGCGGCTGCGAGGCGCCGGCGACGCACAGCGCCGCGTCGCAGGCGACAGGGGGGATGACGGAGCCGCTGCCCTCGAACACGGCCAGCGCCGCGCCGCTCGTCTCCACGAGGGGGAGCGCGGCGCGCACGTTGTCGTCGAAGGGCGCGCCTGCCAGGCCGCCGCCGCAGCGGCGGCAGCCCACGGCGCGCACGCCGGCGAGCACGGCGTCCTCGTAGCAGTCGCTGGCGGCGTGACGGCCGGCGCGCGAGGCGGCGAGCAGCTCGGCGGGGCCGAGCCCGTCGCCGCCGGCGATCAGCTCGGGCTCCGGCGGCCCGCCGCGTCCCATGGCGACGACGAGCACGCCGCCGTCCGCGCGCAAGCGCGCGTCGAGGCGGCGGGCAAGCCAGCCGCTCACCGCCGTCTTCCCCACGCGCTTGCCGGTGCCGATGACGCCGAGCGCCGGCATCGCGGCGACGCGCGCGAACACCTGCGGCCACACCTCGGTGTCGGCGGCCACGTACCGCGCGCCTTCGGCGAGCGCCGCGCTCATCAGGAGGAAGCGCTCGCGGTAGCCGATCACCGGCTCGTCCGAGAGGTCGACGAGCGCGTCGGCCTCGGAGGTCGGCGATGGCGGCTCTGACGGCGTCGAGGACGAGCGCGACCGCAGCGCCGCCCGGATCGACCGCGTCGAGGCGCGGCAGGGCGAGCTCGGCCGCGAGCTGAGGCGCGGCGGCTTCGCCGCCACGCAGCTTCTCGCGGCCGCCGGCGAACAGCCCGCCGACGACGTCGAAGCGCCGCCGCAGCCCTGCGAGCGCGGCGGCGACCACGGGCGGATAGTGCTCGCCGTCGATCACCACGACGGCGCGCGGAAGCGTCGGAGCTATCGCCGTTCCTCCCCCGGGACGGGACAGATGTACTTCTCGAACGACGCCGTGGAAGGCACGAAGTCGATCAGCGTCTCCGAGCCGTGGAACGGGTACTTGCGCACCACGCTCACCTGGTCGCCGTCGATGCGCACGATGTTGTAGCAGGCCTTGGTGTTGCCGCGCAGGCGCTGCGAGCTGCAGGTGCCGGCGTTGATCACGAAGAGGCGCTCCAGACGCCAGGCATACGGCACGTGCTTGTGGCCGCCGAGGACCAGGTTGACGCCGCATTCCTGCAGCACCTCGAGGAGGTCGCCGGCGTCGTAGACGATGTTGCGCTCGCGGCCGGTCCCCGGCACCGGCAGGAGGTGATGGTGCAGCATGAAGATGCGGAAGCTGGCCGGCGCCGAGAACTTCTCCTTGAGCCAGTCGTAGCGGGCGCGCCCGATCTGGCCGTGGTCGAGGTCGGGCTCGGTGGAGTCGACGGCGACGATGGTCACGTCGCCGGCCTGCAGCGTCTGCCAGCGCGGGCCGACCAGCTCCTCGAAGTGCACGTAGCCAACGTTGCGCGCGTCGTGGTTGCCGGGGATGACGACGAGCTGCGGGCACTCGATGCGCTCGAGATACTCCTTGGCGACGAGGTAGTCCTGGCGAAAGCCCATCTCGGTGAGGTCGCCGGTGCAGAGCACGAGGTCGGGCTCGAGCTCGTTGAGCTCGATCACGACGCGGTCCATCAGGCTCGGCACGAAGTACGGCGAGCCGGCGTGGAGGTCCGAGATGTGGGCGATCGTCAGCCGTGCCATGGTCCTCCGATCATGGTCGTCACTCCACCACTACGATACGCCCCGGGCCCTGCTTGTCGAGGACGGAGAACGTCGTCTGACTGCCCTCCCGGCGGAAGCGCAGCCGCATGGTCGTGCGCCCCACGGTGAGGTTGGCCAGGGTCACTTCGCCGAGCCACTTGGGGAGCCCCGGGTTGTGCACGTACACCACGTTCTCCTCCGCCTGCGCGTAGATCCCGAGCATCGACTGCAGGACCAGGTAGAAGGCGCCGGCCGAGCAAGCCTCCGGCGCGCACGCCATCGGGAACGAGACGGGCCGGTTGATCGACTGCCGCGTGAAGCCGCAGAAGAGCTCGGGAAGACGCACGTCGACGTGCGCGAGCGCCGCCTCCACGAGCCCCCAGGCGAGGCGGTTGGACTCCTGCACGAAGCCATGCTTCTTCATGCCGTTGGCGATGAGCGCCGTGTCGGCCGGCCACACGCTACCGTTGTAGAAGCTCACCGGGTTGTAGGCGCGCATCTCCTTGCTCATCGGTGCGGATCCCCCAGCCGGTGAACATGTCCGGCGCCATGAGGCGCTTGACCACCGCCGGGCACGTATTCGTCGGCGACGATGCGCGACCACAGGGCGTGACCGGCGGTCGAGCACACCGTCTGCACCTGCCGCTTCTGGCCGTCGAGCGCCATCGCCAAGTAGCCCTCGTCTTCCATCCAGAAGCGCTCGTTGAAGAGCTTCTTGAGCGCGCCGGCCTCGTGCGTGAGCCGCTCGGCGCGCTCGACGTCGCCGAGCTGGCCGTAGATCGCGGCGAGGCGTCGTTTCGCGTAGTACACGTAGCCCTGCGTCTCGGCCAGGGCGATCGGCCCGATGGCGACGCCGCCGTCGCGGTGCAGGACGGCGTCGCCCGCGTCCCGCCAGCCCTGGTTGCGCAGCCCCACCCGCGAACGGCGGTGGTATTCCACGAAGCCGTCGCCGTCGAGGTCGCCGTAGTCGTCGAGCCAGCGGAGCGCCGCGTCCACCGCGTCCCGGCGGTAGTCGAAGCCGTCGAGGTCGCCGGTCCACATCGTGAGCTCGGCGACGAGCAGCAGCCAGAGCGGCGTGGCGTCGACAGAGCCGAAGTACGGCGTGTGCGGGATCTGGCGCGCATGCCCGCCAGCTCCCCCCGCCGCAGCTCGTGCATGATCTTGCCCGGCTGCTCCTCGCGAAAGGCGCTGTCGTGCTTGCCTTGACGGCGCTCCAGGAACCTCGCCGCCGCCTGCGCCCAGCGCAGGTCGAGGAGCAGGGTCTCGAGGCCGACGAAGGTAAGCTCGCGCCCAAACGGCGCCACGAACCAGGGCACGCCCGACATGGCGATGCGCTCCCCGTCGATCTCAGACGACAGCATGCGCAGGTCGTCCTGGCCGCGCCGTACGACCTGGTTGACCAGCTCGTTGTCGGTGAAGATGTCGGTGGCGCCGGAGTCCCAGCGCTCGTGCTCGTGGCGCAGCGACGCAAGCTTCGCGCTGAAGTCGCCCTCGCGCGGCTCCGGGGCGCCGGGCGAGACGATCTGCACGTCGTAGCGGATGGTCACGTGCTCGCCGGGCGCGAGCCGCAGACGCCAGCGCGCCCGGCCCTGTTTGACCGACTCGGGCGGGTCGGCGAACGTCATGACGGTCTTGCGCAGCACCTCATCCAGCCCGAGGTAGGCGAGCGACAACGAGTCCTTCTCGGCTTTTGCGGCGAGGCGCGTGCCGCGCTTGCGCCGCCGCAGGCCGCGGACCTCGAAGAGGTCGGCGAAGTCGGCGTCGAAGTGGAGGTCGATCACCAGCTCGACCTCGGCTTGGTGGAAGTTGCGCACGCGCAGCAGTTCGTAGAGCCGGTCGGCCACGAACCGGGTGCGGCGCACGTGCACGGTCGCCTGCGGCAGCGTGCGCCCGTCCGGCATGCGCGCCTCGAGGTTGGTGAGCTCCACCGTGGAGGTGTAGCCGCGCTCGGCGGTCGACGAGAGCAGCACGGGCTGGCGGCCGGCGACCGTGAGCTCCAACCGGCTGAGGTACCGGGTGTCCTGATGGTAGAGGCCGAGGACGGAGTCCTCACGGCCGGGCATCTGCCCCAGCGTGTCGGTGTAGAGGAAGAGGTCGCCTTCCTTGATCGCGAGGCGCGGGGCGCGGCCTCCGCCCATCACGTAGCGTTCCGCGCTCGTGGTGACGACGCGCTCTTCTTCGAGCGCCGAGAACTTCTCCTCGCCGACGACGATGCGGCCGGGGCGCTCGGGGCGCCCGGACTGTCCCGGTGGACGGGTCATGGCGCGGCGGTGTGCTTCATCGGCAGGATCCTGGCTCCTTGCGTTGTGGCCGGCGGCGCGGCCGCCCGCGCCCGACGCCGCGTTCTTACCCTGTAGCTTCGAGGAACAGGCGCATCAGGTCCGGGCCGCCGCCCACGACGAGCCCGGTCGCGGCGGCCTCGCCCTCCCCGAACGACATCGCGCCGCCGCCGCCCGAGCCCGGCAGCGCCTCGCTGATCACGAACGGCACCGGCTCGCCGGTGTGCGTACGCAGCGCGACCGGCGTGTGGTGGTCGGGCAGCACCATCACCGCCGGCCGGGGTGAGACGGCCAGGATCGGCGCCAGCACCTCGGCGTCGATGCGTTCGATGGCGCGCATCTTCTCGCCGACGTCGCCCATGTGGGCCGCCTCGTCGGGCGCCTCGACATGCACCCAGACGAGGTCGTGGTCCGCGAGCGCCGCTATGGCGGCGCGCGCCTTCCCAGCGTAGTCCGTGTCCAGGTCCCCGGTCGCGCCGGGCACGTCGATGACGTCGAGCCCGGCGAGGCGCCCGATGCCGCGCACCAGGTCGACCGCGCCCACCACGGCGCCCGAGAGCCCGTACAGATCGCGGAAGAGCGGCATCTGCGGGCCGGCGGCCCTCGCCCCAGAACCACGCGTTGGTGGCCGGGCGCACGCGCGCGAGGACTTCGTCGGCGCGCCGCTGGAGCTCGGCCAGCTTGACGGCCGCCGGGCTGTCGCCGACGCCGGCGGCCTCCCCCGGCGCGTGGCCGGCGACGGGCTGGTCGAGGATGTCGTGCGGCGGCGTGCACGGCACGAGCTCGCCAGTGTGCCACACGAGCAGGCCCCGGTACGTCACGCCCGGGATAGAAGGCGAACTCCTCGTCGTCCAGCGCCTGCTTGAGTGCCGCGAAACAGGCGTGCGCTTCGTCGTTGGAGAGATGGCCGGCGGTGTTGTCGGTCAGCACGCCGCCGGCCACGGTGACGAGGTTGCAGCGGTACGACACGTCGTCCGGCGCGAGGTCGACGATGTTGACCGCCTCCAGCGGGCTACGCCCGCTGTAGACCGCGGCCGGGTCGTACCCGAGCACGGAGAGATTGCCGACATCACTGCCCGGGGGCATCCCGGCCGGGATCGTGCGCACGAGGCCGACGACGCCGCCGCGCGCGAGGGCGTCGAGGTGCGGCGTGCGCGCCGCCTCCAGCGGCGTGCGGCCGCCGAGCGCCGCCTGAGGCTCGTCGGCCATGCCGTCGGGCACGAGCAGCACGCGCTTGGGCATGGCGTCGCTCACCCGGCTGAGCCGCCCAGCACCATCAGCGGCAGTCCGGCGAGCCCGTCGTACTTGGGCCGGTACCGCTCCGTGTCGTAGCAGCGCGCGACGTCCACGACCTTCTTGGTCGAGACGACTTCCTCGATCGGCACCGACCCGTAGCGGCCCCCGGCGAGCGCGACCATGCGCCCGGTCTCGCCCTTGAGGATCAGGTCGACGGCGAGGTTGCCGTAGGCGGTCGGCACTATGCAGTCGATCGCGTCCGGAGCGCCGCTGCGCACGAGGTAGCCGAGGTTCATGCTGATCATGTCGATCTTCTTGCCGCCGTTGTACGTGGGCGCGAGCTCCTTGATCTTGTTGCTCACGTTCTGGCCGATGCCGCCGAGCTTGGCGTGGCCGAACATGTCCTTCTCGCCGCCCATGAACACCATCTCGCCGCCGGAGGGCATGGCGCCCTCGCTGACGATGCAGACCGAGTAGCCCTCCGGCCGGCCGTTGCGGTCGGCGACGAGGAGCTCCGTGAGCTTCTCCATGTCGAACTCGGCCTCGGGGATCACGCAGCGGTCGGCCGCGCCGGCGAACGTCGGCAGCAGGGCCGTGAAGCCCGCGTAGCGGCCGAAGACCTCGAGCACGACGATGCGCTCGTGCGAGGCGGCCGAGCTGGTGACCTGGCGGGCCATCTCGATGGTGCGGTTCACGCAGGTGCCGAAGCCCATGCAGTAGTCCGTGCCGGGGACGTCGTTGTCCATCGTCTTGGGGATGGCGACCACGGGGAAGCCGCGGCGGCCGAGCTCGACGCCGTAGCTGAGCGTGTCGTCGCCGCCGGCCGGCACCAGGTAGTCGATGCCGAGGAACTCGAGGTTGGCGATGACCTCGTCCGTGAGGTCGTTCTTCTCGTCCGTGTACTTGTCCTTGAGGTGGGCCGGCACGTCCTTGGCCGGTACTGTGCTCGGGCCGCGTGCGCGACGAGTGCAGGAACGTGCCGCCGGAGTACGCGTAGCGCTCGACGGTGCCCCTGTCGAGCGGCATGACCCACTCACTGTTGTCGGCTCCGCCGTCGCGCTTGAGCTGGATGAGTCCCGCCCAGCCGCGGCGGATGCCCAGGACTTCGAAGCCCTCGCTGAGCGCGCGCAGGGTGACGCCGCGGATGGCCTGGTTGAGGCCGGGGATGTCGCCGCCGCCCGTGAGGATGCCGATGCGTCCCTTGGTGCCTTTGGTCATGACCGTCTCCTTGTGGGTCAGGCGTCGCCCTCGACGCGGATCACGGCGGGGTCGCCCTGGACCGCGGGCAGCGCCTTGATCTGTTCGAGGGCCGCGAAGAACTGGGCCTCGCGCACGGGGTGCAGGAGCAGCACCAGCTCGGCCGCGTCCCCGCGGCCTTCCTGCACGAGCGAGGCGATGCTCACGTCGTGCTCACCGAAGAGGGCGGCGATCCCGGCGAGCACGCCAGGCTCATCTCTTCACCCTCAACCTGAGGTAGAAACTCGACACCATGTCGGCGTCGGGGAAGAACGGCACGTCCTTGTAGCAGAGGCAGTTCCGCACGAAGCTGCCCTTGACGGTGTTGACCACCGAGATGATGTCGCCGATCACGGCGGAGGCCGTCGGCACGCTGCCCGCGCCCGGGCCGAAGAGCATGATCCGGTCGAAGGCGTCGCTCTCCAGGAAGACGGCGTTGTAGGCGCCCGCCACGCCGGCCAGCGGATGCGTGCGCGGCAGGAAGGCCGGGTAGACGCGCACGTTCATGCGGCCGTCGATGAGCTTGGCGACGCCGAGCAGCTTGGCCACGAGCCCAAGGCGCGTGCCCTGGGCGATGTCGGCCGCCGTGACTTTGGTGATCCCCTCGTACTCCACGTCGTCCAGGCCGGTACGGCTGTGGAAGGCGATGGAGCTCAGGATCGCCATCTTGGCGGCGGCATCCTTGCCGCCCACGTCCTCGGTCGGGTCGGCCTCGGCGTACCCGAGGCGCTGCGCCTCGGCGAGCACGTCGTCGTAGTCGGCGCCGGTCTCGGCCATGGCGCTCAGCATGTAGTTGGTCGTGCCGTTGACGATGCCGAAGACCGTCTTGACCTCGGCCGCGACGAGCGACTCGCGCAGGACCTTGATGACCGGGCACGGCGCCGACGGCGCTGGCCTCGAAGCGGAGGTGCACGTCCGTGCTCTCCGCCGCGTCGAACAGCTCGGCGCCGTACTGCGCCAGCAGCTGCTTGTTGGCGGTCACGACGTTCTTGCCGGCCCTGAGGGCGCGGAGCTGGAAGTCGCGCGCCGCGCCCACCCCGCCGATGAGCTCCACGACGATCTCGATCTCGGGGTCCTCGAGGATGTCCTCGAAGCGCGTGGTCACGAGCGCCGGGTCGAGGCCGGGGGCGCTGAACCCGGGGTCGCGCTCGAGCACGCGGCGCAGGTAGACCTGCTTGCCCGTGGCGAGCGAGATGTCGTCGGCGTTGCGCGCCAGCAGCTTGCCCACGCCGGAGCCGACGGTGCCGTAGCCGAGGAGCCCTATCCCTACTTTGTCCACTGCGAGGTCCTCCGCGGTCGGGGGCGGCGCTACGCCAGCGGGCGCTGCAGGCGCAGCACGTCGTCCCAGGTCTCTCGTTCGATGATCGGGCGCGCCCGGCCGCCGGCCACCATCACCACGGCCGGCCGGGGCTGCGCGTTGTAGTTGTTGGCCATGGCGTAGCCATAGGCGCCGGTCGCCGGCGTCACGAGGATGTCGCCGGGCTGCGGCGGCGCGATGTGCACGTCGCGCACCAGCACGTCGCCGGATTCGCAGTGCTTGCCGGCGACGGTGACCACATCCGTCGCCGGCGCCTCGGCCTTGTTGGCCAGCATCGCCTCGTAGCGCGAGTCGTAGAGCATCGGCCGCAGGTTGTCGCTCATGCCGCCGTCCACCGCGACGTAGGTGCGTACCCCGGGGATGACCTTGACCGTGCCCACGGTGTAGGCGGTCACGGCGGCCTTGCCGGCGATACTGCGCCCCGGCTCGACGAACAGCTTGGGCATGACCATGCCGTGGCGCTCCGCGCCCTCGCGCACGGCCGTGACACCGACCTGTGCGAACTCCGCGATGGAGCTCGGCATGTCGGCCTCCGTGTAGCGGATGCCGAGCCCGCCGCCGATGTTGAAGATGCAGCACTCGAAGCCGAACTCGCGACGCCAGTCGTCGAGGGCGATGAACAGCACTTCCACCTCGCGGCGGTACGAGTCGAGCTCGAAGATCTGCGAGCCGATGTGGGCGTGGATGCCGACGAGGCTGAGGTGGGCGGCGTCGCGCAGCCGGCCGACCGCCTCGGCCGCGAGGCCGTCTGACAGCCCGAAGCCGAACTTGCTGTCCTGCTGGCCGGTCTGGACGAAATCGTGCGTGTTCGGGCGCACGCCGGGCGTCACGCGCACGAGGACTTCCTGGCGCACGCCGCGCGCGGCGGCAGCGTCCTCGAGACGCTCGATCTCCTCGAACGAGTCGACGACGAAGTGGCCGATACCGCACTCCAGCCCGAACTCGATCTCGGCCACCGATTTGTTGTTGCCATGGAAGTAGATGCGCTGCGGCGGGAAGCCGGCGGCATGAGCGGCGGCCAGCTCGCCGCCGGTGGCCACGTCGAGCGAGAGGTCCTCCTGGGCCACGAGCTCGGCCATCGCCCTGCAGCTGAACGCCTTGCTGGCATAGACGATCTCGTACAGGTCGGTGAGCTTGCCGAAGGCCGTGTGATAGGCGCGGCACTGGTCGCGCAGCGTCTGCTCGTCGTAGATGAACAGCGGCGTGCCGAACTCATGCGCCAGGTCGACGACGTCGCAGCCGCCGATCTCCAGATGCCCGGCGGCGTTGTGCACGGTCGTGTGCGGGTAGATGAGCGTGTGCGTCATGCCGGTGATCCTACCTAGAACTCGATGCCCGAGCGCGCCTGGACGCCGGCGTCGTAGTAGTGCTTGAGCGGCCGCATCTCGGTCGCCAGGTCGGCCGCCGCGATAAGCTCGTCGGGCGCGCGGCGCCCGGTGATCACGAGCTCGACGGCGGCCGGCTTGCCGGTGATGAGCGCCAGGACGCGGTCGATGGGCACGAGCTCGAAGAAGACCGCGGTGACGAGCTCGTCCAGGATCGACGAGATCGTAGTCGCCGCTCTCGACCAGGCCCCTGGCCTTGTCGAAGCCGGCGGCCGCGGCGGCGAGGTCCTCTTCCGAGGCCTCGCCCTTGAGCACCCAGTGGTCGAGGCCGCACTGCTGCACCGGCACGCCGAGCTTGCGCAGGGCCACGATCTCGCCCCACGACGGGTCCGCCTTCATGAACTGCAGCACGACGGGTCGCAGGTCCTGCCCCAGAGCGCGCAGCACAAGACCCAGCGCCGCCGTCGTCTTGCCCTTGCCGTCGCCCGTGTAGACCTGGACGAAGCCTTCCTTCAGCGGGCTCACGGCCGCGTCACCTGGCGTAGTCGTAGAAGCCGGCCCCGCTCTTCCGCCCGAGCTTGCCCGCGGAGACGAGCTCGCCGAGCGCCGGGCTCGGCGTGTACTTGGGGTCGCCGAGCTCGCGCTCCAGCGTCTCGAGGATCGCCTTGGTCGTGTCGAGGCCGACGAGATCGGCCAGCGCCAGAGGGCCCATGGGCCAGTTGGCGCCGAGCTTCATGCCGGTGTCGATGTCCTCGGCGCTCGCGACGCCCTCGGCAAAGGCGTTGGCCGCCTCGTTGATCATCGGGAACAGGATGCGGTTGACCACAAAGCCGGGCGAGTCCTTGACGGTGATCGGCGTCTTGCCGACCTTCTCCGCGAACTCTCGGGCAGCGGCGATCGTGGCGTCGGTGGTCGTCGGCGCCGCGCACGACCTCCACCAGGGCCATCATGGGCACCGGGTTGAAGAAGTGGATGCCGACGAAACGCTCCGGACCAGAGACGATACCGGCCAGCTTGCTCACCGACAGGCTCGACGTATTGGTGGCGATGATGGCATCGGGGCGCAGGAGCGAGCGCCGCCTTCTCGAAGAGGCCCTGTTTGATCTCCATCGCTTCAGGCGCGGCCTCGACGAAGAGATCGGCGTCGGCGCCGGCGGCCATGTCGGTGCTCGTCGTGATGCGCGCCAGCGCGGCGTCGCGGGCGGCGGCCTCCATCCTGCCCTTCTCGACCATCCGCCCGAGGCCTTTCTCGATGCCGGCCATGCCGCGCTGGATGAACTCGTCGGCCACGTCGATCATCACCACGTCGATGCCGGCCACGGCCGACACCTGCACGATGCCCGCGCCCATCTGGCCGGCTCCGGCCACGAGCAGTCTGTCCACAGTCACGGGATCCTCCTCAGGTCAGCGCGCGGACGGCCAGCGAACGGCCGCCGGCGACGCGTATAGATGCTCCGGAAAGCGCTGTCCATGCTACCGCAGCGGGCGTGGCCGGGTCCAAGGCTACCGGGCCGCGGCCGCAGCGGCGCGCACGACAAGACCGCATTTGTCCTGTTACCATGGCGCCATGGAATCTCAGCCCAAGATCATCAGCTGCGAGGTCCTGCGCAACGAGGTCGAGCGCGTGAACCCCGGGTACGAGGTCGACTTCTTCGAGGGCGCCCTTCACGACTACCCCGACCGCATGCACGTCGCCATCCAGGACCGCATCGAGGCGACGCCCGGCGAGCGCGAGATCCTGCTCTGCTGCGGGCGCTGCAGCAACGGCACGGTCGGGCTGCACGCCGGCCCGCACCGCCTCGTCCTCCCTGCGGTGGACGACTGCATCGCCCTGCTGCTCGGCTCGCGTCAGCGCTACCTCGACGAGCACGACGCGCAGCCCGGCACCTACTACTACACGCGCGGGTGGATCGACTTCATCCGCGACCCCTACACCGAGTACCGCGAGATCGTGCCCAAGTACGGCGAGGAGAAGGCGGCCCGCGTCGCGCGGCTGATCATGGAGCACTACACGCGCCTCGCCGTCATCGACACGCCCGAGGTCGGCGGCCTCGCCGAGAAGCAGGCCTATCTCGAGACCGTGAGCGCGTTCTACGACCTGCCGATCGAGTATCTCGCGGGCTCGTTGCGCTACCTCGAGAAGCTCATGACCGGGCCGCACGACGAGGAGTTCCTCATCGTGGCGCCCGGCGAGGAGCTCGAAGAATCCCGCTTCTGGGCGCTGAGCGCGGTCTGACCGCCGGCTGACCGCCGGCGCCGGGCGAGTCAGGCGCCGGGCGCCGTCAGGCCGGAGGCGACTCTCCGCCCGGCTTGCGCGGGGCGCGTTTCTTCTGAGCCGGCTTCCTGGCCGCAGGCGTCTTGGCGGCATCCTTCTTGGCCGATGGCTTCTTGGCGCATCCTTCTTGGCCGCCGGCTTCCCGGCGGGCTTCTTGGCCGCGGGTCCTTGGTCGCGGCCTTCGTCGCTTCCGGCTTCCCGACGGCAGGCCCCTGGCGCGCCGCCTCCGCCGGCTGAGGCGACGCAGCTTGCGCTGGCTCGCCCGCGGGCTGCTTCGCCGACTCGCCGGCGGGTTCCTGGGCCGGCGTGTCCGCAGGTCTCTGCGCCGGCCGGCTCTCCGCCCCAGCGCCGAGCTGCACGGCCTGGGCGAAGCTCAGCTGCATCTGCGCCAGCGTCGAGCGCAGGTCGCGAGTCTGCGCCTCGCCGGTCTCGCGCTCGATCACGCCGAGTGTCGCTCGCAGCAACTCGATGGCGACCGCGCGTCGCCCATGTCGCGCAGCTCGTCCGTCTCGGCCGTCAGGCCCATCTTCTGGTAGCCGAAGCTGACGAGACTGACCATCATCTCGTAGGCGCATGTCCACGGCGTGGATGCTCTTGAGCTGTTCACGGATGGCGCGGGCGCGCTGCTCGTCGGTCTGCGCGCCGGAGCGCCCGGGATCCTCGCTCATGCAGGCTCCTCCTGCGTTGTCGTCTGCGGGTCCAGAGAAGAGGCGCGGGCGCGGGCCACCATATCGGCGAAGGCGTCGCGCAGGCTCGCGCCCTCCTGGTGCGCCCGCGTCTGCTGCTGGGCGCCGTTGCCCTCGCGGAGCATCCGCTCGACGCCCTCGAGATGCGGGGTGAGCCCGAGCGCGTCGGCCTGGGGTCCGGTGAGCTCGAGGAGGTGGCGGATCGCATCGGACGCGGTGAGCTCCTCGCCCATCGCCCAGTCCACGAGTCTGCCGTCCATGCCGTAGCGGATCGCCCGCCAGAGGTTCTCCTCGATGTACCGGGTCGGGAGGATCGGCAGCGGCATGCCCTCGTCGTAGACGCGCGCGAGGTGCGCGACCAGCCCCACGGTGAGGGCCGAGATCGCGAGACTCTGCCACGCCTCGGACTGAGCGTCACAGATGCGGACCTCCACGGTGCCGAAGCGATGATGCGGGCGCACCGACCACCAGATCTGTGTGAACTCCTGGATGCAGTTGGTGTCGATGAGCTCCTCGAAGAACCGCCGGTGTTCCGCCCAGCTGCCGAAGACGTCGGGGATACCGCAGCGCGGGAACATGCGCACAAACGTCTGCGTGCGCACCGAGTGGAGCTGCGTCCAGACGTCCTCGATGAACGGCGAGTTCGCGGAGAGCGCGAGCAGGTGCGGCAGGTAGGTCCGCAGGGCATCGCACACGGCGACGGCGCGGTCGAGGCCGCGCACCCCGATGTGCACGTGCGCGGCCCAGGTGTTGTTGCGCCAGGCCACGTACTTGAGCCGATCCTCGACCAGGCGATAGTGCGGCGTGTCGATGATCTGCTGCTCATGCCAGTCGGCGAACGGATGCGTGCCGGTGGCGCCGAGGGCGACGCCCTCGCGGTCCGCGAGGGCGAACAGCTCGGCGCGGTTGAGCAGCAACTGCTTGGCCGCCTGGCCGAAGTGCAGAGTGCGCGGCGTCGAGACCTCGATCTCGGAGCGCAGCAGCTCACCGGCGATGCGGCCCTTCAGCCGCTCGGGAGCGGCATCGCGCAGGTGCTCGAAACCGGGGACGAGCGCGAGGGTCTCCCGGTCGAGTACCTGGAACTCCTCCTCGAGGCCGAGGTCGAAATCGAGCGCACTCTCGAAGCGCGCCTCGACTTCCTCGAAGTATGCGGCGTGGTCCGGTCCCATTCGCTGGCAACTCTACCGAATCGCGCTCATCTCTACACGTCAGCCGGGAGGAGGCGGCCACCCTCGACGACCGGCAGCCGCCCGCGCGCGCGGACGCCGCCGCCGGGCACGAGAAGGGGCGGCCGGGCCTCAGCCCGGCCGCCCCTGGCAACGCGCGAGGCGGAGTGAGCTCTTGGCTCACTCCACCCCGAGGATCGTCTTGGCGGTGGCCACGGCCTCGATCGCGTCCTCGGCGTAGCCGTCGGCGCCGATCTCGTCGGCCCAGGCGCGGGTCGTCGGGGCGCCGCCGATCATCACCTTGACACCGTCGCGCAGGCCGGCGGCCTTGAGCGCCTCGATGGTCTTCTGCTGGTTCGGCATCGTCGTCGTGAGCAGGGCGCTGAGCAGCAGCAGGTCGGGCTTCTGCTCGCGGCACTTCTCGACGAAGGTCTCGACCGGCACGTCGCAGCCCACGTCGGTGACCGTGAAGCCGGCGGCCGACGAGCATCGAACAGACGATCGTCTTGCCGATCTCGTGGATGTCGCCGGCGACGGTGCCGGCGACGGCCACGCCGAGCGGCTCGCGGCCTCCGCCGGACGGCGTCGAGGGCGGGCTGCAGGACGGCCACGGCGGCCTTCATCGCCTCGGCGCCCTGGACCAGCTCGGGGAGGAAGAACTCGCCGCGACCGAAGAGGTCGCCGACCTCCTCGATGCCCTTGACGAAGCCGAGGTCGAGGATGTCGCCGGCGGAGAGGCCGGCGTCGAGGCCCTCCTGGGCGAGGCGCTCGGCGTCTTCGGTCTCGCCGTCGATGACGCTCTGCTTCATCTGTGCGTAGAGGTCTTCTGCTGCCACTGGATCCTCCTTACAACAACAACGTCCGCAAGTCCGCAAGCACGTCCTCCGCTGCCGGCGGCGTGCGGTTTGCGCCCCGGCAGGAAGTCAGTGGCACGCAGGGGAAAGCCGGTAGCTTCCCACCATGCGTGAGGGAAGGCTATCGGAACGAAGGAGGGGAAGGCAACCAGCGCAGCGTGCCCGGAGGGCGGCGGCGGCGGGTCCAGGACACGACGATCCGGCCGGGCGCAAGAGCCGAAGGTCGGCGCCCGGCCGGATCGCAGGCCAGCAGGTTACGGAGCAGTCACCGGCACAACGGCGGCCGGCTGCCACACCTTGACGTTCTTGACGGTGAAGACCTTGACCGGGTTGGCCGGGTCAGCTACTGTCGACCGAGATCGTGCCGCGCACCTTCACCCTGGCGCCCACGGCCACGTCGGCGAGCGTCGCCCCATGCAGCCACTTGTGGGCGATGGCCACGCGCACCTTGGCCGCCGGGGCCACGGTCATCGGCACTTCCGTGCCACGGAGCGCCTTGATCGTCTTCGTCCCGGCCTTCACCTTGACGGTGAGCGTCATCGCCGTGCCGTCGACGGCGGTCACCTTGCCGACCGCCTCGAACTTGACCTTGCCCTTGGCGGCGCCGCCTGAGCGAGCGAGCGCCAGCGGCACCAGCGCCAGGCACAGCGCCACGACAAGCGCCACGATGATCCACTTCGTCGACTTCATGGGCACTACCTCCGTCGTCGGCTGCTGAACGCGGCCTTCCGCGTCTCCTGCCCTATGAACGGATATCGACGCCCCGAACCTTTCGAGTGCTGGGACGGCTCGATGCCCTGTCCGGGCGAAAGTCTCGCCAGATCTGGCGACGGGCCGGGCACGAGCCGTCGGCGCCGGCCCGCAGACGGCAGGAAGTCGGGCGGCGAAGACGCCGCGATGCTGGGGTTGCGCGCCGCCGCGCAGCGGATAGCATTACGCGCGGCACAGGGCAGCGCATTTGGGGAAAGGAGCGCCCTCGTGAGACTCAGCCTGGTCCCGAAGGAGCAGGACTACTTCCGTATGTTCTCGGAATTGGCCGCGAACCTCGACGCCGCGGCTCAGCTGCTCGTGAAGTTCATGGAGGACGGGGACCGCAAGTCCGTCGCGGCGGCCATCCTCGAGCATGAGCACGTCGGCGACAAGATCGTCCACGACATCGTGCGGCGGCTCAACAAGTCGTTCATCACGCCCATCGACCGCGAGGACATCTACGACCTCGTGGCCACCGCCGACGAGATCCTCGACAGCATCGAAGAGGTCACCGGCAAGGTGCAGATCTACCGCATCGAGCAGATCACACCCTTCGCGAAGCAGCAGGCGCAGATCATCGCCAGGGCGACGCCGATCCTGCGCGAGTGCATGGACAACCTCGAGAAGCCCAAGGGCCTCGACGAGCGCATCATCGCCATCAACAGCCTCGAGAACGACGGCGACCGTATCGAGCGCGAAGCGCTGGAGAGCCTCTTCGAGGGCGACACCAAGTGCACCGACATCATCAAGTGGAAAGACCTCTACGAGACGCTCGAGCTGCGCCATCGACGAATGCGAGCACGTCGCAAACGTCATCGAGAGCATCGTCCTCAAGCACAACTGACCTGAGCACAGGCCGTGGTCCTCCTCATCGCGATCGTCACCCTGGCGCTCGTCTTCGACTACACCAACGGCTTCCACGACAGCGCCAACGCGATCGCGACCTCGGTGTCGACGCGCGCGCTCTCGCCGCGCACCGCCGTCCTCATGGCGGCCGGCTTCAACCTCTTCGGCGCGCTCATCTCGACCAACGTCGCGAGCACCGTCGGCAAGGGCATCGTGGACACCAACCTGGTCACCCTGCCGCTGGTGCTCGCCGCGCTCGTGGGAGCCGTGGTGTGGAACCTCACGACCTGGTACTTCGCGCTTCCGTCCAGCTCGTCCCAGGCGCTGTTCGGCGGCCTCATCGGGGCGATGATCGCCGCCGTCGGCGTGTCGGGCGTGGAGTGGAGCGGCGTCGTCGACAAGATCATCCTGCCCATGGTCCTCTCACCGGTGATCGGTTTCGCGGCGGCGTGGCTGCTGATGACCATCCTCATCTGGATCGTGCGCAAGCGACCGCTCGCGCCTGTCAACCGCACCTTCCGCCGCCTGCAGCCCTTCTCCGCCGCGTTCATGGCGTACGCACACGGCGGCAACGACGCTCAGAAGACGATGGGCGTCATCACGCTCGCGCTGGTATCGAGCGGTCATCTCAGCCAGCTTCGTCATTCCGCTCTGGGTCAAGCTGGCCTGTGCCCTCACCATGGCGGCCGGCACCTACTCCGGCGGCTGGCGCATCATGCACACGCTCGGGTCCAAGGTGATCAAGCTCGACCCGATCCACGGGTTCGCCGCGGAGACCAGCGCCGCGACCGTGATCCAGATCGCGACGCATTTCGGCTTCCCCGTCTCGACGACGCACACCATCACAGCGGCGATCATGGGGGTGGGAGCGACGCGGCGCCTCAAGGCCGTGCGCTGGGGCGTGGCCAGGAGCATCGTGTACGCCTGGGTCCTCACCCTGCCTGCCGCGGCGGCCGTGGCTGCCGGCGTCTACCTCCTCGGTCACCTGATCTTCTGACCACGGCGGCCGGCTTCCCTTCCCCAGCGCGCAGCGTCTACGATGGGTATCCAAGAGCTTGACGTCATCGCCAGGCAGGGCACGTCATCGTCCGTCCGCCGGGCTTCCCAAGGAGACTCATGAAGATCCGCCTCATCGAACCCGAACCCCCGGGTATGCACGTCTGGGCCAAGGTGCTGCTGCCGCGCCTCGGCCTGCCCATCATCGCGGCTTCGCTCAAGGCCGCCGGCCACGACGTCCTCATCTACAGCCCACAGATGGCGCCGATCGACTGGGAGGACGTGTACTCGGCCGAGCTCGTCGGACTCTCGAGCACGACGTCCACCGCGACGACGGCCTACGAGTTCGCCGACCAGCTGCGAGCCCGAGGCATCCCCGTCGTCATCGGCGGCTCGCACGTGACGTTCATGGCCGACGAGGCGCTCGAGCATGCCGACTACGTGGCGCGCGGCGAGGGCGGCGAGCTGCTGATGCTCGAGCTCATCGACGGCGCTTGCCGGCCGGCGCGAGCTGGACACCATCGCCGGCCTCTCCTACCGAGTCGACGGCGAGGCGCATCACAACCCGCTGCGCGAGCGCTGCGCGGACCTCGACGAACTGCCCTTCCCCGACCTCAAGCTGCTGGTCGGCAGCGAGAAGCTCAACACGATGCCGATCATGACCAGCTGGGGCTGCCCGTTCGCCTGCAACTTCTGCTCGGTGACGGCGATGTTCGGGCGCAAGTACCGCTTCCGCAGCGCCGAGAGCGTCGATCGCCGAGATCGAGGACAAGCGCCCCACGCGCATCTTCTTCTATGACGACAACTTCGCCGCCGACAAGAAGCGGCTCAAGACGCTGCTCGCAGATGATGATCGACCGCGGTCTCGTCATCCCGTGGTCGGCCCAGGTGCGCACCGACGTGGTGCGCGACGCCGAGCTCCTCGACCTCATGCGTCGCTCCGGCGGCGAGCTCGTGTACCTCGGCCTCGAGTCCGTCAACCAGGCCACCCTGGACGGCTACGAGAAGTCGCAGACGGTGGAGGACATCGAGAAGGCGATCCGCATCCTGCACGACTACGGCATCCGCAGCCACGGCATGTTCGTGCTCGGGGCCGACACGGACACGGTCCAGACGGTGCGCGACACCGTGCGTTTCGCGGTCAAGAACCACATCGACACCGTGATGCTCAACATCCTCACGCCGCTGCCCGGCACGCCCGCAGTACGCCGATCTCGACGCGCAGGGCCGCATCTTCGAGAAGCGCTGGCAGCTCTACGACGCCCATCACGTCGTCTTCGAGCCCAAGCTCATGACGCCCTACGAGCTGCAGATGGAAGTCCTGCGTGGCTACATGCGCTTCTACTCGTTGCGCACCTGGCTCCGCTACATCGTCACGCTCAAGTTCACGAAGCAGCTGCTCTTCCACTTCTGGGGCATGGTCATCATCCGCAACTGGCGCAAGGACGAACGCAACAAGGCGTTCATCCAGCGGCTCAAGCGCATGTGGCCCAAGCCCACGCCCTCGTCGAGCATGCGCGGCGCCGGCGCCAAGTGACCGGTCCGGTCGCCCGCCGGAGCGCTCCGCTGAGGCTCCGGCGGTGGTTGTCAGGACCGACCCGTGATGCTAGGGTCTCATACTTGAGTTCGGTGAGTAGGGTGGTGCTCAAGGCTCACCTCATCGAGGGCGTGCGCGCCCTGGCAGCGCGCCCAAAAGGAGGCGATGCAGTGAAAAGTAGACGTCGGATCACAGTCCTGACAGTCCTACTCGGCACCCTCGTTCTCTCCTTCGCATTCGCCTCCTCGGCACCCGCCTCCCCCGTATCCCAGAAGAAAGCCCGCCTGCAGCAGATCCAGGCCAAGCTTCAGGGCGTCTACCACCAGGTGGACGTGGCGGTCGAGAAGTACAACCAGGCCAACACGCAGCTCGAGGGCGTCAAGCAGCAGATCAAGCAGAACGCACATCTGCTCAAGGTCGCCGAGTACAACCTCCAGGTGGCCGAGGAGCAGCTGCAGTCGCGGGCGCTGGACATCTACAAGACCCGCGACGTCGGCATCGTCGACGTGCTGTTCTCGTCGAGCAGCTTCGATGATCTGGTGACGCAGCTCAACATGATGCAGCGCCTCGGCAACAGCGACGTCGACACGGTCAAGTCCATCGCCGCCTACCAGCAGGACATCAAGGACCGGCGCGTCAAACTCGAGGCGGACAAGAAGTCGGCCGCCAAGCTGGTCGCCGACCGCGCCTCGCAGAAGAACCAGGTGGTCGGCCTGCAGCACAAGCTCGAGTCGATGACGGCCGGCATCAAGAGCCAGATCAAGCAGCTCGAGGCACAGCAGGCCGCAGCCGCCCAAGCGGCGGCGCAGGCGGCCGCTGCCAGCACCAACTCGCGGCAGTGCGAGCGGCGGCAGTCGGCGATCCGTGCCCGATCCCGGCGGCTCCGGCCAATCGGCGGTCGTCGCCATCGCCCAGCGCTATCTCGGCGTACCCTACGTGTACGGCGGCGCCAGCCCCAGCGGCTTCGACTGCTCTGGCCTCGCCATGTACTGCTATGCGCAGATCGGCATCGGCCTCTCGCACGGCGCCACCGACCAGCAGCGCGCCAGCACGCCGGTCCCACTGAGCGCTCTTCAGCCCGGCGACCTCGTGTTCTTCGGCGGGCCCAGCTACAGCTACCACGTCGGCATCTACGTCGGCGGCGGCAGCATGATCAACGCGCCGCACACCGGCGCCGTGGTGAGCTACGGCTCCATCAGCGGCGCCTGGATCGGCGGCCGGTTCTAGTTCTCAGCCGAGCCTGAGGGGCCGTTCTCCGCACAAGGGAACGGCCCCTCAGGCTCGAAGACTGCACTCACCCGGTAGTCCCCATCGGCAGCAACCCGTCGTCCCCGGGGCGGCGCGCGCGAAAGGACCAGAGGCAGTGAAGCCCAGACTCACCAGACGCAACGTCATCCTCGCCTTGTTGCTGGGCCTCTGCGCGGCTTCACTCGTCTTCTCGGCCGCGGCAGGCGCCTCGCCCATCTCGCAGAAGAAGGCGCGCCTCCAGGCGGTCAAGGGCCAGCTCGACCAGGTCTACAACCAGTCCGAGATCGCGACCGAGAAGTACAACCAGGCCACGAGCCAGCTGCGCGACGGTACAGGAGCAGATCAAGCAGAACCAGCACCTCCTCGACGTGGCCCAGCACAACCTCCACGTCGCCACCCAGCAGCTCAAGGCGCGCGCGCAGGACATCTACAAGTCGCGCGACGTCGGCTTCCTCGACGTCATGCTCTCCTCGGCAAGCTTCGACGACCTCGTCACGCAGCTCAACATGATGCAGCGGCTCGGCAACAGCGACGTCGACACCGTCCACTCCATCGCGGCCTATCGGCAGAACATCAAGAACCGCCGCGTCAAGCTGGAGGCCGACAAGACAGGCGGCGACCAGGCTCGTCGCCGACCGCGCCGCCCAGAAGAACGAGATCCTCGCCCTGCAGGCCAGGCTCGAGAAGCTGACCAAGGGCCTCAAGGCCCAGATCAAGCAGATGCAGGCCCAGGCCGCGCTGCGCGCCAAGCTGGCGCTGATCGGCTACAGCGGGGTCGTTCCCAAGGTCGACCCCAACAGCCCGGGCCATCCCGAGATCGTCGCCATCGCGCAGCGGTACCTCGGCGTGCCCTACGTCTGGGGCGGCGCCAGCCCGAGCGGCTTCGACTGCTCGGGGCTCGTGATGTACTGCTACGCGCAGATCGGCATCGGCCTCTCGCACGGCGCCACCGACCAGCAGCGCGCCAGCACGCCGGTCCCGCTGAGCGACCTGCGCCCCGGCGACCTCGTGTTCTTCGGCAACGCCAGCTTCAGCCACCACGTCGCGATCTTCGTCGGCGGGACGACCATCATCGAGGCGCCGCACACCGGCGCGGTCGTCTGCTACGGCTCCTACGCCGGCCGCGACGCCTGGATCGGCGGCCGGCTCTAGCTGCCGGCTCCAGCCGCCGATCGCACCTCCGCCGCAGACAACATATGCGCGACGGGCAGCGCGGGGGTAAGCTTTTGCCCACAGGATGCCGAACAAGACTCACGAGACGGCACACGACCCTTGGGGCGGCCACGTGAAACCGATAGACGAACTGCTCGGCGAGATGATGGCGCGGAACGCGTCGGACCTCCACATCAAGGCAGGGAGCCCGCCGGTCATCCGCGTCGACGGCGAGCTCATCCTCTTGGACGAGCCACCGCTCACGCCCGAGGACACCAAGGACGTGGCCGCCTCGATCATGACCGACAAGCAGATCCGCCGGTTCAGCGAGCACAACGAGATCGACTTCGCCTACTCGGCTCCCAACCTCGGCCGCTTCCGCGTCAACGTCTTCCGCCAGCGCGGCAGCATCAGCGTGGCGATGCGCCAGGTGACGACGAAGATCCCGTCGTTCGAGGAGCTGCATCTTCCCGAGATCATCAAGCGCCTGGCGCTCGAGCCGCGCGGGCTCGTGCTCGTCACCGGCACCACCGGCTCGGGCAAGACGACGACGCTGGCGGCGATGATCGACCACGTCAACCGCACGATGCGCCGCCACATCGTCACCATCGAGGACCCGATCGAGGTCCTGCACAAGGACCAGAAGTCGATCATCAACCAGCGCGAGATCGGCCTCGACACCGATTCCTACGCCTCGGCCCTCAAGTACGTGCTGCGCCAGGACCCCGACGACATCCTCATCGGCGAGATGCGCGACACGGAGACCGTCGCCGCGGCGCTCACGGCAGCTCAGACCGGGCACTTCGTGCTGAGCACCCTCCACACCATCGACGCCACGGAGACGATCAACCGCATCATCGACTTCTTCCCGCTGCACCAGCAGAAACAGATCCGCATCATGCTCGCCGGCACGCTCAAGGGGATCATCTCCCAGCGCCTGCTGGCCCGGGCCGATGGCGGTGGGCGCGTGCCGGCTATCGAGATCATGGTCTGCACCAACCGCATCCGCGACTTCATCCTCGATCCGGACCAGGCGATGCTCATCGGGGACGCCATCAAGGAAGGCGACTTCTACGGCATGCAGACGTTCGACCAGGCGCTGCTCGGGCTGTACGAGGACGGGCTCATCACGCTCAGCGACGCCGCCCAGGTGGCGAGCAACCCGCACGACTTCAAGCTGCTCGTGCAGCAGCAGGGGCACGACGTCAGCCTGATGTCCTTCTAGGTCGCGGCGTACGCGAGAACGGCCGGCGCGCCTGCCGCGAGGCGCGCCGGCCGTTCTTGTTCGCCGTCAGCTCAAGACCTTGCGACCTTCGAGGTGCAGGTCCACCTTGCGCTTGATGCGTTGCAGCGCGTTGTCGACCGTCTTGCAGTCGCAGCCGAGCTCGTTGGCGATGTGCTCGTAGCTGAGCCCGTTGAGGTACTGCCGGAGCACGCGGCCCTCGAGGTCGGACAGCATTCGCGAGAGACAACCGGTCAGGCTCTCGACCTCTTCCGCGCTGATGACCTGGTTGACCGGGTCGTGCGTCGTCGGGCCCGGCAACACGTCCCCCAGGGAGCAATCGCCGTCGTCCGAAGCGTCGTTCGGCGACTGGCTGAACGACAGATAGCCGTTGAGCGGCACGTGCTTCTGGCGCGTGGCCGTCTTGATGGCGGTGATGATCTGACGGGTGATGCAGAGCTCGGCGAAGCTGCGGAACGAGGCCAGGCGATCGTCTCTGTAGTCTCGGACCGCCTTGTAGAGGCCGAGCATGCCCTCCTGAATGAGGTCCTCGGCATCTCCGCCGGCCAGGAAGTACGAACTCGCCTTCAGGCGCACGAACTGGTGATACCTCAGCATCAGCGCGTCCAGGGCGGCCTGGCTCCCGCGCCGGTACGCCTGGACCAGCGCATAGTCGGCACTCTCACTGAAGGGTTGAGGGTTGTGCGACGAACCGGTGGTGCGACTGCGGTCGGCTTGGCGCGCCATTGGTTGCCCCCACCTCCGCTCGTTTGCCCCTGCAAAACCGGGACAAATCGCAGCGTCCCGGCTGCTACCGCGGCTTGCTGCGCAAGTCGTTCAACTTGCGCAAAGTCTCAACGTCAACTTTATCCTCAAGCCGTGAGGGCATTCTAGTAGCTTCTCGGGCAGAGTCAAGAGCCTGCCCGTGTTGCCCGCCCAGCCCGAGCTCGGCCGCCAGCTCCGGGGGCGTCATGCGGCTGACACCCGCGCGCGCGGCCGTGCGCTGGACCTCCTGGTCGGCCGAGACGACCACCACACTGACGTCGGCCGGCCGATCGGCGATGCGCCGTGCGATCAGGGTGTCCGCCGTGTAACTGCCGCCCGCGAAACAGACCTCGATGGGCGCGCCCTTGATCGGCGTCGAGGTCGTGCTGCTGGGGCCGTGCCCGTCGAAGACCAGCACGACCGACGCTCCGTGGACCGCCGCGAATCCGGCGAGCTGGTCGGCGAGCCAGTCGCGGCGCGCGAAGATCTCGTCCTTGTCCGCGCCACGGAAGAAGGCGTGCAGGACGTTGTAGCCGTCTACGATGTAGAGCGTCTCTGTCATTGCTTGGGCATCGCGCTGGCGGAAGAAGTGATGGCGCCGGACGAAGGCAGAGCGGTCGCAGAAGCCGCGGCCTCGCGCTGGCGCCGGGACTCGAACACGAACAGTGCAGCCGCGACGCTCACGTTGAGACTCTCTACGGCCGGGTCCATGGGGATGCGGGCGAGCGCGTCGCACGTGCGCGCCACGAGCGGTCGCAGGCCGCGCCCCTCGGCGCCGAAGACCAGCACCACACGGCCGGTGAGGTCGAGATCGAGGTACGACCCCGGCGCCTCGCCGGCGGCGCCGTACACCCACCAGCCGGCGTCCTTCGCCTGCTTGAGGAACGCGACGACGTTGGTGACCTGCGCGACCGGCAGGTGCTCGACGGTGCCGGCCGACGACTTGACCGCCGCCGGCGTCACAGCCGCCGAACGGTGTCGCGGCACCACGAGGCCGCCCGCCCCGGCGGCCAGGGCGCTGCGCGCCACGGCGCCAAGGTTGCGCGGGTCCGTGACTTCGTCGAGCACGACGACCAGCTCCGACGCAAGCACTTCGTCCTCACGCGCGTAGCGGAACGGATCGACCTGCAGTGCGACGCCCTGGTGATCGCGGCTCCCCGTGAGCTCGTCGAGCTCGTGTGCGGAGACTGTCTCCACGGGGAGCCCGCGCGGCAGCGCGCCGCGCAGCGACTTGAGAGCCGGCGCGGTCGCGGCGAGCCTGTGAGCATGCCGCCGGGCGCCATCGGCCAGGGCGGAGAGGGCGACATTGCGACCATAGATCCATTCCACGCCGGTCACCTCGCCGCCAGCATGGCCGGTTCGACTGTGCTCGTGGTCACGTTCGCCATGGGCAGACCGCGCGGCTCACGACTTGCGCACGACCTGCGTGCCCTGCGGGGTGTCGCGCACCTCGAAGCCGGCCGCCTGGATCTCGCCGCGCAGCCGGTCGGCTTCCGCCCAGTCCTTCGTCTCACGATAGTGGTCGCGCAGGACGCAGGCGTACGACGCGTCGCCGCACTCCAGGCGGTCCGAGTAGACGAGAGCGACATCGGCCCAGCGCCCTTCTTCGGCGAGCCTCACGGCCGGCAGCAGAGCCACATCGCCGGTGACGCAGACCTCGCCGGCGGCGCCGGCCACGCTGCCGACGCCCGTCACCAGGCCGTCGGCGCCGGGCGCGGGCACGAGCAGCGCGTCGAGCGAATCCAGCAGTACTTCGCGCACCGCCTCCAGCGCGCCGCTGTCCAGCGGCACCGCGCCGCGGTCGACCTCGGCCAGATAGCGATAGGTCTCGCCGACGAGCGCGAACAGCTCACCGATGGCGGCGGCCGTGTTGAGGTCGTCGTCCATGCACTCGCCGAATGCCATGCGCGCGGTCTCGGCGCGCAGCGACAGGTCCGGCCACTCGCCTTGCGACGCCGCCTTGGCGGCGTTGGCGATGCGGAACTCGAGATCGGCGAGGGCGTCGGCGAAGCGGCCGTAGGCGGCCTTCGCCTCGTCGAGCTTCTCCTCGGAGAACTCGAGCGGGCTGCGGTAGTGCGTCGTGAGGAAGTACATGAGCACGACCGCTGGGTCGTAGCGGTCCATCACCTCGCGCAGCAGGAAGATGTTGCCCACGCTCTTGGCCATCTTCTCGCCGCCGCTGCGGATCATCCCGTTGTGCATCCACACCTTGGCGAACGGCAGACCGGCCGCCTCGCTCTGCGCGATCTCGTTCTCGTGGTGCGGGAAGATGAGGTCCCGCCCTCCGCCGTGGATGTCGAAGCCGGCGCCCAGATAGCGCAGTCCCATGGCCGAGCACTCGATGTGCCACCCGGGACGACCCATGCCCCACGGGCTGTCCCACGACGGCTCGCCGGGCTTCGCCGCCTTCCAGACGGCGAAGTCGAGCGGGTCGGCCTTGCCCGGCTCGGCGTCGACGCGCACGCCCTCCTCAAGCTGGTCGATGCGCTGCTTGCTGAGCTTGCCGTACTCGTCGAAGCTCCGCACGCGGAAGTACACGCTGCCGTGGGCAGGGTAGGCGTGGCCCGAGCTCACGAGCTGGCAGACGAGGTCGATGATCTCGGGGATCGTCTCCGTGGCGAGCGGCTCCACGTCCGGCCGCGGGATGCCGAGCCGGTCTGTGTCGGCGACGTAGGCCGCCGCGTACTCCTCAGCCACCGCGGTCGCGGGGCGGCCCTCGGCGTTCGCCTTGGCGATGATCTTGTCGTCGACGTCGGTGATGTTGGTGACCAGCGTCACGACGAGACCCCGCCTGCGCAGCCACGAGCGCAGCACCGCGAACACCACGTAGGGGCGCGCATTGCCGATGTGGACCAGGTTGTAGACGGTCGGCCCGCAGGCGTAGATGCCGGCCTTGCCCGGGTCGCGCGGCTCGAAGAGCTCCTTCTGCTGGGTCAGCGAGTTGAACAGGCGGATCACGATGGGTCTCCCGGGTTCGTCGTGGGCTCGCCGGCAGCCTTCCCGGCGAGGGTGGTGTCCAGTCGCCGGAGGGTCTCGTCACGGTCCAGGGCGGCGAGCACGAACGGCAGCTCGGGGCCATGCTCGGCGGCGGTGAGGGCGATGCGCAGCGGCATGAGGAGGTCGCGAGCAGCGAAGCCGGCGCCCTTGCCCCAGACGCGGTAGGCCACGAGCAGATCGCGCGCGTCTGCGGGCGGCAGCCACTCCGGCGCGCCGGCGCGCAGGTCGCGGAACATGGCCAGGCGGGCGCCCGCGGAGGAGGCGACGGCCGCCAGCTCGGGCGGGGCGGCCGGTGGCCGCAGGACCGCCGCGACGAGAGCCGGCGCCTGACCGTAGGCGACGAGCGACGGCTGAAACGCGGCAGCCAGGGCGGCAGCAGCCTGGGGCGGCGTGCCCGGATCCAGCCGCTCCGCGAAGCGGCGCTCGTGCTCGCGTGGGTCGAGCGCCATGATGTACTCGTGGTCGAGCCAGTCGAGCTTGGCCTGGTCGAACACGCTCGGGCTCGGCGACAGGTCCGCGGGCTCGAAGTCGGCGATCATCCGCTCCCTGTCGATGAGCTCGTCCTCGCCGTGAGACCAGCTGAGCAGCGCCAGGTAGTTGGTGAGCGCCTGCGGCAGGTAGCCGAGGTCGCGGAACTCGCCGACGGAGGTGGCGCCGTGGCGCTTGGAGAGCTTGCCGCCGTCCACACCCAGCACCAGCGAGTGATGCGCGAAGTGTGGCGGCGCGGCACCGAGCGCGCGGAACAGCAGCAGCTGGCGGGCGGTGTTGGTGAGGTGGTCGTCGCCGCGGATGACGTGCGTGATGGCCATGTCGCGGTCGTCGACGACCGAGGCGAAGTTGTACGAAGCCGCCCCGTCCGAGCGCACGATGATGAAGTCGCCGATCGCGTCCTGCCCGACGACGACCGTCCCGCGGATCAGGTCGTCGACGACGATGTCGCCGGCCGGCACCTGGAAGCGCAGCGCCGCGGGCTCGCCGGCGGCGCGGCGCCGGGCGACCTCGTCGGCCGGCAGGCCCAGGCAGCGGCGATCGTAGCGCGGCGTACGGCCCTCGGCGAGGGCGGCGGCTCGCAGCTCCGCGAGCCGCTCCTCGGGGCAGAAGCAGTAGTACGCGGCGCCGGAGGCGAGCAGCTCTCCAGCCGCCGCCTGGTAGCCGTCGGCGCGCTCGCTCTGGCGGTAGGGGCCGCAGGGTCCGCCCATGTCCGGCCCTTCGTCCCAGTCGAGCCCGAGCCAGCGCAGGTCGTCGAGGATCGCCTCCTCGTGACGGTCTTCGCTGCGCGCCGCGTCGGTGTCGTCCACGCGCAGCACGAAGGCGCCACGAGAGTGGCGCGCGTAGAGGTAGTTGAACAGTGCCGTGCGCGCCGAGCCGACGTGCAGCGTTCCCGTAGGGCTCGGCGCAAAGCGGACTCTCACCTTCGACTCCAGGGTTATGGTCTGCCCCCGATTCGGTCGTTTCTCCTGCAAAAACCGCTTCAGTGTATCACCTGACCCTGCCCGCGAGCCCTGCTTCGGAGCGGACGGGACGAGGCGGCCGCGGGTTGGTATGCTACGTACGCCGATGGACCCGCGACCCGGATCCGCGGGCCGCGATCTCCCCGCAGGAGGGACGAGTGCCCTACGACCAGCGTCAAACGCCCTACCTCGACGCCGTGCTCCGCTACCGCGCACACGGCTTCACGCCGTTCCACACGCCGGGGCACAAGCTCGGCAAGGGGGCGCCGCGCGGCCTCGTCGAGTTGCTCGGCGAGACCTGCCTGAACGTCGACATCGCCATGGCCGGCGGCGTCGAGGACACGCGCGAGTCCACGCACCTCATCAAGCTGGCCGAGGACTACGCGGCCGAGGCCTGGGGCGCCGATCGCACCTGGTTCCTGGTCAACGGGTCGACGAGCGGCATCCATGCCCTCGTGCTCACGCTCTGCGGGCCTGGCGACACCGTGATCATCCCGCGCAACGCGCACAAGTCGATGCTCGCCGGCCTGATCTTCTCCGGCGCCATGCCCGTCTACCTGGAACCTGTCGTCGACCCCGAATGGGGCATTCCACTCAACGTGCCGCCTGAGACAGCAGCCGCGGCGCTCGCCGCGCTACCCCGAAGCCCGGGCCGTCTTCGTGACCTCGCCGACCTACAACGGCCTCTGCGCCGACCTGGCCGCGATCGCCGGCCTGGCCCACGACGCCGGCGTCCCGTTCGTCGCCGACCAGGCCTGGGGACCGCACCTGCGCTTCTGCTCCGGACCTCCCGGTCGACGCCATGAGCGCCGGCGCGGACGCGGCCGTGGTGAGCACGCACAAGCTCATCAGCGGGATCACCCAGACGTCGGTGCTGATGGCGCGCGGCGAGCGCATCAACCTCGCGCGCCTCGACGGCATGGTGCACCTGACCCAGAGCACAAGCCCGCAGGTGCTCATGTACGCGAGCGTGGACGCCGCACGCGCGCAGATGGTCACGGAGGGCGACGCGCTGTGGCGCGGGGCCCTCGAGCTGGCCGGCTGGGCCCGCGGCGGAGATCGTCGCGCTCCCGGGCATGCGCTGTCTCGGCGACGAGGTCCTCGACGAGGACGGCGTCGTCGCCTTCGACCGCACCCGCCTCACGGTCTCCGCGAGCGACCTCGGGCGCACCGGGTTCGAGCTCGAGACCGCCCTGCGCGACGACTACGGCATCGCGGTCGAGGCGGCGGACCCTCTCAACGTCGTGCTCAACGTCACCTACGGAGACTCGCGCGCCGACGTCGAGCGGCTGGTCGGCCGCGCTCGCGGGCTGCGCCGCGCGCTTCGCGGACCGGGCCGGCGCCGGCGGCGAAGCCGCCCCGGCCGGCCTCCTCGGCCATACCCCGGCGTTCACGCGGCAGATACTCACGCCGCGCGACGCGTTCTTCGCGCCGTCCGCGGCGCTGCCGGTCGCCGGCTGCGCCGGCCGCGTGAGCGCCGAGATGGTCACGCCGTACCCGCCGGGCATCCCTGTCCTCGGGCCCGGCGAGCTCATCTCCGACGAGATCGTCGCCTATCTCCTCGAGGCGGCGGCCAAAGGCCTCAAGGTCCACGGTCCCGAGGACCGCACGCTGGGCACGCTCCGCGTCGTGCTCTGAAGCTTCAGTCTCGCGCGCGCGCCGCCGACAACGGGGACCAGAGGAGTCACGCACCAGCGGGCGAAGACTCTTCCGCGAATCCCCGACTCGAGGAGGCACCGTGCAACCGCGCAGGATCCTGGCCCTCGTGCTGGCGCTCGCAGGGCTCACGCTCACGGCGGCCGCTTGCAGCGCAAGCGTGTCGACGGGCGGCAGCGCCACGCCGAGCAGCAGTGCCGGCAAGACCTACACGAACGCTCAGTACAAGTTCAGCATCACGCCCGACCCCGTGTTCACGCAGGGCAAGGCGACCGATTCCACGAGCAGCGGGTCCAGCGCCGTCTTCAACATCGCCTTCGCCGACGCCAACGGCACGAAGGTGGGCGGCAGCTACGTCGACGGCGTCCAGGTCTCGGTCTACAAGCTCACCCGCGCGGTCAATCCGAGCTGAGATCCCCAAGCTCAAGAAGGAGTTCAGCGGAGTAGTGAGCCAGCTGATCGGTGGCCTCGCCGGCGGCAAGATCGTGCAGCCCCTTCGCCTCGCGCAGATCAACGGCGTGCCGGGGTTCAGGCTCGCGTACACCTACAAGCAGGACACGACAGACATGGCCGCGATCACATACTTCCTGATCAAGGGGCAGTACGAGTACCAGGTGACCGGCCAGGCCAGCCAGCAGAGCTGGACGGCGCTCAGCCCCAAGCTGGAGTCGACCGTCAAGTCGTTCACGGTGCAGTAGACGCGGCGCGCGGCGCAGCTCTGTCGCGCCGCTCAGAACAACGGACGCCCGTGGGCGCGGCCGCTGCGGCCGCGCCCACGGGCGTCCGTGAGCCGACGCGGTATCAGGCCTTCTTGATCCCCAGCGACGTGGCCGTGAACAGCGGGTCGAAGGGCAGGCCCTCGGCCTCGATCGCCGACCTCCCGCCTTCTTCTCGGTCGACCACGCAAAGCAGCGCGGCACGTCGAGGCCGGCCTCGCGAAGCTTCTCCGCGGCCATGATCGCGGCGCCGCCGGAGGTGACCACGTCCTCGATCATCACGACGCGCTGGCCAGACTCGGCCTGGCCCTCCATCGCCTTGTTGGTGCCGTAGCCCTTCTCGCCCTTGCGCACGATGGCGAACGGCTTGCCGCACGCCAGCGAAACGGCCGCCACGATCGGCGACGGCGCCGAGCTCGGGACCGGCGAGGATGTCGAACGGCTCGTAGGCCGGCAGCTTCTGCGCGAGGCCGGCGGCGATGTCGCGCAGCAGGTCCGGCTGCGTCGAGAAGAGGTACTTGTCGAGATAGAACTTGCTGCGCCGGCCGGAGCGCAGGAGGAAGTCGCCCTCCAGATAGCTGGCGTCGAGCAGGCGCTGGCCGAGATCGCGGAGCGGTGCCCCTCCGGTGCCCCACTCGATGGCTTGCCTACGGTGGCTATTCACCGGGCTCCCTTCGCTCGATCGTGTACGCGGTGTCACGTGCCGCCGATGGCCATGCCCTCGATGACCACCGACGGGGTGAAGATGCTGCCGCCCGGGACCCAGCGGGCGTCGTCGCCCAGGGCCCGTGACGTGCGTGAGCATGCTGATGATGTCGCCGGCGAGCGTGACCTCGCGCACCGGCGCGCCGAGCTTGCCCGTCCTCGACAAGGATGCCGCTGATGCCCACGGAGAACTCGCCCGAGATGGGGTTGGCGCCCGAGTGGACGCCGACGGCGTCGGTCACGATGACGCCGCGATCGAGGCCCGCGATGATGTCGGCGAGCGGGGTCACCGGGCCGCTGACGACGAGGTTGGTGGGGCGGACCGACGGCAGGCCGGAGTACGTGCCGCGCACGCCGTTGCCGGTGGAACCGCGGCCGGCCTTGCGCGCCGTGTAGGTGTCGTAGAGGAAGCCCTGCAGGATGCCGCCGCCGATGAGCGGGGTGCGGCGGCAGGGCGTGCCCTCGCCGTCGAACGGCGCGCTGTCGAGGCCATCGGCGCGCACGCCGTCGTCGTCGAGTTGCAGGAGCTCGCCGGCCACCTGCTGGCCCTCGCGGCCGGCGAAGAGCGAACGGCCTTTCTGCACGGCATCGGCCGTGAGCGCCGAGCTGAGCACGCCGAAGAAGGCCGCCGAGACGAACGGGTCCAGGACGACGGGCACCTTCATCGACGGGCACTTGCTGGCGCCGAGCAGCCGTGCGGCCCGCTCGGCGGCCTCTCTGCCGCAGCCCTCGGGGTCGAGGTCCTCGAGCGCCCGGCCGACCGTGTACGAGTAGCCGGTCTCCACCTGGCCGTTCTCCTCGGCGAGCACGTAGGCGAAGGCGTAGCACTGGTTGGAGCGGAAGCTGCCGCGCACGCCCGACGTGCTGGCGATGAACACCTCGCCGTCGCCGTCGGCGTACATCGTGTCCTCGACGGTCTTGACGCGCGGGTCGGCGGCGAGCGCCGCAGCCTCCACGCTCATGGCGAGCTCGATGCGGCGCTCGTCGGTGGCGGCGGAGAGGCGCTCGTCGTAGGGATGCACGTCGGCCGGGGCGCCGCCAGGGGCCGGCAGCGCCGCGAACTCGTCCGGGTCGCTGACGTCGGCGTTGTCGACTGCGCGTGCGACCAGCTCGTCGAGCGCCGCGTCGCTAAGGTCCGAGCCGTAGGCGTGGCCCACGGCGCCCTCGCGGAAGACGCGCACGCCCACGCCCTGCCGCTGGGCGGCGGTGAGCTGCTCCACCTCCTGGCGGTACACCTTGAGGCGGCGCGAGGTGGAGCGCTCGCCGTAGACTTCCACGTCGCTGGCGCCGCGCGCCCGGGCGCGCTCAAGCACGCCGTCGAGGATGTCGAACATCAGCCCGTGCCTCCCACGGTCATCTCGGCGATGCGCAGCGTCGCCTGGCCGGTGCCCACAGGCACGCCCTGGCCGTCCTTGCCGCAGATCCCGGTCTTGACCTCGAAGTCGCCGGCGATCATGTCGATCTTCATGAGGATGTCGATGCCGTTGCCGACCAGCGTGGCGCCGCGCAGCGGCGTGGTGAGGCGGCCGCCCTCGATGAGGTAGCCCTCGGCGACGCCGAAGACGAAGTTGCCGCTCGCCGGCTCCACCTGTCCGCCGGCGAGGCTCTTGGCGTAGAAGCCCTTCGGCGTGGCGGCGATGATGTCGGCAGCGACGGCGTCGCCCGGGGCGATGTACGTCGTCGTCATGCGCGGGATCGGCACGTGCCGGAACGACTGGCGGCGGCCGTTGCCGGTCGGCGGCCGCGCCGGCCTCGCGGGCGCGCAGGCGGTCGTAGAGGTAGCCGGTGAGCCGGCCCTCTTCGATCACCAGCGTCTTCTGCGTCGGCACGCCCTCGTCGTCGAAGGCCTGGGAGCCCCAACCGTTGGTGAGCGAGCCGTCGTCGTAGGCGCTCACGATGGGCGCCGCCACGACCTCGCCGAGCTTGCCGGCGTAGATGCTCGCGCCCTTGGCGATAGCGTCCGCCTCGAGGCCGTGGCCGCAGGCCTCGTGGAAGAGCGTGCCGCCGAACCCGTTGGCGAGGACGACGGGCATGGCGCCCATCGGCGCCGGCCGCGAGTCGAGCATGGTGATGGCCTTCTCGGCGGCCGTCGCCGCGACGCCGCGCGCGATCTCCTCGTCCACGAGCTCGAAGCCGGCGCTGCCGCCGACAGTCTCGTGGCCCGTCTGGATGACGTCGCCGCGACGGGCGACGACCTGGGTCGTGAAGCGTGTGCGCGTGCGGTCGTCCAGGACGAGGTCGCCGAGCGAGTTGGCGATGAGCACGCGCTGGCGTGTGTCGCCGTAGCCGACGGTCGACCTGCACGATCTCGGCGCCGGCGGCCCTGGCGGCCTCGTCGCCGGCGCGCACGAGCAGCGCCTTCTGCGCGACGGCGACCGACTCCGGGGGGATCGGCGACCGGATGGCGGCCGGGAGTCGCTGCGCACGGCGCCGAGGTCGACGACAGCCGGCCCGCCGTCGCCGGTGCGCACGGCCGCCGCGACGGCGTCCGCGGCGGCGCTCAGCCCAGCCTCGTCGACGGCGTCGCTGTAGGCGTAGAAGGTGTGCTCTCCGGCGAGCAGCCGGACGGCGGCGCCGAGCTCACGGCCGCCGCTCGTCGCCTCGATGCGACCGTCCTCGAGGCGCAGGCCGAGGCTGTCGCGATCCTCGATGTAGACCTCGGCGAAGTCGCCGCCTCGCGCCAGGGCGCGGCGCAGCGTAGCCTGGAGCAGGCCGGCGTCGAAGCTCGCCAGATCCATCAGCCGCCGACCGCGAAGGCGCGGCGCACGTCGTCGGCCGCCGCGGTGATCGGTGCCGCGCCGGGATCACCGGCGGCGAGCGTGAGCGTGCTGCCGTCGGCCAGACCGAGCTGGACGGGCGCCGGCGACGGATGTCTGCGTGCGGCGGCGCCACCAGATCACGGCCGCCGCGCCGACGGCGGCGCCGGCCAGGATGACTGGCGAAGCGCTTCATCATGACGTCTCTTCCCCGGGGAACGCGTCGCCCAGACACGTTCGCAGGTCGAACAGCAGCAGGCCGACGGCCGGCTGCGGACCGGTGACGGCGACGATGCGACGGCTCGTGGGCCTCCACGACGGCGACGGCGCCGGCGGCGTCCTCGACCACCACGTGGTCGAGGCCCGGTGGCGCCTGCCGCGCGCGCCTGTCCCGCGGCGGCGTCCCAGAGCCTGGTGACGGCGGTCCCGAGGTCGCTCGCCACCGCGCCGGGGCCGGAGGCGAGGAGCTCGCCCGTCCGCGCCGAGCACGGCGACGCCTTGACGTCGGTCGAGATGTCCAGCAGATCGCGGATGGCCTCGTCGGCTGTCATCGGCTTCCCTCCCTGCGCGACAGTGTCCCGGCGGCTACTTTATCACCCGTCTACGGCCGCCAGGCCGGGCGCCGCTGGGTCGAAGGTGCAGAGCATCTCGCAGCGCTCGCCGCCGCAGCTGATGCGGCAGTCGCCGGGGCTGATGTGCAGTGGCCCGAGGCCGGCGGTCACGACTTCGAGGACGCCCTCGAGGAAGGCGCGATGCATGGCGCAGACAAGGTCCGGGTCCGCCCCGGAGAGCTCGTGGAAGGTGCAGTTGTGGACGACGACGGCGAGCGCCTGGTCCTGCCAGGCGACCTCGGGGAGCAGGCCCTGGTCGTCGGCGATGCGCTCGCACGAGCTCGGCCGCCGCGGCGCGGTCGCGGGGCGCCGCGGCCTCGCCGGCCAAAGCGCGCCGGCCTTCGGCGGCGCCGGCCTCCCGGCACACGCGCAGGGCGTCCTCGCGCGAGCCGCCCGCCGACAGTGCGCTGAGCGCGAGGCGCGAGAGCAGCTCGTAGCGCCGCGGCGGGAAGCCGAACGTGACGACGAGATCGCTCAGCCGGTACAGCTTCGCCGGCCGGCCGCCGCCGCTCGTGCGCCGAAGATCGGTGGCGAGGAAGCCGGCCTGCTCGAGCTTGGACAGATGCATGCGCGCGACGTTGGGGTGGAGGTCGAAGCGCTGCCGCGATGTCGGCGACGGTGACGTCCTCGCCGGGTCGCTCGGCGATCGCCCGGTAGATGCGGTAGCGGGTGTCGTCGGCAAGCACGGCCGACAGTTCGTGATCGCGGTCCACGCACCCCCCTCGACAGCAGCTGTCAGAGGCTCGATACTACAAGCCGCGCCATCTCCTGTAAACACTGTGGGTTTAGTGCGAACCGGCTGCAGTCGTGCCCGCCGCCGGCGCCGCGGCGCGATCAGCTCTCGATCACGTAGCTCGAGGTGATCGGGAGCGCCGGGCGCAGCGTCGCCTCCACCGAGCAGTACCTGGTCTCCGAGAGCTCGATGGCGCGGCGCACCTTCTGCTCGTCCAGCGCCCCCTTGAGGTGGTACACGACCTCGAGGGACGTGAAGCGCTTGGGATGCTCCTCGGCCTTCTCGCCGCGCACTTCGACGCGGAACGCCTCGAGCGGCTGGCGCATCTTCACGAGGATGGAGACGACATCCATGCTCGTGCACCCCGCCAGCGAGACGGCCAGCAGTTCCATCGGGGTCGCTCCCTGGCCGGTCTCGTCGCTGCTCGAGGCGAGGTCGACCTTCCCGTGGCTCGTGACACCCTCGAAGAGCAGTCCCTCGTTCTTCCAGCTCACGACTACCGGGTCGCTGACGCGCCATGGTCTCCTCGCTTCCTCCGCGGCCGTCGCCGCGGTCGACTTGCGTGCCGCCTGAGGTATACCGTGCGCTAAACGCCGGCACGCACGAAGGAGCAGCAGTGACCATCCTCCAGGCCATCATCCTCGGCATCGTCCAGGGGCTCACCGAGTTCCTGCCGATCTCGAGTTCGGGGCACCTGATCCTCGTGCCGTGGCTGTTCAACTGGCACTTCCTCCTCAACAACCCCGACCTCAACAAGACCTTCGACGTGGCGCTGCACCTGGGCACGTTCGTCGCCGTCCTCGTCTACTTCTGGCGCGAGGTCGTCAGGCTGGTGGCCGCCTGGGTGCGCAGCATCGCGCAGGCGCAGCCTCGCCGACCCCGAGGCCCGGCTTGCCTGGCTCCTCTTCGTGAGCACGATCCCGGCCGCGTTCCTCGGCGTCGCCTTCGAGAGCTTCATCGAGGACCGCCTGGGCAAGCCGTGGATCATCGCCGTCATGATGATCGTGTTCGCGCTCGTCATGTACGCGATCGACCACGTCGCCAAGCTCGACCGCGACCTCGAGGCGCTCACCTGGACCGACTCGATCCTCATCGGCATCGCCCAGGCTTTCGCCCTCTGCCCCGGCGTGTCTCGTTCCGGCGTCACGATGATGACGGGCCTCGCCCTGCGGCTCGACCGCGAGTCGGCGGCGCGGTACTCGTTCCTCCTCAGCATCCCCGTGATCGGCGGCGCCGCCGCCTACAAGGCGCTCCAAGTGGCCAAGGACGGGCTGCCGGCCGGCACGGCGATGCCGTTCGCCGTGGGCATCGTCTCCGCCGCGATCAGCGGCATGGTCGCGATCTGGTTCGTGCTCGCGTACCTCAAGGCGGCACAACTTCAACCTGTTCGTGATCTACCGGATCGTCGTCGGCGTCGCGCATCCTCATCCTGATCGTCGCCGGCGTCCGCTCGGGCATGGGTATCTGAGTCATATAGAATCCTAGGCCCAGCGACCAGGAGTCACCGGTGCGCAACCTCTCCCGCGGCGACCGCGGAAAAGAAGTCCTCGATGTCCAGACGCGCCTGCGCGGGCGCGGCTTCGAGCTGGGCCGCGAGGGCGTGGACGGCTTCTTCGGGCCCAGCACCGAGCTGGCCGTGCGCTCGTTCCAGCAGGAGCGCGGCCTCGTCGTCGACGGCATCGTGGGCGCCAACTCGTGGCGGGAGCTCGTCGAGGCCGGGTACGAGCTCGGCGACCGGCTCCTCTATCTGCGCGAGCCGCCGTTCCGCGGCGACGACGTCCTCGCCCTGCAGGTCAAGCTCAACCTGCTGGGCTTCAACGCCGGCGCCGAACGCGGCGTGCACGACGCCGAGGTCGAGCGCGCGGTCCTCGATTTCCAGCGCAACGCCGGCCTGCCGCTGGACGGCATCATCGGCGAGAGCACGCTGGTCAAGCTGGAGGCGGTGCGCAAGGCCGAGTCGGGACGCGAGGGCAAGAAGATCCCCGAGCGCGACGGCGGCTTCGTGCAGGCGCGCAGCCTCGTCGGCCAGACCGTCGTGATCGACCCGGGACACGGCGGACGCGGACAAGGGGTGCGTGTCCGCCGGCGGCGTGGCGGAGAAGGACGTGACGCTGACGCTCGGCCTGCGCACGGCGGAGCTCCTGCGCGCCGAAGGTTGCCGGGTGCGCCTCACGCGTGAGCGCGACGAGGCCGTCGCGCTGTACGCCAGAGCCGAGGCGGCCAACGCTGAGTCCGCGGACTACGTGCTGTCGCTGCACTGCAACTTCAACGAGTCGCCCGAGGCATGCGGCGGCGGCATGCTACTACTTCCAGCGCAGCCACTACTACTCGGAGCACGGCCGCCGCCTGGCGGGCTTCATCGGCGGCCGGCTTGCGCGCGGCGGCCGGTTCATCGGGCGGTTCGGGCGCAACTACGGGGTCCTGCGGGAGGCGCGAGGCATCGCCGTCCAGGTCGAGCCTCTCTTCCTCAGTTGCCCCGAGGAGGCGCAAGGCCGCCGTGCAGGCCGGATCACACCGAGGCTCTGGCGCGCGCGCTGGTCGGCGGGCTCGCCGACTATCTCGCGCGCGCCCCGCAGGGCGGGGAGGCACCGTGACGCTCAAGGAGACACAGTGACGCCCGACGAGGCAGAGGCCATCCGGATCCGGCTCACGGCGACCCAGTCACAGCGGCTGCGCGAGCTCGGCGCCGACCCGCTGGTGCTGGACGAGTTGTTCGCAGACGCCCGCGCACGCGACGCGGCCTTCAAGCGCCGCGAGGACGACCTCGTGCGCGACGGCCGGCTCCGGCTGAAGGAACTGCGCGCCGGCCGGCGCGCGCCGCAGCTGATCGAGCTCGAGTCCGGGCTCAGCGCGGCGCTCACGGACTGCCGGGTTCGTGCGCGTCGTGACGCCGCTGATCATCTCGTCGGACTCCCTCGTCAAGATGGGCATCGAGCGTGGTCATCCCCTGCGCGACCAGGTCTTCTGGCTCGAGGACGGCCGCTGCCTCAGGCCGATGCTGGCTCCCAACCTGTACACGCTGCTCCGCCGGCTCGGCCGCATCTGGAGCAAGCCGTTCGGGATCTTCGAGATCGGCCCCTGCTTTCGCCGCGACAGCAAGGGCGCCAGCCACCTCAACGAGTTCACGATGCTGAACCTCGTGGAGCTCGGGCTGCCGGCGGAGGAGTGCCGGGCCCGGCTCGAAGAGCTCGCCGGGACCGTCATGGCCGCCGCCGGCGTCGACGACTACAAGCTCGTGCGCACCGACTCCGAGGTCTACGGCGAGATGGTCGACGTCGAGGTCGACGGCGCGGAGGTGTGCTCGGCCGACGTGGGTCCGCACCCGCTCGACGGCAACTGGGGCGTCGTCGACCCGTGGGTCGGCCTCGGGTTCGGCCTCGAGCGGCTCATCATGGCGCGCGAGGGCTACCCCAACATCGAGCGCGCCGGCCGCAGCCTGACCTACGTGGACGGCGTGCGGCTCAACATCTAGCGCGGCAGCCGGCGAGTCCCGGCGTCGCGCCGACGCGGTCGCAAGCCCCTGCCGAAGGCGTCAGCCCCTCGCGGCCTGCAGGACGATCTTCTGGTCGCTCCAGGCAGAGCCGTCCGGCTCGGCGACGTGCGCGAGGAGTGCGCGCACGCGCGTCGCGGTCTCACCGGCGCAGCCCGTCGCCGACAGCCAGTCGCCCATCTCGTGTCGCTTGGAGAAGACCGCTTCGGCACGCACCGCCAGCCCGGCCGCCGCGAGCATCTCCACGAACTCGTCGCGGCCGTACTGGCGCACGTGAGTGACGTCGCGCAGCGATTCGGCCTCGTGCACCAGTGAGTCGATGAACAGCGTGTCCTCAACGACGACGAGTCTCCGGCTCACGCGAGCCATCTCTCCGAGGGCCGCCTGAGGGTCCGGGAAGTGATGCACGGCGAGCCGGCACACGACGACGTCGAAGGAGCCGTCGTCGAACGGCAGGTCGCCCGCCGGGCAGACGACGTCGGGTCCCATGCCGGCGGCCGCGTCACACGTGGTCACGACGCAACCGAGCTGACGCAGGCGGCGAGCGACGTGCCCGCCGCCCGTGGCGACGTCGAGCGCCACGACTCCCGGCGCCGGCTCGCACCAGGTGACGACCTGGTCGAGGTCGTCGCCGCTGGCGTGCGACCGGCTGGCCCGATAGTAGTCTGCGCGACCATCCCACTCGTTCATGCCGCCTCCTCGAGGCGCGCTGCCGGACCCGCGCCGACCGCCGACCTCACGCAAGAGGGGCGGGCCACCGGCCCGCCCCTCGGGAACGTCCAGTGTGCGCGGCGCGCTACTTGCCGAGCAGCGCGTCGATCTTCTTGACGCCGTCGTTGGCGTCCTCGGCGTAGGCGTCGGCGCCGATCTGGTCGGCCCAGCGCTGCGTGCAGGGCGCGCCGCCGACGACGGTCTTGTAGGGCAGGCCCTCGTCCTTGACGGCCTTGATGACCTTGCGCTGCTCCTCCATCGTCGTCGTGAGCAGGGCGCTCATGCCGATGATGTCGGCGCCCGTCTCCTTGGCCCTGGTGATGAAGGTCTCGGCGGCGACGTCGCGGCCGAGGTCGGTGACGTCGTAGCCGTTGGCCTTGAGGTAGGCGATGACGATGGCCTTGCCGATGTCGTGCACGTCGCCCTGCACGGTGCCGATGACGATCGTGCCCTTGACCTCGGCGGCGCCGCCCTCGAGGGCGGCGTTGGTGACCTCGGTGGCGCCGGCCATGGCGTCGGCGCTCATCATCAGCTCGGGGAGGAAGACCTCGCCGCTCTCGAAGAGCTCGCCGACCTCCTGGATGCCCTTGACGAAGCCGTTCTGCATGATGTCGCCCGGCGCGATGCCCGAGTCGAGGGCGCGCTTGGCGACCTCTTCCGCCCCGGCTCGGTCGGCGTTGACGATAGTCTCGGCTGCTTCCTGGTAGATGTCGGCCATCCCTCGGACTCCTCCCACGACTCTGACAGCGTTACCCACGGTTGGGTATGGCGTTGCGCGGCCCGAAAGCAGCCTGACTCCGCAAGCAGGGCAAAGCCGCCCGCCCTCGCTCCGTGCCCCGGGAGTATACCAGCCGCGAGCCTGAGAACCCAAGACGCGCGGCGCGCCGCAGGGGCCCTCCGCGCGCGGGCCGAAACGGCCCGTGCTAGCATGAGTCCGTGAGGTACCACGGCGCCGTCATCCGCCCCCCGAGCGAAGCTTCCAGCCTGATCGTCCAGGTGACATACGGCTGCTCCAACAACACCTGCGACTTCTGTGGCACCTACCTCGACAAGCCCTTCGCCGTGCGCCCGTTCGACGAGGTCGTCGACGACGTCACGGCGCTCCCGGCCCCCGTCCGGCAGCGCGTCCAGCGGGTCTTTCTCGCCGACGGCGACGCGATAGCGCTCAGCCCGCGCAAGCTCGGCGACATCCTCGACCTCCTGCGCCGCGCGCTCCCCAATCTGGAGCGCGTGAGCAGCTACGCCAATGCTCGCAACCTGCTCGCCAAGAGCGTGGAGGAGCTGTCGGAGCTGCGCGAGGGCGGACTCGAACTGCTCTATCTCGGCCTTGAGTCCGGCGACGACCAGACGCTGGCCGACATCCACAAGGGCATGACCGTCGCCGAGCAGATCGAAGGCTGCCGGCTGGCTACGGAGGCCGGCCTCGAGCTCTCCGTCACCGCCATCCTCGGCCTTGCTGGGACGGAGCGCTCACTGGAGCACGGCCGCGCGACCGGCGCCGCCCTCTCGGCGATCGACCCTCGCTTCATCGGCATCCTGACCCTGATGCTCACGCCGGGCACGGCGATGGAACGCCGCGTGGCGAGCGGCGAGCTCGTCCTCCCGGATTCGATCGGCATGCTGCGCGAGCTGCGCGAGATGGTCGCCAACACCGACGTGACGCACTGCACATTTCGCAGCAACCACGCCTCCAACTACCTGCCGGTCGGCGGGGAGCTGCCGCGCGACAAGGACGCCATGCTGTCGGCGCTGGACAAGGTCTTGCAGGCCCCGGCCTCGGTGCAGCTGCGCCCCGAAAGCTGGCGACTGCTCTGACCGCGGCGCGTCAGCTCCTGCGGCGAGGCTCGTCCCTGAGGTGCGAGCCGAACCCGCGCTTGAAATGCGTCGCAGCGTACTTCTGCAGCTTCCAGTCCGGGATGCGGCACTGCGGACAAGGTTCGGCGTACCACTTGTTGCGCAACCAGCGCGCGGCGCGGCTGGTCTTGGAGTCGTGGACCACCATGTGCTTGCCGCAGTGGGTGATGACGACTGCGTAGGAGCCGCGTTCCTCGAACTCCTTGATGCCGTGCAGGATGCCGCGCCGCGAGGGCCACAGCTTGAGCTTCTCGACCAGGCGGAAGAGCGGGACCTGCTTGCGGTAGTACCGCGCCTTGTTGGGGTCGGTGGGCATCGGGGCCCCGAGTCTACCACGGGCGGCAGGAGCTGGCGGGCGGCGCGGCGAAGGTGACTATCCCAGCACGGAACGACCGAGGTGGATCATGAGCAGACGCGCCGCGACCGGCATCACCCGCGTGTTCCCGGCGTTGCTTGCGGCCGGCGCCGTGTTCGTTGCGGCAGCCCTGCTCGCCGCCTGCGGAGTCACGTCCGGCGGCTCCCCCACCCCTTCGACGACTGCCACCACGGGCCCGTCGCAGTCGGCCAGCGGGTCTCCCGCCGCGTCCCCGAGCGCACCCGGGACGAGCGCCCAGTCGCTGTACTTCCTGCGCGACGGCAAGCTCGGCGTGGCCGAGCGCTCCGTCGCCCCGTCCACGATGCCGGCCACCGCCGCCGTCAAGGCGTTGCTGGCCGGCCCGATCGCCGCCGAGCGCACAGCGGGGCTCTCCTCCGCGATCCCGACGGATACACGGCTCAAGAGCCTCGTCGTCACCGGCGGGATCGCCACGGTCAACTTGAGCCAGGCGCCGGACGCCTCCGCGTCCGCCGGCGCCGAGACGGCCGCGATGCCCGGCACCGCCGAGCTCGTGTACACGCTGACTCGCTTCTCGACCGTCTCGGGCGTCCGCGTCCTGATCAACGGCCATCAGTGGCTCACGGCCAGCAGCGCGACGCCGCCTCCGGTCACCTATCACCGCAGCACATTCCGCGGCTTCGAGCCGGCGATCTTCGTCGAATCCCCGGGCGTCGGCGGCGTGCTGCCCGACCCGTTCGTCCTCCGCGGGACGGCGAGCGTCTTCGAAGGGTCGTTCACGGCGCAGCTCACGGACGACAGTGGCCGCCGGGTGGTGCGCGTCACCGTCCAGGCGTCGCGAGGAGCCCCCGGCCGCGGCGCGTTCCGCCAGACCGTCGTCTACAGCACCTCGGCCACGCACGGCACGCTGACCGTGTACAGCGAGTCGATGGAAGACGGCAGCCACCAGAACGCGGTCACGATACCCGTCACCTTGACTCCATAGGACCAGGACGGCGGCGGCGGGCCGCAGGCTGAGGAAACGTTGGCGGGGAGTGCGGGAGTCACACCCGCCTACGTGGGTTTAGAGCCCACGCTGATCCTTCCGATCGACCCCCCGCGCCACACCATTCTACCAGCGCGCCTCAGACCAGCGCGCGCGCCGCCATCACCGCTACGCCGATCGCCAATGGCTCGTGGATGTGCCTCGAGCCCAGCGTCGCCTGCGCCTCCGCGGTGAACGCCGACGGCAGACCCGGGACGGCGGCGATGGTGATCGGCGTCACGTCGGCGGCATCGATGAAGCCCCCCTCCGGCGTCGCGTCGAAGATGAGGTCGCAGCGCGAGAGCCCTTCGGCAAGCCCGACAGGCTGGAGCTTGAGGCCCACGTCGAGCGCCGACTGCAGACGCGCCTCATCAGGCTCCACGACCTCCACCGCCGCGCCGCGGCTGACCAGCCTGCGGGCCGCTGCTCTGCCCACCGGCCCCAGGCCGAGGAGCAGCACGTGGCGGCTGAGGAGGCTCCCCGCAGCCGCCTCCAGCGCGGTGACGTAGCCGTCGGCAGTGGCCGGGTCGTCGTCGACGCAGCGGCCGTGACGCAGGTCCAGGGCGATGAACCGGTAGTCGTCGGCCATGAAGATGGCGTCCGCGCCCTGCGCCACCGCCCCCTGGATGCCACGGACGTCCGGCTGTGCCGTCACCCAGGCCTCGCAGCCAAGGTGATCGAGGATCGCGGCCACGCAGTCGGCGAACCCGGAGATGACCCCCTCCCCCGACGTGATCGGCACGACGGCGAGGCGGGCGCCGATCAGCGGCACGCAGACGGGGTCGTGAGCGACGGACCGGATGGCGACGCCGCGCAGGCCGAGGCCGGTGAGCTCTCGCAGGCCGTCTTCAAAGCTCTCGAGGCTCGAGATGAGCCCGCCGACATCGTCGGGCGTGAGCCGTCATCGGTCATCCCTCCGTCACACCCTCTCCCTCAGGTACAGGTTCAAGCTTCTCCCGGGTCGCCATTGTGCTCACGGCCTCTTCGAGCAGCTGCATTGCCTCGCCCACCGACGCCCCGGTACCGATGAGCGTCGCAGACCATGTTGACGCACCGGGCCGGTAGTCCGTGAGCGCCTCCGCAGCGCCGAAGAAGCCCGGCACCAGCGTCAGCGGGCGAGCGCTGCCCATGACATGCTCGCCGATGACCTCCAGCAAACCCGCGTGGGCGTGGACGTGCTCGTAGACGCAGGCGCGTCGTGCCTCGCGAGCGATTGCCGCAAGCTCGCCGCGGATCCCGGTGTGGAGCAGCGCGTCGACGATGTTGATGCCGCTCGACCACAGCACGGCGGTCGGCGTCTGGCTCGGCAGCCGCGCGTCGATCTCGAGCACTCTTGGGCTCGCCGCCCCGAACCATGACCTCGACATCCATCAGGCCGTCGAGCCGCAGACCCTCGCCGAGTCGCACGGCCGCCGCGTCGAACGCCGCCAGCGTGCCGGCCTCGATCGCACATCCCCAGTCGTGCACGCTGGGGACGGGACCTCCTGCGACGCTCTCTCCCACCGGAGCCACGACGCGCTTGCAGTCGTAGGCGGCGTCGAACTCGAGGCCTGTGACCTGCAGCGGCACGGCACGGCCTCCCCAGGCCAGCACCTCGAGCGACAGGGACGGCCCGGCCACGAACTCCTCGACGACGACCTCGTGGCCGGCCGCTTCCAGGCTCGCGCGCGCCTCTCGCAGCTCGTCCTCGTCCCAGACGACCCGCACGCCTTCGCTGCCGCTCGCCGAATCCGGCTTGGCGACCGCAGGGAACCCGCAGTCGGGCCACGCCTCGGGACGGGGGACGCCCAGCGCGGCGAACAGGCGCCGCGAGGCCGCCTTGGACTCGCTCACCAGGTACGCGTCGAGGTCGAACAGCAGGGGCACGTCCCAGCGCGGAGCGCGCTCGGCGAGCCATCTGAGCGTCGCGAGGTCCTCGCAGGCGGGCAGCACCGCGTCACAGGACTGCGCGAGCAGATCGGCGCGGTCGTCGTCGGCAGTGATGTCGGCGACCACGACGCGGTCCGCCAGGCCGGACGCCGGCACGTCCTCGCGGCGATCGACCAGCACCGTTTCGTGGCCGGCCTTGGCGGCCAGGTAGACGGCCTCGGTGCCCTGGAGCTTCCCGCCGACGACGAGCAGCCTCACAAGGAGACCCGCAGCCGCGCTCGCGCCCTGTCGAGCCACCCCGCGTACTCGCCCGCCGAGGCCGCTCTCAAGCCCAGCCGCTCGAGGTGCGGCAGGACGCCGGCGACCGTGCGATGCCCCTCGTCGATGTCGAGCTCGGCTTGCGAGACGCCCGCGAGGCCGACCGTGGGTGGCACGATGGAGGTGACCACATTGGCGCCGGCGTCGAGCCGGCGTTCGAGCCCGCGGATGCCGTCCACGTCGAGGGAGGCTGGGATGAGGGCATCCGGCATCGCCAGGCGCATGACGGCGATCGTCAGCAGCTCGGCCTCGTCGCCCTGCGGCTCGGCGTCTTCGAGCGGCGTGCCCGCCTGGGGTACGAAGGTCATGACGCGGACCTGCTCCCAAGCCTCAGCTCGCATCGTCGCGATCGAATGCGCGCGGTCCGCGGCCGAATCGCCGATGCCGGTCAGGAGGCCGTCCTCGACCAGCAGGCCGGCGCGGCGGGCCGCGCGGCGCGCGGCGGCGCGCGCCTCGAACGGCTGCCCCACTCGCAGACGATCGTAGAGTCCGCGCGTGTGCGTCTCCTGGTAGAGGGCGTACCAGTCGGCGCCGCGCTCCCGCAGCCCTGCGAGGACGCCCTCGTCCACCACGCCGGGCGATACCATGAGGGGCAGGCCGGCGCCGTCGTGAACGGCACCTACCAGCTCGAGCAGGCCGGCACAGCCGTCCGCCAGCACGAGGGGGTCCTCGCCCATCGTGAGGTCGAGGAGCACCACGCCCGAGGCAGCAAGATCACGGCAGATCGCGACGACCTCCTCCTCCGTCTTTCGGTAGCGCGGGCTCTCGTCGTTGCCGGCGCGGTAGAAGCAGAAGGCACACTCGTTGTGGCAGTAGGTCGAGAAGTACACGAAGCCGTAGAGGAACACGGCGTCGCCAGAGGTCCGCGCGCGCATCTCCCGAGCGGCGGCCAGCACGACGCGCGCGTCGTCGCCCGCGGCCGACAGCAGCAGCGCCAGCTCGGGCTCGCCCAGGGTCGCCCCGTCGAGGGCGTGCGAGCAGAGGTCGCGGACTTCATTAGCGCTCGTGGGAACCAGGAGAACGTCCTCCCCTTTGCTGTCGCCGGGGGCGCCGCGGCCGGGCGCCGCGCCCCGCGAGTGTACCCACGCACAGACCGGGCTGGCAACCTGGAGCGGCGCCGTCAGCGGAACTCGAGCACGTCCTCCAGCGGGAGACGCGAGGTGGGGTCCACGGCGCCCGTCGGACGCCCCACGGGCACGAGCGCCGCGAGCCTGGCGGCGGGCTCGACGCCGAGGAGCTCCTCGATCGCCGGCGCGGCCAGCACTGGGGCCGTCATCCAGCAGGCGCCGTAACCTAGGGCATGCGCGGCGGTGCAGAAGAGCTGGACGGCCGCACCCGCGCTCTGCAGGTCCGGCCGCGCGCGCAGGCGGTCGTGCTCCTCGCGGCCCACGCCGCGCGCGTCCAGCATCTCGTCGGCGCGCGACAACATACGGGCGCACGAAGACCGCCATCACGAGCGGCGCGTCGGCGAAGAACGTCGCGTAGGCGCGCAACGCCTTGATGTCTTTGCTCCGGCCAGCCAGCTCCGGCCACGCCGCCATGACGTCGAGAGCGTCATCGACGGCCCCGCGCAAGGCGGAGCGCGTGCCGGGATCGTCCACGGCCACGAAGCGCCACATCTGCGCGTTCCCGGCGTTGGCGGCGCGCACCGCGAGCTCGACCATGGCGGTCACGTCCTCGCGCGGCACAGGGTCCGGCAGGTAGCGGCGCACGCTGGCGCGGCCACGCACCGTGGCGGCGAAGCGCGCCAGCTCCAGGCGGCGTACGACCGGGTCGTCCATCGCGGCGATGCTACCAGAAGCCGGGGGCGGGCGCCTCGCGGCGCCCGCCCCCCGGGCAGCACTGGGACCGTGTGCCGAGTGCCTCGCTCAGCCGCCCGACATCGGCGGCACGACCATGAGCTTGTCGCCGTCGCTGATGGGCGTGTCCATGCCGCCGAGCGCGTTGATATTGCGCCCGTTGAGGAACACGCCGGCGAACATGCGCCCGTCTTCGCGGAAGATCCGCAGGCGCATGCGCGGCTCCACCGCGATGGCCTGGTCGATGACCTGGCCGCACGGTGGCGCCATCGCAGTCGACCTCCTTGCGGCCGTCCGCGGTGGTCATGCCGACCGGGGAGTCTGACGTGGGCGACGGGCATGGCCTCAGACCTGCGCCAGTTCCTTGTCCATCTTGTCGATCTTGAGATCCATGGCGAGGACGTGCGGGTTCTGGCAGAAGGTGATGCACTGCGGGTCGCCGTCGCACAGGTCGCACTTGAAGGCGACCGTGCGCTCCGGATGCTCGTGGATGACGTCGTACGGGCAGGCCTCGTAGCAGTCGCCGCAGTTGTTGCACTTCTCCTCGTCGACGACGAGGACGTAGCCCTCCATCGAGTCCCCGACCTTCTCTTTGCTGTCGAAGGTCCCGCGCGGCGCGATCGTGATCTTCTTGGTGATGATCGCGTCGTTGGGGCAGGCGTCCTGGCACTTGGCGCAGGCCGTCTGGAGGCAGGTGTGCGACTTGATCTCGGCGGTCGTGGGGTTGCACTCCGAGTAGAGGCGAGCCACCGACGGGCGGTAGGCGCCCTCGTGGAACGCCGAACATGCCAGCTCACACATGTGGCAGCCGGTGCACTTCTTTCTGCTCATCATCACGTGGGGCATCGGATTCCCTTCCTAGAGCCGGACGTCGACGCCGAGCTCGGCGAGTTTGGCTTCACTGGGTACGCCGTGCTCGTCCCACCCGCGGATCTGGTAGAACTCCTGCAGGGCCTTCTTGAACGTCTCGGTGCCGATGGCGCGGCCGGCCGAGGCGCCCGTGGTGTGAGCGCCCTCCTCGGCGTACAGCTTCTGCGGGATGTCGTCGGGCTCGACGCCCTCGCGCAGGTTGAACAGCCGCCCGAGGTTCCAGACGCGCTCGCCGATCTGGAAGACCTCGTCGCCGGTGAACTCGCGCTTCCAGGCGTGCTTGAGGACCTGCGCGATCTGGTCCGGAGTGACGGCCCAGAAGTCGCACCAGATGCCGCAGAACTTGATGGCGCTGAAATTCTCGCCGATCATGCCCTCGGCAGGGTCGCCCCACACGATCTTCATGGCCTTGCCCTCGAGCGTGTCCGGCGGCAGCGTGCCGCCGACGATCTCGTCGGCGATCGCATACGAGCGCATGTGGCAGCCGCCACGGTCGGACGTGGCGTAGCCGAGGCTCATACCGAACGAGCCACGCGGGTCGTAGCCGGGAAGCTCGAGGTTCTTGACCTCCATCGCCAGCTCGGGGTGACCGTACTTCGCGGCCAGCGCGCGCGAACCGAGCGCCAGCTCGGCGCCGACGCCCTCGCGCTTCGAGATCAGCCCGGGAGCCTTGACGTAGCTCTCGACCTCGCCGAAGTGCAGGCCGAAGTCCTTGACGCCCTTCTCCGTGAGGTCCATGGCCAAGGCCACGACCGCACCGGTGGAGATGGTGTCCATGCCGAGCTCGTCGCAGGCCTGGTTGAACTTGGCGAGCGCAGCGATGTCGCCCACCCCGCAGTTGGCGCCGCAGATGGCGATGGTCTCGTACTCGGGCCCCTCCCCCGCGACGCCATCGACCTCGTGGAACTGACGACAGCCGATGGCGCACTGGTAGCAGGCGCGGTTCTTGGTGCGGATCTTGAGGTAGGCGTCGGAGTTGATGCCCTCCATCTGGTCGAAGGTGCCCGTCGACCAGTTGCGCGTGGGGATCACGCCGGCGTCGCTCATGATCTGGCCGAGGACCGGCGTACCCTCCTCGTTGGCCCAGAGGTTGTCCTCCGTGAGGACGTACTCGGTGTGGATGCGGTACAGGTCGTCGAGGAACGCCTTCGCGTCGCCGACCTTCACCGACCCGGTACCGCGGATGGCGATCGCCTTGAGCTTCTTGTGGCCCCAGAGAGCGCCGTGACCGCCCCTCCCGGCCTTGTGGTACTGGTCGGTGGAGAGGCAGGCCCAGACGAGCTCCTGCTCGCCTGCCGGCCCGATGGAGAGGGTCTTGACGTCGGGGTCGACGTCCTGGCGCAGCGCCTCCTCGATCTCCGATGTCGTGAGGCCCCAGTACTTGGGCTCGGCGGGGACGAACTCGACGACATCGTCCTTGATGGTGACGACGACCGGGACGGGAGACTCGCCGGTGATGATGATCGCGTCGTAGCCGGCGAACTTCATCTCGGGGGCGAAAGAGCCGCCGACGTAGCTGTCGTTCAGGATGCCCGTGGCCGGGCTCTTGCAGCCGACCACCAGGCGAGAGGCCGTGCTGACGCTGGTGCCGGCGAACGGCCCGGTCATGAGGATGACGGGGCTCTCAGGCGCCCACGGGTCGACCTTGGGCGGCACCTCGTCCCACAGGTAGCGCAACAGCAGGCCCTTGCCGCCGATGTACTTCTCGGCCCACTCCATGTTGAGCGGCTCGACGGTGGAGGTGCCCGCACTCAGATCTATCCTGAGTACTTGACCTTGGTAGAAGTCCAATGCGTCCTCCTGAAGACGTACGACGGAGTCTCCGCCGCCTCGGCGCGCTCACCACCCCCGCGCGCGCGGAAACGAAGGGATTACAGGCTTCGTCATTGTAGCCCGCAGCCTGGAGCGGAGCAACGAAGCGCCTGCATACAGGCAAAAAGGGAGCCGAAAGCAGCGCCGGCTTAGCCATTGTGGCAGATGCGGAGCGCCGGCGGCGGAGCCCGGCCGGCCGCGTGGAGACGGCGCGAACGCCGCGAGCGCGGCCGGTCAGTCGCGCCCGGGCGCCTCGGGGAGGTCGCGTATGTTCTCGGCAGCCTGCCACTTGCTGTAGTTGTCCGTCATGGCGTCGAGCAGTTCCTTGAGGAACCGCGGCGACAGATTGACCCTGCTCACGACGACGCCGTTGAGCTCGTCCGGCTCCTCGCTCTCGTGGTCGAGGCGGACGAAGGTGATCGAGAACTCGTAGTCGGAGTGGCTCACGTTGGCGAAGTTGGCGTAGACACCGGCCATCATCTCCGGCGACGCGTGCAGATTGATGCGTTTCTCTTGCTCCTCCACTGGAGCCTCCTTTGGGGCGCGCCCGGCGAAGCGGGCCGCGCGCCCTAGCTTTGGATGCGGGCGGCGATGGCGGCGGCCATGCCGCTCGTCCCGGCCGTGCCGCCGAGGTCGTACGTCACATCTTTCCCCTCGGCGACGACATCGGCGATCGCCTGTTCCATGCGGCGCGCCGCCTCCGCTTCGCCGAGGTGCTCGAGCAGCAGCACGCCGGAGCGCAGGAGGGCCATGGGGTTCACCTTGTCCTGGCCCGCGTACTTCGGCGCGCTGCCGTGGACGGGCTCGAACACGGCCACGTCGTCGCCGAAGTTGGCGCCCGGGGCGACGCCGAGGCCGCCGATGAGGCCGGCACAGAGGTCGCTGATGATGTCGCCGTACAGATTGGGCAGCACGAGGACGTCGTAGAGCTCGGGCTTCTGCACGAGCTGCATGCACATGTTGTCGACGATCCGCTCCTCGAACTCGATCTCCGGGTACCGCGCCGCGACCTCGCCGGCGACGCGCAGGAACAGGCCGTCGGTGCACTTCATGATGTTGGCCTTGTGCACCGCCGTGACTTTGCTGCGGCCGTGCCGGCGCGCGTACTCGAAGGCGAAGCGCACGATGCGTTCGCTGCCCTTGCGCGTGATGATCTTGATGCTCTCGGCGGCATCCTCGCCGACCATGTGTTCGATGCCCGCGTAGAGATCCTCAGTGTTCTCGCGGACGATGACGAGGTCGATGTCGTCGAAGCGGCTGCGCACGCCCTTCATCGTCTTGGACGGGCGCAGGCAGGCGTAGAGGTCCAGCTCCTTGCGCAGAGCCACGTTGACGCTCCGGAAGCCGTGGCCCACCGGGGTGGTGATCGGCCCCTTGATGGCGACCTTGGTGCGGCGGATCGAGTCGAGGACGTGTCCCGGAAGCGGCGTCCCGTACTCCTCCATCACGTCGAGGCCGGCGTCGTGGACCTCCCACAGGATGGGCACGCCGGTGGCCGCGATCACGGTCTCGAGGGCGGCGGCCAGCTCCGGGCCGGTCCCATCGCCGGGGATGAGCGTCACCGTATAGGTCATGGAGTCTCCCGATCCGTGGAAGGGTTGGCATCTGGGGTCAGGCGAAGGCGCGACTGCGTCGGCCCGGTCTGCCCTTGATATTTGCTGTGCAGGCCCGGCGACGCGTAGGGCCGGTCGGCCGGCGTGGTCATCGTGAGAAAGGAGATCTGGGCGACGCGCATGCCCGGGTGGAGCATGATCGGCACAGTGGCCACATTGGAGAGCTCGAGGGTGATCTGTCCCTCGAAGCCGGGGTCGATGTAGCCCGCCGTCGAGTGGATGATCAGCCCGAGGCGGCCGAGGCTGCTCTTGCCTTCGAGGCGGCCGACGAGGTCGGCCGGCACGCCCACGCGCTCGACCGTGCTGCCCAGGGCGAACTCGCCGGGGTGAAGGGCGAAGCTCTCCCCCGGCGGCACGCTGACGGCCTCGGTGAGGTCCGGCTGCTCGACGGCGAGGTCCACGAAGCCGTACTTGTGACGCGTGAACACGCGGAAGGCGTCGCCGAGGCGCAGGTCGATGCTCGCCGGCTGCACGGCGTCGGCGTCGAAAGGGTCGATGCTGATGCTGCCGGCGGCGACGCGCTCGTGCAGCGTCCGGTCCGACAGGATCACGTGCTCCGCCTTCGCCGCACCGGGTCCGTCACCCCTCCGGCAGGTCGAAGCCGCCGTGCTTCTTGACGTGCGCCACGAGGCCGCCATCCTCAAGGATGGTGACCATCACCGGCGGCAGCGGGACGAACGGGATGACGGCGCCGGTCGTGAGGTCGCGCACCTCGCCGCCGGCGAGGTCGACCTCGAGCTCGTCCTGCTCGCCGATGCCGCTGGTGTCGCACTGCAACACCGGCAGGCCGACGTTGATCGCGTTGCGGAAGAAGATCCGCGCGAAGCTCTGGGCGAGGACCGCCCCCACGCCGGCAAGCCGGATGATGCGGGGGGCGTGCTCGCGGCTCGAGCCGAGCCCGAAATTGCGTCCGCCGACGACGAAGTCGCCGGCGCGCATCTGGCCGGCGAACTCCGGCCGCGCATCCTCGAGGACGTGCTTCGCGAGCTCCGGCAGGTCGGTGCGCAGGTGGAACAGCCGGCCGGGCGCGATGTGGTCGGTGGAGATGTCGTCGCCGAAGAGCCACGCCCGGCCGCGAAGCGCTTCGTCGGTCACGTGATCCACTCCTCCTCGGAGATGGTGACGCTGTTCATCACGACGCCGGGCTCGGAGGCGCGCATCGGATCCCTCTCGGGGATCGCCTCGAGCACGTCCATCCCCTGCACGACGCGGCCGAACACGGCGTGCTTGCCGTCGAGGTGCGGCGTGTCGCGGTAGGTGATGAAGAACTGTGAGCCGTTCGAGTCGGGCCCGGCATTGGCCATCGAGAGGATGCCGGGCCCATCGTGCTTGAGCGCCGGATGGAACTCGTCGGCGAACTTGTAGCCGGGGCCGCCCCGGCCGCTGCCGGTCGGGTCGCCGCCCTGGGCCATGAAGCCTTTGATCACGCGGTGGAACGTGACGCCGTCGAAGTACCCGTCCCGGGCGAGAAAGACGAAGTTGTTGACGGTCGTCGGGGCCTTGTCGGCGAAGAGCTCGAAGACGATGTCACCAAGGTCGGTGCTGATGGTCCCCGTGTAGTGCTTCGTCGGGTCGATGACCATCGACGGCGGTGCGTCGTAGTGCTTGGCCACGGCGTCCTCCTTTCTAGAGAAGCTCGCGTGGATCGGTGATCTCGCCGGCCACAGCCGTGGCGGCCGCGGTGGCCGGCGAGCCCAGGTAGATGAAGGCGCCGGGATTGCCCATGCGCCCGTGGAAGTTGCGATTGGCGGTGCTCAGGCACACCTCGCCGTCGGCGAGGATACCCTCGTGGATGCCCACGCAGGCGCCGCAGCCGGGGTTCGTCACCACGGCGCCGGCGTCCCAGAAGACGTCGAACAGCCCCTCGGCGGCGGCGGCTCGCGCCACCGCCTGCGAGGCGGGCGTGACGATGAGGCGCGTGTGCGGCGCGCGGCGCCGACCGCGCAGCAGGCGCGCCGCCGAACGCAGGTCCTCGAGGCGCCCGTTGGTGCACGTGCCGATCAGCACCTGATCGACCTTCGTCCCCTTGAGCTCGGCGGCCGGCGCCGTGTTGTCCACTGTGTGCGGCCTGGCGACCGTAGGGACGATCGCGGCGGCGTCGAACTCGACGGCGCGTTCGTAGGCGGCGCCGGGGTCGGCCGCGAGCGGCCGCCAGTCGGCGTCGCGGCCCAACGCGGCGAGGAACGCGCGCGTCTTGTCGTCGCTCGGCATGAGGCCGGCCTTTGCACCGGCCTCGACCGACATGTTGCTGAGCGTCAGGCGGCCGGGCATGGGCATGGCGTCGATGCCCGGCCCCCCGAACTCCAGCGCTTTGTACGTGGCGCCGTCGGCGCCGAGCTGCCCGATCAGCGTGAGCATCAGGTCCTTGGCCTCCACGCCGTCGCGCAGCTCGCCGGTCACGTCGATGAGGTAGCTCTCCGGCACGCGCAGCCAGGTCTGGCCGCTGGCCATGCCGACGGCGACGTCGGTGCTCCCCATGCCCGTGGCGAACGCGCCGAGCGCGCCGGCCATGCAGGTGTGCGAGTCGGCGCCGATCACGAGGTCGCCCGGCTTCGCGTAGCTCTCGGCGACGCGCTGGTGGCAGACGCCCATCTCGACGTCACTCAGGGTGGCGCCGGACGAGACGCAGAACGTGCGGATCGTCTTCTGCGCGTTGGCGAGCTCGCTGCGCGGCGCCGGCGCGGCGTGGTCGATGAAGAACACGCAGGTCGGCGCCTTGACGCGGTCGGCGCCGAGCTCCTCGATCTGCTCGATCGCCAGCGGTCCGGTGCCGTCCTGGGCGATGGCCACATCGACGGTGGCGACGACGATCTGGCCGGGGACGACGGAGTCCAGCCCGGCGTGCGCGGCGAGGATCTTCTCGGCGAGGGTGAGCGCCGTCACGAGGGCTTCGCGCCGCTTCCGGCCGCGTCTGGCGCGGCGACCGTATCCTCCGCGGCCGCCTCATCGGTGCGGCCGCCGACGGGCACCGCGTCCCCGAGCCGCCCGAGGTAGTCCTGGTAGATGTACATGAGCTCCTTGTCGAAGAGCGCCCGCTTGAGCTCGATAGCGGTCTGGCGCACCAGCGCGAGCACGCCCTCGCAGTCGGCCTGGCTGAGCTCGAGCCCGAACTCCTGGAACTTGCGGTAGATCGTGCGCGTGCCGGAGTGCTTGCCCACCACGATCTGGCGCTCGAGGCCGACGTCCTCGGGGGCGAAGGCCTCGTAGTTGAGCGGGTTCTTGATGACGCCGTCGGCGTGGATGCCGCTCTCGTGGGCGAACACGTTGGTGCCCACGATGCTCTTCCACGCCGGGATCGTGCGCGCCGACGCGGCCGCGACGTACTCGCTGAGTTCGCGGAAGCGGCTGGTGTGCAGGCCCACATCGACCTTGCCCAGGTACTTGAGGGCCATCACGACCTCCTCGAGGGCGGCGTTGCCGGCGCGCTCGCCGAGGCCGTTGACGGTGGTGTTCACGTAGGTCGCCCCGGCCTTGATGCCGGCCAGCGCGTTGGCGGTCGCCATGCCGAAGTCGTCGTGCGTGTGCATCTCGATGTCGAGCCCGCCCTCCTTCTTGAGGAACGAGATCACGTTGAACGTGTCGAACGGGTCGAGGATGCCGAGCGTGTCGCAGAAGCGGAGGCGATCGGCGCCCTCCTCCCTGGCCGCCTGGCCGAAGCGCAGCAGGAACTCGAGGTCGGCGCGCGAGGCGTCCTCGGCATTGACCGAGACGTAGAGGTCGTTGTCCTTGGCGAAGGCGACACACTCGCGGATCTGGTCCAGCACCCACTGGCGCGACTTCTGCAGCTTGTGCTCGATGTGGATGTCGCTCGCCGACATGGAGATGGCAACGGCGTCGACGCCGCAGTCGAGCGAGTCGCGGATATCGGCCACCACGGCTCTGTTCCAGGCGAGGATCGAGGTGTCGAGGCCCAAATCCACGATCTGCTTGATGGTCGCCTTCTCGTCACCGCCCATGGCCGGGATGCCGACCTCGATCTGGTGGACGCCGACCTCGTCGAGAAGCTTGGCGATGCGGATCTTCTCGTGGTTGCTGAAGACGACGCCGGCGGTCTGTTCGCCGTCGCGAAGCGTCGTGTCGTCGATGCGCACGGCCGGCTCCGCCGGCCGTGCCCTGGCGATCACGAAGCTGGAGAGGTCGTTGGTCATACTCACCTGCCTGTCGGAACGGACAAGGGTCGTCAGCCGTCGAGAGCCGCGCGCAGCAGGTCGTTCACGACCTGCGGATTCGCGCGGCCGCCGGTGGCCTTCATGACCTGCCCGACGAAGAAACCGAGCACCTGCTGTTTGCCGCCCCGATACTGCTCGACCTGGGCGGGATTCTCGTCGATGACCCGGGCGACTGCGGCCTCGAGCTCGGACGCATCACTGATCTGATCGAGGCCGTGCTTCTCGACGACCGCCTCGGGTTCGGCGCGCTCTTCGATCATGAGCGCGAAGACCTCCTTGGCCGAGCTCGTCGACACGGTACCACCCTCGACGAGCTTGACCAGCTTGGCCAGCCGTTCGGCCGTGACGTGGCCATGGCCGGCTTCGAGGCCGGCGGCGTTGAGATGGGCGAGGTACTCGCCCATCGTCCAGTTGGCCGCCGGCTTGGCGCCGGCCCCAGCCGCTACGACCTCTTCGTAGAAGCCGGCCAGCGGCCCCGACGAACCGAGCACGTTCGCGTCGGCGCGCGAGAGCCCGTACTGCTCCATGAACCGCTCCACGCGCGCCGCCGGCAGCTCCGGCTGCGTCGCGCGCAGTCCCTCGACCCATGCCGGGTCGATCTCGAGCGGTACGAGGTCGGGCTCGGGGAAGTACCGGTAGTCGTGTGCCTCTTCCTTGCTGCGCAGGGGCGTCGTCGTCCCCGTGTCGGGGTCGAAGTGCAGGGTCTCGAGGTCGATCGTGCCGCCCGCCTCGAGCACCTCGATCTGCCGCGGGATCTCCGCGTCTAGCGCCTGCTGGAGGTAGCGGAAGCTGTTCATGTTCTTGAGCTCGGTGCGTGTGCCGAGCTCCGTGCTGCCCTCGGGACGCACGCTGATGTTGGCGTCCCAGCGGATCTGCCCCTCCTCCATGTTGCACTCGCTGACGCCCAGCTCGATGACCAGGTTGCGCAGCTGCTGAAGGAACTCGCGCGCCGCCTCGGGCGACGGGATGTCCGGTTCGGTGACGATCTCGATGAGCGGCGTGCCGCCGCGGTTGAAGTCGACCATCGAGTAGTCCGAGCCGGCGATGCGGCCGGCGTCGCCCCCGGCATGGATGAGCTTGGCGGCGTCCTCCTCCATGTGCACGCGGTTGATGCGGCAACGGAGGTTCTCGCCGTCTACCCAGTACTCGAACCAGCCCTCTGTGGCCAGCGGCTCGTCGTACTGACTGATCTGGTACGCCTTGGGCAGGTCCGGATAGAAGTAGTTCTTGCGATGGAAGATGTTGCGCGGCTGAACCGTGCAGTGCAGCGCCAGCGCGATGCGCGCCGCGTACTCGATGGCGCGCTGATTGACGACGGGGAGCGCGCCCGGATGCGCGAGGCACACCGGGCAGGTGTGCCGGTTGGGGTCGTCACCCTTCACGACCGCGCAACCGCAGAACATCTTGGTGCGCGTGTCGAGCTCGACGTGCATCTCCAGGCCGATCACCGGCTCCCAAGCGCTCACTGCCTCGCCTCCTGGCCGCCCGCAACTGCCGAGGCCGCGGCGGACGAGTCGTGGAACGCGGGCGCCGCGTCGAAGCCGATGGCGCCCTCGAGCGCGTACGCGGCCTGCAGGATCCGGTTCTCGCTAAAGGCGGGTCCGATGAGCTGGAAGCCTACCGGCAGGCCTTCGCTGAGCCCGCAGGGGATACTGATCGCCGGCAGGCCGGCAAGGTTCGCGGGGATCGTGCAGATGTCGCACACGTACATCGAGAGCGGCTCGGTCGTGCGCGAGCCGGCCCGGAAGGCGACCGTCGGCGACGTCGGTGAGGCGATCAGGTCGACGTCGGCGAAAGCGCGCTCAAAGTCGCGGCGCACGAGCGTGCGCACGATCTGCGCACGCCGATAGTAGGCGTCGTAGTAACCGGCCGAGAGCGCGTAGGTGCCGATCATGATGCGCCGTTTGACCTCCGGGCCGAAGCCCTCGCCGCGCGTACGCTCGTACATGTCGAGGAGGTCGACCGGGTCCTTGCAGCGATAGCCGTAGCGCACGCCGTCGAAGCGCGCCAGGTTCGCGCTCGCCTCGGCGGGCGCGATGATGTAGTAGGCCGGGAGCGCGTAGTCGGTGTGCGGGAGGCTGATCTCGACACACGTGCCGCCGAGGCCCTCGACGCGCGCGATAGTCTCGTCGAACCGGGCGCGCACGCCGGGCTCGATGCCGACCGCCAGGTACTCGGACGGGATGCCGACGCGGAGGCCGTCCAGCCTCTCCGCGTCCGGCAGCTTGACCGGCTCCGGCAGGGCCACGCTGGTGGCGTCCATCGGGTCCTGGCCGACGATGTGCTGCAACAGCAGCGCGCAGTCGTACACCGAGCGCGTCAGCGGGCCGATCTGGTCGAGCGAGCTCGCGAACGCGATGAGCCCGTAGCGGCTCACGGCCCCGTACGTCGGCTTCATGCCGACGATGCCGCACAACGCCGCCGGTTGGCGGATGGAGCCGCCGGTGTCGCTGCCGAGCGCCCACAGCGTCTCTCCGGCGGCGACGGCGGCGGCGGAGCCGCCGCTCGATCCGCCGGGCACGGTCGCAAGGTCCCACGGATTCGCGGTGACCTGGAACGACGAGTTCTCGGTGCTGGAGCCCATGGCGAACTCGTCGAGGTTCGTCTTGCCAAGCATGACCACGTGGTCGTCCCAGACCTGGCGCACCGCGGTGGCGGTGTACACAGGCATGTAGTCGCGCAGGATCTGCGAGGCGCACGTGGTCGTGACACCCTCGGTGACCATGTTGTCCTTGATGGCGATCGGCAGGCCGGCGAGGGGTCCCCGCATCGCCTGCATCTCGCGGTCGACCTTGGTCGAGTACTTGGCCGCGTTGTCGGGGGTGACGCGGATGAACGCCTTCACCCGCTTCTCGACCGCGGCGATCTGGTCGAGATACGTCTTGGCGAGCTCGGCCGACGAGACCTCACCGTCGACGAGCAGGCGCTTGGCGACCTTGGCGGTGAGCCGCAGGGGATCGAGTCCGCCCACCGTCAGCCCATCCTCGGGACGCGGAAGCAATCGTCGCTCACGGCAGGAGCGTTGCGAAGGGCCTCGGCGAGCGGCAGGCTCGCGGCCGGCTTGTCGGCGCGCGTGACGTTGGCGACCTCGAGGACGTGCGCCGTCGGCGGTACACCGGCGGTGTCCAGCTCGCTCATCTTGTCGATATGGTCGAGGATCTTGCCGAGCTCGCTCGTCATGCGCGAGATCTCGTCCTGCTCGAGTCGCAGACGGGCGAGTTTCGCCGCGTGGCGGACGTCGTCTTCACCGATCATGGGGCGTTCCTCCTGCAGCAGGCCGCAAAAGCGGGACGGTTATCCTACTCCTGCCTCAGAGGGCGGACAAGAAAGGGCCCGGTGGCCTTTTCAGCCGCCGGGCCCCTGGATGCGCGAGCGTGTGTCAGGCGAGCGGCTTGACCGTGGAGGCCTGCAGGCCCTTGTCGCCTTCGGTGATCTCGAACTCCACGCTCTGGCCCTGGACGAGGGTCTTGTACCCGTCCATGGTGATCTCGGAGTAGTGCACGAACAGGTCGTCACCGTCCTCCCGTTCGATGAAGCCATACCCCTTCTCGTTGCTGAACCACTTCACGGTGCCCTGCGCCAAGACTGCTCCTCCCACGATGAAACCGCGTGCTGGCCTCGAAGGCCGGCGGTGCCCCCCATGCGGCGCCGCAAACACGCGCCGAGAGTACACCACGCTTTGGGCCCTGTAAATGAGGATGGTAGTGGGTGCGGGAGACGATGACGCAGGCTCCCGCGGAAGCGAGCGCTAGCCGGCTCCGCCGGCGAACCCGCGCTGCAGGATGTCGTCCCAGAGCGCGAACAAGGCTTCGAGATCGACGCCGTCCGGGTCGAGAAGCTTCTGGACGGCGAGTCCGTCCGTCATCGCCACCATGAGGGAGGCGAAGAGCCTCAGGCGCGCATCCGTGGCGGCGTCGGCGCTCTCGCCCATGCTCCCGGCATAGAGGTCGCGGTACCACTCGTAGAGACCCGCGACGCGGGCGCGCAGCTCTTCGTCGAGGAGGACATGCGGGAAGATCGCGAAGAAGTCGCGAAAGCCGGCGCGGTCGTCGACGAGCTGCCGGTCGCTGGCGACGAGGCTATGGAGTCTTGGGGCGCCGGCCGGGAGAGTCCGCGTCTCCTCCACGGCGGCGATGCTCTGGTCGTGGGCCAGCGAGTCGACCACGGCGGCCACGAACGCCGCCTTGCTGCCGAAGTAGTACCGTACAGAGTCGCGGTAGGCGCCGGCCTCGGCGGCCACCGCCTCGACCGTCAGCGCCTCGAAGCCCCCGCTCGCCAGAAGCTTGCGGGCCGCGGTGACGAGGCGCCGCGCCGTCGGCGACAACTGTGCCGTCGGGTCCTCGCGTCTGTCGTCGCGCTGCGTCATCCCATCCTCCGTGCGTGAACACTACCATCCGTCGCCGTCCAGCTCATCGACGCTTCCGCGGGCGCCGTTGCCATCCTGCGCTTTTCGGGGTAAAGTCGAGACACTGTTCGGTCGGCTGTACGAACTATACCGCAAATCGGCGAGATTCCGGCAACAAGCACCGTGGAACAGGGGGAACGAATGGAGGACCGGCTCAGGCTGGAGGCCTTGCGAGAATCGCGGAAGGCGCTCGATCTCATGTCCAAATCCGCACTCTCGCGTGACGAGCAAGAGGCTGTCGTACGCGACTGTGTCACGAACTTCGACGAGTATGTCAATCCCGGCATCCTCGAGTACCGCAAGTCGGTCTCCGACCGACTACACGGCCGTCGAGTGGTCTGACGGCGGCTCCACCTACCGTGACATCCACGGCAAGGAGTACATCGACTGTCTCGGCGGCTTCGGCATCTACATGCTCGGCCATCGCCACCCCACCGTGGTCAACGCCGTCAAGGCCCAGCTCGAGCACCAGGCGCTGCACTCGCAGGAACTCCTCGACCCCATGCGCGGCTACCTCGCTCACCTGCTCGCCATGGTCACTCCAGGCGATCTGCAGTATTCGTTCTTCTGCAACTCGGGCACCGAGGCCAACGAGGGCGCGATGAAGCTGGCCAAGCTCTACGCGTGGCGCCGCAAGAAGGACCACAGCAAGGGCATCATCAGCACCACGCGCGCCTTCCACGGCAAGTCGATCGGCAGCCTCAGCGTGAGCGGCAAGGCGGAGTTCCGCAAGCCCTTCTACCCGCTCGTTCCGGGCGTGCGCTTCGTCCCCTACGGGGACGCCGACGCCCTCGACAAGGAGCTCGCGATCTGCGACCAGGTAGGTTTCGACATCGCGGCGTTCATCGCCGAGCCCATCCAGGGCGAGGCCGGCGCGATCCTGCCGCCGCCGGACTACTTCGCCAAGGTCCGCGAGATCTGCGACAAGTGGCACATCCTCTTCATCGCCGACGAGGTGCAGACCGGCATGGGCCGCACCGGCAAGCTGTGGGGCATGGACAACTGGGGTGTGGCGCCGGACATCATGACGATGGGCAAGGCCCTCGGCGGCGCCGTCATCCCGATCGGCAACTTCATCGCGACGGCGGAGGTCTTCGAGGCCTTCTTCGAGAACCCGTACATCCACTCCACCACCTTCGGCGGCAACCCCATGGCCACGTCGGCCGCGATCGGTGCGCTGCACGCGACGCTCGAAGAGGACATCCCCGGGCAGGCCGCCGAGAAGGGCGCCTACCTCAAGGGGAAGCTCACGGAGCTCGCCGAGCAGTACGACGACCTCTTCGCCGAAGTGCGCGGAATGGGCGTGATCATCGGCATGGAGTTCAGGGACGCCGATATCGGCTACGCCGTGAGTCAGGGTCTGTTCAGCCGCGGCGTCCTCATCGGCGGCACGCTGTTCAACTCGCTCACGCTGCGCATGCAGCCGCCGGCGATCATCACGTACGAAGAGATGGACACCGTGCTCTCGCGCCTGGGCGATACGCTCGCCGCCGTGCGTGAGCTCGCAGCCCACGGGGAGCTGATCGCTCACTAGCGGGGCAGGCTACGGAGGGCCGCCGCGCCCACGAGGGCGACGCGGCGGCGGAGACGAGAAGGGCCGGGGCGCCTGCGGCGCCCCGGCCCTTCTTCGTTGGTCCTTCGATCAGGCGGCCGGCGCTGCGCCGGGCCGCCGGCCGATCACCAGTCCGAGAAGCCGGTGTTGTACCAGATCTTCTTGGTGCCCTTCTTGGCGCGCTTCTCCCAGCCCTTGGTCTTGGGCTCCTGATCGATGCGCGCGCGCACGTTGTCGGCGACCTGCTTGATCTTCGCCTTCTGGTCCGCGTCGAGGGCGTCGACCTTGTCGACGTGGTCCTTGACCCGGTCGAGGTTCGTGGTCGCGGTGTACCAGAACCCCCAGTCGTCGGCGAGACGACGGGCGACGTAGCCGACGTTGACCTTCTTGGTGTCGTCCTCGCCGAAGTCGGCGACGGTGAACAGGTACTCGATGTCCTTGAGGTCCTTGTCGTTGATCTCCCAGATCTGCAGCTTCTGCAGCAGGATGTCGGCGAGGGAGACGCTCCAGGGGTCGAGCTCGAGGCGACCGTCGTAGACGACCTCGTGGCAGTAGTCGAGCTTGTCGAAGAAGACGTCGATCATGGGCACGGCGCCGCCGAAGTAGATCTGGCGCGTCTTGCCGGTCATGGCGAGCGTCTGCATGTCGCACTCGTAGCCGAGCGTCTTCATGACGTTGACGATGTTCTTGCGGCCCTTGCCGTACACGGCGTAGTCGATGTCCGTGAAGTAGCGGTCACCGAGCCGCTCGAGCCTGGCATAGAGGTCGATCTGGTCCGGGAAGTAGTAGTGCAGGGCCAGGGGGCCCATGACGCGCATGATGATCCCCTGCTTCTGGGCTTCCTCGGTGATGCGCTTGCCCTCGCTGAGAAAGACCTCAGGCTTGGGATACCGATCGAGCGGGATGTCCTTCGGAAGGATGAACTGTCCCATCGCTGTCTATCGCCCCCTTCGGGTCCGGCGTCTTGAACGAGACCAGCAGTCTACGCGCCGATCAACCGGACGTGAAGACGTAGTCCTTCACCTTCTTCTTGTCGAGCATCACGATGACGCCCTTGAGGATGCCTTCGGAGTACTCGCTGCCGGGGTTGATCAGCAGCGTGCGACCGGCCTTCTGGGCGCCGCGCGACTCGTGGATGTGCCCGAACAGGCCGAGCAGAGGCTGGTTCTCCTCGATGAGCTTCTTGGCCCCGAGGCTGCCGGCGTGGATCTTCTCCTCCGCGGACATCGTGAGCGTCTCGTCCAGCTTGGGGCAGAGGTCCAGCGAGTAGCCGTGCGGCGGCACGTGGAAGTTGTAGATCGCCGTCTCCTGGTTCTTGATCGGCGTCACGAGCTCCCGGAGCTTGACCTCGAGGTCCTCTTCGCTCAACTCGCGCGGCGTCTGCCACGGGGTGGGGTTGGAGTACGACGAGGTCGCCATCTCGTGGCCGTCGAGGTCCACGATGCGGTTGTCGCACGGGTGTACGAGCTTGGCGTTGTCGATCATGTCGTCGATGACGAACCAGTCGTCGTTGCCCGGCGCCATGAACATCGTGTAGGGCTTGCCTTCCAGGCGCTCGTCGGCCAGGTCCAGCCACTCCTGCACGCGCTCGAACACGAGGCCCTTGAACAGAGCGTCGATCTTCGCCGGGTCAGCCTTTGTGTCCTCGAACTCCTCGCGCGTCTGGTGGACCCAGTAGTAGCCGGCGTTCTCGATCACCTTCTTGATGGCGACGAGCTCCTCCTGGCCGGTGACGTCACGGTGCTGGCCCATGAGGGTGCACTCCCAGACGTCGTTGCCCTTGGCCACGAGCGGCACCAGGACCTTGCCGGTGAGGTCACCGAGCAGCACGGCCACGTCGATGCCATAGATCGGAAGCGCGTTGAGGAACTTCCGGTAGCAGACGTTCGAGCCGTGGATGTCGGTGACGAAGAATAGCTTGATCATCTACACACTCCAGAGAGAGAAGTGAGGGACGGGAGCACCAGCTCCCGTCCCTCACGGTACTGCCAGATCACTCAGGCGGCAACTCGCCGTAGGTCAGCGATACGTCGACGCCCACGGTCTTGCTGCGTTGCTTCCAGACGAAGTACCAGATGACGCCCAGTACCCACACGCCGACGAAGAGGTACACCGAAGGGCCGGTGAACTGCTTGGCGGCGCTGTTGAAGATGAAGTAGTAGAGCAGGATGCCGAGGTACACGAGGTCCACCACAGCGCCCCAGACGATCACCGGCAAGCCGAGGAACCTCCACGTCTTGTACGGCGACGAGTCCCACACGCCCTTGGCGCGCTTCATGTACGGGAAGAGCAGGGCGGCGACGGCGGTCGGGATGAACACCGAGGTCACCTGCATGCCCGTGAGGATCACGTTCTGCATCTGGTTGGTCAGCACGCCGTAGTAGAGGGCGAGCAGACCTTCTCCGAGCACCAGGCACAGGATGTGGTTCTTGACCGGGCTCGCGAAGCGCGGGTTGATGTCCGTGAACCACTTCGGGCCCATGCGGTCCATGCCCCAGGCGAACAGGATGCGCGGGAAGGCGAGGTACGAGAGCGCGATCCACCACAGGGTGAACGCAACGTACGAGAGGCCCATGTAGCCGGCCACGATCTTCTGCCACGTGGCCGTGAAGCCAAGGGAGTAGACGGCAAGGTCGATGAAGTTGCTGCCCGACGAGTTTGCCGTCGTGAACGGCATGTGCATGGCGGAGATCGGGCCGTTCTGGTCGTTCCACGCGGTCGCGCTCAGGAACTGGAAGCCGACGACACGGTAGAGGACGATGGCGATCCACATCATGAACACGAACGGCACGAGGATGGCGAAGAGGTTGGACAGGATGATGGTCTTGTCCGGGCGCTTGACCTCTCCCGCGATGAACGAGATCGAGTAGGCGTAGGCGAACAGCCAGGACATGGCGACCATGGTGCCGAGGGTCGCCGTCCAGTTCCAGGTGCTCGGGATGGCCTGCCCGGCGGCGACTCCGACCTGGTGGATGAAGGAGTGGTAGGTCGGCGAGTGCGTCTGGAGCGCGTACTTGTCCCACTGCGAGACGAAGTGGGCGCGGCTCGAGATCGTGAGCACGATGCCGATGACGATACAGCCACCGATGCCGAAGAACATGATGATCTTCTGCGTGATCGCGAAGATCCTGATGCCGAAGACGACGAACATGAAGCCGGCGATGTTGAACAGGGTCGCGAGGAAGAAGCCGACCCATTTGCTGCCGGAGACCCAGTCGGCGGCACCGTGGAGGCCCAGGTAGTTGAACGTGATCACGAGACCCGGGTTGACGGCCAGCGGAGCCAGCACGTAGATCCAGAACAGCCAGATGACGGCGTCGCCGAAGCTCTGGGCGATACCGAACACCGGGTGGATGATGCGCGAGTTGTAGATGTACTCGCCGCCGGACCTCGGCATGGACCCGCCGAGGATGCCCCAGACGATCGGGAAGCCGATGCCGGCGAGCACCGTGGAGATGAGGCAGGCGACGATCAGGTTGCCGCCCAGGAACACGCCGACGCCGAGGCTGATCGTGACCCAGATGCTCGGCGTGAGCCCCTGGTTCATGAAGCCGACGGCAAAGGCGTCCCACATGGAAAGACCGCGAACGAGACCGCTCGCTTTGCGGGCAAAGGCTAGTTCTTCAGCCACATTTTCCCCCTTGCTTGCACGCGTGCCGCCTGTCTGACCCCTGAGACCTGCGACCCGCGCTTGATCGAATCGAGAAACGAGACACGCACACGCGTCTAGCCGATCGCCCTCCCTTCCTCAGCGGCCTCGGCAGGCACGTGCCACTGATACACGTCCTTGAGCTTCCAAGGCACGATCGCGGTCCTTGTCCGCGTCACGCCAGGAACCTTGCCTATCACTTCGTTGACAAAGCGCAGCAGCTCCTCGGTGTCGCGTGCGTAGACCTGCACGCTGAGGTCGCCTTCGCCCACGGAACCGGCGAGATAGCTGACCGTCGGGAACTCCACGAGTGCGGCGGCCACATCCTGAAGCTTGCCGGCAGCCACTTCCACGAGCACGTCGCCGATGATGGTGAAGCCGACGGCCTGCGGATTGACGATGGCGCTGACGCGGATGACGCCGGTACGGATGAGCCGCTCGATACGGTAGCGGACCGCGCGCTCGGACACGTGCCCGATGCGGCGGGTGATCTCGGCCGAGGAGATCCGACCATCTTCGAGTAGGAGTGACACGATCTCACGGTCGACCGCGTCGAGGCTGAATGGCAACACGACCCCCCTGGTCAGCGTCCATTCCGTTGAGCTATTTCGATACCTCACGTCGGAAAATGTCAAGGCGACGGCCGGGCTTGTCGGATTCGGCAATCTGCGGATTTCGCAGCGGCCCGAATCCGACATCGCTCAGGTTCGCGACGAGGCGCGGCCGGATCCGCCCGTGCGCAGGCGGAACCGTACAGTCACACGAATCGCGGGCAGCGCCGGCGAAGACCCTCCGGCTGCCGGCGCTCAGAGCTGCGCCTGCGCCTCCACGGCGGCGGCGATCGCGTCCGGCCCGGTCACGACCTTCACGGCGTCGAACTTGCAGGCCGCGCGGCAGGCGTCGCACTTGATGCACAGTCCCTGCTCGATCGCGTGCGCCTGCTTCTTCTCGCCGCGGGCCGCGGCGGTCGGGCAGCGCTTGGCGCACAGCATGCAGCCGGTGCAGGCCTCGGCGTCGACCACGTAGGCGATGAGCGCTTCGCAGCTGAGAGCCGGGCAGCGGTGCTCGTCGATGTGCGCCTCGTACTCGTCGCGGAAGTACTTGATGGTCGTGAGCACCGGGTTCGGGGCGGTCTGGCCGAGGCCGCAGAGACTCGTCTTCTTGATGTTGACGGCGAGGGTCTCGAGGGTCTCGATGTCGCCCTGGCGGCCGTTGCCGGCCGTGATGCGCTCGAGGATCTCGAGCATGCGCTTGGTGCCGAGGCGGCAGGGCACGCACTTGCCGCAGGACTCGTTCTGGGTGAACTGCAGGAAGTACCGGGCCAGGTCGACCATGCACGTGGTGTCGTCGGCGACCACCATGCCGCCGGAGCCCATGATGGCGCCGGTCGCGGCGAGGCTCTCGTAGTCGACCGGCGTGTCCAGCAAGCTGGCCGGCACGCAGCCGCCCGAAGGACCGCCGAGCTGCACGGCCTTGAACTCGCGCCCGTCCTTGATGCCGCCGCCGACGTCGAAGATGACGTGGCGCAGGGTCGATCCCATGGGGACCTCCGCGAGGCCGCCGTTGACGACCTTGCCGGCGAGGCTGAAGGCCTTGGTGCCCTTGCAGCTGTCGCTGCCCACGGCGGCGTACGCCTCGGCGCCGTTGGCGATGATCCAGGGCACGTTGGAGTAGGTCTCGACGTTGTTGATGTTGGTCGGCTTGCCCCAGAGGCCCGAGACGGCCGGGAACGGCGGCCTTTTGCGCGGCATGCCGCGCTGCCCCTCGATGCTCGCGATGAGGGCCGTCTCCTCGCCACAGACGAAGGCGCCGGCGCCTTCCTTGATCTTGAGGTGGAAGCTCCAGCCGCTGCCGAAGATGTCGTCGCCCAGAGAGCCGTAGTCCTCAGCGGCGGCGATCGCCATGCGCAGGCGCCTGACCGCCAGCGGGTACTCGGCGCGCACGTAGATGAAGCCCTCGGGCGCGCCGATCGCGTAGGAGGCGATGAGCATGCCTTCGATCACGGCGTGCGGGTCGCCGTCCATGATAGAGGCGTCCATGAACGCGCCGGGGTCGCCCTCGTCGCCGTTGCAGATCACGTACTTGAGCTCGCCGGGCGAGGAACGCGCGAACTTCCACTTCGTGCCCGTCGGGAAGCCCGCGCCGCCGCGGCCGCGGAGGCCCGAGGCGAGGATCTCCTCGACGATCACCTCGGGCTCCATCTCCGTCAGCGCCTTGCGCGCGGCCTCGTAGCCGCCGCGCGCCAGGTACTCGTCCAGGCTCTCGGGGTCGATGACGCCGACATCGCGGAGCGCGATGCGCGTCTGGGCGCGGTAGAACGGGATGTCGTGGGCGCAGGCCACGCGCTCGCCCGTCGACGGGTCGACGTAGAGGAGCTTCTCCACCGGTGCACCGCCGACGAGGTGCTCCGTGACGACGCGGGACACGTCCTTGACCTTGAGCTTGGGGTAGTACGTCTCGCCGTCCGAGACGACCGCCAGCGGGCCCTGCGAGCAGAGGCCGTGGCAGCCGCTGATCCGCACCTCGACCTCGATCCTGCAGACCGGCGGCCTCGACCTCGGCGACGAACGCATCGCGCACCTTCATCGAGCCGGCGAACACGCAGGCGGTACCGGCGCAGACCGAGACGCGGCGCTTGCCGCCGGCCTCGCCCACGGCGACGCGGACGCCGCCCTGCTGCGGCCGCGCACGCGGCGTGGCGGGCTCAGGCATCGCCCTCACCCCCGGCGCCGTACGTCGCGGTGAGACCCAGTTCTTCCACCAGAGCCCTGACGACCTTGCGCGTCTGGTCGGCGCTCAGGTTGCCGTAGGTCTCGGCGTCGACGCGCATGACCGGCGCCTGCGAACAGGCCCCCATGCAGGCGACCGAATCGAGGGTGAACTCCATGTCGTCGGTGGTGGCGCCGTCGGCCACGCCGAGCTCCTGCCCGACGGCCTCCGTGATGCGCGTCGCGCCGGCCACGTGGCAGGCGGTGCCGTGGCACACGCAGACCTTGTGGCGACCACTCGGGACGGTACTGAACTGGGCGTAGAAGGTGATGATGCCGTGAATGCGCGAGGCGGGCACGCCGCTGCGGCGCGCGATCTCGTCGACCACGGGCTCGGGCAGGTAGCCGAACTCGCCCTGGGCTCGCTGCAGCAGCGCGATGAGGTTGCCGCGCGGGTCGCCCTCGTCCACGAGGACGGCGACCCTCGAGAGGTCGAGATCGTCGGCGGCCGTGCGGCCGGCCGGCTCGATACGGACTTCACGCCTGGGCATCGCATCAGCTCCGCGTCACGTTTCACGTTCGTCGGGCGGCCGGCGCAGCGCCGGGCCGGTCGCCCTCCCTGCGTCTATTGAACCACGTCAAGCCGGCGGGCGCGCCCCGCGCGCCGCGCGCGCCCCGCGCAGGCCGCCGAGCCAGGCCCCCGGCGACGCGCTCAGCTCACCCCGGTCTGCGCCTTGCAGGCGATCAGCGCGTTCTTGAGCAGGATGACGTTGGTCACGGGACCGACGCCGCCCGGCACCGGCGTGGCGCGGCCGGCGACCTCGAGCACGCCGTCCCACTCCAGGCTGCCGACCTGCTTGCCGTCGTCGCCACGCATCGTCGTGACGTCGATGACCACGGCGCCCGGCTTGACCATGTCCTTCTTGATCAGATCGCGCACAGGCGCGGCGCTGATGAGCACGTCGGCCTCGCGGCAGGCGGCGGGCACGTCCTTGCTGAACACGTGCACGACGTGGACCGAGGCGTTGCGGTTGAGGCAGAGCAGCGCGACCGGCTTCCCGACGATGTTGGAGTGGTTCACGATCGTCACGTCGAGGCCCTGCAGCTCGATGCCCTCGCGGTCGAGGATCTCGATGCAGGCCGAGGGCGTCGCCGGCGCGAACAGCTGGTCGCCGAGCAGCACGTGGCCGATGTTGGCCGGGTTCACGCAGTCGAGGTCCTTCTCGGGCGCGATCGCGTTGAACACCGTGTTCTGCTCGATCTCGGCGGCCATCGGCATGAGCGCCAGGATGCCGTGCACGTGCGGCGTCGGCGTTGAGCTTGCCGATGAGCGCGAGGATCTCGGCCTCGGACGTGCCGGCCGGGAGCGTGTTGTTGTAGTAGTTGAAGCCCACCGTGGCGGTGTTCTTCTCGATCTGGCCGCGGTAGAACGAAGCGCCACCGTCGTCGCCCACCAGGATGGTGGCGACGCCCGGCTTCACGCCGCAGGTCGCCAGCTTGGCGACCTCGGCCTTGATCTCTTCGCGCACCTGCTCGGCGATCGCCTTGCCGTCAATGATCTCAGCTGCCATTGCTTGCCTCTCGTGTCTCGTCAGGGGTCGGTGTCAGAGCTTGGAGAGCGTGATCTCGAGGACCTCGGCGCGCAGCGCGGCGGCCTCGGCCTGGATCGCGTCGATCTGCGTCGCCGCGGCGCTCGTGTAGGCGCAATCCTCGATCGAGCCGAGGTTGATCCTCACGTTGAGGGCGGCGCCCACGACGGCGGCCTCGCCGAGGATGGCGCCGATGCCGGCATCGGTGACCGCCTGCGGGTTGCCGATGCCGGCCGCGATCTTGGAGAGCCGGCAGACCTCGACGGCGACCTTGCAGATCTCGAGCGGCACGTCGGCGGCGACGATCAGGCCCGCCTGGACCGCGGCCTTGCGGGCGGCCTTCTCCTCGTCGGTGTCCTTGGGCATCTTGAACGCGGCGATGACGCCGTTGTAGGCGGTCGTGTCCTCGACCAGCAGCTGCTCGAGGCGAGCGCGCGCCACCTCGGACGCCTCGACGAGCTGGACGATCTCGGTCTCGACCGCGGCGAACTTCTCGCGGCCGCGCGTCAGGTTGCAGACCATGCCGACGAGGGCCGCGCCAAGTGCGCCGACGCAGGCGGAGACGCTGCCGCCGCCGGGCGCGGGCTTGTTGCTGGCGGCGTCGTCGAGATAGACGCGCAGTGGTTCAGCGATGTAGTCAGTGGGAGCGTCGCTCACCGTGTACCTCCGACGTGGGGAGCCGGCGCGGCGCCCATCGGCGCCCGCCCGGAGCCGCCGGAGCGGCTCCGCGGGGCGCCGGCGCCGCATGGCGGCCGGCGCCCCGGGATCGTTCCTCAGGCTGTTAGAACAGGCCGATGATGCGGCCGGTCTCGACATCGATGTCGACGTCCACCGCCGCCGGCCGCTTGGCCAGGCCGGGCATGGTGCGCATCTCGCCGAGGAGCGGGTACAGATAGCCCGCCCCAGTCGCCGGCCGGACGTCGCGGATCGGCACGCGGAAGCCGCGCGGCCGGCCCTTGAGCGCCGGGTCGTGGCTGAGCGAGAGGTGCGTCTTGGCCATGCAGATCGGCAGCTTGTCGAGGCCCTGCTCGGTGAACTGCTTGATCTTGGCCTCGGCCTCGGGCAGGTAGTCGACGCCGTCGGCGCCGTAGACCTTGGTGGCGATGGTCTCGATCTTCTCCTTGATGGGGGCGTCCAGGGAGTAGAGGAACTTGAAGTCCCCGCCCTTGTCGGCAGCGGCCTTGACGATCTCCGCCGCCTCCTGAGCCGCCGTCGCCGCCGAGCGCATGCACGTTGATCGGCACGGCATCCTCGGCGCCGGCCGCGATGGCCTCCTTGCGGACGATCTCGACCTCGCTGTCGCGGTCGAACGCGAAGCGGTTGATGGTGACGACCACGGGCAGGCCGAAGAGCTTCATGTTCTCGATCTGCTTGGCGAGGTTCTCGCACCCCTTCTCGAGGGCGTCGTTGTTCTCTCCCTTGAGCAGCTCGGGGTCGACCGGCAGGCCGCCGTGCATCTTGAGGGCGCGCATCGTGCACGTGATGACGACGGCGCTGGGCGAGAAGCCGCCGTAGCGGCAGATGATGTCCATGAACTTCTCGGAGCCGAGGTCGGCGGCGAAGCCACTCTCGGTGACGACGTAGTCGCTGAGCTTCATGGCGACCTTGTCGGCGATGATCGAGTTGTTGCCCTGGGCGATGTTGGCGAACGGGCCGGCGTGGATGAGCGCGGCGTTGCCCTCGAGAGTCTGCATGAGGTTCGGCTTGATGGCGTCCTTGAGGAGCACCGTCATAGCGCCGCCGGCGCCGATGTCGTCGGCAGTCAGCGGCCGGCCCGACCTGCTGTAGCCGAAGGTGATGCGGCCGAGACGCTCACGCAGGTCCTTGAGCGACGTGGCGAGGCCGAGGATGGCCATGACTTCGCTGGCGACGGTGATGTCGTAGCCGGTTTGGCGCGGGAGGCCGTTGAGGCGTCCGCCGAGGCCGTTGACGATCTCGCGCATGGCGCGGTCGTTGAGGTCGACGCAGCGGCGCCAGGAGATCGTCAGCGGATCGATCTCGAGCTCGTTGCCGTGCATGAGGTGCGAGTCGACCATCGCGGCCAGCAGGTTGTTGGCCGTGCCGACGGCGTGGATGTCGCCGGTGAAGTGAAGGTTGAGGTCCTCCATCGGGATGAGCTGCGAGTAGCCGCCGCCGGCGGCGCCGCCCTTGATGCCGAAGACCGGACCGAGCGAGGGCTCGCGCAGGGCGAGCATCGTGTCCATGCCGATGGCGTTCATCGACTCGGTGAGGCCGACGGCCGTGACCGTCTTGCCCTCGCCCAAGCGGCGTCGGGGTGATGGCCGTCACGTTGATGATCTTGCCGTCGGGCTTGTCCTTGAGCCGGTCGAGGACGGCCATGTAGTCGATCTTGGCCTTGTAGCGACCGTAGAGCTCCAGCTCGTCCTCGAGGATGCCTGCCTTCTCGGCGATCGCCTGGATGGGCTGCATGGTGGCGGCCTGGGCGATCTCGATGTCGCTCGGCACCGGGGACTTGCGAACGAATTTCGCAGAACTCAACGCGTCCTCCTTTGGTCTCCACTTCCCGCGCGTTTCGCTAGGCGGTGGACCGCGCCGCGTGACGGCAAAAAACGGCCGCACCTTGTGATGGATTGTACAGGTGCGGATTCCAGAGGGTCAATTTGATCAAGAGGGCGCGGACTAACCCTGCAGGCCGCCGGAAGCGCCTGCGCCAAGGGGTGCCGCCGGGACGGACGAGTGCCGCCCGCGAAGCCGGCAGCGCAGTGCGCAGCGCGCGGCCGGCGGCCGTCAGGACGTGCTGAAGCGGGTACGCGCGGCCGCCTGCACAGCCTCGTAGACGACCTTCGCGGGCCGCCCGACGGCGGCCGCCACGCGGCGCACGTCGTCGTATTCCGGCGAGACCGTGACGAGGCGACCGTCGACGAAGCCCAGCCGGACGCCGACTTTGAGCTTGCCGATGACGACCGACTCGCGCCGCTCGTCGGCGTAGATGCGCCCGACCGGGAGCACGCGCACGCCGAAGGTCGACGTCTCGCTGAACATGACGTCCGCGAGGCGCTGCCGTTCGGCGCTCTCCGTGAGCACGTGCAGGACGACGCCGGGGCGGCCCTTCTTCATGGTCGCCGGGCTCATCCACACGTCCACGGCGCCGGCCTCGCGCAGCGCATCGGCGGCGTGTGCAAGCAGCTCCGGGCTCATGTCGTCGATGTTGGTCTCGAGCAGGACATGGTCGAGCGTCACGGGGCCGCTCTCATCGGGACGCTGCGCGCTCGCCGGCGGCTCGGGCGTGGCGGCCGGGGGTCCGGGTGCCGCAGCCGGAGGTTCCGGCGCCGCGGCCGGCGGCTGCGGTGTCGCGGCCGGCGGCTCGGGCGCCGCGGTCGGCGGTTCGCGCGTGGCGGCGGCCGGCGGTGCTGGTGTGTCGGCGGCCGGTTGCGGGCCGGGCGCGCCGCTGCCGCGCTGCCTCGCCTCGTCTTGCGGCGCGCGCTCGGAGCGGCGCACGCCCGCCGCGACGCCTGACGCTGTGCGCCGGGCGGCGGCGGCGCCCTCGTCGTGGCCGCCGGTGCTCTCGCGCTGCTCGTCCATGATGTCCTCCCGCTCCGGCGCCGGCTCGATGAGCAGGGCGCGAAGCACGTTCGGCCGGCCGGGGACCTCGCGAGTGCCGGCACCATAGCCGACCACCACGACCTCCCCGGCGGGCTCCGGTCCAAAGTCGTCTGCAAACGAGGCGAGCAGGGCCGCGCCCGTGGGCGTGGTCAGCTCGCCGATGGTCGGGCCGCCGTCTGGGACGGCGACCGTCGGGAGGCCGTCGATCAACGAGGCCACCGCCGGCGCCGGCACCGGCAGCACGCCGTGCGCCGTCTCCACCGTGCCGTTCCCCAGCGCCACCGGAGAGGCGATCACGCGCTCCGGCCTCAGGTGGTGCAGGAGGGTGACGGCGCTGATGAGATCCACGGCCGTGTCGATGTTGCTCAGCTCGTGCAGGTGCGCGACGTCGACCCCGTGCACCTCGTTCTCCGCCACGGCCATACGCTGCGCCACTCTGGCGACGTGGTCGGCCACGGCCTGCTCCAGCTTCGACGCGTACATCGACATGATGAGCTCGTCGAAGGTGGCGAAGCCGGGGCCCTCCGGCACTCGGAACGAGAGCGCGTCGATGTCGGCGCGCCTCACGCCGCGCAGGGAGACGAGCCGTTTGTCGATGCCGGCGGCCTTGAGGGCCGGCCGCACGACCTTGTCGAGGGGGCCGGCCTTGTCCGCCGTCGCTCCGGCCACGCCGAGCAGCGCGGCGACGAGCATGTCGCCACTGATGCCGTTCGAGCAATCGAGGTAGAGGATCATCGCCGTCACTCTACCCGGGGGCTTGAGGGTGTGGACACCCGGGCTCCCTCACCATCGGCAGCTCCGCCGCGAGGCATGAGCGATCGCAGGACTCACCCTGGCGACGCCGCGCGCGTCCGATACAATGCCCCCATGCGCATCGCCCAGCTAGCTCCTCCGTGGATCACCGTGCCGCCCGCGGGCTACGGCGGTACGGAGTGGGTCGTCCAGCAGCTGTGCGACGGGCTCGTGGCGCGCGGTCACGAGATCGTACTGTACGCCACCGGCGACTCGCACACGGCCGCCGAGCTGCGCGCCCTCTTCCCCGCGCAGATGCCGGAGGTCCTCGGCCAGTCGAGCTACGACGCACGCCACGTCTCGCACGCCTTCGCCGATATCGAGCGCAGCGGGTTCGATCTCGTGCACGATCACTCCGGCTTCCTCGGCATCGCCTTCAGCCGCTACCTGGCGACGCCGATGATCCACACCGTGCATTGCGCCTTCGACGAAGCCGCCTACGGCTTCTACGACCAGTTCAAGGACGAGGTCGCCTACATCGGCATCAGTGAGTACCAGCAGTCGATGGGGCCGGCGGGCATGAACTGGGCCGGCCTCGCCTACAACGCCATCGCCGTCGAGCAGTGGCCCTACACACCGGACAAGGACGAGTATCTGCTCGCCTTCGGCCGTGTCTGCGAGGCCAAGGGCTTCCACCTGAGCATCGAGGCGGCCAAGCGCACCGGCCACAAGCTGATCATGGCCGGCGTGCTCCAGGAGCCGTACCGGGCCTACTACGAAGAGCAGATCGAGCCACTCATCGACGGCGATCAGATCGTCTATCTCGGTGAGGTGAGCGACGCCGAGAAGCGTGAGCTGTTCGCGCACGCCAAGGCGTTCGTCTTCCCGATCACCTGGCCGGAGCCGTTCGGCCTGGTGATGATCGAGGCGATGGCGACCGGCACGCCGGTCGTGGCCCTGCGCCAGGGGTCGGTCCCGGAGGTCGTCGACGAGGGCAAGACGGGGTTCGTCTGCGGCACGTTCGAGGAGTTCGTGGCCGCGGTGGGCCGGGTCGGCGAGATCGACCCGGCGGTCTGCCGTCGAACCGTGGAGGAGCGCTTCACCGTGGAGCGCATGGTCGCCGACTACGAGGCGATCTACCGGCGCGTGCTCGGGGCGTGAGCGCGCGGCCGGACGCCGGAGAGCCGGCGCGGGCCGGCGCCGCACCCGAGGCGCAGTTCTGCACCGACGGTCAGGCGCCGGGCGCCCCAGCCGGGCTCACGGAATACCTTGGTCGCGCCGTCGCCGGCGAGCACCCGAAGCCGCTCCTTCTCTGCGGCGACGCCCGCGAGACCCTCGAGCTCTTCCCCGCCGCCTCCGTCGACTGCTGCCTGACGAGCCCGCCGTACTTCGGCCACCGGCGCTACGCCGGCGGCGGCATCGGCGCCGAGGGCCGCTGGCAGGACTACGTCGCGGCCCTCGCCGCCACGCTCGCCGAAGTGCGTCGCGTGCTCAGGCCCACGGGATCGCTGTGGCTCAACCTCGGCGATACCTATCGCGGCAAGAGCCAGCTGGGCATCCCCTGGCGCGTCGCCTTCGCGCTCACCGACGAACAAGGCTGGATCCTGCGCAACAGCGTCGTCTGGCACAAGGTGAAGGGCGGTCCAGACGGCAGCCGCGACCGGCTCCGCAACGTGCACGAGCTGCTGTTCCACTTCGTGGGGCAGGCGCGCGGCTACTACTACGACGACGACGCCGTGCGTGGCGCCCCCGGCACGGCGCGCGTGGAGGGCGGCGCCGTGGTCAGCGCCACCGGCGTGCGCGGCGTGCGCTACAGGCGCCAGATCGAGCTCAGCACGGCCTTGAGCCAGGCCGAGAAGGCGGCCGCGTTCGAGGCCCTCGAGGCCACGCTGGCCGAGGTCGCCGCCGGCCGGCTCGCCGACTTCCGCCTCGTGATCCGCGGCCAGCAGCGCTCCACGCACTCGGACTCGCCGGCCGTGTCCGGCCGCGCCCGGGAGCTGCGCCAGCGCGGCTTCTGCGTGCTCCGCTACCACCCGGGCGGCAGCAAGCCGGGCGACGTATGGGACATCCTCCCCGAGGACACGCACGGCCGGGAGGCGCACTTCGCGGCCTTCCCGGCCGACCTCTGCCGCGTCCCCATCCTCGCCACCTGCCCGCCCGACGGCGTCGTGCTGGACCCGTTCTGCGGCACCGGCACGGCGATGCTGGTGGCGCGCGAGTTCGGGCGCCGCTCCGTGGGCATCGACGTGGCCGGCGAGTACCTGGCGCTGGCGCGCCAGCGGCTGAACGAGTGAGCGACGCTCTGCGAAGGCAGGAGCACGCGACTCCGACGCTGCACAGGCAGCAGCCGCGCCGACGCCACTCGTGCCCGACGGCCGGTTTCGCGGTGTAGTAGCATCCTCCACGAGCAGCGATGCCAGCGTCGGAACGAGGGGAGATGCCATGCCGGAGGGCAACATCAACGCTGAGGTCGCGGAGCATCTGCGCGAGCACGGCGAGCATGGCGGCGGTCACGAGCCTAGCCGAAGGCGAGTCGAGTTCATCGAGATCGCCGAGGCCGTCCTGCTGGCCATCGTGGCGCTTGTGACGGCGATCAGCGGCTACCAAGCGGCACGCTGGGATGGCGAGAGCGCCAAGGGCTACGCGACGTCCTCACGGCTGCGCGTGCAGTCCGAGCAGGCCTCGCTCACCAGCAACCAGTACCTTTCGTACAACGCCGGCAACGTCACCGCCTGGTTACAGGCGGAGACCTCCGGCAACGCCAAGCTCGCCGCCATCCTCGCCGACCGCTTCACACCGGAGTTCAAGCCCGCCTTCGACGCCTGGCTGAAGACGGACCCGCTGACGAACGCCAATGCCCCCGCCGGTCCCAGTCAGATGCCGCAGTTCCGCGACCCTCTCGCAGCCACGTCGAAGAAGCTCGCGAGCGAGGCCGCGGCCGCCTTCGAGGAGGGGGCCACGGCACGCGACACGGCAGAGCACTACGTCCGTGTCACGGTGATCCTGGCCGCCGTGCTCTTCCTCATCGCCATCGGACAGCGGTTCAAGATACGTGGCGTGCGGCACTCCGTGAACATCGTCGCCGGTGTGTTCCTCGTGTACTGCGTGTTCCTGCTGATCTCGTATCCGCACGCCTGAGTCTGATCCGGTCCTGACGGTGACGCGGCACTCATGAGGCCGGCCTAGTGACGCCGCCCCGTGGGCTCTGATCAACCGCCGGCGGCGTCCAGCTTCTCGGCGATGTCGGCGAACTGCGCCGACACCCAGCGCTCGACGCTGTTGACGTCCACGACCGTGCGGATCGCCTCGTTGCGCGCCCGGCGCGCTTCGGCGTCCATCGTCAGCGCTTCGTGGATCGCCTCAGCCTGCTGCTCGATGTCGAAGGGATTCACGCCGAGCGCGAAGGCGCCGAGCTCCTCGAAGGCGCCTGTGTTCTCCGAGAGGATCAGGACGCCGTCCTGGGTGTTGAGGATCGGCCCTTCCTTGGCGACGAGGTTCATGCCGTCGAAGATGGCGTTGACCATGAGCGCGTCGTAGTGGCGGTAGGCCGCGAGGGTCTGCGGGAAGTTGTCCTGGATGCGCACGTCGATCGGCATCCAGTCGGTGTTGCCGTGTTTGGTGTTGATCTGCTCCACCGTGCGCATCACGCGCTCGCGATAGGTGACGTACTCCTCGACGTCCTCGCGCGACGGCTGCAGGAGCGCGAGGAAGGTGATGCGGTCGCGGTACTCCGGGTGCAGATCGAGGAAGCGGTCGAACGCCAGAAAGCCGCGGATGATGTTCTTGCTGAGGTCGAGCCGGTCGACGCGCACGAGCAGGAACTCGCGGCGGCGCTCCAGGAGCGACTCCTCCTCAGCCGCCACCCGCTGCGCTCCCGCGGCCGTCCGCAACGCCGACGGGTCGATGGAGACAGGGTACGCGCGCACCCAGACCTCCCGGTCGCCGAAGGTGACCGTCAGACGCGACGGGTCCACCGGGAGGTCCAGCAGGTCGACGCAGCCCTGGAGGAAGTTACGCGCGTAGTGCAGCGTGTGGAAGGCGACGATGTCGTTGCCGAGCAGGCCTTCGAAGATGGCGGTGCGTATGTCCTTGGGCAGCACCAGCCACGAATCGCTCTGCGCCCAGGGGATGTGCACGAACTGCTGCAGGAAGGCGCCGGGCAAGGCGGCACGCACGAGCGGCGCGACGCCGTAGAGGTGATAGTCGTGCAGCATGACGAGGGCGCCGGACCCGGCGGCCGTCCCGGCCGCCCCGCCGGCGCCTCCCGCCCTGCCGGCGCCGGCTTCGTCCACGATCGCCTCGGCGAACAGCCGCTGGACCGGGACGTAGCCGTTCTCCCAGGCGTCGCGCTCGTTGGGTGAGATGTCCGGGTGGCGCCCGAGGTCCCACAGGTAGTGCTGGATGAACCACAGGATCGGGTTGGCGACGATGTTGTAGTACTTGTCGTAGACGTCCGCGGCCACGGAGACGTAGCGCACCCGGTAGGCGTCGCCGTCGAGCTCGACGTCGACTGAGCGCTCCTGCTCGGCCAGCCGTGACTCCTCGTCGCCGAGCGCGGTCGCGATCCACGTGCCGTCATGCTCGCGCAGCACCTCGGTGAGGACAGTCACAAGGCCGCCGAGGCCGCGGGTGACGATCGGCTCGCCGGAGGGGTCGCTGTGGAAGGACACCGGACCTCGATTGGCGGCCACGACGAGGCGGCGCTCCTGGAGCTCGCCCTGGTCCATGCCCCCCCTCGCTCGGTGGTGTCCGGCGGGAGCGCCCCGGCCCCCTGCCGTCCTAGGACTGTATCTTACCCGCGAGCAGGTCCGCGAAGAGCCGCAGGTCGTCGCGCAGCAGACGCGGCGTGAGGAACTCGCGGCGCACCTTCTCCTTGCCGATCAGCGCCATGCGATGGTGCTTCTCCGGATCAGCAAGGATCTGCAGACAGCGCTCGGCGCATTTGGCGACGGAGTCCACCAGATAGCCGTCGACGCCGTCCTCGATCTGCAGCGGGATGCCGCCGACGTCGCCGCCGATGGTCGGCCGCGCCTTCCACAGGGCCTCGGTCACAGTGAGCCCGAAGCCTTCGCGCGTCGACTTCTGCACGATCACGTCGGCGTGGCTCTGGAAGGCGTTGATCTCCACCGACCCGACGTTGTCCATATTGGATAGCACGAAGACGTCCGGGTCCTCTCCCACGTAGTCGAGGACCTTCTCGAGGTACTCCCAGCCCTCGGGGTCGTCACTGGCCATCGAGCCGACGAGGGCCAGCTGGAGTCCGGGATGGCTCTCCTTGACGGCGCGGTAGACGTCCACCACACCGAGCGGGTCCTTCCAGGGGTCGAAGCGTGAGACCTGGAGCAGCAGCGGGCGCTCCACGTCGATGCCGAACTGGCGCACGATGTAGGCGGCGTCCTCGGGCGCCAGGCGCATGTTCTTGGGCGCCAGGGGGTCGATGGTCGGGGCGATGACGCGCACCGGGATGGTGAGCCCCTCGGGCACGTAGTCTCGAAGCGTGTAGACGGCCGCATCGTAGCGATTGATGGACGGCAGCAGGTAGTCGTAGAGACCCTGGTCCGGCGTCGACGTATCGATGTGACAGCGCCAGACCCACCAGGTGGAGCGGTCCTGGCTGCGCGTCACGAAATCGCGGATGGCCAGGGGCTGGGGGTCGTGGATGACGACGAAGTCGAAGAAGTGGCTGAGCGCGGCGGCGTTGTCGCGGCAGACCTGCTCGTAGAGCTCCTGCGACTCTTTGGGGAAGTCCACGGCGTGTCCCTGCAGGCCGTTGTGGAAGCTCTTGGTGACGTTGAAGAACTCCGGCGGAGCGGTCATGACCTGCCACTCCGCCTCGAGGCCGGCGTCGTTCACCAGCGGCACCAGAGTGTAGAGGATCTCGGCGACACCGCCGCCGAACGCCGTCGCGTTGATGTGCAGCACGCGGCGGCCCTTGAGGCCCGCGGCGAGCTCGTCGATCTCGGCCATGAGCTCTCTGGGGACGATCGACCTATAGTCCGCCAGCGTCTTGTGGCCGACATTGACCTGATGCATGAGACCTCCGTGCTGGACCTGCGGGCGGCCACGCCGCCCGGGATGAGTCGCGAATCTCGGTAGTACATCACACCGGCGGCGGGTGGGCTAAACTCGGAGCGTGCCCACCCCGACTTCACCGCCGCCCGAACCGCTGACCATCGAGTCGGACGGCCTGGCGCTGGCCGGCCTGCCTCTACCGGCCGGCCGGCCGGCCCCGAGGCGCGCTGCTCGTCTGCCATGGCGCCGGCAGCCGCAAGGAGAACCACGCTCTCATGGGCGAGCAGGCCGCGACGGCAGGGCTGGCCGCACTCACCTTCGACGTGCGCGGCCACGGCGAGAGCCCCGGCGTACTCGGCGCGGACGGGTGGCGCGACGCGGCCGCCGCCGGCGACGCGCTGCTGGCCGCGAGCGGGGCGCCGTGGCTCGCGGCGCGCGGCGCCAGCATGGGCGGCTGCTTTCTGCTGCTCGCGGCGCGTGCTCGCCCCGGCCTCTTCCGCTCGCTGGTCCTGCTTTGCCCGGCGGACGGCGCTTCGCTCCTCGCCGGGCTCGACGACCTCGAGTCGTCCGGCAGCCTCGAAGAGGGCTACGTCGGCCGTTTCGACACCGTCGCGCTGCGGCCGTTCCTGCGCGACCTCGACCTCGTCGAGGTCGCTCGTGGGATGCCCCGTGTGCTTCTGGCCCACGCTCGCGACGACGAGGCGGTGCCGTTCGCGCACAGCGAGCGCCTGGCCCGCGTGCTGGCGCCGCCGACGCGGTTCATCGTCCTCGAGAACGGTGGCCACCACGGGCCCGGCCGCTCACCGGAGGTCGCGGCGGCCACGCTCGAATGGGTGGTGGGACAGGCGCCCTGAGGCGGGCGTGGCCGAGGCGCACAGCCCGGCCCCACAGGCCGGCGGCGCTACGACGCGTGCCGCTCCAGGATGCCGAGGCGCTGCAGCCGTGTTCGCATCGCGGCACGGCTCACGTCGAAGCGGTCGGCAAGCCTGTCCACATCGGTCCCGTGCTCGCGCGCCGCCTGTCTGACGAGGTCCTCCGGCATCAGCAGTTCCGCGGCGAACGCGTCGGCCTCGCGCTCCTGGACGCGGCCCGCCTCGGTGACCTCGCCGCCGCGCTCAGGACGCGCCAGCTCCGGATGCAGGACGAAGTGCCCGATCTCGTGCGCGATCGTGAAGCGGCGACGGCGCTCGCTGCCGCCGCCGCTGAGCACGATCGCGTGTCCGTCGCCGCGCGGTTCGAGCGCGGCTTCGCAGCTGAACGGTGCGTGGGCACGCGCCACCAGGTCCAGGTTGAGCGCGCTGACGACATGCCGAAGGTCCACCGGTTCGTGAGCGACTCCGGCGGACACAAGCAGGCGAGCAGCCTGACGGCGGATGTATGCGTGCGAGTAAGTCATGCAGTGGCCCCTGCGGAGAGGCATTCTACCACCCCGGCGGAACGGAAACGGCGGAGCGTGCCGGCGGTGCCCCAGAGCCCCGTCGCCCGGCGCGCCGGCGGCAAAGGTGTGCGCCGGAGGGGTGTTCGGCGCCGCGGAGCCGGCGTCAGGCGCCGAGGAGCGGCAGCACGCGCGCGACGATGCCGCCGACGGCCAGCGCCAGCACGATGGTGCCGGCGCTGATGTACACGGTGCGCTTCCAGCCGACGACCTTGACCAGCACGCCGATCGTCGCGAGGCACGGGATGTAGATGGCGTTCACGATCGCGTAGGTGACGATCTGCGACGTGCTCATGATGCTCGAGATGCTCACGACGGCGCCGCCCGCCTGCACGGCGGCGAACACGAGGAGCAGCTGCAGGGCCATCTCCTTGCGCAGCACCGCGAAGAGCAGCGTGAGCCCGGCGACCGCCGGGAGCATGAGCCAGCCCTGGACGACCGGCGCGAGGACGGGCTCCAGCTTCCACACCAGGCCGGTCTCGTAGAGCGCGCCGAGCGCCATGCTGCCCAGCAGGATGATGGGGGCGGCGTCCCAGATGAACTCGCGAAAACGCCGCCACGTCTTGCGCAGGACCTGGCGGACGATGGGCCGCCGGAAAGGGAACATCTCCATGACCAGCGGGCTCTCGTCGCCGGGCAGCAGCCGGTTGAGCCCCAGACCGGCGCCGACGATCACGATGAGCAGCACGCCGTAGGTGAGCAGCGCGTACTGCCAGCCGGCCACGCCGGCGACGGCGCCGATGATCACCGCCGTCCGCGCGCTGCAGGGCGTGAGCGTCGCCAGCACCGAGGCGATGAACTGCTCGCGCGGGTTGCTGAGCGTGCGCGTCGCGATGACGGCCGGCACGTTGCAGCCGCCGGCCGCGATCAGCGGCATGACGGCGCGGCCGTGCAGCCCGAAGCGGTGCATCACGCGGTCGCTCAGGAACGCGGCGGCATTCATGTAGCCCGAATCCTCGATGACGGCGAGGATCAGGTAGAAGGTGAGGATGTACGGGATGCCGACGGCGAGGGTGGCGAGGATGCCTCCGTCCACGCCCCAGAGGACGATGCGGGCGGCGACGCCGGTGCCGAGCAGGGTGTGGACGACGGTGACCACCGCCGGCGAGATCCATGCGGTCCAGGCCGCCGTGAGCAAGCGCGCGACGACGTCGCCGACGACGAACAGCGTCGTGAACATGGCGGCGACGACGCCGAGCATGATCGGGATGCCGGTACGCGGCGAGGTGGTGAGGCGCCAGAGCGTGTCGGCGCCGGCCTTGGGGAGCGGCGCCTGCGCGGCCTCCGCGAGCCGGCGCGCCTCCGCGTGCCGCGCCTTCGCGATCTCCATCGCGAGGCCGTCGTCAGCCGGGGTGAGCACGCCGTCGGCCACCAACCGGAACTGCTCGGCGAGACGCTGATCGCCCTCGAGCACGGCCAGGGCGGCCCCGCGCGGCGAGAGGCCGCCGGGCACGGCCATCCCGGCGGCGGCCCGCGCGGCGATCGCCCCGGCGAGCGCCGTGATCCGCGTCTCGGCGGCGGCAGGCAGCGGCGTCCCCGCGATGTGATCCGCGTCTTCGGCGGCTTCCTCGACGGCGGCGACTTCGAGCGCCGCGACCTGCAGCTCAGGCAGTCCTTTGCCGCGCGGCGCCACCGTGGCCACCACCGGGATGCCCATCTCTCCGGCCAGCACGCGCGCGTCCGGCTCGCGCTTGCGGCGGCGGGCCTCGTCCGAGAGGTTGACGGCGAGAGCGACCCGATAGCCCAAGTCGCGCAGCTGAAGAGGCAGATAGAGGCTGCGTGCGAGGTTCGTGGCGTCGGCCACAGCGACGACGACGTCAGGCCGCCGCGCCATCAGCGCCTCGCGCGCGACGATGTGATCGCCCTCGTGGCCCTCGAGCGCGTAGCTCCCCGGCAGGTCCACGACCTCCACGCGCCGGTCGCCCCAGTGGGTGCAGACCGACTTCGCCTCCACGCTCACGCCGGCGTAGTTGGCGGTCTCGGCGGCCGCGCCGGTAAGTGCGTTGTACAGCGAGGTCTTGCCGACGTTCGGATTGCCGGCGACGCACACGACGAGCGGCCGCGGGCCGGCGGACGGCGGCGCGGCCGACGAGCGGCGCGGTCTGAGGATCGTCGCCAAGGCGCTACGCCCTCACGAGGATCTTCCCCGCCACCTCACGCCCTAGCGCGTACTGGGACCCGGCCACGCGCACGAGCACGGGACCGCCGAACGGCGCCACGCTCTCGACCTCCACCGGAGTGTCCGGCAGCAGGCCGAGAGAGGCGAGGTAGCGCAGGAAGTCGCCGCTCTCCTCGGCGATGCAGCCGATGACCCCGGATTCGCCGACGGCGAAGCTCGAGAGTGGCTTGAGCTCCTCCTCGACGAGCGATCCGTCCTCCTGCGGGATGACGTGGCCGTGCGGGCAGGTGCGGGGGTCGCCGAGCTGCTCGGCGAGCCGCGCCTCGACCTCGGGGCTCAGCACGTGCTCGAGCTTGCAGGCCTCGTCGTGGACCGCGTCCCAGGGCATGCCGAGGTAGTCCACGAGGAAACGCTCGCTGAGCCGGTGCCGGCGCACCAGGCGGGCGCCCTCGAGCTCACCCTCCGGGGTGAGCTTCACGCCCGCCTCACCCGGCGCCTCCACGAGCCCCGAGGCGCGCATCCTCGTCAGCATCTCAGAGACGGAGGGCGGGGCCACTCCAAGTTCCTCGGCGACGCGCTTGACCGTGACCTGCTCGTCGCCGCGCTCGAGTTTGAACAGCGCCTCGAGGTACTCCTCGATGCCGTGCGTGCGGTTGCTCACGTTGACCCTCCGCCTGGGAGTCGCAGGACGGGCGCCCTGATTGTTGGTCACAAGGCGTCCATGGCTCGCTGTTAGGATACCCTAATCATCGGCAGAAGGGAAAGCTGACTAAAGTCAAGAGGGGGAGCGAAGCGGTCGCCGGAGGACGCGTGGCGGAAGGAGGCTGAGAGAGAGTCTGGAGCGGATGACGGGACTCGAACCCGCGATCTTCAGCTTGGGAAGCTGACGTGTTACCAGCTACACTACATCCGCCCGCCGCAGTAGTTCACCACACCGGCGGCACTGCCCGCAACTGCGCCGCTGCCGCCGGCGCCTTCCTCCGCTTCAGCCCTCCAGGTCGGACAAGCGCACGCAGGCGAGGAAGCTCAGGTAGATCTCCTCGTAGGTCGTGCCAGCGATCTCCAGTGTGCGGCCATCGAGGCGGAGCACGCCCGGGCAGGAGACCGCGCGGTCGCAGAACTCGGCGCGCGTGAACGTGAGCGTGAGCGGCGACCGGTTCCAGGCCAGCGGCTTCGCCTCGGCGCTGCGCCGCACGGCGCTCTCGACGTCGGCGCGCATGCGCTCGCGTGCCTCCTGCGGCGGGCACAGCTCCGCGCAGAGACGCGAGACGCCTTTCTTGACGGTCGTAGTGACGACGCCGGGAGCGAGCGCCCGGACCTCGGCCGCCGTCTTGTCGTCGCCGGACACGTAGAGCGGCGGCACGCCGAAGTGCCCGGCGAGCAGGGCGCAGAGCCCGAACTCGCCGACCTCGACCTCGCCGAAGCGCGCGGAGAAGACCTTGTAGTTCCAAGTGTGCTCGAGCACGGCGGCGAGGGTGCCGGCGCGCGCGTGATAGCCCACGAACAGCGCGCCGTCGAAGCCGGCGCCGATGCCCTGCATCATGCTGTGGCGGCCGTCGCCGCCGCCCACCAGCGTCACCTGCGGCGGCAGACCGCCGGCGTCGAGGTTGCGCCCGTCGTCGTGGGCGTCGCAGACGACGACCTCCCCGGCGCCGGCCGCCAGGCAGCCGGCGAGCACGGCGTCGAGATCGGCGCGCATGTGCCTGCGCGCGAGCTCGGCGGCGGGTCCCTCAGGGTCGACGTCGCGCTCGGACACCACGGCGCAGATCCCTTCGAGGTCGATAGCGACGAACAGCTTCACGGTCCCTCCATCCTGCGGGCCGGCGCCGGTCAGGCGCGCGGCTCGAACGTGTTGTCGGCGCCCCAGACTTCCCCGGCCCGGCGCGCCAGCGCGGCGACGAGGTTCGCGGCCGCTTCCAGGTCGCCGGCGTGCGCGACCTCGAACGGCGAGTGCATGTAGCGCACCGGGATGCTCAACGAGAGCGTCGCCGCGCCGATGGCCATGAGCTCGTCGGCGTCGGTCGATGACGCCTCCGGATACGCCTTGATCTGCACCGCGATGCCCTCGGCCGCGGCGACGTCCCGGGCGAGGGTGAGGAGCCGCTGGTTGCTGCCGGCGCCGCGGCCAAGCACGGGGCCGGCGCCGAGGCGCACATCGCCGGCCAGCCGCTTGGCGTCCGCCGCCGGCGTGTCGCTGCAGAAGTCGGCGTCGACGACGACGAGCACGTCGGCCTCCATGCGCCGCGCCTGCGCCTTGGCGCCCATGAAGGTGGTCTCCTCGTGCACGGTCGCCACGCCGGTGAGCTCCGCGGCGCCTGGGTCGGCCGCGTAGAGCTCCAGAGCGCGGAGCATCACGTAGACGCCGGCGCGATCGTCCAGCGCCTGCGACGCGACCACGCCCGGCGCAAGCTCGACGAAGTCCGGCGCGAACGTCACCGGGTCGCCGATGGCGACGCGCCGCAGCGCGTCGTCCCGCGACGCCGCGCCGATGTCGAGGAACTGCTCGTCCAGGGGCGGCGCCGTTGCACGCTCGGCCATCGGGGATGATGTGCGACGGCTTCTTGCCGCCGACGGCCTGCACCGGGCCGGCGGCGCCGTGGACCACGAAGTGACGGCCGGGCACGAGCAAGGGCGCCACGCCGCCGATCTTGTCGACGAAGAGGTAGCCGTGCTCGTCGACGTGCGTGACGATGAGGCCGATCTGGTCGACGTGCGCGACCACCGCGACCCGCGGCGCACCTCCGGGGACCGACGCCAAGCGAGACGTTCCCCAGGGCGTCGGCCTGCACTGCCCCGAGCGGCGCCAGCCGCGAGCGCACGACCTCCTGGGCCGCTGCCTCGAAGCCCGAGGGGCCGGGCGCCAGGCACAAATCCTTCAGCAGACCCTCGTCGAACGTCACTGGCGTACCTCCTGGGAGCGGGGTGCTCAGTCTACTCCAGCGTCGGGCAGGCGGCGCCCTGGGCGGCCACCGTCCTACGGCCTGCGGGCGTGACTTTGTCGCGAAAGGGTATGTGCTCTCGTAAGGGATACGTACTGCGCCCTGCGTGCGGGGCGCAAACCAACCGCACGGCGTAGGGGGTCGTGATGGACGAACCGCTGCAACCGAAATGGCTTCGCAGCACCAAGGGAGCGCCCTTCACGGGCATCGGCTCCCTTGAAGCAGACATCCTGGCGGTGATCTGGGAACTGGACACGACGACGGTCCGGCAGGTGTACGAGACGCTGCGCGAGCGGCGCAAGATCGCGTACACCACGGTCATGACGGTGATGAACAACCTGGTCAAGAAGCACCTGCTCACGCAGGACAAGACGCAGGATCGCCTACCTGTACACGCCGGCGATCCCCGGCCGCGAGGTCGTCGACACGGTCCTTCACAGCGTCGTCGACCGGCTCCTCCGGGGCCAGTACAACGTCGCCGTGTCGCAACTGCTCGACCTCGACCGCGAGCTGACGCCGGAGCAGTTCGAGGCGCTCCGCGCCCTGGCGCGGGAGAAGTTCGCCGCCTGAGCCCGGCGTCCATCGCCGCGGCGCCCAAGCGAGGCGACGGCGAAGGCTACATCGACTCGGGAGCGCTGACCCCGAGCAGGCCCAGCCCCGACGCGAGCGTGGCGCGCGTGGCGGCACACAGCGCCGCGCGGAACGCCGTCACGTCGGCGTCGTCGGTCAGGACGCGGCAGTTGCGGTAGAACACGTGGAACTCCGCCGCCAGCTCGCCGAGATAGGCGTGCAGGCGATTGGGCGTGCGCTGATCGGCGGCGGAGACGAGAACGTCGGGGAAGCGCGCGAGGGCGCGCAGCAGCGAGCGCTCGTGCGCATCGACGCCGACGGCCGGCAGGGCTGCGCCGGCCGGCCCCGCTCCCGACTCCTCGAGATTGCGCAGGATGCTGCAGATGCGCGCGTGCGCGTACTGCACGTAGTAGACCGGGTTGTTGTTCGACTGCTGCACGGCGAGGTCGATGTCGAGCTCCAGCGTCGTGTCGTGCGAGCGGCCCACGAGCAGGAAGCGGGCCGCGTCGACGCCGATCGCGTCGATCAGGTCGTCGACGGTCACGATGTCGCCGCGGCGCTTGCTCATGCGCTTCGCCTCGCCGCTCTCCAGCAGGTTCACGAGCTGGCCGATGATGAGCTCCAGCCGCTCGGGCTCGTGCGGCGGCAGCGCCGTGAACGCCGCCTTCATGCGCGGCACGTAGCCGTGGTGGTCGGCGCCCCAGATGTCGATCATGTGGGCAAAGCCGCGGTCCATCTTGTCGCGGTGGTAGGCGATGTCGCTGAGGAAGTACGTGTGCTCGCCGCTCGAGCGGATGAGCACGCGGTCCTTGTCGTCGCCGTAGAGCGTGGTCTTCAGCCACACGGCGCCGTCCTCGTCGTAGAGCAGGTCCTCGCCGTCGAGGTCCGTGAGCGCCTTGCCGACCTCGCCTTCGAACCCGCGATGCTCGCCCTCGCCCGCGAAGAGCGCTGCTCTCGGGCGTCCAGACGTCGAAGGGCACGCGCAGGCGCTCGAGCGTGGCGCGGAACTGGCCGAGGATGGCGTCGCGCCCCCAGATCTTGAAGTCGGTCACGACGTCCGGCGGCAGCGCCGTCATGTCGGGCGCCGCACCGGCGACCGCGTCGCGGTACCTGTCGCCGACTTCGGCGATGAGCTCGTCGGCGAGCTCCAGCAGGTACTCGCCCTGGTAGCCGTCGTCGGGGACCTCGGCGTCGAGCCCGAGGCGCTGGCCGTAGCGCGCCGCCAGCGACTGCCCGAAGCGGACCATCTGCGTGCCGTAGTCGTTCACGTAGAACTCGCGGGTCACGTCGTGGCCGACGAAGGCGAAGATGCGGCAGAGCGCGTCGCCGTACGACGCGTAGCGCGCGTGGCCCACGTGCAGCGGGCCCGTGGGGTTCACGCTGACGAACTCGACGTTGACCTTGGTCCGCTGCGCCTCCGGCAGCGAGCCGCGGCCGTAGTCGGCGCCCTCCTCGAGCATGCGCGCGAGGGCGCCGCGGTACCAGGCGTCGTTGAGGAAGAGGTTGAGGAAGCCCGGGCCGGCGACTTCGACGCGCTCGCAGAGCGCGGCGCCCGGACCGGCCATCCAGCGCTCGCCCAGCTCCGCGGCGAGCTCGCGCGGCGGTCTCCCGGCGCGCTTTGCGGTCACCATGGCGGCATTGGTCGTGAGGTCGCCGTGCTCGGCGCGCGCCGGCAGCGCCAGCTCCACCGGCGGCAGACCGGCCGCAGTCTGCACCCGATTCCTCGAGCAGGGCGCCGAGGGCGGCCGCCAGCGATGCCGCCAGGCCGTTGAGATCGTGCAAGTCGTCGCTCATGGTCCTCCGCCGCTTGGTTGCCGCGCCTCCGCCGGCGCAAGCGCCATTCTAGCGGGCGCGTTGAGGCGGCGCGATGCGGCGTGACGGCGCGGCGCGAGACGGCGGGCGAGGCGCGGCGAGGCGGCGGCACCGGAATGCGCCGGTCAGTGATGGTAGGGCTCGCCGCGCAGGATCTTCGCGGCGCGGAACAGCTGCTCGAGCAGCACGACGCGGGCGAGCTGGTGCGGGAGCGTGAGGGCGGAGAGCGAGAGCCGCTCGCCGGCACGATCCGCGACCTCCTGTGACAGGCCGAGCGACCCGCCGATGACGAACGCGGCTCCGCCGCGCTCCAGGCCGCGCTGCAGCCAGGCGGCGAACGCCTCGCTGCCCAGCACGCGGCCCTCCACCGCGAGCGCGGCCACGACCGGCGCCTGCGGCCACGCGGCGATCAGGCGCCGGCCCTCCTCGCGCAGCACCTCGGCCTCGCTGCGTCCGCGCAGGGGAGTCTCCTTGACCTCCCTCACCGTCACGTCGGCGTACGGGCGCAGGAGGTCGAGGTAGTGGCGCGCGGCAGGCGCGAAGTCGCGGTGCAGCGATCCGACGGTGAGGATCTCGATGCGCGCCGCCACGAGGGCGCGGGTCAGCTGCGCGGCGGGTGCGAGTAGAAGGCGATGCGGCCCGGGCCGCCCGCCCTCGCCGTGTACATCGTGGTCGCCGCCTTGGCGACGAGCTCCTCCACGGTCCGGCCGTCATCGGGGTAGCTGGCCACGCCGGCGGAGGCGCTGAGCGCGACCGTCCCGCGAGCGACCTCGACGGCGAGCTGCTCCGTGGCGCCGAGCACGCGCTCGAGGGCCGCGTCGGCCTCCTGCTCGGCGGTCTCGGGCAGCACGAGCAGGAACTCGTCGGCGCCGTAGCGGCACACGAGGTCGCAGCTCCTGAGCTGCGCCGTGAGGGCCGCCGCCCAGTGGCAGAGCACCTCGTCGCCGGCCTCACGGCCGGAGCTCTCGTTGACGCCGGCGAAGCCGTCCAGGTCGAGCATCACGAAGGCGACCTTGCGCTCGTGGCGCGCCGCGCGCGCGATCTCGAACGCGGCGCGCTCGCGCAGGTGGCGGAAGTTGATCAGCCCGGTGAGCGGGTCGTGCGTCTCATGCTCGCGGCGCTCGTTGGTGAGCCGCAGGTTGTCGAGCGCGACCTCCGCCTGGTCGGCCAGCTGGCCGAGAAGGCGGCGCTGCGCGTCCGGGTGGAAGCCGTTCTCCTGGTAGAGGTAGCCGGCCTGCGCCGCCGCTGTAGCCCTCGAACTGGCACACCGTGTCGCCGAGGCCCCAGCACAGCGTCTCCTTGGTGAGCACGTCGGTGCCGGAGATGACCTCGAGCACGCCGTCCACGAGACCGCGCTCGAAGTCGCACAGGGCCGTCCCGTTGGGGGGCAGCTGCTCACAGCTGCGGCAGTGGCTGAGCTTCACGAGGACGCGCTCCTCGTCGAGCTCGACCTCGAGCTCTCCGAGGTCCATCTCGACGAACCAGTCTTTGAGCCCCTGGATGGACGTGATGCCGAGGCCATGGCTGAAGCGCTTGCTGGCCAGGTACATGGCGGGCCCGGCGCTGGCGCCGAGGAGCTCGGGCAGGACGGAGAACTGCAGGTAGCGGAGGAGCACGGCCGGCACCCGTGAGGCCGCAGGCGTGCCGGCGGCGATCTGCTCAGGCGTAGGCCACGCGCGGCGTTCTTCGGCCGCCGTCAGCGCGATCACGTTCCGCAGTGCGCGTGCGAAGACGGTCGCCAGAGCAACTTCCTCCTGGGAACGAAGCGCCATGCCCATCCTCTCGCGAGACGCCGCCTGAGGCGCGCCTCCGCTTTGCCATCGTACGCACCCAGTGCCCGCCGGGCGACGACCCCTATACTATAGGCCACGGGGGCCGGCCCTACTCCTCGTGGCGGCCCGCTCCTGCATCCAAGCGTTGCCAGTACAGTGCACACCAGGGAGGGCGATGGCGCCTCAAACACCCCTCGGCGGCGAGCCTGAAGCCGACAAGACCCATGCCAAACGGGCCGCCCGCGAGAAGGCCCTTACGCGGCGGGACGCGCTCTCTCAGGAGCGTCGCGAGCGCCTGAGCGCCGCCATCTGCGCGCGGGCCGCCGCCCTGCCGGAGCTCGAGGCGGCGGAGACCCTGCTGCTGTTCGGTTCGTTCCGGACTGAGATCGACACGCAGCCGCTGATCGCGTGGGCGCTGGCGCGCGGCCGCACCGTGTGCCTGCCGCGCGTGCTCGCGCCACGCGTCATGGCCGCCTACCGCGTGGCCGACTTGGGCGCCGATCTGGAGCCAGGCGCCTGGGGCATCCCGGAGCCGCGCGTCGGGTTGCCCGAGATCCCGCCGGAGGCACTGGACGCCGTCGTAGTCCCTGGCGCGGCGTTCGACGTCGAGGGCCGCCGCTGCGGGTATGGCGGCGGCTTCTACGACACGTACCTTCCGCTCACGCGTCCCGGCGTGCCGCGCGTGGCGCTCGCGTTCGAGGCGCAGATCGTCGACGAGGTCGCCTGCGAGTCACACGACCTGGCCGTCGACGCGATCGTGACCGAGATCCGCGTCATCCGGCCCGCCTGAAGGCACCGCCGGTCGGCCGAGTGCGCCGCCGACCGCGCGCCGGCGCCCTCCACGCCGACGGCCTCAGCCGTCCGCGAGCACGGCGGCGGCGAGCTGCTGCCCGAGCCGCCTTGCCTCCCCGAGCAGCGCCGCGTCGGCCGCCGCATCTCCCGCCGCGTCGGCGAGGGCTGCGAGCTCCAGGACGGGCACGTCTCCCCTCGTCGAGAGCGCGACGTACCGCCGCAGCGCGCCCAGAGCATCGCCCAGACCCGTCTCCGCGGACACGGCGATCAGGCCCACGGCGCGCGCCGGCAGCCGCTCATCGTGCGTGTAGCGGAAGTAGTTGCGGTCGATGAACGCCTTCATCTGGGCGGAGACGTTCTCGTAGTACACCGGTGTGGCCAGGATGAGCCCATCGGCCTCATAGACGTCCTCGAGGACCTCCGCCGCGTCGTCGTGCTGGCGGCAGGAGTCGATCTCGTCGCAGTCCTCATGCGCGAGGCACGGGGCGATGCGCTTCTGCGTGAGGAGGATCCTGCGGCAGCGCACACCGAGCCGTTCCAGTTCACCGAGCGCGGCGTCGACGAGCGCGACCGTGTTGCCGTGGCGGCGGGGACTCCCCACGACCGCGACGACCCCGGGTGCACGTGGCTCCGCGTCTGCAGCGAGCGGCTGTCGATCCATGCCGACCTCCCTTGCGGCGTGCCTGCGGCGGCCGCGCGTAGACTAGCGTCATGGTACCCGTGCGCGGCGCGGCCCGCTTGCGCGCCGCGCGTCTGGCCGCGTTGCGCGACTACTGGCGGCGCCGGCCGACGGCCGCTTGTTGCGCGCCGTGTGCGGCGGCCTTACAGTGGTCTTGCGGGACCGGCGCGAGCGACACGTCTGCGCACCCGCCCGGGAGATCGGTTCCGCAACCTCGAGCAGGAGAAGGAGAGGTCGACATGCCAAATATCGGAGTACCAGAGCTCCTTCTGGTCCTGGCGATCGTCATCCTCATCTTTGGCGCGTCCCGCATCCCGAAGCTCGGCCGGTCGATGGGCCAGAGCATCCGCGGCTTCAAGCAGGGCCTCAAGGAGGACGTCGTCGAGGAGGACGAGGAGGGCGCGGCCAAGAAGGTCGACGCCGCCGCGCCCAAGACCGACGAGAAGTAAGAGAACGTGAGGGCCGGCGGAGCCGGCCCGTCGTCACTGTCCTGCCTGCGTCTGCTCCTCGCGCGTCAGCAGGCAGACCGCCGTGGCTGCGATGCCTTCGCCACGGCCCTCAAAGCCCATGCCCTCCGTGGTCGTCGCCTTCACGCTCACGGCGTCGCTGGCGACGCCGAGTGCGGCGGCCAGGTTCTCACGCATCTCGAGCCGGTAGCCGGCCAGCCGCGGCCGCTCGCAGATCACCGTCACGTCGGCGTTGCCCACACTCCACCCGTTCTGCGTCAGCCAGGTCATCACCTTGCCGAGCAGCCGCATGCTCGAGGCATCCCGGAACGCGGGGTCCGTATCCGGGAACAGCTCGCCGATGTCCCCGAGGCCGGAGGCGCCGAGCAGGGCGTCCATGAGGGCGTGCACCGCCACATCGGCGTCCGAGTGCCCCGCGAGACCCTGGGCGTGGTCGATGTCGACGCCGCACAACACCAGCCGTCTCCCCTCGGTGAAGCGGTGCGCGTCGTAGCCGCAGCCGACCCTATACGTCTGCCTCGACCTCCCAGGACATCAGCGCACCGGCGAGCGAGATGTCGGCCGGCGTCGTGATCTTGACGTTGGCGGGCGTGGAGGGGACGAGGTTGACGAGGTAGCCGGCACGCTCCAGCAGCACGGCATCGTCGGTGGCGCCATCGGTGTCCGGACGCGAATACACGTCGCGTAGCGCGGCGGCGCGGAACACCTGCGGGGTCTGCGCCGCCCAGAGGTCCCGCCGGTCGACGGTGGTGGCCACCTTGCCGTGCCGATCGGTGCGCTTGAGCGTGTCGCTGACCTCGATGCCGGGGACGGCGCCGTCGGCGTCGCCGAGGGCCTCGACGCAGCGTTCGAAGACGTGACGCGCGAACAGTGGCCGAGCCCCGTCGTGGACGGCGATCACCGTGGCCGACGCGGGCACCTCGAGGAGGCCCGCGCGCACGGAGTCTGGGCGGGTCGCACCACCCTCCGCGATGAGCAGCGGCTTGCTGTCGTCGAACGCCAGCAGCTCACTTGCGAAACGGACGGTGTGCGACGGATGGAGCACCACGACGAGGCCTTGGACGATGTCCATCGTGAGGAGCCGCCGGACGGAGTGGTTGAGGATCGGCTCGCCGCCGAGCAGCAGGAACTGCTTGGACTCTCCGTCCGGGAGTCCCATGCGCCGGCTTTCGCCGGCGGCGGCGACGATCACCCAGAGCTCTTCGGTCTGCTGTTCCTCCATGTGCGTCCCCCTCGAGGTCGACGGGTGCTAGTCGAGCACCCGCGTGAAGATCATCTTGCCGGACGGGCTCTGGAGCACACTCGTCACTTCGGCCTTGACGCGCGAGCCCACCAGCGCGCCGCCGGACTCGACGACGATCATCGTCCCGTCGTCGAGGTAGCCGACGCCCTGGTCCTGCTCGCGCCCCTCGCGCAGGATCTTGACCTCGATGACCTCGCCCGGCAGCACCGCCGGCTTCACGGAGTTGGCGAGGTCGTTCACGTTGAGCGCTTTGACGCCCTGGATCTCCGCGACCTTGCCGAGCGTGTGGTCGGTCGTGACGATGACGGCTCCCAGGTCGCGCGCCAGACGAACGAGCTTGGCGTCCACGGCGTCGATGTCAGGGTAGTCGCCCGAATCGATGCGGACCGCCCCGGAGCTGTTCTGGAGGCGGCGGACGAAGTCCAGGCCGCGGCGCCCGCGAACGCGCTTCTCGGCGTCGCCCGAGTCGGCCAGGTGCTGGAGCTCCTCGAGCACGAAGCGGGGCACGAGGAGCTCGCCCTCCACGAAGCCGGTCTGGGCGATATCGAGGATGCGGCCGTCGATGATCGCGCTCGAGTCGAGGATCTTCGACGGGGTCAGGCCCGGCATGACCTCGAAGGCGCCGCGCACGCCCAGCAGCCGCAGGATCTCGACGTGCTTGCTGGCGGCGAGGTAGGCGGTAAAGTACCCGGCGAGCAGGTAGATGGGCACCGTGAGGTACGGCCCCACGATCGGGATGCGCACGAGCGCCAGGCTGATGAGCGTGGCGATGAAGAGGCCGACGACCACGCCGCCGATGCCCACGACGACCTCGGCGCCGGACATGCGCTGCATCGAATCGTCGACGAGGTCGAGCCCGCGGCGCAGGAGCTTCGACAACACGACGCCGGCCAGGTAGCCGATCGTGAAGCCGGCGAGCGTGAACGCGACCAGCCAGATGATCTTGCCGGTCTGGTCGAGCTGCGGCGCGAACGAGGAGGTGCGGATGCGGTCGGCGGTCTGGTACCCGGCCAGCGCCCCGAGCAGCGCGAGGACGAGCCGCAGTGCTGGCGTCAGGACGCCTCTGGGCTTGCGGGCCAGGTCGGCCGGCGACCCGTCAGATGACGGTGGCCGGCTCTCGGGAGTCGTCGGCAAGCGGAGCCCCATCGACGTTGATGTTCTCCAACACGTCCTCGAGGAAGGCGTTGGCCTCGTCCTCGCTGAAGTCACGCGCGTACATCAGCTCGCTGGCGAGGATCTTCTTCGCCTTGGAGAACATCTGCTTCTCGCCGGTCGAGAGGCCCTTGTCGGCGTGGCGAATGGCGAGGTTACGCACGACTTCGGCGACCTCGAAGATGTCGCCCGTCTTGAGCTTGTCGCGGTTGTGCTTGTAGCGACGGCTCCAGTTCTTGGGCATCTTCGTGGGGTCGCCGCGCAGGACCTCGAGGACCTGGTCGACGACGTCCGATTCAACGACCTTGCGCAGGCCGGCACGGTCGGCGTTCTCGACGGGTACCATCACGGTCATGTCGTTGTGGAGGATCTGGATCGTAAGGTAGTCGCGCTGCTGACCGAGCACTTCCTTGGACTCGATCTTCATGATCTTGCCCGCGCCGTGGTGCGGGTACACGACTTTGTCTCCGACTGAATACACGCTGTCAAACCCCCCTGTCTTCGTGCTGGGCCCCGGCGGCCGGCTGTGGCGACGCGCCCTCACGAAGGAGGGAAGCGAGAACCCCGCGCACATTGGCCGCACCTGCGGCGATCCCGCCCGCGCGACTCGCGTCGGCGGATGGGACGACGATACGCGAGAAGCCGGCACGACCGGCTTCGGCGATGCGTCGCTCACTCTGGCTGCAGGAACGCAGTTCGCCCGTCAGGCTGATCTCCCCGATCGCTGCGACCCTCGGTGGAAGTGGTGCGTTGCGCTCGGCAGAGGCGATGGCGAGAGCGACGGCGAGGTCGGCCGCAGGTTCGTCAATCCGAATTCCGCCTGCAATTGTAACAAAAATGTCGGCCTGAGACAACGGCAGACGGGCATGACGGCCGAGGACGGCCACCAGCATGGCCAGGCGGTTGCGGTCGAACCCGACGGCGACGCGGCGCGGCATGGCCAGTTCGGTCTTGTTGACGAGCGCCTGGACCTCGACCGGGAAGCATCGGCTCCCCTCGACGGCGACGTGCACGGCGGCTCCGGCCGCCGGTCCTGTCTCGCTGAGAAACAGGTGCGACGGGTCCGCGACGCCGGCGAGGCCGTCGGGCGTCATCTCAAAGATACCGAGCTCGTTGGTCGAGCCGAAGCGGTTCTTGGCGGCGCGCAGCGTGCGGTAGAAGCGATAGCGGTCACCTTCGAACTGCAGGACGGTGTCCACCATGTGTTCGAGCACACGCGGGCCCGCGATGGCGCCTTCCTTGGTCACGTGACCGACGAGGAAGACGGCCGCGCCGGTATCCTTGGCCAGGCGGAGGAAGCGGCCCGCCGCTTCCCGGACCTGGCTCACGCTGCCCGGCGCCGATGTGAAGGCGTCGCTGTAGAGCGTCTGTACGGAGTCGACGACGACCAGCGCGGGGGCCGCGCCGGCGACTGTCTCGAGGACGGACTCGAGCTCGGTCTCTGCAAGGACGGAGATGCCGCCAGGGTCGCGGCAGATGCGCTCGGCGCGCATCTTGACCTGGGCGGCCGACTCTTCGCCGCAGACGAGCAGCACGGAGCGGCCTGAGGCGGCGACGTGATCGAGCACCTGAAGGAGCAGCGTGGACTTGCCGATGCCGGGCTCGCCGCCCACGAGGACCAGCGAGCCCGGCACGACCCCGCCGCCGAGGACGAGGTCGAGCTCGGCGATACCGCTGGAAAAGCGTTCGACGGCCGACGAGACGACGTCGCTCAAACGGACGGCGGCGGCGCCTCCGGCGCCGCCGCCGTCGCTGCCTCTGCGACGAGCCTTGCCGGCCCTGCCCGCCGCGACGATCCGCTCTTCCACGAACGAGTCCCAGGCGCCGCAGTCCGGGCAATGCCCGAGCCACTTCGCCTCACGCCGGCCACACTGGCCGCAGGTGAAGACGGTCTGCTGCCGCGGCACGACGCGTCAGGCGCCGGCCGCTGCGCCGCCGGCGTCAGGGCTGTCGTCCCCACCAGACGGCGCGGAGACGGGTGCAACGCCTTGAGCGACGGGCTCGTCGAGGCCCACCATGGGCAGCTCGACGCGCCCACCGATGCGCTCGCCGTTCACGGTGAGCACTGTGTCCTCGTCCTCGCCGTCGACGAGCACCACCGTGCCTTCGGGGAAGGCGCGCTCGAGCATAGCGTCGCTCAGCTTGTCCTCGATGTAGCGCTGGATGGCGCGCCGCAGCGGACGGGCGCCGAGCATGGGGTCGAAGCCCTTCTCGACCAGCACCTCGCGGCCGGCGTCGGTGAGCTGCAGCGTGACGCCGCTCGGGTCGAGCTGCTGCTGCAGGCGCGCGATCATGAGGTCGACGATCGCGCCGATCTCCGAGCGCTCCAGCTTGTGGAAGACGATGACCTCGTCCACGCGGTTGAGGAACTCGGGCTTGAAGACACGCTTGAGCTCGCCGGTGATGCGGCCCTTCATGTCGTCGTAGGTCATGCCCTGGTTCGCGGTCTGCCCGAAGCCCAGCGGCGTGTCCTTGGTGATCATCTCCGCGCCGATGTTGCTGGTCATGATGAGGATGGCGTTGCGGAAGTCGACCGTGCGCCCCTGCGAGTCGGTGAGGCGTCCGTCCTCGAGGATCTGCAGGAGGATGTTGAACACGTCCGGGTGCGCCTTCTCGATCTCGTCGAAGAGGATCACGCTGTACGGCTTGCGGCGCACGATCTCCGTGAGCTGGCCGCCCTCGTCGTGCCCCACGTAGCCGGGAGGCGAGCCGACCAGGCGGGACACGGAGTGCTTCTCCATGTACTCGCTCATGTCGATCTGCACGAGGTGGTCCTCGTCGCCGAAGAGGAAGTTGGCGAGCGTGCGCGCGAGCTCCGTCTTGCCGACGCCCGACGGGCCCAGGAAGATGAAGGAGCCGGTGGGCCGGCGCGGGTCCTTGAGGCCGGCGCGGCTGCGGCGGATGGCCTTGCTGACGGCGCGCACCGCCGGATCCTGGCCGACGAGGCGCACGTGCAGCTCGTCCTCCATGCGCAGGAGCTTCTTGCTCTCCGCCTCCGTGATCTTGACCACGGGGATGCCGGTCCACATGCTCACGATCTCGGCGATCTCGTCCTCGCCGATGCTGGCGCGCATGCCCTCATCGCTCGTCTTCCACTCGTCCTCGAGCTCGAGCTTCTTGTGGCTCAGCTTGCGCTCCTTGTCGCGCAGGTTGGCCGCCTTCTCGAACTCCTGGGCCTCGATCGCGGCTTCCTTCTCCTTGCGCACCGTGGAGATCTCGTCCTCGAGCTCGCGATAGCTGGGCGGCGCCGTCATCGTGCGGATGCGCATGCGGCTGGCAGCCTCGTCGATGAGGTCGATCGCCTTGTCCGGCAGGAAGCGGTCGCTGATGTAGCGGTCGGCCAGCTCCGCCGCCGAAGACAGGGCCTCGTCGGTGATGCGGATGCGGTGGTGGGCCTCGTAGCGGTCGCGGAGACCCTTGAGGATCTCGACGGTCTCCTCGACCGACGGCTCGGCCACCTTGATCTGCTGGAAGCGGCGCTCGAGCGCGGCGTCGCGCTCGAGATACTTGCGGTACTCGTCCATCGTCGTGGCGCCGATGGTCTGCAGCTCCCCGCGTGCCAAGGCTGGCTTGAGGATGCTGGCGGCGTCGATGGCGCCTTCGGCGGCGCCCGCGCCGACGAGGTTATGGAGCTCGTCGATGAACAGGATGATGTCGCCGGTGTCGCGGATCTCCTTCATGACCTTCTTGAGGCGCTCCTCGAACTCGCCGCGGTACTTGGAGCCCGCGACCAGCGCGGCGAGGTCGAGCGTGTAGACCTGCTTGCCCTTGAGCAGCTCCGGCACCTCGTGGTTGGAGATGCGCTGGGCGAAGCCCTCGACGATGGCCGTCTTGCCGACGCCGGGCTCGCCGATGAGCACCGGGTTGTTCTTGGTGCGCCGGCTGAGGATCTGCATGACGCGCTCGATCTCGGTGGTGCGCCCGATGCACGGATCCAGCTTGCCGTCCTCGGCCATCTTGGTGAGGTTGCGGCCGAACTGCTCGAGCACCTTGGCCGAACGCTTGCCCTCGCTGCCGCCGCCCTGCTGCTGACCGCGGCGGCCGGGGCCGCTGAGCGTGCGCATGACCTCGTTGCGGATCTTCTCGGGCTCGGCGTCCAGGTCGAGCAGGATACGCGCGGCGACGCCCTCGTCCTCGCGCACGAGGCCGAGGAGGATGTGCTCGGTGCCGATGTAGTTGTGCCCGAGCGACAGAGCTTCGCGCAGCGCCAGCTCGAGGACCTTCTTGGCGCGCGGCGTGAAGGGGATCTGGCCCTGCGGCGACTCCTCGCCGGAGCCCACGATGCGCACGACGGCGGCGCGGACCTCTTCCACCGACACCTCGAGGCCGTCCAGGACGCGGGCGGCGACGCCCTCCTCCTCGCGGAGCAGGCCCAGGAGCAGGTGCTCGGTCCCGATGTAGTTGTGCTTGAGCGCCCGGGCTTCTTCCTGGGCGAGGACGACGACCTGCCTGGCGCGTTCGGTGAAGCGTTCGAACATCCGGCTGCTCCTTTGGACGACGGGGCCGCTCTGACAAGAAGGGGACTTTGGCGGCCGCCGGTACTTGCTCTCAACCCCCAGCGTACCCCCTGGGAGGTCTGACGTAGCCTAATGGTACCCGATTCACCGTGGGACGCGACCCGGGACCCCGGCGAGGCGCTTGAGCACCGCGCCCCGTCCGCGCAGAGGCGTTGCTATAGTCGAGCCGGAGGGTCGCGTCGGGAGAGCCAGCGGGGTCGCGTCGGGAGAGCTTGCGGGGCTGCAGCGACCAGGCCGGCCCCGGTATGATGTCTCACCGGCCCACGAGGCCGGCCATCGCTGGGGAAGGGGCACCGAGCCATGCGGAACATCGTCGCCTGGTCCACGCACGGCAAGCACCCGTGGATCGTCATCGCCATCTGGATCGTGATCGCGGGTCTCCTCTCCATGGGCCCCAAGCTCCAGAGCGTGACCACCAACGACGCGTCCAAGGGTCTCTCCAACGCCGTCGAGAGCAAGCGCGCCGACGCACTGCAGCAGCAGTACTTCCCCAACGCCAAGGGCACCCCGGTGATCGTCGTGTACAGCTCCGGCGCGCCGCTCACGGCGGCCGACAAGGCGGCGATCGCGCAGGGCGAGACCTGGCTCAAGAGCGGCGCCCAGCCCATCAACAGCGCCAGCGTGCGCTTCTCGCCCGACGGAAGGGGCGCCCTCATCTTCGCCAGCCTCAACGGCAACCCCGGGAACGCCGCCTTCCGCGACTCGGTCCAGGCCATCCGCGACCACTTCGGCGACTCGGTGAGTGGCATGCAGGTGAGGGTCACCGGCCCCGGTGGTCTCATCACCGATGTCTACAAGATCTTCCTCAACGCCGACGTCAAGCTGCTGATCGGAACGGTCATCCTCGTGCTCGTGCTGCTCCTGCTCATCTATCGCTCGCCGGTCTTGCCGTTCGTGCCGCTCATCACCGTGGGCTTCGGCTACTTCGTGGCCGGCGGCATCCTCGCGCTCCTGGCCAAGACCTTCGGTTTCACGCTCTCGGGACAGGCCACGTCGCTGATGGTGATCCTGCTGTTCGGCGCCGGCACCGACTACGGCCTTCTGCTCATCTCGCGGTACCGGGAGGACCTGCGCCGCGAGAGCAGCGCCCGCGTCGCTCTCGCGACGGCGCTCGGCGAGACCTGGGAGGCGATCGCGGCCAGCGGTCTCACCGTCACGCTGGCCGTGCTGACCCTGCTCTTCGCCCAGTACGGCGACTACCGAGCCTTCGCGCCCGTGCTCGGGATCGGCGTGTTCGTCACGCTCATCGCCGGGCTCACGCTGATGCCGGCGCTGCTGGCCCTGCTCGGCCGCCGCGCCTTCTGGCCGCGCGTCCCCAAGGAGGGCGACGCCACGACGCACCGCGCCTGGCGGGGCATCGCCGGCAGGGTCGCCGCGGCGCCGAAGCGGGCCGCGGCCCTCGTCGCCGCCGTCCTCGTCGTGCTCGCCCTCGGCTGTCTGCTCTACAGCCCGCGCTTCAGCTTCACGGAGGACTTCCTCACGAGCATGCCCTCCAAAGAGGGGTACACGCTGCTCGAGAGACACTTCCCCAAGGGCGCCCTGGCGCCGACGACCGTGCTCATCAGGGCGCGCAGGCGCCGCCCGAGTTCGTCATCGGCATGGTCACCGGGGCGCTCAGCGGAGCCCGGGCGTCGCCGCTGCCTTCCCCACCGGGACGGCGGACGACGGCAGGCTGCTCAGCTTCCAGGTCATCCTCAAAGGCGACCCGTATTCCAAGGAGGCGCTGCGACAGCTCCGCGCGCTGCGCACGACCGCGCGCAAGGCCGCGGCGCCGGTCGACGGCGTGGCCCTCGTCGGCGGCCCTACCGCCATCCAGGCGGACACCTGGGCGCAGAGCAACCGCGACACCCTCGTCGTTGCGGTCGCGGCGCTGATAGTTGTGGGCGCGATCCTGATGATCCTGCTGCGCGCCGTGGTCGCGCCGCTCTACCTGCTGCTCACCAATGTCCTGTCCTACCTCGCGGCGCTCGGCGCCACGATCGTGATCACCGAGAAGCTGCTGGGCTGGGAACACATCAGTTATCGCATCCCCCTGTACATGTTCATCTTCCTGGTGGCGCTCGGCAGCGACTACAACATCTTCATCACGACGCGCATCCGCGGCGAGGCCATGCTCAAGGGCCTCAAGGACGGGACGGTCGACGCCGTGGCGGCGACCGGTGGCGTGCTCACGAGCGCCGGCATCATCCTCGCCGGTACGTTCCTGATCCTGCTCTCGCAGCCGGTCAAGGACCTGGCGGAGATCAGCATCGGCGTCGCGCTCGGCGTGCTCATCGACACGTTCCTGGTGCGCACCGCCCTGGTGCCCGGGCTCACGCTCGCGGTAGGACCGAAGGCCGGCTGGCCGGGGCCGCTGTGGAAGAGGTCCGCGGCGGCGGCTCCGGCGGGGCAGCCACCGCCGGCAGTCGTCAGCGGCGCGCCTGTGGTCGAGGAAGGCTAGAGGCTCCGGCGCTCGAAGCAGACGCTGGTCGGCGCCTCCGCTAGTCCTGGCTGCGCAGCGCCGGGAAGAGCACGACGTCGCGGATGGACGGCGCTCCGGTGAGCATCATCACGAGGCGGTCGATGCCCATGCCCAGGCCGCCGGTCGGCGGCATGCCGTGCTCCATCGCCTCGAGGAAGTCCTCGTCGAGGCGGTGCGCGGTCTCGTCGCCGTCGGCGAGGTCCTGCATCTGCTGCATGAAGCGCTCCCGCTGATCCTCGGGATCGTTGAGCTCGCTGAACGCGTTGCTCAGTTCCATGCCGGCGATGAAGCCCTCGAAGCGCTCGACGAAGCGCGGGTCGTGCGGCGTCTTCTTGGCGAACGGGCTGGTCTCGAGCGGGTGCTCGGTGATGAAGACCGGCTGGACGAGCTTGGGCTCGACGCACTCGCTGAAGAGCTCGTCGACCTGAGCCCCCCAGGTCGGCGCCAGCGGCACCGTCCCCTCGAGCCCCTTGGCCTTGATCGCGGCCTGGAGATCGCCGACCGTGCGCGCGTCGTCGGCGCCGATGTCGATGCCGGTCTCCTGCTCGATCGCCTTGCGCATCGTGAGACGCGGCCACGGCGGGGTGAGGTCGATCTGGTTGCCGCGGAACTCCACCTCGAGCGCCCCGACGGAGCGCGCCGCTGCGGCGCTCATCTCCTCGACCATCGTCATCACGTGGTTGTAGTCCACGTAGGCCTCGTAGGTCTCGAGCATCGTGAACTCGGGGTTGTGCTTGAAGCTCACGCCCTCGTTGCGGAAGTCCTTGCCGATCTCGTAGACGCGATCGATGCCGCCGATGATGCAGCGCTTGAGGTACAGCTCCGTGGCGATGCGCAAGTAGAGGTCGCGCTCGAGCTCGTTGTGATGCGTGACGAACGGCCGCGCCAGAGCGCCGCCGTAGAGCGGCTGCAGCACCGGCGTCTCGACCTCGACGAAGCCGCGCCCGTCGAGGAACTCGCGGATGGCGCGGATGATGCGCGCGCGCTTGACGAAGACCTCGCGCGACTCGTCGTTGACCATGAGGTCGAGGTAGCGCTTGCGGTAGCGCGTCTCGATGTCGGTGAGGCCGTGGAACTTCTCCGGCATCGGCCGCAGCGACTTGCTCAGGAGCTGCCAGGAGGTGATGCGCAGGGAGAGCTCGCCGCGCCTGGTGCGCATCATCGTGCCCTCCGCGCCCACGAAGTCGCCGAGGTCGACGTGCTCGAGGGCCGCGTAGCGTTCCTCGCCGAGGGCGTCGAGCTGGGCGAACAGCTGGAGCTCGCCGCTGGCGTCCTTGAGGACGACGAAGGTGAGCTTGCCGTGCGCGCGGCGGGCCATGACGCGGCCGGCGATGCGATGCACGTCGCCGGCATCCTGGCCCGCCTCGAGGCCTTCGTAGGCGCCGTGCAGCGGCCCTATCTCGTCCCGGGGCTGGTACTGGGTGGGATACGCGCCGCCCGCGTCTCGCCACGTGGCGAGCTTGTCGCGGCGCTCCGCGAAGACGTCGCCGTGCTCGCCCTGCTCCTCCACGGCCCTCAGGCCTTCTCGATAGCCAGGACCTTGAACTTCTTGGAGCCCTGGGGCACGCTCACCGAGATCTTGTCGCCCGGCTTGTGGCCCATGATGGCGCTCCCCACCGGAGACTCGTTGGACAGCTTGTGCGCGGTCGGGTCGGCCTCTGCCGAGCCTACGATGGCGTACTGGACGATGTCGCCGCGCTGCATGTCCTGCAGGGTGACCTTGGTGCCGACCCCGACCTTCTCGGTGGAGATGGAATCCGAGTCGATGACGATGGCGCTGCGCAGTCGCTCCTCGAGCGCGTAGATGCGCGCCTCGAGCATCGCCTGTTCGTTCTTGGCGTCGTCGTACTCCGAGTTCTCGGAGATATCGCCGAAGTCGCGCGCGGCGCTGATGCGCTCAGCTACCTCATCGCGCTTGACGCTCGAGAGGTACTCGATCTCCTCCTTGAGGCGCTGGAAGCCCTCAGGAGTGAGGATGATCTCGCGGTCGACCACTGGTTCCTCCTCTTCAACACGGCAGCGCGGCCCCCGGAAAGAGACCGCGCGCCGAACAGGCGAGCTAGTATAGGTCATCCGCCCCGCCTTGCGCAAACGCCTTTGGGCGCCCCGTCAGAGGCCGAGGAGAGCGCGCACGGCGGCGGCGTCCCGCGCCTGCATCAGCGCCTGAGCCAGCGGCCGTTCGAGGGCGCCGTGGCGACGGAAGCGCTGCCAGAACTGACGCAGGTGGCCGACGCCGCGGGGGCCCATCTCCTCCAGCACGTCGGCGGCGAAGCGGCACACCTCCGCGAACTTGCCGGGGGGATCCGGCTCAGGCCGGCCGTCGAGGACCTCGGCGAACAGCCACGGCCTGCCGAGAGCGTGGCGAGCGAGCATCACGGCCGCAGCGCCGCCCTCGAGCAGAGCGAGGGCCGCGGCGCGGCCGTCGAGGTCGCCGGAGGCGATCACCGGCACGTCCAGCTCACGCGCGAGCGCACGCGTGACCGCATGATCGGCGCGGCCACGATAGAGCTGCGCGGCCGTGCGCGGGTGGATGCACAAGGCGGCCGCGCCGGCTGCGACGAGCAGGGGCGCCGTGCGGCGCCCGGCCTCGTCGCCCTCGCGCAGCCCGGTACGGATCTTGACGGTCACCGGCACGCCCGGACCGGCCGCCTCCACGACGGCGCGCACGATGCCGGCGGCACGCTCCGGCTCGGCCAGCAGCGCCGCCCCCGCCCCCGTCTTGACGACCTTGCGCACCGGGCACGCCATGTTGATGTCCACGAGGTCGGCGCCGGCGCGCACGCAGCGCCCGGCGGCGTCCGCGAGGACCTCCTCGTCGGCGCCGAACAGCTGGAAGCCGACGGGATGCTGCTCCTCGCCGCAAGCCAGGTAGTCGAGCGTGCGCCGGTTGCCGTAGTGCACGCCGTAGGCCGAGATCATCTCCGTGTACACGAGGCCGGCGCCGAAGCGGCGCACGCTGCGCCGGAAGGCCGGCGTGGAGATGCCGGCCATCGGCGCCATGAACACGCGGCGGTCCAGCTGCAGGGAGCCGATGCCGAGGGGGACGTGAAGCGCGTCCGGCGCGCCGGCACGGGAGCCGTTCGCCGCTGGGGCCGGCGACGTCATCGCCGCGCCGCCTTCGTCAGACCCGCTGCTGGCGCCGCATCACGATCTCGATGCCGCGCAGCGTGAGCAACGGGTCGACCTCGGCGATCACGTCTGTGTGACGCGCGATCATGTCGGCCAGGCCGCCGGTGGCGATCACCTGGGCGCGCTCGCCGAGCTCCTCCCAGATCGCGTGCACGATGCCCTCGATCTCGCCGGCGAAGCCGTACACGGCACCCGACTGCAGCGCCTCGGTGGTCGACTTGCCGATGGCGTGGTCGGGCTCGATGAGCTCGACCTTGATGAGCCTGGCGGCGCGCGTGGTGAGCGCCTCCAGCGAGACTTCGATACCGGGGGAGATGGCGCCGCCCAGGTAGTCCCCGTCGGCGGACACCACGTCGAAGGTCGTGGCCGTACCGTAGTCGGCGACGATGCAGGGGCCACCGTATTTCTCGAAGGCGGCAACGGCGTTGACGATGCGGTCCGCACCCACCTCGGCGGGGTTCTTCATGGCGATGCGCATGCCCGTGCGCGCCCCAGGCCCGACCACGAAGGCGTCCACGCCGAGGTGCTTGTCGCACATCTCCACCCACTGCTGGGTGAGCCGGGGGACGACCGACGCGATCCCGACTTCGTCCACAACGTCGCGCATCGTGGTGCCGCGCAGCGTGAAGAGGCTCTGCAACATGCCGGCGAGCTCGTCGCTGGTGCGGTGACGGATCGTGGCGAGCCGCCACTCGTCCACGACCTGGCCGCCGGAGATAAGGCCGATGTGCGTCTGGGTGTTGCCGACGTCCGCGACGAGCAGCACCGTCAGACCTCCATGTCGAGGCTGAGGTCGATCCACGGCGCGCCGGTGGTGAGGGCGCCGATGGAGATGATATCGACCCCGGCCGCTGCGAGCTCACGCACCCGCCCCAGGGTCACGCCGCCGGAGACCTCCACCGTCGCGCGTCCGGCGACGCGGGCGACCGCCTCGCGGACCGCTGTCGTGTCCATATTGTCGAGCAGGACGATGCCGGCGCCCGCCGCCAGGGCCTCGTCGAGCTGTGCGAGCGTGTCGACCTCGACTTCGAGGGTGTGCACGTGCGCGGCGCCGGAGCGCACCAGCTCGACCGCGGCGCGCACGCCGCCGGCAGCGGCGATGTGGTTGTCCTTGATCATGGCGCCGTCGAAGAGGCCGAACCGGTGCGGCGTCCCCCCGCCGTGGACGACCGCCTCCTTCTCGAGGGCGCGCAGTCCCGGCGTCGTCTTGCGCGTCGCCGCGATGCGCGCCTGCGTCCCCGCGGCCTCGGCGGCGTAGGCGGCCGTCAACGTCGCGATACCCGACAGGCGGCTGAGGAAGTTGAGCGCCGTCCGCTCCGCGGCGAGGATGCCGGCCAGCGGGCCGCGAAGGCCCGCCAAGGTGTCGCCGGGCGAGAAGCGGTCGCCATCTGCCGCCGTGCACTCCACGCGCAGGGCAGGATCGACGAGCGCGGCCGTCGCCGCAAGGGCTGCGAGCCCGGAGAGCACGCCGGCCTCCCGCGCCACGACCCGCGCGGCGCCGTCGCCGCCGAACACCGACCCGGTGAGGTCGCCGTACCCGGCAAGGTCCTCCGCGAGCGCGCGTGCCGCCGCTTCACGGGCCGCCTCCGCGTAGCCGCGCGCGCTCACGGGCGCTCCACCTTGCCGAGGAGGCCTTCTTCGCGCTCCTGCGCCGGCAGCCGCAAGGTGATGTGCCGGCGCCACTGCGCGTCGTCGACCGCGGGGAAGTCGTCTCGCAGGTGTACCCCGCGCGATTCCTCCCGCAGCAGCGCGCACTTGGCGATCTGCGTCCCGAGCGTGAGCATGTTGAGCAGCTCGTATTCCGCCTCGCCCATGTCCCCGAACTGCAGCTCCGTGGTCATGCCGCCGAGCTCGGCGAGGGCGGCGCCGAGGTCGTCGCGCCGGCGGAGCACGCCGACCTTGTTCGCCATGATGTCGGTGAGGCGGCGGCGGGCGGCGGCGGCGTCGCTGCCCTGGGCGATCCCCGTCGCCTCCGGCAGGTCGAAACGCAGCCGCCGCACGTCCTCGCCCAGCCTTCCCACGTAGCGGTCGAGGTCGCGGACGACGCGGTCGCTGTAGACGAGGCCTTCGAGCAGGGAGTTGCTGGCGAGCCGGTTGGCGCCGTGGACCCCCGTGCTGGCGACCTCCCCGGTGGCGTACAGGCCAGGCACCGTGGTACGGCCCCACACATCGGTGACCACGCCACCGACGAAGTAGTGGCACACCGGCGCCACTGGGACAAGCTGCGTCGCCAGGTCGAGCCCGTGCTGGGCGAGCCCGGCGGTGACGCGCGGAAAACGCTCCTGCAGCCATGCGGCTTCGAGGTGCGTCGCGTCGAGGTAGACGTGCTCGCTCCCCTCGTTGCGCATCTCGTTCATCATCGCGCGCACCACGACATCGCGCGAAGCGAGCTCACCGCGCGCGTCGTAGCCGGTCATGAACCGTTCACCGGCGGCGTTGCGCAGGTACGCGCCTTCGCCGCGGAGCGCCTCGGTGATGAGCTGCACCGTCTCCTGACCGGGTACGGCCAGGCCGGTGGGATGGAACTGCACGAACTCCAGGTCGCGGATGGCCGCGCCGGCGCGGTAGGCCATGGCCATCCCATCCCCCGTCGCCACGAGAGGATTGGTGGTGCGGCCGAACACCTGCCCGGCGCCCCCGGTGGCGAGGATCGTCACCATCGCCACGTTGAGCGTGAGGCCGCCGTCGTCGAGGTTGAGCGTCAGAGCCCCGACGCAGCGTCCGTCCACGGTGAGCAGATCGATGACGAACTCGTTCTCGTAGAGCTGGACGCGACTGCCGACGCGGGCGGCCTCCGCAAGGGCGCTCGACACCTCACTGCCGGTCGCGTCGCCGCCGGCGTGGACGACTCTCGCGACCGAGTGCGCGCCCTCGCGCCCGAGGACGATCTCCCCTTCGACCTTGTCGAAGCGCGGGCAGATCTCCATGAGCTCCCGGACGCGGTCCGGACCCTCGTCGACGAGCACGCGCACCGCCTCCTCGTCGCAGAGGCCCGCGCCGGCGTTGACGGTGTCTTCGAAGTGGAGGTCGGGAGAGTCCGACGGGCCCAGAGCCGCGGCGATGCCGCCCTGGGCGAGGAAGGTCGTGGTGTCGTCGAAGGTCGACTTTGTGAGCAGCCCGACACGCCAGCGGCGGGCCGCGCCGATCGCCGCCGTCAGACCGGCGATGCCGCCGCCGAGGACGAGCACGTCGAACGTGCGCCGATGCAGCGACTCGCCGGAGCGGATGGCGATGTAGGGGCGGGTCATCCGGCCGCCTCCGCCACGGCGCTGCGCGCCGGAGCCGACGGCGGCCCCGCGGTCATCTCATCGTCGTCGAGCGTCATCGGTCACGCCTCCGCGGCGTCGAAGGGCCGCACCGGCTGTTCGCGCGCCGTGTCCTGCGCGAGCTGGGCGACGTCGAAGCCCGGCATCCCGTGCGCGAAGTCCCAGATCTCGGCGAGCGGGACGAGCACGAAAGCGCGACTCAACATGCGCGGGTGGGGCAGCATCAGGTCAGGCTCCTCGAGCTCGACGTCCTGGAAGAGGAGTATATCGATATCGAGCGTGCGCGGCCCGAAGCGCAGCCCGCGCACTCGCCCGTGCTCGCTCTCGATGCGCTGGCACTGCGTCAGCAGGTCGTGCGGCTCCAGGGCGGTCTCCACGCACACGACCTGGTTGAGGAACTCGGGCTGGTCCGCGTAGTCGCGGGGGGCCGTCTCGTAGATCCCCGAGGCCGCGACGACCGTGGTGCCGGGCAGCACCGCGAGCGCCTCACGCGCCGCCGCGAGCATGGCCAAGCGGTCGCCCACGTTGGACCCGAGCGAGAGAAAGGCGCGGCTGCCCGGCGCGCCGCTCACCGCGTGCGGACCACCTCGACGCGCGCCGCGGCGACCGGCACGCTCACCGGCGGTGCGACCTTGGCCACGCCGACCTCGACACGAGAGAGCTCCGCGAGGTCCCAGAGCGCATCGGCGAGCACGGTAGCGAGCCGTTCGAGCAGATGGAACTCGCCACCCTCGACGATGCCGCGCACGGTGTCGACGACGCGGCTGTAGTTCACGGTGCCCTCGAGGTCGTCGGTCTCCGCCCCGGCGCACGACGCCGGCTCGAGGCGCACGTCCACCACCAGTGTCTGGCCGATCGCCCGCTCCTCGGCCGTCACGCCACAACGGCCGCGAAGCCGGATGCCCGGTACGGAGATCGTGAGACTGCGTTGGGTCATGTGGCCTCCCCCGGCCGGTGGACGCTCACGCGCCCGGCGCGCCCTCGAGCACGGCCAGCGCCACGCGCAGCGCCTCGAAGTTGGGCTTCACATCGTGCACCCGGAACACGTGCGCGCCCGCGAGCAGGCCGATGACGGTCGTCGCGACCGTGCCGATGATGCGCTCGCCAGGTTCGCTGCCGAGGATCGCACCAAGGAAACGCTTGCGTGAGGCCCCAAGGACGACAGGGCGGCCGAGCGCGACGAGGCGGTCGAGGTGACGCAGCAGCGTGAGATTGTGCTCCACCGTCTTGCCGAAGCCGATGCCGGGGTCCAGCAGAAGCTGGTCCTCGGCGACGCCGCGCGCCAGCGCGAAGGTCATGCGCTCCTCGAGAAAGCGGAGGACTTCGTCGACGACATCGTCGTAGTGCGGATGCTCCTGCATCGTCTTGGGCGCGCCCTGCATATGCATCAGGCAGACCGGCGCGCCCAGCTCGGCGACGACGTCGACCATCGCCGGATCGGCTTGCAGGGCGCTGACGTCGTTGATGAGGGCCGCCCCGGCTCTCAAGGCGCGACGCGCCACCTCGGCCTTCATGGTGTCGACCGAGATCGGCACGCCCACCCGGTCGGCGAGCGCCTCCACAACGGGCAGCACGCGGCGCAGCTCCTCGTCCAGCGAGACCTGATCGGAGCCCGGCCGCGTGGACTCGCCGCCGATGTCGACGATCGCCGCGCCCTCGCGCACGAGCGCGAGCCCCTGGGCGAGCGCGTCGTCTGGGTCCAGGAACCGACCCCCGTCGGAGAACGAGTCGGGGGTCACGTTGACGATGCCCATGATGCTGGGAAGCGCGAGGTCGAGCGAGCAGGTGGGCGCGGCCGTCACTGAGGTGGCGTCAGCGTGGAGCGTTGATGAGCGCGAAGGCCTCTGCGCGGGTGGCGTCGTGTGACTCCATGATGCCGCGCACCGCGCTGGTGACGGTCTGGGTGCCCGGAGTGCGCACGCCGCGCATCGACATGCAGAGGTGCTCGGCGCGGATGAGTACCAGCGCGCCGGCCGGGTCGAGGGCGCGCACGATGGCGTCGGCGACCTCCGTGGTGATGCGTTCCTGCAGCTGCGGCTGCGCGGCGACCTGGCGCACCAGCCGAGCGAGCTTGGAGAGGCCGGTGATACGCCCCTCCCTGCTCGGGATATACGCGACGTGCGCCATGCCGGCGAAGGGCAGCAGGTGGTGCTCGCAGACCGAGTAGAAGTCGATGTCGCGGATGATCACCATCTCGCGGTGGTGATCGCCGTCCATGGCCACAAGCAACTCGGCGGGGTCCGGCGCGTTGATGCCCGAGAAGATGTCCTCGTACATCTCCGCGACCCGGCGCGGCGTCTCCACCAAGCCGGGCCGAAGCGGATCTTCGCCGATCCCCTCCAGGATCAGGCGTACGCCTTCTTTGATCTTGTCCTGATCCACGGGGGAGACAGCCGCCGGCGTCAGGTCGTCTCGGGATTGACCGGATTGACGTGCGCGGGCTTGGGCACGGGCGGCTGGGCCGGCCGCTCCTTCTTCTCGCGGTCCTTCGCGGCCTTCTCGCGCCGGTGCGCGGCCTTCTCGTCGCGCTCCCGGAAGACCTCCTCCGGCGGGACGCCGTCGACCAGCGCCAGGAACTCGGACGCGTCGATCGTCTCGCGCTCCATGAGGATCTTGCTGATGCCGTCGAGGAGATCACGCTTGTCGGTGAGCAGGTCGACGGCGCGCTGGTGCGCGTCCTCGATGATGCGGCGGATCTCGTCGTCGATCTGGCGCGCCACCTCGTCCGAGTAGTCTGCCTGCGCCTGGAACTCGCGCCCCAGGAACGGCATCGACTGGTCGTGACCGAGCGTGCGCGGGCCGAGCTCCTCGCTCATGCCGTAGCGCATGATCATCTGCTTGGCCGTCGCCGTGGCCTTCTCGAGGTCGTTGGCGGCGCCGGTGGTGATCTCGCCGAACACGACCTCCTCGGCGGCGCGGCCGCCGAGCGTCATCGCCAGCGTGTCCATGAGCTCCTGCTTGGTGGTCAGGAACTTGTCCTCGGTCGGCAGGCTGATCGTGTAGCCGAGCGCCTGGCCGCGGCTCACGACGGAGATCTTGTGCACCGGGTCGGTGTACTCGAGGAAGTGGCCCACGAGGGCGTGGCCCATCTCGTGGTAGGCGGTGATCGCCTTCTCCTTCTCGCTGATGATGCGCGTCTTCTTCTCGGGGCCGGCGAGGACGCGCATGATGCCCTCTTCGAGCTCGTGCGTCTCGATGACCTTCTTGCCGTACCTGGCCGCGAGCAATGCCGCCTCGTTGACGAGGTTGGCGAGATCGGCGCCGGTGAAGCCCGGCGTCTGCGCGGCCAGCGCGTCGAGGTCGATCTCCTTGCTGATCGGCTTGCCGCGCGTGTGCACCTCGAGGATCGCCTTGCGGCCCGGGCGGTCCGGGCGGTCGACGACGATCTGACGGTCGAAGCGGCCCGGGCGCAGCAGCGCCGGGTCGAGGATGTCGGGCCGGTTGGTAGCGGCGATGAGGATGATGTTGTCCTTCATCTCGAAGCCGTCCATCTCGACGAGCAGCTGGTTGAGCGTCTGCTCACGCTCGTCGTGGCCACCGCCCATGCCGGCGCCGCGGTGGCGGCCGACGGCGTCGATCTCGTCCACGAAGATGATGCAGGGCGCGTTCTGCTTGGCCTGCTCGAAGAGGTCGCGCACGCGCGAGGCGCCGACGCCGACGAACATCTCGACGAAGTCAGAGCCGCTGATCGAGAAGAACGGCACGCCCGCCTCGCCGGCGACGGCACGCGCGAGCAGCGTCTTGCCGGTGCCGGGGGGTCCGAAGAGCAGCACGCCCTTGGGGATGCGCGCCCCGAGCTGCTGGAACTTCTTGGGGTTCTCGAGGAACTCCTTGATCTCGTGCAGCTCCTCGACCGCCTCGTCGGCCCCGGCGACGTCCTTGAAGGTCACCTTCGGTGAGTCGACGGACACGCGCTTGGCGCGGCTCTTGCCGAAGCTCATGACCTTGGAGCCGCCGCCCTGCATCTGGTTCATCATGAAGATCCAGAACCCGATGATCAGGATGAACGGCAGGATGAACGTGAGCGCGCCGGTCCACCAGGCCGACGTGGGGCTGACGGCGTCGTACGCAACGTTGTACTGATCGAGCAGGGCCGTCGTGGCCGCAGGGTCCGTGTAGGCGACCGTGTACTGAGTCTCCTTGCCGGTGGCGTCCTTCTTGAGCGTCACCTGGAGCTTCTGGTCCTTGACGTTGAGCACCGCGGTCTGGACTCTGCCGTTGATCACATCGTTGGTGAAGCTCGGCTGGGACGCAGGCACCGTCACCGTGCCCGTGGTCACCTGGACCTTCGGGTCGCTTGTCTTGATCTGCTGCTCGAGTTGCGCGGCGCTGAAGCCCTGGGTCACGAAATACTGCAGGCCGCCGGTCTGCGTGACCTGCGCCTTGTTCTGCGGGTCGATGACCACGCTCTTGATGAATCCGTTCGCGAGGTCGCTGTTCAGCACCGTCATGGTCGCGGTGCCCGGCGCCGAGTAGATCGGCTTGGCCACCGCGTTCCCCTTGTTGTTGTTGGAGATCACGTACTGGATGAACATCGCCACGATGATGACGATGAGGATGGGGAACAGAGCGCTGCGGATGAATCTGCTCACGTGGACCCTTCTGGGTGGATTGGCAAGGGCTGCTCAACGGCAGGCTGTTTGTGCCTGCAAATGCCCGTCTAGCGAGAGTAGCATACCCGTCGGGCGGCGGCAAAGAACCCCGGCGGCTACAGCAGAGAGCCTGCCTGGTCCATGATCTCGGCCGCGGCCTCGGGCGTGAGGACGCCGATGAAATCGAGCGTCCGGAAGTGGTCGGCGAGGTCGAGGCCGTAGCCGACCACGAACTTGTCGGGGATCTCAAACCCCACGTATTTGCAGGGGATCTCGGTGCGGCGACGGGACGGCTTGGTGAGCAGCGCGCAGACCTCGAGCGAGGCGGGCTTGCGGCTGCGCAGGTTCTTGAGCAGGTAACTGAGCGTGAGGCCTGAGTCGATGATGTCCTCGACGATCAGCACGTGGCGTCCGGCGATCTCGAGGTCGAGGTCCTTGAGGATGCGCACCACGCCGGACGAGTCGGTGGACGACCCGTAGCTGGACACGGCCATGAAGTCGAGCGCGACCGGCGTCTTGATGCGCCGCGCCAGATCGGCCATGAAGAAGACGGCGCCCTTGAGCACGCCGACGAGCAGGATCTCCTCGCCCTCGTAGTCGCGCGTGATGCGCTCGGCGAGCTCGTCGACTTTGGCGGCCAGTTCGTCGCTCCCGACCAGTACCTCGGCGATCGGCGCGTTCACGGTCCCTCCCGGAAGACGTGCAGGATACACCGCGTACTCTCGTTCACGCGGCGCGCCTGCGCAACCCTGCCACGCGCGACGCCGCCGGCCGCGTACCCCACCCAGAGGAGTTCGCCATCGGCCTCGAGCACCACAGCACGGGCGCGCTCGGGGGCGGGCACCCGGGCGGCGGCGAGGAATCGGGCGACGGTCGTCTCCTCGGCGAGGCCGAGGGGCATGAAGCGCTCGCCGCGGCGCGGGTGTCGCAGCGTCACGGCACTCGGGGGCGCCGGGAGACCGACGAACGCCTCACCCACCGCCGCAGCGGATCGGTCGAAGCCGGCGGGCCCGATCAGGCGGGCACGGTAGGAGCGGCCGCACCAGTCGAAGGCGCAGCCCTCCTCCCCGGCGGCCGCCAGCGCCGCGCCACTGAGCGCTGCCGGGGAACACGCATGCGGCGACTCGCGCCGGCGCATGCGCAGACGCCCTCCCGAGCGCACCGCCTCGACGCCGCGGCCAAGGCTCACGCGCCCGGCGTCGTCCCGCCGGGCGCAGAGCGCCAGCAGCGCCGCGACCAGCCGGCGCTCCACGAGGACGTCACCGCCGAGCGCTTTGCGCACTACGTCGTGCAGCACGAGCGCCTGGAGTGCCGGCGACTCGGCGTGCAGCGCCCGGATGTCCAGCGCCGCCAGATCGCCCTCGACGGTGGGCACGGCCACCCGCAGTCCCGCCGCCGTGACGGCCGCCGCGACGATGTCCTCCTGCGCGGCGGCCATCCCGGCGGCGTCCGCCAGTGTCTCGACCACGCGCGGGTTCACGGCTTGAAGCAGCGGCAGCACCTCCAGCCGAAGCCGGTTGCGCGCGTACACCGGACGCGAGTTGGTCACGTCCTCGCCATACTCGATGCCGGCCGCGGCGCAATAGGCACGGATCTCCGCGGCGCCGAGGCAGAGGAGCGGCCGCGCCAGCAAGCCGTCGCGCGGCCTCATGCCGGCGAGCGCGCGAGGCGTCGCGTACTTCGCGAGCTGGTACAACACGGTCTCGGCCTGATCGTCGCGGTTGTGCGCGGTCACGATCGCACTGTAGCCGTGCGCCTGCGCCAGCGCGCGAGCCTCACCGTAACGCAGGTCGCGAGCGCGCGCCTGGAAGTCGCCCCCGCTGAGCCGCCTTTCGAGCCGGACCATGTGCAGTGGCACCCCCGCGGCTTCGCAGGCGCGAGCGACGATCGCGGCGTCGCGCGCCGAGTCCGGCCCACGCGTCGCGTAGTCGACGTGCAGCGCCGCGAGCTCGAGACCAAGGCGGAGCCGGCGACCCACGAGCGGGAGCAGAGCGAGGAGGGCCATCGAATCGGCGCCGCCCGAGAGCATGAGCAGCGCATGCTCGCCGGGGCGCAGCAGCTCGTGCTCGCCCACGAACGCAGCCGCACGCCGTTCCAGACGGTAGCTCGCGGCGTCCGCTCGCGGCACGGCGCGCCTAGAAGGAGACGACCTTGTCGCTGCGCGCTGTGGCGGCGGCAAGGTCGTGGATGGTCTCGACGCGCACGCCGGGCACGACAGCATCCTCCATGAGGCCGCGCGTGGTGCAGCAAGTGCCGCAGCAAGCCACGTCGACGCCTCTTTCGAGCAGCTGCCGCAGCATCTCCTCGAGCGAGGCGTGCGCGCCGCGCGGATCTTGACCGGCGCGCGCGGCGTGGACGCCGTCTCCCATCAGGAACACCTCCACGTGCTCCTCGCGCAGGGCAAGGGCGTCCGCGAGGCGAAAGGCGTTGTACGGCCCCTCGCTGCCGTAGGGTGCCGTGTTCACGACGATCAGGACTGACACTGCGCCTCCCTCACTATGGATCTCCGCGGTGGCTTGCGCACCTGTGCCCATGAGCGACTCTCTGACTGCTCGGTCGGTACCCTATCAGCCGCGCCCACCGCCGCAGAAGGGGAGCGATACGCAGTCGTCTCAGGCCGGTCGCCCCAGGGCGCACGACGGGCGCTCAAGGACGCACAGGCGTGAGGCAAAAAGAAGGGCGCCCGAACGGGCGCCCCGGAAGGCTTGGTAGCGGGGGCAGGATTCGAACCTGCGACCTTCGGGTTATGAGCCCGACGAGCTACCGGACTGCTCCACCCCGCGACGCATACTGGACGTAGGATTGTATACGCCCGCTATGATGATTGTAAAGTACCCGCTGGGCGAAGGCTCACGCGCGCGGCCTTAAGAGTGGGCGAGATGTTCCGATACACTGTCTCGGAGATGACTGTGCGCAAGGCGAGAGACGGAGTGGTGATCGCGGCGGCGGCGCTGGCCTGCGCGCTGTGCGCCGCCGTCCTCCTGTACCCGGGCGCCGCCCAGGCGACGCCGCGCTCGCAGGACTTGCAGGAGCTGCAGCGTGAGGCGGCGCGGGCGCGGGCCGACGTGGCGCGCCTCGATCGCCAGGCCGAGGTCGCGATCGAGAAGTACAACGTCGCCCGAGCCGAGCTCGACGCGCTCAACGCCCGGCTCGTGCAAGCGCGGATGGACCTGCAGCGTGCGCAGACCCAGCTCGACGTCGCGCGCTCGGTGCTCGGCGACCGCATGGCGGACATGTACAAGAACGGCGACGTCAGCCTTCTGGACGTCATCGTCGGCATGCACGACCTCACCGACATCGAGACCTCCATCGACTACTTCCGCCAGATCAGCCGTGCCGACACGAACACGGTGACCGGCATCGAGAACCTCACGCGGTACGTGAGCAAACTCGAACAGTCCATCGAGACCGACCGCCAGGCCGCACTCACCAAGGAGATCGCCCTCCGCAGCCAGCAGGCGGACGTCGAGGACCGGCTGGCTCAGCGCAAGGCGCTGCTGGCGGACATCAGCGGCCAGGTCAAGCAGCTTCTGGAGCAGCAGGCGCGCCTGGACGCCGCCTCGTCGGCGCGCCTCGCCAGCGCCGCCGGCGTCGACATCAACAGCATCAACGGCTCCGCCGCCCAGATCGCCCTCGTCAAGGAGACCATGAACTATCTGGGCATCCCCTACGTGTGGGCGGGCGCCACCCCTTCTGGCGGCTTCGACTGTTCGGGGCTCGTGCTCTACGTCTACGCCAAGTTCGGCGTCGACTTCCCGCACGCGGCCACGCTGCAGGCGCGCATGGGTACGCCGGTGCCGTTCGACCAGCTGCAGCCGGCCGATCTCGTCTTCTTCGGCTCGCCGAGCTTCTACCACCACGTCGGCATCTACATCGGCAACGGGCTGTTCATCGAGGCGCCGCATACCGGCGACGTCGTCAAGGTAAGCCAGCTCGCCGGCCGTGGCGCCAGCCTCTTCTGCCGCTACCCGATACGCCTGTGACCCGCGCGCCCGCGCGCGATAGACTGGCGCCATGAACGGGTGGATCCTCTTCGGCATCGGCCTCGTGAGCCTCGCGATCATCGGCTTCGCGCTCGCCTACCTTGGGCTCAAGGGCTGGCGCCTCGCCAAGCACGGCATCGGCGTCTCGCGCCACATCGCGCCCCTGGCGGCCGAGCTGGCCGGGCGCGCGGACGAGGTCGGGCGCGCAACCGAGCGGCTCTCCGCGAACGGCGCGGACCTCGCCGCCGACCTCGAGCGCATGCAGCGTTCGCTGCAGCGCCTGCGGATCATCACGGACGCCTGGGACGACGCCGTAGCGCCGCTCGTCCGCATCGCCGAATACCTCGGGACGTAGCGTACGCGCGATGGCCGCGGCCGCCCCGAGGGCGGCCGCGGCCATCGCGCGTACGCAGCTGGCGGGTGCGGCCCTAGGCGGGCAGCTCCCCCCAGCCACGGATGCTGTAGTAGTCGGCCAGCATGTACTCCATCTCCGCCTGCGGGAAGTCCCAGGCGGTCTCGTCCTCCATCGGCTTGTCGCTGACCCAGTTGGGCAGACGCTCAGACTCGCGCCCGATCCCGCGCGCCGCGTTGAACTCGTGCGTCATCGTGACGATGCGGTTGGCGATCCGGTGCAGGTCCTCTTCGGTGTAGTCCGTGCCCGTCACAGCGTTGACGACCGCCGTGATGTAGGGCCACTGGACGAGGTCGCGATAGAAGCGGCAGTAGACGAGACAGTCCATCATCGTGAGGCGATCTTCCCAGTCGCAGTAGATCGCCGCCTTGCCTTCGATCACCCGGGGGTCGATGACCCCGATGAGCTCCGGCTTGTACATGGTGGCGCGCAGGTGGCAGGCACCGCGCGTGGCAGTCGCGAAGCCCAGGCCCATGCCCTTCTGGGAGCGGGGATCGTAGCCGGCCGGCTCCATGCCCTTGACGTGGACGGCGACGCCTTCGAGGCCGTACTCCTTCTCGACCGCAAGGATCCCCTCGGCCCAGATGTCGCCGATACCCTCGCGCAGGCACATCTTGCGCAGGAACTCGGCGACGCAATCCGGATCGCCGAAGTCCATCTTCTCGTCGATCAGCCCCCGCCGCGAGGCCTCGATGGCGAGCGCGCAGAGGTTGCCGGCGCTCATCGTGTCGACACCCAGGCGGTCGCAGATGTCGTTGAGCCACATGATCTCGGCGAAGTCGGTGATCTCGCATAGGCCGCCGAAGACGTAGGCGGTCTCGTATTCAGGGCCCTCGCACTCGAGGCCCTTGTGGCGCCCCTCGAAGACGAAGTTGTGCTTGACGCACTTCATGACGCAGGGCGGGCAGACCTCGTTGCGGGTACCGTGCTCCTCGAGCATCGTCTCGACCGTGATGCGCTCGAAATTCTCCAGCGTCCCCTTGCGCCAGTAGCGCGTCGGGAAGGCGTTCTTGCCGTTCTGGATGCGCACCATGTTGAGGGTGCCCCCGCGCTGGTAGGCAGCCACGCCCGGGTCGTCCTTGGTGCGCTCGACGAGGTCCCGCACCACCGCCTTGTAGTCGTCGGGGCGAGCCACCTCGACCTTCTGTTCACCGTGCCAGACGATGCCCTTGAGGTTCTTGCTGCCGAACACGGCTCCGGGGCCGCCGCGACCGAGCTGGTGCCAGTAGTTGTTGTTGACGCAGGCGAAGCGCACCAGGTTCTCCCCGGCCTGGCCGATCACGCACGCCTGAGCCTTCTTGTGGGGTGTGCGCTCGAGGATCTTGTCCTCGCCCTCGAACGCGTCGAGCCCCCACAGATCCTCGGCGCTGTGGAAGGCGGCACCCTCCTCGCTGATCTCGAGGTAGATCCGGCTGTCGGCCTGGCCCTCGACGATCACGACCTTGTAGCCGGTCTTGGCGAACTGCGGGGCGAGGTTGCCGCCCGAATAGCACTCGCAGTAGGCGTTGGTGAGAGGCGAGGCGAAGTAGAGAGCGTAGCGGTTGCTTCCCAGCATCGCCGTGCCCGCCATGGGGCCGGCGACGAAGATCAGTTTCGCCTCGGGGCTCAGTGGATCGACCTCCGGCCCGACCTCCTCGCACAGGTAGTGCGTGCCGATGCCCTTGGCGCCGATGAGCTCCTTGATGAGCTCCGGCGGCACCGTCTCTTCACTGGTCGTGCGCGTGGTGAGGTCGATACGTAGAAGGTCGCCCATTCATGCTCCTTTGCTGGCCACGGCGTGCCGGCGCTCCCTCCGCCCGGCAGCGCTTGGCTGGCGGCGCCGCCGGCCCCCCCGGGCGGGGCGGCGCGGCGCCCACAACGGAAGGAGCCGCGTTCGGACGTGCGTCCGAACGCGGCTCCATTCTGGCATGTTCCGCCGGGTGCGGCCAGTGGACCGGCCGTACCCGAATGGTCAGTTACGCCAGCACTTTGTCCAGAGGCGTGTACTTCATCTTGTGCGCCTTGGCGACCGACGGGATCGTCAGCTTGCCACGGTACACGTTGACGCCGAGGGCGAGGACCGCGTCGTCCTTGACGGCCTGCTCGAGGCCCTTGTTTGCGATCGCAAGACCGTAGGGCAGCGTGGCGCCGGCGAGAGCCACCGTCGAGGTGCGGGCCATCGCGCCCGGCATGTTCGCGACGCAGTAGTGGATCACGCCGTCGACCACATAGGTCGGCTCGGTGTGGGAGGTGGGCTTGGAGGTCTCGAAGCAGCCGCCCTGATCGATGGCGACGTCGACGATGACCGAACCAGGCATCATGGTCTTGAGCATGCGCTTCTTGATGAGGTGAGGGGCCTGCGCGCCGCCGGGGAGCAGCACGGCGCCGACGACCATGTCGGCGTCGGTGATCTGCTCTTCGATGGCCGCCTCGGTGCTGAGCACGGTCTCGATGCGGCCGCCGAAGACGTCGTCGAGGTAGGTGAGGCGCGGGGCGTAGCTGTCCATGATGATCGTGCGGGCGCCCATGCCGACGGCGACCTTGGCCGCGTTCGTGCCCACGGTGCCGCCGCCGATGATGACGACCTTCGCCGGCGGGACGCCGGTGACGCCGCCGATAAGGACGCCGCGGCCGCCGTTCTCCTTCTGGAGATGCGTCGCGCCGGCCTGGACCGCCATCTTGCCGGCGACCTCACTCATCGGGAAGAGGAGCGGATGAGCGCCGTTCGGGAGCTCTACCGTCTCGAAAGCGACGCCGCGGATGTCGGCCTTGAGCATGCCCTTGGTGAGGTCCTTGGCGTAGGCGGCAGCGAGGTGGAGGTACGTGTAGAGGATCTGGCCCGGCTTGAACATCGGCCACTCCTGCGGGAGCGGCTCCTTGACCTTGTAGATCATGTCGGCCTTGGCGAAGACTTCCTTGACCGGAGCGAGGGTCGCGCCCGCGGCCTTGTATTCCTTGTCACTGAAGCCCGAGCCCACGCCGGCGCCGGCTTCGACGATCACCGTATGGCCGGCGCTCACGAAGTCCTTGACGCCGTTCGGCGTCATGCCCACGCGATACTCCTCGTTCTTGATCTCCTTGGGGCAACCGACGATCATGACTCCTCCTCGCTCCTCATCCAGATACGTTGTGTCCACGGTGTAGGCGTGCACACAGTCGTGCATGATTTCACACTCTAGCACATGAGAGCGCACAGAAAACATCAAGTTCCCGATGGGCGAAACCGGGTTTCCGGCGGCGGCAATCGGTGGCCGAAGGGCGCCGGGGCGGAGACGGACGCCGCTCCTCTGGCCCGCGGTCCGGCCGCTCGTATATCGTAGGCCGCAGCGAATGGAGGGGGTCGCTCCATGGCCGAACAGGCCCACGTCCAGCAAGCGGTCGCGGCCATCGCCGCCGACCTGGGAGGCACCGTCGGCGTCGCCGCGCGCAATCTCGCGAGCCAGGCGAGCGTCACACTCGCGGCCGGCGAGCTGTTCCCGATGGCGAGCTGTTTCAAGGTCGCGGTCATGGTGGAATTGATGCGTCAGGTGGACGCCGGCGCGATCCGCCTGAGCGACAGGCTCACGCTGACCGAGGCGGACAAGAGCCCCGGCAGCACACTCATCCACTGCCACGAGGGACTGCGCCCGAGCGTACGCGACCTGATGTACCTGATGATCACGCTCAGCGACAACACGGCGACCGACATGCTCTGGCGCCTCGTCGGCCTCGGCGCCGTGAACGACACGCTTGCCCGGCTGGGACTCACCGAGATCGACTGCTTCATGCCCAACCGCGAGTACTACCTGATGCAGTGCGGCGCCGGCAGCGACTGGCGCGGCCTGAGCGGTGCGGAGATCGTCGCGCGCTGGCGCGAGTTCGAGGCGGGCGGGCGGCACGAGGACGCGTTCGCTCGCGTCCTCGAGGAGAACGCCCGCCTCAGCGGCGCGAGCTTCCAGCATGCGTACGACCAGCGCTGGGGACTCGACGAGTCCCTCGGGTACGACGATGCCTTCGCCGTCGACCAGGCGCTGGACAACGAGGGCTCCCCCGCGGGCATGGCCGAGCTCCTGGCGATGATCGCCCAGCACCGCTGCGCCTCGGCCCCCTCCTGCCGCCTGATGATCGAGATCATGAGCCGGCAGGAGTCGCGCGAGAAGATCCCGGCCGGCCTGCCGGCCGGCCTGCGCGTCGCCAACAAGACCGGTGGGGTGACCGGCACGAGCAACGACGCGGCGATCGTCTACACGCCGCAGGGCGCGCCGATCGTGATGGTGGTGTACTGCAAGGGCCTCGACGCCGAGCAGACGCGGCGCGCGCCGCAGACGATCGCCGCGATCGCCGGCGAGCTCTACGCCCACCTCGGAGAGACGTCATGAAGGTGGCCGGGTCCCGAGTCCTGCTCATCGGCGGCGTACGCCGCCTCGGGCGCGCGCTCGCCCTCGACCTCGCCGGCGCGGGGGCGTCGGTGTGCGTCACGTCGCGCCACGCCGGTGACGCGGTCGACGCTCAGATCGGGGCGCTGCGCGCCGCCGGCGCGCCGCTGGCCGCGGCGGTCACCGGCGACGTGAGCTCGGCCGCGCACGCCGGGGAACTCGTCGCAGGCGGCGCCGCGGCCCTCGGCGGGCTCGACGCCCTCGTCTTCGCGGCCAGCGGGCCGTTCGTCCCCACACCGCCCGAGCTGATCGACGAGGCGAGCTGGGACGATTCACTCGACACGATCGCCAAGGGCTTCTTCTTCGCCGCGCGCGCGGCGCGCGAGGCCTTTCTCGCGCGCGCGCAGCAGAGCGGCGAGCAAGGGGACGCACGCGGGACGCACGGCGTCATCGTCGCCCTCACCGACTATCTGGGGCTGCAACCGTGGGCCGCCTTCGCGGCGCACGGCGCCGCCAAAGCGGCCCAGATCCACCTTGTCAAGGAACTCGCGAGGGCATGGGGCCCGGACGGCGTGCGCGTCTGCGGCGTCGCGCCCGGGCCTGTGGACCTCGAGGACGACGAGCACCGGGCGGCGACGCTGCGCGCGGCCGCCAAGGTCGCTTCGGAGCGGCTCGTGTCGCCGGGCGACGTCGGCGCCGCCGTGCGCTTCTGCCTGGAGACCGACGGTGTCACGGGTGTCAACATCATCGTCGACAACGGATCGCTGGTGATGTCCTGACGAGCCGCGGGCCGGGAGGCCCGCCGGCGGCGCTCCCCGCTACTGGACCGTCTTGCCCTTCTTGGACTGGTCGATGAGCTCCTTGGCCTTCAAGGCTAGCCAGAACTCCATGCGGTCCTGCGACTGGTCGAGATCGCGCCCGGTGATCTCCTCGACGCGCTTCATGCGGTAGCGCAGCGTGTGCCGGTGGACGAAGAGCTTCTCGGCCGCGTCGCCCCAGTGGCCGTTGGCCTCGAGGAAGCAGGCCAGGCTCTTGACCAGGTCGCTCGTGTTCTGCTCGTCGTACTCCTGGAGCTTGCCGAGCACGCTGTCGTAGAAGACCTCGAGGGACAGCGTGTCCTGGAGGCCGAGCAGCAGCCCGTAGGAGCCGAGATCGTCGAAGCTGGCGATGACGCCCGGCTCGCCCTTGAGCTTGCGGATCTTGATGGCGTAGCTCGCTTCGTAGTAGCTCTGCCTGAGATCGATGAGCTGGCGGTGCGGCCGCCCGATGCCGACGGAGGCGGAGATCTCCGGGAGCAGCTGGAGGATCGACGCCTGCAGCTCGGCCGCCAGCCCGAGGATGGCCCGAGTGTCGTGCTTGCCGGGCTGAAGCAGGATGACCACAGAATCGGCGTGCGACGCCGAGATGAACAGCGCATCGCGGCGTGCCATGAACTCGTCGACGGCCCAGTGCAGCCGCTCCTTGATGTCCGGCGCGACGACCTGAGCGCTCTCTCCCTCGCCGTCGCCGCCGTCCACGTCGACGAGCACGATGAGGTGCGGCGTCTGCGGGTCGAGGCCGAAGAAGGCGAGCCGGCGCGCGATCTCCTCCTCGTACAGGTCGCTGGCGATGAGTTCGTCGAAGAAGTCGCCGGCGAGGCGTTTCTCGGTCTCGGCGACCGCCTTCTTCTTGACCAGCTCGAGCGCCGTGACCGTGACCACGTTGTGGAGGATGATGCGGTCGTACTCGCTGAAGTCGCCGCTGTCCTTGACCACGGCGAGGAACGCGCCGATGCGGTGCGATGCGACGACCGGGTACACCTGGACGCCGGAGCCCACGCCTTCCATGCTGAGCGCGAAGTTCTGGCGGTTGGCGCGCCGATCGCCGATCTGGCGCCAGAGGTCCGCGATGAGCTCGCCGCCGAGGTGGCGCCGGTAGGCGGCTTCGCAGAGCACGACACCGTGGAAGTCGAACAGCACGGCGGAGCAACCGACCAGGGCCGAGAGCGTCGAGAGGATGGCCTCGAGGCCCTTCTCCTCCAGCACGATCTTGGTGAGCTTCTCGTGGACGGCAAGGCTGCGCTGCAGGAGCGAGTACTGCTCGTTGACGATCTTGGAGGCGACGGCCTCGGTGATGGCGATGAACGGCACGTGGTACGGCACCTCGAACAGGGGAAAACCGTACTCTTCGGCGACCTTGACGAGGGCGGGCGGCACCTTGTCGAAGCTGAAGCCAGTGCCGAAGCCGAGGCCGGAGATGTTGTGGTCGATGAGGCGCTGCAGCGATGCGACCTGCTGCTCCTCCGGGCCCACGAAGCCATAGCCCGTGGTGAGCAGGAGCTCGCCACCCTTGAGCCACTTGGTGGGATCCGGCACTTCCGTGATGTGCACCCAGCGCACGGGGTTGCTCGTGGACTTGGCGCCGGCCAGGAGACGCAGGTTGAGATCGGGGATCTCGAGGATGTCCTGGACGGTGATCATCGGCGAGATTCTACATCATGTCCAAGTACAGTGCGAGACCACAGGCGGCGCCTGTGCCGAGGACTTTGTACGTTCTGGAGTGTGCGCCGATCGGCCGCGGCGCGGCGGCGACGCTCGGCGGCGGGCGAACGGAGCTCAGCGCCGGCGGGTGAACGGAGCTCAGCCGCGGCGCAGGACGCGGCCCGGCAGGGCGCCGGTATGCTCACCCTCCTCGAGCACCGGCGTGCCGTTGATCACGACCCAGTCGATGCCCGTGGGGTACCGGGGCGGGATATTGGCAAAGGGGAAGTGATGCGGGTACAGGTTGGTGGCGCGGTCGTGGACGCGCTCCAGATCGAACACGACGACGTCGGCGCGCAGCCCGGGGCGCAGCGCGCCGCGGTCGAAGAGGCGGAACCTCTGAGCCGGGAACGAGGTCATCTTGCGCACCGCCTCCTCGAGGCGGAGCACCGGCTCGTCACGCACGTAGCGTTCGAGGATGCCCGGATACTCGCCGTAGCTGCACGGCCAGTACAGCGAGGGATCGTCCAGCGTGTCCGCCGGGGGCATGACGAGCCCGTCTGAGGACACCATCGCGAGCGGGCTCGTGAGGAGAGCCCGGATGTCCGCCTCGTCGATGTAGTCGAAGATGCCGACGATCGCATCGTCCTCCTCGACGATGAGGTCGAGGAAGGTGTCAAACGCGTCCGCGTCGCGGGCGGCCGCGATGGCGGCCACCGAGCGCCCGCGGAGCTCGGGGTGGCGCGCGGCCTGCAGCACGACGATCCGGTCGAACCGGCCGTGGCGCACAAGGCCCGTGTAGCCGGCGCCGGGTAGACGGTCCTCGGCGATGTCCCGGCGCACCTCGGCTCGGCGCATGGGGTCGGCGAGCAGCGCCATCAGCTCGGCGTGGTCGAGATCGAGGAGCGGCTGCGGCAGGGCGCGTGACAGCCGCGGCGCGAGCTCGGTGTGGACGTCGTTGTCGGTCGTCACGTCCAGTCCCTCGCGCCGCGCCTGTTCGATGAGCGCCAGGTTGGCGCCGGCGTCCGCCGGCGCGCCCCACTTGGGGGCGTTGTGCGAGATCTCGACGGCGGCCACGCCGCTGCGCCGGCCGATGTCGATGGCCTCCGCGACCGCCTCCAGGATGGTCTCGCGTTCGCCGCGCACGTGCGAGGTGTAGATGCCCCGGTAGCGCGCCACCGTGCCGCAGAGTCGAGCGAGCTCCTCCGTCCCGGCGAAGCAGCCGGGCGGGTAGACAAGCCCGGTGGACATGCCGTGGGCCCCGGCGCGCATGGCGGCGTCGAGCAGGCGCTCCATGCGCACGAGCTCGCGGTCGCTCGCCGCGCGCTCGGAGAAGCCCATCACGGCGAGCCGCAGCGCGCCGTGGCCTACGAGCGGCGCGACGTTGATGGCCTTGGCGGCTCGCTCCAGCTCGCGCAGGTACTGTGAGAAGCTCCGCCACTCCCAGGACACCCCGGAGATGTCCCAGTAGTGGCCCCAGTTGTGCAGCGCCTCGTCGCGATGGGCGGGTGAGAGCGGCGCCGGCGACATGCCGCAGTTGCCGGTGACGTGCGTGGTGACGCCCTGACGGATGACGGAATCGGCGCGCGGATGCTGGAGCACCGAGATGTCGGAGTGCGTGTGCGGGTCGACGAACCCCGGCGTGACGTAGCGGCCGCCGGCGTCCACGACCCGGCGCCCGCTCAGGGCGCCGCGCGCCCCGATGGCGGCGATGCGGTCGCGGCGCAGCCCGACGTCGCCGTAGTACCACGGGTTGCCGCAGCCGTCGACGATGCGGCCGTTGGCGATGATCAGATCGAAGTCGCTCAAGGGGCGCCGTCGCGCCTACATCTCGAAGGTCTGGTAGGCGTTCTCGCAGGGAGCGCCCGCGCACACATGGATGCGACGCTCGTCCAGGTCGCAGATCATGCTGCCGACGGTCATGCCTTGGTCGGCGGGTGGCTGGCTCTCGTCGGGGTGCCCGCAGATCGCCCGGTCCGGTGATGGCTCGTGGCACCGCAGCACCCGAGCCACGAGATCGACCGGGTCATCGCCGTCGTCGATGCCTTGCGCCAGCATGCGCTCCGCGGTCGTGAGCCTCACACGAGACTCCTCGTGGTCGGAGCCCTCGAACGGCTGCATCTCTTGGGATACATAGTGGTTGGTGTGGGCGACGAACCCCTCGGCCGAACGGTCGATGAGAGTGCTGGCCGTCGCCGAGGTTTCCACGTCCCACAGCACACCGTCGGTGTCTGCGAGCAGATGGTTGGTGCCGCGCGCCCGCCGCGCGATCAGACCGCGGGCCCGCGCCTCGGTGACGCTCGGGGCGCTCAGCGTCGCGCGGCGCACGAAGACGTTGGGGATCCCGACGCGGTTGTCGGTCGAGTGGACGGAGTTGCTGACGCTGGCGATGCCGTGCGAGTTCATGCCCAGCATCAGCAGGTAGGGCGCGCCGGCGATGCCCATCACGCGCGTGCCGCCCGTATCGGTGAGGTCGAAGAACACGTTGTTGACGGCGTCGATCACGTACCAGTCCATGTTGTGCCCGACGATGTGGCGCCCCCGGCTGGAGACGGCGACCGCCGTGCAGTGGTCGCCGCCGGCAGACGACCCGGGCGCGGCGACTCCAAGGCCGGCGACAGGCTCGGCGCAGGTGAACTCCTCGCCGCAATTGAGCACCAGAAGCTCGGACATCGCGAGCCCGGCACCCTCGGCCAGGCCTTCGAGCTCCTCCCAGTGATCGGGGAGGGCGCGACGCGCGTGCTCGGCGTACGCGAGCGCGCAGCCTTCGGCGTCCGCGAAGGTGAGCCGTCCCTCCGTCATGGCGGCGAAGTTGTCACGGAAGAACGCGACCGAGGCGCACACTTCGTCGCGGGCGCCTTCGCCCACGGCGCGCCCGAGCTCACGGTACGAGCCACGTGCCTCGATGTGTACGAACGGGATCGCCATCTGCCCCATCCCGATGCTGGTGCTGCCCCAACGGTCGCCTCTCCGAGCGACCGACCTAGTCTACAACGCCAGTGCGCGGCGCGGGTCGGGGAAGTCTCCCACTCCGATCTCGGCGGCGCAGGCCGCGATGAGGCCGACGAGCGTGGAGAGCACGTCCTCCGGCAAGCCGACTGGTTCGCGGTCGACGAGGTCGGCGACCCGCTCCGAAGCCAGGTCCACCAGGCCCGCCCGGCCCGACGCGAGCCACTCGCTGAGGCCACCGCGATACCCCAGCAGAGGCGCGACGAACTCGCTGCGGATGTAGCGCCGCGTGTGCTTGCTGCCGAGGAAGCCGTGCCCGGACAGGACGCCGTCGACCATCGCCTCCAGATCGAGCGCGTCGGCGTCCCACGGCCGCGGCGCGAGGGCGTAGAACGCGTTGTTGAGCACGTCGTCGTCGATGGCGAGCACCTCGAGCGAGCTCGCCGCGCCGGCCTGGAGCTCGCCGATGCCCGACAGCAGCCGCGGCCGCGCCGCGAGGCCGAGCAGCGCGTTCACGGCGCGCTCGTAGCCGAACTGCGCGTCGACGACCTTGCTGTCGCTGCAAGGACCGTAGCAGTCGCAGGCGAGCCCGCAACGGCGCGCGAGCAGGACCGCCGCCACGGAGGCGACGCCGGTCTCCGGCGTGCCGGACACGACGACGCCGCTGCGCGGGTCCACCGCACTGAGCCGCGGCCCGTAGTACACCGGCGTGCCCGGGGCGGCGAGCTGCGTGAGGACGACGCCGGCGAGCACTTCCGCGTGCTGCTGGGCGAGGGCCGCGGAGATCGCGCCGGGCGCGGTCGTGGCCGCGGCCGGGCAGGGCAGGATCTCGACGACCACGCCCCCGCGCTTCACGGCGGCCACGAGCGCGTCGGTGACCTCCCCGCCGAGGATCAACGGGCTCACCGGCGAGAAGGCGAGGTCGACCGGGTAGACGCCGCCGGCACCATCGGCTCCCGTGACCGCCGTCGCCATCTCGTGCAGATACCGAGCCTGGAAGGCGTGCGAGATCCCAGGGCCGCCGAGCGCTTTGTCGGTCTCGAAGGCGAGGACAAGGTACGAGTACAGGGGCTCGAGAAGGTCGGGCACGTCCTGCGGCTGCCAGAGCGAGGTGACCTGGTCCTGGTTCGCGAGATGATGCATGACCCGCGTGGCCATCATCTGGTCGTGGAGCGTGGCCCGCCGGCCGGCTCCGGTGCGAGGGTCGGCCACGTCGCGGGCTCCGCCCATGTTGTGCACGTAGGTCCTGCCCGGAGCGGCCTCCATCAGCATCGCTCGCGCCGGGTCGCGCGCCGCCAGCGTGTACGACGGCGGGCAGGCGGCCAGCGCGTCCGCGACCGCGGCGCGCGGGATCAGCACGCGATCGGCGCGGGCGGCGGTGCAGCCGGCCGCGAGGAGGAGCTCGCGGGCGGCCGGCGATTCGACCTTGACGCCGGCCCGCTCGAGCAGGGCGAGCGACGTCAGATGCATCGCCTCGATCGCCTCCTGGGGCCAGATCTCGGTGACTGGGTCAAACATGGGTCACGTCCTCATCACAGTGGCGGCCCGCGCCCCGGGCCGCCGTGCTGCTGTATCTGCGGCGCGGGGGCCGGCCATCGGCCGGCCCCCGCGCCTCGTCAGTCCGTCACTCCCCGATCCTCAGGCAGGACGCGTAGTGGTCGCCGCCGATGAGCTTCGAGGGAGGATCGGTGTCCTTGCAGGCCTCGATCGCCATCGGGCAGCGCGGGTGGAAGCGGCAGCCGGAGGGGATGTCGACCGGGTTCGGCGTCTCGCCCTTGAGGATCACGTGCTCGCGCTTGGCGAGCGGGTCTGGCACCGGGATCACGCTGATCAAGGCCCGCGTATAGGGGTGCTGCGGGTTGGACACGACTTCGAGCGTCTCGCCGATCTCGACGATGCGGCCCAGGTACATCACGGCGATGCGGTCGCTGATCGCCCAGGCCAGGGAGAGGTCGTGGGTGATGAAGATGTAGGTGACGCCCATCTTCTCCTTCTGCTCGACCATCAGCTTGAGGATGTCGTTGCGGATGGAGACGTCGAGTGAGGCGACCGGCTCGTCGGCGACGATCACGTCGGGCTCGAGCACCGTAGCGCCGGCGATGCAGACGCGCTGCCGCTGCCCGCCGGAGAGCTCGTGCGGGTAGCGGTAGAGGTACTCGGTCGCCGGCCGCAGGCCGGCCTCGCTGATCGCCTTGATGACCCGGTCTTCCTTCTCGCGCTCGCTCGAGCAGACGTTGTTGACCTCGAGCGGCTCGGCGACGATGTCGAAGATCGTCTGCTTGGGATTGATGGAGTTGTAGGGGTCCTGGAAGATGATCTGCGCCTTGCGGCGATAGGCGTGCAGGGTGGCCGAGGTGAACTTCTCCACCGGCAGGCCCTTGTAGAGGATGTGGCCGCCGGTGGGATCCTCGAGGCGCAGCATCGTGCGCCCGGTCGTGGTCTTGCCGCAGCCCGACTCACCGACGAGCGCGAGGATCTCGCCTTGCATGACCTGGAACGAGATGTGGTCGACGGCCTTCACGTACTTCTTCTCGGTGGAGACCATGCTCTTGAAGAAGCCCTGCTGGATCGGGAAGTAGACCTCGAGGTCGCGGACGTCGAAGAGCACGCCGTCCTTGGCCGTCGCCGCAGCGAGGTCAGACGCCTTGACCGCGCTCTGGTCGCCCTGCTCCCTCGCGGGAGGCGCGTCCTTCGTCGTGGCCATCGTCACACCCCCTTCCTGTCCGGTGCTGCTTCGTCGCCCCGCACGAAAGCATCGCTACGCTGGCTTTTCGCGTGGACGCAGCGTACGAAGTGGCCCCGTTCGACCTCGATCAGCTCCGGATGCTCGGTCTCGCAGCTCGCGATCTTGACGTCGCAGCGCGGGCAGAAGCCGCAGCCCGCCGGAGGATTGATGAGGTTGGGCGGGTCGCCCTTGATCGAGCTGACCATCTCGCGCTTCTCGTGGATGTTGGGGAACGCCTTGATGAGCAGGCGCGTGTAGGGGTGCGTCGCTTTGGTGAAGATGTCGGCCGTGGTCCCCGTCTCGACGACCTCGCCGGCGTACATGATGACGCCCTTGTCGCAGGTCTCGGCCATCACCGAGAGGTCGTGGCTGATGAGGATGAACGAGAGCTCGAGCTCCTTGCGCAGGCGCGCGATGAGGTCGAGGATCTGCGCCTGCACCATCACGTCGAGCGCCGTGGTGGGCTCGTCGCCGATGACCAGCTTGGGGTTGCAGGCCAGCGCCATGGCGATCATGGCGCGCTGGCGCATGCCGCCGCTGAGCTGATGCGGGAAGTCCATCACGCGCTTCTGGCTGATGCCGACGAGGTCGTAGAGCTCCCGCACGCGCACCATGGCCTGCTTCTCGCTGAGGCCCTCGTGCAGGCAGATGGGCTCGGCGATCTGCTTGCCGGTCTCCTGCACCGGGTTGAGCGCGTTCATCGCCCCCTGGAAGATGATGCTGATCTCCTTCCAGCGGATCTTGCTCATGCCGTACTCGGTGCGCTTGGCGAGGTTGCGTCCGTCGAAGAGGACGTCGCCGGAAACGATGCGGCCGTTCTCGGGCAGCAGCTTGAGGATCGCTGAGCGCGGCGGTGGTCTTGCCGCAGCCGCTCTCGCCGGCCAGGCCGAGGCTCTCGCCCGGCTCGACCACGAAGCTGACCTTGGTCACGGCCTTGACGTCGCCGGCGCCGAGCTTGAAGTGCGTCGTGAGCTCACGCACGTCGAGGAGGCCGTTGTGCTCGATGCGCTCCACGGTCTTCTTGTCGGCCTTGGCCTTCTTGTCCGGGGCCTTGGTCTTCGCCTTGGGGCTCATTCGTCCTCGCCCCCTTCCTCATCGTCCTTGATGTGGCCGCCGACCCAGCCCCCGCTCTCCGGGCTGCCGATGCTGCCGCCCGCGGGTTTGTCGAAATCGGGCATGGCGTCGTCGGTCTGCTGGCCGGGCGTGAAGATCGCGCCGCCGCCGCCCACGCCGGCGCCGCCCATGGCCACGACCGGCGTCTCGGTGCGGGATGCGAAACGGCTCTCCGTGCCGCTGTCCTCGCGCTTGCGCAGCTTGGGATCGAGCACCTCGTCGTAGGCCGTGCCGATGAACGTGAAGGCGAGCACGACGAGGACGATGGCGATGCCCGGCGGCAAGAGGTACCACCAGGCGGGCAGGCCCGCGGCGCCGTTGATCCAGGCGTTACGCAGCATCGAGCCCCAGCTGAAGTTGAGCGGGTCGCCGAGGCCGAGGAACGAGAGCGTGGTCTCGGAGAGGATGGCGATCGCCACCACGAGCACGAGGTTGGCGAAGATGAGCGGCATCACGTTGGGCAGCGCGTGCTTGCGCATGATGTGGCCACTGCTGGAGCCGATGGCGCGCGCGCGCTCGATGAACTGCAGCTCGCGCACGCGCAGCACGTCCGAGCGGATGACGCGTGCGGTGCCCGGCCAGCTGGTGATGGCGATGATGAGGATGATGATGCCGTAGTTCTGGCCCCAGGCGGCCGCCAGCACCATGGCCAGGGGGAGCCACGGGATGACGAGGAAGGCATCGGTGAGGCGCATCCACACCTCGCCCTGCCAGCCGCCGTAGAACCCCGCCATGATGCCGATGCCGGCGCCGACGACGGTGGACCCGAGGGCGGCGAGAAGGCCGACGATGAGGCTGATGCGCGCGCTCCAGATGAACTGCGCCAGCACCGACTGGCCGACCTGGTCGGTGCCGAAGAGGTTGTTCCACTGCAGGGTCGGCGGGTGGTAGGCACCGAGCAGCTGGCCGCTCTTGTCGGTGATCTGCGCGTTGGGGTCGAGCAGCCCATGGCTGATCAGGAACGGGGCCAGCAGGGCCATGGCCATGAAGACCAGGAGGATGCCGAGGCCGAGCATGCCCTGCCAGTTGCCGCGGTAGAGCTTCCACACCTGATGCGTGTTCCAGGTGAGGAGCTCGGCGCGCTCGGGGTTGCCGCGGGCCCAGAAGTACGCGGCCACTCCGCCGAGCAGGACGACGATGGTCTGCAGAAGCCAGTCGTAGGTGATCACGTTGCCGCCGGCGGACCAGCCGGAGAGGCCGCCGCCGGCGAGGAACGCCCAGATGGCGAAGACGATGCCGATCGCGATGAGCAGGTAGTTGAACACGACTGCCTTGCTCTTGCGCACCACGCCGAGGATGCCGACGGCGAGCACGACGATCGCCGCCAGCACCAGCACCCAGGTCGGGTAGTCGGCGACGGTGTCCGCGAAGAAGCCTTTGAGCATCACGCCGGCGCCTTGGGACCACCAGATGTCCTTGGGGTAGGTGATGAGCTCGAGGACCAGCCAGGTGACCGGCGTCCAGAAGAAGATCCAGTTTCTGAACCGGCGGGGGATCATGCGTGCACCCTTGGATCGAGGTAGTAGTACATGATGTCGGCGATGAGGTTGGCGATGATCACGGCGATGCTGGCGATGAGGAACACCGCCTGCATCACGGGGTAGTCGCGCTTGTTCATCGAGTCATAGGAGAGCAGGCCGAGGCCGGGCCAGTTGAAGACGCTCTCGGAAAGGATCGCGCCGCACATCACGAAGCCGAGGTTCATCATCACGATGGTGACCGTCGGCAGCATCGCGTTAGGGACGACGTGGCGCCAGAGGACGTTGTTCTCGGAGAGGCCCTTGGCGCGCGCCGTAAGCGCGAAGTCCTCCTTCATCACGCCGGTGATGGAGCTGCGCATGATGAGGTGGTACTCGCCGACGTAGGCGACCGCGAAGGTGAAGGCCGGCAGGAAGAGGTGGTGCATCAGCGAGGTGAACGCCGGCCAGCCGCTGAGGTCGACGCCGGGCTCGGCCATCCGCCCTGTCGGGAACCATCGCAGCTTCGTCGAGAACAGCATGATCATGAGCAGGCCGAACCAGAAGGTCGGCATCGCGTACAGCACCATGCCGGTGTTGGTGGTCACGATGTCGAAGGTGCCGCTTCGTCGCCAGCCCGCGAACACGCCGGTGATCATGCCTATCACAGTGGCGAAGATGGTCCCCACCCCGACCAGCAGGACCGTGGGCCAGACGCGCTCTGCCACGACCTGCGACACGGGCCGCTTCTCGGCGAAGGACATGCCGAACTTGCCCTGGATGGTGTCGCCCCAGTAGAGGACGAACTGCTGCCACATCGGCTTGTCGAGATTGAAGATCGCGCGCTGCTTGGCGACCGCTTCGGGGGGCTGCTTGCCTTTGGGCAAGAGCAGGCGCGCCGGGTCGCCGGGCAGGATCCTGAAGAGCGCGAAGTTGAACGACGCCACCAGGATGATGGTGAGCACGGCGTTCAGGATCTTCCGCACGAAGTATCGTCGTTTATCCACAGTTCTCCGGACCCGCCGTGCGCCCAGCCCCGAACGGCTGCGGGTCCTTACCTCCTTCTCACTTCCGCGTTTGCCTGACCTGAACGGTGGTCGACGTGCAGTCGTGGGCGCCTCTGAGAGGCGCACAAGAAGTGCCGTGCCGGCGGGATGACCGCACCGGCGCGACAGTAGTCTTGAGCGAGGGCGAATACGCCAGCACCCTGCTCGGATAGCTCACTGAGAACGACGTGGACCACGGGTCCGCGCGCCCACCAATACTAGTCGCCCGCCGCGCCGGGCGGCAAGCCGCACGCCTAGGCGCCATCGGGAAACCGCGCTTCACGCCCGTGGCGGCGCATGATCTCGACCACACGACCGAGGGGGAGCTCGTACGCGGTGTAGCCGTCCCGCCCCACGGTGGTCCGCGCCGCGCAGAGCGAGTTCACGACGCTCTCGGCGGTGGCGTCGACGGCGCCCTCGAAGAGCTCGTACATCTGGTCGTTGGCGACCGAGACGATGGTCCCGAGGTCGGCGGACGCGCGCGGCGCGCGGTGGACGGTGGAGAAGGCCACCATGAGCTCCCCGCTGCCGTCCGACGCGTAGGAGCCGGTGAGCGCCAGACCGAGCGCGCAGCGCTTGGCCATGCGCTCGCACTGCCTGGAGCTGAGCGGTGCGTCGGTCGCGAGCACGACGATGCAGGAACCCTGACGATTCTCGGCCGGCATCAGATCGGTGATCTCGCGGCCGACCGGCACTCCGTCGATCTGCAGGCGATGCCGGTCGCCGAAGTTGGCGAGCACGAGGACACCGACCGTGTACTTGTTCCCGTGCGCCTGTACGACGCGCGACGACGTGCCGATGCCGGCCTTGAAGTCGTAGCAGCTCATGCCGGTGCCGGCCCCGACGCAGCCTTCGGCCACGGGGCCGGCGGCCGCGCCGTCGAGGGCCTGGCGGACGTGCTTCTCCCCGACGTGCATGCCGCGCAGGTCGTTGAGGAAGCCGTCGTCACACTCGCCGACGACCGGCATCACGGCGTCCTCGATGCCGGCCAGGGGGTTGCCGTCCATCATCCAGCGCACCGTGGCGTCGTAGACGGCGCCGGCGCTCTGGGAGTTGGTGAGCAGCACCGGCGTCTCGATGAGGCCCCATTCGCGGATGGCGCTGATGCCGATGAGCTCGCCCACGCCGTTTGCGGCGAAGGCGCCGGCGACGACACGATTGTGCCAGATGTCGTCGCCGTGCGGGAAGATCGCGGTGACGCCCGTGCGGGCGGGCCCGCTGCCGTGAGGCAGCTCGGGCCCGCCCCACGAGACCGTGGAGTGGCCGACGGTGACGCCGGGCACGTCCGTGATGGCGTTCAGCGGGCCGGCGGGCAGCGTGCCGACGGCGACTCCGAGGTCGCGCAGGCGACGGCGCGCGGGCTCGCTCACGCTTCTACTCCAGGATGCCGGCGCGGTGAGCCTTGAGGTAGTTGCCGCAGAAGTTGTCCTCACCGCGCAGCGCCTCGATGGACTTGATGTTGGCCATCATCTGCTTGTTGCGCACGTCGACGATCAGGCCGTCGAGGCCCAGACCCGCGCACATCGCCACGAAGGTACGGTTGAGGAGGGCGCGGTTGGGCAGCCCGAAGCTGACGTTGCTGAGGCCGCCGGTCGTGCGCACGGGTAGCTTCTCCTTGACCATCTTGAGCGTATCCATGGTGACGCCGGGCGCGCAGGGGTCGGCCGAGACGGCGAGCACCAGCGGGTCGATCCAGAGGTCCTCCGAGGGAAGGCCGGCGCCGCTGCACATGTCGTAGAGCTGCTTGGCGACGGCGAAACGGTCCTCCGCGGTCGGCGGGATGCCCTCATCGCTGAGGCAGAGGCCGACGACCGGGCACTTGTACTTCTCGATCAGCGGCAGCACCGCGTCGATGCGCGGCTGCTCGCCCGAGATGGAGTTGATGAACGGGACCTTGCCGCCCTTGTCGATGACGTGCTGCACGCCGGCCTCGAGCGCGGTGGGGCTGGCGGAGTCGACCATGAGCTGCAGGTCGGTGACGCCCATGACGGTGTCGATGAGCCAGGTAAGGTCCTCGATCTCGTTGCCGCCGGCGACGCCGCCGTTGACGTCGAGGAGACCGGCGCCGGCCTCGACCTGATCGGTGGCGAGGGTCTTGATGAATTCTGCGTCGCGCACCTGGATCGCCTCTGCGACCTGCTTGCGCGTCCCGTTGATCGATTCACCCATCAACAGCATCTTCACAACCTCCACGACGGTATTCCGGGACGGACGTCTTCGAAGTATATGCGAACGCCCGGCCTCGGGAGAAGCCGCAGGAAGGACGAAAGGGAGAGACCGATCCCCGCCGCGGGCCCGGAGGCCCGGAGGCTTCCGGCAGACCCGGCGGGATGCCGTTTCGGTCTGGCGAGAGTCGGAAGTCAGTCTGGCGGGACGATCCAGGCTGGGCGCGCATGACGCCGCTCGCGCGTGCGCCGGTCGAAGCCGACCGAAGCGCTCCCGCGTCGGCGCTCCCCGGACCGCCGGTCCTTGACCACCTCTACCCCATCCCGCCCCCAGAAGAGCTGGCTGAAGTGGTCGTAGAGCAGGTCCCGCTCCGGGCCCGTCACGACGAGCTGGTATATCGGTTCAGCACCGCCGCCCATGGTCTCATTCTACCCCGAGGCGCCGCGCCCGACCCGGGCTCAGGCATAACTGACGTATACCGACTTGGTGCGGGTGTAGAACTCGATCGCCGCGGGCCCCTGCTCCTTGAACGTGTTCGCGCTCGAGAGCTTGAAGCCGCCGAACGGCGCCTGGAGCGCGAGGCCGGTCGTGGGCTCGTTCACCTTTACGACGCCGGCCTCGATGCGATCGACGAACGTGAGCGCGCGGCGCAGGTCGCCGGTGACCACACTCGCGGCAAGCCCGTACCCGACCGAGTTGGCCTTGGCGATGGCGTCGTCGAGGTCGCGTGCCCGTACGATGCCGACCACCGGACCGAAGATCTCGTCCTGGGCGAGGCGGCTGCCGGCGTCGACGTGGTCGAAGACAGTGGGCTGCACGAAGTGGCCGCCCTCGCCGGCACGACCACCTCCGGCGAGCAGCTCGGCACCGTCCTTCTTGCCGATCTCGATGTAGTCGAGATCGGTGGCGAGCTGGTCCTCACTGACGGCCGGACCCATCTGCACGCTCTCTTCGAGGCCGTCGCCGACCTCGAGCGCCGTGGCGGCCTCCGCCAGCGCCGCGGCGAACTGGTCGGCGATGCCGTCCTCGACGATCACGCGGCTGGTCGCCGTGCAGCTCTGCCCGGTCAGGCCGAAGCCGCCCAACACGGCGAGCTTCACGGCGAGCCCGAGGTCGGCGTCGTCCAGCACGATCGTGGGGTTCTTGCCGCCCATCTCCAGCTGGACGCGCGCGAAGTGCTCGGTCGCCTTGCGGTAGATGCCGGCGCCGGTGCCGTGCGAGCCGGTGAACGTGAGGCCGCCGACGAAGGGGCTCGCGGCAAACGTCTCCCCGACGGCGGCGCCGGTGCCGGTGACGAAGTTGAGGACACCGGCCGGAAGGCCGGCGTCCTGCAGGCACTCGACGAGCTTGAACGCCGTGAACGGAGCGGCCGACGCCGGCTTGAAGACGACGGCGTTGCCGTAGGCGAGCGCCGGCGCGATCTTCCACGCCGGGATGGCGATCGGGAAGTTCCACGGCGTGATGACGGCGACGACGCCGATGGGCTCGCGGCAGCTGAACAGCATCGCCTTCGGCGCGTTGGCCGGCAGCAGCTCGCCGGCGCGGCGCCAGCCCTCGCCGGCGAAGTAGCGCAGGATGTCGCGCGCGCGGGTGACCTCTCCTCTGGCCTCGGCGATCGTCTTGCCCTCCTCGCGCGTGAGCGTGACGGCGATGTCCTCCGACCGCTCGTCGACCAGCTCGGCCGCGCGGAACAGGATCGCCCCGCGGGACGGCGCGGGTGTCGCGGCCCACGCCGGGAACGCTTCGGCCGCCGCCGCGACGGCGCGCTCGGCGTCGCCGGCCGTCGCGCTGGGGAAGGTGGCCAGCACCACGTCCGCGTGCGCCGGGTCGCGGGTCTCGAAGCTGCTGTGGTCGGACGCGCCGACCCACTCGCCGCCGATGAGGTCGTTGCAGGTCTCCATCGTCCACCCCGTCGTGTTGATGCCGTGAACTCACTTGGCCGCAACGATACTACGGACGGCGTCACGACGGCCGCGTCTCATACCCGCGCCGCGCCATCGCGCCTCAGCCCGGGAGTGGAACGAGCGCGCGATCCGAGAGGCGCAGAGTGTGACGGTAGCCCGCCGCCCGCGCGCGTGCTATCGCCTCGTCCCACAACCGCCCGACGTGGGCGGCCTCGTGAGCGTCCGAGTCGATGGTCAACGGGATGCCGCGCTCGCGGGCCGCTCCAAGGATCTCCTCCGATGGGTACATGACGCCGGCCGGATCGCTGATTCGGTCCGAGTTCAGCTCGACTGCCGCGCCAGAAGCGGCCAGAGCGTCCAGCGCGGCCTCGATCTCGGGCACGACCGAAGGCCCCGGCCGGTGCCCCCACAATCCGATGTAGTCCATGTGGGCGAGGATGTCGAAGCGTCCCCACTCGGCAGCCCGCCGCACGGTGCGGTAGTAGGCGACAAGAAGCGCCTCTACATCGTCCCAGCGAGGATCCTCGCGCAACGAGGGGTCGTCGAAGGAGAAGCCGTCGACTGTGTGCACGCCGAGCACAACGAGCTCGAACGGCCAAGCCTCGAGAAGCATCTCCATCTGGGCTTCCTGGCCCGCCACGTACTCGGCCTCCAGCCCGAGGAGCACCCTGATGTCCGTGTGCCGCGCGGCGACGGCGAGGACTTCCTCGACGTAGCCCGGCAGGCGCTCAGGCTCGACCCACCACGTCTCGCCCTTGCCCGGCGCCGGCGAGACATGGTCGGCGATGCCGATCTCCGGTAGCCCTGCGGCGACACCGGCGAGTACGCATTCGTCGACCGTCCCGGCGCCGTCGGACCAGACTGTGTGGACGTGGTAGTCGCCAGGCGGAACGGCCACGGGAGCAGTCACTCCTCGACAGCGCGCCCGCGGCGACGGTGCACGAGCCACACGGCGAGGCCAGCGATCACGATCATGGCCGCGGCCACGACGATCCACGTGGTTGCGGACGATGGGTCGTTGCCCGCCACTGCCGCGGCCTTCGGCGTGAGATCGACGTAGCTCTGCCTGTCGATCATGTTGGCCCACACGCTGCCGCCCACGTACGGCTGCCAGCCGTCCCACCGCGAGGTGTTGACGGCCTGCAGCACCGACGGGTAGTCGATGACGATCATCGGCTGCTCGGCGTACATGACGGCCTGCGCCTGCTTGAGCAACTCCATCCGCCTTGCCGCGTCCATCTCGCGATACTGCGCGACGGTGAGCTTGTCGTATTCCGCATTGGACCAGTTCATCTCGTTGTAGTTCTCGATCTGGTCGGTCGTGAAGCAGGCGGCGGAGTCACCAGGGTCGATGTAGCCCATGAAGTCCCAAAGCGCGAGATCGTAGTCGGGTGCGTAGGTGCTGCCCTTGAAGTTCCAGATGGCGTCGCCGAGAGCGCCCTCATCGATGACGGAGTAGTTGATGTCGAGCCCGATCTGCTTCAGCCAACCAGCGATGAGTCTACCCTGCAGCTGGCTCTCGGGGGAGATATCGCGCGCGTACAACCGCAGCTTGATGTCCTTGCCGCCGTTCCTGGGATCATTGCGGATGCCGTCGCCGTCGGTGTCCTTGTAGCCGGCGGCGTCCATGAGCTGGTTCGCCTTCGCGAGGTCGAAGCCGATCGTGGTCGCGGCATCCGGACGGTAGTACGGATCGGCGCTGGCAGGCCAGCCCTTCTCGGGGAAGATGCCGTAGCCGGCCTGCGCGAAGCCGTTCCAGCCGAGGAGCGCGCACTTCTTCCGGTCGATCGCCCACGCCATGGCCACACGGAACTTGGGGTCCTTGAGCACCGGATTGCCGAGCGAGTTCGGGCTGTCGTAGCAGTTCACGTCGATGTACTCCCAGTTGTAGAGGGGGTACGCGATCGTCTTGATGCCCGGGGCGTTCTGCAGCCGCTTGAACTGCTCCGGAGGAATCACCTGCGCGCCGTCGATGGCCCCGCTCTTGAGGTCCTGCACCATGGTGTCGTCGTTCGTGTAGTACTGGAAGATGACCTCGTCGACAGTCGGCTGCTTGCCCCAATAGGCGGGGTTGCGGACCATCTTGACGTAGTTGTCCTTCTTGAACTCCACCGTCTGAAACGGCCCCGAGCCCACGATCGGCGTGGGATTGCGGAAGGAGTTGGACAACTGGCTGGCGCTCAGCTTGCCCCAGATGTGCTTGGGCAGGACGTAGAGGTAGACCTGCGTGGTGAGCATGTTCGCCTTTGGCTCGGAGCAGTACACTCTGAGCGTCGTGTCGTCGACAGCGACCGCCTTCGTCACGCCCTTGAGGTACACGGCGGGGCTGAGGTCGTCCTTGATGATCGTGTTGAACGTCCAGGCAACGTCCGCAGCCGTGAGCGGCTGGCCGTCCTGCCACTTCACGCCCGGACGCAGATGGAACGTCCACGTCTTCTGGTCCGGTGAGAGCTCCCAGCCCTGGGCCAGACCAGTCTCCTTGGACGGCAGCCCGTCAGAGCCGATGCCAACGAGCGTGTCATAGTTGAGCATCCAGATCTCGTACGACGTGCTGTAGCCGATGAAGGGGTTGAGGTTGAGGGGGCCCTCGTTCCAGCCGAGGCGCAGGATTGCCTTGCCTGCGGCCGGCGACGGTGAACCGCTCGCGCCGGCGAACGAGGCGCCGGCCGCTACGAGCACGACCAGGACGGCGACGAGAAGGACGACAAGGACGGCACTCTTGCGCCTTCGCCCAGCAGTGCTACAGCCCATGCGAGGTGCCTCCAATGCGAACTACAGCGCCACCGGCGGAAGTGGGCGACGCCCCAGATTCCCGGACCCTAGTCGGAGCTTGACCGGTCAGTCAAGCTTCGGTCCGGGGCGGCGAAGCGTGTCCGTTCCGCGCCGCATTCGCGATGCTGCCACGTGCAGATGAGCGCAGCATGAGGACGCGTCAACGCCCGGCCAAGCCGCCCGGAGAGAAGCGGGGCCGGCGGTGCTAGTGCACCGCCGGCCCCGTTGACGCGAAAGAGGCATGCTCTTTCGACGGTCTAGCTGTGGATCACATCATGCCCGGAGGCATGCCGCCGCCCGGCATGCCGCCGCCCATGCCGCCGCCCTCTTCGGGCTTGTCGGCGACGATGCACTCGGTGGTGAGGATGTTCTTGGCGATCGACGCGGCGTTCTGGAGCGCCGAACGGGTGACCATGGCCGGATCGATGATGCCGACCTTGATCAGGTTCTCGTACTCGCCGGTGTCGGCGTTGAGACCCTCGCCGGCCTTGAGCGACTTGACCTTGTTCACGACGACCGAACCCTCGAGGCCGGCGTTCTCGGCGATCTGGCGCAGTGGCTCTTCGAGAGCGCGCGCGATGATCTGCTTGCCCGAGCGGAAGTCCACGTCGTCGGACTTCTTGTCGACCTTGATGGAGTCGATGGCGTTGACGAGCACGACGCCGCCGCCGGGCACGATGCCCTCTTCAAGCGCGGCGCGGGTGGCGTTGAGGGCGTCCTCGACGCGGTGCTTGGTCTCCTTCATCTCGACCTCGGTGGCCGCGCCGACCTTGACGACGGCGACGCCGCCGGCCAGCTTGGCGAGACGCTCCTGGAGCTTCTCACGGTCGAAATCGGAGTCGGTGTTCTCGATCTCCGCCTTGATCTGCTTGATGCGGCCCTTGATGGCCTCGGTGTCGCCGGAACCGTCGACGATGGTGGTGTTGTCCTTCGTCACGACGACCTTGCGGGCGCGCCCGAGCTGCGTCAGCTGGGTGTTGTCGAGCTTGAGGCCCATCTCTTCGGTGATGACCTCGCCGCCGGTGAGGATGGCGATGTCCTCGAGCATCCGCTTGCGGCGGTCGCCGAAGCCGGGGGCCTTGACGGCGACGCTGGTGAACGTGCCGCGGAGCTTGTTCACGACCAGGGTGGCGAGAGCCTCACCCTCGACGTCCTCGGCCACGATGAGGATCTGCTTGCCGGCCTGAATGACCTTCTCGAGCACGGGAAGGAGATCCTGCACGGCGCCGACCTTCTGGTTGGCGATGAGGATGTACGGATCCTCGAGCACGGCTTCCATGCGCTCCGGGTCCGTGATCATGTACGGGCTGAGGTAGCCCTTGTCGAACTGCATGCCCTCGGTGAACTCGAGGTCGAGGCCGAAGGTGTTGCTCTCCTCGACGTTGACCACGCCGTCCTTGCCGACCTTCTCGATGGCGTCGGCGATGACGTCGCCGACGGCGCGGTCGCGGGCGGAGATGGTGGCGACGCGGGCGATCTCTTCCTTGCCGGAGATCTCCTGCGACTGCTTCTTGATGGAGGCGACGGCCTCGTCGACAGCTTGCTCGATGCCGTGCTTGACGGCCATCGGGTTGGCACCGGCGGCGACCATGCGCAGACCTTCGCGCACGATGGCCTGAGCGAGCAGGGTCGCGGTCGTGGTGCCGTCACCGGCGATGTCGTTGGTCTTGGTGGCGACTTCCTTGACCAGCTGGGCGCCCTGGTTCTCGAAGACGTCCTCGAGCTCGATCTCGCGGGCGATGGTCACACCGTCGTTGGTGATCGTCGGAGCGCCGAACTTCTTGTCGAGCACCACATAGCGGCCCTTGGGGCCGAGGGTGATCTTGACGGCGTCGGCGAGCGCGTTGACGCCGCGCTCGAGCGCGCGCCGGGCTTCATCGTGATACTTGAGTTCTTTAGCCACGCTTCGTCAGCCTCCCTTCCTACTTCGTTACTACGGCCAGGATCTCGCTGGCGCGCAGGATCAAGAGCTCGTCGCCATCGGCGGTCTTGTACTCGGTGCCCGAGTACTTGCCGTAGATGACCTTGTCGCCCTTCTTGACGTCCATCGGGATACGCTTGGTGCCGGCCTCGTCCCACTTGCCGTCGCCGGCGGCGACGACCTCGCCCATCATCGGCTTCTCTTTGGCCGTGTCGGGCAGCACGATGCCGCTGGCCGTCTTCTCTTCCTCTTCGACGGCCTTGATGATCACGCGGTCTTCAAGCGGCTTGAGCTTCATGCAGCAACCCTCCTCTTCACGCGGTTGGATTCTGGCACTCTCTGACTGAGAGTGCTAAGTCTCACGGGGTGGTAATGGTATGACCGATTGCCGGGAGTGTCAAACCGTCGCGCCGGTGCCGGAGAGAGGAACGGCGACGGCCACAATAGTGCCGTTTTGCACGGCTTTGCGCCTGCGAACCGGGCCTTGGCCGGCCCTGGCACCGCCTTGCCACAAGCGCCCGCCGGTAGCGTGCGCGCCGGTCGGCGGCGCCGGAAGCATACGCTCCGTGCCGGGCGGACGGGGGTTGGCGCCGCCGCGGTCGCACGGCTAGACTCGCGGCATGAGGATCCTCGTCCAGCGCGTGGGCCGCGCTTCCGTGACCATCGGCGGCGAGCGCGTGGCGCAGATCGGCCACGGCATGCTCGTCCTGGTCGGCGTCGCCGCGGCCGACGACGAAGCGACGGCCGCGCAGCTCGCCGGCAAGACCGCGAAGCTGCGCATCTTCGAGGACGACGCCGGCCTCATGAACCTGTCGCTGGCCGAGGTGGCGGGCGAGGTGCTCGCCGTCTCCCAGTTCACGCTGTACGGCGACGCTCGCAAGGGGAACCGTCCGAGCTTCACGCGGGCGGCCCGTCCCGAGCAGGGCGAGGCCGTGTACGAGGCCTACGTGGCGGCTCTGCGCGCCGAAGGAGCGCCGGTCCAGACCGGCGTGTTCGGCGCGCACATGCACGTCGAGCTCGTCAACGACGGCCCGGTGACGATCATGCTGGAGGCCTGAGCGGGCGCACCGCCGGCCGGTCTCCATCACCCTTCGCGCCCGCGTGGCGCGACAAGCTCCTGGAGGTCGCGTTGGCCCTTCGATCGGACCTGGAAGAGAACGTCGTCGCCGTCGTGCGCGAGGCGCGTGACGAGCTCGTGGCGCTCGCCGGTGAGCTCATCGCCTGCGACACGACGGCGAGAGACCCCGGCGAGCCGCCGCGCGAGGAGGAGAGGCTCCAGGGCATCCTCGAGCGGCGGATGCGGGCGCTCGGCGCCGAGACGGAGTCGTGGGAGCCGGAGCCGATCGGACTGGGGCACCCCTACGTCGCGGCCGAGCTCGACTTCGCCGGGCGGCCTCAGCTGGTGGCGCGGCTGGCCGGCGTCGGCGGCGGGCCGAGCCTGCTGCTCAACGGGCACGTCGACGCCGTGGCCACCGGACCGCGCGAGCTCTGGGCCTCGGACCCATTCCGCGCCGAGGTCCGCGAGGGCAGGCTGTACGGTCGCGGCTCGTGCGACATGAAGGGCGGCGTCACGACCCTGGCGTTCGCGGTCGAGGCGCTGCGCCGCGCCGGCGTGCGGCTGCGCGGCGACGTCGTCTTCTGCAGCAACACCGACGAGGAGTCGTCCGGCGTCGGCGGCTGGGCGGCCGTGCGGCACGGCGTGCGCGCCGATGCCGGCATCTGCGCCGAGCCGACCGGCTTCGACGCCTACGCCGGCTGCCGCGGCACCTCCACCGGCGTCCTCACCGTCCCCGGCCGCGCCGGACACGTGGAGATGCCGCAGCCGCACTGGCGCGCCGGCGGGGCGGTCAACGCCATCGAGAAGGCCCTGCCGCTGCTCGAGTCGATGGGGCGCCTGCGCGACGAGTGGCGCACGCGGCCGGACCAGCGCCACGCGCTCCTGAGCCCCGGCAGCGTCACGCCGACGATCGTCCGCGCCGGCGAATGGAGCGTCACGTATCCCGAGTCGTGCACGATCACCTGCGACCTCGACTACCTGCCGGTGAGCGTCGACGAGGCCGGCACCGGGCGGCCGGCGCAGCGCGAGGTCGAGGAGTGGGTCGGTGCCGTCGCTGCCGCCGACCCTTGGCTGGCCGAGAACCCGCCCTCGTGGAAGTGGATCGACGACTGCCCGCCGGCGGAGGTGCCGGCGCGAGCCACGGCATCGTCACCGGCACGCTCGAGGCGGCCGCCGACCTCGGGCGCACGGGGCGGATCACCGGCCTCGACTCGTGGCACGACGCTGCGACCTACACGCTGCTCGGCGGAACGCCGACGATCTCGTTCGGTCCGGGTCAGCTCCTGGTCGCGCACTCGGTCGACGAGTACGTGCCGGTCGACGACCTCGTCGACCACGCGGCCGCGGTGGCGTTGGTGCTGATGCGCTGGTGCGGCGTCGCCGGCGAGGACGCCGCCGGGGGCCGCTGACAAGCCAGGCGAGCGGTGGCCGACCGCGCCCGGCCCCAGACGCGGGCGAGGCCCGGGAGCGGTGGAGCCGCTCCCGGGCCTCGCCGTCCATCAGACGGTCTGCCGGATCAGTCCTCGGTCAGCACATCGCCGTAGTCCGGCGGCTCGTCGTGGCCCGGGACGTCCTTGGCGAGCGCGTAGCCCGCGAGGATGCCGGCGAGCCATGCGAGGAGCATCGGCGCCGCCCAGATCTTGAGCAGCGGGATGCGCGTCCACTCGTGGTTGTAGCAGTACACGAGGCCGATGACCGCCGGCACGAGGACCAGCAGGCCGCCTCCGGCGGGACTCCACAGCGTGAGCACGCCGCCGATCATCATGACGACGCCCATGGCGGCCAGCAGGCGCGGGCTCGTCACCAGGATGCCGGCGACGTGCCAGGACGGCCCGAGCTTGGGCTGGGCGGAGTGGATGTAGAAGGCGAGCGCGATGGCGGAGACGCCCGCGAGGACGCCCACCAGCGCCGCGTACTTGTGGATGGCGTCGTTCTTCATGCCGTCACCCCTTCGATCTCCGCGCCGAACTGCGTGAGCTCACCCTCGGGCGTGATCGTGGCGCCCTCGAGCGCCCGGTCCGTGGTCCCGTGGTAGAAGTACTTGAAGACGAGGTAGGCGATCGGGCCGCTGAGCACGCCGATGAGGCCGCCCACGAGGTAGTCGGAGCCGTTGGTGAAGAGCGCGAACACGGCGATGGCGATCGGGATGGCGACCCAGATCGCGAGCGCCCAGGTGGGCAGCGGCACGCGGAACGGCCGCGGCGTGTCGGGCTCCTTGATGCGCAGCACGATCGCCGAGATGAACACGAGGATGTAGGCGAACATCAGCAGGAAGATGTCCATGACGATGAGCGCCGTGAACTCCTTGGCGATGAGCACGCAGTTGACGCCGGCGAAGATCAGGATGGCGACGTAAGGCGTGCCGTACTTCTTGCTGGTCGTGCCGAAGAAGCGGAACAGCAGCCGGTCGCGCGAGATCTGGAACGGCGGCCGGGCGCCCGAAGCGAGATACCCGGCGTACAGGCCGATGTTGGAGGCGATGGCCGAGGCGAACATGAGCCAGCCGAGGAAGGCCCCGCCCACGATCTTGGCCGCCACGATGTAGTCCGTGCCGCCCGAGCTCGCGTCCGACACCATCGAGGACCAGTTGCCCGCTCCGCCGGCGCGGATGAGTGCGGCGACGGTGACGAAGTAGGTGATGATCACGATGGGCGTCGCGATCATCAGCGCCCTCGGGATGACCTTCTGCGGGTTCTCGATCTCGCCGGCCAGCGTGCTCATCGACTCCCAGCCGGCGTACATCCACATCATGATCGCCAGGCCCAGGTTCATGCTCTCGACGACGTTCTGGCCCGCCGGCTGGAACGGGCTGAACACGGCGCCGGTGCCGCGCATGAACGCGAGGATCGTGAAGATCAGGAACGGCACCATGACGACGATCTGGATCACGGTGAGCGACCAGCCCGTGAGCTCGAGCCCCCGGATGTTGATGACCGTGAACACCGCGATGATGCCCACGCCGACCAGCCAGCGCTCCAGACTCGTGAGGTTGAGCTGGCTCTGGATGTAGCCGAGGGCGAGGGCAACGTAGACGGCGGAGTCGATGAACACCGACAGGGTCCACCACCAGCCGCTCTGGAAGCTCCAGTACTCGCCCATCGCGCGCCGGACCCAGCGGTACGAGCCGCCGGCTTCGGGGATCATGGAGCCCATCTCCGACGCGACGAACGCCATCGGGACGCTCCACACGAACGGAAGCACGACGATCATCAGCAAGGTGAGCCCCGGGCCTGAGGACGAGACGACGTCCTCCATGCCGAACGAGCCCGAGCAGGTGAGCGTGAACACCACGATGACCGCGGTGAAGAGACGCATCCGGACCCGCTTGAGGCCCTGGTTGCGCAACAGTTCCGTCATCCGATCCCCCGATCCCCGACGTGCGCCGTGCGACTCCGTCCGCCGCGCTACTGGGCGCTGTGTGCCGCAGAGCTTACAGCGCGCGCCCCACGGATTACTAGAGCCAAAGGGTCACAATCTGCGAAAAGCGACGCCGATGACCGGCTATTTCGGCAGGAAGCGCGGCTGGCGTCAGCCGAGCTCCTCGGGCGCCAGCTTCCAGAGGTCGACGCCCAGCTTGTCGTTCTCGGCGTAGTCGATCGGGATGTCGATCACGACCGGGACCGGGCGCGTCCAGCGCCTTGCGCAGCGCCGGCAGGAAGTCGCCGGCGCGCTCGACGCGCACGCCCTCCACGCCGAACGCGTGCGCGAGACCGACGAGGTCCGGGTTCTCGAAGCGCGTGCCGGCGACGCGGCCGTACTTGCGCCGCTGGTGCATCTCGATGAGGCCGTAGCCGCCGTCGCTCCAGACGAGGATCACGAAGGGCAGGCCGAGGCGCTTGGCGGTCTCCAGCTCCTGCACGTTCATGAGGAAGCCGCCGTCGCCGGCGATGGCGACGACCTTGCGCTCGCCGCGCGTCGCCACGGACGCGGCGATCGCCGCCGGCAGAGCGAAGCCCATGGCGGCGAACCCGTTGGAGATGAGCACCGTGTTGGGCTCCTTGGCCTCCCAGAAGCGCGAGACCCAGAGCTTGTGCGCGCCGACGTCCGAGATGAGGATGTCCGTCGGCGCCAGCGCGGCGCGCAGGTCCTTGAGGACGCGCTGCGGCTTGACCGGCGAGTCGTCGTCCTCGCCGTGGTCGAGCACCGAGAGCAGGGCGCGCCGGTACGGGCGCGTCTGCAGGTGCGCCACGCGACTTGCCCTGCAGCAGCCCGGCGAGCTGGTAGAGGATGCGGCTCAACTCGCCGATGAGCTCCACCTCGGGCACGTAGTGAGCGTCGATCTCCGGCGACACCGTGTCGATGCAGACGATGCGCGAGCGGCCGTCAGGGTTCCAGGCCGAGGGCGGCCACTCGATCATGTCGTAGCCGACGCAGACCACGAGGTCGACCTTGCCGAGCAGACCCTCGGCGTAGTCCTGTGAGCGGAGGCCGGCCGTGAACAGGAACTGGTCCGAGCCGGCGTCCACGACGCCCTTGCCCATGAACGTGGTGATCGCCTGCAGGCCGGTCTCCTCGCAGAAGGCGCGCAGCGCCTGCGAGGCGCCCTGGCGCACGACGCCGTTGCCGGCCAGGATCACCGGCATCTCGGCGGCCTGCAGCAGCTCGGCGGCGCGCAGCAGGCTGACCGGGTCGGCCTCGACCATCGGGATGCGGGGCGCGGGGCAGCGGGCGGCCGACGATGCGGCGCGCCATCACGTCCTCGGGGAGCTCCAGGTGGGTCGCGCCAGGCTTCTCGGCGACGGCCGTGGAGAAGGCCTTGCGCACCGCCTCGCTGATCATGCGCGGATCGTGCACGCGCGTGTTCCACTTGGTCATGGGACGCAGCATGTCGACGGTATCGATGAACTGGTGCGTCTCCTTGTGCATGCCGGCGAGGGGGATCTGCCCCGTGAGCGCCACGAGCGGCGCCTTGTCGAGCGTGGCGTCGCCGATGCCGGTGGCGAGGTTGGTGGCGCCGGGGCCGAGCGTCGCGAGGCACACGCCGGCCTTGCCGGTGAGGCGCCCGTAGGCGTCGGCCATGAACGCGGCGCCCTGCTCGTGGCGCACGGGCACGAAGGTGATCTTCTGGGAGTGGTCCAGCGCCTCGCTGAGGTCCAGCGTCTCCTCGCCGGGGATGCCGAAGACGTACTCGGCGCCCTCGGCCTCGAGGCACTCGACGAACAACTCCGCAGCCAGCCGCGGGGTCTCGTCGGGGGCTTCGCCGGGGAACACGGGCTGGGGCTTGCGTACCATGGCCCGAGTGTACCAGCGGCTTCCGCCGCGTGGCGACCGTCGCGGCGAGCCAGGGACGAGCTGGAGCCCGGTCAGCGCGTGGGGCGCGGCCGCCGCACGGCGGGCCGCGCTGCCTTGGCCTCGGCGTCGCTGGCGAAAGCGTCGAGGCCGAGGTACTCCGGCCACGGCACCGCCGGCAGGAACGCGGCCGCAAGGCCGATCATGCCGGCGTTGTCGGTGCAGAGGCTCAACGGCGGCAGCGAGAGCCGCAGGCCGTCGGCCTCGCAGCGCGCCGCCAGCGCCGCGCGCAGGGCCGAGTTGGCGGCGACGCCGCCGGCGATGGCCACGCGGCGCAGGCCCTCGCCGGCGGCGCAGGCCACGGTCTTCTCGACGAGCTGGCCCACGATCGCCGCCTGGTAGGAGGCGGCGATGTCGGCGCGGTGTGCCTCGACCTCCTCGGCGCCGCGCTCGCGCAGATCGTAGAGCAGCGCCGTCTTGAGGCCGCTGAAGCTGAAGTCGCGGCCGCGCGGCACCGCGCGCGGGAAGCGCACGTAGCGGGCGTCGCCGCGCGCCGCGAGCTGGTCCAGCTCCCTGCCGCCCGGATACCCGAGCCCCAGGAGCCGGGCGCCCTTGTCGAACGCTTCGCCGGCGGCGTCGTCCATCGTGCGCGCCACCACCCGGTACGTGACGCCCTCTTCGACGACCGCGAGGAGCGTGTGCCCGCCGCTGGCGACGAGGCACACGAAGGGCGCCTCGACGCCGAGGGCGTAGTTGGCCGCGATGTGACCCTGGATGTGGTTCACGGGAATCAGCGGCAGGCGGCGACGATAGGCGATCGCTTTGGCTGCCGCCAGACCCACGAGCAGGGCGCCGATCAGGCCCGGCCCCTGCGTCGTCGCCACGCCGGCCAGGTCGTCCCAGCCCACGCCCGCGAAGCTCAAGGCCTCGGCGACGACGTCGTTGACGAGCTCAGTGTGGCGGCGCGAGGCCACCTCGGGCACCACGCCGCCGAACTGCGCGTGCAGCTCGTTCTGCGAGGAGACGATCGACGACAGCACCTCGCGTCCCGCCACCACCGCGGCGCTCGTGTCGTCGCACGAGGTCTCGATGCAGAGCAGCGGGCGAGCCGGTCCCGCCTCGGCGAGGGCTGCGCCGCACGCGTCGGGCGAGATCACGCCGTCTCCCCCTCCCAGTCTTTCCACATGATGAGCGCGTCTTCGCGGTCGTCGCTGTAGTAGCCCGGCCTGACGCCCGTGGCCACGAATCCGAAGCTCCTGTAGAGCTGGATGGCCGACCGGTTGGAGACGCGCACCTCGAGCGTGTGGCCGCGGTGGCCGTGCAGCTCGGTGATGGCGAAGTACGCCTCGATCAGCTCCGAGGCGATGTGCTGCCGCCGGTAGGGGTCGTCTACGGCGACGTTCATCAGGTGCCAGACGTCCACGAACATGTCGGCGATGAGGTACCCGACGATCCTCCCGCCGATCTCGCACACAAGGGCGATGCCGGTCTCACGGGCCAGCTGGCCGCTGAAGATCGCCGGCGACCACGGAAGCGTGAACGTGCGGCGCTCGATCGCGGCGACGGCCTCGAGGTCGGTGAACTGCATGTCACGGACCACGCGCTCGCCGCGCGGCACGTCGGGGACGGCCTCGAGACTCACGGGGACATCCGGTGCCAGCGGGCGGCGTCCGGCGTACGGCCGTAGAGCGGCAGCACTGCGTCGGGGCCGGTGACGAGGCCGGGCGCGCCGCAGGCGACCGCCCGGCCGACCATCGCGGCCGTGGGCGCGACGACGGCCTCCGCGCGACGCGCGGACGGCGGCAGGAGCTCCGCATAGAGCGCGGCGCCGTCGCCGCCGGTGACCAGCCGTCCGCGGCCCTCGAGCCACGCGGCGAGCTCGTCCGCCGGCACGACCACGACGTCCCCGACGAGCCGGATCCCGGCTACGCCCGGATCGGGCTCGTACAAGGCCGCGAACACCTCGCGGCGCTTGCCGTCGATGAGCGGCGCCACGGCGAGGCCACCTGACACGTCAGCGAGCGCAAGCGCCAGCGCGGCGCACGACGGCACGCCCGCGAGGCGCACGCGCCCGTCCGCTTGCGCGAGGGCGCGCGCCGTGGCGACGCCGATGCGCAGGCCGGTGAAGGCGCCGGGCCCGAGGCCGACCGCGACCGTGTCGACGTCGTCCCAGCCGGCGCCCGCCTGCTCGAGGACGGCGTGCACGCCGGGCAGCAGGCGCTGCGTGTGCGCCGGTCCCTCCAGAGTGACGCTCTCGGCGACGACGGAGCCGTCGGCGGCGCAGAGCGCCGCCGAGCAGGCCGTCGTCGCGGTCTCCAGCGCGAGGATCACGCGTGCTCCGCGGCGATGGACGCGCCCACGGCGAGGGCTGCCTCACGGCGATGCCGGCCTTCGCGGATTCGTCCGCGGCCGCGCGCTCGAGCTCGACCGGCCCGTGCAGGCGGGCCAGCCGGCTGCGCGGCGTGAGGTGTTCCAGCGCGAGGCGCACATCAGGATCCGGGAGCACGCCGCTCCCTGCGGCCGGCCACTCGACGAACGTCAGCGCGTCCGGCCCCAGGTAGTCGTCCCAGGCAAACAGGTCGACGTCGGCACCGGTGCTGAGGCGATACAGATCGAGGTGGTGGAGCTGTTCACCCTCACGCCCGCGATAGCTCTGCGCCAGCGTGAACGACGGGCTCGTGACCGGGCCGCGCACTCCGCGGGCGCGCAAGACCTCGCGCACGAGCGTCGTCTTCCCGGTGCCGAGGTCACCCTCCACAGTGACGAGCGCAGGCGGTTCCAGGAGCCCCGCGAGCACACGGGCGAAGCGTCTCGTCTGGGCCGGCGAGGCGAGTGTGAGCGTGATCATCTAGAAGAGGCCGAGCTGCTCCGCCTTGCCCGGCGTCGCCGTGGCCGGCGGATCGCCGGCGGGCGGGTCGGCGGCGTCGGCGGCGCGCGCCTCATCCGCCACCGCGGTCTCACCGGCGACGATCCCGTCGGCGGCACTCTTGGCGCCGCTCTCGGCGGCGGCACGTTGGTCCGCGGGGGGAGCCACAGGCTCGGCCGGCGTGAGCTCCGGCTGCGCCGGCTCCTCGGGCGCGGCGGGCCCGGGAGGCCGCTCGGGCGGTCGCCAGGCCGGCCGTTCCGCGGCCGGCGGCTCGACGCCCGGCGCGGCGTGCGCCAGCAACTCCGGGAGTCGCAGAAAGTCCTCTTTGAGGGTCGTCAGCATGGCCGGCGTGTAGAGGGCCGCGGCCGGGTGGAAGATGGGGTACAGGTACAGGCTGACCCCGCCGATCTCGGTCGCCTGCGGGTGGCCGTGCACGCGCGTGATGCCCGCCGGGTTGCCGGTGAGCAGCTTGGTCGCGTGATTGCCGAGGGTGCAGATCACCTTGGGCCGGATGAGCTCGATCTGCCGCCACAGGTACGGCTGGCAGGCGGCGATCTCGTCCGGGCGAGGGTCGCGGTTGTTGGGCGGCCGGCTCTTGAGCACGTTGGCGATGAACACCTGCTCGCGCGTGAGCCCGATGCTGGCCAGCAGCTGTTCGAGGAGCTTGCCGGCCTGGCCGACGAAGGGCCGCCCCTGCTGGTCCTCGTGGTAACCGGGCGCCTCGCCGACGAACATCAGGTCGCTGCCGGGGTCTCCCTCTCCGGGAACGGCGCGGGTGCGCGTCTCGTGCAGGTCGCAGGCGGTGCAGGCCGCGATCTCGGCGCGCAGCGCCTCGAGGGCGGTGATGACTTCGTCAGTGGCAGGTGGCACAGGAGGAGCTGGCGCACGAGGAGCAACTCTTGGTCGCACCCTTGCCGCCGAGGTTCGTGGAGGACGAATGGACGGCGAACGTCGACAAGCAGTCGGCAGACATCGCCGGAATGACACGCGGGGCACTCGGGTTTGGTGCCGTTGCGGACCAGCTCCTCGAACGCGGTTCCGCAGGCGTTGCAGCAGAATTCGTAGATCGGCATGGACGTAGTGTACCACCGCCCAGGCCAGCACAGACGGCCTCGCGGGACGATGTGGACAACACCACACGATTGACCGCGCGCGCGCGAGGCTCTACCCTTCGGGAGGCTCCGCTCCGAGCGCGTCGCAGGAGACGGAGACACCGCCTGTGTACCACAGGCCAGCGGCAGGCGCGGTACCGTCCCCACCGGGCGGACTGCAGCCGGAGAGGTCGTGGGCTTGGACATCGATGCGTATCGCTACTGCGTGATCGGTCCCGGACGTCTGGGCTCGACCGTTCTGGCCGGCCTGATGGAGGCCGAGCTGCCGGTCGTCGCGGTCGGCGTCCACGCCGACGACGACACCGACCTCGGCACGACCCCCAGGCACGTGCGCGTCGCGGACGCGGCGCTCGAGGCCGACCTGTGGTGGCTTGCGGTGCCGGACGACGAGATCTCCACGGTGGCGGCCCGCCTGGCCGCCGCCCTGCCTGCGGCCCGCCGGGGCGGCGTGGAGCCCGTGGCCATCCACTCGAGCGGCCTCGGCTCCGTCCACCTGCTCAAGCCGCTCCACGATCAGGGGGTGCGCGTGCTCTGCCTCCACCCCCTGCAGACCTTTGCCGGCGAGCCACACGCCGAGCTGCTGCGCGACGTACCGTGCGCCGTGACGGCGCATGAGGAGCGCGACCTGCGGCTCGGCGAAGCACTTGCCGGCCGCCTCGGCATGCGCCCCTTCCGCCTCGCCGACGAGCGCAAGGCCCTCTATCACCTCTCGGCCGTGGTCGGCTGCAACCTGCTGGTCGCGCTCGAGAGCGAGGCCAAACGCCTCATGGACGAGGCCACCGGAGGGACCGACGGCCTCGCCCACCTGGCCCCGCTCCTGCGCACGACGCTCGACAACCTGCTTGCCGGCGGCGACCCCGCGCGTGCCCTGACGGGGCCGGTCGCGCGCGCCGACGTAGGCACCGTGCGCGCGCACCTGCGCCTGCTCGACCGCGAGAGTCCGCGTTTGGCCAAGACGTATCGCGCCCTCAGCCTCGAGGCGCTGACCCTGGCGGCGCCACGCCTGGACGACGAGCAGGTGCACGCTCTCGAGGATCTGCTCGACGCGGGCGCGGCGGACGGGCGGCCACGCGCCGATGGGGCGTCTCGCCCGGAGGACTTCGAATGATCGTCGCCCGCACCATCGCCGAGGCGCGGGCCGCACTGCGTGAGCTCCCGCGCCCGCTCGGGTTCACCCCGACCATGGGCGCCCTGCACGACGGCCATCTGAGCCTCGTCGACGCAGCGCGGGCGCGCTGCGCTACCGTCGCCGCGTCGATCTTCGTGAACCCCACACAGTTCGGTCGCGGCGAGGACCTCGACAAGTACCCGCGCGACGAAGGCCGCGACCTCAGGCTGCTCGAGGAACGCGGCGCCGACGTGGTGTTCGTGCCCGAGGCGGACGAGATGTACCCCGAGGGCTTCGCGACGCAGGTCCACGTGGGCGGCGCGCTGACCGAGTCTTTCGAAGGCGCCAGCCGGCCTAGCCACTTCGATGGCGTCGCCGTCATCCTGGTCAAGTTGCTCGAGGTCGTGCGGCCGGACGTCCTGTTCCTCGGCCAGAAGGACGCCCAACAGCTCGCGGTCGTGCGCCGCTTCGTGCGCGACCTCGACCTGCCGGTCAAGGTGGCGGCCGTGCCCACCGTGCGTGAGCCGGACGGGCTCGCGATGAGCTCGCGCAACGTGTATCTCACGCCCGCGCAGCGTGCCGCGGCCCCCGACCTGTACAGGGCGCTGCTCGTCGGCGCCGCGACCGCCGAGTCCGGTGAGCCCGCGGACGACGTCGTGGCCGTGACGGCGATGGCGCTGCTCGACGATCCGGAGGACCACGCGCCGCTGGAGATCGAGTACATCGCGGTGGTCGACGGCGAGAGCTTCGTGCAGCTTCACCAAGCCATCGGGCCGCGCGGCCTTCTCGTCGCCGCGGTTTCTCTCGGCTCCACCCGTCTCATCGACAACATCCCTCTGACCCCAAGCGCGTACCCCGCCGAGGACGCGACCACCCGAAAGTGAGGAACACCATGGCGACCGTCTTCTTGAACGGCAAGCAGAAGGACCACGTGCGCGAAGGCCTCATGTGCGTGATCACCGGCTCGATCGAGTTCGCGAGCCAGGGCGACGCCGACATGATCAAGATCACCGACGAAGTAGCTGAGGCCGTGCGCCAGACCGGCCTGAGCGATGGCACCGTCACGCTCTTCGTGCCCGGAGCCACCGGCGCGCTGACGACGCTCGAGTTCGAGCCGGGTGTCGTGGAGGACGTCCAGAAGGCGCTCGACGTCGTGGCACCGGCCGACCGTTTCTACCAGCACAACGTCAACCTGGGCGACGGCAACGGCCATTCGCACGTGCGCGCGGGGCTCGTGGGGCCGTCGCTGGCGGTACCGTTCGTCGACGGCCGGCTCACCCTCGGCCGCTACCAGAACATCGTGTTCTGCGACTTCGACGCGCGCCCGCGCGAGCGCGCCGTCGTCGTGCAGGTGATGGGCGTATGAGCGCCGCCGAAGCCACGCCGGGCGGCGCCTCAGCCGCGCCCGACGCCGGCTGCGACCCGTCCAGGGAGCGGCCGATCGTCCAGGTCGCGCTCGACTTCGTGGACCTGCCGCGCGCGATCGAAGTGGCGCGCGAGGCCGTCGCCGGCGGCGCCGACTGGATCGAGGCCGGCACGCCGCTGATCAAGGCCGAGGGCCTCGACGCCGTCCGCGCCCTCAAGGCGGAGTTCCCGGGCATGACCATCGTCGCCGACATGAAGACGATGGACGCCGGCCGCACCGAGGTGGAGTACGCGGCCAAGGCCGGCGCCGGCGTCGTGGGCGTACTCGGCGCTGCGTCCGACTCGACGATCAAGGAGTGCGCCGAGGCGGCGCGCAACTACGGATGCAAACTGATCGTCGACATGATCGAGGTCGCCGAGCCGGTGGCGCGCGCGAAGCGCGCGCAGGAGCTCGGCGCCGACTACATCGGCATCCACACGGCCATCGACCAGCAGATGCGCGGCGAGTCGCCGTTCGAGACGCTCAGGGCCGTTGCCGAGACCGTCGTGATCCCGGTCTCGGCGGCCGGCGGCATCAACAGCGAGACGGCCGCGGCGGCCGTGGAGGCAGGCGCCGGCATCGTCGTCGTGGGCGGCGCCATCATCAAGTCGGCCGACGCCGCGGCTGCCACGGCCGAGATCCGGCGCGCTGTCGACGAGCGCGTCTGCATCGAGACCACGCTGTACAAACGCGCCGGCGCCGGAGACATCCGCACGGTCCTTGAGCAAGTCTCGACCGCCAACATCAGCGACGCCTGGCATCGCCAGCCGAGCCTGCACGGCATCCGCCCGCTGCTGCCGGGCGCGCACATGTGCGGCCCGGCCGTCACCGTGCGCACCTACCCGGGCGACTGGGCCAAGCCGGTCGAGGCGATCGACGTGTGCCGCCCCGGCGACGTGCTCGTCATCGACGCCTTCAACAGCTACCCCGCCGTCTGGGGCGAGCTCGCCACGCACAGCGCCAAGGTCAAGGGGCTCGCGGGCCTCGTGGTGTGGGGCGCGATCCGCGACACCGACGAGATCGCGCGCCTCGCCTTCCCCGCCTTCTCCAGCCTCATCAGCGCTAACGCCGGCGAGCCCAAGGGCTTCGGCGAGATCAACGTGCCGGTGCTCATCGCCGGGCAGGCGGTGGAGCCCGGCGACTGGGTCGTCGGCGACGGCGACGGCGTCATCGTGCTCCCCAAGGCCGAGGCCGTGGAGCTCGCCAACCGGGCGATGGACGTGCTCGAGAAGGAGAACCGCATGCGCGGCGAGATCGACGCCGGCAAGACGCTCGCCGAGGTCGCCTACCTGCAGAAGTGGGAGAAGAGCCGCTAGCCGGGTACCTACTGGGAGGAGCCCAGCGGAGGAGACCGGCAGTGGATGACGAGCGCACAGAAGAGCAGCGGGCACGGGAGGCAGGCGAGAAGTCCGAGCGCCTGCTGGAGGACACCTATCTGAGCGGCGCGGTCGGCATGGGAGCCGCCGGCCCGAGGCTCTCGGCGTCGGCCCTGAACAGCGACGATGAGGGCATCCAGGTCCACGAGGACAGCCTCGTGGAAGAGCCACGCCCTCGAGGAGGGCGACGCCGGCGACGAGCCCGCATCCTCCGGGCGGCCTTCGCGGCGCGCTGCGCCGCCTGTTCGGCCGCTGAAGAAGTCCGCCCCTGGTGCGGAGAAGACGTGAAGGGCCCCCGCCGGCAGCTGCCGGCGGGGGCCCGGGTCGGGCGCTGGTGCTCAGGCGCGCCTAGCGGATCAGCTTGAACTTCGCGTTGCGCCCAGCGGAGGTGCCATCCAGATAGACCTTCGCGGTGTAGGCGCGCAGCTTCCACGACTTGCGGGTGTGCAGCTTGTAGATGTAGAGGTGCTTGAGCGTGCTGTACTTGACGGTCTTGGGACCAAAGTGGAACCCGCCCTTGCTCGTCAGCAGCAGCTTCGGACTCGCGTTCACGACCGGGGTGCCGCTGGCGTCGAGGACCTTGAAGGCAAAGGTGACGGTGGCGCCGCGATGGACGCGCCGGGTCCCCTTGCCGACAAGCGGCTTGGAGAAGGTCGAGATCGAGTCGAAGCCGACGACGACGGTCAGCGTGCCATTGGTGTAGCTGATCGCGTAGTTGCCGAGGCCCGTGCCGGTGGCGCCGCTGACGACGATCGGGTAGGTGCCCGCCGCCGCGCTCGCCGCCGCACCGTCGCTCGCGAGAGCGACGCTCGTGACAGCGTCGTCGCTTGCCAGGCCCTTGGCCGTGAACTCGCCGCCGGTGAAGGTGAAGGTCGAGCCTGTGGTCTTGGTCCCGTTGTTGGCGGTGATGGTCAGCGCCTTGGCGCCGATGCTCGCCGTGGTCGCGGCGGTCGTGTTCTGCAGGCTGTAGTCGCCGGCGTCGGCGCCGCTCATCGAGATGCCGGTGACGCTCACGGCCCTGCCGGCGCCGACGTTCTTGGTGTCGAACGCGGCACTCGCGTAGCCGAGGTCCACCGAGTCGCCCGCCGCCTTGTCGCTCGAGAGCTTGACGGTGGCGGTCGTTGTGCCGTCGTAGGTCTTGTCGTCGCCGGCGGCTGTGACGGTGAGGTCGGCAGCGGTGATGCTGGCCGTCGGGCTCGGCTGGGTGAGCGTGTAGTCGCCGGCGTCTTTGCCGTCGATCGTGATGCCGGCGACGGTGACGGTCTGGTCCGGGCCGACGTCCTTGCCGGCGAAGGCGCCGGTCGCGCCCGAGGCGTCGAGCGTGACCACGTCCGGGGCGATGATGCCGCTCAGGCTGGCGCCCGAGACGTCGAGAGTCGCGCCGGTGGTACCGTCGTAGACCTTGTCGGCGGCGGTCACGCCGGCGACGGTGAGCTGGGCAGCGGTGATGCTGGCCGTCGCGCTCGGCTGGGCGAGCGTATAGTTGCCGGCGTCGGCGCCGCTGATCGTGATGCCGCCGATAGTGACGGTCTTGTCGGTGTCGACGTTCTTGTCGCCGAAGCTGCCGCTGGCGGCCGAGGCATCGAGCGTGACCACGTCCGGGCCGATGACGCCGGTCAGGACGGGGGCCGAGACGTCGAGGGTCGTGGCGGTGGTGCCGTCGTAGGTCTTGTCGGCGGCGGTCACGCCGGCGACGGTGAGCTCGGCGGCAGTGATGTTCGCTGTGGTCGTGGCGACCGTGCTCGGCGCGTTGTAGTTGGTGGCGTCGGCGCCGCCGATCGCGATGCCTTCGACGCTCACGGCCTTGCCCGTGCCGACGTCCTTGGTATCGAAGCTGGCGCTCGTGTAGCTGAGGTCCACGGTGTCGCCCGCGAACTTGTCGCTCGAGAGGTCGGCGGTGGCAGTGGTGTCGCCGTCGTAGACCTTGTCGACGCCGGTGGCCGTGACCGTGAGGTCGCGGGCCGTGATGTCGGCCGTGGTCGCGGCGATCGTGTTCGGCAGGTTGTAGTTGCCCGCGTCAGCGCCGCTGAGCGAGATGCCGTCGACGCTCACGGCCTTGCCCGGGTCCACGTCCTTGGTATCGAAGCTGGCGCTCGTGTAGCTGAGGTCCACGGTGTCGCCCGCGAACTTGTCGCTCGAGAGGTCGACGGTGGCAGTGGTGTCGCCGTCGTAGACCTTGTTGACACCGGCGGCGTTCACATTGAGGTCGGCAGCCGCGATGCTCGCCGTCGTCGTAGCGGTCGTGTTCTGCAGGCTGTACTTGCCGGCGTCGGGGCCGCCAATGGAGATGCCACTCACGCTGACGGCCTTGTCAGTAGCCGACGTTCTTGGTGGCGTAGGCCGCACTGGTGTAGTTAAGCGTCACGGCATCACCGGGAGACGATATCGGCGCTGGCGAGCGTCACGGTGGCGGTGGCGGTGGCGTCGTAGGTCTTGTCGACGCCGGTGGCGGCGACCGTGAGCGAGATCGTGTAGGTCACGGTGATCTGCATGTAGTCGACGGAGGCTGTCCTGTTGAACGTGGCGGTGTTCCGCGCGATCAGGGCCACGCCGAAGTTGGTGGCGTTGATGTCGGCGGCCGTCCACGAGGCGCCCCAGAGATCGCTCGATCCGCCGTAGGAGGCCGCGGTCATGGACGTCGGCCAGATGGTGGTGTCCGCTCTATTCGTCGCGGTCTGGGGAGTGCCGCCTCTAATCAGGTAGAGGCCGGAGTCCTGTATACCGCCCCCAGTGACGCTGTTGCCCATCCTCATGATGGAGACCTGGATGCCGTTGATGGTGGCACCCGCCGGGATGGCGAAGCCGTAGTTCGTGCCCTCGAGGTACCGGGAGGTCCCGCTGCCCCTCAAGGCGCACGTCGCGTACGACGCGTCGTCGGCCGTGATCCTGCCGGGGTTGCTCCACGTCGTGTGGAAGCCACCCCCCTGGTTGACGCTGGCTCCGGCCCCGGCATTGTCGGGGCCGCTCGTGGCCGCCGCCGATGCGATGGCCGGCATGATGAACAGAGCCGTGAGGATCGCGAGGACGCAGAACAGGAACGCCCGACCGGCAAGTCTTGGCCCGCGTGCCCTGCCCCCTTCCCCAAGGCTGGAATAGCGCGTAGCACTGCTAGACGTCATTGGATTTCCCCCAGTTGGTGTGCTTTCGGATCCCCGCCGTGAACACGTTCAACGGCGTTGAAGGTCTTGTCGCTGAAGTCGCCTTTCGACTACACGTCGATGCTGCCGGCCACCACGAGGATCGCCGGGCAGCCCGGCGCGAGCAGGCGGTTATTCTGGGACATCAGGCCGAAACCCTTCATCGTCGATCGTGCCCGCGCACGCGGGCGGGCTCGTCGGGCAGGCTGTGACCAGCCTGCCGGGACGCCCTGCAGCGTGCGACATCGTGACTCCTCCCTCCGCGTGCCGTTTGCATGCCCACGAATACGCTACGACTAGTAGGCCGTCATCGGCCCGGCGAGGCCGTCACTTGAGCACATAAGCGCCGTTCTAGACATAGGTACTAGTCCCCAGGCCCTCTAGGTACGGATACCCAGGGGCCTGACGCGTCGTCGTCTAGCGCGCGGGAGTGGCGGAGGAGCGGCGGCGAAAGACCTGCACGGAGGCGACCGAGCCGGCGGCCGCGACGACGTCGGCCTGTCGAGGTCGCCGGCCGAAGGCCACAAGATGCCCGGCACAGCGGCAGTCGCCGGCGCCGAAACGGCGCGGACGGCGGGCGGCGCCGGGCAGCGCCGCCAGGGCACCGGCGAGCTCGCACTCGCCGGCGGCGCCGTCAACGAGCCAGGCGCGGCGCGCAGGGAATGCCGCGAACAGATGGTCGGCGTGCCAGCGCAGCGCCTTCGAGGCGGCGAGGTGTCTGCCCACGCGCGCGCGGCGTCCGCGCGCGGCGCTGCCCACGTAGGCGTACCAGCCGCGTTCGAAGCGCACGGGCCCGAGCGACCCCACGATCACGGTCGTGAGCCGCGGCACGTAGGTCAGGACGACGTAAAGCCGCGGACCGGCGGACGACCTCGGGGCGACGCGGGAGTCCAGAGCGGTGGGTGCGGACGAGGCGGCGCGGGAGGCGGGGCGGCGCGGGACGGCGGGGCGGCGCGGGACGGCTGGGAGGCGCGGCCCACGTGACCCTCAGATCGTCGGCGGGACGCCGCCGGCCGTCTTGCCCGGTCGCGGCGGCGTCTCGCTCCCGCGCAGGCGGCGCGAACCGGCCGACATGCCGCCGCGGCGCGGCTGGCAGTGCGGGCAGAAGTGCGTGCCGCGCCCTCCGACGACGATGCGTTGCACCGTCGTCCCGCACACGCGGCACGGCTCGCCCGTGCGCTGGTACACGCTCAAGATCTCCTGGAAGCTGCCGCGGGCGCCGGCCGGGTCCACGAAGCTCTCGATCGAGGAGCCTTCGTGGTCGATGCCGGCCTGCAGGGTCTCGAGCAGGGCCGCGTGCAGGCGCTGCGCTTCACGCGGCCCCACGCTGCCGGCCGCGCGCAGCGGATGCAGGCGCGCGCGGAAGAGCGCTTCGTCGGCGTAGATGTTGCCGACGCCGGCGATACGCCGCTGGTCCATGAGGAACGACTTCAGCGGCGCCCGCCGACCCTCGAGCTCGCGGCGAAGGTAGGCGACCGTGAACTGCTCACCGAACGGCTCAGCGCCCATGCCCGCGAAGAACTCATCCTCCTGATCCGGCGCGAACGCCCAGAGCCGGCCGAAGCGGCGCACGTCCCGGAAGTGCAGCTCCGTGCGCGGCTCGAGCAGCCAGACGAAGCGCGGAGGCCGATCGGCGGGGCCGGGCCGGAACAGCAGCTGGCCGGTCATGCGCAGGTGGATGACGGCGATCGCCGGGCCGGAGGTCGCGCGCCGGCCACCCGCCGCGAGCGCGCCCCGGCCGGGACCCTCCGGCGCGCCCCGCCGTTCCGCCTCCGGCGCGCCGAGGTCGACGATGAGGTACTTGCCGCGGCGCCGCAGGCCGGTCACGCGACGGCCGGCGAGCAGAGCACGGAGCTCCGCCTCGCTCTGCTCGCTCACCGTCGCGTCGTTGAGGATCACGTCGCGCACGAGGAGGCCCGGCAGGCAGGTCAGCAGGCGCCGGCGGACCGTCTCGACTTCGGGCAGCTCGGGCATCAGGGTCGCTTCCCGGCCGGCGGGCCGTCGGCAGCAGGGGGCGAGCCGGCGGCGCCCGTGGGCGTGCTCTCGCCGCCTGCAGGCGCGTCGCCGCCCGCCGCCTTGCCGTCCGCTGCCTCGCCGTCCGTCGATCCGCCGGCCGCTGCCTCAACGGCCGCGTCACGCCACTCGCGCAGGAACGAGCGCGCCTCCTCCGCAGTCGCGATCTCCCCCGCCTCGACCTCTTCTTCGAGCGCCCGCAGGGCCTCGCCCACGGCCGGCCCCGGCGCCAGACCCAGGAGCTCCATCACCTGCTCTCCGCTCAGGACCTGCTCGGGCGGCGACTTGCTCACCTCGGACCACGCCGTTCGCGCCAGGCGATAGTGCTTCGCTATCGACTCTGCCGAGGTGCGCTCCCCACGCGTCGCCAGGCGGTCGCAGAGCGAGACCACGACCGACTCGAACACCCAAGGGCTGACGTCTCGGCGGTAGCGCGCCAGGGCGCGCCGCGTGAGCGGCTGCTCGCGCACGAGAAAGCCGAGGCGCAGGTGCTGGCGCACCAGCGTGCCGAGGTACGTCGCGAACCGGTTGCTGAGGTGCAGGCGCGCGGCGATCGCCTGGGACATGCGCCGCCCTTCCTCGTCGTGGTGCCAGAAGATCACGCGTCCCTCGTCGTCGACCACGCGCGCCGCCGGCTTGCCGATGTCGTGCAGGAGCACGGCCCACGACACCGGCACGAGCGGCGCGACGCCGGGCATGCCCACGTCCTCCGGCGTGGCCAGGTGCTCGGGCCCGCCGAGCTGCTCGACCACGCCGCGCACGTAGGTCAGCGCCTCCAGGGTGTGCTCGAACACGTCGAGGTGGTGATACGGGTTCTGCACGCACGCCGCGCAAGCCGTCGAGCTCCGGGAGGACGACGCGCAGCGCGCCCCACACGGCGAGGTCGCGGAACGCGGCGGGGGCCTCGCCGGTGGTGAGGATCGCCGAGAGCTCGTCCCGCTGACGCTCGCCGCTGACGGCCGCCAGGCCTTGGGCGGCGTGGAACGCCGCCTCCGTGGCGGCCGCGTCCGGCACGAAGCCGAGGCCGCGCGCCAGCCGTGCCAGGCGCAGCACGCGCGATGGGGTCGTCGTCGAGGGCGGCGGGAGAGCAGAGGCGCAGCCGCCGCGCCGCCAGATCGTCCATGCCGCCGAGCACGTCGGCGACCTCGCCGCCGTCGAGCGGGCGCGCCAGCGCGTCGATGGTGAAATCGCGGCCGCGCAGGTCGGCCTCCAGATCGCCGCCGCGCAGGGCGGCGACGTCGACGTGCAGGCCCTCGAGCACCAGGCGCCAGGTCCCGAACTCGTCCGAAGAGGCGAACACGCCCGCCCCCATGCGGTCGGCCAGGGCGCGCGCGAAGGGCTCCGGCGCGCCGTCGACCACTATGTCGAGATCGCGCACCGGCAGGCCGAGGAGCCGATCGCGCAGGCAGCCGCCGACGAGCCACGCACGCTCGCCGGGGCCGAGCGACGCGAGGGCGGCTGCCGCGACCGCCTCGGGCGACGACGGCGAGCCGCTGTCCGGCGCTGCGGCTCACGGCACCGTCAGGCCGCGGGTCCGGCGCCGCGATAGCGGCGCACCACCCGCGGCGCCACGTCGCAGACGATCTCGTAGTTGATGGTCTCGAGCAATCGCGCGACCTCCTCGCAGAGGATGCGCGGCGAGCCCGCATCGGGTGCCCGGGCCGCGTCCGCCTCGGCCCCGTCGCCGGCCGCGCCGAAGAAGACGACTTCGTCGCCGGCCCCTCCCCAGTCGTCGGGGAGTCGCACCGTGAGCTGGTCCATGCTGATCGCCCCGGCGATGCGGCAGCGACGCCCCGCCACGAGCACGTCGCCGGTGTTCGTGAGCCCGCGGCGGATGCCGTCCGCGTAGCCGATCGGCACGATGCCGATGCGCGCCGGGGCGTCGGCGACGAAGCGGCGCCCATAGCCGACGGAGTCGCCGGGCTGTACGAGGCGGACCCCGGAGACATAGGAGCTCAGCCTCATCGCCGGGCGCAGGTCGTCCTTGAACGGATCGTCGTTGGCCGGCGCCAGGCCGTACATCGCGATGCCGGTGCGCACCATGTCGAAGTGGGCGCGCGGCCCGCGCAGCGTCGCCGCGCTGTTGGCGGTGTGGCAGATGAGGTCCGGGTAGAGCGTCTTGAGCTCCGCGGCGAGCACGGCGAACCGCCCCAACTGGTGCTCGAAGAAGCTCGTGTCGGCCTCGTCGGCCGTCGCGAAGTGGCTCATGAGGCCGCGCAGGAGCCCTGCTTCGGCGGCGCCGGCGCACAGCACGCGCGCCTCGAGCTCGCTGACCCCGAGCCGGCCCATGCCGGAGTCGAACTTGACGTGGACCGGGGCGCCGAGGCGGACCGCCTCGGCGAGGAACGACGCCGACCAGGCCACGACCTCGGCGCCGGCGGCGGCGACCCGCTCGAGGTCGGCGCCGGTCATCGGCCCGAAGACCAGCACCGGCGCCGTCAGCCCCGCCTCGCGCAGCTCCTCGGCCTCGGAGGCGCAGGCCACGCCGAGCCATGTGGAGCCGGCCTCGAGGGCGGCGCGCGCCACCGGGACGGCGCCGTGCCCATACCCGTTGGCCTTGACCACGGCGCAGTGCGCGGCGCCGGCCGGCAGATCGCGCATCAGGCGACGCACATTGTGACGGACCGCGTCGAGGTCGACTTCCGCCAGCGCCCGCTCGCACCCCGCCAGCATGTCAGAGCCCGATGAGCTTGATGATGTCGTGACGCGTGACGAGGCCCAGCACCACGTCGTTCTCGTCGACGACCGGCACCCGGTCGAAGTGGTGCCGCGACATGAGCGTGGCGGCAACGCGGGCAGGCTCGTCCGGACCGACGGTCTTGACCTTGTCGCGGCGCGTCATCAGCTGCTCGACGTTCGCCGCGGCCGCCTTTTCGAGCTGCTCCTTGAACTTCTTCTGGCTGCCCAGATAGATGATGCTGTCGAAGAGCTCGAAGTAGTGCGGGTACTGGACGTCCGCGTCCAGCGCCATCAGGTCGCCCTCGGTCACGATGCCGGCGAGCTTGCCATCCTCGACGACCGGGACGCCGCCGATGCGCTTGTCGCGAAAGAGCGCGGCGAGGTCCTTGACGGACGTGTCGGGGGTCACGGTGATGACCGGCGTGGTCATGATGTCGCGGGCGAGGGTCTCGCCCTCGGCGGGCGGTTCAGTCGTGGACATGCGTCTCCTCCGGTGGGCCGGACTTGAGCCGCTCGACGGCGGCCGGCAGGAACTGGAACAGGTCGCTGGCGACCATGCCTTCTGTACCCACGGCGTTCTCGGCGGCGAGATCGGCGGCGAGACCGTGCAGGAAGCCGCCGAGGCAGGCCGCGTCGGTGGCGGACAAGCCTTTGGCGAGCTGGGCGGCGATGGCGCCGCTGAGGACATCGCCGGTGCCGGGCGTGGCGAGGCCGGGGTTCCCGGTCGGGATCACGTAGCAGCGGCCCGACGGATCGGCGACGATGCTGGCCTCGCCCTTGAGCAGCACCGTCGCGCCGCTGCGCTGGGCGGCGGAGCGGGCGCACTCGAGGCGGCGAGCCGCTACGTCCTCGGCCGGCAGGCCGAGCAGGCGGCCCAGCTCGCCTTCGTGTGGCGTGAGCACCGTCGGCTGCTCCGCGCCCGGCGAGCAGTTCGGGCCTGTCGCCGAGCGCGTAGAGGCCGTCGGCGTCGAGGAGCAGCGGACGGTCGACGGAGACGAACTCGCGCACCAGCTTCTGCGCCTCGGCGGCGCGGCCGAGGCCGGGCCCCACGGCGACGGCCTTGAGGCGCGCCGCCTCGCCCGTCCAGCGCCTCGCGCGCGGCCTCCGTGAACTGGCCGTCCTCGCCGGGCACTTCGACGGTGATGACCTCGGGGAACGGCTTGGGCCCATGCGAGCCCTCCGGGAACGCCGCGTGCACAAGCCCGGCGCCGGAGCGCAGCGCCGCCATCGCCGCCATGTGCGCGGCGCCGGTCATGCCTTTGGAGCCGCCGACGACGAGCAGCGTGCCGACCGACCGTTTGTGGTCCAGCGGCGCCCTTGGGGACGACCAGGTCACCGACCGCCTCCTCGCTCAGCAGCCAGACGGCGGTATCGCGATCGAGCAGGGCGGGGATGCCGATGGGCACGACCGCGACCTCGCCGGAGTGCACGCCGCCCGGGGTCACGAAGTGACCGACTTTGGCGGCGTGCAGCGCTACGGTGAGGTCGGCCACCACGGCCGGCCCGTTGACGACGCCGGTGCTGGCGCCGACACCGCTGGCGATGTCGACGCTCGACCACGGCGCCGGGAGCCTCGTTGATCAGCCCGATGACCTCGGCAGCGGTGTCCTTGGCGGCGCCGGTGAAGCCCGTGCCGAAGATGGCGTCGACCACGACGTCGGCCATCTCCGTGAGCATGACGACCTCGTCGGCCGGCGCCTCCTCGGCGAAGGCCTCGCGCACGTCCACGCCGAGACGGCCGAGGATGTCGAGATTGAGCTTCGCGTCGCCCTCGTAGGCGTCGGCCGGCGCCAGCGTGAACACGGTGACCTCGACGCCGGCGTCGAAGAGCTCGCGCGCCACTACGAAGCCGTCGCCGCCGTTGTTGCCCTTGCCGGCGAACACGACCGCCTCTTCCGGCTCGTAGCGCTCGAGGATCTCGCCGGCGACGCCCACGCCGGCGCGCTCCATCAGGTGGCCGCCGGGGATACCGAGGCCCGGATCGCGATCTCGTCGATCTGCCGCATCACGTCGGCGGTGTACAGGGCGAGCAGCAGGGACTCATCCATGCGCTTCCTCCTTGAGGGCGGCGGCCACCGCATAGGCCATGCCGCCGGTGTGGCTCAGCGTCACTTCGACCCGCGTCACCCCGAGTCGCCGGGCGATCTCCGCGACGTCACCGTGCAGCGCGATGAGCGGCTTTCCTCCGGAGAGTACCTCGATGTCGCGCCACACGAACCCGATGATACCGATTCCCAGCGCCTTGCCCACCGCCTCCTTGGCGGCGAAGCGCGCCGCGTAGTGCGACCACGGGTCCGAGAAGCGGTCGCAGTAGGCGCGCTCCTGCGCGCTGAACAGACGTTCGTAGGCACGCGGCAGGTGCTCGAGCAAGCGGCGGATGCGCGCCGCCTCGGTGACGTCGATGCCGAGGCCGAAGAGCAGGCCGCCGGGCGGGATGGCGGGGAACCCGCTGTTCATCTCCGACCGTCACCGTCTTCGCGAGGTTGCGCGGCTGGTCCACGTTGAGGCCCTTCATGCCGGCGATGTGGTAGGCGAGCAGCTGCAGGGGGATCACGGTCAGGATCGGCGCCAGGTGGTGGTCGCACTTGGGCACCCAGAGCACGTCGCGCGAGAGCTCACCGATCGTCTCGTTGCCGTCGGTGGCCACCGCGATCACGTCCGCGCCGCGGGCGCGCACCTCCTCGATGTTGCTCACCAGCTTGGAGAAGATCGGGCTGTCGTCGGCGACGACCACCACCGGCGACTCCTTGTCGAGCAGCGCGATAGGGCCATGCTTCATCTCGCCGGCGGCGTAGGCCTCGGTGGGGATGTAGCTGATCTCTTTGAGCTTGAGCGCGCCCTCGAGGCAGACGGCGAAGCCCATGCCACGGCCGAGGTAGAGGAAGAAGCGCTCGTCGTAGTAGCGCCGCGCGATCTCCTCGATGGCGCTCGGCCGCGCCAGCAGCTGTTCGGCCTGCTCGGGGACGGCGCGCAGCTCGTGCCCGAGGCGCTTGAGCTCGGCCTCGGGCATCACGCCGCGCGCCCAGGCCAGGCGCAGGGCGAGCAGGAGCAGAGCGGCGACCTGGGCGGTGTGCGTCTTGGTCGCCGCCACGCCGATCTCCAGCCCGGCGCGCGTGAACAGCACGTAGTCGGCGTCGCGCGTGGCCTGGCTGCCCTGGACGTTGGTCAGCGCCAGCACCGGCGAGCCGGCCTCTCGCGCGAGTCGCATGGCGGCGAGCGTGTCGGCCGTCTCGCCCGACTGCGTGATGCCGATCACCAGGGTGTCGGCGCCGAACACCGGCTCGCGATAGCGGAACTCGCTGGCGACGTCGATCTGCACCGGCACGCGCGCCAGCTGCTCGATCGCGTAGCTCACGATGAGGCCGGCGTGGTACGAGGTGCCGCAGGCGACGATGAAGACGCGCCGCAGGCGGCGCAGCATCTCGTCGCCGAGCCCGACCTCGGAGAGATCGACGACGCCGTCTTCGCGCAGTCGGCCGGCGAGCGTGTCGCGCAGGGCGGCCGGCTGCTCGTGGATCTCCTTGAGCATGAAGGTCTCGTAGCCGCCCTTCTCGGCGGCGGCGTCGTCCCAGGGGACGACCGTCTGCTCGCGCACGAGCGGCCGCCCGGCGACGTCGCAGATCTCCGCGCCTCCGGCGCGGAGCGTGGCGACGTCGCCGTCCTCGAGCACGATGATCGTGCTCGTGTGCGTGAGGAAAGCGGGGATCGCCGAGGCGAAGAACATCTCGTCCTCGCCGACGCCGACGACCAGCGGGCACTCGCTGCGCGTGCCGACGACGATGTCCGGCTCGTCGGCGGACAGGGCGCAGAACGCGTAGTGGCCGGTCGAGCGAAGCCACGGCGGCGCGCACGGCGGCCGTGAGCCCGTCGCCGATGTGCTCCTCGATCAGGTGCGCCACGACCTCGGCGTCGGTCTCGCTCTTGAACTCGTGCCCGCGGGCGCCGAGCTCGGCGCGCAGCTCCTTGTAGTTCTCGACGATGCCGTTGAGGACGATGGAGACGCGCCCGCTGCAGTCGTCGTGCGGGTGCGCGTTCTCGTGGTTCGGCCGGCCGTGCGTGGCCCAGCGCGTGTGCCCAAGGCCCACGGTCGCCCGGCGAACCGTTTGATCCCGCCGCCGCGTACAGCGCGTCGAGGTTGCCGACGGCGCGCGTGGTCTCGAGGCCGCCGTCCTCGATCAGGACGATGCCGGCCGAGTCGTAGCCCCGATACTCGAGCCGCCTGAGGCCGTCAAGGATGATCGGCTTGCCGGGACGGCGCCCGGCGTAGCCCACGATGCCGCACATGTGTGCTCCCTTCTCTGGGCATGCCGCAGAAGGGCGGGGTGCGGACGGCACGCGCGGGTCGCTTTGTTCCGCCGTCGCCGACGGGTTTTGACGACTCGCTTTCGACCGTGCCGGGCCGGGAGGCATCCGCCGAGTCTTTCGATGAACCTCCACCTCGTCACCCGGGCGAGCGGCCCCTTCGGGTCGGTCTCGCTCGGGCCAGGCGCTAGGTCGCTCACGGGTGTCCGCGCCGCCGGTCTGCTCTATGGCGGCTATTCTACCTCGTCAGCGCTGCGCCCGTTGCGGCGGGCCTCACGCCGGCAGCCCCGCGCGGGATCAGCCCAGATGTTCCTCGACCACGGCGACGATGCGCGAGCAGGCGCCGTCGACGTCGTCGTGGGTCGGCGCCTCGGCCATCACGCGCACGAGCTCCTCCGTGCCTGACGTGCGCACGAGGATGCGGCCGCTGCCGGCGAGGCGGCGGATCTCTTCGTCCACCGCCGCCCACACCGCCGTGGCGGCGTCGAGCTGGCGTTTGTCGCGCACGCGCACGTTGACGAGCTTCTGCGGCAGGCGCTCCATCACGCGTGCCGCCTCGTCCAGGGGCACGTCCATCTCGCGCAGCGCCTGCAGCAGCAGGAGCGCCGTGGCCAGGCCGTCGCCGGTCGTGCACACGTCGCGGTTGATGATGTGGCCGGACTGTTCGCCGCCGAGCAGGTAGTCGCCCTCGATCATCCTGGCGACGACGTAGCGGTCGCCGACGTCGGTGACCAGCACCTCGATGCCCTCGCGGCTCATCGCCTGGTGGAACCCGAGATTGGTCATCACGGTCGTCACGACGGTGTCGCGGCGGAGCCTGCCCTGGTGCTTGAGGTGCCTCGCGAGGATCGCGATGATGAAGTCGCCGTCCACCAGCGCGCCGGTGGAGTCGACGGCGAGGACGCGGTCGCCGTCGCCGTCGAACGCGAGCCCGAGGTCGAAGCCGTCGGCCGCCACGGCCTCCTGCAGCGCGCCGATGTGCGTCGAGCCGCAGCCCGCGTTGATGTTCACGCCGTCGGGCTCGGCGAACATGACCGTCACCTGTGCGCCGGATTCCTCGAGCGCCAGCGGCGCGGCGCGGTACATGGCGCCGTTGGCGCAGTCGAGGGCGATCTTCATGCCGCTGAGGTCGAGCGGGATGCGCCGCACAACGTCCCAGACGTAGCCCTCGACAGAGCCTTCGAGGACGTCCGAGGAGCCGAAGGCGTCGCCGGCGAGCGACTGCAGGTCGTGATGGGCGATGTGCGCCTCGATCTCGGCCTCCTCCTCGTCGCTGAGCTTGACCCCGGCGGAGGAGAAGAACTTGATGCCGTTGTCGGCGAAGGGATTGTGCGAGGCGCTGATGACGACGCCGGCGTCGGCGCCACGCTGGTGGACCAGCGTGGCGAGCCCCGGCGTCGGGATCACGCCGGCGATCTCCACGCGTGCGCCGCCGCTGGTGAGGCCGGCCACCAGCCCGGCCTCGAGCATCGGACCGCTCAGGCGCGTGTCGCGGCCGATCACGAACAGCGGGTGCGGGCCGGTCTTTTGCGCCAGTACGACCGCCGCCGCGCGGCCGACCTGGACGGCGAACTCGGCCGTGAGCAACTCGCCGGCTACGCCGCGGATGCCGTCTGTGCCGAAGAAGGTGCCCATGGTGCGACCGGTCCGTGTGCTCGAGAGTGATGGCGCGTGCGCGCCGGTGCTGGGGCCATGCTACGCCGCGTGTCGGGCAGCGGCAAACCGCCGCCCCATGGCGCCGGTGGCCCCCTGCGAGCCTACGCCTAGTCCCAGCTACCGAGGCTCAAGTGCACGCCGAGGAGCTTGGCGGCGAGCCAGACCGCGGCCGCGGCGACGACGATCACCAGCCCCGACGAAGGGCAAGAAGTTCCAGGTGGTGGCGTGGAGCAGCCTCACGACGATGACGACGGCGACCGGCGCCGACAGCACGACGGAGAGCTTCTTCCACATCGGCGCCGTGTTGCGCGGCGCCCTGTTCTGCCTGCTGCGGGCCATCTGCGACTCCTCGGGGGCGGTTGGACGTCCATCCTAGCATCCGGCGGGCTGGACGGGTCGGCCACCCGGTCCGGCGCACCGACTGGACGCCCGGTCCGGCACGCTCGGTCTGACGCGCCGGGAACGACGACGGGCCGCCTCTCGGCGGCCCGTCGGGAAGAGTCCTGCGTGATCGCGGTCCTAGCGCTTGCTGAACTGCGGCTTCTTGCGCGCCTTGTGGAAGCCGGCCTTCTTGCGCTCGACCTGACGGTCGTCGCGCGTGAGGAAGCCGGCGCGCTTGAGCGGCGTGCGCAGGTTCTCGTCGGCCTCGCAGAGGGCGCGGGCGATGCCGTGACGCACGGCCCCGGCCTGCGCCGAGATGCCGCCGCCGTGCACGTTGACCTTGACGTCGAACTTGCCGCCGGTGTGCGTGGTCTCGAAGGGCATCTGGGCGATGGTCTCCAGGACCTTGCGGCCGAAGTAGGCGTCGATCGCGCGGCCGTTGATGACGACCGTGCCGACACCCGGGGTGAGCGTGACGCGGGCAACGCTGGTCTTGCGTTTGCCGGTCGCGCGGTAGGTCACTGCATCAGGCACGCCTTACTCCTTGATCTCGAGCACTTCGGGCTTCTGCGCCTCGTGCGGATGCTCGGGGCCGGCGAAGATCTTGAGCTTGCGGAGCTGCGCCCGGCCGAGCTTGTTGTGCGGCAGCATGCCGCGCACGGCGTGGCGGACGATCTCCTCGGGGCGGCGAGCCAGGAGCTTGGCGTACGACTCGCTCTTGATGCCGCCCGGATAGCCCGAGTGGTGGTAGTACATCTTCTGCTCGGGCTTGTTGCCCGTGACGACGATCTTCTCGGCGTTGATGATCACGACGAAATCGCCGGTGTCGATGTTGGGGGTGTAGATGGCCTTGCGCTTGCCGCGCAGGCAGTCCGCGACGACCGTCGAGAGACGGCCCAGGGTGTGGCCCGTCGCGTCGACGACGTACCACTTCTTCTCGATGGTGGAGGGCTTGGCGACGTAAGTCTTCATGGGCTCACTCGGTTCGCTGGCAGAACGCGCGCCCCATGCGGGCGCGCGAAGGAGGACTATAGCCAATCGCGGCCGGTGATGCAAGACGACGCCGTCGGGCGGGCAGGTCGCGGAGGCGGCGCCGGATCTATGTGAGCCGCCGCAGCCTGATCTCGTCGCCGGGCTCGAGGCCGAGGACCTCGGCCGCCGACCCGGCGTTGACGGCCACGGCGACCTGCCCGTAGCTGTCGATGAGGATCACGATGTCGCTGGGGCGCACGCTCGCGAAGGTGCGCGCCACGCGCGCCAGGTAGCGCTCGCCCCCAGTCAGCAGCTCCACGTCCTCCCCGAGCTTGGCGGCTGCGAGGCGCCCCGCGCGGAGGTTGAGCGCCACGTTGCCGAAGCGATCCACGAGCACCGCCGTCGCGGTGAGGCCATCGCGGTGGCGACGCAGCTCGGGGAGCTCGGTCCGCGTCAGCCCGTCGACGTCCACCGGCAGACCGACGACGTCCAGGGCCAGACCGGCGGCGAGGCGGGCCGCGACCGGCGCGAAGATGTCGCGCCCGTGGAACGTCGCCGAGAGCGGCGACAGCCACAGCTCCTGGTTGGTGAGGAGGTACGCCTCGGCGATGCCGCCGTCGGCCTCGGCCGCCAGGGTCAGCAGGCCGTTGTCCGGGCCCACGAAGAGCCGGTCGCCGGCGCTGCGCAGCGCGACCGGCCGGCGCGGGCCGCCGACGCCGGGGTCGACCACGGTGAGGTGCACGGCGTTCTCGGGCATGTACGGCAGCGTGTTGCGCAGCACGAGCGCCCCCGCGAGCACGTCGCGCTGGGGCAGGCCGTGGGTCACGTCGATGACACGCACGTCCGGCGCGATGCGCGCGATGACGGCGCGGCAGACGCCGGCGAAGTCGTCGGCGTAGCCGTAGTCGCTGGCGAAGCAGATGGACCGGTCCATGCCAGCAACCTACGTCGGCGGGCGCGAGGGTGCAACGTCGGCGCGCAGGTAGCGGCGCACCGCCACCAGTGCCCAGACCGCCTCTACGACCCCGAACGGCCATGCGCCCGAGAGGAAGCCGTAGGCGCTCGACAACAGGCATCCGGCGGCGAAGGCGAGGATGAACCCGCGCCCGCGACCCTCCAGCGCATACATGACCATCATGAAGGTCACGGCAACGACCCCATAGAGTGTGACCGCGCTCATGCCGTCTCCCCCGTCCCGTCCCCCGGCGTCGTCAGCCCGCGCCGCCGGCGCTCGCGGCGATGGCCGCCGCGAGCCCCGCGGCCGTGTGCTCCGCCGCCTCGATAGCCACCGGCAGCCCCAGCTCGCGCAGCACGTCGCTCGTGGCCGGGCCGATCGAACAGAGTCGGACTCCGGCGAGGCGTTCGGCGAGCGACCGGCGGGAGTCCTCGTTTCGCATCAGCACGGCGAACTGCCGCGCCGTGCTGCCGGACGTGAAGGTGATGTAGGAGGCGGTCTCGATCTGCCCCACCGGCACCGCAAGGCGCGCGGCCGCGACCACGTCGTACACGACGAGGACGTCGACGCGCGCGCCTCGCGCGCGCAGGGTGTCCGGGAGGACGTCGCGCGCCTCGCGGGCGCGCGGCAGGAGCACGCGCGCACCAGCCGGCGCGAAACCGCGCTGCTCGAGCGCCGCCAGCAAGCCCTCGGCGATGAAGTCCTCCGCCATCAGGTCGCACACCGCCCCCCGGGCCTCGAGTGCGGCCTTGGTGGCCGGCCCGATCGCGGCGACGCGAGCGCCGGCCAGCTCCGACGCCGGCAGGCCGAGCTCGGCGAAGTAGCCGAGGAACACGTCGACGCTGTTGGCGCTCGTGAACAAGATGAGGTGGTACGCGGGAAGCTCGTTGAGGATCACGCGCACGACCTCGTCGTCCAGCGCGCGCGGCACGATGCGGATGGTCGGCGCGAGGACGACGTCGGCGCCCAGCGCCGCGAGAGGCTCGGCCAGCGAGGCGGCCTGCTCGGCGGGACGCGTGACGACGACGGTCTTCCCGGCCAGCGGACGATCCCGGCCGCGAGCGGGCGACGCGGCGGCGCCCGCCGAGGTCATCGGCCGCGGACCTCCGCGAGGATGCGGCCCGCGCCACGGGCGAGCAGCTCGACGGCTAGTGCAGTCCCGAGCGCCTCCGGCGCCTCGGCGGGGCCGGTCTTCTCGCCGCGCAGCGCGTCCGTCCCGTCGAGAGAGCCGACGAAGGCGCGCAGCCGCAGCTGCCGCGCGCCCGGCGCGCCCGGCGCGGCCGTCAGCTCGGCGTGCCCCGCGATCGGCACCTGGCAGCCTCCCTCCAGTCCGCGCATGAGCGCGCGCTCGGCCTCCACGGCGACGCTGGTCGGCTCGTGGATGAGCGGCGTGACGAGCGCGCGGACGCGGGCATCGCCGGCGCGCGCCTCGATGGCGAGGGAGCCCTGACCCACGGCCGGCAGCATCTGTTCGAACGAGAAGGCGAACGCGGCCAGCTCCGGCTGGCCGAGCCGCGCCAGGCCGGCAGCCGCGAGGATCGTGCCGGCCATGCGCCGCTCGTCCAGCTTGCGCAGACGCGTCTGCACGTTGCCGCGGATGTCGACGAGATCGAGGTCCGGGCGCAGCGCGAGCAGCTGCGCCCGGCGCCGCAGACTGGACGTGCCGACCACGGCCCCCTCGGGGACCTGGCCAAGGCTGCGCGGCCGCGCGCCGGCGCCGGCCACGAAGGCGTCACGCACGTCTTCACGCACCGTGAACGCCACCAGCTCGAGGCCGTCGGGGATCGTCGTCGGCATGTCCTTGGCCGAATGGACGCTGAGGTCGGTGCGGTCCTCGAGCATCGCCGTCTCGAGCTCCTTGGTGAACAGTCCCTTGTCGCCGATCTTGGCGAGCGGCGCGTCCAGCAGCTTGTCGCCTTTGGTCTGGATCACGACGATCTCGATCTCCAGCCCCGGGTGAAGTCGCTGGAGCTCGTCGCGCACAAGCTCGCTCTGGATGAGCGCGAGCTTGCTGCCTCGCGTGCCGATGCGAAGCGTGCCGGTCACACGTCCTCCGTGCCCGTGCCGCGCAGCTCACGGACGATCGCGCCGGCGGCCTCCGCTGCGTCGATCGCGCCGGCCTCTTCGCCGGCGGCGTCCTGTCCAGTGTCTGCAGGGGCGGCGGCACAGCTCCCGATCGAGTCGCTGCCGGTCCCGTTTTCGGCCGCTGCCCGGCCGGAGCCGTTCGCCGCTCCTCCGGCCCCGCTGCCCGGCCGGAGCCGTTCGCCGCCCCGCCGGCCGTCGCGTCGGCGCCGTTCCCGCTCAGGTCGAAGAGGGTGCGCACGGCGTCGACGTAGAGGTAGCACTCGTCGCTCCCCGCGACCTCCTTCATCTTCACGGTCGGCGTGTGGAGGATCTTGTTGACGATGCTGACGGTGATCATCTCCACCTGGGCGCGCTGCTCGTCGGTGAGGTCGCTCAGCCGGGCTCCCAGGCGCTCCAGCTCCGACTGGCGGATCTGCTCCACGGTCTCGCGCAGCGTGGCGATCGTGGGCACGACCTCGAGGCTCCGCAGCCAGTCATTGACGCTCGCGAGCTCCTCCGCGACGATGCGTTCGGCGTGGTGCGCCTCCTTCTCGCGCTCGCCACGGTTCTGGTCCACCACGTTCTGCAGGTCATCGATGTCGTAGAGGTAGGCGTTGCGCACGCGGTTGATGTCCGGGTCGAGATCGCGCGGTACAGCGATGTCGATGAAGAAGATGGGCCGGTGGCGGCGGTGCCTGAGGGCGCGCTCCACGAGCTCGCGCGCCACCACGTAGTCCGGCGCCGAGGTGGAGCTGATGACGATGTCGGCGGCCGCGAGATGCGCCTCCAGGTCCTCGAAGGGCACGGCGCGGCCGTTCACCGCGCGCGCCAGCTCCTGTGCCGTGGCGAGCGTGCGGTTCGTGACGAGGATCTTCTCGATGCCGTGCGCCCGCAGGTGCGTCGCCGTGAGCTCGCTGGTCTCGCCGGCGCCGATGATCAGCACCGTATGGTCGCGGAACTTGCCGAACACCTGCAGGGCGAGCTCGACGGCCGCCGAGCTGACGCTCACCGGGCGCTCGCCGATGGCGGTCTCGGTGCGCACGCGCTTGCCGACTTCGAGTGCATGGCGGAAGAGGCGGTTGAAGACGACGCTGGTGCAACCGCCTTCGCACGCCTGCTGGTAGGCGGCCTTCAGCTGCGCCACGATCTGCGCCTCGCCGACGACCATCGAGTCGAGGCTGGCGGTGACGCGGAACAGGTGGGCGATGGCGCCATCGCCGGAGTAGCTGTACAGGCTCGGCTCGAGCTCCCCGGCCTCCACCCCTGCGTGCTGCGCCAGGCGCTCTACCGCCGCCTGGCGCGCCGCCAGCGAGTCGCCGCCGTAGAGGTACACCTCGGTGCGGTTGCAGGTGCTGAGGGCGACGCACTCACTGGCGCACCCCCCATCCACGAGCTCGCGCGCCATGCGCAGCGTCTCCTCCTCGCTCAGCGCGAGACGCTCCCGCAGGTCGAGCGGGGCGGTCTTGTGCGAGATGCCGGTGACGACGACGAGCAAGCCTTCAGCCTCCGTAGGTGTGGAAACCGCTGAGGTACGGGACGGCGGCGAACCGGATCACGAGCAGCACGATGAGGCCGGAAACCGCCAGCCAGGCGATGCGGCTGCCGACCCAATCGGCGCGCACACGACCCCAGAGCAGCGCCGCGTAGATCGCCCAGGCGCCGACCGACAGCAGCGGGAGCGGGTCGGTCCACCAGTGCGGCACGCCGAAGGTCTCGGCACGGATGATGCCGGCGAGCATGCCGGCCGTGAGGAACGGCAGGCCGAGGAGCGTCGCGTGATACATGAGCTTCTCGAGCGAGCCGAGCGACGGCAGCCGGCCGAGGACACCTCTGGCCTTGCGCCGCCGGAGCAGCGACTCCTCGACGAGGTAGATGATGGCGGCGCCGCCGGCAACATAGAGGCAGCCGATGGCGGTGAGCATCACGATCACGTGCAGCACGACGATGTCGCTGCGCAGGGCGGGGGCGAGACCCTCCGGCGGCTGGTAGGCGACCCAGGCGAACGTGAGCAGCACGAGTACGACCGGCAGCACGTAGAGGCCCACGGCGCGGATCTTGGTGAACGACTCGAGCACATGCCAGACGAGCGCGATCGACCACGACACCATGACCAGCGACTCGTACGTGCCGACGAAGGGCACGTGCCCGGCGCTGAGGCCGCGCAGGACGATCGCCAGAGTCTGGAAGACGAGGCCGAACGCCGCGACGACCATCCCGACGCGGTTGAGCGTCGGGCCCTTGGTGAGGAACTGGACCACGAACAGCGCGAACGCTCCCGCGTACAGCAGGTAGGCGATCCAGAGGAGTATGACGGACGCGTGTGCCACGCGGGCCGCGATGCGTCGCCGCTAGGGCCGGGCCGGCCGGCGGCTCAGTCGCCGGCCGCCGGCTGGCGGCGCTGGACTTCCTTCTCGAGCAGCTCCACATCGCGCTTGAGGGTGTTCACCCGGCGCGCGCTCATGAAGTAGTAGATCACCAGCACCGCAAGGATGATGGCGTAGGCGGCGGCGACGAACTTGGCGCCTTCTTCTATGGTCATCGGGTCAGCCTCCGATCGAGTGCTTGAGGTCGGCCACGCGGTCCCGTAGCTCCTCGACGCCGAGGTCTCTGCGGATGAGCGCGACCAGGAGAATGGTCATGCCGATCATGCTGATGAAGAAGCTCACGAACATGCTGCCCGGCATGCCGGTGCCGCCGGTGGTGATCACCGTCGGGTGCATGCCGGCGGGCAGGAAGCGCGTGGCGAAGAACGTGATGGGCACGTCGATGAACGCGATGATCGCGAACACCGCCGCGAAGGTGGCGCGCCGCTGCTCTTCCTCGACGACCGAGCGCAGCACGAAGTACGCGGTGTAGAGGAAGCAGACGAGCAGGAACGTGGTGAGCCGCGGCTCCCAGTCCCACCACGTGCCCCACGCGGCCTTGCCCCAGATCATGCCGGTCGCCATCACGAGCACGCTGAACAGGAGGCCGAGGCGGATCGCGACCACGCCGAGGCGGTCCCACTTCTCCTTCTGCGTGCGCAGGTACAGGATGGCGGCCACGAACGAGATGCCGAAGGCGAGCAGCGCCGTCTCCGCGATCGGGGCGTGGTAGTAGAAGATCTTCTGGCTGTAGCCCATCGTCGAAGCGTCGATGGGCGAGTAGAGGAAGGCGAGCAACAGCCCTGCAACGAGGAGGACTCCGGCCGCCGCGAACAGGGCGGGCGCGCTCACAAGCTTCTTCACGCTTACTCTCCTATCGCGAAGTCGTAGGTGCCGTACGCCGCGACCATGAACACGGCGTCGAAGCCTAGCAGGAACAAGAGGCGCGTGGCCGTTGCGCCGAAGCTGGCGCCGGTCGCGAAGATGGTCGTGGTGGCCGCCGTGGCGGCGATCAGAAGCGGGACGATCAGGGGCAGGAAGATGATCGGCAGCAGAAGGTCGCGCGAGCGCGTGTTCATGCTGATCGTGGCCAACAGCGTCCCCAGGGCGCAGATGCCTATGTCGGCGAGCAGCAGGACGACGACGAAGAGGACGATGTCGCCACCGTAGCCGCGGTGCACGAAGAAGAGCGTGAAGACGGGGACGGCCACCACCTGGATGATGAGGAGGAAGATCAGGTTCCCGGCCGTCTTGGCGAGGAAGATCGTCACGCGGTCGACCGGGCAGAGAAGCAGACCGTCGAGGCAGCGCTCGTCCTTCTCCTGCGCGAAGGAGCGGTTGAGGCCCAGGAGCATCGCGAAGATGAACGTCACCCAGAGCATGCCGCCGGTGAAGTAGGTCAGGTCCACGTCCTCCTTGACGCCGAAGGCGTAGTGGAAGATCACCATCGCGAGCAGCACGAAGAGGATCATGCTGATGATCATCTCGCGCGTGCGCAGCTCGCGGATGAGGTCCTTGCGCAGGATGGCCATGAACTGGCGCCAGCCGCTCACAGCACACTCCCCTCCTGGACGTGCTCGCGGTAGACCGCGACGAAGGCGTCGGGGTCGACGCCGGCCGCGTGCTCGTAGGCGATGCGGCCGTTCTCCACGATCATCAGTTGCGTGCCCCACTCGAGGCCCTTGGCGATGTTGTGCGTGACCATCACGAAGGTGTGCTCGTCGCGGATCTCGGCGAGCAGACCGTCGAGGATGTCCACGGCGCGCGGGTCGAGGCCGGAGTGGGGCTCGTCCAGCAGCAGCACGCGCGGCCGGTGCAGGATGGCGCGCGCGATCGCGAGGCGCTGGCGCATGCCCTTGCTGTACGTGCGCACGACGTCGTAGCGCCGGTGGCTGAGCTCGAGCCGGTCGAGCAGCTCGTCGATGCGCGCATCGCGGTCCGGGATACCGTACATGTCGCCGTAGAAGCGCAGGTTCTCCTGCGCGGTGAGGTCGAGGTAGAGCATCGGGTTGTGCGAGATGAGGCCGATCGTGCGGCGCACGGGCATCGGGTCTTCGCGCACGTCGTGGCCGGCCACCGAGACCTTGCCGGAGCCGGGGGCGAGCAGGGTGGCAAGCACCCGCAGCGTGGTCGTCTTGCCGGCGCCGTTGGGCCCGAAGATGCTGAGGAAGCCGCCGCGCTCCAGGCCGAAGGAGAGACCCTTCAGCACCTCGCGGCGGCCAAACGTCTTGCGCAGGCCTTCGACCTCGATCTCGAGCGGCATGGAGGCCTCCGTCAGGCGGACGCGCGGCCGAGGCCGTCGTCCGCGTCCGCGTCGGCCGCCACGGCCTCGCGCGCCTCCTGCTCCTGGCGCTGCCCCTTGGGCCACAGCGAGACGGCCGCGCCGACGCAGAGGAGGATCGAGCCGAGCCACACGAAGCGGATGAGAGGGAAGACGACCATGCGCAGCGCGATGGTCGGCGAGGTCTTGTCGAAGGGAGCATCGGCGACCACGAAGAGGTCCTGCTTCCAGCCGCCGAGGATGACGGCGCGGACGGCCGCGCCGGCCACGGGGTAGTTGTCGGTGCGCGGCTCCAGGACGCCGGCGGGCGTGCCGCCGCGCGTCACGTCGAAGGTCGCGATGGAGCGCGTCGACGATTGCGGGCCGGTGCCGTCGTGCATGCCCTTGTACGTGAGCGTATAGCCGCTGACCGACGCGGTCTGGCCGGGCTGCACCTTGAGGATCGTGGCCTTCTCGACCTTGTACACGTTGGAGCCGATCAGGCCGGCCACGACCAGCACCATGCCGAAGTGCACGAAGTACGCGGCGGTGCGCGACCGGCTGCCGCTGAAGGCGCGGCCCAGGCCGGACGTCAGGCTCGCGTCCGGTCCGGCCGCCTTGCGCGCCGAGCGCAGGATGAACTGCACCACGGCGCCGGCGGCGAAGCCGCACACGACCAGGCCGATCATGCCGGTGAGGCTGGAGCCGAAGCCGAGCGCCAGCCACAGCGGCACCGACGCGGCGGCGAAGATCGCCGGCAGGACGAGCAGCCGCAGCAGGCCGACGCCGTCTGTCTTGCGCCAGGCGAGCAGCGGGCAGATGGCGATGAGCGCCACCGTGACGACGCCGAGCGGCTGCGCGATGGCGTTGTAGGTCGACGGGCCGACGGTGCGGTTCATCGCCAGCGGCACGACCACCGTGCCGAAGGCGACGGCGATGGCGAACAGCGTGAGCAGCAGGTTGGTCACGTAGTACATGAAGTCGCGCGAGAGCAGCGACTGCACCTCGTCGTGGCTCTCGAAGCGGCGCCAGCGCCAGGCCATCAGCCCCACGGTCACGGCGGCCACCGCGACGAGGAGGCCGGTGAGGATCACGACCAGCAGCTGGTTCTTCTCGAACGCGTGGACAGACTGGATGAGGCCGGTGCGCGTGGTCCACGTCGCGAGGATGGTGAAGAAGAAGGTCGCCGCGGCGAGGCCGAGCGCCCAGTGCTTGAAGATGCCGCGCGTGCGATACAGCGTGAACGAGTGCAGCAGCGCCGTGGCGGCCAGCCAGGGTACGAGCGAGGTGTTCTCGACCGGGTCCCAGCCCCAATAGCCGCCGAAGCTGAGCACCACGTACGCCCACCACGCGCCGAGGCCGATGCCGAGCGAGAGCGCCAGCCAGCCGAACACGGCCCACTTCTGCGAGAGCTTGACCCACGTCTTGCCGGCGTCGCCGAGCAGCAGCGCCGAGATCGCGAAGGCGAACGGCACCGAGAGGCCGACGTAGCCGATGAACAGCGCCGGCGGGTGCAGGACCATGGCCGGATGCAGCAGCAGCGGGTTGAGGCCGAACGGCTGAGTGCCGGCCACCGTCTTCTCGAACGGGTTGGAGGCGGCGTTGAGCACCATGAGCGAGGTGAACACGGCGCCGATGGCGCAAAGCACCATCACGGCGCCGGCCACGAGGCGCTGCACCTTGCCGAGGTCCAGCAGCGCGATCACCACGGTCACGACGGCGATGAGCAGCAGCCACAGGAGGAACGATCCCTGCTGCCCCGCCCAGAAGCCGGCGATGCGGTAGAAGGTCGAGAGGCTCGCGTCCGAGTTCTCGGTGACGTAGCCGAAGCTGAAGTCCTTCTTGAGGAATGCCTGCAGCAGGACGGCGCTCGAGACCACCGTGGTGAGGAAGAACGCGTACACGGCGTAGTAGCCGTTACGGATCAGGTCCTTGCGATCCCAGCGCATGCCGAGCGCCAAGAAGAGAACGCTCGCCAGTGAGAAGACGAGCGCGAGGGTGAGTGAGAGTCTGCCGAGGACTAGCACAGACGCGGCCTCACTGCGTCGCCGTCGGCGGCGTCGTGGCCTGCGCCTTGTACTTGCTGGGGCACTTGGTCTGGAGCTGGTCGGCGGTGATCGTCTGGTCGCCGGAGGCGTACTTGCCGACGACGACGACGTCCACGCCGCTGTTGAACGTGTTGGGCATCTGACCGGCGTAGGTGACCTTGACGGTGCTGGTCTTGCCGGTGAGGTCCTGCATCGTGAAGTGGATGCCGCTGGCGTCGCGCGTGACGGTGCCGTTCAGCACCTTGCCGCCGACCTTCACGTTCTCGCCGTTGTACTGGCCGGCGGCCAGATCGGAGACCTGGCGGTAGTAGGCGCCCTGTCGCTGGACAAGGAAGACCACGCCGACGACGAAGACGACGACGATGAATCCCGTAGCGACGAGCAGTCGGGTGCGCGACTTCTTGTTCAAAGGAGATACCCCCGGCGGTTCATTCGAGCGGTGACAAAGAGTGTAGCGCACGAACGGCCTCTTCGCCATTTCCACTGTCCCAGGATGATTAAGGCTTGTGAAGCGTCGGGCTGCGCAGCGCCGGCGGTCGCGGGGGGGCTTATTGCGAACCGTTTGCAGGTGCGATAGCGTCGCGTCATGCATCACGCACGCGCGACACTCAAGGAGCAGGGATACCGTCTTACGCCGCAGCGTACGGCTGTGTGGGAGACGCTGCGCGGCGCCGGCCGCCACATGACCGCGGAGGAGATCGCCGACGCGACCCGGTCGCGCCTCCCCGACATCAACACGTCCACCGTCTACCGCACGCTGGAGCTGCTCGTCAGCCTCGATCTCGTGACCGAGACCAAGCTCGGGTCGGCACGCAGCTACTTCGAGGTCTCGCCCGACCCGGGTCACCACCACTTCGTCTGCGAGCGCTGCGGCAGCGTGGGCCACTTCGGCGACGAGCTGTTCGCGCCGTTGTACGAGGCTCTCGCGGCCGGCGAGGGCTTCACGCCCTCGCGCGCCCGCGCGACCGTGTTCGGCGTCTGCCGGCGGTGCCGCGGCGTGGCCGGCGAGCCGGCGTCGCCGCCGCGGGACGGCGGGTCGCCCGCCCCGCGGCCGGGAGGCGACCGGCCCGCGACGCGCGGACGGTAGAGGCCCGCAGTGCACATCCCGGACGGATACCTCGGGCCGGAGACGGTCGCCGCCGGCTGGGCCGCCTGCACACCGGCCTGGTATTGGGCGAGCCGCAAAGCCCGAGACACGCTCAGCGAGCCCAAGGCCGTGCCCATGCTGGCGGCCAGTGCCGCCTTCAGCTTCCTGATCATGATGCTCAACGTCCCAGTGCTCGGGGGGACCACCGCCCACGCGGTGGGGGCGGTGCTGATCGCCGTGATCGCCGGGCCGGAGATCGCGATCCTCGCGGTGAGCGCGGCGCTGGTGATCCAGGCGCTGCTGTTCGCCGACGGCGGCGTGCTCGCTCTCGGCGTCAACTGCTTCAACATGGCCGTGGTGATGCCGCTGGTCGGCTATGCCGTGTATCGGGTGATCGGCGGCTCCTCCCCGCTGCTCTCGACGCGCCGCCTCGTCGCGGCCGGCCTCGCGGCCTACGCCGGCATGATCGCCGCGGCCGCGATGGCCGGCATCGAGCTCGGCATCCAGCCGGCGCTGCACTCGGTGAACGGCGTCGCCCAGTACGCCCCCTACGGCCTCAAGGTCTCGCTCACGGCGATGCTGGCCTCGCACCTCCTCATCGCCGGCCCCGTCGAGGCCGTGTTCACCGTCGGGGTCTTCGCCTTCCTCGCGCGCACGAGCCCTGAGCTGCTCAGAGCGTCGGCGAGCGAGCGCCTGCAGGCGCGCTGGCTGTGGGGCATCGTCGCCGTGCTCCTCCTCGCGGTGCCCTTTGGGCTTTTCGCCACGGGCACAGCCTGGGGCGAGTGGGGCGCGACCGAACTGCGGCAGAAACTGGGCTACGTACCCAGCGGCTTCGCCCGGTTCGGCGACTGGTGGAAGGGTCTCCTTCCCCGCTACGCCCTGCCCGGCGGCAGCGGCGGCGCCCTGGCCGTCGCGGTCTACGTGCTGTCCGCGGTCCTCGGCGTGGCGGCGCTGGCCGGGGCGGCCTGGCTCATCGTGCGCCTCGTACGCCGCCGCCAGCCGTCAGGCTGACGGCGGCGGTGCTCGACGCCGGCCCCCCGGCCGCGCGGCAGGAAAAGCCCGGCAGCGCGGCGTAGCTAGCACCATGCCCATCGACAAGCGCCGCGAGAGCAGGGTCATCGCCGTCATCTTCGCGGACGTGGTCGAGGACGCCGCCGGCGCCGGCGGACGTCTCAAGCCCGCCCTCGAGCAGATCAACCAGCTGTTCGCCCCGGCGATCGCGGAGCCATTCGCGCTGGCCGGAGCGTCGCGCGTGGACGGCGCCCTCGCCGACCCGGCCCAAGCGCCGCTCTGCATCAGTGTGCTGCGCGAGTTCATCGCGCCGACGCAGCTCCGCGTGGGCGTCGGCATCGGCGTGGTCGAGTACCTCCGCCACGCCTCCCCAGGTCGTGACGCCTACGCACTGGCCCGCACCGCGCTGCAACTGGCGGCCCGCGACGGCGGCCTGAGCCGCTACCTGGGGACAGGTGAAGCCGGGGACGTCCTGCTCGGCGCGCTCTGCAGGCTGGTGGACCCGTTGATCCGGGCGCGCACACAGAAGCAGTGGGAGGCGATCGCCGCGTATCGCGAGCTCGGCCATCAGCGTGAGGTCGCCCAGCGTCTCGGCGTGACGAGGCAGAGTGTGGGCGACCGGCTCTCGGCCGGTCATCGCCGTGCGGTCGAAGAGGCCGACGCGGCCATCGCCACCTATCTCAGCTACATCCGCCGGCAGCGCTTCGCGCCCTGACGGGCGGGTTCACGCGGCGCCGGCCATTCATCGCTGGCTCAGCCGACGCAGCCAGTCGTCAGCCGGCGGGCGCGATCGCCGGCGGGGCGCAGTCGCCGCCCAGGTCCAGCAGCTTCTCCACGGCGTGCGGCAGCGCCGGCGCGATCATCGCGAACTGCTCGCGGCAGGCGCGCGGGCTCCCCGGCATGTTGACGATCAGCGTCTTGCCGCGGATGCCGCTCACGGCCCGCGAGATCATCGCGTGCGGCGTCTTGGCCAGCGAGCCGGCGCGCATCGCCTCCGCAAACCCCGGTGCCTGACGGTCGAGCACCTCGAGGGTCGCCTCCGGCGTGATATCGCGCGTCGTCATCCCTGTGCCGCCGGTCGTGAGGATCAGGTTCACCGGCGTCTCGTCCGCCCAGCGGCGTAGCTCGGCCGCGATCTGGTCGGCTTCGTCGGGGACCATGGCGCGCTGCACGGCGGAGGCGCCGAGCTCGCGCAGCGCCTCCTCCAGCGCGTCGCCGCTGGTGTCCTCGCGTTCGCCGCGCGAGCCTTTGTCGCTGACTGTGAGCACGGCGGCGTGGATCAGGCTGCGCTTCTCGAGCCGGATCTCGTCACCCGCCTTCACGTCGCCGCCCTCCAGGACGCGCACAAAGATCCCCTCGCGCGGCATCACGCAATCTCCGGCCTGGTGGAAGATCGCGCAGCGGTCGTGGCAGACCTTGCCGATCTGGGTGACCTCGACGAGCGTGCCGCCGACACGCATGCGCGCGCCCACGGGCAGCTCGTAGACCACGATCCCCTCCGTCGTGAGGTTCTCGCCGAAGGCGCCCGGATCGACCGTGGGGCAGGCCGGCTTCATCTTCTCGATGCTCTCGTTGGCGAGCAGGCTGACCTGGCGGTGCCACGGACCGGCGTGGGCGTCGCCCTCGACGCCGTGCTCGGCCACCAGCTTGACGCTGGCCACGGGCTGCTTGCGCACGCCCTTCTCGGCGGCGACGTTGACCGAGACGACGCGGCCGTCCGGGGCGGCGCTCATGCGCCGCCCTCCGCCGCGTCGCTGTCCGGCGCACCGTCGCCGGCCGAGTCTCCCGACTGCTCCTCGCGACGCCACGTCCCGCTGCGGCCGCCGCTCTTCTCCAGCAGGCGCACCCCTGAGACCTCCATGCCGCGGTCGATGGCCTTGCACATGTCGTAGATCGTGAGCGCGGCCACCGACGCCGCGACCAGCGCCTCCATCTCGACTCCGGTGCGCCCGCGCAGGCGAGCCACCGTGGTCACCCTCAGACCGGGCAGCGCGCGGTCCGCCTCGACGTCGACGCTCACAGCGGACAGGTTGAGCTGGTGGCAGAGCGGGATGAGCTCGTGCGTGCGCTTGGCCGCCATGATGCCGGCCAGGCGCGCGGTGGCGATGACGTCGCCCTTGGGAACGGCCTCATCCTCGATCACGGCCAGCGTCTCCGGGGCCATGCGCACGCTGGCTTCGGCGCGCGCGACGCGCTCGGTCTCGTCCTTGCCGCCGACGTCCACCATCCGCGCACGGCCGCGCTCGTCGATGTGGCTCAGTCCGGTCACCGGTCAGCCCCCGATCTCCGACATGGCGCGGTCGTTGGCCAGCGCCTCGCGACAGCGGTCGTAGCTCTTGCCCGACACGGCCTTGAGGATCGCGGCGCGCAGCGCCACGGGCTGCGGGATGAGCGGCCGAACGGCGATCTCCTCGCCCGAGAAGAGGCAGGTGCGGAGGCGCCCGTCGCAGGTCAGGCGCAGGCGGTTGCACTGCTCACAGAAGTGCTCGCTCACGCCGGCGATGAACCCGACGGTGCCGCGCGCGCCGGGCACGTGCCAATACTGCGCCGGGCCGTGCCCGTAGGGGCCGTCGTGCGGTACGAGGTCGTAGCGCTCCTTGAGCCGGCCGAGGATCTCCGGGGCCGGCACCATCTTCCCCTGGCCGCCGAGCCGGCGATCGAGCGGCATGAACTCGATGAAGCGCACGTGCACCTCGCGCTCGCGCGTGAGCGCGACGAACGCATCGAGCTCGTCCTCGATCCCCTCCAGCAGGAGCGCGTTGATCTTGACCGGCGCGAAACCGGCGGTGAAAGCGGCGTCCACGCCCGCGAGCGCGGCGGCAAGATCGCCGCCGCGCGTGATCCTCGCGAAGCGCGACGGCTCGAGGCTGTCCAGACTGATGTTGACGCGGCGGAGCCCGGCGCGGCGCAGATCCGCCGCGTGACGCGGCAGCAGCGCGCCGTTGGTGGTCAGCGAGATATCGTGGATGCCGCTCGTCTGGGCGAGCATGCGCACGAAGTCGACACAGCCGAGCCGCGCCAGCGGCTCGCCGCCGGTGATACGCACCTTGCTGATGCCGCAGTGGGCGGCCACGCGCGCGAACGCAGTGAGCTCCTCGTAGCTGAGGATGTCGGCGTGCGAGCGCGGGGGCACGCCCTCGGACGGCATGCAGTAGACGCAGCGCATGTTGCAGCGATCGGTGATGGAGAGGCGCAGGTAGTCGACCCTGCCCTGCGTCTTGTCGGGCTCCGTGTACACGCGGCGCTTCCTCGGACGGCCGGCGGCGCATGCCGCCGGACGATGTGGCTCAGGCCATATTCAGTGTACAGCCACCGCCCGGGGCGTCACAGCGCCGCGCTCAGCCCTGCGGAAGGACGTGGACGGCGGCTGGGGCCACGTGGACGTCGACGGCGGCGCCGAGCGTCAGGCCCAGGGCGTCCGCATCGCGGACCGGGATCAGCACGTCGAGGGCGTCGGGGACCTCCACCCGCACCAGGGCGAAGCCGCCCTGCAGCGAAAGCCCGGCCACCGTCCCGCTCAGGACGCCGGAGGCGCGCTGCGGGGACTGCCCCGCGCGCCACAGTCTCACGTCCTCCGGCCGCACGACGAGGTCGGCGGCGCCGGCGGGGAGCGGACTCGGGACACGCAGTGCGGCGCCGGCAGGGAGACGGACGAGGCGCTCGTCGCCGGCATCGCGCACACCGTGAAGCACGTTGCGCGCCCCGACGAAACGCGCCACGGCCTCATCGGCCGGCGTCATGAGGATCTCCCGTGGCGGTCCGGTCTGCAGGAGCCGGCCGTCGACGAGCACCGCACACGTGTCGGCGAGCGCCGAAGCCTCCGCGCGGTCGTGGGTCACGTGGAGGACGCTGAGCCCCTGCTCGTGGCTCACGCGCCGCAGCAGGTCCTGCAGGCCTTCCCGCGCCTCGGCATCGACGGCGCTCAACGGCTCGTCGAGGAGGAGCACCCGCGGCCGCGCGGCCAGCGCGCGGGCGACGGCCACGCGCTGGCGCTCGCCGCCGGAGAGCGTCGCCGGCTTGCGGCCGAGGAGGCCTGCCACGCCGACCGCCGCCGCCAGCCTGCCCACCTCGGCGGCGCGGGCGGCGCGCCCCGCTACGCCGGCGCGCCGCAGTCCGTAGGAAATGTTCCCGGCTACGGTGGCGTGCGGGAACAGCAGCCCGTCCTGGAAGACGAGCCCGACGTGACGCTTCTCGGGCGTGAACGCCGTCACGTCCGCGCCGTCGACCCGGATCGCGCCGGCGGCCAGGCGGCGCACGCCGGCCACCGCTTCGAGCACCAGCGACTTGCCGGCGCCGCTGGGGCCGAGCAGGACGCCGTACTCGCCGTCCCGCAGCTCGAGGTCGACGGGCCCCACGCGGAACCCGCCAGCCTCGATCACCACGCCGGACAGCCCGATCATGCCGCGCCCTTGCGGGAGCGGCGGCGCGGCAGCAGGAGCGTCCGCAGCACGACGAAGACGACGAACGCCACGATGACGATCAGCACCGCGGGCGGCTGCGCCGCGCTGAGCCCGAAGCCCTCGAAGCGTTCGTAGGTGAGCACCGAGATCACCTTGGGGTTGTAGGCCAGGATCACGACCGCCCCGAACTCGCTGATCCCCCTCCCCCACATCAGCACCGCCCCGGCGAGCACGCCGCGCCACGCCTGCGGGAAGGTGACGCGCACGAACGCGCCCCCGGGTGAAGAGCCGAGCGTGCGAGCCACGTGCTCGTAGCGCGGGTCGACCATGGCGAACGCCTCTCGCGCCGTGTCCACGAGGAAGGGCAGGCTCACGAACAACATCGCCAGCACGATGCCGGCGACTGTCTCCGTGAAGCTGATGCCGAGCGGGGCGAGGAGCCGGCCGACGACGCCGTCACGGCCCCACACGGTGAGCAACGCGACGCCGGCGGCGGTGTGCGGGAACACGATCGGCAGGTCGATGACGCCCTCGACGAGGCGCTTGCCGGGGAACTCGCGGCGGGCGAGGACGTAGGCGAGCGGGACGCCGACGGCGAAGCCGATGACGGTGGCGATGACGGCCGCCGAGACCGTCAGCCACAGCGAGCGGCGCACGTCGTCCTGGCGCAGCGCCTCGCCGAGGAGGCCGGCGCCGGCGCCGGCGATCATGCTGGCCGCCGGCAGCAGGACGAAGGCGAGCAGCAGGGCGCCGGCCACCGGCGCACAGGGCCCAGAAGAGCGACGGGCGGAAGCGGATCATCGCCGGCTGCTCCTCATGGCCGCATCGCAGTCACGGCCGTCGGGACGGGCGTGCGGGGGGTCCGGGGTCAACCGGGTGCCTGTTCTCCCTGAGGACGCTCACCCGGACCCCCCGCACGCCCGTCTCACCCCCTCCGGCGCGGCGGCGGCGTTGTCGAGCGTGGGCGGCGTGAGCACCGGCTGGTGCTCCTGCAGCAGGATGCGCCGCCCTTGCGGCCCGAGCAGATAGGCGGCGAACTCGGCCGCGAGCCCCGGGTCCGGGGCGTTCGCCGGGATGGTCAGGGCGTAGCGGATCAGGCCGCCGCGGAACACGGGCCGAACGCTCGCGAAGCGCTGCGACTCGAGCTTCACCTCGACCGTCCGGTAGGAAGCGCGCTGCGCCGGCTCGCCGAGGTCGATGGACGCGGGCAGGCGCACGTAGCGAAGGCCGTTCTGGCGGGCGACGCTCTCGTACTCGAAAGCGCAGTCCACGTCGCCCGACTCCAGGAGCGCGAGCGAGCCCGATGCTGTCGCCGCGCAGGACGATGTGACTGCCGCTCGTCGTCTCCACGATCTCTGGCACGCGGATCACGTCGACGCCGCCGACCCGGTCCACCGTGATCGGCGAGGTGAACTGGCCCATGACTGCGTCCTCGAACAGGAACGGATCCTTGTAGGCGCGCTCGGCGAGCTGAAGTACCATGAGCGACCGATAGCCGGCGGCGTCGAAGCGCGGGTCGGCGAGGCCGAAGCGCACGTCCGGCTGGGCGATGCGCCGGTACCAGTTCGCTGAGGTCAGCTGGCCCGCAAGCGGGCTCTTAGGCGAGATCGCGAGCACCACGCGATTGGTGGCGAAGCTGCAGTACCAGTCGGCATAGGGTTTGCCGGTGTGCGGGTCGTTACGCGCGTACATGAGCGGGGCGATGAGCTGCTCGTCGGCCGTCACCGCAAGGTCGAAACGGTCGCCGAGCTCGGTGACGTGGCGCAGCACCTGGATGCTGCCGTGGCTCTCGGTCGTCACCGTGACCCCGGGGTGCGCGGCCTCGAACGCCGCCGCGAGCTTGTCGAACGGGCACGATGAGGCTGCCCGCGTAGATGAGCCGGACCTGCCGGGCGTCGCCGCCGCAGCCGCAGAGGAGCACGAGCAGGGCGACGGCGAGGACCATCCCGGCCGCGGCGGACGCCGCGGCCGGGATGGTCCTGCAGTGCCAGCGTCTCGCCCGTCGCCGCACCTCGCCCTCGTCTCACTTCACGCGCACGACGATGCGCTGGATGCGGCCCGGCATCTGGGCTTCGCTGAGGCCGGGCCCCACGAGCCGCAGCGGGAAGTACGCGTCGGGGAGCTCGCCGCCGTCCAGCTTGCCGGCGAGCACCACGTCGGTCTTCCCGGCGATGGCCTTCGAGTCGATGGTCACGACCTTGCCGTCCGCGGTCTCGAGCTGGATCTTGTACCCCTTCTTCGCCAAGGCCATGTTGTACGCGCCCGGACCATGCTTCTTGCCGCCATCGACCATCCCGGTCACCAGGTAGAGCGGCACGCCCTCCCAGCGCTTGCCCTGGGCGTCGACCCACCCGGAGCCGTGGCAGCCCGGGGAGGCGCAGTTCACATACGACGCCTTGTCGATGTGCGCCGCCTGGGCGCCCTGGACCTGCACATCCCACTGCGCCGAGGCTTTGGTCACCGAGACGCGGTCGATCCACTTGACCGACCAGTGGCCGTCCACGACCTGGCCGCCGGGCTTGGGCTCGGCCACGATGAGACGCAGGGGGCCTTCGTCGACGCCCATCAGTTTGCCGTCATGCCGGTAGGCGACGATCACCGTGAGGTCCTGGGCCGGCTTCTGTTCGGCCCCGGTAGCCGGATCGTAGGCGGTGAAGTCCTGGCGCATGATCTGGTCGTACGAGAACGTCATGCCGTAGCCGTCGCTACCGACGATGGTCACGCCCGTGGACTTGCTGATGCCGCCCACGAGGTCCGTGAGATAGCTCAGCCGGACGCCGGTGAACTTCGAGGGCAGCGTGATGGTGCCCGTGCTGCTCTTGATGCCGCCGTACCCCGTGTACGAGGGCAGCGCTTCGAGCTGGTTCATGGTGAAGCGCTTCTCGCCCTTCTCACCGACGAGCGTGAGGACGACCTTGCCCGACGGGCTGGGCAAGGGGCTCGAAGACGACGTGGACGAGCCCCCGCACCCGCCGCTGAGCGAGACGAGCAGGCCGGCGGCGAGCACCGCGAGGAGCACGCCGCCGGCAGTGAGAAGTCGGGAGCGGACGGCGCTCATTTCTTGGGCAGGAGCTTGATCTTGACGATGCGTCCGAGGAAGTTCTTGGTGCCGATCTTCGGTCCCACGAGGCGCAGCGGGTAGTTGGAAGCGGTCAGCTCGGATCCCATCAGCTTGTTGGCGAGCAGGATGCGCGCGTTGTTGATGATGGTGCGCGAGGCGATGACCACGGACTTGCCCGTGGCCGACGTGAGCTTGATGCGGTAGCCCCTGCGCGCCAGGGCTTCGTTGTACGCGCCGTAGCCGCCGTGACCCTTGCCGCCGTCGACCTTGCCGATGCAGAGGAAGAGCGGCACGCCGCTCCAGGTCTTGGCGCCCACGGGCTGCAACCAGGTTGAGCCGTGGCAGCCGGGAGTCGCGCACGAGTCATACGAAGCCCTGTCCAGCGTGTAGGTCTGGCGTTTGCCGTGCTTCAGAAGCCCGAACATCTTCACCGACCAGGGCACCACCGCGTCGCGAAGGGTCACCTTGGTGACCCATTTGACCATCAGGTGGCCGTCGGCGACCTGGTTCTCGTTGGTCGTCTGTGCCACCGCGAGCCGGATCGGACCCTCGCCGTCCGGCGCCGGAGTGATCGGCAGGCCGTTGTACTCGTACGTCAGCACGAGGGAGACCGGAGCCTTGGCTGCTTCGACATCTCCGGTGGTCGCGTTGTACATCGTGACGCCTGAGCCACTCGCCGCTTCGCTGTACAGGAAGGTCATGCCGTAGCCGTCGCTGGCGGTCACGTCGACCGACTGCTGCGCGGTCATGCCTCCGACCTGGCCGAACACATCGGTCAGCTTCACGCCTTTGATCGCGGCCGGCGGCGTGATGGTCCCGGCGCTGTTCTTCATGCCGCTCCAGCCGGTGTAGGCGGGCAGCGCCTCGAGCTCGGCCAGGGTGAAGGTCTTCGTCTGGCCGTTGCCGGTGACGGTGAGCACGACCGAGTCGGCGGCATTTGCCGGAGCCGCCGCGCCGGGCACCAGTGCGCCGGCGGCGAACACCGCGGCGACGGCGCACAACAGCAGGAACGCCGCCCCGATGATGATGTTGCGATGTCTCATGATCTCGACCTCTCAGGGATATGGCGGCGCCGGCCGCGGCCGGCGCCCCGAGGCTCGGCGGCGGTGCGGCGAGGAGAATGGGCGAGAAACCCCCGCCGCACCGCGCTGGTGCCGAGCTTCCGACGGCTCAGAACTTGAGCCGTATCTTGATGACACCGTAGGCGGCCAGCTTGTTGTTGAAGGGCTGCGTCACGGGCTTGCCGCCGACGAAGCGGAACGGCCCCTCGCCTTCAGGCAACGGCTTGCCGGCCTTGATCTTGGCGACGATCAGGTCGGTGCGCAGCTTGCCGTTGCGGAACAGCAGCTTGCTGCTGAAGGACGGCTGGTAGCCGTCCAGGCAGACGAGCTGGATCGTGTAGCCCTTCTTGGCCTTCGTCGCGTTGAAGCCGGCCCTCTTGTCGTCGACCATGCCGACGAGCTTGTAGAGCAGCTGACCCTTGTACACGTAGCGCAGTGTCGGGTTGATGTTGCCGGCCTTGGTCCCGTTCCACGACGCAGTCGCCGGGACCTGGGCGATCGGCAGCACCTTGGTCGTCTTGCCTTGCAGGGTCAGCGTCCAACCGCCTGCGGGGGCGCCGGCCCGCACCTGAGCTTGGGTCCCGCGGTGCGCGAGCGCCGGCGTCGCGAGCGCCGGCACGAGGACCGCCGCACCGACCAGCACGAGAAGCGCTCGTCTACACATGTGCCCACTCCCTCCAGAGTCGTTCTACTGCTTCACGCCCTGACGCTGAGGTGGCAACGGGCCGGCCTCAGACCCGGCCCGTTGCCACCTGCTGCACGGATTACGGGGTGGTGATCACGTCCAGCGTGTCCACGTTGGAGACGCTGTCGCTGCCCGTCATCACGGTCTCGGACACGGTGTCGGCGACGTAGAACCGCAGCGGGCCTTTGGCGGCCGACATGACGATCCCGGCGGGGTCGTCGTAGACCAGTACCGCCGCGAGCTTGCCCGTGAAGGTGGACGTCGAGACACCGCTCAGATCGAACATCGCGAAACCCGTCGTCGGGTTCTCCGGGTGGGTCAGCTTGAGGTAGGAGAAGGTGCCGCCGAAGAAGGGACTGGCTTCGGCAACTGTGACCGACTGGCTCGCGGCCAGCGGCGTGCCGAGCGCGTCCTGCACGACATCGGTGACGCTCACGCCGGTCACCGCGTCGGGGCCGTACACTGTGCCACCCTTGCTCTTGTATCCGGCGAAACCGGCGAAGGGGGTCAGAGCCTTGAGCTCGTCGAGGCTGTACGACCGTACCGGCGTGCCGCCGAGCTCGACCTGAAGCATGCCGGCGTTGCCGGTGGCTGTGAAGGTCACCGGAGAGCCGGTGAGGCCCAAGCTCGTCGCGGTCAGGGTGTTGGCGCCGGCGGTGGTGCCGAGCTTCCAGCTGGTGACCGCGGCGATGCCGGCAGCGTCGGTCTTGACCGGCGACCCGGCCACGGAGCCGCCGCCGGTGGCCACGGCGAAGGTGACACTCACGCCGGGAACGGGGTGACCTTTGGCATCCCTAATGAGGACGCTCGGCGCGATCTTCACGGCGGCGCCGGTCGAAGCCGACTGGCCATCGCCGGCGTTCAGTGCGATCTGCGTGGCGACGCGGTAGGTGTACCTGTCGGCCTTGACCTTGGCGCTCTTGCCGCCGGACTTGGTGACCACGCGCACGTTCACTCGGCCCTTGCCGGCGGGGGCGGTGACGGAGATCGAGGTGGCGGACAGCACGCGGACGTGCGTCGCCCTCTTCGTATCGAACTGTGACCTTCTTCACGACGCTCTTGCCGTGGACTTTGAAGTGCTTGCCGGTGATGACCACGGTGTTGCCGCCCGCGACCGTGCCGCTGGCCGGGCTGAGCGACTTGACGACGGGCTTGTGTGACGTCGCCGCGAATGCGGAGACGGGCCCGGCCAGGCCCATGACGAGCACCGCGGCCAAGACCAGGCCTACGACGCCGGTTCTGAGTGTGAAGACACGTCTTGCCATTTCAGCCTCCAAGTGGATTGTCTGCTTGACTGTGGGTAGCGGTGACCGTCATCTCTCTCCGCATCGATGAGCCGCAGCGGGGACCTCGAACGCGCCGCAAAGATGCAGGGGTGCTGTGGTCCTCCTCCTCGGCTCCTCCCCTTTCGCCCTCCTCATGGCCTCTCGATCCCAGGGCGAGGAAGGCGACGGGCGAGGCGCCGCGCGCGGAGCACGAAAAAGGACCCTTCCGCGCGCGGAAAGGCCCGAAGGTCGCCTTCTCCTTTCCGCACTGGGAGACACGGCGGTTTCCCGCTGTACCCTGCCGGCATCCGGCTCCATAGGCCACGGCCCGTAGGAGGTCGGCGCTCGGAGAAGCGACGCCATTCTAAGGAATCGCTTAGCGTACGGCAATGACGGCGTGGAAAAGCCGGGACCGGCGACGTGGACAGGTTGTCCTTGCTCGTGTGACGCGACCCGTCTCAGGCAGCAGCAGGGCTGCCACCGTAGCCAGGCGAACAGGGTCGTCGTGCCCAGAGAGAAGGCGTCGGGCGTGAACAGCGCCTGACCACCCTCATCCGTGTCGAGCGCGACTCCGGTGTCGCCCTCCTCGGGCAATCAAAAAGGGCCGGGTGCGGCGCGCCTTTCCGCGCGCCGCACCCGGCCCTCGTGAGTCGCTGCCTATATCACTTGTCGATCATGACCTCGGTGGCCTTGATGATGACCTTGACCGAGTCGCCGGCGGATAGCCCAAGCCGCTCGGCCGAGTTCCGCGTGATGGCGGCGGCTACTTCGTGGCCGCCCACATCGACGACCACCTCGGCCATGACTGCACCGAGGACCACGCTCTTGACGGTGCCCGGAAGCTGGTTGCGCGCACTGAGAGTCATTAGCGTCTCCTTGCGAAGAGGTAGTACGCCGTGCATCGGCGGTCGCCTCAAGACCTACCCGCGCCGCAAGCGGCCAAACCCCGGCGCCCGCTGCACGCGAAGACCCCCTCCAGGCTGTGCGAAATGCTGTCGCGTCACCCCGTGAGCCGGCAGCCGCAGACTTTGAACTCGGGGATCTTGGAGCTGGGATCGAGGGCTGGGTTGGTGAGCCGGTTGGCGGGCGACTCCCAGAAGTGGAAGGGCACGAACACCGTGCCGGGCCGCACCCTGGCCGTGACGTTGGCCGGCACGGAGATAGAGCCACGACGCGTCTCGACCGTGACTTCTCGGCCGTCGGACACTCCCAGGCGACCGGCGTCGTCGGGGTGGATCTCGACGAAGCCTGTGGGCACGAGTTCGTTGAGGCCGTCGGACTTCCGCGTCATCGTCCCCGTGTGATAGTGCTCGAGCATGCGTCCGGTCGTCAGCGTGAGCGGGTACTCCTCATCGGCGACCTCCGCCGGCGGCTGATAGGCGATGGGGAAGAACCTGCCCTTTCCGCGCGCGAACCGGCCGATATGCAGGATCGGCGTGCCGGGGTGCGACTCGTCCGGGCACGGCCAGCAGAGGCCTCCCTCCGCATCGAGGCGCGCGTGACTGATGCCTGCATAGGAGGGCGTCAGCGCGCGCATCTCGTCCATGATGCCGGCTGAGTCGCGGTAGTCCCAGCCGGCGCCCGCTCCCATGCGCAGAGCGAGGTCCACGATGATCTCCCAGTCGGAGCGTGCCTCGCCAGGGCTGGGCACCGCCGCACGAACGCGTTGCACCTTTCTTTCGGTGTTCGTGAACGTGCCGTCCTTCTCGGCGAAGCTCGCCGCCGGGAGTACCACATCGGCCAGCTGCGCCGTCTCGGTGAGGAAGATGTCCTGGACGACCAGGAAGTCGAGGCTGCGGAGCGCTGCCTCGACGTGCTGCTGGTCCGGATCCGAGAGCATCGGGTTCTCTCCCATGACGTAGAGCCCTTTGACCTCGCCCGCCTGCATCGCGGCGACGGCCTCGGTCACGGTAAGACCCGGCCCGGCGGGCAGCGTCAGTCCCCAGGCCTCGTTGAAGCGCGCCTGGGCAGCCGGGTCGCCGACCGACTGGTAGCCGGAATACACGTCAGGCAGCGCTCCCATGTCGCAGGCACCCTGCACGTTGTTCTGGCCGCGCAGTGGGTTCACGCCGACGCCGGGGCGGCCGAGATTGCCTGTCAGGAGCGCGAGGTTGCTGAGGGCGAGCACGTGCTCGGTACCGTGCGAGTGCTGGGTGATGCCCATCGAGTAGAAGATCGCGCCCCGCTCCGCCGTCGCGAACATCCTGGCCGCCTCGCGAAGCTTGTCAGCAGGCACGCCCGAGATCTGCTCCACGAGTTCGGGCGTGTACGCCTTCAGCACGGCCGGCAGCTCCTCGAAGCCCTCTGCACGTTCGGCGATGAAAGCGTCGTCGGCGAACCCTTCCTCGACGATGATGTTCATGAGACCGTTCACGACCGCCACGTTGGTGCCCGGCAGCAATTGCAGGTGGACGTCGGCGCGCCTCGCCATGTCGATGCGCCGCGGGTCGACCACGATCAGCTTTGCCCCCTTGCGCAGCGCCTTCTTGATGTGGATGGCCCCGATCGGGTGGGCCTCGCTCGTGTTGGAGCCGATGATGAGGATCGCGTCCGCTTCCTCTATGTCCTTGAACGAGTTCGTCATCGCGCCGCTGCCGAGCGACTTCCGCAGGCCCGCGACCGTGCTGGCGTGGCAGAGCCGCGCACAGTGGTCGACGTTGTTCGTGCCGAGCACGGCGCGCACGAACTTCTGGAACACGAAGTTGTCCTCGTTGGTACAGCGCGCTGAGGAGAACCCGGCGAGGGCGTCGGGGCCGTGCTCGGCCTTGATCGCGCCCATCCTCTCAGCGACGAGGTCGAGCGCCTCGTCCCAGGTGGACGGCACCAGCTCGCCGTCGCGGCGCACGAGAGGCTCCGTGAGCCGACCCGGATGCCCGATGAACTGGAATCCGTAGCGGCCCTTGACACAGAGGTTGCCCTCGCCGGCGCCCTTGCCGACCTGGGATGTGATCTGCACGACACGGTCGTCCCTGACCTGGAGCTGTACGACGCAGCCGCAGCCGCAGAACGGGCACACGGTCTCGACTTCACGCGTCGCGCCTGCTCTGGCGATGGCCTTGCTCTTGCCGTCGAGCAGCGCTCCCGTAGGACAGGCCGACACGCAGTTGCCGCACATCTCGCACTGCGTCTCGACCATCTGGCGACCAAACGACGTGGTGACCAGAGCGTCGAAGCCGCGCTCGGCGAAGTCCAGCACGTTGCACTGCTGCACCTCGCGACATACGGAGACGCAGCGGCCGCAGAGGATACAGCGGTTCGGGTCGTAGGCGATGAACGGCTGCTCGTCGCGCGCCTCGTAGCCTCGCGCTTCGGTGCCCTGGAAGCGATTCGCGAAGACTTCGTAGTCGATGCCGTGACGCTGCAGGTCGCACTTGCCATTGGCCTCGCAGCTGCACTGCAGGCAGAGGTCGGCGCCCCGGACTGCCTCGTCCTCGGGGAAGCCCAGCTCGATCTGCTCGAAGTTGCTCTTGCGGTCCTCGGGCCAGAGCCTGGGCATCTGCGCCGGCGGGGCGATCTCGCGGAGGCCGGCGTTGATGTCGATGAAGACCGGCGGTACCTCTGCCATACGGCGCACACTGGGCTCGATCCCGGCCTTGGCGGTGAGCGCCTCGACGAACGGCGTGCGCCGCAGATCATGGAGTTCTCTCGATGCCTCGGCCATGTCGGCGCCGCGCAGATACGCGTCGATGCTCCAGGCAGCCTTCTTGCCCTGGGCGATAGCCTGCACCACGGTCTGCGCGCCGAGCACGGCGTCCCCGCCAGCGAAGACTTTAGGATCCGCCATCTGCAAGGTCCAGTCGTCGACGGCCAGGGTGCGCCACTTGGTGTGCGCGAGGCCCTCGGCTTCGCCGGCGCCGTCAAGCAGCGGGTACTGGCCGATGGCGCTGATCACCTGGTCGCACTCGACGACGAACTCGGAGTCCTCGAGCGGCACGGGGCGGCGGCGGCCGGAGGCATCGGGCTCGCCGAGCTCCATGCGGATCATCTCGATGCCGCGCACCGCGCCGTCGTCGCCGGTGAGCACGCGCACCGGGGCGACCTGGAGCACGAAGCGCACGCCCTCTTCCTCGGCCTCATCGACCTCGGTGTGGTGGGCGGGCATCTCGTTGCGTGAGCGCCGGTAAAGGCACGTGACCTCCTCGGCGCCGAGGCGCACAGCGGTGCGGCAGGCGTCCATCGCGGTGAAGCCGCCGCCGATGACAGTGACCTTCTTGCCGCAGGGGACCTTGCCGTCGCGTTCGAGGTCGCCGAGGAAATCGACGGCGGTGACGACGCCGGGCGAGTCCTCGCCCTCGCAGCCGAGCGCGTTGGCGTTGAAGGCGCCGAGGGCGAGAAAGACGGCGTCGTAGTCGCGACGCAGCTCGTCGAGCTGGAAGTCGATCCCGAGGCGCACGCTCGTCTCGAGCTCGACGCCCATGCGCCAGAGGATGTTGAGCTCCGCCTCGAGGATGTCGCGCGGGAGGCGGTAGCTGGGGATGCCGTAGCGCAGCATGCCTCCGGTCTTGGGCTGCGCCTCGAAGATCTTGACCGCATGACCCTCGAGCCGTGCGTAGAAGGCTGCGGCGAGGCCGGCAGGCCCGCCGCCGACGATCGCGATCTTCTTGCCGGAGTCGGGCTTGATCTCGCCCGGCAGCAGCAGCTCGCCCTCCTGCTCGCCCGGCCGCGTCTGGTCGGCCATGAAGCGGTGCAGTTGGCAGATGGTGATCGGCTCCTCGATGAGGGCGCGGCGGCACGGACCTTCGCAGGGACGCGGGCACACGCGCCCGAGGATGCCCGGGAAGGGCAGGTCCTCGCGCAGCACACGCATGCCACCCTCGTAGTCGCGGGCCGCGATCCGCTCGAGGAAAGCCGGGATCTTGATGTGCGTCGGGCAGGCGTCGCGGCAAGGGGGAGTGCAGAACGACGTGTGGTCGCTGAGGATGAGCTCGAGATTGAGCTGACGGATGGCGCGCAACTCGGGGGTCTGCGTGAGGACGACCATGCCGTCGGCGACGGCGGTGTCGCAGGCGGTCACGGGATCCTTGCGGCCTTCGACCGTGACGACGCAGAGCCGGCAGGCGGAGATCGGATCGAGACGGTCGTCCTGACAGAGCGTGGGAACCGCGATGCCAACGGCTCTGGCGGCCTTCAGGATGGTGGTCCCGGGCTCGGCGACGATGCGCCGCCCGTCGATGGTCAACTCCACTGCGCGTCTCCTCGGTGATCGCTTCCACGCGTCCTGTAGGTGTGAGTGTACTCGCGCGCGCCCGGCGACGGAAACCTCAGTAGTCTCTGAGTGAGTCCAGGCGGACGGCGAGAAACCGCGCCAGTTCGGCGAGATCGTCGAGCCCGAAGCGATGCTCGTGCTCCAGTGCCGCGTCGGTGATCAGTGCGAGCGCCTCGCCGGGGTCGCAGAGCGGCTGGGTGTGACCGTCGCCGGCGCGGAAGAGCTCGACCCGGTGCGGGGCAGTGTCGGCGTCGGCCTCCGCCACGACGATGTCGGCCTCGCCGAGTGAGCTGCGCACGATGTCTGCAAGCGGCAGCTCGCCGGCGAGCAGAGTGGGGACAGCGGCACTCGTGGACGATCCGGCCCTGCCGCGGCAGGCTATCTCCCAGCCCCGCGCGTCGTGCTTCACCGTGCCGACGCGCAGGCCGAGCCTCACGAGCTCAGGCGCTAGCTTGTCGATGAGGGTCGTCCTGCCCGACTTGCTCCGGCCGACGACAACCACGAGGGCCGGGCGGGCAAAGGAGGTCGCCGTGTCCGCACTGCTCTCACGGCGGGCAGACTCGTAATCGTTCATCGTGTTGATGTTCCGGAAGCTGGAGTCGTCGGAGAACCGTACTTCCGCCACGGAGACGCTCCCGAAGATGCGCACGATGCGGTGGTGACCCGCTCGAATGAGGTCGAGCATGGGCGCCAGGCAGGCCGGGCCATACGCCGCGAAGAGCGGCTGCCTGTGGTCCCGGCCCATGGCGGGCAGCGAGACATCGTGCCCGGGGAACGCATCGAGGACGGCCAGCGCCGCGTCATGGTCGGGGAAGGCTATGTCGGCCGCCAGCGCGAACAGCGGGCGCCGGAAGTGCTCGAGCGCGGTGGCGATGCCGACGAGCGGCGAGGAGCCCGGCCATGCGTCCTCGAGCACGGCGACGCCGTCACCGTCTCCGAGATCGAGCTCTTGCGCCCTCCCGATGACCACCGCGACTTCAGCGAAGTGGGCGCGCAGGAACGCAAGATTGCGCAGCAGGAGCGTGCGACCCTCGAGCACGAGGAAGCGTTTGTCCACGCCCGCCCTCTCGCTGTCGCCGCCCGCGATCAGCACGCCGACCTCCACGCCAGCGCGCCCGGGGGCCCTCGCCTCGTGGGCTGCCGCCATCACCTGTGGTCCGAGCTGCCGCCGGCCAAGGTCTCAGCGCGCAGGAGAAGGCCGTCGAGGATCTCCTTCACACCCGCACCTCCGGGCAGTCATCGCTTGTCCACCGGCCGGCGCCGAGGCTGTCGTCGCCGGCACGATGCTCACCTGAGAGCATGGTACCGCGCAGGCGCGTTCACGGCGGGCCGAGTCAGGGCGGCCCGCAGAGCAAGAAGAGGGGCGGCGGGCCCGAAGACCCGCCGCCCCAGACTTGTGGTGCGGCGCGCAGATGCACCGCGTGCGGGCGTCTAGCGCGCCGCACCTCGTAAGTCAGTCAATGTCGCGTGCCTCCTTTCCTCGTGGCTCCCGGCCGTCGTGCGGTGAGCTGTCTTAGTCATCACCGCTCCCGGCCGCCTGCCCGTCCGAGCCCCGTGGGCCCTGCCGGGCTGCGGGCTCAGAGCCCGCATGCCTCACGGCCCCAGCGGCTCGCGCAGGCAGGCGTCGGTCGGCGTCCCGCCGGTCTGCCAATCCATCTCACGGATCGCGACCATCTTCAACTCTGTCATTTCCCTGATCGCGTACTTCAATCCTTCCCGGCCGATGCCGGAACCCTTGATGCCGCCATATGGCATGTGGTCGACGCGGAAGGTCGGGACCTCGTTGATCATCACGCCGCCGACCTCGAGGCGCTTGGCGGCGTACAGGGCCTTGTTGAGGTCGTTGGTGAACACGCCCGGCCTGCAGTCCCATGGTGCTGTCGTTGCTGATGTCGATGGCCTCGCAGAGGTCGCGCGCCTTGATGATGCTGATGACCGGGCCGAACACCTCGCTGGCGCAGACCTTCATCTCGCGCGTCACGTCGGTGAGCACGGTCGGCAGCAGACGGCCGTCCTCGCGCACGCCGCCCGCGGCGAGCGTGGCGCCCTGGTCGAGCGCCTCCTGGACCCACGCCTTGACGCGCTCGACCTCGGCCGCGCTGATGAGCGTGGCTACGTCGGTCGTCTCGTCGAGCGGGTCGCCGACCTTGAGCGCCTTCACCAGCGGGACGAGCCGTGCGAGGAACTCGTCGTACACGGCCTCGTGCACGATGACGCGCTGCACCGAGATGCAGATCTGCCCGGAGTTGGCGAACCCGCCGGCGAGCACGCGCTGGACGGCGAGCTCGAGGTTGGCGTCGTCCTCGACGATGGTGGCCGAGTTGTTGCCCAGCTCCAGCGTCACCATCTTCATGCCCGCGTCCTTGGCGATCTGGCGCCCCACCGGCGGGCTGCCGGTGAAGCTCACCATGTTGGTGCGCTCGTCGGTCACCATCTTGTTGCCGATGGTGCTGCCCGAGCCCACGACGACCTGCAGGACGCCGTCGGGGAGGCCGGCCTCGCTCGAGGAGCTCCCCGAGCCGCATGGCGGTGAGGGGCGTGTTGGAGGCCGGCTTGAGCACGACGGCGTTGCCGCCGGCCAGCGCCGGCGCCACCTTGTGGGCGACCAGGTTGAGCGGGAAGTTGAACGGCGAGATCGCGGCGATGACGCCGCGCGGCTCGCGGATCGTCCAGCCGAAGTGGTGCTCGCCACTCGGGTCGGCGTCCATCTCCACGAGCTCGCCGGCGGTGCGCTTGGCCTCCTCGCTCGCCCAGCGGAACGTGGACGCGCCGCGCTTGGCCTCGACGCGCGCGTCCTTGAGCGGCTTGCCGCCCTCGGCGGCGATGATGCGCGCGATCTGCTCGGCGTTCTCCTCGATGAGGTGCGAGGCGCGCTCGAGGATGGCGGCGCGCTTCCAGGCCGGGAACCAGCGGTAGCCTTCGGCGGCGGCGCGCGCCCGGTCGAGCACGACGTCCATGTCGCTCGAGCGTCGCGGTGGGGATGCGCGCCAGCTCGGCGCCGTCCCACGGGGCGCCGCAGTACGAGGGGCTCGCCGTGGCCGAAGGGCGCACGGATGACGAGCCCGTCCTCGATGAGCGGGCTGACCTCGACGCCGGAGATCCGCTCGGCGGTCGTGCTCATGCTTCGCTACCTCCCCGATAGACTCCGGCGTCGCTCTCCGGCGCCGTGCTGCATCTTGGCGCTCCCTACCCGTTCGCCAGCGGCCCCGAACGGGAGCCGGCGATGAAGGCGCCGGGCGGCGGCCCTGCGACCGCCGCCGCCCGGCGCCTCTCCCTCACAGTCCCGGCTTGCAGTTCTCGCAGAACTGCACCCAGGCCTCGTCGTTCTTGTTCTCGCCCTCGCGGAACGGCCGACGGTCGCTCAGCGGCACGACCCGGCGCGACCCGGCGACGTTCTTCTCCTTGCCGCGCTGGTACACGCCCATCGGCGCGTCGGTGAGGTCGATGTTGATCTGCTTGATCTCCGTGTACTCGTCGAGGCCGTAGGTGCCCAGCTCGCGGCCGATGCCGCTCTGCTTGTAGCCGCCCCACGGAGCCTCGCTGTAGGTCGGGTGATAGGTGTTGACCCAGGTGATGCCGGCGCGCAGCGCCTTGACCACGCGCATCGCCTTGGTGACGTCCTTGGTCCACACCGCGCCGGCCAGGCCGTAGATGGTGTCGTTGGCGATCTCGACGGCCTGCTTCTCGTCGTCGAACGGGATGACCACGAGCACCGGCCCGAAGATCTCCTCCTGGGCGATGCGCATCTTGTTGTCGACGTCGACGAAGATCGTGGGCTCGTAGTAGAAGCCGCGACCCTCGAGGCGGTGCCCGCCGGTGGCGAGCTTGGCGCCTTCGTCGCGGCCGATCTGCACGTACTTCTCGACGGTGTCGAGCTGCTGCTGGCTCACCAGCGGGCCCATCTCGCTGTCGTCGTCGAGGGCCGGGCCCACCTTGATCGCCATGGCCCGGCTGACGAGCTCGCCGACGAAGCGGTCGTAGATGGAGCGCTCGACGATGAGGCGCGAGCCGGCGGAGCAGACCTCGCCGGTGCCGGCGAAGATGCCGATCAGGGCGCCGTCGATGGCGGCCTCGAAGTCGGCGTCGGCGAACACGACGTTCGGGCTCTTGCCGCCCAGCTCGAGGCCGACCTTCTTCACGTTGTCGGCGCCCTTGCGCATGATGTGCTTGCCGACCTCGACGCGAGCCGGTGAAGGCGACCATGTCGACGTCGGTGTGGCCGGCGAGGTAGTCGCCGATCTCGCCGCCGGAGCCGGTGATGACCTGGAAGACGCCCTCAGGGAGGCCGACCTCCTCGAAGATCTTGGCCAGCTCGAGATTGGTGAGCGGGCTCACCGTGGCCGGCTTGAGGATCATCACGTTGCCGGCCGCCAGCGACGGGGCCGCCTTCCAGGCCGCCATCAGCATCGGGTAGTTCCACGGCGTGATGCCGACGGTGACGCCCACGGGCTCGCGCACGACCATGCTCATCGTCTCGCCCGGCACGTTCGAGCGTCTCGCCGCCGCTGTCCTGGACCAGGCCGGCGTAGTAGTCGAACGTGTGGGCGGTGTCGCCCATGTCGACGATCGCCTCGGAGTAGAGCTTGCCCATCTGCAGGCTCTCGAGGCGGGCCAGCTCCTCGGCGCGCTCGCGGATCTTGTCGGCCGCGCGCGCAGCGACGTGGCGCGCTCGACCGCGGTCATCCGCGGCCACGGACCCTCGTCGAACGCCTTGCGCGCGGCGCGCACGGCGCGCTCGGCGTCGGCGATCGGTCGCCTTGGGTACTCGCGCGATCACCGTCTTCGGTCGACGGGTCGACGATCTCGCTGACCGCCCCGTTCTCGGCGTCGACCCACTCGCCGCCGATGTACATCTGGTAGTCCAGGACCCTCGTCGGGTTCGCTACTGCCGCCATTGTGCTCACCTCTCGCGTGACCGGCGCCCGGCGCCGGAGACCAGGAAGGACGCGGGCAGGAACGGGCTGTCCCTCCGCGCGCCCGTGATAGCTCTCGAGAGACTCATTCCCCCGGCGACAGAGGGATTAACACTGCAGCGAGAGTGATTTCCATGGGCACGCCGGCGGGAGCGCGGCGCTGGCGCACGAAGACCGCCCGGCACGGCGCCGGACGGAGCGGGGGAAGGTCGCCTCAGGCCCGGGTCAGAAGCAGCCGAGCTGGCACTGCATGATCTTGATGCCGAGCTCGTTGCAGGTGCTGCCTACCTCGGCGAGTGGGACGTCGAGGTCGCGGGCGATCTTGAAGGCGTCGGTGCAGGCCAGCATCTTCTCGTCGCCGGACTGCGCCTTGAGGGTCTCGATGAGACGTGGGATGTTGCCTGCGGTCATGTGCGCGAGTGTAAGCACTGCCGCGGGCGGCGGCAAGCCGGGCTCACGGCGTGCGCCGCCGGCTCATTCGCCCGGCCGCGGCCGCGTGAGCTTCGCGAAGATGTAGACGGCTACGTAGATGAACAGGAACAGCAGCGCGAACAGCACGGTGAAGCCGAGGAGGCGCGGCTGCGTCGTCGCACTGGTCAGCCGATGATAGAGGTCGCCGGCGAGCGAGCCGGGCCGGCGCACGACGTCCCAGCTGTTGAGGCGCACGAACCTCCCCAGGTAGATGCCGACGCTGCCGAGGGCGGCCGCCAGGACCACGAAGACCCAGCTGGCGGCCGTCCCCAGCCCTCGGGCGACGATGTCCTGCATCAGGTAGAGGGACACGATGCCGAGCATCAGTCCGGTCCACGCGAACCAGTACAGCATCAGCACGTCGTACCACCCGGGCACGATGTCGCCCATGCTCCCCAGGTGCAGGAAGTCGGTGAGGATGTACGGGGCGTTGGGGAAGAACAGCAGCCAGACCAGCGCGGCGACGGCGATGAGGACCCAGACGACGGCGCGCCTCGAGGTCGACAGCGAGTAGGCCAGCCCCGCGAAGACGAACGGCACCCAGGCAAGCGCGAGGTTCCAGATCAGGAACCAGTAGTGGATCGTGTGCGAGTAGACCATGCGCGCCGCCACGAGGGCGATGCACACGAGCGAGGCAGCGGCCATGAGCCCGACGATGGCCTTGGCGAAGCGGTGCCGCGAGACGCGCGGGAGGAGGGCCGCCACCGGCTCGCCTGCGGAGACCTCCGGCTCGTTCGCGGCGGAGGGGCCGGCCGCGTCCGTCATCCGCCTCCGAGAGGAGGGAACAGCGAGACCTCGTCGCCGGCCGCAAGGGCCTGGCCGGGGCGCGCGTGCAGACCGTTGACGAGCACGATGCCGGTGGCGCCGGGTTCCAGCCCGAGACGCGAGGTCACGTCGTCCACGGTGGCTGCTTCGACGGGCGCGAACGCGTAGGCCGCGCGCCGTTCCCGCGTGCGCGTCTCGAGGCCGGCGAAGAGCTTAACGGTGATCACGTCGCTGGCGGTGGTCATGCCCGGACTGTACCACTCATCCCGGCTCCCGAAGCTGCCGATACTCAGAGCCGGACCGCGCGCGGCGCGCGGCGGAGAGGCGGACATGCTCGACGAAGACGACCAGGAGCGGAACGACACAGTGGCGGCGGCCGGCGTACCGGGAGGCGCCGCGGCCGAGGCACCCGAGGACGTCGCGGCCGAGGCATCGGAGAACGTCGCGGCCGTCGGCCGCGACGCCGCGCTGCGCGCCGTGCAGGTCGCGCTGATCAAGGAGATCGACGACGCCGTCAGCAAGCTCGAGCGCGCGCGCATCGGCGAGGCGACGCGCGAGCACCTCGAGATCCTGCGCAGCCTGCTCAAGGCGCAGGTGACGGCGTACCTCGAGCACTTCGTCGCGCGTCGCGCCACGCTGTTCTCGCAGACGTCCGTGATGTACGCCGGCGAAGTCGGCTCCCCCGGCGTCATCTCCACCACGTTCCGCGGCCTGCTCGAGGGCGGCACTCTCTCCGGCGGTCAGGCGGCGAAGCTGGCCGGCTTTCTGAGCGAGCGGCGCACCCTGGTCATCTTCGGCGACCGAGCGACCGGCAAGTCGACCCTGCTCAACTCGCTCTTCGAGCTCATCCCCGTCGACGAGCGCTTCGTGGCGATCGAGCGCGGCCCCGACCTGCCGGCCCTCAAGGAGCGGTCGTTCTGCGTGCGCCTGGGCGTCGACGACCAGACGGACATCGCGGCGCTGTTCGCCAAGGCGCGCCGCATGAGCCCCGGGCGCCTCGTGGTCGGCGAGATCCACAATGCGGAGGTGCGCGAGTTCTTCGGCATGCTCGCGGAGGACCCGCGCATCGGCGGACTCGCGACCCTGCGCGCCGATACGGTCAACAAGGCCATCGACGCCATCGGGGCGGCGTTCGGCGGCGACGAGCAGTACGCGCGCGAAGCGATCGCGCGCGTGGCGCCCGCTCTCGCGCACATGCACTCCGACGAGAAGGGCCGGCCGCGGCTGGCAGCCATCTGGAGCGTCGAGGGCATGTCCGAGGGCGAGCTCGTACTGCGCGAGGTCGACACCGGCGTGCCGGTCGCCAGCGAGCTGCTGGCGGAGGCCTGAGAGGCCTGCCCCAGCGCGTGCTTCGGCGCCGCCCGGGGTAGACTGCCCGGCTGTGAGACTCCTCGCCATCATCGGCAGTCTGCGGCGCGGCTCTTACAACCGCATGGTCTTCCGCGCCGTGCTCGAGTCCCTGCCCGAGGGCGTGAGCGTCTCCGAGGCGCCGATCCGCGACGTCCCGCCCTACGACGACGACGTGCGCCTCGAACAAGGCTATCCCGAGCCGGTGCGGCGGCTGCGCGAGCAGATCGCCGCCGCCGACGCCGTCCTCTTCATCACGCCGGAGTACAACTTCTCCGTCCCCGGCGTGCTCAAGAACGCCATCGACTGGGCCTCCCGGCCGCCGGACCAGCCGTTCAAGGACAAGCCCGTCGCGATCATGGGCGCCTCGACGGGCATGATCGGCACCGCCCGCATGCAGTATCACCTGCGGCAGAGCATGGTCTTCGTGGAAGCGCTGCCGCTCGCGCGTCCGGAAGTCATGATCCCGTTCGCCGCCGACAAGTTCGACGACGAAGGGCGACTCGTGGACGAGCGCACGCGCGACGCGATCCGCGCGCAGCTCGAAGCGCTGGTCGCCTGGACGCGCCGCGTCGCCGGCTGAGAGCGCGGCGCTCCGGCCGATTCGTGAGCCGGCGCCGGCCGGCCGTCACCCTCGCGTCCGTCCGCACCTCGGCGTAGCGTTTGCATGCGTCCGCCGGAGACTGGTAGAGTGCCCGTTCACGTTGCCACACGGCAGCGTGTCACCCCTGCTCCAGCATCCGAGGCTGGGGCCGCACAGACCACAGGAGGTGATCGCGATCAACAAGTACGAGCTCATGCTCATCGTGAACCCAAACGCTGATGAGGAGCGCCAGAAGGAGATCGTGGAGCGTCTTCGTGCCACCGTCGAGAAGGGCAAGGGCAACATCGCCGCCATCGACGAGTGGGGCAAGAAGAAGATGACCTACGAGATCAAGAAGGAAGAAGAAGGCGTCTACACCGTCATCACGTTCACGGCCACTCCCCAGACCCTCGCCGAGGCCGAACGCGTCTTGGGCATCACCGACGAGGTGCTCCGCTACAAGACCATCCGGCTGAAGTCCTAGCGGTCTTCTACTGGGAAGGGAGTCCACCGTGGCAGGTTCAGTCAACGTCGTCGTGCTCGTCGGCAACCTCACGCGCGACCCCGAGCTGCGCGCCACCGGCGGCGGCACCAGCGTGTGCAGTCTCCGCGTGGCCGTCAACGACCGCGTCAAGGACCCGACCTCCGGAGAGTGGGGCGACAAGCCCAACTACTTCGACGTCGACGTCTTCGGCGCACAGGGCGAGCGCTGCGCGCAGTACCTCGCCAAGGGCCGCCAGATCGCCGTCGAAGGCCGGCTGCGCTGGCGCGAGTGGGAGTCGCAGGACGGCCAGAAGCGCTCGGCCGTCAGCGTCGTGGCCAACAACGTCCAGTTCATCGGCCCCCGCGACAGCGGCAGCCCAGGCGCGGCGGCTGGAGCGGCGCCGAGCGGCCGGCCAGAGCAGCGGCGCCGGCTTCACCGGCCCCGGCCCCGAGCCCGCCAAGGGCGACTTCAACGAGTCCGACGACGACATCCCGTTCTAAGGCGTAAATAGACGGCGCCGTCGGGCGCCACGAGGAGAGAACACGCATGCCCAGCACCAAGCCAAAGCCGCGGCGCGAGAAGAAGCCCAAGGCCGGAGGGTTCGGCCAGTCTCGCCGCCGCTACTGCTACTTCTGCAAGGAGAAGATCGAAGAGGTCGACTGCAAGAACGTGACGACCCTTCGCCGCATGATGTCCGACAAGGGCAAGATCCGCTCGCGCCGCATCACCGGCACCTGCCGGCGCCACCAGAACCAGGTCGCAGTGGCCGTCAAGCGTGCGCGCGAGATGGCTCTCCTGCCTCACGTCAGCCGCTGAGGAGGGCTCCATGGAGGTCATTCTTCTCCAGGACGTCGAGAACCTCGGCGACAAGGGCTCCCTGGCCAACGTCGCCAGGGGCTACGCGCGCAACTACCTGATCCCGCGCAAGCTGGCCGAGCCGGCCACGCCGGGCAAGATCGTCGAGTTCCGCCGCCGCGAAGAAGAGCGCAAGTCGCGCGAGGCGCGCATGGCCGTGCAGGCCGAGGAGTACACCGAGACGCTCAACAAGACCGTGCTCACCATCGGCGCCAAGGCCGGCGAGGGCGACCGCCTCTTCGGCTCGGTGACGGCGGCCGACATCGCCGACGCCATCAAGGACGCGCGCGGGTTCACGATCGACAAGCGCAAGGTGCTGCTCGAGGAGCCCATCAAGGAGCTCGGCACCTTCCAGGTCGACGTCGAGCTCGCCGAGGGCTTCGTGGCCTCGGTCAAGACCATCGTCGTGCCCGAGTAGGGTCTCGCGGCAGAGACGGTATCCCGCGACGGGCGGGGCGGCGCAGCCGCCCCGCCCGTCGCCGTTTCGTGCACCTCCGCGCGCCCGCCGCACGCTCCCAGGCGCGTCCGTCCTGCCCTCCGGCGCGCGTCCTGCCGTCCCCGCCGGGGCCCACAATGGCGGAGTGGTCGGCACTCAGGCGACGCAGTAGACTGCGGGTTCCAGTCCATCCCCGCACAGCATCCGGAGCTCTCATGGCGGTCGAGCGCATCGATACCCCCGCGGCCCACCTGCCGCCGCACGACCTCGAGGCCGAGCAGTCGGTCCTCGGCGCCATGCTGGTCAACCCCAACGCCATCACCGCCGTCGCCGAGACGCTCTCGGCCGACGACTTCTACCGCGACTCGCACCGGCTCATCTACCGCGCCGTCCTCGCGCTGTTCGACAAGGGCGAGGAGGTCGACGTCGTCACCATCAGCGCCCAGCTGGAGCGCGAGGCCGTGCTCGAGCGGGTCGGCGGCCGCGAGTTCGTCCACACCCTGGCGGAGTTCGTGCCGGCGGCGGCCAACGCGCGTCCACTACGCCGGCATCGTCCGCGAGCAGAGCGTGCTGCGCTGCGCTCATCCGCGTCGGCAACGAGATCGCCGAGCTCGGCTACCGCCACCCCGGCGACACGCCGGACCTGCTCGACCGCTGCGAGCAGAAGGTCTTCGCCATCCAGCAGCAGCGCCGCGTCGCCGAGTTCCAGCACATCAAGGACGTCCTCATCCGCAACTTCGAGTACATCGACATCGCTGGAGAGCGCGACCGCGGCATGAGCGGCGCCGCCAGCGGGTTCGAGGGCATCGACAAGCTCACCGGCGGCTTCCAGAAGGCCAACCTCATCGTGCTCGCCGCGCGCCCCGGCGTCGGCAAGACGTCGCTGGCGCTCAACATCGCCCAGAACGTCGCCGTGGAGGGCAAGGCGCCGGTCGCCATCTTCAGCCTCGAGATGAGCGCCCAGGAGCTGGGCGAGCGCATGATGTGCTCGTCGGCGCGCGTGAGCTCGCACAAGGTGCGCACCGGCGCGCTCTCCGGCGACGACTACGCCAAGCTCGTGCAGGCCGCCGGCGAGCTCGAGAAGGCCGACATCTTCATCGACGACACCGCCGGCCTCAACATGTTCGAGCTGCGCGCCAAGGCGCGGCGCCTGCAGGCCAAGCAGCCGCTCGCGCTCGTCATCGTCGACTACCTGCAGCTGATGTCGGGCGACTCGCGCGCCGAGAACCGCCAGCAGGAGGTCAGCAACATCTCGCGCTCGATGAAGCAGCTGGCGCGCGAGCTGGACGTGCCGGTCATCGCCGTGTCGCAGCTCAACCGCTCGCCCGAGGCGCGCGCCGACCGCGAGCCGCAGCTCGCCGACCTGCGCGAGTCCGGCGCCATCGAGCAGGACGCCGACATGGTGATGTTCATCTACGAGGACCCCAGCGACCCCGCCTCCAAGGGCGTCGTCAAGCTCAAGATCGCGAAGCACCGCAACGGCCCCACCGGCCTCGTGCGCCTCGGCTTCGTGAGGGACTACACCAAGTTCCGCACCCTCAGCCAGGCCGAGGACTACGACTACGAGGAGTAGCCGGCCGCCGGCCGCTGCGCCTCGGGTCCCCACCCACACCGGCGTATGAACGCACGCACCACCGTCTTCTCCGCGCCCGGCGTCGAGCCCGTCGCGCTGCTGCGCGAGCTCGGCCTCGAGGGAGCAGGCGCCGGTCGTGCTGCTGGATTCGGCCGGCGGGTCGGCGGAGCTCGCCCGCCGGCACTACCTCGCCTGGGACCCCGTCTTCCGCCTGCGCGTGCGCCGCGGCGTCGTCAGCGTCACGCCGGGTCCGGGCTGCGCCGGCGACGAGCAGGCGCGCGCGCTGGCGGAGCGGGCGCGCGCGCTCACGCGCTGCGCGCCGTTCGAGGCCTTGCGCGCGGCGACGCGGCTCGCCGCTGAAGCCGCGCCGGACCAGCGGAGGCGGCGCCCGGACGACGACTTCCCCGAGGCCGGCGCGCTCTTCGGTCTTGATCGCCTACGACGCGGTGCGCTACCTCGAGCGGCTGCCGGACTCCGTGCGCGACGACCTCGGCCTGCCGGACATCGACGTCTTCCTGCCCGGCCGGCTGCTGCGCCTCGACGTGGCGACCGGCGAGGCGGTGCTCGCTCGACCGGCTCGCGGGCGCCGGAGACGCCGCCGGCCGGCGGTCGGCCTCGGCGGGACCCCAGCGTCGCCGAGCCGGCGTGGAGGATGCGATCGCGCGCGGACCGGCGCGCGCGTCGGCGAAGCCCTCCAGCGCGCGCGCCACGGCGCCAGCCGCGACGCTGCACGGCAACGACATGCCGGTGTTCCGCTCCAACTTCACGCGCGCCGAGTACGAGGCGGTGGTCGCCCGCACCCGCGAGTACGTGTTCGCGGGCGACATCTTCCAGGCCAACCTCTCGCAGCGCCTCGACGGGATGTACGCGCTGCCGAGCCTGCACCTCTACGCCACGCTGCGCGCCGTGAACCCGTCGCCGTTCGCCGGGTACCTGCACTTCGGCGACTACGAGCTCATCTCGTCGTCGCCGGAGCGGCTGGTGTCGCTCGGCCTCGACGGCTGGGCCGAGACGCGGCCGATCGCCGGCACGCGGCCGCGCGGCTCGCGCAGCCCCGAGGACGACGCGCTGGCCGAGGAGCTCAACCTCGACCCCAAGGACCGGGCCGAGCACATCATGCTGGTCGACCTCGAGCGCAACGACCTCGGGCGCGTCTGCGAGTACGGCACCGTGCGCGTCTCGGAGCTCATGGTCAACGAGTACTACTCGCACGTGATCCACATCGTGAGCAACGTGCGCGGGCACCTCCACCCCTCGCGCGACGCGGTCGACCTCATCAGGGCGATGTTCCCCGGCGGCACCATCACCGGCTGCCCGAAGGTGCGCTGCATGGAGATCATCGACGAGCTGGAGACGGTGCGCCGCGGGCCGTACACCGGGTCGTTCGGCTGGATCGCGGAACGCGCCCTCGACCTCAACATCGTCATCCGCACCCTGGTGCGCGTCGGCGACCGGCTGTTCCTGCAGGTCGGCGGCGGCATCGTCGCCGACTCCGTCCCGGAGCGCGAGTTCAACGAGACGCTGCACAAGGCGCAGGGCATGCTGCGCGCCGTCAGCGCCGGCATCGCCGAACGGCCGAGCTGAGCGGCGACGGGCCGAGGCGGCCGTCGGCGCGCCGAGGCTGCCGCCTGATACACTCGGCCCATGACCGTGCTCATGCTCAACGGCGTGCTGATGGCCGCCGACGAGGCGACCGTCCCCGCCACCGACCGCGCGCTGACGCACGGCCTCGGCCTCTACGAGACGCTCAAGCTCGTGGGCGGCGTGCCGGTGTTCTTCGAGGAGCACATCGCGCGGCTCGACCTCGGCCTCGAGGAGCTCGGCCTCGAGCGCCCGGCGGCGCGCGAGGAGATGGCCGAGCAGATCTGCCGGCTCAGCGAGGCCAGCGATGTCCCCGACGGCGCCTGCAGAGTGCTGGTCACGGCCGGGCCGCCGGACGGCACGCCCGGCCTCATCATCCAGACCGACAAGCGCCGCGTTCCCGGCGCGGCCGCTGCGCGTGATCAGCTATCGCGGCGTCCGCGTGCGCGCCCAGCTCAAGGCGATGACCGTGATGCAGTCGTATCTCGCGCAGCGCGCCGCCACGGCCGCCGGCGCCGACGACGCGATCCTCGTCGACGACGAGGGCCGCATGTTCGAGGGCGCGACCTCCAACATGTTCCTGGTGCGCGGCGGCGGCCTCGTGACGCCGCCGGCCGAGGGCGCCATCCTCCCCGGCGTGCTGCGCGCCAAGGTCGAGGAGCTCGCGACCGCCAACGGCATCCCCGTGGTCGAGGCGTTCGCGCGCGTCGCCGACCTGCGCCCGGACGACGGCATGCTGCTCACGAGCAGCGTGCGCGGCATCGTGCCCGTCGGCAGCGTGGACGGGCACGATCTGCTCGTGCACGACGAGCTGCTGGAGCGACTGCGTCGCGCTCGTCGGCGCGGCGGAGGCGGCGAGCGCCGCCGCCTTCCGCGCCCGCTACCGCTAGCCGCCGGCGCTTCCTGCCGCTTGTCCGGCGCGGGTTTACCGCGCGCCGCGGCGCCGGAACAACCACGCCATGAGTATCGCCCCGTCCCTGTTCGTGGTGTTCGCGGCATGAAGCTCTGGTCCTCTCGTCGGCGATCGACCGCCGGCATCACCGCCCGCAAGGGTCGCATCGCCGCGCGACTGCATCAGACCGCCGTGACGCGGCGGAGCAGCACGGCGGCCCGACGACCGCCACGCGTGCGCCGCGTCGCCGCCGGCCGTCAAGCTGCAGAAGCTCCCCGGCGCGTACGACTATCCTGTGTACGTCTCCGCGCCCCCCGGCGACACGCGCCGGCTGTTCATCGTCGAGAAGACAGGGCGCATCCGCATCCTCACAGAACGGCACGGTCCTCTCCAAGCCGTTCCTCGATCTCTCGGGGCGGGTCTCAGGGCAGAACGAGCAGGGCCTGCTCTCGATGGCGTTCGACCCGCACTACGCGACCAACGGGCGCTTCTACGTCGACTACACCAACCTGGCCGGGGACACGCGCGTCGTGCGCTACACGGTGTCCGCGACCGACCGCAACGTCGCGGACCCGGCGAGCGCCAAGGTGCTGCTCGCCGTCGCATCAGCCGTACGCCAACCACAACGGCGGGCAGCTCCAGTTCGGCCCGGACGGCAGGCTGTACGTGGGCATGGGCGACGGCGGCAGCGAGCGGCGATCCCGCACAACGTCGCCCAGAACATCCACTCGCGGCTCGGCAAGATCCTCCGCATCACCCTCGGCTCGACGCCGAAGGTGGCCGTCTACGCCAAGGGCCTGCGCAATCCCTGGCGCTTCTCGTTCGACCGCGCCACCGGCGCCCTGTGGATCGGCGACGTCGGCCAGGACAAGTGGGAAGAGGTCGACTACCTCAGGCCGGGCCTCCCGGCCGGGGCCAACCTCGGCTGGAGCGCCTTTGAAGGCTCGCACGTTACAAGCCGGCGGTCGCCGCGACGCTGGACCGGAGCAAGCTCGTCTGGCCCGTCGCCCAGTACAGCCACGCAGTGGGCAACGCCGTCGTGGGCGGCTACGTGTACCGCGGCTCGGCGATCCCGGCGCTGCGCGGCTGGTACGTCTTCGGCGACTACGGCACCGGTCACATCTGGGCGTTCAAGCGCGGCGCCGGCGGGCCGAAGGCTCTCTCCGGCGCCGACAGGGTGCTTCCGGCGATCACGTCGTTCGGCCAGGACGCTTCCGGCGAGCTGTACGTCACCACGCCCGGCGGCAGCGTCTACAAGATCGTCAAGTAGGCCGGCCGCGCGAAAAGCCCGGAGGCGCACGCCCGCTCGGTCAGCCCGGGCGGCGCCCCTCGAGGAACCAGCTCGCGTGCCGGTGCACGACGCCGTTGGCGTTGTGCTCCTCGATAGGAGCGCTCCTCGAGATCGAGCACCTCGAACGCGCCGAAGTCGGCCGCCAGCTCCTCGGCCGTGCAGAAGTGCAGGTAGACGTGCTCGACCCAGCTGCGCTCCTCGCCGGGTACCGGCTCCCCGACGGCGTAGTGCTGGGGGTCGCGCGGCGAGAGCGTGCTGAGGAAGAGGAGCCCGCCGGGCCGGGCCAGGGCGGCGAGAGCCGCCGCGAAGGCCCGGCGGGCGTCCGGCCCCATGAGGTGGTAGACGTTGCAGGCGTAGACGACGTCCCACGAGCCGGCCTGCCCGGGCTGCGCTGCCGAGCGACGCCGCGTCGCCGACCTCGAATTCCACATCGAGGCCCGCCGAGCGCGACTTCTGCGCCGTCGCCACGGCACGCGGCGACGGGTCGATGCCGAGCGCGCGGCAGTGCAGCTCGGCCGCGACGTAGCGCGTGTCGCGGCCGTAGCCGCAGCCCACGTCGAGCACGGCGAGCTCCGGCGAGGCGTGTGGCCGCAGGCGGGCGACGGCCAGGCGAGCGAGCTCGCTGGGGCCGTCGCCCCACAGGCGGCCGTCCACCGCGTAGCGCTCGTCCCAGTAGGCCGCCTCCGGCGGCAGGGAGCTCATGCGCGCGCCGCCGGCGTACTCGTCCAGGCGTCGGTCGCCGTGCTCATCCCCGCGTCAGCCGGCGCCACGCGTCCGTGTACTTCTCGGCGGTCTTCGCGACCACGTCCGGCGGAAGCTCCGGGCCGGGCGCGGTCTTGTCCCAGTCGAGCGTCTCGAGATAGTCGCGCACGAACTGCTTGTCGTAGCTCGGCTGCGCGCGGCCGGGCTCGTAGCCGTCGGCCGGCCAGAAGCGCGAGGAGTCCGGCGTGAGCGCCTCGTCGATGAGGATGACCTTGCCGTCCAGGATGCCGAACTCGAACTTCGTGTCGGCGATGATGATGCCGCGCTCGAGCGCGTACGCAGCGCCGGCCTCGTACAAGCTCGAGCGCCACGTTGTGCACGTGCTCGGCGATCTCAGGGTTCACGAGGTCGTTGAGCTGGTCGAGGCTGATGTTCTCGTCGTGGTCGCCGACCGCCGCCTTGGTCGAAGGCGTGAAGAGCGGGTGGTCGAGGCGGCTGGACTCCACGAGGCCGGGCGGCAGCGGGATGCCGCTGACCGAGCGCGTCCGCTGGTAGTCCTTGAGGCCCGAGCCGGTGAGGTAGCCGCGCACGATCGCCTCGACCGGCAGCGGCTGCGCCTTGCGCACCACCACGGAGCGGCCCGCGAGGTGGGCGTGCTCGCCGTCGGCGGCGAACGGCTCGGGGTCGACGAGGTGGTTGGGGATGATGTCGCTCAGCTTGCCGAACCAGAAGTTGCTGATCTGCGTGAGCACGACGCCCTTGTCGGGGATCCCGGTCGGCAGGATGACGTCGAAGGCCGAGAGCCGGTCGGTGGTGACGATGAGCAGCTCGCTCGGGCCGAAGTCATAGATGTCGCGCACCTTGCCGCGGCTGAGCAGCGGCCAGGCCGTTTCGTTGGACTCCAAGAGGACCGACATTGGCGTGGTGCTCCTTTCTGGTCAGGCGGTCGGCGTCGCGCCGCCGGCGATGCGTTCGAGCAGCGCCTCGGCGGCCGCGCGGGGGCCGGCGCTCTCGGCGCCGGGCAGCCCGAGCTGCGTGCGCAGCTGCCCGACGTACACGCCGGCCGCGTACGCGGCCGCGAACGTCCGGCGCGCCAGCGCGTCGTGCTGCGCCGGACGCTGCGCCGGGCCGAACGGGTTGGCGAAGTAGCTGTGCGTGAGGCCGGTCGCCGTGGTCGTGCCCTTGCTCATGGCGGCGCCTTCCTGAAAGACGGCGAGCGCCGCCTCCTCGTCGGGCAGCCGCTGCAGGACCGGATGTCCCTCGTCCACGGGCTCGTGGTTGTTGGCGTACAGAAGGAAGTCGACCGGGTAGCCGTGCAGCACGTCCTCGAGCGACGTCACCGGGCAGCACCACGCGCGCGTTCACGCGCTTGGGGCTCATGATGATGGCCCGGTCCATCTGCCCGAAGGCGTATCCCTGCTGCAGGTCGTCGAGCCGCACGAAGGCGCCGATCTCGGTGCCGTAGCCCAGCAGGCGGCCGTCGGCGCCGATCTCGATGGACCCCATGTCGTCGGCGATCACGCGCACCTCGCGGATGCGCTCGTCGCCCGACGACGCGCAGCGCCTCCAGCGTCTCCGACTTGCCGGTGGCGGTGTCGCCGATGAGGAGGACGCCGGCGGCGGTGCCGTCCTCGAGCACGAGGCGCGTGTAGGCGCCGTGGAAGGGCATCACGCCGCGATCCATGGCGGCGACGTTGTGCAGCGTGAGCACCATCTTCTTGAGGTAGCCGAAGTAGCCGAAGCGGTCCTCGAGCGGGACGGCCGCGACGAAGAGGCGGCCGGCGGCGTCGTGATGGAAGACCGCGGGCAGCTCGCCGAAGCGGGCGAGGGCCGCCGGCGGCACGCCGTAGAGGTACACGGCGTCCGGCCCGGCGGCGATCTCCTCGTCCGAGGCGAGCTCGAAGAGGTTGGCGAGCGAGAGGCCGAGGCCGGCGAAGCGCTGGTGGAAGTAGACGAACACGGTGAGGCGGCCGACAAGCGCCGGGTAGCAGAGCCACTGCTCCCGCTCGAGCGTGAGGCCGTCGAGCGGGTTCTGCGGCGACCTCGGCGAACTGGCCGCGTGCGCGTGTTGGTCGGCGGGTCGAGCAGCAGCGGCGGGTACATGAGCAGGTTGCGCACGAACGGGATGCCGGCGAGGAGCTCGCGGTAGCGAGGCGGCGCCGGCCACTTCTGCGGCACCGCGTAGACGCCCGACCTCGGCGCCGGCCGCGACCTGGCGGTAGACGCGCGGCCGGCCTCCCGTGGCGTTCTCGGCGACGTCGCGGTACAGGTCGCGCACGAGGCGGCCGAGCGACTCCACCGTCTGGCTGAAGGCGCGCAGCGGCCGTTTGTCGCCGGGTTCGGCCGCCGCCTCGGCGCGCACGACGAGGAAGCGGTCCCAGCGGCGCCAGAAGTCGTAGAGGCCCTCGACGAACTCGTGCAGGCGCTCGCGCCGGGCGAGCAGGTCGCCGGGCGCGCCGGTCGCGAGCGAGACGCGCTCCAGCGGGTTGTTGGCGAGCAGGCGCAGGAGGTCGAGCAGGCGCGCCCGGTCGGGCAGACCCAGCTCGGTCAGGGCGTCCGGGTTGTGGGCCTCGAGCCGGTCGACGTACAGGTCAAGGACGCGCGCGAACGAGTCGCTCTCGACGAGCTCCTGCGTGGTCGCGCACACGGCGCCGCCGCTGTGCATCACGGCCTGCCGGTCGTCGATGTCGAGGCGGAGCAGAGACATAGCGTCGTGGACCCTCCGGGCTCAGGTGCGCGCTGGAGAGGAGAACATACCAGAAGCGCGGCCGGCGACGACGCCCGCGACGACGCCGCCGGCGAAGAGGCGCCGCTCACGCGGCGCTCAGGCCGGCGGCCTCGACCACGCGCAGCAGGTCGCCGGCCGAGCCGAGCGCGCGGACGGTGGCCGTGAGCTCGTCGTAGAGCTCGCCGCTCCCGGCCAGCAGCGCGCCGACGCGCGGCGCGACGTCGAAGAAGTAGCGGCCGGCGAGGCGCGCCGGCAGGCCCGCCGCGCGGCACGACCGCCTCGAGCACCACGAGCGACCGCCGGGGACGAGCGCGGCCGCGAGGCCGCGCAGCAGCCCGGCGGGATCGTCGACGTAGCGCAGGCCGAAGGCGAGCGTGACGGCGTCGAACGGCGCGCCCGGCAGAGCGGTCGCCGGAGCCTCCCCGCCTCCCGGCCCCTCCCCCGCCGCCGCCGGCACCTGCCGAGAGGTCGGCCCGCACGAATTCCAGTCGAAAGCCCCCGCGGTCGCGCCCGGTCGCGCGCCAGGGCCAGCATGCCGGCGCTGGCGTCGGCGACCGTCACGCGCGCGCCCGCGCCGGGCGAGCTCGAGCGCGACGAGGCCGGAGCCGCCGCAGGCGTCGAGCACCCGCGGGCGCACAGCATCGCCGAGAGGAGATGAGTCGCGCGCGCATCCGGCTGCCGCGCGCTCCGACGCCACTGCGCGCGCCGCCGCAGTCAGCGCCTTCCCGGCGGCCCAGCGGCGCCAGCACCGGTCGAGCCCGAAGCAGATCACCGTGTTCACGCGGTCGTAGGCGGCCGCGTTGCGGTCGAAGAGCGCGGCCACCTCGGCCGCCCGCCGCGCGGCCGGCGCTCACAGGCGCCCGGCCGCCCACGCGCCGACGGCGGCGAGCAGCACCGCGGCCGGGTACAGGCTGGCGAGGTTGAAGTACCAGCCGGCGCGGGCGCTCGTCGGCTCCCGGTACAGGCGCACCGCCGGCCAGGCGACCAGCAGCGCGCCGCTCGGCCAGCGCCACGGCCAGCGCCCGGGCCACCGAGGCCGAGGAACGGCACCGTCGCGAGCACGGCCGCCGCGACGACGAGGTTGGCGCGCGCGGCGACCGCCGGACCGAAGGTCGTGGCCACCGTGCGGATGCCGACGGCGCGGTCCGGCCCGAGGTCGGCGAGGTCGTTGGCGAGGTTGCGGCACCCGATCTCCCAGAGCGCGAGGAAGACGAACACCGGCAGGACGCCCCAGCGCAAGCGGGGCGACCGCGGCCCAGCCGGCCAGGCCGCCGCAGCCGACCATCACGCCGGAGATCACGGTCTTGACCCACGTGACCGAGCGCAGCCCGCAGTAGAGCACTTCGAGCGCGACCGCCGCGCCGAACAGGGCGAGGCACAGCGGGCCGAGGAGCCAGGCGCCGACGGCGGCCACCAGCGCGAGGCCTGCGACCCAGAGCAGCGAGAGACGCAGAGTGACTGCGCCCTGCGCGAGCGGGTGACGCAGAAACGCGGCGTCGAGGTCGTAGCCTTTCACCTCGGCCTTGCCGGCGCGCAGCGCGGCCGCGTCCACGCGCCGGTCGAGCACGTCGTTGAGAGAGAAGACGGCGAAGAAGCCGGCCCATGCAGCCACGAGGCCGATAGCCACGACGCGCGCGCCGGGCATGCCGCCGGCGGCCAGCACCGCCGCAAGGCCGGGCTGGGCGATCGAGAGCGTCGCCTGCCGCCCCCGCGACAGGTCGAAGAGAGATTCCGCCGTCGTCGGGGGGCGCCGCGCGGCTACGTTCGCGCCGGCCGCGCCGGCGGCCTCATGCCCGCTCTGCGCCGTGCTCATAGCGCCTCCCGTCCACGGTCTCGGCGTCCCCGCGGCCCGCGCCCGCGGTACCGTCCACGGATGCTTTCCCGCCTCAGGCCGGGCGCCACGTCGTTCTGCGGCGATCCGCAGAAGGCGCACTTGTGCGCCGCGTGCGGGATCTCGCTCAGGCATTCAGGGCACTCCTTGGTCGTGGGGTCCTGGCCACGCTGGCGGCGCTCGGCGAGCTTGTTCATCGGCACGACCACCACGTAGTAGATGGCCGCCGCGATCAGCAGGAACGAGATCACCGCGTTGATGAACAGCCCGTACTTGAACTGGCTGTTGTTGATCGTGAACACCAGGTTGGAGAAGTCCGGCTTGCCGAAGATGGCGGCGATGATCGGCGTCATGATGTTGTCCACGAACGCCTTGACCACCGCCCCGAACGCAGCGCCGATGACCACGGCCACCGCCAGATCGACGACGTTGCCACGCATGATGAACTCGCGGAATCCCTTGAACATGGCTCCCCTTTCGTGCGCCCGCGCGGCCGGCGCCGGCGGTGGTGTCGCAGCGAACTTATCCGCGCGGCACGCAGGCAAAACGGCTAGGGTCGTACGCGGCCGGTGCCGGGCCTTCCTTGTGGAAGATCCGGTCCGGGGCTACACTCGACTAGGTCTCTGTCAACGATCGACTCTCAAGAGGAGGTGGCGTGATGACTGCCAAGGCCGTCAACGGAATCAGCGCGTCACCCTTCGCGAGGGCCGCGTCGTAACCGACCGCTCACTCTGAGCGTGTCTGCTTGCGGCCGCCGGCGAGGCGGCCGTTCTCGTTTGGCCTCTCTCCTGGGTGACCGGGGCGCGATGTGCGGCATCGAGGCGCCGCTCCGCGCCCGGCCGTGACGGCAGAGACGGAAGGGCAATCCCACCATGGACAAGAAGCAAGCTAGACGATTGAGAGAGCTGCTCGCCGAGCTGCACCCAGGCGAACGCAACAGACTGACCAGGAAAGCGGCCAAGCTGCGCCGAGCCACCTGGAGGTCGGCCGGCGCCGGCGCGCCGGCGCCGGCGCTCGAGGACGTCCTCCTCGGGCTGCTCGACGACGGGGCGGCGCCGGCGACGCCCAAGGGCGAAGCAGAAGCCACGACAGATGCGGGCGCGGCGGAGGCGGCTGGTGCGGCCGCGGTGGAAGCGGAAGCGGCTGCCGGGGCCGATCCGGGCCTCCGCGGCACCGTGATCGGCCTTGCCGCCGGGACATGCCGCGTGCAGACCGGCGGCGAGGTCCGTGACGCGGTCCTGCCGGCGGACATCGCGCGGCGACAGCAGACGCTGCTCGCGGTCGGCGACGCCGTGCTCCTCCAGGCGCACGGCGAAGACCTCCTGCGCGTCACGACGGTACTCCCGCGGCGCACAGTGCTCACGCGGGCAGACCCGCACGACAGGTCGCGCGTGCGCGCCATCGCCGCCAACATCGACGTAGTCGTGGTGGTCGTCGCCGCCAAGGACCCGCCGTTGCACCCACGCCTCATCGACCGCTACCTGGTGGCCGTCGACCGGTCGGGCGCGCGGCCGGTACTCGCCGTGAACAAGATCGATCTCATGTCGGGCGACGAGCTGCAGGAGGCGATGGCGCAGGTGCAGCCCTATCGGGCGCTCGGCATGGCGGTGCTGCCCTGCAGCGCGACGACCGCGAGCGGCGTCGAAGCGCTGCGCGAAGTGCTCCGCGAGAGCACCTGCGTCTTCGTAGGCCAAAGCGGCGTCGGCAAGTCGTCGCTGCTCAATGCCCTCCGCGGCGAGGCCGCCGCTCGGACCGGCGACGTGCGCGCCGGCGACGGCCGCGGCCGCCACACCACGACAGCGTCGGCGCTCTACGAGCTACCCGGCGGCGTGCGCGTCATCGACACGCCGGGCATCCGGCGCTTCACCGTGGACGACGCCGACGAGGCGACCATCGCGCACGGTTTCACCGAGCTCGCCGGCTTCGCTCAGGGGTGCCGCTACGGCGACTGCACGCACACCCACGAGCCAGACTGCGCGGTCAAGGCCGCCGTCCTCGACGGCGGCATCGCGCGCAGTCGCTACCAGAGCTACCGCAAGCTGCTCGGGGGCGACGGCGACGACCCTCGCTGGTTGGAGGAGTAGCCGGCCGCCGTATCGACGCCCTCCAGTGCGCGGCCGGGGGCGGCAAGCACTTCCGTGCCTGCCGCCCCCGGCCGCTGGATCCGTCGCTCGGCGCCTGCGGCGCCGGCCGGCACCTCGGCAGCTCGTGCGCCGCTACTTCGCGTTCGCCAGGTTCGCGGCCGCGAAGTCCCAGTCCACGAGCTTGTCGAAGAAGACCTGCACGTATGCCGGCCGCAGGTTCTGGTAGTCGAGGTAGTAGGCATGCTCCCACACGTCGACCACGAGCAGCGGCGTGACGCCGGGCGCCGCCGGCATCTCGGCGTTGGGGGTGCTCACGATCTTGAGCTCGCCCTTGTCGGCCACGAGCCAGACCCAGCCGGAGCCGAAGCGGCCGGCGGCGGCGGCCTTGAAGTCCTCGACGAACTTGTGGCTGCCGAAGTCCGCGGCCGTCGCGTCCCACCCGCCGAAGGCGGCGGCGATCTTCTCGGCGAGCTCGCCGGTCGGCTGGCCGCCGCCGCCCGGCTTCATGCTCTTCCAGAAGAACGTGTGGTTCCACACCTGCGCCGCGTTGTTGAACACCGGCTGCTTGTCCGGCTTGCCGGCCACGGCCATGATCACGTCCTCGAGCGACTTGCCCTCGAGCTCCGTCCCGGCCACGAGCTTGTTGAGCGTCTCGACGTAGGTCTTGTGGTGCTTGCCGTAGTGGAAGCTGATCGTGCGGGCCGAGTAGTCCGGCTCGAGCGCGTCTTCCGCGTACGGAAGCGGCGGCAGTTCAAACGCCATGGTTCCTCCTTGTGATCCGTCAGATCTCGACTTCGATGGCGCCGTCGGTGACGCGCACCTCGTACGTGTGCAGGTCGTGCACGCGGGTCTTCCATTGCAGGCGCTGCTCGAGCTTGAACCAGCGCTTGACCGGCTCGGGGATGGCGGCCGGGTCGCCCATGTCGTGGTCGATCGGCCAGGCGAGGTTCGCGCCGCTGCGGATGTCGAACTGGCCGTTGTGCAGCGGGCAGGTGAGGATCCAGCCCTCGAGCGCGCCCTGGTCGAGCGGCGCGTTCTCGTGCCCGCAGCGGCGGCTGACCGCGTAGATGTCGCCGTCGTACTCGCAGAGGCAGATCTCGCGGTCCTGCGGCGCGCACGTACTTCATGCCGCCGGGCGCGATGTCGTCGAGCTTAGCTACTTCGTGCCACATCTCGGCTCACTCCTCGTCCGGCGGGAACTGCGGCAGGCTGTCGGGGTCGGTGACGTCCTTGTGGACGAAGAGCCCGCACCAGCAGCGCTTCATCTTGTCGAAGTGGGCGCGGTGGAAGGGGATGCACGGGCACACGATCTTCATGTCCTCCTCGCGTACCTTGGTGCGCATCTGGCACGGGCAGTACGGCGCCCCCAGGTCCTGCTCGAGCTTGACCTCCTGCTCCAGCAGCTCGTCCACCATCGCCTCGTCGGGCGTGAACTTGAAGCCCAGCGGGCCGACCACGCGCTCGTACAGGTAGCGCAGCGACTCCTTGCGTTCAGCGGTGCCCATCGTTCACCACCCCGCGCCTTGCAGGTGCTCGAGGAACTTCTCGGGGTTGAAGCCCACGATCACCTCGCCGTTGATGACGACGACCGGGAACCGGCGGCCGCCGCTGAGCTCGTAGGCCTTGTCGGCGGCCTCGTCCTGCTGGTCGTCGGGGAGCGTGTCGACGTCGATGGCCTCGAAGTCGATCTTGCTGTCCGTGAACCACTGCTTGGTCTTGCGGCACCAGGGACAGGTGCTGAGCGCGTAGACGGTGACCTCGTCCGCCATGTCACGCCCCCTTGAGCTCGACGAGGACCTTGCCGTCCTCGACCTTGGTCGCGAACGTCGCGATACTGAGCTCGGGCGCGTCGAGGAACTCGCCCGAGCGCACGTCGAAGCGCCAGTCGTGGCACGGGCAGGTGAGGGTGGCGCCCTCGAGCTTGCCGCCCTCGAGCGGGCACGCCATGTGGGCGCACTTGTTGGCGACGGCGTGCAACTCGCCGTCGACGCGCACGAGCAGGACGCCGACGCCCTTGGGGTACACGGGCACGTAGGCCCCGTCGCGTATTTTGGTGTCGTCGATGGTGGGGACCCATTGAGGTCCGGACACTGGCCACCCCTTCCTCATGGCTTGCCGATCGGCTCTGGGTGACCCGTGGGGCGGAGCCTGTCTCTGCGGCGCCGGGCCGGAGGGCGGCGCCCGCCGCGTCACGGGTCGCTAGCGTGAGTACCCGTGCGTGCGGGGCGGCAAACTGATGGCGCCCGCGACGCCGGTGTCACCAGAGGCCGTGGTGCACGCGCGCCTCGTCGCAGCGATCGGACGGCCTCTTGGCCTCCGCCGGATAGCCGATGGGCCACGAAGCGCGAACGGGATCGACGTCGCTCCGGCATGCGCGCGATGAGCCGGCGCATGTTCGCCGACCCGGTCCTCGCGCGGGTGGATGCCGAGCCACACGCTGCCCAGGCCGATCTCCTGCGGCCTCGATCGAGGATGTTCTCGGTGGCGGCGGCAGCAGTCCTCGTACCCAGAAGCCCTTGCTGCCGCTCGAGCTCGCCGGGTCGCCGCATACGAGGATGGCCACCGGCGCCTGCGTCATCATGCGCGCGTAGGGGTGGAAGTTGGCCGACCGCCGTCGAGCGATGGAGCGCTCGCGGATGACGACGAAGTGCCACGGGCGTTCGTTGCCCGCCGAGGGCGCGCTCATGCCCGCTTTGAGCAGCGTCGTGATGTGCATCCTCCGGCACGGGCGTCGTCGAGAAACTTGCGGATGCTGCGCCGCTCGAGCACCGGATCTTCCATGACGCCTCCCCCCGGTTGTCCACTTGACCCACCGGGAACCTACCCGGGAGGCGACGGACCGTCGTCCGTTGCGCCGCCAGCGGCGTCCGGCGCGCGCTACCAGCGCTCGCGGTGGACGCGCGCCTCGTCGTAGCGATCGGCCGGCGGCTTGCCCTCGGCCGGATGGCCCAGCGGGACGACGGCGAACGGGACGACGGAGACCGGCATGCCGAGCAGCGCGCGGATGCCGCTGACGCGCTCCTCGAGCGGATGGACGCCGAGCCACACGGCCCCCAGGCCGAGCCGCTCGGCCTCGATGAGCAGGTTCTCGGTCGCGGCGGCGCAGTCCTGCTCCCACATCTGCGGCCACTTGCAGCCCGTCGCGTCGCCGCAGACGACCACGGCGACGGGCGCCTCCGGCAACATCTTGGAGTACGGGTGCACCTCGGTGATCGCCGAGAGCGTGGCCCGGTCGCGGATCACGACGAACTGCCACGGCTGCTGGTTGCCGGCCGACGGCGCCGCCATGGCGGCGCGCAGCAGGCGCTCGACCACGTCGTCCGGCACCGGCTCGCTCGTGTACTTGCGGATGCTGCGCCGGCTGAGCACCGGGTCGTCCATGGTCACCTCGTGAGTCGCTGGAGAGACCAGCGTATCCGCCGGCCGGCGGCGGTGGCAACGCAACCGCCGGCCGCCGTCGCCGCTACTTCGCGGCGATCGTCAGGGCGAAGCGCTCGGCGCTCTTGCTCGCCGACTCCCAAGGGCGGAAGTAGGCGCCGGTGATCGTGCAGCACGCCCGGCTTCTCGACCTCGACGAGCCAGGAGCGCACGCCCCCGGCGCCGACGATCGCCGGGGACGGCGATGGCGAGTAGCTGGGCCCGACGAACGTGTCCTTCAGGAGCTTCAGGCCGGGACCGAGCTTCAAACGCCACCGATAGCCCGTGCTGGGGTTCTCGTCCAGCTTGATCATGATCCGGTCTCCCACCGCAGCGGACACCGTGCTACCGCTCGCGGTCGCCGTGTACACCTTGACTTGTGCGGCGGTCGGCGACGGAGACGAGCCGCCCGAGCCGCCGCAGGCGACGAGGGTCAACCCGGCCAAGAGCGCGACCGCCAGGACACCCGCCGCACCCCTGAGTGGCATTCCGTCCATGGCCCCTCCCGTGTCGTGTCTTCCGGCCATGTCCTCTTCTTCAGGATGCACGGTCCGTCCTCTGCTGAGACGCGTCACGTTTGTCAGGAGTTCGCCGCCCCGGTATCATCCCGTAAAGGGAACTTCCTTCTGCCCTTTTCCCGACCTCCCCCCTCAGTCTTCTATGGATGCTGCACGCACTCGGTTCGATGTGCTCGTCGTCGGCGCCGGCCCTGCCGGCATCTTCGCCGCGCTCGAGCTCGTGCGCCGTAACGGCCTCAGCGTCGGCCTCGTGGAGCGCGGGCCGGACATCAGCCGCCGCGCTTGCCCGGCGCGCAAGACCGGTGTGTGCTCCGGCTGCGACCCCTGCGACATCACCTGCGGCTGGGGCGGCGCCGGCGCCTTCAGCGACGGCAAGCTCACGCTCAGCACCGAGGTCGGCGGTTGGCTCGACACGTTCGTGCCCAAGGAGCGGCTGGGCGAGCTCATCGAATACGTCGACGGCATCTGGTGTGAGTACGGCGCCACCAGCGAGGTGCACGGCGGCGGCAAGAAGGCCGACAAGATCCGCCGCCTGGCGTTGCTGCACGGCATGACGCTGGTCGCGTCGCCGGTGCGCCACATGGGCACCGAGCGCTCCTACGACATCCTCACGCGCATGCGTGAGGAGCTGGAGGAGCGCGTGACTGTGCGCACCGGCGTGCGGGTCGAGCGCATCCTCACCGAGAAGCCGGCCGGCGAGAGCAAGCTGCGCGCCACCGGCGTCCTGCTCGCCGACGGCACGCGGCTCAAGGCCGATGCCGTCGTCGTCGCGCCCGGGCGCGAGGGCGCCTCCTGGCTCGTCGACGAGTGCAAGCGTCTGCGCATCAAGCTGCGCACCAACCCGGTGGACATCGGCGTACGCGTCGAGACGTCGGCCGCCATCATGGAGCCCCTCACGGACGCGCTCTACGAGAGCAAGCTCATCTACTACACGCCGACCTTCGACGACCCGGTGCGTACCTTCTGCATGAACCCCTACGGTGAGGTCTCGCTGGAGAACTACGGCGACGTCGTGACGGTCAACGGCCACAGCTACGCCGCCGCCAAGACCGACAAGACCAACTTCGCCCTGCTCGTAAGCACGGACTTCACCGAGCCGTTCGACGACCCGATCGCCTACGGCAAGAGCATCGCGCGCCTCGCCAACGTGCTCGGCGAGGACATCATCGTGCAGCGCCTCGGCGACCTGCAGCAGGGCCACCGCAGCACCATGGACCGTATCCGTCGCGGCACTGTGCAGCCCACGCTCAAGGGGGCCACGCCCGGCGACCTCAGCTTCGTGCTGCCCTACCGGCACCTGCGCGACATCCTCGAGATGCTCGAGGTGATGGACAACGTGGCGCCGGGCGTCAACGGGCGCGACACGCTACTTTACGGGGTCGAGGTCAAGTTCTACTCGGCTCGGCCGGAGCTGGACGCGGGGCTGCAGACGCCGGTCAAGAACCTGTACGCCGTCGGCGACGGCGCCGGCATCACGCGCGGCCTGGTCCAGGCCTCGGCGGCCGGCGTCATCGCCGCGCGGAGCATCCTGAACGGCGGCGCACCGGCCGCCTGACGAAGCACACGGCGGCCACACGGCCGCCTCGAAGAACGGAGGGGACCGTGCCCGGCACAGTCGTTGTCGGCGCCCAGTGGGGCGACGAGGGCAAAGGCAAGATCACCGACCTGCTGGCCGAGAAGGCAGATGTGGTCGCGCGCTTCCAGGGCGGCAACAACGCCGGCCACACGATCGTGCGAGACGGCGAGGAGTTCAAGCTCCACCTCATCCCGTCGGGCATCCTCTACGAGGCCAAGACCTGCGTCATCGGCAACGGCGTCGTGATCGACCCGCACATCATGTTCGGCGAGCTCGAGGCGCTGCGCGAGCGCGGCATCAGCGGCGACAACCTGCGCGTGAGCGGCAACGCCCACTTGATCATGCCGTACCACCTGCTCCTGGACGGCGCCAACGAGCAGCAGCTCGGCAAGTACAAGATCGGGACCACGGGGCGCGGCATCGGGCCCTGCTACGTGGACAAGTACACGCGCATCGGCATCCGCGTGCAGGACCTGCTCGACGCCAAGATCCTGCGCCGCAAGATCCGCACCGCGCTGCAGGAGAAGAACTTCCTGCTGCAGCGCTACGACATCGGCGTGCTCGACCCGGAGCAGGTGACCGAGGAGCTGCTGAGCTACCGCGAACGCTTCGAGCCCTTCATCTGCGACGCCAGCCTGCTGGTGAACACCGCCCTCGACCAGGACAAGCACGTGCTCTTCGAGGGCGCCCAGGGCGCGCTGCTCGACATCGACTTCGGCACGTATCCCTTCGTCACGAGCAGCAACCCGATCTCCGGCGCCGCCTGCACCGGCATCGGCGTCGGCCCCACGCGCATCGACCACGTGATCGGCGTGGCCAAGGCCTACAGCACGCGCGTCGGCGAGGGTCCGTTCCCCACCGAGCTCTTCGACGAGACCGGCGCCGCCATGTGCGAGGTCGGCCACGAGTTCGGCACCACCACCGGCCGCCAGCGCCGCTGCGGCTGGCTGGACCTCGTGGCGCTCAAGTACGCCGTGCGCCTGAGCGGCATCACGCACCTGGCCATCACCAAGCTCGACGTGCTCACCGGCCTCCCTACCGTCAAGGTGTGCACCAGGTACAAGGCCGGCCGCCGTGTGCTCGACGAGTTCCCGCTGCTGCAGACGGACTTCCACCACGCCAAGCCGGTGTTCGAGGAGCTGCCCGGCTGGACCGAGGACATCCGCGACTGCGACACGTGGCAGGACCTGCCGCAGGCCGCGCGCGACTACGTCCAGTACATCGCCGAGTACACCAAGACGCGCGTGAAGTTCATCGCCGTCGGCCCCGGCCGCGAGGAGACGATCATCCTGCCGCGCAGCATCGGGCGCGGCGGAGCCGTCTGACGGCGCGGCATCGGCGCGGCTGGTCGGGCGCCCCACTCGCGTGAGCCTGCACCGCTCTCGCGCGGGGCGGCGCCACTCTCAGCGGGCTCTCAGCTTCGCGGGGTACTCTGAAGTGGAGCGGCGCAGCCGTGCCGCAGCAACCTTCAGGGAGGATCGATGACGCGCAGAGCATGGACCGTGATCATCGTCGTCGTGGCCGTCGCGATCGTCGTCGGCGTCGCCGGCATCGCCCTCGGGGCCGCCGCCCGCGTTGAGACCGTCGACAGCGGACAGCGCGCGCCGCTGGGCGTGCAGGGCGGCCAGCTCGGGCAGACCGGGCAAAGCGGCGGATTCGGCATGGACAACGGCAACAGGCAGAGCCAGAACAACGGCAACGGCCTCCGTCAGAACTTCGGCTACGGCTTCGGCCAAGGTATGCGCGGGACCGCAATCGTACGCCGCTCCTGGCGGCCACTGGATGGGCTGCCCTGGCTCGCTCTCGGCCTGCTGATCGGCGCCGGCGCGACGCTGCTCGCCTGGCAGCCGTGGAAGCAGTCGGCAGCGGCCACTGGCGTCACGACGTCCGGCGCAGCCGCGGCGACCGCCGCCGAGCAGTGGGCTCAGTGGCACCGCGACGTGCACGCCGCCGACGAGGCGGCAACACAGCCGATCGCGGCGACGACCGCGGAGGCGCCGGCGGAGCGGACGGCCGCAGAGGCCGCGCCCGAAGCGGCGCCGGCCGCGGCGGAGACGCCGCCCGAGCCCGGCGCGCCGGCTTGACCCTCGCCGGTCCCCGCCGGAGGGGCGAAGGGGCGCGGAGCGCCCAGACCTCCCGGCGAGGCGGCGACACAGCCGTCAAGGCGATGTGAAGAGCTGCGCCTCGGCAATCGCGTCGCCGGCACCCGCGGTGGTGCCGTCGCACCGCACGCGCACGTAGCGAGCCAGGCGCGGCGCAAACCCAAGCGTCTCGTAGCCGGCGGTCTCGCCGCTGGTCATCGTGGTGGCTCCGGCCCGCCAGTGCCGGCGGTCCGTCGACGTGACGATGCGCAGACGCGCAGCGCGCGTGTCGCCGTGACGCAGCGCCACGCGGAGCGCTCCGACCCGGCGAGCAGCGCTCAGGTCGAGCTCGAGCCACTGCGCCCCGCGCGCCGTCCAGGCGGTGCCGAGCCGGCCGTCGACGGCACGCGCAGGCGACGCCGGCGCTGGCCCGCGCGCGCCCGACGGCGAGCGGCTCGCCCTGTGGCGGCAGCCTGCGCAGCCGGAGGAGCGCCTCGAGGAAGAACGCGTCTCCGTAGGCCAGTCCGCGATCGGTGATGCCGCTGCCCCAGAGATAGGTCCCGTGGAGCAGCACCGCCGGATTGGCGCCTCGCGACGCGTAGGAGCGCGACATGAGCGACGCGAGCGTGGCGCGCGCGGCCGCGGCGTACCGCGCAGAGTTCGCAGCGTCGGGTTCGGCCAGAGCCAGGTCGATCATCCCCGAAGCCGCGATGGCCGCGGCCGACGAGTCGCGCGGCGCGTCGGGGATCGCAGGGTCGCTGAAGTCCCAGTACGGCACCATGTCCGCCGGCAGATCGGCGAGGTAGCGATCGGTGACACGGCGCGCCGCCTGCAGGAACACGTCATCACGAGTCTCACGGTAGGCGGCCGCGAACCCGAGGATGCCCCACGCCTGCCCGCGCGCCCACGTGGACTCCGGCGCGTAGCCCGACGAGGTGGTCTTGAGCTCCACCGTCCCGGTCGTGGCATCGTAGTAAACGATATGGTACGTGCTCCCGTCGGCGCGCACGAAGTCCCGGGCGATCGTGGCCGCGTGAGAGTAGGCGATCTGCCGCAGCCCCGCCGGGCCGCCGTGATCGGCGGCCCACCACAGCAGCTGTGACTTCATAAGGCTGTCGACGATCACGTTGAAGTCCCCGGCCGGACGTGACCGCATCGCCCCGACCTCGGGATCGTACCGGGCGGCCGTGGCGATTGCGGCCTTGACGGCTTTGGCCGCGAAACGCCAGTCACCGGTAAGCCTGAACCCGCGCGCGTAGGTCGGGAAGAAGAGGGCGCCGAGATTGAGTGAGTCCGGCGTGATCGGCGCCGCGCCGATGGCGGCCTGACGCGAGATCGCGTGCCGCCGCCACCAGTCGTTGCCGGTGATCTGGTACATGAGCCAGAGGCCGCCCGAGTCGTAGCCACTGGCCCAACCGGTGGCGTTGGAATATCTCCACCTGTCGCCGGCCGTGTAGTAGGCATACCGGCCGGCCGGAGCGGAGCGCTCGGTGGCGGCGAGGCGCACCGCGGCTCGGCGCTCGGCCGCCCGCACCTGGGAGGCAAAGGCTGCCGGCTCTGCGGCGGCGCTCCCCGCGCAGACGAAGGACAGGACCGAGGCGACCGAGGCCGCCACGACCCAAGCCCATCTCTGGCTGTGCATGAGCGATTCCTCCGAGGCTGCTCCAGCGAGCCGGCGGCGCCGGCCCGCCCAACTGTCGCGCACCGCGCCAGGCGCAGTCAACCGGCGCAGCACGAGGCGGAGCGGAGCCCGGCCGGCGCACCGCCGATCCCCGACCCGGCCCTTCCCCGACCGGCCCGCCCCGAGTAGACTTGCGGGCGTCGGGCCGGGCCGGCGGCAGCGCCGCCCGGCGACAGGCTGAACCACCCTCGGAGGCCACATGCGCGTGCTCGTGGTGGGCGGCGGCGGCAGAGAGCACGCCCTCGTCCATTCCTTCGCCCAATCTCCTGACGCGGAGCGGATCTTCTGCGCGCCCGGCAACGCCGGCACCGCCGAGATCGCCGACAACATCGGGGTCGGCTCCGAGGACCTCCCGGCGCTGCTCGAGTTCGCCAGCCGCGAGGAGGTCGACCTCACGGTCGTCGGTCCGGAGGCCCCGCTCGTGCTCGGCATCGCCGACCTGTTTGAAGAGCACGGCCTGCGCGTGTTCGGGCCGTCCCGGGGGGCGGCACAGCTCGAGGGCAGCAAGGTCTTCGCCAAAGAGATGATGGGCGCCGGCGGCGTAGCCACCGGCGCGTACTCGCGCCACGAGACGGCCGCCTCGGCGCTCGCGCACCTCGCCGAGGCGCACTACCCGCTCGTCATCAAGGCGGACGGACTGGCCGCCGGCAAGGGCGTCCTCATCTGCGCCGACGCCGCGCAGGCAGAGGCGGCCGTCAAGGCGTGCTTCGTCTCGCGCGAGTTCGGCGACGCCGGCGACCTCGTCATCATCGAGGAGTTCCTCACCGGATCGGAGGTCTCGCTGCTCGTCCTCTGCGACGGCAAGAACGCGGTGCCGCTGGCGCCGGCGCAGGACTACAAGCGCATCTTCGCCGGCGACGAGGGCCCGAACACCGGCGGCATGGGCAGCTACTGCCCCGTCCCAGGCTTCGAGCAGCAGGCGGTCGACGCCGCCATGGAACAGGTGGTGGAGCCCGTCGTAGCGGCGCTCCGCGACCGCGGCATCGTCTACCGTGGCGTGCTCTACGCCGGGCTGATCGTCACCGAGGCAGGCGTCAAGGTACTCGAGTTCAACTGCCGGTTCGGCGACCCCGAGACCCAGGCGGTGCTGCCGCGGCTCGACAGTGACCTTCTGGAGCTTTGCGCCGCCGCGTCGGCCGGCGAGCTCGCCGGCGTCAAGGCGACCTGGAAGCCTCGCGAGTGCGTCACGGTGGTGATGGCGTCCGCCGGCTACCCGGCGAGCAGCCACAAGGGCGACGTGATCGAGGGACTCGATGCTGCCGGCGCCCTGGACGACGTCACCGTCTTCCACGCCGGCACGGCGCTCAAGGACGGCAAGGTCGTCACCGCGGGCGGCCGCGTCCTGGCCGTCAGCGCGCTCGGCCATGGCTTCGCCGAGGCCCGCGAGCGCGCCTACGAGGGCATCGGGCGCATCCGCTTCGACGGCGCCCAGATCCGCACCGACATCGCCGAGCGCGCCGTGCGCGCCGCGGCCGGCGAGATAAGCTTGTTCCCGCACGGGCTGGAGCACCCGCGTTGACCGCCGCCAGCCACTGCGTGCGCGCGTCCGTGATCGCACTCTGTGCGTTCGTCGGCGCGGCCCTGGTATTCACGGCCGTCGCCTGCAGCTCCTCGAGCGTGGTCTCAGGCGCCGGGGACTTGGGCAACGCCGTGCCGGCGAAGGACTTCGTCGGCAGCTGGTCGCCGACCATGACGCAGATCGACGGCACCTGGAACGGCACGACCGGGACCTTCAACGTCTCGACGAACAACCTGGGCGGCGGCATCGTCATCGCTCAGACCGGCTCTTCCCTCACCGCGCAGCTGGTCGGCAACGGCGGGACAAGTACTCCCGCATTCCCTGCCGCGATCACCGTGGACACACTCAGCTTCAGCGTGCCGAACCCGTCCGGTTCACCGGTCACCTGGGACGTGCAGATCCCCGACCCGACCGCGGAGAAGGCGCTACTCCAGGTCGGCTCCGACAGCAGCACGACGTACGACCTGGAGAAGGTCTCGCAGATCCCGACGGGGCAGTAGCGCGACGCCGTCCGCATCGACCCGGGCGTGTCGGCCCCGCGACACAGGAGCAGGCAGTGGAGAAGACGAGCACCGAAGTCGAGATGGTACTCCAAGGTATCGAGCTGGATCCCGTGCTGGTGGGCATCGTGATGGGCAGCGAGAGCGACCGCGAGGTCATGGAAGGGGCCTGCCGCGAGCTCGACGAGCGCAAGATCAAGTACGAGCTCAACGTCCTCTCGGCCCACCGCGATCCGGACAAGGTCGCGCACTACGCGCGCACGGCGCAGTCGCGCGGCATCAAGGTCCTCATCGGCGGCGCCGGCAAGGCGGCGGCCCTGCCCGGCGTCCTGGCCTCCTACACCAACCTGCCGGTGATCGGCGTGCCTATCAAGACGAGCGATCTCGGCGGCATGGATTCGCTGCTCAGCATCGTGCAGATGCCGCCCGGCGTGCCGGTCGCCTGCGTCGCCATCAACGGGTCACGCAACGCCGCCATCCTGGCGGCGAAGATCCTCGACGTCTGAGCGGCGGCGCGACTTTCGCGCCAGACGGGAAGACTGGGACCATGGCGCGCCAGGCCTTCAGATCCTCGCAGGTCCCGCCGCCGTCCGGTGCCTACTCGGCGGCAGTCTCCACCGGGCAGCTCGTCTTCGTCTCCGCGCAGCTGCCGCTGGACGAACGCGGCGCCGTCTTCAGCGGCTCCGCCGCCGAACAGGCGCGCCGCGCGCTCGACGGCCTCCGCCATCAGCTGCGCTCCACCGGCCTCTCGCTGGACACGGTCGCCAAGCTCACGGCCTACGTGGTGGCTCCGGAGGACGCCGCGGCCCTCGACGAAGTCATCGGCGAATACTTCGGCGAGCCCCGCCCCGCACGCACCATCGTCGGTGTACGATGGTTGCCCGACGGTGCTCGCCTGCAGATCGAGGCCGTCGCCGTCCGCTACTGACCGGCGCCGCCGGGGTGCGGGCTCCGGAGGAGCACGGCCGACCAGGGACAGGACATGCCGCACGAATACAAGCCGCCGAGCCCACGTGGCATCTCCACCTTCAACTACGTCGTCGTGCTCATCCTCCTCGTGGTCATCGCGTACGTAGCGATCCGCGCGCTCTTCACCTGACACACCCCCTCGGGAAAGGACGCATCGATGAAGAAAGAGGCGTATGTGTCGCCAGACGGCGCTCCCGCCGTCGGCCCTTACTCACCGGCCGTCGGCGCCGGCGACCTCGTGTTCGTCTCCGGGCAGATCCCGCTCGACGCGGAGGGCAAGATCGAGGGCTACACGCCCAAGGACCAGGCGCACCAGGCACTCGAGAACCTGCGCGCGACACTGAGCGCGGCCGGCCTGACGCTGGATGCCGTCGTCAAGACCACCATCTTCCTGCACGACATGGACGATTTCGCTGCCGTCAACGAGGTCTACGCCGAGTTCTTCGCCGAGCCGTACCCGGCGCGCTCCACGGTGCAGGTGGCGCGGCTCCCCAAGGACGTCCGCGTCGAGATCGAAGCCATCGCCGTGCGATGACGCCCGGCCAGCGGGTGTCGCGGCGGGTCATCCGCCAGCGACGGTTCGTCGCCTTCGCCGCCGCGGCGGTGCTGGTCGTCGTCCTCGCGCTCGTCGTGCGCGTCGTCGCGTTTCAGCCGAACGTCGCGGACTTCTCGGGGACCTGGGAGGGCTCGGACCCGTCGCTGGGCTCGGCCACGCTGAAGATCGCGCACGGGAGCGGCAACGGCGTCTACATCATCCAGGGACTCAAACCGGCGGGCACGGCCATCACCAAGCTCACCGTCGGAGACGACGGCACGCTCAGAGCCGCCGGCGCGACGGCGCAGGGCGCGTGGCACGTGTACCTGACCCTTACGGCCGACGCCAGACAGCTGCTGGCGGAGTACGCGCCGCCGGGCGGCGCGCCCACGATCCTCCGGTTCACGCGCGCGCCGTCGGCTTGACGGCCGGACGCCATGATCCCTGCCATCACAGTCCGCACCGAGGTACCGCCGCCGGCCGTGCTCGCTGCCGACTCTTTGCCGCGCGTGGATTTCGTGGACAGCTACAGTCTGCGCCTGCCTCCCGATGCGCCCGATATCGATAGCCTGGCGCTGACGGCACTCTCGGACTGGCCGGCCTGGGTGCGGGCCCTGCTGCATCTGCGCGACCTCCTGGTGGCGCCACTCGGCCTGCAGACCGGCGGCAAGTGGATGGCCACCTGCAGTGAGCGGCCTCTCGCCCCGGGCGGGCATGTCGGCCTCTTCCAGGTGTGTGCACGCGAGTCCGGCGACGACCGCGAAGAGCTCCTCCTGGGCGGTCAGGACTCGCATCTCGACTTCTGCCTGTCGCTCCTCACGGCCCAAGATCGCGACGGCGAGCAGCGGCTCGCCGTCACCACCGTGGTGCACTTCAACAACGTCGTCGGCCGTCTGTACTTCATTCCCGTGCGGCCGTTCCACCGACTTATCCTGTGGAGCCAGATGCGGAGGCTGGCGCGCCGCCTCGCACGCGGCGGGGACTGAGCCGGCGGTACATGTGAGAGAATCGCGAGGTCGAAACGCCGGAGCGGGCGGGCGGAACCGCCCCGGCCCCGGACACCTGCCGCCGACGGAGGGCCGGCCATGATCGAGCGCTACACACTGCCCGAGATGGGCGCCATCTGGACCGAAGAGGCCAAGATGCGCGCCTGGCTCGACGTCGAGATCGCCGCCGTGAAGGCGTGGAACAAGCTCGGCAAGGTACCCGACGAGGCGGTGGCCGAGATCGAGGCCAAGGCCGACTTCGACGTGGCGCGCGTCGCCGAGATCGAGGCCACGACCAACCACGACGTCATCGCCTTCCTCACCAACGTGGCCGAGCACGTCGGCGACGCCAGCAAGTACGTGCACTACGGCATGACCAGCAGCGACATGCTCGACACCGGGCTGGCGCTGCAGATCAAGCGCGCCGGCGAACTGCTCGAGCGCGACCTCGTCGCCCTCGGCGAGGTGCTCAAGCGGCGCGCCTTCGAGTTCCGCGACACCGTGCAGGTGGGCCGCACGCACGGCATCCACGCCGAGCCGATCACGTTCGGCATGAAGCTCGGCATGTGGGCGTTCGAGGTGAGCCGCCACCTCAAGCGCATGCGCATGGTGACGGTCAACGGCTCCGTCGGCAAGATCAGCGGCGCGGTCGGCGCCTACAACAACATCGACCCGCGCGTCGAGGACATCGTCTGCGAGGAGCTCGGCATCGGCCGCGAGCCGATCAGCAACCAGGTCGTACAGCGCGACCGCCACGCCGCCTTCCTCGGCTGCATCGCGATCGTCGGCTCCAGCCTCGAGAAGTTCGCGACGGAGATCCGGCACCTGCAGCGCACCGAGGTGCGAGAGGCCGAGGAGGCGTTCGGCAAGGGCCAGAAGGGCTCCTCGGCGATGCCACACAAGCGCAACCCGATCCTCAGCGAGCGCATGGCGGGCTGCGCGCGCGTGCTGCGCGGCAACGCCATGGTCGGCCTCGAGAACGTGGCGCTGTGGCACGAGCGCGACATCAGCCACAGCTCCGCCGAGCGCATCGTCTTCCCCGACAGCTGCATCCTCCTCGACTACATGCTGCAGAAGTTCACCAAGCTCATGGACGGCCTCGTCGTGGACGACGCCCGCATGCTGGCCAATCTGGGCCAGAGCTACCGCCTCGTGTTCTCCGGGGCGGTCCTGCTGGCCCTGGTCGACAAGGGGATGCTGCGCGAGGACGCCTACCGGGTCGTGCAGGACGCCGCCATGGGCGCCTGGCGGGACGGCGTCGACTTCGGCGAACTCATCAAGCGGAGCGACGAGGCGATGGCGGTGATGACCCCCCAGGACGTGGACGCGGCCATGGACCCGGCGCAGTACACGGCCGGCCGCGATGTGATCTTCGGCCGGCTGGAGAAGCTGGAGTTCTAGGCGCCCGGCTCCTCGTCCACCAGGACGCCGCGCATGATCGAGCAGTGCTCGGCGGCGGCGCACCACTCGGCGCACCCGTTGTCGAAGCGCGGGTTGAGCACCGTCGCCCCGCAGCCCGGGCACTTGCGGCGCTGGTCGTCCTTGAAGTACTCGATGGCCGCGCCGCACTTGGGGCACTCGAGGTCGAAGATGTCGTCCGCGGTCCAGTTGATGCGATCCTGGCCCGGGCATCTGCCGATGTTCATCCCGCCTCCCCGGCGTCGTCGGCCAAACTCATCCGTCTGGGACGGCCATTCCCCCACCGCCCAAGGTCCAGTCCTTGCGGCCGTCCGGCCCGAAGCGCGCCCCTCCCGCCGGCGCCGTCTCCAGAGGGACGTGCGGCCGTCACCTAGAACCCTTAGGACGACGATCGCCGCCGGCCGACCCGGCGTGCCGGAGGAGAACCGATGACCACCTGCCCCAGCTGCGGCAAAGAGATCAAGCAAGGCGACTGGATCTGCGGGCACTGCGGCGCCCCCGTCGCCGGCGTGACCGAGGGCGGGCCGGCCGCGCAGCAGGGCGCCCCGGATCCGTACGGCTACGCGCCGGGCTTTGAGCCGCAGCCGGCCGCGGCGAGTGCCGCGGCCGCGGGCGGGCAGGGCATGTCGCGCACGCTCCTCACCGTCCTCGTGCTTGCCGGCGTCGCGGTCCTCGCCGTCGTCGCCGTGTGGTTCTTCTTCCTCCGCGGCGGCAGCAGCCCGTTCGACGGCAGCTGGAGCGCAGGGGGCTCCAACGTGGGGACGATCTCGATCAGCGGTTCCGGCGACGACTTCAAACTCAAGATCACCGGCAAGGACGCCTCCGGCGAGACGAAGTCGACCGTCGTGCCCGCCCACATGGAGGGGGCCGACCTCGTCGTGACCGTGGACGACTTCATCAAGGCGAGCGGCGACAAGCAAGAGACGGCCCAGCTCAAGGCGGCCTTCGAGGCCCTCATCAAGGACTTCCGGCTCGTGTTCTCACTGCAGGACGCGACGCACCTGAAGTTCACGGTCGAGGGTACCCTCGCCAACGGGCAGAGCCCCAGCAGCGCTCAGCGCTCGATCGTCCTCACCAAGGCCGATTGAGCGCCGCAGGCGACTCAACGTGAAGTGGCGCGCCAGTCGCACCTCACACTAGCCGGGCCGGCGACGCAGTGAGCCCGGCCCCAAGCCGCATCAGGGCGCCGCAGCGCGCCGACCTGGCGGCGGTCGTCGACGTCCTCAAGGCGTGCGACGTCGCCGAGACGGGGCGGCCGGACACGGCGGCGGACGATGTCGCCGGCGATTGGGACCTCAACGGCTTCGAGCTGTCCCGTGACGCCTGGCTCGCCGAGGCAGGCGACGGCCGCGTGGTCGGCTACGCCTACACCGGCGACCAGTTCCGCACAGGCGAGCTCGAGGCGGACGTGTGGGTCCATCCGGAGCACGCGGAGCCCGAACTGGCTCGGCGTCTGCTCGGTCTCGCGGAGCGCCGCGCCCGCCAGATCGCGACGGGGCGCGGCTATGCGACTCCGGCGCTCGACGTCTTCTGCGTCAGCACCAACGCCGTCAAGCGCGAGCTGCTGCGCGAGCGCGGGTTCGCGCTTCGGCGCACCGTGATCCGCATGGCCGTCGATCTTCGGGCCGATCTGGATGAGCCGGTCCCGCCGGTAGGCATCGACCTGCGGGAGTTCCGCCCCGGCGACGACGACCCGGCGATGTACCAGACGATGACGGAGGCGTTCGCCGACCACTACCGCGTGAGCGACGAGCCCTTTGAGGCGTGGCGCGCGCGTCTGCTGGGTCACGGCGCCTTCGACCCGGGCCTCTGGACGCTGGCCTGGGCGGGCGACGAGGCGGCGGGCGGCCTCATAGCCCATGACCAGGGCGACCTCGGCTGGGTCAGGGGCCTCGGCGTGCGCCGCCCGTGGCGCCGCCGCGGCATCGGCGGCGCCCTCCTGGCGCACGCCTTCGCCGCGTTCGCGCGCCGCGGCCAGCTGCGCGTGGAGCTCGCGGTGGACGCCGAGGGCGAGACGCGGCCCCTCGGCGTCTACGAGCGCGCCGGCATGCGGAGCACGCACGAGTACGGACTGTACGAGAAGCCGCTGGCGGGCTGAGCGGCGCCGGCCGAGACGGCGGCGCGGGCTGAGACGACGGCGCGCGGAGGCACGGCGGCGACGTCGGTCGCGGGCCGCGCGGCCTGCGGTATCATCCGGCGAGTGAACGGTGTTGACACACACAGCGACGAAGCACGCCTCATCCTCCCGGCGCGCCGCGACCTCGATATCGTGGTCCGCGTCCCGGGTTCGAAGAGCGTGACCAACCGGGCGCTGCTGCTGGCGGCGCTCGCCGACGGCGACAGCATCCTCGACGACGCGCTCGCCGCGGACGACACGCTCGCGTTCGCCGCCGGGCTCACGGAGCTCGGCTTCGACGTGGACGCCGGCGGCGGCCGTGAGAGCGGCGGCGGCACGGACGGGGCCGGCCACGCCGGCCCGGGAGCCGCCTGGCGCGTCCGCGGCGGCGGGGGCCGTATCCCCGCCGCGGAGGCCGCGGTCTATTGCGCGGAGGCCGGCACGGCGGCACGGTTCCTGCTCGCCGCCTGCGCCGCCGGGGACGGCGTCTACAGCTTCGACGCGGCGCCACAGCTGCGGCGCCGCCCGCTGGCTCCGCTGCTCGACGCCTTGCGCGCGCAAGGGGCCGAGACCGTGCCGGCGGGCGCCGGGCACCTGCCGCTGACGCTCCGCGCGCACGGCCTGCGCGGGGGTCGTCTCCACCTTCCCGGCGAGACCTCGAGCCAGTTCGTCTCGGCGGTGCTGATGGCCGCGCCGCTGGCCCGCGAGCCCCTGGAGCTCTCCGTAGGCGGGCTCGTCAGCAGACCGTACGTGGACATGACGCTGGCGATGATGGCCCAGTTCGGCGTGCAGGCCGAGCGCGACGGAGACGCGGTCTTCCGCGTCGCGCCCGCCGTCTACCACGGGCGTCGCTACCAGATCGAGCCCGACGCCTCTACCGCGTCGTACTTCTTCGCCGCCGCCGCGGTGAGCGGCGGCCGCGTGCGCGTCCCCGGACTGCGCCGCGCCGGCGGGCTGCAGGGCGACGTGCGCTTCCTCGACGTCCTCGAGGCGATGGGCTGCGCCGTCGCCGACGAGACGGACGGGGTCGTGGTACAGGGTCCTGTCGCGCTCGAGGGCATCGAAGTGGACATGAGCGACATCTCCGACACGTTCATGACGCTCGCCGCGCTGGCGCCGTTCGCCGCTTCGCCGGTCACGATCACCGGTATCGCCAACGTGCGCGTCAAGGAATCGGACCGCATCGCCGCCATGGAGGCCAACCTGCGCGCCCTCGGCGTGCGCACGGAGTCCGGCCCCGACCGGTTGCGCGTGTACCCCGGCGCCCCGGCCGGAACCACCATCGACCCGCACGGTGACCACCGCATCGCCATGTCGTTCGCCGTGCTCGGCCTGCGCACGCCCGGCGTGGTCATCGAGGACCCCGGCTGCGTGAGCAAGACGTGCCCCCCGTTCTTCGAGCTCTGGCAGGCTCTCGAACAGGGAACTGCCTGAAGTGGGCAAATACAGGTAGCAGCCGCACCACCACAGCGACGTTGCGCAGCCGGAGGGCATGATGGACGAGGAGACCACGGGCCAGACCCCAGAGGAAGAGCCGACCACCGCTCAGCCTCCCGCCGACGAAGGCGCCACCGAGGTGATGGGCGGCGAAGCCGAACAGCCCACCACCGTGATGGGCGGCGCCGACACGGGAGCCACCCGGGTCATGCCGGCGGCCGGTGCAGCCGCACCGCCGCCACACCCACCGCAGCCGACCCCCACGCTCATGATGTCGCGCCCGCCCAAGCGCGAGGGCTCCGGCAACGCCTGGTGGATCGTGCTCATCATCGTGCTCGTCGCGGCCGCCGCGGCCGCCGCGATCTGGTTCTTCCTCATCCGCGACAACGGGACGACGCCGGTTCCCACGCCGACGCCGACCGCTTCGCCGGTCAAGTGGGGAGGCGCCTGGGGCCGCACCGACGGCGTCGCCGGCGGCATCGTCGTCGAGCAGAGCGGCACGGTCTACCACGTGACGGTGTACGACAGCGGCTTGCAGCCCACCGGCACGACCACCGGCTCGGTGTCGGCGGACGGCAAGCAGCTCCGCTTTACTCTGCCGGCCGATTCGACCTTCAACACGATGCCCGGGCCGCTCACCGGCGTCATGACGATCCAGCCGGGCGAGCAGACGGCACTCCTGACGATGACGGCAGCCAACCAGACCAGCGTCACCATGCCGCTCAAGCGCGTGCTGGCGCTCGTGCCGGGGACACCGTCGGCGTCGCCCACGACGACCCCATCGCCCACGACGACGACCAGCCCAAGCCCCAGCGCGTCGCCGGTGAGCGCCGTCGACCAGCAGATCGTCGCCGGGCTCACCAAGATCCAGACGGGCGTGACCACCTGGGCCGCCAACAACGGCGACCTCTATCCGCTGCCGACGGAGGTCAGCCAGACCGGCGGCATCGCTCAGTACGTCGTGCCGTGGCCGGTGAACCCGGTGACCAACCAGCCCATGGTCCAGGGCGGCGCGGTGGGCAACTACACCTATCAGCAGATCAACGGCGGCCAGAGCTACACGCTGGTCGGCCACCTCAGCAACGGGGTCAGCTACACGCTGCCGTGAGGCACCACGGCGTGTGAACCATCTGGAGGTCGAGCATGCGCGCTATCCGCGTCACGGAGTTCGGCGACCCCGAAGTGCTCGTGCTGAGGGACGTCCCGGATCCGGAGCCCGTCGGCGACGAGGTCCTCGTGAAGGTACAGGCGGCTGGGGTGAACCCCGTGGACACCTATGTCCGCTCGGGCATGTACGCCGGCCTGCCGCCGCTCCCGTACACGCCCGGGTCTGACGCCGCGGGCGTGCTCGCCGACAGCGGCGCCCGCGTCTACGTCGCCGGCGCCCTCGGCGGCACCTACGCGGAGTACGCGCTCTGCCGGCCCGACCAGGTCCACCCGCTCCCGGACGACGTCTCGTACGCCCAGGGCGCCGCCCTCGGTGTGCCCTACGCGACCGCCTACCGCGCGCTCTTCCAGCGCGCTCGCGCCACAGGTGGCGAGACGCTTCTCGTGCACGGAGCGAGCGGAGGCGTGGGTCTCGCCGCGGTGCAGTTCGCGCTGGACGCCGGCCTCGCCGTCGTCGCGACTGCCGGCAGCGAGGCCGGCGGCGAGCTGGTCGCGAGCCAGGGCGACGTGAAGGTCCTCGACCACCGCGACCCCGCGCACTGCGCCGCCGCCTTCGCGCTCACCGGCGAGCGCGGGTTCGACCTGATCCTGGAGCTGAGCGCACATCAGAACCTCGGCGACGACCTCACGCTGCTCGCCAGGGACGGCCGAGTCGTGGTGGTGGGCAGCCGCGCGCCGGTGGAGATCAACCCGCGGGACCTGATGAGCCACGATGGCGCCGTCCTCGGCATGCTGCTCTTCAACGCGTCGCCGGCGCAGCTGGCCGAGGCGCACGCGGCGATCGGCGCCGGGCTGCGCGCCGGTTCACTCAGGCCCGTCGTCGGCCGGGAGTTCCCGCTCGCTGACGCGGCCCGTGCTCACCGGCACGTCATGGAACGTCCGGCGCTCGGCAAGGTCGTGCTCGTGCCCTGAGCAGCGGCGCGGCCGTCGCCGGCCGGACCTGCCTCATCGGTGAGCCGCTCGACGCCCGCGAACCACGCTTGGTGTGGGCTGTCCTCGAGGTTGCTCGCCATCTCGGCGGCCTCGATCGCGAGTACGCGGTACGGCGCCCGGTCGAAGGCGGCCTGCAACTCCTCGCGGGTCACGCGGCGCGGGCCGCCGTCCCGACGCTTCTCCTGGTCGCTGAAGCAGAGGACCAGGTAGCGGCCACCGGGCTCGAGAACGGCCGCGAGCGATTCGCGAAAGCGCTCACGCTCATCGTCGTCGAGGCTGTGGAAGAGACCTGAGTCGATCACCGTCGCGAAGCGCCGCCCGAGCGCGCCGAGGTCCAGTGCGTCGCCGACGACGAACTCGGCGCGCAGGCCGCGCGCGGCGGCCTTGCGGCGCGCGGCCTCGACCGCCGCCGGCACCGCGTCCACGCCGGTCACGTCGAAGCCCTGCGCCGCCAGGTACAGGGCGTTCTCGCCGGTGCCGCAACCGGCGTCCAGCACCGGTCCGCGCACATCTCCCCGGCCCAGCGCCCGCTCGAACGCGGGCTGGTGCCTGCCGATGTCCCAAGGCGGCGTGCCCCGGTAGGCGTCGAAGAAGTGTTCTGTCGACATTCCTGCTCCCGTCTTGCTTGCGTCATCGTCCACTCTGTACCACGCGCCAAACCCGGAGGGCTCGACGGGCGGCGGTCAGGCCGCCAGACCTTGCGCCTCCGCGAACGACAGACCCGTTTTGGTACGATGGCTCCGTCCCCGAAGGAGCCTGAGATGACCGACTACCGATCCCGCAGCATGTGGCTCGACGGCGTACCCGGCGAGCTCACACCCCGCGCCTCCCTCCCCGGCCCTGCCGACGCCGACGTCGCCATCGCCGGGGCCGGATTCACCGGGCTCTGGACGGCCTACTACCTCAAGAAGGCCGACCCGTCTCTGCGCGTGGTGGTGCTCGAGAAGGAGATCGCCGGCTTCGGCGCCTCGGGACGCAACGGCGGCTGGTGCCACACCACTTTCCCCGGTTCGCGCGAGCGCGCCGCCCGCGAGCACGGCCGCCAGGCGGTCATCGACCAGCAGCGCGCGCTCTTCGGCGTGGTGCCGGAGGTCGCGCGCGTCGTCGAGCAGGAGGGCATCGACGCGCGCTTCGTCGTCGGCGGCCAGCTCGATCTCGCCACGACGCCCGTGCAGCTGCTGCGCCTGCGCGAGGGCGTCGAGTACGAGCGCTCCTGGGGCTTCGGCGAAGAGGACTACGCGCTCCTGAGCGCGGCCGACATGCGCGCGCGCATCCGTGTGGCCGGGTGCCTCGGCGCCGGCTTCACGCCGCACGGCGCCTGCGTAGACCCAGCCCGGCTCGCGCGTGGGCTTGCCGACGCCGTCGAGCGCGCGGGCGTGACCATCTACGAACGCACGCCCGTCACCGGCATCAAGCCGCACCTGCTCGAGACCGACGCCGGCGACGTGAAGGCCGAGGTCGTCGTCCGCGCCACCGAGGCGTTCACGCCCCAGATCCCGGGGTTCGAACGCCATGTCGTGCCGATCTACTCGCTCATGATCGGCACCGAACCGCTACCGGAGTCGTTCTGGGATGAGATCGGCTGGCAGGCGCACGAGACCTTCGGTGACGGGCGCTTCCTCATCTTCTACGCGATGCACACAGTGGACGGCCGCATCGCCATCGGCGGACGCGGCGCGCCCTACCACTACAACTCGCGCGTGAGCCAGGAGTACGAGCGCGTGCCGGAGGTCCAGGACCACCTGCGCGCGCTCCTCGTCGAGCTGTTCCCGCAGATCGGCGATTTCGAGGTCACCCATCGCTGGGGCGGGGCGATCGCCGCGTCGCGCGACTGGTACAGCTCGGTAGGGCTGGACAGGGCGACGGGCGTGGCGTGGGCCGGCGCCTACGTGGGCGACGGGGTCGCCACCACCAACCTCGCCGGCCGCACGCTGAGCGACCTCATCCGCGGCGAGGACACGGAGCTCACGCGCCTGCCATGGGTGAACCACAAGTCCAAGCTGTGGGAGCGCGAGCCCCTGCGCTGGCTCGGCGTCAACGCGTCGCTGAGGGCGATGGCCAGCGCCGACGAAGTCGAGGCGCGCACCGGGCGTCCGGCAAAGCGCGCCTCGCTGGTCAAGAAGATCATCGGCGCCTAGCCCCGCAAGCGACCCGGCCGAGGCGAGGACCGCCGTCGCGCGGACCCAGCCCGGCGTCTTCGGACGCCCCGACTCAGGGGGCCGTGTAGACGGTCCCGTCCGAGAGGTGGACGCCCAGCGTGAAGCTGGTGCCCGCGCCGGGCGTGTAGACGAGGTCGCCCTTCTGACTACCTTGAGCCATCGGCGCATTGGTCCACGGGTTCGTGGGCCAGGCATCGCCGGCCTGGCCGACGGTCGTCTGACTCACCGACGGCGGCAACGAGCCGTTGGTCGCGATGTACGTCTGGATCGCAGTCTTGACGAGCATGAGCTCCGATCTCGCGGCTTGGTCTCGGGCGACGTTGATGTCCTGGACCGGGGGAGTGATGTCCTTGGAGCCGCACGCGGCAAGGGCCAGTGCGGTGGCAAGGGCCAGTGCCGCCAGCGACACGATGCACACGACGCGTTTCATCGCTGTTCCTTTGTGGTTTGCTCCGACATGCACCCCTATCGGCCGAAAGGGCGCCGGGCTGGAGCGCGCCGGAGGCGCGCACCTTTCCCCCGGCGCCCTTTCGGCCGATACTGCACCCATGAAGCGCCTCCACAAGGTCCGCCTCCTGCACCGTGACTGGGTCGGCTACGCGATCCTCGTGCTGCTCTGCGGGGCCTCTCTCGTCGCCGCGCTCTTCCTCCCCTGGGCCAACACCCGCATAGACCGCAGCATCAACTTCTCGCTCACCAAGCCAGATTCCGTCCTCGGCATCCTGCACACGCGGTGGGGGATCCCGGCACTCGTCATCGCCGTCGTCGTGGTGCTCGTCGGCGCCGTGATGCTCCGCGCTCGCCCGCGGCGCTACAGCCTGCTGCTCGGCTTCCTGCTTGCCGCCGCCGGCGTCGGCTGCTTCGCGCTCGCCGACAATGCCGCCGGCAATCTCGGTGGCCTCTACAGCCCCGGCATCGGCTTGTACATCACGCTGTTCGTCGGCATCATCCTCGTGCCGATCGGCCTCGCCACGGCGATCGTCGCGTTCGTGCTCGCGCGCGGCTACAGGGCGGATCCTGAGGCGTCTGCCGCCCCAGCCTCCAGCTCCACGGACCGCCCGACTCCCTGAACCGTTCGACCAGAGATCGATCGAAGAGAGCGGCCAGGTCGAGATGCCGCCAGGGTGAGGCTCACGAGCCACCTGCGCGCCGCCGTCTCGGTTGACCCGCTCCGGCCTCGCAGGGACACTAGTGCGGCAGAAGAAAGCCACGTGAGAGGTCCTCATGACTCGCCGACCCACCCGCATCGTCCTGTTCGCAGCGCTGTTCGTCCTCGTCCTCGCCGCGCCTGCCGGCGCCGCCGGCGCGGCGCCGAGCTTCGTCGACGCGCAGGTCAAGGCCAACGTCCTTCTCCTGCGTGGCTACATCGACGAGTACGCCATCAAGAACGCCTTTGCGTATCCGCCGGCCGCCGTCGTCAAGAAGGGCGGCGGCCTCGTGGCTCCGATCTGGCCGGCCAATCCGTGGACAGGCAGGACCATGGTGCCCGGAAGAAGTCGCGGCAGCTACTCCTACTCGCTCACCGCGACGGGCTACCGGCTCGTCGGCCACCTCTCCAGAGGCACCTACAAGGTCACCGGCGGACTGCCGAGCTGGCTGCAGGGCGAGCGCGACACCGCCTCCAAGATCGGCGTGACGCTGATCGCCGAGTACGTGCAGTCATACGCCGGCGACCATGCCGGCGTGCTCCCGACAGCAGGTCAGGTAGCGGCCGACGGCGATGTCGGCAAGCAGATCGGTGTGTTCTGGCCGGTCGACCCGTGGACAAATGCGCCGATGACCCAGGGCACCGCACCCGGGCAGTACACCTACGCGGCCGGCAGCGCCGGAGCCTTCACCCTCCGGGTCCACCTCGCCGGCGGCACGTCGTGGCCGGCGCCTGGGCATTGACCGCACTCACCAGCCCAGCGTCCTCGGAAGCTCGCCGCCGCCTCGCCCGGAGATGAGGCGGCGGAAGCTCCGGCCGCGCGCGAGAGCGCGCGGGCCCGAAGGGGACCAGTGTGATCGACCCGCCTGAACGCCCGAGCGTGAGGATCCGGAAGGCGCGCGCGAACTCGCGCCCTCCACGGTACGCCGCGACGCTGCTGGCGCTGGGCATCATCTTCGCGCTCGCCTACGTCTTCCTGATCCACCAGCCGCCGGCGCCGCCTGTGCCGTCTATCAAGTACCTGCAAGGGACCTACGTGTGGCAGACCCGCTCGACCGTCCCCGGCGCGAACCCGGCTCCGCAGACGGGCGGATACGCCGCCGACTCCTCCGGCGACGCGAAAGGCGAGTCCACGCCGTCGGCCGATCCGACGAACGCGTCCCCTGCCCCCGCCTCACCGGGCGATGTCAGCGCCGCCTACAGCGCTTCGCGGCGCGAGGAGTCACGCTCGGTCGCACGCACGACTGGCGCCTCCTACGTGCGTTCCATCGGCGCCTGGCCACCGGTCTGGCGCCTCTCCACGCGCAGCCCGCTCGACTACGCGGGCCTCGCCGCCGACGTGCTCGCGGCCGTACAGGATGGCGACCACAGCATCGGCACCAAACAGATCAAGGCGGATGGCCGCAAGGTCTGGCGGGCGTCTCTCACGTTCGGGCAGACCGAGGTCGAGGTCGTCGTGGACCAGCTGACCGGCATCGTCACCTGGTGCTCCCGGCTGAGCCCGGACTCGCAGGACACGTTCACGGCCACGGTCGACTGGAACGCACAGCCGCCGGCCGGCCAGACGTACTCCGTCGCCGTGCCGGCCGGCGCGCGCATCGCGGTCACGCGCGACCGCACCTACACGTATCAGTCGTCGCTCACCGCCGCCGGCGCTGCGGCTGGCTTCGCGCCGCTTAAGTCCACGCTGCAGCCGGACGGCTTCACGCTGCGCAGCGTGGCGACGCGCCGCCGCGACGATCTCGAGGCGGCTGCGCTCGGCGACGCCGCGAAGGCGGCGCCGCCAGCTCATTCCGCCGCGCGGCCTAACGAGGTGGACCAGCTCTTCACGCGCGACCTCACCTGGTTCACGATCGCGCAGACGCGTATCGCCGGCGACGCCGCTCTGGCCGCGCAGGCGACCGCGCTCACTGGTCAGAGCCTGGGTGGCCAGCTGTCGCTGCAGAGCGAGGTCCTCCAGTACGGGGCCTTCACCGGCAGCCGGGCCTACACGTGGTACAGCCCCACTGGCCCGGCGCTGTTCGTGGCCGACAAGGAGTTCGCGGTCAGTGTGCGCGGCGGCATCACCCGCGACGATCTCATCTCACTGGCCGAAGGCCTCCAGCCGCTGAAGTAGTGCGAAGGACCGCGAAGGCTTCAGTCCTCGACCGGCTCGAACTCTTCCTTCTCGACGCCGCAGTCGGGGCAGACCCAGTCGTCCGGGAGATCCTCCCACGCGGTCCCCGGCTCGACCCCGTTGTCCGGATCGCCGACCTCGGGGTCGTAGATGTAGTCGCAGATCGTGCAGCGGTACTTCATGCCCGGCCTCCTGAGTGGCGCACGCAAGCTGTCAAAGGCGATTCTATCCGCTCGCGGCTGTTCCCGGTGTAGTGTGGTACGAGGTACGGCTCGCGACCTGAGGAGGCTCGCGTGGGCACACCACCTCCGCCCGAGAAGGACTCCCACCCCAACCGCGGCACGCTGGGACAGCAGCGCACCGACCGCATGTGGCTGGCCGCCGACCAGCTCCACGATCACGAAAGCGAACCGAGCTGGAAGGCGCCGAAGGAGAGGAACGCCTCGCGCTTCCCGCCGGCGCGCATCGCCACCATCGCGATCCTGCTGGTGATCCTGGCTCTGGTGATCTACCTCAAGGCCACCGGCGCGGTCTAGCTGTTGACCGGCGCGTTGGCCGGATACCCGCGCTGCTCCCAGTACCCTTCCACAGGCTTGTCGGTGACCTCGATGCGCGTGACCCACTTCACGCTCTTGTAGCCGAGCTGCTTGGGGACGGCCAGCCGGACCGGCCCGCCGTGATCGGCCGGCAGCGGCTGGCCGTCGAGCATGTCGGCGAGCACCGTCTGCGGGTCTCTCGCCAGCTCCAGAGGCAGCGAATCCGCGTACTCGCCGGTGTACGCGTGGAAGACGACGAACTTGCCCTCGGGCCGCAGGCCGGCCTTGTCCAGCACCGTGGCGGGCCTGACGCCGCCCCACCTCACGTTGCCCACGCTCCAGCCCTCGACGCAGTGGAAGTCCACGGTCTCCTCGTAGCGCGGCAGCGCCTTCCACGCGGCGCCGTCGATCGTCATCGGCGCGTCCACGAGGCCGTCGACCCTGATGCTCCACTGGTCCCACGTCTTGTGGGGCACGTCCTCGACGTTGTTGAGCGGGAAGTCGGCGAACAGGTTGGAGATCGACTTGGTCGCGCCGCCGCCTTTGCTCCCGCCGCGAAGAACCAGCTCGTAGACCCCGATGACGGCGGCGACGAACGCCCCGCCGATCACCAGGAACCAGCGGCGCGTGTAGCGCGTGCCTGAGGGCGGAGGTGACTGTCTCGGCACCGGCGTGGCCTCGGAGGTCGCGCCCGAGGCCGCACCTGAGCCGGGCTCGGCTGAACCCTCTCCGCCGAGCGCCTCTTCGGCTTGCGGCTCAGCGGCGCGCGCCTGTGCGTCGCCCGGCAGCTCTGGCTGCGGTCCTTCGTCGTCTGGCTCGTCGCTCATCCCGACCTCGTGGTGCCTCGCTCTGCCGCTTAACGTTCCCGGCGGCAAACAGGGGCGGCGACCTTTCGGCCGCCGCCCCTGCACCTCCATCCCGCCGCTCCACTGGCGGCGTTGCCGTAGGTTCAGAGCATCAGTCCAGTGTGACTCCTCCCTTCCCCGGACCGTCACTTGAGGACATCTCGCTCATCCCTGAGCCGGGCTCCGCGACCCTCCCTGCCATGCCGGCGGCGAGGCCCTCAGCGGCCTCCCTGTCCGGACCCGGCAGCTCGATCTCGTGGATCGTGGCGCTGAGGTCGACGCCACGCGCTCTCTGAATGACGTAGACGATGATGCCGACCACCACGACCACGACGAGCGAGACGGCGACGATGTAGTTGTCGTACCAGGCCGCCCCGGGCGTGCGCGGCCACGACAGGTTGACGATCATGAACACACCGTAGGCCAGCGCGATGATGTTCACCGGCCAGCCCCACCGGCCGAGGTTGAAGTACGCCTTGTCCTTGGGCCAGCCCTTGCCGCGCGCGATCAGGCCGCCGAGCACGACCATCTGGTAGGCGATGTAGGTGCCCGCCGTTGCCCACGCGGTCACGCGGGCGATCTGGATGAACGGGTCGCCGCCGCCGAGGTTGACGTACAGCAGGATGACGATGGCGCCGACGGCGATGAAGATCGCCGACATCATCGGCGTCTTCGTCCTCGGGTGGACGTACCCGAAGAACTTCGAGGCCGGGATCATCTTGTCCCTGCCATAGGCGAACAGCAGGCGGGTCGCCGCCGCCTGAATGGCGAGGCAGCAGACGAAGATCGCGACGCATACCGAGATGAGGAAAGCATTCGTGACCCAGCTCGGGAAGTGCGCGTTGAAGATGTAGGCGATCGCCCCGGTGCCCTGGGCCTGCGTCTTGGCGACGTCTGGGATAGCCAGGACCATCGCGACCAGCCAGAAGGCGCTGATGGCCGCCGTGATGCCGATAGCCGTGAGCATGGCGCGCGGCACTGCACGCGTCGGGTTCACGGTTTCCTCTGCCAGCCCCCCCGCGGTGTCGAAGCCGTACATCACCCATGCGCCGGTCAGCATCGAGGCGAGGAAGAGGCTGCCGTACCCGAAGAGGGCGCCGTGGCCGGCGCCCGGCGTCGTGTCGAACAGGACGCTGAGGCTCTGGTGCGCCCCGTGCCCGATGATCACCGTGATGTAGAGCGCGATGGCGATCACCACAAGCCCGATGATCTCGGTCACCGTGCCGATGTTGTTGAAGAAGGCCGTCACCTTGACGCTGTAGATGTTCAGGAGCATCGGCCCAAGCGCGAAGCAGACGGCTATCCAGAGCAGCGTGCCGTGCGTCGTCTGCCAGCCCATCAGCGAGCAGACGATCGGCGCAACGCCGAAGGCGACCGCAGCCACCGTGACCAGCAGGGCGGCGGCGAACATCCACGCCACCCACCACCCGTAGGTGCCGCCCATGAACCGTTTGGCCCACTGGTAGAGGCCGCCGGCGAGCGGATAGTGCGACGCCGCCTCGGCGAAGACGAGAGCGACCATGAACTGGCCGAAGACGATGATCGGCCATTGCCAGATGAGCCCCGCGGGCCCGCCGATGTCGAGGCCATAGTAGAAGAGTGCGTAGAAGCCGTTGGTCGCCGAGATGAAGCTGAAGGCGATGGCGAAGGTCGAGAAGAAGCCGAGGGAACGCCGCAGGTCCTGGTTGTAGCCGAACTTGGCGAGCTGCTCCTGGTCCTTGCGATGCTGCGCGTCGGCTTCGTCGTGGAACAAGTGCCGGTGGTGCTCAGGTTCTGATGCCATGGCTCACCTCCAGTGCGGGTAGGTCACGTAGAAGAAGCGGCCGTAAGATGCAGTACTCCAAAAGACCACGAGGCCCTTCTTCTGTGGGATGTACACGATGTCACCCGGCTTGAACTGGCGGCTGCTGCCGTTCTCAGTGAGGGTGATCTCGCCCTCGAGCATGTAGCACGTGGCGGCGTCGTCGTCGTAGTCGAAGTCGACGGGAGCGCCGGGGAAGACCTCACAGACACCGGCGCAGAACGGGGCGCCCTGCGTGCGGTCGATCACGTCCACGAGGTTGAGCTTGCTGTCGGGGCCCACGTCGAGCGGCTCCGTGGCAATGTCTGCTGCCGGTACGAGGTGGAATTCCATCGCCCCCCCTCTCGATAAGGTCACGCGTATCGATCAGATGCCCGGCTACCGCCGGGACCAGCGGGGTCGTGCCGGCCGACCAGCCGGCGGTTCACGGTACCCAATCTCCCAGTCGCTCCCCCTCTCGCTCGCGTCCGGGGCGGGCGCGCTGCGTGAGACCCATGATGACGGTCTGCACAGAGCCCGTGTTGCGGTGTTGACTCACCAGCACTCTAGCCGGAGAATCGGACAAGGCAAGGCTAGGAGACTACGAGGCAAATGATAGGTCATGCCTAGTTTTCGCATCCCACCGCCGCTCAGGTCCGCCTTGTCCCGAAGCAGCACCGAAGCGCCCCCGCGGCCCCCCATCACCGCCAAGGACCCTCGGCTGCGGGCATTCATACAGGTCAGCTACGGAGTCTTGTACGACTGGGACATCGAGAGCGGCGCAATCGCCTTCAGCGAGCAGCTCGACGCGATGCTGGGCTTGCCGACGGGCGGTTTCCCGCGTCACATCGAGGGCTGGCTCGAGCGCATCCACCCCGACGATCACGAGGCGACCATGGCAGCCCTCGCCGACGCCGTCCTCGAGAACCGGCCGTTCAGCTGCGACTATCGGCTGCAGCATAGCGACGGCTCCTGGCTGACGGTGAGCGACCAGGGCGTGCTGCTCACCAATCGCTCAGGGCGCGCCATCAATATGATCGGCGCGATGCGTGACGTCACGCGCGAACGCGCCGCCCAAGCTGTGCAGCGCGAGGCCGACGAGCTGCGGAGGGTGCTGTTCCGCCTCCCGAGCCCCGCGATGCAGGTCGACGCACGCGGGGCCTACGTGGACGCCAACGCGCGCGCGCTCGAGTTCTTCGCACGCACCCGGGAGCAGATGCTGGCCGCCAAGGTGGCCGACGACTTCACCCCCGAGGTCGCCGCCGCGATCGACGAGGGCGCCAGCGGCGAGATCGGAGGAGTCGAGGCCGAGCTCGAGGTTGAGTGCGTCGTGCGCGGGAGCCCCAAGCACCTGCTCCTGAGCATCATCCCCACACAGTTCGCAGGCGAGGGCGGCGCATTCTTGCTCGGTGCCGACATCACGGAGCAGAAGATCATGCAGCAGGCGCTCGGCCGCTCGGAGCGCGCCATGCGCCGCCAGGCGACGATCGTCGACGAGCGCAACACCGCCCTCAAGGTGCTGCTGGAGCAGCGCGAGCAGGAGCGGCGCGAGCTCGAGGAGCGCATCGTGCGCAACATCGAGGATCTCATCGCGCCCACGCTCGACCGCCTGAGCCACGCGCTCTACCACCGGCCCGAGCGGCTCGAGGTGGACGCGCTGACGGCCAACCTCCGCGAGATCGTGAGCCCGTTCGGGCAGCGGCTGGCGCAGGCTCACGACGGCGAGCGCCCGCTAACGCGGCGCGAGAAGGAGGTCGCCAACCTCGTGAGCCAGGGACGCACCAGCGACGAGATCGCCCAGTCGCTCCACCTGAGCCACGCGGCCGTCGCCTTCCACCGCGCCAACATCCGCCGCAAGCTGGGGATCCCCAAGGGCGGCCCCCAGCTCAGCACCTACCTGTCCCAGCTCGCACAGCCGTAACGTGGAGCAGCTCATCGAGCCGACACTGGACCGCCTGAGCCACATGCTCACTCACCGCCCGGAGCGCTTTGAGCTGGAGTCCCTGCGCGTGAACCTGCGCGAGATCGTGGGCCCCTTTGCGCTGCGGCTGCGCGGCGCGGACGATGCAGTGCCGCTGACGCGCCGGGAGGCCGAGGTGGCCAACTTCGTGCGCCTCGGCAAGACCACCGACGAGATCGCCGAGACGCTCCACATCTCACGCTCCGCGGTCTCGTTCCACCGCGGCAACGTGCGGCGCAAGATGAACCTGCCGAAGGGCGGCCCGCAGCTCGCGACCCACCTCGCCGCGCTGAGCCGCGAGTGACGCGCTCCGGCCGGCATCTGCGCCCGTGGTCGAAGGCTGGTCGGGTTGGGATGAAACGGGACGCGCCGACCTGCGTCTAACGAGAGAAGAGTCTGTGCCGCACAGGCCGGTGGCCGCATGATCCGTGGGAGGCGCGCCGCTCTCCACACCTCTCGCAAACGGAGGCAGAGTCGTGGTGACTCGATTACGAGACCCCAGAAGGAGCGCCCCATGAATCGGATGGCACTGACGTACACCCTGGCCGCCTGCGGTGCTGCCCTGCTGATCGCCTGCGGCGGCTCCGCGACACAGACATCCGCGCCGACTCCCGTCTCGAGCCCAAGCTCCCAGACCGCGACGGCCACGCCGCAAGACGCACAGGCAGATCTCCAGGCCAAAGAAGGCGTTCACGCGATCGAGGTAGGCCTCCAGGCTTGGGCAGTCGCGCAAGCGTCACCGCACTACCCGCGGACCGCGACGGCCGCCGTCCTCGCCAAGTACATGGTGGACCCATGGCCGATCAACCCGTTCACCGGCAGCGGCATGAGGCCGGGCACGGGGCACGGCGACTACCAGTACCGGGTCGCGGCGAACAGGAAGCGGTGCACGATCACGGTGAGACTGTCAGACGGCAGCGAGTACACACCACAAGTGTTGCAGCTCTAACAGGCACGAGGCCCGGCTCCAGGTCCGAAGCCGGGCCGCTACTGGTTCTCGAGCAACTCGTCCTCGTAGACGTCGCGCACGACGCGCGCCGGCACGCCCATGAGGACCTTGCGCGCCGGCGCGTCCTTGGTGACCACCGCGCCGGCGGCGATGAACGCCTCTTCGCCGATCTCGATCGCCGGGCAGAGCACGACGCCGCCGCCGACGCGCGCGCCGCGGCGGATGGTCGCGCCCTTGATCAGCTCGTGGCGCTTCTCGGTGCGGCCCATGAAGTTGTCGTTCGTCGTCTGGACGCAGGGCGCGATGAAGCACCGGTCTTCGATCGTCATGTACGCCGTGATGTAGACGTTGGTCTGGATCTTGGTGCCGTCGCCGATCGTGGTGTCGTTCTCGACGACGCTGCCACGGCCTACCACCACGCGCTCGCCCAGCGTGCAGCGCTCGCGCACGCCCGCGTAGTCGCCGAGGATGCAGCCGGCGCCGAGCGTCGTGCCGCGGTAGGCGACGGCACCGGTGCTGATCACGCAGCCGGCACCGAGTGTCAAGGGCGGCAGCTCGCCGCGCTTCGCCGTGCTCGTCGGCGAGAGCGACGGGACCTTGCCGAGGACGGCGTTGTCCTGGATGAAGCAGCCGTCGCCGATCACCGTGTCGTCGTAGACCACGACGTTGGCGCCGAAGACGACGTCCTTGCCGATGGTCACGTTGTCGCCGATCAGAAGGTTGAAGCCGGGGGCACCGGGCTTGAGCGTCATCGCGCCACCTAGTCCAGGTCCGCGGTCTTGACCGGCTGGCCGCCGTTGCGCAGGCTGCGCTCCATCGCGTCGAGGACGCGCACCACGTTGAGCGCGTCGCGCCCGTCGCTGAGCGGCTGCGTATCATTGCGGATGGCGTCCACGAAGTGCTGCGCCTCCACCTTGAGCGGCTCTTCGTTGCCGATCTTGGGGATGTGGATGTCGCCGAAGTGGAGGGTGACGAACTCCCCGTAGGTCTCGAACTTCGTGCGCGTCGTCGTCGCGCCCTTGTCGTAGATGGTGACCTTGCGCTCGGCCTCCATGTCGTCGAAGACGACCATCTTGTCCGAGCCCACCACGGTGATCTTGCGGCTCTTGTGCGGGTCCAGCCAGCTCACGTGCAGATGGCCGATCACGCCGCTCGGGTACTTGATGTAGCCGAACACGACGTCCTCGACCCCGTCCTGCAGGTAGCACTCGCCGCGAGCGCTGACCTCCTCGGGCTCCTCGCCGATGAGGAAGTTGAGCACCGAGATGTCGTGCGGGCCGAGGCTCCAGAGCGCGTTCTCGTCGGTGCGCACCTTGCCGAGGTTGAGGCGGTTGGCGTAGATGTAGAAGACCTTGCCGAGGCTGCCGCTGTCGACCATCTCCTTGAGCTTGCGCACGGCCGGGTGGTACTCGAGCAGGTGGCCGACCATGAGCTTGAGCCCCTTCGACTGCGCGGTCACCAGCAGGTCGGCCGCTTCGGTCGCCTTGAGCGCGATCGGCTTCTCGATGAACGTGTGCTTGCCGGCCTCGAGCGCCTTCTTGCCGAGGGCGTAGTGCGTCGGCACCGATGTCGCGACGACGATCGCGTCCAGCGAGTCGTCGGCCAGGAGCCGCCCATAGTCGTCGGTCACGACGGCGTCCGGGTAGAGGGAGCGCGCCTTTGCCAGGTTGGCCTCGTCGAGGTCGCAGCAGTAAGCGAGCTCGGCGTCGGCGAGACGGTCGAAGTTGCGCGCGAGGTTGGGGCCCCAGTAGCCGAGGCCGACCACGCCGACGCGGACCTTGTCAGCAGTCACGGGTGTGTCTCCCTGTCAGAGTTTCCAGACGTTGCCGGCGCTGGGCACGCCGGCCGTGGCGTTGCGGAAGTCGACCACGAGGTCGGCTTCGTGGACCACGGCCCGGTAGTCCAGCGCCGAGTGCGCGGTGACGATGGTCACGACGTCGTAGTCGGCGAGGGCGCGGTAGTCGTCGAGCGGCACCGAACTCAGCCCGAACTCCGGCAGCTCCGCGCAGTACGGGTCGTGGTAGGCCACGTCGGCGCCGTGCTCGCGCAGCAGGCGGATCACCTTGAGAGCGGGCGACTCGCGCAGGTCGTCGATGTCGGCCTTGTAGGCGACGCCGAGGACGAGCACGCGGGCGCCGTTCAGGCTCTTGCCGCGCGTGTTGAGCGCCCGGTGGAGCTTCTCGACGCAGAAGTACGGCATGTTCTCGTTGACCTTGCCGGCCAGCTCGATGAACTCCGTCCAGAAGTCGAACTCGCGCGCCTTCCAGCTCAGGTAGAACGGGTCGATGGGGATGCAGTGCCCGCCGAGGCCGGGGCCGGGCTGGAACTTCATGAAGCCGAACGGCTTGGTCGCCGCGGCGTCGATGACCTCCCAGATGTCGACCTTCATGCGGTCGCAGAGCATCGCCAGCTCGTTCATCAGCGCGATGTTGACGCTGCGGAAGATGTTCTCGAGCAGCTTCGTCATCTCCGCCGCTTCCGGCGTGCTGACCGGCACCACGTGGTCGAGCGCGGGGCCGTAGACCTGCAGCGCCCGCTCCGTGCACGCCGGCGTGAGCCCGCCGACGACCTTGGGCGTGCTCCTGCGTGGTGTAGTCGGTGCGCCCAGGGTCGACGCGCTCCGGCGAGAAGGCGACGTGGAAGTCGACGCCGGCCGTGAGCCCGGAGCCGCGCTCGAGGATCGGCGCCAGGACCTCGCGCGTCGTGCCCGGATACGTGGTGCTCTCGAGCGTGACGAGCTGGCCGCGCCGCAGGTGGCCGGCCAGCTTCTCGCGTGGCGTCGGTGACCAGCGTGAGGTCGGGCTCGCGGTTGGCGTTGAGCGGCGTCGGCAGGCAGATGATGTCGGCGTCGCAGTCCTCGGTGGCGGCGTAGTCCGTGGTGGCGTGGATGAGCCCCGCGTCGACCATCTTCTTGAGCGCGTCGCCGGCGACGTCCTGGATGTAGCTGCGGCCGGCGTTGACCTCGTCGCAGCGCGAGGCCACGGCCTCGACGCCGACGACTTCGACGCCGGCCTCGGCGAACACCATGGCCAGCGGCAGGCCCACGTAGCCAAGGCCGATGACTGCGATCTTCACGTGAGCTCCTGTGGGTTGCGTGGTCGAGCGGCTGAGCGCTCCGTCGAGTACGGCATTCTATCGTATCGGGCCCGACCGCCCGGGCCGCCGTCCGGTGAGCCCAGCCGACCGCCGCCCGCAAGCCTCTCTTCTGGCGCGGCCCCGCTGCCGATAGAGGAGGCGACGGGTACAATCGGAGGATGAACATGGCGCGACGCCCAGACGTGGAGAGCATCCCGGCCGACCTGGACCGCTTCCTCGCGACGTTCTTCGCACGCCGCGGGTGGCGCAGCGAGATCAAGTACGACCCGAGCGACGACCGCTTGTACCTGGAGGTCCGGCTCGAGAGCCGCCGGCTCTCCGCCGACGACCGCTTCCTCTCGCTGGTCGAGTACTTCGCCCGCGCCCAGGACGCGGTCCTGCGCCAGCGCGCCGGGCTGCCGCTCCAGTGCCGCCTGTACGCGGAGGACGGGAGCGAGCTCACCGACCCTCCTGCACTCGCGCGGCTCGAGCTACCTCGACGACAACGCGCGCGGCTCGGGCATGAAGCGCCGCCTCGCGTGGCTCGGGTTCAGGCGGCGCTTCATGCTGCGTATCCTGCCGGGCGCCTTGCTGTGGGCGGCCGCCTTCGTGTTCGTCGTGGACGTCGTCGGCCTCCCGGCGCCCGTCGCCGTGTTCGTCGCCCTCGCGGCGCTCGGTCTCCAGGCGCTCGTCGTCTGGCAGCTCGCCTCGCGACGGGGCTGACCGTACAGGACAGGCGCGCGCCGCGCGCCGAACTCTCCTCCATGCCCCGTGAGGAACCACTGCCCACGCCCCTCGCCCTGCTCGGCGACCTCGGCGAGCTACTCGAAGCCGCCACCGTGGATGACGTGCTGCACGCCGCCGTGGCCGGCGCGTGCCGTCTGAGCGCCTCGCGGCGCGGGACGGCGGGGCTGTTCGACGGCGAGTCGGCGACCGCCGACGCCTGGTTCGACGCGCGGACCGGCTGGACGCGCGAACGGCGACGCTGGAGCGCCGGCTACCGGCGCGCCCGGGCAGGCGTGCGCCTCCGCGTCGGCCGTCCTCCGCAACGAGCGGCGCGAGGAGGGCTCGTGGTCGGAGGAGGCGAGCGGCCTCGGGCCGGTACGCCTGGCCTGCCTGCCCCTCCTGTTCGAGCAGAGTGGCGCGCTCGGGTTCCTGATGGTCGGGAGACCGGGACGAGGACTTCTCGCCCGGCGACGTGCGTCTGCTCGCCGCGTACTGCCGCGTGGTGGCGGCACGCCTGCGCGAGGTCGCCGGCGCCGGCCGCCGGGCGGTCGTCGGCTCCGCGGCCCAGGCGGACGTGGCCGAACGCCTGCAGCGCCAGCTGCTGCCGGCCGAGCCTCCGGTCCTCCCCGGCGCGGACATCGCGTTCGCCTATCGCTCCGCGAGCGCCGGCGTGCTCAGCGGCGGCGACTTCGTCGACTACTACACGCGCCCGCCGTCCTCGACCCTCGCCTTCGCGATCGGCGACGTCGCCGGCAAGGGCGTCGAGGCCATGGCGGTCACCTTCGTCACCAAGTACATCCTGCGGGCGGCCGTGTTCGGCGGGCAGCTGTCGTGGCCCATCAACCCCGGCGAGGCGCTGCAGGAGCTGCGGACCGCGCTGCTCGAGCAGCCGGACTTCGGCGAGGACACGGAGCGCTTCGTCACCGTCCTCTTCGGGCTGCTCAGCGTGCGCCACGGCACGCTCGAGCTCGCCAGCGCCGGCCACCCCACGCCGTTCCTGGTGCGCGCCGGCGGCGTCGAGCGGCCGCTGCTCCTCACGGAGCCCGCCATCGGGGTCGAGCTCGGCGCCGCGCTCGCGCCGTACCCCACCGAGACGCTCGAGGTCCGCCCGGGCGACCTCGTCGTCCTGTTCACCGACGGCATCACGGAGACGCGCGACGCAGCACGGCCGGTTCTTCGAGGAGCGAGATGGCCGGCCTCCTCGCACCTTGCCACGACCGGCCGGCGGCGGAGGTCGTGAGCCTCCTCATGGAGGCCGCCGAAGCGTTCTCGGCGCGGCCCGCCAGCGACGACCGCGCCGTGCTCTGCATCAGGCTCACCGGCGACGTGGAGTAAACTAGGTGGCGCCGCACGCCGATACACGTCAACGACCGTCGGCAAGGCAAGGAGGCCCGGCCGTGCGCTACGCGCGCCTGCGTCGTCAGGACGGCCTGATCCGCGAAGCGATCTGGCTGTTCGTCATCATCGCCATCATCGCCGTGGTGCTGCTCGACGGCCTCGCGCTCTTCCACGCGAACCAGTCGGTGAGGGACGCGGCCACCGCAGCGGCCAACGAGGCGCGCAACGCGTACTCCCAGTCGCCCACGCTCGCCTCGGCGAAGCTCGCCGCCCAGAACTACCTCGCCAAGTCGGGAGACACGTTCGTGAAGATGACCACCAGCACCGCGCTGGACGGCAGGATCACGTTCACGGTCACGGCGAAGACTCACGCCAACACCTACGCGTTCAAGTACCTGCGCTACGTGGGTCTCAAGAAGTGGGTGCAGCAGATGAGCAACCCGACCGTCACCCGGAGCTCGGACAGCTCACTGTAGACCCGGCGCCGGAGCGCGGAGCTACTGGTCGGTGCGCAGTCCGCTGCGAGCGGCGTGGCGCTGCAGGCCGAGCTGCACGATCTCCTCGACGAGCGCCTCGTTGCTCACGCCGGACGCCGCCCAGAGGCGCGGGAACCCGCTCATCGCCGTCATGCCCGGGATCGTGTTGATCTCGTTGAGCAGGACCCGGCCGGTGTCCGGCTCGTAGAAGAAGTCGCAGCGCGCGTAGCCGGCGCAGTCCAGCGCACTCGAACGCCTTCGCGGCGAGGCGGCCGACCTCGGCCTGGACCTCGTCGCCGACCGGAGCCGGGATCTCGAAGGACATCATGCCCTCGGTGTACTTGGACTCGTAGTCGTAGAACTCGTTGACCGGGGATCACCTCGCCGGCGACGCGAGGCGCGCGGCAGGCCGTTGCCGAGCAGGCTGCACTCGAGCTCGCGGCCCGGCGAGGACGCCTCGATGATCACCTTGCGGTCGTAGGACGCGGCCAGCTCGAGCGCCGGGTCCGAGCTCGGCGCGGTCGTGGGCCTTGGTCATGCCCACGCTCGAGCCGAGATTGACCGGCTTCACGAAGACCGGGTACTCGAGACGCTCCTCCACGGCCGCCACGGCCGCCGGGCCGGTGGCGGCCGCGTCGCGCAGCACCACGTAGTCGACCTGCGGCAGGCCGCGCGCGGCGAAGACGTCCTTCATCAGCTCCTTGTCCATGCCCACGGAGCTGCCTACGACGCCCGAGCCGGCGTAGGCGACGCCGGCCATCTCGAGCAGGCCCTGGATCGTACCGTCCTCGGCGAACGTGCCGTGCATGATCGGGAAGGCGAAGTCGACCGGCGCGAAGGAGCCGGAGCCGTCGGCGAAGCCGGGGCGGGAGGGGTCGATGACGAGGTGCACGGGCTCGCACTCGACGCTCTCCAGGCCGTCGCTCAGGGCCGCGTCGAGGTCGGCCGGGCGGACCCAGCGGCCGTCGCGGGTGATGCCCACCGGGCAGGAGCTCGTACTTCTCCGGATCGAGCATGCGCGCCACGAAGGCGGCGGAAGCGAGGGAGATGTCGTGCTCGGCCGAACGGCCGCCGAAGATCAGGGCGAGCTTGAGCATGCTGGGTACCTTACCCGCGGGTCCGAGGCCGCGCAAGCGCGCGCGGCGTTGGCGCGCTCACGCGGCCGCCATCGTGGCGCACACGAGGCGGTCGAGGAAGGCGTTGGCCGCCTTGAGCTGGTCGAGCGACGTCGGCGAACGACGGCATCTCGTCGAGCACGAGCGCGTCGATCAGCACGTCCACCATGACGCGCCGCAGCACGTGCAGGGCGACGACCATGTCGCGCACCGTGAAGCCGAGGGCGACGCGGTGCTCGCTCTCCGTCGGTCACGCGCTCCTCCACGCGCTTCATGAGACCCGGGCACCTCGTAGTCCTCGGCCTCCGAGCAGGCGATGAGATCCTCGATCGATCGTGCGCAGGATGCGCTCCCCGAGCGGGCTCGACGAGCAGGTCCTGGTAGTCGGCGTCGACCTCGCCGACGAGCGCGTCGGCCCAGTGCCGCCAGAGCTGCTCGCGGTGGTCGCGAAGGATGAAGCGGGATGCTCTTCACGCGCTCGCCCGGCGCGCGATGAGCGCGGCCGTGGCTCCGGCGCCGATGCCGTTGTCGATGTTCACCACGACGAGGCCGGGGCTGCAGCTCTGCAGCATGCCGAGCAGCGCCGCCTCGCCCTTGCCGCCGAGGCCGTAGCCGGTCGACGTAGGGAGGCCGATCACCGGCACGTCGACGAGACCGGCGACGACCGACGGCAGCGCGCCTTCCATGCCGGCGGCGACGACGATCGCCGCGACCCCCGCGGCGCGCATCTCCTCGAGCGGCGCCGACAGCCGGTGCAGACCGGCCACGCCGACGTCGAAGCCCGAGACGACGAGGACGTCCATCGCGCGGCACATGGCTACGGCCTCGCCGGCGGCGCCCAGATCGCTGGTGCCGGCGGCGAGGACGCCGACGGCCCCGCGGACGGGCGCCGGAGCGACCCCGGCGCGCCGCACCGTCGCCGACGTGGCTGCGCTCGTCGTACGTCGACGTCCGCCTCGACGCCGCGGCCGAGCGCCGCGGCCTGCTCCGGGCTCACGCGGCTGCAGAGCACGACCGGGCCGTGCTGCAGGAACCCGGCCGGCGATCGCCACGAGCTGCTCGCTCGTCTTGCCGGCGGCGTACACGACCTCGGGGACGCCTTTGCGCGCCGCCCGCGAGACGTCCAGGCGCGCGTAGTCGCCCACGGCCGCGTAGCCGAAGTGGCGCAGCCGCTCGGCCGCGTCGGCCGCCGGCACGACGCCCCGCGGCGACGTCGGCGAGGAGCTCTTGGAGAGAGTCGTCCATGCCGCGACATTATGCGCCGAATCAGCGTCTCCTGCCGCCGCCGCGTCATCGCGAGCGACGAATGTCCCAGTGCGTCGCTGCAGCATAACGAGGAGAATGCCGATGCTCACGGTATAATCGGAGCAGAACGGTCCCGGAAGAGGTGTGGTGCCGGAGAAGTCCTACAACATCTACAGGCGCGAACGCAGCAAGGATCGCCGCCGCTGGCCGTATGCCATCGTGGCGGCGGTCTTCGTCGTTGCGGCCGTCCTCGGCTGGCAGGTGCTCGGAGTCCCCCGGGTCGCCGCCGTCACCCCGGGTCCCGACGCCTACGTCAAGGACCGGGCTCTTACGGTGATCCTGGACGTGCACGGCCTGCAGAAGCTCTCGGGCGTGCGCGTCACGTTCGACGGCAAGGACATCACTGCCGGCTCGACGCGCAACGGCGACAAGCTCACGTTCACCACCGGCAACCTCGCCGACGGGCCACATACCGTCTCCTTCGTCGCGACGAGCTCCAACCTCTTCCGCCACCAGGTGCGCAAGGACTGGCGCTTCACGGTGGACACGAGCATCCCGACGCTCAAGCTGGACGGCGCGGCCGACGAAGGCCGCATCAACACGTCCCCCGCCTCCTTCAGCGGCTCCACCGAGCCGTTCTCAACGGTCACCGTCGCGAGCGGCACCGTGAAGGCCAGCGGCGAGGCGGACGCCTCCGGCAAGTACACGGTCAGCGCCAAGCTTCCGGACGGGCCGTCGACGGTGCAGGTGACCACGACCGACCGCGCGGGCAACACGACCTCAAAGCAACTCGGCGTCTACGTCGACGCCGTCCCGCCGACCCTCACGGCGACCCAGCTCGGACAAGGTCGTGCACTCTGCCAAGATCAAGATCCACGTGCAGGCGCGCGACCAGCTGGGCACGCCCAAGGTCAAGGTCGTCCTCGACGGGACGAAGAAGCATCTCAAGGGACCCGCCGCCGCCGCGATCGTCTCCGCCAAGAACCTCGCCCAGGGCACGCACAAGCTGGTCATCACCGTCACCGACAAGGGCGGCAACGTGGTGACCAGCAAGCAGACCTGGGTCGTCGACAGCACGGAGCACTTCGGCTCCGCTGCGATGTGGCCTGGCGCCAGGGGCAAGGACGTCAAGCGGCTGCAGAAGCGGCTCGCCGAGCGTCGGCGTCTACAGCGGCCTCAAGAGCGGCGTCTACGACAACGCAGACGACCGCCGCCGTCAAGAAGTTCCAGGCCAAGTACGGCATGGTCGTGGACGGCCTCGTGGGCACGAACATGCTGACCGCCCTCAGCGGCCAGATCATCGTCGACATCGGCAGCCTGCGCCTCTACCTCTACAGCGACGGCCACCTCGTGAAGAGCTACCCGGTCGCGACCGGTCAGCCCGCATACCCGACGCCTACGGGGACGCTACTCGATCGTCAACATGCAGAAGGACCCGACCTGGCTGCCCCCCAACTCGGACTGGGCGAAGAACGCGACGCCCATCGAGCCGGGCACGGCCAATCCGCTCGGTACGCGCTGGATGGGCACGAGCGCCCCGGGCGTGGGCATGCACGGTGTGCCGCCGAGCGAGGATGCGACCATCGGCACCTACGCTTCGCACGGCTGCATCCGCATGCACAACTGGGACGCAGTGGACCTCTTCAGCCGCGTCGCCGTGGGGATGCCGGTCATCATCCGCCAGTAGCCTGAGAGAGCTCGAAGGGGCGCGGAGGTCGCAAGCGACCTCCGCGCCCCTTTGTTCGTCGCGGCCTGGTCGCGTCAGTCGACAGCTGGCTGTACCTCCGCCCGGCCAAAGGCACCCTGAGAGGCCGCGTCGGCCACGGCCTTGACCGCGCCGTCTTCGAGGCCCTCGGCCTCGAGCGCCCGGCGTCCACCGTAGAGCTTCTTGAAGAGGAAGTAGGCCGGTGGCCCAGTGAGCGCGGCGAGAGAGCCGCCGATGAAGTAGTTCCAGCCGTTGCCGAACGGCGACATCGCGAGCACCGCCACGGTGATGGGCACGGCGCACATGACCGCCAGCCCTACGGTCCCGAGCGGCACTCTGAACGGCCGCGGCAGGTCCGGCTCCTTCACGCGTAGGCGCACCGCGGAGATGTAGATCGTGATATGCGCCAGCATGAGCAGGAACACGTCGATGACGATCAGCGTCGCGAACCCCCAGCGTACGAGCAGGGCATCGACACCGGCCATGAGCAGGATGGCCGCGTACGGCGTGCCGTACTTCTTGCTGGTCTTGCCGAGGAACCCAGGCAGGAGCTTGTCGCGCGACAACACGAACGCCGGTCGCGCGCCGGCCGCAAGAAAGGCAAGGAACAGGGCGAAGTTGCCGGCCAGCATGGCGGCGAAGAAGAGGTAGCGCAGCACCTGGCCGCCGGCCACCGCCCCCACGCCCATGAAGTCGAGCGCGGTGCTGCCCTCGGTGCCCCAGCGGGCGAACTGGCCGGCGTCGGCGAGCCCGCCCATGGTCGAGAGCACGTAGAAGCCAAGCACGACCGGGAGGGTGATCATGATCGCTCGCGGGATCACGTAGTGCGGACGCCTGATCTCACCGGCCATGGTCGACAGCGACTCGAAGCCCGAGTACATCCAGATCCCCACGGCGAGCGCGACGCCGACGCCGCCGATGAGCGAGTTGCCGGGCAGCAGCAACTGCCCGAACGGGTTGTGATGCCAGTTGGCGATGCCGATCACGGCAAGCGCCGCGAAGGGGATGAACACGATGATCTGCATCACCACGAGCACCCAGGCGGCGAGCTGAAGGCCACGGATGTTGATGTAGGCGAAGATCGCGATGAGCGCGACCGCGATGCCCCAACGGACCCAGTCGTTGAAGCCGAACCAGTTCTGCATGTAGTCCGACGTGAGGGCGATGTAGACGGCGGAGTCCACGAAGATCGAGAGGACCCACCACCAGCCCGTCTGAAACCCCATGAACTCGCCGTTGGCGCGCCGGGACCAGCGGTAGAGACCGCCGTCCTCGGGTATGGCCGCACCCAGCTCGGAACACACGAGCGCCTGCGGGAGACCCCACACGAACGGCAGGATCAACAGGAGGAGCAGAGCAAACCCAGGGCCGGCTCCACCGACCATGTCCTCGATGCCGAACCCACCCGAACAGACGAAGGAGAAGACCACGAACACCGCGGTCCACACCTTCATGTCGATCTTCTTGAGGTCGCCCGCCAACTCAGTCATGCCTGATTCCTTCCCCTCTGACCGCGGAGTGCCGCGGTACGCTTCCTCATCCGATGCAAGTATTCGCACATCTGCGAGCGTTGGCAACCCTATTCGTACTGTTCTATCTGTTTCGATACGAATAGCGCATCCACTAGCAGGACGTTTCGGCCGCTCGTCCGAGCCTCGGTCGGCGCGGCGTGGCACGCAAGTGGACCGGCCCCGGCGGCGCCGCAGGCGCCGCCGGGGCCGGTCAGGACCCTCTGGCGAAAGTGCGTTGTGGGCTCAGCGCGCCGCGAGCGCCCGCTTGTGGATCGCGGCGAGCGCCGCGAGCGTGTCGTCCGGCAGCGGGAGCGGGTGGTGCGTCTCGAGGATGTGGTCGACTCGCTCGCGCGCGTAGTCCAGAGAGCTGGGTGAACCGGCGTTCTTCCAGGCGTCCCAGCTCCCGTACACGCCGAAGTCGCTCAGCCACCACTCGCCGGCGCGCACGTTGGCGCGCGTGGAGCGTTCGCCGAGGAACGAGCCGCACGGGCCGGCGCCGGCGAGCGCGTCGTCGAGCCACAGCTCGTCGCGGACGGGCATGCCGGTGCGCGCCTGGCGCGCGATGCGGCTGACCTCGACGTCGAGGATGATCTGCTCGAGGCTGAGGATCGTCGCGCCGCCGAGCAGGCCGGGCCCGACGAGGACGTCCGGGTTGGAGAGTGCGACGAGCAGAGCCCCGCCGGCCTTCTCCCAGGCGGTCTGCAGATCGGGCTCGTAGTGCTGCGTGCAGAAGCCCGACGACTCCGCCGGCAGGCCGTAGTACCGCGCCATCTCCGTGCCGGCGGCGCAGAGCACGGCGTGCTCGATGGCGCCGGCGGCGTAGAGCCCGGTGCGCGGGTCCATCGTCGCGATCACCGGCGCGTAGAGCACGGGCGTGCCGGGCGCCGCCGCCTGCACGAGGCAGAGCGTGCCGATCGTCTCGCAGTTGGCGGTCAGGATCGTCGCCAGCCGGCTGCCCGGCGCCGTAGCGCCCTGCAAGGGCATCGGCATGATCGCCACCGGCACGCCGTAGTCGCGCAGCGCCAGCCACGACTCGGTGTAGTCCTTCTCGATGGTGAGCGGCGACGTCGGCGTGATGAGGAACGAGAGCGGGCGCAGCTCGCGTACCGCCTCGCGCCCGCCGAAGACGACGTCGAGGATCTCCTTGAGCCAGGGCACGAGCTCGGGCGTGCCGAACGAGTCCTGGACGTGCTTGCTGAACGTGCTGAACACGTCGATGAAGTAGCGCACGAAGCCGCCCGGCTGCTCATAGTCGGCGGCGTACTCGGTGGGGCACCAGTAAAGACCGACATCGTCGAGCGCGTCGTGGATGGTCGTGGCCTTGAGCCAGTCGTCGTGGCCGGAGGCGCGGCGCTCGCCGGTCTTCGCGTCGAAGACCGTGGTGGCGCCGCCGTCGGCCAGCAGCGTGAAGTTGCCCTCGTTCAGCGCGTAGTGCCAGCCGGGGCGACGGCCGCCGAGCGTGTACTTCTTCGTAGCGGCCGCCAGGGAGCGCTCGACCAGCTCTGCCGGGAAGCGCACGACGTGCGTGCCCTCGTCGACCTGGGCGCCGGCGCCGGCGAGGATCCGGCGCCCCTCGGCGGTGTCGCAGCGCATGCCGGTCTTGCCCAGCACCGCCAGCGTGCGCTCGTGCACCTGCTCCCGCTCGGCCGCCGAAAGGACCTGGATGCTGGTCTCCATCAGGGCTCGCCGCGCCGGCGGCCACGCCGGCAGCCTCGTTCGCGTCTTCGGCGGCCTCGGCCTCCGCCAAGGCGAGCGCGTCGTTGCCGGCCTCGCTCGCAGGGCCGGCCGGCCCGCCGAAGACCGCCCGGAAGACGACGTAGAGGACGGGCCCCGAGAGCAGGGCGATGAAGCCGGCGATGCCGTACCAGCCGACGTCGAACCCGAGGAACCGGAAGCCGGTGAAGCCGAGAAGTTCCGTGCTGCGGTCGATGGCGTTGACGTAGATGGTGAAGATCACGATGAGGATCGGCGGGATGATCATCGCGATCATGCCCGGCGTGCCCAGCGGGACGCGGAACGGGCGCTTGAGGTCCGGCTCCTTGACGCGCAGCCGGACGGCCGACAGGAAGATGAGCACGTAGGCGGAGATGAACAGGATCACGTCGATCACCACCAGGTTGCGGAACGGCCCGACGATCAGTACCGCGTTGAGGATCGCCATCAGAAGGATAGCGGCAATCGGCGTGCCGAACCGTTTGCTCACGATCGAGATCGACTTTGGGAAGAGACCATCGGCCGAGAGGGCGAACAACGGCCGCGCGCCGGAGGCCAGGTAGTCGAGGTAGAGCGCCAGGTTGCCGAGCAGCGCGGACGCCAGCAGAGCCACCCCCAGAGCCGAACCCCCGAGAGCCTTGCCGATCTCGACGAACGACACATACCCGCCGCCGGCCACCGTCGCGAAGGTGCCCCAGTGCCCGTAGGCGGCGAGGCTGGACAGTGTCGGCAGCACGTACATGATGATGATGAACGGGACGGCCAGCATGAGGGCTCTCGGGATGATCTTCTGCGGGTTGCGGATCTCGCCCGACAAGGTCGACATCGACTCGTAGCCGGAGTACATCCACACGCCGATCGCGAGACCGAGCGCGAAGACGCCGCCGGTGCCGAAGAACGGCACGCCTGTCGCCGCCACCGGCGTCAGCGGGTTGAATTGCCACTTCGCCAGCCCGACCACGACCAGCACGAAGAACGGCGCCAGGATGAGCACCGAGAACAGCGTCGAGCTGAGCGCCACCAGCTGGACGCCGAAGATGTTGACCAGCGTGAAGAGCGCGATGATCGCCCAGCAGATCACGTAGAACCAGATCTGGTCGAAGTGCAGCCAGTTCTGCAGGTACGTGACGCCGAGCACGATGTACACGGACGAGTCGACGAAGATCGAGAGCGACCACCACCAGGCGGTCTGGAAGCCCCAGAAGTCGCCAAGACCGCGGCGCGCCCACACGTAGAATCCGCCCTCGCCCGGCAGGGCCGACCCGAGCTCGCTGGCGATGAGCGCCATCGGCAGGCTCCAGAAGATCGGCAACAGGATGAGCAGCAGGAGCGTCAGGCCGGGGCCGGACGACGAGACCATGTCTTCGATGCCGAACGACCCGCCCGACACCAGGATGTAGATCATGAAGAAGACGGTGACGAGGCGGACCTGAGACCGCTTCAGGCTCCTCGTCGCCGTGCCGGCCGAGACTTCTGTGCTCATGCTCCTCCCCCGGGTCCGCAGGTGCCCGACAAGTATTGGGCATGCGGTCGGGGCGGGGCCACGGGCGATCCTTCGGCAAAGTTAGCGCCGCCCGCGTGCAGACTTCAGCGCCGGCCGGGTCAGCCGCCGGCGAGCTGCGTGCGCCCGAGGAGACGGGCGCGCAGCGCCCGCCGGTCGGCCGCGCCGAGCTTGCGCAGCACCGCGCGGGCGTGCGCCCTCGCGGTGGCGGCGGATATGAAGAGGCGCGCGGCCACCTCGGAGTCGGTCTCGCCGGCCAGCAGGAGCACGAGGACGTCGGCCTCTCGCGAGCTGAGTCCAGCGTCCGCGAGCGTGCCCGGCGGCGGATAGACGAAGCGCGGGCGGCCACCGGCCGCGCGAAGCAGCAGCACGACGTCGCAGCAGGCGTGCAGCCGGTGAGCAGCGGCGAGCTCCGGTGGACCGGCCGCGTAGCCGACGGTCAGCGCCGGGGTGCGCCGGCCGCGTCCGGCGGAGTCGTCGCGGCGGCGGCACCTCGGGCACGAGCCGGCGTCGTCGAGGCCGACGAAATGGACGGCCGCGGGGCTCCGCGGATCGTCGGCCCTCCCGCCACCGGCGACGACGAAGCCGAGATCGGCGGCGGCCGCGGCGGCGTGCAGACGCAGGAGCTCGTCGCACTCGTGCACCCGCGCGGTGGCCGCCGCGGCCGCCGGGAACACCCAGCCGGCGGCCCGCTCGCGCGGGCCGCCGGCCCCCAGGGGGAGGGTGGGGGTGGGGGGCTGGAGGAGACCGCCGTCTGCCTCGACGGGGAAGACGGTGAGCTCGGTCGAGCCATCACACGACGAGTTCGGGGTCATCACGACCTCCCATGGGCAGGGCCGGCGGCGCCGGAGGGCTGGGGGCCCTGAGCGCCGGCGGGGCTTGTGCGCCCGCCGCCGGAGATCGTGGCCCGAGCAGCATAGCTGCGCCGGCGCGGGCTGTCGTCGGCCCTCGGGTTGAGCCGCTGCCGCGCGCCGGAGGCTCCGCGCGCCGGCGCATCCACCCCAGGGTTGAACTCGCGCCGGCCGGTGGTTCACGTTCCTGCCTCGGCAACGTTGACGTGGCGGCGGTTTCCCAGCTCAGGGTGAAACGGCTACAGTTAGCCGCTAGGTCAGGCGAAGCACATCGGCCCGCGCGCGACGCCCGGCGCGGGCCGCAACGCGGGAGGTCGCGCGCCGTGGGGATCAAGCTCATCGAACGACTCGCCGCCGTCGCGGCGGTCTGCCCGGACTACCGGCCGTACGCGGTCTCACCCGACGGCCGTACGCTGGCCTTCCAGTGGTATCGCGACGGCGACTGGCAGATCTTCACGCTGGACCTCGAGGGCGGCGAGCCGCGCCGGGTCGGGGACGTCGACGACCCGTGCTGGTCGCCGGTGTTCTCCCCCGACGGACGCTACCTGTACTTCTCGCGTGACGACCGCGGCTCGGAGCGCTTCGACTTCTACCGCTGCGAGCTCGCCAGCGGGCGCCTCGAGGACCTGCTCCCCGACACGCCCGACTTCTCCCCGCTTCAGGACTTCGACCTGTCGCCAGACGGCGGGCGCATCGCCATGACCGCCTCGCACGGCGCCGGCTACAGCATCGCCGTGATGCCGGCGGCGGTCACGCCGCGCGGCGACGGCATCGTGCACCTTTTCGAGTGCCCGTACACCGAGGCCTCGCCGCGCTGGTCGCCCGACGGCACGCGCCTGGCCGTGGCCTGTGGCACCCGCGGCCAGGACACGGCGGTCTACGTCGTCGACGCGCAGACCGGCGACATCACCGTGGTCGGCGGCGGCGACCACTTCTTCGCCGCCCACCCAGCCTGGTCGCCGGACGGGCGCTCGCTCGCCTTCAACGGCGGCCCGGGCGACCACCCGGCGATCGGCCTCTACGACCTCGCGTCGGGCGGCGTGAGCTGGCTGTGGGACGGGGCGCTGGACGCGCACCACCCCACCTGGGCGCCGGACGGGACCGGCCTCGCCTTCCTCGTCGACTGCGAGGCAGAGACCGGTCTGTGCCACATCGATCTGCGGACCGGCGCCGTGAGCGAGGTCAGCGTCGGCGCCGGCAACCACTACGCGCCGAGCTTCACGCCGGACGGCTCGGCGCTCCTCTGCGTGTTCAGCGGACCGGGCGTGCCCGGCGACATCTACAGGGTGGACCTCGCCGACGGCTCCCCGACCCCGCTGACCGAGTCGTTGCCGGCCGAGCTCTCGGGGCACGACTTCCGCAGCGGCGCGCCGGTCCACTTCCGCAGCCGGGACCATCTCGCCGAGGTGCCCGGCCTCCTCGTCGAGCCGGAGGAGCCCAACGGCGCCGGCGTCGTGATGATCCACGGCGGGCCGACCTGGCATCACTCCAACGAGTGGGACACGCTGCGCCAGGCGTTCGTCGCCGCCGGCGTCACCGTGATCCACCCGAACTACCGCGGCAGCGACGGCTACGGCCGCACCTGGCAGCTCGCCAACCGCTTCCTCATGGGCCAGGGCGAGGCGCTCGACTGCGCCGCCGCTCACGAGTACCTGGTCGCGCTCGGGTGCGACCCTGCGCGCATCGCCGTGACCGGCCGCAGCTGGGGCGGGTTCCTCACGATGGCGATGGTCACGCAGTTCCCCGAGCTCTGGGCGGCGGGCGTAGCCGGCGTGCCCTTCTTCGACTTCATCGACTCCGCCACGGACCCCGCCATCCGGGAGGATCTGCGCTGGTGGGACCGCGAGAACACCGGCGACCCCGTGAAGGATCGGGCCAAGCTCGAGTACTACTCACCCATCAGCCACCTCGACCGCATCCAGGCGCCGCTCCTCCTGCTCGCCGGCGAGCTGGACCCGCGCTGCCCCCCGCGGCAGTCTCGGGAGGTGGCGCGGATGCTGGCCGAGCGCGGCAAGCTGTGCGAGGTGGTCGTGTACCCCGACGAGGGGCACGAGATCAGTGGTCTCGAGCACCGCATCGACTACGACGTGCGCACCGTGGAGTTCATTCTCGAGCACGTCGGCGTGCAGACGGACTAGCAGGTCGCGCCAACGGTTTGCGGGGACACCTCCCGGGAAGGGCAGTGGTGCGTTTACGCACACTATTCGTGACCCTTCACGGGACGGAGGTCCCTCATGAGCCGGCAAGACACCGAGCGGGAGATCCGCGAATACCTCGGTCAAATACCCGACTTCTTTGCCAGCATGCCGGACCGCACGCTGGAACGTTCGTGGGACGAGTTCAAGGAATTCCAGCTCGGCGACACCATACTCACGGCGCGCGAGAAGCACTTGATCGGCTACGCCGTGGCGTCGGCCATCCACTGCCCGTACTGCACGTACTTCCACCAGAGCGCGACGCAGATGATGGGTACGACCGACGCGCAGCTGGAAGAGGCCGCGCGCATCGCCAGCGATACCCAGTTCTACAGTACGTACATCCATGCGCAGAACACTGACCTGGAAGACTTCAAAGACGCGACCGACGCGATGGGCGAGCACCTGAGCAAGAAGGCCGAGGAGACTGCCCGCCGCGCCGCCTGACCGGCGTCGTCCCTCGGCCCCGGCGCCCCCCGGGCGGCGCTTTGCGCCGCTGCGGGGGGCGCCCTTCGCGGGCTCCAGCGGGGACCTCATCTGCGATAGACTCAGCCCTGTCCCCGTACACTCTCTCCAGGCAGGTGGAGCCGATGAACGTCCGCGTCTACGTCACCCCCAAGCATGGGATCCTCGACCCTCAAGGCGCGGCCGTGGAACGCTCGCTGCCCAACCTCGGGTTCACCGGGGTGAGCGGCGTCCAGATCGGCAAGATCATCGACCTCACGATCGACGGCCCGGGCCTCACCGCCGACGCCGCCCGCGAGCAAGTCGACGACATGTGCCGGCGCCTGCTCGCCAACCCGATCATCGAGGATTACACCTTCGAGATCAGCGAGGGCTGAGGCATGAGCTCCGGCCCCGTGCGCTTCGGCGTCGTCGTCTTCCCCGGGAGCAACTGCGACGCCGACTCCTATCACGCCATCTCCACGTTCCCCGGCACCGACGTGCGCTACCTCTGGCACAAGGACACCGACCTGCAAGGCGTCCAAGCCGTCATCCTGCCCGGCGGCTTCAGCTACGGCGACTACCTGAGGTGCGGTGCCATCGCACGCTTCAGCCCGATCATGCAGTCGGTCATCGACTTCGCGGGCGACGGCGGCCTCGTGATGGGCATCTGCAACGGCTTTCAGACCCTGGTCGAGGCCGGCCTCCTGCCGGGCGGCCTCATCCGCAACACCGGCCTCAAGTTCGTCTGCCGCTACGTCAATCTGCGCGTGGAGACCACGGACACGCCCTTCACCAGCGCCTGCGAGAAGGGCGAGTCGCTGCGCATCATCGTCAAGCACAACGAAGGCAACTACACGGTCGACCCGGACACGCTGGCGCGTATGAGGGCCGGCGACCAGATCGTGCTGCGCTACGTGAACGCCGCCGGCGAGCGGGCCGAGGGCGCCAACCCCAACGGCGCCCTCGACGACATCGCCGGCGTGTGCAACGAGGCGCGCAACGTCTTCGGCATGATGCCGCACCCGGAGAACTCCGTGGAGGCCGACCTGGCCGGCGGCGCCGACGGGCGCAAGCTGTTCCAGTCGATCATCGACAATGTGCTGCGCACGGCGGAGGTGACGGCATGAGCCAGAGAGCCACCGTGGAGGCCGCCGTCAAGCTCGGCCTCACAGAAGACGAATACGCGCACATCTGCAGGATCCAGGAGCGCGAGCCCTCGTACGTGGAGCTCGCGATCTACTCGCTCATGTGGAGCGAGCACTGCAGCTACAAGCACTCGCGGCCGATCCTCGGCCGCTTCCCCACCAGCGGTCCGCGCATCCTGCAGGGCCCCGGCGAGAACGCCGGCATCATCGACGTCGGCGACGGCTGGGCCGTGGCCATGAAGGTCGAGAGCCACAACCACCCGTCCGCGGTCGAGCCCTTCCAGGGCGCCGCCACCGGCGTCGGCGGTATCGTGCGCGACATCTTCACGATGGGCGCGCGGCCGTGCGTGAGCATGGACTCGCTGCGTTTCGGCGAGCTCACCGAGCCGCGCCAGCGCTTCCTGCTCGACGGCGTCGTGGGCGGCATCGCCCACTACGGCAACTGCCTCGGCATCCCCACTGTGGGCGGCGAGATCTACTTCGAGCCGAGCTACGAGGGCAACTGCCTGGTCAACGCCATGAGCGCCGGCCTGATCCGCACGGACGGCATCGTGCGCGCCATCGCCAGCGGCGTCGGCAACCACGTCGTGCTCATTGGCTCCAAGACGGGCCGCGACGGCATCGGCGGCGCCAGCGTGCTCGCCAGCCAGGAGTTCGACGAGACACTCGAAGAGAAGCGCCCGAGCGTCCAGGTCGGCGACCCTTTCACCGAGAAGAAGCTCATCGAGGCGTGCCTCGAGCTCATCCACCGCAAGCTTGTCGTGAGCATGCAGGACCTCGGCGCCGCGGGCCTCACGAGCTCGAGCAGCGAGATGTCGAGCAAGGGCTTCGTCGGGCTCGACATCCACGCCGACCGCGTGCCGCTGCGCGAGGCCGACATGGAGCCCTGGGAGATCATGATCAGCGAGAGCCAGGAGCGCATGCTGGCGATCGTCACAGAGGAGCAGCTCGCCGACGTGCTCGAGGTCTGCGAGCGCTGGGACCTCGACTGCACCGTCATCGGCGAGGTCACCGACAGCAAGATGCTGCGCATCTACTGGCACGGCGAGCGCGTGGCCGACATCCCGGCCCGGCGGCTCGCCGACGAGAGCCCGGTGATCCGCACGCCCTCCGTCAAACCGGGCTATCTGGTTGACGACCCGGTCGCCGTCGACGCCGGGTCGTACCCGCAGCCGGCCGACCTCGGCGCGGCGCTCACGCAGCTTCTCGCCGCGCCCAACATCGCCAGCAAGCGCTGGGCCTGGGAGCAGTACGACTACATCGTCCAGGCCAACACGGTGCAGATCCCCGGCAGCGACGCCGCGGTGCTGCGCATCAAGGACACGCCGCGCGGCTTCGCCTTCAGCAACGACTGCAACGGCCGCCACTGCTACCTCGATCCCTATCGAGGCTCCAAGGCGGCCGTGGCCGAGGCCGCCCGCAACCTGAGCTGCGCCGGCGCTCTGCCGGTGGCGGTCACCGACTGCCTCAACTTCGGCAACCCCGAGAAGGCCGAGATCTACTGGCAGTTCGAGCAGTCGGTGGAGGGCATCGCCGAGGCCTGCGAGGCCCTCGACACGCCGGTCGTGAGCGGCAACGTGAGCTTCTACAACGAGAGCTTCGGCCAGGCCATCTACCCCACGCCGATGATCGGCATGCTGGGCATCTACGACGACGTGAGCATCCACCTCGACGACGCCTTCAAGGACGAGGGCGACGTGATCGTCGTGCTCGGCCCCGAGGCCGGCTGGATGGACGGCTCCGAGTACCAGAAGATCGCCTACGGCAAGGTCGAGGGCCGCGTGCCGGACGTGGACCTGCCGCTCGAGGTGGAGCTGCAGGCCAAGGTGCGCGCGGCCATCGCCGCGCGCCTGCTCAAGAGCGCGCACGACTGCGCCGAAGGCGGGCTCGCCGTGGCGCTGGCCGAGTGCGCCATCGCCAGCGGCTCAGACGGTGGCGCCGTGTACGCCGACCCGGACTCGCCGGCGCGCCTCGCCGGCCGAGGCCGCTGGCTCGGCGCCGACGTGGACCTCGGCCCCGCGGCGGCCGTCGCCGGCGCCGGCGGGCGGCCGGACCTCGCGCTTTTCGGCGAGGCGCCCAGCCGCATCGTCGTCAGCGTCGCACCGGACAAGTGCGCGGCGCTCGAGGAGCTTCTCGGCGACCTGCCGCACCGCGTCGCAGGGCGGGTGACCGGGGCGGATCTCAGGTGTACCATGGAAGGCGAGGAGCTCTTCGCCGTCCCGGTGAGCGAGCTCCATTCTGCTTACGAGTCGCTCCCGCAACGGCTCGCCTGACGATCGGCAGGGCACACACCGTGTACGACGACCGCCTCCACGACAGTTGTGGCGTCTTCGGCATCCACGCGCCGGGGCGCGACGTCGCGCGTCTCACGTTTTTCGGCCTCTACGCGCTGCAGCACCGCGGCCAGGAGAGTGCCGGCATCGCCGTGAGCGACGAGGGCCAGGTCACGGTCATCAAGGACCTCGGCCTGGTGAGCCAGGTGTTCAACGAGCAGATGCTCACCAGCCTCAGCGGGCAGCACGCCATCGGCCACGTGCGGTACTCCACCACGGGGTCGGGCCACTGGCAGAACTCGCAGCCGCTGGTGCGCAGCCGCAACGGCGACGTGATCGCCCTGGGCCACAACGGCAACCTGGTCAACACCACCGAGCTGCGCGACGAGCTCCTCGCCGAGGGCGTCAAGTTCGCCGGCACCACCGACACCGAGGTCATCACGGCGCTCATCGCGCACGAGGCGGAGGGCGACCTGCTCGGCGCCGTGCGCACCGCGGTCGCCAAGATCCGCGGCGCCTTCTCGGCGACCGTCATGAGCGGCGACGCGCTGGTCGGCTTCCGCGACCCCTACGGCGTGCGTCCGCTGTGCCTCGGCAGCTACGAGGGCCACCCCGTCTTCAGCAGCGAGACCTCGGGCCTCGACATCATCGGCGCCCAGTTCGTGCGCGAGATCCAGCCGGGCGAGATCGTCATCGCCGACAGCGAGCACGGCCTGCGCAGCGCGCGCGTGGAGCTCGAGGGCGCCCGCCCCGCGCTCTGCATCTTCGAGTTCATCTATTTCGCCCGTCCCGACAGCGTGATGAGCGGCAAGACGCTGCACGTCGTGCGCCAGGAGATGGGCAAGCACCTGGCCCTGGAGGCGCCGGTCGAGGCCGACCTCGTGATCCCCGTGCCCGACACCGGCATGCCGGCGGCGATCGGCTACGCCGCCGCCTCCGGCATCCCCTACGCCGAGGGTCTCATCAAGAACCGCTACGTCCACCGCACGTTCATCCAGCCCGACGATCAGCTGCGCCAGGTCGGCATCCGCATGAAGCTCAATCCGCTGACCTCCGTCATCCGCGGCAAGCGGCTCGTGGTCGTCGACGACTCGATCGTCCGCGGCAACACGACCGGCAAGCTCGTGGACATGCTCATGAGCGCCGGCGCCAAAGAAGTGCACCTGCGCATCAGCTCCCCGCCGATCCAGTGGCCCTGCTACTACGGCATCGACATGGCCACGCGCGCCGAGCTCATCGCGGCGAATCTCTCGGTCGACGAGATCCGCGACAAGGTCGGCGCCACGAGTCTGCACTACCTCACCCTCGATGGCCTCCAGGCCAGCACCGGCCTGCCCAAGAGTCAGTTCTGCCGCGCCTGCTTCGACGGCGACTACCCCATCGCCGTCCCCGAGGAGTACGCGATGTGCAAGATGCGCTTCGAGAAGGGTGCGCCTGCGGCCTGCGAACCCTGAGCCGCGCCATCGCCGGCCCGAGGGCAGGGCCGGTCAGGCGCCCTACGCGAGGGTCAGCAGCGCCCGGACCTCGCTCAGGCTGTGCACCGTCGCCACTTGCCCATAGTCGATGCCGCTGTTGGTGCGGTCGAGGAAGATCGCCGCGCAGCCGCACGCACGCGCACCCGTGACGTCCGTCGGCAGATTGCCGACGTACGCGAGATCCTCCAGCCTGACGCCGAGCGTGACCGCGAGCCACTCGAACGCCGCGCGGTGGGGTTTGCGCAGGCCGACGTCGACCGACGTGACGAACCCGTCAACGTAGGGCGCCAGCCCCGCGCGCACGAGGTCCGCGCGGATCGTGCGCCGCGGCATGCCGAAGGGCACGTTGGTCAGCGCGCCCACCGCAAAGCCGGCCTGCTTGAGGGCGGCGAGCGTCTCCGCCGCGTCGGGATACGCCTCGAGGCCCGAACGGCAGAACGTGAAGGCTCCGTCCACGGCCGCCTCGACCCGCCTGGCGGCGCGCCCGCCCAGCTTCGTGAGCACATCCGTCATGACGTCCTCCGCGGAGACCCTCTCGATGCGCCCGCGGAGGTAGGCGCTGTAGCTGGCCATCCCGACATGGGCGGCCGCAATGTCAGCCTTTGATCGGTCGACGCCGCACGCCACGACGACCCTGTCCAGGGCGGGCCGCGTGCGCTCGATCCAGCTCAGAGGGGGGCGCGCGTAGTGGTACAGCGTCTCGCCGAGGTCGAAACCGACGGCGGCCACGGCGATCTGGCCCGCGGCTGCCGCGGCCGGCGGCACGCCGGCCGTCATCGGCGCGCGGCCTCTCTGCCGGCCTCCGCACGCTCTTCATCGGCGAGCTCGGCCGCCGGCCGGCCCAGGGCGATGCCGAGCAGCGCGCCGGGGCTGAAACCGCGCGCCCGCCGGCGCTCCGCTTCGATGAGCACGTCGCCGGGCACGAGCATGCGCAGGGCCCGCGGGTGCGTGCGGAACTCCAGCGGCGTCTCGAGTTCCAGGGCCTCGCCGTCGATGCCGGCATAGGCCTTGCCGCTGCGAGACCGCACTTCGAACGTCTCGGTCGTGAACTGATGCAGGCGCGGGTCGCGCTCGCCGAGGCCGAGCGCGGTCCGCGTGACGACCGCGGCCGCCTCGCGACCGCTGGCGGCGTTCACGGCGAAGACGCCGAGCGTCCCCGTGTCCATGCTGCGCCGCTGGGAGACGTCCAGCGACGGGCCGAGGATGTACGGGTTGTTGGACACCATGATGAGGAAGGAGTCGTCCACCTCGGCGCCCTCGGGCGTCGTGAACTGAAGGTCGAACGGCTCCGCTTGGCGACCAAGCATCTCGGGGAGCAGCTCCCTGGAGGTCTCGAGCTTCGCGTCGCGATAGCTGTCCTGCTGGACGATGGTCGCGTAGACGCCGAGCGACACGTTGTTCACGAAGAGGCGGTCGCCCACCGTCGCGAAGTCGATGAAGCGCTCGACGCCGTCGCGGAACGCCTCCATCCCCTTGCGCGGGTCCTCCTTGTCGAAGCCCAGGTCCTGCGCGAAGTGGTTGCGGGTGCCGGCCGAGATGCAGACGAACGGGAGGTGATGCTCATGGGCGATGGAGGCCACAAGGGCCTGCGATCCATCGCCGCCCGCCATGCCGAGGCAGTCGGCGCCCCGGGCGATGGCGTCGCGAGCCAGCTCGGCCAGGTCAAGCCCGCGATCGAGCAGGACCGTCTCGACGCCCATCTGGGCGGCGATCTCGACGAGGCCGAACTTGGCGACCTTGCCGCCTCCCGACCATGGGTTGCACAACAACACGGGCTTGCGCGGCCGGGCGCGCCGCCGCGCACGCGGTCGAGCTCGCGCAGGTCGGGGGCGAGGGCGGCGCGCCCGGCAACGGCCGCCACGACCAGCGCCGCGAACACGATCGCGATGCGCAGGAGGGCGTTGTGCGACCCCTCGATCGCGCGCAGGAGCGCCAGGACGATGATGGCCGCGCCGGCGAGCAGACCGATCACGCCGACGGCGCGACGCGGCAGACGCTCGGTGAGGATCCACCAGACACCTGCCACGGCGAGCGCGAGGCCTGCCAGGGCAGCGACCAGCCAGGGCAGGTTCCTCACGAGGAAGACGACCACGGCCACGACGAGGACGGCCGCCGCGACCAGCGAGACGACGGCGAGGACGCGGCGGCCCGGGGTCGGGGTGCTGCGAGCGACTGTCGACATGCGCGGTACCTCCTCGGTGCGGCCTCCACGCGCAGCCTATGCGTGGAGCGACCGCGCGGCAACGAAAAGGCTCCGCCGCCCAGGGCGGGACGAGGGCGCGTGCGCCGCTGGCCGCTCCGCGCCTCGGCGACGTAGACTTGCTCGCATGAGAGACGACCTCGACCCGGACGCCGCGCCCGACCCCGCGCCCGACGACGACCCCGATCTGAACGACACGCCGGACGGCGACGAGGAGGCCCCGGCGGCGCCGGAAGCGCCGCCGTCGCCCTACGCCGACGACGTCGACGCGCTGGCGGACTCGGCGGCCGTTGCCGACGCGCCCGCCGGAGACGAGGCGTGACGCCGACGATCGACGCGGTCATGACCACAGCGATCGCGGGCGCGCACTTCGCGGTCTTCAACCTGCGCATCACGAGCTTCGGCTTCTGGGCGCTCGATATCCTCCTGCTGCTGGCCATCGCCGGCGTCGTCATCGCGCTCGCCACCGACGACCGCGACCCCAGCATCGTCCTCGCCTGGCTGTTCGTCATCCTGCTGATCCCGGTGCTGGGCCTCGTCGCCTACTTCTTCATCGGGCGCAACTTCCGGCGCGACTCGCCGCGCCGCCAGTGGGCGTCGCAGCAGATGAGAGCGGTCGAGAAGACGTCACTGACGCCGGTGATGGCGGCCAACACCGCCTTCACCAAGACGACTGTGGCCGCTCTCGAAGGCACGCCCGGCGGGCGGATCGAGTCGACCGGGCAGACAGAGGGCACCGCCGTCCCGCTGCCGGCCGACACTGTGGACATCTACTTCCAGGGCGCGGAGAAGTTCCCCGCGTTGCTGGAGGACATGGCAGGAGCGCATCGCTACATCCACCTCATGTACCTCATCTGGAAGCAGGACGAGCTGACGGCCAAGGTCACGGACGTCCTGCTCGAGCGTCTGGCGGCGGGCGTCGAAGTGCACATCCTCTACGACTGGTTCAGCTGCCTCACCTACAAGAAGGACGAGCTCCAGCGCCTCGCGGCGGCCGGCGCCACGGTGGCGCCGTGCTACAGACGCCTGCCACGCATCAACTACCGCAACCACATGAAGATGGCGATCATCGACGGCGAGACCGTGTACAGCGGCGGCATGAACATGGGGCAGGAGTACATCGACGGCGGGCCGCGTTTCGACGTTTGGCGCGACACGCATTTCCGCATGACCGGCCCGGTAGTGGCGCCATACCTGATGCTCTATGCCGCCACCTGGCTCCTCAACGGCGGCAAGGAGGACCTGGCCACCGCCTACATGCCGCCGCCGGCCGAGCATGGGCGCGGCGACGGCGTCGCCGTCCAGGTGCTGTACTCGAGCGTGGAGACCACCTTCAAGACGATCCGCGACGTGTTCATCACGGCTCTCGGCAGCGCGCGGCAGCGGGTGTGGGTGCAATCGCCGTACTTCGTGCCCGACGAGCCGCTGATGACGGCCATGTGCACCGCCGCGGCAAGCGGCGTCGACGTGCGGTTCATGATGACCGGCGTACCGGACAAGAAGATCCCGTTCTACGCCGCCCAGGCCTACTACCCGCAGCTGCTCAGATCCGGCGTGCGGGTCTACCAGTACAAAGCCGGCTTTCTGCACGCGAAGACCGTCACCGTGGACGACCAGCTGGCGATCATCGGCACGTGCAACTGGGACATCCGCAGCATCATCCTGCACGACGAGGTCGTCTCGGCCTTCTACGACGAGGGCATCGCCCGGCAGGTCGCGGAGCACTACGAGCACGACATCGAGAAGTGCGTCGAGATCACGCCCGAGGAGATCGAGTCGCTGAGCCGGCGCATCCGGTTCCGCAACTCGGTCTACCGGCTGTTCTCGCGGCTGCTCTAGGCCGGCGCCGGGTCCCCGGCGCGGTGCTGGCGGCCGCGAGCCCCTCAACGTAGACTTGCCCTGACGACTGGGGAAGGAGTCGCATGAGCGCGAGTGGCGAGTTCACCTACAAGGCCGCCGGTGTGGACGTGGAGGCCGGCAACCGTGCCGTCGAGCTCATGAGGAAGCGCCTCAAGAGTACCCAGCACCCGCTGGTGCTGGGCGGCCTCGGAGGCTTCGGCGGGGCGATGCGGCTGCCCAAGTACAAGGATCCGGTGCTCGTCGCCGGCACCGATGGCGTGGGCACCAAGATCGAGATCGCACGACGATGGGCAGCCTCGGCAGCATCGGCATCGATCTCGTGGCGATGAGCGTCAACGACGTGTCCGCCTGCGGCGCCGTGCCGCTGTTCTTCCTCGACTATCTGGTGGTCGGGAAGGTCGTGCCCGAGGAGGTCGCCGAGATCGTGGCCGGCGTGGACGAGGGCTGCCAGCTGGCGCAGTGCGCCCTCCTCGGCGGCGAGACGGCCGAGCACCCGGGGCAGTTCCCGGACGGCGACTTCGACATGGCCGGCTTCGCAGTGGGCCTCGCGGAGCGCGACGAGCTCTGGGGTCCTCACCTCGTCGCCGATGGCGACGTCCTGCGTCGGCCTGTGCTCCAGCGGCCTGCACTCCAACGGCTTCAGCCTCGTCCGGCACCTGCTCAAGGAGCACGCCATCGACCTGCACAGCAAGTTCCTCAGCGAGGGAGGCGCCTTCTGCCGCAAGGCTGGGCCCAACGCCTCGGTCGGAGACGTGCTGCTGATCCCCACGACCATCTACAGCCCGGTCCTGCACGACCTCGGGCACGCCGGCGGCGTGCACGCCGCCGCCCACATCACCGGCGGCGGCTTCCCCGACAACGTCGGCCGCGCCCTGCCGGAGGGCCTGGCGGCGGTCCTCGACCTCAGTTCATGGGACCCCGGCCCCGTGTTCGAGTGGGTCCACGCCCTCGGCGTGAAGCGCGCGGAGATGCTCGATACCTTCAACTGCGGGCTCGGGATGGTCGTCGCGATGGCGCCCGAGCACGTGGAGAAGAACCTGGCCGCGATCGCCAAACACCAGCTCGACGCCGTCGTCGTCGGCAAGGTCGTCCCGCGCGGCGACGGCGCCGCTGTCCGCTACCAGGGACAGCTCAAGCTGTGAGGTCGACCGACCTCATCGGCTGCGGAGCGCTCAACGTCGACCTGATCTACCGCCTGCCGCGCAGCTTCCCACTCTGGGACGAGCTGGGGCCGCCCGGTACCGAGCGGCTCATGGACGCCGACGTGCGCCGGGCTGTGGACGAGGCGCTGGCGCACGTCGAGCCGGTCCGCTCCGGCGGCGGCCAGGCCGCCAATACCGCGCACGCACTGGCGCGCCTCGGCTACCGGGCCGCCATGGTGGGCCGGGTCGGCGCCGACGAGGACGGGCTCTATCTCCTCAAGGAGCTGGCCCCGGCGGAGGGCAGGATGGTAGCCCGCGACGGCGAGACCGGGCGCGTCTACGTGCTCCTGGACGAAGACGGCGAGCGGCGCAACCTCGTCTGGCCCGCGGCCAACGACGGCTTCGCGCCCGATGACGTGCCCAAGCGTCCACCCAAGACGCGGTTCGCCTACTTCACGAGCTTCGTGGGCGAAGGGCCGCTCGAGGCCCAGCTGGCGCTGCTCGAGCGGCTGCCGCCCGAGACGGAGATCGCCTTCGACCCGGGGGAGATCTACGCCCGCAAGGGCGTCAAGCGATTCCTGCCCATCCTGCACCGCTGCAACTACCTCTTCGCGACGGAGAAGGAGCTCGAGATGCTCTGCGGCCTCTCGCTCCCCGAGTCACTCGATTTCGTGCTCAACGCCGGGGTCGGCCTCGTCGTGTGCAAGATGGGCGGCCGCGGCGCCAGGCTCGTCGGCCGCCGCGCCGACCTGTACGTGCCCCCGATGCCGACCGAGGTGGTCGACGTCACCGGCGCCGGCGACCTCTTCGCCGCCGGCTTCATCGCCGCCATGATCGAGCAGGTCGGCCTCGAGGGCGCCGGCCGGCTGGCGTCGTGGGCGGCCAGCCGCGGGATCAGCGGCGTCGGACGCAGCACCTACCCCGACGCCGAGGCCTGGCAGGCGCGGCTCGCCGAAGAGCGCGGCGAGGCAGAGGGCGTGACCCGCTGGAGCGGCCGGTGAGCACGAGCGTGGCGCGAGCGACGGTGAAGGGGGGACTCGCGTGAGGATCGGCTGGCTCTCCAGCGGCCGCGACCAGGCCGCGTGCAACCTGCTGGCCGACATCGTCGCTCGGGCCCAGCAGGACGGTATCTCCCTCGATATCGCCGCCGCCTTCTGCAACCGGGAGCGCGGCGAGTCGCCCGAGAGCGACCGCTTCCTCGACCTCGTGGAGCGCCTCGACATCCCGGTCGTGACGCTTTCGAGCGCACTGAGCTGGGCGGCGGCGCAGAAGGAGTCGGTGAGTCGCACCGCCTGGCGCGAGGAGTACCACCGCGGCGTGATGGACCTGCTCGTGCCCTACCGCCTCGGCGTGCTGGTGATGGCCGGGTACATGCTGATCACCAGCCCGGCCATGTGCCGCCGCTACGCGATCCTCAACCTGCATCCCGCGCTCCCCGGCGGCCCCACTGGGACCTGGCAGCAGGTCATCTGGCAGCTGCTCGAGGACGAAGCCGCGGAGACCGGCGCCATGATGCATCTGTCGACGGCGCAGCTAGACCGCGGCCCCGTGATCGGCTACTTCCGCCTGTCGCTGCGGGGCGACGACTGGGACGAACTCTGGGCCCAGTTCCGCGCGAAACGCAAGACCATGAGCGTCGCGGAGATCGCCGCCGCCGAAGGCGAGGACGAGCCGCTGTTCGCGGAGATAAGGCGGCGCGGCGAGGTGCGCGAGATCCCGCTCCTGTACCAGACGCTGCGCCTGTTCGCCGAGGGCCACCTCAACACCGCCGCCGGCGCCGTGTTCGCCGAGTCGGCTCGCCTGCCGATGGACCTCACCGAGCTGGTCGACGAGGAGGTCGCAAAGCGATGACGGCGCCGCGTCGCGTCTACGTCACCGATTGCGAGGGCCCGCTCACCCGCAACGACAACGCGCAGGAGATCGCCGAGCGGTTCCTCCCCGACGGCGCCGAGTTCTTCGCGCGGCTCAGCAAGTACGACGACTTCCTCGTCGACGTCGCCCACAAGCCGGGCTACAACGCCGGCAACACGCTGCGCCTCATCCCCCCGTTCTTCCGCGCGTTCTGCGTGAGCGACGAGGACGTCGAGCTGTTCAGCGCCGAGCAGGTCCTCATCGTGCCCAAGGCGCTGGAGACGCTGGACGCGATCCGGGCGCTGCTGCCGGCCTTCATCATCTCGACTTCGTACACGCCGTACCTACGCGCGCTGTGCGAGCTGTCAGGCTTCCCGTTCGAGAACGTGCGCTGCACGGAGCTGAGCCTCGACGCCTGGGAGATGCCCGAGGCCGAGGCCGAGTGGCTGCGCGGCTGGGTGCCGCGCGTCTGCGCGCGCCCGCTGATCGAGTATCCGACCGAGGCCATCTCGGCCGGTGGCGGGCACAGCGCCGGCGCTCCGGCGCTTCCGCCGGGCCCGCCGACGCCGGCGTTCCCGGCAACGCCCCCTGGTCCAGCCCAGACGAGGCGCTCGCGTGGCTGTCCGACGAGGACCGGGGGACGGTGCGGCAGCTCGACCGGCTGTTCTGGCTGGAGCTGCCCCAGCGCCCCGTGAGCCAGGCGCTCGCCGAAGCCGTTCGACCGGTCGGCGGCGGCCGCAAGCTCGAGGCGCTGGAGGCGATCGTCGCCGCCGAGGGCGTGAGCGGAACAGATGTCATGTACGTCGGCGACTCGATCACCGACACGCCGCCCTTGGCGGCGGTGCGCTCGTGGGGCGGAGTCTCGCTCAGCTTCAACGGCAACGCCTACTCGCTGCAGGCGGCCGAGTTCGCGGCCGCGAGCCCGGACGCCGAGGTGCAGTCACAGCTCGCCACGGCGTTCGCGGCCGGCGGGCGCGCCGCCGTCGAGGCCGCCGTGCGCGAGTGGCCCACGGCGAAGAAAGGTACGGCACCGGCCGGCAAGGCGCGTGCCCGCGTCGGCCTCACCGCCGAGGCGCCTGACGCGCTCGCCGAGGCCTCGGCCGCCGCGCGACTGGCCGTCCGCGGCGAGCGCGTCGCCCGCCTCGGCTGAGGCGTGAACGGTCCTTTCCACGATCCGGCCGGCCCGGCCGGTCGCCCTTTGGCCGGTCCTCCCGCGCTGGCCCTCTCTCACGTGACCGTGTGGGAGCTGGAGGACAGCTCGGACCGCCGCGTGCCGGTCCTCACCGATGTGTCGTGGGAGGTCGCCGCGGGTGAGCAGTGGGCCGTCCTCGGCCCCAACGGGGCCGGGAAATCCACCCTCATCGACGTCGCCGCCGGCATGCGCCATCCAAGCCGCGGAGTCGTGAGCATCCTTGGAGAGACCGTCGGCCGGGTCGATCTCCGCACCTTACGTGAGCATATCGGGCACGTCGACGTGAAGACCGAGGAGGCCTTCTCGCCGCGGCGGACCGCGCTCGAGGTGGTCCTGACCGGCGTCACCGGCACGATCCAGGTGCTTGGAGAGAGGATCGGCGACGCCGAACTCGAGCGCGCCGCGAGCCTCCTGGCGCAGTTCGGCTGCGCGAACGTGGCTCGTCACTCGTTCGCGGCCTGCTCGCAGGGCGAACGCCGCCGCGTCCTGCTCGCACGAGCGCTGATGCGGCGCCCTCCCCTTCTGCTGCTCGACGAGCCGGCCGATGGACTCGACCTCCCAAGCCGTGAAGCTCTGCTTGCGGCCGTCGCGTCGCTCGCTGCGGACCGTCCCGCGCCGGCCGTCGTCACGGTCACGCATCACCTGGAGGAGCTTCCCGTGACCACGACCCACGCGCTGCTGCTGAGCGGCGGGCGCGTGGTCGCCCGCGGCGCCGCGCCCGCCGTCCTCGCCGACGAGCCGCTGAGCTCCTGCTTCGGCGTGCAGATCACCGTCGCGCGCGCCGGCGGCCGCTGGTCGGCGCGCGCGACGCCGCGCTGGTAGCGCGCCGGCCTGGTTGACCTCCGGCTGCACCCCTGCTACCGTACTTTGTATGCCTTACTATGTACGGACAGATGCAGGGAGGCGCGATGGCCACCACACGTGAGCCGCTCACGCGGCTGCGCATCGTCGAGCTGGCGCTCGCGATCATCGACACCGAAGGCCTCGAGGCGCTCAACATGCGGCGCCTCGCGAGCGCCGCCGGCGTCAAGCCGATGAGCCTCTACCACCACTACTCCAACAAAGAGGCCATCCTGCTGGCCGTCGCCGAGAGCATCTCGGCGGCCGCGCTCGGTGACGCCGCGCTTGGCGACGCCGGGCTCCCTGAAGCCAAGCGCGGCGTCGACGCACCGGCCGCGCCCGCCGCAGCCTGGACGGACCACGTGCGCCTGCTGTTCGTCGGCCTGTACGAACTGGTCCAGGCGCACCCCCGCGCCCTGCCGCTCATCGGGACCGGCGTGCTACGCACCCCCAGCGGGCGGCGCTGGATGGAGGAGCTCATGCGCGTGCTGCTCGAAGCAGGCTTCACGCCCGACGAGGCGGCCGGCATCTACCACACGCTGGGCGCGTACACCCTCGGCCTCGGTTATGCGCAGCTGCTGAGCATGGAGATCCCGGCGGAGTCCATCGTGGGCGAGCTCACCGGGCACTGGGCCGACTACCCCAACCTCCTGCGGGTCGGCCTGCAGCTCGCCGTCTGGGACCAGCCTGCCACCTTCGCCGCCGGCCTCGACGTCCTGCTCGCCGAGTCTGCACGGCAGCTCGACGGTCGCGGCCGATGAGGGGCGCCGGCCGCGCGCTCACGGGCCGCGCGCTCACGGCCGCCGCTCACCGGCCGTCCGCTCACCGGCCGCCGCGGACGGCCGCTGCGCGTGAAGATGATCAGCCCGGCGAAGACGGCCGCCGACAGCCCGTTCTGGCGCTCGATCAAGTACTCGCTCTTCCCGCCACTTGGCCTCGCGGCGCTCGCCGGCCACCTCGACGAGGCCGACGAAGTCACGCTGCAGGACGAGCACGTGGAGAAGATCGACCTCACCGACGAGCCCGACCTCGTCGTGATCGAGGCCTACATCACCTCGGCCAACCGGGCGTACCGCTACGCCGATCACTACCGGCGCAAAGGCGCCCACGTCTGCATCGGCGGGCTGCACCCCACGAGCCTGCCGGAGGAGGCCGCGCGGCACGCGGACAGCGTGTTCTGCGGCCCGGGCGAAGACACGTGGCCGGCCTTCCTCGAGGACTTCAAGGCCGGCCGCCCGAAGCCGCTCTACCGCTCGACCGTGCGCACGCTCGCGGGCATGCCGCGCCCGCGGCGGGACCTCATCAAGCGCGAGCGGTACCTCGTGCCGAACTCCCTGGTCGTGAGCCGCGGCTGCCCGCACTCCTGCGACTTCTGCTACAAGGAGACGTTCTTTCGCGGCGGACGGTCCTTCTATGTGCAGGCGGTCGACGACGCACTCGCCGAGATCGAGGGCCTTCCCGGCCGCCACCTGTACTTCCTGGACGACAACCTCTTCGGCAGCCCGCCGTTCGCCGAGGCGCTCTTCGACGGCATGCGCGGCATGGGCCGCGTGTGGCAGTCCGCCGCGACGGTGCGCGGCGTCATGCGCCCCGGCCTCCTCGAGAAGGCGGTCGAGAGCGGGCTCCGCAGCCTGTTCATCGGCTTCGAGACGCTCGACCCCGCCAACCTCGCCGCGCAGCACAAGCTGCAGAACCTGGGCGGCGGGTACGAAGCCGCCATCCGCCGCCTGCACGACCTCGGCGTCATGGTCAACGCCAGCTTCGTCTTCGGCATGGACGACGACGGCCCGGATGTCTTCGCGCGCACCACGGAGTGGGCCGTGGCGCAGGGGATCGAGACCTCCACGTTCCACATCCTGACGCCGTACCCGGGCACGCCGCTGGAGAGGCGTCTGAGCGCCGAGGGCCGCGTGACGAGCCATGACTGGGACTTGTACGACACACGGCACGCGGTCTTTCGCCCCGCGCGCATGACCGCCGCGCAGCTGGAGACGGGCTACTGGGGCGCGTACCGCGACTTCTACGGCTGGAGCTCCATCTGGAAGGCCGCGTTCGCGCACGGTGACCTGCGTGAGCACGCGCGGCACCTGGCCTACACGGGCGGCTGGAAGAAGCTCGAGCCCATGTGGGATCTCGCGATCCGCAGCGGCAAGGTACACGCCTTCGTGCCGCTCCTGGAGACGATCCTCGACCGGTTCGGCAGCGGGGGCGGAGCGATGCCGGCTCGCGCCGCCACCGGCATCCAGGCCGGCACCCCGACTCGCTGGCCGTGGCCTGTGCCGCGCGAGATCGCGCGGCCGGTCTGGCCCCGCCCCGGCATCAGCGGCCGGCCGCGTGGTCTGCACCAGCGGCTCCCCGGCACGTGACCTCCTCCCCGCCAGCCCGATCAGCGTGCCTGTGGTGGCGCGGCTTCGAATGGGTAACAAGTTAGTAGACATCGATACGAGGAGGCAGCTATGGGAGTCACGGACAAGGCCAAAGAGACAGCGGCAGACCTGCGCGAGAAGGCCAAGCCCTACGTGGAGTCGGCGAAAGCCAAAGCCGGTGAGCTGGGCGAGCGGGCCAAGCCTGCGACCGACAAGGCCCGGGCCGAAGCCACGGAGATCGTGGAGAAGGCCAAGAAGCAAGGCGCCGAGCTCATCGAACGGGCCAGGACGCAGGGCCCGGAGCTGCTGGAGAAGGCCAAGAAGGAGGCCGCCGAGCTGCTGGAGAGGGCCCAGAAGGAGGCCAACGAGCTCCTGGCGAAGGCCAAGGACAAGCTCGGCTAGCGGGATGGCCGACGGCGACGCCCTGGCGAGCGGCCCCGACGGCCTGCCCCGCTGCTACTGGGCCGTCGGCGGCGCCCCGGAGTACGTCGGCTACCACGACGACGAGTGGGGGCGCCCGATCCTCACCGACGCGGGACTCTTCGAACGCCTCACTCTCGAGGCGTTCCAGTCTGGGCTTGTCCTGGCTCACGATACTGCGCAAGCGGCCGGCTTTCCGGGCGGCGTTCGCCGGCTTCGACATCGCCGCCGTCGGGGCGTTCGACGACGCCGCCCGGCGCCGGCTTCTCGACGACGCCGGCATCGTGCGCAACCGACTCAAGGTAGACGCGACGATCGCCAACGCTCGCGCCGCCTTGCCCGTGATCGAGGAGTGCGGCTCCCTGGCGGCCTTCTTCTGGCGCTTTCGGCCGGAGGCGCACGAAGCGCCGCGTTCGCGGGCCGACCACGTCGCCGCGAGCCCGGAGTCCGCCGCGCTCGCCAAGGAACTCAAACGCCGCGGCTTCCGCTTCGTCGGACCGACGACAGCCTACTGCGCTCATGCAGGCGGCCGGCATCGTGAACGACCATGCCGCAGGCTGCTGCGTGCGAGACGCGGTCGAGGCCGAGCAGCTCGCGGCCGCCGCCCGCTTCGCCTGACGGCCGCGCATCTCTGCCGATTCCGGCATTCCGCGCCCGTCGCCTTTCTTGTAGGGTAGCCGCAGGCAAGGCACCGGGGCGGGCGGCCGAGCCATCCAGCACCCCGCCGCGTCAGTCCGTCAGAAGGAGCGTGCCCGTGAAGGTCCAGCGAGCTCTCATCTCGGTGTTCAACAAGAGCGGTGTCGAGTCGTTCGCCAAGGGTCTCACCGACATGGGCGTGACCGTCATCTCGACCGGCGGCACCGCCAGGCTGCTCAAGGACTCCGGCATCCCCGTCACGCTCGTCGAAGAGGTCACTGGCTTCCCCGAGATGCTGGACGGGCGCGTCAAGACGATGCATCCCAGGCTCATGGCGGGCATCCTCGCGCGCCGCGACGTCCCCGAGCACATGGCGACCATCGAGGAGCACGGCATCGAGCCCGTGGACATGGTCGTCTGCAGCCTCTATCCCTTCGAGGAGGTCGCGGGCCGGCGCGGCGTCGAGGACGAGGTCGTCATCGAGAACATCGACATCGGCGGCCCGAGCATGATCCGCGCCGCCGCCAAGAACCACGCCGGCGTCGCCGTCGTCACGAGCCACGAGGACTACGACGAGCTGCTCGCCGAGATGAGGGCCAACGACGGCGAGCTCGACATCGACACGCTCCGCGCGCCTCGCGACCAAGGCCTTCCACCGCACGGCGCACTACGACTTCGTGATCGCCAACTGGTTCAGCGAGGCCGACGGCGACTTCCCCGAGTACGTCATGCGCGACTACGAGAAGGTCCTCGAGCTCAAGTACGGCGAGAACCCGCACCAGCGCGCCGCGTACTACGCCGAGGTGGGCCTGCGCCAGCACCTGCTCTCGCAGGTGACGCAGCTGCACGGCAAGCAGCTCGGCTTCAACAACCTGTACGACCTCAACGCCGCGCGGGGGATCTGCGACGAGTTCACGCTGCCCTGCGTCACGATCATCAAGCACAACAACCCCTGCGGCTGCGCGCTCGCCGAGAACCTCGCTGCCGCCTACGACAAGGCCTTCGAGTGCGATCCGGCGAGCGCCTTCGGCTCCGTGATCGCCGTCAACCGCACCGTAGACGTGCCGCTCGCCGAACGGCTCAGCCGAGCTCTTCGTCGAGGTGCTCTTCGCGCCGGCCTACGACGACGCGGCGCTCGAGATCCTCAAGCGCAAGGCCGACATCCGTATCCTGCGCAACGAGGAGCGCCGCCAGGCCAACCCGGGCGAGCTCGACTACAAGCGCGTCATCGGCGGCATCCTCGTGCAGGACAAGGACGGCGATATCGAAGAGCGCGACGAGATGACCGTCGCGACCAAGCGCCACCCCACGGAGCAGGAGTGGGGCGACCTCATCTTCGCCTTCCGCGTCGCCAAGCACGTCAAGAGCAACGCCATCGTCATCGCCAAGAACCTCGCCACGCTGGGCGTCGGCGCCGGCCAGATGAGCCGCGTCGACGCGACGCGCGTGGCGATCGAGAAGGCGCGCAGCGACCTCGCGGGGTCGGTCGTCGGCTCGGACGCGTTCTATCCGTTCCCGGACGCCGTGGACCTGGCCATCGAGAACGGCGTCACGGCGTTCATGCAGCCCGGCGGCTCCAAGGGCGACGTCACCGCCGTGGAGGCCTGCGACGCGCACGACGCCGCGATGGTGTTCACCGGCCGGCGCCACTTCCTGCACTGAGTCGAGAGTGAGGGCAGGGCGGGGCGGCCGGAAGCGGTTCGCAGGCCGACGGCATGAAGGACCTCGGCGACATCACTCATCCGCCCGAGCTCGGCGACGGCCGCATCCGGCTGCGCCGCCTCCAGGCGGCGGACAAGGCGGCCGTCGTCAAGGCCTGCAACGACGGCCTCATCGAGCGCTTCTGCTTCCGCGTGCCGTACCCGTACGAGGAGAGCGACTTCGTGGACTTCCTCTCCTACAACGAGCACTTCTGGGCCAAGGAGCTGATCGCCAACTGGACGGTGGTGGACGCGGCGAGCGACAAGCTGCTGGCGATGATCTCGCTCGACGTGGTGTCGCTCCGGCAGGCCGGCGAGATCGGTTACTGGTGCGCGCCGTGGGCGCGCGGCAAGGGCGTCATGAGCGCGGCCGTGCGCCTCGTGCGCGACTGGGCCTTCGACGAGCTCGAGCTGGAGCGGCTCGAGCTGACGACGGACGTGGACAACTACGGGTCGCAGCGGGTGGCGCAGGCGGCGGGCTTCCGCCGCGAGGGTGTCATGCGCGGGTACCTCACGGCGCGGACCCGCCGCACCGACGATGTCCTCTTCGGCATGAAGCATGACGACCCAAGGGAGCCCATCGTCCCGCTGCCCGACCCGCGGCTCGAGGACGGCAAGGTCGTCGTCCGGCCCGTTCTGGATCGAGGACGCCCCGGCCGTCCGGGCCGCCTGCGACGACCCGGACGTTGCGCACTGGATCCACCTCGTGCCGAGCCCGTACACGATGGAGGACGCCGAAGCGTTCATCGCCGACAGCTGGCGGTGGCTCGTCGCCGGCGAACGCGCCCGCCTGGCGATCGCCGACGAAGGCGGCGAGAAGCTGCTCGGCAGCGTCAGCCTCGACCTCTTCGCCGACCGGCAGGCCGCGGAGATCGGCTACTGGGTCGCGCGGGAGGCGCGCCGTCAGGGCTTCGCCCTGGCCGCGGCGCGCCTCGTCGTCCGCTGGGCGTTCGAGCAGATCGGCCTCGAGCGGCTCGAGATCCTCGTCTACCCCGGCAACGCCGCGTCGCAGGCCCTCGCGGAGAAGCTGGGCTTCCGGCGCGAGGGCGTCCTGCGCGGCTTCCTCGCCGCAGAGCCGGGCAAGGACCGCGCCGGCAGGGTGGAGCTGCCGGCCGGCGCCGCGGAAGAGAGCGCGGCCGGCGCCGAGGCCTCCGCGCCGGCCGCTCCCGCCGCGCGACGACCAGGTGCAGTTCGCGCTCCTCAGGAGTGACTGGGCCGGCTGACCGCGGAGCCGCACCGCGGAGGCCGCACCGCGGGAGCCGACTCGCGGAGGCCGCGGCGGAGGCCGGTGGTACAATCTCTGCCCGCGGGCCGCTAGCTCAGTTGGTAGAGCAGGGGACTTTTAATCCCAAGGTCATTGGTTCGATCCCAACGCGGCCCACCACCCATCACCCGGCGGTCCCACGACGACGGGAGCATCGTTGAAGATCCAGACCATCACCCTGAGCGTCGACGCCTACCACGAGGATCCGGTGTACATCGAACGGGAACTCGGGAAGGTGATCGGGAGCATACAGGCCGCGCTCGCGGCGATCGGGCACGACCCTGGGGAATCCTCGTTCAATCTGGCGTTCAATCTCGTCGACCCCGACGACAGGGTCGGCCAGTCGCGCTACGAGATGTACCGCATCCGTATGCAGCTCGGGCAGATCGAGGCCGTACTCGACGGCGACCAGGAGGAGGAGGGGCTGACGCCCGAAGACCGCAAGGCGCGTCGGGCGATGCTCCTGGTCCACAAGAACGCGCTCGAGCAGGAGCTCCACGAGCTCGAAGAACGGGACGACGTCACCCAGAAGAACCCTTGGGAGTAGGCGGCAGCCGTCCTGCCCGCCGCTACCAGATGCGTGCCCGCGTCGCCTCGTCGCGCGCCATCGGTGCCGTTCCGTGGATCCCGAACGCGTCGCAAACGCCGGCAGGTTCGAGAGCGGGCCGTTCACCCGGCACCGCGCGGGCGAGTGCGGGTCCGACGTTCACGAGCAGGCGCCGGTACTCGTCGGTGTAGTTGGTGCGCCACACCGTCGCCCAGGAGAGGAAGAACCGCTGCTCGGGCGTGAAGCCGTCGATGGTCTCGGCCGGCTCGCCGACGAGCCTCTCGCGCAGCGCGTCGTAGCGCGATCTTGAGAGCCGCCGAGGTCGGCGATGTTCTCGCCCAGCGTGAGGTGGCCGTTGACGTGCAGGCCGTCGAGCGACCTCGTACTCGTCGAACTGCTCGGCGAGCACCTCGGCGCGCCGCGTCGAACTCGGCGCGGTCCTCCTCGGTCCACCAATCGCGCAGATGGCCATGCGCGTCGAAGTGGCTGCCCTCGTCGTCGAACCCGTGCGTGATCTCGTGCCCGATGACCGCGCCGATGGCGCCGTAGTTCACGGCGTCGTCGGCGTCCGCATAGAAGAACGGCGGCTGCAGGATGCCGGCGGGGAAGACGATCTCGTTGAGCAGCGGGTGGTAGTAGGCGTTGACCGACGTGGGCCGGCATCGCCCACTCGACCCTATCGACGGGCTCGCCCAGCCGGCCGAACTGCCGCGCGTACTCGAACGTCTGCGCAGCGCATCCGGTTCTCGGCGTAGGACCCGCGCTCGATCACGAGACCGGAGTAGTCGCGCCACTCGTCCGGGAAGCCGATCTTGTAGGTGAAGCCCGCGAGCTTCCGCAGCGCCTGCCTCCCGGGTGGCGTCGGTCATCCACTCGGCGCTCCGGATCGCGCGCCCCATCGCGACCAGCAGGTGGTCGACCATCTCCTCGCAGCGGTGCTTGGCCTGCGCCGAGAACGCGGCGTCGACGTAGAGCTGCGCCACCAGCTCGCCGATGTCCGCGGAAGCGGCGTTGAGCACGCGCTTCCAGCGCGGTTGCATCTCCTTCTGGCCGCCCAGCGTGCGGCCGTAGAAGGCGAACGCCTCGTGCTCGAACTTCGGCGAGAGGGCCGAGGCGAAGGCCCGAACCAGGTGCCAGCGGAGGTAGTCCCGCAGCGTCTCGACGGGAGTGTCCGAGAGGGTCGCGTCCAGCGCCTCGAAGAACCCCGGGTTGTCGATGTTGACCGTCGCGGACGTGACGCCGAGCTCGGTCACGTAGCCGCACAGGCCGAACGCCGGCATGAGCTCGTCGAGGCCCGCGACGTCGTATCGGTTCATGGTGAGCTGCACGTCGCGCATCTGCTCGGCGGTGTAGGACGCCTCGGCCAGGCGAGTCTCGAACGCGAGGATGCCCTCGGCGGCCCGCTGCGCCCGCCCCTCGGCATTTCCGAGGTTCCCGAGTTGCCGGGCGACGTGGGTCACGTACTGCGCGCGCAGCGCGACCGACTGCTCGTCGTCACGCGTGTAGTAGTCGCGCTCGGGGAGCCCCAGCCCGCCCTGGCCGACGTAGACGAGGTAGGCGCCCGAGTCATCGAAGTCCGGTGCGATGCCGAGCGAGTGGAGCGGCGCAGGACCGCAGCGCTGAAGGTCGCGCACGATGTCGCGGACGTCGGCGAGGGACGCGGCGGCGTCGATGCGCGTCGAGGTACGGGCCGAGCGGCGCTGCGCCGGCGGCGGCGATCGACGCCTCGTCCATCGCCGCCGCGAAGTAGTCGCCCACCATCTGGACGGCGGACCCGCGCGGGTCGTCCCGGGATGCAGCGTCCTCGAGCAGCTGGTGCAGCACGTCTTGGTTGCGCGCGTGGAGGATCCGCGCCTCGTCCCAGACCCCGTACTCGGGCGGGACGGGGTTGGCGTCTAGCCAGCCCCCGTTCACGTGACGGTAGAAGTCGTCGGGCGCGGCTGTACTGACGTCGAAGAGCGCGGTGTCGATCGCGCTCACGGGTTCGCTCATGGTGTTCTCCCGGCTTGTGGTGAGTGGCTCGCTGCCTCCACGGTACCCGCTCGCGTCCGGACGGCCTCATACGATGGCGTGAAGACGGACGGGCCCGGGCCGCCTCCCGCAGACACTCCAGCGTCAGCCCTCGGGCAGGCCCTCCAGCCCACTGATACCTCGGATGACGATCTCTAGGTCGCGCTCGAACGCCTCCGCGGAGAGGGCATCGGCGGCCTTCATCACGGGATCATTGGAGCTGCCATGTTCGGCGGACTCGGGCATCGCGGAGGTCTGAAGGAACAGAAAGCCGGTCAGGAACGCGTCCAGCACGCTGAACATGTGCTCGAGCGCCTCAGCCGGGATGGCCTGGTGCTCGTGCATCCGCTGGATGCGCCGCCCGTAGTCGATCAGCGGAGGCTCGTCGCCCGGAACTGTTGCCACGAAGTTGAACGCCCTGGGGGCAAGTACGCTGACCTCATCGTGCTCGACCAGAACCTCTTCAAGGTGCCGGTCCAGAACGTGGACCAGACCAAGGTGCTCGAGACCATCTTCAACGGCAAGGTGGTCTACAGGAAGTAGTCTGACCGACGTTCTGTGCAGAAGGCCCCGCCCGGTGGCAACGCCGGCGGGGCCTTCGTGCACATGCGGAACACAGCCCCTTGGGAGCGTTCTACGCGACGGAGAAGCCTTGGGTCGGGAGGCCTGCGCGTGCGCCCTAGGCTTCGTCATAGATGGCTACACATTCGCCTCGGAGTTCGCTCTGTTATGCCGATAGTCCCGGGCAGAGAGAGGGACGGGCGCGCACCCTCGCGCGCGCCTGGGGACATCCGCGTTCAGGGGAGAGAGAGTATGCCATCAGGTGCACCACGGCCGGGTGAGCGCGGGCACGCGCATCGCGGCGCAAACGACGACGACCGGTCCCGGCGCGAGCTCGACCGTCTGCTCGCCTACGAGACCATCCTTGAGCACTCGCGCCTCAACGTGACCATCTACGACCGCGACCTCTTCGTCCGCGACGTGAGCCGCGTGGCAGCCGAGCACGCCCACATGACCCGAGAGACGATGATCGGCTGCTCGCTGCGTGACTACCTGCCGCCCGAATACGTCACCACCAACGAGCGCGCAATCGCCGGCGAGATGATCGAGATCGAAGGCAAGTTGGCCCCCGAGCTGGGTCCGGGGGAGCTGTGGACACACGTCCACATCCTGCCGATCCGCGATGGCGAGGGAGTCGTGCAGGGTGGCACGACCATCGTTGCGGACGTGAGTGAGCAGAGGCGCGCCGACGAGCTCATCGAGAAGCTTGCCTTCGTGGATTCCGTGACCGACCTGCCCAACCGCGCGATGCTCTCGATGATGCTGGAGGGGGCCTTGTCGGGTGCCAAGGCGTCCCACCGTCAGCTGGCACTCGTGTGGCTCAACCTCGACCGCTTCAAGGATGTCAACGACGGTCTCGGCCAGCAGGTCGGCGATGAGCTCCTGCGTGCCGTCGGCGAGCGCCTGCACGAGCACGTGCGTACCAATGACATCGTCGCCCACGCCGGCGCCGACGACTTCGTGCTGCTGCTGCCTCGCGTCAATTCGGGTCAGCACCTCGAGCGCCTCGTGGCGCGCGTGCACGAGGTCTTCGGCGAGCCCTTCCTGGTGGGCGATGAGGCGGTCTTCCTCACGGCCAGTTGCGGCATCGCCGTGCATCCCAACGGCGGCGCCGATGCGAGGCAGCTGCAGGAGAACGCGCATACGGCGATGCGCGTCGCCAAACAGTTCGGTGGCGGCGCTTGCGAGCTCTTCGACCCCGGCGTCGCCGAGGACAGCTCCGGCCGCCTTCGGCTGGCGCGCGAGATCCGCGAGGGCATCGAGCAGGGCGCCTTCACGATGCACTACCAGCCGATCGTCGATCTCGGCACGATGCAGACGACATCTGTCGAGGCGCTGGCACGCTGGAACCACCCCAAGCGCGGCCTCGTTTCGCCAGCGGAGTTCATCCCCTTTGCCGAGGAGAGCGGGCTCATCGTCACGCTGGGCCGGCACCTCCTCACCGAGGCCTGCGGCCACCTCAAGGGCTGGCATGCCGCCCTCGAGGCGCCGCCCCGTGTCTGCGTCAACGTCTCGGCGCGCGAGGTGCAGCGCTCCGATGTCTGCGACGGGGTCAAGCGCGCGGCGGCCAGGGCGGGCATCGCGCCCTCGTCGCTGGAGATCGAGTTCACCGAGACGGCCGTGCTCGCCAATCCGGCCCGCGCCGCCGAGGTCGCCCGCTGCCTGAGTGACGCCGGCGCCAGCGTCTCTTTGGACGACTTCGGCACCGGCTACTCCTCGCTCACACACCTGCACCAGCTGCCCATCGACCGCGTCAAGATCGACCGCTCGTTCGTGGGCAGTTGCCTCAGCGATCGCTCGGCTTCATCCATCCTCGTGGGGGTCACGCATCTGGCCCACGACCTCGGCATGGAGGTCGTCGCCGAGGGCGTGGAGTCGGAGGCCCAGCTGGAGTTCGTGAAGGCGGTCGGCTGCGACGCCGCCCAGGGCTACCACCTGGCGAGGCCGCTGCCGCACGCTGAGGCCACCGAACACCTGCGCAGGGCGGCCAAAGGGCCGGTGCTGTAGAAGCGGCTCGTTCTCTGGGCGCCCTTCCGGCGATAGCCCCGCTTCGCGCCGACGACACTCCTTGCCGCGGCGACAATCTCGACCGCGGCGAAGGGAAACCGGAAGAAGCCGAGGGCGGCGCCATCCAAGGCGGAGAGGGCAAGCATCGCGCCGACGACGAGCCAGACTGCAAACCGGGTGTGAGGGTGGTTCGCTCGGCGCTTCAGGGCCGTGTCGGCGGACTTTCCGCGTGAGTATTGCTCGCGACGCTCCTCTCATCCCGCATCTGGCAGACGTCCTGGCCACATGGGCTGGCGCGGATCGCGGCCTGGCAAGCGTTTCAAGCTGATGCGCCGGAGGTCTCCGGTACACTGGGGCCGCATGGCGTGCGGGCAACGCGCCGCGCGTTGGGCGGGCCACCAGGCGGCAGCGAGCTAGCGACCGGGAGCGGCAGATGGACCTGATCATCCGTGAGGCACGCATTGACGACGCAGCTGCGATTCTCGGCGTGCTGAATCCCATCATCGAGTCGGAGACGACAGCGTTCGACGCACCGCTCGCCGATGCGGACGAGCGCGCCTACATCTCTGGCTTCCCCTCGCGAGGCGTGTTCCACGTTGCGCTACGCAGCGGCGACGGACTACTTGTCGGTTTCCAGAGCATGGAGCCCTTTGCTACCTACAGCAGCCTCTTCGATCATGTGGGCGTTCTCGGCACCTACGTCGACGCCGCCTGCCGCCGGCGGCGAGTCGCCTCGCGCCTCTTCGCGGCGACGTTCAGCGCCGCCCGCGCCAAGGGTTACGAGAAGTTGTTCACCTACATCCGCGAGGACAACCCGGCCGCGCTGGCCGCGTACGCCGCGCAAGGCTTTCGCGTCGTCGGCAGGGCCGAGCGTCACGTCAAGGTCGATGGCCGCTACGTTGCGGAGGTCATCGTGGAGCGATTCCTCTGAACGCAGGAGGTCAGTGAACGAAACGATGGGCCGGGCGTCGGGGCCAGCCGTAGGAGAACCGCCGACGATCATCTTCGACCCGGGCGGCGTTCTCGTCGAGAACGTCACCCTCAATGCACTCGGTGCGCTCCTTCCCGAGCCGACCGACGCCGAGGCGACACGGGACCCGCTGGCTTGCGTCCAGCTCGGTCCGTGCCTTCGAGCTTGGACGCAGCGATCCGGCAGACTTCGCGAGCGCATTCATCGCGGAGTGGAGCCTCGCGCTCTCCCCGGAGGAGTTCCTCGCCGAGTTCACCACCTGGCCGCGCGCCTTCTGGCCGGAGTCGCTCGAGCTGATCGTCGAGCTTCGCGCGGCTCATAAGGTCGCCTGTCTCAGCAACTGCAACGAGCTCCATTGGCGTCGCTTCGGCGGCTTCGCGCAGCAGTTCGACGCAGCCTTCTCGTCGCACCTCCTCGGGCATATCAAGCCCGATCGCGAAGTCTTCGAGATCGTGCTCAGCCGTCTCGCGGTGCAGCCGCAGGAGGTGCGCTACTTCGACGACGCACCGGCTTGCGTCGATGCCGCCCGCAACGTCGGCATCCGCGCGCATCTCGCCGATGGCCCCGCCGCTTGCCGTGAGGTCTTGGCGGCGGAGGGCTTGCAGAACGGCTTCTGAGGCCCTTTGGTCCCAAGGTCACAGGTTCGATCCCCGTGCGGCCCACCACTTCTTCCCTGCACCGCCGCCTCGGGCCGAGGTCTGCCTGCGCGACGGTCAGCTGTCCGTGGCCGCCGAGGCGGGCTGGGGGCCCTGGGCCGCGCTGTTCGAGGTGGCCCTCCAGGCACCGTAAGAGACCTGGACGACGAACGCGAGCATCAGCGGAATCGCGACCCACTCGAGCCAATGGCTCCGCGCGAAGATCGAGACGACGTCCACCGTGCAGGAGGCCAATGCGAAGTAGCTCAGCCAGCCGGGGACGCCCGGATGGTAGAGCACGCCCCAGCCGATGAGCATGACGGTCACGGCGAGTGCGACGAAGAGGATGGTCGCCCACAGGGCGTGCGCGCTCTCCTGGTTCTCCGAGTAGATGCCGGTCATGACGAGAGCAAGCGAAGCGACAAGGCCGCTGAACTGCGCCAGGACGATGAGCAGTCTGGTGCGCAGGCGCTGGCCGCGGGTGAGCGCGCGCAGGCCGACGAAGAAGATCGCCAGCCCGACGCCGACGACCACCATGTCGATGCGGAACAGGAAGGCGCCGCGTGGATTGAGCCAGGTGTTGCCCAGGTCGCTGATCCAATTGGTCATGGGGCTGAACGCCCACGGATACACGACATAGGCGGCCACGGCGAGTGCCACGCAGACGAAGACCGACAGGATGCCGGCGATGGACGCCAGTGGGATACTTGGCTCTCAGAAACGTCCCCCGATCCAGGCGCCGCCGATCGAGCAGTAGCTCACGACGGCGCCGGTGTGCGGGGCGGCGATCATCTGGCCACCGCCGACGTAGATGCCGACGTGGTAGCTGTAGCTGGCGTTGCCGAAGAACACGAGGTCGCCGGGCTGCAGCGCGCTGATCGGGACCGGCGTGCTGGCGCGCTGCTGATCGGTGGCGCCGTGCGAGAGGCCGATGCCGATCTGCGCGTAGCAGTACATCGTGAGGCCTGAGCAATCGAAGCCGTGCGGGCTGGCGCCGCCCCAGACGTAGGGCACGCCGAGATACCGTTGAGCGATGGCTACCACGGCCGAGCGACCGGAGCCGCCCGGATCGACCACGGCACCACCGCCGCCCGAGCTGCCGCCGCTGGCACTGGAACCGCCGCCGGATCCGGATGAGGAGCCCGACGAGGATGAGGACGAAGACGAGCTCGCCGTCGCCTCAGCCGCTGCGGCTCTCGCGACGGCGGCTTTGGCCGCGGCCGCCTGCTGCGCCTGCAGCTGAGCGATCTGGCCTTTCAGGCCCTTCGAGGTGCGCTCGAGCTGCGCTTGCAGGGCGAGCACCTGGTCCCGGCTCGACTTGCGCTGCGCGACCAGCTTGGCGGCGCGCTTGGCGTCCTCTCCCAGCGCCAGGCGGCGGTCCTTGATGTCCTGCCGATAGGCGGCGATCGACTTGACCGTGTCGACGTCGCTGTTGCCGAGGCGCTGCATCATGTTGAGCTGCGTCACCAGATCATCGAAGCTGCTCGACGAGAACAGCACGTCGACGATGCCGACGTCGCGGGTCTTGTAGATGTCCTGGGCCCGCGACTGCATCTGCAGCTCGGCGACCTTGAGGTTGTACTCGGCGACCTTGAGAAGGTGCTTGTTCTGGACAAGCTGCTGCCTGATGGACGAGAGCTCGCTGGTGGCCTGGTTGTACTTCTCGACCGCGATGTCCGACTGCTTGTAGACGCTCTGGAGCTGCGTCAGCACCGCCTGCAGGCGCGCCTTCTTTGCAGAGACCGGCGAGGCCGACGAGATGGAACAGACAAGGAGCAACGCCACGACGGCGATGAGGGAGAACAATGGGAGGACTGTGGCCCTGCGCGTAGCGGTCATGTGCACCGCCTCCTTCCGAGCGACCTCGGAGCCGCCCTCGCCCGTGGCTGACGCCGGCAACGCCGGCGAAACGGGCTCGACAGGCATGGGAGGCTACAGCCCGAGCACGCCTTTCGCAAACCGGGGCCGAGGCGCCCCTTCGCGTCTCGCTCCCCGCTGGGCACCTGGACGCCCCTCGCGCGAACCTTGCGTAGACCTACGAGGTCGTGCCGGTCCTGTGCCGCTCCCGGTAGGCGCGCGCCTTCTGCCGGCTGCCGCACGACTCCATCGAGCACCAGTGCCGGCAGCCGTTGCGCGAGAGGTCGAAGAAGGCCCAGCGACAGGTGTCGTTGCGGCATGCCTTGAGCCGCGGCCAGGTGCCCGTCTCCATCGAACGGTGCACGATCACAAGCAGGCGGCCGAGAGCCCCGTCGACGTCGTCGCTCTCGGCCTCCAGGCGGGTGACGCCGTCCGCGGACGTGCGCAGGCGCAGCCGCGCGTGCGCCGCGACCTCGTTCATCACGGCCGGCGCCGTCGGATCGAGCGGCCGGCCGTCGTTGTTCCTCAGCAGCATCTCGCGCAGGGCCTCGCGCAGGCGGATGGCCCGGTCGAGCGCCTGGGCGCCGGCTCGCGAGCCGACGGGCGCGCCTGTGGTCACTTCACCGCGGATCAGGCCGTGCTCCGCCAGCCAGCCGGCGAGCGCGGCCGGAGAGTCGAGCTGCTCGACGCCCGACTCGATCTCGACGGTGTTCACGAAGTCGCGCACCGTCTCGAGTTCCTCAGGCGCTTCTTTGGGCTGTGTGGTCATCGCTGTCCTTCTGTCAGCACTATACCACCAAAAGGGGTTGACTGGTAACGCGTTACCAGTATAATGTGTTTAGCGGTAACGACTTGGCGGCCCGGGTTTCGCGACCGGCCCGCGAGAGCAAGGGAGGAGAGCGGCCATGCACGAGCTGATCGCCTGGGACCTGTTGAGGCAGCACAAGGAGCGGGTCGAACATGCAGCCGAGCACGCGCGATTGGTGCGGGAAGCTCGACCCCGCCGGCGCCGCGACAATCAGACAACGACGAGGTGAGCAGAATGCCCGAGACGACGAGAGACACGAGCGGCACTTGGCGCAGCCTGATCGACGTCATGAGCACGATCGGCGACGTGATGGCCACCCCCCGGGGCCCGTCCCCCGACCGAGCGGTGCGGCTGGCGCGCCAGCGTTCGGAGCGCCGCTAGCGACGGCGGCACACTGCCGGGGACGGCGTCACGGACGCCGATGAAGAGCAGAGCGGCGGGCGGCGACCGGCAGGGTCACCGCCCGCCGCGCCGCGTACGGGGTCGGCAGGCGGCGCGGATCAGGCGACGGCAGCCGGGCCGAGCTGCGACCCGCGCCCTGCGGCCCGGTCGGCGCTCCGTGCGCGCCAAGGTATAATCCCCCGGCGGCACGCGTGCCCCCATCGTCTAGCGGCCTAGGACACCGGCCTTTCAAGCCGGCGGCACGGATTCGAATTCCGTTGGGGGCACCATCTTCTTCCTCATCCCGACGACCCATCGACGCACGGAATACCTGCTAGTGGCCCTTTCCGTGAAGGAGTCGCGGTTCACGAGAGGATCCGCAGGCGCGGATCAGCCAACAATCTGTCGAGCGTGATGCTCACGTTCGCGTGTCCCGATCGGGCCGGGGTTCACGATCAGTCGTAGATCGAACGGAGGAGGATAGACCCCGTCAGCAGGCCGGCGTCTGTGGCCGTCACCTGATCGAGCGAGAAGCCTCCCGATGTCGTGTAGCCGACCGTCGCGACGCCGGAATCAGTGGTCGTCGAGGTGGGGGTGGCGAATGAGCCGCCGCCCGTGCTCGTCCAGTTGACGACCTTGCCCGAAGTGTGGACTGCGTTGCCGCCAGCGTCGGCAAGCTGGGCGCTGATGGTCACCTGCGCGCCGGGCGCCGGGCGAACGTCGGTTGAGGTGACGACGTACTTGGTGGCCTCGCCGGCGATCGAGGTGATGTCGGTGCTGGTGCCGGCCATGGCGCCTGTGGTCGCCGTCACCGTATAGGTGCCGACCGTGGTGCCGGTGGTGAAGGTGGCGGTGGCGATGCCGCTCGAGTCGGTGGAGGTCGGCGTCGTCGTAAAGGAGCCGCCGCTGCCGCTGCAGGTCCAGGCGACGCTGTTGCCCGCGGTGCTCACGGGGTTGCCGTCGGCGTCGGCAAGCTGGGCGTGGACGGTCACCGCGGTGCCGGCCACGGGGCCGTAGCTGCTCGAGGTGACGAGGTACTGCGTGGCGGCGGTGGAGAAGGAGCGGACGGCGCGCACGCTGAACTCGGAGAAGCTCTTGTAGTAGTAGGTCTGGTAGCCTTGAGTGCCGAAGTTCTGGTACCACGCGTTGTCCGCGTCAGCCTCGGATGAGTTCCAATAGTTGGCGACGGAGAAACCACCGATCGCATCTCGGTTGAGGTACAGCTTGTTCAGCTCGTCCTTGCTCGGCAGGTACCAGTCGCTGTAGACGCCGGTGCCTGTGTCCGGGTTGGTGTAGTCGTGGCAGACCTGCGCTGCTCCGCCCGCGTAGCCCGTTTGAGCCATCATCGCGTTCGTATTGGCTTTCCCCGTGCCGAGAGCTGTCGCCGTATGGCCGTTCAAGGTGGTTTGCGTACTGACGCCCGTTATCCATGCGATCCCCGTGCCTTGGTCGGCCGTGGCGGCGATGAGGCCGCTCGTCACGCCCGCCACGTAGCCGGGGTCTGTGGGCTGCAGGATGTAGGCGACGATGCCGCCCTGGTAGGCGTCGCCGATCTCGAGGGGCGCCGTCACCGTGACCGTGTAGTCCTGGGTCGAGGCGTCGGGGGCGGTCACGGTATAGGTGACGGGGCTGGTGAAGTCGTTGGCGGTCGTGCGGCTCGTCTGCGGAGTGGAGCCCACGGCGACCACCGCGCCGCTCGTCGTGAAGCTCGCCACCAGATCCGTGAGGTCGGTGCCGTAGGGCACGGTCACGGCGATGGTGTGTGCACTCTGGTCGATGGTGGTGCCGGTGCTTGCCGGGAACGTGAAGGCGCTGATCGCCTTGGCCGAGTTGGCCGGGAAGGAGCGCACGGCGCGTACCCCATACGGAGTGTACTTGACGGGCGTGTAGTGGCCGCCACCGAAGTACTGGTCCCAGGCGTAGTCCGCGGTGTCCTCGGAGGAGCTCCAGCAGTATCCGGTGGGGTCGAAGCCCCCGATGGCCACGCGGTTCGTGTAGAGCTGGTCCAGCTCATCCTGGCTGGGCAGATACCAGTCGTGGTAGCCGCCTCCGTCGTAGGCTCGCGCCAGACCGGCCGCGTAGGTGCTGCCGGCGCCGTTCTGAAGGATGATCTTGGTCGTGTTCGCCGAGCCGCTCCCGAGGGCGGTGTTTGTCCCTCCTGGCACGGCGTAGGCCTGGTGGGCAGGGAGCGCCCAGACGATGCCCGTGCTTTGGTCGACCGTGGCGGCGATGAGGCCGCTCTGCTCGTCCACAGGGTCGTCAGGGTCGGCGAGGTAGGCCACGACGCCGCCGCCGTAGCTCTGGCCGATCACGAGGCTGTCGTTCTCCGTCACCTCAATGGTGTAGGTCTGGGCGCTCTTGCCGGCCTCCGTGGCGACGACCGTGATCGTCTTCGGGGTGCCGGCCGTGAGCGTGATCGGGTCCGAGGCGCTGCCCGAGGCGACGGGCGTGCCCTGCACGGTGATCGTGCCGCTGCCGGTCGGGGTCACGGTGACGCTGTCGACGCCGTTCAGCACGCTGACGCCGCTGTAGGAGTAGGTGGCGGTGGCGAAGCTGTAGTTCGTGGGTGAGCCGCTGAGCGCGAGGCCGGTGAGGTTCGCCGTGGCCGCCTGCGTGTAGGCGGCGACCGCGACGAGGCTGTCGTCGTGGCCGGTCTTGACGGCCAGAGCCTTGAGCGTCTCGATGCTGCTCACGGTGACGGATCCGGCGTAGAGGGTCGAGCTGCGCGTCGGGGTGTCGCCGTTGGTCGTGTAGTAGATGGCGTCGGCGCCGCTCGAGCTGATGGTCACGTCGCTGCCCCAGGCCACGGCTCCGGCCGCGGGGTCGAAGCTTGGCGTCGCCTGGGCGGCGTCGTTGCGCGTCACCGTGATGGTGTAGGTCTGGGCGCTCTTGCCGGCCTCCGTGGCGACGACCGTGATCGTCTTCGGGGTGCCGGCCGTGAGCGTGATCGGGTCCGAGGCGCTGCCCGAGGCGACGGGCGTGCCCTGCACGGTGATCGTGCCGCTGCCGGTCGGGGTCACGGTGACGCTGTCGACGCCGTTCAGCACGCTGACGCCGCTGTAGGAGTAGGTGGCGGTGGCGAAGCTGTAGTTCGTGGGTGAGCCGCTGAGCGCGAGGCCGGTGAGGTTCGCGCTGGGGGCTTTGGCGATGGTGAACGCGGTGCTCTTGCTCCAGGCGCCCCTGCCGTCGGCATTGCTGCCCCGCACCTTCCAGGCGAGGGGGACGTTCGTGGGCAGATCCTGGCTGAACCTGTAGGACAGCGCAGTGAGGCCGGACTTGGTGAGCGCCAGCGTGCCGCCGGAGACGGAGATCTCGTACGTAGCGGCGCCTGTCAGCTTGTCCCAGGTGAAGGTGGGCGTGGCGTTGGCGATGGTGCCCGAGGGCGCCTGTAGCGCGGGCACACCTATGGCGAAGTCGAGGCCCTTGCTCCAGCGACCGGCGCCGGCGGCGTTGCGGCCACGGACTCGCCAGGTGAGGTCGACGTTCGCAGACAGCGCTTTGCGAATCCGATAGGAATGCGCCCTGATGCCGTTCACGGTGCGCAGCAGCTGGCCGCCCTTGTAGATGCGCAGGTCGTACCAGGAGGCACCGCGTACGGCGCCCCACCTCACGGTCGGCCGCAGCGGCGCGATCGTACCCTCGGGCGCCTTGCCTGCGGGCCGCGCGGGGCTCGCGGTGCGGGCGGCTCCCGGCGTCAAGGAGACACCGGCGGGGCCGAAGCTCAGCGGCAGCAGTTGCAGAGCCGGTGCGGCCGGGCGCAGCAGCGGAGAGGATTGAGCCACGCTCGCGCTCGCGGCGGCGCCGAGCAGGCAGGAGACCAGGCAGAACGCCACAAGCAGCGCGGAGGACGGCGCGGGGAGCGCGCGGCGGCGGCGTGACGCCGGGCTCAACCGTCGACCGCTCGACGACGACGGCGCCGGATGCATGTGTGGCCAGCGTCCGCTCATGATGTCGCCCCCGCTCCCGCAAACCACGAGCGGCGACGCCGTGCGTCGCCGCCATGGATGCTATCGGTGTCCGTTCCCTGCAACACGGTATCGGCCCCAGCGGCGCCGAACTTGAAGTCGCGCCGAGGATGCGACCAGGTGCGCGCCGTTCTTGCGACGCAGCGCAACCGGTCCTGACCTGTGCTTCGCGACGAACCCCTGCCTCGCGAATCCTCCGGACTCCTGCGGGGTCGTCCCCCATGGAGCAGAAGAGCAGCCCGCAAGGGCCGCTCTCACCAGTGACCCCCGTCAGCTGTCGGTGACCGAGCAGCTGCCGCAGATGATCGGCCAATCCTCACAGTCAGGGCGAGACGACATTGCCGGCGATCACCGCCAGGATCGCGACGTACCACAACCGGGCCGCGACCCCGATGCCCCTAGCCGTCGAACACCATGCCATCCAGCGGGCCGAGCAGGCGCCGCAGCCGCTTTGACACGTGAGGCAGGCGGGCGAGGCGATGGGTCATGGCCTCGCCCGCCTGCCGTCGCTCCTGCTGCTCTGCGGCGATCGGCTTCCATAGCGAGTCGACGAGCTCCCCCGGATCGCCCTGCAGCTGGTCCGGGGGCATCTCCAGGTGTTCAGACCACAGGCGGATGCGGGCCGCCCGGGCCAAGGCCGGGTCGCATGTCACGACGTTCACTTCCGTGTCGTTGAGGAGCGAATGGTCGTTGAGGTTGGCTGAGCCGAGCGTGAGCCAGGCGTCGTCCACGATGCCGACCTTGGCGTGCACGTAGATGGGCGCCGAGGTCATCCCCGCGCTGCGCGCGTGGATGGCGCAGGCGAGGAAGTGCTCGCCGTGTTCGTCGGCCTCAGCGAGCACGCCAAGCTGCCCCTGCGTGTCGTCCTCCCCGCTGTTGGCCTTCGAGGGCAACAGGACGACCAGGCGGAAGTCTGGCGAAGGCGGGTGCAGCAGCTTGTCGCGCAGCGCCGCGACGATCTCCGGCGACCAGAGGAACTGGTTCTCCAGGTAGATGAACCGGCGCGCCTCACGGATCGCCGCCAGATACGCCTCGAGGATGCGGAAGCGGCCGTCCCAAGCGCCCTCATAGTGATGCTCGGGGATCGTGGAGACGATCTGCGCCTCGACATCGCCGGCCGCGTCAGGCCACCTGACCTCCAGAGCCTCGCCCGTCACTTGGCGCCAGCGCAGCGCGAAGTGGGCGGCCACGTCGCCCACGGCCGGGCCGCGCAACTCGCTGGCGACGTCGTGCCAGCCGTTCACGCGACGGTAGACGTGCCCGCTCTCGTCGAAGCGGTCGACCGGGTCGTCCGTGAGGTCGATGCCGCCCACAAAGGCGACCTTGCCGTCCACCAGGATCAGCTTCTCGTGATGGGTGTGCATGGGACGCTCGCGACTGTCGAGCGCCACCTGGATCCTGGTGCCGGCCGTGAGCCTGCGGCGCACGGCCTTCACCTCGCGCCGCCAGGGCCGGAAGACCGGCAGCGGCGCTCCGGCCCAGAGGAGCACGCGCACGGGCATGCGCTCCGCCAGCTCGGCGAGGACGTCCCGCAGCACGAGGGGCGGGTTCGAGCGCGTGAGTGCGAAGTCAGGGGTGATCGCCCAGCCGGCGATGCTGACCTCGCTGCGGGCCGCCATCAGCACTTCCGCCATGCGCGGCAGTGCAGTCGCGCCGTCGACCAGCAGCTCGAGGGAGTTGCCGGGCCGCGGTGGAGCGTGGGCTGCGGCCCACAAGCCCGGCCCGGGCGAGAAGGCGCGGTCCCAGCCGAGATTGTGCAGACGTCGCCGGTGATGCGCCGTGACCTGCCGCTCAAGGCCCTCTCCGAGACTCCGATCCACCATCGAGGAGGCGCTCTGCAGTGGATGCCCGACCATGGCGGGGTGTCCCCCAGCGTCAGAGTATGTTGAGCCCGCCCAGCAGGACCCCGATCACGATCAGCACGACTCCCAGGAGCAGACTGCGGCGGAAGACAGCCACGACGCCGACGACGATCAGGATGATGCCGATCACCCAGACGATGGGGACCGCTCCGCCGTTGAAGACGGAAGCCAGCAGTGACGCCACGAGCGTGTTGTGCATGGGATGCTCCGTTACTTGATGTGCAGGTTGACGCCGACCAGGATCAGCGGCCAGAGCAGCACGGCGAGCACCGCCGAAAGTACAGCTGTGAGGCTGTTCAGATGGACGAAGTAGTGGTGGGAATTGGCGACGACCGCGCCGACGACCAGGTAGACGACGATGAGGATGTTGCGCAGCACGCAGCGCTCCTTGCGATGGGCCTCGGTCCCGGGGTCGGGCGCGGAGGCCGCGGAGCGCCGGCGGCACTCCGATGAAACCAATATTCTCCAGCAATCATTCCCCCCACGCCGTTGCAGCGGCGCGCAGGACGGCAAGAGTGCCGAGGACGGTCCGCGCTCCGCAGGGGCGAGGACCGTTCAGATCGGGCATAGTACGAAGACCGTTCTGCGGAGTGCTGCGGAGGTGCTGATGATGCTCGAAGAAGACGGCCTGCTTACCATCCATCTCGTGCGACACGGCGAGACCCTGGCCACCCGGGAGCACCGCTTGTGCGGCCAGAGCGATTGCGCGCTGAGCGAGCGCGGCCGACGGCAGAGCGAGGCCATCGTCGAGGCGTGCGCGGCCGGCGGCGACTGGCGCGCCGTCTACACGAGTCCGCTGTCACGCTGTCGTTCGATGGCGGAGGCCGTCGCAGAGCGTCTGCGGATCCCTCTCTCCGTCGAGAACGACCTGCTGGAGATCGACCATGGCGCGTGGGACGGCCGCCTCGAGACGGAGATCAAGGACAGCGAGCCGGGAGCGTACGGCGACTACTGCGAGCACCCCGGGATCTTCGCCGCGCCGGGCGGCGAGAACGGGTTCCAGGTGGCCGCGCGCGCCCTGCCCGTGATCGAGCGCATCCGTCGCGCGCACCACGCCGGAGAAGTGCTCGTGGTCTCGCACGAGGCGACCATCCGCATCATCACGTGCGCGCTCCTCGGCATCGACGTCGACCTCTACCGGGCGCGGCTCGCGCTGCCGGTAGCCTCGTTCACGACCGTGGAGTTCCGCTCGTCGGGCCCCCTTCTCCGGCGCTTCGGCGAGACGGTGCGCGAAACGGCGTAGCGAGCGCTGTCGAGATCGTCGTCACCATAGTGGCCGGCCTTCTGCTGGCCGTCGCCCGTGGGGAGCGGACCGACCCGGTAGACCATCCAGAGCCGGCTACTCGCCTTGCCCGAGCAGTCGGGCGGCGTGCCTGCTCTTGCCGGCGAGGTCGTGGAGCGCCAGATCCTGCAGGCCGAGCGACGCCACGCCGGCGAGGATCGCGACCAGCAGCTGCAGCCCCTGCAGCCCGAGGGAGAACGCCATCGCCGGCCCAGACGCCACCCCATACACGGCCATCGCCGCGACCGCCGCGACCTGGAAGGTACCGACGTTGCCCGGCGTGAGCGGGAGGATGCCGATGAGGTTGGTCAGCACGAGCACGAGGGCGGCGGCACGCCAGCCGGCGCCGCCCAGGTGGAAGGCGTGGAGGACCGCCACGGCGGCGGCGAGCTGCGTGAGCCACACGAGCACGAGGACGCCGGTCACAGTCAGCGCCGACATCGGCCGGCCGAGGATGCGCTGGCTGTCGATGAACTGCGGCAGGTAACGCCGGACCCACGCCGCGAAGCCGCGGCGCCGGTCGCCGGCGTCGCAGGCCGCAAGTGAGCGCAGGCGGCCGGAGCGCTGTAGAGCGGCGCCGCCGCCGAGGACGATCACCAGCAGCAGGGCCGCGACGATCAAGGCTCGCACCGCCCAGCCGGGCACTGCCAGGACGGAGACGAAGAGCAGCGCCAGCACGACGAACGTGGCGGCGGCGAGCAGCTGCTCGGTCACGGTCATGCCGAGCGTCGTCGCGAACGGCAGCCGCGCACCGCGGCGGCGAAGGAGCAGGAAGAGGACGTAGGGATTGAGCAGCGCGCCGATGCGGACCGGCATCAGGACGTTGGCGAGCAGGCCGATACTCGTGGACGAGAACGTGTCCACGATGCTCGGGCGCACGTCGTCGTGGGCGTGGACGATCAGCTTCAGCGCGAGGCTGGTCAGCACGAGGGACACGAGCAGAAGGGCGGTCGCGACCAGCATCCAGCGCCAGTCGGCGCCGAGGAACGAGTGCACCATGCGCGCGAACTGGCCGTGGGCGAACACGGCGGCGGCCAGGACGACGAGCAAGCCGCCCAGGATCCACCAGCGGCGCGACGGCGCCGACAATGCATCCTTGATGGCGCCCAGACTCGGCGCTGATCTCTTCGGTGGCTTCATGCTGCTCTTCTCATCGGCATCTTGCCCTCTGCGTGACATACGTTCACAGTGAGTTCCATTCGAGTATGTGCGTGCTCCATTGCGCGGGCAACCCCGGCGGCGAGCAGGCGTCGTCGGCGTGGCATACTGTGCGTGGCCCGCCGGCGCAAGGAACGCCGGCCCGGAAGGGAGTATGCATGCGACGGTCGATCATCGGCGTCGTGGCCGGCGCCGCATTGGCCGCCGTCCTCGCCACCACCGTTCTCACAGCGGCCGGTTGCGGCACCAGTCCGTCCCAGACGGCGGCGACGGCGTCACCGACCGTCTCGGCAACGGCCGGCACCGCTACGGCCGCGGCCGGCGTCTTCTCCGACCCAGCCCACGCCTTCGCGCTCAAGTACGACGACAAGGTGCTCGCCGCCGACCTCCCCGCTTTGGCGCCGTGGATCGCCCAGTTCGACAAGGCACTGGGGAACGGCGGCAAGACGACGTTCGTCGTGGCGTTCCATCTCGCGGCGCAGGGCACCGCCGGACCGGCAGCAGGGCAGTTGCCGATCCCCGTGCAGGCGGTCGGCGTGACCCCAAGCAACCTCTCGGCCGACGGCTACAAGCTGTTCGTCACGCCCAAGACGCTCAAGACCTACGCCAAGCAGGTCCACGCGCAGAACCGCAAGTACTACGGCCCCACGACCCAGACACAGATCACCAAAGTCGGCGGCTATCCCGCGATCTCTTCGGCCTCATATGCCAAGGACAAGGTCGGGCGCCGCGAACTCGTATGGAACGTCACCGTGTTCACGCCCAAGTGGAACTACCTCTTCTACACCGTGGCCGATGCGGCCAACGCCCAGCAGTTCGTGCCGTCGTTCGCCGCCGTCCTGCGCTCGCTGCACGTGGCCACCTAGCGCGGCACCTCAGGGCACGAAGGCGACGATGTCCATCGGCGAGCCGGAGCCGTTCTGCAGCTGCAGCGGCGCCAAGACCAGGGTCGCGCCCTTGGCGGGCAGCTGGTCGAGGTTGGCCATGCACTCGATGGCGATCTTGTGGGTGTTCGCCATCTCGGTGTTCGTCGCGTAGCTCGTGTCGGAGCCTGGGTCCACGCCGTGCGTGTCGATGCCCACGCCGGCGATCTGCCGCTCGGTCACGAGCCACTTGCTCGTCGCGCCGGCGAAGCCCGGGAAGTGCAGGTTGCCCTTGGCGTCCTGGTTGATGAACGCTTTGGGGTCGCTCCACTTGTCCTCCCAGCCGGTGAACATGACCACGAACGTACCGGGCGCGATCTTGCCGTGCGCCGCCTCCCAGTCGAGCACGTCCTGCTGCGTGAGCTGGTAGTCGGCGTTGGCAGCGCACTGCGTGCGCGCGTCGATGACGACCGTGGGCACGACGCGCTGCTCGGGTGTGTAACTCGTGATCGCCTCGGTGTTGCCGCTGACGAAGCTGTTGGGCGCGTTCATGTGCGTGGCGCTGTGCTCACCGATGGTGAAGCTGCGCAGGTAGTAGCCGTCCTTCTTCATCGTGGCGACCACTTTGAAGACGACCTTGGGGTCGCCCGGCCACAACGGGATCTGGGGGCTGATCACATGACTCAGATCGACGACGTGCGAGTACCCGATCGTGTTGGCGGCGGACGAGGACGAGCTCGGCGCAGCCGAGCCGGACGAGCCGCAGGCCGCGGCCAGGAGCGCCGCGACGGAGACGGCGCCGGCGGCGAGGGCGAGACGACGGAGCGATCGTGCTGTCATGGCGTTCCCTTTCGGAGAAGTACTGACGGACTGCCGAGCGCCGCCGGCCGGCCGCCGCAGGCGGCGGAGGCGGCGCTTACTTTCCTTGAGGGTGTCGGTGAGGGTCGTGTAGGGCTTGCCGGTGCTCAGCGTGTCGAGGACGAGCTGCACGCTGTTGAGCTGCCCCGCGTAGGCGGGCTCGCTGCCCCAGCCCACCGTGAACTTGTAGGCGCCGACGTTCTTGACCGTATGCGCCGAGCCGGTGCGGCGACGGCAGGAGCAGCGCGCAGGCAAGCGCTGCCGTGAGCACGAGCTTGATGGCGACACGTCTCATCTCGACACCCCTATGCCAGACGGCAACGATTCTCCTCGTGGCCGAAGTGGACCCTTCCTGCCCCCGGCGTGCAGGCCCTAAACGAGACAAGGGATCGGCGTGCGCTCGGGAAGACGGGCAGCTAGCGACGCACGCGCAGCGTGAGCTGGACGTCGGCGCCGCCCAGCGGTCCGGCGATCAGCACCGTCACGCTCCAGTCGCCGACGATCGAGAGCTCCAGGCCGTTGCCGCTCCAGGCCCCGGCGGCGGCGCGCGCCAGCTTGAGGGTAGAGGCGTTCACGCCGGGCCTGGACGAGAGCGCGAAGCCCAGCGTGACGCCGGTGACGCCGGTCTTGGGCTTGCCGGTCGCGTAGTCGCTGACGCGCGCGACGAACGCGTTGCGGCCCACCCGACCCGGCGTCGCGGTCAGCGTGACGTGGACGGTGTGGGCGCTGTCGTCGCCGGCGGCCACGGCCTGAAAGCCGTAGTCGGCCGGCGCCGCCGCGGCCGTGTTGGCCGGCGCGAGCCCGGTGAGCACGGCGGTCGCGACCAGGACGCAGGCGAGCACCACGAGCTCGGCGCGCGAATCGTTGCGCACGCGCCGGCCGGCGCCCTCGTCACGGCCGAGCGCCGGCACGTACCGGTAGTGGTTGAAGGCCGCGAAGCCGACGACCACGGCCACCAGGCCGACCTTCACGAGCAGTGTCACGCCGTAGCTCGTGTGCAACAGGTCCGCCGGTGACCCGATCTCCGTGATGGCGCGCAGCACACCCGTTGCGACGACTACGACCAGCGTCCAGGTGGCGATGCGGGAGAAGGCGCGGATGGGGCCCGCGCGATCCGCGGGCGCCATCGTCCGGATGCCGAGCAGCAGCCACGCCAATCCGCCGGCCCACACGCCGATCGCTGTCATGTGGACCCACTGCTCGAGGATGTTGAGCGGCCGGAGCGCCGCGGGCGCGGCCGCGTGCCCCGCGAGCACGTGAGCGAGCACCGCCACGACCGCCGTGACGCCGACGGCGGCGAGTGCGGCGCGGCCGGGCCAGAAGTCCACGACCACGACCGCGACGCCGCAGGCGATCACGGCGACGGCGAGGGCGAGCAGGTATTCGCCCTCCCTGGTCACGAACAGCGGCAGCAGGGAGGGCGCGCCCACCATGCTCCGCTCGGCTCCGATGAGCGCGACGACGCCGGCGGCCGCGAGGAGCACGGCCACGCGCAGCACGGCGAGCCCCCGTGCAGGCAGACTGGCGCCGAACGCAAGCCACACGGTGCTGGCGCATCCGATCAGCAGGGCCAGGCCCACGTAGACGAGCCAGCGGCCGGCCCCGGACACGGCGTTCAGCCACGGCGACGTGTTCAGCAGGCTGATGGTGACGATGCTGCCGGGACCCGGGACGGCGCCGACTCCGAAGGCGAAGGCGCCGTCCTCCACGTGGCCGTCGCTGCTCGAGACCGAGCGCCAGTTGACCGTGTAGACGCCGGTCGGCAGACGGCCGGACACCGGCGCCAGCAGCTGGGCCGGCTGGGCCGGCACCGCCTGCGCCGGTCCGACCGCGCGCACGATGCGCGCCGCCGAGTCGACGACGACGATGCGCGAGAGCTTGGGGTCCACCGGCTCCGAGAACGAGAGCACGATCGCGCTCGGCGAGACCGAGACGGAGTTGTCCGCCGCCGGGACCGAGCGCGTGAGCGCCGCATGCGCCGACGCCGGCGGCGCCCACACGCTGCCCGCCGCCAGGCCAGCCAGCAGCGCCGCGCACGCGACCACGACCGCCACGGCGGCGCGGACCAGCGACCTCTGCGACGTGAGCTTCATGTGGCTACAGTAGGTAGACGGTGATGAACACGGCGACCCAGACCGCGTCGACGAAATGCCAGTAGTAGGTCGCGGCATCGACCATCCCGCTGGTCCCGGGGGACGTCCCAAGCTCGAGGCGCCGCTCGCGACGGGCGCGGAAGAAGAGGAACATCAGCACTCCCAGGCCGCACATGACGTGCAGGCCGTGGAACCCGGTGAGCGTGTAGAAGGTCGACGCCAGCAGCCCGCCGGACAGCCCGAACCCCAGGTGCGAGTACTCCCACGCCTGCCCGCCGAGGAAGGCGGCGCCCAGGATCACGGTGAGGATCAGCAGCGCGTTGAAGGCGCCGGTGCGCCCCTTGCGGTAGCTGACCTGCGCGTAGTGGGCGGCGACGCCGCTGAGCACCAGGTTCAGCGTGTTGATGGCCGGGAACGTGGCGTGCAGGCGCCCGGCCGCCGAGAGGCTGTTGTTGTGGATGTGCAGATGGATATCGGCGGCGATGAGGGCGCCGAAGAACACCGACTCGGAGCCGATGAAGACGAGCGTCGCGAGGCCTATGAATGAGAACCGGTGGCCGGTCATGTCGTCCACCATCGGCTCGACCCACTGCTGCGTCATCCAGACCGCGGCCACCAGGAGCAGCAAGGCGCCGCCGATGGCCGTCACGACCAGCGTGCTGAGCAGACCGATCGCGATGAGCAGGAAGCCCACAGCCACGAAGAACGGCGCGATCGTGGACTGCTCCGGCTCGGCCCCGATGACGGTGCCCGCCTCGCCGGCGGCCGCCGCCAGCGTCATGAGCGGGGCGCGGTCGTCGCTCCCGCCGCCCCTGGCCGCCTCTTGCTGGAGGTCCCACAGCGGCCGCGGGCTGCGGATCGGCGGCAGCCAGCGGAAGTTGCCGTGCGGCGGCGGCGAGGTCGTGGCCCACTCGAGCGTCCAGGCGCGCCACGGGTTCTCGCCGGCGACCTCGCCGGAGCGCGCGCTCGTGACGATGTTGTAGATGAGCAGAAGGAACGAGGTGGCGAGGAGATAGGCGCCGAGGGACGACACCAGGTTGAGGGTGTTCCAGCCTACGTTCGGTGCATAGGTATAGACGCGTCGCGGCATCCCCATCAGCCCCAGCGCGTACATCGGCAGGAAGGTGAGGCTGAAGCCGACGAGCGTGAGCCAGAACTGGACCTTGCCGACTCGATCGTTGAGGAACCGGCCGGTCACCTTGGGGAACCAGTAGTAGAAGCCGGCGAAGACGGCGAAGACGGTGCCGGCGATGAGCACGTTGTGCAAGTGGCCGACGATGAAGTACGTATCATTGGCCTGCCAGTCGAACGGCACGGCGGCCTGCATGACCCCGGTGATGCCGCCGATGGTGAACAAGGCGATGAGGCCGCAGGCGAACAGGAGCGGGGTCTTGAAGCGCAGGGACCCACCCCACATGGTCGCGAGCCAGTTGAAGATCTTCACGCCTGTGGGAATCGCGATCAGCATACTCGTGCCGGCGATGATGGTGTTGAACAAGGTCGGCAACCCGGTGGTGAACATGTGGTGTCCCCACACGAGGAAGCCCAGGAACCCGATGATGCCCAGCATCACGAGCATCGAGTTGCGCCCGAACAGGGGTTTGCGCGAGAAGACCGGGACCACCTCGCTCATCACGCCGAACGCCGGCAGGATGAGGATGTACACCTCGGGGTGGCCGAAGAACCAGAAGAGGTGCTGCCAGATGACCGGCTCGCCGCCTTTGGCCGGGTTGAAGAACACGGTCCCGTAGTGACGGTCCAAATAGAGCATGGCGATGGCGGCGGTGAGACTCGGGAAGGCGAAGAGGATCAGGAACGAGTTGATGAACGTGGCGACGGAGAAGACCGGCATCTGCCAGAGGCCCATGCCCTTGGCACGGAAGCGCAGCATGGTGACGATGAAGTTGATCGCGCCCATGATCGACGAGGCGCCCAACAGGGCGAGCGAGATGGTCCAGAACGTGACGCCATCGTGCGGCGAGTACGCGGGCAGCGAGAGCGGCGCATAGCTGAACCAACCAGTGTCGAGCGCGCCGCCGAAAAAGAAGCTGCTGTACAGCAGGAGCCCGCCGAACAGCAGCAGCCAGTAGCTCAGCGCGTTCATGCGCGGGAACGCCATGTCTCTGGCGCCGATCTGCAGCGGCACGAGGTAGTTGGCGAGGCCGATCAACATCGGCATCGCGAACAGGAAGACCATCGTCGTGCCGTGCATAGAGAAGACCTGGTCGTACTGCTCCGGCGTGAGGAAGTGCATGCCCGGTCGGATGAGCTGGGTCTTCATCATCATCGCCATGCCCACGGCGCACACGAAGAAGGCCAGCCCTGTGCCGAGGTAGAGCACGCCGATGCGCTTGTGGTCAGTCGTCGTGAGCCAGGCGCCGATGCCGTGGGGCCGGATCGCCTCCGCCGCCACGTCCCCGGTCAGGATGACATCACTCACTGAAGCTCCTCCAGGTACGCGACGAGCTCCTGCTGCTGCTGCAACGAGAGCGGGATCTGCGGCATCTGGCAACCCGGTTTGACCGCCTGCGGGTTCTGCAGCCACCTCAGCAGGTTGGCCGGCGTGTTGACCATCGCGTAGGCACCGATGCCGCCGCGGCTGCCGAAGTGCGTGAGGTCGGGGCCGAAGGTGCCGTGCATGGTCGTGCCGCGCACGGTGTGGCAGCTGCCGCAGGCGATGGTGGGCATCAGCTGCCCGCCGGCCACTGCCTCCGTGCCCGTCGGCGTCGCGGCCGGCTGCTGCTGACGCTGCAGCCACGCAGCGTACGCGGCCGACGAGACCACCTTCATCGCGAAGTGCATCTGCGCGTGCTGCACGCCGCAGAACTCGGCGCACTCACCGAGGTACGTGCCCTCGATCAGCGGCGTGAACGAGATGTGGTTCACACGCCCGGGGATGGTCTGGACCTTGCCGCCCATCTGCGGGACCCAGAAGGAGTGGATCACGTCGGAGGAGCGCAGGTCGGCGTACACGGTGCGGTCGTTGGGTACCCACACCTCGTTGGCCGTCTTGAAACCCTGTGGCCCGAAGTCGAACTCCCACCACCACTGGTGGCCCACCACGTCAAAACGCACCGAAGGGTCGCCGAACGCGAGTTGCTGCGTGGTGCGCACGGTGAGGAAGAAGAGGACGGCCACAATGATCGCCGGGACGAGCGTCCAGATGATCTCCAGGCGCGTGTTGCCGGACGTGCGTGAGGCCTGCGCCTCGGGGCGCCTCCGTCCCCTGATGATCACAGTGGCGAGCAGGATCCAAACGGTGACGAGCACGACGCTGAGAATGGCGAAGACCCGGAGCGTGAGCGTCTTGATGTCGTGCGCCGCGGAGCCGGCCGGATTCAGCACGTTGGGGTAGCTTGCCGCCGCCGCGGCGCCGGCCATAGCCAGCATGATCACCCAGGTTGCGATGACCAGCAGCGTGCGCACGCTCAGGCGGCGCCGGACGTGGCCTGAGGGATCCCCGTGTCCAGCGCCTTCGTCGCGCCGGGTGATGTCGCCCGCGTCAGCCGTCAAATCGGACTCCCCGATAGCCCACGGCGCACATCTTCGCACGAGCTAACGCCGTTGGGGCAGAATAGCGCACATGGAGTACCTCCACGCGGCGCAGCCGCGCATCATCGGGCTCTTCCTTCTCACGGTCGTCGCGGCGATGCTGCTCGCCGGCGACCCGGGGCTGGCGCGGATCATCGCTGTCATGGTGCCGACCGCGTTCACCGTCGGCGGCGCGGCCATGCTCAACAACTACCTCGAGCGCGACCTGGACACGCGCATGCGGCGCACGCATGGCCGTCCGATCGCCGCCGGCCGCATCCCCGCGGGACGCGCACTCACGGTCGGGCTGGCGCTGGTGGCCGCCGGCAGCCTGGCCCTCTGGGCCCTGGCCGGCGGCCTCGCGGCCGCGTTCGCGCTGCTCGGCGCCGCGTACTACGTGGTCGTCTACACCATGCTCCTCAAACCGCGCACGGCGCTGAGCTCCATCCCCGGCGCCCTCGCCGGCGTCTTCCCGGCGCTGATCGGATGGGCCGCCACCGGCGAAGCCTGGTCGGGCGGCGTCCTGTTCCTCTGCGCACTCGTGTTCGTCTGGTCGCCGCCGCACTTCTGGGCGCTGGCTCTGGCGCGCGAAGACGACTACCGGGCCTCGGGCATCCCCACGCCGGCAGTCGCCTACGGCGAAAGCGCCTGCCGCCGTCTCATCGCCGGCTTCGTGGCTGCCGTGACTGTGCTGGCGCTCGCCGCGACCGCGGCCTTCGGCCTCGTCTACGCGGCGATCGCCTTGGCCGCCGGCGCGGCTCTGTGGGGCTTCACCTGGCGACTGCTGGCGCGGCGTGACCGCCGCGCGGCGTGGGCGCTGTTCAAGGCCACCGGCCCATACCTGGCGGTGGTCGTCGCTGCGGCCGTCGCCGGCCACTTGCTGCACCACTAGGAGACGAGCCACCGCTCGGACCTCCGGCGCGCGATCGCGTAGGTGAGCGCCGCTACGATGGGCGGCAGCACGATGATCAGCAGCTGCAGGGTGCGCAGCAGCACCGGCAGGTGCCACCCGAACACGCTGGCGAACACGTCGTCGCCGCCCCCCACCAGGAGCACCGTGAGGAAGGTGAAGAAGCCGGCGCCGATCGCCATGCGGCCCGGGCGCTGGCTGGGGTACTGGAGCACGTTGTAGAACTGGTTGTCACGCATCGCCAGCCAGTCCAGCCAGGGCCACAGGAACAGCGGCGTGAAGATGAGCCCCGGCAGAATGACGGCCGGCCAGAAGATGGCCGGCAGCAGGAACCCGCCGATCTGGATATCCCAGCCCGGGAACATGCGCACTCCGCCCTCGAGCCAGCCCATGTACCAGTCGGGCTGCGCCGACGTGGTGGCGTCGGTCGCGCGGAAGGGCCCGTAGAGCCACACCGGGTTGATCTGCAGCAGCGCGCCGAAGGCGGTGAGCACCCCGGCGAGCAGGAGGAAGTAACCCGTCGTGCGCAGGGCATACGCCGGGACCATCGGCGTCCCGACCATCGTTCGATCGTCGCGGCCGGGACCCGGGAACTCGGTGTGCCGCTGCAGCCAGAGAAGGCCGAGGTGCAGCCCGAGGAGCCCGGCGATGGCGGCCGGCAGCAGGAAGATGTGCACGGGGTAGATGCGCGCGATGATCCCCGTGGTAGGGAAGTCGCCGCCGAACAGCACCGAGGCCAGAGTGGGCCCGATGAACGGGATCGACTCGGTGATCGAGAAGGCGATGCGCAGGCCGGTGCCCGAGAGCAGGTCATCGGGCAGCGAGTAGCCCATCAGCCCGTTGAAGCCGACGAGAAGGAGCAGCGACCCCCCGATGAGCCAGTTGATGCGCCGCGGCCTCCGGTAGGCGCCGGTGAAGAACATGCGCATCAGGTGGATCACGAGGGCGGCGACGAAGACGAGCGCCGCCCAGTGGTGCACCTGGCGGATGAGCAGAGCCGGCGCGCACGTTCCAGCTCAGATCGAGGACGGAGCTGTAGGCGTCGGACATCGGCACGCCGGCGAGAGGGTGGTAGCTGCCGTGGTACACGACGACTGCCTGCGAGGCGTGGAAGAAGAGCGCCAGGAAGATGCCGGTCACGACCAGCACGATGAAGCAATAGAGCGCGATCTCGCCGAGGAAGAAGGCCCAGCTGTCCGGGAAGATGTGGCGGAGCTCCTCGCGCAGGATGCCGCTGCCGCCGAGGTTGCGGTCGAGCCAGCGGGCGGAGCGACGGGCGGGCGAAGGGGCGACGCCGAACGCCCGCCCGAGGCTCTTCTTGAGGCGATGCTCGCTCATCCCTCATCCCAGAAGCCGGGCCCGATGGGCACGGTGAAATCGCTCTGGGCCACGAGGTGGCCCTGCGCGTCGATGGCCAGCGGGAGCTGCGGGAGCGGCCGGCCCGCCGGGCCGGCGACCGGCCGCGCGCCGTCCATCAGGTCGAAGGTGGACTGGTGGCACGGGCACACGATCACCTTCGCCTGGTCCTCGTACTGGGCCACCGGGCAACCCGCATGCGTGCAGACGCGCGAGTACGCCACGTAGCCCTCCGGGCTCCATGTCTCGCGCCCGGCGAGCGTCTTGAACCGCGGGTCGGCGCCGATCCGCAGCAGGGTCACCTGCGAATCGGCTGAATCGGTGTGCCCTTCGGGGAACGCCACGAGGAACGTCCCGGCGGCGAGCGTGTCACGCGTCACGGGGGCGCCGTCGAAGGTGACGAGACGGCTGCCGGCGCGCCACGACGTCGTGCGCAGGCTGTTCTTGGGGCGCGGTCCGAGCGCGCCCAGCAGCACGACCTGGCTGAGCGCGAACACCGCGCCGGTGAAGACGAGTAGCTTGGCAAGGAAGTGGCGGCGCGTGATCACTTGCGCGCTCTCGTCGAGCTGGTCGCCGAAGGCGGCGCGCCCGTCGGCGTCCTCAGACGGCACCGGGTAGGGGCCGGAGATGACTTCGTCGCCGGCCAGGTCCCGGCCCCAATAGGCAAGCGCCAAGCCGAGGCCGAGCAGCGCCGCCGCCAGGAAGCCGCCGAGCCACTGCGTGCTGGCGTCCCTGATGAACGACACCGCGAAACCGACGGCGCCGACGAGCAAGATGACGAGCCCGACGCTGGCCGGCCAGGTGGGGATCCAGCCGGGCCCACGGCCACCGGGCCCGCGGCCGCCGGGGCCGGCAGGCGCCGGCACGCCGCTGGTCTGCCGCGGGTCCTGGCTCACGGCACCGCCTTTCGCGACTTCCACGCCAGCCAGACGGCGATGAAGATGAGGATCAGCAGCGCGCCGGCGCCGACCGCGCCTTCCGGCACCGGGCCGAGGTAGCCGAGGCCGGCGCCGCCCGGCGAGGGCGCATGCACGAGCACGTCCACGTAGAGCCCGACCGAGGTCTGCTGGCGCACGTCGAGTGCGTGGCCGGCGAACACCGGCATGTTGCCGCGGCCGAGGATCATGGCGGCGAGGGCTTCGGCCGCCGGGTACTGCGCAATGTCGGGCGCGTTGCGGCCGCGCGCCATGGCGCCGCCGCGCCCCGTCGTGCTGTGGCAGCCGGCGCAGTACAGCCGGAAGATCTGGCCGCCGTCGGCCGCGTTCGCCGTGCGCGCCGCCGGGTCCGCGATCTCCTGCGAAACGTACTGCGCCACGAGCTGGATCTGTGCATCGGTGAGCTGCCGGGAGAACGACGGCATCTGGATGCCGCCCTGTTTGACCATCGGCGCGACGAGGCTGGCGAACCCATCGGGAGCCAGCGGCGGCGGCGGGAACGGCAGCGTCGGGACGGCGACGCCTCCCTGACCGGCGACGCCGTGGCAGCCGGAGCAGTTGGCGGCGAAGATGTCGGCGCCGGGGCCGGGAGGTGCCACCGGCGACTGGACGGCGATCGGCGTGGCAGTGAGCGTGGGCGCCAAGCTGAACGAGGGAGACGCGGCAGGCGATGAGGACGCCGTCGCCGAGGCCGACGGCGTGGCGGACGCGGACGCCGCCGAGGCGCGCTGCACGCTTCCGCGACGATCAAAGCGGCCAGGACCACGAGGGCGAACGCCGCAAAGACGGCGACGATCACCGCCGATGCCCGCCGACGCCCCTGTACCCCGCCACCGAGCCCTCGGATCAACTCAGGTCCCCCGCCCATCGCCCATACTCAACCGTCCCGGAACCCACTCTCCGGGTCACTTGGCCCCTACACGATGCGGACCATTCCCCTAACAGTGGCTTTTGTCTACCATGGGAGCGTACACAGGTCCAGCACGATGACGGACCACGCGAATGTTCGCGGGTGAGGCTCCATGGTTATAACCGCCGTGGTATCGCGACATGCTTCGGGGGGGTGGAGTGGCTGAGCCTCTGCTAGGGACGGCGGTGTGGCCGCCGGTGTTGTACGCCGTGCTTGTCGTGCTGCTCGCCGGCGCGATCCTGCTGGTCTCGTCACTGCTCGGTCAGCGCAGCCGCTCGCCTAACCGCACCATCCCCTACGAATCCGGCATCAGGCCGGCGGGCCCGTTGCCCAGGCGGCTCTCGGTCGAGTTCTACCAGGTCGCCCTCTTCTTCGTGATCTTCGACCTCGAGGCGGTCTTCATCTTCGCCTGGGCGGTCAACGCCCGCCGGCTCGGCTGGACGGGCTACGCCGAGGTCGCCGTGTTCGTCGTGCTCCTGCTCGCCGGCCTCGTGTACCTCTGGAAAGCCGGCGCCCTCGACTGGGGGACCAGCGCGCGGCGCCGGGCGATGGCGCGGGGCGCGAGCGAGGCGGAAGTCGAGGCGCGAGGGCAGGGTGCGGGCGACGCCGCCGACGATGATGGAGGCGGCTCGTGAAGCCGCGCCGCAGCCCGGGGCCATCGCGCACGTCAGTAGCCCTGCAGTCGCTGGTCGACTCCGAGCCGGCGCCGGGAGAGGACCAGGCAGTCGTCCTCAGCACCCTGCAGGACCTCGTCGCCTGGGGCCGCAAGAACTCGCTCTGGCCGTTCGGGTTCGGCCTCTCGTGCTGCTTCGTCGAGATGGCCACCAGCCTCACGCCACGCTACGATATCGCGCGCTTCGGCGCCGAGGTGCTGCGCATCTCCCCGCGCGAGGCCGACGTGATGATCGTGGCCGGCACCGTGTTCCGCAAGATGGCGCCCTCGGTGCTCCAGCTCTATCACCAGATGATGGAGCCGCGCTGGGTCATCTCGATGGGCTCGTGCGCCAACTCCGGCGGCATGTTCGACGTCTACAGCGTGGTCCAGGGCGTCGACTCCTTCCTGCCGGTGGACGTGTATGTCCAGGGTTGCCCACCCGCTCCGACCGCGCTCATGGAAGGCCTGTTGCTGCTGCAGGCGCAGGTCCAGACGGAGCGCCGGCCGCTGAGCTGGGTCGTGGGCTCGCAGGCGGTCGCGAAGGCGCCCGGCATCTCGCTGCGTGACGTGCGCCGGCCGGACGTCGCGGCGACGGACAAGCTGCCGCCGCAGGACGAGGTGTGACGTGAGCGCCGAGGAGACACCGGCGACGGCCGGCGGGCGGCAGGCGGCGGTGGCCGGGCTGGAGGCGGCGGCAGGCGGGCCGAGTGCGGGTGCTAGCGGGCCGGCTCAGCCCTCGCAGTGGCCGCCGGTGGCCCCCGCCCCAGAGCCTCGGCAGCCCGACGTGGTGCGCGAGCTGCGCGCGCGCTTCCCAGACGCAGCGCTGGTCGAGCAGCTGACGGCCGACGGCATCCCGACTCTCTGGGTCCCGAAGGAGCGTCTCCACGACGTGCTCGCGTACCTCAAGCATGAGGCGCCGAGGCCGTTCGCCAGCCTCTACGACCTCGGCGCCATCGACGAGCGCCTGCGCCGCTATCGCGACGGCCAGCCCGAGTCGGACTTCACCGTCTTCTACCATCTGCTCTCCTACGAGCGGAACGCCGACCTGCGCCTCAAAGTGGCGCTGCGCGGCGAGCCGGCCGCCGTGGACACGATCACCGATCTCTGGCCGGCGGCCGACTGGTACGAGCGTGAGACGTGGGACATGTTCGGCATCGGCTTCCGCGGCCACCCGCACCTCAAGCGCATCCTCAACCCGCCCTGGTGGGAGGGACATCCGCTGCGCAAGGAGTCACCCTCGCGCGGCACGGAGCTGGGGCCGTTCGAGATGCCCAAGGACGTCTTCGAGCAGTATCAGGAGGACCTGGTCTTCCGGCCCGAGGAATGGGGCCTGCCCACCTCCGAGGACGACCCGACCCTGATGTACCTCAACATCGGGCCGCAGCACGGCGCGACGCACGGGCCGCTGCGCATCATCGTCGGGCTGCGGGACGAGAAGATCGTCCACTGCATCCCCGACATCGGCTACCACCACCGCGGCTCCGAGAAGATGAGCGAGCGCCAGACGTGGCACAGCTACATCCCCTACACCGACCGCATCGACTACCTCGGCGGGGTGACCAACAACCTGCCGTGGGTCCTCGCCGTGGAGAAGCTCTGCGGCATCGAGGTGCCGGAGCGCGCTCAGGTGATCCGCGTGATGCTCTGCGAGTTCTTCCGCATCGCCAGCCACCTCGTGTTCTACGGCACCTTCGCCCAGGACATCGGCGCGCTCTCGCCGGTCTTCTACATGTTCGAGGACAGGGAGCGCATCTTCGACGCCGTGGTGGGGCCCATCTGCGGCGGCCGCATGCACCCCAACTGGTTCCGCATCGGCGGCGTCGCCGAGGACCTGCCCAACGGCTGGGAGCGGGCGGTGCGCGACTACCTCGACTACCTGCCGCCGCGCCTCGACGAGTACGAGAACCTCGTCATGGACAACCGCATCATGAAGGCGCGCACCGTGGGCGTCGGCGGCATCAGCGCCGCCGACGCCGTGGACTGGGGCGTCACCGGCGCCAACCTGCGCGCGGCCGGCGTGCCCTGGGACTGGCGCAAGCAGCGGCCGTACAGCGGCTACGAGCGCTACGAGTTCGACATCCCCGTGGGCACCACCGGCGACTGCTACGACCGCACCGCCGTCCGGGTGGAGGAGATGCGCCAGAGCCTGCGCATCATCCGCCAGTGCATCGACGAGATGCCCTCCGGCCCCTACAAGGCCTACCACCCCCTCACGACGCCGCCGCCCAAGGAGCCGGCGACGATGCACCACATCGAGTCGCTGATCACGCATTTCCTCGGCGTGAGCTGGGGGCCGGTGGTGCCGCCCGGCGAAGCGTGCATCTACACGGAAGGCGTCAAGGGCCAGTACAGCTACTACGCCGTCAGCGATGGCGAGAACACCGCCTACCGGACCAAGATCCGCACGCCCTCGTTCCCGCACCTGCAGGTGCTGCCGCTGCTCGTGCGGGGCTACGAGATCGCCGATCTCGTGACCGTCCTCGGCAGCCTCGACTTCGTCATGGGAGACGTGGACAAGTGAGCCTCACCGACGAGGAACGCCGGGAGATCGAGGAGCTGCTGCCGCACTACCCGGACCGGCGGGCCGCCGCCGACTCGGCGCTGCGCGTGCTGCAGCAGCGGCGACGCTGGCTCTCCGACGAGTCGCTCGCCGACCTCGGCGAGTTCCTCGGCATGAGCGTCGCCGAGCTCGACAGCCTGGCGACCTTCGCCAACATGCTCTTCCGGCAGCCCGTCGGCCGGCACGTGGTGCTGCTCTGCGACAGCTTCGCGTGCTGGTCGCTGGGGTACGCCGAGCTGCGCGCCGAAGTCGAGTCGCAGCTCGGCGTCGGCATGGGCGGCACCACGCCGGACGGGCGTTTCACGCTGCTGCCGATCGTCTGCCTCGGCGCCTGCGACCGTGGCCCGGCGATGATGGTCGACGCCGACCTCCACGGCCCGGTCGCTGTCGGCGAGCGTGGGCGCCATCCTCGGGGAGTACGCGTGAGCGGCGCGCAGACAGGCGGCGGCGCGCATGCGGGGCCCGGCGGCGGCGGCGCGCCGGACACGAGCGGCTGGGATCGCCCGATGAGCCGCGCGATGCGCGCCGACGGCGCGCCGGCGATGCTCGAGGACTACGTGGCGGCCGGCGGCTACGAAGGCCTGCGCCGGGCGCTGCAGGAGTACAAGCCGGAGGACGTCACCAAGACCGTGATCGACTCCGGCCTGCGCGGCCGCGGCGGCGCCGGCTACTCGACCGGGCGCAAGTGGAGCACCATGCCGCTCGGGCCGGACGCGCCGCACCCCAAGTACGTGGTCTGCAACGGCGACGAGATGGAGCCGGGCAGTTTCAAGGACCGGTACCTCCTCGCCCGCAACCCGCACCTGCTCATCGAGGGCATGCTCGTCGCCGCCTACGCGGTGCAGGCCGATGCCGGCTACATCTTCCTGCGGGCGCAGTACGACGAGCCGTACGCGAACGTCGAGCGGGCGCTCGCCGAGGCGGCCGCTGGCGGCTACCTCGGCGAGCACATCCTCGGCAGCGACTTCTCCTTCGAGCTCTTCCTCCACGAGAGCGTCGGCCGCTACATCTGCGGCGAAGCGTCGGCGATGCTCAACGCGCTCGAGAGCCAGCGACCCAACCCGCGCGCGCGGCCGCCGCACATGACCGGCGCCGGCCTGTACGCGCGCCCGACCGTGGTCAACAACGTCGAGAGCTTCTGTGCCGTGCCGTCGATCGTGCGCAACGGCGTCGACTGGTGGAAGGGCCTTTCGAGCTCGCCCGAGGGCGGCACCAAGATCTACGGCATCGCCGGCCGCGTACAGCGGCCGGGCTGCGTGGAACTGCCGATGGGCACCTCGATCCGCGACCTGATCGAGGTGCACGCCGGCGGCATGCAGCCCGGCTTCGAGCTGCGCGCCGTCAGCCCCGGCGGCGCGTCCACGGCGTTCGTCGCCGCCGCCGAAATGGACGTGGCCATGGACTTCAGCGCCATGGAGGCGGTCAAGAGCCGCATGGGCACGGGCACGCTCGTCCTGCTCGACGACCAGACGTGCCCGGTCGGCATGACGCTCAACATGGAGCAGTTCTTCGCGCAGGAGTCGTGCGGCTGGTGCACGCCGTGCCGCGAGGGCCTGCAGTGGACGGCGCACGTCCTGCGCGAGATCGAGGAGGGCCGTGGCCGCCTCGAGGACCTCGACGTCCTGGCCGAGCAGGTGTGGTTCATGGGTCCGGACAAGTGCTTCTGCGACCTGGCGCCGGGCGCCGTGCAGCCGCTCGAGGCGGCGCTCCGCCTCTTCCGTGACGACTTCGTCGCGCACATCGAGCTCGGCGGCTGCCCGTACCCGCGGCGCGGTTCCGAAGTGCCGGTCGAGACGGGCACGGTGTGGGCGCAGCCGGAGCCGGCGCGCGCAGCGGGACCGGCGGGGGAGCCCGCGGCCGGCGGCGAGGACGCATGAGCGCCGACCAGCATAGCGGCGCGCCGGAGCTCGTGACCGTGATCATCGACGGCCGCGAGTTCCGCGTGGAGGCCGGGCGCAACATGCTCGACATCGCCCTCTCGCTCGGCTTCGACCTGCCCTTCTTCTGCTGGCACCCGCTGATGGGCTCCATCGGCGCCTGCCGCCAGTGCGCCGTGCGCTTGTACTGGACGGGGCGCGACGGCGAGGAGAAGAGCGAGATCGCCATGGCATGCATGACCGAGGCGCAGGAGGGCACGCGCATCGCCATCGACGACGAAGAGGCGGTGCGCTTCCGCGCCGAGATGATCGAGCTCATGATGATGAGCCACCCGCATGACTGCCCCGTGTGTGACGAAGGCGGCGAGTGCCATCTGCAGGACATGACGGTGATGACCGGGCACAGCTATAGGCGGTACACCGGCCTCAAGCGGACCTTCCGCAACCAGGACCTCGGGCCGTTCGTCACCCACGAGCTCAACCGCTGCATCACCTGCTATCGCTGCACGCGCCTCTACAACGACTACGCCGGCGGCCACGACTTCGGCGTCTTCGGCCTGCGCAATCAGATCTACTTCGGGCGCGACCGCGACGGCACACTTGAGAGCGAGTTCAGCGGCAACCTCGTCGAGGTCTGCCCCACGGGTGTGTTCACCGACAAGACGCTCGCCGGCCACTACTCGCGCAAGTGGGACCTGCAGACGGCGCCGTCTGTGTGCCCGCACTGTGGCCTCGGTTGCACGACCACGCCGGGGGCTCGCTACGGCGAGCTGCGGCGCGTCGTGAGCCGCTACAGCCGCGAGGTCAACAAGATGTTCCTCTGCGACCGGGGGCGCTTCGGCTACGAGTACGTCAACGCGCCGCAGCGCATCCGCGCCGCGCGCGTGGCGTGGCGGCCGGCCTCGCAGGTGGCCGCCCAGGTCTCGCCGGATGTGCGGCGCGAGCAGGCGCTCGACGCGGCGGCGGTGCTGCTGCGGGGCCGCCGCGCGATCGGCATCGGCTCGCCGCGTGCCTCGCTGGAAGACAACTACGCGCTGCGCGCGCTCGTCGGCGCCGACCGCTTCTACCTGGGGCTGTCCGAGACCGACTATGACCTCGTCGGCGACGTCATCGCCACGGCAGGGCCGGGTGGCGGAGCCGGCGGCACAGGGGGCGGGGCAACGGGCGGGACAGCGGTCGGGGCGAGCACCGGCGGCGGGTTGACCCTGGGCGCCCTGGCCGACGTCCAGGAGGCCGACGCCGTGTTCGTCCTCGGCGAGGACCTCACCAACACGGCGCCGATGCTCGACCTGACCGTGCGCACGTGGCTGCGCCTGCGCCCCACGGCCCAGGAGGAGCGCGTCCACATCCGCCGCTGGAACGACGCCGCCATCGGGCGCGCCAAGCGGCGCGAGCCGAGCGCGCTGTGGATCGCGGCGCCGCACGCCGGCAAGCTGGACGAGATCGCCGCCGAGGCATGGCACGCGACGCCGGACGACATCGCGCGCCTGGCGCGCGCGCTGGCGCACGACGTGGACCCGGCGTCGCCGGCGGTCACCGACCTCAGCGACGCCGAGCGGGAGCGCGTGGCGCGCTGGACGGAGGCGCTGCGCGCCAGCCGCCGGCCGGTGATCATCGGCGGCGTCTCAGGCGGCTCGCGCGCCCTGCTGCGCGCCTGCGCGCATCTCGCGGGCGTGCTGGACGCGAGGCCCGACGCCGGGCCGGCGCGCCTGATCCTCACCGTGCCCGAGCCCAACAGCGTCGGACTGCGCATGATGGGCGGCGGCCGCTTGCCGCAGGCCATCGCGGCCGTCGCGCGCGGCGAGGCGGATACGGTCGTGATCCTCGACAACGACCTCTACCGGCGTACTGCTTCCCTGCTGGTCGACGACCTCTTCCGGCGCGAGCCCGACGTGCTGGCGCTCGCGCCGCTTGAAGACCGCATCACCGCGCAGGCCGGCGTCGTGCTCCCCTCGGCGGCCGTGGCCGAGACGACAGGCACCTTCGTGAACAACGAGGGTCGCGCCCAGCGCTTCTTCTCGGTGCTGGCGCCGTCGGGCGAGACGCGCGAGGCCTGGCGCTGGCTCCGCGATCTGATGGGGCGCCTCGATCGTCAGGAGGCGCGCGGCTGGGGCGACGTCGACGACGTCATCGCCGCGCTCGAGCACGAGCTGCCGCAGTTCCGCGGCGTCGCCGCGGCGGCCCCGGGGGCAGACTGGCGCCTCGCCGGCTCCGAGGTCGCGCGGCAGCCTCGCCGCTTCAGCGGCCGCACGGCCATGGACGCCGACGTGAGCGTGTTCGAGCCGGAGCCCGATGTGGACCGCGATTCCGCCCTCGCGTACTCGCTCGAGGGCGTCGGCCCGGCCGAGGCGCCGGCCGCGCTGTCGCCGCGCACGTGGTCGCCTGCCTGGAACTCGGCCAGCGGCCTGCACAAGCTGCAGGAAGAGGTCAACGGGCCGCTGAGGAACGGCCCGGTGGGAACGCGCCTGCTCGACCGCGGGCTCACCGCGAGCGCGGCTTCCGGCGTCGGGCTCACCGGCGGTGCGGCTGCCGGCGGCCGGAGCGACGGCGACCCCGCAGGCGCCGGTCTGCCGGCGCCGGTCGCCACAGCGACATTCGCGGCCCGGCCCGACGAGTTCATCCTTGTGCCGGTGCACCACATCTACGGGTCGGACGACCGCAGCATGTACACGCCCGGTGTGCGCGAGCGGACGCCGGGCCCGTACATCGCGCTCTGCCGCGAGGACGCCGAGAGGCTCGAGCTTGCCGAAGGCGACTGGCTCGAGCTCTGGCAGCCGTGGATCGACGTGCGTGCGCCCTTGCGGCTGCTGCCGTCGCTGCCCGAGGGCGTCGCCGGCGTGCCCGTCGGCTTGCCCGGCATGCCGTTTCTCTCGCTGCCCGGGCGCGGCCGGATCACGCCCGGCGAAGCGCCGCCGGCCGGGCAGGCACCGGCGCCGCGCGCGGCGTGGGCGCCCACCGGCGCCGCTTGGGCTCCGGGCGACGCGCCGGATGGGGAGACGACGCCGTGATCACTCTCCTCGTCGCCCGCCTTGTCCCCACGCCGCTCGCCGGCACGGCGCCGTCCTGGCTGGGGCCGTTGCTCACGGTCCTCGGCGTCCTCATCGTCGTGCTCACGATCGCCGCCGGCCTCATCTGGTACGAGCGCCGCATGCTGAGCCTGTTCCAGGACCGCTACGGGCCGAATCGGGTCGGCCCCGCCGGTCTGCTCCAGGTGCTGGCCGACACGTTCAAGATCCTCTTCAAGGAGGACTGGGTCCCGCCCTTCGCCGACAGGCGCGTGTTCATCGTCGCGCCGTCGATCGTGCTCATGACGGCGCTGCTCTCGTTCATGGTCGTGCCGGTGGCCAGCGGCATCGTGATCGCCGACGTCAACATCGGCCTGCTGTTCGTGCTCGGCATGTCGTCGCTGGCCGTGTACAGCGTCGTGCTCGCCGGCTGGTCATCGCACAGCAAGTACTCGCTCGTCGGCGGCCTGCGAGCCGCCGCGCAAATGGTGAGCTACGAGGTCTTCATGGGCCTCTCGCTCGTCGGCGTGGTCATCATGGCCGGCTCGTTCGACCTCTCGCGCATCGTCGAAGCCCAGCGCGGACTGTGGTACGTCGTGCCGCAGTTCATCGGCTTCGTCGTGTTCGTGATCGCGGGCTTCGCCGAGACGCGCCGCATCCCGTTCGACATCCCCGAGGCCGACAGCGAGCTCGTGGCCGGCTACCACACCGAGTACTCGGGCATGAAGTTCGGCCTCTTCATGGTCGGCGAGTACGTCGCGATCACGCTGATCTCAGCGCTCATCGCGACGCTCTTCCTGGGCGGCTGGCTCGGCCCGTGGCTGCCGGGGATCGTGTGGTTCCTGCTCAAGACGCTCCTGTTCATCACCTTCTTCATCCTCACGCGCGCCACGTTCCCGCGGCCGCGCTACGACCAGCTGATGGGGCTCGGCTGGAAGGCGATGCTGCCGCTGAGCCTGGTCAACCTGCTCGTGACCGGCGCCATCGTCGTGGCGCACCACTAGGAGAGAGATGAGCGGACCCAGACAGACGGCGGCGCCTGCCGACACTCATCCGCCGCTCACCACGGACGTGGTGGCGACCGGGCGCCTGGCGCGGCGCGGCCAGTCCCTGGCGCCGCGCGTCTACCGCACGGTCGCGAGTACGCTGCACGGCATCGGCGTGGTGCTGGCCCACGCCTTCCACAGTCGCGCCACCATCCAGTATCCGGAGGAGATGGTCTACCTGCCGCCGCGGTACCGCGGCCGGATCATCCTGTCCCGGGATCCGGCCGGGGAGGAGCGCTGCGTCGCCTGTTACCTCTGCGCCGTGGCCTGCCCCGTGGACTGCATCGCCCTGCAGGCCACCGCCGACGAGCACGGGCGCCGCTACCCGGAGTGGTTCCGCATCAACTTCTCGCGCTGCATCTTCTGCGGCTTCTGTGAGGATGCGTGCCCCACCTACGCCATCCAGCTCACTCCCGACGTGGAGATGAGCGAGTACGAGCGCGCCAACATGGTCTACGAGAAGGAGGACCTCCTCATCTCGGGGCCCGGCAAATACCACGACTACGACTTCTACCGGGTCGCCGGCCTCGCCATCGGCGGCAAGGACAAGGGCGAGGCCGAGAACGAGGCCCCGCCGACGGACGTGCGCGACCTGCTGCCGTGACCATTCTCTTCTACATCGCCGGCGCCGTCGCCGTGCTCGCCACGATCATGGTGGTGACGCGCTCGCAGCTCATCCACGCGCTGCTCTACCTCGTGATCTCGCTCTTCGCCGTGGCCGTCGTCTTCTTCACGCTCGGGGCGCCGTTCGTGGCCGCGCTCGAGGTGATCGTGTACGCCGGGGCCATCATGATGCTGTTCGTCTTCGCCGTGATGCTGCTGGACGTGCGCGCCCAGAAAGCGCCACGGGTGCCGTGGGCGGCCTGGGTGGGACCGGTGATCCTGATCGCCGTGCTGCTCGCCGAACTCGTCTACGGCATCCGGCTCCAGGATCACGCCCTGGCGATCACCAGTGTGGGCCCGCGACAGGTGAGTACCGCGCTGTACGGGCCCTACGTGCTCGGCGTCGAGCTCGCGTCGATGCTGCTGCTCGCGGCGCTGATCGGCGCGCGCCACATCGCCGCCGAGCCTACCGACACTCCCACGGGAGCGCCCGGGGCGGGCGCCGCAAGCCTGGACGAAGCGCCCGAGACGCCGCCGGGGCCCGAGGGGGTCCAGGGCTGATGGCCACGGTGTCGCTGAACAGCGGGCTCGTCCTGGCGGCCGTCCTGTTCGTGATCGGTTTCGTCGGCCTGATCACGCGCCGCAACCTCATCGTGGTGCTCGCCTGCATCGAGATCATGCTCAACGCCGCCGGCCTCGCGTTCGTGGTGGCCGGCGCACGCTGGGGCAGCCCGGACGGCCAGGTGATGTTCCTCTTCGTGCTGGCCATGGCGGCCGCCGAAGTGGCCGTGGGTCTGGCGCTGGCGATCCGCTTCCGCCAGACGCTCGGCCGCCTCGACATCGACGAGGCCGACGAGATGAGGGGCTAGGGATGCTGCATCTTCTCTGGCTCATCCCCGCCCTGCCACTCGCCGGCTTCGTCCTCCTCACGCTGCTGAACCGGCACCTCAGCCGCACCGCGGTGGCCGTCATCGGCGCCGGCTCCGTCGGCCTCGCCGCCGTGGTCGCCATCCTCGTCTCGGTGGACTTCATGGTCTCGCCGCCGGCGGGCCACCACTTCCACCAGGTCCTGTGGACGTGGTTCGACACCGGCGGCCTGCGCCCGCAGGTCGCCTTCTACCTCGACGCGATGACGGTGATCTTCATCCTCGTGATCACCGTCGTCGGCTTCCTCATCCACCTGTACTCCACCGAGTTCATGGAGCGCGACGACGGCTTCACGCGCTTCTTCATCTACATGAACCTGTTCGTCGCCTCGATGCTCGTGCTCGTGCTCGCCGACAACCTCCTGCTGCTGTACCTGGGTTGGGAGGGCGTGGGCCTGTGCAGCTACTTCCTCATCGCCTTCTGGCAGAGGGACACCCAGAACGTGTTCTGCGGGCGCAAAGCATTCATCGTCACGCGCATCGGCGACACGGCCCTCATCGTGGGCCTGTTCCTGCTCTTCACGCAGTACCACACGCTGGCGATCCAGCCGCTGATGACGAACATCGCCAACGCGACCTTCTCCGGCGACCCCGTCGTGGTGGCCGCGGCCCTGCTGCTGCTAGGCGGTGCCGTCGGCAAGTCGGCGCAGCTGCCGCTGCAGACCTGGCTGCCGGACGCCATGGCCGGCCCGACGCCGGTCAGCGCACTCATCCACGCCGCGACCATGGTGACGGCGGGCGTGTACCTCATCGCGCGCACCCACGTCCTGTACCTCATGGCGCCGGACGTGCGCCTGGTCGTGGCCATCGTCGGCACCGTGACCCTGCTATACGCGGGGTTCGCGGCGCTCGCACAGCGCGACATCAAGCGCGCCCTCGCCTACTCCACCGTGAGCCAGATCGGCTACATGTTCCTGGCCCTCGGGGTCGCCGGCTGGGATGCAGCCATCTTCCACTTCATGACGCACGCCTTCTTCAAGGCCCTGCTCTTCCTCGGCGCCGGAGTGGTCATCGAGGCGCTCGCCGACGAGCACGACATCTTCAAGATGGGCGGCCTGCGGCGCGAGCTCCCGGTGGTCTTCTGGACGTTCACGATCGGCGCGGCCTCCCTGGCGGCCCTGCCGCTCGTGACCGCCGGCTACTACAGCAAGGACCTCATCATCTCGTCGAGCCTCGCACCGCCGTTCGGCGACGTCTGGTTGTGGGTGGGTGCCGTCGCCGGCGCGCTGCTCACCGGCATCTACTCGTTCCGCCTCGTCTTCGTGACCTTCTTCGGCGAGCAGCACACGCCGGTCACAAGGCGCCCGCGCTGGCGCATGCAGACGCCGCTCGTCGTGCTCGCCGTCCTCTCCGTGATCGGCGGTCTCGTCTGGCTGCCGGAGTGGATGGGCGGCTGGGACCCCTTCGCCCGCTTCGTCGGGACCGCCCTGCCGCTGCTGCCGGCTTCCGGCTGGTCGTTCGGCCTTGGCGAGGCCACCATCGTCGAGATCGTCTCCCTCGCCGGGATCGGCGTCGCCTCTCTGCTCTGGATCCGCTGGCGCGACGCCACCGCCGTGTTCGCCGCAAAGCCCGTGCCGGACGCGCTCGAGCGCTACTGGCGCGCCGGCTGGGGCTTCGACTGGCTCTACGAACGCGTCTTCGTGATCCCCGTGAAGTGGTTCGCTCGCGTGGCGCGCGACGACCTCGTCGAGCCGGTCGTCAAAGGCATCGCCGGCGTCAACGTGCTCGCCTGGCGCGCGCTCAGCGCCAGCCAGAACGGCGTGCTGCGGCTCTACATCGCCGTCGCCGGGACCGGGATCGCCGTCATCATCGCCGTCGTGGTGCTGAGGTGAGGCCGGGATGATCCTGCTCTGGTACATCCTCATCCCGGCCGTCGCGGCGCCGCTCGCCTGGCTGCTGGCGCGCCCGCAGCCGCTGGTGGCGCGCTGGATCGCCGTCGCCGGCACCGCCGCGCCGCTGATGCTGCTTGTGGCGCAGTGGGTGGCGAAGGCCGACGCCCTCAAGGCCACCTTCGCCGCGCACGGTCCCGGCGCCGCGGGCCTCGCCCAGGGCAGCTGGATCGTCCACCTCAAGGTGCCCTGGATCGCCCCGCTCGGCATCAACTTCTTCCTCGCCGAGGACGGCCTCACGGTGATCATGCTGGCGCTGACCTTCGCGCTCGGCCTGCTCGCCGTGCTCGCCTCCTGGCGCGGCATCACCGAGCGCGTCGGCTTCTTCCACTTCATGATCCTGTGGACGACGGCCGCGCTCGCCGGCGTCTTCCTCTCGCTCGACCTGTTCCTCTTCTACTTCTTCTTCGAGATGATGCTGATCCCGATGTACTTCATCATCGCCCTCTGGGGGCACGAGCGGCGCGTCTACGCGGCGGTCAAGTTCTTCATCTTCACGCAGGTCAGCGGGCTGCTGATGCTGATCGCGATCGTGGCGCTGTACTTCATCCACGGGCGCGCCACCGGCACCTACACCTTCGACTTCCCGGCACTGCTGGGCACCAGGATGTCGTCCGGCACCGCCTTCCTGCTGATGCTCGGCTTCTTCGCCGCCTTCGCCGTCAAGCTGCCGGCGTTCCCGTTCCACACCTGGCTGCCGGACGCGCACACCGAGGCGCCGACTGCCGGCTCCGTGATCCTCGCCGGCGTGCTCATCAAGATCGGCGCCTACGGGATGATCCGCTTCATGATCCCGCTCTTCCCGCAGGCGGCGTACCAGTTCCGGACCGTCGCGCTGGTGCTCGCGGTGATCGGCATCATCTACGGCGCGATCATGGCCTACGCGCAGACCGACATGAAGCGGCTCGTCGCCTACACCAGCGTGAGCCACATGGGCTTCGTGCTGCTCGGCATCTTCGCCTGGAACACGTTGGCGCTGCAGGGCGTGGTGCTGCAGCTCGTCTGCCACGCCCTCTCCACGGGCGCCCTCTTCATCCTCGTCGGCAGCCTGCAGGACCGCATCCACACCCGCGACATGAACAAGATGGGCGGGCTCTGGACGATCGCGCCGAGGATGGGCGGCACGGCGATGTTCTTCGCCCTCGCCTCCCTCGGGCTGCCCGGACTGGGCAACTTCGTGGCCGAGTTCCTCATCCTCGTCGGCACCTGGCAAGTGGCCAAGTGGGCCGCCGTGCTCGGCGCCGTCGGCCTCGTGTTCGCGACCGTCTACGCCCTGTGGATGATGCAGCGCGCTTTCCAGGGCGAGGAGACGCACGGCTGGAAGCTCGACGACCTGGTACCGCGCGAGACGGCGATGTTCGTCGCCATGATCGCGGCGCTGGTGGCCATCGGCTTCTACCCGCAGCCGCTCATCGCGACGGCGCGCCAGACCGTGACCGCGGTGCAGCAGATGACGGCCGCCAGCAGCCTCACGGCCGGGCCGGCGACGGCGCGGGGAGCGCCGGCGAACGCCGCCGCCGCGCAGGCCGGCGCCGGCGGCCAGACGAGCGCCGCCCAGTCCGGCGCGGCCCAGAGCTCTGCATCGCAGACCGTCGCGGGGGCCGCGCCGTGACCACCGGCGACCTCCTCACCATCTCGCCGCTGATCGCGCTCACGCTCACGCCGGTGCTCGTGATGCTGGCCGCGGCCTTCAGGCGCTCCCACGCGCTGGCCCTGTCGCTCACGCTGGTAGGGCTTGCGGCGGCCGGCGGATGTCTCTTCGTGGCCGCCGGCCGCTCCCCGCGCCAAGTGACCCCGCTACTCTCGTTCGACACCTACGCGCTCTTCTTCACCGGGCTCATCGTCGCGGCGACGGCGGTAGTCGCCGTGCTCTCCTGGGGCTACCTGCGCAAGCGCCGCGTGCACCCGGAGGAGTACTACGTGCTGCTCCTCACGGCGGCCCTCGGCTCCGTGACGCTGGCGGCGAGCACGCACTTCGCCTCGTTCTTCCTGGGCCTCGAGATCCTGAGCGTGTCGCTGTACGCGCTCATCGTCTATCCGCTGCACCGCGAGCAGTACGTGGAGGCGGCGATCAAGTACCTCGTGCTCGCCGGCTCGACCTCCGCCTTCCTCGTCTTCGGGATGGCGCTCGTGTACGCGGAGACCGGGCTGATGACGGCCGGCGGGCTGGCGCCGCTCATCGCCGCCGGCCTCGGCGCCAGCGACCCGGTGGTCGCCGTCGGCGTCGTGCTCATCCTCGTCGGCGTCGGCTTCAAGCTCGCCGTCGTGCCGTTCCACATGTGGACGCCGGACGTGTACCAGGGGGCGCCGGCGCCGGTCACCGCCTTCATCGCCACGGTGTCCAAGGGCGCGGTGGTCGCGCTCCTCCTGCGCTACTTCCGGCCGGTGAGCCTGCACACCGGCTCGACGCTGTTCCTCGTGTTCGCCGCCGTCGCCGTCGCGTCCATGGCGGCGGGCAACCTGCTGGCGCTGCGCCAGGACAACGTCAAGCGGATCCTGGCGTACTCGTCGATCGCGCACCTCGGCTATCTGCTGGTGGCGTTCCTCGCCACCGGCGAGCGGGCCGCCACGGCGGTGACCTTCTACCTCGTGGCCTACTTCGCCACGTCGCTGGCCGCGTTCGGCGTCGTGACCGTGCTCTCCACGCCGGCGCGCGACGCCGACGAGCTGAACGACTACCGCGGCCTCGCGCGCCGGCGCCGCTGGACCGCGGTCGCGTTCACGATCGCCCTGTTCTCGCTCGCCGGCATGCCGCTGACGATGGGCTTCATCGGCAAGTTCTACATCCTCACTGCGGGCGCCGGCTCGGCGCTCTGGGCGCTGGTCATCGTCCTCGTCGTGACCAGCACCATCGGCCTCTACTACTACACGCGCGTCATCGTCGCGATGTGGGTGCAGAAACCCTCTGAGGAGCCCGCCGGCGTGAGGTTGCTGCCCGGTGCGGCGGGCCCGGACACGGCCGTGGCGGGCGCGACCGCGGCCGTCCCGTCCGTGGGCGGCGCGGTCATCCCCGCCGCCTCGGGCGTCATGCTTGCCGCGCTCACCGCCTTCGTGCTCGTCTTCGGCGTCTACCCGACGCCGCTCATCCACCTCATCGAACGGGCGGTGTCGACGCTGCCCTGAGTACGTCGGCCCGTTCCAAGCCGGGCAGCGCGCACGGCGCGGATCTCATCGAGCGTCTCGCGGTCACGGGCGAGCCGGTCCTGGACTGACCGGCCGGGACGCCGGCTCGTTCACCCTCCGTTCATCCGCCGGCGGGAGACTGCCCCCCATGGAGGTGATGGACGATGACAGGCAGCGACATGGCGCCGATCGTGGTGAGCTGGGTCCTGATCGCGGTCCTGGGCGTCACGACGGCCGCAGGTCTGGAGGGGCTGCATCGTGAGCGCCCGACGAATGACCCCTGAAGGCAGCTGCGGCGGACGGAGACTCCGAGCGCCGGAGGGCTGAGCGGCAGAGACGCAGCTCAGCCCTCCGGCGCGTCACCTACGGGCCCGGGCCTCACGTGCGCGCGGTCGGCGAGACGCGCAGCTCCCCGGCGTGCTCGCGCACGAACTCCTCGAAGCTGCGCGGCGGCCGGCCGGTGAGCTCTTCGAAGTCCCCGGCCGTCGTCGCGAACTCGTCGTGGCGCATCGCCAGCCAGAGTTCGCAGAGCGCCTCGATCAGCCGCTCCGACGCACCGCGCCGACGGAGCGCGAGGCAGGCGTCCTCCTCGCCGACGTCCACGTAGCGGATCGGCTGGCCGACCGCGCGCGTCAGGATCCCGGCGATCTCGTCGTGCGGCAGCGGCCGCGGACCGGTGAGCGAGTAGATGCGGTCGCCGTCGATCGCGCCGCCGCGATCGGGGTCCGCCCGCAAGAGGACGCGGACCGCCGCGTCCGCCACGTCGCGAGCGTCGACGTAGCTGATGCGCCCGCCGCCCATCGGTGTGAAGAAGGCCCCGTGCACGAAGATGCTGGGGCCGTACATCGTGAGGAAGTTCTGCATGTAGGAGTTCGGGCGCAAGATGGTCGACGGGATCGCCGACTCCCGCACGACCTTCTCCGCCTCCAGATGCCAGTCGAGCAGCGACCCGCCGGTCGCGCCCGCGTGCAGGAACGAGATACGTACCAGATGCCCGACCCCGGCTTGTTCCGCCGCCCGCACCAGGTTGCGCGTCTGCGCGACCATCGTGGTCTCCTCGGGCGTGATCAGCACCGCCTCGTCGATGCCCTTGAAGGCCGTCTCCAGCGTGTCCGGACGGTCGAAATCCACCTCGACGAAGTCGACGCGCCCCACGCGCGACTCGGCGTCGTGATCGGGGTAGTGGATGGCGCCGCGCACCGACGCTCCAGCCGCGGCGAGCTGTCGGACCATCTCGGTGCCGGCGCGTCCCGAGGCGCCGGTCACGAGGATGTGGCTGCTCACGGGTACCTCCTTGTGCGCCCGGCGAGGCGCCGGGCGGTTCCTCCGTACTGCCTTCTTGCCACGCCGAGCCGATGGGAAACGCCGCCGCCGTCTGCCCGCCGTCCGGGTGTGGCTTCGCCGATCTGGAGGTACCATCAGCGCACGCCCGCACTCAAAACGAGGAGATCCCTTTGGCCAAGTCCGAGATCGACAGCGGCATCTGCGGCTTCTGCACCACGGTGCACACCAAGGCCGACGGCCGCGTCGTGAGACTCGAGTTCGAGACCGGCTGCCAGTACGTCGAGCAGCTCGCGGCCGAACTCACGGAGGTCGATCCGTACCGCGAGATCAGTTATCGCGGCGAGGGGCCCAAGACCCTGCGCCTCGCCGCCGAGCACCTGGTCCACCCGGCTTGCCCGGTGCCGTCCGGCATCATCAAGGCGATCGAGGTGGCGGCCAGTCTGGCCCTGCCCAAGGACGCGAGCATCAAGCCCGCGAAGTGAGCCGGCCGGCGGCCGGCGGCTGCCGGCGGCCGAGCCCGCGGGGCCCGCCGCTAGTCCGTCAGCCGGAAGCGCCAGACGGCGATCGCGAACAACCCGAGCGCCCATGCGAGGGAGATGCCGAACGCCGGCATCACGTCGGGCACCGAGAAGCCGCGCAGGATGATGCCGCGCAGCCCGTCGAGGATCCAGGACGTGGGCAGCAGGTGCCCGACGAACTGGAACGTCGGGCCGGTGATCTCGAGCGGGAACCAGGCGCCGGAGAGCGCCGCGACGGACATCGACGTGAGCACCGTCGCGGCGATCAGCGCCTGGTTCGTCTTGAGCAGCGACGCCAGCATCAGCCCCAGCGTCGATGCCACGCCCGACAGCGCGATCATCATGAGCAGGAGCGCCGCCGGGTCGCGCAGGTAGTCCACCCCGAAGACGAACTGCCCGATGCCGATGAGGATGATCTGCTGGATGAACGTGATCGCGAACATCCCGAGGATCTTGCCGGCGATCATCTCCCAGCGCCGTACGCGCGTCGTCATGAGACGCATGAGCGTGAAGTTCTTGCGCTCGACGACCAGGGCGACGCCGGCGGTCGTGATGCTGAAGAGGATGAAGTTGATCATCATGCCCGGTGAGCTGAGAACGAAGCCCGACGGCACCTGACCGGCGGCCGCGCCGGCCTCGACCACCCTGATCGTGGCGGCCGGGTGGGCGAGGGCTGCCGCGGTGACGGGCCGGGCCTTGGTGAGCGCTGCGACTCTCAGCCCGGCCTGCGCGCCGGCGGGATAGCTGAGCGGCATACCCGCCCCCGTCGCCACCGCCGCCCGCGCTGCCTGCTCTGCCGCGACGGCCCGCCCCGCAAGCGCATTGATCTCCGTCGTCGCGGTCTGCGCACCCGACGATCCGGACATGCCGACGACGGTGAGGGCGGCCGGCTTGCCGGCCGCCACGGCGGCGGAGAATCCCGCCGGGATCTCCAGCGCCGCCGCCGCCTTGTTGTCGGCTACGTTCTGCTCGGCGTCGGCCTTGGAGACCCGCTGGACCGTGACGACGCTCGACTTCTGAAGTTGCGCGATGAGCTGGGTCGCGACGGGGCCGGCGTCGCCGCTCCACACCGCCAGCGGCAGCCGGTTGCTGCCGCCGCCGAAGAGCAGGCCGAAGAAGGCCGTGAAGGCGACCGGCATGATCACCGTGAAGATCAATGCCAGCCGGTCGCGCCGGGTCTCGAGCAGGTCCTTGTTCGCCAGGGTGAAGATGCGCCTCATCGCGACCCGCCCCCGTCCGCAGCCCTCATGCGAACCTCCGGCGGAAGCGCAGCACGGCGACGGCGAAGAACACGACCGCAAACGCCAGCGGGACGAGCAGCGGCAGCAGAATGTCGCCGACGCCGCCGCCACGCAGCGTGCTGTTCCAGCCGACGAGCAGCCACCCGTTCGGTGTGAGCCGCTGCATGGTGGCGTAGGTGGTGCCGGACTGCGCCGTGCCGCTGAAGTTGCCGCCGAGCAGGGCGAGCACCAGATACACGCCGGCGCCGATCGCTCCCGCCTGCGCCGGCGTGCGCACCAGCGAGATCACCATCAGGCCGAGACTGGCCGCGACCGCGGCCGCGACCAGGATCAACAGCGAGACGGCGCTCAGCGCGCCCCACTGGATCGCGAAGAACAGACGTCCGGCGACGACCAGGATGATCGCCTGGACGAGCACCGTGAGGAAGGTCGAGGTGAACTTGCCGCCGAGGATGAGCTGCCGCGACGTCGGCGTCGTGAACAGCCGCGGCAGCGTGCCGGCGCGCTCCTCGTCGAGGATCGTACGCGCCACGTTGGAAGCGGCGAAGAACATGAAGAAGACCATCATGCCGGCGAGCACGAGCCCAGTGACGCCGACGTCCTTCGACTTCTTCCCGCCCGTGAGCTCGGGCGGCCGCTGCGCGACCGTCAGGCCGCCCGACCCGCTCTGGCTACCGTGCACGAAGGTGGCGGCGGCCTGCTGCGCGAGCGCACCGGCGCGCGAGCCGTTGCCCGCGGTCAGGGCCAAGTTCTGAGCCGCGAGGGCCGCGGCCCGTGCGCCGTTGAAGGAGAGCAGCGACTGGCCGACGACGCTCTGCGTGATCGCGGCGCCCACGGTCTGCGTGGGGTTCTGGTACAGCTCGATCGCGCTTCTGGCCGTGGTGCTCGTCCCGAAGATGACCTTGCTCAGGCCGGCCGGGATGATCACGGCGACCGCATCCTTGCCATCGTCGACGCTCTTGCGCGCCGCGGCGACCGTCGGCTTGGATGTCACCGCGAGGATGCTCTTGAGATCCTTGCTCTTCATGATGCCGACGACGGTCTGACCGACGGCCGGTCGTGGACTGCCGGTCGTCTGGGACCCAGACGGCGGATTCGCGACCTGCGCTTGGTCCTGGTTCACGACCGCCACCTTGGTGGCCGCGATGGAGAACCCACTGCCGCCCCCGCCGAAGGCGAAGCCGAGCAGCGCCGACAGCGCCAGTGGTGCGGCCAGCATCATCATGAGCGCGGGGACGTTGCGCCACGTGCTGCGCAGGTCCTTGAACGCGATGGCGAGGACGCGGTTCACGGCGCGATGCGTCCTATTCCCGCAGGGCGCGGCCGGTGAGGTGCAGGAAGACCATCTCCAGGTTGGGCTCGGTCACGTTGACCTCGGTGATGCGCGCACCGGCCGCGGCGGCCGCCTCGAAGAGCCGCGGCAGCACTTCGTTGGCGTCCTGGACGAGGAGCACCGCGCGCTGCTCCTCGTCGATCATCGCCTTGGTCACGCCCTTGACGTCGCCCCAGCGCTCGACCATCCCCTCGAGGTAGTGGTCGACGCTCAGTACGACGTGGGCCTCGGCGCCGACGATCTCGACCAGTTCGTCGTTGGTGCCGACGGCGATCATCTTGCCGTGATCGACGATGCCGACGCGGTCGCTGAGCTCCTGCGCCTCGGCCATGTAGTGCGTGGTGTAGAGGATCGTCATCCCCTGGTCGCGCAGCGCGAGGATGCCGTCGAGGATGGAGCGGCGGCTCTGCGGGTCGATGCCGACGGTGGGCTCGTCGAGGTAGAGCACGCGCGGCTTGTGCAGCAGCGCGACGCCGATGTTGACGCGCCGCTTCATGCCGCCACTGAACTTCTCCACGCGGTCCTTCTGGCGATCGACGAGCGTGATGAGTTCGAGGACCTCGTCGACCCGCTTGGTGAGCTCATCGCCGCGCAGGCCGTACATCTTGCCCCAGAAGACGAGGTTCTCGCGCGCGGACATGTCCGGGTACAGGGCGATGTCCTGCGGGACGACGCCGATGGCCTCCTTGACAGCCTGCGCCTCTGTGACCACCGAGTGCCCGGCGACGCGAGCGTCGCCGCCGCTCGGCTGCAGCAGGCACGAGAGCATCGAGATGGTGGTGCTCTTGCCGGCCCCGTTGGGGCCCAGCAGGCTGAAGATCTCGCCCTCGGCGATCTCGAAGCTCACGCCGTCGACGGCGAGGACTCCCTTGGGCGGGTCGTACTGTTTGCGCAGATCCAGGACCTCGACGATGGCCACCGGCGGGACCTCCTCAGGCTCGCGACACCTCCGCCGACTTATATCACGGCGAGGTTGGAGGGACCACGGCGCGGTGGGCGGCGGGGTGGAGGCGCGATGGGGGCGGCGCGGTGGGCGGCGCCACGGACGCGAGCCGGCCTAGCGAATGACGCTCAGCCGGCGGCTCGTCGCGGACCTCAGCGGGTTGCCGGCGAGGTCACTCGTGGCGCGGCCCAGCGTGATCACGAAACGGCCGCGCCCGAAGCTGCAGCGGAGACGGTACGTCAGCGGCGTGCCGACGGTCCGCACGCCCAGGTCGACGCGCTTGACGAGGCGCCCGTTGCGCCGGCGCACTGCCAGGACGACGTGCGCCTGCGGGCTGCTGGCGTCGTCCACGCGGATGCGGACGAGCACGCGGCGGCCCGACTTGACCGCTCGCACCGGCGTGGTCACGGCGCCTGTCGGCCCGATCGTGTCGATGCGCGCGCTGCACTGCCGGTCCGGCTCGACGTTGCCGGCCGCGTCGATGGATCGGTACGTGACCGTGTGGATGCCATCGTTGGAGCCATCGGACGGCGCCGCGACGGTCACACTCGTGCCGTCCCGCCAGGTCGAGGCGCCATCGAGCTTGTACTGCGTGGTGGGCACGCCGGGACCGTTGTCGGAGGCGCTGAACGTGATCGTGACCGGGCTGCGATGCCACCTGGCGTCCGCGCCCCGGGCGGTCGTCAGCGGAGGGAAGACGTCGCTACCGGCGTCCGCCGTCGTGTACGCCTTGACACACACGTTGGTGTTGGCGTAGCCGGCGATCGTCGTCATGTCCGTCCACGACGTACCGCTCGCGCTCACGTAGCTCTGGCCGGCCGAAGCGGTGGCCTTGCTCGAGTAATTGGCCCACGGATACTCGATCGGGATCGGATAGGCGTAGCCGGGTGTCGTGAGTCTCACTGCGACGACGAACGGCCCGCCTTGCGTCAGCGAGACGCCGGTCGGCAGGTCGGCCGTCGTGTAGCCGGCGTAGTCCGCTGTGCCGCTGGAGAGCTGCGCGAGCGAGTCCAGGGACGATCCAGCGTAGATGGTGTAGCTCGCGCTGCCTGAAGGGACCCAGAAGCCGACCGCCGCGAGTGAACCGGAGGAAGAAGCGGTGAAGCGATTGGCCATCCAGCCCGTCGTGGATTGGTAGCCGAAGTCCTTGGTCTCGCCGAGAGGATCGTACTGGTAGATGCGTGCGTAATCGGTCGCTGACCCGGCCTTGGGGAACACATCCATGTCCGTGGTGACGAGGTGGTCGTAGTAGCTGATCCAGAAGTAGCCGTTCTGGCCCCAGCCGGTACCCCAGCTGTTGCGACACAGAAAGGCGCCGTCTCCGGGCGGCGTGGAGGCGAAGTTGGAGCGCGAGTAGGAGTCGTTCCAGCCGACGATGTCGATCTCGTGATTGGCCGCGGCGCTACCCGAGTAGTAGAAGCTGGCGGTCGTCGAACGGTAGGCGGATGAGGTCCAGTAGATCGCCGTGTCGACGGCGCCGTAGGTGACGAGAGCGGTCTTCACCGTATCAGGCGAGGCCGACGACGCCGGTTTTGGGATGCGCAGCCACTGCTGCAGGTGCAAGGCGGGCGAGAGACCAGGCGGCGTGACCCCGTCGCCGTAGGCGTCCTGGGCCAGAGGGATGGGACCGCCCCAGCGCAGCAAGTAGGCGGCCGTCCAGGATGACCAGCCGCCGTAGTTGTACGGGTCGCCGCCGTTGTCGAAGCCGGCGTTGAGCACGACGTTGTCCTCGGAATACTGGGTCGCGTCGTCTGGCAGCAGATTGGACTCGAGAGAACCGATGGTAGCGAACGCCCAGCAGGTGCCGAAGTCCCCCTGATCGTCGACAGAGGCGTCGCGGCCTTCGGTGCGCAGATCGAACGAGGCATCGGACGCGGCCGCCTGCGCAGCCGCCAGCGCGCGCTCCGGGGGCTGTACGGTGGGCGCTGCCAGCGGCGACGGGATGCGGCCGAGGGCGTGAGCGCCGGGGACGAACGGCAGACGACCGATCCCAGCGTCGAGCCAGCGCTGGAAGGCCGGCGAGGCGGGTGCACTCGAGGCGCGTGCTACCGTCGGGGGCGCAGCGGAGGAGAGCGCAGGAAGCGCCGCACCGGCGGCGGCCAGCACGACGAGCAACGCCACAGCAAAGACGAGCCGGGCCGGCGGTCGGTAGGAGATCATGCGGAGGCTCCAGTTCTCACCTTCGCAGTATCGGCGCAAATGCGCTCGGGATAAAGCCGGGCGTCGCGACTGCCCGCCCGGCGTCGCGTCAGCTGCGCGAGGGCAGCGGGCCGAGCCTTCGGAGCACGCACACGGGGGTCTGCTCGTGGCCCTGCCCCAGCGGGTTGTCGCGCATCAGCGTCGCGACGAGGCGGCGGTCGGCTCCCGGTGAGGCGCCCAGCACCGTGGCGGTGAGGTCGTTGGCGTCGATCACGACCATCTCCACCCTGCCGCCGGCGCTCTCACTCAGGAAGTCGGCGAGCCGGGCGGCGACGCCGTCCGGGTCCGCCGGGCCGAGCTTGGCGTGCGTGTTGTGTGGCGGCAGCGTGTTGTGCGTCGGGCCGTCGATCGCCTCCACGTTGGCGCCCGCGACCTTGTAGAAGAGGCCGCGCTTGCCCACCACCTTGCCGGCGGCCGACGCCGCGGCGGCGGCCACGATGCGCGGCGCCCCGGCCTCGTCGATCGCGAGCTGCATCGTCTCGGGGATGCCGAGGCCGATGCCGTGTGGCGTCTTCGTCACTGCCTTGCTCAGGACCTTGGCCAGCCGCGTCGGGTGGATCTCGTCGAGTGCATAGCTGCGGCCCTGGCTGGCGGCGATGGGCTTCTCGGCCATGACGACGATGTCGCCCGGCTTCACGTGCTCGACGATCTGACGCCGGTACAGATCGGTGAGGTCGTCGCCGCGGCCGACCAGCTCGGTCTTGAGCGGGACGCGCGCCCAGACGCCGCCGGCGAGCGCGGAGAACAGATGCTTCATGTCGTTGGGCCGGTAGGCGGCGAGCAGGCGCTCGGCCTCGGCGGCCGCGGCGGGGCCCTCCGGGCCCGCGGCCGCCGCCAGCAGCGCCGGCACGCCGGCGTCGCCCGCCTCGGCCATCGAGCCACGGCGCCGGGGGCCGATCTCGACCGGCGCCGTCAGTGCCGCCTCGGTGTCGGCGTCGGCCAGCACGGCTCCGCGATCGACGAACTCGCGCAGCCAGAGCTCGACGTTGGCGGCGCGCCAGAAGAACATGCTCTCCTCGACCTCGCCGCGGCAGCAGGCGCGGAACGCTCCCACCACCGCGGCGCCGTCCCAGTAGGGGCGGGCCTGGAAGGTCGGCGACTGATACAGGCTCGTGAAAGCGGCGCGACGCGCCTTGATCCAGCGCATCTCCGGCGTCGTGAACCCGACCTTCCAGCGGCGGAGCCGTATCTTCTCGGGCAGCGTGCCCTTGAGCGCCGCGCGCAGGATCCAGCGGCTCCAGCCATGGCGGATGATGGCGTCGTCCGGGAGGCTGAGGATGTGATCGACGAGCTCCTGGTCGAGGTACGGCACGCGGCTCTCGATGCTGAACGCCATGGAGTTGCGGTCCTCGTAGCGGAGGAGGCACGGCAGGCTGTACGTGAGCAGATCCTGGAGCAGGCGCTCCTTGAGGTCGTCCTGCGAGCGACCGTAGCCGGGGTCGCTCGTGCGCGCCAGGAACGCCGGCGTGAGCAGCTTCTGCGTCGGCAGCTTCTTGCGCCGCTGGCTCAGCCTGCGGCGGGCCAGCGGCCAGAGCACGTCGCGCGACTTGGCGGCCTCGCGGCGCAGCTCCTCGTAGCGCTTCTGGCGGCGGAGCTGGCGCAGATAGACGAGCTGGTAGGGCACGTAGCCGGCCAGCAGCTCGTCCCCGCCCTGACCGTCGAGCAGCACGGTCACCTGCTCGCGCGCGGAGCGCATCACGCACCACTGCGCGTACGGGCCGGTGCTGACGATCGGCTCTTCCTGGTGCCAGATGAAGTCGCGCAGCTCGTCCACGAACTCGGGCGAGGTCGGATTGGTGTAGGTCGTGTCGGCGCCGGTGCTCTCGACCGCGATCTCGATGTACTCGCGCTCGTCGATGGGGTCTCCGTCAAACACCGCGCTGAAGGTCTTGAGCTGGCCGCGCAGGGAGGCGGCGTCCGGCGCGTCCTCCTTGAGCAGCTCGCTCATGTAGCTGACGATGGTCGTCGAGTCGAGGCCGCCGGAGAGGCACGAGCCGACCGGCACCTCGCTGACGAGGCGCCGCTCGACGCTGTCGCGGAAGCGGCGGCGGAAGTCGGCCGGGTCGGCCGAAGCATCGGCACGCAGCTCGGGCGACCAGTACTCGGCGCTCGTGAGCGGGCGGCTCAGGAGGCCCGGCGCGCCGGTCGCGTCAGCCGGCGCGCCGAGCGGCACCTCGATCCAGGTCGCCGCCGGCACGTGGTACACGCCGCGGAAGAACGTCTCGGCGCGGTGGTCGTGGAAGCCGTGCTGCAAGTACTCGAAGATCATCTGCTCGTCCGGCGCCGCCACGAGCTCGGGGTCCTGGAGCAGCGCCTTGATCTCGCTCGCGAACAGCAGCCTGCCGGTCTTCGGGGAGCGCGCGTAGAAGAGCGGTTTGATGCCGAAGTGGTCGCGGTTCAGGACGAGCTTGCCGTCGCCCTCGCGGAAGTCCGCAAGCGCGAACGCCCACATGCCGTTGAAGCGCGCCGCGCAGGCCGGGCCCCACTCCTCGTAGGCGTGGACGATGACCTCGCTGTCGCAGCTGGTGCGGAAGACGTGCCCGGCAGCCTCCAGGTCGACGCGCAGCTCGCGGTAGTTGTAGACCTCGCCGTTGTAGACCAGCCAGACGGTCTCGTCCTCGTTGGCGATCGGCTGATGCCCGCCCGCGCGATCGATGATGCTGAGGCGCCGGTGCCCGAGGCTGACGGCCTCGCGCTCCAGGTAGCCGGCGTCGTCGGGGCCGCGGTGCACGATCGCCGCGGCCATGCGCCCGAGCAGCTCGCGGTCCGGTGGACCAGCGAATCCGAGGATGCCGCACATGCGCGGATGCTCTCCTGGGGGTTGGGGCCGATGACCGGCGCGGCGGCTCTTCCGGCCGCCGCGCAGGCCAACCCTATCACAGGCTCAGACCGGCCTCCCCCACGCGCGTCAGCGGGCCAAAAGGCCCCTGTTGCGCGGGTGCGACATGCAGTAGTCGTCGTGGCAGACGAGCGGGAACGCGCCGACCGACGGGAACGCGCCGAACGGAAGCTCGCGGCTCGAGCCGCGAAAATACAACTCGCCCTGCAGCACGACGGGCGGCGCGCTGCGGCAGGTCCCCGCGTCGCCACCGCCCGGCAGCTGTGCGAAGGCCGGGCATGACTTGCACCGGTACGGGCCCTCCTGATCCATACGTCCTCCTCAGTGGATGCGGCCGGCGCGTGCGGCATGCGCCGCGCGCCGGCCCTCACTCCCTAGTCTATCGTCGGCACACCGGTGTCCTGCCCGGGACGTCCGTCTATCCGGGGCATCCGCCGCACGGACGACCCCAGCCGCACGGCCGGCGGCGGTGCGGCAGCGCACAGTCCGTTGCCCCCGGAGAAGCCAGCCCGCTACACTCCCGGGGACCGGGCGCGACAGTCGAGCGGAGGTGCGGCATGGCGGACGGCGACGGCGATCTGCGCGCCGTGCGGCGGATCGACTACGAGTGGATCACCTTGCGCGACGGCACGCGCCTGGCGGCGCGCATCTGGTTGCCCGAGGACGCCGCGGCAGACCCTGTCCCGGGCATCCTCGAAGCAGTGCCCTACCGGCTCAGCGACGGCATGGCCCCGCGAGACGCGCTCATCCATCCGTTCTGGGCCGCCCACGGCTATGCCTGCGTGCGCGTGGACCTGCGCGGGAGCGGCGAGTCCGAAGGCCTTCTCTGCGACGAGTACCTGGCTCAGGAGCAGGACGACCTGCTTGAGGTCATCGCCTGGATCGCGGCCCGGCCGTGGTGCACGGGAGCCGTCGGCATGACGGGCATCTCGTGGGGAGGCTTCAACAGCCTGCAGCTCGCCGCCCGCCGGCCGCCGGCCCTGAAAGCCATCGTCACGCTCATGAGCACCGACGACCGCTACGCCGACGACGTGCACTACAAGGGCGGCTGCGTGATGGGGACCGACCTGCTCCACTGGAGCTCCTGCATGCTGCACTGGCAGTGCCAGCCGCCCAACGAGGAGGCGGTGGGCTCCGGGTGGCGAGAGCAATGGCTGCGCCGTCTCGAGGCCAACCAGCCGTGGGTCCACACGTGGTTCGCTCATCAGTGGCGAGACGCGTACTGGCAGCACGGGTCCGTATGTGAGGACTACAGCGACATCGACATCCCCGTCTACGCGGTCGGCGGCTGGGCGGACGGGTACACCGACTCGGTCCTCAGGCTCCTCGAAGGACTGCCCGGGCCGCGGAAGGCCCTCATCGGCCCCTGGGGCCACGCGTTCCCGCACCTCGCCGCGCCCGGGCCGGCGATCGGCTTCCTGCGTGAGACGCTGCGCTGGTGGGACCACTGGCTCAAGGGCGCCGACACCGGCGTAATGGACGAGCCGATGCTGCGCGTCTGGATGCAGGAGTGGGATCCGCCGGCCGGCGAGGTCGCCGACAAGCCCGGCCGCTGGGTCGCGGAGGAGGAGTGGCCCGCGGCACGGCTCACGCCGCGACTGTGGCGGCTGGACGGCGGTGGGGCACTGCTGCCGGCCACCGCGCCCGACCGTGCGGACGCAGGCGCGGGCGCGCACGCGCACGTCGTGGGCAGCGGCGCGGCGCCGGAGGCCGGTCTGACCATCCGCGGCTCGCAGCTCTGCGGCGCGGACGCCGGCGCCTGGTGCGCGGAGGGCCAGCCCAGCGACCGCGCGCCCGACCAGCGGGCCGCTGAGGGGCAGTCGCTGTGCTTCACCTCCACGCCGCTCGCCGGCCATGTCGAGATCCTCGGCCGGCCGCTCGTGACGCTGCGCCTGTCGGCCGACCGCCCGCTGGCGCTGATCGCCGTCCGGCTGGACGACGTCGCGCCGGACGGCGTCTCGGAGCTCGTCACGCAGCAGGTGCTCAACCTGACCCATCGCGAGAGCCACGAACGCCCGCAGCCGCTCGAGCCGGGCCGCGAGTACACCGTCGACGTCGAGCTTGACGCGATCGCCCATGCCTTCCGGCCGGGCCACCGCCTGCGCGTCGCCGTCTCTCCCACGTACTGGCCGCTCGCGTGGCCTTCGCCCGCGCCGGTCACGCTGACCCTCTTCGCCGCGGCGAGCACGCTCGAACTCCCGGTGCGGCCGCCTCGAGCGGCCGACGCAGAGCTGCCGCCGTTCGCCGAACCGGAGATGCCGCCGGGCCTCGGCGAGCAGACGATCGGCGGCGGGCCCTGCGGCCGGACCTACATCCGCGACCTCGCCGACGACAGCCTCGTTTGGGACTACCGGTACGCCAACGGCGGCAACGTCGTGCTCCCCAACGGCTGGGAGGACGAGGAGTGGAACCGCGTGAGCTACTTCATCCGCGAGGGCGACCCGCTCTCTGCGGCGGTCCGCGTGCGGATCGAGTCGGTGCACCGGCGCCCCGAGGGCCGTTTCCACATCACCAGCGAAGGGCAGATGACCTGCGACGCGACGACCTTCTTCGTCGAAGACACCGTGGAGGTGCGCGAGGGCGACGAGGGAGACGAGCGGCGCGTGTTCTCCAGGACGTGGCGCCACGAAGCGCCGAGGGACCTGGTGTAGAGCGAGCGTCGAGGACGCGAGGAGGCGACACGATGTACATCGGCGCGCACGTGAATTCGTCGGGCGGCGTCTGGAAGGCGATCACCAACGGCGTCGATATCGGCTGCGAGGCCATCCAGATCTTCGCCGGCAGCCCGCGCACCTGGGCGCCGACCGTCTACAAAGACAAGGATGCGGAACGTTTTCGCGAGGCGCGCGACGCTTCGCCGATCCGCTACGTCGTCATCCACACCATCTATCTGATCAACCTGGCGAGCGAACGTGCGGACTTCTACGAGAAGTCGGTCACGTCTCTCGTAGGAGCCGTAGCGGCGGCGGAGCAGCTCGGCGCCGACGCCATCGTCACGCACATCGGCTCGCACCAGGGTGCGGGATTCGAGGCTGGGCTCGAGCGCGTGCGCACCGCCCTTCTCCGCGGCCTCGACGAAAGCGAAGGCTCGAACGTGCGCATCCTGCTGGAGAACACAGCCGGCGCCGGCGGCACGATGGGCGTGAATTTCGACGAACTCGGCGCGATGATCGCCGCTGCCGGCGAGCACCCGCGCCTGGGCCTCTGCCTCGACACCGCCCACCTGTTCGAGGCTGGGCTCGACCTGCGTACGGCCGCGGGGCTGGACGAGGCGCTTACACGCCTCGACGCCGCCTGCGGCCTCGATCGCCTCGGCATGCTCCACCTCAACGACTCCAAGACGCCCATGGGCTCCAACCGCGACCGCCACGAGAACATCGGCGAAGGCGAGATCGGCCTCGAGGGCTTCCGCGCCATCGTCACGAGCCCGGCACTGGCGGACCTGCCGGGGATCCTCGAGGTCCCTGGCTTCGACGGCGACGGCCCAGACGTGCTCAACGTCCAGCGCCTGCGCGACCTCGCGGCGGGCGAGGCGTGACCGACCACGGCGGCGCTGGGGCCGCGCGGCGCACGGCGGGTATACTCTGCGTGCGCCGCGACGCGACGCCGCCGATCAGGACTGCGAGGTGACGCCATGGAACTCGTGCCCGTGACCACAGTCAACGATGCCGGTCTCGCCAACGTCGTTCGGGGGGTCTTGGAGCAGGCGGGCATAGACTCCGCCGTCTCCGGCGGCAGCTCCGGCGACGTCTACCCCATGCCGTCGGTGAATCCCTTCCAGATCCTCGTGCGCGAGGCGGACGCCGAGCGCGCACGCGACGTCCTGGCGCAGTTCGACACCGTGCCGGATGAGGACGAGGTCGACGAGTAGGCCCACCCGGTCTGCTATCATGGTCCATTCTTGCAGCGACTTTCGGTCCTGCGGGACCGCACGCAGACAGGAGTGATGATGTTCGGACGCATCTTCGGCCGCGACAAGGACGATCAGGACCAGGCAGTGTGCGCCGAGTGCGGTCGCACCCTCCTCGCGGGCGAGTGGACTCAGACGATCGTCGGCGCCGATGGTGAGGAGCGCGTCATCTGCTCGCTGTGCGGGCAGAGCCGCGACTTCGGCGACGAGGCACCGGCCGCGGCCCCTGCGCCGGCCAACAACGGCCGCGTACGCGAGACGCGCACCGAGGCGCCCAGCGCAGCGCCGCGCGACGCGCACCAGGAGAGCGACGCCTTCTGGAAGGCCCTGAAGGAGAAGGACGCCGAGATCGAGCGTCTGCAGGAGCAGCTCGCCCGTTCCGAGGCGGAGAAGCAGGAGCTGGCCGGCCGGCTGGCGCGCATGGACGCGTCGGATGCCGGCGCTGCGTATGCGCCCGGCGTCGACTCGATGGCCGCGTCGGCCCTGCCGGTCGAGCCGCTCGTCCCCGCGTCCGGCCCCGTAGTCAACGACCTCACCGGCGATTCGTCGGAGCCCGGCGAGCGCACGTGGGGCGAGACCCCAGCGGAGTTCGCCGCCGAGCTCGCCGCGCTGCGCGAGGAGACGGCGCCGGTCCAGGCGGCCGCAGATGAGGCCGCGGCGGCGGCGGATGAGCCGGCGACGGCAGCGGTCGCGGCCGACGATGAGCCGCTCGACGCCGCACCGGTCGACGCCGCGCCGGTCGCGAGTGGCGACGAGACGCCTGTCGAGACGCCGGTCGAGACGCCGGTCGTCATGACGGCCGCGCCCGAGCTCGCCGGCCAGACACCTCCGGCCGTCGTGTTCGAGGACACGCAGGAGATCTCGGCCGAGGAGGCCGCCATCGCCGCTGCCCAGGCGGGCCTGCTCGGCGACCCCGAGACGACCCTCGCCCCCGAAGACGGGGGCGTCTCCGCGCGGCAGGCGCCGACGGAGCCTTCCGCGGACGAGCTCGAGGCGCAGGCCGCCTCGCTCACCCTTCTTCAGCGCGGCGTCGACCTGCTCAACGTAAGCCGCGTGCCGCGCAAGATCGCCGAGACCAACGAACAGCTCGGCTTGCCCTCGGTGCACGTCGGCTTCGACGGGCAGACCGTCGCCGTCACCTTCATGTGGAGCATGGGCTGGTACCGCTTCCACGTGGACATCGACAGCGGCGATGTGCGCCTGGACGACCGCGGCTACGAGGAGCTCACGCACCTCCAGCCCAACGCAGCCGTGCGCGCCGACGGCACGGTGCAGCTGGCGCCGGCGCAGATCAGCCGCGCCGCCGCGCAGCGCCCGCCCGAGCGGCAGCCGGAGCCCGCGGCGCCGGCACAGGAGGAAGCTCCCGCCGAGCCCGAGACGCCCCGCGTCGCCGCCCAGAAGCCGCCTGAGATCCTCAGCAAGTCGCTGCTCGGGCAGCGGAGCGACGACGAGGCGGCTTCGTGGGAGCAGACGCAGGCACGGGACTTCGACTGGGACCGCTGAGGCCGCGATCGCGCGGGTGATCCACTCGCGTCTTGCTCGGCCGCGGCCGACCAAGGACCAAACGGGCCGGGTGGCGCCTCTCGCGCCACCCGGCCCGTTGGCTTGTGGTGCGGCCGTCAGGCCGCGGTCAGCGGGTGATCAGAAGCTGAGCGACGAAGAGGCGGCTGGGGTCAGGCCGCCGAACATCTGGTTCAGCAGGCTCTTGAGCGGCAGCGCGTTCGCCGGAGGCGTGACCGTGACGGGCTGACCGAAGTCCGCCATCGTCACCTCCATGCCCATGGTGATGCCGTCGACGCCCGTCATCCCCTGCTGGCCCTTGGTGTCGAGCGCCGCGTCGAAGGACGCCTTGTGGATGAGCATGTCGTCCACGCCGATCCAGTAGTCTACCGAGACGTTCTTGAGGCTCTTCTTGAGCTGCTCCGCCTGCTGCTTGTTCTGGCTCAGGCCCTGCTCCAGCTGCTTGAGCTGGCTCGTGCCGCCGAGCTTCTTGGCGAGGCTCGGGTCCTTGGCGGCCTTCATGAGCGCGTCGGCGAGCTTCTGCGGGTCGGCCGTCGCCTTGACGTGGTAGACCTTGGCGCCGGCCATGTCCTCCGTGCCGACGAGCGCATAGCTGGTGCCCCAGTCGGACGGGTTGAGGCCGAGGCTCTTGAGCTGCTCGGTGGGGGCGGCGCCGGTCTGGGCCTGCGTGCTGAGGCTCTTGGCGCTCTTGGCGTCCATCGCGTACCACTTGCCCTGATACTGCACCCAGCTCTTGGTGCCTTGGGAGAGCAGACTGAGGTCGATGGTCTGGCCGGCCAAGCCGAGGCTGATCTTCATGTCGGCCGCCAAGGGCTGGTTCTGGCTCTTGCCCTCCACGTGCAGCGAGACTCCCTGCGAGAGCATGGCCTTGGTCGTCGGGTCGGTCATCTTGTTGGGATCGCCGCTGACCTTGAGCGCCATGTCGCCGGTGAAGGAGGCGCTCTTGACGTCCTTCATCTTGGCTTCGCTCTGGGCGACGATCTGGTCCGCGGACAGGCCGGCCGCGGCTGCGGCCGCCGGCGCGCTGCTGGGTGACGCGCTCTTGCTGCTGCCGCAGCCCGCGGCGATGGCCACGGCGAGCGCAGCCAAGAGCACCAGCACGGCCCAGGTCGAGATCTGCTTGCGGAACATGGGTGGTCCCTCCCTCTGGCGTGATTGCGCCCCACATCCCCGCGACTCCGGGGCGCCCTGCACCTCTTCTCGGCGCCGGTGACGACCTCCTTTACAGGAGGGCCTCGCGGGTCAGTGGTCGGCCTGCCTGGGAGAGACGACGACGGCGCGGAAGGGTTCGTTGCCCTCTGAGACGGTCTCCACGCGCGGGTGATCCTTGAGGTGCAGGTGGATGACCTTGCGTTCGGCGGCCGACATCGGCTTCAGCGCGACGCTGATCGCCTCGCGCGTCACCTTCTGGGCCGTCCGGTCGGCGAGGGACTTGAGCGCCACTTCGCGACGTTCGCGATACCCCTCGGCATCCACCACGACTTGCCGCCGCTCGCGTCGGTCGCCGTTGACGACGATGGCGGCGATGTACTGGAGCGCATCGATCGTGGCCCCATGCCGCCCGATGAGCAGGCCGAGATCATCGCCGCTGATGTCGGCGCGCACCGCCTCGCCGGCTTCGCTGGCACTGACGCTCGCCTCGATACCCATGAGCCTGACGACGGTCTGCACGAACTCGCGCAGGGTCTCCGCGCCTTCCTGAAGCTCGCCGGGAGCGACCGGGACGCGCTCGCCGGTCGGGCGCAGGCGTGCCTCTACCTGAGCCGCGCTCTTGCCGCGTCCGAAGAAGCCGCCCTTGCTGCCCTCTTCCATGACGGCGAACTCGACGTCGGCCTCGTTGACGTATGGGACGACCTTGCGAAGCTGCTCGAGCGCCTGGCGCTTGGCCTCTTCGATGGTCGCCCCACCGGCGATGGTGGCGAACTCGGTCTCCTCCTCGTCACCGTCGTCGAACGGTCCGAGGTCGTCCACGTCTGCCATGCCTGCCTCCGTGAAGGAGTGGTCTCGGGCCCGCGCGGGCGGTCAGTCGCCCGCGGGCTCGTTCTTGTTCTTGTCGGTGCCGCCCGCAGTCGGAGGGGCCTTCTTCTTGCCCTTGCCCGGTGGCGGCTTGCGGGCGCCCTTCTTCTGGCCCCCTGAGGCCGTTGTGGCCTTCTTCTGGCCGGCCGCCAGCTCGGCGGCCTTCGCCTTGCGCTTCTCGAGGAGGTCGTCACGCGTCTTGGTGCGGTCGTCCTGCGCCTTCATGACGGCTTCCATGAACCGGCTCTTCTTCTGCTGCCCGGCCGGCGCCGGTTCGAGCACCTTGGGCTTCATCACCTTCTTGATGATCAGCTGCTGGCCGATCGTCCAGAGGTTGGTCGTCACCCAGTACACGAAGAGGCCGGCCGGGAAGCGATACAGGATGAACACGAAGAAGATCGGCATCGCGCGCATGATCATCTTCTGCGACTTGTCGGTCTGCTGCGTGAGCATGAGCTCGGTGGAGACGAGCTGCGTGGCCACGTAGAGGATGAGCATGATGTACGTCGGGTCGGGCAGTCCCAGGTGCGGGATCCAGAGGAAGCTGGCATCGGCCAGAGCCTTGGTGTTGGCCGGGTCGAGGTACGGCGTGCCCTTGATCGCGTAGTACAGGCTGATGAACACCGGCAGCTGCAGGATGATCGGCAAGCAGGAGGCGAACGGGTTGACCCGGTGCTCCTGGTAGAGCTTCATCGTCTCCGCCTGCAGCTTGGCGCGGTCGCCCTTGTACTTCTTCTGTAGTTCCTTGAGCTTGGGCTGCACGGCCTGCATCGCCTGCGCCGAGCTGAACTGCTTCCAGGTCAGCGGGAACAGGATGAGGCGCACGATGATCGTGAGGCCGATGATGGCCAGGCCCCACGTCCAGCTCGGGCCCAGCCCCAAGGACGCGAGGAAGTGCTCGATATTGACGAGGACCCAGTTGAGCAGCTCGATGAGCTGCTTGAAGCCCGGCAGGTTATACATTGGCGCTCACGTTCGGCTTGGAATGGTCGTGCTCACAGTCCCTGTGCCGCGACGGCACCGGGTCGTACCCGCCGTTGCTGAACGGGTTGCAGCGCAGCAGGCGCCACGCCGCAAGACCCGTGCCGCGGATGGCGCCATGTTCGCGGAGCGCCCCGATGGCGTAGTTGGAGCACGAGGGGTAGTACTTGCAGCGCTGTCCGAGCATGGGGGACAGCGTGTACTGATAGACCTTGATGAAGGCGATGAGCACGCGGTTCACGATGCGCCGCCTCCGGTAAGCAAGCCGGCGCGCTCGAGAAGCTCGCGGACGGCTGCCTCGACCACGCCCTTCTCCCCCTCGCCTTCGCGGGCGACGAGTTCGAGCAGTTGCGGACGCGCGATCACCACGAGATCGTACTCCTCGGCCAGATGCCCCGCGCAGCCTTGAAAGGCCTCGCGGAGCAGGCGCTTGACGCGGTTGCGTACAACGGCGCCGCCCATCTTCTTCGAGACCGACAGCCCCAGCCTCGGTCCCTCCGAGCCCCCCTCAGCGGGACGCTTGAACCAGTACAGGACGAGAAAGCGGGAGGCCGTCGAGCTTCCCTGCCGGTAGATGCGCTGGAAGTCGGAAGAGCGCGAAAGGCGGGAACGCTTGGCGGGCATCGCCGGCAGGACTAGGCGCTGAGGCGCTTGCGCCCCTTCTGCCGCCTCTTCTTGATGACCAACCGACCCGCGCGGGTGCTCATCCGCTTGCGAAAGCCGTGCGTCTTGCTGCGCTTGCGGGTGTTCGGCTGATAGGTCCTCTTCACTGCTTCCTCGCATGATCGTCGCTACTCAGAACGTGCAGTATAGCCGCGCGGCGGAGGCCGGGTCAATTTGGCCCCAGCCGGCCTCCGCCGTGCGCCGAACGGCCCTTCCGCCTAAGCATTTCCCTGCATCTTGCCGATAGCCGCAGTGAACAGAGCCACCGGCGCGGGCAGGGCGATGCTGCTGCAGGGATCGATTCATCGTTTCAATCTTGCCGGCGTCCTGCAGTTCCTCGCGCAGGGCGCGTCCTCCGGCGTGCTCGAGATCCGCGACTTCGAAGAGTACGGGTTCATCTACTTGGTCGAGGGGCAGGTCGAGGCCATCTCCCTGCCCGTCACCGACGAGAAGCTGGGCACGCGCCTCGTCAAGGCCGGCTGCCTGACAGAGCAGCAGCTCGCCGAGGCGCTCATGGAGGACTCCACACTCTCGCACGACCAGAAGAAGCTCAAGCCGCTGGGCCAGCGTCTCATCGAGATGGGGTACACGAGCGAGAGCCGCATCCGCGAGGTCATGGGGCGTCAGACCTATGACCAGGTCTTCGAGCTGGCTCACTGGCAGAACGGCATGTTCATTTACGACGAGCCCGAGCAGATGCCACACTTCCAGGTGACGATCCAGGGCGACGTCCAGTCACTGCTCCTGGACGCATACCGGCGCATCGACGAGGGCGAGAAGGCGCGCAAGGCCGTCGACGTCGTGGACAACGAGGTCTGCTACGCCTGCCCGCTGGCCGAGGAATGCACCGAGGAGATCCGCGTCAAGCACCTCAAGAAGGACGTCTGCCTGTGGCGCGAGATGGGCGCGGTGCTCGACGAGGGGTACGACAGGCTCCGCGACTCGCGGCAGCTGTACCGCTCCAGGGACGAAGACGCCAAGTCGATGCTCGACGCCTCGCTCGACTCGGAGTAGCGTTCTCCCCGCCGGCACGGCGGACGAAGGGCAACGAGATAGGCGAGCTGCGGCGCAATCCGGTCAATGGGAAGCTGACGATCGTCGCGCCCGGGCGCGCGTGCCGGCCATCCGATCTGCGCGCGCGCGGCGCCGGCGGCGCCCCGGCGCCGTGCCCCTTCTGCGCCGGCAACGAGGCGCTGACGCCGCCGGAGGTGGATGCTCTGCGGCCACACGGGTCCCCTCCCGACTCTCCGGGCTGGCGGGCGCGGGTCGTCCCCAACAAGTACCCCGCCCTGCCCGGGATGCACGAGGTCATCGTCCACTCTCCGGCGCACGAGGCGGAGCTGGAGGACCTCGGCGACAAAGCCCTCACCGAGGTCCTCGGCCTGTGGCGACGGCGGATCGCCGCGCAGCTCGCCGGCGGCGCGGCTGCGGCGACCCTCATCGTCAACCGCGGGCGCGAGGCCGGCGCCTCCCTCGGGCACCCGCACGAGCAGCTGTTCGCGACGCCGATGGTCACGCCGCTCCTCCTCGACGAGCTGCTTGAGTTCGACCGGTTCGCCAACCGCTACGGCGGCTGCGTGCTCTGCGCGGAGATGGAGTCGGCCGGAGGACGTACGGTCTTGGAGGGCCCCATACGCGCGTGGGTGCCGGCGGCCTCGCGGTTCCCGGGCGAGCTCTGGCTGGCCCCCGAGGAGCACGCCGCCGACTTCCGCGAGGCCGACGTGGCTCCGCTCGCCCCGGCCCTGCGGCGAGCACTCGTCGCGACCAAGATCGCGACGGCCGGCGGGGCGCTCAACCTCTGGCTGCACACCTCGCCGGCCGAGCTGCGCGGCGGCTTCCATTGGCACATCGAGATCGCGCCGAGACTCACCAGCCTGGCTGGTCTCGAGCTCGGCGCGGAGATCGCATTGGTGAGTCTCGAGCCGGCGGACGCCGCTCAGGCTCTGCGCGAGGCTCTCCCCGAGCTCTGAGCGCGGCCCGGGACCGCACGCGCCGGCCGGCCCCGATGGCGACGCGACCGGTCCGCCGGCCGGCTCAGCCCCTCGGACCCGCCTTGTGCTCGAGCGCCAGCTGCCCGCAGGCGGCCTCGATCTCGCCGCCGGGCGAACGGCGCACCGTGCAGCTCACGCCGACGGCCTCGAGCCGGTCGCGCAGCGCCACAAGCTCAACCGCCGCGGGGCGCCGGAACGGACCGCCGGTCTCGTTGTAGGCGATCAGGTTGAGGTGGTAGTGCGGCGGCCGCACTCGGGCGGCCAGCATCTGTACCTGCTCGTCGGTGTCGTTCACGCCACGCAACACCACGTACTCGAACATGAGCTTGCGGTGCGTGCGGCGCACGTACCGCGCACTCGCCGCGAACAGCTCGTCAAGCGGGTACGTGCGGTTCAGCGGGACCAGCGTGTCACGCAGCGCGTCCGTGGCGGCGTGCAGGCTCACGGCGAGGTTGAACTGCTCCGGTTCCGCCGAAAACCGGTCCATCCCGGGGACCACGCCCACCGTGGAGACGGAGATCGCCCGCGCCGCGAGGCCGAACCCCTCCTCGTCGTTGAGCAGGCGGCAGGCGCGCAGCGTCTGATCGTAGTTGAGGAACGGCTCGCCCATGCCCATGAAGACGACGTTGGTGACGCGCCGGTCCGAGGCTCTCAGCTCGCGCGCGAAGTGCAGCACTTGGTCGACGATCTCCTCGGCCGTCAGGTCGCGGCGCAGGCCGAGGCGCCCGGAAGCGCAGAACGCGCACCGGACCGCGCAGCCGACCTGCGTCGAGACGCAGACCGTGGCGCGGCTGGCGTACATCATCAGCACCGCCTCCACCGGCTCACCGTCGGCGGTGCGGAACAACGTCTTTCTGGCCGCGCCGCGTGGCGCGGCCCTCGTCTCCACCGCTTCGAGCGAGAGCGGATGGAGCCGTTCCGCCAGCGCCCGCCGCAGCGCCAGCGGCAGCGTCGTCATCTCGGCGAAGTCCGTGACGAAGCCGCGCGTGAGCGCCTCGTAGACCTGGCGAGCCCGGTACGCGGGCTCCCCGAGGTCGGCGAGGGCGGCGCTGAGTGTCTCCCGAGAGATCATCGGCTCATTGTATCCGTGCCGTCCGCAAGGAAAGGCGCCATGCCGGACGAAGGAGTAGCGTGCAGCGAATCGAGGAACCTCTTCAGGATGTGGCAGACATGACGACAGTGCAGATCGTCGGCATCGCCGTGGCGGCGGCGGTCGTGCTCATCCTCGTCATCGCGCTCATCCTCACCCGTCACCGGGGCGACACGGGCGAAGCCCCTCAGAAGCCCCAAGGGGCGAGCGGCGTCTCGTTCCTCGACGAGGCCCCGCAGGACACGTTCGCCGGACTCGGCAAAGCCGAGCAGCCCGTCGAGGATGTCACGATCGACCCAGGCGCGGAACGCGAGGCGCGCCGCGCCGCAGAAGTCGCCTCGACCCCTCCAAACGAAGCCGAAGTGACCGGAGAGATGCCGGCCATGGCCGAGCCGCCGGTCGCGGCCGAGCCCGCGCCTACTGCCACGGCACCCGTACAGCCAATCCCGGAGAGCGGCGGCCATGTGTCGCCGGAGTCCGCACGACCTGCCGAGGGCGGGTCCGTCGCCCCCGAGGCGGCCCCGGAGTCCGACGCCGGCGGGCACATGGTCCCGCTCTCATCGATCATTGTCACCACCAGTCGCAAGATGGTCGACGTGCAGGACCCGGAGGTCCGCCGCATGCTGACCGATCTGGTCAAGTTCGAGATCGACCAGGCGACGCAGTTCCGGCGGGACGGCCAGACCATCGACGCCGTGCTGCAGCTCACCGAAGCGGAGAAGATCTCGCGCGCCTTGGGCATGGACGACGCCGCCCGGAGCATCCACGAGATGATGCAGGAGATCCAGGCCGACTGACGCCTTCGGCCGTCGGCGCCGCTAGTTCGTGAGAGACTGAAGCGGCGCGGGAATCCGTCCGCCGCGGCGCAAGAACGCGTCGTTGCCGGCGCTGCTGACCGCCATCACCGGCGCCTCGCCGAACAGCCCGCCCAGCGTCACCCACTCCCCGACCTTCTTGCCATACGCCGGGATGAGGCGCGCGCCGGTGGTCTTCGAGTTGATCATGCCGATCGCCATGACGTCGGCGATCATGCCGGCCAGCGAGTTGTTGGGGATGTCGCCGGGCACGACGATCATGTCGAGGCCGAGCGAGCAGACCGCCGTCATGGCCTCGAGCTTCTCGATGCTGAGGACGCCGTCGGCCGCCGCTTTGGCCATGGCGGCGTCCTCGCTCACGGGGATGAAAGCGCCGGAGAGGCCGCCGGTGGACGACGTCGCCATCGTGCCACCCTTCTTGACGGCGTCGTTGAGCATCGCCAGCGCCGCCGTGGTCCCGGGCGCGCCGACCTGCTCGAGCCCCATGCTCACGAGGATCTCGGCGATGGAGTCGCCGACCGCCGGCGTGGGGGCGAGCGACAGGTCGATGATGCCCATCTGCGCGTGCAGCATCTGGGAGGCCTCGCGTGCGACGAGCTCACCGACGCGGGTGATCTTGAAGGTCGTGCGCTTGATGAGGTCGGCCAGCTCGATGAGCGAGGCCTCGGGGTGGTGCTCCACGACGTTGCGCACCACGCCGGGGCCGGAGATGGCGACGTTGATGCTCACCTCGGGCTCCCCGCTGCCGTGCAGCGCGCCCGCCATGAAGGGATTGTCCTCGGGCACGTTGCAGAACACGACCAGTTTGGCGCACCCGATGCAGTCGTCGGCCGCCGTGAGCTTGGAGAGCGCCTTGATCACGTCGGCCATGCGCACGACGGCGTCCATATTGATGCCTGCCCGCGTGGAAGCCACGTTGACCGAGGAGCAGACGCGCTGCGTGCAACTGATGGCCTCGGGGATCGCTTCGATCAAGGCGGCGTCGCCGCGCGTGAAGCCCTTCTGCACCATGGCGCTGAAGCCGCCGACGAAATCGATGCCGATCTCCTCGGCGGCGGCGTCGAGCGCGTGCGCGACCTCGACGTAGGCGGCGGGGTCGTCGCCGCCCACGACCTGGGCGATGGGCGTCAGCGACACCCGCTTGTTGACGATGGGGATGCCGTACTTCTCTTCGATCTCGCCGGCCACACGGACCAGGCGCCCGGCGCGCTGGACGATCTTGGCGTGGATGCGCTCCGCCGTGCGATGGGGGTCGCGCTCGGAGCAGTCGGCGAGCGAGATGCCCATGGTCACGGCCCGGACGTCGAGGTTCTCGGACCGGATCATGCCGACGGTCTCGAGGATCTCCTCTTCGGTGATGAATACCATGAGCGGGCTCCAGACGGGGGCGCCGCTAGATGCGGTGCATGAACTTGAAGATGTTCTCGTGTTGCACGGAGATCTGCAGCCCGATGCGCTCGCCGGTGGCCTCGAGCGCGGCTTTGAGGGCGGACATCGTGGTCTCGGTCTCGTCGAACGAGACGAACATGATCATGGTGAACATCCCGTTGGAGACCGTCTGGCTGACGTCGTCGACGTTGGCGTCCTGCTCGGCGATGGTGGTCGCGACCTGCGCCAGCAGCCCGTGGCTGTCGGGGCCGAGCGCGGTGACGATGACCGTGGTGCGCATTGGGAGTTCCTCGGGAGCGGTGGGCGGGAACAGGCGGATAGTATACTAGACGCCGATTCTCATGCCCCTTCCCCCCGGCTCCGCAGACACCGCGTCACCGACCCCTCCCGGCCGCCTCGACAGCCTCGACCGGCACCTGTCGCGCAGCGCCGCGATCGTCTGGCCGCACCCGCGCTGGTTCACGCTGCCGCTGGGTGCGCTGTCGCTCACGGCCAACTACGGCATCCTTTGGTACGGGATCTCCGTCATCCCCTGGCTGACCGGCCAGCCCCGGCCGCTCGTCAAGGCGCTCTTCGTCGCAGTGCCGGTGACGGCGGTCGAGATGACCGGCTTCGCGATCAAGCGGTGGGTGGCGCGGCCGCGGCCGCCGATCGCGGACCCGACGCAGCCGCGGCAGATCCCGCTGCCGCCCAGCAAGTCGTTCCCTTCGTCTCACGCCAGCATGGCGATGGTCGGGGTGTTCACCGTCGGTGCCTTGTACCCGGCGGCGGTCCCCGCGCTGGTCCTGCTGGCGCTGGCGCTGTGCTTCAGTCGCGTCTACCTCGGCGTGCACTACCTCGGCGACGTCCTCGGCGGAGTCGTGTACGGCCTCGTCTGGGGCGCCGCCTGGATCCTCCTCGTGCCGGCGCCTCACTGACGTGTCGGTCTTTCGCACACGCGGAGGACGGCTCGCGATCATCGTCGCGGCCGCCCTGGTGCTCGTCGTCGGCATGGCCGCGGCCGGCATCTTCGGCAGCCGCGGCGGGACTCAGCCGCGGCAGGTCCGTCCTTCGCGCGCCGCGGCCGCCACGCGCCACGGCGCCCTCGCGGCCGCCATCGCCCGGACGTTCGCTCGCACCGTGCATCCGCGCCCGGCGAACTCCTGGGGCGAGATCGGCGCGCGCACGTTCGTCAACAGCGTCTTCCAACAGTACGCGTACACACCTCGCTCCCAGGAGTTCATCACCGTGGCGGCCGGGAGGCGGGTGCATTCGGCCAACATCATCGCCGTCAAACAGGGAGAGTCGGCGCGCGAGCTCGTGGTCGGCGCGCACTACGACTCCGCCGCTGTGGGCGAGGGCTACCTCGACAACGCCACCGGCATCGGGCTGCTGCTCGAACTCGCCGCCCGCCTCAAGACGCGCCCGACGCCGTACACGCTCGTGTTCGTCGCCTTCGGCGCCGAAGAGGACGGCACCCTTGGCTCTCGCTACTTCGTGCGCACAATGAGCGACGGTGACCTGCGCCGGACGATCGGGATGATCGACCTCGACGCCGTTGCCGGCGGCGACGAGCTCTCGGTGACCAGCCGCTTCGGCAGCCCCACCTGGCTCCGCGACGACGCCCTCACGGCCGCCAAGGGACTCGGCGTGCCGCTGCACAGCAGCCCGGCGGTCGCCGGCCGTCCGGCCGGCATCACGCTCAACCCCAGCGACGATGACGCCTTCGCGGCGGCCGGCGTCGCCACCGCCTCGTTCACGTCGCTCAATTGGAGCCTCAGCGGCCGGACCGGGGCGGTCGTGACCGCCGAGGACGGCCGCCTCTGGCACAGCCGCAGAGACACGGTCGCCTACGTCGACAAGAAGTACCCGGGGCGTGTCGCCCGCCAGCTCCACGATCTCTCGCGCGTGCTCGACGTCCTGCTCACCAGCAAACTCGGGAGAAGCCCGTGAAGCTCGGCATCGTCGGTCTGCCCAACGTCGGCAAGACCACCCTGTTCAACGCGCTGACCCACGCCAACGCGGCGGCGACGGCGTACGCGTACACCTCGGCGGAGTCCAACATCGGCGTGGTCCCCGTGCCCGACCCCCGGCTCGACCGCCTCGACGAGGTCCTCGAGACACCGAAGAAGGTCAACGCGACGATCGACATCGTCGACATCGCCGGCCTCGCCGAAGGCGCGAGCCGCGGCGAGGGACTCGGCAACCGCTTTCTCGCCGACATCCGCGGCGTGGATGCCGTCGCGCACGTCGTTCGCGTGTTCGGCAACCCCGAGGTCGCGCACGTACGCGAGGACCTGGACCCGCGCGCCGATGTCGAGCTCGTCGAGACCGAGCTCGTGCTGGGCGACCTGGAGCTCGTCGAACGGCGCGTCGACAAGGCGCGCAAAGCGGCGCGGAGCGGCGACAAGGCCGCGCAGCGCGAACTCGCCCTGCTTGAGGCGCTGGTGGCAAGCCTCGAGCAAGGACGGCTGGCGCGCAGTATCGAGCGGGCACCGGAGGATGCCCCCTTGTTCCGGGAGCTCGCGCTTGTCAGCGACCGGCCGGTGCTCTTCGTGCTTAATACGGACGACGACCGCGGCGCCGGCGAGACGCTGGAGCAACACGCCGGCTTCGTCGACTGGGCGCGCGGGCGGGGCGACCAGGTGGTCGCCGTCGCCGCGCGCCTCGAGGCGGAGCTGGCGGACCTCGAACCCGGCGAAGCGGGTGAGTTCCGCGCCGAGCTCGGCGCCGACGACGCCGGCGCGATCGACGTCTTCTTGCGCGCCGCCTACGCGGTCCTCGGCTACATCACGTTCTTCACCGGAGACTTCCGCAGCAGCGAGTCGCGCGCCTGGCAGCTGCCGCGCGGCTGGACCGCCAAACAGGCGGCCGGCCGCATCCACAGCGACATCGAGCACGGCTTCGTGCGTGCCCAGGTCGTGAGCATCGACGACCTCTTCGAGCTGGGCTCGTTCCACGCCGCGCGCGAGAAGGCGCTTCTTCGCACGGAGGGCAAGGACTACATCGTCCAGGACGGCGACGTGATCAACTTCATGCACACCGGCTGAGGCGAAGACCCGCGGCCGAGCCGCTCCGCGCTCGAGGCTGCCGCCGAGCGCCCGGCGGCGGCCGGCAGCATCGCGGGGCGGCCGGAGCCGCCGGAGCCGTTCCCGTGTGTCTCTGGCATCCTGCCCGCGCGCTGCCGTCACGCCGCCGACCGCAGGTGGAGACGGCCGCGCACCGCGGAGGGTTCAGGTGGGCATCGCTCAGCTCGCCGGCAGGATCTTGCGCATCTGGTCGGTATAGCGGAAGCCGAGCACCCACGAGGACCACCAGAGGTCCTCTCGGCGGACGTCCCGGTAGCCGGACCGCTCGTAGAGGGCGTGTGCGCGCGCGTTGGAGGCGATGCAGTACAGGCTCAGCGAGCGCCGACCGCGGCGGCGGGCCTCGCCGTCGGCGAAGCGCAGCAGCGCGCCGCCGACGCCGCGGCCCCGAGCCCGCGGGTGCACGGCCATCGTCTCCAGGTACAGCTCATCGGCCGGGAAGTCCACGACGTGGAACATCCCGAGGAAGAAGGCGACCCGCGGAGCTCTCGCGAGCGGGACGTGCCGCCGCACCAGCTGCCACTCGGCGTACCGGTACCAGGGGCGGCGGCGGTCCTGGAACGTGACGACGGCGTCCACGTCGTCACCGGCGACCCAGGCATCCCCCGACGCAAGCGCCGCGTGAGCCAGCAGCCGGGCGCCTTCCGCCAGGCGCCCCGGCAACATCCCGGCAAGCTTGTCGGGGAAGGAGAGCGCGAGGACTTCGGAGACGGCCGCGATATCCGCGGCCGTCATGGGGCGCACCTGCGGCCCCCGCGACGCGCTCACCTCCGTGAGGAGAGCCTCGCGGCGACCGCCAAACGGCGCACACGCTCGGCCACGAGCACGAGAAGCGCGCCGTAGGCCATGCCGAAGAGCCCGATGGCCCAGGCGATCTCCACCGGGTCGTCCTTGGGCAAGGCCACGAGTGCGATGCCGACGACCACGGAGAGCACGCCGGCGAGGAGCAGCGACGTCTCGCCCGTGGCGAGGCGACGCAGTCGCACGCCGGCCTCGATCTCGAAGACGCCGGTGACGACCGCCCACGCCGCCAGAAGCGCGAGCAGGCTCAAGCCTCCGATGTCGTGCCACGACAGGGCGATCACACCGAGCGCGATGCCGGCGCCACCTTCGGCGAGCACGACCCACCAGTTCTCCAGGACGTCCCGGCCGACGACGGCCAGACCGGCCAGCACCAGGCCGTCCACGACTGCGAACCCACCGAAGGCGAGGGCGAGCACGTTGGCGTCGATGCCAGGCCAGAGGAGCACCAGCAGGCCGAATCCGAGGGCGACGACGCCGCGAAGGGCGATCATCCACCACTTTTCACAGAATCCGACCACTGGCGCCAATGCTGCATCGCATCGCGTCTCGGCGCAACCTCGCAGCGCCGGCGTCTCCGGACTCCCCGGCGTCGGCATCTGCCGGGGCGCTGCTACAATCGGACCGCATCGGCGAAGGGGAGCGCGTGACGGCGTGATCAGGAAGACCGCGGAGCGTCTGACCCGGCACGGCTACGTGCTGGCCACGGTGGCCATCGCGGTGTCGACGCTGCTCTTCCTCCCCGGGCGCGGCGACTTCGCCAAGGGGCAGTGGGCGCTCTTCTACATCCTCGTGATCCTGCTGGTGGCGAGCGTCGCCGGCCCCGGCCCGTCGGTGCTGGCTGCCATCCTCGCGTTCCTGGCGTGGAACTTCTTCTTCCTGCCTCCGTACCACACGTTCTACATCCGCGACCCCAAGGACTGGCTGTCGCTGGGCGCCTTCCTCATCGTCGGCGTGATCGTCGGCATCCTCGCGGGCCGCATGCGAGAACGCGAGGCGCGTGCGGTGGCGCGCGAGCAGGAGACGGCCGCGCTCAACCGGCTCAGCGCCGAGCTCGTGTCGCAGACGTCCACGGACGCGATGGCCAAGACCGCGCTCGCCGAGATCGTCGCGCTGCTCGAAGCGAGATCGGCCGACCTGTTCGTGGCCCAGCGCGACGGGCTGCACAGCTATTGCGCGGCGCCGCCGGACGAGGTGCCGAGCAGCGGCGTCGTCGAGCGCGCGGAGTGGGTCTTCCGCCACGAGCAGCCGCTGGGACTCCCCGGCGCCGACGCGGACGGCGAGCCGCCGCTGGCCCCCGCGTTCCAGGCGGTCGGAGACAGCGGCGGCATGTACCTCCCGCTGCGGAGTCCCTCCGGCGCGTCCGGCGTGCTGACGATCGCCGGCCGCGCGGACGGCGTGAAGTACAGCGCCGCGAACGCACGCCTGGCGGCCTCGCTCGCGAACCTGGTCGGCGTCTTCCTCGAGCGCCAGAACCTCCAGGCGGCGGCGACGCGCGCGCAAGCCGCGCGAGAGGCCGACCAGTTGAAGGCGAGCCTGCTCTCGTCGGTGTCGCACGAGCTCAAGACACCGCTTGCGGCGCTGACCGCGACGGTCAGCAACCTGCTGGAGAGCGACGTCGACTGGGACGAACAGAGCGTGCGTGACGAGCTGCGCGCCATCGTCGGCGACGTGACTCGCCTCAACAACAGCATCGGCGCCTTGCTCGACCTGTCGCGGCTCGAGGCCCACGCCTGGGAGCCACGCCGCGAGCTTTACGATCTCGAGGACATCATCGCCGCTGGCGTCGACACCCTGCCCGCGCACGATCGTGCCCGCGTGCTCATCGAGCTGCCGGAGGGCCTGCCACCGGTCGCCGTCGACTTCGCGCAGTGGGCCCGTGTGATGCAGAACCTCCTGGAGAACGCCTTCCTCTACGCCGGCGCCGGCAGCCCCGTCACCGCCGGCGTCGAGACCACGGGCCGCGGCCTCCGGATCTGGGTGTCCGACGAAGGGCCCGGCATCCCCGCCGACGAGCGGGAGGCCGTGTTCGACAAGTTCTACCGCGGCCGCAGCTCCGGGACCAAAGCACCCTCGGGGACCGGGCTCGGGCTCGCGATCACGCGCGAGATCGTGCGCGCCCACGGCGGCACCATCCACGTGGAGGACGTGCGTCCGCATGGGGCGCGGTTCGTTATCCTGCTGCCCACGGAGGAGGCGGGCCCCGGCGTCGCGAAGGTGGGGACATGACGATCCCCGAACGCCCGACACACATCCTCGTCGTCGACGACGAGGAACAGATCCGCCGCGCGCTGACGTCCATCCTGCGGTCGCGCGGCTACGTGCTCGAACTGGCGGCGACCGCCCAGGACGCGCTGCTCAAGGCGATCGACGACCCGCCCGACCTCGTGGTCCTCGACCTCATGCTGCCCGACCGTTCCGGCATCGAGGTGTGTCGCGAGCTGCGCACCTGGATGACGGCGCCGATCCTCATCCTGTCGGTGCGCTCCAACGAGGCCGACAAGATCCAGGCGCTCGACGAAGGCGCGGACGACTACCTGACCAAGCCGTTCTCCGCCGGCGAGCTCCTGGCCCGCATCCGCGCCTTGCTGCGGCGAGCCGCGGCGCTCACCTCGCCGCCGCCCGTGGTCGAAGCGGGCGACCTCGTGATCGACATCGCCCGCCGCCGCGTCACGCTCGCCGGCGCCGACGTCGCGCTGACCCCGACAGAGTTCGACATCCTCGCGTTCCTCGCGCGCAACGCCGACCTCGTGGTCACGCAGAAGATGATCCTCGAGGAGGTCTGGGGGCCCGAGTGGGTCGAGGACGCCCAGACCCTGCGCGTGCACGTGAGCCACCTGCGCAAGAAGATCGAGCCGAGCCCCGGCAGCAGGCGCTACATCGTCACCGAGCCCGGGGTCGGCTTCCGCTTCTCCATCCCGGAGACGCCGGCCGACTGAGCCCTCTCCCGGCTCCCGCGCTGCCCCTCCAGCACCACTCTCCGCGTCCTCCGCGCTCGCCGCGAACCGCCCTGAAGAGCTTGATGAACTCTTAATGCGGCGGCCGTGCCCGTTCACTCGGCCTTTAGGGGGTCCCGGGTAGCTTCCTCACGTACTTTCGAAAGGCCCGCGTGGACGCGGGTGCTTGAGGAGGCGTCAGATGCTGTTCGGAGAGATCCTCATAGATGGCGTGTTCTTGGCCGCGCTTCTGGCGGCGATGACGTGTCTGGCCTACCTCGTCTACTTGACGATCCTCGAGGGCCACGTGCTGCGCTCCCGCCGAGTCCGGGCGCGCGCGAGCGCGTGGCCCGGTGTCGCCGAGACGCTCTCATCTTCGGTCAACTCGAAGTCTGACCACTGGCGTCCCGGCTCCGGCAGTCCGGCCCTTCCGGCCGGCAAACGTTGACGTTCCGACAAATCCCGCTGGAGACTGTGGCGCAGAACAGTGACTGACGTCATCTACATAGTGCTGGCCATACTGTTCGGGGCGCTTGCCGTCGCGTACGCGCGCGTTGCGCCGCGCCTCTAGGGGGCCGAGCTCATGAATGTCTCATATCTGGTGCTCGGCCTTGTGGCGCTGGCGCTGTTCATCTACCTGATGTACGCGCTCCTGCGACCCGAGAAGTTCTGAACCTGGCTGGAGGGGCACCGTGGCTTGGGACATCCTGCAGATCGTCGTCTACCTGGTCCTGCTCGGGCTGATCGCGAAGCCCCTAGGCACGTTCATGGCGCACGTCTACAAGGGCGAGCGCACGTTCCTGCATCCCGTGCTGCGACCGGTCGAACGCTTCATCTATCGCGTATGCGGAATCGACGAACGCCGCGAGATGGGTGTGGCCGGCTACGCCGTGGCGTTCATCGTCTTCAACTTCATCGCGCTGCTGTTCATGTATGTGGTCCTGCGGCTGCAGGGCCACTTGCCGCTCAACCCCGCGCACGTGCCGGACATGAACCCGTGGGTCGCGTTCAATACGGCCGTCAGCTTCGCGACCAACACCAACTGGCAGGTCTACATCCCCGAGACGTCGGTGAGCTATCTCACGCAGATGCTCGCGCTCGCGCGCGAGAACTTCGTCTCGGCCGCGATCGGCATGGCCGTGGCGGTGGCCTTCATCCGCGGCCTCACCCGCCACTCCACGCGCGAGCTCGGCAACTTCTGGGTCGATTTCACGCGCAGCTTCCTCTACATCCTGCTGCCCATCGCCATCGTCGGGTCCCTCTTCCTCGTCTCGCAGGGCGTCGTGCAGAACCTCAACGGCCCCACTCACGCGGTGACGGTGCAGGGCGTGACGCAGACGATCGCGCAAGGTCCGTTCGCCTCGCAGGAGATCATCAAGGAGCTGGGCACCAACGGCGGCGGGTCCTACAACGCCAACTCCGCCCATCCGTTCGAGAACCCGACGCCACTCACCAACCTCGTGGAGATGCTGGCGCTTGCTCGCCATCCCCGTGAGCTTCACCTACATGTTCGGCAAGTTCGCCGGCAACCAGCGGCAGGGCTGGGCCCTGTTCGCCGCGGCCATGGTGCTGGTGGTGATGAGCGTCAGCGTCATGTATGTGAGCGAGCAGAACGGCAACCCGAACTTCACCAGGGCCGGCGTGACTCAGGCCGCCACCAGTACGCAGTCTGGCGGCAACCAGGAGGGCAAGGAAGTCAGAAACGGTATCGGCGCTTCTGTGTTGTTCTCGACGGCCACCACCGTCACCTCGACGGGCGCCGTGAACAACATGCACGACAGCTTGACTCCTTTGGCCGGCGGCATGGCCATGCTGAACATCGCGCTGGGCGAGGTGGTCTTCGGCGGCGTGGGAGTCGGCATCATGGGTCTGCTCGTCTTCGCCGTGCTCTCGGTGTTCATCGCCGGCCTCATGGTGGGCCGCACCCCAGAGTACCTGGGCAAGAAGATCGAGGGTCGCGAGATGAAGCTCGCCGTCCTCGCGACCCTGTACTTCTGCATCACCGCTCTCGGATTGGCGGCGATTGCCGCCGTGGTGCCGGCCGGCAAGGACGCCGTGCTCAATCACGGGCCGCACGGCCTCTCGGAGATCCTCTACGCCGCGATCTCACAGACCGGCAACAACGGCAGCGCCTTCGCCGGCATCACGGTGAGCGGCAAGTTCTGGTCCACGGCGGGCGGCCTCGTCATGATGTGGGGTCGTTTCTTCTTCATCATCCCCTGCCTCGCCCTCGCGAGCTCCCTCGGCGCCAAGAAGTCGGTGCCCGAGTCGAGCGGCACCTTCCCCACCACCGGCCCGATCTTCGTCGTGCTCGTCGTCGGCGTCATCCTCGTCGTCGGCGCCCTGACCTACTTCCCCGCGCTTGCCCTCGGGCCGATCGTGGAGCAGTTCCTGATGAACGCCGGCCACCTCTTCTCGTGAGAAACGTGACCCGATGACCGAACAGACCGAACAGCAGGCGCCGCACGGCGCCAAGCGCAGCGCCGCATCCATGCGCCAGCTCATCTGGCCGGCGATCGGCAGCTCCTTCGCCAAGCTCGACCCGCGAGACGTGGCGCGCAACCCCGTGATGTTCGTGGTCGAGGTGGGCAGCGTGATCACGTCCATCTACTTCATCGCTGGGCTCATTCGGGGGAGCAGCGATGTCGCCTTCGTGGGGCAGGTCACCGGCTGGCTCTGGTTCACCGTCTTGTTCGCCAACTTCGCCACGGCGATGGCCGAGGGCCGCGGCAAGGCGCAAGCGGACACCCTGCGCAAGACCAAGACCGAGACCCTCGCCAACGTCGAGGTCGACGGCGTCGTCAAGCAGGTCAAGGCCGCCGAACTGCGCAAGGGCGACGTCGTGGTCGTCTCGGCCGGCGAGACCATCCCCGGCGACGGCGACGTCATCGACGGCATCGCCTCTGTGGACGAGTCGGCGATCACCGGGGAATCGGCGCCGGTCATCCGGGAGAGCGGCGGCGACCGCAGCGCCGTCACGGGCGGCACCCGTGTGCTCTCCGACCAGATCAAGGTGCTGATCACCTCCGACCCCGGCCAGACGTTCCTCGACCGCATGATCGCGCTGGTCGAAGGCGCCGAGCGTCAGAAGACGCCCAACGAGATCGCGCTCACCATCCTGCTCGCCGGCCTGACGTTGATCTTCTTGATCGTCATCGTGACGCTGGAGCCGTTCGGCATCTACAGCCACGCCGCAGTGTCGGTGACGGTCCTCATCGCCCTCCTGGTCTGCCTCATCCCCACGACGATCGGCGGGCTGCTCGCCGCCATCGGCATCGCCGGCATGGACCGTCTCGTGCGTCACAACGTGCTGGCGATGTCGGGCCGCGCGGTCGAGGCCGCCGGCGACGTGGACACGCTGCTGCTCGACAAGACCGGCACGATCACGCTCGGCAACCGCCAGGCGGCGGAGTTCATCCCGATGCCGGGCGTCACCGTGGAGGAACTCGCCGACGCGGCCCAGCTCGCCTCGCTCGCCGACGAGACGCCGGAGGGCCGCTCGATCGTCGTGCTGGCCAAGGACTTCGGCATCCGCGGGCGCCACATCGACCCGGAGCACGCGGACTTCATCGAGTTCACGGCTCAGACGCGCATGAGCGGCATCGACGTCGACGGCCAATCGATCCGCAAGGGCGCCGGAGAGGCCGTCGTGGCTTGGATCCGGCAGCAAGGCGGCCAAGCGCCACCGGAGCTCGAGAAGAGCATGCAGGACGTCTCCGGCCAGGGCGGCACGCCGCTCGCCGTCGCGCGCAACGACCAGGCGCTGGGCGTCATCCACCTCAAGGACATCGTCAAGGGTGGCATCCGCGAACGGTTCGAGCAGATGCGCACCATGGGCATCCGTACTGTGATGATCACCGGCGACAACCCGCTCACTGCGGCGGTCATCGCCAAGGAGGCCGGCGTCGACGACTTCCTCGCCGAGGCCACGCCAGAGGCGAAGATGGAGCTCATCAAGCACGAGCAGGGGCAAGGCAAGCTTGTGGCCATGACCGGTGACGGCACCAACGACGCGCCGGCGCTGGCGCAGGCGGACGTCGGCGTCGCCATGAACACCGGCACCATGGCCGCCAAGGAAGCCGGCAACATGGTCGATCTCGACTCCAACCCCACCAAGCTCATCGAGATCGTGGAGATCGGCAAGCAGCTGCTCATCACGCGCGGCGCCCTGACGACGTTCAGCATCGCCAACGACGTGGCCAAGTACTTCGCCATCATCCCGGCGATGTTCATGGTGGCCTTCCCGCAGCTGGCCACCCTCAACGTCATGCGCCTGCACTCGCCGAACAGCGCCATCCTCTCGGCGGTCATCTTCAACGCCATCATCATCGTGCTGCTGATCCCGCTGGCGCTGCGCGGCGTGAAGTTCCGCCCGATCCCCGCCGGGGCACTTCTTCGCTACAACCTGCTCGTGTACGGACTCGGCGGTATCATCGCCCCGTTCATCGGGATCAAGCTCATCGACCTGCTCCTCGTGGCCCTCCACATCAAGGTCTGAGGAGGGAGAGCGCAATGACACGCTATCTCGGCACCGCGATCCGTATGACGATCCTCACGGCGATCCTGCTCGGCCTGCTCTATCCGCTGGCGATCACCGGGATCTCCCAGGTCGTCTTCCCCGGCGCGGCCAACGGCAGCCTCGTCAAGGTGAACGGCCGCGTGATCGGGTCGAGCCTGATCGCGCAGGGCTTCACCGCCGCCAAGTACTTCCAGCCGCGGCCTTCCGCCGCCGGCAACGGCTACAACGCGATGGCCTCGTCTGGGTCCAACCTCGGACCGACCAACCTCACGCTGATCGACCGGGTCAAGGCGGACGTCCGCGCGCAACTCGCCAAGGACCCGGGCTTGCGCTTCGGCGCCGTTCCGGTGGACATGGTGACGACTTCGGGGAGCGGCCTCGACCCGGACATCACCGTGGCCAACGCCCGCGCGCAGGCGCCGCGCGTCGCGGCGGCCCGCGGCATGCGCCTCGCGCGAGTGCTGGCGCTCGTGTCGAGCCACACCACGGGGCGTCAGCTCGGGTTCCTGGGCGAGCCGCGCGTCAACGTCCTCAAGCTGAACCTGGCACTCGACGCGGCCCAGGGGATCAAGGGACCGTGATGGCGCGCGACCCGCAGGCAGAGCCGCCCGCGGCGTCGGACTTGCCGGACGATCTCTCCACGGACGACGTCCCAGAAGTCTTTTCACTCCAGACGCTGCGCAAGCGCGGCCGGCTCAAGGTGTTCCTCGGCTACGCGCCCGGCGTCGGCAAGACCTACACGATGCTCTCCGAAGCCCATCGCCGGGCAGCTCGCGGCGAGGACGTCGTCATCGGCTTCGTCGAACCGCACGACCGCAAGGAAACGAGCGACCTCGTGGTCGGCCTGGAGCAGGTGCCGCTCAAGGTCATCGAGTACCGGGGCAGGGTCTTCGAGGAACTGGACACCGCCGCCATCATCGCCCGCAAGCCGGCCCTGGCGCTGGTCGACGAGCTCGCACACACCAACGTCCCCGGGACCGCCCACAAAAAGCGCTGGCAGAGCGTCGAGGAGATCCTCGCCGCCGGGATCGACGTCCTCACCACGGTCAACGTCCAGCACCTCGAGAGCCTCAACGACAGCGTGTTCCAGATCACCGGCGTGCGCGTCACCGAGACCGTGCCGGACTCCGTGGTGGACCGCGCCGAGGAAGTGGTGCTGGTCGACCTCACCACTTCCGCCCTGCTCAACCGTCTGCGCCGGGGCGTCGTCTACGACCTCGACAAGATCCCCGGCGCGCTCCAGAACTTCTTCACCCGCGGCAACCTGCTGGCCTTGCGAGAACTGGCACTGCGCAAGACGTCGGAAGAGGTGGACGACTTCCTCGAGAAGTACCTCGTGGAAGAGCACAAGACCGAGCACCCGTGGACCACGGAAGACCGCATCATCGTGTGCATCCGCCCCGGCGAGCAGGCCAAGAAGCTGATACGCCGGGGCTACCGGCTGGCCAAACGCTTCCAGGGGCAGTTCTGGACCCTGCACGTCAAGACGCCCGGCCAGATCGTCAGCGGAGGCCGCCACGAGCTCGCGGCGCTGTTCGATCTCACGCGCTCCCTCGGCGGTGAGGTCGTAGAGGTCGACGGCGACTCGGTCGCCGAGGAGATCCTGCGCTTCGCCCGGGACAAGCGAGCCACGTTCATCGTCATGGGCCAGTCCAAGCGCTCGCGGATGGACGAGATCGTGCGCGGCTCGCTGGTCGCCAGGATCATGCGCGACAGCGACTACGTGGACCTGCTGGTCGTCGCCGATCCGAAGAAGGCATCCCGCAAGCCTGACGAGCCGTAGGCGAGCCGCCCGGACTCCCTTCTTTACTGCTTCTTTATGGTCACGACTCGTATCTTCACGACCCATTAACCCCGCACGGCCTATCTTCGAATCACGGTTGCCGCCGATCTCCGTCGGCGTACGCACTGGTCGAGGATGGGAGACGCCATGACGATCGCGGGATTCGGTGTAGACGCCATCTACGTGGTGATGATCGTCTGCATCGTCGTCGTGGCGGTCAGCCTCATCGGCCTCTGTCGTGCCTGCCTGATGGAGCGCCACTACTACCGCACGCGCGGGCGGTGGCACCAGACCTGACGACGCGTGCGGGCCAGACCCCGCTGTGAATTGCCCCTGTGACGGCGTGTCCGATTTCGGGCGCGCCGTCTTTGCAAGCTTCCTCAGGCGGGAGTAGAGTGCCGAGCGGTGTCTGGGCGCGGGTGCGCGCGCCAAGGCGAATCAATGGTGACGGGATCTATGGATATCTGGGCGCTGCCTGAAGACAACGTCTACGAAGAGCTGGGCACGTCGCCCAAGGGCCTCGCCGAAGACGAGGCGTTCGCTCGCCTTCAGAAGCACGGACACAACACCCTGCCGACCAAGGTGGGGCGGCCGATCATCTTCAAGCTCCTCGACCAATTCACGACCCTTTTCGCGATCATGCTCGAGGCGGCGGCGCTGCTCGTCTTCGTCGCCGCCATGCTTTCCAAGGGAAGCGACCGGCAGGATCAGATCAACGTCATGATCGCCATCATCGGCGTGGTCATCCTCAACGGCGTCATCGGCTTCTTCCAGGAGTACAGGGCCGAGAAGGCGACTGAGGCACTGCAGAAGATGGTGCCCGCCAACGCCAAGGCCGTGCGCGACGGCGAGGTCACGATCGTCGCCGCGGCCGACCTGGTGCCCGGCGACGTCATCGTCCTCGAGGAGGGCGACAGCATCAGCGCCGACGCACGAGTGATCCGCCAGTATGAGCTGTCGACGATCAACATCGCCCTCACCGGCGAGTCGGACGCCGTGCGTAAGACATCGGACCCGATCATCGAGGAAGAGCTCGCCGCCATCAACATGCCCAACATGGTGTTCATGGGCACGACCGTGGCGGCCGGCACGGGCCGGGCAGTCGTCTCCAACACCGGCCTCAACACGGAGTTCGGGCGTATCTTCTCGCTCACGGCCGGTGTCTCGGAGGAGAAGTCACCGCTTCAGCGCGAGATCGACCGCATGGCACGCACGGTGTCGTTCATCGCGATCGGCTGCGGCGTGCTGCTGTTCGTCCTGGCGCTGTTGATCTTCAACTTCGGTCTGGTCTCCGCGCTGCTGTTCGCCCTGGGCGTCATGGTCGCGCTGGTGCCGGAGGGTCTGCCCGCGACCATGTCCGTGGCGCTTGCCGTCGGCGTGCAGCGCATGGCCAAGGTGCAGGCCCTGATCAAGAAGCTGTCCGCCGTCGAGACGCTCGGGTCGACCAACGTCATCTGCACCGACAAGACGGGCACGCTGACGAAGGCCGAGATGACGGTCAAGGCGATGTACGTCGGCGGCCAGGACTACGAGGTCACCGGCGCCGGCTACGAGCCCGTCGGCGACTTCGTGCTGGATGACGCGACGCTGCCGAAGGACGAGGCCAAGCGGCGGCTCGAGCCGATGATGCGGGCGATGACTTTCTGCAACGATTCCAAGGTGCTGGCGCCGGCCGACGACAAGGGCTGGCGCGTGATCGGCGACCCCACGGAGGGATGCCTGCTCGTCGCCGCGCAGAAGGCGGGCTTCGACCTCGACCAGGAGCTCATGGACCGGCCCAAGATCTACGAACTGCCGTTCGAGAGCGTGCGCAAGCGCATGAGTGTTGTGCACGTCGAGGGAGACGGGCAGAAGGCGTTCGTCAAGGGCGCGCCGTCCGAGACGATCGGGCGCTGCACCTTCGCGCGCCTCGACGGCGAGCTGGTCCCGATGACCGATGAGCTGCGTGAGCGTATCGTCGAGCAGAACGACGAGATGTCGCGCCAGGCGTTGCGCGTGCTCGCTGTCTGCGAGCGCGAGCTGCCCAACGAGCTCAACAGCTACACGCCCGACAGCGTCGAGACCGACCTCACCTTCCTGGGCCTCGTCGGCATGATCGACCCGCCGCGGCCGGAGGTGACCGAGGCCGTCGAACACGCGCTGACCGCCGGCATCCGCATCATCATGGTCACCGGCGACTACGGCCTCACCGCGGAGGCGATCGCGCGCCGCATCGGCATCGTGCGCGGCGACCGCAGCGTGCGCGTCATCAGCGGCACTGACCTCGAGAAGATGAGCGAGGACGACCTCAAGGCGGAGCTGGCCAAACCTCAGGACGTACTCTTCGCGAGAGTGGCGCCAGAGCACAAGATGGAGGTCGTCAAGGCGCTCAAGGAGATGGGCCTGATCGTGGCGGTCACCGGTGACGGCGTGAACGACGCGCCCGCCCTCAAGAAGGCCGACATCGGCGTCGCCATGGGCTTGAGCGGCACGGATGTCTCGCGCGAGGCCGCCACCATGATCCTGCTGGATGACAGCTTCGCCAGCATCATCAAGGCGATCGAGCAGGGCCGCGGCGTCTACGCCAACGTCAAGAAGATGGTGACATACATCTTCTCGCACAACATGGCAGAGCTGTTCCCCTTCGTCTTCGCCGCCCTCGCCGGAGTGGGCCTGGTTCCCCTGGGCGCCCTGCAGGTGCTGGCCATCGACCTCGGCTCGGACGTGCTGCCGGGCCTGGCGCTCGGCACGGAGAAGCCTGAGCCGGGTGTCATGAACCTGCCGCCGCGCCCCCGCACAGAGCGTCTCCTGAGCAAGCCCACGCTCAAGCGCGTCGCCTACATCGGTGCCATCCAGTCCTTCTTCGCGATGACGGGCTTCCTCTACGTGCTCCTGTCGCACGGCTGGACCTGGGGCGACGCGAGCTGGATGAATCCTGCCAGCCCGCACTACGCCGTGTACCGCGAGGCCCTCACCATGACCCAGGCGGCGATCGTCTTCGGCCAGGTGGCCAACGGCTTCGGCTGCCGCACGGAGCGCGAGTCGCTCTTCAAGGTCGGTCTGTTCACGAACCGCTTCCTCGTGATCGGCGAGCTCGTGGGCATCGGCATCATCCTTGTGATCAGCTACGTGCCGTTCGTCGCCAACATCTTCAAGACCGGTCCGCTCACGCTGCCCGACTGGATCTTCCTCGTGTTCTCCGCCGTCGTTTTGTTCTTCGCCGAAGAAGCGAGAAAATGGTTGCTGCGCCGCAAGGACGCGAGGAGAGCCGCGGCGACCGCCACTGCCACCGCCAACGGAGGGGAGTCAGCCTGATGAAGGTGATCATCGTCGGGTGCGGCCGCGTCGGGGCCTACACGGCGGCGGCGCTCGCCCGCGAGGGCCACGAGGTGGTCGTCATAGACAAGGACGCCGACGCCTTCCGCCGGCTGCCGCCCAGCTTCAGCGGGTCGACGCTCGTCGGGTACGCCTTCGACCGCGACTCGCTCGAGAAGGCCGGGATCAAGGAGGCGGACGCGCTCGTCGCCTCCTGCGCCGGCGACAACACCAACGCCGTCACGGCCCGCGTGGCCAAAGAGGTCTTCCGCGTGCCGGACGTGGTGGCGCGTATCTACGACCCCCAGCGCGCCGAGATCTACCGGCGCCACGGCATCCAGACCTTCGCGCCCACGGCGTGGAGCGCCGGCAAGATCATCGAGTTCCTCACCAGCGGCAACCTCGAACGCGAGATCACGTTCGGCAACGGCGAGATCGAGATGATGGCTGCATTCGTGCCGACGCATCTCGTCGGCAAGACCATCAACGACCTGCGGGTGCCCGGTGAGATCCGCGTAGCGCTCATCGTGCGCATGGGCCGCGGGATGCTGCCCGTCTCGGGCACGAAGTTCGAGGTGGACGATCAGGTGCACGTGCTGGTGCACCAGTCGGCCGTCGAGAAGTTCCAGAAGATGATGGGGTGGAAGGCATGAAGGTCATCGTCGCCGGCGCGGGGACTCTCGGCCGCCGCGTCACACGCTACGTAAGCACCAAGCACGACGTCACGATCATCGAGCAGAACCCGGAGCGCTGCGCAGCCGTAACGGAGGAGTTCCGCGGCTGGAAGGAAGTCAGCGTGATCCTGGGGGACATCGACGAGCCGCAAGTGCTGCTGCAAGCCGGCGTCGATCGGGCCGACGTGTTCGTGGCGGCTACCGGCGACGACGAGGACAACCTCGTCGGCTGCCTGTTGGCCAAAAGCGAGTTCAAGGTCAAGAAGGTCATCGCCGCCGTCCGCAACCCGCGCAACCGCTGGCTCTACAACCGCAGCTGGGGCGTCGACGTGGCGCTCGATTCGGCGCAGATCGTCGCCCGCATCATCGAGGAGGAGGCCACGCTCACCGACCTGGTGCGGCTGCTCGACCTGCGCGAGGGCGACGTGACCGTGACGTCGATGACGGCCACGGAGGGAGGCACTCTCGCGGGCAAGACGTTCGGAGAGCTGCGCCTGCCCAAGAGCTGCTACCCAGCCGCCGTGCTGCGCGGCAGCGAAGTGATCATGCCCAGCCCGGACGTGCGCATCGAAGCCGGCGACGCCCTGCTCGTGATCGCCGGCCCCGGCGGGGAGTGCAGTCTCGAGGACGTCGGCTGAAGCGACCCGACTGACACCCTCCGGTCGAGCCGGGCGGCCTGCGCCGGCACGGCCCCGCCCGACCTGACCGGCAGACACAAGACCCGAGGAGGCCGCCGGCGACGCAGCGTCGCCGGCGGCCTCCGTCCTTGACACCCCCGAGGAGCGGGCGTCTAATGAGGCCGCATCCCGCCCGGGATGCGGCGTTTCAGCTCACCGTGGGGACGGAGGGGGCAGAAGCCGTGGGGGACGTGTTCTTCGAGAACGTCGCAGGTCACCGCCATGCAGGGTGCTCCCTGCACCGCGCCGTCGCCCTGGCGTCCCAGCACCTCTTCTCACGAGCCCATTCCGGCCGCTACTTCGGGGGCTTCTGGTTCAAGCTCTTCTGCGAGCGCGGCCCCTGCTGAGTCCCTTCGCCGTCTAGACCGCCGGAGGTGGGCCCTGCGCCCGCCGGCGGCCGATTCCTCCTCCGCGGAGGACCGCTTGCGAAGGGACCATCTGTGTATCAAGCCGACCTGAACGTTTGGGATCACCCCGCCTGCGGGCGCGTGCACGACGCCTCACTGCGCCTGCTCGCCGTCACGGGCGTGGACATGAAACACGAACGCGCCCGTGAGCTTTGCGCCGCCGCGGGCGCGACGGTGGACGGCCGCCGGGTGCGCATCCCGGCCGAGCTCGTGGAGCAGGCGCTCGCCGCCGCGCCGCGCAGCTGGACGCTGCGCCCCCGCGGCGGCGACACCGAGCCGCTCGAGCTCACCGACGGGCGCACCTACTTCGGCTCGGGTCCGGACTGCCTGTACGTCTCGGACCCGCAGACTGGGGCGCGCCGCCGCGCACGTGACGCCGACGTCACACTCGCGGCGTCCGTGGCCGAGGCGCTCCCCAACATCGACTTCGTGATGTCGATGGGGCTGCCGGAAGACGTGCCCAACACGGGCGTCGACGTCGCCCAGTTCGCGGCGATGCTCCGCGGCACCCGCAAGCCGATCGTCGTCTCGAGCCCGTTCGGCGGCGCTTCGCTGCACACGATGCGCGAGATGGCTGCAGCCTGCGGCGAGGCGGAGAGCATGGCCTGCCTCACCATGTCGTCGCCGCCGCTCATGCTCGACGACGTGGCCTGCGACAAGACGATCGTCTGCGCCGAGCTGCGCGTGCCGCTCGTCATGGCGACGTCGGTGTCCGCCGGCTCGCAGGGCCCGGCTTCGCTCGCCGCCTGCGTCTCGGTCGCCAACGCGGAGGTGCTGGCGGCGCTGGTGCTGCACCAGCTGGCGCGCCCGGGCGCGCCGTTCGTCTTCGGCATCGGCACCGGCGTGATGAACATGCGCAGCTGCGTCGACGTCTACAACTCGCCCGGCGTCTTCCTCGCCAACCAGGCTCACCTCGACCTCGTCAAGAGCTACGGCCTGCCGAGCTGGTCCTACGGCGGTCACTCCGACAGCAAGCTCCTCGACGAGCAATGGTCGCTCGAACTCGGCGTCTCCGCGGTGCTCGGGGCGCTCTCCCGGGCGACGCTCCTCCACGATGTCGGCTACCTGGAGTCGGGCCTTCAGAGCGCCCTCGAGGGCCTCGTGCTCGGCGACGAGATGGCCGGCTACGCGCGCGCGCTGCTCGAGCCGGTGCCGGTGGACGACGAAGCGCTGGCGCAGGCCGAGATCGAGGCCGCCGGGCCCGGAGGCAACCATCTCGGCACCAGGATGACGCGCACGCACCACCGGAGTTTCTGGCAGCCGTCGCTCCTCGACCAGAACACCTACGATCGCTGGCTCGCCCACGACGGTCGCACGCTCCTCGAACGCGTGCGCGCGCGGCTGGCCGAAGTGCTCGCCGCGGAGCCGGCCTTCGTACTCGATGCCGCCAGCAGCGCTCTCCTCGACCGCCTCGCCGCGACCGCGGCGGACTCATGACCATGCAGACGCAGGCAAGCCAGCAATATGACGCCCGATCGTCAGCCTCGAAAGGAGCCAGGATGATCCACCGCAGTCGGCAAGGAGGAGCGCTCGGCAAGATGGCGCTGCTCACCGCGGCCCTCGTCGCCGTGCTCGCGCTCACGCTGTGCGGCGCCGCGCTCGCGTCAACCAGCCCGTCACCCGCAGCGACGACGACCTTGCACATCGGCTGGCTCCAGGAGCCGGACAACCTCAACCCGTTCATCGGGATCCAGGGCACCGACTACATGCTCTGGCACATGAACTACGACTTCCTCATCGGCTTCGACGCCAAGACGCTGGAGCCGCGGCCGGAGCTCGCCACCAAGTGGACCGTCTCCCCCGACGGCAAGACCTGGACGTTCACCATCCGCAGCGGCGAGAAGTGGCAGGACGGCCAGCCGGTCACCGCCAAGGACGTGGCGTTCACGTTCAACTACATCAACAAGAACCAGCTGCTGAACCTCTCCGCGTACACCGACGGCATCGTCAGCGCCAAGGCCGTCAGCGACACCACGGTGCTGATCACGACCGCCGCGCCCAAGGCCAACATGCTCAAGATGGTCGTGCCGATCCTTCCCGAGCACATCTGGAGCAAGGTCAGCGGCAAGGCGGCGACCACGACCTACCAGAACTCGCCGCCGATCATCGGCGACGGCCCGTTCCAGGTGGTCGAGTGGCAGAAGGGCAAGTTCGTGCGCCTCGTCGCCAACAAGAACTACTGGGCCGGCGCGCCCAAGGTCGACCAGGTCGTATTCCAGCTCTACACGAACCCCGACACCATGGCCAGCGACCTCAAGCTCGGCACGCTCGACGGAGCCATCGACGTGCCGATGGCGCAGTTCAAACAGCTCGGCACGACGCCGGGCATCACGACCAACGAAGGCACGTCGTGGCGCTTCACGGAGCTCGCCATGAACTGCTCCACCAGCAAGTACTCGAAGGGCAACCCGGTGCTGCGCGACGTGCGCTTCCGCCAGGCTGTCAACTGGGCGATCGACCGGCAGAAGGTCGTGGCGATCGCCGAGCAGAACTACGCCACCGTGGGCTCCTCGCTGATCGTCCCGTACTCCAAGTTCCACTGGGAGCCGCCGGCCGACCAGGCCTACTCCTACGACCCCAACAAGGCGAACGCGATGCTCGACGCCGCGGGCTACAAGGACATCGACGGCGACGGCTACCGCGAGACCCCGCAGGGCAAGCAGCTGAATCTGCGCTTCTACGCGACCACCGACGCTCCCGACAACCAGACCGCCGGCAAGCTCATCGTGAGCTGGCTCAAGGACATCGGCGTCAAGGTCACCTACACGGTCATCGACCCCGGCGCGCTCACCGACGCCCAGTACAACTTCGACGGCAACAACTACGCGCCGGACTGGGACATGTTCATCTGGTACTGGACCCAGGACGTCGACCCGCAGTTCATGCTGAGCATCTACACGCCGGCGCAGAGCACCGGCTACGGCTGGAACGACTGCCTGTGGACGGACCCCGCGTACACCAAGCTCAACACGCAGCAGTCGCAGACCATCGACGACGCCAAGCGCATCCCCCTTGCGCAACAGATGCAGCAGCTCTTCTACCAGGGTGCGGGCTACGCGATCCTCACCTACCCGTACCAGCTCGAGGCCTACAACACCGACAAGTGGCAGGGCTGGGTCCACGTGCCCGGCGACTCCACCACGGCCCAGAAGGGCGCCGTGCTCTACAGCTACAACAACATCGACACATACCGTCTCGTCGGGTTGAAGACCGCCGCGACGGCGACGAGCTCGAGCAACACGACGCTCATCATCGTGGTGATCGTCGTCGCGGTCGTGATCGTGGTGGCAGCGGTGCTACTACTGCGCCGCAACCGCAACAGGAGCGAGACCGCCTAGCGCTGCGGCGCCAAGAAGGCACGGAGCGCACGACAGGCGGCGGGGCTGCAGCAGCAGCCCCGCCGCCTTCGATCGCGGCGGCAGCTGGGAGCTCTACGGACGGGAGCTCTAGGACGCCCTCACCACTGCCTCTCCTGTAGACTCGCCTGCAGCACGCGACAGGAGGGGTCATGGCCGTCATCGAGGCCGCGCATCTCAGCAAGCGTTTCGGCAAGAAGATCCTTGCCGTCGACGACGTGACGTTCTCGATCCGCGCCGGCGCGGTCACCGGGTTCCTGGGCCCCAACGGCGCCGGCAAGACGACCACGCTACGCATGATCCTCGACCTGGTGAGACCCTCGGCCGGCAGCGTCCGGGTCCTCGGGCAGCGCTACCGTGACCTGCCTCGACCCGCAACGCGCGTCGGTGCCCTGCTGGACGCCTCCGGGTTTCACCCTGGGCGCTCCGGACGAAACGCCCTGCGGGTGGTCGCCGCCGGCGCCGGTCTCCCCTCCGCGCGTGTTGAAGAGGCGCTCGCCATGGTGGAGCTGGAGGGCGCGGCCCGCCGCACGGTCAAGGGATACTCGACCGGCATGAAGCAGCGCCTCGCGCTCGCCTGTGCGCTGCTCGGTGACCCCGAGGTGCTCCTGCTCGACGAGCCCGCCAACGGCCTCGACCCGGAGGGCATCCGCTGGCTGCGGACCTTCTTGCGCGCCCGTGCCGCCGAGGGCCGCACCATCCTCGTCTCGAGCCATGTGCTGGCCGAGGTGGAGCAGACGGTCGACGACGTGCTCATCATCAGCCAGGGCAAGCTGCTGGCCCAGGGACCGATCGCCGAGCTCACGCGAACGGCGAGCCCGGTGGTCCGCGCGCGCAGCCCGCAGGCGGAGAAGCTGGAGGCACTGCTCGTCGCGCGCGGCGCGGCCGTCAACCGGCTCGAGACTGCGCTCGCGATCCGCGGCCCCTCGAGCGCCGAGGTCGGCGACGTGGCACACGTCAACGGCGTCGTCCTGCACGAGCTGTTCACGGAGGTGCCGAGCCTCGAGGACCTCTTCCTCGAGATCGCCGGCACGCGGAGGGAGCTGTGATCGCCCTCCTGGGAGCCGAGTTCCTCAAGCTGCGCAGCACGCGCACCTCGGTCGGGCTCGGCATCGCCGTGCTGCTGGTGAGCATCGTGACCACGGTCCTGCTGGTCGCGTTCCTGCCGGAGCATCTGCTCAACGGCGGGGAGCTCGCCGCCGGCGCCTCGCTGGTCACGTACATCGTCCTCGTCTTCGGGATCCTGGGCATGACCAACGAATACCGACACGGGACGATCACGTACACCTACCTCGCTACCCCCCGGCGTGCGCGAGTGATGGTCGCCAAGCTTGTCGTGTACGGCTTGACCGGGGCGCTGGCGATGCTCGCGGCGTTGCTGGTGGCGCAGTTCGTCGGCGTGGTGGGGCTGCCGGTGCGGGGCGTCGGCTATCAGATGCCGGACGGTGCCGCGCTGGCCGACTACGCCCGGCAGATCGGCGTCGCCGGGCTCGTCACCTGCTTCGGGGTCGCCCTCGGTGCGTTCCTGCGCGCCCAGGTCGTCACCGTGGCGGGCGCGCTCATCTGGGCGCTCCTGGTCGAACCTCTGATCGTCGCTTTCAAGCCGGGCGTGGGGACCTGGCTGCCGTTCAACGTGTTCGGCCAGGTCACGAGCTCATCGATCACCGCCGACGCCGGCAACGCGGCGGTGCAGACCGGCCTCACACGTCCGGAGGCGTTCCTCGTGAGCGTCGTCTACATCGCCATCGTGAGCGTCGCGGCGGTCGTCGTCTCGATGAGCCGCGATGTCACGTAGCCGAAACCGAAGCGGTCGGCGGCCCATCGGGCGCGTCGTCGACTCAGTGAGCGGACTCCGCGCGTGCGGTCATGGGCTCAGGGAGCCGGCGCCGGCGGCGTGAACACGCGCGCCGCCAGCTCCTTGTCCAGCTCGTACAGCCCGGCGGGGTGTTCCCCGGCCATCGAGAACTTCTGGACCATGTCGTTGGCGGTCTCCTCTTCCTCCACCTGCTCCGCGATGAACCACTGCAGGAAGTTGTATGTGGCGTGATCCTTGAGGTCGAGCGCCAGCGAGGCGAGCTCGAAGATGCGCTGCGTGACGCCTTCCTCGTGTGCGAGGGCTTCCCTGAACATGGAGAGGCCGTCGGGCCACTCGCCGGCGGGCTTGGCGATCGCCTCCAGCTTCACACGCCCTCCGCGCTGCGTGACGTAGTCGAACATCTTCTGCGCGTGAGACAACTCCTCCTGATACTGCACCGTCATCCAGTTCTGGCCGCCCGGCATGCCCGACGCGGAGAACTGCGCCGCCATCGACAGGTAGAGGTACCCTGAGTAGAACTCCCAGTTGATCTGCGCGTTCAACGCTTCCTGCACCTTGCTGTCCAGCATCGTCCCAGCCTCTCTCAGCCTCCCGGTCGCCCCCAGCCTACCCATCGCCTGCGGGGGGACTAAACCGGGTACTATCGAAAAAGGGGAAGAGACCTCAGTACCGGACGGGGACGTGACGAGATGAGCAGAGCATTCGTGAAGGAGCCCGACGGTGGCGTGCCCGAGGAGGACCTGCCGGAACGCCAGGTCAGCGACAACCCCAACTACGTCACGCCCTCCGGGCTCCGGCAGCTGGAGGACAAGGTCGGCGAGCTGGAGCAGCGCCGGCTCGACCTGCGCGAGCGGGCCGAAGACGACGTGCTCGCGCAGGAGCAGCTCGACTTCGTCGACCGCGACCTGCGCTACTTCACGCTGCGCCTCGAGTCGGCGATCCCGGTCGACATGAGCCGCCAGCCGCGGCGCATGGTCAAGTTCGGCGCCGCCGTGACCGTGAGGGAAGACGGCGGCGCGACCCGCATCTTCCGCATCGTGGGCGAAGATGAGGCTGACCCCGTCAACGGCCTGATCAGCTATGTCTCGCCGCTGGCCGAGGCCTTGCTCGACGCGCGGGTGGGCGCCGCAGTGCACTGGCATCGCCCAGCCGGAGATCGCGAGCTCACGATCGAGGCGATCGACTACCCCGACGCGTAGCGCGCGGGCCACGGCCGCGGCACCGCGAGCTGCCGGTCAGTACTCGAGAACGAGCCCGAGATACCCGGCCGTCGGCTGGCGTCCGAGCAGGAGACCCGTGACGCCCTTCTCGGTGTCCCAACCGTAGGAGCGCGTCGGGTCCTGGTCGCTCATCACCGCCAGCGCCCAGTGGCGTTTGCCCCTGTCGAGCCACGCCGCCTGCAGCATCAGGCGGTTGTCCTCACCCAGCCAGCCGCCCTTGAAGTAGGTCTTCCAGCCGGCCGGCCCGGCCGCAGCGGGGATGCCCCAGCGCTGGATGGGGATGATCCCCGAGAGGACCTGGCGCGCGAAGGCGCGGCGGCCGGAGGGGACGTACTCCTGCAGATGGTAGAAGAAGCGCGCCTCGTCGGCTGCCGAGACGCGCGTGTCCAGCCAGCTGGAGCCCTGCACGTAGTCCTCCATCCGCGCGAGCCTCGCGACCTTGCCCATCCCCCCAGCGCCGACGTCGCCGAAGATCTGGTAGGCGCTGGCGTTGTCCGACTCCTCGATCATCTTCACGACCACGGCGTCGAGCGACGGGTCGGCCGCCGGGTGCCTACGCAGGTACGCAACGAGGAGGATCGCCTTGGCCAGGCTCGCGGCCTGGAACGTCTCGTGCTCGTGGAAGCCCGAGAGGCCGCCGTTGGTGTCGACCACGGCCACGGCCACCCGGCCGGCGCGGCCGCGGGCCCAGCCGAGTGCGGCCGACGTCGCTTTCGCGCCGGGGAAGCCGGGCCTGAGTGGGGCAAGCACCGTCAGCGCCGCGGTCTCCGCGGCGCCCTCCGGCCTCCCACTCGGCCCGGCCAGCCGAAGCACGTACGTGTAGGCGCCTGCCGGCAGAGCGACGCGCAGCGTCGCCGCGCCGGCCCCCTCGACGACTTTCGTCGTCGGCAGCGACCGCTCGAGGACGACATCGCCCGTGGCATCACGCACCTCGAGGGTCAGCGTGGAGCCGGCCGACGGGACGCCGGAGATGCGGTAGCCGAGACTCACCTTCTCGCCGCTGCGCACCCGGACCATGCCGGCAGCCACAGGACTCACGGTGGCGAGCCTCGACGCCGGGGTGGCGGCGGCAGGGCTGGCGGACGATCCCGGCCCGCTTGCGGAAGACGCCGCCGGGGCGGCGGCGGCTCCGCCCAGCCCGGCGCCGTGCGTGATCACGACGATGGCCGCGACCGCGGCGATGACGGCCATCACGGCGGCGAACGCTGCCCAGAGCGCCCGGCGGCGGCGCTGGCGACGCCGCCCCGCGGTCTCGTACATCGTCCGCGCCGGCTTGGGGCTCACGGCCGCAGGAGGCGTGCCGTCACGCCGCGTATCGTCTCCTTGCCGTACTCCGGGTCGGGATTGCGGTCCGTGAAGACCGCGAGCCCGAGCCGGACCGACCTGCGCCGCAAGCGCGCGGCCTGGCTGGCGAGGACCCATGCGCCGAGCCAGCCACCCTTGAAGTAGACCCTGTAGTGCAGCGGGCGCGCGGCGGCGGGCACCCCCCAGCTCTCCGCAGGGATGATCCCCGACAGCAGACGATCGGCAAAGCGCGCGTGACGCGCCGGGATGTAGTCGTGCATGTCGCGGAAGAAGCGCGCCAAGTCCCCGGCGCTGACCAGCGTCGTGATCCAGCCGCCGTTCGGCTCGAAACGCCGCATATGGGAGACGCGCGCCAAGGTGACGAGGCCGCGGCGCCCGACGATCCCGTAGACCAGGTCGGCAGCGGCGTTGTCGGAGTGTTCGATCATCCGCGCGAGGACGCCTCTCATAGCCGGGGAGACGCGGCGGTGGCCGCGCAGGTACGAGACGAGAAGCATCGCCTTGACCATGCTGGCGCTGTAGAAGCGGCGCGTCGCCCGGTAGCCGTGCAGTGTGCCGCGGCTGTCGACCACGGCCACAGCGACATCGCCTGCCCGCGCTCGCGCCCACGTAAGGGCGCGCCTGACGGCGCGCGGCGTGGGCACCAGCCGCGGCCGCTCGGCGAGGACGACCAGCGCGGCCGGCGTGGCCTGCGCCTCGGTCCGGCCGGCGGCGTCGGTGGCGTGCACCAGGTAGCTGTACCGTCCGCGGGGCAGGCTGATCCGGCCTCGCCAGGTCTGGGTCTGACCGGCCGTGACCTGCAGCCCGGCGGCGAGCGAACGGACGACGTCGCCGCCGGAGCCCACGACGACCAGTTCCGCGACCAGCGGCCCTCCGGCGGGCTCGTCCACCCGGAACGTGAAGGTGGCGCGCTGGCCATGATGCACGGTGACGGTCGACAGTGCCGTGGTCACGAGCGCCGGGTCGATCTCGGCGTGTGCCGGGACCGGCAGCGCGACCAGCCCGGCCAGGGCGATGAGAAGGACGCCCGCACACCCCGCGAGGCGACGCCGTCGGCCAGGTGTCCTCCCGTCTTCCACATGCGAGATGCTACTGCGTTCGGCCTGCTTTCTCACGATTCTCAACACTGGCCCGGCCGACTTCACAATCGCTTGCCCCCCCTTGTCCCAAGTCGGTTGACCCTCCGGTGCCCTGACTCTACCGTGCCGGTACCGTGTGTTTTGGCGCACAAATGCACGTTGTCCGTCACCGATCGAGGAGAGGTCCGGTTTGAGGAAACGCATCGCAGTCATCACGGGAGTCATCGCAGCAGTCGTCGCAGCCGCCGCCGTCTTTGGCGCTGTAGCGACCAAGCCGGCTGAGGCGCTGCCGACCTACAACGGCGCTTGCTCCAGTTGTCACAGCGCCACGCCGGTCGGCGCCGTCTCCGCCCTGCCCAGCAAGCCGACGCTGAGCGCCGGCGAGAAGTACACCGTGAGCGTGACCATCCCGTTCACGAACAGCGGCCAGTACGGCGCCCGCATCGACAACGCCGGAGGCACGGCGCAGGCCGACGCGGGCCCGCAGTCGGGCAACCCGGTCGTGGTGAACATGACGGCGCCGGCCACGGCCGGCACCTACACCTACACCGCGTGGGGCGTTCGCAGCACAACGAGCATCTCCAACGGCCAGGCCGCCCCGACGACCTACCAGATCACCGTCCAGAGCAGCGGTGGGGGCAACGGCGCTACGGCGGACACCGTGCCGCCGACGGCGCTCGCGCAGGCCGCCGCCAGCGTCAAGAAAGGCAAGACCGCGACGCTGAAGTACAAGGTCAACGATCCGGCGCCCAACCTTGGCACCGCGAGCGCCACGATCACGATCAAGAACGCCAGGGGCAAGGTCGTCAAGACACTCGTGCTGACCGCCAAGCCTGTGAACACCCCTCAGAAGGCCACCTTCAAGGCGAAGCTCAAGAAGGGCAAGTACAAGTTCTATGTGACCGCCGTCGACGCCGCCGGCAACCACAGCACCAACGTTTCCTTCAAGAAGCTGACCGTGAAGTGACACCCTCACGGCACGCGTGAAATACGCAGACGGGGCCGGCGATCCGCCGGCCCCGTCTGCATTGTGCGGTCTGCTGGCGACGCACAGGCCGGAGAGCTCGAGTCGTGGCGGAGCGACATGGGAGTCGAACCCACCCAGGACGAGATCATCGCCCCGCAGACGGTTTTGAAGACCGCGCCGGTCACCGGACCGGAAGCCGCTCCGCGCATCGCCATCTTGTCACGGCCGGCGAACGCGGTCACCCGTGATCGCTCGAGGCCGCAGGGCGGCGGCCTGCCGCGGTCGGCCGAGACCGGCCGGACAACGACGACGGCCGCCCGAGGGGCGGCCGTCGTCGTCTGGCTGACTCGCGCACGGCCCGCGAGGGCGCCGCGCGACACGGGCGCTACTTCGCCAGGTCCAGCAGCGTCTGGCGGTCCTGGGCGAGCTTGTACTCGGACTCCATCTCGAGGAAGCCACCGGGGAACCCGACCGCCGGCATGAGGGCCACGTAGTCGTCGGCGTTGAAGGCCTCGGGATTGTGCACGCCGCTCTTGGGATCGCCCGGCTTGCTGCCGAGGCTGCCCGTGGCCAGCAGTTCGATGGTGATGACCGGTGTGAAGCCCGTCTGGGCGGTGACGACCTGGACGCCGACCTGCTCGAGGCACTCCTTGTTGTCGGCGACCTGGTAGAGGTAGACCTCACGCTGCAGGCCGTCCTTCTTGCCCTTCACGTAGGTGCCGGCGGCCGTCTTGCCGATGTACTGTTTGCCGACCTCGTTCGGGTCTGGGGCGGCGGCGGCGATGACGTCGCGCGGCGCGACCATGACGTCGCCGACCTTGATCTTCTCGGCCTTGTCGATGTTGATCGAGCGGAAGATCTCCATCGCCTGCATGAACTCGTCGCCGAGGGCGTACTTGAAGGTCGCCTTCTTGACGCCCTTGAGGCGGTCGGCGTTACGCGCGATCTGAACGACCTCTTCGTGCTCGACGTGGCCGACCTCGACCTCGCCGATGCCCTCCGGCAGCCAGAAGTCCTCCAGCTCGGCGAACGGCTCGATGGTGTGCACTTCGCCGTTCTCGTACACGATGGCCGGGTTGTTGCACTCCTCGATCGTCGTCCAGACGCTGAAGCCGAAGCTGATGCCCTTGGCGCCGGGGATGTCGAGGTTGCTGCCGTCGCGGATGCCGATCTCGTCGACCTCGTCGAAGAGGTGGTCGGCGGCGTAGCGGGCGAAGAAGTCGGCCATGCCGGGCTCGACGCCGAAGCCGGCGAGCGCGTACTTGCCGATCTTCTCGAACTCGGGGCTGAGCGCGTACTCGTCGTCGCCGAGCTTCTTGCCGCACTTGTGCATCGGGTCGGTCGGGTGCGGCTCGCTCAGCGTCATGGCGGTGTCGAGGTAGTGCACCTTCGCCTTGAGCGCGGCCTGAAGCAGCGGCGGGTTGAAGTTCGGCGCGCACAGGTTCATGAGGATATCGGCGTCGTACTTCTTGACGAGGGCGGCGACCGCGTCGACGTCGCCGGCGTCGACCTGCTCGGCCACGAAGCGCGGGTCGTCCAGCGTAGCCACGAACGCGGCGGCGCGCTTGCCGTCGTAGTCAGCCATGATCATCTGCTCGAGCCACTCACCCTTGGGGTCGCGGCGCTTGGCGATCGAGGCGATCGACTGGCCCACACCACCGGTGCCGACAACGAGAGCCTTCATGATGTTCTATCTCCTTGACGCGTGTGTGTGCGCCTGCTAAACGGCAGGCGCCCCGTCTGCAGGGGCCGCGCAGGATGAACGAATCCCTCCACGGACTCCGGTGAGGCATATTGTATAAGATTTTCCGCCGATTTCCACTGTCAAGTTCTCACCGGTGGAGGATTGACGAGAATCGGCGGACGCGCTGCAGCAGGTGCGCCGCGGCAGGCGCGAAGGGGCGAGCGACGCGTCAGGCGCGAAGGGGCTGGTGACGCTTCAGGCCGTCGGCGGCAAGCGCCAGCCCACCGCCGGCTCGATCGCGTCGCCGCGCTGCACGTTGTAGAGCATGCACTCGGCGCCGGCCGCGTCCGCGACGGCGCGCGCGAGCGCCATGAAGCTCTGCTGATCGGCTGGGTCGAGCGCCGCGAGCCGCTCGCGGATCGCGGTGAGGCGAGGGTCTTCGCTCGTCACCGCGGCGGAGGCGGCCGCGGCGGCAGAAGAGGAGACGGCGAGCTCCGGCGCTGGCGCCGGCCGCCGGTCACCGGCGACGCGACCGACGAGGTCGAGGCCGACGATCCCTTCGCCGATGACAGCATCGATCTGCCAGTCCAGGCCGGCGCGCGGATCCGCCGCCAGCCGCGCCTGCATCTTGCCGATGAACGGCGGCTTGCCTGCCTCTTCGAGCGCCACCGTGGCGGCCACGCGGTCGTCCTCGCACACGCGCGTGAGGAACTCGTGCCCGACCAGCTCGCGCTCCTGGGCACCGACGGCGCGGCAGAACGAGGGGCTTACGAAGGTCATCACGCCGGCGCGGTCGACCTCGACCACGTAGTCGGTCTGGGTGTCGGCCAGCAGCTGCAGGCTCTTGCGCAGACGACGCACCTCGTCATGGTCGATCGTGTCGACGTCAGGCTTGTTGACGAACAGGAGGTAGGCCATCGCCCGCTCTTCGCCGCGCTCCGCGACCGGCCCGAGCGACACGCGCACCCAATGCTGTTCGCCGTCGGCGCCGCGCAGGTGTTCCTCGAAGACCTGCTCTCCTTCGCGGCGGAAGCCCGGGACGCGCTCAGCCCAGCCCGGCATGACCTGCATCCATGGGCGCCCCACGTAGTCGGCCCCGCTGCCGCCAAGGAGCTCGGCCAGGGCGCGGTTGGCGGCGATCGTCTTGCCCGCGTCCGACACCACTGCAAGTGGCTGCCTGAGCGGCAGGTGGGCCAGTACGTCGAAGACGGTCTCCACACGCTGGCGAAGAGCGTACGGGAGGTGCGGTTCGAGCCAGTACTCCCTCTCGACCTCGTCGCGCGGCTGCGGGTCGTCCTCCATCAGCAAGCGTTCGTATTCGTTGACCATCGCCGTCGCCTCCAGGGCCAAGACTTCGCTACCACAGAGGTCGACCCTCTGCCGCGCCGACACGATGGTACGCGCGTCTACTGCGGATGGGACGTGCGTCTAGGCCGCGCCTCAGACCCCGACTCTGTACATTGTGCGCTCGCCGAGCCCGGTGACGACCTTGACGTAGCCGCAGAGTTCGGCGTCGAGAGCGGGATCGCCGGTGTCCACGAGCAGCGGCCTGCCCTCCAGCGAGAGGAGCTTGGTCTGCGTAGCGATGACGATCACGCCGCCGCGGCCGACGGCGCGGATGACGGCGGGGCCGATCTGCTGGTTGCCGCGTCCGAACACGTGCCCCTGGCCGCCGATGACGGTGACGACGATGCGCGCCTCGGCGTGCTCGTCGAGCAGGTGCAGCAATCCACTCTCCGTGACATCCCTGGCGGCAAGCGCGCCGTCGAGGACCACGTCGACCCCGAGCAGCGTCTTGGAGAGGCCGAGGCGCGTCATGACCGTGCGCGTCGTGGTGCCGGGCCCGAGGATGTAGAGGACGCCCGGCTCCATGCCGGCGATGACTTCGGTGGCGACATCGTTGAGCGCCCGCTCCTCGCCCGCGACCCCGCCGGCCTTGGCGCTCTGCGTGAGCCCCCGTGCGTACGGCACGGTCATGTAGCCGTACAGGCGGGCGGAGACGCGGTCCTCGCGGAACGCCGCCTCGTCGATGTCCATGACCTCGCCCTCACGCAGCTTCACCGCCGCCGGCTTGTCGTGCAGGAAGAGCGCCGCCACGTCGCCGGCGGCGGCCGGCGTGGTGGCGTAGACGGCCGAGTGGATCTTGACGCCGGCCGGGACACCGAGCACCGGCACGGCGTCGCCGATCGCGGCGCAGATGTCGCGCGCCGTGCCGTCGCCGCCGGCGAAGAGGATGAGGTCGGCGCCGGCGGCGGCCAAGCCGCGGGCGGCCTGCTCGGTGTCCGCCGGCGTGGTGAGGATGAAGTCCTCGCAGGAGATGTGCACCGGGACGCCGCCCTCTCGCTCGAGCTCGCAGGCCACGTAGCTGCGGCGGCCGGCGAAGGAGCCGAGCACCGTCGGCTCGAGGCCCACGGCGCGTGCCTCGTCCTCGCCCATCTCGCCGGGCCAGGCGAGGACCTCGATCTCGCCCTTGAGCCGCACGAGGCGCTCGAGCGCGAGCCGCGCGCGCCTCGGTGCGTCGCGTGCGGCGCCGAGCTCGAGCGCCTTCCTCAGGATCTCGGCCCCGTCGCTCCCCTTGAGCCCGACGCGACCGCCGACGCCGGCGACCGGATTGACGATGAGCCCGAGCTTCTTCACGCCGTCAGCGCTCCTCGACGGGATCCGCGGACCCTCAGCGACGTTTCTTGCCGCCGCGCTTCTGCCGTGAGGCGGGGACGCCCCTGTTGGCCGTCGTGGGCCCCGCCGGCGACCCATCGCCACGCGGAGCGCGCGCGGGAAACAGAGACTGGCGCGCGATCAGCAAGTAGACCACGAGCGCCGGACCAAGGATGAGCATCAGCTGGAGTGATCCTCCGAGAACTGCGGTCGCCACGGCGGCGAAGAGGGCGACGGAGACGAGCGAGCGGTTCATCCGCCGGCCGTGTGGAGTCATCGTGCCGCCCCTCACCCACGAGTCGACCGCGTCCACCAGCATCGCGAAACAGGCCACGGTACCGACCGCCAGCGAGAACGCGGTCGCGGCCGCCTCCAGGCTGCCGAGGCCGTGCGCGACCCGACTGATGAGGATGGCCACCAGGGCGGCCGCAGTCGCGAGGATGACGAAAAGCCCCAAGGCGTGCGGCACCGTGAGACCGGCTCTGGTGGGCTGGGCCACTGTCTGACCTTTCGTCGCCTGCGGGAGGCGGCCCGCCGAAGAGCGCGGCCGCGGTGCAATGATACCCGAGCGGCGGGGCGAGGCGCCCATCGGGGCCTCACCCCGCCGCCCAGCGGATCGACTCTACTTGAGGAACTTCTTCTTGTACTTGCGCCACGTGAAGGCCCACTGGTCCGGATCCTCCAGGGCCTCGAGGCGCCGCATCTGGTCGATCGGCTGCTCGTGCGGTGAGTCGAGCACGAACTGCGGATCGGCGTAGGCCTCGTCCACAGCCTTCTTGATGACGGCCGCCCACTCGTCGAGGTCGGCCTTGCTGTAGGTCTCGCAGGGCTCCGGCGTGAAGGGCTCTGGAACCACCCAGGGGTGATGGCTCATCCACATGCTCTGGATACCGAAGTCGACCATACGGTCGCGGATGGCCTCGGTGCCGACGCCGGTGTCCTCCTTCAGCTTCTCCAGGCTGTAGCGCACCTGGTCGAGGCGGCGGTGACCCTCGGCGTAGGGCCGGCTCACGCCCTTGACGGCCATCAGCAGGTTGTCGAGGTAGTTGTTGTTGAGCACGCTGATCTCGGCGACCTCCTTGAGGCCGTCGGGACCCATGTTGCGGATCCAGGCGTAGGCGCGGATGACGCCCATCCAGTTGCCGAGGAAGCCGCGCACACGGCCGATGCTCTCGGGCCGGTCGTAGTCGAGGTGGTACATGTCGCCGACCTTGGTGACGATCGGCACCGGCAGGTACTTGGCGAGCTCTTCGGTGCACATGTAGGCGCCGGTGGCCGGGCCCTCACAGCCGTGCGGGCTCGAGAAGGTCTTGTGCAGGTTGAAGTGGCAAGCGTCGAATCCGGCGTCGCGGGCCCGCGCGTAGCCAAGGATGCCGTTGGCGTTGGCCTGGTCGGTGAAGGCGAGGGCGCCGGCGGCGTGCAGGATCTCGACGTACTTGTCGATCTGCGGGTTGTAGATGCCGGTGTCCTCGGGGTTGGTGATCATGCAGCCCACGGTCTTCTCGGACACGGCGGCCTTGAAGGCCTCGAGGTCCGGATAGCCGTTCTCGTCGGGCATGACGGTGATGACCTTGAAGCCCGCGACCATCGGCGTGGCGGCGTCGCAAGGGTGCGAGAAGATCGTCGTGATCATCTCGTTGCGCTGGTCGAGCTCGCCCCTGGCCTCGAAGTAGGCGCGCATGACGCAGGCGTTGGTGAACACCGCGTGCGAGCCGCCGCCGGGCTGGAGCGTGAACGCGTCCATGCCGGAGATCGACTTGAGATACTGCCCGGTGTTGTAGACGATCTCGAGCAGCCCCTGCATGGTGCTCTCGTCCTGCCACGGGTGCACGTCGGCGGCGCGGTGGCCGCGGATGAGCTCCTCATGCATCTTGGGGCTGTACTTCATCGTGCACGTCCCCTCGCTGATGTCGCTGCCGAGGTCCATGCCGAGGGTCATCTGCGAGTAGCGCAGGTAGTGGCGCAGTACCTGGTGCTGCGAGAGCTCCGGCAGGTCGGGAGCGGCCGCGCGGCGCATCCCCTTGGGGATGTAGTCCGCGGCCTCACCCACAGCCGCCTTGACCCCGTCTTCGGCGAGCGGCACGAGCACGCCGCGCTCGCCAGGTGTCCCCTGCTCCATGATGAACGGCTCGTCCCAGCGCGGCGCGCGGTAGTCGTGCAGCACGCCGCCGTCGCGGCGCAGCCGGGCGAGACGGGCGACCTTCTCCTGCGATGTCTCGGTCATGCCGTCACCTCCTTGACGGCCGACACCAGGGTGTCGATGTCGGCCTGGTCGTAGTACTCGGTGACGCAGTAGAGCGCGCTCTGGCCGAGCTCGGGGAACTCGGCGGAGAGGTCCTTGCCGCCGAAGATCTCGTGGCCGAGCAGCCGCTTGTTGATCTCGGCCACGCTCTTGCCGGTGCCGCCGAAGTCCACGACGAACTCCTTGAAGAAGCTCGGCGAGAGCTTGATCTCCACGCCCGGGAGCTCGCCGAGCCGCTGGGCCGCGTAGTGCGAGCGCGCGATGCAGGTCTCGCCGAGCTCGCGGAAGCCCTGCGGCCCCATGACCGCCATGTAGACCGCGGCGGCGATCGTCCACAGCCCGGAGGCCGTGCCGACCCAGTCCTTGCCCTGGTCCCGCGCGCCGTAGCTGGTGCGCTCTGCCATCGCCTCGCCGACCGCGTACTGGCCCGGCGTCGCGGTCTCGAGCACCGTGTACAACTCGAGCGGGCACTCCTGGGCGAACGTGGGGTCGTCATCGCGGAAGCCGATGAAGCCGGAGCAGCCGCCGCCGGCGTGCATGTGCATGCCGAGCGCCTGGATGTCGCCGCAGGCGATGTCGGCGCCGAGGGCGCCGGGCGGCGCCAGCACGCCGAGCGTCACGGGATCCACACCGCTGATGGCGAGGGCGCCGTGCTCGTGGGCCAGCTTCACGATCTCGGCGCCGTGGGCCTCGATCGTACCGAGGTAGCCGGGGCTCTCCCAATACACGGCGGCGATGGAGTCGTCGAGCCTCGCCGCGAGGTCCGCAAGGTCGGCCATGCCGGTCTCGCGATCCCACTCATAGAAACGGATCTTGGTACTCGTCGGCATCGACTCCGGCTGGCAGAGTGTGCGCGCCTCCGCGAGCCGCATGGGGCTCATGTGCGCCGGCACCAGCACCTTGTCGCGCCCGGTGATGCGCCGGGCCATGCGGAACGAGCGCCCGGCGACGTCGCCCCAGTCGTAGATCGGGTTGGCGACGCCGTCCAGGTCGAGCAGCTCACCCAGCATGCTGTTGAACTCGAAGCGCGTGAGGTACTTGCCGAGGTCCGAGTAGTCGCCGCCGCAGTAGGCGCTGACGAACTCGGCGCGGTTGATGACCTCGTCGACGATGGAGGGTACGTGATGCTGCCAGCAGCCGGCGCCGCAGAAGTTGAGGTAGTCGACCGACGAGGCGTTCTTGTCGAGCAGCCCCTGTACATGCTTGCGGAGCGCGCGCTCGGAGAGGATCGCCGGCGGGATGTCCAGCTTCCCCTTGAAGCGGAGCCGGTCGGGGATCTCGGCGTAGATCTCCTCGACGCTGCTCAATCCCAGCTCGCGGAGCATCGCCTCTTTGGTCTCCGGCACCGCGTTCGGGATGTACGGGTGTATGAACGGTTTGCCTGCCATGTGGTGTGTCGGACTCCTTTCGCGCCGTGCGGCTGACGCGGCTGCCGGGATGCGCGGCCTGGGGCTGATGTCAGCCCTTCCCCAGGCCGACCTCATCGATGACCGTGTGGATGACGCGGGAGAGGCGCGCCTGGTACTTGGCGCGGCCGGTGGGGACGCAGTGCCAGAGGTCGGTGAAGTCGCGGCTCACGAAGCCCACCTTCCCGACGAAGTCGTAGTAGTGGATGTGGTACTTGGCGGCGAGCGCTCGGCAGCCCTTCGCGTACCGCGCGCGCGGCGCGTCGAGGGCGGGCCTCACGATGGCGTCGTTGAACGGCAGGTTCACGAGCTCCGCCTGCAGGCCCAGGCGCTGGCACTCGGCGATGAGCAGGTCCAGCTGATGGTAGTCGTAGGCATACCGCGCCTTGAACACCGGATAGCGCGTTGCCAGCCAGTTGCGCAGCAGCGCGCGTTTGGCCGCGTCGCCGAGCACGTCGCCGGCGACGAACCGGTGCTGGGTGTAGGTCGTCAGGATGGACCCGTGCGGCAGGTCCGCGGCCGTGGACGTGTCGGCAGGCGGGGTGGCAAAGCGCCCGAGGTTGATGCCGATGAGCACGACTGAGGGCACGCGCGGCATCTTGTCGACGATGCTGAGGTCACGCAAGAAGCTCTGGCCGGCGGCGCCGAGGTTGATGGCTCGGATCCTGCGGCCCACGAGCCGCGACACCTGGTCGCTCCACGGCCCGTCGTGCGTCGTCGCCTCGCGGGCGGCGGAGCCACCGAGCAGATACGCGACCGGGATCCTGGGCGGATCCGTCTGGAACTGGTCGAGCACCGCCCAGAGGTGCAGCCAATCGTCGCCGTGATGGAACGTGTGGCTGAGCGCGCCGGCGGGCGCGGCGGCGCCGAGTGAGCCGCCGGCCGCGATCAGAAGCAGGAGGAGGCCGGCGGCTGCGGCGGCGACCCGCCCGCGCGCCGTCCTGCGCCTGGGGTCGCCCTTCATGATCGCCACGCCAGAGTGCACCGTCGCTGACACGTCATTCGTAGCCGTAGCCCGCGGAGGTGCCGTAGTCGATACTGATGAGCGCACCCGTGATCGGGGCCGCCGCCGGGCCGGCCAGGTAGAAGATGAGCTCGGCGACCTGCTCCGGCAGGATGAAGCGGGCTTTGGCGCGCTGCGGGTAGCTCGCCAGCAGACGCTTGAAGTAGCCCTCCGGATCGCCGCGGCCGAAGTCCCGCGCCTGCCCCTCGAGCATCGGCGTCATCACGTCCGCCGGGCAGACGGCGACGCAGCGCACGAGGTCGGGCGCAAGCTCGAGGGCAAGCGACTTGGTGAGGAGGCTCACGCCGCCCTTGGAGGCCGTGTACACGGCGGTCTCGGGCGTTCCCACCACGCCCGCGTCGGAGCTCAGATTGACGATGCACCCCTCCGTCTTCTTGAGGTACGGGATCGCGTGGCGGCAGCAGAAGAACGTGCCCTTGAGGTTCACGCCGACGACCTGATCCCACTCGGCCTCGGTCGTCCGCTCGCTGGGACCCTCGGTCCACACGCCGGCGGTATTGACGAGGACATCGAGGCGGCCGGTCTCGGCAGCGGCCGTGGCCATGAGGTTCTCGCACTCGGCCGGCACGCGCACGTCGCAGGTCTGCGCGTGCACAGTGGTCAGGCCGGCGAGCTCGCCGGCGAGCTCCTCGAGGGCGACGGCGTTGAGATCGCCGAGCACCAGTGTGGCGCCGGCGGCCGCAAAGCGCCGTGAGACGGCGGCGCCGATGCCGCCGGCCGCCCCCGTGATCACGACCGTCTTGTCGTCGCTGCTCCCAGACGTCACGCTGTCCCCCTCGGCGCTCGTTGAACGGTCCTTCAACATCCGTAGCCTACAGCGACCGCCGTCGCGCGGTCACGTCATCGGGCCCACTGCGCGAGGAAATCGCCCCAGTAGGTGAGACGCGTGAACGTGAGCTGCGACAGGTAGTAGCCGAACGAGACCCACTGACCGAAGACCCCGGAGCGCCGCGGCCCGGCCGGCCAGTAGATCGCCGTTCCGTGCAGAGCGCCTTCAGCCTTGGGACTCCACTCGTACAGCAGGCAGCGGCGCGACCAGCGCAGCACCCTGTCGCAGTCGCGACGGATGGCCTTGGACGTCGTGCGCGCCTTGAGCGCCTTGGCGATGCCGACAAGGTCGCGCACCTCGGCGTAGCTCTGCGGTGGCGACGCCGCGGCCCGCCGGGCGGCGCCGAACGCGGCGCGCTGTCCCGGGAGGCGCAGGGCGAGGTCCCAGCCCAGATCGCTCACCGCCGCGGTCATGCGGTCCCAGCGCCAGTCGAGTGCCACTGCCGACGCGGTGAGCGACCACTTGTCGTGGCCGTTGCGGATGCTGCGCGCGGCCGCGACCGCGAGCTGCCCGGCACTCATGTCCGGGTCGGCCTGGAGCCGGCCGAGGACGTCCTCGTAGTCGAAGGTCGTGTAGCCGGTGGAGTCCTCCGACCCGGCCAGCGCGTCGGCGAAGCCGCGGAACTCGGCCTGCACTTCGATCGTCTGGCCGAGGCAAGTCTCCATGCCGGCCATGTCCACGCCGCCGAAGGCCTCGAGAGAGGCGCGGAGCTCGTCCACGTCGAGATAGTCGTTGCTGGTGACGTCTTTCATCGTGTTGCCGGGCCACCAGCCCCAGCCGTGGTCCCACAGCATCAGCGCGTAGTGATCCGCGGGGTAGGCGGCCTTCGTCCACGTGACGAAGTCAATGAGCGTCTGCGGCGAGCCCATGTCCGGCGTGCCCCAGTCCGCGATCGCCTGGTCCGCCGTCGCGCGCATGCCCTTGGTCACTCTGAAGACGCGCGCGCCTTTCCACCCGCCATCCGTCACACTGGGGCTCGCGCCGCGATCGGCGAGGGCGATCACCTGGACGTCGGCGCTGGACCCCACCGCCGCCATCTCCTTGTCGATGTCGTGCGTGATCCAGGGCTCGAGGTCGTTGTCGCCGTCCATGTAGACCATGACGGTCCAGCTGGCCCGGGGCGCCGGGCCGGCGACGGCCGGCGACGCGCCGGCGGCGGGAGCGCGCACCGCCGCGAGCGCGGCGAGCGACAAGAGCAGGACGAGCGTCGCGGTCGTGAATCGGTGCCCAAGCATGCGCATGGTGCCTCCTCGTCCTCGCCGGCACTGCTCCCCCAGGGCAAGGATACCGGGTGGGGACGGCCGCGTCAGGTGCGCTGTGCCGCACTGGCAGCAGCAAGTAGCGCGCGACAGCGGCGGGCGTCGGCCGACGCCCCGGGCATCTCCTGGGACGCGCGCTCCGTCGACGGCGTCCCCTAGGCGCAGAAGACCTGCGCGGCGGCTTCGAGCGCCGCCGCGCAGGTCTCCACGGAGGCGAGGTCCACCCATTCGTCGGCGGTGTGCTCGCCGTGGCCTGACGGCCCGAAGACCACGCATGGCACGCCTGCCTCGACGAGCAGGCCGGAGTCCATCCAGCCCATGTCGCCGCGCAGGACCGCGGGGCGGCCGAGGGCGTGGGCGGCGGCGTTCGCGAGCGCCGCCACGACCGGCTCGGCCGCGTCGAGCTGGACGGGCTCGCGGCCGACGACGGTGGTGAGGCTCCCGGCGAAACGCGGGTCCGCCGCGGTCGCCGCGTCGAGCAGCGCGAGCATCTCGGACTCGGCCCCGGCGACCGTCTCGCCGGCGGTCAGGCAGCGCTCCACGCCGAGCACGCAGCGCGCCGGATACACGGGGTACTGGTCGCCGCCGGCGATGGTCGAGGAGTGGATGCTGCCGCGTCCGTAGGCAGCATGCGGTCGCGCCGTGAGATCGGCGTCCAGTCGCCGGATGCCCTCCAGCACCGGCGCCAACAGGGAGATGCCGTCCACGCCGTGCGCGGTGTCGTCGCCGGCGGCCTCCACGCCACGGCTCTCTACGTCGAACCAGGCGAAGCCGCCGTGCTCGGTGACCACGTCGAGGCCCGTGCACTCGACCATCACGGCGGCGTCCGGCCGGTAGCGCGCCGGAAGCGCCGCGGCGCCGGCGCTCTTCCACTCCTCGTCCACCAGGCCGGCGACGAAGACATCGCCGGCGAGCCGCTTGCCGGAGGCGACGAGAGTCTCGACAGCCGCGACGGCCGCGGCAAGTCCCGACTTCATGTCGGCGGCGCCGCGGCCGTACATGCGCCCGTCCTCCACCCGCGGGGTGAAGGCGTCCGTCGAGAGCGCCGCCACCACGTCGAGGTGGCCGCAGAACATGAGCGAGGGGGTGGGCCGCTCGTCCCCCGAGGGCCGGCCGGCGCCGCGCAGACGGGCGACGACGTTGGGCCGTCCCGGCAGTACGTCCCAGAGCTCGACTTCGAGCCCGGCGTCCTCGAGGCGCCGGGCGAGGAAGCGCGCCAGCGCAGCCTCGCCCGGCGCCCCGGGCTGCAGCGACGGGTTGGTCGTGTCGATCTCCACCATGGCGGCAAGAAGTGCCGTGAGTCCCGACATGTCATCCTCCGCGGATGTGCTCATCGTGGCGTGCGCGTGCCGATTTTCCCATGATAGCAGGCACTTCTTGTGGTATGTTCGGCGCCACATCCACCCGCCCGGCGCGCCGCGCCGCGAGAAAGGAGCCCGCATGCGTCAACGCACAAGGTGGCTCGCAGTCGCACTGCCCGTCGGGATCGCTTTGGTCCTCGCCCTGGCCGCCTGCGGCGGGGGCTCGACGGCCTCGACCTCCTCCTCGGCGCCCGCCACCAGCCAGGCGAAGGGCGGTACCTTGCTCATCACCTACCAGGGCGAGCCTCAGTACCTCGACCCCGCCATCGACTGGGAGGGCAACGGCTGGTCGATCGAGCACACGATGTTCAACACGCTGCTCACGTACTCGAGCGGCATAGGGTCCGCGGGCACGAAGCTGGTGCCCGACCTCGCCACCGCCATGCCGACCGTCACCAACGGCGGCAAGACCTACACCTTCCACCTGCATCAGGGCGTCAAGTTCGCGCCGCCGGTCAACCGCGAGATGACGGCGGCCGACTGGAAGTACTCGTTTGAGCGCATGATGAGCCCCAAGACGACGCCGACGCCGCCGGGCACGGGCTTCTACATGAGCATCGTCGGCGCCAAAGCGTTCAACGCCGGCAAGGCGTCGAGCATCGCCGGCGTCAAGGTCATCGATCCCTACACGCTCGAGATCGACCTCGTGAAGCCCGACGTGACGATCCTGAGCGCGCTCACGATGTCGTTCACCGACGTCGTGCCCAAGGAGTGGGTCAAGAAGTGGGGCAAGGACTTCGTCCGGCACCCGCTGGGCACCGGCCCGTACATGCTCGACCACTGGACGCCCGCGCAGGAGATCGTGCTCAAGCGCAATCCCAACTGGACCGACTGGCGCGGCGTGCCGCAGGCGTGGGTCGACGGCATCAAGGTCCAGCTCTCGGTGAATCCGCAGACCGCACTGCTCAAGCTCAAGCGCGGTGAGAACGACCTGCTCGGCGACTACATCGCACCGTCAGACTACGTCGCCGTGACACACGACCCGACGTGGAAGTCGCAGGTCGCGGAGGAGCCGGCGATCGCCATCGACTACCTCTTCATGAACGTGCAGATGAAGCCGTTCGACAACCTCAAGGTGCGGCAGGCGGTGAGCTGGGCGATCGACCGCGGCAAGCTGCTCAAGCTGATCTCGGGCGCCGGCAGCCACCTCGCCCAGATCTACCCCGCCGGCCTGCCCGGCCACGTGGACGGGGCGGCCGGCGAGTTCTACGGCTACGACCCCGCCAAGGCCAAGCAGATGCTCGCCGCCGCCGGGTACCCAAACGGCTTCTCCGTCACCATCTACTCGCACAACGTCGATCCCTGGCCCAAGGTCGTGCAGTCCATCCAGAACGACCTCACCCAGGTCGGCATCAAGGCGACCGTGAAGTTCCTCGACCGCGCCACGTACTGGACGCTGATCGGCGAGCCCAAGAAGGTCGCCATGGGTATGCAGGACTGGTGGCAGGACTTCCCGGACCCGTCCGACTTCGTCGTGCCGCTCTTCAGCAAGAGCAACGCCGTGCAGGGCGGTGCCAACCCGAGCTTCTGGTGGAGCCCGCAGGTCGAGGCGCAGCTCGCCGCCAGCTTCGGGATGACCGACCAGACCAAGCGTCTCGCCCTGTTCGGCCAGATGCAGCAGGAGATCATGGACCAGGCGCCGGCCGTGCCGCTCTACCAGCCCAACGTGAACACCGTCTACTCCAAGCGCGTGGACGGCTTCTACCTGCACCCTGTGTGGATCTTCGACTTCCTCGACTACTCGATCCAGCAGTAGACGCGTGACGGAGAGGGGCCGGCGTGGCGAAGCCGCCGCGCCGGCCCGTCGTCGCGAGATGGATCCGGCGGCCCCGGGCGCGGTCGCGCCGCTCAGGCCGCCGGCCGCGCCGTCAGTACGTCTTGGTGACCTTGCTGAGCCCGCGCGGCGTGTCCGGGTCCAGGCCGCGCGCGAGCGAGAGGTGCAGAGCCAGCAGCTGGCCGGGGAGGGCCGTCACCAGCGGCGTGAGCTCCTCAGGCAGGTCCAGAGGCACCGGGAGCGTGGTCGCCGCGGCGGGCACGGCCGTACCGGCGCCGGCGACCACGAAGGTCTCCGCGTCGCGCCGGCGCAGCTCGGCCTCGAGCTCGAGCATGCCGGCGAGCGTCTTTCCCGGCGCCGCGTACAGCAGCACGGGGTACCCCGGCTCCACAACGGCGATGGGGCCGTGCATCAGGTCGGCGGCCGAGAACGGCATCGCCGCCAGGTAGCACGTCTCTTTGATCTTGAGCGCCGTCTCCAGCGCGGTGGCGTAGTTGTAGCCGCGCCCCGTGACGAGCAGGCGGTCGGCGTGGCTCAGACGCGCTGCGACTGAGACCACTCGCTCCTCGACCGCCAAGGCCGCCTCCATCGCCGCCGGCACGTCGCCGGCGAGTGCGGCCGTGAGGCGCTCAGCCCCGGTCCACGCCGCCCAGAAGAGCGCCAGGGCAGCGAGCTGGCTCGTGTACGTCTTGGTCGCCGCGACGGCTCGCTCGCGCCCGGCGCCGGTGGCGAGGGTGCGGTGCGCCGCGCGCGCCAGCAGGCTGCCGGCGTCGTTGGTGATCGCCAGCGTGTAGGCGCCCCCGGCACGTGCCTGGGCGACGTACTCGGCCACGTCCGGCGTCTCCCCGCTCTGGCTGATGCCGACGACGAGGCAGTCACGGAAGTCGATGGCGGCGCCGTAGACGGTCGCGGCGCTCGGCACCGCAAGCCCGGCCGGCAGACCGGCGAGGATCGTGGCGAGGTACTTGCCGTACACGGCCGCGTTGTCGCTCGTCCCGCGGGCGGCGTAGAGGACGAAGCGCGCGCCGGCGGCCCGCGCCTCGGCGGCCGCCGCCCGGTAGGGCTCCGGATCGCCGGCCAACTGCGCGACGATGCCGGCCTGTTCGAGGATCTCGTCTCTCATTATCGTCATCTGCAGTTGCTCCCTTGCGCCGAGCCGGCACACGGCTTAGCATGTAGTCAACATGCTAAGCATACCAAGTAAGCTGAGCATGCGAAATGCCCCACAGCGTCCCGAGGTGTCGATGGACTTCCAGACCGAGTATCCGCGCTACGCCGCCCGTTCCGGAGAGCTGTTCCGGGCGGCGAGCAAGATCATCCCCGGCGGCGCCGGCAGCAGCGCGCGCACCGTCAAGTTCGGCTGGAAGCCGTACCCGCCGTTCATCGCCCAGGGCACCGGCGCGCGTATGACCGACGTCGACGGTCACGAGTACATCGACTACCTGCTCGGCCTCGGCCCGGATATCCTCGGCCACCGCCACCCGGTGGTCACCCAGGCGGTGGCCGACGCTATCGCCGAGTACGGTACCTCGTTCGGCCTGCCGTACGAGCTCGAGATCCGCGCCGCGCAGAAGGTCATCGACGCCGTGCCGAGTCTCGAGATGCTGCGCTTCACCAACTCGGGCAGCGAGGCCGTCGGCACCGCCGTACGCCTCGCTCGCGCCCACACCGGCCGCCGCATCCTGGTGCGCTTCGAAGGCCACTACCACGGCTGGCAGGACGTGGTGTACTGGAGCAACCACGTCGACCCGGCCGCGGCCGGGCCGGCCGACCACCCGAAGCCGGTCGCGGCCGGCCCAGGCGTCCCGCTGGAGCTCGCCGACACGCTTGAGGTCCTCACCTGGAACGACCCGGAGAGCTTCAAGCGTCTCATGGACCGGCGCGGCGACGAGATCGCCGCCGTCATCACCGAGCCCGCCGTCTTCAACACCGGCTGCATCCTGCCGGAGCCTGGCTACCTGGAGCTGCTGCGCGAAGAGACCAGCAAGCACGGCGCGCTCCTGATCTTCGACGAGGTGATCACCGGCTTCCGCTTCTGCCGCGGCGGCGGCCAGGAATGGTTCGGCGTCATGCCCGACCTCACCACCATGGCCAAGGGCCTCGGGGGTGGCTTCCCCGTCGCGGCCATCGGTGGCACGCGCGAGGTCATGGGGATGATCGCCGACGGACGCTACTCTCACAGCGGGACCTACAACGCCAACGTGGTGCAATGCGCCGCCGTGGACGCGACCATGGACCTGCTCGCGGAGCCCGGCCTCTACGAGCGCCAGCGCGCGGTCGGCGACCGGCTGGCGGACGGCCTGCGTGACCTCGCCGCGGAGGTCGGGATCCCCGTGCGCGTCGAGGGCCTGGGGACCGTCTTCCAGCTCTGGTTCACCGAGCATCCCATCCGCAACTGGCGCGAGGCCGACGAGTACGCCGACGAGGCCACGTTCACGCGCTGGTGGGAGGAGATGCTGCTGCGCGGCGTCATGTTCCACCCCAGCCAGTACGAGAACCTCTTCGTCTCGCTGGTCCACACCGACGCCGACATCGACGAGACCCTGGCCAAAGCGCGCGAGGTGTTCGCCGTCCTCGCCGCCGAGCGCGCCGCCCGATGACGGCGATGACCCGATGAGCCTCCTGGATGCCCGCGAGACGACGCAAGTCCCGCTGCGGCGCGGCAACTTGCCGGCGCCGGCCGGCGCCAGGCTCCGCTACCTGCAGGTCATCGACCTCATCGACAGGCTCATCGCCGAGCGCGGCCTCGGCCCGGGTGACCTGCTGCCGACCCAGAAGGAGCTCGCGTCGATGGCCGGCGTGAGCCTCATCACCGTGCGGCGCGCCCTTGACGAGCTCGAGCGCTCCGGCCGCGTCAGCGGCCACCAGGGCGTCGGCACGTTCGTGGCGCGGCCGCGCATCGTCAGCGAGCCCACGCGCAGCGGCGGCCTCCTGGCCACGCTGGAAGAGCAGGGCAGCCCGCGCGAGGTGACGACGCAGGTCCTCGAGGTGCGTTCGGCTCGGCCGCGGCCCACGGTGGCCCATACGCTCGGCCTCGCGCCCGGCAAGCCCGTGTGGCAGATCGTGCGTCTGCGGCTCATCGACGGCCAGCCGCTCGTCATCGAGCAGGCACTGATCCCGCAAGCGCTCGCCCCGGACATCGGGCGGCGCCGCAAAGAGCTCTCCGGCTCGCTCTACGACCTGCTCGCGGAGAGCCATGGCCTCGTGGACGACCACGAGGAGCAATACCTCGAGGTCCGCGAAGCCGGCGGGCGCGAGCGCCGGCTGCTCAAGCTCGGCGCACGGGCGCGCATCGTACGCCTGCGGGGCGTGAGCTTCACGGCCGACGACGTGCCCTTCGACTGCTTCGAGCAGGTCTATCCAGCAGACGAGTTCGTGTTCTACATCTCGGGCCAGACCGCGCGCCGTCTCTTCCGGCCGGCCGACCTTCGCGACTGGGGCGTCGCGACGGCCGAGGCGCGCTGACCCGAACACCGTCCGAGTCCGCGATCGAAAGTGGGGAGCAGATGGCAACAGTGAACACCGGGTCGCCCCAGGCGGGCGGCGAGGCCAAGGGCCTGAAGCGTGGCGCGCTGAATATCGGCGATGTCGTCATCATGGCGCTCGCCAGCTCGGGTCCGACGCAGAGCATCGCCGTCGGCATCGTAGGTCTGATGGTGGCCGTGATGTACCACACGTTCCTGCCGATCCTCATCTGCTTCATTCCGATGATCGGCATCGCCATCGGCTACCAGCGGCTCAACGCCTGGCAGCCGAGCGCCGGCGCGACGTACTCGTGGGTAGGGCGTGCGCTCAACCCGCACGCCGGCTTCTTCGTCGGCTGGATCATGCTGATGTACTACACGATCGGCACGACGAGCCTCACCGTGCCGCTGGGCACCTACTTCCTGAGCTTCTTCAGCGACGCCGCCGCAAACAACAAGTACGACGTCGCCATCGTCGGCTCGCTCCTCAACATTCTCGTCCTCGTCGTCGCCGCCCTCGGCATCAAGCTCTCCGCGCGCTTCAACTGGGGCTGGGCGATCTTTGAGTACGCGCTGATGATCGGCTTCGCGATCGCCGCCCTCGTCATGATCTACGGCACGGGGCTCTCGGGCGCCGTCCACACCGTGAGCTCGCTGTTCACGCTGCCCAAAGGTGGTCTGATCACCGGCCTCTTGATCGCCATCTTCCTTTACTCCGGCTGGGACACCGCCGCCTACGTCGGGGAAGAGGCCAAGGGCAAGCAGGCGGGCAGCGCCGCGATCCTGAGCGTCGTGATCCTCTTCTTCATCTACTCGTTCGTGATCTTCTCCTTCCAGGGCATCGCGCCGTTCCACACCATGCAGGCCAACGAGGCCAACATCCTCGCCTTCGTCGGCGACACGATCGGCGGCAGCTTCTGGAAGAACGTGATGATCGTCGCGGTTCTCGGCGGCACCCTGGCCTCACTGCAAGCCGCCATCGTCAGCTCGGGTCGCATCTCGTTCGCCATGGGCCGCGACCGCGTGTTCCCCAAGTTCTTCGACAGCGTGCACCCGCGGTGGCGCACGCCGTGGAACGCGACCATCCTGCTGGGGCTCCTGAACGTCGTCTTCCTCTGGGGCACCACGCTCTTCTCGAGCATCGGCACCGCCCTCGACAACATCGTCAGCACGCTCGGCATCATGGCAGCGATCTTCTACTTCCTCACCGCCTTCACGGCGATCTGGTACTACCGCAAGGTCATCACCAAGAGCGCGGGCAACCTCATCCTGGGCGGCATCTTCCCCGGCATCGGCGCCGCGTTCATGGCATTCGTCATCATCTACTCGCTGGCGACCGGTCAGCTCACCACGACCAACATGATCTTCGGTTTCGGCCTCGCGTTGGTCGGCCTCGTCCTGTCGTTCGTCTCCAAGGGCGTCGGCCACGCGAAGTACTACACCGACCCGAGCACGAGCTTCGGCGACCAGGTGGACGCGGAGCTGGACAGCCCCGAGCCGCCGAGCGAAGGGTTCGGGGTCTGAGATGACGAGCGACGCGCTGTACGCAGGGCTCGACCTCGGCACCTCCAGCCTCAAGGGCGTCGTCCTCGACGCCGGCGGGCGGGCCGTGGCCGAAGTGCGGCGCGTCTACGGGACCGCGCGGCCGAGTGCCGGCCGCGCGGAGCAGGACCCGCTCGACTGGACGGCGGCGGCGACATCGGCCCTTGCCGCGCTCGCCGCCGCCACGCCGGCCGCCCACTGGGCCGGCATCGGGCTCTCGGGGATGATCCCGACGCTCGTGACCGTGGACGCGAAGATGCGCCCGGTGGGCCCGGCCTTCACCTGGGAGGACTGCCGGGCGCACGCCGAAGCCGGCGAGATCGCCTCGCAGGCGGGCGAGATCCGGCTCTACCAGCACACCGGGCAGCCTATGGACGGGCGCTACCTGCTGCCCATGTACGCCTGGATCCACAGGCACGACCCCGAGCGGGCGGCGCGGACCGCGCTCGTGCTCGGCGCCAAGGACTACCTGTTCTCGTGGCTCACCGGGCAGATCGCGACCGACCCAAGCACCGCCAGCGGGTACGGCGGCTACGACCTGACCGACGGCACCTGGATGGAGGACGTGGCGGCGCTCGCCGGCGCCGCCGCGAGCGGCGGCGAGCCCGGCAGCCCCGGCCTCCCGCCGGTCGTCCCCTCGACGGCGACCTGGCCGCTGGAGCGACGCCTGGCGATCGATCTTGGTCTCCCCGAGGGTCTGCCGGTCTGCGCCGGCGCCGCCGACTCCGTGCTCGCGGCGCAGGCGCTCGGCGCCGTGGCGCCCGGGGACGTGGCCTACGTGTGGGGCACGAGCACCGTGATCCTCGGCGCCGGAGACAAGCTCATCGTCGACCCCGAGCGGCGCTGCCTCATCACGCCGCTGGCGGTCGAAGGCTGGGGCACCGAGATGGACCTCGTCAGCACCGGCGCCGCGGTCGCGTGGCTCTCGCGCATCCTGGGCTTCGGCGACGCCGGGCAGGCTCAGGTCTTCGCCGTCGCCGCCGAGGCCGAGGACGGACTGATCCCCGCCGCCCTCCCCTTCGTCGGCGTGGGCGAGCAGGGCGCCCTATGGGACAACGACGTCAGGGGCACCTTCGTCGGCCTCGACCTCTCGCACGGGCCGGGCGACCTGGCGCGCGCCCTGCTGGACGGCATCATCCTCGAGAGCCACCGCTGCCTCGCGCGCCTCCGCGAGCTCGGCCTGCCCAATGGCGACGTGCGCGTGGCCTGGCGCGGCGCCGACCCCTGGTTCTGCCAGCGGCTGGCCGACGCGAGCGGCCGCACCGTGATCGCCGGAGACCCCGCCACCAGCTCATCGGCCGCGGGCGCGGCGCGACTTGCCGCGACCGCGTCGGGCGAGGAGTTGCCGGCGGCGGCCGGCGGCGGCGCGCGCTTCACGCCCGATCGCAAAGCCGGCCGCATATGGGACCGGCGCTGGCGGGAGTACGAGCGGCTGCTCGCGCCGCTGCGCGACGTTTACCGCACGTGGCCGGAGAAGCGCGGGGCCTGAGCTGCTCGTGGCCGGAGAAGCGCGGGGCCTGAGCTGCTCGTGGCCCAGAGGGCCGGTGGCCCTTGCGGGCGCGTCAGGCCGAGCGACTCAGTAGTAGAGCTCGCTCGGCCCCTTGTACTCCTGGATCGTGTTGCCGCCGTCGATCACGACGAGCTGCCCGGTGATGTAGCTCGCGTCGTCCGAACCGAGGAAGCACACGAGCTTGCCGACCTCTTCCGGCGTGGCAGCGCGGCCCATGGGCGTGTTCTCGGCGCCGGCGCGCTCGCCCTCGGTGGTCGAGCCCGTGTTGATCCAGCCCGGGCCCACGGCGTTGACCGTGATGCCGTGCTTGGCCACGTCGAGGGCCAACCCGCGGGTCATGCCCAGCACGCCGGCCTTGGCGGCGCAGTACACCGATTCCTCCGGGTTGGCGACCACGGGACCGGTGACCGACGAGATGTTGACGATGCGTCCGTAGCCACGCTCGATCATGCCGCCGATGACGCTGCGCGTGACGTTGAACTGGGTCTTGAGGTTGATGGCGATGCCGAAGTCCCACTCCCTCTCGGTGAGATGCGCGAAGTCGGTGAAGTCCTCGTCCATGCCCTCGATCACCATGCCCGCGTTGTTGACGAGGACGTCGATGCGCCCGTGGCACTCGACTACCTCGGCCACGACCTTCTGCACCTCGTCCATCTTGGTGAGGTCGGCGGTGTGGGACGAGACGGTGAAACCCTCTTTGCGCAGCTCGTCGGCGCACTCGTGGACCCTCGCGGAGATGTCGACGATGGCGAGCGTGGCGCCCTCGCGCCCGAACACCCGGGCCGTGTTGAAGCCGATGCTGTTGGTCTTGGCGACCCCGGTGATGAGGGCGGCCTTCCCCTCGACCCTGCCCTTGCGATCCATGCTCACGACTCCCTTGCTGTGGCTGCGGCCGGCGCGGGCGGCCGGCGACGTCCCGTCCCTTTCATGCTACGTCGCCGGCCGCCCACGCGTCACGCAGAAGGGCCGCCAAACGGCGGTCATCCTCCCGAACCTCCCGCGGAGCCGTATCATGCTGGGAGCTTTGGTAAAGCTTGAGCCTGATTCTGCCGATGTACGACGGGCGACCATGACTGGGATTATCGAGAGAGAGGGTCCTACCTGGCTGCGCGTGACCGATGTCGCGCGCCTGCTCGGCGTCAGCGCGAACACCGTGCGGCGATGGACCGACGCCGAGCGCATCGCCGCGCACCGCAGCCCCGGCGGCCACCGCCGCTATCTCGCCGCGGACGTCCTGGCGCTCCTCCCCGACGAAACCGATGGCGCCGCACACCCGGGCGACCTCGCGGCGCTCCGTCGCCAGAGCCAGGACCTGCGCGCGGCCCTGCGCGCCGGCCTCGATGTCACGGCGCTGCTGATCGAGGCGCCGCGCGAGGTGCCTGAGCGAGTCGCGCGGCAGCGTCTGCGAGCTCACCGGGGCGCCGCGCTGCGACGTCTTCGTACGCGAGGGAGCCCACCTCCGGCTAGCAGTGTCGATCGACGGTGGCGAGCTCGATCAAAGCCGCGTCGGCAGTAGCTTCGACCTTGCCGAGTGGGCGCCCGTCCCTGATCCTCTGGACAGCCGCGAGACGGTCGTCGTTCAGGCCGCGGAGCGCAGCCTGGACCAGGGTGGCCGCCGCGCCCTGCAGCGTCGCGGCTGCCGCTCGCTGCTCTGGGCGCCGCTCGTGATGCGCGGAGAGCTGATCGGCGCCGTCGAGGTCACCGACGCCCGCGCCAACGATCTCGCGTCGCAGGCGGAGGTGGTCACCGGCCTCGCCCGGATCTGCGCCGAGGCGCTCGCCATCGAGGGCACCTACATCGATCTCGCCCGTCGCGACAAGGCATTCGCCGAGCTGATGAGGATCTCCGAGGAGGTGTCGGAGACCCACGACCTCGACCACTTCGCGGAGCGCTTCGCCTTGCGCCTGCTCAACGTTCTCAGTGCCGACTGCGTGACCATCTACCGGGTGTCGAGCGGCGTCATCCGCCTCCTGATAGACGTACAGCGCGACGGCGGGGTGGACCACGCCAACGTCGGCCGGCTGCTCGACACCGCCGCCTACCCCTCACTCGAGAAGTTGCTGCTGGACTACACGCCGCTTGCGATCGCCGATCTCTCCGACCCTCGGCTCGCGCCGCACGAAGTCGAGAACTACCGCGAGTGGGGCTATGCAAGCTCGCTCACCATGCCGCTCGTGGCGGGCGGGACTATCGTCGGCCTCGTGGACATCTACGACGACGCGGAGCGTGACTGGTCCATCGAGCTTGAGTTCCTCAGCGGCGTGATGCAGCTCGTGGCCGGCGTCTTCGACAACGCTGGCCTCATGAGCGAGGTGCAGGAGCGGAGCCGGCTGCAACACGAACTGGTGCAGCTCGCCGCCCAGCTGGCCACGGCCGGTTCGCTGGAGGCGCTGGCGGCCGATGCGGCGCGGCGCCTGCGCGACGTCACGGGCGCCGCCGACTGCGACGTGTGGTGGCACGAGGAAGGCTACCTGCGCTGCCTCGCCAGCGTCGACGTGAACGGCCTCGACCAGAGCGTCCTCGGCAAGGTGCTGGAGATCGCCCGCTTCCCGTCGACCCAGCGCCTGCTCGCCGACCGCGAAACGCTCGTCTTCTCCTCGCTGGACGACCCGCGAATGACCCGGTCCGAGCGTGACGACCTCTGCGAATACGACTACAAGAGCATGATCTCGCTCGCCCTCGTCACGCAGGACGAGACGGTGGGGATGATCGACATCTTCGACACGCGGGAGCGCGACTATGCCGAGGTGCGGGAGTTCGTGACCACCGCGGCGCGGATGATCGCCGACTCCATGCGAAGTACGCCGCGTTGCTCGGCAGCCTGCAGCGCAGCAACGCGGCCCTGAGCGAGCTCGTCAAGCTCGGCGACCAGCTCAACGAGGCCGAGGGTCTGCAAGCCCTGGCGCGCATCGCCGCCGAGCGCTTGCGCGCCATCCTGGAGGCCGAAGACTGCGACATCTGGATGGTCGAAGGCGATCGGATCCGCTGCCTCGCGAGCCTGGACAGCCGCGGCTGGGACGAGGAGGAGATAGGCAGCGAGCGGGACTTGCGCGCCTACGCGGAGACCCAGGACGCCTTCGCCACCAACGCGCCGCACGTGTTCGGGGACCTCGACGTCGCCGGACTCTCCGAGCAGGAGATGTCGGCCTACCGACGCTGGGGTTACCGCAGCATGGTCTCGCTGCCGCTCGTGGCCGATGGCCGGCCGATCGGCCTCATCGACCTGTTCGACAGGCGCGTGCGTGACTACACGAGCACGCTGGACTTCATCCGCGGCGCCGGCCGCCTGCTCGCCGGCGCCTTCGAGAAGGCGATGCTGGTGGAGCGCCTTGAGAGCGGTAACCGCGACCTGCGCGTCCTCACCGAGGCCGGCATGGAGTTCGGAGCCACCCTCGAGGTGGACGCCGTTCTCGGGAGTGTCGGCCAGCGTATCCTCGAAGTCTCGGGCTGCGACCTCTGCGACATCTACGGCCTGATCGAGGATGAGCGCGCGGCGGAGGTGCTCCTGTCGCTCGGCCGCGAAGACCTGCGCGACGCCGTGGGCCGTCGTTATGCTGTCGATGATTTCGGCACCTTCGCCGAGGCGGCCAGCACCGGCAAGCCCGTCGTCCGGCTGGACGTGATCGACGACCCGAACTCCAACGAGTGCGACCGCGAGGATGCCCGCGCGTGGGGCTACACGTCGGTCATGACCGTCCCGCTGTTCGCCGCCGGCGAGATCATCGGGTTCCTGGAGCTCTACAACTGCGAGCGTCGCGAGTTCGCGCGCGAAGAGGTCGTCCTCGGCCTCGCGCAGATCGCCGGCCAGGCGATCAACAACGCTCGCCTGTACCGCGAGCTCGACGAGAGCGTGCGCTGGATGACCTTGATGAGCGAGTCGGCGCTTGAGCTCTCCAGCAGCCTCGACCTGCGCGACACGCTCCTTGCCACGGCCCGCCGCCTCTGCGCGAGCGTCGGTGTGCCCGAATGCGAGATCACGGTCGTCGAGGGCGAAGGGCTGCGCACGATCATGCGCGTGGAACACGGCAGAGTAGACGAGGAGTGGATCGGCAAGTACCTCGCACTGGCCGACGCGGCCGTCACGCGCGAGGTCATCGAGACCAAACGGCCGACCATCGTGGCGTCGCTGCGCGACCCGCGACTCACGGCCAAGGTGCACGAGATCAACCGGGACTACGAGAAGAAGAGCTGGGCCACGCTGCCGCTCGTCGTCAAGGACCGCGTCATCGGCACCGCGGAGCTCGTGGAAAGCGGCGCCGAACGATCGTTCACGGACCAGCGAGCTGGAGACGGCGGCGGCGATCTGCCACGCCGCCGCCATGGCCATCGAGAACGCCGCCCTGTTCGAGAGCGAGCAGGCCGCCAACCAGGAGTCGCTGCTCCTCAACGAGATCGCGCGCCGCACGGCCGCAAGCCTCGATCTCGAGGAGATCGTGGAAGCGGCCGCCGACGAGCTGCGCAAGCTGATCCCGTTCGACACGCATGGCCTGCTGCTGTTCGAGAACGGCCACGTCGTGAAGGTCATCTCCCCCGACCCGGCGGTGGCGGCCCTCGCCGGCGCCGCGACCGAGGAGTTCATCCGGCAGTTCCTCGACAAGCTCCGCGAGAGCCCCGTCGTCGTGCTCCCCGAAAGCGAAGGCTTCGGCCGGCGAGACGGCGAGACAGGCTGGCCGGATCTCCGGGTCTCGGCAGCTATCGCGCTGGTCGCCGAGGGCAAGATCATCGGCTCCTTCCACCTCGGAAGCGCCAGTGAGGACGCCTTCGCCAATCTCGACACTACGCTGCTGGAGCGCGTAGCGACGCAGCTGTCGCTCGCGATCAAGAACGCTCGTCTCTACGATGAGATCAAGCAGATGCACCTCGGCAACCTCAAGGCCCTGAGCTCGGCTCTCAATGCCAAGGACTACTACACGCTGGGCCACGCCGCGCGCGTGGCGGCCTACATGGTGATGCTCACGCGTGAGCTCGGCTGGCCCGAGGAGGTCCTCGACCAGCTGGAAGAGGCAGCCTACCTCCATGACATCGGCAAGATCAGCATCTCCGACCGCGTGCTGCTCAAGCCGGGCCGACTCAACCCGCAGGAGTGGGAGCAGATGAAGCAGCACCCGGTGTTCAGCGCCGAGATCATCAGGCCGCTGTTCCCGGACGAGCTCGTGCTGGGTGTGCGCCACCATCACGAACACTACGACGGCAGCGGGTACCCCGACGGGCTCGCGGGAGACGCCATCCCGCCGCTGGCGCGCATCATGGCCGTGGTGGACGCCTACGACGCGATGTCGTGCCGCCGCCCCTACAAGACGGCGCTCACCTACCCGGAGTGCCTGACCGAATTGCATCGCTGCCGTGGCACGCAGTTCGATCCGCTCATGGTCGACGCGTTCCTCGAGGTCCTGGAGGACGTCGCCCGCAAGCGCGCCCGAGCGGAGGAGATCGCGACGATCGCGGCGGCGGCGATCCCCGGCGAGAAGCACGCCCGACTACGCAGCCGCGACGACGAGGACACGCCGGAGTATCGTGAGATCGCCGACACGCTGCGCGCGGTTCGCGACGCCAACCCACCCACGCGCTTCCTCACCACGCACGCCCAGATCGACAAGAAGTACGTCATCGGCGTCGACCCCGAGGAGTCGGACGCCGAGAGGTCGCACTTCGGTGACGAGATCTTCGCCGACGACGAGCTTCCCATGGTGCTGGCCGGCGAGCGGCCGCACGTGAACACCGTGTTCGCGGACGAATTCGGCGTCTGGGTGACCGGTCTTGCGCCGGTGCGCGACGCCAAGGGGGGCGTTGTCGCGGCCGTCGCCGCCGACCTGCCGGCGCTCGGGGCCGCGGAGAGCGAGAGCCTGCGCAGCGACGGCCGGCAGACCTTCGCCTCGATGCTGCAGTCCGCGGCCGTACGGCTGAGCCGCGCCGAGATCGACTCCATCACCGACGCGCTCACAGGCCTCTACAACCACCGCTACCTGCATGAGCGCCTGAGCGAAGAGCTTCTGCGCGCCCGCGAGCTTGGCAAGCCTCTGTCGGTGTTGTTCTGCGATCTCGACCACTTCAAGGGCTACAACGACGCCAACGGCCACAGCGCCGGCGATGTCGTGCTGCGCGAAGTGGCTCACATGATCGAGCAGTCAGTGCGCAACGTCGACGTCGCCGGGCGGTACGGCGGCGAGGAGTTCGTGGTGCTGCTCGTCGAGACGGGCCGCGCGCAGGCCCTGACGATCGCCGAGCGCATCCGGGAACGCATCCGGGCCGCCGACTTCACCGCGCACGAGCACGCCACTCACGGTGAGCATCGGCGTCGCCGGCTTCCCCGAGGATTCCGGCCGCCGCGAAGAGTTGCTCGACCTCGCCGACCGCGCCATGTACCTGGCCAAACAGCGCGGCCGCGACCAGGTGGCGGCCGCCGGCGAGAGCTGAGAGCTGTCTGCGCTGTGGCGGCCGCCCAATGCCGCCGCAGCCGGGATCCGCACCGCAGCAGCGAGACGCTCCGCCGCCGCGGTGATCCGTGCCGCCGCGGCCGCCTAGGTCCTGCGCCGGCGCGCGATGCGCTCGTCGCCGCGCCGCAGGGTGAGGCCCTCCCGGTCGAAGGATTCGAGGAGGGCCTGAGCGTTGCGCCGCCCGCAGCCGACCCGGTCGCGAAAGCCGGCCAACGTCACGCTGCCATCGGCGGCGAGCATGCCGAGCAGCTGCGACCGCGCCTCGTCCACAGCGCCGGCCGCGAACCAGAGTTCCTTGTCGAGCCGCACCACGTCCCCGCGGCGCGACAGCGCCTCGAGAACTCGCGTCAGCTCCTTTGGGGGACGGCGGACCTCGTCCGCAAGGCCCGCGAGCGTCGGAGGCGCGAACGGCTCTCGTGAGAGACGGGCGACGAGCTCCTCCGCGAGCGCGGCCTGTTCGTCGCCGAGCACGCCGGCGCCGGCGGGCGCGTAGCCACCTTCGCCGGCGACCAGCTGCCCGTCGTCCGCGAGGCCACGCAGCAGCAGGTCCAGGTCCTCGACCGGCACGTCGGGCGCGAGCGCAGCGAGCTCCGCCGTGCCCGAGAACGGGCGCTCGGGGTGCGCGGCGGCGCGTTCCGTGGCGCCGGCGACGAGGCTCGCACGAAGCGCCGCCAGTGAGCCGGCCGGGAACCAGCGCACGCTGCCGCCGCTCTCGGCGCTCGCCGAGCCACTCCGCGCGCCCGCCGGTCCGTGCCGGCCGTCCGCCGGTCCGCTTCGCCCGTCCGCCGGTCCGTGCCGGTTCTTCCGCCGGACCGAGCCGGCCACCTGCAGGACCGCCGACGCCGGGCGCCCGCACTCCTTCGAGCTCGCCGGCGGCCTCCAGCGCCGCCAGCGCCGCGCCGGCCTCGCCCGGTCCCAGCCCGGCTGAGGCGAGGTCGCGTCCGGTGATGCCGCCCCGTGCCCGCTCGGTCGCCAAGGAGCGGATGGCCGCCGCGATGTCGCCGCCGTGGAGCGCGGCCAGGAAGGCGGCGTGCGCCTCGCGATCGTGCCAGCGACGCCCAGGCGCGACCAGCACGACCCCGCCGCCGATCGTGGCGATGGGCGAGAGAGCGCGCAAGATGAAGCGGTCGTGCGGTTCCGCGGCGGCATCGCCGTTCAGCCGCACGACCGCGGCAGCAGACGACCCGGCGACGATCTCCCGGCCCGCGACGGGAGCGATCCGCGCCACGAACTGGGCCGTCCCGTGATGGAGACGGACCTGGTCGCCCGACCGCAGCGGACGTCCGCCCGGCAGGACGCTGACCCAGGCGTCGAAGCTGCGCCAGGAGTGGCCGGCCAGCTCCGGCGCGACCAGCCAGCTGCCCCGTTGCAGCTGCTCCCGATCGGCGCCGCGCAGGTTCACGCCGATGCGGCTGCCGGCCCGTACCTCGCTAGCTTCGTGATCGTGGACCTGTACGCTGCGCACGGTGACGCGCGCCGCTCCGGGCTCCACGACCAGCGCGTCGCCGGCGGCGATGCTGCCGCGCCACAAGGTCCCGGTCACGACCGTGCCGATGCCTTTGAGCGGGAACACACGGTCCACCGGCAGGCGCGCCGGCCCGCCGCGCCTCCCGGCTTCGACCTGCCCCGTGGCGCGCTCCAGCGCCGCCAGCAGCTCGGCGAGGCCACGCCCGTCCCGGGCGCTGACCGTGACCATCTCGCAGGCGGCGAAGGGTGTCGCGGCGAGGAACTCGCGCGTGTCGGCTGCGACCAGCTCCAGCAGCTCTTCGTCGACGGCGTCGGCCTTCGTCAGCGCGACCACGCCGTGCCGCACCCCAAGGAGCTCGAGGATCGCGAGGTGCTCGACGGTCTGCGGCATCACGCCGTCGTCGGCCGCGACGACCAGCAGAAAGAGGTCGACTCCTGTCGCGCCGGCGACCATGGTGCGCACGAAACGCTCGTGCCCCGGCACGTCGACCACGCTCAGCCGCGCGCCCCCGGGCAGGATCAGCTCGGCGTAGCCCAGTTCGATGGAGATGCCTCGCTCCTGCTCCTCCTGCAGCCGATCGGTGTTCTTGCCGGTGAGGGCGGTGATGAGCGCGGTCTTGCCGTGGTCGATGTGCCCGGCGGTGCCGAGCGTGAGGGGCGCCTTGGAGATGGACGGGTCTGTCGAGCCGGTCACGCCGCCTCCGTCAGGCGAGCGCCGCGAGCACCGCGCCGGCGAGCTCCTCGAGCTCGCCGTCGGCGACGGCGCGCAGGTCGAACAGCAGCTTGCCGTCCTGGACGCGGCAGACCACGGCGGGCTCGCCGGCGCGCAGCCTCGTGGCGAAGGCGGCCGCGTCCTCTACGTCCACCGCGACAGCCACACTCGGGACCTCCGTCACCGGGAGCGCGCCGGCACCGGCCCGGGCGACGGTGTCGATCAGAGTCGCGGCGTCTTCGTGCAGGGCGAACTGAGCCGTCCTGGGTCCCGTGAGCAGCGCGCGCAGGCGCTCCGCGCGGGCCCGCACCGCTCCGAGTGGGGCGGCGAGCGCGGCGAGCGTGGGGACGCGCTCCAGGGCGAGCTCCGGGTCCAGGTAGAGCCGCAGCAGTGCGTCAAGGGCGGCGAGGTCGAGCTTGTCGATGCGCAGCGCGCGCGCCAGCGGATGCCGGCGCATGGCGTCGATCGTCGCGGCCCGGCCGACGGCGATGCCGGCTTGCGGGCCGCCGAGCAGCTTGTCGCCGCTGAACGTGACCACGTCGGCGCCGGCGGCCACGCTCTCCTTCAGCGAGGGCTCCTCGGCGAACAGCTCGAGCGGAGCCAGGGCGCCGCTGCCGAGGTCGTCCACGAGCACGGCGCCGCGCTCGTGAGCGAGCGTCGCGAGCTCCTCCATCGAAGGCTCGGCGGTGAAGCCGACGATGCGGTAGTTGCTCGTGTGCACGCGGAGCACGGCGCGCGTGCGGTCCGTCCATGCCTTCTCGAAGTCCTTGAGGTAGGTGCGATTGGTGGTGCCGACCTCGACCACGTCGGCGCCGCTCTCGCGCACGATGTCGGGGATGCGGAACCCGTCGCCGATCTCCACGAGCTGGCCGCGGCAGACGAGCACCTCGCCGCCGCGGGACGTGGCGGCGACGGCGAGCAGCACCGCGGCGGCGTTGTTGTTGACGACCAGCGCGTCCTCGGCGCCGGTGACGGCGCAGAGCGCGTCGTGGACGTGGTCCTGGCGCGAGGCGCGCTCGCCGCGCGCCAGGCTGTACTCGAGGTCGGTGTAGCCCGCCGCGGCCGTGATCACCGCGTCGACCGCCTCCTGCGGGAGGACGGCACGGCCGAGGTTGGTGTGCACGACGATCCCGGTGGCGTTGATCACCCGGCGCAGCGACGGCGTGACGGCCGTCTCGAGCAGGCGCGCCGCCCACGGCACGAGGTCGGCCGGCGTCAGGTCCGCCGCCCTGGCGGCGGACGCCTCGCCGGCCTCACCGCATCCGTGAGGATCTCGGCGCGCAGACGCTCGATGACCGCGCGCACGGCGTCGGTCACGAGAGCGCGCGGGTAGCGCTCGAGCAGCTCCTGGGCGGCCGGGTCGCGCAGCACTTCGTCAACGGCCGCCAGCGAGCGCAGCCGCGTCTGGCGGCCGTCGCCCTTGGTCTCCGCCCCGCCGGCGTCGCCCTTTGCTCGTCCGCTCCGCTTCCCCGCTGCGCCGTCCGCCATCAGTCCTGCGTCCTCCCCGCGCGCTGCGCCCGGATGCGCAGCCCCGCCATGATCATCGCGAACGCTACCACGGCGAACCCGAACCACCAGTCGGTGGCATTCAGTCCGATCGAGTCCAGCCAGGCGTGCCGTGCGCGATCGACGTACACGAGGCCCGACGGCCAGCACGCTCCAGAAGACCTGCGCCGCCGGCCAGAAGAAGCGCGAGGGGCGCTCGCGGAACCCGTGGATCATGCGCCCAGGAGGCCAGGACCGTCACCCCCACAGGGATGAGGCCGATGCCGACGGCGACCAGGGCCTGCCCGAGCACGTGCCAGCAGCGTGTGACCCTTGGCCCAATCCCAGATCGGTTCGCCGCCGCCCAAGCCGAAGACGATCACCAGCGGCCAGCTGATGGCCGCGATCAGCCCGATCGCGGCGACGAGCGCGAAGGGGACGACCGAGAGGCCCCGCAGGACGGCGCCGCGCTGCGGGGCATCAGGGCGCCGGATATCGTCGTCGTCCGGCTGCCAGTCAGGCGGCGAAGTGCCGGGACCGCGGTGGGAGTAGCGCGGGATCTTGTCCGCGCCGCCGCTCACGGATCAGCCCTCCAGGCTGATGGCGCCGACGGCGGCGCTCGTGACCTCGCCGACGGTCCAGGCGCTGACGCCGTTCTCCTCAAGCTCGTCGACGAGGAAGGCGTGCTTGCCGGCGGCGACGGCCATGAGCAGGCCGCCGGAGGTCTGCGGGTCGAAGAGGGCGAGGACGCGCGGGTCTTCGCCGGCGGGAGCGCCGGCCGTGACGGCTCCGCTCAGGCGCGGCAGCAGGAAATCGCGGTTGTTGCGCAGCCCGCCGGCGTAGACCGACTGCCGGATGAGGTCGAGCACGCCTTCGTGCAGCGGCGCGTCCGCGATCCGCACCGTCGCCCCAGCCCCGCTCGCGTCGAGCATCTCGCCGAGGTGGCCGAGCAGCCCAAAGCCGGACACATCGGTGCAGGCGTGTACGCCGACGGCGATCATGACGGCCGCCGCCCGCGCGTTGAGCACGGCGGCCTCCTCAATGGCCGGCATCATCTCGTCCTCGCTGATCACGCCGTTCTTGAGCGCGCTGGCGAGCACGCCGATGCCGAGTCGCTTGGTGAGCACCAGCTTGTCGCCGGGCTGTGCGCCGGCGTTGTAGACGATCTCGCCCGGCCGCGCGACGCCGGTGACGGCGAGCCCGTACTTGGGCTCCTTGTCGTCGACCGAATGGCCGCCGGCCAGGTCGGCGCCGGCCTCGATGACCTTCTCGGCGCCCCCCTTGAGGATCTCGGCGAGGTGCGTCATCCCGAGGTCCGCCGGCCACGCCACCAGGTTCATCGCGGTCAGTGGGCGGGCGCCCATGGCATAGATGTCGCTGAGCGCGTTGGCCGCGGCGAGCTGACCGAACCAGTAGGGCGAGTCGACGATGGGCGTGAAGAAGTCGACCGTCTGCACGAGGCAGAGGTCGTCGGAGACGCGCGTGACGGCGGCGTCGTCGCGCGTCTCGAGCAGCCGCGCGAACTCAGGCGAGCTGCGCGGGAGCGCGTCGAGAACGGCTTGCAGGTCGCACGGACCCAGCTTTGACGCTCAACCGCTCTTGGCTGCGAACTGTGTGAGTCGGATCTTGTCGGTCATGCGGCAAGCTTACCGCACGGACTGCAGGGCCGAACGGGGCCGGCACGAGTATCACAGGAGACGCTGGTTCGGTCGCGCCACCGGCGTCCGCGTTTGGCGTCGCCCGCGCGAAGGGCATCTCTCGCTCGAGACGCATTCGAAGAGGAGGTACCACCATGGCCGACGCACAACGCCGCGCGGACGCGGTATGGGAAGGCTCGCTGGCCCGGGGATCCGGAGCCGTCACCCTCACCAGCAGCGGGACCGCCGGCCCATTGCCCGTCACCTGGGCGTCGCGCACCGAGCGCTCCAACGGCAAGACCAGCCCCGAGGAGCTCGTCGCCGCCGCGCACGCGAGCTGCTACTGTATGGCGCTCTCGGCCGGCCTCGGCGACGCGGGGACGCCACCCGACAAGCTCGAGGTCAGCGCCACGGTCACGTTCGCCCAGATCGAGGGCGGCTGGAAGGTCGCCAGCTCCGCCCTCACGGTCAAGGGCTCGGTTCCGGGCATCGATGAGGCCACGTTCAAGAAGGCAGCCGAAGCGGCCAAGGACGGCTGCCCCATCTCGGGCGCCCTCAAGGGCAACGTGGAGCTCAGCGTGGAGGCGACGCTGGCCTGAGGCCGAGCGCCGCAGGCAGCTCGGCCAGCGACCCGATGCGCGGCGCCGGCACGCCGGCCACGCGGCCGTCGCGATCCAGCAGGATGGCGCCGCAGCCGCAGGCGAGGGCTCCGCGCACGTCGTCCTCGGCGCTGTCTCCGACCATCACGGCGTACGCGGGCTCGACCCGCAGGCGCTCGAGCAGCGCCGCGAACATCGCCGGCGCCGGTTTGGCGGCGCCGGTCTCGGCGCTCGACAAGGCCGCCTCGACGAACTCGTCGAGAGCGAAATGCACGACGACCTCCTCGAGGCTGTGGCCGATGGCGTTGGAGAGCAGCGCCATCCGGATGCCGGCCGCGCGCAGCTCCCGCAGGCACGGCAGCACGTCGTCGTAGAGGCCGAAGTTCTCGGCCCGCGACCAGGCGCCGATGATGGCGGCAGCAGTCGCGCTCACCGCATCCGGGTCGCCGCCCCCGAGGCCGTCGATGACCGAACGCGCGATCACCTGCAGAAGGCCGGGGTCGTGCACGGGCCCGGTCTCGGCGCGTCTGTGCCTGACCGCCACGTACGCGGCGCGCTCCGCCTGCGGCCAGCGCGCCGCGTCGAGCTCAAGGCCGAAGCGCACGCCGGTGCTCACGTATCCCGGCGCCTCGAACTGCTCGCTCGGCCGCAGCAGCGTGTAGTCGACGTCGAATATCACCAGCTGGGGCGTCGGCAGGGGCAGCGCCAGGGCGGTCCCGCCATCGCCAGTCTTCTGGCCGCCGGTGATCTGGCCGCCGGTGATCTCGCCGCCGGTCACCGGCCCGGCTCCTGCGCGCCCAGCAGATCCCCCGCGCGATACGAAGAGCGCACGAACGGCGCCGCGACCACCGTGAGGCCGAGCGCCGCGCCGCGACGCTCGTACTCTCGGAACTCCTGCGGATCGACATAGCGGACGACCGGCAGGCAGCCGGCGTGCGGCTGGAGGTACTGCCCGATCGTGACCGCATCGACGCCGGCGCCCGCGGCGTCCGCCAGGACAGCGACGATCTCGTCCAGGGTCTCGCCCAAGCCGACCATGAGGCCCGTCTTCACCAGGCTGCGGACGACGCGATGTTGAATCGCGGCGTCGGGGTCGCGCCCCGAGGTCGAACCGGGGCCACGCGCCCACGCGGCGGCGCGGCCAAGCAACTCCAGCGAGCGAGCGTAGCGCGCCTGCGGCCGCACGCGCCCGTACAGGTGCGGGACCGTTTCGAGGTTGTGGTTGAGAACATCCGGGGCGGCGGCGAGCACGGCGCCCAGCGCCGACTCCTCGCCGCCGAAGTCCGGGACGAGCACTTCGACCGTGGCGTCAGGCAGGGCGTCCCGCACGGCCGCGATGGCGGCGGCGAACTGCGTCGCGCCGCCGTCAGGCAGGTCGTCGCGCGTCACGCTCGTGATCACGACGTGACGCAGATCAAGCCGGTGCGCCGCCTCGGCCACGCGGCGGGGCTCGTCCGTATCGGGAGCGGGCAACTCGCCGGCAGGGCTCGCACAACCGAGCGCGGCCGCGCGTCGCGGCGCGGCCACAACGTCCGATGGGACCGCGGCGCCCGGCGCGGCCGTCCGCTGGGAGCCTGCGTGCTCGACGGCGCAGAAGGCGCAGCCTCGCGTGCACACGTCGCCGAGGATCAGGAAGGTCGCGGTACCCGAGGCGAAGCACTCCCCCTTGTTGGGGCAGCGCGCCTCGCTGCACACCGTGTGAAGCTCGAGTTCCTCGAGCAGGGCGCCGGTGGCTCGGTAGTGCCGCGGCGCCGGCGCCTTGATCTTGAGCCAGGCGGGCTTGCGGCGCCCAGCGGCGGACCCCTGCTTGCGGGCAGCCTCGCTCACGTGCGCCTCACAGGGAATGGATGCCGCGCCCGAGCGCGCCCAGCGCGGCCTCGCCGACTGCTTCCGAGAGCGTGGGGTGCGCGTGGATGGTGGCGGCCACGTCCTCCAGCTTGAGCCCTGCGTGCACCGCGAGCGCAAGCTCGTGCACGAGCTCGGTGACGTGCGGACCGACTAGGCTGGCCCCCAGCACGCGCCCGCCGCCTGGCTCACAGACGACGCGCACGAAGCCGTCGGCGTCGCCCTCCACGACGGCCTTGGAGTTGCCGTTGAAACGCACAGAGGCCACCTCGACCTCGACGCCCTGTTCGGCGGCTCGGTCCTCGGTGAGGCCGCAGCTGGCCACCTCCGGCGAGCTGAACACGCAGTTGGGGACCACGCGGCGGTCGCAGGCGATGCGCGAGCCCGTGACGGCGTTCTCGGCCGCGATGGCGCCCTGATGGTAGGCCCAGTGCGCGAGCATCGGCGGGCCGGCCACGTCGCCCGCCGCGAACACGCCCGGCACGGTGGTGCGCTGGGTCTCGTCCGTCACCACGAAGCCGTGGGCATCGAGCTCGACGCCGGCCTCTTCGTAGCCCAGGCCGGCGCTCAGCGGCCGGCGGCCGACCGCCACGAGCACGCCGGCGGCCGTGAGCTCCTTGCCGCCGGCGAGGCGTAGCGTCACGCCAGCGGCTGACCCTTCTGACGCTTCCACCGCCGTCTTCACGAACACGTCGATGCCGGCCTTCTTGAACGCCTGCTGCAGCGTGCGGCCCGTGCGTTTGTCCTCGCCGGGCAGCAGCTGATCGAGCATCTCGACGACCGTCACCTGCGCGCCGAGCCGGTTGAAGACGGAGGCGAACTCGCAGCCGATCACGCCGCCGCCGACGATGAGCAGACTGTCGGGCACGGCCTCCACGCGCAGCAGCTCGTCGCTGGTCAGCACGCGCGCATCGCTCCAGTCGAACATGCCCATGCGCACGGGCTCCGACCCGCTGGCGAGGATGACGGCGTCGCCCTCGAGCACCGTCCCCGCCGCGAGCGTCGAGCCGTCGGCCAGGGCGCCATCGGTGGTGAGCGTGAGACGGCCGGGGCCGGCGAGCGCAGCCCGCCCGGCCACGACCTTGACCTTGCGCGCCTTGAGCAGGTGGGCGACGCCGTCGCGCAGTTGCACCGTCACGGCGTCCTTGCGCGCCATGAAGGCCGCGAAATCGAGGCCGATGGCGCCGGCCACCACCCCGTACTCCGGCGCCGTGCGGGCCTGATGCAGGCGCTCCGCCCCGGCCACCATCGCCTTGGTCGGGATGCAGCCGCGGTTGAGGCAGGTGCCGCCGATCTCGCGCGCCTCGACGAGCGTCACCTCCGCGCCGAGCTGCGCGGCGCGGCCCGCGGCGACGTAGCCGGCAGGGCCGCCGCCGAGTATCAGGATCCGGGGCATCCGTTCCTCCTCAGTCGGCCGCGAGCGCTCGCAGCGAGGTCTCGAGACTCACGAGCACGCGGTTCCAGATCATCTCCGGGGCGAGCGTCTGACCCGCCCCCGCAAGGCCTTCGCCCCGCCAGGGCTCCCCCAGCAGGGTCTCCGCGACCTGTACGAGCTCGTCGGGCGGGCGGCACTCGAGCACGGAGCCGTGCACCAGCGTGCGGCCCTCGTGCTTGGCCTGCGCGATGGCCACGAGCTTCTCCCCGTGCGAGAGGATGTCCTGGCGCAGCGCGCCGGCGAAGCACAGCGCCGAGCGCCGGTACGGCTCGGCGCGGCCTTCGTCCAGCGTGACCCCGAGGTCCGTCAAGGCGCCGGCGAAGGCGCCGGCGACGACGTCGTAGGGCGTCGTCACGTCGACCCGGGCGCCGGGCCCGGCGCCGAGGGCCCCCGGCGGGAACGCCACGGCGAACGACCACTCGAACCCTTCGCCGTGCAGGACGGCGCGACCACCGGTCGGCCGCCGGACGACCTCGAACGGCACGCCGGGGACGGGCTCGTACTTCTGGAACTTGCCCAGCGACAGCGCCGGCGGCGCCCACAGGTACCGGCGCGCGATCACGACCTCGGTCGTAAAGAGCAGCCCCGTGTCGAGCGCCATCTGCGCGCCGCCGCCGGCGCGAAGCTCGGGCAGCACCTTGACGATGCTCATCGGCGCATCAGCAGGCGCCGCCGTCCTCGTCCTCGGGGAACTGCTGGCGAAGCACGGGGTGGCGGGCGGCTTCGGCTTCGTCCAGCCGCCGCACCGGCATCGTCACCGGGGCCTCGCGCAGCGTCTCCGGATCGTCGTGCGCCTCCCGCACGATCTGACGGAAGGCGTCGATCATGCGGTCGAGGTCCTCGCGCGACTCCGTCTCGGTGGGCTCGATCATCAGCGCCTCGTCGACGATCTGCGGGAAGTACGTGGTCGGTGGGTGGACGCCGTAGTCGAGCAGGCGCTTGGCCACGTCCAGAGCGCGCACGCCCTGCTCCTTGAGCGGCGTCGCCGACGCCACGAACTCGTGCATGCAGCGGCGTTCGTAGGGCACGTCGAGGAGGCCGCGCAGGCCCTCCATCACGTAGTTGGCGTTGAGGACGGCCATCTCGCTGACGCGCCGCAGGCCGTCCGGCCCGAGCCCGCGGATGTACGTGTAGGCGCGCACGAGCACGCCGAAGTTGCCGTAGAACGTGCGCATCTTGCCGATGGACTGGGGACGGTCGAAGTCGAAGAAGAAGCGACCGTCCGCGGCCTTCTCCACCAGCGGCACGGGCAGATACGGGGCGAGCTCCTCGCTGACCACGATCGGCCCGGCGCCGGGGCCGCCGCCGCCATGCGGCGTGCTGAACGTCTTGTGCGTGTTGAAGTGCACGATGTCGAAGCCCATGTCGCCGGGCCTGCTGACGCCGAGCACGGCGTTGCTGTTGGCGCCGTCGTAGTAGAGCAGGCCGCCGGCCTCGTGCACGAGCCGCGCGATCTCGACGATGTGCTCGTCGAACACGCCGAGCGTATTGGGATTGGTGAGCATGAGCCCGGCGATGTCGCCCCCGGCAAGGACCTCACGAAGATGATCGAGGTCCACGCCCCCGCGCGCATCGCTCTTCACCGACACCGGCGTGAACCCGCCCATCACCACGGACGCCGGGTTGGTCCCGTGCGCAGTGTCGGGGATGATCACGCGCTTCGGATCGCGGCCCTGCGCCAGATGGTGGGCGCGGATGATCAGCAGGCCCGTGAGCTCGCCGTGAGCGCCGGCCGCCGGCTGCAGTGTGGTACGCGCGAGGCCGGAGATCTCGGCCAGCCACTCGCCGAGGTCCCACATCAGCTCGAGCGCGCCCTGGGCGAGCGACTCCGGCTGGTAGGGGTGCAGCCCGGCGAAGCCCTCGAGCCGCGCCGTCGTCTCGTTGATGCGCGGGTTGTACTTCATCGTGCACGAGCCCAGCGGGTAGCTGCCGCTGTCGACCCCGAAGTTGAGGGTCGAGAGGCCGGTGAAGTGGCGCACGATGTCGACCTCGCTCATCTCCGGCAGGCGCGGCTGCGCCTGGCGGCGCAGGCCCGCCGGTACGAGGTCGTCGAGCGAGGTCTCGGGCACGTCCGTCGCCGGCAGGCTGGAGGCGCGGCGGCCGCGGCAGGACTTCTCGTAGATGGTGCGCCGGTCGAGCTCGCCCACGCGTTTCGGCTCAGCCACGATCCACCCCCGCGGATGCAGGAGCGGCGGCGCCGAGCTGCGCGGCGACCGCCGCCACGAACGCGTCCAGCTGAGCGCGGCTGCGCTTCTCAGTGACGGCGATCAGCAAGACGTCGTCCAGGTCTTCGGCCGCGGGGCCGGAGAACTGGCCGGCGAAGCGCCCTGCGGGCACGCCGGCCAGGAAGCCCTTCGGCACCAGTGCTTCCGCGAGCTCCGCCGCCGGCACCGGCAGGCGCACGGCGAACTCGCGGAACACCGGCCCCTCCGTGTAGGCCGTCACGCCGGGCAGCTCCAGGAGCCGCGCGCGCAGATACGCCGCCTTGCGCGCGCAGAGCAGGCCGAGCTCGGCGAGGCCCTCGCGCCCGAGCCACGACAGGTGCACGAGCGCCGCGAGCGCATTGACCGCGTGGTTGGAGCAGATGTTGCTGGTCGCCTTCTCGCGGCGGATGTGCTGCTCGCGCGTCTGCAGCGTCAGCACGAACCCGCGCTTGCCCTCGAGATCCACCGTCTCGCCGACGAGGCGCCCTGGGATGCGGCGCATCAGCGGCTGGGCGACGGCCATGAAGCCGAGGCCGGGCCCGCCGAAGCTCATCGCGTTGCCGAACGACTGCGCCTCGCCGACGACGATGTCGGCGCCCAGCCGGCCGGGCGCCTCGAGGAGGCCGAGCGACACCGGGTCGGCGACGACCACGAGCAGGGCGCCGGCGGCGTGCGCGATCTGCGCCGCGGCGGCGACGTCCTCGAGCGCGCCGAAGAAGTTGGGTTGCTGCACGACCACGGCGGCCGTGTCGTCGTCGACCGCGCCCTCGAGCGCGGCGACGTCGGTGGCCGCGCCTGCGAGCAGGTCGACGACCTGCGGGCGCGGCCCATGACCCGTCGTCTCCGTGACCAGCACCTGCCGGTACTCCGGGTGCACGCCGGCGCTCAGCACGATCTTCCCGCGGCGGGTCTGGCTGCCGGCGAGGACCGACGCCTCAGCCAGCGCCGTGCCGCCGTCGTACATCGAAGCGTTGGCGACGTCCATGCCGGTGAGCTCGCAGATCGCCGTCTGGAACTCGAAGATGCTCTGCAGGACGCCCTGGCTGCGCTCCGGCTGATAGGGCGTATACGCGGTCAGGAACTCGCCGCGGCTGACGATCGCGTCGACGATCGCCGGCACGTAGTGGTCGTAGATGCCGGCGCCGAGGAAGGAGACGAGCGCGCTCGCCGGCGTATCGGCGGCCGCGAGCCGCCGCAGCTCGGCGAGCACCTCCACCTCGGAGAGGCCGGCGGGCAGCGCCAGCGGCTCCCGGCGGCGCACCTCCTCCGGGATGTCGGCGAACAGCTCCTCGACATTCGCCGCCTTGACGGCGGCGAGCATCGCGCGCACGTCCGCGTCGCTGTGCGGCACGTAGTCGGTGACGCCGTGCGGCACGTCAGGCCTCGTCGAGGAAAGCCTTGTAGGCGTCCGCGTCGAGCAGCTCGCCGAGCTGGCCGGGCGCGCTCATCCTGATGCGGATGATCCAGCCCTCGCCGTAGCAGTCGTCGTTGACCCGCTGCGGCTCGTCCTGGAGCGCGTCGTTGACCTCCACGACCTCGCCGGTGAGCGGCGCGAAGACGTCGGTGACGGCCTTGACCGACTCGAGCTCGCCGTAGGGGGAACCCGCGGTGACCTCGTCGCCCACGGCGGGGAGGTCCGCATAGACGATCTCGCCGAGGGCGTCCTGCGCGAACCAGGTGATGCCGAACACGGCGTCTTCACCGTCCACGCGCACCCAGTCGTGCTCCTTGTGGTACCTCAGGTCCTGGGGATAGCTCTCGTCGGCCATCGTGCCTCCTCACGCGGTGCCGCAGGTCCCTCCGAACGTGCCCGCGGTGTGCGCGGCGGAAACGCCCGCGGGCCCGGGTGTAGTCCCGGCGCCGGGCCACAAAAAAGACAGGGTGGATTCCCCACCCTGTCTGACCGCAGGCGCGCCGTGCGCCTGGTCATCCGGGGGCCCGTCCCGCCGCGATCCGTTGGCCTGAGAGTTTCGGCGCCGGTGGCGCCTTGCCCCTTCGGCGTCCGCCCTGGGACGGACTCTCGCGCGGCCTTCTGCCGGGCTGCCTCGCCTGAGCTCAGCCATGCCACTGTAGCACCGCCCGAAGCGACCGGACAACACGGCGCCGTCCTTGTGACCTTCGCGGCGGCGTGTCGTACGTTGCGGGAGGCATGACCCGCTCGCGTCGCCGGGGGTGGTCACACCCGCGTGCGGACGCAGGCACGGTGTCCTTGAGCCATCGCCCCGGAGGTGACAGGCTGACACTGCGATCCGAACCTGGAGGGACCTGTGGGGTCTGTCGAAGGCAGTACGTGAGGAGGACGACCGGCACCGCGCGAGCGCTGATCCCGATCGCGTTCGCTGCCGTGGGTCTGGCCCTGCTCGCGTCGGCCGGGGCGGCTCCGGCCGAGCTCGTGGGCACGGCCGGGGCGGCTCCGGCCGAGCTCGTGGGCACGGCCGGGGCCGCCGCACCGACGGCCGCGTTCCGGACGACCGATGACGCCGCCCGCGCCACGGACACGGCGGGCAAGGACTGGGCCCACTCGGTGCAGATCGTCGCCAACCTGCGCGCGAGGCCGCCGGAGATGCCCGTCGTCATCCTTTTGGGCGGCTCGTCGGCGCGCGAGTGTATCGTCGACGAGAAGAGCTGGGCCGCCCGGGTGGAACGCCTCGGCGGCCCGACGGCGCTGACCTACGACCTCGCCTCCAAGCACCGGACGTACGCGCTTGACCTGGGCTTCACCCGCCTGCTGCCGCGCGATCTGCCGGCCATCGTCTACATCGGCGTCAACCTTGGTCGCTTCTGCTCCGGCCCCGGCTCCACGTTCGTCAAGCTTCCGCAGGCCCGGTTCCCGCCGCCGACCTACCGCCAGCATGTGTACTCCGCCCACAGACATATCGAGACCGCCGCGGCCAAGCGCGCCTACGTCCAGTACTGGATGCAGTCGCGCTGGCCCGACTTCAAGGTCAACTACGAGCGGTCGCTCGGCGTACTGGCGCAGATCGTCCGCACGTGCCGCCGACGCGGCCTTCACCCGGTGCTGCTCGACCTGCCGCGCGACACGGCGGCGATCGGTCCCGGCTTCGACGTCCCTCTCTCGCTGTACCACTCCGGCTGCCGGCGGTTGGCGGCGAGGTACGACATCCCGTTCGTCGACTTCGTGCGCGCCGCCCATTTCGTGGACAGCGACTTCTTTGACGTCTTCCATACCGTCGAGCCGGGGCGCGTGAAGTACGAGCGTCTGCTGGCGAGCACGACCGCGCGACTGCTGCGCCGCTACGACCTGCGCGACCCTGCTGAGCCCTCGCCGACGCCCACGCCGTCGGCGTCGACGTCACCCGGCCCCTAGCGCGCCTCTCGCGACTTCGGGTGGCTCGCGGTCACGCTCGATTGCAAACGAGTCCCAGACCGGTCTAATCACCCCCCGCGCCGCCGAGGAACGCCGCCGAGGAACCCCTCCACTGCCTGGCGTCTCGCTACGTCGGCGACCCGCTCGCCACCCCCGTCTTCGTGCTTGGCAACGGGGTCGCCGTCGCGTGCGTGGCAATTGAGCGTCACAACCAACAGACTATTGATTAACGGTGGGGTCACGTTAACCTTTGTTGCTTGTGAGGAAGATGGTGCTCGCATGGGGATGGGGCTGACGCACACGCTTGCTGACACTTCCGCCGGCACAAGGCTGGCCACAGTGCGCGCCACCTCAACCCTCGAACACAAAGGGCCGGAGGCCGGACGGGACGCGGGGTCTCGCCCGGCCGCAGTCGCCGGCAGCCGGTCAGATCAGGAGGAGAGGCAATGAGAAGACACAGGCTCTTGTGGTTGTTGGCTCTGGCCGTGCTCACGTTGGCGCTCGTCGGCGCGTTCGGCGTCAGCCGGGCGAAGTCCGCGACGACGGCCCACAAGGCCATGGCCATCCCCAGGACGAAGAGTGGTATGTCCGCGATGGACATGATGTCGACCGCGAGTCGCCGCGTCGGCAACCGCGTCTATCACGGCCACGTGACGCCGGCGCAGCGCAGGGCCGCGGCAGCGCGACTGGCGGCCAAGATGAAGGGTCACAAGGCCCCGGCGCCGGTCATGAACCCGCTGGGCGTGCCGGACTACTGGGGCACGACGCCCAACTACGCCAACAGCCCGACGACCATCCACAAGTTCGTGGACTCGCTCCCGGGTCTCGGCGCGACGGCCAAGAACGACCTCGGGCAGTACATCCCCGTGGCCGTGCCCGACACGACCACGTTCCCCGGCTCCGACTACTACGTGATCGCCGTCCGTGAGTACAAGCTGAAGATGCACAAGGACATTGCGCCGACCACCCTGCGCGGCTACGTGCAGCTCAACAACGGCACCGATCCCAAGACCGGCCTCAACACCGTCGCGCCGGCGCCGATCCAGTACCTCGGCCCGCTGATCTCCGCCCAAAAGGACCGGCCGGTGCGCGTGAAGTTCGTGAACCAGCTGCCGACCGGGACCGCCGGCGACCTGTTCCTGCCGGTCGACACGACGATGATGGGTGACAACACCGGTCCGCTCGGCGGGACCGAGATGTACACGCAGAACCGCGCCGTCATTCACCTCCACGGCGGCGCTACCCCGTGGATCAGCGACGGCACGCCCAACCAGTGGATCACGCCGGCCGGCGAGCAGACCTCCTACAAGTCGGGCGTCAGCAAGACCAACGTCCCCGACATGTGGTTCGACGCCAACGGCAACGTCGTGCCCGCCGGGACGCCGGGCGCCACCAACGACCCCGGTCCGGGCGCCTCGACGTACTTCTACACCAACCAGCAGAGCGCGCGCCTGATGTTCTACCACGACCACACGCTCGGCATGACCCGCCTCAACGTCTACGCCGGCGAGGCCGCCGGCTACCTCATCTCCGATCCGGTCGAGCAGGAGCTCATTAAAGGCAACAAGAACACGCCGGTCGCGAACCGTGCCATCCCGCAGACAGTCAAGGCGGGCACGATCCCGGCCACGCAGATCCCGCTGATCATCCAGGACAAGACCTTCGTGCCCTCCAAGTCCAAGCTCGCGGCCGAGGATCCCACGTGGGCCTGGGGCGGTCGCGACAACCTGTGGTTCCCGCACGTCTACATGACCAACCAGGACCCGTACGACGAATCCGGCGCCAACGCCATGGGTCGCTGGGACTACGGCCCCTGGTTCTGGCCGCCGCTCACGACGGCTGCCGGCCTGGTCCACGGCGAGATCCCCAACCCGTACTACGACCCTGCCAACAAGCCGTGGGAGCCCGCCCTGATCCCGGGGACGCCCAACCCGTCGCTCGTACCCGAGGCGTTCATGGATACGATGCTCGTGAACGGCACGCCGTACCCGTACCTCAAGGTGGGCCGCAAGGCGTACCGCTTCCGCATCCTCAACGCCTCCAACGACCGCACCCTCAACCTGCAGATCTACTTCGCCAAGTCCGACAAGATCGCCAGGGTGAGGAACGGCCGGCCGACGCTGCAGACAGCGTCAGGCGAAGTTAAGATGGTCGCGGCTATCGCCCACCCCAAGAACAAGTCATGGCCCTCCACCTGGCCGACTGACGGACGCGAAGGCGGCGTGCCGGCTCCCAGCGCGCGCGGCCCCAAGTTCATCCAGATCGGCACCGAGGGCGGCTTCCTGCCTAACCCCGTGGTGCTGCCCAACACTCCAGTCGGCTACAACTACAATCGTCGCGATATCGTTGTGCTCAACGTCGCCACGAAGACCCTCATGCTCGGCCCCGCCGAGCGTGCCGACGTGATCGTCGACTTCTCGCAGGTGCCCAAGGGCTCCAAGCTGATCCTCTACAACGACGCCCCGGCTCCCGTTCCGGCGTTCGACCCCCGGTACGACTACTACACCGGTGATCCGAACCAGGTCTCTTCGGGCGGCGCGCCGACCACGAAGGCCGGCTACGGTCCCAACACACGGACGATCATGCAGTTCCAGGTGGTCGGTCGCAGCAAGGCCAAGAAGTTCGACCTCAAGGCGCTCAAGAAGGCCCTGCCGGAGGCTTACAAGGTCGACCAGCCCGCACCCATCGTGCCCGAGAAGGCCTACGGCGCGGCCACCAACACCTATTCACGGATCCAGGACACTCAGCTCAGCTTCTTCAACAAGCCGATGCCGCTCTCGAGCATCACCGTGACGACGGGCGGCGCCGGCTACACCTCCGCCCCGACAGTGAGCATCAGCGGCGGCGGCGGGTCCGGAGCCACCGCGACCGCCACCGTGACCGCGGGAGCGGTCACGAGCATCGCTCTGACCAACCCGGGCGCCAACTACACGTCCTCCCCGCTGGTCACGATCTCCGGCGGCGGCGGGTCCGGCGCCACGGCGTCGGCCCAAGGCCTCGTCATCCAGATGAAGCCCAAAGCCATCCAGGAACTCTTCGAGCTCAACTACGGGCGCATGAACGCCACACTCGGCGTCGAGCTCCCCTTCACCAACTTCAACACGCAGACCACGATCCCACTGGGCTATCTCGACCCGCTGACCGAGGACATCACCAACTCGGACTCGGCGACCCCGATCGGCTCGGCCGGTGACGGGACCCAGATCTGGAAGATCACCCACAACGGTGTCGATACACACGCCATCCACTTCCACCTCTTCAACGTCCAGCTGATCAACCGCGTGGGCTGGGACGGCGCCATCAGGCCGCCAGACCCTAACGAGCTCGGCTGGAAGGAGACCGTGCGGATGAATCCGTTGGAGGACGCGATCGTCGCCCTGCGGCCCATCGCGCCCACGCTGCCGTTCAAGATCGGCGACAGCTGGCGGCCCCTCGATCCGACGATGCCGGTGAACGCTCCGCTCACGCTGACCAACCCGGCGGACGGCAACCCGGAGACCATCCCGAACGCCATCACCGACTTCGGCTGGGAGTATGTGTGGCACTGCCACCTGCTCGGCCACGAAGAGAACGACATGATGCGGCCGATCGAGTTCAACGTGTCGCCGGCCGCGGCATCTGTGCTGACAGCCACGCCGGGGGCCGGCTCGGTCGCCCTCTCGTGGACCAACAACGCCACGAACCCGGCGGCGACAGACTTCCTCGTCCAGAGGGCGACGGACAGCGGGTTCACCGCCAATGTCACCACGTTCACGGTCAGCGCCCCGGCGACGGCCTACACGGACACCACAGTGACGACCGGCACGTACTACTACCGGGTGCGCGCGGAGAACTCCATCAGTTACTCGGTGTGGACGGACCCGCCGGCGACGGCGATCGTACCGTGATGCGAAAGTAGGGCGTTGCCGGCGCGCGCCGGCGCCCAGAAGCGCAGACCGAAGGGGCCGGGCCGCTTTCGCGGCCCGGCCCCTTCTTTTGTGGCGCGGGCGCGGCGGTGGCCGGCGCGACAGTGCATCGCTCAGTTCACCCAGCCGAGGTCGTTCCAGTAGGCGCGCACCGTGCGCGAGCGCCCGCGCACTTCGAGGACGAGCGTCTCCGGCAGCCGGCGCCCGCCCGGGTCGATGAAGAGGTCGAAACCGCCGGCATCGACCCGGCGGAAGTCCTGCCGGCCAGCGCCGGGCGGCTCGGTACCCGTCTCGAGAAGCGTCACCCGGCCGCAGCAACGCCCGTGCAGACTCGTCCACACGAACAGGCGACCGCCGCGTTCCGTGACCAGTGATCGGACCTCGTCCGATATCTCCAGTCTCATCTGAGCGCTCCTCGTCCGATGAGCTCGTTGTTCCACATCGGCGGCCCGTGGACACCCGATCGCCGCGCGCGAGCAGGCGGCGGGACTGGGCCTTCGTCGACCAACGGTCCGGCGCAGGTCAGACTGCGACCCGACGGCCGGCGGGGGTCAGCGTAGGACCAGACGACCGGCGTGGATCATGGGCCGCCGTGCTCGAGCGCCTGCCGCACCGCGCGTGCGAGCGCCTCCGGCGGCTGTGCCCCGCTCACGGCGATCCGCCCGCCGAAGACGAACGTCGGCACGGCATGGATGCCCGACTCCTGCGCCCGCCGCTCCTCGGCGCGGACCTCCGTGGCGAAGTCGTCGCCGGCGAGCACCTCTCGTGCCCGCTCGCGCGCCAGGCCGCCCTCTTCGGCGATGGCGGCGAGCACGGCGCGGTCGCCGACGTCGCGGCCCTCGGCCCAATACGCGCGGAACAAGCCATCCGCCACGGCCCTCTGCACTTGCGGACCCTCTTCCAGCGCCGCCGTCAGCAGGCGGTGGGCGGCGAACGTGTTGGGCCTCACCGCCTGCTCGCTCATGTCGCGCAGCGGCAGCCCTTCGCTCGCCGCCACGCCCGCCAGGCGCGTGTGGATCTCCTTCACCATAGCCGCGTCGTACTTGGCCTCCAGGTACGCGCGCGCGTCGACACCCTCGGGCGGGATGCCGGGGTCGAGCTCGAAAGCCCCGTACCGCCACTCGACTTCCGCGGCGGTGTCACCAAGTTCAGCAAGTGCTCCTCGCCAGCGCTCCACGCCGACATAGCACCATGGTCACACGATGTCGGACCAGATCACGACCTCGATCACTGCTGCCTCCTCCTCTCGATCGCATGGACGGTCTGGTGACCAGCATGCCCGCCGCGGCGGCCTGCCACGCGCCCGGCCGTCCAGAGCTTGTGGTGAGATGAGTGCGCATTTGCTACGGTGCAGGGGCAGCGCCTGCAGGCAGAGCCACACGGGAGAACACCATCAGCGGGGACAGACGCGACGGAGCGGACGAGAGGACGGCCGAACCGCCGCGCGGCGATCGCTGGGCGGACGCGTCGGCCCTGCTACGAGAGCTGCTCGACCTGGCTACGGGTCTCGCTCAGGCCGCCGGGCGGGTCCACGCGGACGGGCGCCGCGGCGTCCTGCGCGTCGAGACCAAGTCGACGCCGACCGACCCGGTGAGTCAGATCGACCGCGAGGCCGAGCGGCTCATCGTGGAGGGCATCGCGGCCGCGCGGCCGGACGACGGCCTCCTGGGCGAGGAAGGCGCCTCGCGCGAGGGTACGAGCGGGGTACGCTGGGTGATCGACCCGCTCGACGGGACCACCAACTACATCTACGGCTACCCGGCCTACGCGGTGTCCATCGCCGTCGAAGTCGACGGCCGGCCGGAGGTCGGCGTCGTCCTGGACTCGAGCTCCGGCCGGCTGTACCGGGCGATCCGCGGGCTCGGCGCCTGCTGCGACGACGAACCGATCCGGGCGCGCGAGCAGCACGACCTATCGCGCGCCCTCGTCGCCACCGGCTTCTCGTATGAGGCCGCGCAGCGCGAGCGCCAGGGCGCGGCCACCGCTCACGTTCTCAGCCGCGTCCGCGACATCCGTCGCGGCGGCACGGCTGCGCTCGACCTGTGCCACGTCGCCGCCGGCCACGTCGACGCCTACTGGGAACTCGACCTGTCGCCGTGGGACAGCGCGGCGGGCTCCGTGATCGCCCGCGAGGCCGGCGCCGCGGTGGAGTTCCCGCCGGCGGCGCATGGAGAAGGGCCCGCCGTGGTCGCGGCTCATCCCTCGCTCATGCCGGCCTTCTTGAGCTTGCTCCGCGAGGCCGGCGCGCTGACGTAGCGGCCCGGCGCGCGATCGGCCCGACCCGCTATCAGCCGGCGCGGTCAACCCAACAACTCGAGCAGCTCGAGCGGGCGGTCGAGCACGGCACTCGCGCCCGCCTCGACCAGCTCGTCGCGCGTCCGAAAGCCCCATGAGACGCCCACGGGCGTCATGCCCGCGGCGAGCGCCGTGCGCATGTCGGTCGGCGAGTCGCCGACGTAGACCATCCTGCCGGGTTCCACGCCGAGGCTCGCAGCCGCGAGCAGCGCTCCCGCCGGGTCGGGCTTGAGCGGCACGCCGGGCCGCGCGCCGGCGACGACCGCGAAGACGCCTTCCGCAAACAGCGCCGCCGCGATCCGCCGCGTCGGTTCGTCGGCCTTGTTGCTGAGGACCGCCAGCTTGAGGCCGCGGACGCCGAGAGCGCCGAGGAGCTCCGGCACGCCGTCGTAGAGGCGCGTCTTGATCAGGCTGTGCTCGCCGTAGTCGGCCATCATCTCTGCGAAGCACCTCGCGACCGTCGCCTCCTCGCGCTGGTCCGTCGGCAGCGCATCACGCACCAGCTGATGGATCCCATGGCCGATCATGCCCTGGTATTCGGCGTAGCCGTGCTCCGCCAGCCCCTCGGCACGCAGGACCCGGTTCATCGCGTCGGCCAGGTCCTCGAGCGTATCGGCGAGGGTGCCGTCGAGGTCGAAGAGGACGCCGTCGAAGCGTCGTGGTGTGGGCGGTCCAGTCATGTGGAGTCTGTATACCACCAGTCGGGACTTGCCGGCGCGGGCGCCGGGCACAGTAGGATGCAGCGAAGATGGCGGCGACTGATGGAGGAGCAGCGATGAGCGGACGTCTCGACGGCAAGGTGACCATCGTCACGGGAGCGGCATCGGGCATCGGCAAGGCGACGGCCATCCGCTTCGCGGAGGAGGGCGCCAAGGTGACGTGCGTCGACATCGACGGCGACGGCAACGCGGCGACGGCGCGCGAGATCGGGGAGGCCGCCTTCGCGGCCCAGGCCGACATCTCGGACCCGGAGCAGGTGCGTGCCTACACCGACGGCACCGTCGCGCGCTGGGGCAGGCTCGACGTCGCTTTCAACAACGCCGGGGTGAACCTGCCCGGCGTGTTCCACGAGGTCCCTGATGAGGTCATCGATCGCACGCTCAACATCAACGTCAAAGGAACGATGTACGGCTGCCGGTACGCGATCCCGTACATGCTCGAGCAAGGTAGCGGATCGCTCATCAACACGACCTCGGTCAACGGCATCGTGGCCGAGCCGTTCCTCACCGTCTACGCCGCCTCCAAGGGCGCGATCGTGATGCTCTCCAAGGGGATCGCGCTCGACTACGCCAAGAAGGGCATCCGCTGCAACGCCATCGCCCCCGGCTGGGTGGACACGCCGGTCAACTACGCCCACGCGGAGATGCTCGGCGGCCTGCAGCACGTGTACGACACCATCGACTCGTTCCAGCCGATCGGCCGCCCCGGCGAGCCGCGCGAGATCGCCAACTGCGCCCTGTTCCTCGCCTCCGACGAGTCGTCCTTCGTCACCGGCACCGTCCTTGTGGCGGATGGGGCGATGACGGCGCAGTAGGGCGCCGCGGCCCGCCGTCCCGAGTGGCGCGCCCGAGGCGACCTCGCTCGGACGCCGCAGGCCTCAGTCGCCGAGCGCGTCGAAGACGAGGCCCGTGAGCAGCTTCGGGTAGAAGAACGTCGACTTCTGCGGCATCGTCTCGCCGTTGTCGGCGACGGCGCGGACCTCGTCCACCCCCGTCGCCGTGAGAAAGGCTCCGAAGACGTACTCGCCGGCCGCCAGCCGCCGCAGGGCCTCGTCGGGGCTCACGACGTAGTCGATGAGCCCCTCACTGTGGCTCGGGTCGATGCCGAGGCCGTCCCCGAGGATGAGGCGATGGAGGATCGTCACCGACAGGCCTGCAGCCAGGGGCGACATGCCATCGCCGGCGAGCCGCTCGAGCGAGCCGGAGTCGCGCAGCGACACGATGCAGCAGGCCTTCTCGCGCGGGAAGTACAGGCCGAACGACCTCGCGGGATCGGCCGTGTCGCGCAGGCGGTCGACAAGGCCGGCGCAGGCGCCGCCCTCCGTGCTCTCCTGAGTGACGACGGCGAACGCCAGCCGCAGGCGGCCGAGGACCTCCTCCATGGGCGGCATGTCGATGCCTTTCACCATGCGATGCGCCGGGAACACCGTGAGGCCCGGGTCACGCATGCTGCAGAGGTACACCATCAGCGTGTCGGCGCTGTGGTCTCCGGCGGCGCGGCGCTCGTCCCGGTAGGCCAGCGCCGTCTCGTAGCGATGATGACCGTCGGCGATGTAGAGCGACTGCCCGGCGAGCAGGGAGGAGATGCGCGCGGCGCGCTCGCCGCGGACCGCGGCGATGCTGTGGATGTTGCCGTCGCCGTCGCGCGCCGACCGCACGGCCGCCGGGTCCAGCTCGGCCGCGGCGGCCGCAAGCTCCTCCGACACGGCGGCGTCGTCGTCGGGATAGAGCAGGAAGATCTGGCTGACGTCGGCGTGCGTGGCGCGGTACAGCCGCAGGCGATCCTCCTTCGGACCGGCGTGCGTCTTCTCGTGCGGCAGCACCACGCGTTCGTCGAGGGCGGCGAGCGTGAGGCGCGCGACGAAGCCGCGACGCACGTGTTCCGCACCGTCGGGCCCGCGGTAGGTCTGGTCCACCAGGTACACAGCGGGCTCGTCGTCGCGCATGAGCGCGCCGTCCTCGCGCCACAGCCCGAACAGGTCGGCGGCGCGGGCGTACGCCTCGTCCGACGCCGCCTCTCCGGGCCCCACTGGGAGGTCGACGTGCACCGCGTTCAGCGGGCTGCGCTGCCGCAGCTCGTCGGTCTGACCGGCGTCGAGCACGTCGTAGGGGGGCGAGACGACGAGGTCGAGATCGATCCCTTCCTCGTAGCGGATCCCCCGGAAGGGTCTGACCTCGGTCATGCGTCGCTCCGTGATTCGCTTAGGGTGCGGCTCAGTATACCCAGAGCGGCTGTGGGCCATCGTCGGCACGGACGAGGCCAAGCGTGAGTACGACCTGTGCGTGAACGCCTGTGCGTGAACGGCTAGAAGCGGCGCTCATGTGGACACAATCGGCCTGGGGTGAGTCAGTGCCCCGGCGTGGACGCCCGAGTCGGCAAGGGGGAGCACCATGGAGGAACGCGTCGCAAGCACCCGGGACTTGAGGGACGGCGAGATGACGGCGGTGCTCGTCGGCGGCAAGAAGGTGCTGCTGGCCAAGGTCGACGGGGTCTTCTACGCCACCGCGGCCCGCTGCCCTCACTGGGGCGGCCCGCTGCCCGAAGGCACGCTGCACGGTCCGCGGCTTCTATGCCCCTGGCACAAGGCCACCTACGACGTGCGCAGCGGCGACCTGCTGGAGCCGCCGTCGCTCGACGGCATCGCCGCGTTCCGCGTGCGCGTGGAGGGAGAGGACGTCTACGTCGATCGCTCCGAGGAGCCGCGCCGGGGCCGCACGATGCCCATGTACGGCTGCGATCTCGAAGCCGACGCCCGCCTCGTCACCATCATCGGCGGCGGTGCAGCCGCGGCGGCCGCCGCCGAGGCGCTGCGACAGGCATGCTTCGTGGGCCGGATCCTGCTCATCAGCGCCGAGGACCGCTGGCCCTACGACCGGCCCAATCTGAGCAAGGACTTCCTCGCCGGGGAGCTGGAGGCGAAGTGGCTGCCCCTGCGCTCGCCGGAGTTCTACGACGACCACACCATAGAGCGGATCGTCGCGCGAGTGACCGGGCTCGACGTGCGCACGCGCACGATCACGCTCGAGAGCGGCGACACACTGACTCCGGACGCCGTCCTGGTCGCCAGCGGAGCGCATCCCCGAAGGCTCGCGGTGCCGGGCGCGGACCTGCCCGGCGTCTTCACGGTGCGCTCATGGGACGACGCAGAGGCCCTCGCGTCGGCCGCGGCCGGGGCGCGACGCGCCGTCGTCATCGGCGCGAGCTTCATCGGCATGGAGACCGCGGCCAGCCTGGTCCGTCGCGGCCTGGACGTGACGGTCGTCGGCCCGGAGTCGACGCCGTTCGAGCAGGTCCTGGGCCTCGAGGTCGGCCGCGTCGTCCAGGCCCGCCACGAACTGCACGGTACGCACTTCGCCCTGGGCAGGGGAGTGAAACGGCTGACCGGCGATGGCAAGGTCCGCGCCGTCGAGCTGGACGACGGCACCTCTCTTGAGGCCGACGTCGTCGTGGTGGGCATCGGCGTGCGCCCTTCGACGGAGTTCGTGCGGGGCGTGGAGCTGGATCCCGACGGCGGCCTGCCCGTCGATGGGTCTCTCCGCGTCGCTCCCGGCGTGTGGGCGGCGGGCGACGTCGCCCGCTATCCGGAGCCGCACACCGGCAGGAACGTCCGCATCGAGCACTGGCGCCTCGCCGAGCAACACGGACGCGCGGCGGCGGCCGATATCGCCGGGAGAGGAAGCGCCTTCACCGGCGTCCCGTTCTTCTGGACGCAGCATTTCGACCTCGAGCTGGGATATGCGGGCGCCGGGCAGGGGTGGCAGGACGTCATCATCGCCGGCGACCCGGCCACGGCCGACTTCACGGCGTTCTACGCGGACGGCGACCGCCTGCTCGCCGCCTGCGGCACGCAGCGAGACGAGATCGGTGCGTTCGTCGAGCTGATGCGCGCCGATGCGCTGCCGACCGCCGGCGACCTGCATGGACGGGAAGAGGCGGCGCTGCCACAGCTCCTGGCGAGTCTTGGAGCCGGCGCCTCGGGGGAACAACACAATCGTTAGTACGCACGCGACCTAGACGGAGGCGTGGCCATGGCCACCTTCGAGGAATCCATAGAGACAGACTGCCCGGTCGGCATGACGCAGGACGATCTGAGGACCTACTTCTTCCGTCGCGCGCTCGGCCAGTACGAAGCTCCGGACACAGGCGTGGAGTGGAACCCGAGCGATGATGCCCTGATCGACGGAGAGTTCGCCTTCGAGCCTTCCGGCGACGGGACACGCCTGACGGCAAAGATCACCTACGACCCCGCGGAACTCGAGGCGGACGGTGGGAACGAGGCCGCGTTGCGGCAGATCGTCCACGCCCACCTCGCCCACATCCACGGCTACTGCGGACTGCGGCAGCACAAGGCTGCCTGACGCACCAGGAAAGGCGGCACGCCCGCCGTGCGGCGGACCGGCCTGTGAGCGGCCGGCTCGCCGCTGAGGCCACCAGCACATGAGCGTGGTGACGACCACAGACATGTCCGACAGCGACGAGCCGCAGCGCCCCAAGCACGGGCGCTGGAGGCGGCGGCTTGGCATCGGGATCATCATCGCCATCGTCGTCGTGGTGGTCGCCATCATCGCCGCCCGACTCTACGTGGACTGGCTGTGGTTCGGCGAGGTAGGGCTGCGCACGATCTTCTGGAAGCGCCTCGTCATCGGCGCGGTCACGGCGATCGTGTTCGCGGCCGTGTTCTTCGCCGTCGTGTACGGCAACCTGCGCATCGCCAAACGGCTGGCGCCCCGCTACCGGCCGATCGAGGGCATCGATGTCATCGAGATGAGGCACGAGGGCGCAGTCCGCTGGGTGGGGCGCTTCGGGCTGGTCGCCGCCTTGCTCGGCGCGCTCATCGCCGCGCGCTCGGCGGCCGGCGCCTGGATGGTCTACGCGCGGGCCCTCGACGGCGTCCCCTTCGGCGTCCGCGACCCCATCTTCCACCACGACCTCTCCTTCTACGTCTTCCGGCTGCCGGCCTGGGAGTACGCCTACTGGTTCCTCTTCGCCTCGGTGCTCGTCGCCTTGATCATCTCGATCGCGGCGCACTTCGCCGTCGGCGGCGTCGAAGCCCGGATGCGTGAGCCGCGGCGCGTCACCCCGGAGCAGTGGGCGCGCACGCCGCCGGCGGTGCGCGCCGCCGAGCAGTTCTCGCGCGTGCAGGGCTTCCGCATCGAGGAGGGCGCCGCGATCCACATCTCGGCGCTCGCCGCGGCGCTCTTCGTCCTCGGCGGCCTCGGCTATCTCTTCGAGGCCTGGAACCTGCTGTACTCGAGCGCTGGCGTAGTGTTCGGCGCCGGGTACACCGACGTCCACCTGCGCCTGCCGCTGATCCGCGTGATGATGGTGCTCGCCTTCGTCCTCGCCGGCGCCCTGGTCTACAACTCGGTGCGCAAGCGGCACCCCTGGTGGCCGGCGGCGGCGTTCGGCATCTGGCTGGGATCGCTGATCGTGCTGCTCGGCATCGTGCCGGCCGTGTATCAGGCGCTCCTCGTCAATCCCAACCAGCTGGCCAAGGAGAAGCCGTACATCGCCTTCAACATCGCCGCGACGCGCGCGGCCTACGACCTCACGGCGATCTCCAACACGCCCTACTCGCTCAAGGGCGACCTCTCGGCGACCGCGCTGAAGGTCAACGGCGTGACGGTGCGCAACATCCGCCTGTGGGACCCGCAGGTGCTGCTGAACAGCTACAGCCAGCTGCAGGAGCTGCGGCCGTACTACTCGTTCACGACCGTGAGCGTCGACCGCTACTCGGTGAACGGCGTCTACACCCAGACGATGCTGGCCCCGCGCGAGCTGCGCGTATCGGGGCTGCCGTCCCAGGCGCAGACCTGGGTCAACCAGCACATCACCTACGCGCACGGGTACGGCGTCGCGGTCTCGGCCGTCAACCAGGTCTCGTCGGGTGGCTCACCGGACTTCCTCGTGCAGAACGTCCCCAGCGTCTCGTCGGCGCCCGCCCTGCAGATCACGCAGCCTCAGATCTACTACGGCCTGCTCGGGACCAACTACGTGCTGGTCAAGACCAAGTATCCGACGTTCGACTACCCGGGACCGAACGGAGACGTCTACTCGCCGTACACCGGCAGCGGCGGCATCCCGATCAGCCCGTTCCTCAACCGCCTCGCCTTCACGCTGCGCTACGGCGATATCCGCTTCTTCACCTCGTCGGCGATCACGGGACCGAGCCGGGTGATCATCCTCGACAACATCCGGGCGCGGCTCGCGGAGGCGGCGCCGTTCCTGACGTTCGATTCCAACCCCTACATGGTGGTGGCCGGCGGGCGCCTGTACTGGATCGCCGACGCGTACACGACCACGAGCCGTATCCCCTACTCCCAGCCGAACGGCTCGATCAACTACATCCGCAACTCGGTCAAAGTCGTCGTCGACGCGTACAACGGGTCGATGCGCTTCTACGTCTTCGACCCGGCGGACCCGCTGATCCGCACGTACGAGAAGATCTTCCCCGGCGTGTTCCTGCCGGCGTCCCAGATGCCTTCCGCGCTGCATCAGCACGTGCGCTACCCCGAGGACTTCTTCCGCGCCCAGGCGGAGATGTTCGCGACCTACCACGTCACCGATCCGGCCCTGCTCTACAACAAGGGCAACCAGTGGGAGATCCCCGGGAACCTGTCGATCACCGGTGCGGCTCCGGTGAACGCCTACTACATGATCATGCGTCTGCCGGGGCAGACCAAGGAGGAGTTCGTGCTGATCCTCCCCTACGTGCCCAACGCGCGCTCCAACATGATCGCCTGGCTGGGGGCGCAGTCGGACCCGCCCAACTACGGCCGGGCCGTGAGCTTCGAGTTCCCGTCGAGTCTCAACGTGTACGGCCCGGCCCAGGTGGAAGCCGCCATCAACCAGGACCCGGTGATCTCCGCCCAGCGCACGCTGTGGGGCCAGCAGGGCTCGCACGTGATCTTCGGGAACCTGCTCACGATACCGATCGAGGATTCGCTGCTCTACGTTCAGCCGCTGTACCTGCAGTCGTCGACGACGGCGCTGCCGCAGATCCAGCGGGTGATCGTCTTCTACCGCTCGCCGTCGTCGACGCCGAACCTGCCCACCGGGCAGCAGCAGAACGTCGTGATGGCGCCGACGCTCGGCGAGGCTCTGGCGCAGATCTTCGGCGGCGCGCCGCCGCCCGGGACGCAGCCCACCACGCCGGGCGGCAAGCCGGCCCCCGGGACGACGACGGCCGCGGCCGCCGCGCTCATCAAGCGCGCCAACGATCAGTACGCGGCGGCGCAGGCCGCGCTGCGCGCCGGCGACCTGAGCACGTTCGCGAAGGACATCCAGGCGCTGGGGAAGACGCTGACGCAGCTCAAGACGGCGCACTGAGCGCCGCGCTCCGACGTGCCGACCGCCGCGCTCGCCGCGCGATAGACTGAGTGCTCCGCGGCTCGCCGCGTCATGGCGCCGCCCCACGAACGCGAGGGACACGGTCGGCACAGGTAGCTCGATAGGGCCTGGACGTCAGGAAAGCCTGGAGACGTCTCTCGCGAGCAGCCCTCGCGGGGCGCTCGCGGCGGGCGTGATCGCCGGGATCGCGGCCTCGGCTGCTCTGACGGCGTGGGCGATCTGGGCCAACATCTACAGGCAGCCGATCGACTTCCGGGTGTACTTCATCGCCGCTGAAGCTTGGGCACACGGCCGCGATCCCTACGGGATGTCGCGCGCCGGCTGGTTCGTCTTCGGCCACGCGCTGCATATCCACCGGTTCGTGTGGCCGTACCGCTACCCGCCCTACGCGGCGGCGCTTCTGCGGCCGTTCATCGGGCTCGGTGAGCCGACGTTGCGCGCCGCCTGGCAGATCGGGAGCGTCACCGCGATGGTGGCGGCCGCGTGGCTCACGGCGCGCGCCCTCGGCGGCCGCTGGATGTACGCCGTCGCGTTCCTGCTGCTGCTCGTGTTCGCACCCGCCTACGACACGCTGCTGGTCGGGCAGATCAACGGCTTCCTCGTGCTGAGCTTGGCCGTCGCTCTCTGGGCCATCGCGCGCCAGCGCGACCGCGTCCTCGGCGTCAGCCTGGCCGTCGGCACCGCCCTCAAGCTGGTGCCGGCCGCGCTGTTCGTGTACTTCCTCGCTTGCCGGAGGTGGCGGGCTGCGGTCTGGTTCGTCATCGGGCTCGCCATCCTGACGCTCGTGGCCATGCTCCTCGTCGGCACGCACGCGTTCGTCGCCTACGCCAAGTGGGCCGTCGACCTCGTGCGCCCTCAGCTGGTCATGAACGGCCCCATGAACGTCACCTTCGTCGGCGCGATGGGCCGGCTCTTCCCCCACGACCTCGGCCTCGCACGAACGCTGGGGCGGGTGCTGGCGGCCGCAGCGCTCGTCGCGACCGTGGTCGTCTGCTGGCCGCGGCGCGACCAGCCGCGCGACGATGCCCTGGCCTTCTCCATGATCGTCGCGCTCCTGGCGCTTCTGCCGCCCTTCACCTGGTTCCATCAGGTGGTCACCCTGCTCCCGCCGCTGCTCGTCGTCGGGCAGCGTCTGTGGCGGTCCGGACGGTGGTGGGAGCTGGGCGTTCTCGGCATCCTCGTGGCCGCCGCCGACGGCACCTGGATCCTGCTCAATCCGGCATGGTGGCTCGGCTTCCATCCGCCAAACGTCTACTACGCGCTCTCGTTCCCGACCTTGTTGTGCCTTGCGCTGTGGGCGATCGCCGGCCTCGAACTGCGGCGCCAAGCGCGCTCGCGCAGCCGACTTCAGTCCGGGGATACCGGCAGGTCGTAGGGCCGGTCGTGAGGCCGCGCGATGCGGGCGACGGCGGCGTGGACCTGCGACAGTACAAGCACGCGCTGGGGCAAGGGGCCGCGGGACCTCTGACTTGGAGCGCCGCGCTGGTTTGCGGCGCGCGACCCCCGGGCAGGAATCCCCCGGCTTGGCAAGCGGGTCCGGAGGCACTTTGGCGGAGTCGGCGCACGATGCGGGACCGGTCGCATTCCCTCGGCTCTCCTTCCGCGTGCCCCTGGACCCGGCGCGCCTCCTTCGCGTGCGCGAGCGCGTGCGCGACTACCTCCGCATGCACTGCACTTCGCTCGACGATATCGACGACGTGATCCTCTGCGTCGAGGAGGCCTGCGCCAACGCCATCCAGCACAGCGGTTCCTCGGAGGACCTGGAGATCGAGATGGCCTTCGAGGGCGACCGCCTGAGCGTGCGCATCGCCGACCACGGCTCCGGGTTCGACGTCGACTCCTTCGACCCGCGTCGAGAGCCCGACATCGCGGCCCTCGGCGGACGCGGACTGTATGTGATCGCCAAGGTGATGGACGAACTCGAGCTCGCTTGCGGCGGAGGCACGACCGTCGTGATGCGCCGCAAGGTGGAGGTGCCCTCCACGGCGCACCGCCGGGCCGTCTTCGTCCAAGGGGCCGGCCCGGCCACCATCCCCGCCGTCGTGGACGGCGAGCAGAGGCTGTTCGCCATGCTCGAGGACCTCGCCGACGGCTTCGTCGCCCTCGACTGGGAGTGGCGCATCGTCTACGCCAATCCGACAGCGGCCGCGCTCCTGCGGATGCCGGCGGAACGCCTGATCGGCGGCATGATGTATGAGCTGTTCCCGGAGATGCGCGATTCCGAGTTCGACGAGCACGGGCGGCTGGCGATGGAGCAGGGCGTCGCCAGCCACTTCGAGAGCTATTTCGCGCCGCACGGCACGTGGTACGAGCTGCGGGTCTACCCCACCGTGTCCGGCGTCAGCATCTACTTCAACGAGATCAACCGGCGCAAGCAGATCGAAAGCGAACGCGATGAGCTGCTGCGCAAGGCCGAGCACGAGCGCGCGCAGCTCCAGACGGTCCTCGACGTGCTGCCGGTGGCCGTGGGGATCACGGACGCCGAAGGACGCGTGATCGCGGTCAATCCCACGGCTGACCGCCTGTGGCGCGGGAGCGCGCCGCTGCCTCGAAGCCCGGCGGAATACGGCGCCTACAGGGCCTGGTGGCCCGAGTCCGGAGAACCGCTCGGGCCCGAAGACTGGACCACGGCGAGAGTCCTGAGATACGGCGAGCCGATCCTCGGCGAGCTCATCGAGATCGAGCGCTTCGACGGGACGCGCGGCGTGGTGATCTCCTCGTCGGTACCGATCAAGGATTCGACGGGCACGGTGGCCGGCGCCGTCGGCGTGACCGAGGACATCACGCACCACCACCGGGCACAGCGGCTGACCGAGGCCCTGAACGACGTCGACGCGCTGATCCATTCCACTCTCAGCGTGGACGAGATCATGCGCCGGCTCGTCGGCGAGGCCGCCCTCGCCCTCGACGCCGACGCCGCCGCGATCGAGCTGCGCGAGGGCGACATGTGGCCCGTGCGCTACGCCAAGAACCTCCCGCCCGACGTCATCGGGCGGCCGCTGACGCGCGGGTCGCGTCATCTCCCGCACCGTTGCCAGGACCGGACGGCGGCTCGTCGTCCCCGACACCGAGCGACCAACAGCCTGTTCCAGAACGCCGAGGTCGAGCCGTTCCGCTCGCTGGTCGCCGTACCGCTCACGCGTCCGCGGCGACACCTTCGGCGTGCTCGTCTTCCTCGACTCCCGGCTCGACGCGTTCGACGGGCCGGCGATCGACTTCGCCGACAAGCTCAGCGCCTCCGTGTCGCTCGCGCTGGAGAACGCGCGTCTGTTCGAGGCCGTACTCAAAGCCGAGACGCGCGTCACGGAGCAGTTGCAGCTGACGGGCGACCTGCTCACCGCCACGCGCTCACTCACCTCCACGCTGGAGCTGCCGTCGCTGCTCAACGCCCTCATCGACACGCTCACCAGGCTCACGGGCCGGCCGCGGGTGTTCATCAACGCCGTGGACCTCGAGCGGGAAGAGCTGACGGCGCTCGTCAGCGTCGGCGGGCTGGTGACACCGCCGGGGACCGTGATGCCGCTGACCGAGATCTCCGCGCTCGCGCGGGCCGCCATTCTCGAGGGGCACACGCGCGTCCTCGACTGGGATGCGGAAGCGGACAGCCGGCGCCGGGGAGAGAGATACGCAGCCCGGCTGGTGCTGTTCGTACCACTGCTCGTCGGCGAACGCTCGATCGGTCACATCTGCGTCGACAGCCCCGGCGAGCGCGTTCCGTTCTCCCGGCGTGAGATCGCGGCCGTGGAAGGCATCGCAGCGCAGGCAGCGATGGCGCTGGAGAACGCGCGCCTGTACGGCGACGTCGCCTCTCGCGAGCGGCTCGGCTCCGCGCTCAACGACCTCAGCGCGGACATCGCCTCCGCCCTCGACTCGGACGCCATTCTGCACCAGGCGGTCGCGAGCGTGGCCGGTGCACTGGAGGCCGATTCGGCCTTCGTCTTCCACCTGGACGAGGACGCGTGGGTCCCGGCCACCGCCTGGGGCATGCCCGTCGGGCTGCAGGGCGCCGCGTGGCCGCGCGAGACGATGCCGTTCGCCGGGCTCTCCATCGAGACCCGGCGCGCAGTGTGCATCGACGACTGCGAGACAGACGACAGGGTCGACGCCGCCCTGCGGCGTGCCTGGGGGGCGCGCGCTCTCGGCGTGGCGCCGCTCATCGTTCGCGGAGCGGTCGCCGCCGCGCTGTTCCTCAGCTACCAGCGCGACGTGCATCGCTTCACCGCGCCGGAGATGGCCTTCCTCGATCAGGCCGCCGTCGCCGTCTCCGGCGCTCTCGAGCGCGCCCACCTCTATGAGAGGGAGCACGGGATCGCGACGACGCTGCAGAACGCGTTGCTCGCCCTGCCGGAGTACATCCCCGGCCTTCTCTTCGCCCACCGCTACCATTCCGCCACCGAGGTCGCGCTGGTCGGCGGCGACTTCTACGACGTCTTCGAGCTCGACAACGGGCTCCTCGGCGTGACCGTGGGCGACATGTCGGGCAAAGGCCTCGACGCCGCCGTCATGACCTCGCTCGTCAAACACACCGTGCGTGCGCACGCCGTGGAGAAGGGCAAGACGCCGGCCGACATCGTGCGCATGGCGAGCCGGGTGCTCTTCATGCAATCGCACCTCGAGCACTTCGCGACGGTGTTCTTCGCGATCCTGGACCGTCGCGACGGCCGGCTGGTCTACTGCAATGCCGGCCACCCGGCGCCGGCGATCCTCCGCAGGGCGCGCGAACTCACGGAGCTGCCGTCCAACTCGCCGCTGATCGGAGCCTTCCCCGACATGCCGTTCAGCAACTCGGAGACGTACGTCGAGATTGGGGACGTGCTTCTCCTCTACACCGACGGGCTCGTGGAGGCGCGTCGCGGCGAGGCGCTGTTCGGTGAGTCGCGGCTCGCCGCGCTTCTCGAGCGATCCTATGGGCTCGAGCCCGAGCAGCTCGTGGAGTCCGTGGCCGGTGCCGTGGACGAGTTCGCCAGGGGACGGCTCGCCGACGACCTGGCGCTGCTCGCCCTGCGGCGCCTCGACCTCCCCGGCCCGACGCAGCAGAAGCTTCGCTTCGAACGCGCGGAATGATGCGCCGCCGCAGGGAGCAGGCGCTTCCGCCCTCTAGCGCGGCGGGTCCGAGCTGAACAATGAGAACGAGCGGCGCAGCCGGTGCTGGCCGTCGTCCAGCTCGTGCGTGCGCCGCAGCGCCTCCAGCCGCCTGAGGCGGCGCGCCTGCCGGGAATCGTCCTCAGCCGGAGCGACCGGCGACGCGCAGGCCGACCGGCAAGCCCTGCGGGTCGAGGACCAGGGGCTCGGGATCCGTTGCCTGTTGCATCTTCGCTTTGCGTCTCATCGCAGACCTCCCGAACGCGGCGACCGGAATCCCCGGAGGCTCGTCGTCGGATCACCCACTTTCGGTGTACCCGGGACGGGGTGGCGGGATGCCGCGGCAAGGCTCTCAGCGCGGCGGGCGGCTGCGATCACCGCCGCGAGCGGCTGCTCAATCGCCGGCGGTGACCGGCTGGGGGGCGGCCGGCGCAGCCTCCAGCGCGTCACCCTCATCCGGCAGGTCCATCCGCGGCAGCCATGCCAGCCACCGCGGCAGGTACCAGTTCCACTCGCCGAGCAGGACCATCGTCGCCGGCACGATGACCATCCGGACGATCGTCGCGTCGAGCAGGATGGCGATCGACAGACCGACGCCGAACTCCTTGATCACGGGGTCGCCGTTGATGATGAAGCTGGCGAAGACGATGATCATGATCAGGGCGGCGGCGGTGATCACCCGCGCGCTCGTGCCCACGCCGCTGCGCACGGCCTGGTGCGAGCCCTCCCCCGCCGCGTGTGCCTGGAAGATCTGGCTGATGAGGAACACCTCGTAGTCCGTCGACATGCCGAACAGGACGGCGAACATGATCAGCGGCACGTAGCTCGCGATGGGCACCGTGCCATACGGGTTCGCGAGCCCCACCAGGCGCAGCCCCCAGCCCCACTGGAAGAGGACCGTGAGCACGCCGAAGGAAGCGCCGACCGCGAGCAGGTTGCAGAGGATGGCCTTGAGCGGCACCAGCACGGAGCGAAAGGCCAGCAGCAGGATGAGGAAGCTCAGCGCGAGGACCGTGCCGATGACCAGCGGCAGACGGCGCGCGATCAGCGACGCGAGATCGTCGTACGCGGCGGTGACGCCGCCGACGTAGGCGGTGACACCCTGGCCGCGCGTCGCGTCCGGGATCACGGTCGCTCGGAGCCGCTTGGCGAGGGCCGCGGTCACCGGGTCGGCAGGACGATGCGTGGGGGTGACCGCGAAGACCGCCGCCGTGCCCGATTCATTCACACGTGGCGGCGCGACCGACTTCACGCCCACGGTGGCGGCGAGTGCGTCCTGCAGGCGCACGACGCGCGGATCCGTGGCGCGCGGCTGCCCGGCAGCCTTGGTGAGCAGCCTCGTGAGCTCGTCCTTGAGCGCCAGCGCCCGTTTGCCCTGGTCCTTGAGGCGGCGCTCGGCCTTCTTGAGGCTCGCCGCCTGCGCCTGGAGCGTGAGGCCCTGCTTCTCGAGCGCGGCGCCCTGCGCCGTCAGCCCCGCGCCTTGCGCCTGCAGGGCGGCGCCCTGCGCCTTGAGGGCGTTCCCCGCGGCCAGCAGGGCGTTGCCCTGAGCCTGAAGGCGCTTGCCCCGGGCGGCGAGAGCCGCTCCCTGCTTCTGCAGCGCGGCGCTCTGCGCCTGCACCTGCCGCGCCTCGGCGGCGAGCCCCGCGAGCTGCGCCTGGAGCTCGGGCGATGACCGCCGGGTCGGTCGCCGCGGCGAGCTGCTGCTGGACCTGGGCGATCTGACCCGCCAGGGCCTGGCCCTTGGCGGCGAGCGCCTTGCCCTCGGCTGGTGAGGCGCGCCTGCTGGGCCAGCAGCTTGTTCTTGCCGGCGACGAGACTCGCCTGTTGCCGCCGGAGCGTCGCCGCCTGGGTCGAGCAGCGCGTTCTGGCGGCTCAGGAGCGCCGCTCCCTGCGATCGGAGGGCCGCCTGCCGTGACGTGAGGGCGGCCCCCTGCGCCTTGAGCGCGTCCGCGCGCCGGGTCAGGCGCCTCTTGCCGGCGGCGAGCGTCTTCTTCAGGCGATCGGCCGCGGCGCGCTTGCTCGTGTAGGCGGTGCTGGGCGTGGCGGCCGGCTTGAACTCGGCGGCGACCACGAGAGGACCATTGGCGCCGGGCCCGAAGCCGGCCGAGATCAGGTCGAAGGCGCGGCGCTGGGTGGTGGAGGCGGGTGTGACGCCGACGTCCTCCTGGCCGAGCGTGAGCGTCAGGACCGGCAGCATGAGCGGCACCATCACCAGCAGCGCGGCGACGAGCGCGATCCACGGATGCCGCGTCACGAGCCCGGCCCAGCGCGCCCAGACGTTGTCCTCGCCCGCCTCGTGAGGGCGGCGGCGGCCGGGCAGCCGCAGCGCGTCGATGCGTGGGCCGAGGACCCCCAGGACCGCGGGCAGCAGCGTCACGGCCGTCAGGACGGCGACGATCACGGCGATCGCGGCCGCGTACCCCATCGCCCCGAGGATGGGCACGCGCGCGACCAGCAGCGAGAGCAGCGCGATGATCACGGTCCCGCCGGCGAACACCACGGCGCTCCCGGACGTGGCCATCGTGCGTGCGATCGCTGCCTCGACGGCGGCGCCGCCGTGCAACTCATCCCGGTAGCGGAACACGATGAAGAGGGCGTAGTCGATGCCCACGCCCAGGCCGATCATGGTGGCCAGCGTGGGCGCCACGTCCGGGATCGCCACGAAGTGGCCCAGCAGACCGACCAGCCCGAGCCCGGTGACCAGCCCTACGACGGCGGTCACCACCGGCATGCCGGCGGCCGCCAGGCATCCGAACGTGAACGCCAGGATGATCACCGCGGAGATCAGGCCGATGGCCTCGCTGCGCCGTGACTTGGTCTCCGACAAGCGGAGTCCGACGGCGCCGCCGGCCTCGACCTGGATCCCGGCCTTGCGCGCGGGCTCCGCGGCGGCGAAGACCCTGTTCGCCACGGAGCGCGTCAGCTGGCCGCCGTTGACAGTGAGGAGCACCTGGGCCACGGCCGTCCTGCCGTCGGCGCTGAGGAAGGACTTGCCCGCCGGAGAGAACGGGCTGATGACGCTCGACACGTCGGCGGTGCGCCTCATGGCCGCTACAGACGATTCCACGGCCCGCTTCTGCGCAGGATCGGTGAGCTTGCCGCGCTTCGCGCGGAACACGATCGGGCTCAGGCCGTTCTGCTGCGGCGCGAACTCGCGCTTGAGGAGGTCCGACGCCTTCTGGGCGCCGGTGCCCGGCAGGCGGATGTCGTTGTTCGTCCGCATCCCGAAGGCGAGGACGCCGGTGGCCACGCTCGCGAGGACGAGCGCCCAGATCACGAGGACGATGTACTTGCGCCTGACGCAGAGCACGCCGACGCGGTAGAGCAAACGAGACATCGCTGTGTGCACCTCTGGTCGGAGCGTCCAAGATACCAGAGGGCAAGGCCGCCGCGCCCGCGGCCGGGTAGCCGGACGGACGGCTGGCGGCCGGCGGATGCGCGGCGGATGCCCGGCCGCGTGAGGGCACCGGCGGCCGGGAAGACTCCAGGGCGATGCCGACTCGTGCACAAGAGATGCTCGCCGGCTCCCCCGACGAGAGCACCCCGACGGGAGAGTCGCCTTCGAGAGTGCGTCGCACGGCCGTGCGCGCGCGCTTGGTGGCGCGCATGGCGGGCGCGCGCATCCGTGGCCGCCCACACACGCTCAGCCACCTCGTGACCACCCGCTGCAACGGCCACTGCCGCACCTGTCTCTGGAGCGACCGGGGCCCGACGAGCGAAGCCTGCGCCGACGGCGCGGACCGCGGACGCGCCGCCGCGGCGGAGCTGGACACGACCACCGTCCGGTGGCTCTACGCCGAGGCCGGCCGCGCCGGGATGGCGCAGCTGGTGGTGTGGGGCGGCGAGCCGCTGCTCCGGCAGGATCTGCCGGAGCTCCTGCTCGCCGCCCGCCAGGCAGGGCTGCTCGTCACGCTCATCACGAACGGGTGGTTCCTGGGCGAGCGCTGGAACGAGCTGCGCGGTCTCGTCGACGCCCTCATCCTCAGCCTCGACGATGTGGGCCCGGCGCACGACGCACTCCGCGGCCTGCCGGGCCTGTACGACCGGCTCCAGACGTTCGTGGCCGCGATCGACGCGGACCCGCGGCGGCCGACGCTGCTCGTCAACACGGTCCTGTCGAGCCTCAACCGCGGGGCGCTCACACGGGTCGCGCCCGTCGCCGCGCGCTGGCGCGCCGGTCTCTACTTCTGCCCGATGGAGACCGGCGAGGTGACCTCCGCCGGCCGGGACTCGCCGCTGGCGCCACTCGCCTTGCCGGCGAACGAGCTTCGCGCGGTCGCCAACGCCGCCGCGGAGCTCAAGCGCGCCGGCATGCCGATCCTCGCCTCGCAGCCCTACCTCGAGCTGCTCGCCAGCGATCCGGAGCTGACGGCGTACCGCTGCCGGGCGCCGCGGGCCCGTCTCACCGTCGGCGCCGGCGGTCTCGTGCGCGATTGCACCCGCGCCGACAAGCCCCTTGTGGATGTGCGGCTCCTGCGCGCGGCCGGCGAGCCACTGTCGAGCCTGTTCGGCTCGCCCGTGTACCGGCGCATGCTCGCGCGGTCCGCCGCGTGCACCAAATGCAACAACCCTGACGTGATCGAGCTGTCGTGGTTGTGGGACTTGCGGCCGGCGATGCTCGGCAGGGTCGCCAAGCTCACGTCGCTGTAGCGCGGCCGCAGCCGGCGGTCACTCGGCCGGTTTCTCCGGCGCGCCCGGTCGCTCAGCCTCGGCTTGGCGGTGGGCGCGCGCCTTGCGCGCGCCCTTGTCCAGCGTGCCGGCGAGCAGGAAGCCGGCGAGCATGAGCGCCGCGGCGACCATCTCCGCCGGGTAGAGCCCGGCGGTGTCGCCCAGCCGCGCGCGGGAGCCCAGGGCGGCGAGCAGCGCGGCTCCGGCGGCGATGAGCACGTTGGCCCACACCCGGTAGCCGAACTCGCGCCTGCGCGCGAAGCGGATGATGGACCACAGCGCCCCGCCGAACAGCAGGATCGTGCCCGTGATGTTGATCGGCAGCGACATCACGCGCGGGAAGCTCAGGCTCGGCCCCAGCGCCTGGCCGCCGACGGTGATGCCCGGCACGAGCTTGTCCAGGTCGAGCTGTGCCGTGAAGGTCCCAATGAAGAAGACGATCATGCACACGACGAGGAAGACGAAGTAGTAGTCGCCCCAGCGCCGCTTGCGGGCGACCAGGTAGAGCGTCCCCAGCCCGAGGAAGCCGACCAGCGATGCGGCGATGACGATGTAGATCCGGTAGACCGCCGGGCTCCAGCTGCCCGTGCTCTCCGACCAGGCCTCCATCGCGGCAGCCGTGGCGTAGAGGAGCAGGCCGATCGCCCACGCGAGCTGGTGCATCCGCCGTCGCAGGATGTACTGGCGCAACACGAGCCCGAAGAAGACGAAGCCGAGCACGGCGGTGGCCGCCGCCCAGCCCCAGTTGGACCAGAACGCTGCAGTGGCGATCATCCCGCGGCCTCCTCGGTCAGGCTCTCCGTGCCGGCACACAGTACAGCGACCGGCGCCGTGGGGCCACCACGTCGCGTCCCGGGGCCGGGGCCCCTTTGCCGTCGCGGCCGCGCCCGCGTAGCATCTGGCCGGGACATTCATCCACCGCGCGGCTGGGGGATCCACATGGGACTCATCAAGTTCGAACGCAGCGTCGAGACGGCGACCTTCTTCAGCCCTCTCGCCGGCATGGAGCTCGCCGACCAGACGATCGACGTGCGCCGCGACCCGCTCACCGGGATGACCGCCGTCAGGTCGTCCGAGCTGGCGACCAAAGAGGAGACGTTCTACGGCAAGACCGATTGGGCGCACGCCGACGAGCTGGCGGCGCAGACGCGTGCGGGCTGCTTCTTCTGCCCAGAGAAGGTCCTGGAGACCACGCCGCGCTATCCGGAGGAGGTCGTGCCGGGTGGCCGCCTGGAGCGGGGACGCGCGCTGGTGTTCCCCAACCTCTTCCCTCTCGCAGCGCTCCACGCCGTGGTCACCTTCCCGGGAGAGCACTTCCTGCGGCCCTCGCAGTTCACGCCTGACCTGCTCGAGGAAGGGCTGGGCGCGGCGGTGGAGTTCATGGGCCGCGCCGAGAAGGCGTATCCGGGTCTCGACCACCTGGAGCTGTGCTGCAACCACATGCTGCCGGCCGGCGCGAGCCTTGTGCACCCGCACTTCCAGGTGTTCGGCGGTCCGGCCGCGCCGTGGCTGCTGCGCCTCGTGTGGGAGCGCAGCGAGGCGTTCGCGGCCGCGCACGGCGCCTCGTACTGGCAGACGCTCGTCGATGAAGAGACGCGGGCCGGCGAGCGCTTCGTCGCGGAGGAGGCCGGCTGCACATGGCTCGCTCCGTACGCGCCCGACCGGTGGCCGCGAGATGACGGCCGTTGTGCCCGGGACGCGCCGGGTCTCCGGACTCACCGCCGAGCAGATCGCGGCCCTCGCGCGCGGACTCTCCAGGGTGCTTGCCTGGTACGAGGACGAAGGGCTCTCAGCGTTCAACTTCACCCTCGGCGGCGGGCCGCTGCAAGACGGCGGATCCGCCACGCCGGCCGCCGGCGCCCCCGATCCACACGCCGTCACGCTGCGCGTCATCGCGCGCACGGCGTTCAAGCCCGACTTCCGCACGGACGACTACTTCCTGCAGAAGCAGCTCGGCGGCGAGCTCATCTTCGTCGCCCCGGAGGAGCTCGCCGCGACGCTCCGGGAGCGCTTCGGCGCGGTTTGACTTCGCGGCCAAGGAGTCCCGCGCCCGCTTGATCTAGCGGCGCGGGACGGGCGGACGCCCTTCTCTGCCGGCGTGTGAGCCGTCCCCGGGGCGGGGCGTCGCCGCTGCGGGTCAGGGCAGCTTGGCGACGACGGCGGTCATCTCTTCGACGGTGAACGCCTTCATCGAGACCGTCGTGACGTTGCCCTGTGACGCGAGCGCCAGGGCGTAGGCGGCGGCGGCCTCGTCGCTCGGCGCCTCGCCCACGGCGACGTAGTCGTATGGGCCCATGGTGACGTGGAAGCTGAGCGTCTTGCCGCCCATCGCCTCCCAGGCCTTCATGCCTTCGGCGACGCGCGCGGGCATCTGTTTGACGTCGCGCGCGCCTTTCTCGGTCAGGTTCATGAGCAGGACGTAGTGGGCCATCTCCGTACCCCCTCCAGTCGGATGCGCAGGTGATGGGATGGTTGCGACGCGGGCCGCCCCGGTACGGCATCCCTGCGGTCTTACCCGGCACAGCGCGCACCTCGCCGTTGACCTGGCCGCCGTTCCTTGGCAAAGGAATGGCAAAGAATCGGCAAACGGACGGCAACGCAATGTGATGAACGCGAGGACGCGGTGAACATGCGCGAAGGCGCCAGCCTCCACCGCGTCCCGGACTCGCTCGACCGGCCTGCTGCCCGTGCTACCGTGCGCGGGCCCTGGCTATCGTGCTCGAGTCCTCCGGGGGGCCGTTCTTGCGCAAGTTGTGGCGTCACTGGTACGGCAAGCTGCTGATCGTCCTGCCGATCCTGCTCGTGGTGTTCGCGGCCACGTCGCTGGTCGCAGCCTCCTACACGGAGCGCTCCAGCTTCTGTGTGAGCGCCTGCCACGAGATGCACCCCTACGGCACGACCTGGAAGGCGTCGGTGCACCGCGACGTGGCCTGCGTGAAGTGCCACATCAAGCCCGGCTTCGTCTCGCTCGTGAAGGCGAAGGGCTCGGCCCTGCGCGAGGTCTACGTGCACTTCGCCGGCGAGGTCAGGGCGCCGATCGCAGTCACCGAGCACGTGCCCGATTCGACCTGCCGCCAGAGCGGCTGCCACGCCCGCAGTGCGGCCTACGACCGCGTCGTGCTGCGGGGCACCTCGACGCTCGCGGCGACCGCTTCCGGAGGCATCTCTCCGGTAGCCTCGGCCACAGTCCTGCTGGTCGCGACGGGCGCGTCCCCGCAGGCGGCCGCGCCCGCTTCGCCGGCTCCGCCGGTGCTCTTCTCGCACGATCGGCACACCGGCGTACAGTGCATCGAGTGCCACGACCGCGTCGTGCACAAGGTCGTCCCCGGCAGGACCTACGTCGACCCGCGGTCGATGACCTTCTGCCAGCGCTGCCACGACGGCAAGCGGGCGCCGGCGACCTGCGAGACGTGCCACACCCCGCCGCACGAACCGCGCGGCACCTGCACCGATTGCCACGTCCACCGGCACCTGGTCGAGCGACTTCAAGCACCCGGTAGCCCTAGGGCCACGTCATCGGACCCTGGTCTGTGAGAAGTGCCACGTCCGCTCGACGCCGGATTCGATGGGCTTCGCCGCCGGCTGCGTGAACTGCCACGCCAAGCGGCACAGGACCGTGTCCGTGGTGCTGTGCGCCCAGTGCCACGTGCCGACGCACTTCGCACCCTCCACGTTCAAGCATCCGCGCTCCGGCTGCGAGTCCTGCCACAAGCCACCGCACCCGGATCGCGGCGTCTGCCTGCGCTGCCACACGCTCAAGTCGTGGGCGAACCGTCTGCAGCACCCGTTCCCGCTGGCCGGTACGCACACCAGCTTCACGTGCGAGAAGTGCCACACGAGGGGGACCGCCGCGCCCGGGCTGAACTGCGACAGCTGCCACAAGCCACCGCATTCCAGCTATGGTGCCTGCCTCAAGTGCCACACGATGACCTCGTTCGCCTCGCACTTCACGCACCCATTCCCGCTCGCCGGCACGCACACCACCTTCACGTGCGAGAAGTGCCACACGAGGGGGATCAGCCAGCCCGGGCTGAACTGCGACAGCTGCCATCACCGGCCGCACTCCAACTACGGGACCTGCTTCAGATGCCACACGATGACCTCGTTCGCGTCGCACTTCAGGCACCCCGTGCCACTCGGCGGGCGCCACACGACCTTTGCCTGCGAGAAGTGCCACACGAGGGGGATCAGCCAGCCCGGGCTGAACTGCGACAGCTGCCATCACCGGCCGCATCCCTACTACGGCCCGTGCCTCAAGTGCCACACGATGACCTCGTTCGCGTCCAACTTCTCGCACCCGGTCAAGCTGGCCGGCGTGCACACCACGTTTGCTTGCTCGCGCTGCCACGTGAACGGCATCGGCTCGCCGGGCGTGTCGTGCACGAAATGTCACGGCAGCAACCACGGCGGCCTCACCAATTGCGCCCAGTGCCACACGCAGGCCGGCTGGACACCCACCACGTTCCGCCACGGCGACACCGGCATGGACGGCTGGCAGCGGATGGCCTGCACCAAGTGCCATCCCAGCAACCAGTTCGGCACCGTGTACTGTTCGTGCCACAACGGCCACGTGCCGAGCGGCGACTGAGCGCCGCCATCTCCGGCCCGAGGCTCCTCCCGGCTCCCTCTCATCCCCAGCCCGCAACGCCCTGCGCGTCACAACGGCGGCCCAAACGGGAAGGTACGCAGCGGTGGCCGTCCCGCTCGGGGCGGCCGCCGAGAGAGTCCCTGGATGAAGTACCTGCTGACAGCATGAGCGCCACCGCACCGAGCGCCCGAGCCTTGGCCGGAGCTGCCCTACGAGGCGTTCGCCCCGACGATGCGCCTGCTCCACATGGGCCTGCAGATGGTCGGCAAGCTCACGCTGCTCAAGCCGTTCGAGCCCCAGTGGGCGAACGTGGCGCTTGGCCTGACGAGCCGCGGGCTCACCACCGGCCCCGTCCCCTGGCAGGGCGGCACCTTCACGGTGGACGCCGACTTCGGCGCTCACGAGATCGGCGTCTCGACCTCGTGGGGCGCGGCCGCCGGGTTCGTGCTCGCGCCCATGTCGGTGGCTGCTTGGCACGACCGCTTCTTCGCGGCGCTGGGCGACGCCGGCATAGCTGCGACCATCAATGAGAAGCCGCAGGAGGTCGCCGACCCGATCCCGTTCCCCGCCGACAAGGCGCCGCGCCCCTACGATCACGCGCTCGTCGAGGCCTGGTTCCGGGCTCTGCAGTCCTCCGCCGGCGTCATGCAGCGCTACCGCGCCTGCTTCGCCGCCAAGACCCCGCCGATCGGCTTCATGTGGGGTACGTTCGACCTGCGAGATGTCCGCCTGGGTGGCACGGTGGTCCCGCCGGCCGGTGCAGACGCCGGGTACATACGCCGCAACGCCATGAACGAAGACCAGGTCGAGGCCGGCTGGTGGCCGGGCAGCCCCGCCTACCCGAAGGCGGCGTACTACTCCTTCACACACCCGCGGCCTGCGGGGATCGAGACCGTCGACCCGCGACCGGCAGCAGCGCGCTGGGACTCCAGCATGGGCGAGTTCCTGCTCGACTACGACGACGTGCGCGCGTCCGGCGACCCCGAGTCCGCGCTGCTCGCCTTCCTCGACTCCACCTACGAGGCCGGAGCGACAAAGGCCGGGTGGGACCCGGCCTGGATATGCTCCGGCCGCCCCGATCCCGCTCCCCAAGGAGAGACCACATGAGCGACGAGTGCTCTCATCTCGACCAGATCGTGCCCGGCGTCGCGCCCAGCGGCGACGGCTGCAAGGAGTGCCTCGAGTCCGGTGGCCGCTGGATGCACCTTCGCCGGTGCGCCATCTGCGGGCACATCGGCTGCTGCGACTCGTCGCCCAACAAGCACGCGCGCAAGCATGCGCACGACACCGGGCACGCCGTCATCCAGTCCTACGAGCCGGGTGAAGACTGGCTCTACTGCTTCGAGGACGACGCGATGTTCGAGCTGGAAGAGATGATGGACTCGCCGAGCCACCCTCCGGGGTGGTCACCCGGGCCGCCGCGCGATCTCAAGCGCTGATCGATCTCAGGCGCTGATCGCGGCGGCCCACGGCTCAGGTCAGCCCTTCAGCGCGCCGCCTGCGCCCCGCGCTTCACGATGGGCTTGCTGAGGGCGTCGTGCACCGAGCAGAAGTGCGACGAGTTGTACTTGGAGAGCACTGTGCCGCACCCAGGAGACTCGCAGATGCGGCCGAGACCAAACGCCGCGATGCGGTCGCTGACCCTGCCGGTGCTTGGCACCATATACGAGCCTGCGGCGCGGGACTTCACGTGCGGGAGGGAGTGTGGACGGGACGGTCCATGGGTGGGCCCTTCTGTTGACACCTTCCATTCTACGCTCATTCTCGCAGCGGCATGCGCTCGGAGCCGCGCAGGACCGGCGCTCCCGTGGCCGCTGCGCGACCATCGCGCGAATGCCTTTGCGGTCGAGCCGGGTATGGTGGGGCCGTCATGGAAGTGCGCATCGTCGTGATATCCGACACCCACGGGCGGCTCGACAAAGCCGTTCTGGCGGTCTGCGCCGGCGCCGACCACATCATCCACGCCGGCGACGTCGGGGCGAGCTCGGTCCTCGAGGAGCTGGCCCGCCTGGCCCCCTTGACCGCCGTGCGCGGCAACCGCGACCACGGCGCCCTCGCCGGGCAGTTGCCGGCGGAGGCCGGTGGTGAAGCGGGCGGCCTCCGCTTCGTGGTCGCGCACAAGCGGCGCGACCTCAAGGCCGCCCATCCCGAGCCGGGGAGCGAGGGGATCGGCCTGCTCGCGTACGGCCACACGCACCAGCCCGAGCTGCGCCTCCGCGGACACATCCCGGGACGGGTGCCTGTGATCTGGCTGAATCCCGGCAGCTGCATGGCGCCCCTCCGGAACGACCCCCGCCGCAGCTACGGCCTCGTCGTCGTGCACGACGGCGAGCCCGACGCGCGCATCGTCTTCCTGCCCTGAGCCACCCGCCGGCTGCCACCGGCGCGGCGGCCACGCCCGCGTAGACAAATGTTCGATGCTGGATCGCGCCGAGATGCGGAGTATAGAAGTGCGGGCGTCATTCGGACTCAGGGAGCAGGCCACCATGGAGACAGCGAGGAAGGTCAGAGCGAGCCGGGACGCGGACGAGGTGTCTGGTGCCCATGCGCGGGTGTTGCTGTCACTCGACGAGGTCCGCGCGAGCGGCCTGCCGGCCTACTTCTTCGACCACGGCGAGGAGCTCTTCTACCTCGATGGCGAGCTCTTCGACCTGCGCGACGCCGAGGCGGCGCAGCTGGCGGGCAGAGACCCGCGGCCGTTGCCCAAGGAGATCCTCGAGACCGGCGTCGGCATCGAGTACGGCTGGCGTCATATCGCCGACTGCACGTGCCACCGCTGCTGGCAGCCGTCGCTCGACGCGGCCGGGGAGGCCGTCGCGTAGGCAGGCGCGGGGTGTGACGGTGAGCGTTCAACGGGTTGTCTGGCGGCGCCGCGGGGCATCGTCTCTGGCAAGCCATACGGCCACATCACATCCAGGGAGAGACGACCATGCCGCATGCGATCACCTGGTTCCAGATCCCTGCGAGCGACTTCGCGCGTGCCAAGAACTTCTACGAGACCATCTGTGGCTTCTCGCTTGAGCCGCTGCTGAGCCAGCCGACCATGGAGATGTGGGGGTTCCCCGCGGACCAGAGCAAGGGCGAGATCGGCGGGGCGCTCGTGTGCGGCGAGGGCGCCGTGCCAAGCCCCACCGGCACGGCGGTCTTCCTCAACGCCAACCCAGACCTGCAGGCCGTCCTCGACCGGGTCGAGGGGGCTGGCGGTGCGATCCTGATGCCCAAGACGGCTATCGGGATGGACGACGCCGGCTACTTCGCGATGATCACCGACACCGAGGGCAACACGGTAGGGCTGCACTCGCAAGGATGAGCGCGGCGCGCCTGCGGACGGCGCGCGTCCGGGTGCAAGCAGGCGCTGCGGCGTCCCGGTCAGAGGGCGCAGGAGTCGGGCTGGTCCGCGTGCTCCTCGGCCTCGAGCTTCTTGACCATGCGCACGAGCGTCCCCCGCGACCGGGGGACCAGCTCGAGACTCTGCATCAGCGCCCGCATCAGCAAGAGCCCGCGTCCGTGTTCCTCCGCGTTCCCGGGGACTTCGATGAGGTCGAGGCAGACGCCTCGAAAACGCTCGTCCGCGTCACGCACCTCGACGCAGACGTAGTCCGAGATGAGCGAGACGACGACCTCGATGTGGCATTCGGCCGCTTCGCAGCCCTGGAGAGCGTTGTTCAGCGCTTCCGCGCAGGCGAGGACGATGGCTTCGCGTTCATCTTTGCGCAGGCCCCGGTCGTCGAGCATCGTGCGCAGCCGGGCGCGAAAGCCGGCCAGCTGGGAAGGCTTGTCGACGAGCAGCCGCAACTCGCGGCGGACCGCCGAAGGGGTTTCCGATTGATGCGGTCCCATGACAGTCGCATGTACCACGTTGGCCTCGATCCGATTGTTCATCTGGTGCGCTGTCAGTATTCCCGACAGGCGCCCGCGGGCACACTCTGGTCGGAAGCGATCAGACGTTGACGGGAGACGAGATGAGCAGACTGGTCATGTGGAACCTGATCACCCTCGACGGGTTCTTCGAGGGCGCCGCGAGTTGGGACTTGGGCTGGCACGAGCTGGTGTGGGGAGAGGAGCTCGAGCGCATCTCCCTGGAGCAGTTGCGTGGTGCGGACCAGCTCCTCTTCGGCCGCGTCACCTACGAGGGGATGGCCTCCTATTGGCCGAGCGCCGAGGGGGAGGTCGCCGATCTGATGAACAGCGTCCCGAAGGTCGTGTTCTCGCGGACGCTGCGGCAGCCAGACTGGAGCAACACACGCCTGGCTGGTGACGACGCGGTGGCCGAGGTGTCGCGTCTCAAAGGCGAAGGGGACGGGGAGACGCTGGTCTTCGGCAGCGGGGAGCTCTGTGCGGCTCTGACTCGCGCCGGGCTCTTCGACGAGTACCGCCTCGCCGTCGTGCCGGTCCTCCTCGGCCGCGGGAAGACCCTGTTCGGCCGCGGCCTGGAGCAGCTGAAGCTCAGTCTCCTTGAGGCGCGTCCCCTCGATTCCGGCGCCGTGATCCTGCGCTACGCGGCTGACTGAGCTCGTCGCGCCGAGTCGAGCCTAGGCGGCCGTCGGCACGACGACCGGCGCGCCAGCCAGCTCTGCCATGAGGTCGGCGACGGAGACGATGCGGTCGATCTGCGCCGCCGTCGTGCCGGCCGTGTAGATCGGCTCGTCCTTGTCGGCGTCGTAGTCCACGGCGCTGAAGAGCCCGTCGCAGATGCAGAAGCACTGCTCGTTGGATTCCTTGGCGGCGCACTGCGCGTAGCGTCCCTGCGCGTCTTTGACGAGGACGTATCCCTTGTCGCAGCGTGGCGGTCGCGCCCGGACGAGCGCCGACTGGTACATGGGCGATTCCCTCAGCACGCGAAAGGGCAGGCCGCACGGCGAGCCGGGCACGTTGGCGATCAGCATGTCCTCCGTGCGAGCCCGTACCACGGCCTGCTTGTACGCGTCCGAGGCGCCGCTCTCTGCGGTCGCGAGGAAACGCGTGCCCATCTGCACCCCGTCGGCGCCGAGGGCGAGAAAGCGGCGGATGTCCTCGTGCGTGTAGATGCCGCCGGCCACGATGACCGGGAAGTCGCCGTGCGCGAGCGCGATCTCCTTCACCGGCGGCAGGAGACGCTCCAGAGCGTTCTCCGGGAGGTCGACCTGGCCGGCTCGGAAGCCGAGGTGACCACCAGCCAGGGGTCCTTCGAGCACGACCGCATCGGGTCGGCAGTGCAAGCGCTCCCAGCGCCGGCAGATGAGGTCCAGCGCGCGGGCCGACGACACGATGGGGATGAGCGCGGTACCCCGCGGCGACTGGATCGCCGGCAGCGAGAGCGGCAGGCCGGCGCCTGAGACGATCGCGTCGGCGCCGGCGTCGATCGCGGCGCGCACCGACGCCTCGAAGTCGCGCTGCAGCGCGACCATGATGTTGATGCCGGCGAAACCCCCACGAGCCTTCGCCGCATCGACCTCGAGACGGACGGCCTCGTAGGTGTCGACCTTGCGGCCGATGCGGCGGGAGACGATCCGGTCGAGGCCGGCGCTGGAGAGCGTCCCCAATCCGCCGGCGGCGGCGACAGACGACGCCAGCGGAGCAAGAGAGACGCCGATGCCCATCCCGCCTTGCACGACGGGTAGAGGCACGTTCATGCCTTTGATCTTGAGAGACTGAAGCGGGGGGAGAACGACCAAGAGGACTCTGATTGTCCTCTCAGGTCATCGAGATAGCAATCCGCGTCCCGTCAGCCGCCATCCGCCGGCGCCGTCCCCACGCGGTCCCGGCCCTCTTGCTTGGCTCGGTAGAGGGCAGCGTCGCTCGCCGCGAGCAGAGCTGCCCCCGAGGCGCCGTCGTCCGGGAACACGGCGATGCCCATCGACATCGTGAGCGCCGGCAGCGGCTTGCCCAGGAACCGCACTTCGAGGGCCGCCACCTCGCAGCGGAGCTGCTCGGCACGCCGGCGGACGACGTGCTTGGGAGCGTCGGGCAGGATGAGCGTGAACTCGTCCCCTCCGTAGCGGCAGGCGATGTCGGCGAAGCGCAGGCTGGACTTGAGAAGCTCGCCGACGCGGCGCAGCACCTCGTCGCCGGCGGCGTGCCCGAACCGGTCGTTGAGCTCCTTGAACCGGTCGACGTCCATCATGATGATCCCCAGCGACGTCTCGCCACGGGCGGCCCGGTGGAGCTCGCGCCCCAGGGTCTCTTCGAGGTAGCGCCGGTTGAAGAGCCCGGAGACGTGGTCGCGCACCGACTGCTCGCGCAGCAACGCCTCGCTCTCCTCGAGTTGCTGCTTCTGGCTGACGATCTGGTCGAGGTCCCTCCTGTCCATGCGGCTGGCCACGATGCTGAGCGCCGATACGAACAGGACCATCGTGCACAGGCTGGGCCAGTTGATGGGCGCCGTGTTCTCTGCGGTCGCCGCAAATACGACCAAAGCCGTGATCTGAGCGCCGGAGACGAGCGTCGTGACTCGCGACGAAAGCAGGATGCCGCTGAGGAGCACGGGGACGACGACGAAGGTGAGAGGGACGAAATCGCCGTGATGGATCTTGGGGTCGAGGAGCGCCGAAGCCCACGGTGCTGCCACGGCGACGGCGACGGTCAGCGTGGCGGCGAGGCGGTAGTGGTCGGCGTGGTTGAATGCGAAGGCGACGGCGAGGAGCAGCAGCGTGCCGCCGATGAGCATGGCGTACTCGCCGCGTCGCGGGCTGCCGGCTGGGTCGACCACGAGCACCAGGACGAGCGCGGCGGCGGCAAGCGCGATGAGCGTGAGGAGCAGCGCCGACAGCAGCCTGGCGCGGCGCTGCTCCGGCTCGCCCGCGACGTCCCGATGCCACGCCGAGGGCGTCGCGAACCGTGCGGCCGCCGAGGTCAGGCGAGCGAGCCCGCTGCCGCGCGAGTGTGTAGGTACGTCCTGCATCATGAGGACTATCGGCACCGGCCTCGGGCGCCTGAATGGCCGGCGGACGGACGTCCTATGCCGCCGCCGGCCCGAGCCGCGGGGCGGACGCCCCGCTGGGCGGCTCTCAGCCGCTCGTCAGGTCGCCGCCGTACACCTCTTCAAGCATCTCGGCGAGGGCGATCAGCTCCGCGGCGCCGTCGCCGCAGTAGGCCGAACCGTGCATCGTCGCGCACACGCGCGGCTGCAGGGCCGCCAGTCGCTCCAGCCGCGCTCGCGTCTGCGGCGTCCACGGCACGTACCAGTCCAGCGGCGTGCCGCGCGCGCCTTCGAGCATCTCCCGCATGGCCGCGACGCGACTCTCCGTGGTCGCCGCGGCCACGTCGCCGGTCTGATGCAGCAGGTCGGAGCAGAAGAGGACGCCGGCCGTCTCGTCGTAGAGGTGGCCGGCGTCCCATCCGTGCGGCAGGTGTGGCGTGGCGAGAAAGCGCAGGCTGTGTGAGCCGATGGAGAACGTCTCCCCGTCCGCGAGCTGCCGCACCTTGCCGAAGGCGTAGTCCCCGACGCTCACGAGGGCGCCGTTGACGCTGCACGCCGCCTTCGCCGGCGCCTCCTGCAGCCAGTAGTTGAGCGAGCCGCACTCGTCCGCCTCGAAGTGGCTGAAGGCGACCCAGCGCACCGACTTGGGGTCGATGACCTGCCCGACGGCGTCGCGCACGCGCTCGAACATGCGCCGCGTGCCGGTGTGGTAGAGCAGCGGCTCCTCGTCGCGGATGAGGAACTGGCGGAACTGCAGATCGGCCTGCTCGATGTAGGTGCAGATGCTGAAGACGTCCGGGGCTATCTCGCTGATCGTGGTCATCAGACGCGCGATCAGTGCTGCGTTGACTTGTGCACGCCGATGCGATTGCCCTCGGAGTCCTTGAAGAAGCCGACGCTGCCGACCATCTCGCCCATGTCGGTCAGGGGCATGAGGATCTCGCCGCCCGCCTCGGCGGCGCGCGCCAGCATGCCCTCGGGGTCCTCCTCGGCGTTGAGGTAGACGGTGCAGCCGTCGAAGCTGGGCTTGCGCTCGTCGGTCACGACCAGGTCGAAGGCCACAGGCATCGGACCCTCCGGCGCGGCGCCCGGCGGCTGCTCGGGCGCCGGCAGACCGATGCCGGGCATGCCCTCGACCGAGACGAACTCGTGCTTCAGCACGGCGCCGTAGAACTTCATGGCCCGCTCGAGATCGGTGACCGGGATGTCGGCCCAGACGATCATGTTGTCCATCGTGTCGTCCTCCGCTCGGTGTGTTCTGTGAGACCCGTTCGGGAGGAGTCTGCCCGGCTCCATGCCGCGTCCATGCCGTTGCGCGGCCGAGGGCCGTCCCGCTACTCGCCCCTCTCCGCATTGGGCCCGGCCGGCGGCGGCACGCTGTCGGCGCCGTGCACCGACTTCCAGAGGATCGCATCTAGCTGTCGCTGCGGCACGCCGTCGACTTCGCCTAGCGCGAGCCGGTTCGAAAGCGCCGCCCACGGCGCGGCCTGCGTGTTGCGCGTCAGGAGGTCGATCTTCGCCGGGATCGCGTCCACCGGTGCGGCGTTGAGCGGCCGGCTCGTGAACACGTCGTACATCGGCGTGGCCAGCGCGTCGTTGAGCGACAGCGCCTTCATGCCCACGATGAGCTCCATCGAGCGCAGCACCGAAGGCAGGTCGTAGCGCCGGTGGATGATCGCGCCCCGCTTGGCGTAAGGGCTGATCACCGCCACGGGGATGCGGTGCGCGTCCACGTGGTCGGCGCCGTCTTGGGAGTCGTCCTCCACCACGAAGATGGCCGAGCTCGACCAGATCTTCGAGTGCGAGATCGTGTCGACGAGCTGGCCCAGCGCCAGGTCGTTGTCGGCCACCATGGCGATCGGGATGGGGAAGCCGGTCTGCGTGCCGCGCGTGTGGTCGCCGGTCATGCAGAGGTAGTTGAACGTCGGCACGCTGTTCGTGGCGAGCTGCTGGGCGAATCGGGCGCGGAAGCTGTCGATGCGGGAGTAGCTTACGGGCGGCGCCCCGGCAGGCAGGCTGGAGTCGAAGATCTCGCCGTCCAGCGGGTCGGTCAGGTCGGAGCCGGTCACCTGACCGATGGGCCCGACGGCCGGGTAGGTCCCGTCGGCGGAGAGGCCGGGGCCGATGTCGGAGTGCTCGGCCACGCGCTTCTCCTCCGCGAGCAGCACGGGTGAACGGTTGCGGTCCGGCACATCCGGCTCGTTGCCCGCGATCTCGCCGTAGTTGAAGTAGGAGATGTGCTGGCGCTCGGCCTGGTCGAAGAGGAAGCCGTTGCCGGGGAAGGTCACAGCATAGACGCTGAAGTCGTTCGGCCGACCGCGGCCCGCGTATTGCTGGACCCAGTTGCGGTCGACGTAGTCGGGGACGCTCGCCGCCGAGGTCCAGAAATGCCCCTGGATGGAGGCCTCCGAGTTGGCGAACACGTGGTCGAGAAGCGGGAAGCGCGTCACAAGGGCGTGCAGGTTGGGGGTCACGTCCGCACCGAAGATCGTCAGGTGCGGGTCGCTGTTGCCGCGACCGATGTCGCCCAGCACCTGATCGTAGTCGCGGTTCTCGCGCACCACGAAGAAGACGTGCTTGATGGGGCCGTTGGCGCGCAGCGGGGTCCCGGCAGGGGCCTTCTGCGCGTTCCGCGGATGGATCTGGCGTGACGCCGCGGACGAGAGCGTCTTCACCTTCGCGTCCGAGGGCAGGCGCATGAGGCCCGCCCGGCCGCGTACCATGGCGGCCAGATAGGTGGTCCCGGTGCCGGGGCCAAAGACGTCGGTGGTCGGAGGGAGCGGGTTGAAGGCCCAGAAGATCGGGTCGAAGGGGTTGGTCGTCACCGGGCCGGTGGGATTGGGCCCGACGCCGACGCCCCGGGCGGCGACGTACATGAGCTTCGCCGGCCGGCCGCCGCGCGCCGCGACGGTGACGACGGCGTGGGGGGCTTCGGTCGTCGGGATGCGGCCCACGAGCGTCCAGGCCTGCCCTGCCTTGGTCTTCGAGTCGGGCAGGCGGACGACCGCCAGCTCATCGGCGCCCGACTCGGCCACAAACAGGCGCGCGCCCTCGGGGCTGATCGCCAGCGCCACCGGCATAGTGCCGAGGCCGGCGCTGCGGCCAACGGAGACGGTGCGTTCCACGCGCCAGTGACGCAGGTCGATCACCACCACTTCGTCGAGAGCCGACACGGCGACGTAGGCGCGGCGGCCGGCGCGGTCGACGACGATGTCCTGCGGGTGCGAGAGCGGCGGGCCGACGGTGATGTCGCGGACCTTCGCGCCGGTCCGCAGGGCGATCACCGACACCGTGCCGGTCGCCTCGTTGCTCACCAGGCCCCTGCGCCCGCCGGGCAGGATCGCGGCCCCGAACGGATAGGCGCCGCTCGCCAGACGCACGTACCGCACGCGATCGTGATCGTTGATGTCGACGATCGCGGCGTTGTCGGCGAGATTGAGCGGCACGAGCAGGCGTCTGCCGTCCGGCGAGACGGCGAGATCCTGCGGCCAGGCGTTGGTCCCCGTGGTTGCTGGAGAGGCCTGCATGGGCTGAGCGTCGGGCACCGCGGCGACGGAGATGGTGCGGAGCAGCCGCGCCCGCCCGGAGGCGGCGTCCCAGCCGTAGACGAGGATGACGTTGCCTGCGGCCCCCTGCATCGCGGCCTGCGTCGGCCACCAGCGGGAGACCGTGATGCCAGAGACGTAGGCCCGGCGGTGCCGCGAGTCGAGCGCGATGCCGCCGGAGGCGCCGGGGATGGGGATGGTCTGGATCACGCGCCGGCGCAGGGTGTCGACGATGCGGATGTCGTTGGCGCCGATGCCGGCGGACACCGTCCAGAGGAAGTGCCCGTCGGCAGTGACCGCGCCGCCGGTGGGGAAGTTGCCGAGCTTCACCTGCGCCCCTTGCGGCGTGAGCTGACGCCCATTGAGCAGGAAGCCGGTCGCGGGGTCGGGCGCGTTGGGCGCCGCCGCCGCCGCGCGAGGCGACAAGCCCCGCAAGGACGACGACGAGGATGAACAGCATGGTCAGTCGCCGGATCGTCATGGCGCTTCGCCTCCGCGTGGTCGTATCGGTACGCCGCGCATCAACGCGCCGCACCCCTGTGGTGTTGGCATCGAGGGCGGGCGACCCTTCCGCCGCGCCCGCCCGAGTGTCCTTCACGTGCCGGCGTCCGCATTCCTGCAATCGGCGGCAGACCTGATATCGGCAGGCCCGGCTGGCGACTCCAGCGGCCGGCTCGCGGGTCGGTCCCCACGCCCGCGTATGATGGAAATCCAGAGTCCACGAAAGGCAGCGATGGAACCATTCACGATCGTCAACATGCTTGAGCTCGACGACTCCGTCTCCGGGCGCGTCGAAGGCCTCGAGGGGCGCTTCGCAAGGGCGCAGCTCGACTCGCGCGACCTCGGCGTGAGCCACTTCCGCTACGCGCCCAACCTGCACTCCACGATGGGGCACCGTCACTTTGAGCAGGAGGAAGCGTACGTCGTCGTCGCCGGATCAGGGATGATCATGCTCGACGACGCGATACACGAGCTCCGTCAGTGGGACGTCGTGCGCGTGTCCCCTCCCGTCGCGCGCGCCTTCGCGGCCGGGCCCGAGGGCATGGACGTCATCGCCATCGGCGGGCCCAAGCCGGAAGGCCGCGACGGGGAGATGCTGGAGGTCGTGTGGCCGGACTGACCGACGCTCGAGGACATCAAGCTCGCGCGTCGCGATGAGTGAGAACGTGACAGCTCACGAGGCCGACAGATGAGCGCGGTTCGGCGCGGCCGGCGTCCCTCGCGGCGCCGGCCGGCTCCACTCGAGGTGCCGGTCCTCCCTCCCGCGCTGTCCGCGCTCGACGCCGAGGGTCTGCACGCCCAGCCAGAACACACCGACGTCGAGCTCGTCGACCTCGATCTGCGCTCCGAGCAGCTCACGGGGCTGACGTTCGAGACGGTCCGTGTGAAGAGTTGCCGGCTCGGAGGCGCGGAGCTGCGGCGCCTGCGCTGCCGACGCGTCGTCTTCGACACGTGCGATCTCGCCAACTCCCGCTGGCTCGACTGCGAACTCGGCGACGTCGCGTTCCTCGACTGTCGCTTCACGGGCGCGAGCATCGCCGGCGGCCGGTTCGCGGACCTCGTGGTACGTGCGTGCCAGCTCCGGCTGGCGAAGCTCTCGCACCTGGGGCGCCCGCACGCCCTGCTGGAGGGCTGCGATCTTCGCGGTGCCCTCCTCATGGAGAGTGACTTGAGCGACGCGCGCTTCGCGGCCTGCGACTTGAGCGACGCGGAGCTGTTCAATGTGGATCTCCAGGGGAGCGACCTGCGCGGCAACGAGCTCGACGGGCTCAGGGGGGTCGGGTGTCTGCGCGGCGCGACCGTCGACGCGTTGCAGCTGCTTGCCCTCGGGCCGGCGCTCGCCGCGCACGTCGGTCTTGTCGTGGAGGAGGCCGTCGGCGAAGGACTCTGAGGCGGTGGCCTAGGGACGCTGGTCCGAGCCGCCCACGGCAGATCGGCGCCGGAGCCACAGGAATCCGCCGAGGCCGATCACGACGAGCAGGGTCCCGGCGACGAGCCACGGGCGCGGGTCCATGTACTGGTCCGCACCGCTCGACGTGGCGGTGTGCCAGTACACCGTGCCCGGCCCTTTGCGCTGCACGTATGCGACGTAGAGCGAGACCAGCCCCATGCCCGCCAGGAGGCCGAAGGCGGGTCGTCCGGCGTGCCGGGACAGGATGAGCAGGATGGCGATCAGCAACGCGACGGGGACGGCGAAGACGCCGAGCGTGGAGATGCCGAGAGCCACGCCGACGCCCACGACCACCCAAGCCAAGAACCATGTCGGTCGCGAACGCGATGGAGCCTGAGCGACGGGCACGTGCGCAGGTGCGGTCTCGCGCTGGGCCATCCTTCCTCCTCGACGCAGTGGTCCCTTGTGGGTGTCTTCCCCGGGGCGAGATTCTCACTCTGGTCCCGGCGCCAACCTGCCGATAGGGCTCCTTGATGAGACTGGAGGACGGTCGTGAGCAAGACGGTGATCTACATGGGACTGACGATCGGCGGCGTTGTCGGCGGCTACGTGCCGGTCGTGCTCTTCCATGTGAGCGCGTTCTCGATCCTCAGCATCGTGTTCGGCTTCATCGGCTGCCTCGTCGGTCTGTGGCTTGGCTGGAAGCTCACGATGTGGATCGAGGACTGACCCTCCATCAACCGCCCAGCGTGGCCTCCATGCCACGGACGTCATCGTCGTCGTCAAGGAAGACGGTCACGTCCGCGTAGCCGAGACGCTCAAGGTCGTCCGCCAGCAGATCGGCTTCTCGCCCCCCGAGCTCCAGCAGCAGAGCACCGCCCGGCCGGAGGAAGCGAGGGCTGTCCTCGAGTACCCGCCGAATGATCCGAGTCCCGTCCGGGCCGCCGTCGTAGAGGAGCGGCGACTCGAAGGCGAACGTGTCGCGCTGCAGCAGCCGGAGCTCGGGCGTCGGGACGTAGGGCACGACGCCCGTGACGACGTCGACGCGACCTTCCAGAGACCGCGGCAGCGGCGCAAACAGGTCCCCGCGGTAGACCTCCACGCCGTTCGCCGTCGCGCAGGCGACGGCGCGCGCGTCCACGTCCGTCGCCACGACTCGCGCGCCCGGTCGCCTCGCCATCAGGATCCTCGCGATCGCGCCGCTCCCGGTGCAGAGGTCTACGGCCGTGCCGCGCGGCGGCAGACGCTCCGCCGCACGCCGCGCGAGGTCCTCGCTCTGCCGGCGCGGCACGTAGACGCCCGGGTCTACGCGGATGCGCTGCCCGCAGAACGGGGCGCTGCCCGTGATCCAGGCGAGCGGCTCGCCCGTGAGGCGGCGCCGCGCCAGCTCCTCGAGGGGGCCGGCGCCGCCGGCCGCGGCGGCCAGGAGCTCGGCCGCCTCCTCGGAGGCCGCGACGAATCCGGCGCTCGCCAGGCGCGCTACCAGCGCATCGCGCTCCGGCGACTTCCAGCTGAGCGTCACGACATCCTCCTGGAGTCGGGTACGTGTGCTGAGATGTCGCCGCGCGCGGCCGGCCGGCAAACCGTTGGCCCGAAACGGAACTGGGACTTGACAACGATATGAGAGAGTATGTTAACTATTGGGCGAAAGTGAGAGAGGGGCGCTGACGCAGGTCACGCTGTCCTCGATCACTGAGTCGTGAGGGGCGTGGTTGCCGGCCGCGGATGCGCGGTCCCGTAGCGGATCCGCGGCCGGTTGGCCCCACCAAGACGATCGCGGGCTCGACTCCGTCTGCCAGGCCCGCTGGTTCGACCCGCCCGGCGGGGCTTCCCCTGGCCCCTCCGGGCGGGCGCCGTTTGGGCACAGCACACCGAGCGTCGTATGCTGCAGGCACCGGGAGCGACGGGAGGCGAAGTGGCAACTGCAGACGAACCGTCAACGGCCGACCAGCAGTCGGTCGGCAAGCTGATCCCAGCCGAGCGCCGCGCGCGCATCGCCGCCCTGATCGGCTCCCGCCGGTCACTTCGCATCTCGTGGCTCGCCGAGCAACTCGGCGTCTCGGAGATGACCGTGCGCCGCGATCTCGAGCGCCTGCAGCTCACGGGCCTCCTCTCGCGCACGCACGGCGGCGCCATCCTCAAGCGGCGGCTGGTCGAAGAGCCGCTCTACGTCGAGAACGTCGCTACCCACGCAGAAGAGAAGCGGCGCATCACTCGCGCCGCGGCGGCGATGATCCTGCCGGGCGAGACGGTCTTCCTGGGATCCGGCACAACGACTGTCGAAGTGCTGCGGCACCTTGACCCGGAACTCCACGCGAACATCGTCACCCACAACGCCGGCGCTCTCGATGTCATGGACGCGCTGAGCATCGAGCTCTTCCTGCTGGGCGGAGCGTACCGCGTCCAGTCCAACGCCACGGAAGGGGCCGCTCCGGCCGAGCTTGTGAGCGGCTTCTACGCCACCAAGATGTTCCTGGGCGCCGACTGCCTCAGCCTCGAGGAGGGCGTCACCACCCCGAGCAGGGGCCTCGCCGAGGTAGAACGCACGATGGTCCGCCATGCCAAAGGTCAGATCATCGTGCTGGTCGACAGCAGCAAGATCGGCATCGTCGCGGACGTCGCGATCTGCCCCATCGAACGCATCGACGTGGTCATCGTCGACGACGGCATCGAGGACGAGGTCCGCGGCGAGCTCGAGGATCTCGGGGTCGAGGTCGTCGTAGCCTGACCTGACAACGCCGGCGACGTGCGACGCCGACGATGAGCCGCCTCTTCACATCGCCCAACGGCCCAACGGCGTCAGCGGCTGTCCGCGCGGGCACGGTCAACCCATGCATACATCCGGCGCAGACGCTTGCGCCGCTGCCGACCCCAGGAGGGCACATCATGTCAACGGAAGACGACGTCCGGCGGGCATCCGCGCAGTTCTACTCGGCACTGAACCGAATGGCCGTCGGAGACACCGACGAGATGTCGGGCATCTGGTCCCACAGTGAAACGGTAACGACCATGCATCCCATCGGCGGCGAGCAGGTGGGATGGGCCGCGGTCAAGGACTCGTTCGACCAGGTCGCCGGCCTGGCGTCGGGCGGGCACGTCGAGATCGCCGATCAGGTCATCCACACAGGTGAGGATCTGGCCTACGAGCTCGGCACCGAGCGCGGTCAGATCAGGGTCGCCGGGGAGGCCGTGAACATAGACCAGCGCGTCACCAACATCTACCGCCGTGAGGCGGGCCAGTGGCGACTCGTCCACCACCACACCGACCTCTCGCCGGCGATGCTTGGGATCCTCGAGCGGCTGCAGGCCGCGTAGCCAACCAGACGCATCAGGCACGGCGCAGGCCCGGGTGGTACCTACCACCCGGGCCCTGCGCGCGATTGGAGCGACGATCTAGAAGGAACGGACCGCGCGCATCGCTGCCGGAAGGTTCTTTCAGTCGATAGGCTCCCCACGACGCGCAACACCGCGCGGGCGACCGGTTGGGCTCGTCGCAGGGAACATTCGGGGCATGACCTCACCACCTGCACCAGGAGGGCGACGATGAGCGGAGTCAGAGTAGAGATAGACGAGATCATCAGCTGCCCGGTCGACAAGGCGTTCGAGCGGGCGACGGATCTGCCCCACTACGAGGATTGGATGCCGCACAACGGCATCTTCAAGAAGAGCAGCCAGCTGTCGGCCGGGCCGATGGGCGAGGGCACGGAGTTCCTCGACAAGGGCCGGATGGGGACCTTCCACGGCGACGTCGCGGAGTTCAAGAAGCCCTCGCGCGTAGTTTTCGATGAGAGGTTGCGCTGGTTCGGCGCCCCAGCCGTCGAGGCGCGGCCGCAGTATGAGTTCCGCGCCTCGCCCGAGGGCACGGTCCTCCACCACGTGGCCGAATCAGAGCTTCACGGGCTTTTCCGCCTGATGAAGCCGATCGTCGCGGTGGTCGGCCGCGGCGAGCGCCGGAGGACCGTCGAGGCCCTGAAGCGTTCGCTGGAGTCGGAGGACATCGCCGCCTGAGCCTGCCGGACGTCGCCGCGTGAGCCGGTCATCCCGGCGCGGCGAGCAGCTCCTCTGACAGCAGGCCTTCGGCGACCTTGGCGACCGGTCCGGTCATGCGCACCTCGAGATCGTCCTCGACCTCGATGGCGAGCATGCCACCCGGCATGTGCACAGCGACCGAAGGCCCGCACAGCCCCAGCCGGTGGGCCACCGCCGCGGCAGCGCAGCTGCTGCTGCCGGAGGCGAGGGTGTAGCCGGCGCCGCGCTCCCAGATCTCGATCTGGATGTCGCCGCCCGGCAGGGCATTGAGGAACTGGACGTTGGTCCGGTTCGGGAAGCTCGCGTGCGTCTCGAGCAGAGGGCCGTAGCGGCGCGCCAGCTCGGCGTCGATCTTCGGGAGCGGGACGACGCAGTGAGGGTTGCCGATCGTCGCCGCGCAGAAGGTGAAGGTACGGTCGCCGGCGACGATGCGCTCGTTGATGACCTCGCGCCGCGGGCCGGCGACCGGGATCTCGTCGCTCCAGAAGCTCACGCGACCCATCTCGACGCGCACCGAACGGCCGGCGTCCGTCACCGTGGCACGCACCATGCCGCCGGGCGTCTCGATGGCGAAGTCCTGGCCCGCGACAAGGCCACATTCCCAGAGGTGCCGTGCGAAGATGCGCACGCCGTTGCCGCTCTTCTCGGCCTCACTGCCGTCCGGGTTGAAGATCCGCAGGCCGAACGGCGCCTCGCGAGCCGGGAGCGGCCCCAGCAGGATGCCGTCGGAGCCGATGCCGAAGTGGCGATCGCAGATCCGCCTCGCCTGGGCTGCCGTGAGCGGCCCCGGCAGATCGCGCGGATCGATCACCAGGTAGTCGTTGCCGAGGGCATGGTACTTCGCGAAAGACACAGGCATGGACGCAGGATACCTCGAGTGAGTCTCGCGCCGCCGTCCGCGCGGCGGCTGCGGCCTCATATTAACCCTGCGCGAACATGGTTAACCGGCGCCTCTCTGGGGTGACAACCGGAGTAAGTGCGGGGGGAGGCGGGCTTGCCCGTCGGCTGATGAGGGCGGCTGCGCCGCAACGGCAGCGCCGGCGCCCGGAGGTGGAAACATGAAGACCAAAGTACCGACACGGCTCGCGCGGCTCGCGGGTCTGTTGCTCGTCTTGTCGATCGTGTTCGCCGCCGGTGCCCAGGCGGCACTTGCGACGCTTGCGTCCTCGAGCGGGGCGGGCACAGGCCCCGCGGTATCCACGCAGGTCGCCGCGGCATCGTCCGCGGCCGCTTCGTCGGTGGCCTCGACCGCCCAGATCCAAGGGCTGACGGCGGCTCAGCGGCATCACTTCATCGGCCCGTCGCTGTCCGTAGTCGCTGTCACACCCTTGGCCGGCACGCAGGGCAGGGGCGGCGTCGCCTTGTCGCCCTTCACCCCGGCTCAGTCACAAGGGTCGACCGTGGCGAGCCGCAACATCGTCGGGCATTTCCAGCCCGTCGCGAACGCGTTGCCTGCGCAGCCCGCTTCGACCGCTGCTTCTTCGACGAGCGCCTGGATCGCGGCCGGCTCCTTCGCCGCCATCGTCCTGATCGGGCTGGCCGCGTGGGCGCTGACCCGTCGTCGGCAGCCGGGCGCGCGTGCGTCGGCCGCCTACTGCGCCGAGCACCCGGAAGACGCGATGTGCAGGGCGGTCTGAGCCAGCATCGCCCGGTCACCAACTGGTGACGACAGACAGGGGCGGGCCCGCCGCAGGGTGGGCCCGCCCCACATCGTGCGTGTCTTGCTCGCCCCTTGTCTCCATGGTTTTGAGGTCGCTCACGCTCGGAACACAGAAGAGGACGAATGACGCACATGATCGGAGGACTCCCCGATGAACACTGTGACCTCCAGGGACGGCACCACCATCGCGTTCGACCGTGTCGGTGAGGGCCCACCGCTCATCGTCGTTGACGGCGCCTTCAGCCATCGGGCGATCAACCCGACGGCGCCCAGACTGGCCGCGCTGCTGTCGCCGCGATTCACCGTCTACACCTACGACCGCCGCGGCCGCGGCGAAAGCGGCGACACGAAGCCCTACGCCGTCGGTCGGGAGATCGATGACCTCGACGCGCTTATCGCCGACGCCGGTGGCCCGGCGTTCGTGATGGGCGGATCCTCCGGCGCGCTTCTCGCCCTCGACGCCGCCGCCAGCGGCTCGGCGATCGTGAAACTGGCGCTCTACGAGCCGCCCCTCGTCGTCGACGACAGCCATCCGTCACTTCGCGGCGACTACGCCGCGCGTCTGGACGAGCTTCTGGCGGCCGGCCGCCGTGGCGACGCCGTCGCGTTCTTCTTCACGCAAGCGATGGGGCTGCCCGGCCAGGAAGTCGCCGCGATGCGGCATGGCTCGTTCTGGGCCGAGCTCGAGAAGGTCGCGCCGACACTCTCCTACGACGCGGCGCTCTTCGCTCCCACGATGAGCGGCAGGCCCTTGCCGGCCGGACGATGGGGGTCCGTCACGGCGCCCACCCTGGTGATCGACGGCGGGGCCGGTGAAGGGTTCATCCACAGCGGCGCCGACGCGCTCGCGCATGTGCTTCCAGACGCGCGGCGGCAGACGCTGTCGGGGCAGACGCACGACGTAGAGGCGGAGGCGATCGCTCCGGTGCTCGCCGATTTCTTCCAGGTCGCACGGGTCAGCGCCCTGAAGGCGGCGTAGGCAGGTCTCATCGTGGCCAAGCTCATCTACTCAGGGATCACGTCGCTCGACGGCTATGTCGCCGACAAGGACGGTCGTTTCGACTGGGGCGTACCGGACGAGGAGGTGCACCGCTTCGTCAACGACCTCGAGCGGCCGGTCGGCACCTACCTGTACGGCCGCCGGATGTATGAGGTGATGGTCGCCTGGGAGACGATGCACGCTCTGGCCGACCAGCCGCCCTTCGTGCTCGACTTCGCGGACCTGTGGCGGGCGGCCGACAAGATCGTGTACTCGAGGACGCTCGAGACGGTGGCCAGCGCCAAGACGCGGATCGAGCGCGACTTCGACCCCGCGGCGGTCCGGCAGATCAAAGCGTCGGCGGCGCAGGACATCACCGTAGGCGGTGCCGACCTTGCCGCGCAGGCGATCAAAGCCGGCCTGGTCGACGAGTGCCACCTGTTCGTGTCGCCAGTCGTGGTTGGAGGCGGCACGCGATTCCTCCCCGATGCCGTTCGCCTGCGGCTCGAGCTCCTCGACGACCGCCGCTTCGACAACGGCGTGGTCCACTTGCACTACCGCATGAGCGATTGACCGCCCGGGCGGTGGCCGACCGTCGAGATTCCGGCGGCGCGGCCACTCCATAGGGGCGCACGGGCTACTGCGGCCGGTCGTCCGGGAGCGACCCAAGCGCGTCTTCGCGCGTGGGGTATATCGCGAAGACCCGGCTGAGGCCTGTGATCGCGATGACGCGCGCCACGTTGCCCGCGGGACACACGATCATCAGCTCCGTGGTCTGCCCGGCCGCTCGCCGTGCGGCTCCCACCAGGATCCCCAGCGCGGACGAGTCGATGAACGTCACCTGTGTGAGGTCGACGATCACTCGAGAGGCGGTCCCCTCGAGAGCCTGCCTGAGGCACTGCTGGAAGTCCGGGCACGTGTAGAAGTCGAGCTCGCCCGACGCCTCCACGACAGCTACGTCACCGGGCAGCATCACGTCCTCATCAGCTCGCTCGCCGGAATGACGGGTCCCTCCCCACGCAACGGTTGTACCCCCGGCAGCGGAAGCGTGCGCCGCAGCGCCGTTGCCACAGGCACGCGGCGGCCTCAGGCCGGCGAACTAGCGCTGCGCCTCCGTGGCGAGCGTCGTCTCGGCGCGCCTCGTCTGCGGCGTCTCACTTGCCTTGGCTTGCGAGATGAGGATGACGGCGACGTCGTCGGCGAAGGCCCCTCCTCCGGCAGCCTCCACATCGCTCATCAGCCGTTCCAGGGTCCCTCGATCGACCGGGCCGTCCGCGAGCCCGCGCACGGCCTCGATGAGGCGCAGCTCGCCGAACCGCTCTTGCGCTCCGGGGGCGGCGCGGCCCTCGATCAGCCCGTCGGTGTAGAAGAACAGCCGCCAGCCCTCCGGCAGGGCCATCCGCAGGGGGTCCTCCACCGGCCAGTCCACAGCGCCGATGGGCGGCATGGGGATCGCCGGCAGCGGCTTGACCTCATCGGCCACGAGCAGCGGCGCGGGGTGGCCCATGCTGAGCAGCGTCACCACTTCGCCGCGGGCGTCGATCCACGCGAGACAGAGCGTGGCGTAGGTGAGCGGGCTCCTGCGTTCGCGCTCGAGGACGGCGCGCAGGCTCTTCACGATCGTCGCGGGGGTCTCGCCGGCCGCCACCAGTGCCTGCCAGCTGGCGCGTAGCATCGCGCCGAGGGCGGCAGGCCTGGGGCCATGCCCGCTGACGTCGCCGCAGATCAGCGCGATGCCCTCCTCGCCGCGGTCGAGTACGTCGATGAAGTCGCCGCTGAGCTCGAGACGTTGCTCACCCGGCCGGTAGAGACTGAGCACCTCGAGGCCCTCGTGCTCCACGGGCAGACTGGGCACCAGGGCCTGCTCCAGGCGCCGGTGCATACCTTCGGCCTCGCGCAGGTTCTTGACCGCCAGCGCGTGGGGTCTTGCCAGGCCGTCGTCGACGACCGCGCGGAAGATGAGCAGCGCGGAGGCGACGAGGAACAGGTGACCGATCATGTTGGGCCAGGTCGCCGTGCTGTGGTAGACCGTGAACCAGAGCTCGGCGATGATGGTCGCGATGAGCGCCGCGCGGAGCAGCCGCCACGACTGATACGGCAGCCGGTCGCGCTTGCGCCACAGCAGCGCGATGGCGAAGCACGAACAGCAGACAGAGGACGATCTCGGCGATCCGCTTGAACGGAGTCAGCCCCGCCGGCGGCACGAGCGTCGCCGGGAAGATGTGCCACCAGTAGATGCTCGCCAGCAACACCGCGGCGTAGGCGACGAGCACGGCGAGGACCAGACCCAGGCGCACCCGCCTGCCGATCACGAAGGTCGCCGCGATGAAGGCCGCGGCGAGCAACAGTCGCGCCCCCAGCCACACCTGCGTGGGCGGGTCGGGGCTGCCGCTGATCAGGCCGAGGCCGGGATAGTCGGTGACGTGGACGATGTGGATAGCGGCGACCACCACCAGCGCAAGTCCCAGGAAGACGGCGAAGTCGTCGTCGAGGTACTGGCGCAACGTCCAGGCCACGACAAGCACGCTGAGGCAGACCACGATGAACACGATCTCGGCCAGCGTGTGGAAGAGGACATATGAGTGCAGCCGTGCCAGGTACAGGAGCACGAACAGCACTGCACCGATGATCACCGTCAGGCGATCGTCGCGGGACCACACGAAGCGCCGTTGTCCCACACCGTCCACGCCATGACTCTACCAAAGACCGGCCCCCGCCTGTGGTGCCGGCGCGGCCGCCGGGCGCCAGAGCCCGGCGCCGGCGACGGCGCCGGCGGCTAGCAGGTCACGTGCACAACGGCGTACGCGTCCTCCGGCGCGACGTCGCGGAGCAGGCGGAGGGCCTGCTTGGTAGGCGCGGCGACGATCTCCACGCCGCGCCGCGCCGCCTCCGTCCACACGGCCGGCATGATCGGCAGGCTGCCGGATTCGCCGGTGCCGACGATCAGCCGGCGTCCGCCCCAGGGGATCCTCTCTTCCGCAGAGAGAGGCGTGTGGCCGAACTCACTGCGGTAGCGCTTGGAGGGCTTCTTGCGCCGCTTCTCCACCCTGCCCGCGTCGATCACCACATCGAAGTCATACTCGCGGCCCTCGATCTCGATCTCGCCGAACGCGATCCAGCTCGCTTGCATCCACGACCTCCTCGCTCGCAGGCGTCCCTATCCTTCTACCTCGCGAGCAGGATATGGACGCCGCGCTCCTCGAGACCGGCCGCGAACTCACCTGGGAGCGACGTTGTCGCAAGGTCGTCGACCTCGGCCCAGTCGATCACGCGCACCCTGGCCTCGACGCCGATCTTGACCGGCGAGGCGAGCACGACGGTCCGGGAGGCGTGGGCGCTCATCGCGCGCGCCACGGCGGCGTCGTCGACCGAGAAGTCGCGCACGCCGCCGCCCAGCGTGATGCCATCGGCGGCGATGAGGGCGGCGTCCGCGTGCAGCGTACTGATCGCGTCCACGGAGAGCGGCCCGGTCGTTCCGAACGAGGTGCCGCGCAGTCGCCCACCAAGCACGAACACCTCGATGCCGGCGCTGCCCGCCAGCAGCTGCGCGATGTTGAGCGCCGAGGTGATGACCGTGAGATGACGGTGCAGGATGCACTGCGCCAGCGCGTAGGAGGTGGTGCCGTCGCTGAGGAAGACCGTCATCCCGTCCTCCAGGGTCTCCGCCACCCGCTGTCCGATCAGGCGCTTCTCGCGGCGGTCGCGGCTCTGGCGGATCTCGAACTCCTCCTCGAGCGTCGAATGGCGCTGGATCGCGCGCGCGCCGCCGCGGGTGCGCGCCAGCAGACCCCCGCTCTCCAGCGTCACGAGGTCGCGCCGCACCGTTGCTTCGCTGGCGCCGGTGACCTCCATCACCTCGGAGAGCGAGGCGACGGCCTGCCGGCGCAGCAGGTCCAGGATGCGCTGCCGGCGCTCGTCCGCCACGAGGCGGTGGCGCGCCGGCGCGGCGGTCGTGCCTGTCACCTCGCGGCTCCCTTCTGTCGATGGCATTCCAGTCAAGTTCGCTCAATGATACCATTGACGTGACCGAAAAAGACACAGATACTCCGCGCTACAGGTGCTGCAACGAGGCGAGATCGGAGGACACATGCCAAACGACACGGGCACGGAGAAGGCGGGCACCGCGAAGGCGACCGGAAGCTGCCTCTGCGGCGCGGTGCAGTACGAGGTGCGCGGCTCCCTGCGCGACATCCTCTACTGCCACTGCCACAACTGCCGCCGCACGCACGGGCACTTCTCGGCGTACACCTCGAGCCGCCGCGAGGACCTTGTGATCACCGAGGATCGCGGCCTCCGGTGGTACCACACCGACAAGGACGTGACGCCGGACGTGCAGCGCGGCTTCTGCGGCGAGTGCGGCTCCAGCGTCTTCTGGGACCCGCGCGGCTACGAGTTCGTCTACATCTCCGCGGGCACCGTCGACGCCCCGACCGGCGTCAAAGGCGCCGGCCACATCTGGCTGAGCGAGAAGGGCGACTACTACGAGATCACCGACGATCTCCCCAAGGCGGAGGGCTCCTCCAAGGGCCAGTTCCTCGGCACGCCGCACGAGTAGTCCATCGGCGCGTAGCCCCGCGATAGACCAGCCGGTCGCCCGTGATGGCCTGGCCCATCGCCAGGCTTTTGCAGTCCGCATATGCCCTCCGGCGACGCTCGGTGCTATGGTCTTAGGCGGAAGCAGGCGGCTGCATCACCGGACTTATGCCGACTGCCGAATCCTAGTTGGGCGCAATGGCCGGGAGGTCTGCACGTGGAGGTGAGACCCAGACCAGCCGCGCGACCGCGATCATCGCCAAGCAGCTCGCCATGAACGCGCAGACCCTCGCCGCCCTGCAGCAGTCCGGGCTGAAGCCCGACACGTCCGTGCAGCTCGACTTCACGTTCGTGGCTCCCGACCGCGGCGCCGGCGCGGCGCTGAAGTCGCACCTCGAGCAGAACGACTGCCTGGACGTCGAGCTCCGCAAGCGATCCCTGGCCTCTTCTCAAAGAAGGTCGACGTGGTCGCGCAAGAGCCAGCCGACGACGGTCGACGCCGAGACCTCGTCAGTGGGTGTCGCTGGATGGACGTCCAAGGCGCTAGTCGCGACTGCGACTTCGCATGGCTGGGGGCCTGTATCCCACGCTAGACGTCATGCGCCCAACAAGCGAATCAAGCTGTCTCGCCAACGCGTCGCGGCAAGACGGGGCCGCGGCGCTCGCAGCTTATCCGCGGTGCGTTAGGCGGAGTCAGCTGAACGGAGCTGCGATCCGTGTTGGCGTTGATGACTCGAGTCGGCTTGGCCGCAGAACGACATGACTCGAGCTGTTCCTGCACGGGCACCTCCAGCATCGCAGACACTCGGTACATTTCAGCGGCACCTGGAGGGTGACGTTGCTCGCGTCGACAAGCATGAGGGGCTAGCGCAGTGCTAGCAGGCTGATCGCGCTCAGGCTGGACGTGAGGCAGGGGGACGAGTGGCGTAAACGTCGAGCGGAATCGTGGGGCAGATGCTGTTCCGAGTGGATCAGCAAAGCGAGACTGGCAAGCTGTTCTGCATGTCCGCAGCTGCGTGGCACTCTGCCGACGCCCTCTTTGAGGGCCGTCACCGATCGACCGCGTCGACGATGGATGGCACTCGCCTTCGGCGACGCGTGGTCGGATGTTCGCGGACGGTGACGCATTGCCTTGCGCCGCGTCAAGGAGGCGGCGGAGCGCGAGAAGCTCGACACTCGCGTCAATCTCGCGTCTCCTACGTGGATCGCGAGACCTACCACGCGTCCGATGGGCCCGTTGCCGGAAGTGTCTCGAGCTTCACGCATCAAAGCGACGTGCCGACGCATCCTAGCCCGAACCCGAACGCGACCCAGCCTCGCAGTCCTAAGAGTGAGCGTTCCGTGACGCGACATTGTCGATGATGGTGCCCGAGCAGCGAGCTTGAGTCAGCTGTGCTCGAGTCTCCAGCCTGCTAGTGGAACCCGCCTAACAAGGCGTTCGAGCTGACGTCGCAGAAGCTGCAGTGCAGGCACGCGGGCGCTGAGCGCTCGCAGCTCGACGCCCCGACGTTCGGCATAGGAGCGCAGTGATCTACTTCGCCGCCCCACTGTTCAGCGAGGCCGAGCTGGCGTTCAACGCCGCTCTCTGCGCCGACCTGGAGGCGGCGGGGCACAAGGTCTTCCTACCGCAGCGTGACGGGGTGGAGGCCGCCAAGCCGCCGTACTCGACGATGACCCCTGACGAACGTCGCCGCGCCACCTTCGAGCTCGACCGCGAGCGCATCCTCGCATGCGACGTCTTCCTCATCGTGCTCGACGGTCGCATCCCTGACGAGGGCGCCTGCGTGGAGCTCGGACTCGCGTACGCCCATCGCTTGGCTACGAGCTGCGACCGCCTCATCATCGGCTGGCACACCGACTGCCGCGCCGCCTTCCTCGGAGCCAAGCTGAACCCGATGCTCGCCGGAGCCCTCGATGCCGTCGTCGACAGCCGGGGCGCCTTACTCGAGGCGCTCGCGGCACGGATGCGACCCTGAGCGTCTCGTCTCCTCAGACTGGCAACGCGGGCTCCGCGGCCATGGCCGAGGCGGCGGCACTTCGCCGAGCCTCTGCAAGGGCCGCCATGCCGAACGAGCGCATCAACCTGACGCGCCCAACGGTCTCTGTAGTAACCTGAGTCCGCAATTCGTGCGGGTTACGCGCCCCACGCTAGACAGGAGTGGTCGACATGGCTGTCGAGATGGAGGCAACACCGGTGCGCCGCCTCGAGCCAGACGACGCGGCGCCGTTCATGTCGCTCCGGCGCGCGGCCTTGGAGGATGCGCCGTTTGCCTTCGCCTCCTCACCCGGGGACGACTTGGCAGACTCGGCCGAATTCGTGCGCGGGATGCTCGCCAGTGCCGACCAAGCGGTGTTCGGAGCGTTCGCTGGCGATCTGGTCGGCATGGCGGGGATCTACCGCGAGCGCCACGCGAAGGCCGCGCACAGGTGCAGCCTGTGGGGCCTGTACGTCTCGCCAGATGCCCGGTCGGCCGGCGTCGGGCGCGCGCTGGTCCTCGAGGCTCTGGCCTTCGCACGTTCACTCCCGGGCGTCACGCACGTGGGCGTCAGCGTGACGGAGCGCGCACCCGAAGCTGCTTCCCTCTACCGAAGCGTCGGCTTTGTCACGTGGGGAGTCGAACCGGCTGCTCTGCAGATCGGCGACGTCGTCGTTTCGGAAAGCCACATGGTCCTGGCGTTCAATGGCGCCCCTGCCTAGCCGTTGGCCAGACTAGCGATGCGAATCGTCCACCGCTTCACAGAGCCCGGTGCCTTCCTCGCTCGAGCGGAGCCGTTCCTCCGTGCCGAGGAGGCCGAGAACGTGCTCATGCTGGGCATCTCCGGGTCGGCCCACTTCGACGATTCCTGCTATCTCGCCACGGTCGAGGAGAATCAGGCCGTCGTGGCGTGCGCTCTCCGTACGCCGCCGTACAGTGCCCTCCTGACGCGAGCGGATCGCCAGGCACTCGAGCTGCTGGCGACCGATCTCGCCGACAGGTATCCGGATCTCCCCGGCGTCGCCGGTCCGGAGCCCGCCGCCGGCGTCTTCGCAGGGCTCTGGTCCGCGTACACAGGAGCGGCCACAGGGCCGGCGACGCGCATGCGCGTGTTCGAGGCGCGCCGCGTACTCCAGCCGCCCATGCCGACCGGGACGTTCCGGGCGGCCACCGAAGCGGACCTGCCCACCCTGGCCCGGTGGTCGGCGGCGTTCTTCGACGAGGTGTGCCTCGACGATCCGTCCGATCCGGGTGACGTCGCGCGTGAGCAGGTCCGAGAGGGCAGACTCTTCATCTGGGAGGACGCGCGACCGGTGTCCATGGCGGCTTGGGCGGGTCGCACGGGTCGCATGGTGCGTGTCAATTCTGTCTACACACCCCCGGAGCATCGTGGACACGGCTACGCCTCTGCCTGCGTCGCGTCCCTCACCCAGCAGCTTCTCGACGAGGGGCTTGCTCTGTGCTGCCTCTACACCGACCTTGCCAACCCGACGTCGAACAAGATCTACCAGGCGATCGGTTATCGCCCGGTGTGCGATGCGGCGGAGTATCAGCTTGGGGCCGGCTGGCATGCCCCACCGGCTTCAGCAACGTAGGAGGAGGAGCACATGGCCGGGAACCAAGGGAGGCGATACGCGATGGCCCACATCGACGAGATCGACTCGCTTCCCGAGCTGGACAGAACGCGGGAGTGGAAGCCCATCAGGCATCACTTCGCGGTCGGCTCATTCGGGGTCAACCTTTTTCGCTCGACGGCGGCGGGGGAGCTCCTGATCTACCTCCACGACGAGACCGACACCGGCCACGAGGAGCTCTTCTTCGTCTCCCAGGGCGACGCCCGGTTCTCGGTCGATGGAGACGAGTTCGACGCGCCCGCGGGGACCTTCGTCCACGTCGTCGAGCCGTCCGCGATCCGAGGGGCGTGGGCCCAAGACGAGGGCTGCGTTCTGCTCGTGATGGGCGGTAAGCCGGGGACGGCCTACCGTGTGCAGGACTGGGAGCTCGAGGAGTTCGGGCCCGAGGGCTAGCAGGTAGCGCAGCAGGAGGCCCGAGTGCAGTGTCTACTCATCATCTGCCACGACGACTCGTTCGCTCCGAGCGCGAGTCTGGTCGCAGAGATCCACGCTTGGGGTCGGGACACGGAGCGTCGCGGCATCCGTAGGCACGGGCAACCTCTGCGGCCGCCCGGCGAGGCTGTGACGGTTCGCGTGCGCGAAGGCGCTCCCGTGCTCACCCATGGACCGTTCGCCGAGACGGCCGAGCAGATGGCTGCCTATGAGCTGCTCGAGTGCGCCGACCTCGAGGAAGCCGTCAGCCTGGCCTCCACGCATCCGATGGCCAGGGCTGGAACGATCGAGGTGAGAGCAGTCTGGGAAGAGCTGGCCGACTCTAGTATTCGCCCTTGATCACAAAGTACGAACCGCGGATCGTCCCGGCCAGTTTGGACTTCTGCCTGGCGAACTTGAACTTCCCTTCCAGCTCCTTGGGCACTTCCATCCCGTCGGAGAGCTTGAAGCCGACAGCTCGCTTCTTGGGGTCATCGATCGCGTACATGACGTTGACCGCAAGACCGTCCTCATAGAAGACGTAGGCGAATCTGATGTCCTCCACCTGAAAACGTGACGTCTCCAGTGGCTTGGCAGCAAACTCGATATCACGTTCTTCCTTGAGGATCCGGTTCACGTAGTCCAGTGTGTCCTGGCTTTCGCCGGCTGCCGCGACCGTGAACTCATGCTTGTACTTGTTCATGAAGTACCGCGCTTCATTGGCCCGTAGACCAGCCAGCGCGCCTGCCACAGGCGAAGACTCCAGACCAGCCACAGACACGTTCTCAAAATCAACTATCTTGGACATCCGTCCACCTTCTCTCTGGTCCTTGCGAGGTGGAATGGTTCCTTCCCGCTGTCGACTGAGGATGAACCCCCGGGTCACTCCCCCAACCGCTCGAGTCCGCGCGCGACGCCGTCCCTGACCATGTCGCCATAGGGCCCATCGGGCAGCGCCGCGAAATGGTCTTCGGCGGCGTGGTAGCTTTCCTCGGCCCGCCGCCGGTCCCCGAGCTGCTCGTAGGAATGGCCGATGTTGAGATGCAGGGACGGGTAGAAGCCCGCCACCCGCTCATCGCCGACGAGCTCCGCGTAGCGCAGACACTCCTCGTTCCAGTGCAGTGTCTGCTCGGGGCCATCCTGATGGCGCGCGACGTAGTGAGCCGCCACGCACCGCTCGTAGTCGTCCGCGGCGATCTCCCAAGCCTGCTCGAACAGGTCCTTGGCCTCGTCGGGCCGTCCCTCCGCCTCCGCGGTCATGCCGTCCGTGCACAGCTTCACCACCGCATTGTCTGGATCCATCACCACTTCCTTTCCTCGGGCGTCCGATCGTAGCTCGCGCGTCGGACGCCAAGGGGTAGACTCGCGCCAGGAGCGGATGGGCAAGTCCACACACCGTGTGAGGAGGCGTGATGCCCAAGTCCGGTGACGGACTGACCATGCGGCGCATCGTCATCATCGCGGTCGCTTTCGCTTCGCTGGTCCTCATCCTCGGCGTGGTGGTGCCGCCGCTGTTCGACTCACCCTCGCGGATCGCCACCAAGGCCGCCGGCACCTGGCAGGAGGTCGGGCAGGCGCCCGCCTACCTCATGCAGGTCCGCCACACCTCGGGCACGGCCTACTCAGTGACGTACCCTCGGCCTCGCTGGCAGTACGACGCCGAGGCCTTCCAACTCCAGGGCGAGGAGCTGGTCGGCGGCAGCGAGAACACGATGAACGACGGCGTGATCACCATCGCCTACGACAACGGCTCGGATGAGCTCACCATCAGCGACAAGAATGGCCAGCACAGCTACACCCTCTCGCGCGTCACGCGGCCGTCCGGGATCGTCGGCGTGATGCGGGAGGTAGGAGGTCCCGTCTCGAGCCCACGGCGCCGGCCCAACACGCTGCTCGAGATCCGCTGGGCGACGCCCGCGGGGCCGGTCGTCGCCAGCACGACCTCGAGCCAGAACGGCAAGTTCAAGGCCACGGTAGCGCCCGGGCGCTACGCGGTCGTGCCCGTCGCCGAGGGCGACGAGATGGTGGTGCCGGACTCAGTGGTCGTCGGATCCGGCGCCTACGCTGTCGCGAAGCCGTTCTTCTCCGTGAGGTGAAGAGGGCCGTACGATAGGCTGACGGAAGGCCCCCGACGAAAGGCAGCGATGGCCCTCAGCGACTACCCAATAGACCTGCGCGCCGACTACCCGGAGCACAGCTCACGTGGCTGGGCTGCGCTCACCATCCTGCTGATCAAGTTCCTCGCCCTGATCCCGCACTTCGTCATCCTCGTCTTCCTTGGCATCGCCCAGGTGGTGGTGGCCATCGTTGCCCAGGTCGTGGTGGCCATCAAGGGAGAGTATCCGCCCGGCATGTTCGACTTCGTCTCGGGCGTGCTGCGCTGGAGCACCCGGGTCTCGGCCTTCGTCTTCTCGCTCACCGATCGTTATCCGCCGTTCACGCTGCAGCCCGACGACAGCTACCCGGTGGACGTGGTGATCGAGCGGCCGGCGCAGAGCAGCCGCGTCTATGCTCTCTTCACCATCATCGTCGAGATCCTCTTTGCGGCCGGGATGGTCGCGCTGGTCATCTTCCTCATCCATCGCGCCAGCGGCACCTCGTTCCAGACCAACTCAGGCTCGAACTTCAGCACACCGTCGTATGGCTCGAGCGGCCTGCTCCTGCGCCAGATCGCGGCTCTCCCGCACTACATCGTGCTGGTGTTCCTGGGCCTCGGCGCCTTCATCGTCTGGGTCATCGTGCAATGGGTCATCCTGTTCACGGCCGCGTATCCACGCGGCATGTTCGACTTCGTCACGGGTTTCGTGCGCTGGCAGACGCGGGTGAACGGCTACGCACTGGGCCTGATCGACCGCTACCCGCCCTTCACATTCGATCCGTCCGTCGCGGCGCCGGCTCTCGCGGCGCCCGCTATCGCGACGGCTGCCACTACGGCGCCTGCCATCACGCCGCCGGCCCTCGCGCCGGCGGCGTGGTACCCGGATCCGGCGGGACGCCACACCCATCGGTACTGGGACGGGACGCAATGGACGGCCCACGTGGCCGACGACGGGCGGGCCGGTCTCGATCCGCTCGCCGGCCCCGGGTCGCCGACGCAGAGCTGACCCTAGTCGGTCCGGCCGCTGAGCGCTCCGGACTTGCAGACCTTCAGGCAGCTGCCGCATCCGGTGCAACGGTCCCCGCGGTCGACCACGGCGTGCTTGTGCGAGAGGAACTCCACCTTGCCGAGCACGGCCTCGGGGCAGGCCGCGACGCAACACCAGCACGCCTGGCAGCGGGACCGGTCCAGGTCGAGGTAGGGCGTCGAGATCCGGCGGTGACGGCCCACGGCACTCAGACGTCCAGCAGCGCGTGGGTGACCGTGACAGCCAGGATGCCGCCGACGAGCGCCAGCGCCACGATCACCTCCCTGGTCGGCAGCGCGCCGGCCGGGACCCTTCCGCGCAAGTAGCGCAGCAGGGCGCGACGGTTGAGGACGGCGTGCCACACGCAGAAGGAGACGAAGAGGACGCCCAGCGACGTGTGTACGATCGACCATCGGGCCGCCGCGGGGCCCCCAGGGCCGCCGGCGGCGTGGTCGGCGAGTCCGCTGATCGGCAACGCCAGGCCGGAGACGAGCGCCCCCGTCACCACGAAGGCGCGCTGGTTCCATCGGGGTTCCTTCACGAGAGCCTCCTCACGTGGATCGACTCGATCGGCGCGGAGCGCCGGGGTCGAACGTGCTTCTGATGGTCTGGAGGACGCGCACCGCGCTGTCGATCGACGCCTGGTCGATGGCTCCGGTCAGCGCCGACTCGCGCTCATGCGCGCGGGCGTGGAAGTCGAGCATCATGGCGCGGCCGGTGGGCGTGAGCAGTACCGGCCGGCGGCGGCCGTCTCGCTCGTCGTCCTCGCGCGAGACCAGCTCGAGGCGCTCCAGGCTGGCGACGAGCCGCGTCACGGCGGCCGGGTCGACGGCCAGGTCGCGCGCCAGCGTCGAGGTCGTGGAGCGGCCGCCCGCCAAAGCGAGCTGTCTCAGGATCTCGAACTGGGCGCCCGATACCCCGAACTCGGCCGCCACGCCGCGCATGAGAAACCGGTACGTGAGCAGCACCTCGCGCAGCAGATGCAGATAGCCGACGCCGGGATCGTGCTCGAAGAGGCCCTCGTCGTGCTGGGAAGCGGTGAGTGCTCCATGCGCATATCATTGACTTAGTCAATGATATTGTCAAGCATATCGGCGAGCAACGTACGCCGCGATGAGCCTCGCAACGGACGACGCGACCCGCGGCCGTGTTCCTGGAACGCGCTGGATCACTCCTCTTCGCGAGAAGGCCGGCGGCGCAGCAGCACGAACACGGCGATCAGCACGACCACCGCGATGCCCACCACCACGGCGACGATCACGCCGCTCTTGCCGGTCGAGGATGTGCTCGCGGCTGTCATGGGCTTGAGGTCGAGATAGCTGTCCCGGTTGTACGTGGTGTAGAACGCCGGGCCGCCGCCGAGGTTGATGCGCACCCAGCCCTGCCAGCGCGAGACGTTGATGGCTTCGGTCTTGTCCGAGTAGTCCAGCACGATCATCGGGCTCTGCTCGTAGAAGAGCTGCTGCGCCTTCCAGACGAGCGGCGCCCGCTGCTGCGGGTCGAGCACCGCCGATTGCTCGGCCACGACCTTGTCGTAGGGCGGGTACGACCACGCCATCTCGTTCCAGCTCTCGATCTGCGACGTCGTGAAGCTGGCCAGCGTGTCGCCCGGGTCGATGTAGCCGTCCCAGTCCCAGACGTACATGTCGAAGTCCGGCTTGAACGTGCTGCCGGCGTAGTTCCAGATGCGCTGGTAGAACACGCCTTCGTCCATGACCTGGTAGTTGATCTTGATGCCGAGCGCGCGGAAGTAGCCGACGATCAGCGAGGCCATCGTCTGCTCTTCCGGCGTCTCGGAGCTCGCCCACAGTCGCAGCGTGATGGGCTTGCCGTTCTTCTCGAGCCGGACGCCGTTGACGAGCTTGTAGCCGGCGGCGTCCAGAAGCTGGTTCGCCTTTGCGGGGTCGTAGGTGTACAGCTGGCCGGCCGGCGGCTGCCAATGGTAGTCCGGGTCCGTCCAGGTGTTGGGCGTCATCAGGGAGCTGCCAGGCTTGCCGCGTCCGGCCCAGGCGACGTTGACCAGCCGCTGCCGGTCGATCGCCCAGTTCAGCGCCTGGCGAAAGCGCACGTCCCGTAGCGCGGGGTCGCCGAGCGAAGGGCCGGTGTAGCAGTTGAACGACAGGTAGTCCCAGTGGATGAGGTTGTAGGCGATCGGCGTCACCGTCTTGTCGCTCTGCAGCTGGCCGAACTCGGCGCTCGGGACCCCCCAGGCCGCGTCCAGACTGCCGGACTTGAGGTCCTGCACCATGGTGTCGGCGTTCTGATAGACGCTGAAGATGATCTCGTCCAGCGTCGGCTTGGGACCCCAGAAAGACGGGTTCCGCTTCATGACGATGTACTGCCCCTTCTTGACCTCCGTGACCTGGAAGGGGCCGGTGCCCACGATCGGCGCCGGGTTCTGGAAGCTCTTGGCGGCGGCGCTCGGCGAGACCTTGCTCCAGACGTGCGCCGGGAGGATCGGCACCCAGATCGTGAGCATGTTGGCCTTGGGCTTGCTGCAGTAGAACTTGACCGTGAGGTCGTCGACGGGCACGACCTTGTCGATGGACTCGGTGTAGGCCGTGAAGTTGGTCATGTTGTTCTTGATGATGTAGGTGAAGGTGAACGCCACGTCCTTGGCGGTGAACGCGACGCCGTCCTGCCATTTGACCCCAGGCCGCAGATGGAAGGTCCACACCTTGCCGTCCGGCGACGTCTCCCAGCTCGTCGCCAGCTCGGGGGTCGGCTTGAGGTTCTTGTCGTAGCCGACCAGGAAGTCGTAGTTGAGCCGCCAGACCTCATAGGAGGACGTCGCGTACCCGATGAACGGGTTGAGGTTGTCCGGCTCGAGGGTCCAGCCGATGCGCAGCGTCACATCGCCTGGCTGCGGAGAGGCACTCGGGCTCGCAGCCAACGCGCTACCGAGCCCCCACACAAGTCCGGCGGCCAGCAGACAGACGGCGACGAGAAGCACGCGTCGAGCAGACACCATGAGGTCCCCCTTGCACGTCTCCCTTGCGATGCGGCAAGGCACCGCCGAGCGCCGGCGATGACCGAAGGGGGCAAGGAGGCTGATGGTCCCGGGCTGCCGCCCCTGTCCCCTGAGCAGGGTCTGCCGGTCGTCACGAGTATATGCTCGCGCTCGCCATGGGCAATAGAGCGCCGCACCAGTCGCTAGTCACGGCGCCGATCTCGCGGTGATCGCGCACTCCGCGTCGCGGATCAGCAGCAGCCGCTGGCCGGAGCACGCACTGTTCCCCGGCGAGTAGACTCAGGTCATGACGCTTCGCGAGATAGCCCCGGGAGTCCACTGGCTTCCGCTGGGGAGAGGGCTCCGCGGCTCCAACGTCTACTTCGTGAGCACGGAGTCCTCGTGGTCCCTCATCGACGCGGGCTGGGCCAACGATGGTCGTACCATCCGCCGGGCGGCAGAGTCGCTGTTCGGCAGAGAGGCGCGCCCGGCGTCGATCCTGCTCACGCACGACCACCCCGATCATGCGGGGGCGGCGCGCGAGCTTGCGGAGCTGTGGGACCGCCCCGTGTGGGTGCATCCGGACGAGCTGCCGCTGGCCCTGGGGGACGCGCAGGCCATCCGTCGGTACGCCGGTCCGCTCGACCGCTGGGTCATCCTGCCTCTGCTGAGCCTCATGGGGACGAGGAGGAGGGAGGCGCTGCTGACGCGGACGAGCCTCAAAGGCATCGCACGGGCGCTCGACCCCGGCGGCGACCTACCCGGTCTCCCGCGCTGGGAGGCCCTCCACACCCCGGGGCACACACCCGGGCACACTGCCTTCGTGCGCAGAGAAGACCGAGTCGTGATCACGGGCGATGCCTTGGTGACGGTCGACCTCAACTCCCTGCGGGGCATCCTCCTCAAGGAGCAGAAGGCGGCCGCGCCGCCCTGGTACACGACCTGGAGCTGGCGAGCGGCAAAGACATCAGTCGCGGCGGTGGCGCAGCTCGAGCCGCGCGTGCTGGCGGGCGGCCACGGCATCCCCATGACAGGCGCCGGCACCTGCAAACATGTCAGGGGGTTCGCGGAGCGCTTCGGGCGCTGACGCCCACGGCGGCAGCCAGCCCCTCGACGGTTGCCATGGCGCTCGGCCTCTGACCCCCGCCCGCGAGAGCAAGCCTCGCACCCCGTGACTCTCCTGCGCCGCCCGTGAGTAAAGTAAACTTGACATCATGTCCGGTCCGTTTTACAGTCATTCGTGTAAAGCAAACCTGACATCGCGTCAGTCACAGCAGGGAGGCAGTCGTGCCGTTCGAAGAGAAGATCACGTGGGTCAACGCGGTGGTCACGGTCATCGTCCCCATCGCGTACTTCACGATCATGCTGGGCCGGCTCGGCGACACCTCCGCCGCCGACATCGCCTACCAGAAGCCGCTCCTCATCGCCATCGGAGCGTCGATCGTCCTGACCGTCATCGGAGCGATCCTGGCCGGGATCGGCACCGGCATCTCCGCCGAGCTCAGGGGCAGGCGCGCCGGGGACGAGATCGACCGCAAGGACGAGCGGGACAAGACCATCAGCCGTCACGGCGACCTGATCGGCCTCTATGTCTCCTCCGCCGGTATGGTCGGCGTGCTCGCGCTCACGATGCTGAAGTACGACTACTTCTGGATCGCCAGCGCGCTCTACCTCTCGTTCGTGGTCGGCACGCTGGTCGGATCGGTGGTCAAGCTGGTCGCCTACCACCGGGGCTTCTAGTCATGGGGAAGCCGACGAGGGTGACCAACCGCATCCGGGCGCTCCGGTTCGCCGCCGGCGAGATGACCCAGGCCGAGCTCGCCGACAAGGTGGGGGTCACGAGGCAGACCATCATCGCCATCGAGCAGGGCCGGTACTCGCCGTCGCTCGAGATGGCCTTTCAGATCGCGCGGGTGTTCGAGATCCCGCTCGATGACGTGTTCGACTACCCGAAGGAGAGTTAGGCGATGTCTTCCGACAACACTGTCCTGCTCCTCGGCGCGACCGGGCGCACCGGTGGCCGCGTCCTGGAGCAGCTTCTGAGCCGCGGCGTCCGCGTGCGTGCCGTGGTGCGGTCCGCCGAGAGACTCCCCGCGGACGCCGCGGGCCATCCCGACCTGACTGTGGTCGTGGCCGATCTGGCTTCCCTGAGCGACGAGGAGTTCGTGCGCCAGGTCCAGGGCTGCGATGTGGTCATCTCGTGTCTCGGTCACAGGGCGAGCCCGCAGGGGGTCTACGGGTCGCCGCGCGACCTCGTCACCCAGGTGACCGGGAGGGTCTGCCGGGCGATCAAGTCGGTGCCGCCCGCTCGTCCCGTGAAGCTCATCCTCATGAGCAGCGTCTCCGTCAATCACCCCGGAGGCCTCGACACGCGTCGCGGGTCGCCCGAGAAAGCCGCGGTGTGGATGCTGCGCGGCCTGATCCCTCCGGCGAGGGACAACCAGCGCGCCGCCGACTTCCTCTACGGCGACGTCGGGACGGCCGATCCGCACGTGCAGTGGGCGGCCGTCCGTCCGGACTCGCTGCGCGAGGGCGGCGTCGCAGAGTACGCGCTGCACGAGAATCTCGTGAGCAGCCTCCTCCGCCCAGATGAGACGAACATGGCCAACGTCGCGCACTTCATGTGCGAGCTGGCCACCGACCCAGACGCGTGGGCCGCGTGGCAGGGCAAGCTGCCGGTGATCGTCAACTCCTCGCCGTCGTGACGGCGAGGAGTTGACGATCCGGAGGAGCACCCCGTGAAAGCAGTCGTGTACACACAGTACGGACCACCGGAGGTCCTTCAGCTCAGGGGTGTGCAAAAGCCCACCCCGAAGGACGCCGAAGTCCTGATCCGAGTACGTGCGACGACAGTGACGGGAACCGAGGTCCCGATGCGAAGGGGCAAGGGTCTCGACTTCAGGATCGTCATCGGTCTCAGGCGACCGAGACGCAGATACCGCGTACTGGGGATGGAAGTGGCCGGTGAGATCGAGTCGCTGGGCAAGGACGTGACGCGATTCAAGGAAGGCGACCAGGTCTACGGCTTCACCGGCTTCGGACTCGGCGGCTATGCCGAGTACTGCCGCATGCCCGAGAAGGGGTCACTGGAGATCAAGCCGGCCAACGTGACTTGCGAGGAGGCCGCCTCCGTCGTCGACGGAGGAACGACCGCGCTGTTCTTCCTCAACAAGGGGGGGATCCGGAGCGGGCAATCGGTCCTGATCAACGGGGCTTCCGGGAGCATAGGAGCCTATGCGGTCCAGCTTGCCAAGTACTTCGGGGCGGACGTCACCGGGGTATGCAGCACCGCGAATCTGGAGCTGGTGAGATCGCTGGGAGCCGACAGGGTCATCGACTACACCGAAGAGGACTTCACCGAGAGCGGCCGGACCTACGACATCATCTTCGACACGGTAGGCAAGAGCTCGTTCTCGCGCTGCAGGGGCTCGCTCAAGAAGGGCGGACGCTATCTCGTGACCGTCGGTTGGAGCAGCTACCTCGTGATGCTGTGGACCTCAGTGGCGGGCGGCAAGAGGCTTGTGACCGGGATGTCGGTCAAGAAGACCGACGAGCTGGTCTTCCTGAGGGAGCTCATCGAGGCCGGGCACGTGAGACCTGTGATCGACAGACGCTTCCCGCTGGAGGAGATCGTCGAGGCTCACCGATACGTCGAGAAAGGGCACAAGAGGGGGAACGTGGTCATCACCGTGGATTGATGCCCACGGCTGCGGCTTGGCACTTCTCCCTTGGTCGGCCCGTGGCCTCACAGATTGCGCACCATCCACCCGCGCCAGAAGGCGTTGGCCTTGGGCGGTATCGGGTAGTGACCACCCTCGTAGATGTGCAGCGTCTTCCCCGCCGGAGCAGCGGCCAGGCAGTCCTTGGCCTCCTGCACGGCATCAACGTCTCTCCTTCCAGGCAGGAAGAGGATGACCTGGCGCGGAATCTATCGGTTCCGTCGATTCTGCCGCTTCAGACGCGATGCAGAGAACCGACGCGGGACTTCGAAAGGCGCTGGCGGGCTCCGTCAGGTACTAGTCGACCGCCTCGGCCGGACCGAAGCCACCGCCCGTGAGGTGCTCGTGCCAAGGCACGACGAAGCATTCCACACGCGTGCTGAAGAGGCGATCGCCGAGCTTGCCCTGCACCGCCCGCAGGTCGCGCTCGATGACCTCGCGCTCGTCGTAGAAGAAGCCGCCGAGCTTGCGCTCGTAGGCGAGGCAGTGCTGATGCGCCACCAGGTAGACCGTCTGCACGCCATGGCCGCGGACGATGGACTCCACCCAGTTCAGGACGTGATCTCGCTCTGCAGCCCACTCCGTCAACACGAGTGGACCGCCCGGCACGAGCAGGCGATCGCCATCCTCGCAGCCGAGGCGCGTCTCCAATTCGCCCAGGGTCTCGCGCAGGCGGCCATCCACGCAACAGATGAGCAGCGTGTTCACGGGAGCTCTCCTCCTTCTGCGATCGGGTCCGCCCGCGTTGAGTCTACTCGCCCCGAGGCCTTATCTCGTCGCTTCGGTCGCCGCCGAGCAGATCGACGCAGGGACGCCGGGCAGCTCTTGCCGGCGATGCGACAGCCCGACGAACCCTTCGAGCCCGAGACCCCCAGTGGTCGGCCCGGACCACGGTCGGGGTGCCACGGCACCTCCTATCTCAGGCAACCCATGCATGACGAACGACCGGGGCATTCGCCGCATAAGGCGCGCGGGACCTCCGTCCAACGGGACCCGTTTCGTGCCATCTGCTGCCAAGCACTTGGGTTGCAGAATGGTTGCAGAACGCGGTTCGGGCGGAGGGTCTAGCGGGAGAAATCCCTGCACATCGCTGGTGGGCGCACGTGGATTCGAACCACGGACCTCTTCCTTATCAGGCAGGCTGAATAGCCTGCCCATCTAGGACCGAAGAAGCCCAGCCAGTGCCGCTGGAGAGGCGGGAATGACCTGCCCCTCACATTCAGAGCCAACCGGACCCGCTTCGTGCCCTCCAAGTGCAAGTGAACCTGATGCCGCGACCAAGCTCCCGCCTCGCTTATGCGGGTCTTAAGGCCGGCCCGGCCAGAGTGGACGCGGACGTCGAATAGTCGACGCCGGCGACGACCGTCGCCACCAGCCTCCAGGAGGAGCCATGAGAGTCCGCACCATTCTAGTCACAAGCGCCCTCGCAGCCGTTACGCTCGCACTGCCTGCCGCCGCCGGGGCCGACGGGCGCGGCGGCCCTCACGCCGCCCGGGGCGCGACCCTCGCCCTGCACGCGGACGCGACGTGCCACGACCCGTGCGACGACCCGTTCCGGCTCGTGGCGCTCGTCCACGAAGCCTCGGGCGCTCCGGTCGGCGGCGTGAAGGTCGCCTTCGTGTACGCGACGGCGACCAGGACCGTGACCAAGTACGCCCGGACCGACTCCGGCGGAAGGGCCCACGTCCACGTGAAGCTCAATCCCTCGAGTGCTCCCGGCGGAGTCCGAGTCGACGTATCGGTGAAGGCGCGCCACGGGGGCGCCCCCATGAAGTCCGCTACCTGGTTCGTCCCGAACTACAGCTGACGGTCGCGCCCCTGAAGGCGCCCCGCTCAGGCGAAGGAGGCCACCGGCCGCGCCCTGCGCGGCCGGTGGCCTGTTCTTGTTCTCAGAGCGCTTCGCCGGTCGGTCCCAGGCGGACCGGCTCGCCGGCGCCCAGCCTGAAGCCGCTCCAGATCGTCCTCAGCCGCCCAGGCGAATCCAGGATCAGCGCTGCCGCAGCGACGAAGTAGAGGGTGGCGAAGAACTGGCGCACTTCATCCGGAGCAACGCCGGAGAGCGCGGACGACGGCAGGAGCCCCACAGCGACGGGAGCGACGAGCTGAGCGGCGAACAGCCCGAACAGCAGGATCCCGTGACCGAGCGACAGGCGGAGTCCCCCGAGGATGACGACGGCGAGCAGTGACTGCGCCGCCGTGAGGAGGATCTCGTCCATCTGGAAGTGCCCCATCGGGATCGGGTGTGCCAGCGTGCCGTGGGCGACCGCGTAGACCCCGGGGATCATGCCCACCAGCAGCGTCCACTGGTTGACCTTGGCCGAGAGAAGGCTGCCGAGACCGAGCGCCGCGCGGCCCGTGAAGGCCAGCATCAAGGCGACGATGAACTCAGGCGCCTCCGACGCGATCGGCGCCAGCCACTGGACCAGGAGGAACTGGTTGACGCCGAACTGCTCGCCGGATCGTATGAGGCCCTCGCTGAACGGCGCCGCGTTGAGCAGGATCGCGCCGGCGGCCACGGCGAAGAGCGCCAGGGTCACCGCGCGGCGCCTGCGCTTCGGCATGGCGACGAGCGCGGCCGCGGGCCCGTGAGCCTCGCTGGCCTGCTGCGGCCGGCGAGCGACCCGCACCATGTACCACGCGTAGATCCCGATGAACACCACCCCGTCGTACCAGGCCAGAGACCCTTTGAGCGGGATGACGAAGGCGTAGCCGGTGGCCAGGGCGAGGAAGAAGAGCTCGGTGCGCCGGTCACCGTCGAGCCGCACCGAGCCGCGCGTCTTCGCCCAGCACACGACGGCGACCGCCGCCCACGCCACGCCGATGAGCAGCCGGTTGGCTCCGGTCATGTTGGCGATGGCGTAGCTGGCGTAGCCGCCCTCGGGGTTCACCCCCGCCTGCCACGTGAAGTACATGTCGACGGCGTACTCCGGGAGCACGGCGATCAGCGCCACCACGGCCAGGGAGAGCGCCTGAGAGATGTCGGCCTGCGCCGCGTCGCAGGCCCAGACGAGCAGGAAGGCGGCGCCGAAGATGGCGGCGCCCGCCACGAGCGCCTGGACCGGAGGGGTGAGCGGGACGCCGAGCAAACGCAGGCAGACCCCGGGCAGCGTCGCGGCGCCGGCGACGACCATGGGCGTGAGCCTGCTGCGTCTGGCGCGAGAGAGAAGTACCATCGTGGCTCCTTGTAAGAGGGGCCGCGCTTTGACCCTGTCGGGGCCCGTTCATCCGGGAACGCGGGCCGGGGGCCGCCCTGCGGCGGCCCCCGGCCTCATCGCTCTGTGTCGCGCCCGGCTGCGCGGGTCTGCCGGTCGCCTTCTGTGCTCCGCCGCTCGATCAGTCGCCGACCTCCATCCCGGCGCCGCCGTCGCCGCCGTCGCCGCAGTCGCCTTCGTCGAGCGAAGCCGCATCCGGGTTGTAGTCGTCCCAGCAGGGGCCATCGTCCGCGACCGGCGGCGGTGGCTCCGCGACCGGATCGCCGGTCTCGACGCGGACTGCCGGGGCTACGGGGCCGGCCGGCTGCTGTGGAAACGCCGGCGCTGGCCCGCTCTCGACAGGCGCTGTCGGATCGGTCTGGGTACTCGTCGCGGCGAAGGCGACACCGGCGGGCGCCGCGACGGCGGCGACGCATGCCGCGACCAGCAGATATCTCCTCATCACCCCTCCCTTTCCTGGCCGCACGCGAACCGACGGCCGGCTCGTGAACGTCACCTTCGAGACAGACGATAGGCACTGAGGCCTTAAGAGGGGATTAGGGCGTGCGCCGCGGACGCGAGGCCCTTTGATGTCCACGCCAGGCGACCACGAACGTCGCTCCCGAGCCAGGCCGGCTCTCCGCCCAGATGCGCCAGCCGTGCGCCTCGGCGATGTGCTTGGCGATCGCCAGGCCGAGTCCGTGACCTTGCTGGGAGCGCGACTCGTCCGCCTGATAGAAGCGCTCGAACACGCGCTCCAGGTCCGCCTCCCCGATGCCCGGGCCGGTGTCGCTGACGCGAAGCTCGCTGCGCGTCAGCGACACCGCGACCTCGCCGCCCGGGCAGAACTTCACAGCGTTGCCGACAAGGTTGTCCACGAGCTGAGCGACCAGTCGCTCGCTCCCGCGCACGCTCACCGAGGGCGCGATCGCCGGGTGGATGGTCACAGCGGCGGCCTCTGCCGCCGCTGCGTACCTGTCGACCTCGCGCCGGACCAGCGCGGAGATGTCAAAGGCGTGCGCCTCGAGCGCCGCCGTGTCGAGAGAGGCGAGGTCAAGGAGGCTCTCCACGAGCTCGCTGCCGTGCCGCAGCTCCTCCTTGGCGGCGCGAATGCCGTCCTCGTAGTCCCTGGTCCTCAGGGCAAGGTCCAGCTCGGAGCCCACTACCGCAAGAGGTGTGCGCAGCTCGTGACTGGCGTCGTGGGTGAAGCGCTCCAGCCGCAGGAACATCTCCTGTGCCGGCGCCAGGCTGCGCTTGGCGAAGTAGAACCCGAGCAGCGCGGCGAGCAGCGTCATGGACAAGGCGACGGCGAAGAACACGGCGATCTCACCCGGCAGCTCCGCCGGTCCGAGGATGTCCTGCGCGGCCAGCTGCAGAGCGGCGGCGCCCCCGGCGGAGTCGAGGGCGGTCGTCAGCACGCGGAACGAGCTCCCGTCCACGCGCAGGGTGGTGAAGCCGGCCGGGCTGGCAGGGGCATGGACCCGCGCGAAGATGTCGCTCGTGTACAGCACGCGGCCATCGGGGGTGACGATCCGCGCGTTGATGCCCGCCGCGTGCAGACGCGTCGCCTGCGCGGCGGTCATGGGGAGCCGGATCTCGCGCTGGACGAACGCGGCCTGGTCCTTGAGGCGGCGGTCCAGCTGGCGATTGACGTCGGTGTACTCGATCGCCAGGAAGACCGCCCCGAGGACGAGCATGAGCCCGAAGACCAGGGCGGCGAACTGGAGGGCGAGCTTGACCCGAAGGCGCGTGAACACCGCGCTCAGCCGGAGATGAGGTACCCCTTGCCGGGCACCGTCGTGATGAGCTCCTTGCCGAGCTTGCGCCGCAGATACGACACGTGCACGTCGACGGTCTGCGAGAACATCAGCTCGTCGTATTCGCCCCACACCTGCTCGATGAGCGTGAGACGGTCCTGCACGGTGCCCTTGTTGCGCAGGAGGTACTCGAGCAGCGCGTACTCACGCGGCGCCAGCCGGACGACGTCCGCGCCGCGCCGGACCTCGCAGGCGCTCGTGTCCACGGTGACGTCCGCTGCCCGCAACACCGGCCCGCGCTCGGGCCCGCAGCGGCGCAGCAGCGTGCGCACGCGAGCGAGCAGCTCGTCGAGGTCGAACGGCTTGACGAGGTAGTCGTCGGCGCCGGCGTCGAGGCCGGCCACGATATCGCGCTTGGCCCCGCGCGCCGTCAGCATGAGGATGGGCGTCGGGTCCCCGTCCTCGCGCAGGCGGCGGCAGACCTCGACGCCATCGAGCTTCGGCAAGTTGAGATCGAGCACGATGCATTCGCGCGCCATGGCCACCGCCATGCGCAGCCCGAGTTCACCGTCGTGGGCGACCGCCGCCTCGTAGCCCTCCAGCGCGAGGATGCGCTGCAGGTTGGCGGCGAGCTTCACGTTGTCTTCGACGATGAGGATGCCCATGGGAGATGCGGTCACTGTAGCGCAGCCGGCGCTACCCTCCGAGCCCGCCGAGGATGTCGCCGAAGAGGCCGCCCGACTTCTTCTTCTTGTCGGTCCTCCCGGAGCGACCTGCCGACTCTCCGTCGTCCTTTGCCACGCGCGCGGCGATGACGTCGAGCTTTCCGCTCTCCAGCCATACGCCGCGACAGGAGGGGCAGTAGTCCAGTGCGACCCCCTGGCGTTCTCCCATGAGCAGATCGGCATCGTCACAGACTGGGCATTTCATTGGTGCCACCTTTCGTGGATTCGTTGACAGAGTCGTTCCTCGCGCCCGTCACGCCTCGCGCGCGACGTGTGAAGTAGGTCCTCAGCGCACCCAGATTGAGCAGCGCGTGAGCGCCGGCGACCAGGGCCATTGCGTATCCGGTGGCGGCGTGGATGTCGCCCACGGGCAGTGCGGCTTCGGCGTAGTCGTCCATGCCCGTCCCCGTGAGCGCCGCAACGGCCACCAGCCCGAGGAGCATCAGGCTGGTGAGGATGCTCAGGTCCTTTCGGAGTCTGCGCCACGTCCTGCGCTGCATCGCACACCTCGATGGGGTCTCGTCCGCCGAAGCGGGTGGTCACCGGAGTGGCCAGTCTGGGACCCGGGGCATTAAGGACGGCATAAGACGCTCCGCCGCAGACTCCGCGACGCGTCGCTCGCGCTCGCGAAGTACGACTACATGCCGGAGGCCGGAGCCGGAGTGCTCGCGGCCGGCATCAGGCCGAGCACCCGCGCGGTCGCCCCGCGCAGCGTGACCGCGCCGTAGCTCAGTGACTCCCGGCCAGCAGTGAGCACAACGAGCGAGAAGGCGACGCCGTTCCGCTCGAGCCGGCTCGCCTCGTGCACGACGATGCCGCTCCCATACGGCATGTAGCCGCCCTTGAAGAAGACCGTCCAGCCGGCCGGCCGCGCCACCTTGGGGATACCCCAGCAGTGGGCGGGCGTGATGTGCGAGAACAGATACCGGACCCAGGTTCGGTACTGCGGCGGCACATAGGTGTCCATGGAGGCGAAGAGCTGCGCCTGGTCGGCGGCGGTGATCTGCGCCAGCCACCAGACCGAGCCTACGGAGAAGTGCGTCATACCGGCAAGACGCGCGCACGTGTAGCAGCCTTTCGCGCCGACGACGCGGAAGATCGACGAGGCGGCGGCGTTGTCGGACACGATGATCATGCGCGCCAGCGTCGCGCGGCTCGACGCGTTCGGTTCCGCCCTGCGCGACGACTTCCGTCCGGGCGAGAGCGACGTCGACCTGCGCGCGAGGTTGGGCGATCCCGCTACGGGACTCACTTGGGCGCCGGCTCGATGTGGACGACAACGTCGGCGATCTCCGTGTAGCGCGCCCGGAGGGCCTCTTCTACGGCGTGTGCGATACCGTGGCCGCCCTCTACGACTCCTCGGCCGAGACCACGACGTGCAGATCGAGGTACACCCGCTTCTCCAGGCCGCGGGTGCGCACTGTGTGGCAGTCGCTCACGCCCGGGATAGCGCGCGCGACCTCCTCGACGTCAGCGGCAGGCAGCCGTGCGGCATCGCTCAGCGTGCGCCCTATGCTGCGGATCAGACCGACCGCGGTAGGAAGGAACACCAGCGCCGCGAGCACGGCGACGACGCCGTCGGCTCGTGGGAGCCCCAGCTTGACCAAGACGAGGCTGACGATGACGCCCAGGCTCACGGCGACGTCGATGAGCGTGGGGCGCGAGTCGGCGATCAGCACCTCGCTCCCCAACCGGCGTCCGGCGCGAGTCTCCCAGATCACCACGAAGACGTTGACGGACACGGTGGCCAGCATGACGGCGAACGAGCCCGCCCCGACTTCGGTCGGCGCGCCGCGTCCCAAGAGGTTCTCGATGGCGGCGCGCAGGACGGTTAAGCCGCCCACCAGCAGTGTCGCCGCGATCGCGGCGGCCGTAAACGTCTCGAACTTGGCGTGGCCGTATTGATGGCCCTTGTCGGCCGGCCGCACCGCGAACCACATGCCGAAGAGGCCGACGATGCAGGTCGCGCCGTCGAAGAAGGAGCCGAGGCCGTCGGCCTGCATGGCCGCCGAGTGAGTGAGAAGCCCATAGAACAGCTTCGCCGCTGCGACCGAGACGTTGAGGACGAACACGATCCACAGCACGTTGCGGATGCTGCGGTATCGGGCTGCGGCCTCAGGTGGTACGTGCGTCGCGGTCATCAGCGGCCGGCGCCTTCAAGTAGGTGGGTGGGTCGGGTCCCGAGCAGGGGCGCTCACAGTCTACCTTGAGCCGGCCACTGTCCCCGTCCCATTCTCGGAGGCAGCGGCATCTCCGAGCTCAAGGCGAGCCGAGTAGTCCCGCTTCGTGCCGGCACACGCACGCATTCGCCGAGAGGTGGAAGATGCCTTGCCGTGCCACCGAACACCACTCAACACCGGGTATTTGGGTTGCAGAAAGCGTGCAAACGGGGGTTTGGGCGGAGGGTCTAGCGGGAGAAATCCCTGCAAAATGCTGGTGGGCGCACGTGGATTCGAACCACGGACCTCTTCCTTATCAGAGAAGCGCTCTAACCGACTGAGCTATGCGCCCACAGGGGCTTTGGAGTCTAAGAGGGCGGCGGCAGGTCGTCAACCGAGCAGCCGCCGCCTCGGCACCCCGGACGTCGTCGCCAGCCCCCGTACATCCGTCGCTATCGGTGTGAGGTCCCCCGGGCCTGACGTATACTCAAAGCGTGATGGACGTACAGGAGATGACCATATACGGCGTCAGTTTCGACGTCATCGGCAAGCAGCCGATCGTGCTGCTCAAGACGGTGGAGGGCAACAAGTTCCTCCCCATCTGGATCGGGCACCCCGAGGCCGCCGCCATCCTCATCAAGCTGCAGGGCACCGAGCTCCCGCGGCCGATGACGCACGACCTGCTCACCAGCATCATCGGCCGCTTCGACGCGGACGTGGCGCGCATCACGGTGACGGAGCTCAAGGAGAGCACCTTCTACGCCACTCTCACGCTGAACAAGGAGGGCGAGCTCATCGACATCGACTCTCGCCCCAGCGACGCCCTCGCCCTGGCGGTGCGCACGGACGCCCCCATCTTCGCCTCCACGGCGCTCATCGACGAGAACGCCATCGAGTTCGAGCGCGAGGTCGACGACACCGAGGAGATCGTGGAGAGCTTCCGCGACTTCCTCGAGAGCGTGTCGCCGGAGGACTTCAACAGCGCCGAGGGCACGCCGGACGAGATCGCCTTCGCCGAGGACGACGAGGACGACGAAGACGAGGATGACGACGAAGACGATGACGATGACGACGACCTCGACGACGAAGAGGACGCCGGCCCCCCGCACAACTGAGCGGCCGGCCCTCCGGCCGCCGCTGACCACCACCCCACGACGAAAGGCCCCCGACGTGAGCACCACCAACGACGACCTCGTGATCAAGCAGTTCCGCGACCAGATCTCGGACAACGACCTCAAGATCGTCGAGCTGATCAACAAGCGCCTCAAGCTGGTGGACAAGCTCTGGCGCTACAAGGCCGAGCACGACGTCGAGGTCTACAACCAGGCGCGCGAGGAGTGGATGCTCACGTTCGTCTCGCGCGCGAACAAGGGGCCGCTCTCCAAGGACGCGCTGCGCGAGATCTACCGGCACATCGTCGAGGTCACGCAGGCCGAGGCGCGGCGCCTCGGCACCGGCTGAGGAGCGGCCCGGCGCCGACCGGTAGCTAGGCGCTGACGGTCGCGCCGGCGGCCGACGCCGCCAGCCCGAGCGGCCGCGCGGCCACTCCCTCAGCCTCGAACGCCGCCGCCATCTCGCGCGCTACGCGCGCCGCGTCGGTGGCGAGGCTCACGAAGGCGATGAGGCTCGGGCCCGAGCCCGAGATCGCCACGGCCGCCGCCCCGGCGTGCTGCGCCGCCAGCCAGGCGGCGGGCCCGCCGGGGATGAGCTTGATGCGTGAGGCCTGGTGCAGCTTGTCCTCCATCACTTGGCTCAGGAGCCCGTAGTCGCCGGTACGTAGAGCCTCCACGACCAGCGGCGTGCGCCCGAGGTTGAAGATCGCGTCTTGCATCGAGACCTGCGTGGGCAGCCCGGCACGCGCCGATTTGGTGCTGAAGGCGAGCTCCGGCACGGCGAGCGCCACGTTGACCTCGGGCACCAGGATCTTCTTGGTCAGCAGCGTGTCGCCCTTGCGCACGACGATGGTGAGGCCGCCGAGCAGGGCCGCCGCCACGTTGTCGGGGTGGCCCTCGATGTCGGCGGCCAGCTCCAGAAGCCGGTCGCGCTCGAGCGGGCGGCCGAGCAGCGTGTTGGCGCCGAGGACGCCGGCGACGATCGCCGTCGAGCTCGAGCCGAGCCCGGAGGACGGCGGCACGCGCATGCGACAGTGGATGTGGAGGCCGGCCGGCGGAGCTTTGCCGGCCTCCTCGCACAGGCGCACATACGACTGCGCCACGAGGTTGCTCTCGTCGCGCGGGAGACTCTCGGGGTAGTCACTCTCGACCGTGACGGCCACGCCACGACCCTCGAGCGTGAAGGTGACGTCGTTCCAGAGATCCAGGGCCAGGCCGAGGCAATCGAAGCCCGGACCGAGGTTCGCCGTCGTGGCCGGCACGCGCACCCGGCACGACGGGCCGGCGGCGTTCACGGCCGGCTCTCCGCCTCCGGCGGCCGGCCGGCCCCGCGCCGCCGCCAGCGCATCACGGCGTAGACGACGAGCACGACGAAGGCGAGCACCACGAGGTAGTCGGCGTAGTGCAGGTAGGGCTGGAGCTTCTCCCAGTTGGCGCCGAGCTTCTCGCCGACGTAGCCGAGCATCAGCACCCAGGGGACGCAGCCGAGCGCGGTGTAGAGCGTGAACTTCCAGAACTTCATCTTGCCGAAGCCGGCAGGCAGGCTGATGAAGGTGCGCACGATGGGGATCATGCGCCCGAAGAAGACCACCGGCGCCCCGTAGTGGTCGAACCAGTGCTGCGCCGTGTCGAGGTGGTGCGGGCGCAGGAGCACGTACTTGCCCCAGTGGTCGACGAACGGGCGCCCGCCGTAGTAGCCGATGGCGTAGGCGATCCAGGAGCCGACGAGGTTGCCGGCCACGCCGGCGATCACGATCCCCGCCAGGGTGAGCTTGCCCTGGCTCACGGCGAAGCCGGCGAAGGGCATGATCGCCTCGCTCGGCACCGGGATGCAGGCGCTCTCGAGGAGCATGAGCAGGAAGACGGCCGGCAGGCCCCAGCTCCCGATGAGGTGGGTGCACCACTGGACGACGCTGTTGATGACGGATTGCATGCGGCACAGCCTATCGCACCCACCAGCGGTGGACGAACGGACGAACGCGGACGAAAGGTCGAACGCGCGAACGCGGACGCCGCGCGAGCCGCTCGCGCGGCGGCGACCCGCCCTCGCGCAGCGGCGATCCGCGCCCCCGCGCCGCTGGCCCCCTCCCGGGGGGCTATGGTAGGTTGCAGGCTCGACTCCCCCCGCCTTAGGAGGCGCATCGCATGGCCGTCGGACTCATGGACATCAAAGGGCAGTACGCCGAGCTGCAGGGCCGCATCGAGACGGCCGTGCTCGGAGTGCTGCGGAGCGGCCGCGTCATCCTCGGGCCGAACGTCAAGAGCTTCGAGGAGGAGTCGGCCGCCTACATGAGCACGGCCGGAGCCGTCGGCGTCGCCAACGGCACCGACGGCCTCACCATCGCCTTGCGCGCCCTCGGCATCGGCGCCGGCGACGAGGTCATCACCGTCCCCTTCACCTTCTACGCCACGGCCGAGGCCATCGCCCAGTCGGGTGCCAGAGCCCGTCTTCGTCGACGTCCTGCCGCACACGCTCTGCATGGACCCGACCGCGATCGAGGCGGCCATCACCCCGCGGACCAGGGCGATCATGCCGGTCGACCTCTTCGGCCTGCCGGCCGACGCCGACGCCATCAAGGCGATAGCCGACAAGCACGGCCTGCCCGTGGTGGAGGACGCCTGCCAGGCCTGGGGCGCCACGTACTTCGGGCGCCGTGCCGGCAGCCTCGGCGACATGGGCGTGTTCAGCTTCTTCCCCACCAAGAACCTCGGCGGCTACGGCGACGGCGGGCTCGTGACGGCGCACAGCGAGGAGCTGGTGCAGAAGGCGCGCGAGCTCCGCTTCCACGGCAGCAAGGACAAGAAGACGTTCACCGAGATCGGCTTCAACTCGCGGCTCGACGAGATCCAGGCCGCGATCCTGCGCATCGAGCTCGAGGTCATCGACGACTGGAACGCGCGCCGCGCCCTCGTGGCGGAGTGGTACGACGAGTACCTGCCCGACGAGATCGTGCGCCCGGCCGTGCCGGACGGCGTCACGCACGTCTACCACCTCTACGTGCTGCGGCACCCGCGGCGCGACGACATCGCCGCCGCGTGCAAGGAGCGTCAGGTGGACTGCGCCGCTTACTACACGACGCCACTGCAGCTGCAGCCGGCATTCGCGGACCACGGCCACAAGCTCGGCGACTTCCCGGTGACGGACGAGGCGGCGGCGCAGAACCTCGCCGTCCCGATGCACCCCAACCTCACCGAGCAGCAGGTCAAGGAAGTCGCGGACGCCGTCGCCGCCGGACTCGCCTGACGCGGCCGGACTCGACCTGACGCGCGGCTGGGAGCGCGCTGCGCCCGCGGGGCTACGCCTTCAGCCGGTGCGCGGCAGGCGTGAGGCGCTGCGCGCCGAAGCCTTGACTCCGTGAGGGTCTGGGTGGACATCACCGACGCGGCGCACGTCGTCTTCTTCGCGCCGATCGTGCGCCGTCTCGAGGACGGCGGGCACACCGTGACGCTCACGGCGCGCCGCTTCGCCGGCGCCGACACCGTGCTCCGCCGCTATGGGCTTGGAGGCGTGCTCACCACGGCCCACCGCGGCGGCGGCATCGGTACGCGCGCCGTGGGCCTCGTGAATCGCACGGCGCAGCTTCTCGGATCCGCCTCCAGCGGCCGCTACGACGTGGCCGCCGGCAGCCACGCCAGCGACTTCGCGCTCACGGCGTGGACGCTCGGCATCCCGCAGATGACCTTCCTCGACGACGAGCGCCTGCGGCGCAGCAACGCCGTCAATGTGCGCCTCGTCGACGAAGTCGCCGTCCCTGAGGCGATCTCGCCGGCGACCCTGGCCGCTTTCGGCGCGCCGGCCGAGAAGCTGCTGCGCTACCCAGGCTGCAAGGAGGAGTACTACCTCTACGACGTGCGCCCAGACCCCGAGGCGCTGGTGCGCCTCGGGGTCGACCGGCGGCACATCGTGGGCGTGGTCCGCCCGCCGGCGCCGGCGCGCACCAGCGCGGCCAGGCCCGCGAGCGAACCGGGCGCGGGCGTCCGCCGGACACGCGAGGCCGCGGGCTCTGGCCTGGGGCACCAGACCGCGGACGGCCCGCAGCAACAGGCGCCGCCGGCCGGCGAAGCGGCGCTCTTCCAGCTCGTGCGCGAGCTTGCCGGGCGGCGCAACGTCACGATCGTGCTCGTCGCCCGCGACCGCGAGCAGCGCGAGCGCTTCCTCGCACAGAGTCCGCTGCGGGGCCTCGTCGCCCCCGAGGGCCCCGTGGACGGCGTGAGCCTCATCGCCGCCGCCGACTTCGTGCTCGGCGCCGGCGGCGCGATGGAGCGCGAGGCCGCCGCCCTCGGCACGCCGGCCTACACCGTGTCCATGCGCTCTCCCGCGGCCGTCGACGCGGCGCTCCAGGCCGCGGGCCGGGTCCGCAGGGTGGGAGGCGCCGAAGATATCGTGCTGCACAAGAAGGACGCGCGCGTGGCGCAAGCATCGCTGCGCGATCCGGCGCTGTTCGTCGATGCGCTCCTCGAGCTGGCGCGCCACCGCTCCCGGCGGGCGCGCCTCGGCCGCCTCATGCGCGACGTCGGGGGCTCCGACTCACCGCCGCTGGTCTGAGCGGGGCCGCTGGCGAGCGGCCCTTTCGGCCCGCTAATCCGCACGATAAGATACCCGCATGGACATCCGCCAGATCAAACTCTTCTGCCGCGTCGTCGACCGCAAGAGCTTCTCGCTGGCCGCCGACGAGCTGCACATCACGCAGCCTGCGGCGAGCCAGCAGATCCGCAGCCTCGAGCGCGAGCTCAAGACCACCCTGCTGGACCGCTCTCGCCGCACCGTCGTGCCCACCGACTCCGGCCAGGTGCTGTACCGCTATGGTCGCGAGATCCTCGACCTGCACGAGCGGGCCGGCACCGAGATCCGCGACCTGGGCGAGCTCGTCGCCGGCCGCGTCGACGTCGGCGCCTCCACCGGCCCGGGCGAGCACGTGCTCCCCGGCATGCTCACGCGCTTCAAGGTCGACTACCCCGGCGTAGCGGTCTCGCTGCACGTCGACGACACGCACGCCGTGGTCGAGCGGGTGCTCGCGCGCGAGTTCGAGATCGGGGCCGTCGGCGCCGTCACGCCGCGGCCCGAGCTCGTCGCCGAACCGCTCGCCCGCGACGAGCTCGTGCTGGTCTGCAGCCCGTCGCACCCCTGGTCCGAGCGGGCCGCGGTGACGCTCGCCGATGTCGTCGCCGAGCCGCAGATCGTGCAGCAGTCGGGCGCGGGCGTGCGGATCGTCGTGGAGAAGCACCTGCGCAATCACGGCGTGCGCCCGGAGCGCCTCAACGTGGTCATGGAGATGGGCCTCATGGAGTCGGCCAAGCAGGCCGCGATCGCCGGCGGGGGCGTGACCTTCCTGAGCCGCTGGGCGATCGGCCCCGAGCTCGAGCATGGGACCCTGACGGTCGTGCCGGTCGAGTCCTTCCAGATCCTGCGCGACTTCTACACGGTGCGTTCCAAGACGCGCGTCCTCTCGCGCGCCGCCGAGGCGCTGCTCGCGTTCTTCCGCGAGCAGTACGCGGCGGCCGGCTGAGGGATCCCTGGTGGCCGGCGAGGCCTCCGACGAGGCCGGCCTGAGTCAAGCCGCTCCTGACGCCGTTTCACGGTCGCGCACCTGTCGGACGCCGAAGAGCTGACGCTCAGCTTTGCGCCCGAGCTGGGCTGGAAGCCGCTGCGTCACTTGCTCGGCGTCCACGCCTTCGGCATGAACGCCTACGTCGCGCACGCCGCCGGAGGCCAGCTCATCGAGGATCACGACGAGCTCGGCGGCGGCGCCGGCGGGCACGAAGAGGTCTACTTCGTCGTCGCCGGCCACGCGGCGTTCACGGTCGCCGGGGAGGACCTCGACGGGCCCGCCGGGACGTTCGTCGCCATCCACGATCCGGCGGTGCGCCGCTCCGCCAAGGCGGTCGAGGCCGGCACGGTCGCCCTGGCGATCGGCGGGTGGCCCGGCCGCCCCTTCGAAGTGTCCCCGTGGGAGTACAGCTTCCGCGCCGAAGCCGCCGTCCGCGCCGGGCGCGCGGACGAGGCGATCGCGATCCTGAGCGAGGGACTCGACAAGCACCCGGACAACGCGTCTCTGCTCTACAACTCAGCCTGCTTCGAATGCCTGGCCGGACGCATGGCGGACGCGCTCGCGCACCTCCGCCACGCGGTGGAGCTGGAGCCCAAGTACGGCGAACACGCCGCGCACGATGCGGACCTTGCGCCGCTGCGCGGCGACCCCGCGTTCCCGCGCGTCTGATCGCGGCGTCGCGGCGGCGACTGAGCCTCCGCCGGTCGGTGCACTCCTGTAGATTCAGTGAACTCGAAGGAGACCCTGCGCCTCGGACTGCGCGGCGACACGCTGCTTCGCTTCTGCCGACGCGACTGGCGCTCTGGCTTATTTGACAAATAAGACAAACACATCCATACTCGCGCATCACGTCAGCACCGTCACCCCTCGGATCCCTGCAGCGGATGCCGGTGAGCAGCGTCGAGCGATCGAGTGGGATGACGGAAGCAGGACCGGGAAGGGTATCTGGAGTGAACGCGGAGACCGACGAAGTGGCCCTGGACCCGCCGGAGCGGATCCTCGGCCCCTATAGCGTACTGCCTGACGCAGCGCTGCCGCCCTTCCGTCCTGCCCCCGCCCCGAGCGGCCATTGGAGTAGGCGCTGGGCGCTGGGCCTCGGTGGCTGGGGTGTCTTCGTGGCCGCCGTCTACGCGGGCGCGGGCGGCCATCTCAACCCGTATCTCAGCCTGACCGGCCTACTCGTGGGCTTCCTGGTCGGGCTCACGGGGATGGGCGGCGGCGCGCTCATGACGCCGATCCTCATCTTCGTCTTCGGCTTCTCGCCGACCCTCGCCGTGGGCACCGACGTCACGTACGCCGCGGTCACCAAGGTCTTCGGGTCCTGGCGGCACTGGAAGCAGGGCTCGGTCGACCTGCCGCTCGCCCTCTGGCTCTGCGCCGGGAGCGTCCCGATGAGCCTCCTCGGCGTCGGCGCGATCACGTATCTCAAGCACAACTACGGCGACGTGCTCAACGGGATCCTCTACCGCGCCATCGGCACCGCGCTCATGGCCGTCGGCGTGCTGCTCATCGTCAAGGTCGTGATGCGCGTCGACCGCCAGCACCGCCGGGAGAACATCAAGCTGTCGCTGCGCACCAAGCTGCTCACGGTGCTGCTGGGCGCGGTGGCCGGCCTCATGATCGGCCTCACCTCCGTAGGCAGCGGCACCTTCATCGGCGTCTTCCTCATCCTCTTCTATCCGCTCGCCACAGACCGCATCGTCGGCACCGACATCTTCCAGGCGATGATCCTGCTGACGGCCACCGGCATCGCGCAGATCAGCTTCGGCAACGTCAACCTCTGGATGGTGGCCGCGCTGCTCATGGGCTCGATCCCCGGCGTGCTCATCGGCTCGCAGCTCACGGTGCACGCCCCGGGGCGCGTCCTGCGCGTCTGCCTCGCCGTGGTGCTCTTCCTCAGCGGGCTGGCGCTGTTTGCCAAGGCCTAGCAGTTGCCGCGGCGGAGCGCCAGAGCCGCGTCTGGTACCATGCTCGGAGCGTCGGCATTGCCGGCCAGCGACCACGGAGGGACGACCGATGTTCGACTTCCTCGCGCTCCCCGAGCGCACGACCAAGCCGCGCGAGAGCGGTCTCACGCACGTGCTCGACAAGGGGCTGAGCCTCGAACAGGTACGCCAGTTCGTCGAGGTGGCCGGCGACTACACGGACATCGTCAAGCTCGGCTGGGGCACCGCCGTGGTCACGCCGAACGTCAAGGAGAAGGTGGCGCTCTATCAGAGCTTCGGCATCCCCGTCTGCTTCGGCGGCACGTTCTTCGAGGTCTGTCTGCGCCAGGGCAAGTTCGATGAGTACCTGGCGCTCGTCGACGAGTGCGGCATGGGGTGCGTGGAGATCTCCGACGGCACGATCGACATGGAAGAAGAGGACAAGCTCGCCATCCTGCGCAAGCTCAGCAAGCGCTACAGGGTCCTCAGCGAGGTCGGCAGCAAGGACGACGCCGTAGTGATCACGCCGACCAAATGGGTCGACTCGATCAAGCGCGAGCTCGAGGCGGGGGCCTGGAAGGTCATCACCGAAGGCCGCGAGTCCGGCACCGTGGGGATCTACCGCCCCACCGGCGACGTCAAGGACGGGCTTCTGGAGGAGATCCGCAACGCGTTCGACACGTCGCAGATCCTCTTCGAGGCGCCCGTCAAGAAGCAGCAGGCCTGGTTCATCAAGCAGTTCGGCACCAACGTGAACCTCGGCAACATCCCGCCAGACGAAGTGATCTCGGTCGAGACGCTGCGCATCGGCGTACGCGGCGACACGCTGCTGCACTTCCACTGAGCGTATCGCCGGGCCGCTCATCACGACGCTCGTGAGCATCCTTCTCCTCCGCCACGGCGAGACCGACTGGAACCGCGAGCCCATGCGCTGCCAGGGCTGGGCCGAGGTGCACCTCAACGAGACCGGCCGCACCCAGGCGCGCGAGCAGGGTCGCGCCCTCGCCGGTCGCGGCGTCGAACTCATCGTCTCCAGCCATCTGGCGCGCGCCAGAGAGACCGCCGAGATCGTGCGCGCCCAGCTCGGCGGCGACGTGGCGCTCATCCTCGACCCGCGGCTCGCGGAGACGCACCGCGGCGAGTGGGAGGCGCGCCTCTTCGCCGAGATCATGCTCGAGGAGCCCGAGGCCTGGCAGCACTACCGCGAGCGTCCCGAGAGCTTCCGCTTTCCGGGCGGCGAGAGCCTCGCCGATCAGCAGCGGCGCGTGCTCGCGGCGCTGCGCGACGTCGCCCGGGACGGCCGCAGAGCGCTGCTCGTGACGCACGGCGGCAGCATCCGCCTCACGCGCTGCTTCCTCGACGGGAGCGGCGTCGCCGCCTTCCACGACACGAAGACGGTCAACGGCGTCGTCGACGAGGTCGCGACCGAAGGCCTGGAGGCGCGCATCGCCGCGTTCCTCGCCGGGTAGGGCGGCGTTGCTTTACTTCCAGTTCTGAACGTGATGCGCTGAAGTCGTGAGCACCCCACGACTCAACACCCTTGCCCTCGTCGTGCTGCTGGCGGCCGTGCTGATCGGCGTCGGCCTGCGACTCGACGCGATGCACGCCAACCCCAACGTGCAGCACGACGAAGCGTGGTCCTACGCCACGGCGTCGGGCCGCCTCGGGGCCTTCGAGAAGGCCATGCAAGGCGGCCTGAGCGGCCGCTGGGTCCCGGCGAGCGCGTGGCAGTACTACTGGCAGTCAGATTCGCTCGGCGACCTCGCGCACATCGGCCCGGACCTCGCCGCCTACGACGTCCACCCGCCGCTCTACTTCTACGTGCTGCACCTGTGGCTCATGGTCACCGGGATGCACCATTGGGCCGGTCCGGCACTCAACCTCATCTTCGCCGTGCTCACGATGCTGGCGCTCTACGGACTGGCGCGGGCCTTGGGGTTCGAGCGCCTGGAGTCTTCGCTGGTGGCGCTCGTCTGGGCACTGAGCCCAGCGGTGGTGAGCATCTCGGCGCTCACACGCCAGTACGACCTCGTAGCGCTGGCCACCGTGCTCTTCGTCTGGGGCCTCGTGCGCGCCACGATGCCGGGCCGGCGGCGGCGCTGGCCAGACGCCGTCTGGGTCGCCGCCGCCGCCTGCGCGGCGCTCATGACGCACTATCAGACGATCCTGCTGCTCTTCGGCGGCATCGTCTTCGCGGTGGCCGTGCACTTCATCGGCCGGCGCACGGAGCAGCGCCGGCCCTGGGCCCCAGCCGTCGCCGGCGTCGTCGCCGGGGTCGTGCTGGCCGCCCTGTTCACGCCCGGCTTCACGCACGCCTTCGGGCGCGAGGGCGCCCGCATCGGCGGGTTCACGAGCAAGGTCTTCAACGAGAAGCTCGCTTCGATCGGCACGACACTGGGGCGCGCCGCCGGGCTGCCGCATTCCGCGGCGGCCATCGCGGCGCTCATCGTCCTTGCCGCTGTGGTCGTCGGCCTCCTGGTGCCGCGCTCGCGCCGCGCCATCGTCACTGCCGTGCGTGGCGCGCGACCCGGCTGGTGGACCGTCCTCTTCTTCCTCGCCGTGACCGCGGGAGGCGTGTGCCTGCAGAACCTCGCCTTCCTCAGTCTGCCGCCGCTGCTCACCAGCCGCTATCTGGCGATGGCCTGGCCGTTCTTCGCCTTCCTGCCGCTGCTCGCCTGCGGCCTCTGGCCACGCTGGCGTCCGCTCCTGGTGGCCGCGTTCTGCCTGCTTGTGCTCCTTCCGGCCACGCTCGCCACGCCGCTCCTCTTCGGCAGCCCGCAGCGGGTGCCGCTCGACCGGCTCCAGACTGCGAGCGCCATCCTCATGGACACCGTGGGACCCGGAGAGCTGCCGCGCTTCCTCTGGTCGGTGCCGGGCGACACGCCCGTGTTCGCCGGTACGCAGACCCAGGTGCTGGCCGACCCGAAGGCCTGGGAGTCGAGCATGGGGAGCCACGGCTTCTACGGCGCCTTCATGGGCGGCGGCAACGACCACCGCGACCGCTGGCAGATCCTGGGGATCCTCGGGCAGAGCTATGACGTCAAACGGATCTCGAAGACGCCGACGTCCAACATCTACGAGCTGACGCCGAGGAAGTAGGCGGAGCGCGGTCGCTCAGGTCACTGCTTGACCGAGAGCGACGACTCGCGCACGACCCAGCGCCGAACGCGCAGGTCGCGCGGCAGCTTCACGTGGAAGCTGAACGCCTGGCTCTTGCCGACCAGGCTCGAAGCGCCGTTCTGGGCGACCTCGATCCAACCGCTCCAGCGACCCCTCATCGTGAGCGGGATGGCCGCCGTGACGGCGCGCGACTCACCGGGCGCGATCGTCACCGGATAGCGCGAGACCATGTCGGCGCTGGCGCCGCCGGGCCCGCGAACGGCCAGGCGGATGCCGTCGAGCGTCAGCGGCTGGCCACCGGAGTTGGTGATGGTGAAGCCGACGTCGATGTGCCGGCCCACTTCGTACGGGCCGCCGCCGAGCCAGACGGAGCCCTCGAGCGCGACCAGACCCGGCTGGACCGACGGTGGAGTGGCCGTGGGGGCGAAGAGGCGCGTGTCGGCGGGGTTCCCGCCGAGCGCCGTCAGGAATGTCGTGACGTTGCTGACCCAGTTGGCGGTGCCGTCCGGGCAGTAGCGGGGGGCGATGGCATCCACGGAGTAGAGGCCGGCGCCGTAGTACATGGGGCCGGCCAGGCCTTGGGCGACGCGTGAGATGCCCTCGCTCCAGGAGGAGAAGTCGCTCTGCGGCCAGGTGGGGCCGAAGAACCAGTTGAACGCGTTGTAGGTGCACTCGTCGCCGTTCTTCGAGTACAGGAGCTGGCCGAAGCTTGTCTCGGCGCCGGAGATGGCGACCAGGAAGGCCGGGTCGACGCCGTACTGCTCGCCGGCGGCGACGAAGGCGGCACCGTTGCCGGCCATCGGCGAGCCGTGCGCGGTGAGGAACGCGTCGATCGTGGGGGCGTCGGGGGCCGCCGAGGCTGCCGGCGCGAAGGCGCCGGCCAGAGCGGCGGCCGCAAGCGCGGCCAGTGCCAAGCCCAACGCCGCGTGCCGCAGCGTGCGCGCGACGCGCCGAGGTGACGAGGCTATCGGGGGGGTGTGGAGGAACTGGACGCCCACCGGCGTGGTCCTTTCACTGTCGCGCTGAAGACTCAGTATAGCGACCGGCCGCCGCCGGGCCGACCCGGCGGCCGTTCGGGGGGACGCTGCCCGCCATCTCGGTCCTCTTCCTGTCATCGGCGTCGGGGGTCCGCGCCGTGAGGCGCAGACATCGGCGTCCACCCGTCGCGAGGCTCACGCCGCGATAGGATGGCCCCATGGATGAACCTCAACACCCCCGCTTCGCTTGTGACGAGAGCTTCCCCGGGCGTCAGGTCCTTCGCCTGGCGCGCCGCGCCATCGAGCGGTACCGCCTTGACCTGCGCGGCCTTCGCGTGCTCACGGAGGCCTCCGTGGGCTATCGAAGGGCGACGCCGGTGATCGCTGCGCTCGCCGGCGCCGACGAGGTCTACGCGATCGGGCGCGACACGGCGCAGGCGGCCCGCAAGGAGGCGGAGGAGCAGACCGGCTACCTCGCCGGGCTCGCCGGAGCGATGGAACGCGTCAGACTCCTCTCGACGCGGCTGCAGGCGCCGATGGCCACCATCGATGTGATCACCGACCTCCCCGGCGTGCGCCCGATCGACGAGGCCGTGTTGCGCAACGTGGCCGGTACGGCGGCCGTGGCGCTGATGGGCGGCGCCGCCGCCTGGCGAGCGACCAACGTCGACGTCGCGACGTGCCGCCGGCTGGGCATCGCCGTGGCCGGCGTGGACGAGGATGCCATCGGGCTCCATCGCTACCTCGCCGTGGAGGCGGCTCGCGGCCTCTTCGCGCTGGCGGTGGAGATCGTCGGTTCGACCGTGCTGGTCGCCGGCGACGGCAAGGGCTACGCCTATGTGGTCCACGGCCTCGCCCAGATGGGTGCACGCGTCCTCGTGGCCGCGCCCGAGAGCGCCGGCCGGATCGCGCTGTACGGCGGGGAGAAGGCGGGCGACGGTCTCGCCGACGAGGCGGCCCTGGGCCGCCTCGCGGAGGCGGACGCCCTCGTCCTCTGCCCGAGCGCGCCAGATACCCGCTGGGTGGGCCCGGGAGCGGCGGTGGACGCCGCCCGCCTCGCGGCGGCGGCGGCCCACATCGCCGTGGTCGCCGTGGGCGGCGAGGTCGATCGGCGCGCACTCGCCGCCGCCGGCCTGCGCAGCTACCTCGCCGGCGGCGGCCCGGACGCGCCCTTCGAGGCGCTGCCGCAACCGCTCATCGAGCTCCACACCGCCGGCCTCAAGGTCGCCGAGGTGATGACGCGCGCGCGGCGACGCGGTTCGTCGCCGCTGGCGGCCGAGCAACTCGCCGCCGCCGAAGCCCACGCCGAGCAACTGCCCAAGGACCTCGGCGCGCGGCGCTGAGGCGGCCGCGCCGGGCACACGTGCGCGTGCTAGGCATGACCCCTCGAGTGTGCGCGCACGGCCGCGAGCAGCGCGCCGGTAGGTAGGAGCCGAAGCGCGGCGATAGAATAGCCGTCCGACGACGGCAACCGGCTGCCCCCGGCCGCGCACGCGCGGCCGCCCGCATCAGCCCCCGGAGGCACCACGGACCAAACCCCTCGACCACGCACGTCCGGCGGCGACAAGCCCGTGAAGCACGGCTACTCGCTGCTCTTCAAGGACTCGGCCATCTACGGCGTCGGGAGCACGGTCCAGAAGTTCCTGATGGTCTTCCTGATGCCGCTCTACACGGCGTTCCTCACGCCGGCCGAATACGGCGTGGTCGGCATGGTCAACGTCACGTCTCAATTCATCTACGTGTTCATCAATCTCGGGATGGACACGGCCGCGGCGCGCTTCTACTTCGACAACAAGGGCGAGGAGCACCGGCGACGCGTGATCGGCACCACGTTCCTGGCCTGGACGGTGTACCCGGCCGTCTTCCTCGGCGTGATGGTCGCCTTCATGCCGCAGATCACGCACGCGCTCATGGGCCCGGGGGACTACACCTACTACTTCGATATCGGGATGCTCAACATCTTCTTCAGCAACTGGATCTCGCTGCCGTACATGCTCATGCGGCTCGAGCACCGGCCGGTGATCTTCACCTTCTTCACCATCGGGCGCATCGTCATCCAGGTCGTGGCCTCGGTGATCATGGTGGTCTGGCTGCACTGGGGCATCTACGGCGTGCTCGCCGGGACCCTGGTGTCGTCGACGATCATGAACCTCGCGGCGCTCCCGACGTACTGGCGCAAGATGAGCCTCAAGATCGATCCCCGGCTCATCCGCGCCATGCTCGCCATGGCCATCCCGGCGCTCATCACGGGCTCCATCTTCTTCTTCCTCAAGCTCTCCGACCGCTGGATCATCATGCGCTACCCGCAGTGGGGAAAGGCGGAGGTCGGCCTCTACACCGCCGCCTTCCAGCTCTCGCAGCCGGTGTACGTGGTGATGACGGCGTTCAACATGGCGTGGCCCCAGTGGCACTACTCGCGCCTCTCCAACCCGGTGGAGCACAAGCAGCTCGTGGCCCGCAGCGGCACCTACTTCATCGCTCTGTGCGTCTTCATCCTCGCCGCGATGGCGGCCGTGATGCCGCTCATGATCCGCGTCCTGCTGCACAGCCCGTCGTACTGGTCGGTGGGGCCGACGACGCTCATCCTGACGCTCGCCAACGTCCTCTACTGCCTGTACTACGTGTTCTGGGTCGGCTGCAACGTGGCCAAGAAGAACCGCCGCATCCCGCTCATCACGGCGATCGCCTCGGCCGCCAACATCGCTCTCAACTTCGCGCTGATCCCCAAATACGGCATGGTCGCCGCGGCCTGGACGACGGTGCTCGGTTTCGCGATCCTCTCCGCCGGCGTCTACGTGCTGTCTCAGAAGTACTATCCCATCAAGTACGAGTGGGCGCGCTTCCTCAAGATCGCCGTCGCCGGCGGCCTCGCGATGGCCGGCGCCTGGGGCATGGCGCGGCTCGTCGGCTTGCAGGTCGACCTGCCGTTCGTGCAGGTCGTGGTGCGTGAGCTGGCCGTCGTGCCGACGCTGCTGCTCTTCCCGCTCGTACTCTGGGCGACCCGCTTCTTCACGTCCGGCGAGCGCCGTTCGCTGGGCGCCGGCACGGCGCGGCTGCTGCATCGCGCCGGCCCCGCAAAGGCAGAGGCGCCGCTCATCGGCGCCGCCTCGTCGGAGCACCCGGCCGACGAGCTGAGCCGCGACGACATCGAGGCCGAGCAGGAAGAGCTGGAGATCGAGGCCGACACGCGGCTCGAAGTCAGCCAGGGCGACGCACCGGGGGTGTGAGATGAAACGTCTGCTCGTGGTCGCCAACCCCTACCCGCCGGTGGCCAGCGCCGGCACCACGCGACTCGTGCGCTTCCTGCGGCACCTGCCCGAGCACGGCTGGGAGGCGACCGTGCTGACGACGCAGTCCAAGGGACCGGCGGACGTCCCGCCGGACGTGCGCGTACTGCGGGCGGTGGTGCCGATGCCGGACCGGCTGCTCGGCGGCGGCCCGCGCAGCAAGCGGGTCCACGACTGGGTGAGCGTCCCGGACCCCTACGCCGCCTGGATCGGGCCGGCGGTCATCAAAGGGCGCCGGCTGCTCCGCGACGAGCGGTTCGACGTGCTCTTCTCGAGCCAGCCGCGACCGAGCACGCACCTGGTCGCGGCGAGCCTCGCGCGTTCGTCCGGCCTGCCGTGGCTGGCCGACTACCGCGATCCGTGGGCCACGTACCAGTTCCGGCGCACGCCCACGGCGGCGCACCGCGGCGCCCACCTCCGTCTGGAAGCATGGGCGCTTGAGCGCGCCGCGGCTGTGACCGGCGTCAACGCGCCGATCGTCGACGACATCGTGGCGCGGCATCCGTGGCTGGCCGGCCGCGCCCATGTCCTCCCCAATGGGTTCGACCGTGACGAGGTGGCTGAGGCGGTCACGCTCGGCGACGGCTTCTGGCTGGTCCACACGGGACGGCTGTACGGCCGCGAGCAACAGGTGAGTGCGTTCCTCACCGCCCTCGCGGCCCTCCCCCCGTACGTCAAGGCGCTCTTCGTCGGGGTCGCCGAAGACCGCGTGCTGCCGGAGGCCCGGCGCCTCGGCCTGGGCGAGCGCGTCCGCGTAGAGCCGCTCGTGCCGCACGCGCGCGCCCTCGGCTACCAGCGCGTGGCCGGCGGCCTGCTGCTGGTCAACGGGCGCCGGCCCGAGTCGATGTCGAGCAAGGTCTTCGAGTACCTGCAGGCCGGCCGGCCGATCTTTGCCATCTCGCCGGCCGGCTCCGCGGCCCGCACCCTCTTCGACCAGGTCGGCGGTGCGGTCTGCGTGCTCCCCGACGAGGACATGGCCGCGCCACTCGCCAGATTCGTCGACGACGCGCAAGGTGACGACGCGCCGACAGCCGACCTCGCCGCCCTGGAACGCTTCGAGCTGGGCGGGCTCACGGCGGAGCTTGCCTCGATCCTCGACGGCCTCCGCGCCGGCCCGGGCGCATGGCGCGCCGCCGGCGCAGCGGCGACCGGGAGCGACGCGACTCCGCCCCCGACGGCCGCCGGCTAGCCCGATGGTAGGATGAGCCGATGAGCGAGCCCGCCGGACCAGGTCCCGTGACGCCGCACCACCCGCGGTCCGCGCTCGCCGATTCCGGCGTGATCCTCGCCGGCGCCGCCGTCACCGTCGTCCTCGCCGCCGCCCTCGCGCGGCGTCCCGTCCAGGGTCTCGCCCTGCTCGCCCTGTTCGCGCTGCTCGCCGTGCTGGCGTTCAACCGACGGCGCATCGCGCGAACGAGAGTCGAGCGCCCTGCTCGCCGCCGTGCTCGTCACGCTGCCGGCGGCGGCGCTGCTCGGCCCGGCCCTGGCGCTGCCTTCGCAGCCTCAGCTGTCGCTCTACCGCGTGCTGCTCGCGGTGGTCGTGTTCCTCGGGGTGACGTACCTGATCGTGCTCCGCGACCCGCTGCCCTTCGCGGCAAAGGACGTCGCCCTGCCGATCGTCCTCTGGTTCGCCTGGTTGTTCGTCGGCCTTCTCTGGGCCGGCGACAAGGCCTCCGCGCTCAACTACATCGCCATCGTCGTCACCATGATGGCGCTGCTCTTCGCGACGGCCGCCTGCGGCGGCACGAGCCGCCGCCTCCATGCCTTCGGCTACCTGATGATCGTGGCGTACGCGCTGATCACGGGATACGCCGTGTTCGAGCTGGTCACCGGCATCCACCTGCCGTTCTCCAAGCAGGCCACCGTCGCGACGGTGCAGCAGTTCAACGTCGCGACCAGCGTGTTCGTCAATCAGAACGACCTCGCGACCTACCTCTCCATCTGCTGGCCCTTCCTGCTCGCCGCGTTCTTCTTCACGCGCAAGGCGGGCTGGCTCGTGCTCGACGTCCTGTTCATCGTGCTCGCCGGCCCGGTCTTCCTGAGCACCGGCTCGCGCTCGAGTCTCATCGCCGCCGGCATCGCGACGATCGGCGCCGTGGTCTTGTACGCCCGGCTCGGCTCCCGCCTGAGCACGCGCGGCGGCAAGATCGTCGGCATCGCCGCCGCGATCGCCATCGTCGCGCTCGGCGGGTTTCTGCTGTTCAACAACTCGCAGAACCCGCTGCTCAACCAGTTCCGCCTCGAGACTCTGCTCAGTCAGGCGCAAAGCGGCGCGGGTTCGGGGGCCATCCGCTCCGACCTCACGAGCCAGGGGCTGGAGATCGCGGGTCACAGCCTTCTGCTCGGCGCCGGCGCCGGCCAGGCGGAACACATCATCGCCCAGGGAGCGGGCGCGCTCGGCATCACGAACCTGCATAACTGGTGGCTGGAGACGTACGCCGACGGCGGCCTCGTGGGCTTCGCGCTCCAGGCCGCCTTCTTCGTCCTCCTCGTCGCCGCACTCTGGCCGATCGCCCGCCGCGGCCCGAACCCGTTCGTGCGCTACCTCGCCGGCGGCACGCTGCTGGCGCTGATCGGATTCACGATCGGGTCGCTGGGGCCGAGCAGCTCCGTCGGCTTCGCGCCGATGTGGGTCCTCTACGGACTCGGCCTGGCCGTCGTGAGCCGGGCGCGCCTGGCGAACACGGAGGGCGAGGCGCGCGGCGCGACGGCGGGCACGGCCGGGCCGCCGGAGGCCATCCCGGTCGGGCCGGAGTCGGACGCGGCGCGGCGGCGAGGGAGACCGGAGCGTGAAGGTCCTGGTCGTCTCGCACCTCTACCCGTCGCCGGGCATCGAGCGGCATCTCTTCGTGCACGAGCAGATCCTGGCGCTGCGTGGCCTTGGAGTGGAGACGAGCGTGCTCTCGCCGACGCCGTACACGCCGCGCGTGCTGTGGCGAGACCCGCGGCTGAAGGCGCGCGGCCAGAAGCCGCTGACGGCCGCGCGCGACGGCGTGCCCGCCGAGTACCCGCGCGTGCTGCAGCCGCCGAAGCGCCTTCTGTTCGACCGGCTCGGTGACCTCGCCTACCGCAAAGTGCGTTCGCTGCCATCGTTGAGGAGCGGCGGCTACGACCTGCTGCACGCCCATCAGGCGCTGCCGGACGGCGCGCTCGCCCAGCGGCTGGCCGCCGACCTGGGCGTGCCCTTCGTAGTCACCGTGCATGGAGCCGACGTGTACCAGCATCTGCGTCTGGGCGGCGCCACGGCGGCGCGCACGCGCGCCGTGCTCGGCGCCGCCGACGCGGTGATGGCCAACTCGAGCGCCGTCGCGCGGCTCCTCGCCGGCATCGTGCCGGAGGAGCGCCTGCGCGTGGTGCTCAACGGGACCACAGGCCTCGGGCGCGCTGTCGAGCCGGCGGCCGACTACCTGCCCGGCGAGCCTCTGGTGCTCACGGTCGGCTACCTGATCGAGCGCAAGGGGCTGCGGGAGCTCGTCGCGGCCGCGGGGCTGCTGCGCCGCCGCGGCCGCCCGTTCCAGCTCGCCATCGTGGGCGACGGCCCTCTCAAGACCGCCCTCGAGGAGCAAGCCGCGGCAGAGGGCGTCGCCGACTCGGTGCACTTCCTCGGGCGCGTGCCGCACGCGCGCGTCCTGCAGCTCATGGCGCGCGCGCAGCTGTTCGCGCTCCCCAGTTGGGACGAGGCCTTCGGGCTCGTCTACACCGAGGCGATGGCGCAGGGGACGCCCGTCGTCGCCGGCGAGGGCGAAGGTCCCGAGGACTTCATCGAGAGCGGTGCGAGCGGCTACCTCGTCCCGGTTCGCGACCCGGAGGCGCTGGCGGGCATCATCGCCGCGGTACTCGACGACCCGGAAGCGGCCGTGGCCGTGGGCGCAGCCGGCAAGGCCGCGGCCCTCGAGCTGAGCTGGGAACGCAACGCCCGGCTCACGCTCGGCGTGTACCGCAAGGTGGTCGCCGCGACACCCTAGGCGGATGCGCGGGCGTCCCACTCATCGAGGCTCGCCGAACAGGCACCTCTCCGCGTTCTTGGCGAAGAACAGCTCCCTGACCTCGGGCTTGACGGCGCCAGTCCAGGCCTCCACAGCGGCGCCGAACTCGACCAGCGGGTAGTCGGTGCCGAACAGGCAGCGGTCCTTGAGGTAGGAGTTGACCGCCTGGAGCGTCGCCTCGGGAAGGTACTGCGGCCACAGGGCGCTGAACTCAAGGAAGATGTTCGGATGCTTCTGCGCCACGGCCAGACCCAGGACGCCAAAGCCGTTGGCGGCGTGCGAGATCACCAGCTTGAGATTCGGGAAGTCGATGGCGATCTCGTCCATGTACTTGGGGTCGCCGAGCCACATGCTCTGGAAGCGGTTGTAGTGCAGGCTGCCGTGGACGATGGCGACCAGGTTGTGACTCTCGCAGTACGCGTAGATGGGGTAGAGCACGCTGGCATTGGCCGGGACCCCCCAGATGTACGGGCTGACGTTCGCCCCCAGGAAGCCAGCCTCGCGGCACCGTTCCAGCTCCTCGAGGTTACGGCGGACGCCGTACTTGGGGTGGACGCCGGCGACGTAGTAGAAGGGATCCTCGTCGAGAGACCGGTGGACATCCATGAGGTGATCGTTGTCCTCGATGGAGCCGCCGCACACGACCCCCCGCGACACGCCGCCGCGGGTCATCTCGGCCGTGTAGTCCGACATGCCCAGCGGCGTGAGCCTGGGCCGCATCTTGTACAGGTCGATGTACTGCGAGAAATGGGGCGCCGGGTCGTCCGGATCCCAAGGACCGAGCATGTGCTCGGTGCGGAACCGTATGCGGAAATCGACTACGTCCATGCGTGCGTTCCTTTCGTGTCTCATGCAGAGCGAGTCGGTCGTGGCAGTCCTTCCAGGACGAGCTCCGTGATGTACCAGTTGGCATGATCCGAGACCCTGGCATCACCCCGCAGTTCCTCCGGGATGTAGAGGAAGAACTGGCGAGGACGGAAGCCCCTGATGAAGCCGGCCGGCGAAAGGACGGCCGTGTCGAAGAAGCCGGCGCTCCTGAGGAGACGCGGCAGAAGGCGGGAGCGCCGCAGAGCCAGGCACCTGATGCGATCGACCCGGAGCTCCCGCCCCCGACGGGTCAACGCCGCGAGGAGGTGCCGGAACAACGCGGGGCGCTTGCCGTCGACGAGCACGTCCACCACGTGCAGCGTGTCCCGCTGGACGAAGTAGATAGCGTACCCGAGAAGACCATCGTCGCCGTACATGGCCAAGTACTCGTGCTCTATGTGGGGATCACCGTTGATCCGCCACCGCAGGTAGGGGACGCTGCGGTCGACGCTGATGCCATAGCACTCGCGATTCCGCTCCCAAAGGGCCGCGATCTCCTCCAGCGGTGCATCCGCTGTGCCGTGGACCGCGACCCGGTAGCCGCATGAAGCGCGCCGTCGCAGGTGACTGTACGTCTGCAGGAGTGCGGCGAGAACGCCGCTCAGGACGGGCGCCAACGCGGTCCCGGCCCGGCCATTGGCCGCCAGGATCGCACGGAGTTCCTCATGGAGCGTGCCGGCCCGCAGCCACAGCGTGTAGTTGACCCAGTTGTCGAACGCCAGATAGCCAAGCTTCATACGGACCTTGCCGACGGCACCGCCGGCGACCTGACCGCGGGTGGTGAAGAAGAAGCTGTACCTCTTCTTCTCTTCCTCAAAGCACTCCCGCTCGTGAGCGGAATACATGCCCGAGCCCCGGTGATCGGGGTGGCTCATGCAGTTCTCCGTCTTGCCGGCGACGGTGGGCCGGCCCCACACGCTGAGCGGCGTGGGAATGAGGCTGTACTGAGCGATGAGCTGATCGCCTTCCTCGCGGTCGAGGTCGAAGACCAGGTTCATGCTCCCCTGCCCGGCCCAGGTATCGAGCCATTCCCAGGCGAAGTCGGCGGAGCTGCGGTCCCTGCCCGTGATGGACCGGTACAGTCGATTGATCTGGACCTCGTCGCCCGGCTGATAGGGTCTGCTGATGGTATGCAAGGGGCACACCTGCCTTACTTGAGTGTGTTCGTCGGGCGGTCCCTGGTCTTCGGCACAGGGAGTGTCGGTCCACTGGGCATACTACAGTGCCTGGACCACAGCCGGGCAGGACGCTCTGATCTCCGTCATGCCGCGCCACTTCTTCTGGATCACGCCATCGCCGCTTCCTCCAGGAGCGTCGGCGGCGTTCCCGCCCCGGTTCGCCCGCCCTGGGCGCCGGCTTGTATCATCACGGGGGTGCTGGATGACCCCGTGAGGGCGCCGCAGCGCCAAGCTCACATGACGGGTATGCGGGAAGGTCCTCACCGCCGCATCCTGAAAGGACACACGTGCGCGTCGAAACGCTTCTCACACAGATCGAGGTCGACGGGCGGCTCACGCTCGATCATCTCCTGTCCGGCGCCCTGCCGGCAGCTCGCCGCCGCGTTGTCGCCACCCGTAGCGACCAGCCGGCGGAGGGCGAGCAGCCGTGAATCTGGCCCGCTTCCAGAATGCGGCGGCGACGCAGCCGCCCGCCGCCGTCTTCCAGGTCAGGCACGCGTGCGGGCTGGACGTCGCGCGCGACTTCGGCCGCCACGGCGTGCCCGTGCTCGCGCTCGACTCGGACCCCGCGGCGATAGGCCTGCGCTCGCGCTGGGCGCTCGGCGCCGTGTGCCCGGACCCGATCCTCGACGAAGAGGCCTTCGTCACCTACCTCGAGGCACTCGGCCCCAAGCTGCCGCGGCGCGCCGTCGTCTTCCCCAGCCACGACGAGTACATCTGGCCGCTCTCGCGCTTCGCAGAGCGCCTGGAGCCCTGGTACATCGTGCCGTTCTCGCGCTGGGACGTGATGAGCAACGTGCACGACAAGCGCGCCCAGATGGAGGCCGCCGGGCGCGCCGGCGTCGACACGCCCAAGACCGTGTTCGTCGACTCAGCCGAGGACCTCGAGCGCGGCGCCGATGAGATCGGCTTCCCGGCGATCTTCAAGCCCGTCGAGTCTCTCGCCTTCAAGCTACGCTTCCGCCGCCACGTGCTCGAGATCGGCTCGCGCGACGAGCTGCTGCGCGTGTACGACAAGGTGAGCGACTGCGGCACCCTGATGCTGCAGGACATCGTCCCGGGCGGCGACGAGCAGCTGTACACGCTGGGCTCGTACCTCGACGCACGGTCACGCCCGCTGGCGCAGTTCACCGGGCACAAGCTGCGGCAGCACCCGCCGCAGTTCGGCCACGTGAGCATGGCGGTCAGCCGCTGGGTGCCGGAGGTCGCGGAGGCCGGCTTGCGCCTGCTGCACGAGCTCGGCTACCACGGCATCAGCCAGGTCGAGTTCAAGCGCGACCCCCGGGACGGCGCGTACCGGCTCATGGAGATCAACGCGCGCCACTGGATGTGGCACTCGCTCGCCACCGCCTGCGGCGTGAACCTCTCGCTCGCCGCCTACCGCGACGCAGTCGGGGAGCCCTACATGGCGCCGCGACAGACCGACGGCCCCAAGTGGGTGGTCTCGCTCACCGACTCGCGCGACGCGTTCGCGCGCTGGCGCCGTGGGCAGGAGAAGATCGTCCCGTGGCTCAAGTCCTACGGCGGCGTCAAGGTGGACGGGCTCTTCTCGCTCCAGGACCCCGTCCCCGGGGCCCTGCTCGCCGGGCGCCAGCTCCGCAACATCGTCACGCGCTCCGGCGAGCCGCAGGAGGGAGACGAGCCGTGAGGCGGGAACGCTTTCTCGCGGCGGCGGCCGCGACGCCGCCCGCCGCCGTCTTCCAGGTGAGCTATGCCTGCGGCCTCGACATCGTGCGCGGGCTCGCGCCGGGCGGCGTCCCCGTGCTGGCCTTCGACGCCGACCCCGCGGCCCTCGGGCTGCGCTCGCGCTGGGCGCTCGGCGCCGTGTGCCCGGACCCGATCCTCGACGAAGAGGCCTTCGTCACGTACCTCGAGACCCTTGGCCCGAAGTTGCCGCGGCGCGCCGTCGTCTTCCCCAGCCACGACGAGTACATCTGGCCGCTCTCGCGCTTCGCAGAGCGCCTGGAGCCCTGGTACATCGTGCCGTTCTCGCGCTGGGACGTGATGGAGCAGATCTACGACAAGCGCGCCCAGATGGAGGCCGCCGGGCGCGCCGGCGTGGACACGCCGCGGACCGTGTTCGTACAGTCCGCGGCCGAGCTCGAGGCGGCCGCTCAGGAGGTCCCCTTCCCGGCCGTGCTCAAGCCCGTCGAGTCTCTCGCCTTCAAGTTGCGCTTCCAGCGCCACATCCTCGACATCGAGAGTCCCGCCGAGTTGCAGCGCATCTACGACAAGGTCGACGACCTCGGCGTACTCATGCTGCAGGAGCGCGTCCCGGGAGGCGAGGACGCGCTGTGGACCGTGGGCTCATATCTCGACGCCGACTCGCGGCCGCTCGCCGTCTTCACGGGCCACAAGCTGCGCCAGTACCCGCATGCCGGCGGCAGCTGCCTCGCCGGCGAGAGCGAGTGGCGCGACGACCTCGCCGACGCCGCCCTCAGACTCCTGCAGGAGCTGCGCTTTCACGGCGTCAGCCAGGTCGAGTTCAAGCGTGACGCCCGCGACGGCGCCTATCGCCTCATGGAGGTGAACGCGCGGCACTGGAAGTGGCATGGCCTCGCCACCGCCTGCGGCGTGAACCTCTCGCTCGCCGCGTACTCCGACGCGATCGGGCACCCCTTCATGGCCCCTCGCCAGATAGACGGCGCCAAGTGGGTGGTGTTCAACAAGGACGTACCGCTCGCGCTGCGCGACATCGCCCTGCGCGAGCGCAGCGCCCTCGAGTACGCGCGCTCATGGAGCGGGACCAAGGTCGACGGGCTGCACTCGCTGAGCGACCCTCTCCCGGGCCTGATCAACGCGTACCGCGTCGCGCGCCAGGTCATCACGCGCCAGCCCCGGGCGCGCGTGGACGTGTGACGGCGCACGGCGGATGAGCGCGCTACTTCCCCTCACCGTGTTCAGCGACGCGCCCGAGGATCTGACGGCGCGCGTCGGATGGACGCTCCAGACCATGTTCGCCCCGCTGGGGCGGCGTCCCGCGCTGACGCGGGACCCGGCGGATGCCGGCGGCGCCGCCCTCGCCTACGCCGCGGCGCCGGTCCCCGGCGTGCCGACGATCGCCCGGTCGCGCGAAGCCGCCGAGCTGCTGCTGCGGCGGCGGCCGCTCCCGCCGGGCTCGTTCGCACCGCGCAGGTCGCCTCGGCCGCGGATACCCTGCGACGCCGGCGGCGCCTTGCCAGGCGCTTTTCCCGCAGAAGCAGCGGCCGGCTTCGCCGTCCCGTTCGATCTCGTCGCCTCCGCTTTCGTCCTGCTCGCCTGCTGGGACGAGCTCACCTGCAACGAGCGCGACCAGTACGGCCGCCTGCCGTACAGCGCCAGCGTGTTCGCCGGCGAGCCGGCGCTGCGCATCGAGGAGCCCGTCGTCGACGCCTACGGCGGCCTGCTCCGCGCTCTGCTGGCGCCGCGCCTCGCGGAGCTCGGCCAGGATCCGCTGCCCGCGACCGGCTGGCTGTGGCGTGGCGGCGCACCCGGTGACGCGGATCCGGCGGCGGCACCCGCGATGGCGCGCGGGCGGCGCGGCCGCGGGCGGCTACGCCGTCGCCCTCACGCACGACCTCGACAACCTCTGGCGCTGGACGCCGCGCGGCTTCGCCGCCAGCGGCTACCGCGGCGCCCGCGCGGCGCGACGGCGCGACGGCGCGGCGTCTGCGCCGCGAGCTCGGCGACCTGCGGCGAGTGGCTCACCGTGCACCTGCCGCGGCGCAGCGATCCCTTCTGGACCTTCCCGCAGCTTCTGGGCGGCGAGGACATGCGCGGCGTCTCGTCGACCTTCTATCGTCATCGCCAGCCACGCTCACCCCACGGACGGCAACCAGCCCGACACCTATCAGCGGCGCATCCCCGAGGCGCTGATGATGCTCGCGAGATCACGACAGAGAGGTCGGGCTGCACGGCAACGACCGTGACCGGCTCGGGCTCGAACCGCTCGCGGCCGACCGGGACGACCTCGCGGCGCGCGCCGGCGCCAGGTCGATGGCATCCGCTACCACTACCTGCGCTGCCTCTACCACGAGACGCTGCCGTATCTCGAGCAGGCCGGCTTCGCCTACGACACGAGCCTCGCGTTCGCCGAGCACGAAGGTTTTCGCTGCGGCACAGCGCTGCCGTTCCGGCCGTTCGACATCGGGCGCGACCGCCCGCTGCGACTGGTCGAGCTGCCCCTGGCGGTCATGGACAACACCCTCCAGAACCCCAAGTACCGGGCGCTGCCGGCGAAGGACGGGGATCGCGCCTCGCGCGATCTGCTCAGTCGCGTCGCGGCCGTGGGGGGCGGCGTGAGCATCCTCTGGCACAACAACCGTTTCGACCGGCGGACCGCCGAGGGCTACGACGACGTGTACTTCGGGCTCGTCGACAAGGCGCGCGCGGACGGCGCCTTCGTGGGCCGCGCCGACGCCGTCGTGCGTCGGTTCGTACGAGCGCACCGGCGGCAATGCGCCCGGCGAGAGCGCGCCCCAGAGCGAGGCGCCGTGATCCGCGTCGTCCACCTCTCCGTCGTGCACAAGCCGGACGACCCGCGCATCTACGAGCGCGAGTGCCGCACGCTGGCCGGCGCCGGATACCAGGTGATGTACCTCGCGCCCGGCGCCGAGCGGCGCCGCGACGAGCACGGCGTGCTCACGGCGCCGCTCCCCGAGCGCTCGCGGAGCACCCGCTTCCTGAGCACGATCGAGATCGCCAAGGCGCTGCGGGGGCTGCGCCCGCAGGTGCTGCACGTGCACGACCCGGAACTGCTCACGCTCTTCCCGGCGGTCGGCGCCTTCATGCCGCGCCTCGTCTACGACATGCACGAGTATCTGCCCGAGCAGGTGGCCAACAAGGAGTACATCCCGGAGAAGGTGCGTCCCTACGCCTCGCAGGCGACCGCACTGGCCCAGAAGAACCTGGCGGCGCTCGCCGGCGGAGTCGTAGTCGTGACGCCGCGGCAGCTCGACGCCATCGGCGAGAAGCCCCAGCTCCGCGTGGTGCTGCCCAACTACCCGCGCCTGGCGCGCTTCGAAGGCGCCGAGCCGGTGCCCGACCTCGGCGCCGACCCGCGCCTCAAGCTCATCTACGTCGGCAGCCTCTCGCGCGCACGCGGCTGCCTGCTGATGCTCGACGTCATGGAGCAGCTCGAGCCCGGACGAGGCGCTGCTCTACCTCGGCGGCGTCTTCGCGAGCGACGAGCTCGAAGCCGAGGTGCGGGCGCGGGTGGAGGCGGGCCTGCACGACCGCGTCGTCCTCCTCGGCCGCATCCCGCCGCCGGAGCTGCCGCACTACCTGGCGGCGGCAGACGTCGTCTGGTCGCCGAGCCTCGCCGGCCCGCAGTACGACCTGCCGACGGTGGACACCAAGATCTTCGAGGGCATGGCCTCCGGGCTGGCCGTGCTCGCCACCAACCTGCCCGGGCCGCGGCGAGGTCGTGCGGCTCGAGGAGTGCGGCCTCGCCGTGCCTTCCGGCGCCGACGGCCATCTCTCCGGCATCCGGCGCCTGCTGGCCAACCGCGGCGAGGTCGGCGCGATGGGCGAGCGCGGTCATCGCGCCGTCGCGCGGCGGTACTCCTGGGAGGCCATCGAGGGCGATTTGGTAGACTTCTACGGTTCGCTCTGCGCCGGGCTCCCCTGACGGACCCGGCGCAACGACCGACTGAGGAGAGCGCAACGTGACCATCGAGCGGTTCAGGAACGTCCTCGTCCTTGCCCCCCACACCGACGACGGCGAGTTCGGCTGCGGCGGCACCATCGCGCGGCTCGTGGAGAGCGGCGTGAAGGTCACCTACGTGGCGTTCAGCACTGCCGCCAAGAGCGTCCCGAAGGGCTTCCCCAAGGACGTCCTCAAGCACGAGGTGCGCGCGGCGACGGCCGTCCTCGGTATCCCTGAGACCGACCTGATCGTGCACGACTTCGAGGTCCGCATGTTCCCCACGCTGCGCCAGGACATCCTCGAGCAGATGATCGTCATGCAGCAGGAGATCGACCCCGACTGCGTGCTCATGCCGGCGCTCGTGGACCTGCATCAGGACCACAAGACGATCGCCGAAGAGGGCCTGCGCGCCTTCAAGCGCACCACGGTGATGGCCTACGAGATCCCGTGGAACAACCTCAACTTCTCGCACCAGGCGTACGTGCGGCTCGAGACGCGCCAGGTCGACAAGAAGGTGGAGGCCCTGGCCTGCTACGCGAGCCAGGGCCACCGCAACTACACGCGCGAGGATTACATCCGCAACATGGCCTTCACGCGTGGCATCGACGTAGGCTGCGACTTCGCCGAGATCTTCGAGGTCTACCGCTGGATCCTCTAGCGCCCGCCGGAGACGCGGCGTGAAGCGCCGCTCAGGATCGTCCTCACCGCCGCCGGCTGCCCGGGGGCCAGCACGCTGATCCGCATGCTCAAGGCCAACGGCGAGCGCGAGATCCACGTCCACGGCGTCGACACGCGGCCGGACGCCGTGGGGCGCTTCCTCTGCGACGGCTTCGACCTCGTCCCGGCCGGCAGCGCCCCCGACTACATCGAGCGGCTCGCCGCGGTCGTGGAGAGCGTGCGCCCCGACCTGCTCTTCGTGCAGTCCTCGCACGAGATCGAGACCGTGGCGCGCCACCGCGACGTCTTCGAGGAGCTCGGCGCCAAGGTGCTGGCCGACGGTGTCGCGGGCATCGAGATCGCCTCGGACAAGGCGCTGATGCACGCCGCCTGTGGCGAGATCCCGGTGCCGCAGCCACGACTGCTCCTGCCGGAGACACTCGATGAGTTCGTCGCCGGGGCCGAGGAGCTCGGCTACCCCGGCGTCCCGGTGTGCTTCAAGCCGCCGGTCGCCAAGGGCTCGCGCGGCTTTCGCATCCTCTCGGCCGAGGTCGATCGGGTGCACGAGCTCCTGCACGAACGGCCGGTCAACCGCTACATGACGCTGCCGGAGTTCGTCGACCTGTTCCGCGGCGTCGAGCCGTTCCCGCGCCTCATGCTGATGGAGTACGTGGACAGCCCGGAGATCACCGTCGACCTGTTCGCCGACAGGGGCGAGGTCGTCTTCCAGCAGGTGCGCACGCGTGAGGAGTTCCTCACCGGTCTGGCGATGAGCTTCAAGACGATCGACAGGCCGGACCTCGTGGAGCTGAGCCGCCAGGTCGTCCGCCATCTGGGGCTCGACTACTTCCAGAGCATCCAGTGGATCGGCGGCAAGCTGCTCGAGATCAACCCGCGCGTGTCGACGTTCGTCTACCAGGAGGACTTCATCATCCCGTACCTCGGGATCAAGTACGCACTGGGCGAGCTGGACGCCGAAGGCGTCGCCCTCGCCCAGTCCCGCGTGCGGTTCTCGCGCCGGTCGGTGCGCTACTACGACCAGGTGTTCTGGGACGAATGAGCCACCGGCGCCGTCTGAGCCGGGGCGCAGCGCCGTGCACATCCTCTTCCTGAGCCACTACTTCGTGCCCGAGAACAACGCGCCGGCGGCGCGCGTGCACGCCATGGCCCGCGAGTGGACGCGCCTCGGGCACCGGGTCACCGTCCTCACGTGCGTGCCCAACGTGCCGGCCGGCGTGCCGTTCGAGGGCTACGTGAACCGGCCGTACCAGGAAGAGTGGATCGACGGCGTGCGCACGGTGCGCGTATGGACGTACCTCGCCGCCAACCGCGGCCGCGTGCGCCGCGGCCTCAACTTCCTCTCGTACCTGGCCACGGCCGGCGCGGCCGGCCCGTTGCTGCGGCCGCGCGCCGACGTCGTCATCGCCACCAGCCCGCAGTTCTTCGCCGGCTGGGCGGGCTGGCCGGTCGCCCGCGCCCACGGCGCGCCGTTCGTGCTCGAGATCCGCGACATCTGGCCCGATTCGATCACGGCGGTCGGGGCGCTGCGCGAGGGCCGCGTCGTCGCCGCGCTCGGCAAGCTCGAGCGCGCCCTCTACAGCAGGGCCGACCACATCGTCGCCGTCGGCGACGGCTACAAGCGGAACATGGTCGCCAAGGGCGTGCCGGCGAGCAAGATCGACGTCATCACCAACGGCGTCGACGCCGACCTGTTCACGCCACGCGAGCGCGACGACGCCCTGCGCGCCCGCCTCGGCTTCTCGCCGCAGACGTTCGTCGTCACCTTCGCCGGCACGATCGGCATGGCGAGCGGCCTCGAGGTGGCGCTCGGCGCCGCGCGCCTTCTCAAGCAGCAGGGCAGCGACGACATCGCTTTCCTGCTGGTCGGAGACGGAGCGGTCCGCGCCGAGCTGGAAACACGGGCGCGCACGGAAGGCCTGGGCAACGTCGTGTTCACCGGCCTCGTCCCGCGCTCCGAGCTGCCGGAGTACCTCGCGAGCAGCGACGCCTGCCTCGTGCACTTCCGCAAGCAGGAGCTCTTCGGCACCATCCTGCCGAGCAAGCTCTTCGAGGACGCCGCTATGGAGCGGCCCATCCTCCTCGGCTTCGAGGGGGAGGCGCGCGCCCTGCTGAAGGAGGCCGACTGCGGCATCGCCTTCGACCCCGGCAACGACGCCGAGCTCGCCGCGGCGGTGCAGGCACTGGCGAGCGACCGCGCGGAGTGCGCGCGTCTCGGCGCCAACGGCCGCCGCTACGTGCTGGAGCACTTCGACCGCCGGGACCTCGCGCACGACTATCTCGCGCTGCTCGAGCGCGTGCGCGCAGACCACTCCCGCCTGCGCTAGGATGTCACGATGAAGCCACCCCGGAGGAGCGCATGACGGCGGCCGACGACACGACGATCGACGTAGGTTCCTGGTTCAAGACGCTGGCGCGCAACTGGTGGGTGATCCTCGCCTTGGTCGTTCTCGGCGCGGTGGTCGGCGGGGTCGTCACCCTGCTCACCCCCAAGGAGTACAGCGCCACGTCGTCGGTCTACATCGGCCAGACCACGGACGCCCTTGGCCAGGCGATGGCCGGGCTCAACTCCAACCCCAAGGCGGCCACCCAGCTGCTGGCGAGCCAGGCGCTCCTCAACGAGGCCGCCCAGGCGACCGGCATGGGCATGAAGCCCGGCAAGCTGCGCCGCGAGACCACCGTGGAGACACCGTCGCAGACCATCAAGACGACCGTCTCCGCTGTCAACATCGTGGTCATCACCGTCACCGACACCAAGAAGGTGCGCGCCACCGCGGCCGCCAACGCGCTCGCGAACGCGCTGGTCGCCAAGCTGAGCCCGAGCGTCGAAGCCAAGGTCACCCTGCTCGAGCAGCAGCTCGCCCAGGGACAGAAGGCGGAGGCCGCCGCCACAGCGCGCTCGAACGCGTCCCAGGCGGCCATCACCGCCATCGCCAAGGGCGGCGGCAGTGCCGCCGAGAAGGCCGCGGCGGCCGCTCCCTACGTGGCGGTCTCTCAGGCGGCGGCCAGCGAACTCGCCACCCTGCAGGTCGCCGACCAGGCGACCGCACTGCGCCTCGAGGTCGCCAAGACCGTCGAGATGCCGCAGATCCTGCACGTGGCCAAGGTCCCGGACTCGCCGAGCGGCCCGAGCCGCACGCTCAACGTCGCCGCCGGCGCGCTCGCCGGCCTCGTCATCGGCGTGATCGTCGCGTTCGTGCGGCGCCGCGTCCGCGGCGCCTGACCGCACGCCGGCGCGGTCCTGCTCGTCTGCTAGATCGTGTAGGCGTCCGGGCGGCGGTTCGTCAACGGCGGGAGCTGCGCGCGCACCTCGGCGAGGCGCTCCAGATCGAGGTCCGCGACGCACACGCCCACGCCCTCGGCGAGCTCCGCGAGGACGACGCCCCACGGGTCGACGATCATGCTGTGCCCCCAGCAGTCGTGCCGCGGCAGGTGCTCGCCCACCTGGGCCGGCGCGACCACGAAGCAGCCGTTCTCGATCGCGCGGGCGCGGAGCAGGACCTCCCAGTGGGCCTCGCCGGTGTGCGCCGTGAACGCCGACGGCACGAGCAGGAGCTCGGCGCCGCGCAGCGCCAGCGAGCGGTACAGCTCGGGGAAGCGCAGGTCGTAGCAGACGCTCAGGCCGACGGTCACGCCGTCCACGTCGGCCGTCACGATGTCGGAGCCCGGCCGCCACGTCGTCCGACTCCCGGTAGACGGCGGTCCCGGCGATCGCGTCGAACAGGTGGACCTTGCGATACGCGGCCAGCAGCTCCCCGTCCGGGCCGAACAGAGCCGATGTGTTGTACACGCGGCCGGCGACCGGCGAAGGCTCGTAGATGGAGCCGGCCAGGACGTAGACGCCGAGGCCGGCCGCCAGCTCCGCCAGGGCGGTGTTGCTCGGCCCGTCCAGCGCCTCGGCGCTGGCCAGCGATGCCCGCGTGCCTGCCCTTGTACGCCCACGTCTCCGGCAACGCGACGAGCCGCGCGCCTTCGGCGGCGGCCCTGCGCACGAGCTCGCCTGCCGTGCGCACGGTCGCCGCGGTGTCCTGCCGCGTGTTGAGCTGGACGCAGGCCGCGCGCAGCTTCACGCGCCGGCCTCCGGCCGCCCCACCGCGATGAGGCTGAGGATCTCCCACGCCACGGTGGCCGCCAGCGTCGCCGTGAGGTGCGAGCTGTCGAGGTCGGGCAGCACCTCGACCACGTCGGCGCCGACGATGTCGAGGCCGCGGCAGGCGCGCAGCAGCGCCAGCGCCTGCATCGAGCGTGGGGCCGCCGCACTCGGGCGTGCCGGTGCCGGGCGCATAGGCCGGGTCGACGAAGTCGATGTCGAACGTGAGGAACGCCTTGCCGCCGGCCCGATCGACAGCGGCGGCGGCGGCGCCCGTGCCGAGCTGCGCGAGGTCGTCCCACGGCAGGAGGGTGAAGCCCATCTCGCGCGTGTCGTCGAGGTCGCCGGGGCCGTACAGGCCGCCGCGCATGCCCATCAGGGTCGAGCGCGCCGGGTCGATGAGGCCCTCCTCGAGGGCCCGGCGCACGACCGTGCCGTGCGTGTACTTCTCGCCGAAGTACTCGTCCCAGGTGCCGCTGTGCGAGTCGAACTGCACGAGCGCGAGCGGGCCGTGCACCGCCGCCGCGGCGCGCAGCTCCGCGAGCAGCACGCTGTGGTCGCCGCCGAAGCCGATCGGCACCGCGCCCGCCCCGTGGACGACGCTCAGCGCCTCGGCCATCTTGTCGTAGGAACGGTCGGTGAAGCCGGGCACGACGGGCGCGTCGCCGTAGTCGATCGCCGAGACGCGCTCGAAGACGGCCACGCGCTGCGCCGGGTTGTAGTCAGGGCGGAGGGCGAGCGATCCCTCGCGGATCGCCTTGGGCCCGAAGCGCGCCCCGGCGCGGAACGTCACGCCGGTGTCGAACGGGAGTCCCACGAAGGCGACATCGACGCCGTCGAGATGGAGCGTGTGCGGCAGCCGCAGGAACGTCGAGATGCCGGCGAACCGCGGCGACTGCAGTGGATCGGCGGGGCCGTACCCCTTCATCCTGTCCTCCTCGAGCGCGCGTCCCGTGACGCCGTACTAGTTTATCGGGTAAACGTTTCCCGCCCTCGCGCCGATATACGCTCGTGCGGCGGGCATGGTGCTGGCGTCACCACCGAGGGGGAAGATGAGCGAACAGAGGATCTCGATCCTCGTCATCGACGACGACCCTGAGCTGACGCTCACGCTCGGCGCTACCCTGGAGGCGGAGGGCTACGACGTCCTCCTCTCCAACAGCGGCGAGCAGGGCCTCGAGCTCGCCTACACGCGGCGACCCCACCTCGTGCTTCTCGACGTGGCCATGCCGGGCATGGACGGCTACGAGGTCTGCCGCGAGCTGCAGTTCGGCTACACCAAGGACATCCCCGTCGTCTTCCTCACCGCGAAGACGGGCCTCGCCGACATGATGGAGGCCAACCGCTCCGGCGCCTCCGCGTACATCACCAAGCCCTTCCGCACGCGAGCACCTCCTGCAGACCGTGCGCGACGTGCTGCGCGACGCCTCCGCGTACTACGACGAGATCACCGGCCTGCCCACGCTTGCGCACGTGCAGGTCGAGGTGCAGCGCTCGATGCACGAGCACAGCCAGCTGGGCATCCTCTACGTCACCGTCGACAGCGTCGCACACGCTCGAGCAGTCGCAGGGCTTCGAGATCGTGGACGAGATGTTCCGGGCGATCGGCCGAGCGACTTCAACGAGGCCCGCGGCCACCTCATCCGCAACGAGGACTTCGTCTCCATCTCGAGCCTGGGCAACGCCTTCCTCGTGATCCTCTCGCCGTCGCGCGATCAGGCCTTCGTCGGCGACGACGACCTCGAGCGTGGTGAGGCTGCGTCTCAAGGACCAGCTCCTGCGCGACATCGAGGACGGACCTCGAGGCGGCGCTGCTCGCCAAGGTCGACCTGCGCGTCGGCTGCGCCCGCCTCACGCAGTCGCCCAAGGTCCGCTTCAGGCGCGCCCTGATGGCGGCCATCGACGACGCCACCCGCGGGATCGAGCGCGAAAGGGACGAGGTGCGTCACCGCCTGTCGCTGGAGTTCGGCCGCGTGGTGGACGCGGAGGAGATCTCGTGCGTGTACCAGCCGATCGTGACTCTCCGCGACTTCGTGGTACGTGGCTACGAGCTGCTCGCGCGCGGCCCGCGCGAGAGCGAGCTGCACCGCCCGGAGGCCCTGTTCGAGGTCGCTCGCGCCGAGGCGCGCGTGCCCGAGCTGGACCGCATCTGCCGCATGACGGCGGCGCGCGCCGCCGCTGGTCTGCCGTCGCACTGCCTGCGCTTCATCAACGCGGAGCCGCTCAATCTCTTCTTCCACCCCGACAGCGATGCGTTCGTGCAGGAGTTCGTCGAGGCGACGCCGCCGGCGCTGCGCGCCCAGACCGTGGTCGAGATCACCGAGAACGCCGTGATCGACGACTTCGCCCATATGCGCGAGGTCGTCCGGCGGCTGCGCGGCAGCGGCTTCCGCATCGCCATCGACGACGCCGGGGCCGGCTACGCCGGCCTCCAGACCATGGTCGAGATCGAGCCCGACTTCATCAAGCTCGACATGAGCCTCACGCGCGGCATCGAGAGCTCGCTCGTCAAACAGAAGCTCGTCGGCACGCTGCGCGACTTCTGCCGGCAGGCGTATCATCACGCTGGTGGCCGAAGGCATCGAGACTCGTGCTCAGCTCGATGCCTTGCTGGCGCTCGGGATCGAGTACGGCCAGGGCTTCCTCTTCGCGCACCCCGGCCCGCCCCATCCCGAGATCACCACGTGCCCGCCGGCGGACGTGATCGCCCCGGCAGGCGCAGTTCAGCCGATGCTGTTCCCCAACGGGAGCTCCACCCGCAGCCGCGCGTAGCAAACCGGCCTTGCATCATTCCCGCGCCCGCGTGGTAGAATCCCGCCCACGATGACGAGCACCGATATCAGCCGGCGTAGCGAAGCTGACGTGCGGGGTGCCGCAGGCGCACCGCACATCGACAGCCGCACTTCCTCGCGCCCCCGGCGTCGCTGGCTCTGGCGCGCCTAGCGCGCCCATTTTGACATCCCGCGTGGGCCGTGCCCACACCCTGACCGCATCCCGTGGTCGTCCCGTCCCCCAGACCGGAGTGCAGGACTGTGCATCGTCACCCCCCAACGAACCATCGCAGGGAGCGTCATTCGAGAGGAGGTAGGTCATGAGCGAGTACAAGAAGAAGTTCGTCCTTGACGAGGAGAGGATCCCCAAGGCCTGGTACAACATCGTGCCCGACCTCCCCACGCCGCCGGCGCCGCCGCTCAACCCGGCGACCCTTCAGCCGGCCGGTCCCGACGATCTGTCGCCGATCTTCTCGCCGAGCATCATCGCGCAGGAGGTCTCGGCGGAGCGCTACATCGAGATCCCCGAAGAGGTCCACCAGATCTACCGCATGTGGAGGCCGTCGCCGCTTATCCGCGCCACGGGCCTCGAGAAGGCGCTCGACACGCCGGCAAAGATCTTCTTCAAGTACGAGGGCGTCAGCCCGGCCGGCTCGCACAAGAGCAACACCGCCGTCGCGCAGGCGTACTACAACAAGAAGGACGGCACCACGCGGCTCGCCACCGAGACCGGCGCCGGCCAGTGGGGCTGCGCCCTCGCCATGGCCTGCCAGATGTTCGGCCTCGAGTGCATGGTCTACATGGTCAAGGTCAGCTATCACCAGAAACCCTACCGGCGCAGCATGATGGAGCTGTGGGGCGCCAACGTCATCCCCAGCCCGAGCGACCAGACCAACGCCGGCCGCGCCGTGCTGGCCGAGGACCCGGAATCTCTCGGCAGCCTCGGCATCGCCATCAGCGAGGCGGTCGAGGATACCGTGACGCATCCCGGCTCCAAGTACGCGCTGGGCAGCGTGACCAACCATGTGCTGCTGCACCAGACGGTGATCGGTGAAGAGGCGATCCTGCAGTGCCAGGACGCCGACGCGTACCCCGACGTCGTCGTCGGCTGCGTCGGCGGCGGGTCGAGCTTCGGCGGCATCGCCTTCCCCTTCCTGCGTGAGAACCTCGCCGGCAAGACCGACACCCGCCTGGTCGCCGTCGAGCCCACCGCCTGCCCGACGCTCACGAAGGGCCGGTTCGTGTACGACTTCGGCGATGAGGCGCAGAGCACGCCGCTGTTCAAGATGTACTCGCTCGGGCACGACTTCATGCCGGCCGGCATCCACGCCGGCGGCTTGCGGTATCACGCCATGGCGCCGCTCATCAGCCACGTCTACGACCTGGGGCTGATGGAGGCCGTGGCCGTGCCGCAGACGAAGGTCTTCGCGGCGGCACAGCTCTTTGTCCGCACGGAGGGCATCGTGCCGGCGCCTGAGAGCAGCCACGCGATCCGCGTCGCCATCGACGAGGCTCTCAAGGCCAAGGACGAGGGCGTGAGCCGCAACATCCTGTTCAACCTCACCGGCCACGGCTTCCTCGACCTGGGCGCCTACGACGCCTACCTCAGCGGCAAGCTCGAGGACTACGACCACCCCGAAGAGGCCATCGCCGAGTCGATCGCGAAGCTGCCAAAGGTCGACTGACCGGCGAAGCACGGGCCGACGTGCGAGGCGCCGTAGGGTGCGCCGCACGGGAGGTCGAGCGACAGAGAAGCGCGTCACCACGAAGGGCGGCCCCAAGGGGCCGCCCTTCGTGCGTTCAGACATGGTCGGCCCTTGCGGGCGGCGAGCGCCGTGGTGCGCGCGCGGCGGAGCTCAGCCGGCGGACGCCCGCGGATCGTCGAACATGGGCAGGCCGAGCTGGCGCGCATTGACGATGCTGGGCGCCGCCGCGGGTGGACTGGGGCCGAGAAACGGCGTGATGTCGGCGCTCGGCCACGCGGGCCAGCCGCGGAGGATGGCGGCGACGTTGCAGGCCGCCAGCGTCGCCATCCCCTCGCGCGTCCAGCCGGTCGCCGAGCCGAGATGCGGCACCGCGACGACGTTGGGAAGATCCAGCAGGCCGGGCGCGGTGGCGGGTTCGCGCTCGAAGACGTCGAGCCCAGCGCGGAACCCCGGGTGCGCGCGGCAGTGCTCGACGAGCGCGACCTCGTCCACCAGCGGACCCCGGCTGGCGTTGATCAGGATCGCGTCATCCTTCATCTGCGCCAGCCGCGCCGCGTCGATCAAATGGTGGGTCTGATCGTTGAGGGTGGCGTGGATGCTCACCACGTCCGACGCGGCGAGCAGGTCCTCGAGCGTCGCTGCCCGGCGGCACGCGACCGGGCGCTCGCCATGCGCCGCGAGGAACCGGGCGTAGTCGGCCATGAAGTCCTCGAGCTCCTCGTTGCGGTGGGGCCCGAAGTACACGAGGTCCATCTTGTGGCCCTCCACGAGCATGCGCGCGTAGGCGGCGCCGATGCGCCCGGCGCCGACGATCCCCAGCGTCCCGCCGTAGAGGCGGCGGCCGAGGAACAGCGTGGGCAGCCAGCCGGCGAAGCGGCCTTCGGCGATGTACCGATGGCCCTCAACCACGCGCCGCGCGGCCGCGAACGTGAGCGCCACGGCCATCTCGGCGGTCGTCTCGGTGAGCACCCCGGGCGTGTTGCCCACCGGGATGCCGAGCGCGGTGGCGGCCGGTACGTCGACGTTGTCGTAGCCGACGGCGAAGTTGCTGTAGGCCGCGCCGCCGGCGGCGCGCAAGGCCCGCAGAGGCTCCTCACCCCAGGGCTCAGTCAACTGGCCGATGACGCCGTCGCAGCGCTCACCGATGAGCTCGCGGATGGTCGCCGCGTCGAGGGGCCGGTATTCGATGCAGACCTCGATCCGGCAGCCTGCGGCGATGAGCTCGTCCAGCCAGCGCCGGCCCGGCAGATCCTGGGTGACGACGACGCGCCGGGCGCCGCCGGGATTCTCGATGCGGCATTGGGCGTCGCCGACGGACCTCGTCTCCTCGCGCTGCGGACCGCTCATGTCACCTCGGTTCGTCGCGGCGGCGCTGCGGTGGGCGCCGGTCTGGCGTCAGTGTGCCCGAGGCAGATACACGGTGAAACGCGCGCCGGCCTCGGACCCGGCGGCCGCCTCCACGACGCCGCCTTGCGCCTCGACGAGCCCGCGCACGATGGCGAGGCCGAGACCGACGCCTTGCGTGTCACGAGCCGACTGGCCGCGGTAGAAGCGGTCGAACACGAAAGGCAGGTCGATCGGGTCGATGCCCGGCCCGCTGTCGGCGACGGAGAGCGCCGCCCATGGCCCACGGCCCACGGCCGTGTCCGCCGCCGGGCCGGGGACCGCTTCGCCCGGGCCTGCGGCGGCGACGGCCAGCTCGATGCGGCCGCCCTCCGGCGTGAACTTGAGCGCGTTGTCGAGCAGATTGCCGGCGATCTGCAGCAGGCGGTCGCGGTCGCCCCTGACGACGACGTCGCCAAAATCGGTCGCGAGCGTGATCCGTTTGGCCGCGCACGCGGTCCCCACGCGCTCGGCCGCGTCACGGCCTACGTCGGCGAGGTCGAGTGGACCCAGTTCCACCTCGAGGTCCTCGCTCTCCAGTTCGTTGAGGCTGCGGAGGGCGCCAAGCAGGCGACCCAGCCGCTCCACCTCGGCGCCGATCACGCGCAGGTTCTCCGGCGTCGGCGGCAGGACGCCGTCCTCGAGCGCCTCGACCCGCGACTGGATCGTCGCCAGCGGCGTGCGCAGTTCGTGCGACAGGTCGGCGGTCATGTCGCGCCGCCACTGCTCGTCGCGCGCGAGCCGGTCGGCCATGAAGTTGAAGGCGGTCGCGAGGGCGCCGACCTCGTCGTCGGCCCGCGGCGCCACGCGCACGTCGAGGTTGCCGGCGGCGACGTCCTCGGCTGCGTCGGTCAGCTCCTCGAGCGGAGCGGTGATCCGGCGGCTCACCAGCAGGCTGATGAGGAACGCAAGCACAGCGGCGATCACGGCGGCGACGATGAGGTTGCGGGAGAGCGCGCTCTGGTACGCGGTCACCGCGGCCGAGGTGTCGCGGCGCTGTGCGATAGACCTCGACGGTCGCCACCTCCTTGCCGCCCGCTGTGAGCGGGTAGCTGTGGACCTGGAGGTCGCTCGCCTTGAACGGCGCGGCGGTCGGCGACGGCGCGGCGGTGGAGCCGCCCATCATGCCGCCGCTGCCCATGCCGCCGCCCATCATCCCCTGGCTGCCGTTGAGTCCGGTGGCCGTGAAGATGAGCTGGCCGTCAGGCGAGTACACGGCGATGTCGACGTTGTTGAGCATCGCGACGCGGGTGATCGCGTATACGGCGGACGCGTCCCAGCCATCGGGCGCCTTGTAGGAGTCCTGGAGGGTCGCTACGACCGCCGCGTCGCGTCGCGCCTGCACCTGCGCCAGATAGGTGTCGAAGCGGCGTCCGCCGACCACGTTGATGATGACCGCGACGATGATGATCGCGAGGAGCGCGACGAGCGCGTGCGTGATCGCCAGGCGCAGGCGCAGGCCGCGCCTCACGACTCGTCCTCGGCGAAGGCGTAGCCGCGGCCGTAGACGGTGAGGATGAGTCGCGGGTGACGAGCGTCCTCGCCCAGCTTGCGGCGCACGTTCTTGACGTGCGCGTCGATGGTGCGTTCGTAGCCTTCGAACTCGTAGCCCTGCACCTTGCCGACGAGCTCGTAGCGCGTGTACGCGCGCCCGGGGAAACGCGCCAGCGTCTGCAGGAGACGGAACTCGGACTCGGTGAGGTCGACAGGGGCGTGGTCGAGGGTCACGCGCCGGCGGGCGCTGTCGATGACCAGCCGTCCGCCGGCCCTCTCGAGCACGTCGGCCTGGGGCCGCTCGTCGGCGTGCGCGCGACGCAGCAGGGCGCGCACGCGCGCTGTGAGCTCGCGCGGGCTGAACGGCTTCGTGAGGTAGTCGTCGGCTCCGAGCTGGAGCCCCTTCACGAGATCCTCCTCCGCGTCCCTGGCCGTGAGCATGATGATGGGCACGTCCGAGCTGGCGCGGATGCGCCGGCACACCTCCTCACCCGAGATGCCCGGCAGGCCCAGATCGAGGACGACGAGGTCCGGACGCCGGTGCTCGACGCCCTCCAGGGCATCCTCACCGCTGGCGGCTCGCACGACCATGTAGCCGGCTCGCTCCAGGTAGCTCTCGACGACTTCGGCGATGTGCTCCTCGTCCTCGACGACGAGGATGCGTGTCGGTGCGCTCATGGATGCATCTTACCCCGGCGAGCGCGGAGGCCTCGGGGGCTATCTGATAGGATGCCGCCACGCCCAAGGAGGTCACCCTGCCGAACCTTAAGGTGTATCGCGCCGCTTGGGTCGCCACCCTCATCGTCGTCGTCATCGCGCTGTTCACGCTCGGTCACGCGAACACCCCGAAGCTCAGCACTGAGCCACTGTCGTTCGACGGCGGCCGGGCGGCGGCGGACATGCGCACCATCGTCCAGGATTTCCCGCAGCGGGTCGCCGGGTCCGACCCCGACAACCGCATGGCCATCTGGGTCGCGCAGCAGTTCAAGGACGCCGGCTTGCAGACGCACCTCGACGGGTACGCCGCGACCGTGAACGGCAAGGCGGTCGCCCTGCAGAACGTGTGGGCGAGCTCGAGGGGCGACACTCCCGGCTCGATCCTCGTGATCGCCAATCGCGACATCCAGGGCCTCGCCACTCAAGGGGCCAACGACAATGCCTCCGGCGTGGCGGCGATGCTTGAGCTGGCGCGCGCTTTCACGGTGAGCACGCACCACCACACCCTCGTCTTCCTCTGCTCGAGTGGCGACGCCAACGGCGCGCTCGGGGCACACCAGTTCGCGCAGGATCACGCGTCCGCCGGCATCTGGGCGGCTATCGCCCTGCGACAGGTCGCGACGCGCGACACCACCGGTATCGGGCTCGACGGATGGAGCGCGGCGCCGAAGGTCGCGCCACCCTGGCTGTGGCTGCTCAGCGCGCCGGCGGCCCGCGTGAACGCCAACCTCAGGGCCCAGCTCCCCACGATCGCCTCGCAGGCGATACGGCTGTCCGTGCCCACCAGCTCGGGCAGCCAGGGACCGTTCGTGGCGGCCGGCGTGGCCGCGATCACCGTCTCGGCGGCCGGCCCCAAGCAGCCTCCGGTCTTCGACACGCTGGACACGACGTCTTCGGAGACGCTGACGAAGCTCGGCAATACCGTTCAGTCGATGCTCATGTCCATCGACGCCAGCCCGACCTCCGGCGCGCCTAGCGGCGGGACCATCTTCCTCACCCACGAGCGGACGCTGCCGGGCGGCGCGCTCGCCGCCATCCTCGCCGCTCTCCTCATCCCGCTGGCCGCCGTGACGATCGACCTCTTCGCGCACTGCCGACGGGCGCGCATCCGCATCCGGCCGGCCCTCGTCCGTTCACTGCTGCACTTCGCGCCCTGGCTGGCCCTGTTGGCGATCGTCTACTTCGCCAACCTCATCGGGCAGCTGCCTAGGAGCCCCGGAGCCGTGATCCCGCCCGGCTCGCACATCGTGGACACGCCCCGCTACCTGCGCGTGGTGGTGCTGCTCGCGCTCCTCGTCCTGGCATACGCCTACGCGGTGGCCGTGGAGCGACGGCTCGAGCGCCGCGTGCCCACCGACCCGCGGGCGACCATCTTCACCGCGCACCTGATGCTCGTCCTCATCGCGCTCCTCGCGTTCGTCGTCAATCCCTATGCGATCCTGTTGGTCGTCCCGGCCGCGGTCCTCTGGCCACTCGCGCGACCGGGCGGCTGGATGCGGTCGATCCTGCCCGCCTATCTCGGGTTGGCCATGATCCCGGTGGTGCTCGTCTACTACGCTTCGCGGCTCGGCCTCGGTCTCAAGGTCTGGTGGTACTTCTTCCTGCTACTCGAGAACCGGACCATCCCCGCCGGCGGGGTGCTGCTGGGGGTGGTCTTTCTCTCGACGGCCGGTCTGCTAGCGCACACGCTGCACGAGCGTGGCCTTGCGCCTGGGGCCCTCACCTGGCCGGCAGTGGACCGGCGCGCACTGGACCGCCCCAGCGACGACGCCTGGGCGGCGGCCAACGTCGATGAGGCGAAGCGCCGCCGCGTAGCGGCGCCGAGGCGTCGACGCCGGACAGGGCCTCCAAGACGCCCGCGCCCGCCGCGGACTGGCGGCCAGGCTTCCTAGACGCGAAAGGGGCCGGCGCCCGAGGCGCCGGCCCCTACGGCCGCGCGGACTGTCTGCCGAGCGACGCCTCAGGCGTCGTCTTGCGACAGCGATTCGTCGATCGTGCTCTCCACGTCGTTGTCGAGCTTGATGTCGTCGGCGGTGGGCACCGGCTTCTCGCCGCTGTCGCGGGAGAGCAGTGCGGACTCCCCGCTCATCATCGCGTCGAATGCCTTTGCCTTGAGGCGCGCGCGCGTCTCCTCGATGCGCCGCCGCATCTCCGCCTGGTCGATGTTGCCGGTGCCCTCACGCGAGGCTGCGGGAGCCTCCTCCGCGGGCGCCGGCTCGGCGACGGGCTCGGCGACCGGCTCGGCGACCGCCAGAGGCTCGGGCTGCGCCTGAAGCTCCGTCTCCGGTTCGGCCTGCGCTGCAACCTCTGCCACCGGCTCGGCCGGCGCCTCCGGCTCGGCCTCCGCCACGGGCTCGGCCTCCGCCACGGGCTCCAAAGTCGCGGCGGTGTCCGCCACCAGCCCGGAGACGGGCTCGGGCTCGGCTTCCTCGATCACGCCCCCGGTCGATGTGGCTTCCGCTTCGAGTTCCGCCGGCGGCTCCTCCGCGGCGACCTCTTCGGCGACGGCCACCGGCGCGTCCGTCTCGTACGGGATGTCCCATCCGTGCGGTGCAGGCACCGGCTCCGCAGATGCAGGCGGCGCCTCCTCGGCGAGCGGCGCCTCGGCCTCCGGCTCCGCGGCGGGGGCCTCGTACTGCGGACCCTCGAGTGCCGGCTCGGCTTCGAGGGTCTCCTCTTCGGCGAACGGCTGCGCGATGTCGCTCTCCACGCCGGCGCGGGTCTCCTCGATACGCGGCCGCAGATCCTCGCCGGCGGCCTCTTCGGCGACCGGCTCGGCTTCGGCGACCGGCTCGGGCTCGGCTTCGACCACCGGTTCGGCTTCGACGGCCGGTTCGGGGGTGGCTTCGACCGCCGGCTCAGCCGGCGGCTCTTCCGTCTCGGGTTCTGCCCAGGTCGTCGTGTCCGTCGTGGTCACCGTCTCGGTGACCACGCCTTCGTCCGAGACGCTCACCGTCTCCTCGACCGCGATGACCTCTTCGACGCCCGGCTCCTCCACGGCTACTTCGGCGACCGCGACCTCCTCGACGACGAGCTCCTCGGTTGCCGGCTCCGGCTCGACCACAGCGGTCGCCACGCCGGACTCCCACGCCCGCTCACTCTCAGACTCGGGCGACTCCTCCGGCGCGGCGGGGAGCATCTTGCCGGTGGCCCCGCCGATCAGCTGCTGGCGCAACTCGCGTCCACTCTTCGGGGCGAGCAGCATGGCGACCGCCGCTCCCACAGTGAGTCCCAGCAGGAACTTCATGAGTCGCTTCATCGCTGCCTCCTCGAGCGCTGCCACACGTCATGCCGGGCTCGCAGGCGCGCAAGACCGGCCAAGTGTTCTTCGGTAGAAACTGGTCTCGACTTTACCAGTGTACAGACCTGTATACGGTCCCCCGTCGGTCAGTCCTGCACACAACTCAGGCCAGGCGCTGCACCGTTGCCTGGTCGCCCTCGCCGGGGCTGATGAGGACCACCCAGACGGGTCCGAAACGCTCGGAGACCGCGGCTGCCGCCTCTCCGAGGGCGGCGTTGACGTCGCGGCCCACGAACGCCATGAGCGGCATCATGGGCCGGTGCTCGATCTGGACGCGGACCCCCTCTTCGCTCTGCTTGAGCAGGATCGGTTCGGCACTCAGCTGGCGCAGCTGCTCGATGCTCTCCGGGCGCAGCTCGACGACGCCTCGGGCCCCCGCCACGATCTTGGGCTGGTCGAGATCGTTCTTCACGCGGCGCGCGTACAACCACGCGATCAGGAGCGCGACCAGCGCCACGACAAGGAACAGCAAGACGACGAGATAGCCCCTACTCATCGCTCCCTTTCCACGTCCGTGCCCTCCACGGGCTCGCCCCTGCCCGGCCTCTGCGGCCAGCCGGGCCTCCATCTCCAGCTCCACACCGCGTATCGGCACGTAGTACCGGCGCCCTGAGAGCTTGTCCGGCAGGTACTGCTGCGTCGACCCAGCCCCCATGTGCATGCGGGTACTGGTACCCGATCCCGTGCCCGAGTTCCTTCGCGCCGCGGTAGTTCGCGTCCCGCAGATGAGGCGGCGGCGGCTGGTTGCCCTCGCGGCGGACGTCGTCCATCGCCGCGTCGATGGCCTTGTACGCGGCGTTGCTCTTGGGAGCGAGGGCCAGATACGTCGCAGCCTGGCTTAGATTGATGCGGCACTCGGGCAGGCCGACGAAGTCCACCGCCCGCGAGGCGGCGATCGCGACCTGCAGGGCCTGCGGATCGGCGTTGCCGACGTCCTCGCTGGCGAACACGATCATCCGGCGGGCGATGAAGCGCGGGTCCTCACCGCCGGCCAGCATCGAGGCCATGTAGTAGACGGCGGCGTCGGCGTCGCTGCCGCGCATCGACTTGATGAAGGCCGAGATGGTGTCGTAGTGCGCGTCCTCGCGGTCGTAGCTGACGGGGCTCTTCTGGGCGGCGTCGCGCAGGTCGTCGACGGTGATCGTGAGCGTCGTCGCATCGTCCTCGAGGCCGCTGCGCGGCGCGCGAGCGGTAGGCCGTCTCGAGCGCGTTGAGCGCGACGCGCGCGTCGCCACGCGAGATCTCCGCGAGAAACGCGAGCCCGCCATCGCCGAGGGCCACGGCCTTGCTCGCCCAGGCCGCGCTCGGCGTCGCGCAGCGCGGCCCCGACCACGTGCTCCACGAGCCCAGGCGGCAGCGGCTCGAAGCGGTAGAGCTGGCAGCGCGAGATGAGCGCCGAGTTGACCTCGAAGTAGGGGTTCTCGGTGGTCGCGCCGATGAGCGTGACGACGCCGTCTTCGATCGCCGGCAGCAGCGCGTCCTGCTGAGCTTTGTTGAAGCGGTGGATCTCGTCGATGAAGAGGATGGTGCGCGCCTGCGCCCAGGGACCGGGCCTCGCGCGCGCCCTGGATGGCGGCGCGGACGTCGGCCGTGCCTGAGCTGACCGCCGAGAGCTGGACGAGCCGGGCGCCCGTCTCGGCCGCGATCACGCGCGCGAGCGTCGTCTTGCCGCGAGCCCGGCGGGCCGAAGAAGATCATCGAGAACAGCTGGCCGCCCTTGACCGCCGCGCGCAGCACGGTGCCGGGGCCGACGATGTGCTCCTGGCCCACGAACTCGCCCAGCGAGCGCGGCCGCATGCGCGCCGCGAGCGGCGCCTCGGCCGCCACCTGCTCGATCGCTCATCGAGAAGAGGTCCACACGCTCAGTCTAGTGCGTTGACCACACGCGCACACCTTTCTGCTACTATCGATCGACATGCGCAAGGTGCTTGTCCTGAACACCACCTACGAGCCGCTCAATGTGTGCAGCGTGCGGCGTGCTCTGGTGCTGGTGCTCAAGCAGAAGGCGGAGGTCCTCGAGCACTCGGGCTCCACGTATCGCACCGAGCGCGCAGTCTACGGACTCCCCCACGTCATCCGCCTGCGCAGCTACGTGCACGTGCCGCGCCGCACCGCTTCGTCGCGGATCTCACGGCGCGCCGTCTTCGCGCGGGACCGGCATCGCTGCCAGTACTGCGGCAGCGAACGTCATCTCACCGTCGATCACGTCGTGCCGCGCTCCAAGGGCGGGCCGGACACATGGGACAACCTCGTCACCTCTTGCGCGCCGTGCAACCGCAAGAAGGGCGACCGGCCGCCGCACGTGGCCGGGCTGAGTCTCATGAGCAAGCCGCGGCAGCCGGAGCCGGCCACCTTCGTCTTCCTCTACGTGGACCACATCCACGAGAGCTGGCGGCCGTACCTCAGCTTCGCGTCCTAGCTGCGCCCTCGGTCTCCGCCCTGCCCGCCCGCCTCGCCGCGCCGGCCGATCCACACGACGACGCCGGCGCCGACCACGGCCACGACGCCGACGAGGATCCAGAGTCCGGAGCTGCCGCCGCCGCTGCTGCTTCCGCCGCCCTGGGCGGCGGTCTTGGGGTGGACGTAGAGGTACGAGTCGATGGCGGTCGTGTAGAAGACGCCGCCGCGGCCGGCGGGCGAGCGCACCCAGCCGGTCCACGAGCCGCGTGTTGTACGACTCGATGTCCCTGGGGTAGACGAGCACGACGTAGGGCGACTGCTCGTAGAGGATCTGCTGCATCGCGCGGACGGTAGCGAGCCGCTTGTTGACGTCCAGCGTCGTCTGCTGCTCGTTGAACATCTGGTCGTACTGCGGGTCGGACCAGCCGGAGTCGCTCCACGAGCCGATCTGGCTGGTGAGGAAGACGGAGAGGATGAAGTTGGGGTCGTTCTCGCCGACCCAGCCCCACAGGAACATGTCGTAGTCGGGCGTCAGCTTGCCCTTGACGTTGTTGAGGATGTGGTCGGTGATCGTGTTCTCGTCGATCACCGAGAAGGTGATGCCCAAGGCCGAGCTGGCGGAACCAGCCGGTGATGAAGCGGCCGGAGCTCTGGCTCTGGTCGCTCTGTGTGCGGGCCCACAGACGCAGCGTGATGGGCTTGCCCTGCTTGTCGACGCGCTTGCCGTTGACCAGCGGGTAGCCGGCAGCGGTGAGCATCTGGCCGGCCTTGGCCAGGTCGAAGCCGTACTTCTGCGCCGCCGCCGGCTCCCAGTGCCAGTCAGGGAAGCTCTCGTAGTAGCCGCCGGAGATCACGCTCGTGCCCGGCGCCGAGAAGCCGTTGTAGGCGATGTCGCTGATGCGCTGGCGGTCGACCGCCCAGTTGAGCGCCTGGCGGAACTTGGGATCGGTGAGCACCCGGTTGCCGAGCGACGGCCCCGTGTAGCAGTTGAAGGCGAGCTCGTCGAAGCGCGAGGTTGGCGCCCTTGATGGACGTCAGCGGCGGCTTGCCGAGCTCGGCGAACTGCGCCTGCGGGATGCCGACCGCGGCCTGCAGGTTCCCGGTCTTGAGGTCCTGCGCCATGGTGTCGGTGTTCTGGTAGTTCTGGAAGATGACCTCGTCGACCTTGGGGGCGCCCCGCCAGTAGTTCTTGTTGGCCACGAGGCGCACGTACTCGTCCTTCTTGCGTTCGACGACCTGGAACGGCCCGGTGCCGATGATCGGCGGAGCGTTCTGGTAGGAAGCGGCCGCGGCCTTGTAGGAGACCTTGCTCCAGATGTGCTCGGGGAGGATCGGGATCGCGAGGGAGAGCATGTTGGCCTTGGGCTTGCTGCAGTACATCTTCACCGTCGTCGCGTCCGGGGCGGTGACGCGGGTGATGTACTGCGTGTAGCTGGTGAAGTTGCCCATGTTGCCCTTGATCACGTAGTTGTACGTGAAGGCGACATCCCGCGCCGTGAAGGCCACGCCGTCCTGCCACTTGACCCCGGAGCGCACCTTGAACGTCCACACGAGGCCGTCCGGCGTATGTGACCACTGGTAGGCGAGGCCGGTCGCTTTGTCGAGACCCTGAGGCCGGCTCAGGTCGGCCGCGTCGACGCCCACCAGGTAGTCGTAGTTGAGCGCCCAGACTTCGTAGGACGACTGCAGGAAGCCGATGAACGGGTTGAGGCTGTCGGGGTCCGTGGTCCAGCCCAATCGCAGGATGGTCTTGCCGGCGGACGGCGCAGGGCTACCGCTGGCGGCAAGCGCGCTGGTGAGACCGGAGGCGAGGCCGGCGACGAGCATCACGGCGAGCGTGACCAAGAACAGCGCTCGTCGGCACGGGCGGGTGGTGGTGTCCACGGCGGCTCCTTCCCCTAGGAATGCAGTACCCCTCGCCCAACTAAAGCACGGATGCACCCGTCCGGCCAAGGTCGGTCGCCGCGCCGGGCGGCCGACCCCGATGGTATACTCCGCCGCGTGATCATCGACGCGAGCAGAGAGCCACGGCTGCAGGTCGGCGACGGCGAGCCGTTCGCGATCGACGGCTGCGAGGTGTTGCGGGACATCGAGCGCTCCACGCTCACGAACATCGTCGTCGACGGCGCGCCTCTGCCGCTCCCGACCGGCGAGCGAGTGACGCTGTGGGCGGGCCCTAACGTGCTCTTCGTCGGCAAGGCGGTGGACGCGCAGAACGTCCTCGACCTGCTGTCTACCGAGAGCGACGACGAGCTCGACGACGACGAGACCATCTGAGCCAGGCGCCTGAAGGGAATCACGTGAAGGGACTGGTCCTCAGCGGCGGCGCCGGCACGCGTTTGCGCCCCATCACCCACACCTCGGCCAAGCAGCTCGTGCCCGTGGCCAACAAGCCCGTGCTCTTCTACGGGCTCGAGGCGATGCGCGCCGCCGGCATCACCCAGGTCGGCATCGTCGTCGGCGAGACGCGCGCCGAGATCGAGGCCGCCGTCGGCGACGGCAGCCGGTTCGGCCTCGAGGTGACGTATCTGCCGCAGGAGGCTCCGCTCGGCCTGGCACACGCAGTGCTGATCGCCGAGGAGTACCTCGGCGACGAGCCGTTCGTGATGTACCTCGGCGACAACCTCCTCAAGGAGGGCATCGCGCCTTTCGTGCGCGACTTCGAGGAGAGCGAGCCGGACGCGCTGATCCTGCTGCAGAAGGTCAAGGACCCGAGCTCCTACGGCATCGCCGAGCTGGAGGACGGCCACGTCAAGCGGCTGGTCGAGAAGCCCGCCGAGCCGCGCAGCGACCTGGCGCTCGTCGGCGTCTACCTCTTCACGCCAGCCATCTTCGAGAGCGTCAAGGCCATCGTCCCCTCGCCGCGCGGCGAGCTGGAGATCACCGACGCCATCCAGCACATGATCGAGCGCGGCCTGCGCGTGGAGCCGCACACGGTCACCGGCTGGTGGAAGGACACCGGCAAGCTCGAGGACATGCTCGAGGCCAACCGGCTCATCCTCGGCACCATCGAGCGCGATGTGCGCGGCGAGGTCGACGAGTGCACGCTCGAAGGCGCCGTCCAGATCGGCGCCGGCAGCGTGCTCGAGCGCTGCACGATGCGCGGGCCGGTCGTGATCGGCGAGGGCTGCCGGCTCAGCGACACCTACGTCGGCCCGTACACCGCCATCAGCGACGGCGTCGTCGTCGAGCAGGCGGAGATCGAGCACTCCATCATCCTCGAGAACAGCCGCATCTGCCGTCTGGGGACGCGCATGGCGGACAGCCTGATCGGGCGTGACTGCGTGATCGCGCACAGCGACGCGCTGCCGGTGGCCTACCGCTTCATGGTCGGCGACTCGAGCCAGATCGGCATCCTGTGAGCAGGGCAGGAGACCACATGATCGACGGCGTGATGACCAAGAAGCTCAAGGTGATCCCGGACGAGCGGGGCCGCCTCATGGAGTGCCTGCGCAACGACGACGACCTCTTCGTCGGGTTCGGCCAGTTCTACATGACGACGACCTTCCCCGGCGTCGTCAAGGGCTGGCACCTGCACGACGTGCAGTACGACAACATCGTCTGCGTGAAAGGCATGATCAAGCTCGTGCTGCACGACGCCCGCGAAGGGTCGGCGACGCGCGGGCAGACCGACGAGTTCTTCCTGGGCGAGCACAACCCGCTGCTCGTCCGCGTGCCCAGCGGCATCTGGCACGGCTGGAAGTGCGTGAGCCCCGAGGAGGCGTACATCGTCAACGCGCCGACCGAGGTCTACAAGTACGACGCTCCGGACCAGCAGGAGCTCCCCCACGATTCGCCCGAGATCCCGTACGACTGGGGCGTGAAGCTGCGCTAGGCGCAGCCGACGAAGCCATGCTGCGCTGGTTCGTCACGGGCGCCGGCGGCCAACTGGCCACGGCCTTCACACACGTCCTCGAGGGCGAGGTCTTCCTCAGCCGCGAGGACGCGCTCGACATCCGCGACGCGGAGGCCGTCCGCGCCGCCGTCCATGGGTTCGCGCCGGACGTGCTCCTGCACACCGCGGCGTACACGGACGTCGACGGCGCCGAGGCCGACCCCGAGACCGCCGAGGCGGTCAATGTGGTCGGCACGCGCAACCTGGTCTCGGCCGTGCGCGGCACGCACACGGCGCTCGTCTACTTCAGCTCCGACTACGTGTTCGACGGCGCCAAGGGCAGCCCGTATGTGGAGAGCGACGCCACGAACCCGCTCAGCGTCTACGGCCGCACCAAGCTCGCCGGCGAAGAAGAGGTGCTCAGCTGGGTCAGAGGCACCGTCGTGCGCACCTCCTGGCTGTTCAGCGAGACGGGCCGCAACTTCGTGAAGTCGATCATCGCGGCCGGCCGCGCGAAGGCCGGGGCCGGCGAGCCGCTGATGGTCGTGGACGACCAGGTCGGCTCACCCACCTACGCCGGCCATGTGGCGGCCGCGGTCGTCGAGGCGCTCGATCAGGGCCTGGGACCCGGCATCTATCACATGGCCGGGAGCGGCTATTGCTCCTGGTGCGAGCTCGCCCGCGAGGTCGTGCAGCTGGCCGGCATCGATGTCGAGGTCCTGCCGACGACGACGGCCGAGCTGGGCCGGCCGGCACCCCGGCCGGCGTTCTCGGCGCTCGTCACCGAGCGCCCCATCCCACACCTGCCGCCCTGGTCGGCCGGCGTCGCGGAGGCCGTGGACAGACTCATCCCGCTCGGCTGACCGGCCGCGCGGACCACAAGGAGGCAGGGCATGAGGATCGTGGTCACCGGCGGCGCCGGCTTCATCGGCTCGAACTTCGTGCGCTACCTTCTGCGCAAGTACGACGACCTGGAAGTCGTGAATCTGGACAAGCTCACCTACGCGGGCAACCTCGAGAACCTCCGCGACGTCGAGGACGATGCGCGCTACTCGTTCATCAAGGGCGACATCTGCGACGCGGTCGTCGTCAGGTCGGCCCTCGCAGGTGCCGACGCGGTGGTCAACTTCGCCGCCGAGACGCACGTCGACCGCTCGATCAGCGGCCCCCAGGACTTCATCAGCACCGACGTCCTGGGGACGCACACGCTCCTCGAAGCGGTGCGCGAGCTCGGCGTGAAGCGCTACCTGCAGATCAGCACCGACGAGGTCTACGGCTCAACCGAGACCGGCTCGTTCACCGAGGAGTCCGACCTGGCTCCGTCGAGCCCGTACTCGGCGAGCAAGGCCGGCGGCGATCTGCAGGTGCTCGCCTACCACCGCACCTACGGCACGCCGGTGCTGATCACGCGCAGCTCCAACAACTACGGCGGCTGGCAGTACCCCGAGAAGATCATCCCGCTGTTCATCACCAACGCGATCGACGACCTGCCCCTGCCGGTGTACGGCGACGGCCTCAATGTGCGCGACTGGCTCCACGTCGAGGACAACTGCGCCGCCATCGACACGGTCCTCCACGAGGGCGAGCTCGGCGAGGTGTACAACATCGGCGGCGGCAACGAGGTGCCCAACCTCGCGCTCACGCGACGCATCCTCGAGCTGTTGGGCAAAGGCGAGGACCTCATCCGCTACGTCGTCGACCGGCCCGGTCACGACCGGCGCTACTCAGTCGACTGCGCCAAGGTCCGCGCCCTGGGCTGGGAGCCGGCCGTCGCCTTCGAGGACGGCCTCGAGCGCACCGTCGCCTGGTACCGCGACAACCCGGACTGGTGGCGCCCCATCAAGTCCGGCGACTGGCACGAGTATTACCGGCAGCAGTACTCCGGACTGGATTGAGTCCACGGCGACTGTGCAGCTCTGCCGGGTGGAGCGCCGGCCGGGACGCGCGCGGGGCGTTCCGCGTCCCGGCCCTCGACCTTGCGCCGGTCGACCCGCCTGAGTGGCAGTCAGGCTCTCAGCGCACGTTCCACACCGGCGTGCCTACGGGCACTCGCGAGAACAGCCAGAGGATGTGCGCGTTGGACAGACGCGTGCAGCCGTGCGAGAAGTCGCGCGGGAACCGCTGCAGCAGCCACGGCTCGTTCGTGCCGTGGATCGCGTACTCGCCGAGGTAGCGCATCCGCCGTGGGCCGTAGGGACCGCTCATGCGCGGGTCCTTGGCGTAGATGCGGAAATGGCCCAGAGGCGTCGGCAGCGACGGACGGCCGAGGACACAGTCGAAGACCTTCTTCAGGATCCCGTGCTCCATGTAGTAGAGCTTGTACTGGGAGCGGTCGACGACGATGTAGTGCGCCGGCCCGGTGGGCACGCCGTAGGGATTGCGCGGGTCGAGCACCCGCACGCGGAGCACGGCGCTGGTACCCGCGACGTGCGCGGCATCGGCCTCCATCCGCACACGTAGCTTGTAGGTGCCCGCGAGCGCGGCGCTCCACCTGGTCTTGACCGAAGAGTCGCTGCCGAGCGTCGGGCTGCCCAGGGAGATCCAGGTCTTCGTCGCCTTGTCCCACTGCTGCAGCTCGACCGCTGCGCCCGGGTGAGCGGGCGCGACATGAAGCACCAGCTTGGCGGCGCGGCCTTCGAAGACGCGGGACGGCGCCTTGCGGTGCAGCGTGATACGCGGCGCCACCGTGACCTCGACATCCGCTTGCGCCGCGGCACCGCCGGCTGAGCCGGCGTAGGAGACGCGGTAGGCGGTGTTCAGCGCCGGGCGGATGGTCCAGGTGGCAACGCCCGTGGGGCCGGACGTCCGCGTGGAGACGACGGTGTAGCCGGTCTCTCCGACCTGCATGCGGCTCAGGGTCAGGGACGCGTTCTCAAGCCCGACATCCGCGGTCAGCTTCACTGTCGCTCCGAAGACCACGGTGGCGGGGGCTGCTGCGAGGCTGAGGGAGGGTGATGACGGCGAGTCGGTCGCGACCGCCGCCGAGGCGAGCGCGGCGAGGAGCGCAAGCGCGGCGAGGAGCAGGACGGCGAACGAGGTCTTCTTGTCGGTGACGTGCACGGAGCCCCCAGTCGTCGGATGGACTGCGCGGAGTGTACGGCACGGCGCCGCGCATGGCCAAGGCCGCGAAAGGCCGCTCCCGGCCTAGGGCTGGGCGGTGAGCGGCGTGCTGGTGGGCGTGGGCGAAGGGCTGGGCGTCGGCGTCTGCCCGAGCTCGGCCGGCGTCAGCAGCCGGCGGCCCCACGCGAAGGCGTTCTTCCAGTACGTGGAGCTGTTGAGCGAGGCGAGCGAAACGCCGTCGGTCGAGCCCGTCGACTGGATGAACCAGCCGTTCCCGAGGTAGAGGGCGGCGTGGTAGATGGACGCGACGGTCGACTTGGGGCCTTTGGGCCCAAAGAACATCAGGTCGCCGCAGGTGAGGTTCTTGCGCGTGATGCGGGGCTTGGCGCGGGCTGCCATGTCGTGGGCCCCGCGCTCGTTGACCGTGATCGGATAGCCGAAGTGCATCTTCATGACGTAGAAGACGAAGCCTGAACAGTCGAAGCCGCCGGCAGCCTGGTAGCCGTAAGGCGAGCCCGTTGTCGGGTACTCGCCGGCCCACACGTAGGGGTAGCCGATGAACTGGAGCGCGAATTGGGCGATCTGCTTCTGGCGAGCGCTCAGCGGCGGGAACGTGACGTTGTCGAACTGCGATAGTCCGTAGAGCGTCCACTCGTTCTTGAGCCGGTACCCGCGCCAGAACATGTAGGCGACTTCGGCGCGATCGACCGGCTGGCCGGGAGCGACCTCGTGCTTGTCGGCTGCGGACGAGTGGTTGTAGCGCAACAGGAGCTGGCGCGAAGCGACGATGTAGGGGAGGTAGCTGGGGGCGCCGGTAAGCCAGCTGGTGTTGGGCTTCCACGTGCTGGTACGCAGTTGCGCGAGAAGCAGCCAGTCCGCAGTCGGGTAGCGCTCCCTGATCCACTTCACGACTCCGGTCTCCGCCTGGAAGTCGACGACGGCGTCGTTGGGGTAGAAGAAGCCGCCCTTCGCGAGGCTCAGATAGCCGTGGTGGAGGGCGATCTCGATGACCTGGTAGTACGGGTCCGTCTTGGGGACGTCGGCGATGGCGACGATGGGGACACTCTCCGAGAGATGGCCGGCGGCGGTCACCAGCGCGCTGGCGAACTGGGCTCGGGTGATCGCCTGCTCCGGCTTGAAGAGGGAGCCGTAGTCATCCATCAGGTGATGGCCGACAGGACCACGCGACGTGATGGACTCGATCTCGGCGTGCGCCCAATGCGACTTGGGCACGTCGCTGTAGCTCTTGCCCAGCGCCACGGGAGCCGCGAGGCACACGAGCGCGAGCGCGAGCCCGAGGGCGGCATTGAGGATGAGGGATCTGTGCTGCAGTCTGGTCATGCTCCAGTCCTGCTATCGGCGGTTGCGGCGGCGCCTTGAGCAACGGCGGGTCCGTGCCTACGGCCTGAACGACGCATTCGCCGCCGCCGCAGGTTCTCCTCATACACGAGCGCTGAGGCTACCACCGCAAGTCGGTCGGCGACAGCCCGCGCGCGTGGGCGACCCGCCGGGCCGGGCGTGAGGGGCGCTCAAGTGAAGGACTCCACGGCCGATGCAAGAAGCAGACCGCATCACCGCCCGGCGGTTTGCCCGTCTGAGGCGCGGCACGTATCCTGTGGCCGCGCCCGACCGGTCGCCACCAGACCATGGATCCCCTGACACTGACAAGAGCCCGCCGTCCCGACCACCCGCTGGGCGGGCTCCTCGTCGTTGCGATCGCGCTCCTGCTCCTCGTTTGCGCCGGCCCGGCCGGTGCCCTGACGACAAGCGCCAACTTCGTCATCACGGGTCATGGCTGGGGGCACGGCATCGGCATGTCGCAGTGGGGAGCCTACGGCTATGCCAAGAAGGCCGGCTGGAGCTACGAGCAGATCCTCGAGCACTACTACACGGGCGTCGCCTTGGCGACTCGTCCCAACGTCGACATCCGCGTACGCCTGCGCAGCGGTCTCAAAAAGGTACGAGTCTCGTGCCCCAACGAGTTCACGGCCAAGGCCGGCGTCACCACGATGACGATCCCCGCCGGTGCTACCGCGACCACGACCTGGGTCGACAACGCCTATCACGTGGTCGCCGGCGCCGTCGTTCAGGATTTCTCGATCCCGCCGACCTTCACGCCGAGCAAGGGATCGCTGCGCATCCTCACGACGAGCGACCTCGGCAACAGCGGCGCCTACCGCGGCGTCGTCCGCGTGGTGCGCTCGAGCGGTGCTCTGATGCTGATCAACAGCGTGCCGCTGGAGAGCTACCTGAGGGGCGTGGTCCCGCATGAGGTGTCACCGTCGTGGCCGGCTGAGGCACTCAAGGCGCAGGCCTGCGCCGCCCGCGCCTACGCGCTCAACTCCCGCAATCCCGGCTCGTCGTGGGACGTCTACTGCGACGTTCGCGACCAGGCCTACGTCGGCGTCGGCATCGAGGACCCGCGCACCGACGCCGCGGTGCTGGCCACCGCAGGCGTCACCCCGACGTACGACGGCAAGGTCATCACCGCCTACTATTTCTCGTGCTCGGGCGGCCACACCGAGAACATCGAGTACGGCTGGCCGGGCGCCTCGCCAGAGCCCTACCTCAAGGGCGTCGTCGACCCGTACGACTACTTCGGTTCGCTCCACGACTGGGGGCCGCTGCGCCGCACCGGCGCGCAGGTGAAGGCCGCGATAGGCGGCAACGGACCACTGCGCGCGGTCGTGGCGGTCAAGCACGGCACCTCGCCCCGCATCGTCAAGGCCGCCATCGTGGGCGCCAAGGGCGTCACCTTCATGGACGGCAACGAGCTGCGCATGAAGCTGGGCCTCAACAGCACCTGGGCGAAGTTCACCAGCATGTCGATCACGCCGGCGCCGGGCGATCATGTCTCGATCGCCGCCGGCGGCAGCGTGCTGCTGAGCGGCCGCATGTACCCGGCGCTGCCGGCCGGCGCCACCGTGCGCCTGCGCTGGTACTCGGGGGGCGCGTGGCACAGCCACTCCGTGCCGACCACGCGCATCGTGCAGAAGCTCGGCAGCGACTACTCGACCGCGTACTCCGCCTACAGCGACAACCAGCTGCCGACGCAGACCACGAAGTACTACTTCCTGCACGGCAAGTCCGTGTCGCCGACCACGACGGTCACCGTCAAGTAGGCCGGCCGGCGGAGCGTCCGCCCTCTGCATGAGGGCGGCCCGGGCCTAGAAGGGGAGGGCCCGGGCCGCCGATGCACCTTCCGTGGGGCGGCGCGGGGCAGGATGTCCGCGCCGGTTGGAAGGGCAGCTTTGATCGCCGCGTCACGATGTGCTGCAGCTACCTCTGCGGACCCTCCGCATGGAAGAGTCCGGCCGGCGTGTCCGGGACCTGGTGACGCCTGATCTCGCCGTCGACCATGTAGATGACGTCCTCCGCGATGTTGGTGGCGTGGTCAGCCAGCCGCTCCAGGTAGCGCGCCACGCTGAACAGCAGGACGATCGCGTCGAGGTGGTCGAGGTCGTTGCGGATGACCTGCTTGAGATCCTCGATCAGGCCCTGGTACAGCATGTCGATCTCATCATCGGCGGCGAGCACGGCGCGGGCCGCCGTCGCGTCCTGGCGCACCAGCGCGTCGAGGACCTTCTCCAGGATCGTGCCGGTGCGGTCCGCCATGATGGTGAATCCTTCCGGCACCGGCACGGGATGCTCGTCGGCGAGCGCCAAAGCCCGCTCGCCGATGTTGGAGGCGAGGTCGCCGATGCGCTCGAGTTCGCTGTTGATCTTGATCACGGCGACGAGGAAGCGCAGGTCGCCGGCGACCGGCTGGTAGAGCGCCAGGAGCTTGAGGCACTCCTCCTCGACCTCGACCTCGTGCTGATCGATGACGAAGTCCCCGACGATCACCTTGCGCGCCTTCTCGCGATCCCTGAGCTCGATGGCCTGGAACGCCGTCCGCAGGCTCTCCTCGACCAGGGCTCCCAGCGCGAGCACGTCGCGCTTGAGCCGGTCCATCTCCCGCTCCAGATGTGTCATGCGGAGCTCCTCGCTCAGCCGAAGCGGCCGGTGATGTATTCCTCGGTCTGCTTCTCCGTAGGGCAGGAGAAGATGTTCGTCGTCGGGCCGAACTCGACGATGCGGCCCTGGAAGAAGAAGGCCGTGTAGTCGCTCACGCGCGCGGCCTGCTGCATGTTGTGCGTGACGAGGACGATCGTGTACTTGCTCTTGAGCTCGAGGATGAGCTCCTCGATCTTGGCGGTGGCGACCGGGTCGATCGCCGAGCAAGGCTCGTCCATCAGCAGCACGTCGGGCTGGGCGGCTATCGCCCGTGCGATGCAGAGGCGCTGCTGCTGACCGCCGGAGAGTGCGTTGCCCGGCTCGTTCAGCTTGTGCTTGACCTCGTCCCAGATCGCCGAGCGTTTGAGCGCGTCTTCGACGCGCATGGAGAGCTCGGCGCGACCCAGGCGGTAGTGCTGCCGGAGCCCGTAGGCGACGTTGTCGAACACGGTCATCGGGAACGGGCTCGGCTTCTGGAAGATCATGCCGATGCGCCGGCGCAGGTCGAGCAGGTCGGTCTGCGCCGACAGCACGTTGGCGCCGTCGAACATGATCTCGCCGACGGCGCGCTGGTCGCGGTAGAGGTTGAAGATGCGGTTGTAAGTGCGCAGGTGGGTCGACTTGCCGCAGCCCGACGGCCCGATGACCGCGGTCACCCGGTTCTTCTTGATCTCGATGTCGTTGCCGAAGAGGGCTTGCTCCTTGCCGTAGAAGAAGTCGAGGCCGCGGACCGAGATCTCGCTCGGCAACGACGAGAAGTCCTCGTCGCCGCCGCGGCGGTCCTCGGCGACTTCGAGCCGCGGCGGCACGACGGTCGCCGGGCCCTGGATCTGAGTGGGTTCGTCCACTTTGGTCCCTACCATTCCTTGCCTCTCTGGAAGAGGAGCCGTACCAGGATGTTGAGGCCCAGTACGAACACGATGATGAAGAGTGCGCCGCCCCACGCGAGCGCCTGCAGGTGCGGATACGGCTGACCGGCGAAATCGAAGATCGTCTTGGTCAGGTTGGAGACGGGGCCGCCGAAGTAGCCGCCCGGTCCGAACAGCCCGGTGATCCAGTAGGGGCTGCTGAGCGCCGTGAAGAGCAGCGGCGCCGTCTCGCCGGCGACGCGCACGACGGCGAGCGTCGCGCCGGTGATCAGGCCGCCGCGCGCCGCCTTGCAGACCACGCGCAGCGTCACGCGCCAGCGCGGCGCGCCCATCGCGAGCCCGGACTCGCGCAGTTCGTTGGGCACCAGATTGAGGATGTCCTCGGTGGTGCGTGCCATGACGGGCAGCATCAGGAACGCCAGCGCCACCGAGCCGGCGAAGCCCGAGTAGTGGTGCAGGGGCTTGACGAGGATGGCGAAGGCGAAGACGCCGACGATGATCGAGGGCACGCCCATGACCACATTGGCGACCATGCGGATGCCGGTGGCGACGCGCCCGTTGCGTCCGTATTCGGCCAGGTACACGCCGGCGAGGAACCCGATCGGGATGGCGATGAGCGCCGCCCCGGCCGTGATGATGAGCGTGCCGACGATGGCGTTGGCCATGCCGCCGGACGTGGACATGAAGTCCTGCGGCGTGGCCTGCGTGAAGAAAGCCCAATTCCAGGCCTTGATGCCGCGGATGACCACTTCGTAGAGGACGAGGCCCATCACGCCGATGCCGAGCAAGGCGCCGATCCACGAGAGGACCTTGACGACGAGGTCTGCCGTCTTGCGGCTGGCGACGGAACGATGGCGCAGCGGCGCTTGCTCCGGGACCTGAGCGACGGCGCTCATGCCCGGCCCCCGGTGGCGCGCTGCACGCGCCGCAGCCACGCCTGCGCGGCGATCTGGAAGAGGATGGTGATGACGAACAGGATGAGGCCGAGCTCGATGAGCGCGCTGACCGTCAGCTTGTCGGTCGCCTCGCTGAAGTTGAGCGCGATGAGCGAGGCGATGGACGTGCCCGGGTCGAAGATCGATTTGGGGATCGCTGTGTAGACGCTGCCGATGAGGAAGGCGACCGCCATGGTCTCGCCGAGCGCGCGGCCGAGGCCGATGAACACGGCGCCGACGATGCCGCTGTTGGCGTAGCGCAGGCTGATCTTGCGCATGACCTCCCAGGTCGTCGATCCCATCCCGTACCCGGCTTCCTTGGTCACCTGCGGCACCATCTTCATGACGTCGCGCGAGACCGCCGTGATGAACGGCAGGATCATGAACGCGAGCACGACGCCGGCGGTGAAGATGGAGACGCCGCCGCCGGCGAACTGCGCGCCCGGCCTGATGCCGGGCACGTTGCCCAGCGGCGTGCCGAGGATCCAGGGCACGAAATGCTCCTGCATGAACGGCACGATCACGAAGAGACCGACCATGCCGAAGACGATGCTGGGGATCGAGGCGAGCATCTCGATCACGGTGCCCACGACGCGCGAGACCTTGGGGTGCACGAGCTCGACGAGCAACAGAGCGATGACGAGCGCCAGCGGCACCGCGATGACCATCGCGACGAGCGTGGAGAGGAAGGTGCCGGCGAGCGCGGCGAGCGCCCCGTACTCGTGTGTGGTCGGCGACCAGGCGACCGTGGTGAGCATCTTGGTGCCCAGCCCCGTGATCGCCGGCCAGGAGTCGACGATGAGGACGCCGGCCAAGCCGAACATCGCCGCCGCGAGGAAGAAGGCCGCTGCCGGTGGCGAGACCGCGGAAGATCGGGTCGCCCACGCGGAGCCGGTGGCCCCGCGGCCCCGCTCTCGCGGAGCCGCGGGGCGCTTCGGCGTCTCGGTGGTAGTTCGATATCGACTGTGCTCACGAGTCCTGCCTCCCGTGGGTCAGTTCAGTGTGGGCTGATGGCTCACGGCCAGACTGGCGAACCGTTGGCGGTCACCGTCGGCCAGACCTGCTTCTCGACCAGGTTGTAGACGTTGGCCGGGATCGGCACGTAGTCGAGCGCGGTCGCCGCCGCGGCGCCGCTCTGGTAGTTCCAGTTGAACCAGTCGAACATCTGCTTGGCGATCGCGGCGTCGCTCTGGCTCTTCTGCACGAGGATGAACGAGGCGCCGGTGATCGGCCACGAGGCGGCCCCGGGCTGGTTCACGAGGACCACGTACATGCTCGGCAGCGAGGTCTTCCAGTCGGCGTTCGAAGCTGCCGCGCTGAAGCTGGCGATGCTCGGCTTGACCCAGGCGCCCGCCTTGTTCTGCAGCTGCGTGGTCGTCATGCCGGTCTGCTTGGCGTAGGCGTACTCCACGTAGCCGATGGAGCCGCTGAGCTGCTGCACGCTGGCGGCGACGCCGGCGCTGCCGTTGCCGCCGATGCCGACGGGCCAGGGGACGACCTTGTCGGCGCCGGCGGTCCACACGCTGCCGGCGGCGTCGGTGAGGTAGTGCGTGAAGATCCACGTGGTGCCGGAGCTGTCCGAGCGGTGCACGACGGTGATCTTGGTCGCCGGAAGACTGAGCCCCGGGTTGAGGCTGGTGATCGACGGGTCGTTCCACATCGTCGTCTTGCCCATGTAGATGCTGGCGAGGACGTCGGGGGTGAGCTTGAGCTGGCCGTCGGCCACGCCGTTGAGGTGCACGACGATCACGGTCGCCGCCCACGATCATGGGGAACTGCGCGAGGCCGTTGGACGTGAGGTCGGCCTCCTGCAGCGGGGCGTCGGAGGCGCCGAAGTTGACGAGCTTGGACTCGATCGCGGCGATGCCGCCGCCGGAGCCGATCGCCTGGTAGTTGAGCTTGACGCCCTTGGCGGTGTTGTAGTCCGAGCCCCACTTCAGGTAGATCGGGCGCGGGGAACGTGGCGCCGGCGCCGACGTTGGTGCCCGCCTGCAGCGGCACGGGCGTCAGCGTCGGGCTGGCGGAGGCCGCCGGGCTCGGCTGCTGGCGCCCGGTGCGGTCGAACTACTGGAAGTGCTGCTCCCGCAGGCGGCGGCCGCAAGCGCCAACGCGGCGACGGCCATGACGGCGGCGACAGCGACGATCAGCCGCCGGCGCTTCGTGGACTGCTTCATTCGGTCCCCTCGCTTTCGCGTCTTTGATCTTGGTGTCCCGTCTTCCCTGACAGAAGGCGGCGCGGAGCGCCACCGAACGGGAAGGCTACCCACGCTCTGTTAGCGAAGCGTTAGCGCGCCATGAGGCCGCTGCGAGATGCAGCGAAAGACAGAGGGCGGGGCTTCCTTCGAAGCCCCGCCCTCCAGGCGGACCGCGCCTTCCGCAAGGACGGTCGGCGCGCCCGGTTGATAGCTGGAAGCACACTCGGCACAGGGTGCTCCCGACGCGGACGCGTGCGTCTGCCAGGGAAAGGCCGGGCGGGCCGGTCCTCTGGCGCGGCCCGCCAGGCCTTGAGTGCTCTTACCAGGCGGCCTTGCCGCCGGCCTTGATGCTGGAGTGCCAGACCTTCTCGATCGCGGTCACTGCAGACGACGGCATGCTCACGTACTTGAGCGCACTGGCATCGGCCTTGCCCGTGGAGGTCTTGTAGCCGAAGTTGAAGTACGCGAGGGCGCCGTGGACCGCGGCGTAGGAGGCGGCGCTCGTGCTCTTCTTCATCATCACGAACGAGGCGCCGGCGATCGGCCAGCTGCTCGAGCCAGACGCGTTGACCATCACCGTGGCGAAACCGTTGGCCGCGGACCACTTGGCGTTGGAGGCGGCGGCGGCGAACGAGCTCAGGCTCGGCGCGACGTAGCGGCCGGCCTTGTTCCTGACCAGGACGTACGGGATGTGAGCCTGGATCGCGTAGGCATATTCCACGTAGCCGATGCGGCCCTTGACCTGCTTGACGGCGGCGGCGACGCCGGCGCTGCCGTTGTAGCCGACGCCAACCGGCCAGCGTACGGTGAGACCAGAGCCGACCTTGCTCGCCCAGCCGCCGTCGACGGCCGCGAGGTAGTGCGTGAACATCCAGGTCGAGCCCGAGCCGTCCGAGCGGTGGACCGGCAGGATCGGCGAGGCCGGCAGGCTGACGCCGGGATTGAGCGCCTTGATGGCCGAGTTGTTCCACGTCTTGATCGTGCCCTGGAAGATCTGGGAGAGGACGGAGCCGGTGAGCTTGAGCTTGCCGGAGCCCACACCCTGCAGGTTGACGATCGGCACGAGGCCACCGACGCAGCTCGGGAACTGCACGAGGCCGAACTTGCTGAGATCGGACGTCGAAAGCGGGGCGTCCGAGCCGCCGAAGACGACGGTGCCGGCCTTGATGGCGGCCTGGCCCGCGCCCGATCCGACCGGCTGGTAGTTGATCTTGGCCGCATGGAAATGCGCCGCCCAGCGCTGGTACAACGGCGCCGGGAAGGTCGCGCCGGCGGCGGTCACGCTGGGGACCGCGAGCGCAGGGCCAGCCACGGTGGCGGCCACCATGGTGGCGAGGGCCGCCACCAGGGCCAGCTTCGTGCTGCGTCTCTTGAGTAGGTTCATGGGCTCTCTCCTTGACACTGGTTGGCTTTATGCCCGAAGCGACACGTCGATGGAGTGCCGTCCAGAGCGCAGGCTAGAAGGCGCGAGTGAGTGCGGCGTGAACGGCCCGTGAGGCTGCCGATACGGTTCCGATGGGAACGCGTGAGCGGATCGCCTCCGATGTGTGAAACGCGTGGGCCGCCCCTCCCGAGAGGGGCGGCCCGATCGCGCGGCGTGCTTGTGGGGATGCGGCTGGCGCCCGTGGGCGAGGCTAGTGCCGGCGCCCCATCATCTCGCGGAAGTCGCGTGACACGGCGAAGCTACCACCGTGATCCACGACCGCCCACGCCGTGTGGCTGGAGAGATCGACGCCGTAGGTCCCGAGACCGTAGCCGGCCTTCCACGGGCCGAGCACGAAGTGCTTCGTGCCGCCGGTGTTGCCGTCGACGGCGTTTGCCCAATGACCCCGGCCGTCTCGCGTCGCGAGGATGCCGGAATGGCCGAGACCCCAGCCGCCGCCTTTGGGGGCGTCGTAGCTCATCGACAGTGCGTAGGTGTCGGTCTGGGTGCTGGACGCGACGCCGGTGAGGCCGCCGCTGGTCATGCCCCAGAGCGTGAGGATGTTGCTGGTGAGCTCGTCACGCGCGGTGTCGGGGGTCCAGCCCGTGTCCACGGACTGCGCGAGGATCCGGCTTGTGTAGTCGGTCGCCGTATTGGCATAGGCGCCGGAGAGGATCTTGGCCTGCGTGCCCTCGAAGCTGTCCTTGACGACCGTATACGACGGGCTGTTGTCGGTGCCGTTGGTGGCGCCGCCACCGACGACGAACTCCTTGCCGTTGAGGCTATAGCCCCACGACGCCCTCTTGACGAAGTGGAACGTCGGCGTGACGTGGCTGCCGGCGCTGCTGGGACCGCTCGGGTAGCTGGCATCGGACTGCCATCCGCCCTGATCATCAGCGTAGTAGTCGACCGTCACCCTGGGGCCGTTGACGGTATAGATGTAGAAGCCGACGCGGCCCATGTCCTGGGTCACGGACGTCTCACGAGCCTTCTGACCGAACCAGTTGGGATCGGTGATCGCCTTGGGCGTGTAGAACTTGCTGCTGTCGGAGGCGCCGATGATCTCCTGGACCTTCGACTTGCCGTCCGGGCTGGTGATGATCGAGCGCTGGCTGATGTGATCATGGCCGGAGATGTAGTACTTGACGCCGTTGCCTTGAAGGCTGGCCAGGAACGTGTTCTGCCACGCGGGATTCGCGTTGGTGTAGCCGGTGAACGGCGAATCCTGGTGGTTCTCGGCGATGAGAGGCTGGTGCGCGAACACGAAGGCCTGGGTCGTGCCGCGGGTGTTCTTGTCGAGGCGGCTGCTGATCCAGGCCTGCTGATCGGCGATCGAGTACCCGTAGTCGTAGCCGACCGTGTTGACGTCCTTGCTCGGCGTCGCCCAGGTGTCGAGCATGACGAAACGGGCATTGTTGCCCGGCGTCCCGTAGTCGAACGAGTAGCTCATCCCTCTCAGGTCGTCACTGACCTTGGTGGGGCTGCTGAAGTTCGTGGCGCCGAACGTGTTGCCGAGCCCCTGGGTCTGCGGGAAGGCGGCCTGGAAGGCCGGGATCGCCAAAGCTGTTGTTGGTGCCATAGGTCTCGTGGTTGCCGCGCTCCGGGAAGAAGCCGATGCCCGCGTCGAGGAGCGGCTGAGCGGCGACGGCTCGGGTCGCGATGTTGACGTCGGTGCCCGTGTCGGTCAGGTCGCCTACCTGGATCACGAACTTGACGTGTCTGGCGATGAACTGCGAGTCGACCTGCTTGATGATCGAGGCGGACACGGTGTTTGGGTTGGCTCCCGCCGGATCGGTAGGGCAGGTCCACTGGGTGTCGGATATGACGCCGAACGACCACGCCCTGCTGGACGACTTCGCGACCTTCACCGGCGGCTTCGCGTGCGCGGCGGCGACCGAGATGCCGATCGCCGCGCTCGCGAGCAGAGCTGCTCCCAGCAGCACGCCGGCTGTGAGCGTCTTCTTGCGACTCCTTCTGTTCACGGTACTCCCCTTGATCGCTCTCTGGCTGACAAGCCACGTTCCCTCGTCGTCTCACGATGGACACACCGCTGGTCCTTCTGGACACTGGTCGGCCGTCACCGGTCATCGGGCGGGCTGTGGCTTGGGCCCGACGATAGGCGGGGACCGCAAAGCGAGCATGAGGGGAGGCACCGGGTTCAGTTAGCGTCGTTCGGCACTCCCGAGCTCACCACCGCACCGGGCTGCTTTCGCGCGCGGGCGGATCGGATACTCGTCCGGGCCAGCGAGCACGTCCTGAACCGTTCGCTCACGGAATGCACACGAACGGCGGCTAGGGTCGCGGCTGTGGATAGGTCGGCTGCCAAGCTGGCCGCGCCCGCCGCGTCCTTTCCCCAAGGACTTGCCGCGGCGGGCGTTCCTCTTCGTGCGGGTCTCTGACCAGGCTCGACGCCGCGAGGCTCTGTCAGGAGGTTCCGTCGAGCACGTCGTCGGCCCCAAGCCAGAGCCGCTCCCAGTCTCGCTCGGCCCTGGAGAGACTGCGGCCGATCTGCTCAGACCTTGTGGCGATCGCACCGTAGCATCCAGGGCACAGGAGCGTGTCGTGGAGCCGCACCCAACCGCTGAAGGTCGTCGTCTGAGCACCGCACGCGGCGCAGGTCCCTGTGATCTCAGCGTGTGTCGGCAGCATGGTGGATCCTCGGGTCTTCTTGGCTCCCGCTGACACTGCCCGGTGCCGGGCAGAATGAATCCGTTGCCGCACGGCGGAAGGCGCCGCGCCCGACGCAACGCCACTGGACCCGCCTTCATGGGAAACTCACGCAGATGCGCAAGGATGCGCTCGAGAGGAGGTGCGCTGATGAGTCTGTTCCATCGCCCCGATGACGACGGCGAGGAGGCCGCGCAGACGGCCGACCCCAAAGACGCCGCGTCGTTCGACGTCCTGACCGCCGACGGCAAGGTCGTGCGCTACGCGCGCGACGACTTCGATGAGATCTTCGAGACTGCCGATGCCGATGAGGTCCAACGGCAGGTCACGCATGGCTGGTCGATCCTCGCGCAGCGCGACGTGACGAGCGGCGCGCGCGGGCCTTCGGGCGACGATCTGATGGTGGGCATCGAGGGGCTGCGCATGGGCGGCATGCTCGGCTACAGCAAAGGCGAGACGGTGACCTGGTACACGCTGGGCTTCCTCAGGGACGGCGCCCATGGAGAGCCGGTCGGATGACGGGCCAGGGCGGCAGCGGGGCGATCACCACTCTCAGCGGATCCCCGGCGGCCGCTCAGTCCGTCCTCAGACGGCGCGGGTAGCATGCGGACGGCAAAGTCACGACACGCAGGAGATGTGATGAAGGGCCTATTGACGCTGGCCGCCCTCGCAGCCGGAGTCGCCGCGGCGCTCGCAGCGGTGATGGTGCTCGTGCTCGGATGGCACGTGCCCGGCTGGACGCTGGTCGCCGTGCCGTGTGCGGCGGCGTTCGCCGCCTTCCTGATCGGTGGCCGCCTTCGGGCGATCCGCTTGCGGCGCCGACGCCGTGAGCGGGCGATGAGGGTTCGCAGACCTGAAGCCGCCGACTACGGCGTGACGGAGCGCGTGCCATCAGGCTCGCGCGAGCTGGACCTCGTCCCGGTCCGTGCGGACGAGGGCCGCTACCAGCGGTAGGACCCGCGCGGCGGCAAGAGGAGGGCCTCAGCCCTGGCCGCCGTCCGCGTCAGGCCGCTGCTCCGCCGCGACTGCGGGCCTCGGCTTCCGCGGGGACGAGCTGCACGAGGTCCGTGCAGCCACAGCCGGGGCACGGCACGACGCCCGACCAGGCCTTGTACTCTTCGACCGGCACGCCGAACTCCCTGTTGCAGGTCGTGCAGAGGAACTCGATCTCGGCTCCCATTCCTTCTCCTTCTCATCGTGTACATGAGCCAGTTGTACAGAGAGGCGACGAGCGCCGTGCGTGCCTAAGATGAGCCGGCCGTGAGCATGGCTCACAGCGCGGCACGAACGTGCGGTCAACCCTTGGGAAGGTGGATGCGAAACGTGCTGCCGCGCCCGACGACGCTGTCCACAGAGACGCTGCCGCCGTGCGCCTGCGTGATGTGCTTGACGATGGCCAGCCCCAAGCCCGTCCCGCCGAGGTCGCGACTGCGGGCCTTGTCGACCCGGTAGAAGCGCTCGAAGAGGCGTGGCAGGTGCTCGCGCGGAATGCCGGGGCCTTCGTCATGCACGCTGATGACGAGCTCGACCTTCGCGCTCCTCCACGAGGACCTCCACCGGGCTCCCCTCCGGGCTGTATTTCACCGCGTTGTCGATGAGGTTGATCACCGCCTGTTCGAGGAGCGGCGAGTTCACCGGCGCGAGAGGGCTCTCCGTGCACTTGACCTCGATGATGATGCGCTTCGCCTGGGCCTTGGCCTCGCAGACCTCGACGGCCGCCTGCGACCACGGCGCACACGTCCGCGTCCTCGGTGGTGAGACCGCGGCCGTCCTGCGACTGCTCGAGCGAGGAGAGCGCGAGCAGGTCGCCGATGATGGCGTTGAGCCGGTCGGCCTGGCCCGAGATGATGCGCACGAAGCGATGCGCCGCCTCAGGGTCGTCGATGGCGCCGTCAGCGAGGGTCTCGGCGAAGCCTTTGATGGAGGTCACCGGCGTCTTGAGCTCGTGAGAGACGTTGGCGACGAAGTCGCGGCGCACTGCTTCGAGGCGCTTCAGCCTCGTGACGTCGTTGAGCACGACCACAGCACCGGCGGCATCGCCCTCGGCGGAGCGCCGCAGCAAGCGTGCCGTTGGCCTGGAGCGAGCGGTCTTCGGACCCGACGCGGATCGTGATGTCCGATTCCACGGGCTCGTGCCCCTCGAGCGCCGCCTCGACAGCGCTCTGCAGATCGGGGTTGCGGACGACCTCCTGGATGCTCTTGCCCTCGGCGGCCGCCGGGTCGACGTCGAGCAGCTTGGCGGCGGCCTCGTTGAGTGCGATCACGCGCTCGTCCGGGTCGACGGCGATCACGCCCTCGACCATGCTCGTGAGGACCGCTTCGCGCTCGTTGCGCTCGCGGGTGAGCGTCCCGATCTGCTCGCTCAGCTCGTCGGCCATGCGGTTGAGGCTCTCCGCGAGCCCGGCGAACTCGAGCGTCCGCGGTACGTAGAGCTTGTAGGCGAAATCGCCGGCGGCGATGCGTTCGGCGCCGGTCTGGACGTCTCGCACTTGCCCCGCGATGCGCCGGGACATGAACAAGCCGATTATCGCCGCCAGACCCGCCACGATGAGAGCGGAGGCGACGATCCGCGTGTAGAGGCTGTCCAGCGCCTCGTTGATCGCCGTCAGCGGGACCGCGACGCGGACGACGTCCACAAGCCGGCCGCCCTCCCGCAGCGGCAGCGCCAGGTACATCATGTCCACGCCGAGGGTGGGGCTCGGGCGGATCGCAAGCCCGACGCCTCCGTCGAGGGCGGCGTGGATCTCGGCTCGATAGTTGGGACCGTTGATGTGGTTCTCCATCGTGCTCAGATCCGCGACGTCGGAGTCGGCCACCACCTGACCGACGGTCACGCCCGGCTGGCCGGCGGCGATGACGGTGATGCGCGTGGCTGCGGCCTGGCCCAGCCTGGTGACGAAGGCCTGGAACTGCTGGGAGGTCTGGGTGCCGTAGCGCGCGGCCACATCGGCGCGGACCAGCTGGGCGCGGGCCAGCAGTTCCCGCTCCGTGTGCGCGATGTAGAAGCTGTGTGCGGAGCGCACGGCGTAGTACCCCACAGCCCCCGTGCACAGGACGACCACCAGGAGGTACGTGGCGTAGATCCGCCAGAAGAGGCGTGGTCTACGCACGAGTCACTCGTCCTGCAAGCGGTACCCCACGCCGCGCACCGTCTCGATGTAGGCGCCGCACGCTCCCAGCTTGCGGCGCAGCGAGACGATGTGCACGTCGACCGAGCGATCGGTCACAAAGCGGTCGTTGACGAATACGTCATCTCCCTGCGCGGCGTCGACGATCTGCTGTCTCGTGAACACCCACCCCGGCCGCTTGGCCAGGTACACGAGGATGCGGAACTCGGTCGCAGTGAGCTCCGCAGGGACGGCGCCCACGAGCACCTGGTGTCGTCCCGGGTGGATCGTGAGCTCCTTCACCCGGATGGTGGCATCATCGTCGCCCATGTCGGCGCCGCGACGCAAGACCGCCTTGATGCGCGCCGTGAGGACGCGAGGGCTGAAGGGCTTGGTAACGTAGTCGGAGGCGCCGAGCTCGAGACCCGTGACGATGTCGGCCTCGTCACCTTTGGCGGTCAGCATCACGATCGGGATGGCACGCGTCTTCAGGTCGGCCTTGAGGCGACGGCAGACTTCGAGGCCGTCGACGCCCGGCAGCATCAGATCGAGCACCACGACGTCGGGCATCTTGGTGCGCGTCGCGGCGAGGGCGTCCTCGCCCGTCTCGACGACGGTGACTTGATAGCCCTCTTTGTCGAGGTTGTACTTCACGAGCTCGAGGATGTCCCGCTCGTCGTCGACGACGAGCACGCTCTCCTTGGCCATCTTCACCGCCATATGCAGGTCTTCTCAGTAGGACCAGCGAGCAAGGCTAGCGACTCGATGTTAGGACTTGGTTAGCATAGGCGCTACCGGAGGCTCGGCGCCGCAGGGGGCCCGAGCGCCAAGTGCGGCGAGGAGGACGTGATGACCTGGCGCAGCGAGATCGTTGTCGTGGGCGGCGGACCCGTGGGCGTCTGCGCCGCCCATGCCCTTGCGGCCGGCGGAGCGTCGGTCACGCTCCTCGAGAAGGAGCTCGAGGTCTGCCCGCCGGCGAGCGGCGCGCACGCCAACTGCGGCCTGCTGGTGCCGAGCGACACCGAGCCCCTCGCCTCGCCCGGCGCGCTCGGAAAGGGGCTGCGATGGATGCGCGACAGTTCCAGCCCGTTCTACATCGCGCCGCGGCCGAGCCCGGAGCTGCTGCGCTGGCTGTGGCTCTTCCGCGCCGCCGCGACGCCGGCGCGGGCGCGAGCGGCGGCGCCGGTGCTGCGCGCCCTGCACGTCGCCTCCGCCGCCCTCCACGATGAGCTCGCGCGGGAGCACGGGGAGCGCTGGCTGTTCCACCACGACGGCATCGTCCAGGCCTACGAGGAATCCGCCGCGATGGCGCAGGCCGCGGAGGAGGCCGACGTCGCCCGCGGCTTCGGCGTGCGCGCCCAGGTGCTCGCGGAGGGCGAGGTGCGCAAGCGCTATCCGGGCATGCGCGGCATGTCGCGGGCGCCATCCTCTATCCCCGAGGACGGCCACCTCGACCCGATGCTGTTCACGCGCGAGATGGCCGGTCTGGCCGCGGCAGCCGGCGCCGACGTGCGCCGCGGCGCCGAGGCGATCGCGCTCGAGGGCGAAGGCGGCGGCGTGCGCGTCGTGACGACGCGTGGCGACGTCCACGCCGGCCAGGTCGTGCTCGCCGCCGGCGCCTGGACCCCGCGGCTCACGCGCGGCCTCGGCCTCGGCCTGCCGATCGAGCCGGCCAAGGGATACAGCGTCGACGTCGAGCGGCCGGCCGACTTCCCCGAGCTGCCGCTGTACCTCGGCGACGCGCACGTGCGTCCTCACGCCGCTCGGCGACGCGTTGCGGCTGGGCAGCACGCTGGAGTTGTCCGGCTGGGACATGACCATCCGCCGCAAGCGCGTCGCGTGGCTGCGCAACGCCGGCGAACGCGTGATGGGCATCCCCTCCGACGGGCCCGTGCGGCAGATCTGGCGCGGACCGCGCCCCGTGACGCCCGACGGTCTGCCCGTGATCGGGCGCGTGCCGGGCCGCGAGTGCGTCATCGTCGCCTCCGGGCACTGCATGCTCGGACTGTCGCTGGCCCCGGTGACGGGCAGGCTTGTCGCAGAGCTGGCCGGCGGCGCGCGACCGTCGCTCGACCTCGCGCCGCTCTCGCCGGGCCGCTTCCGCTGACGGCCGCCAGGGCCGCCGCCGACGGCCCGGGCGTTGCGAGCGCAGGCGCAGCCGTACCGGCCCAGGAACGACGCACGGCGCCGGGGGCCTTGCAGCCGCCCCGGCGCCGTCACGCAGCGGTGTTCAGTGTGCCGTCGTCCCCGTCTTCAGGAAGATCGGGTTGCTGTAGAACCAGAGGTCTGCCCATGCGAGGTCCGGTGAGTTGACCGGTGCGGTCATCGTGGCACCGCCATCAGCCGGGTTCGGGATGGGAGCGTAGCCGAGCTCGTCGTCAAGTGGATTGCCCTGGGCATCCGTCTTGTTGGCCGTGTTCGGTGCGACGTTGGTGCCACGGAGCCGGAAGTACATGTTGGCCGTGCCCTTCACGCGGACGACCATGGTCTTCCAGCCTCCCTTGGCCTTCTTCCAGTTCCTCTTCGTGAACGTCTTGAGCACGTGCGTGGACGAGTTGGTGTCCTTGCTCGTGTACTCAGGGCTGCTGGGTGAGATGAGGCCGGTGACGTTGCCGACGATGAGATCGACGTGATTGACGACCGGGCGGTCGCCGTTCTGGTTCTGACGCGGCGAGTGGATGGCCACGGTGATCGTGACCCTCTTGCCGGGCTTGACGCGGAAGGTCTGGCCCATCGTGGCCGACTTCTTGCCCGACTTGACGGTGAACTTCAGCCCGTCGATGAGGTCGCCGTTGGTCACGAACGAGTCGCCGGAGTGCATACCGTCGACGACCGCCTGCGGCGTGTCCTTCTTGGCGAACGTCCAGGTCTTGTTGTACTGGCCGGGATAGAAGCCGTAGTACTGGATGCCGATGGTGTTGCCCGAGGCGTCCTTGAAGCTCTTGTTGTACTTGTAGAACTCGCTGTCGTTGAAGATCCAGAAATGGCGACCCTCGCCGAGGAGCGAGTCCCATGCCCCGCCGACCTTGGCGGTCATGTAGTCGGCGCCGCCGTAGGTGCGCGCCGTTGCCGTAAGCGCTGCGTCAGCCGTCGCGGCGGTGCCCAGCGTGCCGTCGGCCTTGATGAACGAGCCGTAGCCGCCGCGGGCGAAGCTGGACTGGTTGCCGGGGATGCCCTGCATGCCGATGGCGACGTCAGGCGCCGCGTCGTTCATGGCGCGGAGATCGCCGACGTGCCACTGGTTGTTCATCGAGGGATGGGCGACGATCGCGTAGGCCTGCGTGCCGAAGTTGTCCTCGAGCCACTGCACGCCGACGACGGTGTTGTCCGCGTCGGTGGGCAGTGCCTTGGCGGTGTTGAGCTTGCTGAACGGCGCCGCAAGAAGATCCGTGACGAGGACCTTCAGGGTCACGGTGCCGCCACCCGAGGCGGGCAGACCAGACGTTGCGCTTGTGAAGGTGAAGGTGATGTCGCTCGGGACCGAGACCACGGTGACGATGCCGTTGTAGCCGGCGTTCGTGACACCGGCGACGGTGACGCTGTCGCCGACGTGCAGGTTGTGAGGCGTGAGGGTCGTGATAGTGACGGTAGTGCCCGCCTCCGTGGCGCCGGCAGGTGTGTCGGCGATCGTCGAGGTGTACGTGTCTGTGTGAGTGACCGCCTTGGTGCCTTCATTGGCACGGCTGACGTCGGTGTCTTTGGAGTCGAAGCGGTACTCGAAGTTGCTGATGCCGGACGGCTCGTTGCCGGCGCCGACGATGCCCACGTTCACCTGCTGGTGGTTGGGGGCGTCCCACTCCAGGCCCTGGATGACGGCACGCTCCGGGTAGGTCTCGCGCTCGCTCAGAACGATGGGGAACGAGTAGTCGGCGAGCGTGAGCCAGCGCGCGACCGGCGTGACGAAGGGCACGGCGGTCGGATCGGCGGCAGAGGTGCCGCCGGGCTCGGCGTTGGCGAGATAGTCCAGGCCATAGACGCCGAAGGCCTGGTGGTCGACCTCCACCTGGGACTGGTTGCCGTCGGTCAGGTTCGTGTGCGTCTGCACGTCGCCCGACAACCAGCGGCCCTTGGGTGCCTTGGCGTTCGCGACCGCGGCGGTCGCGAGCAGGACGACGGCGAGGACCGCGGCCAGCACGGCCGCGCGCCTCGCCACCTGTGTACGTGGTCTCCTCATGGTCTGCGTGCTCCTTTCGCAAATGCGTCTCTGTCTGTCGGCAAGCGATGCCCACACGGTAGATGTGCGGCCCTTGACGGCGCCGCGCCGGCCTCAGGATCCCGAGCCTGAGGATCGAGCCTTCGCAAGAGTGTCGAGCGGCAGGAACTCGGCGGGGCCGGGCCTGCGGCGGCGGACGACGAGCGCCGTGATGAGACCGCCTCCCACGCCCAGCGATGCGGCCAGCGGCGTCATCTGCCCGTCCGCCCCAGAGCGGCGAGCATCCCGGGTGCGCTGCACAGACGAGCCAAGAGCAAGCGATGGGTCGCGGCCCGCGCGCTGTTCGGGCGAGAGTGTCGCCACACCCGAGGGGGACGCCTCGGGCGACGAAGCGGCACCCGCGGGCGCGAGCTTGATCGGCTTTGCGCCGCGCCACTCTTCGAGATACGGGAACGGGCTCACGGGGCCGCCCCCGCCCGGATGGACTTCGAAGTGGCAGTGCGGCGCCGTGGTGCGCGCGTTGCCGGTGTTACCCACGTAGCCGATCACCTGGCCCGCTGTCACACGCGTGCCGTTGGTGATGCCGGCGCCATAGTGATCGAGGTGCGCGTAGTAGAAGTAGTCGCCCTCCTCATTGACGAGGTGCAGCGAGTTGCCGCCCAGGCTCCGCCAGCGCAGCTCCTCGATGGTGCCGTTCTGGACCGCGACCAGAGGAGTCCGCTTGAGCGCGAAGATGTCGATGCCGGTGTGGTGCTCGCCGCTCGCCATCAGTACGCCGAAGTCGTCGCTGTACCAGTACTTGCCCTTGACGGGGAAGACGGCGCCCGTGAACCGAAGAAGCCCTTTCGCATCGACCGGACCCGGGGTCGGCATGGGGCTGGGGTCGTAGCTGCCGGCCGATCCTCCTGCGGTGGAGGTGCCGGACGAGCCGCCCGAACCACCGGAGCCGCTCGATCCGCCGGAGCCGCCCGCGGTGCCGCCGGCGCCAGCCGCCGCATCGCCGGTTGAGGTGGTCGGCTTGGCTTTGGGAATCGTCGTGGGCGCGGCGCTCGGCTTTGCCACCGGGAGGAGATCGCGAGCGACGCCCGTGTCGGCGCTCACAGCGAGTTCGCCGACGACGATGTCGGCACCGGCCGGCAGGTCGTTCCAGTCGGCGGAGAGCTCCACGCGGAGACCGCTGAGGCGCGTCTCCACGGCGTGGCCGGCGTGACGCGTGTCGTCTGCCAGAGCGGAGAGCGTACCGAGTCCGTCGATCGTCAGCGGGAGGTCCTCGAGCGCGACCGGCCTTCCATCGACGGCCAAGCCATCGATGCTGCTTTCCTCGGTGCCGCTCGCAAGCGCCGTGCGCGTGGCGCTCGCGCTGGCGAGCAGGTCCACGCGTGCCGCCGTGATCCGGCCGCCGAACAAGCTGACGTCGTCGAGAGTGGCGGCGGCGATCGACTCGAGACGATCATCCATGACGGTGGAGTCGGCGTAGGCGCGGCCTCGACGCCACGACACGACGACCGCGTCGCTCGCCGTCTTGGCCACAGTCGCGTTGTCCTCCCGCGTCACCGTCACCGCTGCACTGCCGACGAGGCGGCCATCGACGTCGGCGAGTGAGGCGCGCGAATATGGTTCTGGCATCGCGTAGGCGCTCACCGCCAGGATCAGCATGACGATCACGGCCGCGATGAACGCGCCCGCCACGAGCCAGCGCTGCCGGCGACGTGTGCGCGCCGCCTCAGCCGCCCGGCGGCGAGCTTCGGCGGTGGCGGCAAGCCGCCACTCGATGTGGCCGAGCGAAAGTCGTTCCTCGAGCATCTCGGCGCGTCCTCCGGTGGGTGCCCACTCGGCACGCTCCCTGCGTACCGGCGATGAGTATCACCGAGGCGTATGTGCGACCGATGAGGGTCGGATGTGGCGGCCGAGAATTGGCGTGAGCTCCTTGTCAGGGGCGCACGAGGGGGGAACGACGGCCTATCCCCTGGCTGTGGCCGCGAAGCGGGCGGAGTGCTCGCAGAGGGGAGGGCGCACAGCACGGAGAAGGCGAGCCCCGAGGAGAGAGGCGCCGGGGGGCCCGCCGTCCGCCTACGCCAGGATCGCCTCGTAGGCCGCGCGCCAGTCGCCAAGGTCTTCGAAGACGTGATCCGGCCCATGCGCGGCGAGCTCTGCGGCGCTGTGCCGGCCTGTGGCGACGGCGATCGCCTTGACGCCGAGCGCCGCGCCGCACTCCACGTCGGCCGGTGTGTCGCCGATGATCACGATCTCCTTGCCTGCGAAGTGCCGGCCCGTGAGCTCCTCGGCGCGGGCCACGGCCACCGGTGGCAGGTCGGCCCGGCGCGGTGAGTCGGAGCCGAACGCGCCGACCTTGAAGAGCGAGTACAGCCCGGTCGGCAGCAGCTTGATGCGCGCGCCCTCGAGGACGTTGCCGGTGAGCAGCCCGACCACAGCGCGACGGTCCGCGGCAAGCGCCGTCACGAGCTCCTTGATGCCGGGGAGCACCTCGACGTGACCCTCGGCCACTTCAGCTGCGAGCAACTCGATGTAGCGCTCGATGCATGCGTCGGTGAGCTCGTCGATCAGGTCGTCCGGCGCGCCGAGCTGCTCGGCTAGATCGTGGACGACCTGTGGCTGCGTCTCGCCCTCGTAGCGACCGACGATCGCCTCCGGATCGCCGGCGCCCCAGAGCCCGGCGAGGTCGCGGATGATGCCGGGGTCAGTGCGCCCGTGAAAGGTGTAGTCGCCGAGCTCGCCCTCGACCCCGTACACGTCGCGGACGGCGCCCACGATGGCCCGGCCGCCGGCGCCGTGGGCGTCGATGAGCGTGCAGTCGATGTCGAAGAGGACGAGGCGGTCCACGGTCGAGGAGTATAGGGCCCCGACGCGCGAGACGAAAACGGGGGCCGGGCGCCACTGGCGCCCGGCCCCCAATGAGTCCGCGGTCGTGTTCGGCTTGTCAGCGCGGGATCATCCGCCACCAGTCGGCGGGCTGCCGCCGTGGCAGGGGCAGGTCGCCGGCTGGCCGAAGCCCTGCAGATGGCAGGCGTTGCACGGGAGCGGGACCTCGCCCTTGGGCACATGCTCGCCCTCTTGCGGGTGCACGAAGGTCGAGGGGATCCAGCCAGTGATCTTGTGGCAGTCCACGCAGTGCGGGAGGCCGTTGTGATGGTCGCCGTGGCAGGTGATGCAGCCGTCTGGTTTCACCGCCGTGCCCTGCGTGTGGCACTGGGTGCAGTTCAGGGTCGCGTGCGTGCCGGTGAGCGGCTGCGGGTGCGCGAAGTTCTTGCCGCCCACCCAGGCGAACATGCTGTGGCAGTTCTGGCATGGGCCGCGATTGACGTGCGGCGCCGTATGGCAGTAGCTGCAGTTGGAGGTGCCGTTCTTGTGGCACAGGAAGCATGACGGCATCGAGTTCGCCGGCGGCGCAGTGACGCCGGGCGCGCCTGTGTGCACGAGAGAGGCGTGGCAGGCGATGCACAGCTGTTTCGTGTGACCAGGGCTGCCGTGCTTGAAGGTCACCGGCGCCGGCGAGCCGAGGGTGAGAGTCTTACTGGTCTGTGCCGAGGTGTGGCAGCCGCCGCGGTCGCAGGCGGAGTTGGGGATGTGCCGCGTGACGAGGATCGGCGCCTTGACCTGGCCGGTGTAGTGCACCCAGATCTCGCGCGACGCGGCGAGCTTGGTCTTCACGAAGTTGAAAGGCCCGGGCGGGATGTGGCACTGCACGCAGTCGGTCGTCTTGTGCGTGGAGATCGCCCATGTGTCGCGGTACGGCCACATCTCGTGGCAGTCCGACCCGCAGAACCGGTTGCTCTCCGTGAAGCGCGCAGCCACGGCCGAACCCCCGATGAACAGGACGACGAGGACCCCCACGACGATCGCGACCCGTTTCCAGTTCCGCGACCACCACGAGCGCGACTGATCGGCCATGCCCCACTCCTCCGCCGGCGACTCTGACTTGCCCCGTGTGCATCCTACCTTCGGCACGGCGTTCTGTCGCCTGGATTCCGGGGGTCAGCCGCCTTCGGCTCGGCTCTTGACGACCAGCAGCGGCACGTCGCTGTGGTGGCGCACGTGATCGGCGACGCTGCCGAGCACCTGGCGCTCGAGCCAGCCGTGGCCGTGCGTACCCATAGCGATCAGGTCCGCGCCAAGCGCCGCGGCCTGCTCGACGATCACGGCGTCCGGCTCGCCGTGGCCGAGGACGGTCTCCACGGCGAACCCGTGGCCCTCGAGCCGCGCCGCGGCGCGCTCCAGGTCGGCGCGCGCTTCGTCCTCCTCGGCGACGCGCGAATCGCGCGTGTGGTAGTGGGCGACGCGCAAGAGCATCACCGTGGAGCCCAGAGCCTCCGCGAGGCGCTCGATGTCGTCGAGGAGCGCGTCGTCGACGGAACTGCCGTCGAGCGTCACCAGGATGCGCGCGTACAGTCCCATCGCTAGATGCCTCCTCCGCCGCCCCAGAAGGTCTGGTACAGCAGGAACACGTTGAGTCCGACGATCAGCGCCGCGACGAGCCAGCCCGTCACTATCGCCAGCGTTCCCATCCGCTCCTCTCCCATCACCGTCCGACGGCGCGAAAGCACGAGCAGCGGGATGATCGTGAGCGGCAGCTGGATGCTCAGCACCACCTGGCTGAGGATCAGCGCCCTGAAGGGGTTGAGGCCGGCGATGATCAGCCCGACCGCCGGCAGAGCGAGCACGATCAGGCCGAGCCGGTAGACCCTGCTGTGCGGGTCCTCCGGCTTGCCGAGGTACCCGGTCACCACGTTCGCCGTGGCCAGCGACGACGTGATGGACGAGCTGAGGCCGGCGACCAGCAGTGCCACCCCGAAGATCAGCTGGGCCAGCGAGCCGGCCAGCGGCCGCAGCGTCTCGGACGCCTGCTGGATGCTCGAGACGGTCACGCCGTTGCGGAAGAAGACGGCGGCGGCCACCAGGATCATCGCCGAGTTCACGAGCCAGCCCATGCCCATCGAGAGCGTCGTGTCCACGAGCTCGTAGCGCATCAGCTTCACCTGGTCGCCGCCGCCGAAGTCCCATTCCCGCGACTGGATCGTGTTGGAGTGGAGGTAGATGTTGTGCGGCATCACGATGGCGCCGAGCATGCCCATGGCGATCAGGATGCTGGCGCCGGACAGGCTCGGGATGAACCAGTGCGGAGCCGCTGCGGCCATGTCGGGCTTCACGATGAAGAGCTCGATGATGTACGCGATGGCGATGAAGGCGAGGAAGACCACGATGAGCCGCTCAAGCTGGTCGTAGCGCTGGCCGAGGATGGCCAGCACCACGAGCAGCAGGCTGAGCGGCGCCCCCGCCCAGAGCGGGATGTGGAAGAGGATCTGGAAGCCGAGCGCGCCGCCGAGGATCTCCGCGAGGCTGGTCGCCACCAGAGCCGGGATCATGCTCACGCCGAACAGCCACACGAGCGGCCGCGAGAAGTGGCTGCGCACGTTGACGGCAAGGGAGCGGCCCGTGACGATGCCCAGGCGGGCCGCCACATGCTGCAGGAAGATGAGCATCAGCGTGCTCAGCGTGATCACCCACAGGAGCTGGTAACCGAACTGGCTGCCCGCGGCCATGTTGGTCGCCCAGTTCCCCGGGTCGATGAAGCCGATCGTGACGATGAAGCCTGGGCCCAAGTAGCGCAGCAGCTCGCGCGAGAACAGGTCGCGGGCGAAGCCGCGCGCCCCGCCGCCTGCGGGCGCCGCGCACGTCATGCCGACATCCTTGACCACGGCTGGACTCTACCCCACCAGCGCGAAGTCGCATGCGCCGCCGTCCCGCGCACGATTCTCAGCCGGCTCTCAGGTCCCATTCAGCGGCGTCCAAGTGGTGGGGCGGTACAACCATGACGTCCCGCCCCATCGCACCGGGAGACGCTGATGCGCAAGATCCCAGCCTCGTTGCTCACGTTTGCGAGCGGCGCCGCCGTCGCTGTGCTGCTCGTCGTCCTCCTCACCGTGACCGGCATCCTCCCGGTCAAGACGGTCGAGACCAAGGTGATCAAGCAGACGTCGTCATCGTCGGCCACGACCGAGACCGCCGCGCTCACGACGGGAACGCTGACGGCCGAGCAGATCTACAAGCAGGACTCGGCCGGCGTCGTCGAAGTGCTCTCGACCTTCGACCAGTCGTCGTCCTCGCCCTACGGTCCGGCGGCGTCCACGGCGCAGGCCCTCGGCTCCGGCTTCGTCGTCTCCTCCCAGGGCTACATCCTCACCAACGCCCACGTGGTCTACGACAACGGCGTCAAGGCTAGCTCGGTCACGGTGGTCTTCAAGGGCACCGGCTCATCCACCACGCGCGTCAAGGCGGCCATCGCCGGCATCGACGAGACCAGTGACGTGGCGCTGCTCAAGGTCGACCCCGCCAAGGCGCCCAAGCTCGTCGTCCTGCAGCTCGGCGACTCGTCCAAGGTCCAGGCCGGCGAGGCCGTCGTCGCCATCGGCAACCCGCTCGGCTACGACTTCTCGGTGACCTCGGGGATCGTCTCGGCCACCAACCGCAACCTGCAGTCCCCCAACGGCTCCGTGATCCCCGACGGCATCCAGACCGACGCCGCCATCAACGAGGGCAACTCCGGCGGCCCGCTCATCGACTCGTCCGGCAAGGTGATCGGGATCAACGAGCAGATCGCCTCCCAGTCGGGCGGTAACCAGGGCCTCGGCTTCGCCGTGCCCATCGACACCGCCGCGAAGGTGATGGCGCAGCTCAAGACGGACGGCACCGTGAGCTACGCCTACCTCGGTGTCTCCGGTCAGACCCTCAGCGCCGACATCGCCAAAGCGATCGGCGTGAACGTGAGCCAAGGCGTGCTGGTGGCCGATGTGGCCAGCGGGAGCCCGGCGGCCAAGGCCGGGATCAAGGGCGGCAGCCAGCAGACCGTGATCCAGGGCCAGACCTACGTGACGGGCGGCGACGTGATCGAGGCGATCGACGGCACGACCGTCACGAGCGCCGACGACCTCGCGGCCGCGATCCTGCAGCACAAGCCGGGCGACACGGTCACCGTGACGGTGCTGCGCGACGGCTCCACTCTCCAACTCAAGGCTACGCTCTCGCAGCGGCCCAGCGGGACGTAGGCCTTCACAGGGCGGCGCCCGTGAGAACCCCGCGAAGACCTCACCTCCCCGCGGGCGCCGTCCTCTTCTTCTCTGCCGCGGAGGCGGCGCCACGTCCCGGCGCCGACGGCCGCGGTGACGCAGGGTCTACGCCTGGTTCAGAAACCGCCGCCGGCGCTGCCCGTCGCCCGTCCCGGGTGTCAGTTCGACCGCGGGCGGCGCCAGCAGCACCACCTGCTCACCGATGGACTCCACACTGCCCTCGATGGCGTAGGAGAGGCCGCTGAAGAAGTCGGTGAGGCGCTTGCGAAGCCCGACGTCGCAGAACTGGAGATCGACGATGACCGGATCGCCGTCGCGCAGATGGTCGGCGATCTGCTGGGCGTCGTCGAAGTCCTGTGGCGCGACGAGTGCGAACATCACAGGCCGCGGCCGGATGAGGGCGAGCGGCCTCGCGTCCCGCGCCGGCGGCGAGTTCATGGGTTCCTCGTACTCGCCGGTCTCGTAGCCGTCGTCGTACTCGTCGTCGTCGTAGCGGGCGCCGCCGAACTGGGCGACGGCGGCGCGAAGCGATCCGGCCAGACTCATGGAACCTCCGGTGGAGTTTGCCGTGCACTCGGGAAGACTGTTCGGCTACTCGTTCGCCACGGGCGGCCGGTCGCCTGCCGCCTCATCCGTGGGTCCGACTGAAGTCCATTGGACCGGTGTCGAGCTCGCGTCACGGGCGAAGCGCTTCATCCGACCAAGCCTCGTGCGGTCTAGGCCGTGCGCCGCCGCAGGCGGCGCACCACGACCCAGACGACGAGCGCCACGATCACGGCCGCCACCGCGTAGTCGAGCCACTTGAACTGCTGTTCGTACCGCTGCCAGTTGGCGCCGACTTTGACGCCGAGCCAGGTGAGGACGGCGACGAACGGGATGCAGCCCAGGGCCGTGTAGAGCGTGAACTTCCACATCGCCATGCGCGCGACCCCGGCGGGCAGCGACACGAAGCTCCTGACGCCGGGGATGATGCGGCAGAAGAACACGGCGATCGCTCCGTACCGCGCGAACCAGCGCTCGGTGAGCTCGATGTGTTCGTGCTTGAGGAAGACGTACTTGCCGTAGCGGTCGATGAACGGGCGCCCCCCGTAGAGGCCGACGTAGTAGACGAGCCAGGCGCCCGCGACGTTGCCCGCCACTCCCGCCACGATGGCGGCGGCCAGCCCCATCTTGCCCTGGCTCACGGCGAAGCCGGCGAACATCATCGTCGTCTCGGCTGGGATGGGGATGCAGGCGCTCTCGAGGAACATGAGTACGAAGATCCCCGGCAGGCCGAACACGGCGATGACGTTGGTGCACCAGTTGATGACGTCGTTGAGGATGGTCTGCATGGGCTCAAGCTTAGACGACGCCGTGGGCGGGACCTAACCAGAGAGGAGCGCTGTCGGTAGCCGACGGGCAACGGTTGCCGGACGATGAGTGGCAGGGTATCATCTGGACGTCCGTTCATATGTTCAGAAGATGGGAGCTTCCGTGCCGGACGAAGTCATCTGCGGCAAGGACGACGAGGACGCCCTCGATCACTGTGACGTCCTCGTCGTCGATCCGGAGCGGGTACGCGCCGTGCGTGCGCGGCTGGTGACGGCCGCCGAGACGGAGCAGATGGCGGCCGTCTTCAAGGTCCTCGCCGACCCGAGCCGCTGCCGCCTCGTCGCGGCGATCATCGAAGCCGGCGAGCTCTGCGTCTGCGACCTTGCGGCCACTGTCGACATGAGCGAGAGCAACGTGAGCCACCACCTGCGCGTGCTGCGCAGCAACGGCCTCGTGCGCGCCCGCCGCGACGGCAAGATGGTCTTCTACTCCCCCGACGACGCCCACATCCGCGTCCTCCTCGACATCACCCGCGAGCACGTGCTGCACGGTCCGGAGAGGAGCGCAGCGGTCATCGACGCCGGGGCGACCGGCGAAGGCGAGGGGGCGGAAGGAGCGGTCGCCGGGGCGGGAGAGACGGTGTGACCGAGCACACCCTCGAGCTGGCGATGCTCCTGCCGCGCGAAGCCGAGTGCGGGCGCTGCGTGGAGGAGGTCGGCCGCGAGCTTGGCCGCCTCGACGGCGTGCACGACGTCGAGGCGGACGTGCCGCGCGGCCTGCTCAACGTCCACTTCGACGAAAACGTGCTGGACGCCGGCGAGCTGCGCACGTACGCGCGCCGCGCCGGCGCCCAGGCGCACTGCGCCGACCACTGCCCGCTCGCCGTGCACGCGCACGGGGAGCTCGACCTGCTCGTCCCGCTGCCCGGCGAGGACGGCGTGCAGCACCGCATGCTCCACGTCACCGGGATGGACTGCGCCGACTGCGCCCTCAAGTTGCAGGGCGCCCTCCGCAAGGAGCGCGGCGTGCGCACCGCCGACGTCAACTTCGGCGCCGCGACGCTGGCGGTGGCGATCGACCCCGCAGAGAACGACCTGAGCGGCGTCTACCGTGCCGTCCGGCGGCTCGGCTACGACACCGTCGAGCGCCGCGCCGAGGCGGACGCGGCCAGGGTCGCGGCGGCCGGGGCCCGGCGCTGCCGCAGGTGAGGCGGCCGGAGCGCCGGCCGTCCCGGCGCGCGCGCGTCGCAGCTTCTGGCTGCGCGAGCCGCGCGCGTTGCTGACGATGCTGTCCGGCGTCTTCGTGCTCGGGGGCTTCGCCGCCGAGGCCCTGGCGCCGGCCGCCTCTCCCTGGCTGTTCGCCGCCGCGATGGTGTCGGGAGGCTTCTACGTGGCGCGCGCCGCCGCTTTCAGCCTGCGCGCGCGCCAGGTCGACATGAACGTCCTCATGACCCTCGCGGCGATCGGCGCCGCCGCCATCGGGCAGTGGTCGGAGGCCGGCCTCGTCGTCTTCCTCTTCGGACTCGGCACCCTGCTGCAGGTCGCGACGCTGGAGCGCACGCGCCGCGCCATCACCGGCCTGATGTCACTCACGCCGCCCGAGGCCGTGACCGTGCGCGAAGGCCGGGAGGTCACCCTTCCGCTCGGCGAGATCGTCGCCGGCGACGTCGTGCTCGTGCGGCCGGGGGAGCGCGCCGCCGTCGACGGAATCGTCCTCGACGGCTACGCCGCGGCGGATCAGGCGCCCGTGACCGGCGAGTCCCGGCCGGTGGCGAAGGCGCCCGGAGACCAGGTCTTCGCCGGCTCGATCATCGAGGGCGGGACGCTCCGCCTGCGCGCCACGAGCGGCGCCGCCGACAACACCATCGCCAAGATCGTCCACCTCGTGGAGGAGGCTCAAGCGAGGCGCGCGCCGGCGGAGACGATCGTCGACCGGTTCGCGGCGCGCTACACGCCGGTGGTCGTCGCGCTGGCCGCGGCCGTCGCCTTCGTCCCGCCGCTGCTCGGCGCCTCCTTCGACACCTGGTTCTACCGCGGCTTGGCGCTGCTCATCATCAGCTGCCCGTGCGCCCTCGTGATCTCCACGCCGGTGAGCATCCTCGCCGCGCTCGCTCGCAGCACGCGCAACGGAGTGCTGATCAAGGGCGGCGCCTATCTCGAGCGCGCCGCGGGGATACGCGCGATCGCCTTCGACAAGACCGGCACCCTCACCGTGGGTCGCCCCAAGGTGACGGACGTCGTGGCGCTGAACGGCATCCCGGCCGACCGGGTGCTCGCCGTCGCCGCGGCGGTCGAGCGGCTCAGCGAGCATCCGCTGGCGCGGGCGATCGCGGAGCGCGCGGGGGCCGTGCCAAGCGTTGCGAGCGTCGCGCCCGCTGAGTGCGGCTGCTGCGAGGACGCCGCCTGTGAGAGCGCATCCGGCGCATGGGGCGGGCACGACGATGGTGCCGGACAAGCGCTCGAGCACCGGCACGACGGTGACGCTCACGAACACGAGCACGACAGTGACGCTCATGAGCACGAGCATCGCGGCGCGCCCGTGAGAGCGCCGGTGCAGCCGGAGGTCGCGTGCGCCTGCGGATGCGAGGATGACGCCGAGAGCGCGTGCAGTCCCGCACCGCGCGTCGAGCGCTTCCGCGCGCTGCCCGGCCGCGGCGTGCGCGCCGAGGTGGACGGCCGCCTCACCTTCGTGGGGCGGCCCGCGCTGCTCGGCGCCCACGCCGAGGATGCCGCGCTCGTGGCCGCGGTCTCGCGCCTCGAGGGCGAGGGCAAGACGGCGGTCGTGGTCGGTGACGAGAGCGGGCCTCTCGGCGTCATCGCCGTCAGCGACCCGCTGCGCCCCGGCGCGGCGGCGGCCGTCGCGGACCTCCGCCGGCTCGGCGTCGAGAGCGTGACGATGCTCACCGGCGACAACCCGGAGACCGCAGCCGCGATAGCGGCCGAGGCCGGCATCGACGACGTGCGCGCCGGCCTGCTGCCCGCCGACAAGGTCTCCGCCGTCGGCGGTCTTCGCGACGACCGCGACGCGGTGGCGATGGTCGGCGACGGCGTCAACGACGCACCGGCGCTCGCGGCGGCCGGCCTTGGCATCGCCATGGGCGCGGCCGGCACCGACGCAGCCCTGGAGACGGCCGATATCGCCCTGATGGGCGACGATCTCGGCGCGGTCCCAGACACGATCCGGCTCGCACGCCGTACCACTCGCGTGATCTGGCAGAACATCGTCTTCAGCATCGTCGTCAAGGCGCTCTTCCTGGTGCTGGCGCCCCTCGGCCTCGTCACGCTCTGGCTGGCGGTGTTCGCCGACATGGGCACGTCGCTGCTCGTCACGGCCAACGGGCTGCGCCTCTTCAGGCGCTGAGGCTCCGCACGAGCCAGGGCGGATTGGCTCAAGGCGCGGGACGCGGTGAACGCGAAGAACGCGAAGGCCGTCCGCGAAGGCGTCGCCGGGGGATAGAGTAGTGGATCAGGGTCTTCTGGTCCGCCACACGAGGAGAGACGGTGCCCGTCACGCTCTACACCAAGCCCGGTTGCCCGTATTGCACGGCCGCGCGCAACGACCTGGTCGCGAGAGGCGTGCAATACGCAGAGATCGACGTCACCACCACGCCCGGGGCTGAGGAGCAGCTCGCCGAACTGACCTTCGGTACGATGATCGTCCCCGTGATCGTGGAGGAGGACGGTGAGGTCCACATCGCCGCCGGCGGTGGCTGACGCGTCTGAGCGGGCGCGCGTGGCGCGCCCACGTACCGGCCGGCGCCGCGGACACCACGTCGCGCGGCGCCCCTACTTCGTAAGGGGCAGCCCCGCCTTCTTCCAGGCCACCAGACCGCCATGGACGTTGGTCACATTGGTGAAGCCCATGGCGGCGAGGTGCTTGGCCTGCCGGGGGCTGCGATGGCCGCTCAGGCAGATGACGAGCAGCTCGTCGTCGCGGCCCAGACCCGTCTGATCGCCCTTGATGGCAGCCGGCGGCACGTTGCGGGCTCCCTTGGGGTGAGAGCCGCGGAACTCGGCGGTCGAGCGTACGTCCACGAGCTTGGCGCCACGCTTCTGGCGAGTGAAGGCCTCTCTGACGTCGATGGTGGCGACCCTCGCGGGAGCGGCCGCGCCACCGGCGCCACTCCTAAATGGCCACACCGTCGCGCTGCGGCTGCTCGACGAGGCTGTCGTACAGGACCTCGAACGGGCCGCTCGTGAGGATCGAGTGCAGGGTGCCGTAGATGCGCTGCACGAGGTCGCTGGAGTAGAACTCGTCGTGCGCGTCGAGCGACTCCCACTGGGTCTCGAAGACGAAGTGCACGTCGCCGAGGACGGACTCGCGGCCCTCGTCGTGCAGAGCGCTCGCGAGCGGCGACATGCCGAACGAGCGCAGGACGCGATGACCGGTGTTGCCGGAAGCGTGACCAACGTGGCCGGCGAGCTCCTGCAGAGCTGCCTCCGCTCGGTGCTCGGTGCCCTTGGTCACGCTGAACATTGTCTGGCCGACGATCATGAAGGGTGCTCCTTTTCGGGTCGTGCCCCTCCTCTTTTCCCCGTGGAGCCCCGGATGGAACGGAAGCGGGGAAAGGTCAGCGCGCGACCTCGCGGAAAGCCGCCATCAGCGACGCCGGCTTGAGGGCGCTGTCGCCCTCCGCCGTCCACACGATCTTGCCGGCCCGGTCGACGATGAACGCCATCGGCCGGACCTCGCCGTTCGCCTTGAGCGCGCCGTAGGCCTGGGCGATCGTGCCGTCGTCCGGCAGCAGCGGGAAGGCGAGGTCGGCGACCTTGCCGGCCAGCGCGCCGCACTCGTCGCGCGAAGCGTCGCAGATGCCGAGAAGCTGGCCGCGCATGCCCCAGAGGTTGTCGGCGGCGGCGCTCAGCTGCGCGAGCGCGGTCTCGGCGGACGCCGACTGCGTGGGCAGGAACGCCAGCACCGCGTACCAGTCTCCGCGGTACTGCTTGAGGTTGATCTCGCTGCCGTCGACGGCGCTGGCGATGAAGACCGGCGCCTCGCGGCCGACTCCGAACTTGTACCCCACGTCGGGACCTCCTGGCCGGGCGGACCCGGCCCGCTTGGTGTGCGTTCCGAGTCTATCAAAGCTCAGGAGACGGGCGACTCGAGAGCCAGGGCGTCGGCGGCGTCGGCCCTGGTCGCGTAGAGATCGAGGACGCGCTCCAGACCCAGGATGGTGAAGACGCGCTCGAGATCGCCGCTGCCGCAGACAACGGCGAGGCGGCAATCACGGGCGTGCTTGCGCGCGCTCAGGAGCACGCCCAAGCCGGTCGAGTCGATGAAGGTCGAGCCGCCCATGTCGACGAGGATCCGGCGCGGGTGGAGCTCGAGACACCCGTAGAGCGCCTCTTTGAACGCCGGGGCGCTGTAGATGTCGACCTCGCCGCGGACGTTGAGCACGACGAGTCCCGGCTGCGGGACTTCGTAGTTGATGAGCATCGCTGAGCGCCTCCTCGACGGGTGCGGCCGGCCGAGAGTCCGCCGCAAGTCTGTCCCGTCCACCTTGGCCGGCGCTGTGGCGGCGCTGAGGGGAAGCTGAGACCCAGCGCCGCGCCGTCCCCTGCCGGCGGCGCCAGACCCACCGAGCCGGCCCCATGCCTCTCAGGCGTCGCTCAGCGGACCTTCAGGGTCTGCACAGGCGACGCCAGTAGGGTGGGAGCGGCCGCCACGGACCATCCGACGAGAGGGACTCCATGAAGCGCATCGCAGCAATCGTGTTCGTCTCCCTGGCGCTTCTGGGACTTGTCGCCGGCGTCCGTCGCATCCGCCGGATGCGGCGCAGGCGTCGCGAGCGACTCCGTCGCCACCGTGGGGAGCACCGGGATCAGCAAGGCTGAGTTCGCCGAGCTGATGGCCGAGGCCAAGGCCCAGTTCAAGAGCCAGGGCGTCACCTTCCCGGCCGCGAACTCCGCGACCTACAAGGCCTACAAGGCGCAGATCGTCGCCTACCTCGTGCAGGCGCAGGTCGTCGCCCAGAGCGCCAAGTCGCTCGGCGTCTCGGTCACCGACGCGGAAGTCGCCACGCAGGTCGCGCAGTACGAGAAGACCTACGGCGGCAAGGCCAAGCTGCTTTCTCTCCTCAAGAGCAGCGGCATGACGATGGCACTGCTCAAGAAATCGATCAAGATCCAGCGCCTCAGCCAGCTCGCCGCCTCCAAGGTCACCGCCAGCGCCACGGTGAGCGCCGCGCAGATCCAGGCCTATTGGCAAGCCCATAAGGCGAAGCTGCGCAAGACGAAGAAGACGGCGACGTTCGCGAAGGCCAAGGCCACCATCCGCAAGACGCTGCTCTCGCAAGCGAAATCGAAGCTGTGGACGGCGTGGCTGGCCGGCGCAGAGCAGCAAGCTCGGAGTGAAGTACGCGGCCGGCTACGACCCCGCCGCCCTGACCGCCTCACCCGTGCCCAGCGCCTCGGCTTCCGCCGGCGCGGGTGGCTGAAAGGCGGCTGCGCCGCCCCTGCCGCCCGCGCCGTCGAAGCAGCCCCAGGGCCTACTGCACGATGATCTCGCCGTGCATCCCGGCCTGGCTCCGGTGGATGGTGCACAGGTAGTAGTAGGTGCCCGCCTTCGTGAACGTGTAGCTGAAGGTCTGTCCGGGGTTCACGGAACCGTTGAACAGGCTCGTCGTGTTGGCGCTCGTGGAGATCCCGTCGGCCGAGGTCACGGTGTGCGGAGCCGAGTCGCTATTGGTCCAGGTGACGGTCGTGCCCGCCTTCACCGTGAGCGTCTGTGGGGTGAAGGCGAAGTTCTGGATGGTGACGGACGCGGCCGGACCGCCGGCCGTACCTCCGGCGCTCGATGTGCTGCTGCTCGCCGAGCTGCCACAGGCAGCGAGGACGAGGACGGCGACCGCCGCAGCCGCGGCCACGATGATCGGTCGCCGGGCGAGTCTGCGTGATGTCATGGGGCGTGCCTCCAGTCGAAGGATGTGCACCCAGGTAGTTGCACGTGCACGGAAGTCTTCCCCAACGGTCCCCGAACGTCACCGCTGCGCGTGTGGACGTCACGCCGCCCCACGGCGATGGGGCCGGGCGGCGCAGGGCCACCCGGCCCCATCGGACCGGCCCACATATGGCGGGCGCGCCGGCCGCCTTGCGGCGGGGCGCGCCACGCCTCTTCGAAAACGTCAGAACGTCTTGTACTGCTCCTTGGGGGCGGCGCAGTAGGGGCACTTGTCCGGCACGCCGCCGATCACGGTGTGCCCGCAGACCAAGCATACGCTCACCGGCTGGTCGACGATGTCCTTGCCGGCGAGCACCTGCTGGCGCGCCTCGGAGTACATGCCCTTGTGGTCGACCTCGCTCTTGAGGGCGAACTTGATGCTCTTCATGGCCTGGTGATTGGCCTGGAGCGTGGCGATCTCGTTGTAGGCCGGGTACATCTCGTCGACCTCGAAGCTCTCGCCGCCGAACGCGGTGAGGAGGTTGTCGGCGGTCGCGCCGATGCCGCCCATCACGCGGAAGTGGTTGCGGGCGTGGCGGGTCTCGGCGAACGAGATGGCGCGGAACAGCTTGGCCACATGCGGGTAGCCCTCGTCCTCGGCCTGTTCGGCGAAGACCATGTACTTCTCGGCCGCCTGGCTCTCCCCGGCGAAGGCGGCTTTGAGGCTCTCTTCCGTCATCGGATTGAGGTCCTCCGGCCTGGGAAGGCGCTTCATGACAGCGTCGTCCATCAGAACTCCTTGAAGTACGAGCCGGCGGTGCCGCACACAGGGCACTCGTCGGGGGCGTCGCCGATGACGGTGTGACCGCAGATCGGGCAGACGCGCACGCGCTCGGCGCCCAAGTCGCTCTTGCCCTCGACGCCCTTGAGCGTGGAGTCGTAGATGCCCTGGTGGTCCTTCTCGGCGGTAAGGGCGTAGCGGATGCTGGTCTGCGCGCTCTTGTTCTCCTGCAGCTTGGCCACCGAATCGTAGGCGGGGTACATCTCGGTGATCTCGAACGTCTCGCCGCCCCACGCCGCCTTGAGGTTCTCGGTCGTCGTGCCGATGCCGCCGAGCACGCTCAGGTGGTTGCGGGCATGCGTGCTCTCGGCGTAGGCCACGGCGCGGAAGAGACGCGCCACGTTCGGGTAGCCCTCGGCGTCGGCCACGTCGGCGAAGGCGAGGTACTTCTGCGAGGCTTGGCTCTCGCCGGCAAGTGCGGCGGCGATGTTCTGGGCGCGTCATCTCACCCTTGTTCTCGGGGGCGGGCGGGGTGTTCTTGAAAGGCTCGGCCATCTTGGTCTTCTCCTCCTGGTCGGTGTGGCGGGTGAACGCCGCCGGTCTCACGGGGTCGCTGCGAAACGGACATCTATGGTACCAGCGCAAACGGCGCCGGGAACGGCTGCGCCGTCGTGGCGAGAAACTGTGGCGCGACCCGCCGTGCGGCGGATGCGCCGCGGCCGCGCGCCCGCTCTCGCGGGGCGCGGCCGCCGGGCTGCCGGAAGGCAGGTCGACCGCTGCGTCTGCGCGCCGGGCCGCACTCAGGCGGCGGCGCGGTGCGACTCGAGCGAAGGCACGAGCCGGTGCAGGACGGTGTGGACTTGGCGCTCGCTCACGTGGTCGAAGAGCGCGTAGTAGAGATCCGGGTTGGACTGGCTGCGCGAGAACTGGCTGAGATCGACGGTGTGGCCCGCGGACGTCGCCTCGCGGGCCTGGGGGCCGTCGATGGCGAGCAGCGCGGCGGTCGCCGGCACCGAGGCGTCGCTGCAGATCTCGGCGATGTCCTGCGGCAGCGTCCACAGCGACAGCGCCAGCGGCGTGTCGCCGGCCTCGGTCACCACGAGGCGCACGCCGGGCGCCACCTGGCCGCCGAAGTCGAAGTGGCGCCGGTCGGCGCTCCTGGCCGTGTCCACCGCTCGCTGGACACGATGGATCTTGTCGATGAACGTCGTGGGTACAGGCCGTGCCATGATGCCCTCCTTGACACACCCCGAAGCCTTCCGGAGCCCTGGGGATCGCTCGCTTTCGGCCATGTCCTTCCCACGCGCGAAGGGGGGTAAACCATACACGCACAGTGCAAACCCACCGTGCGGCGGTGGATGTGCGTCGGCGGATGCGGTGGCGGACCTACTCGACGCGTTTCGCCGCCGCCTGCCCTACCCAGGCGCCGACTCCGGCGAGCAGGAACGCCGAGACCATGCCGACGGCCTCGATCGTCGTCACACCGCCGGGGCCAGGGTGCGCAAAGAGGACCACGAAGCTGGTGATGAAGGCCACCACGCCGGCGGCTACCAGCCAGGGGCCCCCGGCCCGGTGCGCGGCATCCCACGTCTCCTCGTTGCGCATCACCACGTTCATGCGGATGCCGACCCAGTCGTTCTTGGGCAGCGCGCCGAAGATGCCGAGGACGCCGGGCACCACGAGGATCACCCCGACGAGCAGCGAGAAGAAGACGTTGACGGACATCGCTGGTGCGGCGCGGCGGCGCTGGGGCGGGATGGACGCCGGCGTCAGCCGGCGCCGAACCCGCCGCCTCCGCCGCCGCCTCCGCCGCCGCCGGAGAAGCCGCCCCCTCCGCCCGCGCCGGACGACGAGTTCGACGTCGCCACGGCGACGGCTTGCCCGAAGCTCTGGTCCATCGCGCTGAAGGGTGAGGGCCCCATGCCCGGCTGCGCGATCATCATGAACGTCATCGTGCGGAAGGCCGGATCCTGCATCACCTCGGGCACCTTGACCTGCATCGCCTTGATCACCTGGTCGGCCATGTCGAAGACCACGGCATAGACGAGGAACTGCTGCCAGAGCACGACGGAGTCCGGCGGCTTCTCGTCCATGCGGCCGAAGTCCTTCATGTAGCGGCGCAGCGCCTGGTACTGGGCGTACAGCTCGGCCGCCTCGACGGAGCGTCGCTTGATGGAGCGCGACACGAAGATCAGCACGATGCCGACAGGCAGACCGATGAGCGCCCAGTAGAAGCGGCCGAAGACGCCGGCGACGCCCGCCGCGACCGCGGCGATGAAGCCGAAGGCCGCCCCGGTGAACGCCATGCGGTCGGCCTTGGCGTCGAGGTAGTCCCGCTGCGTCCCTTCGTCGCCGACCATGTCGGTGAACTCCTTGTAGCCGGCCGCGAACTCGGTGCGCTTGGCTTTGGCGAGGTCCTTGAGGTCGGCGATCACGAAGCTCCAGCCGCCGGCGATCTCCGTGAACAGGAAGTTCACGAGATGGTGCTCGTAGGGCAGCAGGTCGTCCAGCTTCTCCTCGTGCAGCGTGAGCTTGTAGCTGACCTTGTCCGAACTGCCGCCCAGCAGGTGCTTCTCCTCCCACTCCACGCGCTCGATGTCGATGACGCCGCGGTTGATGAGGTCCAGCAGAGTGGCCGTCGCGTCCTCGCGGCCCACCGTGCCCATGCGCCAGATGAAGCCCACCAGCGCGGGCGGCAGGGAAGGCTCGGGGATGTCGCGCAGGTACGGCGCGCTGAACTTGGGCTTGGGCTCACGGCCGAAGCGGACGTAGAGGACGATCACGAGGATCAGCGCCGCCAGAGGGATGCCGACGCCGACGAGCACCCAGAACGCGACCTTGGCGCGCGCGACCCAGCGCTCGCGATTGGCCTTGTCGGCGAGCTCCTTCTCCTGGGCGAGCACCAGGGCCAGCCGCGCCGACGAATGCCGCTTCGCCTGCGGCAGTGCCGATGCCGGGAACAGGATGCGGGACTCGACGAACGTGTACGCCGGGAGCGGTGACACCGTGCTGACGACACTCGCGTCCGGCTCGATGACCACGTTCCCCCACAGGGGGCCGTGTGTCCAGGCCCGGACCTCGCTCTTCTGCACACCCTGCGGAAGGTGCACGGTGATGCGCACGTGGTCGGAGGGCACCGCCGTCTCGGCGCCGACGAACTGCCAATACAGCTCCGCCGTGTCCCGCCAGCGCTTGGCGGCGCCGAGCGCCGTGTAGTCGACGCCGAAGGTCGCGCTCGTGTCCGCGAGCTCGAAGTTGAGCTGGACGCGGACGCCGGCGCTGGTGTCCTGGACGTCGTATGTGCCGGGGGCGCCGGCGACGCCCGAGACCGCGCCGGTGCCCACCGAGTAGGGGATCTGTGCGCCGGACGCCCCAGTCGGCCCGGATGCGCCGGTGACCTTGATGCCGTCCGAGCCCTTCGCGCTGTAGTCCCAGAAGACGTAGTGGAAGCCGCCTGAGAAGTCCAGCGTCCGCGACTCGTGGACGACGACATCGCCGTTGGGTTGCACTGTCGCGTCGATGGCGACGTTCGTGATCGAGAACGACTTGGCCGCCGCGGGGCCGGCCCACAGGCCGGCCAATCCGGCGGCCAGCAGCCCGACGAGGGCGAGGACGACCAGAGGCCGACGTCCGCTGTGACCCGTTGCTCCGCGCTCCACGCGACCTCCCGGCCGACTCCTCATCCGCCTCCGCAAACCCCGCTGGGCTTTCGGCGTGACTCTACCACCGTGCCGCGCTCGCGAAGGGCGACGACGCCGGAGCGTCGGCTGCGGCGACCGCACCGGAGCGGTCGCGACGCCGGAGCGGTGGCGGCGCCGGAGCGACAGCGGGGGAACAATGGCGCATGGTTGGCCGGGACGGGGATCGGGCACACTCTGATCAACGCTCGAGAAGTTGCCGAAAGCTGACTCTCTCCGACGGTCTCTTTTGCGGGGCGCCCTCAGGGGCGCCCCTTCCGCGTCCACCCACTGAGCCGCGACGACCCGAGCCGGCCCCTTGGGACGACCGCGACTCGATCCGGGCCCGTCGCTCCTACCTGACCGTCAGCCTGTTGTTCCCCAACGGCGTCTGCGCCGGATTGCCGGCCATGTCGCGGGCGTCGACCCAGTATCGGTAGGTGCCGCGCGCGAGCTTGCACCTGAAGCGCGCGCGGCGCTCGACGCCGGTGCCCTTGAGGCCCAGCACGAGCGTCTTCTTGGTGGCCCCGGACCGCTTCTTGATGCGGATCACCACGGTCGCACCGGTGCTCTTGTCGTCAGTGACGCGGAAGTACAGCGTCGCGATCTTGCCCTTGCGCACCCTCGTGGAGCGGGTGGCATACGTGCGCGGGCCGGTGGTGTCGCCCCCGCCGTTGCCCCGCCACTCGTTGTAGGCGACGTTGAGGAGCGGCACGAACTCCGCGGTAGCCTTGAGGTCGCCGGCGCGATCGGGATGGCTGTCGCCGCCGGCGCTCGGGTAGGCGCTATGGTCGGCGCCGTCGTCGGTCTTGTGCTGGACGGCGCCGTTCCACACGCGGTGGTGGTTGCCGGTATCGAGGCCAAGATCGTTCTCCCCAGCGCCGGTCTTGCTCGAGAGCACGTCGTAGTAGTCGAACACGAAGACGTTGTGGTGGGCGTAGTGGGCGTCCTGCAGCCAGTGGTCCACCATCCAGTCCGCCATGGCCCGGCCGCCGGGCGTGTCGGGGGAGGCCACCGGCGGCGCCACGATCGCCACGAACAGCTTCTCCTGGTGGGCGGCGAAGTAGGGCAACAGATCGTCGTAGATGCCCTTCGCATTGGCCACGGTGAAGTCGGAGCCACCGCAGGCCTGGCCCTTGAGGGGATTGGCGCCGATGGCCGGCACGGGAGAGGACGGCCCGCTGAGTTGCGAGTTGGGGAAGCAGCTCTTGAACATGACGATCTCGTTGGGTCCGCCCGGGTCGGCGGCGAGGCGGGAGTAGCCGCAGTGCTGCCCGCTCTCGGCGTAGAGGGCGGCCAAGTACGCAGGCGAGCTCGGTCCGCGGAACCAGGACCACCAGTCGCCGATGTCGGTGTGGTCGCCGATGCCGTTCGGGCCCCAGCCGTAGTTGGTATCGCTCACGAAGTAGTGGTTGTCGCGCAGCGCGAGGCCGAGGCTGCCGTGGTCGTCGGCGAGCCAGGCTTCTCCGGTGGAATGGTGGACGAAGATCAACTTCACGGGTGCGGCCGGTGGATCTGTGTTGACCGCCGCGCCGGCTACGCCCGCCACCGCCAGCCACACGGTCAACGACATCGCCACGACGCCCACCACTCGCTTCATCGGGTCCTTCCTCCCTGGACTGCCCTACGATACAACGGCCAGCCGGCGCGTCTTCATGAGGCCACGGGAGTCAGCAGCGTTGACGAGCAGGGCAACGAGCGCCGGATCACGTCCGGCTGGAGCCTGCCTTGATCCGAGCCCCTACGGCCGCCGCAGCCCGAGCCGCGCCAGCTCCGCGTCGGCGAGGGCGCGAAAGTCGCCCGCGGCGATCTCGCGCCAAGGGTCGCCACTCACAGCGTGCAGGCCGTCCCAGGGCAGGACGTCCACGGCGCGACGTGCCAGGTAGTGCTCAAACGCCGGGTCGCCGGCCGACGCAGCGAGGCCGGCCCGGACGGCGTTGACGTCTCGCCTCCATGCCAGCCGTACCGGCACGTACAGCAGCAGCAGGAGGAGGGCGGGCAGCACGCCGACGCCGATGCCGCTCACGATCGCGACGCGCAGGATGCCCGAGTGGCTGGCCTGGCCACTCGCCATCACGTCCTGGCCGGTCTTCTTGATCTTGTCGGCGAAGCTGCCGATGCTGCCGCCGACCAGGGGGATCCCGCCGACCACGCCGAGAGCGTCGCCGGTGTCCGCGACGGCCGACCCGATCTTGACCACGTTCTCGCTGAGCTGCGCCTGGGCGCGGATGTCGTGCCAGATGAGCACCCCGAGCGCCGCCCAGACGACGAGCCATACGACGACGCCGACGTCGAGCCAGCGCACGGTACGCGAGTTGAAGAGCCGGATGCCTGCGCTCATGGTCCCTCCCCGCCGGATGCCGCTACTCTAGACGATGGGCGTGGGCGAAACGCCGTTCCGCGACGCTCATCGCGTCGACGCGTGCCTGCGATATGCTCCCGGCGACCAGGAGGTGAGCGTGGCCACACCGCGCGAGGCAGGCTTCTTCATGCCGGCGGAATGGGCGCCGCACGCAGGCTGCTGGATGGCCTGGCCGTGCCGGCCGGAGAACTGGGACGACATCGAGAAGGCGCGCGCGACGTACGTCGAGATCGCGCGCGCCGTCGCCCGTTTCGAGCCGGTCACCATGACCGCGAACGCGGCAGAGCTGCGGCAGGCGCGGCGTGCCGTCGCCGCCGCGCCCGGGGTCGAAGTCGTCGAACTGCCGAGCGACGACTCCTGGGCGCGCGACAGCGCGCCGACCTTCCTCGTGGACGGCCGCGGCGGGCTCGCCGGCGTGGATTGGCGCTTCAACGCCTACGGCGGCATCTATACGGACTTTGCGCGCACCGCCAACATGGCCCGGCGGATCCTCGACCTCGTGGGCGCCCGCCGGTTCGTGGCCCCGCTCGTGCTTGAGGGCGGTGCCGTGCACACGGACGGCGAAGGCACGGTGCTCGCGACCGAGGACGTCGTCCTCGATCCGCGGCGCAACCCCGGGCTCTCGAAGACCGACGCGGAGGCGGCCCTCTGCCAGTACCTTGGGGCCAGCCAGGTGGTGTGGCTCGCCGGCGCTCTCGACCACGACAATACCGGCGGCCACGTCGACAACCTCGCCTGCTTCGCCGCCCCGAGAGTCGTCGTCGCGCTCACCTGCGACGACTCGCAGGACACGCAGTATGCGGCGCTCCAGGAGAACCTCCGGCGTCTGCGCGCGGCCACCGACGCCCGGGGCCGCGCGCTGGAGGTCGTCGAGCTCCCGCAGCCGGCGCGGCCGGAGCTCCATGGCCGCCGGCTCTCGCCGAGCTACGTCAACTTCTACGTCGCCGACGGCGGCGTCGTGATGCCGGGCTTCGGCGATCCCCGCGACGAGGAGGCGCGTGCCGTCGTCGCGCGCCTCTTCCCCGGTCGCGAGGTCGTGCAGATACCGACGCTCGAACTGGCCAAGGCCGACGGCGGCGTGCACTGCGTCACGCAGCAGCAGCCGGCGGCGTGAAAGGTTTGTCGCCCCTCATTCGTTATGGAGTCACCTGGTCCGGAGGCCAGGAGGAACTCTGGCGAGTCCCTTAAGGGGTGGAGGTTGCACCCGGAACGGCCGGCGACGTTGTCGCCGGCCGTTTCATTTTGCGGTCCGGTCGCGGGCCCGTCGACCTCAGCGCCGCCCGCGTCTGAACGCTCCGCGTCAATCCACGCGTTTCTCCCACACGCCGGCGTAGTGCGGTCCCATCCAGAACGACGAGCCCGAGCCGCCGCGCAGCTCGCTGAGGCCGGCGCCGCCGAGCAGGTTGCGCAGCGCCGTCACCTCTATGCCCTCCTCCTTGCGGGACGGCTCGCGCGCGTACAGCCGGCCGCCCGGACGCAGCAGGCCGACCAGCGCGGCAAGGATCGGCCGGCGGTCGGCCGCGGGGACGTCGTGGAGCATCCAGTGCATCACCACGACGTCGTAGCTCTCCGCCGGCAGCTTCAGCTCGCGGATGTCTCCGAGGGCGAAGTCGATGTTCTCGTAGTGGCGGAGCGTCTTGCGCGCCACTCCTTGCCACACGGGGGAGATGTCGACGCACGTCAGATGGCCGCCCGCCTGGAGGCGCTTCGCCAGGTGCCGGGCGGCCGCGCCGCTGCCGGCGCCGAAGTCGAGCACGCGTTCGTCGCCGCGCAGGCCCATCGAGTCGACGAAACGCCGATAGCTGCCGCTGAGCAGACCGTGCAGCATCACGCGTGTCGTGAAGATCTCAAAGCCGCCTGGCGTCGGCACGCCGGCGTCGTCGTCGCAGGTGCGATGCGCGGGAGTCACGTCAGGGCGATTGCGGCCGGCGTGTCGCCCAACGGACGAGCCGCACCAGCCACGTGACGGCGGCTCCTCCGCAGATCAGTACGGGCAACCCGAGCGAGACCCAGGTCGGTGCGTTCAGCCAGTTGCACACGGCAACCACGATCGCCACTCATATGACCAGTCCGCCCAGGTCCAGGATGGCCTTCTTCATCACCCCTCCTTGATGTTGAGGATCCGATTGACGGCCGCGAGCAGTGCCTTCGGCTCATCGCTGCCGACGCACGCCACGCGGCCATTCTCCAACTCGAGTTCCACCGCTTCGCGGCCGCCGACTCGGTACAGCCAGCCGTGCGGCACGGCCCTCACTCCCCAGCCGGACCACCAGGAGACGCGCACGATGCGCGCCGCGACGACGTCGCTGAGCGGCACCTGACGGCGCAGAAGCCCGGCGCCGAACCACAGGTGCAGCGCGTCGGCGTCCACGACCACGGTGAGCGACGCGAACATCACCAGCAGCACGGCGAAGACCGCCGCCAGCGCGCCGGCCAGGGTGAGGGCCAGCGTCGAAACGGTGCTCAGGGCGACGATCGTCAGCTCCAGCAGGCCGACGCCGACGACGATGGCGATCAGCGTCCACCCGATCTGCGTATGCCGGTACTGTTCGGTCACGCCCTCAGCGTACACCGGGCCGCCGCGGCGACGTAGACTCAGGGAATGAAGATCGCGTTCCTCGGCGACAGCCTCACAGAAGGATGGCCGGGCGCGGGGTACCTGCCGCTGCTCGGGCGCCTCCGCCCGCGCGACGAGCTCATCAACCGCGGCCGCGCCGGCGACACCGTCACCGCGGTCCTGCTGCGTATGCGCTCTACCGGTCTGGAGGCCGCCGACCTTGCGTTCGTGTGGGCGGGCGTGAACGACGCCGTGATGAGCGCCTGGGACGCCGCCGGCGAGGAGGGCGGCCCCGGGTGGCACGACGCGCCTCGCGCGCCTGCGCGGCGACTACGAGGAGTTGCTCGCGTGGACGGCCGCACGAGCCCCGCGTCTCGTGTGCGTGCGCCCGCTCGTGCTGGAGGCGGCCGACTCCGTATGGGAGGCTCGCGCCGCGGAGATCGGCGACGCCGCCGCCGCGGCCGCGGCCGGCGTGGGCGGCGCCACGGCGCTCGACCTGCGACCGGCGTTCGCGGCGGCAGCAGGCCGAGGACTGGGCCCTTTCACCACCGACGGCGTCCACTTCACGGACGCGGGCGCCGCCGTCGTCGCCGAAGCGTTCGCGGCAACCATAGACGACATCGAACGGGGCGGCGGAGCCGCCCCGCGCAAGGGAGGCTGACCATGGCACACGCATCACGCACCACCGCCAGGGCGGGAGCGCTCCTCGGGGCCGCCGCGGTGGGCGCCTGGGCGGCGTTCCTTCCGCGCGTCCTCAAGTGGGGCGCCACCGACGACGAGGTCGTCCGGCCGCTGCCCGGCGACCTGCTCGTGGACAATCCCATGTATGTGACCACCCGCGCCATCACCGTAGCGGCGCCTGCCGCGGCCGTGTGGCCGTGGCTCGTGCAGCTCGGCCAGAATCGCGGTGGCTTCTACAGCTACGACTTCTTCGAGAACCTCTTCCGCCTCGACATCCACAATGCCGACCGCATCCACGAGGAGTGGCAGGACCTGCGTCTGGGCGAGGACTTCGTGGCTCTCGACTCGGCCGGCATGATGAAGATGACCATCGCGGTGATGGAGCCAGAGCGCGCCTTCGTCGTCCGCAGCGGCGCGCCGGGCGAACCGCCACAGGCGCCGGGCAGCTTCTTCCGCGGCGAGCTCGCCTGGAGCTGGGGCTTCTACCTCGAGCCGCTCGACGAGCGCACCACGCGGCTCCTCATCCGCTGCCGAGCAGCCTGGGCCGACACCACAGCGGCCAAGCTCGCCAAGCCGGTGCTGCTCGAGCCGGTGCACTTCCTGATGGAGGAGCGCATGCTGCGCGGCATCCGCGACCGCGCGGAAGCATCCGTGGCCGCCGGCGCCTGACGGAGAGCGGCCGCCGGCGCCTGACGGAGGCCGCCGGCGCCTGGCGGACGGCGCGTCGGGCGCCCGACGGGCGGCGGCGGCCTCGGCGCCGCGTCCCTGCCCTGTACCACGACGGAGGTAGGCGCCGCGGCGGGCGCGAGGCCGCAGGCCGGGCCGCCCGCCGCGGCCGTCCCCCTCAGGGTCCATGCGCTCCCCCGCCTGGGGTAGCGATGGGGCCCTCGCATGTCCCTCTCCTGTCCTGGGGATTGACCACCTCCGGGCGATTCGCCCCCAGACGGGGACGCGTAGCCTTCGCCTCACGACGAGTACAAGCACTCCCGAGGAGGCACCATGAACCAGATCATCACCAGCGAGCGTGAGCGTCAGTCGCCCAACATCGACGAGCTGGAGCGCGCGTTCGCCGCCGCGCCGCAGCCGGTCGTCAGCGCGCGCGGGCTCACTCGCACCTACGGCAAGGGCGACGCCAGCCGTCCACGCGCTGCGCGACGTCGACGTGGACATCGAGCCGGGCCAGCTGACCGCGGTCATGGGACCCTCCGGCTCCGGCAAGAGCACGCTCATGCATATCCTCGCCGGCCTCGACCAGCCCACCGGCGGCCGGGTCAGCATCGACGGCGTCGAGATCACCCGGCTCAAGGAGAAGAAGCTCACCCAGCTGCGCCGCGACAAGATCGGCTTCATCTTCCAGAGCTTCAACCTGCTGGCGACACTGACGGCCGACGAGAACATCGTGCTGCCGCTCTCGCTCGCCCGGCGCAAGGGCGGACGAGGCCTGGCGGCGGACCGTCATCGAGGCCGTCGGCCTGCAGGACCGCCTGACCCACCGCCCCGCCGAGCTCTCCGGCGGCCAGCAGCAGCGGGTCGCCGTCGCCCGGGCGCTCATCACCCGGCCGGCCGTCCTGTTCGCCGACGAGCCCACCGGCAACCTCGACTCCCGCACCGGCGGGGAGGTGCTCGACCTGCTGCGTCGCAGCGTCGACGAGTTCGGCCAGACCGTGATCATGGTCACCCACGACGCCGGCGCCGCGAGCATCGCCGACCGCGTCGTCTTCCTCAAGGACGGCCGCATCGAGCTGGACGAGGACCGCATGACCCGCGACGCCATCTACGACACCATCAAGGACCTCGAGGTGCCCCGATGACCCGCCTCGCCTTCCGCAGCCTGGCCAGCCGGCCACTCCGGACGGTCCTCACCGTCCTGGCGATCCTGCTCGGCGTGGCGATGATCACCGGCACCTACGTGCTGACCGACCAGATCGACAACGGCTTCGCCAACATCTTCAAGACGTCGTTCAAGGGCACTGCCGTGCAGGTGGCGCCCAAGACGCTGTTCACTTCGACGGACAGCAGCGGCACCACCGCGCAGACGCTGAACACCACGATGCTCGCGCAGATCCAGGGGGTGCCGGGTGTCGCCAGGGCCGCCGGCACCTACCAGACGCTGGGCGCCGCGATCGTGGACGGCAAGACCATCCAGACCGGCGGCGCCCCGACGCTGCTGACCACAAACCCGGGCTCGCCCTTCAACCAGGCCCGGCTCGTCGCCGGGCACGACGCGCAGGCGGCCAACGAGGTCAGCATCATCAAGAGCTTCGCCGACCAGCAAGGCCTGAAGCCGGGCGACAGCTTCGACGTCGCCGCCCCGGCCGGCCTGCAGCACGTCAAGGTCGCCGGCGTGTTCACGTGGGGCGACTCCGGCTCCATGGGCGGCACCATCGTCATCGCCGGCCGCCTGCAGGACGTGCAGCGCTGGGGCGGCGAGCCGGGCAAGCTGAGCGGCATCTCGATCGCCGCCGACCCCGGCGTGACGCCCGCAGCAGCTCGCCGCGCGCGTCAAGGCCGCGCTGCCGGCGACGGTGACGCGTCAAGACCGGCGAGCAGGCGGCCACCGACGCGACCAACGAGACGGCCGCCTCCATCAACGGCTTCCTGACGCCGATGCTCCTGGCGTTCGCCGGCGTCTCGGTCTTCGTCGGCGCGTTCATCATCTTCAACGCCTTCAGCATCACCGTGGCGCAGCGGCGCCGCGAGTTCGCCATGCTGCGCGCCCTCGGCGCCAGCCGCCGCCAGGTGCTCCGCTCCGTGGTCGCCGAGGCGCTCACGCTGGGCATCCTCGCTTCGGCCGTCGGCATCGTCGCCGGCCTCGGCGTGGCCAAGGGCATCAACCTGCTCTTCAAGGCCCTCGGCGCCGACATCCCGACCGCCGGCATCGCGCTCGAGCCGCGGACGATCCTCATCGCCGCGCTCGTCGGCGTCGGCGTGACGCTGGTGTCCGCCCTGGCCCCGGCGCTGCGCGCGACGCGCGTGCCGCCGGTGGCCGCCCTCCAGGAGGGTGCGGCCCTGCCGCCCACCCGCTTCACGAAGTTCACCACGGCGATCGCCCTGGCCATCACCGCCCTCGGCGGCGCCTCGCTCGCCTACGGCATCTTCAGCAACGGGGCGACCAACAGCCGTCTGCTCTCCATGGGCCTCGGCGCGCTCCTGCTCTTCGTCGCCATCGCGATGCTGGCCAAGTACATCGTGCGGCCGGCGGCGCGCGTCATCGGCTGGCCGCTGGAGAAGCTCGCGCCCACCAGCGGCCGTCTGGCCCGCGACAACGCCGGCCGCAACCCGAGCCGCACGGCCGCCACGGCCGCGGCGCTCATGATCGGCCTCGCCCTGGTCGTGTTCATCGCGGTGTTCGCCCAGGCGATGAAGGGCTCGTTCGGCGGCGCGATCGACAAGTCCACGCGCGCCGAGCTGGTCGTGCAGGACCGCACCGCGTTCATGGGCGTGCCGCAGAAGGCCGTGCGCTCGCTGGACGCCGTGCAGGGCGTCGACACCGCCGCCGGCACGGGCTACGCCGACCTCAAGGTCAAGAAGGGCGGCGTCATGAGCGCCTACGCCGTCGACCCCGCCTCTTTCGCCCGCGTCTGGGCGCTCGATTGGCGGAATGGCGGCAGCGACGCCCTCCTCGGCAAGCTGGACGCGCACCACGTCCTGCTCGAAGACGGCTCGCCGCTCGCCGCGAAGGTCAAGGCCGGCGACACGATCACCGTCACCACGCAGGGCGGCAAGAAGGCCCAAGCTCACGGTGCTCGGCTTCTACCGCGACCAGATGGCGTTCACGGGCATGATCACCAGCCTGGACGCCTTCAAGTCCCTCGACCTGCCGACCGCGTCCGTCATCACGATGGTGCGCGCCAAGGACGGCGCCAGCGTCGTCGCCACTCAGGACGCCGTGCAGAAGGCCCTCTCCGCCTTCCCGACGCAGAAGGTCATGACCAAGGCTGAGTACCTCGACACCATCAACAAGCAGGTCGACCAGATCCTGATGATGTTCTACGGCCTGCTGGCGATGAGCGTCCTCATCTCGATCTTCGGCATCATCAACACCCTGGTGCTGAGCGTCCATGAGCGGACGCGCGAGATCGGCATGCTGCGCGCGATCGGGGCGACCCGGAGGCAGCTGCGCCAGATGGTCCGCTACGAGAGCGTGATCACCGCCGTGATCGGCGGGTTGCTGGGCACGGCGGTCGGGATCGCCATGGCCTACGTGATCGTCACTCAGCTGGGCGGCGACGGGCTGACCTTCAGCCTGCCGTGGATGCAGCTGGGCATCTTCCTGGTGCTCGCCGTGGTGGTCGGAGTGATCGCGGCGGTGCTCCCTGCGCGCCGTGCCGCCGGCACCCGGATCCTCGAGGCGATCCAGTACGAGTAGACCGGCCCGCCGAGTCTCCCCCAGCTCGCGGTCGCACACACGAAGGGCCGGGGCGGCATCCGCCGCCCCGGCCCTTCGGTCCGTACGCGAGCGCCGGCTCGCTCCCGCCGGCCGTCTACCCCGCGTGTTCGCGCACGTCCACGTCGCCGCCGGGCTCGAAGGCGATCTCGCCGGCGGCGACCCGATACACCACGTCGGCGACGCGCTCCGGCGGCATGCCCTGCATGTCGTTCATGCGCGTCGCGGTCACGGTCGGATGCACGTTGACGATGCGCTTCTCGGGATGCTCCAGAGCGAGCGCCCGGGTGAAGCCGCGCACGCCCCATTTGCTGGCGCAGTAGGGCGCGAGCGTGGGAGTGCCGTGGAGCGACGCGGTGCTGCAGATGTTGATCACCGCGTCGCCCACCATCGGCAGGAAGACCCACGTGAGCTTCATCAGGCCGACCAGGTTCACGGCGATCTGGCTCTCGATCTCCCCGAAGTCCTGCTCGAGGAAGGGCCGCCACACCACGACGCCCGCGTTGTTGACGAGGACGTCGACCACGCCGTAGCGGTCGATCACACGCTCCAGCAACGTGCGCACGCTGTCGTCGTCGGAGAGCTGCAGCGAGACCAGGACGACGTCCGCGGCGCCGAGGTCCAGGCAGCGCGCCCCGACTGCCTCGGCTTCGGCGCGGTGCTCGAAGTAGGTGAGCGCGAGTCTGCAGCCCGCCGCCGCGAAGCGCAGGGCGATCTCGCGGCCGATGCCGATGCTCGCGCCGGTCACCAGCACGGTCTTGCCCGAGAGGTCGATGCTCACGACTCCATGCTACCCACAAGGCGGCAGCCGCGGCCACTGCCGGAGCCCAGGCCGCTGCCCAGTCTGGCTACGCTCTCCGATCACCGGCCTCGGCGTCGTTCCGAGGGGGAACAACTAGCCTGGGGGTGCGGCTGTGGGCGTCACGATCGCGGTGGGGTACGACGGCAGAGCGGGTGCGCGCGCGGCTCTTGACTTGGCGCTGGGCCTGGCGGAGCGCATGTCGGGCAGACTCCTCGTCATGTACCTCTTCGATGCGCCTCCCGACCTCGGCCTCTCCGAGGAGCTCCAAGCCGACGGCGAGCGCCTCACCAAGGGCGCTGTGATGGCCGCGGGCGCGCACGGCGTGCAGGCCGAGGCCGTGATCGCCAACCGGCCGATCGCGGAGGGTCTCGTGGAGATCAGTCTCGAGCATCACGCTGACCTGCTCGTCGTCGGGACGCGCGGGGAGTCCGCTCTGGTCGGCGCCCTGCTCGGATCGACCTGCCACAAGCTTGTGCACTGCACGAGGCTGCCGCTCGTCCTGGTCCCGCCGGCAGAGGTCATTGCGCGCCACCTCGGGGTACCATCCGACTCATGAAGGTCCTCATCGTCGGAGCGAGCGGACGCACCGGGCGCCTGCTCGTGGCGGGCGCGCTGGAGCGCGGGCACGATGTGACCGCGCTGGTGCGCGCCTCCGAGCGGCTCGGCGCCCACGAGGCCAACGTCCGCATCGTGCCGGGCGACGTGCTGGACGGCGGCATCGCGAGCGACGCCGTCGACGGCCAGGAGGCCGTGCTCGTCGCTCTTGGCGTCGGGGAGAGGCGCAGCGAGCCTGCCGTGGGCGCCCAGGGCACGCTGAACGTCATCCGCTCGATGCAGCGCTATCACGTCCGCAGGCTGGTGGTCCTCTCGGCGGGCGGCACTCAGCCTGGGCCGGATCCCAACCTGCCCTGGGCGTTCGAGCGCATCGTCAAGCCGCTCTTTCTCAAGCGTGCCTACGCCGACCTGCGGCGCATGGAGACCAGCGTCCGCCAGAGCGAGCTCGACTGGACGATCGTGCGAGCGTCGGGCGGGCTGGTGGACGGCCCCGCCCGCGGCGGCTACCGCGTGGAGCCTGGCTACTCGCTGCCCGGCGGGCGGCGTATCGCCCGCGCCGACGTCGCCGCGTTCATGCTCGACGAGCTCGAGCGCCGCAGACAACATCGGGCACGCCCTGGCGATCGCGTACTAGGGCGCGGCCGAGCCGTCGCCGCGCCTCGCGGCGCCCTCACCCCTTGCCGAGCTCGAAGCGCAGCGCGTACTCGAGTTCGGCGAACCCGAAGCGGAAGTCGCGCGCCCTGAGCTTGGCCGGCACGGCGCGCTGGCTGGCGAGGAACATCTCGTCGCCCATGCCGCGCAGGCCCCTCGAGATCACGAATCGCGGCGCGGCCAGCGCGGCCGGCCGGTGCAGCACGCGGCCGAGCGTCTTGGTGAACTCGCGGTTGGTCACCGGCTCGGGCGCCGTCACGTTGACCGGCCCCGAGAGCTCGTCGTCATGCAGGATCCACTCTACCGCCGCGAGCGAGGTCGTCGAGGTCGACCCACGCCCAGTACTGATCGCCGCCGCCGAGCCGCGCCCCGGCGCCCGCCTTGAAGGCGGGCAGCATCGCGGCCACGGCCCCGCCGGCGGCGCTGACGACGATGCCGAAGCGCGGATTGACCACGCGCACGCCAGATTCGGCCGCCGGCTGCGCCGCGGCCTCCCAGGCGCGACAGACGTCGGCGAGGAAGCCCTCGCCGAGCGCCGTCTCCTCCGTCACGCCCTCGCCGCCGAGGGACCCGTAGGCGCCGACGGCGGAGGCGGACACGAACACCTTCGGCGGCGCCTCCATGGCCTCGATGGCGGCGACGAGGGTACGCGTCGCCTGCAGCCGGCTGGCCATGATCGCCTGTCTCTTGGACGTGGTCCAGATGCCGGAGATGGACTCGCCGGCGAGGTTGACGATCGCATCCACGCCGGCGAGCGCGCCTGGGTCGAGAGCGCCGGCGGCGGGGTCCCAGCGTGACCTCGTCCGGCCCCTTCGCGGGCCGGCGCACGAGCTTGATCACCCGGTGGCCGGCGGTCGAGAGGTAGTCGGCCAGGTGCGAGCCGACGAGACCGCTGGCGCCGCTGATGGCGACCGTGAGTCGCGGCTGCGCGCTCCAGAAGGCATGCCGTTCGAGGTCGGCGGCCAGGCGCGCGTGGCGAAAGCGGAACATGCGCGCGAGCGTCTTGCCGGCCTGCGCGCCACCCACCGCGTCGCCGAGCGCGCCGGTCGGCAGCTCGAACTCGATGTGGTCGATGAGCTCGCTGCCGAACTGCTCGGCCGGCACGAAGCGGTGCGTGTGATCCCAGCTTCGGAACGGCCCTTCGATCTGGCGGTCCGCGAACTGCCGCCCGGGGACGTTGCCGTGGTGCTCGGCGACCCAGCGTCTCCACACCGGTCCCAGCTTGACCTCGAACACCAGGCGGGCGCCGTCTTCGACGCCGGTCCCGGCGCGTTCGAGCACGCGGACCTTGTTCCAGGGCGGCGTCATCCGCGCGAACGCCCCCGGACGAAGGTGCCAGTCGTAGACCTCTTCGGCTGGCACCGGCATGAGACTCCGCTTCTCGAAGACCGGCATGGGGATCCTCCCTCCGCCTTGACTGCCCGTGTTCTACCCGGCCCGGCCCGGTGTCGTGGTCGAGTATCACAGCACGAGGCATGAGCGACCACGACGGAGAAGACCGCACGATCACCGCGCAGGGCCTGCGCCGCACCTTCGGCGCGGTGCCGGCTGTGGACGGGGTCGACCTGCACATCCCGGGCGGCCGCATCTTCGGCTTCCTGGGCCCGAACGGGGCCGGCAAGTCGACTCTGGTGAAGATCCTGACGACGATCCTCAACCCTACGGCCGGCACGGCCACGGTGGCCGGCTACGACGTGCGGCGGCAAGGCGGCAAGGTCCGCGAGGCGATCGGTGTCGCCCTCCAGGACGTCGGCCTCGATCCGCTGATGACGGCGCGCGAGTTGCTCGTCCTGCAGTCACAGCTGTTCGGCACGAGCGGCGACGAGGCGCGCAAGACGGCGGAGCGCCTGCTGGTCACGGTGGGGCTCGACGACGTCGACCCCAAGAAGCGGGTCGGCGCCTACTCCGGAGGCATGAAGCGCCGGCTCGACCTGGCGCTGGCCCTCGTGCACGACCCTCGCATCCTCTTCCTCGACGAGCCGACCACGGGCCTCGACCCGGCAAGCCGGGCGGCGATCTGGGAGGAGGTGCGCCGCCTCAACGAGGAGTCCGGCATGACGATCTTCCTCACCACGCAGTACCTCGAGGAGGCCGACCGGCTCGCCGACGAGATCGCCATCATCGACAAGGGCAGGATCGTCGCCGACGGCACGCCCGACGAGCTCAAGCGCGAGGTGGGCGACGAGGTCGTGGAGCTGCAGTTCGCGCACCGCGAGGAGGCCGAGCAGGCCTACGACGCCCTTGCGCGCGTCGCGCCCAACCGACAGGCCACCGGCCATCAGCTGCGCCTCTACTTCGGGCGCGCCGCCGAGAACGTGCCGGAGCTGGTGCGGGCTCTGGACGCCGCCGGCATCCGCTTGCAGGGTCTCGCGATCGAGCAGCCCTCGCTCGACGACGTGTTCCTGCGCGTCACCGGCGAAGCGCTGGAGCACGAGGTCGACGGCGCGGGCACGGACAAGGCGGGCGACGCGGCCTCCGGCCCGCCCGCCCCCGGCTCGCCCACTCCCGACGAAGCCTTGGCCGCCGGCGAGGAGGTGACGCCGTGAGCGACATCCTCCTGCTCATCGGCCGCTCTTTGAGGAACGCCTTGCGCCAGCCGGCGACCATCATCCCCAACATCGCCATCAGCGTCTTCTTCCTGTTCGTCTACAACAGTGGCCTCAACAGCGTCGCCCAGCTGCCCGGGTTCCAGGGGACGTACCTCGGTTTCATCCTGCCGGTCAGCATCGTGTCGGCCGCGGTCGGCGGCGCCGGTCTGGCCGGCCAGACGCTGATCAAGGACATCGACAACGGCTACTTCACCAAGCTGCTGCTGACGCCGACCCGGCGGCTTGCGGTGATCTGGGGACCGATGATCGCGAGCGCCATCATCCTCACGGCTCAGGTCGTCCTCGTGATGCTGCTGGCGCTCGCGATGGGCCTCAAGGTCGCGGCCGGCCCGGCGGGCTTCCTGCTCGTCGTGGCGCTGGCGTTCCTGTGGGGCATGGCCTTCGCCGGCTACGCCGCGTTCATGGCGCTCAAGACCAAGAACGCGGCGGCGGCTCAGGCGGCGACGTTCGCCTTCTTCCCGCTCATCTTCCTGAGCTACACGTTCGTGCCCAAAGAGTACGTCACGGCCGGCTGGCTCAGAGGTCGCGGCCACGATCAACCCCACGACCTACGTGTTCGACTCGATGCGCTCCCTGCTGAACACGGGATGGAGCGCATCTTCGCTGGGAGTCGGCTTCGCCGTGACCTTCGGGTTCGCGACGCTGACCGGCATCCTCGCCCTCTGGGCGGCGCGCGGCGCCACCAAGCTGGCTTCCTAGGCCGGACGCGGCGCCGGCGGCTCCTGAACCGCCCCGGACCGGCCTGCGGGCCTGCGCCGCCCGCCCTGTAGACTCGGGGTATGAGCGAGGCGCCCGGAACAGCCGCAGGTCCACCCTCCGGGCGCCTCGCTGTGTTGCGCGTGCGCGACTTCCGCCGCGTCTTCCTCGCCCAGAGCATCTCGGTGTTCGGCGACGGGATCACGCCGGTGGCGCTCACCTTCGCGGTGCTCGGGCTCACCGGATCTGCCACCGACCTGGGCATCGTGCTCGCCTCCCAGAGCCTGCCGCTGGCGGCACTGGCTCTGGTCGGCGGCGTGTGGGCCGACCGGCTGCCGCGCGCCGCCATGATGGTGGCCAGCGACCTCATCCGCGCCGCCGTGCAGATCACGAGCGCCGTGCTGCTGCTCACGGGCACGGCGCACGTCTGGCAGCTCGCCGTGCTCGCCGCCTGCCACGGTGCAGCCGAAGCGTTCTTCCGGCCGGCCGCCGGGGCTCTGATCCCGCAGATCGTGCCCGCCCCGCTGCTCATGCGCGCCAACGCGCTCATGGGCATGAGCGACAACTTCGGCTGGATGGTCGGGCCCGCCGTGGCCGGGACTCTGGTCGCCGTCATCGGCTCTGGAGGAGCGATCGCCATCGACGGCGTGACCTTCCTCATCAGCGCCTCGTTCCTCGCCCTGCTGCGCGTGCCGGCCGTGGTGCGCAGCGGCGCCGCCAAAGGCTTCGTCACCGAGCTGCGCGCGGGCTGGTACGAGGTGAAGTCGCGCACCTGGCTGTGGGTGATGCTGCTGCGCGCCTGCCTGGTACTCTGCATCGTCATCGCTCCGTTCCAGGTGCTCGGGCCGCTCGGCCTGCTGGCGCAGGGCCACACGGCGGCCGCCTGGGGTCTCATCCAAGGGGTGTTCAGCGGCGGGATGATCGCCGGCGCGGCGCTGGCCTTCCGCTACAGGCCGAAGCGGCCGATGGTCCTCGTGTGCTTGACGGGGACCACAGCCGTCGCGGCGCCGCTCACGCTGGCGCTGGGCGGCAGCGCCTTGGCGCTCGGGGTCGTCTACGCCGCGCGCGGGGTGGGCGTCGGCCTGCTTGTGGCTGTGTGGAACACGACGCTGCAGACCAAGATCAGCGGCGAGGCGCTCGGCCGCGTCACGGCGTGGGACTGGATGTCCTCGCTGGCGCTGTGGCCGGCCGGCCTGGCGGTGGCCGGCCCGTTGGCTCAGGCCTTCGGCGTCACGACGCTGTGCTGGGTCTCCGCCGGTCTCGGCCTCGTCGCCTCGCTATGGGTGCTCTTCGTGAAGGACGTATGGCGGCTGCGGCCGGCGCCGGTGCTGGCGACGGCTCCCGTCGCCGCCCCTGCGCCGCCACCTGCCGCCCCGCCGCGCGACTGACAGGCCCGCGACCGGCCCGCGTCTCGCGTTGCCTGACGACCGACCGCCGCGCGAGACCGCCTAGGCGGCAGCCGAGTACTGCGTCCGCGAGCGACCGCCGCCGTAGTAGATGACGATGTCGAGCACGATGCCGAGCGCGAAGAACACGGCGCCCCAGCCGTTCAGCCCGCCGAAGGCGTTCTGCGCGATCGCATACCCCATCGTTGTGCACGGCAGGAAGAGGAAGCCGAGGAAGCCCCAGATCCAGCCGATGCTCGCCTGTGACAGGTAGCCGAAGATCCACATGCCGAAGAGGACGAGGCGCGGCGACGCAGCCAGGATCCCAGCGATCAGACAACAACCCATCGGGCGCTCCTTCTTCTCGTGGTCCGCACGCGTAACGGGACCTTCAGGGGACGTTCGCGCAACGCTAACACGCCACAGCAAAGATGTGACCGTCATGATCACACATCGCATGAGGATCAGACGGCAGCTGCGCTCCGCCCGGGTATCGGCTCTGACGGTGGAAGAGCGCCGCGCGGAGCTCGCCGAGGCAGAGGCGCGCCTCGGCGGCGGGTCAGCGGATCCAGACCCCACTGACGCCCAGAAAGCCCCGGCGGTCTGCCCAGACCGCCCGGTCAGGGGCCCAGAGCTCTGTGACCTGATCGCGCGGCGGGTGCCGCCCCCCGACCCTCTGCACCCGCCGCCGTGCTGCCCCCAGGCACGCGGACTCGCCTCCGGAGAACACCGGATTACGGTTCACGACGGCCGTAGCGCTACACGCCCTCGGGTACGTAGTACTTATCCAACCCGAGAACCGGGCGCGCGAAGGAGGAGCCATGTTGGAGGTATCGTGCCGCGACTTGGGGCTGGCGGACTGTGAGTTCGTCGCCACCGCCCCCTCGATGCGGAAGCTCGAGAACGCCATGCTCGAGCATGCCCGCGACGAACACCCCGAGCTCGTCGCCGGCATCACGGAGGAACAGCACGAGGCGATGATGCACAAGATCGCCGCGGCAGCGCACGAGACGGCGGCGCTCTGACCGCCGGATCCAGGGTGGCGCCTCCCGTCTGGTAGTCTCGCACGGTAGCGAGCGACCGGAGGTGCGAGCGTGAGACGCTTCGGCAGGGTGGCGGCTGTGGCCGCCGCAGCCAAGTTGGCGACGGCGGCGGCCGCTGGGGCCTATCTCAGGTGGATCCGGCCGTGGCAGACGACCTGGGGCGCCACACCGGAAGAAGTCGAGCGCGTCTACCCGCACGACGACGCGTTCGCCTCCCCGGAGTGGAACGCCACGCGCGCCGTCACGGTCGAGGCGCGGCCGGAGCAGATCTGGCCGTTCCTCGTACAGATCGGCTGGGGCCGCGCCGGCTGGTACGGCTACGACTGGGTGGACAACGGCGGCCGGCCGAGCACGTGGGAGGTCCTGCCCGAGCACCAGTGGCTGGAGATCGGCAAGAACTTCCCCATGAGCCCCTGGACGGCGATGTACTGCATGGACTTCGACGAGCCGCGCTGGATGCTCTGGCGCGCGAGCGAGACCGCCGGCACCTGGCTCTGGTACCTCGACCCCGTCGACGAGACGCACACCCGCCTCATCACGCGCATGCGCGACAAGTACCGCTGGACCGACCCTCTCGTGTTGCCGCAGCAGCTCATCACGGAGCTCGGCGACCTGCCCTTCATGCGCAAGTGCCTCCTGGGCGTCAAGGCGCGCGCGGAGCGCCTGGCGCGCCTGCAGGCTGATGGCATGGGAGAACCTGTCGCATAAAAGGGGATGGACCGCGGCGACTGCTTTCAGTCGCCGCGGCCCATGTGGGGCCAGCGGCTCCCGGGCTCAGGAGGTAGGTAGCCCGGGCATATGGGACATCGGCTTGGTGGGGGCGCACCGTACAACAGCCTTGTCCCGACGGCCGGGGGGGCAGCCGTCTTTTGCCGTATCTTGGCTCGGGCACCATTCTGCCCAGCCATTGTTGAGTTGGTGTTGCGGCCGGGTTGAGACAGATTGTGCCGCCGGCTACAAGGTCCGGGCCTCGGCTGGACGCCGGCGAAGGAGCTGTCAGCCGGCCGCGAAGTCCGCGAAACCCGGTGCCGTACGCGGGTCTGGGGTGCACCCGCTCCCAAGCGGAGCCGACCGCGAGCACCAGGTCGTCTGCAAGCGGGGACCGGTGATCTGCAGGCCGAAGGGAACGCCGTTGGGGGAGACGCCGGCGGGCACCGTGAGCGCCGGGTGCCCGGTCAGGTTCTGGACTCCGGTGTTGAACGACGACGACTCCGTCCCGGGCTCGGCGGCGCCGATCTCGCGGCCGTCCGCGTAGATGCCTTCCACGGCGTTCGTCGGCGTGACGAGCACGCGGTCGTCGCCGAGCAGCTCGTCGAGGCGGCGCGCGTAGTCGAAGCGCCGCCGGCGCGCCGCGGGTACACCTCGAGGCCGTGTCGAGCGCCTCGCGCAGCGCCTCGAGGAACCACGGCTCGAAGAGGTCGGCCTTGGCCTCGATCGTCTCGCGGCCCAGCTCCGCCGCCTGCTCGCAGAGGCAGGTGAGCAGCCAGTCGTCGTCGGGGCGCCCGCCGCCGAAGATCTCGACGGGCGCGATCGGCTCGACCGTCAGGCCGAGGTCCTTCTCCAGGCTGGTGAGCGCGGCGTCGAAGAGGTCCGGCAGCGCCCCGGGCAGCGGGCCGGCGTCGACGAAGCGCGGCGCCGCGAGCACCAGGGACGGCTGGCGCCCATCGGACGCGCCCAAGCTGGGCTCGGTCGCGTCCGCGAGGCCGGCGAGCTGCACGGCCAGCCCGGCCGGCAGCGCCGTGGGGTCGCCGGGCGCCGGGCCGCACAGGATCGCGAGCAGCAGGCGCAGGTCGTCCATCGAGGCCGCGATCGGCCCGTCGGTGGTGTAGTCGATCCAGGCCGGCACGGGATCGCGCCCGACGAGGCCGTTGGTCGGCTTGATGCCGAAGAGCCCGCAGAAGGACGCGGGGATGCGGATCGAGCCGCCCCCGTCCGTCGCCGTCGCGAACGGCACCATGCCGGCGGCCATGGCGGCGGCGGAGCCGCCGCTGGAGCCGCCGGGCGTCCACTCCGGCGCCCACGGGTTCACGGTGGTCCCGTAGGCGCGGTTGCCCGTGTAGCCCTCGAAGCAGAACTCGGGCACGTTCGTCTTGCCGATGGGGATGGCGCCGGCCGCCCGAAGGCGCGCCACGCAGAGCGAGTCGCGCGCTGCGGGCGGCGCGTCCGCGAGCACCCGCGAGCCCTGCGTCGTGCGCATGCCGGCGAGGTCGTGGTTGTCCTTGACCAGGAACGGGACGCCGGCGAGCGGGCCGACGGCCTCTCCGCGCGCGGACGCTGTCGTCGAGCGCCCGCGCCTCGGCGAGCGCCTCGTCCTCGTCGCGCAGGCCGATCACGGCGTCGATCCCGGCGTTGAGACTCCCGACGCGCTCGTAGGCGCGCTGCACCAGCTCGACCGCGGACGTCTCCCCTGCGCGTACCTGCTCCGCCAGCTCACGCAGCATCGTGACCTCCCGGCTCCTCGACGAACTGGCCGTCTTCAGCCCGGCGCCCTCGCGCGCCGCCTCCTCGCGCGCCGCGCGGATGTCGCCGAGCGCGTCCTCGGCCCAGGCCGCGCGGTCACGTCGTACAGGGCCTCCTCGAGGGCCGCCACCGCCGGCTCGCCGACGGCGACGAGCTGGTCCACGGCCGCCTGCTTGAGCTCGTCGTCGGCGCGGCCGGCGAGGATGCGCAGGAGTCCGCGGACGAGCTTGGTGTCGCTGAGACCGCGCAGCGTCTCGAGGGCGCGCTGGGGCACGGGACCGTCGAGGTCGTACACGTGCCCGCGGGACGCGTCGAGCAGCTCTTCGACGACCTCCGTGCCGCGCTCGATCAGCGTAGCCTCGACGCTGTCGACGAGCGGCCACGTCTGCTTGGTCAGCGGCAGATCGAGCAGCGCGATGAGCGCCTCGGTCGGCGCGTAGTGGTCATGGTCGCTGAGGAAGTCGTCGATGGCGTCGGCGGCGTACTCGCGGTCCTCCTCGGTCTGCGCCTCCTCGAAGGCGTCGGCGAGCTGCCGCGCCAGACCGACGAGCGCCTCTTCCTCACTGCTGTAGCGACCCTGCGACATGTCGCGTCAATGCTATGCGATGGAGGCGCCGGGGGGCAGCGCCGGGTGCTGCTTCCGCGCCGGGGCGCCTGCGTGCCGCGCGCCGCTACGCCGCACGCCGTCCGGCGCCGCCTACTCGGCCAAGGGCTCGGGCGCCTCGCTGGACGCCTCCTCGCCGAACAGGCCGAGGTACTCGCCGTACCCCTCGGCCTCCATCTCCTCTCTGGGGATGAAGCGCAGGGCCGCCGAGTTCATGCAGTAGCGCAGGCCCGTCGGCTTGGGGCCGTCCTTGAACACATGCCCGAGGTGCGAGTCCGACGCCGTGGACCGCACCTCGCTGCGCGGGAGGAGGAGCTTGAAATCCGTCTTCGTCTTCACGGCCTCGTCGCGCAACGGCTGCGAGAAGCTCGGCCAGCCGGTGCCGGAGTCGTACTTGTCGCGGCTGCTGAACAGCGCCTCGCCGCTCACGACGTCCACGTAGATGCCGTCGCGGTGCTCGTCCCAGTACTCGTTCTCGAACGCGGGCTCGGTGCCCTCGCGCTGCGTGACCTCGTATTGCATCGGCGTCAGGCGGGACATCAGGTCCGTCTCGCCGGCATGGTCGGTCTTCATGGGTGCCTCTCTGGACTAGCGTGCTGTGCGCCGCGGTCGTGCGACGCTCGGATGTGCCGCCATCCACTCTTCGTGCGGCGGCACCGGCTCCCCGACCACGTAGAGGAAGTAGTACGCGCCCATGTCGCCGAGGAAGCGGAACTCGCCGCGCAGGGCGCCGACGGTGTCCTCGAAGGAGCCGCGCCCGCGCAGCCAGCCGGTGAAGCCGCCGGCTTCGCCGTCGAGCTCGAGCATGACCTCGGCGTTGTGCACGGTCGCCTCGATCTTGCGCCGGTTGCGGATGATGCGCGTGTCCTCTGCGAGCCGCTCGACGTCGTCGCCGTCGAACGCGGCGACCGCCTTGGGGTCGAAGCCGGCGAAGGCCTGGCGGAAGCCGTCCCACTTCGCCTCCACCACCTGCCAGCTGATGCCGGACTGAAAGACGGCCTTGGTCAGGACGTCGAGGTAGTCGGCCAGCTTGGCCGGTTTGATCTGAACGGGAGCCTGCATCGGTGCCTCCGCTGGAGGGTGCCGGTCAGGCGGACTATTCCCACGAGCACGCCCGGGCACGCGTACGCGGCGCCAGGGAGCGAATCGGCCAGGTGCCGCGCGCCGGGAGCGCTAGTGCAGGCAGGTGGCGTCGGGGCCGACGGGCGAGAGCTCCATCTCGACGAAGGCCTCGACGGCGCTGCGCACGTCGGCGCGGTCCTCGCCCGCGAACACGCGGATGCCGGCCTGCACGCACGCCAGCAGCGGGCGCTGGCCGATGCCGGCGACGATCACGGCGTCGACGAAGTTCTCGCCGAGCGTGAGGACCGGCGACATGCAGCCGCCGTCCGAGTGCGGCCGGTTGGCCACCACGTCGACGGGGCCGATCTCGCCGTCGACGATGTCGACGACGGTGAAGTACGGGCTGCGCCCGAAGTGCCCGGACCGGGCGGAATCGAGACCGCCGGGCGCCTCGGAAGGGACGGCGACGCGGAGGCGGTCTGCGTAAGGGTCGATCATGTGGTGCAAGCTCCCTCTGGATGGACGGGTGACGTGGAGCGAGTCTTTACTGTACACGCCCGAACGGCGCCGTGCGCCCCAGGCGTTGCGCGAGCACGGCGTGTGCAAAGCGCCGCCGCGGGCTATCCTGCAGGGTGAAGGCAGAAGTGCGGAGGACCATCGTGCCACTGGGCGGATACTGTACGGAGTGCGGGCGCTGGGTGTGGCTGACGTCCTACGGGGAGTGCCAGAATGGGCACCCGCCGGCGTCGGTCAAGGACGTCCAGCAGCTCAAGCCGCAGCCGACCGACGTCGTCGTCACGTCGGCTGAACCGCCAGTCGGCGCGGCGCGCGCGCTTTCGCTGGTGGTGGCGCCACTCGCTGTGGATCGGCTGGACCTTCTCGCTCGGCTTCCTCAACTGGGTGTCGTTCGTCTACATCGGCATCAAGGCGCGCAAGCCGCCGTGGACGGCGCTCGGATTCGTCTACCTGATCCCGCTGGTGCTGACCATCCTCGCCTGGGGCACGCCGCTGCTGGCGCCGATGATCGCCCTGCAGCTCGTCGGCTCGGCGGGCTCGTTCGTCAACGCGCTGTATCTGCGGCCGCACTACCGCGCGATCATGTTCGGCGACGCGCCGCAGAAGTCGCTGCCGGCGCCGCCGCAGCCGCCACCGCTGCTCACGGCCGGCGAGCGGCCGGCGCTGCCCAAGGGCATGGACGAGGGGGCGGCGGACGTCCTCCAGCCGGCTCGCCGCCAGGTCGACGCGATCCTGCAGAGCCGCCGGCAACATCACCAAGCCGGCCGTCCGCGACGAGGTCATCGCGCTCTGCCGCACGGCCGACCAGATCATCGCCGAGCTGGCGTCACGGCCGCGCAAGCTCGACGCGGCGCGCGGCTTTCTCACCTACTACCTCGACGCCGCGCAGCGCATCGTGGACGGCTACGTGTACCTCAACGGGCGCTCCAGCACCTCGCCCGACATCACGCGCACGCTAGCGCGCGCCGAGGACTCGCTCCACGTCGTGCAGCAGGCGTTCGACCGCCAGCTGGCGAACGTGCTCGAGGACCGCGCTCTCGACCTCGACAGCGAGATCGAGCTGCTCGAGCGCACGGTGCGCACGGAGACCATGTACACCCAGACCGGGGAGCTCACATGAGCGACGAGATCGAGACAGTGGACGAGCAGGGCGGCGTCCCCGACGCCCCCGCGGCCGGCGGGCCCGCTTCCGTGGCCCCGGCCGGCGGGATCCCGGCCGGCGAGAGCCCCGCCGCCGATACCCCGGCCGCCGGCCCCCTCAGCGCGACCGACCTCGCGCGCGTGGAGGAGCTCAAGGACTCCGTCGACGTCACCGACGCGCAGGGCATCCTCGGCTACGGGCTACCGGCGCAGAGCCGCATCGCCAACTTCGCCGACTCGCTGCTCGGCGACGTGCGCAACAAGGACGCCGGCGCCGGCGGGGAAGCGCTCAGCGACCTGCTCAAGAAGGTGCGCGAGCTCGACGTCGACTCCCTGGGTGGTGGCACGGGGGTGGCGCGGATCCCGATCATCGGCAAGTTCGCCAACACCTTCGACCGCTTCGCCACGCGCTACCAGAAGGTCGCCACCGGCATCGATCGCATCGTCGACTCCCTCGAGCGCGCGCGCATGGCGCTGCTCAAGGACATGACCGTCCTCGACAAGATGTTCGAGCTCAACCTCGACTACCTCAAGCAGCTCGACATCTACATCGCCGCCGGGGAGCGTGTGCTCGAAGAGCTTCACGCGACCAGGATCCCGGCGCTCGAGGCCGAGGCGGCCGCCTCGAGCGACGTCATGGTCGCGCAGCGGCTGACCGATCTGCAGCAGGCGGCCCTGCGCTTCGAGCGCCGCCTCCACGACCTCAAGCTGACGCGCATGGTCGCCGTCCAGACGGCGCCGCAGATCCGCCTGATCCAGAGCAACGACCAGAACCTCGTCGAGAAGATCCAGGCGTCGGTGCTGACCACGATCCCGCTCTGGAAGAACCAGATCGTCATCGCCATCAGCCTCTATCGGCAGCAGAAGGCGCTCGAGCTGCAGAAGAACGTCAGCGACACGACCAACGAGCTGCTGGCCAAGAACGCCGAGCTGCTCAAGGTCGGCTCGGCCAAGGTGGGCCGCGAGGTGGAGCGCGGCGTCATCGACGTCGAGACGCTGCGCAAGGTCAACGCCGACCTCGTCGCGACGCTCGAAGAGACGATCCGCATCCAGGACGAGGGCCGCGCGCGGCGCACGGAGGCCGAGGGCGAGATCGCGCAGCTGCAGACGGACCTGCGTCAGAAGCTCCTGGAGCTGCGCGGCTCAGGCTCCGCAGATCGCGCCGCCGGACGAGCCGGGGCGGCTCACGAGCTAGGGCGGGGAGCGCCGCCCCGGTCAGGAGTGGCGGCCCAGCGGGAGGCTGATCGTCATCAGCGTCCCGCCCCCGCCGCCGTGATGCTCGCCGCCCGCACCGCTCGCGACGGTGGTCTCTCCGCCGTGAGCATGCACGGTCCAGTCGACGATGGCGAGGCCGAGGCCGCTGCCACCCTCCGACGCGCGCGCCGTGTCCACTCGGTAGAAGCGGTCGAAGATGTGCTCCGCCTGAGCCGGAGTCATGCCGGGACCCTGGTCGGCGACGCTCACGAGGGCCCGCCCGCCGGCCGCGGTGACGCGCACGGTCACGGTGCCGCTTTTCGGCGAGACCTCGACGGCGTTCTTGACCACGTTGCGCACGGCGCGCTCGAGGTGGGCGGCGTCGCCGCTGATGGTGGCCGCGCCCTCGGGCGCCTCGACCGTCAGCTTCACGTCGCCGCGCTCCGCCAGCGCGCGCAACGGCTCCACCGCCGCGCGCACCAGTGATCCCAGATCGAGGGGTTTGAAGCTGAGCTCCTCCTGGTGCGCGTCGATGCGCGACAGCAGGAGCAGGTCGTCGACGATAGCGCTCATCCGCCCGACCTCTTCGAGGCCGCTCTCGAGGACCGGGCGAGCGGCCGCGTCGACTTCGCCGCCGCGCAGCGACACCTCGAAGTCGGCCTGCATGATCGCGAGCGGCGTGCGCAGCTCGTGCGAGGCGTCGGCGATGAAGCGCTTCTGCGCCGCGTACGTCTCGCGCACCGGCCGCAGCGTGCGGCGCGCGTACCAGAGACCCGCGCCGCCCACGGCGAGGATCGCGAGGCCGTCGATGACGATCAGCTGCAGGCGCAGCCGCGTCACCGACTGGTTGACGCGCTCCTGCTCGGTCTCATGCTTGGTGGTGGTGTTCGCGATCGCGTTCTGCAGGTCGGTGGAGATGCTGCGGTAGAGCACGAGCCCCGACACCAGGATCAGCAGCACGACGATCACCGCGAAGAGCGCGGCGAGGCGGAACGAGGCGCGCGCGAACACGTCCCCCGAGGGGGGCGGCGTCATGCCCTGATCCCGTAGCCGACGCCGCGGACCGTCTGGAACAGGCTCGGCTCGCCGGGGCGGTCGATCTTCTTGCGCAGCCGGCGCAGGTAGACGTCGACGACGTTGCTGAAGGCGTCGGCGTCCTCGTCCCAGGCGTGGTCCAGGATCGTGTCCCGGCTCAGCACCTCGCCGGGGCTGCGCATGAACAGCTCGAGCAGCGCGAACTCCTTGGTCGTGAGCTCGATCTGCCGGTCGCCGCGGCGCACGGAGCGCGCCGCGGGGTCCAGGACCAGGTCGCCGACGCGGAGTTCGGTCGCCAGCGTCCGCGCCGGTCGCCGCAGCAACGTACGGATGCGGGCGAGCAGCTCGGCGAAGGCGAAGGGCTTGACGAGGTAGTCGTCGGCGCCGCTGTCCAGCCCCGCCACCTTGTCGCCGGTCGTGTCACGTGCGGTGAGCATCAGCACCGGGGTGGTCACGCCTCTGGCCCGCAGGTCGCGGCACAACGCGAGGCCGTCGAGGCCCGGCAGCATCACGTCGAGGACCAGCAGATCGTACTGGCCGTTTCGCGCGAGGATGCGCTTGCGCGCCGTGAGGCCATCGTGGACCGTGTCCACGGCGTAGCCCTCGCCCTCGAGACCGCGCTTGAGCGCGAGGGCGAGCTTGACCGCGTCCTCCACCACGATGATCCGCATGGTGGCGTTCTACCCACTCGCGCGGAAAGCGAGCAGCGCGGGAGGCGACGACGCCCGCTCAGAGGGAGGATGGCGTTCGCTCAGGCGGCGGTCTTGCCGGCCAGGGGGGCGCCGCCGGCCGGCGTGCACCCTTCAGGCGGCGCGCACCCTTCGGCCGCCGGCTCCCCTGCCGGCGAACCCTCGCGCAGAGGCGGCGCATCGAGGCCGCAGCTGAAATCGGCGCGCTCGTCGGCGGCCGCTGCCCCCACCACCGGCTCGCGCGCTCCCAGCGGCTGCGCCGAGCGCCCGGGGATGGTGATCAGCGCGACCACGCCGCCGGCGGCGCAGACGGCCGCGGCGATAAGCATGCCGGTCTGGAAGCCGGCGGAGAAGACGGCCGGATGCAGGTACGCGGATCCGGCGACACCGGCCATCGCCGGTAGCGCCGCCACGGCGATGAGGCCGGCGGCGCGCGCCACGGCGTTGTTCACCGCGGAGGCGAGGCCGGCGTTGCCGACCGGCGCCGCCGCCAGGACGGCGGCGGTCAGCGGAGCCACGGTCGTCACGAGGCCGAGCGAGAAGACGAGGATCGCGGGCAGGAAGGTCGTGACGTAGGGCTGGCCGGGCTGGACCCGCCAGAGCAGCGCCAGCCCGGCGCCGGCGACGATCGGCCCGACCGTCATCGGGATGCGCGGCCCGATGCGCTGAGAGAGCTTGCCCGCCTGGGAGGAGAGCGCCAGCATGATCAGGGTCACGGGCAGGAGCGCCGCACCGGAGGCGAGCGGCGAGTAGCCGAGCGATTGTTGGAGCTGCAGCGGGATCAGGAAGATGGCGCCGCCCAGCGCGCCGTACACGAGGAAGGTCACGACGTTGGCGCCGGAGAACTGGCGCGAGCGGAAGATCGCGAGCGGTAGCATCGGGTGCGAAGAGCGCCACTCGACGAGGACGAAGGCTGCGAAGAAGAGGGCGCCGGCGACGAGCGAAGCGAGCACCACCGGCGAACTCCAGCCGCGCGCCGGACCCTCGATGAGCCCATAGATCAGGCCGCCCAGGCCGAAGGCCGTGAGGGCGGCCCCCGTGAGATCGAGCCGCTCCCTGGCCTGCGACCCGCGCGTCTCCGGCACGTGGCGGAGGGCGACCCACAGCACGGCGGCCACCAGCGGCAGGTTGATCAGGAAGATGAGCCGCCACGACACCGCCTCTATGAGATAGCCGCCGACGAACGGCCCGACCGCCGTCGTGAGCCCGGCGAAGCCCGACCACAGGCCGATCGCATGTGCGCGCTCATCTGGGTGGAAGCTAGCCTGGATGATGGCGAGACTGCCCGGCGTGAGCAGCGCCCCGCCGATGCCCTGCAGAGCGCGAGCGGCGATGAGGATCGTCGTGTTCGGCGCGACGCCGCAGATCAGCGATGCCGCCGCGAACCAGACGATGCCGATCACGAAGATCCGGCGGCGGCCGTAGCGATCGCCGAGCGAGCCGCCGATGAGGATCAAGGCGGCGAGCGTGAGCGTGTAGGCGGTGACGGTCCACTGCAACGTCGCGAGCTGGGTGTGGAAATCGCGGCCGATGGTCGGCAGGGCGATGTTGACGACCGTGCCGTCCAGCATCACGACGCCGGAGCCCAGCACCGTGGCCAGCAGCACCCAGCGGCCGGCCCTCGTCCCGAGGCGGAGACTCCCCGCGCCGGTCTCGGCGGCCGGAAGAGACTCCCTCGGCCGCTGCCCGGTCGTTTCGGCTCGTGTCGCCCGAGTGGTCAAGCGCCGTCCTGTGCGCCCGTCCGGTCTACGCGGCGATCGGCACGGCGGTCTCGCCGCTCCAGCCTTCGCGCCAGGTCAGGTACTCCGGCGTGAAGCCCAGCCGCGAGCGCGCCTTGCGGTTGTCGGCTGCGCGCTGCCGGGTGGATCGGAAGGCGAAGTGCTCGCGCCCGAGCGCGCGCACGGCGAGCGCAGGGACGTGCCGCGGCGGCGGTCCGCCGAGCGCCGCCGCGTAGTACGGCAGCCACTCACTCGCCGGTGCAGGCCGGTCGTCGGTGATGTTGTAGACACCGGGCGGCCCATCGAGCGCGAGGACGGCCGCGGCGGCCGCGTCCTCGACGTGGACGAACGACGTCCAGCCCGTCCCGCCGCCCACCAGCGGATAGTGACGCGCGCGCACCAGGTCTGCCACGGAGCCGCCGGCAGGGTCGAAGGCAGTTCCGGGGCCGTACAGAGCGCCGTAGCGAAGGGCGACGCCCTCGATGCCCGGCGTGGTCAGCACCGCTCGCTCCAGTGCGACGACGGCCTCGACGTTGCGACGGCGACCGGCGGGCACATGATCGCCGTCGTCGAGCTCGTCGCTCTCGATCTTGATCCAGTCGCCGATGGGCGCGTAGACGTGGGCGTAGCTCTGGGCGACGACGCGGCGGGCTCCTGCTGCGGCCGCCGCCTGGACCAGATTGCGGGTGCCGACGCTCCTGACGAGCACGTTGGCCGCGAACTGCTCTTCCGTCTTGCCAGGGTCCAGCGCTCGTGGGATGTCGGTGACCTGGTAGACGACGGTCTCGGGCCGGATCTCCGCGAGAAGATCGGCCAAGCCGCGCGGGTCGAACACGTCGCCCACGACGCCGCGCACGCCGAAGCTCTCGAGCGCCTCGGCTCGTTCGGCCGAGCGACTCATTCCGACGACCTCGTGCCCGGCGCGCACGAGCAACGGGACCAGCCGGCGGCCCACGACTCCGGTCGCGCCGGCGACGAAGATCTTCACGGTCCACTCCTTGATCGAGGTGGCTTGCCTGCGAGTGGCTTGTTCACGCTGCGCTTCATGTCGGGGTCTTCCCTAACAGGACCGTAATTACCCTGTTTCTCAGCGCGCGGCCCCCAGAGATCTCTCTGCGTCTTGAGCGTCGCCCTCCGGGCCGTCACCGACCCGAGGCGCTCTCGTCGGCCCCGCCGATCCGCTCCAGCGGCGCGCGCCTCAGACGTCGTCCGCGGTGGCCAGGAGGTCGTCCAGGTCGAGCGGGTCCACGACCATCGCGTAGCCGCCGTCCTCGGCGAGCGGCCAGTCTTCACGCGGCCGGTCCCAGTAGAGCTCGATGCCGTTGCCATCGGGATCGTGGAGGTAGAGGGCCTCGCTGACGGCGTGGTCCGAGGCCCCTTCGAGTGGATAGCTGCGCTCGATGAGCGCGCGCAGCGCGCGGGCGAGCGCCGCCCGCGTGGGATAGCGGATGGCGACGTGGTACAGGCCGGTCGCCCCGCGCGGCGGCGGCGAGCCGCCGCGCGATTCCCAGGTGTTGAGGCCGATGTGGTGGTGGTACCCGCCGGCCGAGAGAAAGGCGGCCTGGTCGCCGAGGCGGCCCATGAGCTCGAATCCGAGCACGTCGCGGTAAAACGCGATCGCGCGGTCGAGGTCGGCGACCTTGAGGTGGACGTGGCCGATGTCGGTGCGTGGATCAAGCTGCGGCATTGCTCTGTCTCCGGAGTGGACTGTGTGCCTGCCCCGGATATGCCCACCCGAAAACGCGACGAGACGCTAGTCTCGCCGGAGCAGGACCGCCCGGCTGAGCGCCACGCGTGGCCGGGCGGTCGCGCTCATCCCGGTCCGTACGGCCGCCGCCTCAGTGCGCGCGAACGCCTCCGCGTTCACCTCCATGCGCGGCTCTACGAGCAGGAGCTGCCCCCCCGCCCGCAAGACGCCGCTCACCTCGGCCAGCATCCGGGCCGCGTCCGGGACCTCGTGGACCATCCAGAAGGCGAGCGCGAAGTCGGCGTGCTCCCCGTCGAGGCCGAGCGTATCGGGCGCGCATTGGTGCGCGCGTATGCGCGCCGCCAGGCCCGCGCGCTCGGCGCGCGTCTTGAGCTTGTCGAGCATGGCCGCCTGCAGGTCGACGGCGATGACGGAGCCTTCGCCGCCGACCATCTCGGCAAGCGGCAGCGTGAAGAAGCCGGGCCCGCAGCCGAGGTCCACGACGGTGTCGCCCGGCTGCACGAGGCCGCGCAGGATCCGCGAGGGGCTCGTGATCAGGCGGCGGACCGGCGTCGTCAGCCAGCCGGAATGCTCGGCCGGGCACACCGGGCACGCCTGCGGCGCGCCCGTCCCCCCGGCCTCCCCGACGCTCATGCCCCGGCCTCCTCGAGCTCGGCGCCGCCGTCCATCCCGGCCGCGTCGAGCGCCTCCGCCTTGCGTTGACGCGCCTCCACGTGGTGCGGCGCCGTGTAGCGCACGGTCAAGAAGGCGATCGGCGCGCCGACGATCAGCATGATGCCGCTGACCCACATTGCGGCGTGGATCCCGTTCGTGAAGGACTGATTGATGGTGCGGCCGAGCGCCGCCATGTCCACGCCGGGGATCGGGTGTCCAGACGACGACTCGCGCCCCTGGCCGGCCATCGCCAGGATCTTCTGCGTCACCGGCGCCGGCAGGTGGTACTGCACGAGGGCCGCCCTCAAGTCCGTCGTGAACGTGCGCGTCACCAGGTTCCCGAGGACGGCGATGCCGAACACGCCGCCGACCTGCCGCATGGTGTTGGAGGTCGCCGAGGCCATGCCGGCGCGAGCGGAGGGGACCGTGCCCATCACGGCGGTCGTCATGGGGCTCATGATGAGCCCGATGCCGATGCCCATGAGCAGCAGCCAGTACCAGAACGACCCGTAGCTGGTGTCCGGCTGGATCGCCGTCTGGAACAGCAGAGCGATCCCGGTCAGCAGCAGTCCGATGGTGATGGGCAGGCGTGCCCCGACGCGTCCGACGATGCGACCGGAGACGATCGCCGCCGTCATCACCCCCAGAGTGGCCGGCAGTTGGAGCACGCCGGCCTTCGTCGGCGAGTACCCCTGCACGTCCTGCAGGAACAACGACAGGAAGAAGATGACGCCGAAGAAGGCGAAGCTGACGATCACGCCGACGAGGTTGGCGCCGCTGAACGTCAGGTTGCGGAAGAACTTGAGCTGCAGCAGCGGCGTCCGGCCGCGGACCTCGATGATGAGGAACAGCGCCAGCGAGACGGCCGCGACGATGAAGCAGGTGAGGATGCGCGCCGAGGTCCAGCCGTAGGTGTTGGCCTCGATGAACGCATAGGTCAGCGCGCCGAGGCCGAGCACGGCGGTGATCTGGCCGGGCAGGTCGAGGCTGCGTCCGGCACGGTCGGACGACTCAGGCACGAACCGCGCCGCCAGCACCAGAGCGATGATGCCGATCGGCAGGTTGATCCAGAAGATGCTCTGCCAGCCGAGCCTGTCGACCATTGTGCCGCCGACCAGCGGGCCAATGGCCATGGCGAGTCCTGAGATGCCTGCCCACATGCCGATCGCCCGTGCCCTCTCGCGAGCGTCCGGGAACGTGTTTGTCAGGATCGAGAGCGTGCTCGGCATCATGATGGCGCCGCCGACGCCCTGCAGGAGACGGGCGGCGATGAGCACGGACGTGGACGGAGCCAGAGCGCAAGCCACCGAGCCGGCGGTGAACACGGCGACACCGGTCATGAACGCCTTGCGGCGCCCGAACATGTCCCCGAGCGTCCCGCCAGTGAGCAGCAGACTGGCGAGCGCCAGCACGAACGCGTCGACGATCCACTGCAGCTCGCTCATGCTCGCGTTGAGGTCGCGCTGGATCGTCGGCAGCGCCAGGTTCACCACAGTGCTGTCCAGCATCACCATGAACAGCGCGAAGCACATGGTGCCCAGGGTGATGCGCTTGGTCCTCTTGAGGTCGGTCGGCATGGGGTCCTCCTGATCCGCTCCTCGACCGGTCAGCTGCCGCTCGACCAGTCGGTCTTGAGTCCGTTGATGTAGACGCGCAGCAGCTGGCGCTGCTTGCTCCGCACCCGCTCGGCGACGACCGGGCGCTGCTGCTGCTCGAACGTGGCGAGGCCCTGGACGAGCGCCCAGGCCCCGTAGGCCATGTAGTCGGGGTCCTCACCGTCTTCGAGCGAGAAGACGCCCTGCGCGACGCCGTCCTTGAAAACGCCGACCACCGTCTCTTCCATCATGAGGTGCTCGTCGGTGAGCGGCAGGGCGTGCAGCGTCGACTCGTGGAGTGTGATCACGCCGACGTCCTCGGGGTTGCGGCGTGCGAACTCGAGGTAGGCCATGCCGAGCTCGAGAGCGCGCTCGTCCGGCGGGAGCTCAGCCGGCACCTTGCCGAACTCGACGAGCAGCGCGCCCATCGCCTTGTCGGCGAGCGCCTTGATGACGTCGTCCTTGTTGTCGAAATACTTGTAGAGGGCGCCGGGGCTGAAGTCGGCACGGCGGGCGATCTCGCGCAGCGAGAGGTCGGCCGCGCCGCGCTCCAGCAGGACCTCCCGCGCAGCCACGAGGATCTCGTCGCGCGTGTCGCTGTGGCGCCGCTCGCGGCGGGTCAGGTGCCTCTCACGCCGCGCCGCGTGACGCTGCTCGTGTCGTTCTGCGTGTCGTTCGTGATGCTCGCGGCGCACGTGGCACTCCTCAGAGAGAACACTGTCCCCGTTGGTGAACGGTGTTCACTCTAGAGAGCTCGTCGCGTCGTGTCAAGAGCCGCCCGTCGGCGTCAGCCGCGGCCCGCCTCAACGCGTCGAAAGTACATGCGTAGTCAAATAACCCTCAGAACGGGTACATACAGAGGGACGACATCATTGTCTCTTGGAGGATCCCATGAACATCGCGATCATCGGCGCAGGCAACGTAGGCCGCGCTCTGGCGACCTCGGCCATGCGCAGCGGCCACTCGGTCACTGTGAGCTCGTCCAACGGCGCTACGGCCGCCAAGCTGGCGGAGGAGACCGGAGCCAGGGCGGCGGCGTCCAATCGCGCCGCCGCGGAAGGCGCCGAGCTCGTCGTGCTCGCCGTCCCCTACACGGCCATGGTGGACGTGCTCGACGACGTGGGGCCGGCCTTGGCCGGCAAGATCGTCGTCGACGCGACCAACCCGTTGAAGGCCGACGGCTCGGGCCTGGCGGTGGAGGGCACCTCGGGCGCCGAGGAGATCCAGAAGCGCCTGCCGCAGTCCCGCGTAGTCAAAGCCTTCAACACCCAGTTCGCGTCGCGGCAGGCAGACCCGCGCATCGCCGGCCTTAGCCTCGACGGCTTCGTCGCCGGCGACGACGAGGAGGCCAAGGCAGTCGTCCTCGGCCTCGTGAAGGGCATCGGCTTCAATCCGATCGACGCCGGCCAGCTGGCCATGGCGCGGGCGCTCGAAGCCATGGCCTACCTCAACATCTCCCTGCAGGTCAGGAACAACTGGAGCTGGCAGGCCGGCTGGAAGCTGGTCGGCCCGGAAGGCGACGCGTCGTAGGGAAAGCGGTGCGCAGTCGCGTGACGGCGAGCCGGAGACCGGGCGGGGGCGGCTGACGCCGCCCCCGCCCGCGTTTCAGGAGCTCGCCGGAGTCGCGCCGATCTCGCCCGGAGTCGCGCCGGTCTCGCCGTCGTAGTAGTCGACGGCGCTCGTGCGGCGCGCCATCAAGTCCTCGTCCTTGAAGCCCGTCCAGATGCCGACCTTGCCGCTGTCCGGGTACGCAGTCGCGCTGGGCACGACGACGGTCGAGAACATCAGCACGCGCACCGTCTCGGCGGTCTCGTTGCGCACGGCGTGCGCCCCGTCCGGGCCCGTGGGGAACACGACGAGGTCCCACGGCTCCAGGGCGTCCTCGCCGCCGGGGTGCCGCAGCACCGGCCGGCCGCTCAGGACGAGCAGCCACTCCTCCTCGCCGTACTCGTAGTGGTAGGGGCAGATCGACTGCCCGGGCGGCAGCTCGTACACGCTCGCCCCGAGCTGCCGCGCACCCAGCAACGGGCCGGCACGAAACATGCCGGCCCGAAAGCCTTCTGGGTCTTTGGCGTCGTACGCGAACTCTGGCGCCCCGATGTTGACTCGTTTCACGCAGACATCACCTCGCAGGTGCCGAGCGCCTCGTCGCAGGAGGGCTCGACGTCGTGGACGGCGGAACTGACGCGGAACCGGCCCGGCGTCCAGGTGGTCACGAGCGCGACGGCGAAGCCGCTCAGCGCGACACCAGCCGCCACCAGCAGGCCGGTGGAGAACCCGCTCGTCAGCGCGTGATTGAGTATAGCCGTCGGCACTCCGGCGGCGCCGGACGCGGACGCTCCGGCCGCGGAGGAAGCGCCGCTTGCCGCGGCTCCCGCGGATCCCGCCGCCGCGGCCGCCGCGGTCATCTGGTTGGTCACGCTGTGCGCCACCGACGTCCAGGCGATCGTGCCGATCGCCGCCAGGCCGATCGCGCCGCCGATCTGCTGCCCGGTGTTGAGCAGGCCGGAGGCCGCACCGGTCTCCTGCGGCTTCACGTGCGACACGACCATCAGCGTCAGGGGCACGAACATCATGCCCATGCCGACGCTCACGACCAGCGACGGCAGCAGCATGGTCGTCCAGTAGCTGCCGGTCTCACTCAGCCGCGACAGCCAGAGGAACCCCAGACCGGCCAGAAGCGGCCCGACGAGGAGCGGCGGCCGCACACCGATGCGCGTCACGAGCGAGCGCGCGACGATGATGTTGACGCCGATGAGCGCGATCGGGAACGGCAGCCAGGCGAGGCCGGCCTTGATGGCGCTGTAGCCCCACACCGTCTGAACGTAGAGCGTGAGGAAGAAGAACACCGAGAACAGCGCCGTGCCGACCAGCAGCATCATGAGGTAGGCGCCCGAGCGGCGGCGGGACGCCAGCAGATGCAGCGGCAGTTCCGCGTGCGAGCTGCGCCGCTCGATGAAGATGAACGCGGTCAGCAGCACGGCGGCGCCCGCCAGGGCGCTGACGGTCACCGGGCTGCCCCAGTGAGACACGCCGTCCTGACCCGCCGCAGCGTGCGTGAGCCCATACACCAGCAGAGCCAGCCCTGCCGAGCTGGTGATGACGCCGGGGATGTCCAGGCGGAGCTTGACGCGCTTGGTGGTCGCCAGGGCGTAGGGCGCCAGCGAGACCACCATGATGCCGATCGGCACGTTGACGAAGAACACCCAGCGCCAGCTGACGTAGCTGGTGAGGATGCCGCCGAGCAGCAGCCCGACGGCGCCGCCGGCGCCACTCATGCCGGCGTACACGCCGAGGGCGCGGTTGCGCTCCACGCCCATCGGGAAGGTCGTCGCGATCAGGGCCAGGGCCGTCGGCGCCGCCATGGCCCCGCCGGCTCCCTGGATGGCGCGGAAGGTCAGCAGCATCCACTGGCTGGTCGCGAAGCCGCCGAGCAGCGAGCCGATGCTGAACAGGGCCACGCCGGCGATGAAGATGTTGCGGCGGCCGTAGATGTCGCCAAGCCGGCCGCCGAGCAGCAGCAGGCTGCCGAAGGCAAGCGCGTAGGCGGTGACGATCCACTCGAGGCCGGTGCCGCTGAAGCCGAGAGCGCGCTGGATGTGCGGCAGGGCCACATTCACGATCGTCGCGTCGAGCACGATCATCAGCTGGGCCGTGGCGATGACGAACAGCGCCAGGCCCAGATGCCGAGGCACGTGCGTGCCGTCGTCCGGAGGCGCCGCCGTCGCGCCGGATCGGCGGCCCGCCGTCGCTGCGGTCGCCGAAGTGGCTGGTTCGGATGCCATGAGGATCAACTCCTCGCTATGAAGAGGCGGCCGGGGAAGCTGTGGCGATCTCCGCGGCCGCCGGACTGACAGAGCCAATGCGGCTGTGGTTCCCGGCTCGTCAGCGGCGAAACCTCGGCCCGCTGGACCTCGGCCCGCTGCTAGACTCCTGGGACCAGTCGGCGCGGCGAAGGGACCTCGGCATGAGCGACTCGCAGGAACGGGCCAAGTACACGGCGGCGCACATCGACGACTTGCCGTTCGAGATCGACGAGAAGTACCCCACCACGGAGTGGAAGCCGCTGCGCCGGTTCTTCGGCATCGGCTCCTTCGGCACCAACCTCGCCCGGGCCACACAGGCCGGCGACGTGCTCACCTACGACCACACCGAGCTCGCCGACGCGGGCACCAGGCACGAGGAGCTCTTCCTCATCGTGAGCGGCCACGCGACCTACCGGGTGGACGGCGAGGAGATCGACGCCCCCGCGGGCACGTTCCTCTACGTGCGGGACCCGGCCACGATGCGTGGGGCCGTAGCCCTTGAGCCCGGCACCGCCATGCTCATCGTGGGCGGCGAGCCCGGCGTGGCCTTCTCGCCGTCGGAGTGGGACAGGGAGCCGCTGTGAACCTGGAACTCCGGCGCGCAGCCGACTTGGAGAGCGACGCCATCGGCGACACCGCCTCGGCCGTCGCCCGGATCATCCACGCCGCCCTCGACGACCTCGGGGCGAAGCAGGGGCGTCCGCCGCTGCCCGGGCCGAAGGACAGCGCCGCGCCCACCCTCCGCCACATCATGGAGGCCGACGGCGAGAGGTTCTGGCTGGCCTGCGATGGCGATCGGCCGGTCGGCTTCGGCGCCGGCCTCGTCCGGGGCGCGTTCTCCTACTGCGGCGGGCTGTTCGTGCTGCCCGAGTGGCAAGGTCAGGGGCTCGGGCGGCGCCTGTTCGAGACCGCGCTCGAGGGGCTCCCGGTCGCCGGCGGCGTCACGGCCCTCACCTCGAATGCAGCCAACCCGGTCTCCAACGGGCTGTACGCGCGCCACGGCATCTACCCGCAGCACGCCCTTCTGGTCCTCAGCGGGCCGGCGGCGGCCGTGGCCGCCTCGCAGCCGGCGAAGGCGCGAGGACTCACCACGGAGCCCCTCACGGCGGCGCACCTCGACGACCTGCGCGGGATCGACGACGCGGTCCTCGGCTTCGACCGCACCCCCGAGCATCTCTGGTTCCTCAGCCAGCCCGACCACCCCGGCTGGCTGCTTCGCCGGCGAGGCCGGGCCGTCGGCTACGCCTACCTCGGCGGTGACTACACCGAAGGGCCCGGCTCCGTCGGTCCGATCGCCACCCTGCGCCCCGGCGACCAAGCCGCCGCCCTGCGCTTCGTCATCGCCGAGCTCGCGGCGCGCGGGCAGGAGCGGGCGACCGTCGTCGTCCCAGGCCCGAACCTCGCCGCCCAACGCCTGCTCTGGGGAGCCGGGTTCGCCTTCGAGGGAGCGACCGGCCTGGTGTGCGCCTCGCGCCCCTTCGCCCGCTTCGACCGCTACGTGCTGGCGGGCGATTCGATCATGTAGCGAGCGGGGCGGGAGGCCGGAAGGGCCTCCCGCCCCGCTTCACTCGGGCGGTCTTGTGGGCGTCACGCGGCCGCGTGCCGGGCAGCCGGCGGTGCCGGGCGACCCGCGTCAGGCGGCCTGCGTCACGCCGCCGCGTCCGGCTCGCAGGCCAGCTCGCCGTCGGCGCCCTCGCGCTCGCCGCGCTCGAGCAGGCTCACCGAGTCCGGCACCACGTCCTCCTTCGGCGGGATCAGCACCGCGGCGACGCCGGCCAGCGCCACTGCCACGGCCCCGACCCAGATCGCCGGGACCATGCCGTCGACGAACGACTGCGGGCTCAGGTAGCTGCCGGCGGCGGCGAACACGCTCGCCAGCACCGCGACGCCGAACACGCCGCCGACCTCGCGCACCGTGTTGTTGACGCCGCTGGCCTTGCCCTCTTCCTTGCGCCGCACGGTGCTCAGCACCAGGTTGGCGACCGGGGCGAAGTAGAGGCTCATGCCGACGCCGGCCATCACGAAGGCGGGGACCAGGTCGATGTAGGGGACGGTCGGGGTGGTGATGATCGCCATCCAGCCGAGGCCCGCGGCCATCAGCGCCATGCCGGCGACCAGGAGCGGGCGGGCTCCGATGCGGTCGCTCAGCATGCCGGCGATCGGCGCGACGATGATCGGCATGGCCGTCCACGGCAGGGTGCGGATCCCGGCCTGGAGCGGCGTGTAGCCCTGCACGATCTGGAAGAACTGCGCCAGCAGGAAGATCGAGCCGAACATCCCGAAGCTCATCAGCAGCGAGGTGACGTTGGCCGCCGAGAAGGCGCGGTTGCGGAAGAACCGCAGCGGGACCATCGGCTCGGCGGCGCGCCGCTCCCAGAGGACGAAGGCGCCCAGGAGGACGATGCCGACGGCGATGGGGCCGGCGACGCCGAGGCTCGTCCAGCCGTGCGCGTTGCCACGGACCAGACCCCAGACGATGCCGAACAGGCCGACGCTGGCGAGGCCGAGGCCGCGCAGGTCGAGCGAGCGGTTGGGGCCCTTGGACTCGGTCAGGCGCAGGAACGCGACCGGGAGCAGGGCGATGCCGATCGGGACGTTGAGCCAGAAGATCCACTGCCAGGACAGACCGTCGACGATGGCTCCGCCGACGACCGGGCCGAGCGCGACGGCGAGGCCGCTGACGCCGCCCCAGATGCCGAGCGCCATGCCGCGGCGGGCCGGAGGCACGGCCGCGGAGAGGATCGTCAGGGTCAGCGGGGTGACGATCGCGCCGCCGACGCCCTGCAGGGCCCGGGCGGCGATGAGCGCGCCGATGCTCGGCGCCAGCGCCGCCCCCGCCGAGCCCAGCGTGAAGATCGCAAGGCCTGTGAGGAACATCCGCTTGCGCCCGAACCGGTCGCCCAGCGCGGCGCCCGTCAGGAGTAGGACGGCGAACGTGAGGGTGTAGGCGTTCACCGTCCACTCAAGGCCTTGCAGCGAAGCGCCGAGGTCGTGCTTGATCACCGGCAGCGCGGTGGTCACGACCAGGTTGTCGAGCGACACCATGAAGATGGCGACACTCGTGACCACAAAGGTCCAGATGGTCACGGCTCTTGTACTCATTCGTATCAACTCCCGACTCGATTTCCGGTGACATTCCCTGCAAAGTGACTTAGCAATCACTTACTTTCGTGGACCCAAGAAAGGGCCGGGTCCGGCCTGGAGCCAGACGCCCGGCCCGCGTCTTCTACTTCGTCAGTGCCTCCTCGCCAGTACGCGCGGCCTTGCCGACGGCGTCCGCCGCAAACGCCGCCAGCTTCGTCCCGCTGACGGGGCACATCAGCTGCGCCCAGGCCGCATGGACCTCAGTGAGGTCCATCGCGGCCACCACGTTCATCAGCATGCCGTAGGCGAGCCACTCGCGGATGGCCTCCTCCGGCGCCCCGGAGGCCGACTGCACGAAGCTCACGAGGCGCAGCATCTCGCCGCGCACGACGTCGCGGATCTCCTCGTCCTCGCACGCCACGTAGGCTTGCATCTGCATGAGCAGGAGGCTGCGGTCGTCCAGCAGACGCTGGTACGCGATGCCCATCTGCATGAGGATCTCGGCGGCGCCGGCATCTTCGCCCGCCTCCGCCGCAGCGGTGCGGAACACGGCGACGGTGCGCTCAAAGGTGCGCTGCACCGCAGCGATGAAGAGCGCCTTCTTGGTGCCGAAGAGCTGGAAGAGGTAGGGCTGGGAGACGCCGACGCTCTTGGCGATGCGCTCCACCGGCGTGCCGTGCAGGCCGCCGACCGCGAACTCACGAGTGGCGGCCTCGACGATCTCGCGCCGCCGTTCGTCCTTGCTGTGGCGTGTCGTTGCTTTCATGGTGGCGAGTATACCATAAGTTAGTGGTCACTAAACAAGTCCTATTCTGAGCCGCCTCTGGAGCCGCTGGAACGGCTATGGTGGGCGGTGCCTACGTGACCTCGCAGCCCGCCCTATCACGTCCAGTGATGTGGCGCAGCCGCCATGGACACGCCAGGAAGCCTAGGAATATGCTCGGAGACGCGAGCCGGTCAGGGGCAGATGGCTAGCGTCTGAGCTACTCAGACTGCAGGACCGTTGGGCAGGCGACGCAATGGGCACGCGAGCATCTTGCGTCCCGTAGGGGCTGACCGTGACGAGCGGCAAGGGCAGAAGACGATCCGGATCTTTCGTGCGACCGTCGTTACGCGACCACCGCTTCGCCGCCTTGCTCGTCGCCGAGGCCGTCAACTCGATCGGCAGCTGGGCCTCTGCGATCGCGCTGTGGGGCTTCGCCGCCTACCGCTTTGACGCCAGCCCCGGGCAAGTCTCCCTGCTCATCATCTGCTGGTCAGTGCCCTCAGCCGTGCTCAGTCCGTTCCTCGGCGTCCTGGTCGATCGCCTGGGCGCCCGTCGGGCGCTGATTGCCGCCTATCTCGTAGGCGCCGGCGCCGCACTCGGACTCGCCGCCGCCGGTTCCTTGGCAACCTTGGGCGTCCTTGCGCTCGTGTCGGGCTGCGCGACTGCTCTGGCCGGTCCGGCGTCAGGAGCGCTGCCACCGCAGATCGTCGAGCCTGACGCCCTGCTTTCGGCGAACTCACTGCTCGCTGGCGCGAGCGAGTTCGGCCAGGTGCTCGGCCCTCTGGTGGCGAGCGCGGCCCTCGCCCTGTCGGGCTTTCGCGCGGCCTTCCTCGTGGACGCGGCGACGTTCGCGGTGGGTGTCGTCGCTCTGCTCCCTCTGCCTTCGCGGCGCCTGGCGCAGGAGGCTGGGACGTCGTGGCTGCGCGAGCTTGCCGAAGGCTTTCGGATCGTCGGCCGGTCGTCGGCCCTCACGCTGATCCTGATCGTCGGCGCCGCCGTGTCCTTCGCCTCCGGCGCCTTCCTCGTGGTCGAGCCTCTCTACGCGCGGCACGTGCTCGACCGGCCGGCCTCGCAGTTCGCCCTCTTCGAAGCCGCTGCGGGCATCGGCTCACTTCTCGCAGGGTTTGCGATCCCTTGGTCGCGGCGCATTTTCGAGCGATCGTGGATCCTCGGCCTTGCAGTCGTCGCCTACGGCCTTGCGGCCTGCCTGTTCGTCGGCACCACCTGGGTGCCGGTGGCGTATCTCGGCGCCTTCCTCTGGGGCGTCAGCGGCATGGTCCTCTGGGTCGTCACGCTGACGGCAACGCAGCGGCTGGCTGCGGTCGAGACTCACGGGCGCGTGCTCTCCCTGCAGGGGGCAGCCGCATCGATCGCCGAAGTCGTCGGTCTGGCGGCGGCCGGCGCAATGATCGCAGCTCTCGGCGTTCAGCCAGGTGCGTTCGCGCTCGCTGCGGTGCCGATCGTGGTGGGGTTGGTGACGGGCCCCGCACTCGCCGCGAGACTCCGATCGGTCAAACCCGTCGCTCCCGCAGCAGAGATCTCACCGCAGTAGGTCCGCTGAGGACCGCGCAGAGCTGCAGGCGTTGGGTTGTGTCTGGTGAGCGCCGATCACCTCGCTTGGCGATGCCGACGCGTGATCCATGGCAATGCTGGGATGCACGCCAGCTAGGCGGCCCCGGCCGGCGCCAACGCTTTCGTCAGCCGCTGGCCCGCTACGAGCCCCCAAGCGCGGATCGCCTCCCAATCCCGCTCGTCATGTGCTGTCTCGCCGTGCAGCGGCGAAGCCGGCAGCGCGGCGATCATCTTGTCTTTGAAGCCGAGCCGCGCGGGGTCGTAGGCGCCGACGAAGACGGCCATGGCGGCGGGCGCGGGTACCGGCAGCTTGGCCAGCGCCTCCAGGAGCTGCGCGCGCGAGCCGTCGATCCCGTCGTCGGCCTTGATCGGCCCGAGCGCGAAGAGCGCGAACCGTGTCGTCTCGAGCGCCTTCTGGTTCTTCTCGAGCAGGGCGCGGACGTCTTTGTGCAGCGCGCCCATGTAGAGCGGCGTCCCCAGCACGACGGCGCCGTAGCCGTCCAGCGAGCGCACCTCGCGCGCCGGCTTCACCTCCACCTTGAGCCCCTGCTCCTCCAGCGTCGCCGCCACCACCTCGGCGACTTCCTTTGTCGATCCGTACCTCGTCGCGTAGGCGACCAGGATCTGCGCGGACATGACCGTCACCTCATCCTTCATCAGTCGTTTCCGGCGAGCGGCTGCCGGTCTGTCGCCGAGTCGTCGTCCAGACCGACGGCCCCGCTCAGCTCCGCAAAAGCTCGCGCCTCAATGTCTGCGATGCGCGCGAAGCAGGCCCCAATCAGCCGGAGATCGCCCTCGCGGATCGCCTCTGCGAGTTCCGGCACGACCGCCTGCGACTCGCACAAGCGCTCAGCTGCTGCAGAGAAGTCCAGACCCGCCTGCGGGCCCGCCTCTCGCAGGAAGGCGACGTAGCGGTCGCGGCCGGCTGTGAGGTGGTCGCCCTCGAGGTTCGGCGGCGAGTTCAGGTACTCGCGCACCTGACGCAGGCACGAGCGCGTGGTCTCGGCGTCCAGCTCCTCACCCCAGTGCGCGATGTCGCGCGCCACCCTCCTCATCGCTGGGACGCCCAGCATGCTCACCGGCGGATGCAGCATCACCCGGCACTGGTCGGCGACGGACCTGCACACGAGCGCGGCGACCGGGGCAAGCCGGTCCGGCACCTCGATGATCACCAGCCGGTTGCGCTTGCCCATGCCGGGCACGTTCACGTCCCAGGCCGATTGCAGCTCCGCGAGCGGGATCTCCTGCACATCCGTGAAGCCGGTGTCCCTGACGTATGCCGCGCCGTCCCCGTAGCCCACGAGGAGCTCGTAGTGGATGGGGACGTGCACTCGCTGGTAGAGGCCGTCGTAGAAGTGCAGGTGATACATGTCGAGCGGCCCCAGCACCGGCGGGGTACCCGCGTCCACCGCCTCCCGCGCTCTGCCCCAGGCGAACTTGAACGACCGGCCGTCGACCTCAGTGATGCCGGCACCCAGCAGCTCCGCCAGGTAGGCGTGCTGACGCGGAGTCGAGTTACCCCAAAACACCTGCCGCGGCGGGCGCGCAGGGTTGATCCGCAGGTAGGCAAACCCGCCGCCCAGCCCGAGGCCGTGGACGAACTCGTTGGACCAGTCGTGCCCGCAGCGCCAGTCCACCAGGTCGCGGATGCCGTTGACCGGGCACATCCCGGCTGCGGGGCGGTGAGGGATCGTCAGGATCTGCGGCGTCATCGCTTCTTCCTCCTCTTCTTGCCGCCCCCGTTCTTGCCCGCCGGCGCATCCCGGCCGGTGATCAGTGCGTCGCACCGCCTGGATCGTCGCCTCCTCGGGGTGGCTCGCGGGGTCCTCGCGGATGAGCCGCACGCCCTCCATCCCGACCACGAGCGTGAACCTGGTCGTCAGCTCCACGTCGGCCACCGCGAACTCCCCCGCCGCGACGCCCTGCTCGAGCAGGTCGCGGACCATGGGGCCGTAGACTCGCTCGTTGATCTGCGCCTGGAGCTCCGGCGGCTCGACCATCTCGGCGCTGGGGCTCTGCTCGAAGAACGCCCGCGCGTCGGCGAGCGCGATGCGCGTGGCCTCCAGGGCGCGGCCGAGCGCAGTGGCGTCGGTGAGCAGCGACTCGACCCGCGCGCGCTGCCCCTGAGCGCCCAGCTCGAGGGCGTACTCCAGCAGCGCCTGCTTGCTGGGGAAGTACTCGTAGATCGTCTTCTTGGAGATGCGCAGCTGGCGCGCGACGTCCTCGACCGCGGTGCGCCGGTAGCCGTAGCGGAAGGCCAGGTCCATGAACGTGGCTGCGATCTCGTCTTTGGTCGCCGGCATGCGGATGCTCCCCAATGATACCTGTAAACGATTCTCGTTTCTGCGTACATCCTGAACGCGTCCGGCGCGAAAGTCAAGCCTTGGTGAGGTACGCGGGCCGGCGACCGGCGGACTCTGGACATCGCGAGGGCGAGTGCCTAGGTTGAGCAGGCGAGAAGGGAAGGATCGAGTGGGGAGGAGCAGGAATGTCCGACAACAGGGGCAACGCGGGAGCCGCCGGCGCGGGAGCCGTCTACGGGCTCGGCCTGATCGGCGCGCTCGTCTACTACATCGGGAGCGCGACGTCGTTCTGGGACGGGGTCTGGGGCGTCCTCCAGTCGCTGGTCTGGCCGGCGTTCCTCGTCCACGGGCTGCTGAGCTTCCTGAAGCTGTAGCCACCAGCCGCAGGCCGAGAGCCACCGCGTCGTGGCACAACGGCCCGCCACATCGTCTTCCCGGGAACGCTTGCGACATGGACCCAGGGTCCGCGAAAAGATACCGCGGGCCCCACGGCGACGGGACCGGGAGGAACGATGAGCAAGCTCACTCTTGACCAGCTGCGCGAGCGCGTGCGCGGCGAGACCATCACCCCAGACGACGATCAATACGAAGAAGCGCGACACGTCTACAACGCGATGATCGACCGGCGGCCGGCGCTCGTGGTACGCACGGCCGACGCCGGCGACGTCATGGCGACCGTGGACTACGCGCGCGAGAACGGGCTCGACCTGGCCGTGCGCGGCGGCGGCCACAGCGTGCCCGGCTTCGGCACGTGCGACGACGGCGTCGTCATCGACCTCGGGCGCATGCGCGGCGTGCGCGTCGACGCCGCAAAGAGCACCGCGCGCGCCGAGGGCGGCGCCACCTGGGGCGACTTCAACCATGCCACTCACGCCTTCGGGCTGGCCACCACCGGCGGCATCATCTCGACGACGGGCATCGGCGGCCTCACTCTGGGCGGAGGGATCGGCCACACGGCCCGCGGCTTCGGCCTCTCGATCGACAATCTCATCGCCGCGGACGTCGTCACGGCCGACGGCCGGCTCGTCGTCGCCAGCGAGACCGAGAACGAGGACCTCTTCTGGGGGCTCCGCGGCGGCGGCGGCAACTTCGGCGTCGCCACCTCGCTCGAGTACCGGCTGCACCCCCTGGACCAGGTCTACGGCGGACCCATGTTCTTTGAGCTCGGCGAGGCCGAGACGATCCTGCGGTTCTACCGCGACTTCATCGCCTCGGCGCCCGAGCAGCTCGGTGCGTTCCCCGCCTTCCAGATCGCGCCGCCGCTGCCCTTCATCCCGGAGGACCGGGTCGGAGACACGTTCATCATCATCGTGGCCGCGTGGGCCGGGCCGTTGGCCGAAGGCGAGAAGGCCCTCAAGCCCTTCCACGACGTGGCGCCGGTGGTGGCCGAGTTCGTCGGGCCGATGCCCTATCCGGCCCTCAACTCGGCGTTCGACGGGCTGGTCCCTCCCGGCCTGCAACACTACTGGAAGGCCAGCTTCGGCGAGCTCAACGACGGCGCCATCGGCGCGCACCTGGAGTACGGGCCCAGGATCCCGACCATGAACTCCGCGGTGCACATCTACCCCATCAATGGAGCCGTTCACCGCGTGGCCTCGGACGCGACGGCGTTCGCGTACCGCGACACCAGCTTCGCCACGGTCCTTGCCGGCATGTGGCCGGACCCGGCCGACAACGAGGCCAACACCGCCTGGGTCCGCGACTACTACGCCGCCTTGGCGCCGAACTCGGAGCAGGGCGCCTACGTGAACTTCCTCTCGGGCGACGACCAGAGCAAGATCCGCGCGAACTACGGCGGCAACTACGAGCGCCTGGTCGCCCTCAAGAAGAAGTACGACCCCGGCAACCTCTTCCACCTCAACCAGAACATCAGCCCCGAGGGATAGGAGGAGGAAGCGCGGCCGTCAGGCCTGACCCCGCGTCAGGCGCCTTCGGCGGCGGGCGCCGCGCCGGACTCGAACGCGTCGATCGACCACGAGCGGCGGCACACGGCCGCCACGGCGGCGACAACGAGGATCCCCGCGCCGCAGCCGACGAAGAGCACTGCGGGGCCCAGCTTGACGAGCGCCCCGGCGGCGGCCTGCGACACCGGCGTCACGCCGAGCATCGCAAGCATCACGAGGCTCATCACGCGGCCGAGCATCGCCGTCGGAGTCAGGCGCTGCACCAGCGTGATCATGACCACGGCCACGTAGCCGTCGCCGACGCCGAGCACGACGAGCAGCACCACGCCCACCCACACCGACGTGATGAAGGCGAGCGCCGCAACGACGAGGCCGAAGCCGACGAACAAGGCGAGCAGCACCGAGGTGAAGGTGCGCGAGGTCGGCCGCGGGACAGAGCCGGCGAGGAGCATGCCGCCGAGGCAGCCGATCCCGTAGCCGGAGATGAGGAACCCGAACGCGGCCGCGCCCTGCGAGAAGCGCGTCTGCGCCAGCACGGGGATGCCGACGAGCAGCGGGCCGACCAGCAGCAGGTTCACCGCCGCTATCAGACCGATCATCCAGCGGAACGATGGCCGCGACAGCGTGAATCTGAGGCCCTCGGCGACGGCCGCCAGAGGCCGGCCGGCAGCGCCGGCGCCGAGCGCCGGCAGCGAGCGGATGAACACCAGTGTCGCCGCCGAGACCACAAAGGTGAGCGCGTCGATCGCGAAGGCGATGCCCACGCCGGTCAGGCTGCCGGCCTGGTGACCGGCGAGGTGCGCCGTGCCGAAGAGGGCGATGAGCGTCCCCGCGAGCGCGGGGCCGACGAACTGGGCGAACTGGTCCACGCCCATCATCAGCGCGTTGCCGCCCTCGAGCTGGTCGCTCTCGAGCAGCCTCGGCAGCGAGGCCTCCGCGGCCGGCATGAAGAACCCCGAGACGACGCCGAACCCAAGCGCCAGGGCGTAGACCATCCAGAGCTGCACGGCGCCGGTGAGCACCGCCACGGCCAGCGCGGCGACCAGCACGAAGCGGAGGGCGTCGGACACGAGCATGATCGTGCGCGGCGAGTGCCGGTCGGCGAACGCGCCACCGATGAGCATCAGCAGCGCGCGCGGGATGCCCGCCAGCGCGAGCACAAGGCCGAGCTGCAGCGGGTCGTGCGTCAACGTCAGCACGAGCCAGGGCAGGGCGATCAGGTGGAACTGGTCGCCGAGGTGTGAGATGCCTTGGCCGACCCACAGGAGCCGGTAGTCGCGGGTCTTAAGCGCGGCGAACATCAGTGCCTCCCTGCAACTGGTAGCGCGGACCGTCCAGCAGGCCGCGCACGATCGCGTCGAGTCCGAACTCGAACTCACCCTCCGAGCCCACGTAGCGACCCTCGCTGAGGACACGCGTCATGAAGGGGAACTCCGCGGGGTCGAGCGCCTCGAACTCCCGCGGCTCGCCCGCCTCGTCTTCGAACTCGTGGTGGTAGTAGCCGACCGCTCCGCCGAGGATGAACTGCGCCACAACGTCGATCGCCGCCAGCGCTTCGTCCGCGGTCAGCCCCGCGGCGAAGAGGATGCCGAGCGCGGGCTCGATCGGTCGCAGCGCCGCCGCCGTCCTCAGCGACCGCGTCGCGAGGACGGGGATGGCGCGCGGATGCGCGAGGATCGCGCCGCGGTACGCGCGGGCCACCTGCTTGAGCTGCTCGGCGAAGGGGGCGTCGTGGTCGAGCCCGGAGGTGTCCGCGCCCGCCATCACCGCGTCGAGGACGAGGTCGTAGAGGGCCGCCTTGTTGGGCACGTGGTAGTAGGCGGCCATGGGGTTGACCCCGAGCTCGGCGCCCAGACGGCGCATCGAGAGTGCGTCGAGCCCTTCGCTGTCGATGATCTTCATGGCCGCGTCGACGATGGTCTCGCGGGCGAGCGGCTCGACGTTCTTCTTGCGCGGAGTCATCCGGGCACCCCCAGGTCGTTATGCTACGCTGTAGCGTAAGCTACTATACACTGTAGCAAACGTCAAGAGGGACCGCCGCGATTGCCGGATCCCGCCGGGCCAGCCCCGCCGTCTCGCACTGGACCAGTCTCGCCGGCGGGTGCATGCTCACGTCATGACCGACCGCGTCCGTCAAGCCTCCCGGCAGCAGCCGATCTCTCAGCAGCCGCCGCCCACCCGCTGGGAGTCCTGGAACCCCGTCACCGGGTGCACCAAGGTCTCCGAGGGCTGCCGGCACTGCTACGCCGAGCGTTTCGCGGAGCGCTGGCGAGGCATACCGGGGCACCACTACGAGCACGGGTTCGACCTGCAGCTGCGCCCGGAGCGCCTGGAGCTGCCGCTGCACTGGCGGCAGCCGAGGCGCGTGTTCGTCAACTCGATGAGCGACCTCTTCCACGGGCGCATCCCGGACGACTACGTGCGCCAGGTCTTCGCCGTGATGGAGCGCGCGCCACAGCACGTCTTCCACGTGCTGACCAAGAGGCACGAGCGGCTGCTGGAGCTGGCGCCAACGCTGCCGTGGCCGGCCAACGTGTGGATGGGGGTCACGGTCGAGAGGGCGGACTACGCGGTGCGGGCGGACGCGCTCCGCCGCGTGCCGGCGGCCGTGCGCCACATCTCGGCCGAGCCATTGCTCGGGCCGCTCGACGCGCTCGACCTCGCCGGCATCGACCTGGTGATCGCCGGCGGCGAATCGGGCGCCGACCGCCGGCCGCCGCAGCCGGACTGGCTGCGCGGCCTGCGCGACCGCTGCGTCGCCGCCGGCGTCGCGTTCACGTTCAAGGGCTGGGGCGGCCGCGGCCAGCGCGACGGCGGCCGCCTGCTCGACGGACGCGAGTGGTCGGAGTCGCCGGCGCTCGTCACGCCTGCCGGCGATGCCTTGGGCGGCCGCGAGGGCGCCGACGGCGCCGCGCAGGGAGCGCTCTTCTAGGTCTGCGCCTCCACCTCGAGGCGCACCATGCGCACGTGGATCTCTCCGTCGTCCTTGGGCGGGCACACCGCCGCGTAGTCGGCGGCCAGCTCGTCGAGGAAGGCGTCACGGCGTTCCTCCGGCAGGCGGTCCGTGAAGGGGAACCAGGTCGTGCGCAGCCAGCCGCGGAAGGCAGCGGGGCCTGCGAACACCATGTCCTTGGCGACGAGTTCGGCGCGCGTGACGCGGAAGCCCGCGCGCGGCAGCCACGCCTCGTAGTCAGCGGGGCTGTAGAAGTGGTACGGCCAGGCGAAGCCGGCGAAGCAGTCGCGCCAGCGCGGGCGCGCGACGAGCGCCTCCACGACGGCGCGCACCTCGGCCGCGTTGCCGCGGCCGCCCATCTGGAACAGCAGGCGGCCGCCCGGCCGCAGGCAGGCATGCACGCCGCGCAGCACCGCCTCGTGGTCTTCCAGCCAGTGCAGTGCGGCGTTGGAGAAGGCAACGTCGAAGGCGCGGGGCAGCTCGAGGCGAGCCGCGTCCATCTGGCGGAAGCGCAGGTCGGCGACGGCGTGCGGCGGGAACTGCTCCACGGCCAGCGCGATCATGCTCGCCGACTTGTCGACGCCGAGGACGCTCCCCTCCGGGAGCCGCTCGGCGATCAGCGCCGTCGCGCGGCCGTCGCCGCAGCCGATATCGAGCACGTCCTCGTCGCCGCGCAGCCGCAGCTTGTCGATAAGCTCGCGCGCCCACGCCTGCTGCGCGCTCGAGTGCGCGGCGTAGTCGCGCGCGTCCCAGTCGGTCATGTCCGCTGTCGCTGTCGTCCCATCCCGGCGTCAGTCTAGCGGTCCAGCGGCTGGAGGAGCTGCTCGAGCGGCTCAAGGCGGAGCAGCGCAGGGCTGCGTAGCGGGCGGCAGCGGCGCTCCGCCCGCAGTCGTCTACGTGCGCAGCGACTCCAGCGTCTCCTGTACGCCGGGCGCCATCGCGAAGAACTTCTGCAGCTGGTCGCAGGCATAGTCCGAGCAGCCGGCGCAGTTCTGGAGGCCGCGCCCGACGACGCAGGCCCTGATCTCGCACTCGCCCACGTGCGCGCACGTGCGATCGCCGCCGGTCATGCAGCCGTCGCACCACACCGCATCCGTCGGGATCGGCACCCCGAACTGCTGGCTCCACAATGCCGCGACCCGCTCCGCGGCGGCCGCGTCGTCGGCCTGCGTGGCCTTGTACGCGTCGCACTCGCTGCACACCATCCCACACGCTGAGATCAGTCTCTCGCTCATAGACCCTCCTTCGGTTCTGTGCTCATCTCGACCAGCGCCTTCACCGTGCGCCAGTTGCGCGTCGTGGCCGCCGCACCGAGGTGGCGCTCGAAGTAGCTGTTGTTCAGCTTCGTGCGCCCGTAGCCGTGCGGCAAGCAGAGGTAGACGACCGGCGTCGGCGAGCGCCGGCAGGCCGGCGAACACCGCCCGTTCGCCTTCGTCGGCGGGCAGCGTGAGCTTGTCGTACGCGGCCTCGTAGGCCGCGCTGAAGGCCGCGTCCGAGGCCGGACCGAAATCCGATTCGCCGGCCCCGCCGAACAGGAACGTGACGTGCAGCCAGCCGGCGTCGCAGCCGGCATCGCCGGCCGCCGGCCCTCCGCCGACGGCGCCGGCGAACGGGTTGGCCTCCATCACGGCCGCCAGCGCGCCGGCCTCCAGCACGAGCGCGCCTACCCGCGGCCCCGCCATGTCGCGGCCGATGCGCGTCTCGATGGCGGTGGCAAGCTCCTGGGCCACCGAGACGCTCCCGTCCGCCGTCTGGTCCGTCTCGAACACCGCGTTCCCGCTCTGCAGGTAGGTGCGCACGTTGTGCAGTCCCAGGCCCTCGAGCAGACGCCGCAAATCGGCCATCGGCACCTTGGTGCCTCCGACGTTGACCGCCCTGAGCAACGCCACGAACGTCGTCATCCTCGTGCTCCCGGTCGGGCTTGGGCTAGAACGCACCCCATTGCTGATCGCCCGGGATGTAGTAGCTCGGGCAGATGAAGCGGAAGTGATTGGCGAACTTGTGCGCTTTCGCCAGCTGCTCGTCGCTCTCCGCCTTCTCCGCCGCGAGCTGCCCGCCGAAGACCTCGTCGAAGTAGGCCAGGGCGGCCTGCCTGCGCGCGTCCTCGCTGGGATACTCATCACGGATGTTGCGCAGCTCCCCTGGATCCAGCCAGTCGCCGCCGCACTCGGGGCACTCGTCCACCGTCACGCCGCGCTTGGCGCTGAAGAAGTGGCGCATCATGACGGGGTGGTCAGCGCATTCCGGGCACTCGTACCGCGCCGTCTGGTCGACGACGACGCCCGGCGCCGGCTTCATCGCGAGCAGCTCGTCGCCGGCGAACTCGTTGGACTCGTCGAACTTCCTGAGCTCGAAGGCGTTGAACCAGATGCCCGCGCACCCGCCCTCGCAGACGTCGAGCTTCACGCCCCCTACCGTCACGGTCGTGAGTTCGCGCTGGCAAGCTGGACATTTCATCGATGGCCCCTTGGTCGTCGTGGTCGGCTCCGGCAGACTACATCGGCCGCAGGCGCACGAGTAGTGAGCGACCGCCGAGCAACCGCCCGAGCGACGGCCGTTGCCGGCGCCTCAGTCCGCCGCGCCGATCGCCTCTTCGGCTGCGCTCGCGGCGGCGGTCGCGCCCAGGGCCTCCTCGCGATCGGCGTAGATCGTGAAGGCCCGGTGCAGACCCGTGAGGTCGATGACCCGCGCCACGGGGCCGGGCGGGCAGACGATCATGAGCTCGGTGCCACCGATGGCGGCGCGCCGTGCGCCGCCGATGAGGGCCCCGAGCGCGCTCGAGTCGATGAAGGTGACCCCAGCGAGGTCGACGACCACCCGCGAGGCGCCGCTCTCGATGGCGCCGGCGAGCGTCTCCTTGAAGGGTGGGCTCGAGTGAAGGTCCAGCTCGCCGGTGGCCACCACGATGGCGGTCTCGTCCGCCGGCCCCGGGTACTCGACACTGAAGTCTGCAAGGTCAGTCATCGTCTCCCACGTTCCTTCTCGCGCCCAAGCGCAGGGTGACTCGGGCAGCATCGCCGCGGCCGTGACACGGCCGGTGACCGGAGGGTCCCTGCTCCACGCGGGCTTCATACCCCGGGCGTCGGGAGGCCACACAGAAGCGGTCGCCGCAGAGGAGCGGCGCGAGTCAATCCCCGGCGAGCGGGATCTGCGCGTGTTGCCGGCGCCGCTGGAAGGCCGCCACACGACAGCGGTCGCTGCAGAAGCGGCGGCGCAGGTTCGCGGTCTCGAAGATGCCTCCGCAGTGCGGGCACGCGCGCTCTTCGAGCGGGCGCGAGGTGATCTCGCGGCGACGGCGAGGGAGGCGCTGGGGCTCGTGGACGGAGCAGAACGCGGAGGGATTGTAGGTGGACAGGATCGTCAGGCAGCCGTCGGCGGCGCAGGTGCGCCCGGTGGCATACGCGGAGACTTTGACGTTCCCGGCACTCGGCGCGTACACACGTGAGCCGCGCGTGACGTAGAAGCTCATCGCGCGGCCCGCCGCTTGCCTGTCATGCTCGGGGTGCCTCCACACTCCGCCACGAACACTCCCTCTCCCGGTGCCGTGAGGGGTGTTACCCAACGGTGACACAACGAATACCGTAGTCATCGTTAACGCGGCGCCGTCAGCTCGCGCGGCGCCGTCAGCCGCGCGCTGCCCCGCTCTCGAGATCCAGGAGCGCACGTTTCACACTCAGCCCGCCGGCATACCCGGTAAGCGTTCCGTCGGCGCCGATCACGCGGTGACAGGGGACGACGATCGGCAACGGGTTTCGGCCGTTGGCGCGCCCTACGGCGCGTGCAGCGCCCGGGCGACCGACGCGTCCCGCCAGCTCGCCGTATGAGGTGGTCTCGCCGTAGGCGATGCGGCACAGCCCATCCCACACCGTCAGCTCGAACGGCGTCCCGCTGGGTCGCAGCGGCAGGGTGAACTCGCGCAGCTCGCCGGCGAAGTACGAGGCGAGCTGTTCGGCGGCATCCCAGAGGACTGGATCCGGCGCAGTCGCCCTCGCCCCCGACCCCACGCCGGTCCTGGCGCCGGCTTCGGCAGCCGCGCCGGTTTCGGCAGCCGCGCCGAAGTCGATGGCGACCAGGGCGCCGTCCTCTGCACGCAGCGTCAGCGCGCCGATCGGCGAAGACACGACGAGATGGCTCATGCCTGTCTGCCGGGTCGTCTTCTCATGCGTTGTTGCCTCACTCCTCGTGCTCTCGCTCATCACTTACACTCCCTGATTCGTCGGCCTGATCGGCCCGCCTGATTGCTCCTTGGCATGGACCCTCGACCAGGGTTCCTGGTGCCACCCGAGGTACACGGTGCACCCGCCATGGCGCCACCCGACGTACTGGTGCCACCTGCCGTACATGGTGCCACCCGACGCTCATGCTTTCTAGCGGGTTTCGGCCGCGGTCGCACCATTGACAAGGGGCTCGTGGATGGCGGCCGAAACCCGCTAGTTTTCTTGAGGCATCTGTCTATACTCAAGGTCCTCATGATCCCGGACTTCGACACCTGCTTTCAGGCGATGCAGAGCCGCGACGTGCGCTTCGACGGTTGGTTTTACGTGGCGGTCTCATCGACCGGGATCTACTGTCGGCCGAGTTGCCCCGCGGTAGCGCCTCAGCGACGAAACGTGTCGTTCTACCCGACCGCCGCGGCCGCCCAGAGCGCCGGCTATCGCGCGTGCCTGCGCTGCCGGCCCGACGCCTCGCCCGGTTCGCCCCAGTGGAACCTGCGCGCCGACGTGGCGGGGCGCGCCATGCGGCTGATCGCCGACGGCGTCGTCGACCGCGAGGGAGTGGACGGGCTGGCGCGCCGCCTCGCGTACAGCCCGCGCCAGTTGCGGCGCCTCCTGCAGACCGAGCTCGGCGCGGGGCCGCTCGGCCTTGCGCGCGCGCAGCGCGCTCACGCCGCGCGGCTGCTCATCGAGACGACGGACCTGCCGTTCACCGAAGTCTCCTTTGCCGCCGGCTTCGCCAGCCTGCGCCAGTTCAACGATACGGTGCGCGCCGTCTTCGCACTCACCCCCCGCGAGATGCGCCGCCGCGCCCGGCTCCGCGCCCGAACCCGGACGCGGCGGCGCAGGCGAGGCAGCGCCGCGGGCGCCGCGCACAGTGTCGACGGGCGCCCGTCCGGCCGCCTCACCTCTTTGGTCCTGCGGCTGCCGTTTCGCGCGCCTCTCGATGCCAGTGGCCTCCTCGACTTCTTCGCCGAGCGCGCAGTCGCCGGGATCGAAGAGGTCGCCGGCGATACCTGCCGCCGGACTCTGCGGCTGCCCGGCGGCCCGGGGATCGTGGAACTGACGCCCACGGCAGGGCACGTCGTCGCTGCCGTTCACCTCACCGATCTCCGCGACCTCGGTGCGGCCGTCGGCCGTTGCCGAGCGCTGCTCGATCTGGATGCCGACCCGCAGGCGGTCGACGCTGTCCTCGGCGCGGATCCGCTCCTGGCGTCGCTCGTGCGCGGCGCCCCGGGCAGACGCGTCCCCGGCGCGGCGAGTGGCTTGGAGATCGCCGTTCGGGCCGTCCTCGGCCAGCAAGTCTCCGTCGCCTCGGCGCGCGGCACCGCCGCGCGAATCGTCAGATCGCTCGGTGAGCCGCTGGCCGAGCCCCACGGCTCGCTGACTCACGTGTTCCCCTCAGCGGAAGCCCTGCGGGACGCCGACCCGTCGCTCCTCCCGGTGCCGGCGGCGCGCGCGGAGACGATCAGGGAGGTGGCCCGCAAGGTCGCGGACGGCTCGCTGGGACTCGACGCCGGCGCCGACCGGGAGGACACGCGCCGGCGTCTCCTCGAGATCTCCGGCATCGGCCCTTGGACTGCCGAGTACGTCGCAATGCGTGCGCTGGCCGACACCGATGCCTTCCCGGCGACGGATCTCGGCGTGCAGCGTGGGCTCGCGGCCTTGGGCGCAGCCACAGCCGGTGGGCGCGTGCCCGCGCGTGCGGAGTCGGCGATCGTTCTCGCGGAGCGCTGGAGACCCTGGCGGGCCTACGCGGTGATGCACCTCTGGACGGCTGCGGGCACGACGGCTCGCGTCCGCTAAGATCGCCTTCAAGAAGTACTACATGACGAACGACTACACGCCGAACCCGGCCCGGTATCGCTCGCACAAGTCCACGTAGGTCTGTTTGAAGCCGCGCCAGGCGGCCTTGTACTCATCGTCGACAACGCGATCCAGGAGGCGCGCCGGCACTCCTGCGGCTATGCGCGCCGCCGGCACCACGGCGCGCTGGGCCACGACCGCGCCTTCGGCGATCACGCCCCACTCGCCGACATCAGCCCAGTCGCTCACGACGGCGCCCATGCCGACCACCGCGTAGTCGCCGAGACGGGTCACGTTGTGCACCACGCAGCCGTGGCCCAGCGTCACCCACGAGCCGATCGTGCATGTCTCGCCGGGGCGCGCGTGGACGACGCAGTTGTCCTCGACGGCGCAGCAGTCGCCGAGGACGACGCTGCCATAGTCGCCGCGCAAGCGGGCGCCCGGCCCGATCCAGCAGTGGGCACCAAGCCGCACGTCGCCGATCACATCGGCCGACGAGTGCACCCAGCAGCCGTCACCGATACTCGGCGACCTGCCCTCGAAGCTGTTGATGCTCACCTCAGCTGAGGCCCTCGGCCAGCTCCGCCTGCTGGGCGAGGCTACCGAGCAGGACGGCTCGCATGGTGTCGAGGGCATCGATCACGCGCGCGTCCGCGAGCGAGTAGCGCACGCTCGCGCCATCGCGCTCCCCGTAGACAAGGCGTTGTTCGCGCAGCATCTTGAGGTGCCTGGAGACCGTCGGCTGAGGCACTCTGAGAGCGTCGGTGAGCTCCGTGACCGTCTTCGGTCCCTCGTGCAGCTCGTACAGGATGAGGATCCGCTTGGGGTCGGCCAGCGCCTGGCAGATGCTGGCATGGAGCTGGTTCACTTCGCGCTCGAGGCGTTCTTCCATCGCGGCACTCCTCGCCGGGTCATGAGCAGAGGGCTTGCGCCTGACTCTACCGCGATTGTCCGGCGCGCGCGTAGCCGCGTCAATTGGCCTCCGCTCATAGCAGCAGGACTGATTCGGCCCATAGCAAGCAGGACTGATTCGGCCTTGGTTGACTCGTCCATTCGGATAGGCGTATATAAGTATGTATGCAAATTCACAAGCTCCCAACGGACCCCCAGCCGCGCGACCTCCGGCCTCTCTACCGGATGCATGCGGAGCTCTGCAAGGCACTCGCCAACGAGCACCGTCAGGCGCTCCTGCACGCCATCGCGCGATGGCGAGAAGTGCGTCGGCGACCTCGCCGCCGAGATCGGCATCTCCGTCCACAACGTCTCGCAGCACCTGCGCGTCCTCAAGGAGCGCCGGCTCGTGGTGTCGCGCAAAGAGGGCCAGACCGTCTACTACCGCGTCACCAACATGAAGTTCATCGAAGCGTGTGCCCTCATCCGTCAGGCGCTGGTGGAGCAGCACCTGGCCCAGGGGGAGTCGCTGCAGGCGGCGGAGCTGCTCGACGCCGCTGGGCGGCAGCCGGCGATCCCGGTGCAACGACCAGTGTCACAGAGCCAAGGGGACAGATAGCAACCACGGCACGGACCAAGCAAGCGGGCCTTCTTCACGCCCGGGCTTGCGAAAAGGAACACAAGCACAAGCTTGCTCGAACGAGCGGCGCCACAAAGGAGAGGACCATGTCAGAAGACCTCAGCACCATCAAAGCAGAGAAGATCGTCGACGCGCGCGGCACCTCCTGCCCCGGCCCCATCCTCGCCGCCAAGAAGGGCATCCCGAGCGTCTCCGTGGGCGGCATCATGGAGGTCCAGGCGACCGACACCGGCACCACCAAGGATCTCCCGGCGTGGTCCAAGAAGATGGGTCACGAGTATCTCGGCATGCTCGAGGAGCCCGGCTTCATGCGCCTCTTCGTCAAGAAGATGAAGTGACATGACTGAGGCCGTAGCAGAGGAGGGCCAGGGCTTCGACCCGCGCATCCTGGTCTTCAGCACCAACAACATCTCGGACCCGGGCATCGACCTGGCCGGCAGCTCGCACATGCACTACTCGCCCAACGTCACTGTGATCAGCGTCCCGTGCACGAGCGGCATCAAGCCGAGCTGGATCGCCTACGCCATCGAGCAGGGGTTCGACGGCGTCTTCATCGCCGCGGACGGCGATGAGTGTGCCTACCTCTCCGATTGCGGCGTGCGCACAGCCGGCATCATGACCGACGCGCAATCGCTCCTCGTCGAGAAGGGCATCGAGCCCCAGCGCGTGCGCATGGCCGCGATCTGCTCTGTCTGCGCGGAGCCCTTCACAAACTACATGCACGAGTACTCGAAGTCCTTGGCCGACCTCGGACCTACCAGGGAGGCGACCGCATGAAGTACGACGCTCTGGTGGTCGGCAGCGGCATCGGCGGGATGGAGTCGGCGCTCAAGCTCGGCGACATGGGCTACAAGGTCCTTGTCGTCGAGAAGGACGCCAGCGTCGGCGGCAAGATGATCCTGCTGAGCAAGGTCTTCCCGACACTCGATTGCGCGAGCTGCATCTCCACGCCGAAGATGGCCGCCACCATCCATCACCCCAATATCGATGTCATGACCTACGCCCAGGTCGAGGGCATCCGCGCCAACGGCGACGGCACCTACCACGCCAGGATCTCGCAGAAACCCAAGTTCGTCGACGAGACCGCCTGCACCGGCTGTCGCCAATGCGAGATGGCCTGCAACGTCGCCGTGCCCGACGAGTTCAACGCCGACATGGTCTCGCGGCGGGCAGCGTACATCGCCTTTCCGCAGGCTGTGCCGAAGAAGGCTGTCATCACACGCGAGGGCGTCTCGCCGTGCACCTACGAGTGCCCGGCCGGCATCAAAGCGCACGGCTACGTCGCCCGTGTGCGCAGCGGTGAGTACGACCAGGCGTTCGATCTGGTGCTCGAGACGACGCCGCTCGTGGGTTCTCTCGGACGCGCGTGCTACGCGCCGTGCGAAGAGCAGTGCACGCGCGGGGAGCTCGAAGGCCCGCTGCCGATCCGCCGCCTGAAGCGCTTCATCGCCGACCAGCGATACGGCCAGGCGGAGCCCAAGACGATCGAGAAGCCCGAGCAGAACGGCAAGAAGGTCGCCGTCGTCGGCTCGGGCCCGGCCGGCCTCACCGCCGCCTGGCAACTCGCACGCAAGGGCTATGGCGTCAAGATCTTCGAGTCGGCGCCACGGCCGGGCGGCATGCTCCGCCTCGGCATCCCGGCCTATCGCCTCCCCAACGACGTCATCGACGACGACATCGCCAACGTCACGGCGATCGGCGTCGAGATCCAGACGGACACGCGGGTCGACGACGTCGCCGCGCTCAAGGACGACGGCTTCGACGCCGTCCTTGTGGCGACCGGCACGCACAAGTCCGTGAGCCTGCGGGTGCCGGGCGAGGAGCTGGACGGCGTCCAGACGGCGCTTGAGTTCCTGCGCGCCGTCAAGCTCGGCGAGACCGTCGACGTGGCCGGCAAGCGCGTCCTGGTCGTCGGTGGCGGCAACGTGGCCATCGACGCGGCGCGCACCGCGCGCCGTCTGGGCGCCGAAGCCGTCGCATCAGGTCAGCCTCGAGTGTTGCGAAGAGATGCCAGCTCACGACTTCGAAGTGGAGGAGGCGCAGGCCGAGGGCATTACTCTGCACGACGGCTGGGGCATCGACCACTTCAGCGGCGAAGGACGCGTGGAGGGCGCCGAGCTCAAGGTCTGCACGTGCGTGTTCGACCCCGATGGGCGCTTCCACCCCGAGTACGACGAGAGCCAGCGCGACAGCCTGAGCTGCGACGTCGTCATCATCGCCGCGGGCATGGGCGCCGACACCGCGGCGTTCGGCCTCAAGACCAACAGCAACCACACACTCAGGACCGATCCCGCCACCCTGCAGACCGCGGTGCCGCATGTGTTCGCCGCCGGCGACGTCGTCACCGGACCGACCATGATCAACAGCGCCGTCGGCCACGGCCGCCGCGCCGCCTTCATGATCGATCGCTACCTCCAGGGAGCTGAACTCGATCCAGGCGCCTTCGACGAGCCGCTGGCGGTCGTTGACAAGGACGCAGTGCTCGGGCGTCAGGACGTCTACGACCGGCGTGAGCCGCTCGAGCCCAGCGCCCTCATGAGCGCATCGCCGACCGATTTTGCCGAGACCGAGGCCACGATGACCGAGGACGAAGCGTTCCTCGGCGCCGCTCGTTGTCTCGACTGCGGCGTCTGCTCCGAATGCCACGCCTGCGTGGACGTCTGCCCGGCGGACGCGATCAAGCTCGACATGAAGGGCGAGGAGATCGAGGCGGAGTTCGGCAGCGTCGTGCTCGCCACCGGCTTCAAGCTCTTCCCGGCCGACGCCAAGCCCCAGTACGGCTACGGCCGCTACAAGAACGTGATCACCGGCATGCAGATGGACCGCCTGCTCGCGCCGACGCGGCCGTACAACGCCGTGCTGCGCCCGAGCGACGGCAGGGTGCCAGACAACATCGCCTACATCATGTGCACCGGGTCGCGCGACGAGACCGTCGACAACCCGCTGTGCTCCAAGATCTGCTGCATGTACTCGGTCAAGCAGAACCAGCTCATCATGGGCGCCCTGCCGCTCGCCGACGTGACCGTCTACTACATCGACGTGCGCTCGGTGGGCAAGGGCTACGACGAGTTCTACCAGCAGGCCAAGGACATGGGCGCCAACTTCGTCAAGGGCCGCGTCTCCGGCATCACCGAGACCGACGAGGGCAACCTCACGCTCCGCTACGAAGACATCGAGAACGGCGGCACGCTCGCCGAGGCCGAGCACGACATGGTCGTGCTCGCGGTCGGCGTACAGCCGAACCGCGAGGTCTCCGGCTTGTTCGACGCCGGCGACCTGGCGCTCGACGACTACTACTTCGTCGGCGAAGCCGACGAAGACCTCGACCCCGGCCGCACCAACCTCCCCGGCGTGTTCGTCGCCGGATCGGCCGCGGGGGCCAAGGACATCCCCGACTCCATCCTTCACGCGGGCGCCGCGGTCGCACAGGCCGCCGCTCACCTGGAGAGAGCGAAAGTGAGCGAAGAGGCGAAAGCGAAGGTGACCTCATGAGCGGCCGCAAGATCGGCGTGTACGTCTGCCAGTGCGGCGGCAACATCGGCGATTACGTCGACGTGGACGAGGTCGTCGAGCAGATCAAGGGCGATGACGACGTCGTCGTCGCCCGCTCGGCGATGTTCACCTGCTCCGACGCGACTCAACAGGAGATCATCCAGGACGCGCAGGAACAAGGTCTCGACGCCCTCGTGGTGGCCTCGTGCTCGCCCAAGCTGCACACGGTGACGTTCCGCGATGTGGCGAAACGCGCCGGCATGAACCCGTTCCAGTACACCCAGGTCAACGTCCGCGAGCAGTGCTCGTGGACGCACACCGACGACCACGCGGGCGCGACCGCAAAGGCGGTGCGGCTCGTCCGCGCCGGCATCAACCGGACGCGCCTCACCGAGCCGCTCGAGCCGATCGTCGTCGAGACGACGCCCAAGAGCCTCGTGGTCGGCGGCGGTATCGCCGGCCTGCGCGCCGCCCTTGGGCTGGCCGAGATCGGTCTCTCCGTCTTCCTCGTGGAGAAGGAGGCTCACCTCGGCGGGCGGGTCGCCGGCTTCGGTGCGATGTTCCCCCACGGTCGCAACGGCGCGGAGCTCATCGCCACGCTCGAAGCCGAGGTGCGCGACCACCCGGCGATCACCGTGTTCACCAACGCCGAGCTCATCGCCAAGAGCGGGAGCTTCGGCAACAACCACGTGACGGTCGCCATCCACGGCGAACAGCTGGAGACCATCCAGATGCGACGTCGGGTCGATCGTCGTCGCCACCGGCTTCGACGACTACCAGCCGGCGGCAGGCGAGTTCGGCTACGGGATGGACGGCGTCGTCACACTGCCGGAGTTCAAGAAGATGGTGGACGAGTCGGCCGGCCCCTTGGAGTACCACGGCCGGCCGGTCAAGACCATCGCCTACGTCTACTGCGTCGGCAGCCGCCAGGGTGAGGACGTCGAAGGCGGTCACGCCTACTGCTCACGCTACTGCTGCACATCCGCCGTGCACACGGCCCTCGAGGCGGCCGGCAAGGGCGATCCCGGCCTGCGTCAGTATCACCTCTACCGGGACATGCGGACCTATGGCAAGTTCGAGTTGCTGTGGAACGAGTCGCGCGAGAAGGGCTCGCTCTACCTGCGCGTCCCCGACGACGAGCCGCCGGCGGTGGAGAAGCTCTCCACCGGCGGCCTCAAGGTCACGACCAAGGACCTGCTCACCGGGGGCGAGGAGGTCGCGATCCCGGCGGATCTCGTCGTACTCGTGACCGGCATGGTGCCGCGCGAGAACGGCGAGCTGGTCAGCGCCCTCAAGCTCCCCGTCGGCAACGACGGCTTCTTCAACGAGATCCACCCCAAACTCCGCCCGGTCGAGACGATCGTCGATGGAGTGCTCATCTGCGGCGCCTGCCAATCGCCGAAGACCTCGGCCGAGAGCGTCGCCAGCGGCCTCGCTGCCGTCACCCAGAGCGGCGCCATGCTCAAGCGCGGCTTCGCCGAGCTGGACCCGATGGTGGCGATCATCGACAACGACGCCTGCACCTGGTGCGGCAAGTGCCAGGAGACCTGCCCCTACGACGCGATCGAGCAGGTCGAGGTCGGCGGCAAGCAGGTCGCCGAAGTCATCAGGACCGCCTGTAAGGGCTGTGGCGGCTGCGTGCCGGTGTGCCCCACCGACGCCGTCGACCTGCAGGGCTACACCGACGCCCAGATCAAGGCCATGATCGACGGCCTGCTGGAGGTGAGCTGCTCATGACGCAGATCGACAACGGCGCGACCACGACCCGTCCCGTGATCAGGGACGCCGTCCCCGGTCAGCGCGACATCCGCGAGGTCGTGCGCGACGAGCAGGTCATGCGCCGCAAGATCCTCGCGGCGCTGGCCGACGGGCCCCTCACGGTGCCCGAGCTCGCAACGGTCTTGGACCGCCCCTCCCACGAAGTGATGTTCTGGGTGATGGGACTGCGCAAGTACGGCTGGGTCGGCGAGATCAAGGAAGTCACCGACGAAGGCTACTACCGCTATCAAGTGGTGGAGAGGGAGGGCTCATGACGGCTCTCGTGAACCCCGGGCTGACGGTGGAACTGGCGCGCTCCGACGAGTTCAACGCCGACGCCTGCATGAACTGCGGGGTGTGCTCCGCCATCTGCCCGATGGGCGTGGACGTCGAGGTGCGCAAGCTGTTCCGCTACGTGCTCCTCGGCATGGAAGACAAGGTCAGAGCGCAGACGGAGAGCGTCTTCTCTTGCCTGCTCTGCAAGATGTGCGAGGAGAACTGCCCCGCGGGCGTGCACATCGCCGAGAACGTGCGCACGCTGCGGCATCACATCGTCCGCACCACCTTCGGCCTCGGGGAGGGATGACGATGCCTCTCGCGACCGGCGACGTGATCGGCATCCTGGGCGACAATCTTCGCCTGCGGAAGTCGGTCCTCCCGCTGCCCACCAAGGTGGCGACCAAATGGACCGAAGGGCTCGGCTTGCCGCGGGGCGGCGAGACCGTGCTCTACACCGGGATGATGTACCAGCTCATCCCGTACATCGAAGGCCTCGTCAAGGCTGAGATCAAGTTCGGCGACTCGTGGCTCGGCAAGTACACGGGCCTCGGCCGCCGCGTGAACCGCATCGTCAACATCTCCGCGTTCATGGCGCGGCCCTCGGCAGAGGAGCGCGCCGTCTACGACCAGGTGCCGATCAACGTCGTGCACCTGCTGCGCAAGGCCGGCGTCGAGTTCGGCGCCCTCTACGAGGACGACCTCTACTCGGGCGCCCTCGCCTACGACCTCGGCCTCGACGAGGTCGTCGCCGAGCACGCGAAGAAGGTGCACGCCGTGTTCAAGAAGCGTGGCGTGAAGACCGTGATCACCATCGATCCGCACACGACGACGATGCTGCGCAGCGTCTATCCCAAGATCCTGAGCGGCTACGACATCGAGGTGAAGAGCTACCTCGAGGTGCTCGCCGAGAAGGGCTTCGGCTCGAACGGCCACAGCGCCAAGGCGCTCTCGGGCGACGTCGTCCTGCACGACTCGTGCGTCTTCGCTCGCTACGAGGGCGTCGTGGACGAGCCGCGCGAGCTGCTCGCGGCCGCCGGTATCACCGTCCGTGACCCGGAGAACACGGGCCGCCAGACGTGGTGCTGCGGCGGCCCCGTCGAGTCGCTCTATCCGATCAAGGCGGCGGCCAACGCGGCCAATCGCGTCGCGCAGTTGCGCGCCGCCGCGCCCGACGCCGTCACCATGTGCCCTATGTGCTTCGTGAACCTGAGCACGCGCAGCGGGCGACACGATGCGCTTCAAGGACATCTCGCAGTACCTGCGCGAGGCCTACGCCTCCTGAGGCGAGCCAGTGCAGGGAGCCCGGCCTCCCGAGGCAACGATAACGACAGCACTGGAGGTGCTGGAGTGGACACGACCAAGAAGACGATCATCCTGTTCAGCGGCGACTTCGACAAGGTCATGGCCGCCCTGATCATCGCCAACGGCGCCGCCGCCATGGGCGACGACGTCACGATCTTCTGCACCTTCTGGGGTCTCAACATCCTGCGCAAGGCCAGCAAGGTGGAGACGGCGGCCAAGAAGAGCACCCTGCAGTCGATGTTCGGCAAGATGATGCCCAAGGGCACCGGCAAGCTCGGCCTCTCCAAGATGAACTTCGCCGGCATGGGCGCCCCCATGATGAAGAAGGTCATGAGGGACAACGGCGCCATGTCGATCGAGGAGCTCTTCGACAGCGCGCGCGAGCAAGGCGTACAGGTTCGTGGCTTGCACGCTTTCCATGGACATCCTCGGCTTCAAGGAAGAGGAGATGATCGACGGTCTCGAGTACGCCGGCGTCGCCGCCTACCTCGGGGACGCGGACGAGGCGAACGTCAACCTGTTCATCTAGGGGGGACCATGAGCTCGATGATCATTGGACTCGCGAGTGGTAGCCTCGAGAAGCTGCTCGTGACCAGCACAGTAGCCGCCGGCGGAGTCGCGCTCGACATGGACGTCGACATCTACCTGCTGCTCGGCGGCGCGTATGCGTTCCGCAAGGACGTCGCCGACAAGGGGACCTACACCGACCGACCCGAACTGGAGGAGGAGATGAGGGCGGGCATGACCGAGGCCAGTGTCCCGGATCCGCTCGCCAACCTCCGTGGTCTCCGCGACGACGGCAACGTCCGCATCCATGTATGCGCCACGGCCGGCAAAGTATGGGGAGCCGGTGAGCTCGGCGATTTCGTGGACATCGTCGACGACATCGTCGGCATCGCGGAGTACATCACGCGCTGTGAAGAGGCCAACGTCGTCCAGGTGGTCTGACCCGCCCTCCCCCGCGATGGCCTTCGCCGGGAAGACGTTCGAGCACTCGGCCCCGGCCGACACCGCAAGGTGTCGGCCGGGGCCGAGCTCCGCCCGGAGTCCCGGCAGGGGACACGATCGAAGGTCTCCACCTCGATCGCATGGCCCCGGCCGTCGCGGCGGACTATCCTCGCCGTGGCCATACTTCGGAGGTATCCATGGAGACGCTCACCCTCGACCCAGTAGGGATCATCCACAGCGAGCATTGCGAACACGCGCAGACGCCCATCCAGCCCATCTGCGCTGAAGGCAGCCCCGGCCGGGTCGAGGTCTTCCCTCAGTTCGCCGAGGCGCTCGACGACGTGGAAGGGTTCTCGCACCTGCACCTGATCTACTGGCTGCACCGGGCCGGCGAGATCGTGGGCTCGGTCGCCGGCCCGTCGCCCCTGAAGGTCATCCCTTACCTGGACGACGTGCCCCGCGGCGTCTTCGCGACTCGGGCTCCCGTGCGCCCCAACCCCATCGGCCTCAGCCTCGTGCGCTTGGTGGAGCGACGCGGGAACGTCCTCTTGGTCGAGGATCTCGACGTGCTCGACGGCACGCCGCTGCTCGACATCAAGCCCTACGTCGAGAAGTTCGACTTGCGCGTGGACACATGCGGTGGCTGGACAGACCGGGTCAGCGGCACTACCTTCCGGCAGCGCGGCGAGCGCCGGGAAGAGGCGAAGTAGCCCATTGAAGCAGCCTGTGGCCCAGCGCCTCGGACTGTGATGTTGTGCGGTTCGAGGATACCCATCGGGACTCCGATCCTTGAGAGCCGGCGCGGCTCGTCTCTGGCCGGCGCGGGGTCTACGGCACGAGCGTCTTGCGCACAGCCTGCGGCTGACACTCCCGCGTGTACTGACCGCAGGCGAAGCATTCCGACAGCAGCAAGTCTCGCTCCCTGCCGTTGTCTACCACTGAAAAGCCCGTTGCCACAAAGAAGCCCGGCGCACGCGCCGTCGCCCATAGCTCCGTGAGACAGCGCCGGCGAGCCTCCCTTTCGAGTGTGTCCAAAAGACTCTTGCCTAGGCCGCTCCCGCGATACGCCTGCGACACCGCGACGCGGCCCACGACGGGCAGCCCTTTGTACGTGTCAAGCGAGATCGTCCCCACCATGCGCTCGCCGACGAACGCTCCCCACATCATCAGGGGCGGATCCGGGAACTCCGCGATCTCGAGATGCGCAGCCTTGGCGAGAGCCAGAGCGGCCGCATGGTCGTCGCTGGGCGCGATGATCGGAGTGTCTGTGAACTTGGCCACCTGTCGAGCTTACTCCGTCCCGAACTTGATGAGCATCCCGCGCGCGTCAGACCCTTGCTGAGCCTTCATCTTCTGGATTCGATCGTCGCCCTCGAGCGAAAGCGTGCCGTTTGCATTCCTGCGCCGTGGGTGTAATATGGGCATATGCTCATAACAACCGGCAGCAGCCCCTCTGTGCCGCTTTCGGAATCGACGACGATAGGCGCGTCTCAGGGCGCCGAGGCAGTCATCATGGGCAAATGGCGACGGTGGAAGCCCCGACCGTCAGTGGTCACTGGAGCTGAGAGAGGATGAGGCGACCTTGAACCCAAACGGAAGGCCTCAGTATCGCCGACAGTACCGGGCAGGCCCGGCGCGTGACGGTAACGGCAGGGGACGCGGCGGAGGGAGGGGGAAATCCGGGCGAGGTGAGACCAGCCTGAGCGCACGCACAGCGACGCGCGCGATGATCGCCGTCGGCGCCTACGTGGCCCAGGACCTGCGCGACCCCTACGGAGTCACGCGGCAGCTGCTGCGCGGGGCCGCACTGCGCCTGGGTTCAAGCCGGCAGGAGGCCCTCCGGCGTCTCGGCGACGCCTACCTGCATCGCGATCCGCCCACTCCCGAGGAGGTGACCGGGCGGCAGCCGGCGCAGCAGCTCTTGCAGCCGCCCGGCGAGCCCGATCAAGGTGCGAGCACGCCTCGGTCGCCCTCGACTCCGGGTGCGCCGGCCGTGACCGTTTGAAGACCGCGGTGACCACGGCTATCATGAGCATATGCTAAGAACATGGACAGGAACGCATGCCGCGCCCGCCGATTGAGCGCTCGGTCGGGGGCGTCCCCCGCATCACGCTGTTCAAGCCTGCCGGGGTGCCCGCGCGCGAGCTCGAGCAACTGCAGCTCACCGTCGACGAGCTCGAGGCGATCCGCCTCGTGGATCTCGACGGTCTGAGCCACGAGCAGGCCGCCGAGGCCATGGGTGTCTCACGCCAGACCGTCGGCCGTGTCCTCGAGCGAGGCCGCGGCAAGGTGGCCGATGCCCTCGTCGGCGGCAAGGCGATCGTGATCGGCGGCGGCCAGTACCGGGTGGAGCCTCGGCAGCTCTGCTGCTCGTCCTGCCAGGAGCGCTGGGTCGCGACCGATGGAGCGTCGAATCCGGTCGCCTGCCCTCGGTGTGGCTCGACTGACGTAGGCATCTGCTGGGGTCCCGGCGGCCGCTGCACCGGCGGGTCGGGGGCCGGTCATGGCCGCCGCGGCGACGGCCCCCACGGCCAAGGTTGCGGCCGCGGCGCCGGCCGGGGCCAGAGAGGTGGGGGCGGACTTGGCCCCCGCGGCCGCCGCCGCGGCAACGACTGAGACCACAGGCACATACAGACGAACCCCGAGTGAGAGCGAGAGAGTCATGACTGACGAGAACATCGCGACGACACGCGTAGCCATCCCCTCCGAAGCGCCCGGCGGCCTCGAAGCCCGTCGCTCCGGCCACTTCGGCCGCTGCGAGTGCTTCACCATGGTCGACGTCGTCGACGGCAAGGTCGGAGAGGTGCAGGTCCTGCACAACGCACCACACGTCGAGGGCGGCTGCATGGCCCCGGTGCTTGTGCTTGCCGAGCACAACGTGAACGCCATCGTCGTCGACGGCATCGGCGGACGGCCGCTGATGGGTTTCAACCAGGTCGGTATCGCCGTGCATGCTGGCGTCGGCGGCGACGTGCAGACCGCCGTTCAGGCCTTCATTCAGGGCGGCCTGCCCGTGGTCGGGCTCGAAGGCGCCTGCCAGCACTGATTCAGCCTCCGCCGGCAGGGAGACGCGTTCACCACACCGATCGTCATCGCTCTGCGCAGTGGCTCAGAGCGAGTGGCCCGTCAGCCCCAGGAACAGCACGCTGAGCACGATCAGGCTGAAGATCATGTAGAGCCGGTCGCGCTGCTCCGCGAAGGCCAGCAGCGCGAAGACGACGCGAGCCACCGGCGTGAGCACGAGCACCACGAGGCCCAGGGCGATGAGCGCCGCCGGGTCCAAAGCAAGCGCACCGTGCACGATGGCCGCCGGCGTGGTGAGGTGTTCGGGGGCACCCGTGAACGTGCCGTAGTGAGTCGGCTCGTGCCAGCGCTTGAGCAGGTACGCCACGCCCCCGGCGATGACCAACGTAGCGGACACAGCGACGCCGATGCGCAGCAGCGTCCCCATCGCCGACTCGACGGCGCGGTCGCTCCAGCGTTTCCGGTGGCTACCATCGTTCACAGGTGCAGCCCAGACACGATCATCTCGACGCCGAGCGCCAGGATAGCCACGGCAAAGACCACGCGCAGCGCACTCGTGCGGGCGCCGATCAGCAGCCGGGCGCCGATCAGCGAGCCGGCGAGCACCCCCAGCATCACCGGCATGGCCAGCCCCGGCGCGATGAAACCACGATGCAGGTAGACGCCCGCGCTCGCCGCGGCGGTGACCCCGATCATGAAGTTGCTCGTGGTCGTCGAGACCTTGAAGGGCAGGCGCATCGCTTGGTCGAGCGCGAGCACCTTGACGGCGCCGGAGCCGATGCCGAGGAGTCCGGACAAGGTGCCGGCGCCGGCCATGATGCCGAAGCCGAGGGGCACGCGGCGCGGCAGATAGGCGACCTCGCCGGCCGGTGACGGATAACTGCCGGCCAAGCGCAGACGGCGGGCAAGGCTCTGTGCGTCCGCTGACGAGCCGCTCGGCGCCAGCGTGCGGTCCGCCGGTGGCTCTCGCAGGCCGAGCGTCAGGACCACCGAGACGAGCAGCACGGCGCCGAAGATGACCTCGATCGCCGCGCTGGGCAGCCTCGTCGCCACGCTGGCGCCCACGATCGCTCCTGCAGTGGTGGCCACTTCCAGGAAGATCCCCACCCGCATGTTGGTGAAGCCCTCCTTCAGATAGGCGGCCGCCGACCCCGAGGACGTGGCGATGACCGAGACAAGGGAAGCGCCGATGGCGTAATGGACGTCGACGCCGAGCGCGATCGTCAACAGGGGCACGATCACCACGCCGCCGCCCAGCCCCGTGAGGGACCCGAGGAAGCCCGCGAAGATGGAGCCCCCGAACACGACGACTGTGAAGACGAGAACGCTCACGTCATGGAGTTCCTACCCGGCAGGCGTGAGCGTTCCGTGGGCGAGCCGTGAGGATCGGCCGTCGCGAGCTACCGCTTTGCGGCCACGATCGCGAGATGGTGCGACAGCAGCGTCCCGGGCTCATGCGCCTCAACCTCTTCCAGGCCCATTGCCGCGACCACGTCCCGCGCCGCCGCGAGGCCAAGGACGTGGCCGACTGGTGGGCCGATGGGCCGCTCCTTGTCGCCCCAGTCCGCTACGACGAACAGCCCGCCGGGACGAAGGAGCCGCGTGACCTGGGCCAGCGCCTCCGGCTGGTCGTACAAGTGATGCAGCACGTCCACCATCACGACCCGGTCGGCCGCGCCGTCGGACTCCGGCACGGTATTGTCGTCGGTCTCCACGATCTCCACGCGCTCCGCCAGCTCTGGCCTCAGCCTGCCGCGCAGCATCTCGGCGAGACGCGGCAGCGCCTCGACGGCGATCACGTGGCCGTGCGGCACGGCCTCGGCTACGGCGACGGTGTAGACGCCCGTCCCTGCGCCGTAGTCGACGACGGTCTCGTCGCCTCGCAGGCGTAGAAGCTCGACCACGGCACTCTGCGGCAAAGCCGCGAGCCGCGCCGGATCCTCCAGCCTCTCGGCGTGCTCCGGCTGGAACGCATCGGCCATCAGCCGGCCACCGTCGTGATATCGAACTCCGGCGGCTGGTGCAGGTGCTTCTTGACTGCGCACAGGTTCATCGCGTTGATGACCGCGGCACGGTACTTGTCCGGGAAGCCCACTGGCAGGTGGAGCTCGAGGTCGATCTTCGTGATCAGCCCCACGGCTGGGTCGAACTGGGGTGTCATCGTCAAAGACGAGCCCTCAGGATCGATGCCGCGCTGCTGCATGAAGCCGAGCGCGTAGATCCCTGCGCACGTGCCGATCGACGCGAGGAAGAGATCAAAGGGGGCCGGCGCGGAGTCGTCGCCGCCGCCGCGCGCCGGCTGGTCCGTCTCGATGGTGAACCCGCCGTAGTCCGCGTACACGCGCTTGCCGCCCGGGAAGTAGACCTTCATGTCCATTTCTGATCCTTTCGGAAACGATCCTTCGCCGCTCAGAATGTTTCCAGGTTGCGAAATTGCGAAACTTGGCAATAATGGTCTCATGAACCATGACCGCCAACGCTACGCCATCCACGCCGCTGTCTTTGCGGCGCTTGCCAATCCTACGCGCCACGAGCTCATGCACCTTCTCTGCGAGGGGCCGCTGACACCCAGCGAGCTGGCCGAGGCGCTGGACGTGAGCCGGCCCAACGTCTCGCAGCACCTTGCCGTGCTCCAGCGCGAGGGCCTCGTGAAGCGTTCACGACAGGATGGCCGCGTGCTCTGGGAGGTCGTCGACCCCCGGCTCTCCGAGGCCTGCAAGCTCATCGACGAGATCATGAGTCGGGAGCTGGCCGACAGAGCCCACGCACTCGAGTACTAAGGAGTCACGATGTTCGAGAAGAACGAAAACGCAGTCGACCGACTCGTCCGCACGGTACTCGGCGGGGCCCTTCTCGTCGGGTCCTTCGCGAGCCTCGGCGTGACGTCCGCCAAGCCCATCGGCGTCCTGTCAGCCCTCATCGGCGCCGTCTTGCTCTTCACCGCAGCCATCGGCTCGTGCCCCGTGTACAAGCTGGTGGGCGTCAGTACGGCCAAGTCCAAGTAACGACCCAGGAGAATCAATGATCGCCGTCAACGTACACGCCTGCCCTCAGAATCATCCGTGTCCCGCCGTGGGCTCCTGCCCCGTCGGCGCCATCATCCAGGACGACATCTACACGGCGCCGCGCGTCGATCAAGACCTCTGCACGGACTGCGGCGCCTGTACGAAGGCCTGCCGCGTGTTCTCACGGGTGCCGGACGAGGTCGGGGTGCGCTGATGGCGCACATCGACCTCGTCTGCAACGAGTGCAAGCACGCGTTCAGCGTCGTCACACGCGTCGCCGATAAAGCCAAAGCAGAAGCGCTGCCCCAAATGCAGCTCGGACAACGTCCGGCAGACCTTCGCCAGTTACCTGCGCAACGGTCCGCTGTCGGATCCGAACTGCGGCGCTCCGGGCTGCACGACCTACGGCTGAGGCTGACGCCTCGCGGCGCGGTCGCGCTGCACGCACTCCTCCCACTCCGCTCAGCAGCTGCATCGGCGACCGTTTCGCGACCCGGTGCGCCGGGTACTCCCGCGGCAGAAACGGAGGCACGTGAGCGGATCATCGAACACACTCAGCCTCGAGGAGTTCATCCTCGAGATGGGAAGTCAGCCGGTCGAGCAGCTTTCGCACGACCGGCTGATGGACCTCGCCGGCCGGCTCGAGTTGTCGGCCGGCCTGATAGAGAGCCACACCTGCTTCGCCCGCGACAAGTACGCCCGCAATCTGATCTGCCGCACACCGTCGTTCGAGTTGCTCGTGCTGTGCTGGAGGCCGGGCCACGTCTCCACGATCCACGATCACGTCGGCTCGCTCAACGCCATCAGCGTGCATCGCGGCACGCTGACAAGCCGCATCTTCGCGCCGGCGGAGGGCATGCCGGCCGGCTCAGGGCCCGTCGTCCTGGACCGCACAGAAACGCTCCGCGACTGGCAGGGCTGGACCGGCGTCGATCGCGGCGGCATCCACCAGCTCGCCAACACCGGAGACGAGGATCTGGTGACCGTGCATGTGTACGCGCCGGCGCTCATGGCGCTCAACGTGTACTCGCTCGAATCATCCGCGGTGGCGCGCCAGCCGCTGCGCTACACCCTCGCCGAGGATCTGGAGTGACGCCGTGAGCCTGCCACGCCGGCCGCTCGGCGGGAGCGGCCTCGAGATCACCACCGTGGGTTTCGGCTCCTGGGCCGTGGGTGGCGGGGGCTGGTCCTTCGGCTGGGGTCCGCAGGACGACGATGCCTCGCTGGACGCGATCCAGCACGCGGTCGGTGCGGGCGTGAACTGGGTCGACACCGCCGCGATCTACGGTCTCGGGCACGCGGAGGAGGTCGTGGGCCGGGCCGTGCGGGCGCTGCCCGCGGCCGACCGGCCCCTCGTCTTCACGAAGTGCGGGCTCGTGTGGGACGAAGCCGACCCTCTCAAGCCCGCCCGCAGAGTCTTCACGCCGACGACAGTGCGCGACGGCATCGAGGCGTCGCTGCGCCGCCTGCGCATGGACTACGTGGACCTCTTCCAGATCCACTGGCCGGACGACGAGGGCAACCCCATCGACGACGCCTGGGCCGAGATGCTCAAGCTCCGCGACGAGGGCAAGGCGCTGGCGGTCGGAGTGTCCAACTTCGATCTCGCCCTCCTCGAGCGCTGCGAGGCGATCGGCCATGTCGACTCTCTGCAGCCGCCGTTCTCGCTCCTCGACCGCAGGGCTGCGCGCGAGTTGATCCCCTGGGCGCACCAGCACGCGACCGGCGTCATCGCGTACAGCCCGATGGCGAGCGGCATCCTCACCGAGTCGTTCGGGCCGGAGCGCGTGGCGGCCATGGACGCCGGCGACTGGCGCCGCGCCGCGAGGGCGTTCAACGAGCCCGAGCTGGGCCGCAACCTGTCGCTTCGCGACGCCCTGCGGCCTATCGCCCGCCGCCACGACGCGAGTGTCTCCGAGGTGGCCCTTGCCTGGGTGCTCGCCTGGCACGGCGTGACCGGAGCGATCGTGGGTGGGCGTTCGCGGCAGCAGGTCGACGGCTGGATCGGCGCCCCCGATGTGTCCCTCACCGCAGCCGACTTCGACGAGATATCCGCCGCCGTGGACCAGACCGGCGCCGGCAGCGGCCCGTCCGTCCCGCGCCGCTCCTGACGCCACTCCGGTCGTTCGATCCTTCACGCGACGGCCGGGGTCCGGCACGACCCTCCGCGCGGCGGTTCGCGCCCCAAGCGCGCGGGAATCCACTGCTCATGCAAGGCGACGCAGACTTCCGTTTCTCTCCGCGCCCGAACAGGGCCGGCGAGATCGAGTGGCGCCCGTGGGGCGAGCCCGCCTTCGCGGAGGCTCGCCGGCTCGGGCGCCCGATCCTGCTCTCGCTCTCGGCCGTGTGGTGCCACTGGTGCCACGTCATGGACGAGACGAGCTACTCGGACGCCCGCGTGATCGCCCGCATCAACGACGCGTTCGTCCCGATCCGCGTCGACAACGACCGCAATCCAGACGTCAATCGACGCTACAACATGGGCGGCTGGCCGACCACGGCCTTTCTCGCCGCTAACGGCGACATCATCACTGGGGCCACCTACTTGCCGCCGGGGCAGATGCTGCAGGCGCTCGAGCGGGTGTGCGGGTTCTTCGAGGCCAATAGGCCGGCCCTGCTCGCCCTGGACACGGCCGGGCTTGCCCACGCCGCCGATGCCGAAGCTGCGATGGCGCATCTGGGCGGGGCACCCCGCATCGAGGTCGCTGCGGATGACGACACCGGCGACCAGCGACTCCCGGGCGACATCCCGGCCGAGATCGCACTCGAGATCGTCCGCGGCTTCGACCCGCTGCACGGCGGCCTCGGCACCGATCAGAAGTTCCCGCAAGCGGACGCGTTTGCCTACATCCTGGCCTTCAGCGCGCTGCGAGCGGACGACGCAGACGTGCCCGCCACGCGCATCAGGCAGGTCGCGCGCACGACGCTGACCAACATGGCGACCGGCGACTTGTACGACCACGTCGCCGGCGGCTTCTTCCGCTATTCCACGCAGCGTGACTGGTCGCAGCCGCATTACGAGAAGATGCTGGAGGACAACGCCCGTCTCGCCGCCCTCTACCTGGATGCCGCCGAGATGGCGGCCGGCGAGGCCGCCCTCGGCAGCGCCAGCTTCTATCACGGCGTCGCCGAAGGCGTCATCGACTATCTGCTGTCGACGCTGCTGCGCGGCGACGGGCCGTGCTTCGGCGGCAGCCAGGATGCCGACGAGGCCTACTACGCCCTCGGTGCCGAAGAACGGGCCAGGCTCGCGGAGCCCTCCGTCGATCCCACCGTCTACGTGGACTGGAACGGCCTGGCGGCGCGCGCGCTGCTGCGAGCAGCGCCGCTCCTGCGCCGGCCAGAGCTGATCGCGCAGGCGGTGGAGCTGCTCGACTACCTCTGGGCGCACGCGCGCCGCGACGGCTCCATGGCGCACTACCTCGTGGCGGCCGACGGCCGGGCGCGGGCTTCGGCAGAGACGAGGGCGCTCGCGTCGACGGAGGGTGGCGCGGAGGGCCCTGTGGAAGGCGACACGCCCCGACCACTGGTCCCAGGCCCCGGCGCGCCTCTGCTCGCCGATCAGGCAGCCGTGACCGCGGCGCTGCTCGATGCCTACGAGGTCACGGGCGAACGCGTCTGGCTGGAGCGCGCGCTTGAGCTCGCAGGCTGGGCCTGCGAGCGGCTGCGCGCGCCCGATGGGCGCCTTCTCGACCGGCTCGCGCTGCCGGGCCTGAGCGCCGGGCTGCTGTCCCATCCGGTCCCGGCGCTGGAGGAGAACGCGGCGATGGCCGACTCGCTCCTCCGCCTCGCGGCCTACACCGATGACGCTCCGCATCGCTCTCGGGCGCTCGATCTGCTCACTGCGTGGGCGCCGCATCACGCCGAGTACGGCGTCGCGGCGGCGGTCTACGGGTCGGCTCTCCTGCGCTATCTCGAGCGGCCCGATCACCTCATCGTGCTCGGCGACCGGGCCTCGCCGGCCACGAGACACCTGCACGCGGCCGCGCTCACGGCGCCGCAGCCTCTGCGCACCGTTCAGCTTCTCGACCCGGCTGATCCGGGCGACGCCGCGCGGATCGCTCGCGCGGAGCTCGGCGGCGCCCTGGCCCCGGCGGTCTACGTCTGCCGAGGGACCGCCTGCTTCGCGCCTATAACCGACGTGCAGTTGCTCGAGCGCCGGCTCGAGTAGCCAGGCCTGCCTCGCGGGCGGCACAGGCCTCTGCGCTCTGTGCACGTGCAAAGAAGTTTGGCGCAGGAAATAATCCGTGCGAACGCAAACGGAGGTCCGATGCTTACGCTCTATCAGTCCGAGTGGTGTCCGGCCTGCCACCGCGTGCGCCAGGCGCTCACAGAGCTCAGGCTCACGTACGTCACGGTCAACGTGGCCGCCAACCGCGACGAGCGCGCCGACGTGATCGCCATCTCCGGGCAGGACACGGTGCCGACGCTTCAGGACGGTGACAAGGTCTTCACCGACACCAGCGAGATGATCGAGTACCTGCAGGCCACGTATCCGGTGCCGGCCGACGCTGAAGACCACGCCGCCTTCGGCGCGTGGAGAGCCGCCGGCGCCCTGTCGCTGCCGCCTCGCGCCGCCCTGGCTCACCTGCGCGAACTGCTGGAGGCCAAGGGATTCACCATCGTCTCGCAGATCCGCGGCCCCAAGATCAACGAGCGCCTGCCCAAGGAGTACGTGCTGCTCTACGTCACGATCCCCGTGGCGGCCGTCAAGACCGTGCAGATCGACCCGCTGGCGCCTGGAGCTCTGCTCCTGCCGATGGCCGTAATGCCGGCGGACGGCGGCGGGAGCATCATCGCGACCGCCGATCCCGTCGGGCAGGTGTGGCTGTACGGGGAGCCGGAGCTCAACAAGATCCAGTCCAAGGTCAAAGAGCGGCTCGCCCAGGTGTTCGACGAGCTCTGAGCCGCAGCCGGGCCGGCTCGGCGGCTACTCCCAGCGAAACAGCCTCAGGCTGAGCAGGGTCGTGACCAGGCCTATGACGGCCACGATGCCGAGCTGCAACCAGTTCGTGCCGCGGCCTATCCATGGATCGACCAGGGCGATCACGAGGTGATAGAGCGGCAGGGCTTTGCCGACGTCCACCATCCAGTTCGGGAGCAGGTCGAGGGGGGCCGACGTGCCCGAGACGAACAGCATGATGAACCAGAGGAGCAGGCCGACGGACTGCGCGGCGCGGGCCGTCGGCGCCAGCGAGGCCAGCAGCACGCCGACGCCGGAGAAGCAGAAGACGCCCACGACGTAGGCGAGAGCGACGCCGGCCGGGAAGGAAGCGGGGCTGGCGCCGTACGCGGTCATGCCGAGGATGGCGATCGTGAGCGCGCCCACAAGCGCCACGCCGAGGCTCACCATCAACTGGGATCCGAGGAGCGCCGCTTCCGACACGCCGCTGGCGCGGAAGCGGCGCAATACCCCCCGCTCGCGATAGGACGAGAGATGGACCGGGAGCGAGATCGTGCCGATCGAGGCGATCACCAGACCCATGAAGGCCGGCACGTACCAGTCCATCATCTTCACGCCCTGGTAGGAGCCCTGCTTCATATGCTGTGAGCCGAAGATGCCGCCCAGCAGCACCAGCACGAGTACCGGGAAGGCGAACGAGAACAACAGCGTCACCGGCTCGCGCACCAGCAGCTTGATCTCGATCCACGCGAGCTTGAGGAGGACCTTCACGCGCTCACTCCTCCATGGCGTGGCCGGTGAGCGCGAGGAAGACGTCCTCGAGCGTGGGCAGCTCCACGCGCAGGTCGGGCGGCGTGATGTCGTGCGCCACGAGCGAGCAGGCGACGTGGGCCAGCACGGCGCCGTCGCCGCGTACCTCCACGCGGGCGCCGTGCCGCATGACCCTGTCGACGTGCGGCACTCCGGTCAGGAAGCCCACGTCCGGAGCGTCGGTCGAGAAGACGACGGTGACGTACTGGGCGAAGTCGGTGACCAGCTTCTGCGGGGCGCCCTCCGCCACGATGCGCCCCGCATCCATCACCGCGATGCGGTCGCACAGGCGCTCGGCCTCTTCCATGAAGTGCGTCACGAGGACCACCGTGGTGCCCATGTCGCGCACCCGGCGTACAAGGTCCCAGGCCACACGGCGCGCCGCCGGGTCGAGACCGGTGGTCATCTCGTCGAGGAAGACCAGCTCCGGACCGTTGACGAGCGCCAGGGCGATGAACAGCCGCTGGCGCTGACCGCCCGACAAGGCGTGGTACGAAGCCTTGCGCTTGTCGTCCAGGCCCCACTGCCTCATGATCTCGCGCCAGTCGTGGCCCCCGGGAGTGATCGCCGAGAACAGGTCCAGGGCCTCCCACACGCGGATGTGGTCCGGCAGCGACGACTCCTGGAGCTGCGAGCCGATGCGGAGGCGGAGCTCGCGTGCCTGCGTGCGCGGGTCCATCCCGAGCACGCGCAGTTCGCCGCCGCTGGGCTGGCGCAGGCCCTGCAGGCACTCCACCGAGGTCGTCTTGCCGGCTCCATTGCTGCCGAGCACGCCGAAGATCTCACCCTGCGAGACCTCAAAACTGGCGTCGGCCACGGCGACGACGTCTTTGTAGCGCTTCTGCAGATGTTGGGCGGAGATGACGGGAGGCATCGGGACTAGCGTACCCGCTCCCGGAGGAGGCGTCGCGTCGTCGCCGTGGGCCGGATACAGACCGTCCGCCTTGGCCGACGGGTCAGGCTTGAGAGCCGGCCGTCGGGCCAGACCTCGAGGTCGGGCGGCGGCTCAGGTCTCGGTGCCGGCCGGCGGCCGCAGGCGCCTGTTCAACCACACCGCCGCCGGCCGCGTGACCAGCGCGGCGATCGCCGCGATGGCGATAGCGCCCAGGATGTCGAGCGGTGTGTGGATGCCAGCGGCCACGCGGCTGGCGCCGATCAGCAGCGAGAGCACGATCAGCACGATCCCCCAGCGCCGCGAGTACTGCAGCACGCAGAGGGCGACGAACATGGTCAGAGCCGTGTGATCGGACGGAAAGCCGTTGTCGGCGGGGTGCGCGAACAACGGCGCCGTGTGGTTCGCGACGAACGGGCGCGTGTCGTAGAACAGCGCGCCCGCGAGCTTCACCAGGAGGTAGGCGAGCGCACCGCCCAGCACTCCCCAGGCGAGCAGCTCCGTCTTCTGGCGGCTCGGCAGCCGGAGCCACACGAGGACTGCGATGACGAAGCTGACGACGAACGCGTACTTGGCTGTGTAGACGACGAGCGTGTCCATGGCGGGGAGTCTACGTCAGGTCGAAGGGAGGTGTGAGCGCCCGGCGCCAGCGGCTAGCGCCCGGCCGGCCCGCCGCCGAACAATGACATCGTCCCCGGCGGCACATCCGGGTCGGCCCAACGACCGAGCTGACGGAAGCGCTCGCGGCGCAAGCGACGACGCTCGCGCGGAGGGATCGCGTCCAACTCGGCCAGCGCCTCCGTGATCGCGTCGCCGACACTGGCGGCGGCGGTCTCCGCGTTGTGGTGTGCCCCGCCCCGAGGCTCCGCGATCACGCGCTCCACGGCGCCCAGCTCGAGCAGCTCGGACGCCGTCGGCTTCAGCGCCTCGGCGGCTTGCGGCGCGAAGGCTGCGTCACGCCAGAGGATCGCCGCGCACCCCTCAGGCGTGATCACCGAGTAGGTGGCGTTCTCCTGCATGAGCACCCGGTCGGCCACGGCCAGGGCCAGAGCGCCGCCGGACCCGCCCTCGCCGATCACCGTCGCGACGACCGGGACGGTCAGACGAGCCATGCGCAGCATCGTCTCAGCGATGGCGCGCGCCTGCCCACCCTCTTCGGCGGCCACCCCGGGGTAGGCGCCGGGCGTGTCGACGAACGTGAGGACGGGGATCCCGTGTCGCTCGGCGAGCTTGAACAGCCGCTGGGCTTTGCGGTAGCCCTCGGGCTTGGCCATGCCCCAGCTGTGCAGCTCCTGCTCGTCGAGCGTCCTGCCCTTCTGATGGCCGACGACGAGCACGGCGCGGCCGTTGAACCAGCCGAGCCCGCCCACGATCGCGGGGTCGTCGGCCCTCAGCCGGTCGCCCTTGAGCTCTTCGAAGCCGTCGATGAGGTACCCGATGTAGTCACGAGTGCGCGGGCGGTCCTTGTGGCGCGCGATCTCTACCGTGACCCAGGAGTCATGCCTCCGGCTCTCGTGCTGAAGACTCTTCAGCCTCGTCTGCAGCCTGTCGACCTCTTCCGACAAATGGACGCCGGGCATAAGCGGCAAGCGCCCTAGCTCGCTCAAGCGTTGTCTTAGCCACCCCACCCGTGCCTCTGTCTCGTTGTCCGGCTGGTTCTGATCGCTCAGGTTCCTCACCCCCTCCCAGAAGTCGCAGGTAGTTGCCGATCTTGACGCGCAGGTCCTTGCGTTCCACCACGGCGTCGAGATGACCCAGCTCGAGGTTGCGTTCGGCGCTGCCGAAGCCCTTCGGGAGCTCTTCGTGCGTCGTCTCGGAGATCACGCGCGGTCCCGTGAAGTAGAGTTGCGCTCCGGGCTCGGCGATGCAGATGTCGGCCAGCGTCGCGAAGCTCGCGACGACTCCGCCGGTGCAAGGGTCCGCGAGGACCGCGACGAACGGAGCCGTGGCTTCATTGATCAGGTCCACGGCACAGCTTGTCTTGGCCATCTGCATGAGGCTGAGGATGCCTTCCTGCATGCGGGCGCCGCCGGAGCTGCAGATCGCCACGAGCGGCAGGTCTTCTCCGGCTGCCAGCTCGGCGGTGCGCCAGAGCTTCTCGCCCACCACGCTGCCCATGCTGCCGCCCATGAAGCCGAAGTCCATCACGGCCAGCACGCAGGGCGTCCCGTCGATGCTCGCGAGGCCGGTCACGATCGCTTCGTTGAGCCCAGTCCTGGCCTGTGCCTCGCGCACGCGCTCGGGGTAGGTCTCGATATCCGTGAACGTGAGTGGATCCAGCGTGCGCACGTTGTTCCACAACTCCCGGAACGAGTCCTCATCAGCCAGCTGGCGGATGCGCTCCCGCGCGCTGATGCGCGCGTGGAACCCGCAGCTGGGGCAGACCATGAGGTTGTCGCGCACGTCGGCCAACTTGGCGTGAGCGTGGCACCTGAGGCACTCCCACTCGGGCTTGGCGGGGTCGCTGTTGCGGCGTTCGATCTCGACGGTGACGTTCATGGGCGCGAAGGCCGGACGGTCGCGCTAGCCGTCGTAGCGACGGAAGACCAGCGTCACGTTGTGGCCGCCGAAGCCGAAGCTGTTGCTGGCGGCAACGTCGACGCGCTGGAAGCGTGACTCGAGCGGCACATAGTCGAGATCGCACTCCGGATCCGGGTCGCTCAGGTTGACCGTCGGCGGTATCAGGCTGTTGACGATGGTGAGCACCGTGGCCACCGCTTCGATGGCGCCGGAGGCGCCGAGGCAGTGACCGATCATCGACTTGTTGGAGGAGACCGCCAGCTCGGCGGCGTGCGCGCCGAAGGCATCCTTGATCGCCTTGGTCTCGGCCACGTCGCCCGCGCCTGTAGCCGTGCCGTGGGCGTTGAGGTAGTCCACGTCGCCCGGGGCGATGCCGGCCTCGGTCATGGCCATCGCCATAGCGCGCGCCTGCGAGTGGCCGGTCTCGTCCGGAAGGGTCATGTGGAAGGCGTCCGAGCTCATCCCCGCGCCGGCCAGCTCGGCGTAGATGTGGGCGCCGCGGGCCTGGGCGTGCTCGAGGCTCTCGAGCACCAGGCATCCGGCGCCCTCGCCGATGACGAAGCCGTCGCGGCCGGAGTCGAAAGGCCGCGAGGCGCCGGCCGGGTCGTCGTTGCGTGTGCTCAAGGCGCGCGCGGCGGCGAAGCCGGCCACACCCACGGGGCTGATCGGCGCTTCGCTGCCGCCGGCGAACATCACTTCCGCGTCGCCGTGGCGGATGAGGCGCGCCGCGTAGGCGATGGCGTCCGAGCCGGCGGCGCAGGCCGTGCAGGTCGCGCTCAGCGGACCCTTCGTCCCGAGCTCCAGCGAGACGTGCGCCGCCCCCATGTTGGGGATCATCATCGGCACGAGCAGCGGATTGGTGCGGTCGGGGCCCTTCTCGATGAGCTTCTCGATCTCGCTCTGCAGGGTCTGCAGACCGCCGACGCCGCTGCCGATGACCGCGCCACAGCGCTCCGCCTCGAGGCTCGGGTCGAACTGCGCGTCCGCTGCCGCGTTCTTGGCGGCCGCCACGGCGTAGCGCGAGAACAGGTCCAGGCGCCGTACCTTGCGCTTGTCGATGTAGTCCTCGGGATCGAAGTCCTTGACCTCGGCCGCGATATGCACCTTGAAGTCGCTGTGGTCGAAGCGCGTGATCTCGCCGACGCCGGAATCGCCGGCCACGAGGCGGCGCCAGAAGGTGTCGACGTCGTTGCCCAGCGGCGTGATCACGCCGAGACCGGTGATGACGACTCTGGTTGGTCCTGTCATCTGCGCTCCGCCGTCTCTCCGCTAGATGCCCAGGCCGCCGTCGACCGGGAGAATGACGCCCGTGATGAACCGCGACCGCGGCGAGGCCAGGAAGACGACGGCGTTGGCCACGTCGTCCGTGCTGCCGATGCTCTTGAGCGGGGTGGCGTCGACGATCAGTTTGCGCGTCTCCTCAGGCAGGGCCTGCGTCATGGGGGTGTCGATGTACCCCGGCGCGATGGCGTTGACCCGCACGCCTCGAGCCCCCAGTTCCTTGGCCAGCGACTTGGTGAGCCCGATGATGCCGGCCTTTGCGGCAGCGTAGTTGGCCTGGCCCGCGTTCCCCCGGCGGCCGACCACGCTCGACAGGTTGATGATACAGCCTGCGCGGCGGCGGAACATCTTGCGCGCCGCCGCCTTGCTCACGAGGAACGTGCCGCGCAGATGCGTAGCCACGACGCTGTCGAAGTCCGCCGGGTCCATCATCATCACGACGTTGTCGCGCGTGATGCCGGCGTTGTTCACGACCACGCCCAGCGGGCCAAGACCAGCCTCCGCGCGGTCGACCATCGCGTTGACCTGCTCCTCGTCGGAGACATCGCCCATCACGACGAGACCTTTGCGGCCGAGCTGCTCGATCTCGCCGACGACGGCCGCGCAGGCTGCTTCGTCGGCAAAGTCGTTGACCGCGACGTCGGCGCCGGCGGCGGCGAGGGCGAGCGCGATCTCGCGCCCGATGCCCCGGCCGGCGCCGGTGACGAGCGCGGCTGATCCTGTCAGGTCAAGCTCTACGCTCACGCGACCTCCCAGTAGCGGCTGTCGTCACGCAGCGCCCCGATGGTGTCGGCGTCGGCGGCACGGGCGACCGTCGCCTCAGGCGCGATGCGCTTCACGAGGCCGCTGAGCACGCTTCCCGGGCCGACCTCAAGGTAGGAATCATAACCTGACGCATACAGTTTGTTCACGGCCGCCGTGAAGCGCACCGGCAAGACCAGCTGGCGCGAGAGCAGCTCCACGAAGTCGCCCCTCTCGAACTCGAGGCTGCAAGCCGAGAAGAACGCCGGGTCCGGAGTGCGCCACGACGCCTTCTCGAGCTCGGCGCGGAGCGGCGCCTGGGCGGCCGCGATCAGCGGCGAGTGGAAGGCGCCGCTCACGGCGAGCGGCAAGACGCGCTTGGCACCGGCCTCCTTGGCCTGTGCCGTGAGCTCGTCCAGCGCGGCCTGCCGGCCGCTGACGACGACCTGGCCGGGGCTGTTGAAGTTGGCCGGCCACACGCCGTCGATGCCGGCGCACAACTCGTCCACCTTGTCGTCGGCGAGGCCGATGACGGCGGCCATGCCGCCGGGCTCGGCCTCGGCCGCCGCGAGCATCTCGCGCCCGCGAGTACGCACGAGCCGCAGCCCCTCCTCGAACGAGATGGCGCCCGTGGCAACGAGCGCCGAGTACTCGCCGAGGCTATGACCGAACGCGCCGTCGAACTTCAGGCCCTCATCCATCAAGACGCGGAGCACCCCGACGGAGTTGGTCAGCAACGCCGGCTGGGTGATGTCCGTGCGCGCCAGTTTCTCGGCCGGACCGAGGGCGCAGACCTGCTCGAGGTCGAAATCGAGCACGGCGGACGCCTCGGCGTAGGTGTCGCGGACCTGAGGGTAGGCAGCGCACAGGTCGCAGCCCATCCCGACGGCCTGGGACCCCTGGCCGGGGAACATCAGTGCGAGCTTGCTCATGACGTCCTCCAGGACGTGGTGTGGCAGTGTCGAGACAGTGGATACCCGGAAAGCGCGTTCAGAGCGCGGTCACAGCTCCCACTTGGTCAGGCAGGAGCCCCACGTGAGCCCGGCACCGAACCCAGCCATGAGCAACGTGTCGCCCTTCTTGAGCCGGCCGTTCTGGCTGGCCTCGTGCAGGCAGATGGGGATCGACGCGCACGACGTGTTGCCGTAACGGTCGAGGTTGGCGAAGACCTGCCCCTCGCCGAAGCCCAGTCGCCGCGCCACCGACTCTATGATGCGGATGTTGGCCTGGTGCGGCACGAAGAGGTCGACGTCCTCGACCGTGAGCTCAGCGTCGTCCAGGACCTTCTGGCAGGAGCCGACGACCGTGCGGGTGGCGAACTTGAAGACCTCGCTGCCGGTCATGTGCATCGTGTGTTCGTGGTTGCGAACGGTCTCGAAGCTGGCCGGTTGGCGGCTGCCGCCGGCTGGCACGAGCAGGTTGGGCGCGCCGCTGCCGTCGTTGCCGAGGTCGAAACTGAAGATGCTGCCGTTGTCGGTGGGCTGCACCAGCACGGCGCCGGCGCCATCGCCGAAGAGGACGCAGGTGCTGCGGTCCTCCCAGTCCAGCATCTTGCTGAGCACCTCGGCGCCGACCACAAGGACGTTCTGGTAGATGTTGGCCGAGACGAACGCGGTGGCGATGGCGAGGCCGTACACGAAGCCGGTGCAGCCGGCCTGCACGTCGAACGCCCCGGCGCGGGTGGCGCCGATCTTGTCGGCGACGATCGACGCCGTCGCCGGCATTATGTGGTCCGGCGAGATCGTCGTGACGATCACGAGGTCGAGCGACTCGGGATCACAGCCCACGGACTCGAGGCAGCGGGTAGCGGCGACCTCCCCGAGGTCGCTCGCCGCCTGGTCGACGCGCGCGACGCGACGCTCGCGTATGCCGGTGCGTGTGGTGATCCACTCGTCCGACGTGTCCAGGAACTGCGAGATCTCGTCGTTGGTGAGCACGCGCTCGGGCACGTGCACGCCGAGCGCGCTGATGCGGGCTCCGCGGACGAGGCCGCGGCGGAGCCCGATCACAGCTTCGCCTCTCCGGCCTCGATGGCGCCGGCGTCGACGATGGCGAACATCAGCTCGCCGCGGCAGGCCAGCTGGCCATCCACGGTCGCCTTGACCTTGGCGCGACCGACCGGCCCGTGCACTGCGATGATCTCGGCCTCCAGGCGCATGGTGTCCCCGGGTTTGACCAAGCGCTTGAAGCGCACCTTGTCGATGCCGGCGAAGAGGCCGATCTTGCCGGCCGCGTCACCGGCGCTGGCGGCCGCGACCGTCGCCGTCTGCGCCAGCGCCTCGACGATGAGTACGCCGGGCATGACCGGGTTGCCGGGGAAGTGCCCGGCGAACCAGAAGTCGTCGTCTCGCAAGGTTCGGCGGGCCACGCAACTCACGCCCGGCTCGAGCTCGTCGACCTCGTCGACGAGCAGGAACGGCGGGCGATGCGGGAGTAGCGCCTCGATCTGGGCGCGGTCGAGCTTCACAGCGGCAGCTCTCGCGAGCCGCGCTCGAGGCTGCGCTCGAGACCGATGACGACGGCGGCCGTGGCCAGCCCCCAGCCGATGAGGTTCTTCACGGGGATGGTGCGGCCGCCCGGAAGGGAGATGCTGCCGAGCCGGTCGTCCAGCTTCTGCAGTGTCTCGTCGACCAGCCGGCCGATCGTCTTGGGCGCGCCGGGAGCAGGCTCGAGCTCGACCGCCGCCATCACGCGTTCCGCGAACCCGGGCGGCGGCGCCAGCTCGAGGCGGCCCCAGTCCGCCAGCGCACCGCGCAGCTCACCGGTCTGGGCGAGCTCCACGGCACAGTCCGGGCAGAAGCTGAGGTGCGCCTGCAGCTCGGCGACTTGGAGGTAGTCCATCTCGCCGTCCACGTACTCGTTGATGCGCTCGCGAAAGTAGCTGCAGTCCATCAGACGTCTCCGCCCACCGGGCGCAGCTTGAGTCGCAGCGAGGCACGACCTCGGTGCACCATCACCTTGACGGTCCCGAGCGGCCGGCCCGTGATCTCAGCGATCTCCTGGTACGGAAGCCCATAGATATCGCGCAGCACGGTGGGCACCCTGTAGTCGTCGGGGAGGTCCCGCAGCGCCGCCGTGATCGTCGCGGCGCTCACGCCCTCGCCGAGCTCGGGGGCGTCGTCGACGAGGTCGGGGACGTCGACCGGCTCCGGCTGGCGGCGCTCGCGGCGCTTGTAGTCGACGGCGGTCGTCAGCGCGAGGCGGAAGAGCCAGGTCGAGAAGGTCGCCTCCTCGCGATACTGGGAGAGCTTGCGGTAGCAGCGCAGGAACGCATCCTGCGCCGCGTCCTCCGCGTCGGTGTGGCTGCCGAGCACGTTGTATGCCACTGAGTAGACCATTCCCTGATAACGCTCCACGATCGTCCTGAAGGCGCTCGCGTCGCCCTCGGCGGCACGCGCAAGTTCGGAGGGTGAGGGGTCGGGCAGCGAAGCCCACCTATTGAGGTTAGACGCGGTCACGGCGGCGAAAGTTACAGGTCCGCGCCGGGCGCGTCAGAGCTCACCGCGCCCGGCTCGGCATCGCCGTGCTGGTGTACATGCTCGGGCGCGGCGCCCGGCCGGTGCGGTTCGGCGCCGATGTGACTGTGCGGGTGCACGTGCAGGAAGGTGCCATGGTAATGGGCGTGCTCGTGGATGAGGTTGGCACGCAGGAGGGTCTCTCGATCAGCGAGGATGGCGGCCACCGTTCCCTCGGCGGCCAGGGTGTGGTCCTCGGCCAGGACGACCGCGCGGCCGGCCTCGCGCGGTAGCTCGTTGAGCTGGTGCGTAGCAAGCACGATCGCCTTGCCGGCTTCGTGCAGACGATGCATGAGATCGATCAGCCAGTCCTGCGTGCGCGGGTCGAGGCCGGCCGTCGGCTCGTCGAACAGCAGGACCTCCGGATCGCACACCAGGACCGAGCCGAGGGCGACCTTCTTCTTCTCACCGCCCGAGAGCTTGTACGGGGCGCGCTCGGCGAGGGCCTCGAGGCCGAGGAGCTGCAGCGTGTCCGCGACACGCTGTTCCACCTCGGCCCGCTCCAGGCCCAGGTGCAGCGGGCCAAAGGCGATCTCGTCGCGGACGGTCGGGTTGAAGAGCTGCACGTCGGGGCTCTGGAAGACCACGCCTACGCGCCGGCGGAAGGCCTGCGCCTTCGTCTCGTCCTTGAGCATGTCGGCGGTGAGCGGCGCGCCGAAGGCGCGGACCTCACCGCTCGTCGGCTGCGCCAATCCCGCCAGCAGTTTGAGCAGCGTCGACTTGCCGGAGCCGTTGGCGCCGAGGAGAGCGAGCCGCTCGCCCGCGGAGACCGACAGGCTCACGTCGCGGAGCGCGGGGACGCCGTCGGCGTAGCTGAAGGAGACGTTGTGGAGGTCGAAGAGAGACACGGACTCTCAGTCTACACCCGGCCCGCCGGCAGCCCCGGTGCAGGCATGGGCGGATGCGCACGGCGCGGTGCGGCGCGTCGCACCCGGCGTCAGGACTCGCGCACCGGCGGGCGGCCGATGATAGCCGCGTACGCTTCAGGGTCCGTCGCGCCCTCCGTCGAGAAGATGAGCACGTGGGACTCCGGGCCGATGCCGAAGCGGCTCCGGAGTCCCGCGAATTCGGGGGCCTCGCGCAAGGCGAGTAGCCCGGCGAGTCCCGAGGCGCCGCTCTCCCCCGACTCGACGCCGGCGTGGGCAAGCAGGCGCATCGCGCGCCGCGCGCGATCGTCGTCGACGGTGATGCAGAGCTGGAACGTGCTTCGCAGCACCGGCCAGGCGACCATCGACAGCGTGCCGCAATTCAGGCCGGCCATGATCGAACGGTGTGGGCCGGGGACGCTGACGATCCTGCCGGCCGCCAGCGACTCGAGCATGCAGGCGGCATCGACCGGCTCGACCGCCACGAGGACGGGGCCGTGGGCGCCGTAGTGGGCTCCGACGGCGGCGGCGAGGGCGCCCACGCCGTTCTGCACGAGGACGACGTCCGGCCGCGGCGCGCCGAGGGCGGCCAGCTGCTCGTCGATCTCGTGCATGATCGTCGCGTACCCCGCGATCACGGCCTTGGGCGTCGTCTCGTAGCCGGGCCAGGAGGTGTCGCTCACGATGAGGCAGCGCGGGCCCGCGTCTTGCGCCGCCCGCGCGACCGCGTCGTCGTAGGGTCCATCGACGACCTCGAGCCTTGCGCCCTCCGCCCTGATCGCATCGATGCGCGCCGGGACGGTACCCCGCGGCACGTAGATCGTCGCGTCCAGGCCGAGCAGCGCCGCCATGTGCGCCACGGCGCGCCCATGATTGCCGTCCGTCGCCGTGACCAGCTTCAGCGGCCGCAGCGACCGGGCCCGCTCGGCAAGCGAGGCGAACGTGGCCGCCGGAGGAAGCCCGAGGAGCTCCGAGAGCGCGCAGTTGACCGCCCACGAGGCTCCGACGATCTTGAAGGCGGGGAGGCCGAAGCAGCGTGACTGATCCTTGACCACGAGCGAGGCGACGCCGACCAGCGTCGCCAGCTCAGGCGCGCTGACGAGTGGTGTCGGCGCGTACCCCGGCATGCTCTGGTGGAAAGCCACGGGGTCGGGCGCTTGCGAGGCGTACGCCCGCGAGTCGTCCGCTTGCCGGTCCGCGGACGCTGCGACGGTCGCCACATCCTCGTTCACGAAGAAGCGGTTCATGTGCAGAACCCGCGCGCGGTCGCCTCGAGCACCGCCGCCGTGGTCTCTACCGAGGAGAGGTCGACCCACTCGTCCGCCGTGTGCTCGCCGTGCCCGACGGGGCCGAACGTCACGCACGGGATGCCGGCCTCCACGAGCAGGCCGGAATCGCCCCAGGCGATGTCGCCGCGCACCACGGGGGCACGGCCGAGCTCCTCGGTGGCGGCGGCAGCCACGGAGGCGACCACCGGCTCGTCGGCGCTCTGCGCCAGCGGCTCGCGGGCCACGATCGTGCGCAGCGCGCCGTCGAAGCGGACGTCGGCGGCAGCGGCCGTGGCGAGGATGCTCTCCATCTCCGTCTGCGCCTGCGCCACGTTTTCGCCGGCGACCAGACAGCGCTCGACGCCCAGGACACAGCGCGCCGGGTAGACGGGCAGCTGCGAGCCGCCGCTGATGGTGCTCGCGTGGATGCTGCCGCGGCCGTAGCCGGCCGCCGGCCGGCTCGCGAGACGTGTGTCGAGCGACGCGATGCCGGCCAGCACCGGCGCCAGCAGCGCGATGCCGTCCACGCCGTGCTTGGGGTCCACACCGGCCGCCTCCACGCCGCGGCTCTCGACCTCGTACCACGCGAAGCCGCCGTGCTCGCTCACCACGTCGAGTCCGGTGCACTCGACGAGCACCGAGGCGTCGGCGCGCCAGCGGGCCGTCAAGGCTGCCGCGCCGGCGCTCTCCCATTCTTCGTCGATGACGCCGGCGACAAGGAGGTCGCCGGCGAGGCGCTCGCCGGTCTCGACGATCGCCTCCACGGCCGCCAGCGCCGCCGCGAAGCCGCATTTCATGTCGGCGGCGCCACGCCCGTACATCCGGCCGTCCCTGACCCGCGGTTCGAACGCCTCGGGACCCCAGGGGCCGACCACGTCGAGGTGGCCCAGAAGCATCAGGCTGCGCCCGCCCCCGAGTCCGCGCAGCCTGCCCACCACATTGGGCCGCCCCGGAAGTACGTCCCACACGTCGAGCTCCATGCCGAGCCGTTCCATGCGCGCTGCAAGGTAGGCGGCGAAGGCGCCCTCCCCCGGACCGCCGGCAAGACCGGGGTTCGTGCTGTCGATGCGCACCATCTCGGCCAGCGCCGACTCGAGCTCCGACATGACTTCCTCCGCGGGTCTGCTTGTGGGGGGCGGAATCTCTGACTTTTCTCCATACTAGCAGGCACTTCGCGTGTTAGGGTGGGCGGCAATTCACGGCCGTGGGGGCGCCGTGCGATCCGTCAGAAAGGAACCAGCATGAAGGGACGCTACTGGCTTCTCGCGGCCGCGCTGCTCGGCGTCGCCGTGCTCCTCGCTCTCGGCGCGTGCGGTGGCAGCTCCACCTCGCCGTCGTCTTCCTCGTCTTCTGGGCCCGCCGCGGCGGGCACCCAGACGAAGGGCGGGACGCTGCTCGTCAGCTACATGGGCGAGCCCCAGTATCTCGACCCGGCGGTCGACTGGGAGGGCAACGGGTGGTCCATCGAGCACACGATGTACAACACCCTCCTCACGTACGCGAGCGCCCCGGGCACCCCTGGCACGCAGCTCGTGCCGGACATGGCCACCGAGGTGCCCACCGTCGCGAACGGCGGCATCACCAACAACGGCAAGACCTACACGTTCCACCTGCGGCCGGGCATCAAGTTCGCGCCGCCGGTCGACCGCGAGGTGACCGCCGCGGACGTCAAGTACTCGATCGAGCGCATGCTGAGCGCGGACACCCGGCCGGTCCCGCCCGGCGCCAGCTTCTATATGAGCATCGTCGGTGCGCCGGCGTTCAACGCCGGCAAGGTCCAGAGCGTCGCCGGCATCAAGGCCATCGGCAAGGACACTCTGGAGGTCGACCTGAGCAAGCCGGACGCGACGATCCTCTACGCGCTCACGATGTCGTTCTGCGACGTCGTCCCCAAGGAGTGGGTCAAGAGCCAGGGCAACAAGTTCATCCGCCATCCGCTCGGCACCGGCCCGTACATGATGGACCACTGGACGTCCGGCCAGGAGCTCGTGCTCAAGCGCAATCCCAACTGGACGAACTGGAACGGCGTCCCGCAGGCGTGGGTCGACGGGATCAAGATCCAGTTCTCCATCAATCCCCAGACCGCACTGCTCAAGCTCAAGCGCGGCGAAAACGACATCCTCGGCGACTACATCGCGCCGAGTGACTACGTGAACGTGACGCACGACCCCGTGTGGAGCAAGCAGGTCGCCAACGCACCGGCGATCGCCATCGACTACCTGTTCATGAACGTCAAGATGAAGCCGTTCGACAATCTCAAGGTGCGGCAGGCGGTCGCGTGGGCCATCAACCGCGACAAGCTGATCAAGCTCATCTCCGGCGCCGGCAGCCGGCTCGACCAGATCTATCCCGCCGGCCTTCCCGGCCACGTCGACGGGCCGACCGGCGTCTTCTACGGCTACGACCCCGCCAAGGCCAAGCAGCTGCTCACCGAAGCGGGCTACCCCAACGGATTCACGACGACGCTCTACTCGCACAACGTCGATCCGTGGCCCAAGGTCATCCAGTCGATCCAGAACGACCTCGCGCAGATCGGCATCAAGGCCCAGGTCAAGCTGGTCGACCGAGCCACCTACTGGACCCTCATCAGCCTGCCCAACAAGACGCCGATCGGGCTCCAGGACAGCTGGCAGGACTTCCCGGACCCCGCCGACTTCATCGTGCCGGGCTTCAGCAAGAGCAACGCCGTCCCCAACGGCCTGAACCCTAGCTACTGGTGGAGCCCGCAGGTCGAGCGCCAGCTGGCCGTGAGCTTCAGCATGACCGACCCGGCGAAGCGCCTCGCCCTGTTCGACCAGATGCAGCGCGAGATCATGGCAGACGCGCCGGTCGTGCCGCTCTACCAGCCCAACGTGAACTCGGTGTACTCCACGCGCACACACGGGTTCTACCTGCACCCCGTCTGGATCTTCGACTTCCTCGACTACTCGCTGAGCCAGTAGGAGAGAGCGGCGCGCTGCAGGTGCGCCCCGGCTTCAGCCGCCGCGGACCTGCAGCGCGATCGCCGCGGCGATCAGCCCCGCGACGACGACGAGCCAGACGCTGTCGCGGGCACGCCACCGCAGGCGCTCGAGGGTGACGACCTCGCCAGTGTAGCCGCGGGCGAGCATGGCCAGGTGCACCTCCTCGCCGAGCGCCTGCGAGCGCACGAAGAGCGTCCCGACGGCCGCCGCGATGAACTTGCGGTCGTCACGGCGGCTCACCGGTCCTACGCTGCGGCTCAGTCGCGCCGTGACCAGGTCCTGCGTGAGGCGCAGGAGCTGGAAGACGTAGCGATAGGTCGCCGTCAGGATGAAGACGAACGAGCGCGGCACGCGCAGCACGCGCAGCCCGCGGACGAGCACGTCCCAACGAGTCGTCACCGCGAGCAGCACGCCGAACGTGACCGCGGCCGTGACGCGTACGACGAGCCGCGCCGCGACGAGCAGCCCGTTGTCCGTGATCGATGCGGAGCCCCACAACGGGATGACGGCGTCTCCGGGCGTGACCCAGCTCGTGGTCGCCGGCAGCGCGATGAGCAGCGTGAACAGCGGCACGACGAGCCAGGCGCGCAGGGCGAAGCGGCGGAACTCCAGGCGGCTGAGCGGGATGAGCGCGACGCCCGCGGCGAGCAGGAGGAGCAGCGCCGCGAGGTCGGTCGTGAGCGCGGCGGTGACGACGAGCGCGAGCAGACCGACGATCTTGGCGCGCGCGTCGAGGCCCTGGAGGAGGCCGGGGCGGGCGCTCAGTGCCTCCCCGGCGAAGGCCTCTTCGAGAAACCGGCCCAATCCCAGGACGAAGCGGCTGAGGAACGAAACGCCGCTACGGCCGGCCGCCGGCGGCGCAGCCTGCGGCCGCGCAAGCCAGGCGGGAAGTGCTTCGCCGGGCTGCCTCGGTGGGAGGGTGTCGGTGGGCTTCGTCATGGGTCATCGCCGGCCGCTTCGCCGGGCGACAAGTGTACAACCACCCATCGAGCGCGGCCGCGCCGAGGCTGAGGGACCCCGGCGTGTGGTCGGCCGCGTCTCGTCGGCCGGCGTCTGGTCGGTCGGCGCCTCGTCAGCCCTCGCGCAAGAAGCGGTCGAACGCCTCCAGACCCTCCTCGGCGCCGGAGCGGCCGAGGCCGACGCGGAAGTGGTCGGTCGGCACGTCGGCCAACTCAGAGAAGTAGACGCTCGCCGGGAGCACGACGACACCTTCCTTGAGCGCCAGCCGACGGGCGAAGTCCTCCACGTCGCCGCCCTTGTAGCGGGGGAAGCACACGCATCCACCCATCGGCGGCTCCCAGTCGAAGAGGTCTGCCCAACGCGCGAAGAACGCGCCGAACAGCGGCCGGTTCGCCGCGACGATGCCCCGGTTGCGCTCCCAGATGCGCTCTCGGTTGCGCAGGGCGATCGCGGCCAGGTGCTCCGAAGGGCCGGGGTTGCAGATCGATGAGTAGTGTTTGCGCTTCTCCAGGCTCTCGAGCAGAGCGCGGTCGCGGCAGGCGAGCCAGCCGACGCGCAAGCCGGGAAGCCCGTAGGACTTTGAGGCCACGTTGAGCGACACCGCGGTCTCCGAGAGATCCGCTGCCTGCGGCAGGGTGCGTCGCCTGTCGACCTCGATCCCTCGATAGACCTCATCGCAGAACAGGCGGATTCCGCGCTCGTCGCACAGCTGGACGAGGGCACGGAAGGTGGCTTGATCGGGCACGTAGCCCGTGGGGTTGTTGGGGTAGTTGACCGCCACCAGCTTCGTATTCGGGCGCAGCAGGCCTTGCAGCTCATCGAGGTCGAGCGCCCAGCCGTTCTCGCGACGCATGAGAAGGGCGCTCACGTCCGCCCCGGTGGCTAGCGTGACCGTCTCCATCGACTGGTAGCAGGGGACGGTCACCACGGCGTGGTCGCCGGGGCCCGCCAGCTCCTGCATCGCCCAGAACAGCGCCTCCTGTGCCCCCGCGAAAGCAAGGACGTGGCCGGCATCGACGTTGTCGTACGTGCCGGCCACCGCCTCGCGCAGGTTCTCGGTGCCCCAGGTCTCGATGTAGCTGAGCGGCATCTTCAGAAAGCCCTCGCGGTCCGCATCCGTGCCCATGGCCAGCAGCTCCTCAAGGGTGACCGTCTGAGCGTCGGAAGCGGTCAGGTAGTGGCGGGCGCTGAACTCCCACTCCCCGAGATACTCCTCCAGGCGGAACGTGCGCAGCGGCTTCATGTGCGGGCCTCCTTGAGCAAGGCGTAGATAGTGGTGCGGGACGCGCCGAGGGCGCGCGCCGCGTGCGCCGCGGCGTTGCGGGTGGCGAACAGGCCGTGCTCGTCCAACAGCCGGACGAGCGCGAGACGCTGCTCGCGCGTGAGGCGGTCGCGGCGGAGCTGCCGGGCGCGGCACTCCGCATCGACGAGGAGCGCGATCTGCTCCCGCCAGTCGCGATCGAAGAGCTCCGGCGGCCGCTCCTGGACCGGCGCCGCGAATCTGGACAGGAGCTCGATGGTGCCGTCCAGCGGCGAGCGGTCGAAGTTGATGCACAGCAGGCCTCGCCGCGCGCCCTTGGCGTTGTGCAGCACGACGCTCACCGAGGTGACCGCGCGCCCGTCCGCCAGCACCTTGGCGTACGGGCCAATGACGCGCGCGTCCTCCGGATAGTCCGGCAGTTCGTCGAGCAGCGAGGCGTCACCGACCTGGCGCCCGGAGATCGGGTTCCAAAGAGCGACGATGCGGTCGCGGCGGATGTCGTGGACCGCGACTTCCGCGAGAGGGTGGAACAGCGCGGCGAGCGCCTCGCACGTGCCCACGTGCGGCTGCAGCCAGTTCGGGAACTCCTCGATCGCCATGGTCGGACGATATGTGCGGACCGGACTTCTTGTCAAACAGCCGCTTCGGCTTCTCGGTCCGAGAACGCCATCCGCTTCGGGTCCGCTATGCCAGGGGCTCGAAGCGCGCCTGGAAGAAGCGCAGGTCCTTGGGCTCGTAGACCATCTTCAGACCGCGGATCGCGTGGCGCTGGTCGAACACTTCGGCGACCGACTCGGCGACCACGTCCATGTGTGCCTGCGTGTAGACGCGGCGCGGGATCGTGAGGCGGACGAGCTCGAGCCGCGGATGCCGGTTCTGACCCGTCTCCGGGTCCCTGCCGGCGCTCACGACGCCGCGCTCCATGGCGCGCACGCCGCTGTCGAGGTAGAGCTCGGCGGCGAGGGTCTGCGCAGGGTAGGCGTCCTGGTCGAGATGCGGCAGGAAGGCCCTGGCGTCGAGGAAGACGCCGTGGCTGCCGATCGGCACCACGATCGGCACGCCGTAGGCCTGCAGCTTCTCGCCGAGGTACCTGACCTGGCCCACGCGCGCCTTGATGTGGTCGAACTGGACGCTCTCGTGCAGGCCGATGGCGACGGCCTCCATGTCGCGGCCGGCCATGCCGCCGTAGGTGTGCAGGCCTTCGTAGACCACGACTAGATTGCGGCAGGCCTCGAAGACCTCCCACTCGTTGAGCGCCAGGAAGCCGCCGATGTTGACGAGCGCGTCCTTCTTGGCGCTCATCGTGCAGCCGTCGGTGAGGTCGCAGATCTCGTGCACGATCTCGGCCACGGACTTGTCCGCGTAGCCGGGCTCGCGCTCCTTGATGAAGTAGGCGTTCTCGGCCACGCGCGTGGCGTCGTGGATGATGCGGATGCCGTGCCTCGCGCACAGTTCACGCACCTGGTGCAGGTTGGCGAGGCTGATCGGCTGGCCGCCGGCCATGTTGACGGCGGTGGCGATGCACACGTAGGGGATGTGGTCGGCACCGACCTCGCCGATGACCTGCTGGAGCTTGGCGAGGTCGACGTCGCCCTTGAACGGGTGCTCGCTCGCCGGGTCGTGGGCCTCGTCGATGATGACGTCGACGAAGCGCCCGCCGGCGAGCTCCTGGTGCAGGCGGGTGGTCGTGAAGTACATGTTGCCGGGGATCACGTCGCCGGGCCCGATCAGCGTCTGGCTGAGGAGGTGCTCGGCGCCGCGGCCCTGGTGAGTCGGCACGATGTGCTTGTAGCCGTAGATCTCCTGGATCGCGGCCTCGAGGTGGTAGAAGTTGCGGCTGCCGGCGTAGGACTCGTCGCCGAGCATCATGCCGGCCCACTGGCGGTCGCTCATCGCCGAGGTGCCGGAGTCGGTGAGCAGGTCGATGTAGACGTCCTCGCTCGCAGCAGGAACGTGTTGTAGCCGGCCTCGCGGATGGCGACCTCGCGCTCTTCGCGCGTGGTCATCCTGAGGGGTTCCACCATCTTGATCTTGAAGGGCTCCGCCCAGCTGCGGCGGCGGCCCGATTGCGGCTCGGTCATGACGTCCCTCCAGTCGACGCGCACGGCGCTTGAGCTCATCAAGTCTATGCATCACTGTATACCTGCGCCAGCGCGGCCCGTTGTCCGCGGCTTCGCCACACGTTGCGCGAGTGAGCGGCCGGGTAAGCTAGCCGTCAGATGAAGACCTTCTGGCGCATCATCAAGCTGCTCGGCGACTACAAATGGCTCACGATCGTGGGCTTCGTGCTGGCGTTCGCCCAGATGGGCCTCGGCCTGCTGGTGCCGCGCATCACGCAGCTCACGATCAACAACGCCTTGCTCGGCGGCCAGAGCGGCAAGCTCGTCGTGTACGGTCTGGCCCTCCTCGGGATCGCGCTCGTGCGGCTCGTCGTCTCGATCGGCCGACGGCTCACCACAGGCAAGGCGAGCCTCGGCATCGAGTACGACCTACGCAACCGGCTGTGGGCCCACCTTCTCAGCCAGCCGGCCAGCTACTTCGACCGCTGGCCGACCGGCCAGCTGATGAGCCGCGCCATGAGCGACGTGCAGAACGTGCGCATGTTCCTCGGCTACGGCCTCGTCTTCTTCAGCACCAACGCCGTGATGATGGTCGCCGTCGTGATCCTGCTGTTCGTGCTCGACTGGCAACTGGCGCTCATGTCCATGGCGTTCCTGCCCGCCCTGCTGTTCGTGACCCTGCGCTTCAGCGCGCGCCTGCGACCGATCCTGCAGGACGTGCAGCAGAAGATCGCCGACGTCACGGAGGCGGCGGAGGAGAACGTGGTGGGCTCGCGCATCGTGCGCATCTTCGCGCGCGAGGACGACGAGCTCGTGAAGTTCAGCGAGCGCAGCTACCGCGTGTTCGAGGCCAGCGTGGCGGCGGCGCGCGTGCGCGCCGTGTACATCCCGCTGATCGCCTTCATCCCCAACCTGGCCGTCGCGTTCCTGCTCTACTACGGCGGACGGCAGGTCATCAACGGCCAGATGACGCTCGGCGCCCTCGTGGCCTTCTACAGCTACCTGATGATGTTCGTCTACCCGGCGCAGATCATCGGCTGGCTCACCGGCCTCGCCCAGAGGGCCATCGCCAGCGGGAACCGCGTGTACGAGATCCTCGACGCACCGCTGGAGATGACGGAGCGGCCCGACGCGCGGCCACTGGCGGCGCCGGGTGCGGCGGCCGGGAGCGCCGGGGAGGACGGCCGCGAGAGCGGCGGCGTCCCTGCCGGCGCCGTGGCCGCAGCCCCCGCCGGCGCCGTGACCTTCGACGACGTCTCCTTCAGCTACGTAGACCGGCCGGTGCTCGAGGCGGTCAGCCTCGAGGTCCCGGCGGGTCGCACCGTCGCGCTGGTCGGACACACAGGATGCGGCAAGACGACGCTGACCAATCTGATCCCACGCTTCTACGACCCCGGCGCCGGTCGCGTGCTCATCGACGGCCAGGACGTGAGCGAGCTGCAGCTCACCAGCCTCCGCAGCCACATCGGCATCGTGAACCAGGATCCGTTCTTGTTCAGCACGTCGATCGCCGAGAACATCCGGCTTGGCCGCCCGGAGGCTACTGACGAGCAGGTCCGTGAAGCGGCCAAGGCGGCGCAGGCCGATGAGTTCATCGAAGCCCTCCCCGAGGGCTACGGCACGATCATCGGCGAACGCGGCTTCACGCTCAGCGGCGGCCAGCGCCAGCGCATCGCCATCGCGCGGGCTCTGGTCATGGACCCGCGCATCCTCATCCTCGATGACGCCACCTCGAGCGTCGACGTCGAGACGGAGTTCAAGATCCGCCGCGCTCTTCAAGAGGTCACCTACGGGCGCACGACCTTCATCATCGCCCACCGGCCGAGCACCATCTCGCTCGCCGACGAGATCGTGGTGATGGACAAGGGTCGCATCGTAGAGCACGGCACGCACGAGGAGCTGATGGCCGGCGACACGCTGTACGCGCGCATGTTCGGCGAAGCCGAAGAGCAGAACTGCGACTTCGACCGGGTCGAGGTCGACGAGCCGGAGGCGGCCGGAGCAGGCGCCGGCGGCGCCCCGTCCGGGAGCGCCGCCTGATGGCCACCGCCTCTCGCCACGCCTCCGGCCCGCACGGGTCCGGCGCCAGCCTCGAGGAGCTGAAGGGCTGGCGCGCGTTCGTGCACCTCGCGCGCGAGCTCAAGCTCGCCCGGCTCGCGCGCCTCGCCTACCCGTACCGGGCGCGCGCGATCTTCGCCCTCGTCTCGATGATCGTCGTCACGCTGAGCACCCTCGCCGTGCCGTACCTCATCAAGATCGCCATCGACGGAGGCATCGGCAAGAAGGACACAGCGGTGCTCAGCTGGGTGATCGTCGCCTTCATCGGCGTCAGCCTTCTGAACCTGGGCGCCAGCTACCTGCAGACCTACCTGACCAGCTGGGTCGGCGAGCACATCATCTACGACCTGCGGCGCAATCTCTTCGCGCACCTGCAGAAGCTCACGCTCGACTTCTTCAGCCGCCAGAAGACAGGCTGGATCGTGAGCCGGCTCACCAACGACATCGACGCCCTCGACCAGCTCGTGACCGACGGCGTCACCTCGCTGGTCACCAACTCGCTGACCTTCCTTGGCGCCATCGCGTTCCTCTTCATCCTCGACTGGCGCCTCGCCCTGGCGACGCTGAGCATCGTGCCGTTCCTCATCGTCGCCACACTGATCTTCCGCGCCCGCTCGGCCGTCGCCTACGCCCTCGTGCGCAACAAGATCGGCGATGTGAGCGCACACCTGCAGGAGTCGCTCAGCGGCATGCGCGTGATCAAGGCGTTCCGCCGCGAGGACAGCGACTACGGCCAGCTCGCGGTGGCCAACGCCGCCTATCGCGACGTCAACTACCGCACCGTCGTGCAGAGCGGCCTGTACTTCCCGTTCGTAGAGTTCATGTCGGCCGCCGCGGTCGTGATCGTGCTCTGGTACGGCGGCTCACTCGTCACCGGCCAGGCGCTGCAGATCGGCGTGCTGGTCGCCTTCATCGGCTACCTCAACAGCTTCTTCGACCCGCTGCAGCAGCTGAGCCAGCTCTACAACACCTTCCAGGCGTCGATGGCCGCGGTCCAGAAGATCTACACGGTGCTCGACACCGATCCCGACCTGCAGGACGCTCCCGACGCGGTCGCTCTGCCAGACGTGCGCGGGGAGGTGCAGCTCGACCACGTGACCTTCGGCTACAACGCCGACCAGCCGGTGCTCCACGACATCGACCTCACGCTGGCCGCCGGCAAGACCGTCGCGCTCGTCGGCGCCACCGGCGCCGGCAAATCGACGGTCATCAAGCTCCTGGCGCGCTTCTACGACCCAACGGAAGGAGCCGTGCTGGTAGACGGACACGACCTGCGCGGCGTGACGATGGCCTCCCTGCGCGAGCAGCTTGCGGTGGTGCCCCAGGAGGCCTTCCTCTTCAGCGGCTCGGTGATGGACAACATCCGCTTCGCACGGCCCACCGCCGAGCCGGAAGAGGTGAAGCGCGTGGCGCGCATCGTCGGCGTGCACGACTTCGTCGAGCTCGCTGCCCGACGGCTACGACACCGACGTGCAAGAAGGTGGCTCGGCCCTCAGCACCGGCCAGCGGCAGCTGATCAGCTTCGCGCGGGCGCTGCTGGCCGACCCGCGTATCCTGATCCTCGACGAGGCGACCTCGAGCGTCGATGCGGAGAGCGAGCGCCGCATCGATCGCGCCATGGAGGTGCTGTTCAGCGGCCGCACCAGCGTGATCGTGGCGCACCGGCTGAGCACCGTGCGCTACGCCGACGATATCGTGGTCGTGGACGGCGGCCGGATCGTCGAGCGCGGCACGCACGACGAGCTCGTGGCAGCCGGCGGCCGGTACGCTGGGCTGTACGCCGAGTGGGAGGCGACCGGCGAGGCCGTGTAGGCCGGCGGCGGCGGCCTAGGTCGCCCGGTCGAGCATGTCCTTCACGCACGTGAACCCCTCCGGCACCCAGCGCCGATAGCGGCAGCCGAAGCAGCTCCGAGCGCCGTCGAGAGGATCCTCGTCCTCGTCGTCGCGGCGATACGCAGTGCACGCCGCCGCGATCCTCGCCGTCTCGGCGACGTCTTCGTCGGTACCGACCGTCCCTCGAAAGATCGACTCCCGCTTCGCTGCCCTCGAGGCTGGCCACGGCTAGTAGGACCTCAGCGCCCGGCGATCGACGACCGCCCACTGTACAGGGCCGTCGTCGCCCGTCGGTGTGACGAGAAGGACCGCCTCTCCACCCAGCAGGACCAGTTTGCACTCGTCGCCCACGGCCACGAGCTGATCGTCGCCGAGGACGTCGCCGTCGAACGTCTGCACGCTGTCGACCTTGAGGCGCTTGATCTCTTCGACGGATGCAGCGCCATCTCGGCTCGGGATCGCGAACTTGCCCTTGAACCGGCCGTCGTTGCCGGACAAGCGAAGGCCGGCGCCGGCGAGCGCGCCGATCACTCCGATGCCGGTACCGCCATGTTCGGAGAGGTGCACGCCGAGGTCAGATGCGATCCGGTATGCCTCGGCCTTGCTGAAGACGCGCCGTTTGGCTTCTTGCCCATAGGTGACGAGAGCCTGCGGTTCAGAGAGCCTCTCCTGGGCGACGACGCACAACCCGGGGTCGGCCGCCGCGACGCTCTCCGCCGCCAGCGCCGTCTGACACCATACCGTGACGGCCTCGAGCGACGAGTCGTCGACAGAGGCGGGGAAGCACATCGAGCTGTTGTGCGATGTGTAGGCGATGTCCGGATGGATCAGCAATTGGTGCCGCGTCACGCGGCCGCAGCTCGCAAGGCCGTGGTCGGTCAGGCCCTGCGCCAGCACCTCCGCGATCTCGCCCGTGCCGCGGCTGTCGAAGTCGTCGGTATCGTCGATCGATATGAGGATGTTCATCGGGTCTCCGGTGCGGGCACTTTGGGGCGAGTCAGCCGAGCGGCCGGAAGGGAGGATACCTTCTGGGCCGCGTATGGTCGAAGCCGGTGATGCCGCGCAATCGCGCGGCCATCACCGGCCACGGCACGAGGAAGGCCGCCAGGGCAAGAAGCCCAAGGCCGACGAGGAACGCCACAGGAACGCGTGGGCCCGGCGTTGAAGGCGCCGGCAGCTGCGCACCCGGCGCGGCCTTGAGCGGCACGCCGCTGACACCCTCCTGGCCCTGAACGGGTGCACCGGTCACGCTCTGCGCTGTCCCGGCGCCGCTCGATTGCACCGGCGGTGCGAGTGACGTGCCCGACGATGCGGCGGAGACGGCCGTGCTTCCCGTCGAGCCGGAGCCGCTGCCGCTCGTCCCCGATCCGCTTCCGCTGCCGCTCGTGCCTGAGCCTGTCCCGCCGCCGGAGCCGCCGCTACCGCCGGTGGCCTGCGGATAGGTGTACGTGCCGCTCTGGCCGCTGTTGCCTCCGCCGGGAGATGCGCCACCCCCGCCGCCCCCGCCGCCGCCCGTGCTGGGCTTGGTCGTCTGGATCATCAGCGAGTCGAGCACCGGTGTGGCGCCGAGGTCCCTGGTGGCGAGCGTCACGCGATACGCCAGCGTGCGACCGACCGTGCCGGCGGGGAAGTCGTAGGCGCGCCGCGTACCGATGCCCTTGCATGAATGCCAGCCGCCGCCATCGATGCTGTAGGCGACGGCTACGCTGGTGCCGGACGCACTCACGTCCCCGTGCCAGGAGAGTCTCACAAAGGCCTTCTTGCGGCCGGCCCGGCCGCAAGCCAAGGGCGATGAGGTCGCCTGGGCGGACGACGCGGAGCCCAGGCGCGTGATCTGCGCGAACGAGCTGTCCGCGACCCAGAGCGAGCCGTCGCCGGCGAAAGCCGCGCCGCGCGGTCCGGCGACGTCCGTGGACGTGGCGGTCGCCGGGCGGCCGAGCACGCCCATGTCGTAGACCGTGGGCGTGCCCCCGTCCGCCGGCACGAGGAGCACTCTCCCGTTGCCCGTGTCGGCGATGAGCGTCCGCCCGTCGGCCAGGCGCTGCCCGAAGGTGGGGTCCTGCAGGCTGTCCACGCCCGAACCCGGCTGATCCGTATGGCCGAACTGCCAGGTGATGTCCTTGGTCGCCCGATCGACGACGAAGAACCTGGAGCCGTCGGCGTCGCCCATGAACACGTCGCCGTCTGCGAGCAGTTGCGGTGAGCGCGGCTTCTCCAGCTGGTCCGGGCCGCTCCCCGACACGCCGGCCGTACCGTACTGCCACACGATACTGCCCGCCGTGAACCCGTTGTCGGCCGCGCCGGCCCGGTAGTCGGACCAGCGCACCTCGATCACACGGTTGCCGCCGTTGTTGTCGGCGATCAACACGGTCCCGGCCGCCGTGTAGGAGGCGCAGAATGGATCTTCGAGCTGGTTCACGCCGAGTCCGGGCTGATTCGTCGTGCCGTACTGCCACACGACGTGCTTCTGTGCGTCGACGGCGAACACGCGCGCCGCCCAGCGATCGGCGATCAGCGTCAGTTGCTGCCCGCCGACGGTGATGCGTTGCGCCGAGAAGGGCCGCTGAAGATCCGGGTCGTCGGCCGTGGTGTAGGTCCAGACCGGAGCCCCGTCGGGGGTCACCTCCGCGACCAGTGAGGCGGATCGGTCCGTGAACAAGAGGTCGCCGCTACTCAGGACCTGGATGCTGCGCGGGTCGGCGACTCCTCCCTTCGCCTTGATCGCGGCGTACACCGCCGAGGAAGCGTCGATGCGTCCGAGAAGGCCATACGAAAGGCGAAGATCCTGCGACCCGTCCATGCTCGTCGCGGTCTCGAGGGTGGCGGGCAAGGACTGGAACGAGAAGGGATGCCCGGCCGTCCCCTGATACGTGACGGTGGTCGTTGAGGCGGCCGTGGCGACGGTCGCGGTGGCCAGCAGCGCGAGAACGATCGCTGCGAGGGCGACTCCACAGCGCGTAAGACGCGCCCGTGCAAAGGCGGTCATGATGCCTCCCCGGGCTCTCGCGGGGGCGGCGGGTCGACAGCGAAGTACGGGACCCGCCGCAGGGCTCGGAGCAGGAGAGCGCCGATGACGCCGCCGATGACCCCGAAGATGAGGTGCGTCACCGCCGAGAACCCGAGGCCGAGCACAGCGAAGCCGAGCGGCAACCGCAGCAAGACGGCCACGATCACCATGCTGGCGAGCTTCCCTAGGTGGGCGGCGGCGCCGGCGACGGCGGCCTTGCCGAAGCCCTCGAGCGTGCCCGGCACGAGGAGGCACGCGAGCTCGAGCATGGCGCCGGCGGCCACGTACTTGGTCCACTCGAGCGGACCGGTGTCCCCGAACCCGAGCACGGTGGCGACGACGCCGGCCACGACGCCGAGGAGCAGGCCGGCGCCCTTCTTGTCCACGAGACCGCGGGCGACCACGAAGAGCGCGACCCAGAGGATGCCGGAGTGGCCCGGCACGTGGAGCGGGATGCGCAGCAGCGCCTTCGCCAGCATGGCCAGATCCGCGAAGAGCACCAGCACGATCAGGTCGCGCAGCGAGAGCGACCAGACGTAGGCAGTGTCACCTGACGATGATCGCGGTGACATCGCGCACTCGCTCCCTGAAGCCGAGACTCGGGCTGACCACCTTGAGCGTGCCCCTGTCGCTGAAATCGAGGATCGTCTTCTGCGTCACCTTGCCGGCCGGCAGCGTGAGCCGGCCGCCGTCACGCAGGCCCATCCCACGGATGTCGAGCGTCGTGTAGGTGCCGCGAACGCCTGCCGCTCCAAGGACTGCCGTGAGCGACGGTCCGTCCTGGGGCTTGCCGTCGCTCACGATGTGCGTCTGCGGCAGCGCCTGGAGCTGCGCGACGGTGAAGCGCTTCAACGTCTTGCCGTCGCGCTGCACGCTGACCGTGTAGGCCGGCGCCACAGGGGCGCCTCCCGGCGCCTGGGCGGCGCCGTTGACGGCGCGCTCAGCGATCCAGGCGCCGAGCACCACGGCGACGAGCACGCCGGCGACGATGTACAGTCGCCGGCGTGCTCGTGCGGCTTGTGCCGTGTCGGCCATGCTTCCCGGCCCCTCCGGCTCACTTCACCGTGATGGTCTTGGCCTTGGCGGTCGTCGTCGCGTACTTCGACGTCTTCGGGGAGTACGCGACAAGCCGCCAGCTGCCCTTTGTCCCCAGCTTGATGCTCGCCTTGTACTTTGAGGCCGAGCCGCTGTTGAAGTTCTTGGCGGCGGACGTCTTCTTGAGCGTCCATTTGCCGCCCTTCTTGAGATAGCACTTGATCTTCACGGTCTTGCTGCCCGCCTTCATCCGTGGCGTCAGCGACCCCGAGACCGCGAACGACCTGCCCTTCTTGACCTTCGAGGGAGCCGAGACCATCCCGAGCTTGACCATGGGCGCGATGGTGACAGGGCTGCTAGTGACTCCGGCGTGCGTCGCGTCGCCTTCGTAGGTGACGCGGTACCGGGTCGCCCGGGTCGGGATGACCGGCGTCTCGAGAAAGCCGAAGGCGCCGGTCGTCAGCGAGGCGACCGTCGTCCAGCCCCTGCCGACCACGAAGGACTGCACCGTCAGCTGGCTGTCCTGCACGCGCGGCGCCACATTCTCGGTGCTGCTCGACCGTGCTGCTCACACCGCGACGCCGCCCCACGCTGACGATGTCGGCGGAGGTTCGAAGCGAGAGTGCTCGGGCGAACTTGCGGGAGTGGCGTCCACCGTATTCGAGCGCGGCCCGACGTTGGTGACCGCGTCCTCGGCACGTACCAGGTAGTAGTACTTCGTGCCGTTGGTGACAGTCGTGTCGGTCCAGCTCGTGCGAGCGCCCCGGTGCACCATGACCGGCTGCAGGGGTGTAGCCGGCAGCGTCGCCGGGGGATCGGTCCAGCGATAGACCGAGTAGCCGATCACCCCGGTGTCGTCGTGCGCGGCGCCCCAGCTCAGCGTCGCCGAAGTGTCGCCCGACGTCACGCTCAGGGTACCCGGAGCAGACGGGGGCGTCTCGTCGCTGGCGCCCAGAGTGATGTTCACGTCGGCGACGGAGTTGGTCACTGCATGCCAGGTCAATGGCCCGCCGAGGGCCACATCGAAGCGCGGGCGTCGCCGTCGCCGCGGTCGGGACGCCAAGAGCAAGATCGCCGTACCCGCCAGGCGCGCCGGATGCCGGAACACCTGTGCCTGCGCTCTGCGACAGCGCCCACACCGCAGGTCCGACGACGTCGGCCTCGACTCGCTGAGCGCCGATGGCGTCTGCGCCGTGCACCCAGTAGCCCGACGGCGACGTCGCGCCGCTCATGTCCAGGAGCGTCACGAGGGGCGTGAGCGAACTGTTGAGCGTGGAGCTGGGCGTGGTGATGTCCTGCAGCGAGATCATCAGATGATACGGCGCGGTCTTCGTGGTGTCCCCGAACTTGGTGAAGAGCCAGTACGCGCCTTCTGCGATGTTGCCGCTGCCGTCAGCGAGCACGGTTGGGAAGCTGGACCACGGGTCGATCTGTTCGAGCGCCCAAGCGCCGGCTCCGCCGTTGGCGGCCGGGTTCCAGGTGAAGCCACGATTCGTCGTGCTGCCCGGCGATGTGCCTTCCGTGAAACGGACCTTCGCGTAGTACGTGTGCCCGGCCGTCAGGCCGCTCGCAGAGAAGCGTCACCGCGCTGACGGTATGATCGTTGGGCACGTACAGCGGGAAGTCGCCGGTGTCAGGGCCGCCGGTGAAGGTGGCCTTCGCGGCCAGCGCCGCCGGCGCCAGCTGGGCGGCGCCGAGGAGCGCCAGCGCGCAGAGCAGGGTCAGCAAGGCCCAGCGATGGGTGCGGCTCCGCCGCCCGGTCGTCGAATGGTGCATCCGTTCCTCCTTCCGGCCGCCGGCTCGCCCCCGGTGCCTTTCCATGATCGTGACGCGCGTGAGCGACGTCGCTGCGGGCGGTCAGACCGCCAGCGCCGCGACGACGCCGGTCTCGCGCGTCGCATACCCTCCGAGGCGGTCCACGGACCGCTTGAATCCTTCGTCGTGCAGGAGCGCCAGCAGTGGCGCCATCAGGTCGCTCTCGTAGATGGGCGTCGGGGTCACGAGGTCGTAGCGCTCTTCCATCAGCGGCACGAAGTCGAGGCCCTGGGCGCGCGCCGCCGCGAAGATGCCGAGAGCCACGTCGGCTGTGCCATCCGCCACGGCCCGCGCCGCCTGTTCATGAGTGGCGACCTCACGCTCGTAGCCAGCGACGTCCGCGGGGTCGATGCCGGCTGCAGTGAGCAGGCGGTCGAGCCAGACGCGCGTCCCAGAACCGCGATTGCGGTTCACGATACGCGCGCCCTCGCTCGACCGCCTCGATCCAGCGCCTGGAAGCTCCGCGGGTTGCCCGGCGGCACGATGAGGCCCTGTTGGCGGTGGGCGAGCGTGATCAGCTGCAGCTCGCGGCCCGGGAAGAGCGCTCGCGCGTACGAGCGATTGAAGTCGCCGGTCTCAGGGTCCAGCAGGTGACAGCCGGCGACGTGCCCCAACCCCTGCCGCAACGCGATGAGGCCTTCAAGGCTGCCCATGGCGATGGTGACGACATCCGGCGCCCCCTCGCTCTCGCGCAAGCGCTGGGCGAGCAGGTCGAGAGCGAGGTCGTCGCTCCCGAGCAGCACGAGTAGGCCGGCCTCCCCGACCTCGGGCAGCACCATGAAGTTCACCGCGTAGGCGCGCGCCGTGGCGCAGTAGAACTTCTCCGTGAAGTTCTTCGTCTGCCGCGTCTCGACGAGTTCGACCAGGCCGGCGTGCTCGAGCGACATCAGGTGATGCCGCACCCAGGCCGGATGGTGCCCCATCACGGCCCCCAGCTGCGTCAGCGTCGCGGGGCCGCGCATGAGCAGACGCAGCAGGTGCAGACGCTCGTCGTTGGCCAGCACCCGCACGCTGTCGACTGCGTCGATGTGGCTGATCTCTTCCAGGACGTCCCCCAGACGCTAAAGCAGGACTTAGCGTCCTGGAGCGTGGCAGCAGGCACCGCCGGTGTCAACCAGGTGCTGCCGTCACCGGGTGGGGTCTGCAGGCACGGCGGGCGGGCCCGCGGGCTCCGCCGCCGGCCCCATGTCGTGCGGCGCGCGCACGTCGCGCCACGCGAGCTGGAAGAGGCTGACCACGATGGCCACGGCGGCGCTCACCCACAGCACCGTCGTGATGCCGAAAGCGGCGGAGAGCGGGCCGGCCAGAGCCAGCCCGGCCGGGTAGAACGCCAGCGAGCCGAGGTAGTCGTAGCTCGAGACGCGGGAGATCATCTCCGGCGCCACCTCGCGTTGCATGCAGGTGACCCAGAATGGGTCGTAGAGGCCCCACTCGACGCCCATGACGGCGAGCGACACGAACAGCGTCCAGACCGGCGCCCGCAGGGCGAGGAGCGCCACCGGGATCGCCGCCAGACTCATACCGGCGGCGATGATCAGCATCGGCCGCCGCGGCCGCCAGCGCAGGCTGGCCAGGCCGCCGGCGATCTGGCCGAGGCCCATGGCGGCGGAGGTGAGACCCCAAGTGCGGGCGCCGTCGTAGACGTCGCGCGCGACGATGGGCCCGAGCACCTGGATGGGCCCATCGATCGCGAACAGGAAGAGCGACGCGCCGGCCACCATCACCCAGAGCCACGTGTGGCTCGTGAACTCGCGCCAGCCGGCGCCGAGCTCGCCCAGGAATCCGCGGAGTCTTCGTGTCTCGGAGGGCTCCGGCGCTGAAGTGGTCGCCGAGCCGGCGGCGGCTTCCTCGCCGGCCAAGGCCCGCCCGAGGGCCCCGGTCGCGATCGGGACGCGGCCGCGGAAGGCCGACGGGCGCAGGCGCCAGAGGAACCACGCGCTCACGAGGTAGGTGAGCCCGTCCACGGCGATGCCCCAGCCCGGACCCACCACCGACACAAGCATGCCGGCGAGGAACGCGCCGAGGGTGATCGAGCCGCTCATCACGAGGCTCTGCAGGGCGTTGGCCTGCTGCAGGCGCGGCTCGCTCACGACTTGCGGGATGAGCCCCGTGGCGGCCGGCCGGAAGAACGCTTCGCAGACGCCCATGCCGATCTGCAGCAGGGCGAGCTGCCACACGTGGGCGACGCCGGCGATCAGCAGCCCCGCCGTCACGCACTGGAGCACGAAACGGAGAAGGTCGGCGGTCAGCATGACTCGCTGGCGCGGCAAGCGGTCGGCCCACACCCCTCCGATGAGCACGAACACGGCGAGCGGCACGAGGTTGGCGGCTTCCACGAGGCCGATGTCGGTGGCGGTCCCGCCGATGGAGAGCACCGCGAACGGCAGCGCCACCACCGTGAACATCACGCCGACGACGGACGTCGCCTGGCCGATGAACAGCTTGCGGAACTCCGTCTCTCGGAGCACCGCGAGGCTGTCGCCGAGTCTGCTCATGTGCGTCGCCCGGCCACTACTCGATACGCGGCAAGATGCGTTCGAGCCACGGCGGCAGCCACCAGTTCCAGCGCCCCAGCAGGCGCATGAACGCCGGCACCATGAGGATGCGGATCACGGTGGCGTCGAAGGCGACGGCGACCGCGAGGCCCACGCCGATCGCCTTGGTGACGAGGATCGACGTGAATGCGAACGACATCCCGACGACCACGATGATCAGAGCGGCGCTCGTGATGATGCGACCGGTGCGCGCCAGGCCGAAGCGGACGGCCTGGACGTTGTCGCCGGTCTCATCCCAGGCCTCGCGCATGCGCGTGAGCAGGAAGACTTCGTAGTCCATGGAGACGCCGAATACCGTGCAGAACAGGATCACCGGCAGTTCGGCGTCGATCGCGCCGCTGCTCCGGAAGTGGAAGAGCCACTCGAGGTGGCCGTCCTGGAAGATCCACACGACGGCGCCGTAGCCGGCCAGGAGCGAGAGGACGTTCATGATGACGGCCTTGACCGGTAGCACGAGGCTGCGCAGCAGGAAGAGCAGGACGAACGCGGTCACGCAGACGACGAAGAGGATGATCCAGGGGAACTTCTGGTACAGGACGTGGACGAAGTCGTGGACCGTCATCGATGTGCCGCCGACGTACAGCGTCGTGCCCGGCGGCGGCCCCTGCTCGTAGACGCGGACGGCGAGGTCCTGCGCCGCTACGGTCGACGGCGGCGCCTTGGGCACGACCTCGAAGAGCACCGTGCCCGCCGCCGTGGTGAGCGCCTTGAGGCGCAGAGCGGCCGTGCGCTGCTGGGCACCGAGCAGCCCCTGAAGGAGACTCGGCAGACCGGTGCCGGACGCCTGCGTGCCGGTGCCGGACGCCTGCGTGCCGGCGCCGGAGGTCCCCTGCGAGCCGGCGCCGCTCTCCGGCCGCAGGACTGCTCGCCAGAAGGCCGCGGCCGCAGCGGGTGTCCCCGTCGCCGGCAGGTTGACGATGCTGACGACCCGCTCCACGCCGGGCATCGCCTGCAGCTTCTTGCCGTAGGCGATCAGCCGCTGCAGGTTCGCCGGCGCCAGCGGGTCCGGCGTCCCCTTCCATGTGACCAGCGCATCGATCGGCGAGAGCGCCGAGACGTCGAAGCGCGACTGCAGGATGTCGTAGCCCTGGCGCGACTCGGAGCTCTGCGGGAGCGCCGTCGCGCCCGGGATCTCGCGCTGTATGTGGAGGACGGGCCAGGCGAAGGCCAGGACGATCGCCAGCGTCCCGATCAGCACGATGACCGGGTGCCGCATGACCCCGTCCGACCAGCGTCCCCAGAAGGCTCCCTCCTTGCCGGAGCGGCCGACGATCCGCAAGGCGTTCACCCGACCACCGAGGATGGACAGCAGAGCCGGAAGAAGGGTCAAGGCGGCGAGCACGGAGAACACGACGACGAGAGCGCCGCCCAGCCCCATGGAGCGCATCGACATGAAGGGGATGCTCACGAGACCGAGGAGCCCGACGACCACGGTGAGGCCGCTGAAGAAGATGGAGCGGCCGGCGAACTCCACGGTCGTCACGACCGACTCCTCCACGCCGCGGCCGGCGCGCAGCTCTTCGCGGAACCGGCCGACCATGAACAGCGAGTAGTCGATGCCGACGGCGAGGCCGAGGAGGGTCGCCACGTTCATCGCGAACACCGAGATGTTGAGGAAGTGGGACAGCACCCAGAAGCAGCCGAGGGTGACCGTGACCGCCATGCCGCCGCCGATGACCGGCAGGGCGGCGGCCACCAGTGTCCCGAAGATGAGCACCAGGACGACGATCGCGACCGGCACCGTGTAGCTCTCCGCGGTCCGCAGATCCTTCGCCGACGTGCTCTCGATGTCCGCGTACACGGCCGGGTCACCCGTGATGTACGTCTTCAGGGAGGTCGATCTCATCGTGGCGCGGATCGCCGGGATCATGCGTTGGACCTGCTCGGTGACGGCATCGAAGGAGAGCACCGCGAACGTCGCGTGCCCGTCGCTGGACACGAACCCGCTATCGCCGGTCGAGGCCGCGGTCTGCACGCCGAGGAGCCTGGGGAACCGAGCCTTGTCTATGCCCGACAACGCCGCCTTCAGCTGCGTCTGGAAGGCGGGGCTGCGTGCATCGAGCGTCGGGCTCGTGAAGACGATCGTGAGCTGGGCCGGTCCGAAGCCGAGCCGGTCCTGCATCGCTTGCTGGGCCCTCTGCGACGGCGTCGTGGGATTGGTGAAGCCGCCGCCTTTGAGGTGAGACGGCACGTGCGCCGTCGCCACCAGCCCTGCGGCGAAGGCCACGACCCACGCCAGCACGATGATCCTGCGGCGCCTGTAGGCGAACCGCCCGATGGCGGCGAACACGCGGGCAGACCTCCTTGGGGATGGCTGAACGATATACTACCGGCGGAAACACAGCGCCCCCTGGAGGGCTCGCACACCATGACGCAAGCGCACGAGAAGACATCCGCGGGGGGCGTCGTCATCCGCCGGGAAGGCATCCCCGAGGTGTGCCTGATCAGGCCTGCCGGGCGCCGGGTGTGGGGCTTGCCCAAAGGCGGCGTGGAGGTCGGCGAGACCCTGGCCCAGACGGCCGTGCGCGAGGTCGCCGAAGAGACCGGCCTCGACGGCGTCGTAGACGACGCGCTCGGCACGATCGATTACTCCTTCTACTCACGCGAAGAGGGCAGCCGCATCCACAAGACCGTCCACTACTACCTCATGCACGCGACCGGGGGCGACACCGCCGATCACGATCACGAGGTCAGTGAGGCACGCTGGGTGCGCCTGCGCGACGCACTGCATCTGATGACGTACCCCAACGAGCGGGAGATGGTCCGCCGCGCCGCGCAGAGCCTGGGCGAGACGCTCGACTGACGTTCAGCACCAGGTGAGCCGCTCGTGCCCCGAGCGCGCTTGGCGCACACTCGTCTCGAGCGATGCGAGCATCTCCGCCGGAGCGGCATCCACGAAGTCGTAGTGCGCGAGCGCGAACACGTAGTCGTTGGCGCCCCCCGGCGAGACGCTGACGTCGAGCTCGCGCCGCAGTCGCTCCGCCGCGCCGGACAGACCGCGGCGACTGATGTCGGGCAGGACCAGCAAGAAGCCGCCCTGCCTCGTGAGCCCGATGCTGTCGTACCGGCGCAGGTTCCCGCGCAGGCAATCACCGACGTCATGCAGCGCACCGCCGGTCGTCGCGCGGCCGGCCGCGGCCTGGGGCTCCAAAGCCAGCAGGCCGAGTGACAGGTTCATCCGCTGGCAACGGTTGACCTCGAGGTCGAGGCGCTCGAAGAGCTCGCCCGACTTGACGGCGCCGGAGACGTCGTCGACCGGCGAGGCGTCCGCTGCCCGAGCGCGCAGGCCGGAGATCGTCGCTTCCAGGCCTTCAGAGTAGCCGGAGGCGATGCGCATGAGCGCGACACGCTCGACGGCACGTAGGCGGCCGGCCGCGTCGAGTGACTGATCGTCGGCGGCGGACTCCAGCCCCGCGATCAGGACGCCGCTGACGTCAAGGTAGGTGCCCAGCAGCGTCGCGACGGGGATGCCCTGGCTCATGCCGGCGCCGCGGGCCGCTGCCTCCATGGCGCTGAGAAACGGCTCCTGGTCGCCGCCGGCGACGGCGAGCTCCAGCAAAGGCACTACGGGCTCCCACAGGGAGCGTCCCGCCTCGTCGATGTCGGCTTCGCGGAACAGCGTGCTGATCAGATCGCGCACAGCCAAGCCTCCTCGGCCCGCGTCCGGGCACCCCATCTCCTGCTCGGAGTGTACCGCCGCGCCGAGATGGGCAAGCCGTTGTGTGGGACGGCTCTGCTAGCGTTCGCGAACGGCAAGGGAGGCCTGCATGCACGTGACTCTGCTCGGGACGATGGGCTGGATGCCCAGCGACCAGCGCGAGACGACGAGCTTCTTGTGCCACGACGAGCGCTCGCTGTTCATCCTCGACGCGGGCACAGGCCTGCGCCGCCTGCTCGAGGCTCCTCAGTCGGCCTTGCTCGAGGGCCGCGATGAGGTCCATCTCTTCCTCACGCACTACCACCTCGACCACGTGTGCGGGCTGGCGTACCTGCCCGGCGTGCTTCCCGGGCGCCGCCTCGTGATCCATGCCGCAGCGGAGGCCGTGACCGGAGTCGACCCCGAGGGCGCCGTCGCCGACCTCTTGCGCAAGCCGTACAACCCGCGCGACTGGAAGGACCTCGAGAACATCCGCGTGGAGGCCCTCGATGCCGGCATCAACGAGGTCGCCGGGCACACGGTCCGCGTGCGTGCGCAACAGCACACCGATACGAGCGTCGCGTACCGCTTCGACGACGAGCTCGTGCTGGCCACGGACACCCGCGCCGACCCCGCCACCGTTGAGTTCGCCGCCGGGGCGAAGCTCCTGCTCCACGAGGCCTGGTACAACGGCGCCGACCCGCAGACCGACGAGGCGCCGCCTGAACTGCGGCCGGGCTACGCCTCGCATAGCGAGGCGACCGCCGTGGCACGGATCGCCGCCGCCGCCGGCGTCGGGCGCCTCGTCCTCATGCACCTCAACCCGCTGCACGACGAGGCCTATCACCAGCGCCTTGCGGCTGCGGCTCGTGCGGAGTTCGCGAGGACCGAGCTGCACCCGGACGGCACCGTCCTCGACACGGCCGCTGTTTGACACCCTCCGCGCGCCCTGCGAATAATCGCGCGGAGGTGCCCGCTTGATCCGCTTCGCAAGCAAGAAGACGCTCGTAGGCGTCATCGTCGTCGCCGCGCTGGTCGTGTTCCTGGTGCCCGCCTTCGTGGCGTACCGCTACACCGCCCCGCTCGAGCGAGGCCAGTTCGTCACGCACCCGTGGCGCGGCTGGGCCTTCGCCTGGGCCGCCCTCGCCGTGCCGGGCAACGCCGAACTCAAGACTTCGGGCATGGCCCTGCGCAAGGCCGACTGGCTCTTCAAGGGCACGGCTGTCGACCCGCGCGAGGTCCAGCTGTTGTTCGTGCCCAAGGGCAAGCCGTACACCTTCACAAACGCCATCGACGGCCGCACGGTCACGAATACCGTGGTTCCGCGCTATCGCTTCATCTGGCAGGTCCAGGGTGTCGTGGACACCGTCTCCCGGCGCGCCGACACGGTCGTCGCGCTCTTCGACTACGCCACCGGCGCCGTCCTCTACGACGTGCGCGACAACCTGCGTCCGGCCGATCTGGTGCCCGAGCCCACGGCCACGCCTCGGCCCTCTGGGTCGCCGCACACGGAGCTGTCGCCTTCGGCGTCGCCCGCGCCTTCGGGTGCTCCCTGACGCGGCGGGCAGCGTGAGACTCCTCGCCGCCGCCGTGTACGACGCACACTGGTTCAGGGCGATCCTGTACGTCCTCATCGCGATCGTCCTGGCCCGCATCGTCGACGGGCTGCTCAAACGCAGGGACAAGATCCAGTCCAAGCTCATGGGCCGGGAGCCGGAGCCGGCGGACTGCACGCGCTACGTGATGATCCGCCGGCTCATCGTCGCCACCATCCTCTTCTTCGGAGTGGCGATCGCCCTGTGGCAGTTCCAGGCCGTGTCGGCGGTGGCCAAGACCATGCTGGCTTCGGCCGCCATCTTCGGCGCTGTCATCGGCATCGCCGCGCGGGCGCCACTGGCGAATCTCGTGAGCGGCATCATGATCGCCTTCTCGCAGCCCGTGCGGTTGAACGACTACATCAGCGTGGACGATGTCTACGGCACGGTCGAGCGCATCTCTCTCACCTACACGTTCATCCGCACGCCCGACGACGACCGGGTCGTCATCCCCAACGAAGCGTTCGCGAACCGTGTAGTGCACAACTACACGATGGGCGCGCCTGGGAGCATCCTCACGGTGGCGTTCACCGTGCCGCAGACCGCCGAGCTGGAGGCGGCGAGAGCGGAGGCTCTGGCCGTCGCCGACGAGCTCGCCCCGCCGCCCGAGGGCACCGAGAATCGTGTGGACGTGGACGATATCCGTGGTCGCGAAGTCGTGTTGCGGGCACGTGTGTGGACGCACGACCCCAAGCACCGGCGCGCCCTCGCCAGCGACCTGCGCGCGGCGATCGCGGCGCGGCTTGCGGCGCAGGAGCGGGCCGACGGCCGGAAGAGGCCCGGCGACGGACGCTGAGCCGGCAGACGGCGGCGGCCGGGCGCCGCAGGTGACGGCCGGCGAGTCCGAGCCCGTCCCGGCTCCGCACGCCACGGAGTCCGCACCGACCGCCTCGCTGGCGCGCGCGGTCGTCGCCGCCGTGGGCAGCCGGATCCTCATCTTCGCCGCGGCGTTCTTCGCCGTCGGGCTGATCGGCTACCAGCGACTCCCGATCGGCTGGCGTTTCCCGGCGCGCGCCGAGGTGTTTCACGGCGCCCTCGGGCACCTGCTGAACCCGTGGGCGCACTGGGACGGCGTCTGGTTCATCAAGATCGCCACCACCGGCTACGCCGACGGCGACGGCAGCACGGCCTTCTTCCCGCTCTACCCCATGCTGCTGCGCTGGCTCGGCGTGCTGTTCCGCGGCAACCTTGTGACCACGGGCATCGTCATCTCGATGGTGTGCTATGCCGGCTGCGTGTGGCTGCTCTACCGGCTCGCGAAGGAGGACTTCGACGGCGGCGTCGCTTCACGCGCCGTCATCTACCTCGCCATCGGCCCACTCTCGTTCTTCCTGCAAGCTGTCTACACGGAGTCTCTGTTCTTGTTCTTGTCGCTCGCGTGCTTCGTATGCGCCCGCGAGGGCCGCTGGAGGCTGGCCGGCTTCGCGGGGCTGCTCGCCACGCTCACGCGCAGCACCGGTGTCCTGCTCCTCATCCCGATGTTCTACTACTACTACGAGGACAAGGAGTGGGACCTCAAGCGGACGGATTCGCACGCCGCCAACATGCTGATGGTCGTGGAGGGTCTGCTCGTGTGGATGACCTACCTGGCCATCGCCTTCGGCAAGCCGCTCCTCTTCTCCACCGCCCAGGCGTCGTGGTCGAGGTTCCTCGCGGCGCCCAACTACACGGTCGCCATGGGCTTCGTCGACGCCGCATTGGGCGCGTACCGGCTCCTCGGTGCCGAGTTCGCCCGCCTCTTCGGGACCTGGGCGCTCACCAGCGAGGCGCTCGGCAACGCGGCCAGCAACCTCATCGACCTGGCTTTCTTCATCCCGGCGGTGGGACTCCTGTGGTACGGCGCCCGCCGCCTCCCGCGAGCGTACTCGTGGTACGCGCTCGCGGCGCTCGCCTACCCGCTCTTCTTCCCGTCGAGCGGCGTGCCGCTGCTCTCGTATCCGCGCTTCACGCTGACGGCCTTCCCGCTCTACATCGCCCTGGCGGTGTTCACGCGCGGTCGCCCCAGGACGCACGTGGCGGTGGTGGTCATCGGCATCGTCGCGCTCATCCTGCTGACCGCCAAGTTCGCGGTGTTCAGCTGGGTGGCATGACGGGGAGGGCGCGGGGGGCGCTCGCGGTGGGAGCTACGGCTTTGGACCCACGCGCTTGAAGACGTAGACGCCATCCTTGGCGTAGACGTTCAGGTAGTCCTTGTCGAGCACCAGCTTGCCGAGCGCCTGCTGGTGCAACGCGGCGTTCGGCTTGTCGAACACGAAGGGGTGCTTCGTGTCCACGACGACCCAGTCGGCGCCGGCAATGGCTGGGAACGTGTAGACGACCGGGCGGGCCGACAGTTTCTCGCCGACGTTGTTGTTGACCGACACCGTGGCGAGCGGAGGGATCATCTTGAGCGCCTCGTTGAGGGCGGCAGCGTGCGGCGTCATGGCGTAGTCCTTGCCGGCGTCGGCCGCACCCGGCAGCGAGAACGGGAGCGGGCCGAGGAAGTAGTTGCCGGCCAGCGCCAGGAGCAGGACGAGCAGGGCCAGCGTCTCGCGGCTGACGCGCTGGCCCCGCATCGCCTTCTCGGCCTTGCGGAACCCGCCGCCGAGCCAGCGCCACAGGCGCATCAGCCCGAGCACCGCGGCCGCGTAGATGAAGGCGATCTCCGTGGCCGTGTAGTGGAAGCGGATGTCGCGCTGGAACTTGACCGAGGACAGCGCGTTGAGTGCTGCCTCGGGAGCCGAGATGAGCAGCGTCAGGGGGCTCAGCAACGACGTGAAGCCGAGCGGCCAGAGCAGCTGCGTCCAGTAGTGGATGTTCGAGGGCCGCAGGAGCCCATGGACCGTCTTGATCGGATGAAGGAGCGCGGTCTTGGCGACCGAGCCGGCGCTGTCCCCATAGCTGCCGTAGCGCGCGATGAAGGCGCTTTGACCGCCGCTGAAGTGCGGGATGATCACCCACACCGCGACGGCGAAGTAGGCGAGGGCCACCACCGTGAGGATCAGCGGCCGCCACGAGCGCTTGCGCAGCGCGAAGTACGCGCCCATCAGGGCCAGCACGAGCGGGACGGTCTCCTTGCTCGCCGCCGCGAGCACCAGGAACGGCGCGGCCCACAACCAGCGGTCCTCTTCCACGTAGAGGAAGGCCCACAACAGGAGCGGCGTGGCCAGCGCCACCGGGTGGAACTCGTTGAGCACGAGGTACCCGAGCGCCGGATACAGCAGGAAGGCGCCGGCGAGCAAGGACGCGGCGCGCGGGTCGCGCGTGAAGCGCACGCCGAGACGGTAGGCGGGCCAGGCGCCGGTGGCGACGATGACTGACTGCAGCACGAGCAACATCACGGGGCTTGGCCACACCAGCCACGGGATCGCGAACAGGGCCAGGATCGGATCGACGTGAGAGCCCAGGCGAGAGAGCTGACGCGGATGCGCGTCGCCGGTCGTACCCATCAGGAAGTGGCCATGGGCGGTGTTGTACACCGCCTGCGTCATGTTCCCGAGATCGAAGCGCGCGTCCATGAAAGCGCGGTACTTGAGCCACGACAGCAACGCGTAGATCGTGGCGAACACGACCGCGCCGACGATCACATACGCGGCGTTGCGGCGGAAGAGCCGCGCGCGCTCGTCCGTTTCGAGCTCCACCACCGGAGAGAGGCCGAGGAAGCGTCTGGTCGTCCGCGTGCCGGCCGCGGCAGCCGCGGCCTGCCTGTCAGCCTTGATGCGCCCGGCCTTGCTCACGCGGAGTCCTTCTTTCCGTAGACCAGCCGCTCGGCGGCCACCGCGAGGCCCACGAACAACAGCTCGATAGCAGTGACCCAGAGGCGCAGGAGCAACGCCCAGGCGAGGGCCACGCCGCCCGGCAGATGCTTGGACAGCGACGCCGTAAGCACAGCCTCGCGGACGCCGATGCCGCTCGGGAAGATGAACGCCGCCATCCCGACGACGAACGAGAGCGCGTAGGCGACGATCACGAGCGGCAGAGAGCCGACGGTGAGGCCGGTGGTGGCGCGCGCAAGCAGCCACGCGCCCGTGCCGGCCACCATCCAAGCGGCGACATAGTACCAAAGCATGGCGATCACGGCGCCAAACCCCAGTGTGACGTCAAGCGGCTCCCGATGGAGGCGGCGCAGGGCCCACGACGAGAGCGGTCGGAAGACGCGCGGATGCAGCAGCGCGATGAAGAGCGGGATGGCGAGCAGACTGAGCCCCGTGGCGCCGCGGTCGGTCTCCCAGAAGGGGAAGAGGACGGCGACGGCGATCAGGGCCGAGCACAGGGCGAGGGCCTGCTCGTAGACCATGGCCGCGCTCACCTTGTCCACGGGCAGTCCCTGCCCGTGGCTCATCCAGGCGCGGCCCACGAACATGAACACGTTCCCCGGCACGTAGCGGGCGAGGATCGACTTGCCCCAAGTCGACATCGCCACGGGGAACGGGCTGTGCAGGGCGAACCCGCGCAGCAGCAGCCACCACGCGACCGCCTGCATCACGTAGAAGAGGAGGAAGACGAGGCCGGACGCGACGAGCCACCACGGGTGCAGCGTCCAGTGGTAGTCCTTGACGGTCGCCCACGAGCGCACCAGGTAGGCGCCCAAGAAGTAGACGATCGCGGCGACCAGCACGACCTGTGCGATGCGCAGGACCGGACGCACCCAGGGGCGCTGCGATCTTGTGTCGGGCTGGGCCGGCTCGGCCGGCGGCTCAGTGGAAGGCCCTGGCGACTCGCCGGGCCGCGTGCCGCTCTCGTCGCTCACGCGCTCGCCAGCCCCTCGAGCAGCGCGCCCGCGACCGCGTCAGGCGTGTACGCGCGCCGGTAGGTCGCAAGAGCCGCGGCGCCGAGCCGTGCCCTTTCACCCTCGTCGAGCAGCCGCACGAGAGCGCCGGCAAGTGCCGCGGCGTCGCCGGCCGGCACAAGGAGGGCGTCCTCCCCGTCGTGCAGCGCCTCGCGGATGCCCGCCGTGTCGGCGGTCACCACGGGGCGCCCGCACGCGAGCGCGTCGTAGACCTTGTTCGGCACCACGCGCGCCGCCTTGTCCGAGCCGCCGAACACGCCCAGGCACACGTCCGAAGCGAGGGTGCGGTCGCGCAGCTCGTCCATCGTGAGCGCGCCCAGCCACTCGATGTTGGCGAGGCCCCGGCGCGCGATGTCACTGCGCAGCTCCGCGGAGAGCTGACCTTCGCCGGCGAGCACGAAGCGGATGGGTTCCCCGCGCAGGAGATCGGCGGCGGAGAGGACTGTCCCTGCTCCGTGCATGGGGCTCCACTTGCCGTACTGGAACACCGTGATCGCCTCTCCGGCGCCGCGCGCCGTGGCTGCGCCGTCCGCTCGGGGCTCCGGGCGCGCGCCCACGGGCACCACGGCGACGCGCCGCCTCGGGAGGCCGAACTCGGCCTGGAAGTAGGCGGCGTGCTGCGCGCGTGTCCGCGAGGACGAGATGGGGCAGCGCGAACGCCAGCCGGTCGACGCTGCCGACCGCTCCGGCTTTCCAACCGCCGGCAGCGACGAGACCCCGGTCGCCGGCGAACGTGTCCCACAACGAAACGAGCGGGTCGAACACGAGGCGCGCATGCCGCAGGGCGGCCAGCGCGCGCCCGAACGGGACGAGGAAGTACCCGGGGTAGCCCACGATGACCGCGTCGATGTCCAGGTGCGGGCGGTGCTGCGCGAGCAGGCGCGCGTGTGCCGCGGCCACGCCCGCGGCGAGCCGCGCGGCGCCGGCGGGCGTCGCCATCTCCGCCGCCGTGAGCGACGGCAGCGACGCCTGGAACTCGTGGACGGTCACGCCGTGGAGTCGCAGGCCGTCGATCAGCACGGCGTTGCGCGGATAGGCCGGGTCGTACGTGCCGAAGTACGCGACGGCGCGGGTCACTGCGGGTCGGCCACGCCCGGGGCGACGCCGGCAGGGGTACCCGCAGCATCCGCGGGGACGATCCCCGGCGCAGTCGCGGCGGGGTCCGGCGTCTCGGCGGCCGGCGTGGACGCGCCGGATTCGACGCTCAGGGCGACCGCTCCGCCCTCGACGATCCGCGCCACTTGAGCCGGGTCGGGCCCGCCGCGGGCGCGTGAGTTCGCGATCAACTCGCCGATGAGCCCTAGCGACAGCAGCTGCACGCCGACGATGATCGCCAGCGCGCCCAGCAGGAGCAGCGGCCTCTGGCCGATCGGGTGCCCGAAAGCGAGCTTGTCCACGGTCAGATAGAGCTCGACCAGGAGGCCGATGAAGATGAGCAGCGTGCCGATGCCTCCGAACAGGTGTTGCGGGCGGTGCTGGTAGCGGCCGAGGAACAGCACTGTGAGGAGGTCGAGGTAGCCGCGCAGGTAGCGCTGCCAGCCGTACTTGGAGCGCCCGGCAGTGCGGCGACGGTGACTGACCTTCTCCTCGGTCACGCGGAAGCCGGCCTGAGCGGCGACCACGGGGATGTAACGGTGCTGCTCGCCGTAGATGTAGATCGTGTCCACGACTTCCCGCCGGTACGACTTGAGACCGCAGTTGAAGTCGTGCAACGGAATGCCTGTCATGCGACGAACCGTCCAGTTGAAGACGCGGGACGGCAGGGTCTTGTTGAGCGGGTCCTGGCGGCTCTGCTTCCAGCCCGACACCAGGTCGTAGCCGTCATCCAGCGGAGCGATGAGTCGCGGGATCTCCGCCGGGTCGTCCTGGCGATCGCCGTCCATGGTGACGACGAAGTCTCCGCGGCACTCGGCGAACCCGTGTGAGAGCGCTGCGGCCTTGCCGAAGTTGCGCCGCAGCTTGACGATGCGCACGTCGCCGCGCGGAGCGGCAAGCTGCTGCATCACGGCGAACGAGCCGTCGGTGGAGCCGTCGTCGACGAAGACGATCTCGTACTCGAGGCCGGCGGCCCGAAGCGACTCGTCTATCTCGGCGACGAGCAACTCGAGGCTGTCGGCCTCGTTGTACACGGGGATGACGAGTGAGAGGAGGCCTGCCATTTCGGCTTCCTAGGATACATCGTCGAGCAGTGGAGATGCGGCCGGCGGCTTGCGGACGGCCTCGGCCGGCCTCAGGCCGGACGTTCGATGGTCGCCGCCGGAGGGCTGTCGTGTTCCGGCGGGACCTCTACGTCGGCACAACGGACCTGCACGTCCGCGACGCCTGCACTGGTGATCGCCTGCTCCAGGCGATCCGCCCCCTCACCACGAGCGTCCGCCGCGAGGTCGGCCTCGCTCGCCTCGTGCTCGGCGCCGGCCGAGCCGACGACCACGGTGACCTCGTCGGTCCCGTCGCCGTCGAGCAGAGCCGCAAGGCGCGGGTTGTTGACCCTCAGCTTCACGCCGAAGAACTCGACCTCTCCGGCGCCATCCAGGTCCGCGGCGTGGGACGATGTGTCGTTCATGGGCTGACTATCGGCAGAAGTCAGACTCCCTGCCAGCCTGGCTGGACAGATGTTCCATGCTGTCGCCGCGAGACCCGAGGCGGGCGCCGGCGGCGGCGCGCGCGAACCGCTGGCGCGCGGCGCGCGTCTCCGCGTTGGAGGCACGCTCGCGAGTCGCCGGATGGTGGTCGCACCGTAGGCGTCTTGGTAGCATGGTCGTTCCCCCTCATCCGGGGACGACGCGGAGGAGTTGGATGGGCAGGAGAAGCTGGCTGACGCTCGCGCTCGCGACGCTGCTCGCGGCGGGTTCGGCCACGAGCCTGGCCGCCGCGGGCCCCAAGGGGTTCACCGACTCTCGCCCCAAGACCGTCACGAGGGGGCTCGACTTCCTCCATTCCCGGCAGCAGACCAACGGCGGGTTCGGCACCATGGCGAACACGGCCTGGGGGATCCTCGGAGCTGTCGCCAGCGGCGAACGGATGGGCTCCAGCCTCTGGACGATCGCCGGCCGGAACCCCTATCGGTACCTGCAGGCGAACAACCATCTGACCGCGGCCGCGAACGACGCGAACGCTCCCGGCTACTACTCTCGCGCCATCATGTCCTACGTCGCGGTCGGTCATGTGAACGAGGTGTTCCGGGCCGGCACACCGGCGATCGACCTGCTCGCGAACCTCTACTCGTACCAGGACTTCACGGATGGCTCGGCGACGAAGGGACGATTCTCGCCGATGGCCTCGATCCCCACCCGACAGGCGATCGACGCGACAGCCTGGGCGATCTTGGGGATGCAGGCAGTAGGAGCCAGCGACCAGGTGCGCTTCGGGCCCGCGGTCTCCTGGCTCGCAGCGCAGCAAAACGCCGATGCCGGGTTCGCCGCCGACGAGAGGATCTCCGGCCAGCTGGCGCCGGCATCCAACGTCGAGGACACGGCACTGGCCGTCCAGGCGCTCGAAGCCGGCATGGCCGCCGGTGTGGCCGTGCCGACGTCGGAGATCCAGAGCGCCGTTGCGTTCCTCAGGGCGCAGCAGAGATCGGATGGCGGGTTCCCGTACTCACCGGGGGGCACCACCGACGCTTCCGCCACGGCCGCAGCCATCCAGGCCATCATCGCCTCCGGCGGGCGGCCAAGCGACTGGACGCAAGGGACGCACACACCCGCCGACGCCCTCGCCGCGCTGCAGAAGAAGAACGGCGGCTACGTGGACAAGGCGAGCGACTCCAGCGCGACCGTCCAGGTCACAAGCTGGGCGCTGGTCGCCCTGCGCGGCCAGGCGTTCGTCAAGTTCCCCAAGAACCCGGGATCGGCCGTCAAGGGCTTCGTGTACCGGCCGCGGATCAGCTCGGCCGAGCCCAAGAACAAGGCCAAGTTCACCAGCACTCGCTCGGTGCTCATCCACGCCAAGTACACGGACACGACGAACCGCGCCGTCGGCACCGGAGTGAACCCCAAGGCATGCCGTGTCTACGTCGACAACGTGAACCGGACCAAGCACGCCAGGATCGGCAGCAGAAGCCTGAGCCTGCAGCTCAAGAACGTCCCCAACGGCAGTCACACCTACAAGCTCCGCATCGTGGACCACGCCGGCAACGTCAAGGAGCTCACCCGCACGTTCACGGTCGCCATCCCCGCGCCGACACCTGAGCCGACCACGAACCCGCTCCCCACGTACCATCCGCCGACGACGTACCCGACGCCGACCCACTCGACCACGCCCTCGACGACGCTCTACCCGACGCCCACGACTACCAGCAGCTACACACCGTACCCCAGCGCGTCGACGTCGCCGTACCCGGGCGGCACGGTCAGCGGCGCCCCCGTAAGCTCGCCGAGCCCGTCCGGGAGCCCAGGCGTGGGCGCCTCGGGCGGCGGTAGTGCTGCCGGGTTCGTGGGTGGTACCCTGCTCGCCATGCTGCCCATCGGCGCCGCCGTGTCATACTTGGCGTTCCATCGCCGCGAGCACGCGCTCGACGCCGCCGGAGAGGGTAAGGTACTGCCCGGCGGCGGCAGCCCGTGGGACCGTTTCAAGCAAAGCTTCGGGAAGCTCAAGGACATCGTGAAACCGGCCGGGAGACAGTAGACCCGTGAACGACCTGCAAAGGCTCATCTACGACGTGTCACGGGTCCTGCTATGGCCGGTGCTCATCGCCGCCATCATCTGCCTGGTATGGGTGCTCATCGAGCTCGGCTTCCTGCTCTATGAGCTCTGGCTGCGCTTTCGCTACCGCGATCTCGACGCCCTCGAGGTGCGCACGCTCAAGGCGCGCAAAGCCTTTGCCGACGGCAAGCCACGCACGGCGTACCGGTACTTGCAGGAGAACAACTACTCCATCATCGTCGCGCGCTTCCTGTTCGACCTCATACGCAACTACCAGACGGAGCGTCTTGCGGCCAAACCGCTCAAGCTGCTGCAGGAGTACGAGTTCTACACGCTGAAGCGGCTGGAGCGGACCCGGATCCTGGTGAGGATCGGCCCGATGCTCGGCCTCATGGGCACCCTGATCCCACTGTCGCCGGCGTTGATCGGCTTGGCCACCGGGAACACCACGCAGCTCGCCGTCAACCTCACGACCGCGTTCTCGGTCACAGTGATCGGCCTGCTGATCGGCGGCATCGCCTTCGTGATCAGCATCGTGCGCGACCGCATGTACGCGCAGGACATCAGCGACATGGAGTATCTCCTCGAACTGTTGGAGGGCGGCGCCGGCCGGCTTCACTCCGGGCGCCGCCGCAACAAGAAGGGCGCGTGGGACACGGAGCCAGCCGTCGAGTACGACGTCGCGGCCGAGGATCTGGAGAAGACGCAAGTGGTCCTGGCGTTGCCGGAGACGCCGAAGGAACCGCTCATCCCGGTCGCGGGGAGCGGAGTGACCGCCGCCGGCCCGGGTGCCGGCGGCAACGGCGGCGAGAGCCGCTCCACAAGCTTGCCGGAGCCGGCGCCCAGATCCACCACCGGCGATGCTCCACCGCTCACCTTCGACGACCCGGCGATGGATTGGCAGCACGACGAAGACCCGTTCGCCGACCTCGGACCCGTGGACCCGCAGCCGCCGGGCGGCGGCGCATCCGCGCCGGGCGCCGGCGGCCCGACACGCCGCCGCTGAGGGCGTCATGCCCGCTTCCGACGATCACCCGGCCATCAAGAACCTCGGCACCGTGTACGAGGCCCGCGACCAGGGCCTGCGCTACATGCGGCGCCGGCGCATCGGCACGGCGGACCGCAACGGCGACCCGCTCGACGGCATCGTCAACCTCTTCGACGTCGCCATCGTGCTCGCCGTCGGGTTCCTTGTCGCCGCACTGACCGCGGCTGGGGTCAGCGGCCTGCTCACCAGCAAGAGCATGACCATCGTCACCAACCCGGGCACGCCGCAGATGCAGGTGATCGTCAAGGACGGGAATCAGATCAAGAAGCTCAGCATGTCGTCGGGCGCGCAGGTCCAAGGAGTGGGCACGCTGATCGGCTCGTTCTACAAGCTCACCGACGGGACCGTCGTGTACGTGCCATCCGGGACCCAGGCGCCGGCCAACTCCACGCAGGTCCCCGGCACCGTCCCCACGCCCGGCGCCACGGTCCCGGCGCCGACGACCACGAACTATCCGACGACCAACCCCTACGCGACGCCGACGGTCGCGCCCACCTACCTGACGCCGACGCCGACGCCAAGCGTGACGCTGTCGCCCAGCTCCACCGGGCTGGAACCGCGCGGCGGAGGTTGACGAAACACTGCTGACGGGGCGGCGTCAGCCGCCGAGCGACCGCAGCAGCGCCACCAGCCGGTCCAGCTCGGCCTTGCTCTTGAAGGCTATCTGGATAGTGCCGCCGCGTTTGCCGGAGCGGATGCGCACCGGCGCTTCGAGCACGCCGTAGAGTTCGTCGACAACATCGGCGAACTCGGCGCCGGCGCCCGGTCGCACTGCAGGCGCGGCCTCCGCCGGCGCCGGTTCGCCGAGCTTCCGGACGAGAGCCTCCGTCTGTCTCACGGTGAGGCCTTCGCTCACGACCGCGCGCGCGACCTTGCGGCGCTGCCCGTGATCGGCCAGCCCGAGAAGCGCCCGCCCGTGCCCTTCGGTGAGCGCTCCCTCCTCGAGCATCCGCTGCACATCGTCGGGCAGCTCGAGCAGGCGCAGCAGGTTGGTCACCGCCACGCGGCTGCGCCCGACCAGCTCGGCCACGCGCTGCTGGGTGAGCCCGAACTCGTCGACCAGCGCGGCGTAGGCCTGCGCCTCTTCGATGCTGTTGAGGTCCTCACGCGCGACGTTCTCGGCGAGTGCGATCTCGAGCGAAGCGACCTCGTCGGCCGGGCGTACCAGCGCCGGGATGCGGTCGAGGCCGGCAAGTCGCGCGGCGCGTAGCCGCCGCTCGCCGGCGATGAGCTCGAAGTGCGCGGATGTCGCCGATGCGGCCAGCACTGCGCCCTCCGGCCCGGCGTCGACCGGCGCATCGGCCGGCGCGGCTGGCTGCAGCGGCCGCACGACCACCGGCTGCACCACGCCGAGAGCTCGGATCGAAGCGGCGAGCTCCTGGAGCTCGTCTTCCGAGAACGTGCGCCTCGGCTGGCGCCGGTTCACGGCTATCAGGTCGAGTGCGATCTCGCGCAGGCGGCTCTCGCCCGCCGAGGCCCCGCCACGCGACAGCGCCGGCTTCCCCTCGCCGATGAGCGCGCCCAGACCCTTGCCCAGGGCTTTCTTGCTAGTCACGGGACACGACCTCCTTGGCGAGATCGAAATAGGCGTCGCTGCCAGCGCAGGTGGCATCATAGCGTGAGATCGGGAGGCCGTGGCTCGGCGCCTCGCTGAGCCTCACGTTGCGCGGCACGATGGTCTCGAAGACGTACTGTCCCAGGTGCTCGCGGACCTCTCGCGCGACCTCGCGGCCGAGGCGCGTGCGTCCGTCGTACATGGTGACCACGACGCCGAGGATGTCGAGCTCTGGATTGAGGTGCTCCTGGACCAGCGCGACCGTGTCCAGCAGCTGCGCTAGCCCCTCCAGCGCGTAGTACTCGGACTGCACCGGTATGAGGACCTCTCGCGCGGCCACCAGCGAGTTGATCGTCAGCACGCCGAGCGAGGGCGGGCAGTCGATGAAGACGAAGTCGTGGCGGTCGATATGGCCGGTGAGCGCGTACTCGAGCACGTATTCGTTGCGTGGCGCACCGGCGAGCTCCACGACCGCGCCGGCGAGGTCTGGCGACGCCGGCAGCAGCGAGAGGTGCTCGACGGCGGTCGGCACGATCGACTCCGTCACGCCGGCGGCGCCGCCGAGCACGCCATAGCTGGTGAGCCGCGGGTCGGCGGGGCGCACGCCGAGACCGGCCGAGGCGTTGGCCTGCGGATCCATATCGAGCACAAGCACATCGAACTTCGCCTCGGCGAGGCACGCGGCCAGATTGACGGCAGTGGTGGTCTTGCCGACTCCGCCCTTCTGGTTGGTCACGGCGATGACGCGGGTCAACGGGCTCCTTTCGGGGCACCGATACTAGCAGATGGCGAGCGCCGGCCGGCCCCTTCGGAGAACCGGCGCATCCGGTCTGGAGCGGTGGCCGTCAGCCCCTCCGTGGGTGCTCCACAGCCACGCGCGATTCGCCCTCCGGGCGCTTCAGGATGCCAGAGGGCGTTTGGCGGCGATACCCGCGCGGCGCGGGAACCGGTCGGGCGTTGGTGCGACCTTCTCATACACGGCACAGACGGCCTGGTCGAGAGGCGAGCGCTCGAGGCGGACGACTGCTCCGGCCGCCAGCCCGCAGATGCCGGCGGCGGTCTCGCCGGCCGCGCCCTCATGGCGCACGGCCGCAGCGGTCTTGCTCGCGAGGAGGACGCCGCCCGGCGAAAGCAGCGGCGCCGCCAGCTCCACCAGCACCGGCAGCGGCGCGACGGCGCGCGCGAGGACGACCGACGCTCCTTCACGGCCGGGCGCGGCAGCGGCATAGTCCTCGCTCCGCGCGCAGATCACGTACGCGCGAGCCGCGACGCCGGCTGCATCCACGGCCGCCTCGAGGAACTCGCACTTGCGCGACGCCGCCTCAAGCAGGGTCAGGCCGACTGCGGGCAGCGCAATGGCCAGCGGGATTCCAGGGATGCCCGAGCCGGCTCCCAGATCGAGCCAGCCGGCACCCGCGCGTTCGCGTACCTGCGGGACGTCGAGCAAAGCCAGCGAGTCGCCCACGAGCGTCTCGAGGACCTCCGCGCGCGAGCGCAAGCCGGTCACGTTGGCGCGCTTCCAGCCGGAGAGCAGCTCGACGTACGCGTCGAGCGCGGCCACCTGCCCGCCGGCGAGCTCAAAGCGCTCGGCGAGATCGGAGAGAGTGAGCGGGCCGGCCATCCCGGCAGGGTACCACGGCCGGCCCGGAGCCCGCGCCGCTGGGGCCGGGTCTTGCGCGCCTCCGCGCCTGCCCCGTCCGGGCTTCAGGCAAGAGCGGGCTGCTCGACGAGCTCCGCCAGCTTCTTCTGCAGCGAGAGGTAGAACGTGCTCAGCGGGAACTCGTCGTCGAGCACGCGGTCGATCCAGGCGCGTGCATCGGACTCGTCCGAGCGCACGCGCTCCTCCTTGCGCCATGCGGAGTCGATGTTGGGCTCCACGTACTGCGCGATCAGATCGTGGGCGGCGGCCCAGTACGAGACCTTGCTCATGTCGATGCCGCGGCGGTACAGGTCGTCGACGCTTTCGCGGAGTCCCGCCACGCCCTCCTCGAGCCGCTTCCACTCGATCGTCAGCCGGTTGTCGCTCCAGCGCAGGACGCCGCGCTGATGCAGGTACGCGAACAGCAGCTGCCCGCCGAGGCCATCGTAGTTGCGCACGCGGCTTCCGGTGATGGGGAAGCGCAGGATGCGGTCGAACAGGATCGCGTACTGCACGTAGCGCGCAAACGCGAAACCCTCGCGCAGGAGCTCGCCGGCACTGCCGAAGGTGGCCAGATCGACGCGCAACTCCTCGAGTGAGTACATCCAGTAGGGCAGGCGTTGACGGATCATGAACGGGTCGAACGGCAGATCGCCGTGGCTGTGCCAGCGGTCGTGGATGAGGTCCCACGTCACGTACGTCTCCAGGGCCAGGTCCGGCGAGGCGACCAGTGCCGCGGCGTCCGGCGGCAGCTCGATGCGAAGGACCTTGGCGCCGTCCAAAACGGCCCGGCGGAAGCGGACGCTCTCCCGATCGCAGAAGATGCCACCGAAGTTGTTGGTGGGGCGTGCGGCAAGGCTGACCGTCTCCGGGAAGAGCACCGCGCACTCGCTGTCGTAGCCCTCCGTGTTGTCGACCAGCTGGACCGGCACGAACTTGTCGTTGTCGTAGCGCTCCCTCTCGAGCCGGGCCACGAACTCAGGCCAAGGCGTGCGCGTGATCAGCGCTTCGAAACGCGTGTCCGGCGAGCCGTTGGGGGTGTACATGGGGAACACGACAAGGTGCTCGATGCCATCGCGCCGCTCCTGCTCCGGGCGGAACAGAGCAAGCGACGCGGTGAAGTCCGGCTTGCCGAAGCCGCCGTCGACCCAGGCTCGCAGATCCACCGGGACCTGGGCCAGGTACGCGCGCTGGTGCGGGAATCGCGGTGCCAGCGCGCCGATGCTCTCGATCATCGCCTCCACCTGGGCGCGCGCGGCGTCCATGCCACGGCGCGCCTCGTCGATCTCGCCCGTGGGCTCCTGCAGCGCGCGTAGCGCGTTCGTAGCCTCCTTGAGCCGGACCCACGCGGGATCCTCGGCCGCCGGCGAGACGACCGGGAGGGGGTCCACACGGAAGGCCGCGATAGCCGTCCAGTACACGATGTTGAGCCAGAGCTGCCGGTGGTCGCGGCGGCCCAGATACCGGTCGCCGAAGAGGTCGGAGTCTGTGGCCGCGACAACACGGCCCTCGCCGTGCCCGGTGGCAGCCAGGAGGCCGGCGGCCGGCGGATCGACCTCCGGACCCGTGCGCAGGATGATGGCGCCGGGCTCGTCCGCCGTCACCGTGCCGGCGCGGTAGAACTCAGCCTCGGCGACGAGGTGCAACAACGCCGGCGCTGAGGTCCCTGGAGCCGGCCGCCCGGCAATCCAGTCCGGTGGGTCGCCGGCCCGCTCGAAGTCGAGCGCGGTCGCGTTGTCGAACCGCAGACCGTACGGCGCCAGGACGTCGTTGAGATTGGCGCCGTACTTGTCTTCCTCGGCCTCGCCGAGGACGATCAAACCGCCTCCGCCCGTCACGAAGCGTTCGATGGCACCGACCTCGCCTTCGCTCAGGCGCGGCGAGCCCGCACCGACGGTACGCTCCCACTTGGCATCGGACGGGTGGGCGATGACCAGCACGTCGATCGCCGCGAGGACCTCGTCGTCCAGCGCTCCGGCGGTGTGCGCGGCCACCTCGAAGTCGCGCTCGTCCAGCGCGGCGGCCGCGGCGGCGTACGAGCTCGCCGCCGGGTGCGACGGGCGCATCACGGCGGCCGCCTCCGGCCGGATCGACCAGGCTTCGGCGTGAGACTCGTCGAACAGGACGCGCGCCACCTTGCGCTGCCTCAGCGCGGTCAGCATCGCTTCCTCCTCACTCGCTGATTTGCTGGAGGGCGCGGCGATCGCTCGTTCACGCCCCGTGAGGAGGTTGTTCCGTGTGCCGCTCGGCCACTAAACCAGTCGCCAGACCCAGGCGCCGGGGACGATCGCTACGGCCCGGCGTGGACTGAGATCGAGGAAGAGGTGCGCCGCGCGGCGCTAGGCGTCGCGGCGCTTGGCGAGGACGAGGACTGTGCCGCCGCCGTCCGGCTTGCGCAGGTCGAACTCGTCGACCACGGCGCGGATGATCGAGATGCCCATGCCGCCGTCCCCAAGATCGATCTCGGGGATCCCTTTGCACTCGGGGCAGTCGACGTCGTCCTCGTGGAACCCGCCGCCCTCGTCGCGGATCTCGATGGTCACGCGATCCTGATGCACGTTGAAGGCGAGATGGACCTGACCCTCGTCGTGATCGTAGGCGTGCCGCACGGAGTTGGAGCACGCCTCGGTGAGCGCCAGCTTGAGGTCCGCTACCGCGTCCTCTGAAAAGCCTCCGCGCGAGCGCAGCAACCCGGCCAGAGCCAGGCGGCCGAGCACCACGTATTCAGCCTTCGCCGGAATATCGAGCTTCACGAAATCGTCCACGGACGCGAATCCTATCTACTGGACGCCTGCCAGGCCAGCCCCATGCTACTTGATGCGTGTCCTGACGTTCACATTCTCCCCACACATCGAGCAGAATGTTCCCCGGAGCGCGACATCCTCAACCGCATACCCGGTCCGTCTGACGAGCAAGCGCCTGCAGTTGGGGCACATCGTGTTCTCGCCTTCGTGGCCGGGGACGTTGCCGAGGTACACGAAACGCAGTCCTTCGTCGCGCCCGATCCCGACCGCCCTCTCGAGCGTGGGGATGGGCGTCGGCGGCAGGTGCGAGAACTCGAGATGCGGCATGAAACGCGTGACGTGCCACGGGGTCTCGGGCCCGAGCTCGGCGACGATCCACGCGGCGATGCCGCGCAGCGTCGCCTCGTCGTCGTTGAACGTGGGCACCACGTTGGTGACTATCTCCACGTGGCAGCCGTGCTCCCGCTTGGCACGGACCGCAGCCGCCAGCACGGGCGCATGGTCCGGGACGCGGCACAGCTCCGCATACTGCGCGTCGGTGAAGCCCTTCACGTCGACCCGGTAGGCATCGATGTGCGGAGCGAGCACGTCCAGCGCCTCCTCTGTGATGTAGCCGTTGGTCACCATCACCGTGTAGAGGCCGTGTTCGTGCGCGAGCTGGGCCCCGTCGAGGATGTACTCGAGCCAGATCGTCGGCTCGTTGTATGTCCAGGCGACGCCTATGCAGTCGTTGTGGTCGGCGAGCACGGGCAGATTGCGCACGGGGAGCTCGCGCAGGTCGCGGGTCGCCTCGTTGGGATCGGCGTGCGCTATCTGCCAGTTCTGGCAGTCGCGGCAGGTGAAGTTGCAGCCCACGCTGCCCAGCGACAGCACAGTGCTGCCAGGGAAGAAGTGGTAGAGCGGCTTCTTCTCGATGGGATCCGCGGCCACGCTGCACACGCGCCCGTACGTGATCGCGTACAGCGTGCCGTCGCGGTTCACGCGCGCCCGGCACACGCCGCTCTTGCCCGGCGCGACGCGGCAGAGGCGCGGGCACACGCGGCACCTGACCGCGCCGTCATCGAGGCGATCGTAGAGCATCGCCTCATGCCACGTCGCGGCGTCGGCGGTCATGGCGCTCACGCCGGCCGCCGCAGATCGCTGATGCCGCGCTGGACGACCTCGATGACGTTGGACTGCAGCTCGTCGTTGCCCGAGGCGATGGTCGCCATCTGGTAGCTCGCGTCCGAGCCGAGCACCGGGCGGTCGTCGAGCGTGCCGCCGGCCGCGTCGCTGAATGGCAGACCGGCCTCCCTGCAGAGCAGGTAGAGCGCGGCGACGTCGTAGGGCGAGTTGCAGAGCACGGCGCCGCGACCGACGCGGCGGAACTCCGCCTCGGTCCATGGGTGCGCCGCGATGATCGCCGGTCCGATGTCGACGTAGGCGTCGAGCTGCCCGGTGAGGATGCGCGTCACCCCGTACGTCGCCGAGCCGATGTCGAAGACGCACCCGCCGACCGAGGAGACGTCGATCAGCTCCTCGAGGACGCTCGCCAGGATCACCGCGGGCCGGCCGCGGAACCCGAGCGTCCAGAAGATGCCCTCGAGGTCCGAGCGGGCGGTCGGCAGGAAGGGGATCTCCTCGCCGGAGGCGCGCGTCATGCGAAAGCCGGCGCCTCTCTCGGCGACGAACAGGTCGCCGGTCTTGATCTCCTGGACGACGCCGACCGCGACATCGCCCATCGTCGGAACCCGAGACGGCGGTACGGCGGCGATGCTCACGCACGCCATCTCGAACCCGGCCGCCGCGGGCCGGGTGCCATCGATGGGGTCCACGACGAGGATGAGCTCGGGGTCCGCTGCTCCCTGCAGGCCACCGTCCTCAGAGTAGAAGGCCCAAGTGGGCAGCTCCTCGGCCATGTACTCGGCCAGCAGCGTCTCGGCGACCTCGTCGATGGCGAAGGTGACGTCCCCGCCGACGGCGACGCCCGCATGGTCACGCGCCGCGTGGAGCCCAAGCGACGGAAGCACTACCTCGCGCAGACGGGCACAGAGGTCGACGAGCTTCAGGGTGGTGTCGTTCACACGCGCTCCACAGTCGGGAGGGCCGGCTCGCGGCCGGGGCGACCATTTTACCCTGCTATACTCGGAAATGCCGACCGTCGGCCGATTGACGGGCGGCATACCGCGATGAATCTGCTGCCCGACACTCCATGACAGTACCTGCCACGCCGCCCGCCGGAGCGATCGTCTATCGCGGCGGGGCCGGCGCCGTCTACCTCAACGTCACCAATCGTTGCTCGTGCGCGTGCACGTTCTGCCTGCGCGAGTGGACCGACGGCGTCTACGGGGCGAACCTCGTGCTCGACCACGAGCCGGAGCTTGAAGAGCTCACGCAGGCGGTCGAGCTGGAGTTCCTCGAGGGGCCTGCCGACGAGGTCGTCTTCTGCGGCTTCGGCGAGCCCACGATGCGGCTCGATCTGGTGCTCGCGGTGACGGAGTGGCTGCACCTCCGCCGCATCCGTTCGCGACTGGACACGAACGGCCACGGCGCCCTCCTCAATCCCGACGTGGACGTGCCGGCGGCCCTTGCGGCGGCCGGCCTCGACGCCGTCACCGTGAGCCTCAACGCGGCCGATCCCGAATCCTACGATCTGATCTGTCGGCCCACGTTCGCCAAGTCGTACAGGGCTGTCCTGCAGTTTGCCGAACAGTGTCTGCGGCAAGACATCGAGACGACACTGACCGCCGTCGACTATCCGGGCGCCGACCTGGAAGGGTGCGCGGCGATCGCCGGCGCGATGGGAGCCGGCTTCCGTGCCCGCGGGCTCGCTTCGCCGCGCGGGCGCGACCACGCCGAGAAGGGGGAAGCGAGATGACCGAGACGGGGGCCCGCATCCTGCTCGTCGACGACGAGGACGCCATCCTCAAGCTGTTGCGTTTCCCGCTCGAGAAGGAGGGCTACCAGGTCGTCACCGCCGGAGACGGCGAGGAGGCCCTCGAGACGTTCGCGCGCGAGACCTTCGATCTCGTGATCCTGGACATCATGCTGCCGCACGTCGACGGCATGGAGGTGTGCCGCCGCATCCGCGCCCAGAGCATCGTCCCGATCATCATGCTCACCGCCAAGTCGGACGAGTTCGACAAGGTGCTCGGCCTGGAGATCGGTGCCGACGACTACATCACCAAGGACAAGTTCAGCCTCCGCGAGTTCCGCAGCCGCGTGCGCGCCCAGCTGCGGCGGGCTGAGATGAGCCGCAGCGCCGAGGCCGCCAAGAAGGACGTCATCAAGGTAGACGACCTCGAAGTCGACCTCCTCAAGCGCAATGTGCTCGTCCGCGGCGCCAAGGTCGACCTCACCTACATCGAGTTCGAGATCCTCAAGACGCTCATCTCCCACCCCGGCCGCGTCTACAGTCGTCAGCTCCTCCTTCAGCTTGTCTGGGGAGACTCGGACTACCGCGACGCGCGTACCGTCGACGTGCACATCCGCCACCTGCGTGAGAAACTCGAGAACGACCCCAAGGACCCGGAGTTCATCTTCACGGTCCGCAACATCGGCTACAAGTTCCGCGAGTTCTAGGAGGCGAGGGCGCCCCGGGCGCCCGGCCCACATGCTGTTCCGCTCCGTCAAGAACTGGCTGACCATCCTCATTCTGGCGCTCGTGGCCCTGGCCATGCTCGTCGCGTGGGTCTACGTGGTGCCGCCGCTGGCCAACCGGCTCGACCAGCAGAAGCTCACAGACCAGCGGCTCAGCGCCTCGGTGATAAGCAGCACTGTGGCGAATAGCGGCGTCTACTACCTTGGGAACAAGAACATGGGCGTGAGCAACGCACCGCTCCTGGCGCGCACGGTGACCGTCATCGGCATGCAGTTCAACGCGCGCGTCGTCCTGATAACCATGAACCAGGCGATCAAGCAGGACTCAGGCGGCGTCAGCAACCTCGATCTTGGCGACTACCCGATGATCCGGGAGTCCCTCTCTTCCGGCCACTTCGTGCAGGGAATCGTCACCACGTCATCGGGCCGCTATGCGGCGACCGCTGTGCCCCTCGTCGACGGCCAAAGCGGCACGGTGTTCGGCACGGTGCTTGTCGCCTCGTCGCTGAAGGACGTGGACAAAGCCGTCGTGGCAGTGCAGCGCCAGCTGCTCCTCGCCACGATCTTCGCCTTGGCGGTCAGCCTCCTGCTCGGCTACCTCGCCTCGTACTTCATCGCCCGCCGCCTGAAGCGCATCGAGCGCAGCGCAGAAGCCATCGCGGCGGGCGACCTTACGGCGAAGGTCCCGGCGACGGTAGAGGACGAGATCGGCCAGCTGGCCGCTACTTTCAACGTCATGGCCGATCGGCTGAGGGGTGCCTTCGCCCAGGTGGAGTACGAGCGCGACCGAGTGGAGGTGCTGCTCAACGACCTGAGCGAGGGCGTGCTCGGCCTCGCCGGCGACGGCACGGTGTCGATCGCCAATCCGGCATCGGCCGAGCTGCTGGGAGGAACCGTGCTGGCGGGCGCCGGGCTGGACGAGATCTTCCCGGCCGATGTCGCCGAAGCCTGGCGCGAGTCGCGCAAGGACGGCGACGTCCAGGTCGTCGTGGTCGTGCACGGCGACCGCACGCTCGAGGCCACCACGTACCCCGTGGGCGGGGCTGCCGACTTCACTTCCATCGTCGTGCTCCGCGACGTGACCGCTCAGGCGCGCCTCGAGCGCGCCCGCAGGGACCTGATCGCGAACGCCTCGCACGAGTTCAAGACGCCGCTGTTCTCGCTCGCCGGGTTCCTCGAGCTCATCGACGAAGGCAACGTCAGCCCAGAAGAGCACGGCGAATTCCTGGGCCTCATGCGGCAGCAGGTCGATCGCCTGCGCAACCTTGCCGTGAGCATGCTCGACCTCTCGCGCGTGGAGGCAGGCTCCATCGAGATGCAGCCGGAGGATGTCGATCTGGAGACGGTCGCGCGCTCCGTGCTCGATGAGTTCCAGGTCCAGGCGCAAGCCAAGGATCTTCACCTCGTCGCGGAGGTGAGTGACGGCCTGACTGCCTGGTGCGACGAGCAGCGGCTCGCGCAGGTGCTCAGAGCGCTCGTCGACAACGCCATCAAGTTCTCGCCGGCCGGCAGCACCGTGACCGTCGGGGCGCATCGGGAGGATCCACTCGTGGCCGTGGCCGTCAGCGACGACGGCCCGGGCATCTCATCCTCGGAGTTGCCTCACGTGTTCGAGCGCTTCCACCGCGGCAGCGAGGATCGCGCCAGCACGTCGGGCGCCGGTCTTGGCCTATCGATCGCCCGCGAACTCAGCGAGATGATGGGCGGGCACATCCGCGCCGAGTCCAGCACCGGCGGAGGCGCGCGGTTCACAGTGAGTCTCCCGCGTGCGAGCCGGGCGCCCCGCGGAGCCAACGGCGGCAAGGCGAAGGCGGGCACAAGGGATGCCGCGGCGCAGGGTGGGGGGGCGCCCGAGGCCACCGAAGCCTCGACTCGCTCCGGCGACGAGTCCGATTCATAAGACTTAATCGTCGCCCAGCCGTTACTCAACACGTCGGACGGCGCAGTTAACACCCAGCAGGCATGATCTGCCACACGATCTGGTCGTCGTGCGCCTTGGTGCACGGCGCTTCGGCATGGGGCCGCCACGAGAACGAAGGGAAGACGATGGTCAAGATGAGAGGGTTTCTTCTGGGGCTGGGCGGCGGCGCCGTGGGCGCCGCGCTGGTCGTCCTGGTCCTGGTGCTGGTGTTCAACTTCGGGGAGAGCAAAGAAACGGTGCTTCAGCCGGCCGCGCAGACTCCGGCCACGTTCGCGCCGGGTGCCCAGGGCCTCACGCCCGAGCAGATCTACAAGAGCCTTTCCGCCGGCGTCGTCATGATCCAGTCTGACTTCGCGAACGCCGGCACCAACGTCTTCGGCCAGCAGCAGAGCGGCCAGGCGCTCGGTACCGGCTTCGTCGTGTCCAAGGACGGCTACATTCTCACCAATGCGCACGTGGTGCAGGACCAGGGCCAGAAGGCGAGCAGCGTCACGGTCGTCTTCAACAAGGGCGGATCCAAGACGCAGCAGGTCAAGGGCCAGATCATGGGCATCGACACGACCAGCGACGTCGCGGTCATCAAGGTGGACCCAGCCGGCGTGAGCCTCGAGCCTCTGCCGTTGGGCGACTCCTCCAAGGTCCAGGTGGGCGAGAACGTGGTGGCCATCGGCAACCCGCTCGGCTACGACTTCTCCATCACCTCCGGCATCGTGTCTGCCACCGGACGCAGCCTGCAGGGACCCAGCGGACGCCCGATCCCCAACGGCATCCAGACTGACGCGGCCATCAACCCCGGCAACTCCGGCGGCCCGCTTATCGACTCCACCGGCCACGTGATCGGCATCAACGAGCAGATCGCGTCGCAGTCGGGCGGCAACCAGGGTCTCGGCTTCGCGGTGCCTATCGACACCGCCATACGCTCGCTTGGGCAGCTCAAGAACGGCGGGACGGTCAAGTACGCGTGGCTCGGCACCGCCGGAGTGACGCTCACGCCGCAGATCGCGCAGCAGGCCGGCACGACCCAGCAGAGCGGTGCGCTGGTGACCCAGGTCCTGCCCAACAGCCCGGCAGCCAAGGCGGGCCTCAAGGGCGGCACCAAGACCGTCACCGTGCAGGGACAGAGTGTGAAGGTCGGCGGCGATATCATCGTCAAGGTCGATGGTCAGGACGTCGCCACATTCGACGATCTGATCGCGTACCTCGGGACCAAGTCCCCCGGCGACCAGGTCACGCTGACGGTTCTGCGTGGCACCCAGACTCAGACCATCACCGTGACACTGGGCACGCGTCCGGCCAACCTGTAGCCCGGGCGGCCAGGTCAGGCATCCGGCGACGGGCCGGCGGCGCTTGTGCCGCCGGCCCGTCGCGCGTACGGTCCGCTGCCCGCGGCCGGCGCGCCACGTTCCAGCGCGCTTGGTCCCACTAAAGTGGATAGAGCGCCCACCTTTTTTGACATCCACTCATGCGTGGGTGTATACCAAGTGCCCAAGGTCGCGTCAGCACCTTGGGAGCCGCTTCACAACGCTGCCGCGACTGGAGGGTCGTTGGTCAAACACCCACTCGGCGACCGCATGCAGGCCCTGCTGCCCATCGTGCAGGGCCTCGCCGAAATGTTCGGGCCCGACTGCGAGGTCGTCCTGCACGACGTCGCGCAGCTCCCGCACTCCATCGTCGCCATCGAGAACGGAGATGTCACAGGCCGGACCGTCGGCGACGTCCCCACCGATCGGATGCTCCGAAACCTGCGTAGCGCCGACGAGACGCAGGATGTGCGCCTGTATATCTCCTCGCACGAGGGCAAGATCCTCAAGTCGCTCGCCGTCACGCTGCGGGACGAGGATGGCCAGCCCTTTGGCCTGCTTGGCCTCAACTACGACATCTCTGACATCGTCCAGGCGCAGCGCACACTCGCCAACTTCACGGCGGTGGGCAGGCTCGGCAGCGGTGCCGTCCCCGAGAGTGGCGAGATCTTCGCCGGCGACATCCGCGACGTGGTCGCCGGCATGATCACCAAGATCCTCAACGAGATGGGGCGTACGCCGGCGGCGATGTCGCGCGAGGAGAAGATGGAGGTCGTCAAGCGGCTTGAGGAGCGCGGCGCGTTCCTCGTGAAGCGCTCCGCCGAACAGGTCGCGGAGGCGCTCGACCTGTCGCGCTACACCATCTTCGCGTACCTGAAGGAGATCCGTCACGGAGACGCGGGCGAAGAAGCGGCGCTGCATCCGGCCGCAGGACGATCCAGCGGAGGCCGAAGGTGACTTGCGGCGCGCGCAGCAACCTCGCCGAGGCGCACCCTGACGCCGCCACGGTGGACGCACTCTACGACATCATCGCCGACTCCCGCAGCCGGTCGCTTGCCGTCATAGGCCTCGTCAAGAACGCCGGCAAGACCACCGTCGTCAACGCGCTCATGGCCAATTGCGGGCACCTCTTCGGCCTTACGTCGCTCGGCCTCGATGGGGAGCGCATCGACCATCTCACCGGGCTCGCGAAGCCTCGCATCGCGCCCCCGGCCGGTACGCTCGTGGCCACCACCCAGGGGTCCTCGATCGCTCGCGCTACGTGATGGAGGTACTGGAGGAACTGCCCTATCACACGCCCCTCGGGCGCGTGGTGATCGGCCGCGCGGGCAGCGAGGGCCAGGTCGAAGTCAGCGGGCCCACCACGCTCGCGGAACTGCGTGGCACTATCGCGCGGCTCCAGGCGCTGGGCGCCGAGCAGGTGCTCGTCGACGGCGCTCTCAATCGTCTGGGGAGTGCCTCCCCGCGTGTCAGCGACGGGCTCGTCATGGCCACCGGAGGGATGGTCGGCGAGACGCTGGACGAGGCCATAGAGACCACGCGCTCCACGCTCGACATGCTCTTGCTGCCGGCTGCCTCGCCGGAGACGCAGGCGCTGATCGAACCGTACCTGGAAGGCCGCACCCGCGCCGTGTCCTTCGACGAGCGCGGCGCGGCAACGCCACTCGAGCTGCAGACCGTGGTCGGCGAGGGCGTCGCGGTGGCCCGCGAGGTCGAACGGCTCGGCGCGCGCGTACTGTTCATCGGCGGCGCCCTGACGCAGGAGTTCGTGGACGACTTCACGCGCGTGCTGCCTCCGCGCCGCGAGCTGCGCCTCGTGGTGCGCGATGCCACCGTGCTGGTGCTCCCTCCCACGACCGTGTCCCGCATACCTAGGCGCGGCATCGCACTCGAAGTGCTCACTCCGCTGCGCGTGCTGGCCGTGACCGCCAACCCGTTCCGCGTGCCACAGCCATACCGGCCGAAGATCTTCTTCAACGCGGTCGCCGATGCCATCGGCGACCGCGTGCCCGTGTTCGACGTCGTGAACGGGCTCGCCCGGCTGCCGGAAGGCAGCCCCGCGAGCCCCCGCGGCGCCGACTCTCCCTGACGAAAGTGGGTGGTGCAGTGAACGATGCGCTTCGTCTGAACGCCGACCTGGTCGATCGCGCCCGGGCCGCCGCCAGCGCGATCGCCGACGACATCCAGCAGCACATCGAGAAGCACACGACCGATACGACCGAGCGCGCCACGCTCCGCCTGCTCGGTATCTCGGGCGTGAACGAGATCGATGTGCCGCTCGTGAACGTCGTCGCCGAGCACGCCCGCGAACTGCTCCCAGGCGGTATCATGCGGCCGTTCGTCGACCTCATGATCGAGACCGGCAAGAGCGCCCAGGAAGTGGCCGCAGGCGTCGCCGCCGGCGACCTCGCCCTCGCGGAAGTGCCGGTCGAGCGGCGCGCCGCTGCCGAGGCGCGCGCCACCGAGCTCGCCGCCGAGGGAGTGGCGCGCATCGACGCCGTCCGCGCGCGCCGCAACGAACTCGTCGCCGAGACCGGCGAGGCGGTCAAGCCCTACGTGTACGTGATCGTCGCCACCGGCAACATCTACGAGGACGCCTCGCAGGCACAGGCAGCCGCACGCGCCGGCGCCGACGTGATCGCCGTCATCCGCACGACCGCACAGAGCCTGCTCGACTACGTCCCATTCGGCGAGACCACCGAGGGCTTCGGCGGCACCTACGCGACGCAGGAGAACTTCCGCCTCATGCGCAAGGCGCTCGATGAGGTCGGGGCCGAGCTCGGTCGTTACATCCGCCTCTGCAACTACGCCAGCGGTCTCTGCATGCCGGAGATCGCCACCATGGGCGCGCTCGAGCGGCTCGACATGATGCTCAACGACTCCATGTACGGGATCATCTTTCGCAACATCAACATGCAGCGCACGTTCGTCGACCAGTACCTGAGCCGGCTGATCAACGCGCGCGCCGGCATCATCATCAACACCGGCGAGGACAACTACCTGACGACCGCGGACGCGTTCGAGAAGGGGTTCACGGTCGTCAGCTCGGACTTCATCAACGAAGCCTTCGCGCTGCGCGCCAACCTGGAGCCGTGGCAGATCGGGCTCGGGCACGCCTTCGAGATCAATCCGACCAAGCCGGATCAGGTCGTCTATCAGATCGCCGACGCGCAACTCATCCGCCAGCTGTTCCCGGGCTATCCACTCAAGTACATGCCGCCCACCAAGTACATGCCCGGCGACATCTTCCAGGGCCACATCATCGACGGCATGTTCAACTTCACCGGCATCTTCACCGGCCAGGAGATCATGCTGCTGGGGATGCTCACCGAGGCCCTGCATACGCCACTGCTGCAGGACCGCTACTTGAGCATCAAGAACGCCAAGTACGTCTTCGAGAGCTGCCGCGACCTCGCCGGCGAAGTCACTTTCAAGCCCGGCGGCATGATCGAGCAACGCGCCAACGACCAGCTCCAAAAGGCCGCAGAGCAGCTGGAGCACGTGCATGAGATCGGGCTGTTCACAGCGCTCAAGGACGGCGAGTTCGCCGACGTGAAGCGCGATCCGCAGGGCGGGCGCGGCTTCGAGGGCGTCTTCAAGGTCACCGCGGACTACTTCAACCCGTTCTTCGCGGCGCTGCGCGAGGGCCGGATGAGCGGGGCTCCCGAGGGTCCGGCCCCCGGCGTATCAGCGTCGTCTGCGGAAGGGGGGCATTGATGGTGATCAGGCCGTACGGTGATACTCGTGATGACGGCATCATGCAGTTCTCCTTCACGCTGCCGATGCCGTACTCGATCAAGTCGGCGGACGTGGGCAAGCAGTTCCTCGAGAAGCTCGGCTTCCACACCGTCGCCATCGCCGAGTGCAAGGCCATCGACCCGCAGTACACGCTCTTCGTCGCCTACGGGCGCACAGACACGGGCATCGACCCGGACGAGGTGAAGGGCGACTACCTCGAGGTCGAGGAGATGGACTACTACGCCATCAACGCCCTCATCAAGGAGAAGCTTGGGCGCAAGCTCAGCGTCGTCGGCGCCGCGATCGAGAGCGACGCCCACACGGTGGGCATCGACGCGATCATGAACATGAAGGGTTTCGCAGGGAACTACGGGCTCGAGCGCTACCCGGAAATGGACGCCCTCAACATGGGCTCCCAGATCCCTTGCGCGCAGCTCGTCAAGACGGCGTTGGAACGCGACGCCGACGTCATCCTCGTGAGCCAGATCGTCACGCAGAAGAACATTCACGTGCAGCACCTCACCCAGCTCATCGAGCTGATCGAGGCCGAGGGCGTTCGTGAACGCTTCGTCCTGATCGTGGGCGGGCCGCGCATCAACAACGCGTTCGCCAAGGAACTAGGCTACGATGCCGGCTTTGGTCCGCGCACGACGCCTCTCGAGGTCGCGTCGTTCATGGCTCAGGAAGTCGTGCGCCGCCGCGAGGAGTCATAGATCAGCATGACCAGAATTCATTCAATCGACAATCGTGTCGTGACGCAGAGCGTGGACATCGCGGCGGGGGCTGCAGCCACACACGCAACGGCACCAGGAGGCCAAAGTGTCTGACAACGACATCGTCATCCTTTCCGCAGTACGGACGGCTCAAGGCCGCTTCCAGGGCGGCTTCGCCGGCACCCCAGCTCAGGAGCTCGGGGCCGTCGCCATGGCCGAAGCGCTCAAGCGCGCCGGAGTCTCGGGCGACCAGCTCAACGAGGTCATCTTCGGCAACGTGATCCAGGCCGGCCTCGGGCAGAATGTCGCCCGCCAGGCCGAGCTGAAGGCCGGCATCCCGGACAACGTGCCGGCGATCACCGTGAACCGCGTCTGCGTGTCGAGCGCATCCGCTCTCGCCATGGCCGCCGCGGCCATCAAGGCCGGCGACGGCGAGATCTACCTCGTCGGCGGCACCGAGAACATGACTCGTGCGCCGTGGGTCCTGCAGAACGGCCGCAGCGGCTACCGCATGGGCATGCCCACCGACAAGATGTACGACTCGATGGTGTGGGACGGTCTCTGGGACGCCGCCAACGACTACCACATGGGCGTGACGGCGGAGAACCTCAGCGAGCGCTTCGATATCAGCAAGGAGCTCCAGAACGAGGTCGCCTACAAGAGCCAGCTGAACGCGACCGCGGCGATCAAGGGCGGCAAGTTCAAGGACGAGATCGTCCCGGTCGTCATCCCGCAGCGGAAGGGCGACCCCAAAGTCGTCGACACCGACGAGTGCCCGCGCGAGACCACGCCCGAGATCCTCGCGGGCCTCAAGCCCGTGTTCAAGAAGGACGGCGTCGTGACCGCCGGCAACGCATCGGCCATCTCCGACGGCGCCAGCGCCCTCGTCGTGACCTCCCGCAAGAAGGCTGCCGAGCTCGGTCTCAAGCCTATCGCCTCGCTCGTGAGCTACGCGACCGCCGCGGTCGAACCCGCGATCATGGGTCTCGGCGAGACCGTCGCCGCGCAGATGGCTCTCGAGAAGGCCGGCCTGAGCGGCAAAGACGTCCACCTCGCCGAGCTCAACGAAGCCTTCGCCTGCGTCGCCGCGCTCGCGACTCGCGAGCTCGGGCTCGACCCGCAGATCGTCAACGTCAACGGCGGCGCGGTCGCTCTGGGCCACCCGCTCGGCAACACCGGCACGCGCATGATCGTCACGCTCATCCACGAGCTCAAGAAGCGTGGTCAGGAGATCGGGCTCACCGGCGCCTGCGTGGGCGGCGGCCAGGGCGCCGGCTCCGTCATCAAGGCCGAGGGCTGAGTACCCAGTCAGCAGTCAATGCTTGATCGACACCGTCCCGCGCGTGGAAGCGGATCAGAGCAGTCGAGCGCGGGCACGTCCCCAAGAGGAGGGAGCTAGCATGAAGGAAGGCAACAAGTTCGGCGCCCACAGGGTCATCGATCCCCAGGGCGTTCTGCCACAGCCGGCGTGGAAGATCGACAACACGATGGAGATAGCCGACAACGAGATCCTCATCGACGTCGACACGCTCAACGTGGACGCGGCCAGCTTCACGCAGATCGAGGAGGCCGAAGGCGGCGACGTCAAGAAGATGGCCGCCCACAGCCTCGACATCATCAAGAAGCGCGGCAAGCACCACAATCCCGACACCGGCTCCGGCGGCATGCTGCTGGGCACGGTCGCGGCGATCGGCCCCAAGCTCAAGGACCGCGGCCTCAGGGTCGGCGACCGCATCGCCACCCTGGTGTCGCTGTCGCTGACGCCCCTGAAAGTCGACGAGATCATCTCGATCAACAAGGACACCTGCCAGGTCAAGGTCAAGGCTCAAGCGATCCTGTTCGAGACCGGGATCTACGCCAAGATCCCCGCCGACATGGACGAGGCCCTCGCCCTGGCCATCCTCGACGTGGCCGGCGCCCCGGCGCAGGCGGCCAAGCTCTGCAAGCCCGGTCAGACCGTGTTCATCATCGGCGCCGGCGGCAAGAGCGGCCTCCTGTGCGCCTACGAGGCACGCAAGCGCGTGAAGCCGACCGGGAAGGTGATCTGCCTCGTGCACGGCAACGCCGGCAAGAAGCGCCTCGAGAAGACCGGCTTCGCCGACGTCATCATCCAGGGCTCGGCCACCGATCAGCTTTTCGTGTATGAAGAGGTCAAGAAGGCGACCGGCGGCGAGATGGCCGATCTCACGATCAACTGCGTCGACATCCCGAACACCGAGATGGCCTCCGTGCTCGCGACCAAGAACGACGGGATGGTCTACTTCTTCAGCATGGCGACCAGCTTCACGTCGGCCGCCCTGGGCGCCGAGGGCATCGGAGCCGACACGCTGATGATCATCGGCAACGGCTACACCAAGGACCACGCGGTCATCTCGCTCGAGGTCGTGCGCGAGAGCCCGATCCTGATGGAGATCTTCAAGGACACCTACGCCACCGGCGCCGGCAACCCTGAGCCGGTCAACCTCAAGGCCTAGACCGAGGCACACAGCGGGCGGGCGCTTCTCGCGCAGGATGTTCAGTTCAACGGAGAGGGGCCCCGCAAGGGGCCTCTCTTCCGTGAGTGCTTTGAGACGCGTCATCGGGGAGCCGGGTCTTGCCAGCGTTTCACGTGAAACACTCGGGCAGATGAAGAGGCCGGGCGGGCGTTCGTACGCCGGCCCGGCCCGCGCCGATGCCAGAGGTCAAGCTTCGGTGAGTGTCCGGCACACTCCGGGACGCCGTGCATCACTCCGGGCGATGCCAGCTCCCCATGCCACAGTGACCACGGAAAGTCCGAGAGCCACGACGACCGCAAGGACGACGACCGCCTTCCAGCGTCTCCGCATCCCCGGCCTCCTTTCGCGAGTCTGTGGACCGGTATACTCATCCGCAACGAGCGCGACGCCTGTTCGGAGAGATGCCGGCCCACCGGCTTCGTTCGGCAGCCTACACGCAACTTGTGAAGAGCCGTTGAAGCGCTTTCGCCCATTCAGAGAAGCTCGCGGGGCGTGTGGCGCTACGGACCGGGGTAGAAGCTCAAGGCGAGCTATCCCACACGGAGGATGACCAGTGACCCAAGAAGACGTCCGGAGGGCTCTGTCGTCCGTCCAGGACCCGGAACTCCGCAAGAGTATCGTCGAGTTGGATATGGTGCGCGACATCGTCGCCAACGAGGACCGGGTCGGAGCGACGATCGTCCTGACGACCGCCGGCTGCCCGCTGCGGAACCAGATCCGCGCCGAGGCCGAGCAGGCTCTGACGGCTGTCGCCAAAGGGCGAACCGTTGAGATCAAGCTCGATGCCATGTCGTGCGAAGAGCGCGACGCGCTCGCGGAGCGACTCAATGACCGCCACGAACTGGTCCACAGCCTCTTCGGCCCGGGCTCCCGCACCCGCACGATCGCCGTGGCCAGCGGCAAGGGTGGTGTGGGCAAGTCGACAGTCACCGCCAACCTCGCCGTCGCCCTCGCCGCGCAGGGTCACGCGGTCGCGCTCATCGACGCCGACGTCTATGGGCCGACGATGCCGCTGATGATGGGCCTGCCTGCGATCCCCCCAGAGACGCATGACGGCAAGCTCGTCCCGCCGGAGGCCCACGGCGTCAAGGTCGTCTCCATGGGCTTCTTCCTGCCGGACAACGAACCTGTGATCTGGCGCGGTCCGATGCTCGGCCGCGCCATCGAGCAGTTCCTGGGCGACGTTCTGTGGGGCAGCCCAGACTTCCTCCTCATCGACCTGCCTCCCGGGACAGGCGACATCGCCCTCACAGTCGCCCAGATGATCCCCGGCGCGGGGATGATCATCGTCACCACGCCGCAGGAGGCCGCCGCCAAGACCGCGGTCAAGGCGGCCAAGATGGCGCGCATGACCAAACAGGACGTGCTCGGCGTCGTCGAGAACATGGCCTACTACGTCTGTCCCGATTGCGGTTCCAGACACCACATCTTCGGCCGCGGCGGCGCCTTTGAGATCGCCCGCTTGATGGACACGCGCCTGCTCGGCCGCATACCACTCGACGAGGCGACAAGGGAGGGCGGCGATCGCGGAGTCCCCGCGGCGCTCGATCCCACGACGCCGGTCGGAGCGGCCTTCGCGGACCTCGCCCAGGCCCTGCTCGATCCGGACGCGCTCGGCGCGTCCGTGAGTGAAGACTAGCCGGAGCCTCTGACGCTGGCCGCAGGCGTACCGGCCGCCGCGGCAGGGTCGCTCACGTCGCGTCCCGCGACCACACCCACGGCGGCACCGCCCCACCGCTGACGATCCGACCGGCCCGATGCCAGCGGACCTCAGTCGTGTCGGGCGGAGGTGGCCTCCCACTCCCGGCGGCAGGCCTATCGTCCTGCCCTATCCGAAGAACCTGCCCATTCACGGCCCGTACCGGCGATTCCCGCAGGGTTTCGCATAGAATTGATGAACTTTGCGAGATAGCCGCTCCGGGAGGATCGCGATGCGCGTCGGCAAGGCGAATGGCGAGGACTGGTTGCGCCTCGGCGAGGCGGCGCGAGCGCTCGGAGTGAGCCTCACTACCGTTCGCCGCTGGAGCGACTCCGGCCAGCTCGCGAGCTACCGCAGCCCGGGCGGGCACCGACGCTTTCGCCGTGCCGACGTCGAAGCGCTCATCAAGAGCGCCGGCGGGGAACCCGGTGCCGGCGCAGCAGGCTCAGCCTTCGCCGCCGGCCGCTGGGAGCGCCTGCAAGCGCCGCTCTCCGCGCTCGCCCAGGTCACTGCCGAGGGGATAGGCGTCACTTCGTGCGCCTTCGTCATCAAGACCGGCGAGCACGACATGACACTCGTCGCCGAACACGCTCGCGACCGCGAGAGCCATATCGGTGCGATCAAGGCCGCCCCGTCCCAGGATTTCCCGGTGGCCGCCGAGGTACTCCGCAACGGGCGCCGCCTCGTCATCGCGGATCTCCAGACCACCACCCTGCTCCCGCCCGCCGTCGCCGAGCGCTGCCTGCGCCGAGGCCACGCCGCGATCCTTGCCCTTCCCTTGACCTTTGCCGATGGCGTGGGCGGCGTCATGGAGCTGTCTGAGTCGCGCGCGCCTCGGACGTTCACAGGCGCCAACGTCACGTTCGCGGAATTCATGGCACGGCAGGCGAGCCGGCTCTTCGCCACCGACGATTCAATCGGCTCTCTTAGCGATCAGGTCGTGGGCTCCCTTGCCCTGCCTCCGGGGGCAGCCTCACGGGCCGGATCTCCAGCTGCCGGGAAGGAGGGCGACGACGTACTGGCGACCGCGCTGCGGCTTCGCGACGAAGTCGCCGGCCTGCTCGAGGCGTATGGCGGCGCGGCAGCCGACGACGCCCCCACCGGCGGAGCGTCCGATAGAGGCGGGAGAGCGAACACGCCGTCCGCCGGCGCCGCGAGCTACTCACAGGGCACGAACGCCGGAGGAGCCACCACGCGCTACGCCACTGGCCGGCATCGATCTCCAGACGCCTCTGTCGGTTCCCGTTCCTGGCAGGGCGACGACGAACGGCTCGCCGGCGCAGCGCTTGCGGCACTCTGCGACGGCGCAGGCCTGGACGTCTGCGCGCTGCACCGGCTCGATGGCGACAGCGCGCGCCAAGTCGCCTCAGCCCGGCGGACCCTCCCGGGCGCCGACGCAGGGGGCGCCGGCTCGGTGGCTGCGGACAAGGAGGCGGAAGCATGGCGGCCCGCGGACTTCCCTCCGGCCGCTCGAGCCATCGCGGAACGCACGCTGGTGGCGGCCAGCCGAGAAGAGCTCGTGCCCGAAGCGGCCGAGTGCTTGTTCGCGACTCGCGAGGCCGGCGAAGCGCTGCTCGTGCCACTCATCTTCGAGGACGAGGTCATCGGTCTCCTGGCAGCCGGCGCCAGGGCCGGCCCGCTGCCCGCGGCGATCGCGGAGCTCACTGCGGCGACAGCCCGTCTCCTCGCGGGAGCGCTCGGCGCAGAGAATGAGGTCTCGCGGCTCAGACGCCGCAACGCGGACCTGGAGCTCGTGATCGAAGCGGGCTTGGAGGACATCACCCTGCTGACCACGCAGGATGTCCTCTACGCAGTCTCGGAACGCCTGGCCAATATCAGCAGCGCACCAGTAGTCGACATCTACTCACTCGAGGGCGACACGCTGCGCGCCCTCGTGAGTTACGACGGAGGGCGCGTTGACCCCGAATGGGAGGGCGTGGTCATCCCGCTCGACCGCTATCCTCACAGTCGGCGGGCTATCCAGACGACCGAGATCGGGGTCGTCTCCAGCCTGGACGACCTCGCGCTGACCGAGGACAGTCGTCTCTCCCTCGAGAAATGGGGATACCAGGCGCAGCTGTCCATGCCACTCGTCGCCGGCGGGCGCGTGATCGGGCTCGTGGAGCTCTCCGACTATGCACCACGGGACTTCTCGCCGGACCTCGAGCTCATCCGCGGACTTGGCCAGGTCGCCGCCCACGCCCTTGAGAACGCATCGCTTTTCGAGCAGGCGGAGCGCCGAAGCAGGGTCCTCGACGACCTGGCCGATCTCGCGCTCCTGAGCAGTCGCACGCGCGACATCGACGCCCTGCTCGGCCGCATCGCTGAGCGGCTTCTCCTGGCCCTGGAGGCCGCCAACTGCGACGTCTTTCAGGTATGCGATGACGGGCTCCGCTGCGTGGCAAGCTACGACCGCAGCGGTCTCGACGAGCAGCAGGTGGGCAGACTTCTCGATCTGGAGACGTACCCGGCGCTGGTCGGCGCGATCAACCGCCGGCAGGTGCTCATCGTCACAAGTCCCGATGACCCACAGCTGAGCGACCAGGAGAAGCGCACGTACCGGGACTACGGGTTCGCCAGCGAGGTCTCCGTGCCTCTCGTGGTCAACGACGAGCTCTACGGCATCATCGACATCTACGACACTCGCGAGCGCGACTACGCTGAGTACCTGCCGTTCCTGCGCAGCGCGGCGCAGTCGCTGGCCGGCGCCTTCGAGAACGCCCGCCTCTTCGAACAGCTTTCGCGCAGGACCAGCGTGCTGCGCGAAATCGTCGATCTCGGCGCCATGGTCTCGCAGGCCAAGGACCTCGAGGAGGTCCTGGGCGTGGTCGCCGGTCGACTCCGCCAGACCATCGAGGCCGCCGACTGCGACATCTTCGCCCTGCAGGGCGAACAGCTCCGCTGCCTGGTCAGCGCAGATCTCCGTGGACTAGACCAGAGCGTCGTCGGCCACGTACTCGACATCGACAAGTTCCCCGCTACGGCGCTCGCCGTGCGTGGCGGCGAGATCATGACGGTGACCAGCCTCGACGATCCCCGTCTCACGCAACAGGAGCGCGAGGACATGGAGGCGTGGGGCTTCCAGAGCGAGCTCTGCATCCCGCTCAGCTCCGGTGACCGCGTGATCGGCCTGATCGACGTGTTCGACACTCGACCGCGAGACTACGGGGAGTACGTCGATTTCCTCAAGAGCGTCGGGCAGATGGCCGCCGGGGCGATCGAGAACGCCCAGCTGGTCTCCGAACTCGAGCGGCGGAACGCGGCGCTGGCGGAGCTCGTCGAGCTCGGCAAGGTGGTCTCGGGCGCCGGCGGACTCGACGAACTCGTGCGCGCGGTCGGGCCTCGTGTGGTCGACGTCGTCGGCGCACAGGGCTGCCAGGTCTTCCGCGTGGCGGAAGGGAAGCTGCGCTGCCTTGTGACGTACGACGCGGGCGCCTACCTCGACGACTACGCCCGCAACGAGCTGTCGCTCGATCTCTTCCCCAGCACGATCGCCGCGATGGAGCGTCGCGAGGCCCTCGTGATCCAAAGTCCCGACGACCCGCGCTTGAGCGACTACGAACGCGAGCTGTACCGCGAGTCCGGCTCCCAAAGCGAGATCTGCGTGCCGCTTTGCGCGACGGAAGAGGTCGTCGGTCTCCTCGATGTCTACGACGAACGCCCGCGCGACTACGCCGAGCATCTCGGTTTTCTGACGAGCGTCGCGCAGATCATCGCCGGCGCGTTTGCGAACGCGGTCCTCGTCGACCGGCTCGAGAAGGCGAACCGGCAATTGAACCTGCTGGTCGAGTCCGGCATCGAACTCGGCGGCACCCTCGAGCTTTCCGAGGTGCTGCAGACCGTCGGGCTGCGGCTCTGCGCCGCCGCCGCCGCGCCGCTCTGCGACATCTACGTGGTCGAGGGCGAACTGCTGCGCTGCGTCGCGTGCATCGACCACGGCGCGGCGGACGAGGAGTTCGTGGGCACGACCTACGGGCTCGCGGACCTCCCGCTCGTTCGCGAAGCCCTCGCGCGGCACGAGCCCGTCGTCATCACAGACCTTTCGACCGACACGCGCATCTCGCAGTGGGAGCGGGCGGAGGAGTTGCGCTGGGGCAACCTCTCGAAGATCGAGTTGCCCCTTGTGAGCCGCGGGCAGGTCATCGGCATCGCGGGCGTCTTCGACGACCACGCGCGCGAGTTCGAGGGCCTCGACATGCTCCAGAGCCTCGCCCAGGTGGCAGCGAACGCACTCGCCAACGCGACGGTGTACGACCGCCTGGACCGCAGCGCGGAGCGCATGGCACTGGTCAACGACGTCAGCTCCGAACTTTCCTCGCTGCTCGATCTGGACGAGGTGCTGCGCTCCGCGGCCACGAGGCTGTGCAGCATCGCGGGCGTCCCCGCGTGCGACGTGTACCGCCTGCGTGGCGACGAGCTTGTGAACCTTGTGAGCGTCGCCGGCGGTGAGATCGACGAGGGCTGGGAGGGACGGTCCTTCCCGCTGAGCGCCTGGGCCGCGCCGTCCAAAGCGGTCGCTGAACGGCGGCCCATTCTCGTCCCCACGCGGGACGACCCTCTGCTGCTCCCCGCCGAGCGAGCCGAGATGGAGCATTGGGGCGAGACGGGCGAGCTCACCGTTCCGTTGATCGCCAAGGACAGGGTCATCGGCGTGCTGGAGCTCCTCGAACATCGCGGCGCGCTCACCCTGACGCAAGATGAGGTCGACACGATCTTCGCCGTCAGCCGCGTCGCGGCGCTCGCCATCGAGAACGCCGACCTTGTCGATGATCTTCAGCTGCGCAACCGCGAGAACGAGCTGCTCAACGACCTCGCGCACGCCACCGGCACCAGCCTTGTCCTTCAGGACATCGCCGCCGGCGCGCTCGAGAGGCTGCGCGCCTTCGCGCCCTTCGAGCGCGCCTTCATCGGCCTCCTGCGCGAAGGGGACAAGCTCGAAGTGGTCTTCGCCAGTGAGGGCCGCGCGCAGCCGCTGCCCGAGCACGTCGACCTGCCCCCGCACAGCGCTCTGCTCGCGCGACTGGAGGCAGACGGCATAGTGACCTTGAGCCTCCCCGAGGATCTGCCGAAGGGGTTCTCGCTCCCCGGTCTCGACGAGCTCGCGACCGCCATCCTTATCCCGCTGACGAGCGCCGGCTCGACGACGGGGGTCCTTTCCCTGGGATCCGCGCACCCCGGCGCGTTCGACGCGGTCGACCGGCGCCTTCTCGAGCGGGTCGGCGCCCACCTGTCGCTGGCGGTCCACAACGCGGAACTCTACTCCGGCATCAAACGCATGCATCTCAACAACCTCAAGGCGCTGTCCAGCGCGCTGAATGCCAAGGACTACTACACGCTCGGTCATGCGGCCCGCGTGGCCGCCTACATGGTCCTGCTCGGTCGAGAGCTCGGCTGGGAACCCGAGCTCCTGCGCTCGGTCGAGGAGGCCGCCTATCTGCACGACATCGGCAAGATCGGCGTGTCGGATCGCGTGCTCCTCAAGCCGGGCGGCCTCAACGCCCACGAGTGGGAGCTCATGCGCCAGCATCCGGTGTTCAGCGCGGAGATCATTGGGACGCTCTTTGACGAGAGCCTTGTCGCGGGAGTGCGGCACCACCACGAAAGCTGGGACGGCTCCGGATACCCCGACGGCCTTGCCGGCGGGGACATCCCTCTCGTCGCGCGCGCCATGTGCGTGGCCGACTCCTACGACGCCATGAGCTTCCGCCGGCCGTACCGCCAGGGCCTGTCGTACGGCGAATGTCTCGCGGAGTTCGAGCGCTGCCGCGGGAGTCAGTTCGACCCGGCGATCGTCGCGGCGTTCGTGCGCGTCCTGGAGAGGATGAAGGAGGCCCGCCGCACGGCGACGGCCGTCGCCGCGACAGCAGCGGCGCGCATCGATCCCGGCCGCCACGCTCTGCTGCGCTCACGCGACGATGAGGCGCGCCCGGAGTTCGCCGAGATCTGTGCGACCCTCAGAGCCGTGAACGACGGGACCCCCGCGTCGCGCTACATCATGACATCGGCGCGCGCCGGCAGGCGCACCGTCATGGTCTGTGACTCAGCGCGCCCCTCCCCAAGCAAGTCGCACATCGGCGACGAGATCGTCGCGGACGACCAGCTGACCGAGGTCTTCGCCGATCGCGAGACAGAGGCAAACGTGCTGTTCGTGGACCAGTCGGGTGTATGGATCACCGCCTCGGCACCGCTCCGCGACTCCGACGGGCGTGTGGCGGCGGCGGTGACCGCGCACATTCCCGCGGTTGAGGGTGACGCCGAGATCGAAGGTCTCAAGAGCACCGTGACCCAGACGCTCGCCACGCTGTTGACCTCGGCGGCACCGATCGACCGCGCCGAGGTGGAGGCGATCACCGACGGCCTCACTGGGCTCTACAACCACCGCTACTTCCACGAGCGGCTCCGCGAGGAACTCGACCGGTGCGCCGACCAGGATGGCAGCTTGGCGGTGCTCTTCTGCGACCTCGACAACTTCCACGCCTTCAATGAGCTGCACGGGCATAGTGCGGGCGACGGGATGCTGCGCGCAGTGGCGCGCGTGATCGAGGGCTCGGTACGCCACATCGACCTTGCGGCTCGCTACGGCGGTGAGGAGTTCGCCGCCATCCTTCTCGAAACGGATGAGGACGGCGCGCTGGAGGTGGCCGAGCGGATCCGCGCCGGGATCCTTGCGATGAGCGCCACCACCGCGACCGAGAGGCTCTCGGTGAGCATCGGCATCGCGACCTGCCCGGCCGACGCGACGTTCAAGGAAGAACTGATCGACAAGGCCGACTGGGCGATGTATCTGGCCAAGCGCCGCGGGCGCGACCAGGTGATGACGTTCGCCGCTCAACACGGCAGCGACACACCAGAGCGCGCCGCCTCGGTGAGCCAGGACTACGTCTCGGCGATGGCGGAGCTCGTCGCGGCACGCGATGCCTACGAAGGGCGACGCACCTCGACCGTCGCGCATCTGGCCGTCGAGGTGGGACGCGAGCTCGGCCTTGACGCCGCCGAGGTGAGGAGCGCGGTCGGGTCGGTCGGGACCACGGCGCCGACCGGCGCGACCAGCCCCGCCGAGCGGATCGTGGTCCTCGCGGCCGCCTACCAGAGCATCGTGCTGCAACGCCCATACCGGCCGCAACTGTCAGAGGCCGAGGCACTCGACGAGTTTCTGGGCTCCGCGAGCGTGCGCGAGGATCGCCAAGTGGCCGCGGCCTTCGCGACCGTGCTCGGGAGACAGAGGCAGGCCTAGAAGAACGGGCCCGGACAGAGCAAGGCCCCGGCGGTCCCCGTAGCCGATATCCGGCGCCAGGGCCTGACCGCCGGGGCCAGGCCTGCAATCTCACCGCTCGGGGCCGCTGATCAGGCGGCACCCGCCTAGGCGGTGAGGAAGGAGCAGAGGTACTCGCCGACGTCCTTGTCGGCGACGGAGAACTCCAGGGTCCTGAGGAGGCGGCAGAGACTTTCGTCGTCTCCTACGATCGTGGCACCGAGCCGCTCGTACCGGGCGAGCACCTCATCGGCTGCCTGTTCCTTCTCCTCGCGTGTCATGAGAGCCTTCCAGGGGTCCGTTTGCTCCAGTACCAGTTTCGGCGCCGGGACCCGCCCGCTCCATGGGAGCATTGTCTAGTGCCAGCTCCCCAGGCCGCTCGGGAACTCAGCCCGTCGGCGTCGACCTCTCAGAAGTATGACTGCAGCGAACCGCGGCGACGGATGTCGACGGTGGCGCAGTGGAAACCGCCGCCGATGGTCTCGAAGTCCCAGAAGGGGCACTCGATAGGCTCGAAGCCCCATTCCGCGAGCTTCCTCACGAACCTCTTCTCGCCGGCCGAGACGACGACGCGCTTCTCGTCCAGCATCACGACGTTCATCATGATCCAGCGGCTGCAGTTGTACATGGGATGCGACTCCGGCATCTCGGGCTCCGGGCAGACGAGGATGTCCCAGCCCGCCTCGGCGAACATCGCGGGGACCTCCACGACGCGCTCGGGATTGACGAGAAGCTTGCCCGGCGCCAGTGGCGAGAAGGTAGCGTCGATGTGCATCGGATGCGTGTCGCGGATCTCGACCTCGTGGACCGCGTACTCATCGCCCAGGTGGCGTCCCAGCCACTCGATGCCGAAGCGGTTGCAGCAGCTCGACCGGGCGATGAACACGTCGCGACCGCACTTGATGGCGTCGGCGGCGTCGAACATCGGCTCGTATTCGGTGGGCAGAAAGCGCTGGGGTTCGTCTTCCTCCGGGGCGCGGAACCCCGGCGTGTAGCTCTCATCCGAGAGGCGTGGCGGCGGCGCGGCGACCCAGCGGGCGCCGTCGCGGAAGTACTGCTTGCACAGCTCCCGGTACGCGAGACGCTCCGTCGTAGCGGCTCCTCCAGCCCATCGGCGCCTCGATGATCTGGTCGCCGATCACGAGCAGGACGTCGCGCGGCATGAGCGCGTAGCAGCTGCTCGCGACCTCCCAGTCCGGCGTACTCAGCGGCCGTTCGTACGCGTACGGCTCCGGCCGCCGCACGGTCACCCCCGCCTGCTCCAGAAGGTCGACGAAGCCTTCGACATCGCGCTCGGCCTTCCTCAGCATCTCGGTCGGCCACGGCGTACCCCCCTGACGCTTGAAGAAGTCCCACTGGGTCTTGTCATGGACGACTGCCGGCATGATGACATCCCAAGGCGGCACGAGCGAGTGCTCGTCGACCCTGCCCACGACGATCTCCTCCAGCGGGTCCCACTCGTTGAATGTGTTGACGACGGGCTCGGTCAAGTGGTCCTCCTCGTAGACTCACACGAAGGGCAATGCATGATGCGTGCGTCCCACGCCGGGTCAGGAGCGCTGCCGGGCGACGCCGGCGACGATCTCGGCCGCGACGCGCGCTGCCATGGGCGGCCCGCCGCGATCGCCGGCCGGAGGGCCGTCGCCGCAGATGTCGGCGGCGGCAAGTAGACCGCCTGCTGCCACGGACACCCCCTCGACGAGCTCCCGGTTCGTGAGCCCGACAGGGTCCGCGCCGCCTTCGAGTACGTCGAGGTCCACGGAGAGGTACACCGCCTCCGTTCCGGCCGACGCGGCCTCGATCGCCTCCTGTGCCACGGTCGTCATCCCGGCCGACGCAACGTCGGCGATCGAGAACGTGTGTGCGCCGAGTTCGTCCAGCACCTGCAGGGCCGGTCCGTCCGGAGGCGCGGCGCGCCCTCCTATCAGCGTCAGGTTGCCGGGAGCCACGACACCAAGTTCCAGGGCCCGGGCCCATCGGGAACCGCCTGCATATGCGGGCTCGAGTGCGACCTCATACCTCGGCGTGAAGGCGATGATCCCGAGCCTGCCGCGAAGCTTGCCCGACAGTACCTGCAGAACCGGCAGGCTCACGACCGGGCCACCTCCCAGGATCAGAGGCGTGGCCCCGCAAGCCAGAACGTCCGCCAGACGCTCGTGGGCGCGCACGAACGTCGCGGTGAGATCTTCGTCGACCGCGACGTCACCGTAGTCGACGGCGCGCAGATCCACGCCGGAATCGGCTGCTCGTTGCCAGCCGGCATAGTAGGCCGACGCTAGCCGGACGCCGGCCGGCCCGTCGGCGCGTCCGCCGGCCGCGAGACCAAGAACGACGAGCGCGGAGCCCGTGAGGGCACCGGCGTCATCCGCTCGTCGCAGCCCGAGCAGTCCGAACCCGAACGACTCCGCCGAAGGTCCGACCTCGGCGGCACGCCACAATCGACTCAGCTCGGCGCGGTCCACCACCGCGTCACCAGCGCCGTGTCACGCGCTGCGCCATCACGGCTCCCTCGTCGAGAGCTATGCCGAGCCCCGGGCCATCCGGCACGACGACCGTGGAAACGCCGTCGCGGATCTCGACCCGGATGCCGGACCCAAGATCGCGCTCCAGGCCGTACTCGCGCCACGGGAGGTCGGCGTCGCAGTGGACGGCGTTGGCGAGAGCCACGTTGACGTGAAAGTGGGCCGAAAGACCAAGGCTGCTCTCGCCCATGTTGCCCATCATGATCGTGATGCCGGCCGCCTCGGCGATGGCGTTCACCTTCAGCGCATCGAGGATCCCGCCGGTCTTCATGAGCTTGACGACGAAGATGTCGCAGGCGCCGGCCCGCGCGGCCGCAAGCGCCTCACGCGGGCCCCTGATGCTCTCGTCCAGCGCGATCGGCGTGTCGACGCGGTCGCGCACCCAGCGGGCCCCTTCGAGGTCGTCCATGCGCACCGGCTGCTCGACGAATTCCACGCCGTGCGGTTCGAGCAGCTTGATGGCACGGATCGCGGTGTGCGCGTCCCACCAGCCTTGATTGGCGTCGACGGTGATCCGCGCGCCCGGCCCGGCCGCTTCGCGGACGGCGGCGACGCGCTGTTCGTCGAGCTCGGGCGCGTCGCCGACCTTGATCTTGAACGTACCGACACCGTGTGCGCGAAACTCGCGCGTCTTCCGCGCCAGCGCCTCCGGCGTGTCCCAGCCGAAGGCCACGACTTCCGCCAGCCCGTCGCGCGAGCGCCCCCCGAGAAGGTCGTAGACTGGTCGCCCGAGCGCTTTTCCCTGGAGATCCCACAGGGCCATCTCCAAGCCGGCACGCGCCGCTTGGTTGCCGACCGTGAACAGCTCGCGCTCCCACACGCGGCGGATCGCTTCGAGCTCGAACGGGTCGCGTCCCAGGACGGACGGCCCCAGGTACTCGCCGATCACGTCCTGAACGGTCCACAGCGTCTCCCCCGTGAACTCGTATCCGGGGCACGACTCGCCGAGGCCGACCAGCCCCTCGTCGGTCTCGACGCGCACGAGATCGCACGGGCCGGCGGACAGAGCCGATGAGGCGATGATGAACTGCTCAGCGTAGCGGAGCTCTAGTGTCTCGACATGCACGGCGGTGATCTTCACGGTTCTCACCTGACGGGTCGCTGAAGGCGCACCCAGTCTATGCCATGCGCCCGAACGCTCGGAAGTGGAGCGCGCCGAAAGAGCCAAGGCTGCCGCGACGCCCGGGCCGGGCTCGTCTGGCTTGCCGCTGGTCGGGGAATGCCCCATAATACGGAGTCCCCGAAGGGGACCGCGTGGGGCATTAGCTCAGCTGGGAGAGCGCCTGGATCGCACCCAGGAGGTCAGCGGTTCGATTCCGCTATGCTCCACCACTTCGTCACACCGCCCACGCTCCCCCCGGTGATAGCATGCGCGCTGTGTCCGCCTTCGACGTCAGCCGTCTGCCGGCCCGCCTCGGTCCCACCCTCGTCGCCGTGACGCGGCGCCAAGACACGTCACGATTGGCTGCGAGAGAGACCAGCGAGAGATCGGCGCGCGCGTGAAGCCCGGCTACTACACGGACGCCAAGCCAGAACTCCTGGAGCTCATCGATCCCCAGGGACTGCGCATTCTCGACGCGGGCTGCGCCGGAGGAGGCAACGGGGCGATGATGAAACACCACGGCGCTCGCGAGGTCGTGGGGATAGAGCTCAGTCCGGACGCGGCGGCGCATGCGGGAACAAGGCTCGACCGCGTCATCGTCGGCGATCTCGCCACCGTGGACGTCAGCGAGCTTTCCGGCGAACCCTTCGACGCTCTGTTGCTCATCGACGTCATCGAACACCTGGTGGACCCTCACGCGACGCTGCTGCGTCTCCTCCAGACGTTGAAGCCCGGAGGCCTCGTGCTTGCGTCCATCCCGAACGTGGCTCACGTCTGGGTCATGGCCAATCTGCTGGCGGGCCGTTGGCCGCAGAAGGACAGCGGGATCTTCGATCGCACGCATCTGCGCTTCTTCGCGCGCCGGGACATGGTGCGTCTGCTCAACGAAGACGGGGCTCGACGTGCTCGCTGCGCGGCCCTACTTCACGCGCTACGAGACGCTACGGAAGCTTTCGCTCGTGCTTTCCCTCTACGTGTTTCGCAACTACTTCGCGCGCCAGTTTCTTCTGCTGGCGCGCAAGCCGCTCTAGTCGCGCCCAGTCCCTGTCGGATCCTCCACCGCGGCGGCGTCAGAGCCTTCGTCATCGATCCCGACGTCCGTGAGGACGACCATCGGCGCGTCGGGGTCGAGCTGCACCAGCCGCGAGCCGCACTGCGGGCATATCGGCTGCGGGGCGTCGGTGCTGAACTCGTCGCTGCAGCTGAGGCAGGTCGCGGCGACCGACTGATGGTCGAAGTGCAGCACGGCCCCCCGGAAGAAGTCGTCCTCGCCGGCGAGCATCTCGAAGTACATCTCGATGGAGTCCTGAGAGAAGTCTGCTGCAGGAGTCATGGCGAGAAAGAGGTCCGTCACGCGGCGGCCGCCGTTGGCCTGCGCCGCCTCGCGGGCACGATCGATGATCCCCTGCGTGATTCCCAGTTCGTGCACAGCCGAGCCTCCGTCCTCTCACCTCTCCGTGAACCCTGCCGCCGCTTCGTCCACCGGCGGCTGCGTCCTAGTTCTACCACTCGAAGCCGAGTCTGACCCCCGAACGGCAGACAGTGGCGCGCCTTCAGCCGCCGCTGACGACGAATGTGCACTCCACGGGACGAGTACGATACGATATATGTGCCATTCCTCGATGGATACTGCGATTATCGTCGTCCGGGCGCTTGTGCGTGCGACTTCCGTCTGATACAACGAGCACCACAGCCATGGGCTTCCCGCCTCACGCGAGGCGCGGACGAAAGGAGTGGGCAGATGAAAGTCCTCATCGTGGGCGCCGGCATGCAGGGTCAGGTCATCACCTGGAACCTCGGCCGCAACCCCGCCGTCAGCGAGATCGTCGTGGCCGACTACGACGAGAAGCGTGCGCAGTTCGTCGCCGGGCAGGTCGGCAACGGCAAGGCCAGGGCAGTGTTCATCAACGCCGCCGACTCGGATTCGATCGCCAAGGCCGGCGAGGGCTGCAAGCTCATCGTCAACGCCGTGATCCCGCAGTTCAACAAGTCCATCATGCAGGCGTGCCTCAAGTGCGGCGCCGCCTACCAGGACATGGCCCAGGGTCAGACGCAGACGCAGACGATCGACGAGGCCTACCTCGACCAGATGAGTCTCGCGCCAGAGTTCGCGAAGGCCGGTCTCACTGCACTTCTCAGCACCGGCATGGATCCCGGGGTCACCAACACCTTCGCCGCCAACGGGTACGAGGATCTCGACAAATGCTTCGAGATCCGCATCAAGGACTTCGCCGTCTTCGATAGCCCCGTGCCGCTCCAGGTTTGGAGCCAGGAGACCTACTACACCGACTGCTCGCAGCCGCCGCTGCTCTTCGAGGACGGCGAGTTCAAGCGCGTCGAGATCTTCGGGCGCCGCGAGAAGTACGAGTTCCCGGAGCCCTTCGGCCTCGGCACGGTCATCTGCCACGACCACGAAGAGGTCAGCACACTGCCGCGCCTGCTCCCCAAGGCGCTCGGCGAGAAGGGTCTGCGCTACGTGGACTTCAAGATGGGCGGCGACGAAGAGGGCATCGATGCCGACCTCGCCTTCGTCAGCTCCGGCATGGTGAGCAAGGAGTACGTGACGCTCAAGGACGGCACCAAGGTCCGGCCCATCGACGTGTATGTCGCCACCTTGGCTCCGAACCCGCCGGCGGAAGAGCTCGCCAGGCTCTCTCTCGCCGGCGAGATCACCGACTTCGGCGTGGTCACCGTCGACTGCATCGGCGAGAAGAACGGCAAGCCGGCCACCGTCGGCTACAACATCTTCCCGCCGGACATCAAATGGGTGAGCGGCCAGATCCCCGGCGCCACCTGCGTGAGCTACGGCACCAGCACCCCGTCCAGCATCTACGCCGAGTTCATCGTCGAGGGCAAGATCACCACCAAGGGCATGATCTGCCCTGAGGAGCTGCCGCGCAGCGTGCGCGACGCCTTCGTCGCCGAGTGCGGCGTGCGCAACATGCCGATCACGCGCAAGGACATCGTCGCGGCCAACTAGCGAGCGGCACACGAAGCCCCCTGAGACGCTTCCGCCTTTCCGGGAAGCGTGAAGGGCCGGGGCGGCGCAAGCCGCCCCGGCCCTTCTCTTCTTGGCAACAGGCCGGACTTGCCTCACACCGTGGCACCGCCCTCACGTCCGAGCGCCCTGGCCATGACGTCGAAGCGGCGCGCCACGCGCATGCCGGCGGCCTCGTAGACGGCGACGGCATCGGTGACATTCTGCGCGTCGACGTAGAGCCGGACCACCTTCTCCCCCCGATCGCGTAGCGTCCCGAAGGCGGCGAGGAGGAGGGCGTGCCCTATGCCTCGTCCACGCCACGGCTTGCGCACCGCCAGATCGCCGATGACGGCTTCGAGGCCCTTCTCAAACGGGATCACGTAGCCCGCGAGCTGATCCCCGTCCCAGGCGAGCCACCAGAGCGTCACGTCGTGGTCGGGCGCGTCGACGTGGAACAGCCTCCACTCCTCGTAGGGGCGCGCTTCGTAGAGGTGGTGCTCCGAGAAGGCGTCGAGATCGGCCTCGTACACCGCACGATCGTCGGGACCGGGGCGGAAGCCGCGAGCGACGATCCCCGGGGGCCAGTCCGGCGCTCCGGGTTCCGCCGCCAGATCGCGCGCCATCTCGAAGTACTGTCGCACGGGCGCGAACCCGCGACCCTCGAGCGAGGCGCGCCGCTCCACGTCTGAGTCCTCGCACCATGCCAGCACATGCCGCTCATCGCCCTTGGGCGTGACCGACGGCAACTGCGCCAAGCGGATCTCGATGGTGTCGAGCAGGAGGTCGCCCAGGCCACGCCCGCGGTGATCGGGATGGACGTAGTGGTCGGCCACGACCTCGCCGGCAAGCTCCGGCACGACAAAGCCGACCCCCGCGAGTCCACCAGACCGGTCCACCACGACCCACCAATCCTCGTCGATACGGCTTCGCGGGCTCGTCCAGTCAGTCGCCACGTCGTCCACGTGGCCGCGGTCCTCGCCGGTGTCAAAGGCCTCCGCGGCGTCGAGAACGGCCTGAACGGCCGGCGCCTCCTCCGGCGCCGGGTGACGAAGGACGTAGCCTTCGGCAACGGTCATCGATGCTCCATCGCGAAACGGACTCACAGCGCCAGCCTACCCCTCGACTCCGCAGAAGCGGAGCGCCATGTGGACGAGAGCCCGCGCGGCGAGGCGCAGCTCGCCGAGCGGCACGTACTCGTCCGGCCTGTGTGCGACGCGCACGTCGCCTGGGCCGAACAGCACCGTCGGTATTCCACCGGCGTTGACGAGCAGCCGCATGTCGGCGCCGTAGGTGACACCCTCGATCGGCGGCGGCGTGCCGGTGATCGAGTCGACCGCGTCCACGGTGACGGCGACTAGGGGATCCAGGACGTCGGTCCGCGCGGGGTCGAAGCGCCCGCCCCACCATTCGACCATCGGCGGATGCGCGGCGAGCCAGGGATCGGCGGCGGCGGCCCGCGCTATCGCCACCTCGAACGCCCGCCGGGCGTGGGCCGGGTCCTCGCCCATGGCGATGCCGTAGCGGCCCTCCGCGATCAGCGTCTCCGGCACGCTGGAGGCCCAGTCGCCGGCGCGCAGCGTCCCGATCTCGATGGGCCACGGCAACCGATAGCCGGCGAACAGCGGATCGCCCGGATCTCCGGCGACCGGCGTCTCGCCGCTCGTCACCCCGCAGCGCTCGGCCTCGAGGGCGCGCAGGGCGCCGAAGAGCGGCAGGAACTTCTCGACCGCACTCACGCCCTCTTCGCGCACGCAGCCGTGTGCCGAGGCGCCCGGCACCACGAGCCGGAACATCAGCGAGCCGGCCTGGGCGGCCACGACCCGCAGCATCGTAGGTTCGGTGACCACGGCGCCGTGAGCCGTGTGGCCGCGCAGCAGCGTCGCCAGCGTGCCGGTGCCGCCGTCCTCCTCACCCACGACGCTGGCGACTGAGAGGCGCCCGCGCAGGCCGACGCCCGCATCGTGTATAGCCTTCGCGGCGAAGAGGGCGCAGCAGAGGCCGCCCTTCATGTCGACGGCGCCGCGGCCGTAGAGCCGCCCGTCTCTCACCGTCGGTTCCCACGGCGGCGTGGTCCAGGCCGCGAGGTCGCCGGCCGGCACGACGTCGATGTGGCCGTTCAGCATCAGATCGCGGCCGCCTGCCTGCTCGCTCGCCGGCTGGCCGGTCCAGCCCACGACGCCGAGGGCGTCGTCGCGCTCGACCTCCGCTCCGAACAACGGGTGGAGGGCGAGTTGCTCAAGATCGATGGGCCAGACGTCTGTCTCGAGGCCAGCGTCCTTGAGCCACGCGGCGACGGCGCGTTGCGCGACGGTCTCAGCGCCGTCCACGCTCGGGATCGCCACGAGGCGTTTGAGCAGGTCGACCAGGCCGTCCTCGTCGAGAGCGTCGAGGGCGCGTCTTTCCGCCGCGGAGAAGCGATCGTCAGATCGTGTGTGGGTCAAGGGAGCCCCTCGGGATCAGACCGGGTCGCGCAGGACTGGGCGCGTCAGGCACGTGGGGCCGCCCTCTGCCTTGAACGAGAGTGGCGCCCCGGGGAACGTGACCACCTCACAGTCGGCCTCTTCGAGGAGCTGTCGCGTCACCGGGCTACCGTCGAGCATGATGCATCGACGGCGGTCCACGGCGAGGATGTTCGTCGCCTGCGTGTGCAGGAACTCCTCCTCGGGCACCTCGAGCAGGCGCATCCCTCGCCGTCGCAGCTCGATCCAGAAGGCGGTCGGCATCAGGGGCGGGTACGCCACGGCGAGGTCCACGTCCACCGGGCTGATGAGGCTGAGCAGATGGAGGCAGGCTTCTGGTCCGCTGAAGTACGGCAAGTCGTAGTCCACGACGGCGATGCCCAGCGGCTCGAGCAGAGCTCGCAGCTGTCGCACACCCTCGGAGTTCGTGCGGAACCCGCGTCCCACCGCGAGCGTGTCGTGATCGAGCCACATGGTGTCGCCGCCCTCGGCCCTGCCCTCGCCGGCCAGACGACCGTGGATCGGCACGCCGCAGGCCTGCAGGCAGCGGCCGAGAGCTTCTTCTTCCCCGCGCCGCGACTGCTTGCCCATGTTGAGCAGGATGGCGCCGTGGTCGGTGACGAGCGCTGGGTCGAACACGAACGTGCTGTCGGCGAGATCCGGCAGCGGTTCGTCGTGATAGAGGACCTCGACGCCCCAGGCGCGCAACGCGTCCGCAAACTCATCGTGCGCGCCGCGCGCCTCCTCCACGTTGATCGCGCCCGCGTAGTGCCAGGCGGCAGGATCCGCCGCCGACATCTCCGGTCCGGGCCGCCGCATCACGACTCGTCGCAAGCGGCCGACCATACCTTGGGCTCCGTACCCAGGATTCATAGCGCCCCCCTGTTGCTGCGCGTAGGGCCGGATCGATCAGAGCAGATCGCGACCGAACCGCGCGAGGATCTCCTTCGGTATCGCGAACCGCGCGGTCTTCAGCGGGTCCACGACCTGTGACACCTGCAGCTGGCCGGCGGCACTCATCAACATGGTGGCGTCGCCGTCCGTGAGCCCCAGCCGCAGCGAGAGCAGATCCGCCATGTCGCGCGTAGCGCTCTCGGCCGCCTCGTCCAAAGTCGCTGCTGAGGCGATGGTGGCGATGACGTCGGCGGTCTCGACGACGGGATCGACGAGCCGCACGTCGCGCCTGACGTCGACGCGCAGCCGGACGCTGCCGGCCACCTCTATCCCGGTGCCACAGATCTCACCGTCACCCATAGCCGCGTGCAGGTCGCCGGCCGCGAGAAGCGCACCGCTCACGAACACCGGCAGGTAGAGCGTCGCGCCCTGCCCGATCAGCCGCGTGTCCATGTTGCCGCCGTGCGAGCCGGGCGATCCACACGGCACCGGCTCCCCTTGCGGCGCCACGCCGATCACGCCGATCATCGGACGCACGGGCACCCTCGCGCCCGCCACCTCGGCGGTGCCACCGTCGATCGGGACCATGGCGAACACCGTGCCCTCGATGCGGTCGCGAAGGACGCCGAAGTCATCGCTCACCGCCATCACGCCGCGGTCGGCCACGTCGACGCGCTCGATGAGCACGGAGAGCACGTCGCCGGGCTCAGCGCCCTCGACGAACACGGGTCCAGTGGCGGGGTTGATGTGGTCCCAGTCGATGGCGCCGGGCGTGTGTGCCGCGGACTGGACTTGATCGCCGAAACAGTCCGCCGTGTCGAGCACAAGACCTTCGCCAGGTTTGATCCGTGCGACTGGCGGCGCCTCAGACGAGAGGCTGAAGACGCTTTGATCTCGAGTCACGTGGATCAGGGCACGCCCTCCCTCCCCCGCGCGAAGTGGGGTCAGTCGCCGTGGATCTTGCGGCGCCAGGGCGCCCAGGACGTCGGGCGGTTCATGTCGGCGTACTGGTGGACCGGCGTATCCTCGGGCTTCTTGAGGACGAGCAGGCCGTCGGCGTCGAGGACGTCGAGGCCGTCGTCCTGCATGAGGGCGAAGAGGCTGACGATGCCGACTGCGTCGTGGCCGCCGCCCAGCTCGTCGACGGTGAGCGTATGGTTGGCGACGAATCGCCTCCAGGTGACCGTGAGGCGATCCCACGTGAAGTCAGCGCGCATGCCGCGCACCAGGAGCGAGAGCCCGCGATCGCTCGAGCCGACGATGCGACCCTTCCCGCGCCAGAAGACGAGCGGGAACTCCTCGCCGATCATCCGCTCGGTGCGGTACTTCATCGTCTCGATGGAGATCATGTATGGGGCCTCCTGGCGGTGCGCTGCTCGCGCTAGTCTATCGTGCGGCCCGTAGCCGGGCGAACAGAGAGCGGCCTCCGGCCTGTGGTCCGCCAGGCCGACCGCACTGGACCCGCGTTGCTCAGGCATCGGGCCGTGGGTAGAGTCAGGGGCGTGATGGAGAAGACCGTGGCACGGATCGACCTGCACTGCCACTCCCGCTACAGCGGCGCGACCGACATGTGGATGGCTCGGACGCTGCGTGTGGGAGAGCATACCGGCGACCCCGCGGACATCTACCGCCGCGCCAAGTCCCAGGGCATGACCCACGTGACCCTGACCGACCGTGACACCATCGAGGGCGGGCTGCGACTCGCGCACCACAACGACTTCCTGCTGGGCGAAGAGGTGACCGCCTTCTTCCCATCAGAGGCGCATTCCGTGCAGGTGCTCGTCTGGGGCCTGACTGAAGAGCATCACGCCGGGATACAGGCGCTGCGTTTCAACGTGCACGAACTCGTCGCCTACCTCCGCGCGAGCGAGATCGCGCACGGGCTGGCGCAGCCCATCTCCCTCCGCTCGAGCGACTTGCGTCCCGATCAGTTCGAGCAGTTGCTGTTGCTCTTCTCGCTTTGGGAGGTCCGCGACGGCGCCACACACCAGGCTGCGAACGACCTTGCCATCCGGCTGACGGAGACGCGCGCCTCGACTCTGAGCCGTCTGGCCGAGAAATACCAGATCGAGCCTGCGTCGACGCCGATGGGAGGGTTCGCCGGCTCCAACGACCTCAGCGGCCTCGACGTCGGCGCGACGTTCACGGAGGTCGAGACGGAGGACGGCGACATCCTCGCGGGGTTGCGGAACGGCGCCACCCAACCGCGCGGCGAGATCGCCACGACCGCCAAAACGGCGCGCACCCTGGTCGGTCTCGCCTCCGAGAGCATGAGCGGGCCCGGCGGACGCCTGACGGCGTGGTTCCTCGACAACGTCCTGGGGCCGGAGCCGCCGACGTGGCTGCTGCGCTCGCCACTCAGCCAGAAGCTCCTCGGCCGCGCGCTCGGCGTCACCGCGCGGCGCCCGAGCGCCGGCGGTCGGCGGCCGTGGCGGACGACGGCTGTGTCCGAGATCGCCGACGCCCTCAAGCAGGGGGGTCTCGGCGAAGGTCCCCAGCGCTACCGCCGGCTCGCCGAGATCATCGATGAGACCTGGAAGCGCTCGACGGTCGAGCACTTCGACGCCCTGCGGGAGGCCGTGGCGAAGGACGACGGCAGCGCCGGCGACGAGCTCCGGGAGCTCGCCGGCGTCCAGGTCCTCCTGGCGCCCTACTTCATCGCCGCGGCGTTCCGCGCCCGCGAGGAACGCCACGCTTCTCGACTCGCCAACACGCTCGCGGAAGCGGGACTCCTGCCGCAGAGCCCGGCGCCGGGCGTCCCGCGCGTGGCCATGTTCACGGATACGTACCTCGATCTCAACGGAGTCGCCACGGTCCTCCAAGCGATCAACGCGGAAGCGCGCCAGGAGGGTTACCCGCTCACCATCGTCTCCTGCGGTGAGAAACGCGCCGGGAGCCCGGGCCACGAGCAGTTCGCGGCGTTGGAGCGCATCAACCTCGACGTCTACAGCGACTTCCCGCTCGACATCCCGCCGCTTCTCGAGATGCTGGCGTGGTGCGAGAACGAACGGATCGAGGTCATCCATGCCGCCACGCCGGGCCCCGTCGGCCTCGCCGCGTCGGTCCTCGCCCGCGCACTTGACCTGCCGCTGATCGGCACGTACCACACGGATGTGCCCCGGCTGGGCTACTTCCTTACCGGCGACCACCTGCTCGAAGAGGTCCTCTGGAACTACATGCGCTGGTTCTACCGGAGCTGCGAGGCGGTCTTCACGCCCTCGCGCGGAGTGGAGCGTGAACTCGCGGCACGCGGGCTCGGGGTGCGCTTCGAGCCGCTCGATCAAGCCGTCGACGCCGACGCGTTTTCGCCCGGCCGGCGTGACGCAGGCCTGCACCACGAGCTCGCCGGCGAGGGGTACGTGATCCTCTGGGTCGGGCGCGTCTCGGCCGAGAAGAACCTCGAGCTGCTCGCCACCACCTTCGCGGCGCTGCGCGAGCGTCGCGACGACGTACGGCTCGTCATCGTCGGAGACGGGCCCTACCGCAAGACGCTCGAGGAGCTCGCCCCGGATGCGACCTTCCTCGGCTTCCGCTCCGGCGAAGAGCTGGCGCGCATCTACGCGTCGTCGGACGTGTTCGTGTTCCCCGGCGCCGCTGAGACTTTCGGCCAAGTCGTGCTCGAAGCGGCGATGTCCGGACTCCCCACGGTCGTCACCGCCGGATCCATACCCAGCGAAGCCGTCGTTCCCGGCCAGACCGCACTCACCGTCAGCCCGGGCAACGTGGACGGCATGCGGGAGGCCATCGAGACGCTCCTCGACGATCCGGAATTGCGCGCGCGCATGGGCGCCGCCGCGCGCGTCAGCGCCGAGGGCCGCACCTGGCGGAAGGCCTTTGCGCACTTCAAAGACGTCTACGCGGACGTGCGCTGGTGAGGCGCGCGTGAGCGGGCAGGGGGGAGCCAGGCGCGGCTCCGGTCCCTCCGCCGCGCTCTTCCTGCTCGCTCACCACGACGACGAGGTCTTCTGCGCGGGTCTGCTCGCGCGGGCACTGACCGAGGGACGCCGCATCAAGCTCCTCTGGGCCACCGCGGGCGGGCTCGCGCCCGCGGCTCGCCGTCTCGTCGAGGGCCGCAGGGTGCAGCGTCTCCTCGCGCTTCCCGATCAGGACGTCCGCCTGATCGGCCTGCCCGACCAGCACGCTGTGGAGAACCTCGGCCGCCTGGAATGCGAAGCCGCTGACCTCATGGACGATGTGGACGAGGTCTACGTCACGGCATGGGAGGGCGGCCACCCCGACCATGACGCGATGAACCTCGTCGCGGCGCGGCTACGGGAGCGGGCGGCGGGCGGCAGGGCAGCAGGCGGTGACGGGGCGGCGGGTGGCGGCGGAGCGGACGGCGGGCTGGCGGGCGCCTCTCAGTTCACCCCTGAGGCAGTCCCTGGCGCCGCGCAAGGCCCGAACCCCGTCCCCCGCTTCTTCGAATTCGGTCTGTACCGTCGCGGGCGCGGCGGGCTGGCGGTCAAGACTCCGTTTCGGCCTGTCGAACCGCGCCTGGAAGCGAGCGCGCTGGCTCTGCGTCGCGCGCTCGTGCGCGCCGACTCCAGCCAGTGGCCGTCTCTCGGCGTGCTGGCCACCGCGAGCCGCCTTCAGCGCACATGGGGGACAGAGCCGGTGCGCGAACTGCCGGCGGAGCGCAACTACTCACTGCATGTCTCGCCGCAACCGCTCCTGTACGACCTCTACACGCGCTGGGACTACCCAAGCTTCCGCAGAGCCGCCGGCCTCCCGCACGCCTAGCGGAGCTGTGCCACCCGGAGTCTAGGGTCGAGCGACCAGCCCGACGCGCTCGCGCACCTTGGCGAGCGTGCGCTCGGCGATGGCCTCGGCGCGCTCCGCGCCGGCCTTGAGCACGCCGAGCGTATAGGCCTTGTCGGCCTCGAGCTCCCTGATCCGCGCCTGGATCGGCGCAAGCGCGCCGACCACCACGTCGCCGAGGTCGGCCTTGAAGTCGGCGTACCCCTTGCCCTCGTAGCGACGTTCGATGTCGGCCACGGGCTCGCCCGAAAGCGCGCTGTAGATGTCGAGCAGATTGGTGAGCGCAGGCTTCTCAGGCCCACCGAGGACCTCGGTGCCCGAGTCGGTGACCGCCCGCTTGATCTTGCGGCGGATGACGTCGGGCGGGTCCATGACTGCGATGTAGCTGTTCTCCGAGCCTGCGCTCTTGCTCATCTTCTTCGTCGGATCGTCCAGGCTCATGACCCGAGCGCCGCCTTCGCGGATGATCGGCTCGGGTACCACGAGGGCCTTGCCGAAGGCGTTGTTGAAGCGCTCGGCTACGTCGCGGGTGAGTTCCACATGCTGCTTCTGATCCTCGCCCACCGGCACGGCGTCGGCGCGGTAGAGCAGGATGTCGGCGGCCATGAGCACTGGGTAGTCGAAGATCCCGACCGCGACGCTCTCGCCCTCGGCTCCGGCTGTCTTGTCCTTGAACTGCGTCATGCGTCGCAGCTCACCCATGTAGGTGATCGTGTTGAGGATCCACATCAGCTCGGTGTGCGCCGGGATGTGGCTCTGGACGAACACGATGGAGCGCTCCGGGTCGACGCCCGACGCGAGGAACAGGTTGACAAGGTCGATCGTGTTGCGCCGGAGCTCGGCCCGGACCTGCCGCACGGTGATGGCGTGCAGGTCGACGGCGCAGTAGACGCAGTCGTGCGTCTCCTGCATCTCCACCCAGTTGCGGACGGCGCCGAGGTAGTTGCCGAGGTGGAGCGTGCCCGAGGGCTGGATGCCGCTGAAGACACGCGGCCGCCGCTCAGGCCTGGGGGCCTCGGCGTCCTGCTGCATGTCGGCGGCGTCGCTCACGGGTGTGGAGTCTACCGAAGCCCGGGCGGGCGGGCCACTCGGGGCGGACTGGTCGAGGCGGGCCGGCGGGCTGCGCAGCGAAGCAGCGAGTAGTGCCAGTCAGGCGCCCGTCGAGTGATGCGCTTCGTCGCCCATGGGCGCGATGACCCCTTCGAGGGCGGCGCCGCGCCGACGCGTCTCGTCGTCGCCGGGCCCCCTGCGCTGCCGCGTCATGAAGCGGACGAAGTAGTAGAGCCAGAGCGCGAAGAAGAAGACGAACTCGATCCAGTAGAGCCAGGTCGGCCACCGAACGAGGCCGAGAACCGAGCTCCCGAGGACGAACTGGAGGATCACGAAGACGCCGAGGGCGATCACGGCGCCAAGGAAGTAGCGGTTACGCGGGCCACCTACGTCCTTCCAATCGCGTGAAACGCGGGCGTAGGCCAGAATGGCGAGTCCCAAGTAGAGCACGACGATCAGGAGCTGGGCCGGCCACGACGACATCACATCCTGCAGCCAGCGCATGGCTCCGGCGTTTGCGTCGTCGGCGAGAAGATGGAGCAGCGCGGTCATCTTGACTCCTTTGTCCGGCCCCAGACAGCGGAGCGCTCTGTCTTCCATAGTACTCCGCCGCCCGTGGCGGGCAAGTGCGAACCGACGCCTGCGTTGCGACTCGGATGGGCCGGTGCTACCCTGCTGGGGAACCAAGGACGCCCGGCAGAGGGCCGCGTGAGAGTCCGCACCGACACCACGGCTGCGGACGCCGAAGGGGCAAGGTGGGCGCAGGACGCGCCGCCGAAACTCTCAGGCAACCGGAGCGCGACCGGACGGGCCCCTGGAGCAAACGGGCGTGAATCACGGCCGCTGCGGACAGGGTGATGGCGACATCGCTCTGTCCTTTGACGTTTAAGGGGTGACAATGGCCGCCGAACGTCAACGCGTGATCGCCGACCGAGTCAGACGCTTGGGTACCGAGACCGCTTTCGCAGTCTCCGCCGAGGCCGCCGAGTGGGCGGGCCGGGGGCACAAGGTCTACCCGTTCCACCTCGGCGACATGGATCTGCCCACGCCGGCCAACATCGTGGCCGCGACCGAGAAAGCGATCGCCGACGGCAGGACCGGGTACTGCCCCAACGCCGGGATCCCCGCGCTGCGCGAGGCGCTAGCTGCCGACCTCGCCGCCTCGCACAGGCTCGAGCTGGGCCTGGAGAACGTCGTTGTCGAACCCGGAGGCAAGCCGGTCATCGGCAAGTTCATCCTCGCGCTGATGAACCCGGGTGACGGCGTCCTGTATCCCAACCCGGGCTATCCGATCTACGAGAGCCAGATCGAGTTCCACGGCGGCGTCGCCCAGCCCTATGGCTACGTCGAGGGCGCCGGGAACTTCGAGCTGGATCTCGAGGCGCTGGAGCGGCTGGTCACCCCGGCCACGCGCCTGCTCATCTTCAACAATCTGCAGAACCCCACCGGCGCCGAGAGTTCGCCCGAGGAGCTGGAGCGCGTGGCCGAGTTCGCACTGCGGCACGACCTCACCGTGCTCAGCGACGAGGCCTACTGGGACATCCGCTACTCCGGCGCCAGCCGATCGATCGCCTCACTCCCAGGCCTGGCCGAACGGACCGTCATCCTCTACACGTTCAGCAAGAAGTTCGCGATGACCGGCTGGCGGCTCGGCGCCGCCATCGGGCCCGCGGAGATCGTCGACGTGATCGCCAAGCTCAACGTCAACGACGAGAGCTGCTCCAACCACTTCGTCCAGTACGGGGCACTCGAAGGGCTCACCGGCGACCCGAGCGGCCCGCGTGAGATCGTGAGCGTCCTCCGAGAGCGCCGCGATGCGTGCGTCGATCTGCTCAACGACGTCCCCGGAGTCAGCTGCTTCCGGCCGGAGGCGACCTTCTATCTGTTCCCCAACGTGACCGGCCTCATGGAGCGCAAGGGCCTGACTACCTACGACGAGCTGCGACGCGCGGCACTCGAGCAGACCGGCGTGAGCTTCTGCACCCGTCTGCACTTCGGCCGCGCGCTCCCCGGCGAAGAGCAGTCCTATGTCCGCTTCGCCTACTCGGGCATCCCTGTCGACGAGATCCGCGAGGGCCTCGGCAAGCTGAAGGAGTGGGCGCAGACATGAGCGAGACGGCGAAGCCAGCGAGCGAGCTCAACAGGACACCGTTCTTCAGTCGCCACGTCGCGCTCGGCGCGAAGATGGTCGACTTCGGCGGCTGGGAGATGCCGGTGCAGTACCCGGCCGGCATCATCGCAGAACACCTGGCGACGCGCGGCGGCGCAGGGCTCTTTGACGTGTCGCACATGGGCCGCTTCACGCTGCGCGGCCCGGGCGCCCTGCCGTTCCTGCAACATGTGCTGACCAACAACGCCGAAGCGCTCGACCCGCTCCAGGCCCAGTACACGATCGTCCCCACCGCGACCGGCGGGGCCGTGGACGACGCCTACCTGTACCGGTTCCACGAGGACGAGTACCTGCTCGTCGTCAACGCGGCCAACCGCATCAAGGACTGGGAGCACTTCGAGGACCATCTCGCGGGCTTCCCCGACGTCGAGCTCACCGACGAGACCGGCGAGATCGCGATGCTTGCGCTGCAGGGCCGCTCGAGCAGGGATGTCCTGGCCGGGCTCATCGAGACCGGCGCACTCCCGGACCCGTTCCGCAACGAGCTCAGCATCGCCACGCTGGCGCTGCCCGATCCGGACGGTGGGCGGCCGCTCCATATCGAGACGCGCATCGGCCGGACCGGCTACACCGGTGAGCCGCTCTGCTTCGAGCTGTTCGTCGCCACCGAGCACGGCCCGGCCCTGTGGGACGCGCTTGTGAGCGCGGGCGCCGCGCCCGTTGGCCTCGGCGCCCGCGACACTCTGCGTCTCGAAGCCGGGCTGCCGCTCTACGGGCACGAGCTCGGCCTCGATCCGGACGGCAGGGAGATCCCCATCATGAGCTGCCCGCTGGCGACGTTCGCGGTCAGCTTCTCGCCGCGCAAGGGTGAGTACGTCGGCCGCCCGTCGCTCGAACGCCAGCACGCCGCCCACGGGCTGATCCTCAAACGCGACTACTCGCTCCTCCGTGACCTGCCGAAGCTTACGTGGCCGGTCGCCGTCACCGGCCGCGGCATCGCCCGCGAAGGCGCGCCGGTCTTCCGCGACGGCGAGCAGGCGGGCTGGGTGACGAGCGGGACGATGGTGCCGTACTGGGGCGTCGAGGGCGAGGGTCTCTGTTCCACATCGACCGAAGACCACGCGCTGCGTTCGATCGCTCTAGCCTACGTCGACAGCCGCATCATCGAGGACGACGAGGTGGAGATAGACGTGCGCGGCAAACGCGTGCCGGGGATCGTCGTCCCCTACCACCTGCGTAGCGATGCGCCGCCGTGTGCACGCGCGATCGTCTGGGACCACACGCCGCAGCTCACCGAGCTCCAGGGCGGCGAAGCCGGCGAGAAGGCGCTGCGGCTGCTCGCCGGCGCCATCGAGAACCACCACTGGCGCCAGGACGAGTGCATCGACCTGATCCCAAGTGAGATGACGGTATCGCCGATGGCCCGCCTGCTCTCGGTCACCGATCCGGCGTTCCGCTACGCGGAGCACAAGAAGACCGAGGCCTTCTACGACCTCGAAGTCTTCTACTATCAGGGGACCGGGTTCATCCACGAGGTCGAACGCCTCCTGGTGAACGAGCTACGCGTATACCTCGGCTGCCCCGAGGTGGAGACGCGCGTCGTCAGCGGCCAGATGGCCAACACCGCCGTGTTCAGCGCGCTCGTGGACTATCTCAATCGCGCCGACCGCAAGGTCGAGCCACGCCGCATCGGCAAGGTGCTCAACAACCACATCGCGCGCGGCGGCCACTTGAGCGCGCAGCCCATGGGCGCCCTGCGCGACTACGTGGCCCGCGACCCGCGCACCGAGATGCCCGCCGTGGTCGACATCCCGGTGCTGGCGGAGAACCCGTACAAGGCGGACGTGCCGGCGCTCCTGGACCTCATCGAGAAGGAGCGCCCAGAGCTGATCATCCTCGGCAAGAGCATGGTCCTGCACCCCGAACCGGTGTACGAGGTACGCACGTTCCTCGACGAGGCCGGAGTCGGCGCCGTTCTCATGTACGACATGGCGCACGTGCTCGGTCTCGTCGGCCCGCACTTCCAGCAGCCCTTCACCGAGGGCGCAGACATCGTGACGGGATCGACGCACAAGACGTTCTTCGGCACGCAGCGCGGCATCATCGGCGCCCGCTGGGAGGAGCCCGAGGAGCGATATGACCTCTGGGAGGCGATCGAGCGCCGCGTCTTCCCTGGCTCGGTGAGCAACCACCACCTCGGCACGCTCGTGGGCCTGCTCATGGCGACCTACGAGATGAACCACTTCAAGGATGCGTACCAGCAGGCCGTGCTCCGCAACGCCAAGGCTTTCGCCGTGGCGCTCAAGGACGCGGGCCTGGACGTGGCCGGCGACCCCGACGTGGACTACACGGAGACGCATCAGGTCGTCCTCCGCGTCGGGTATGGCAAGGGCCCCGAGGTCGCGGGCCTGCTCGAAGAGAACGGCATCATCTGCAACTACCAGGCGGCGCCCGACGAAGAAGGCTTCACCGCATCGGGCGCCCTCCGACTCGGCGTCGCGGAAATGACCCGTTTCGGCATGGGCCCGGGCGACTTCGCCGAGGTCGCCGCGCTGATGGCGGGCGTCATCAACAACGGCGCCGCTGTGGCGAGCGACGTCAAAGCGCTCCGCTCACGGTTCGCCGAGCTCGGCTACTGCTTCAAGGGTCCCGAGTTCGACCCGCTGGTCGAGCGACTGCACGAGCTGATCTGACGCGCCGGGCTGCCGGCTAACGAGAGGAGCGGAGGAAATGGCACTGACGTTCGGGCCCAGGCGCGCGACGTACGAAGAGATAGTCGCGCGGCCTGACGATCGTGGGTCGATCTCGTCGGCCGACCTCGCCCACTTCGAGAGGCTCGACTTGATCTACCGCTCGCTCTGCGCCCTGTTGTTCAACTACGTCCCCACGTCGGGCCACCCGGGCGGGTCGATCTCGTCGGGCCGCTTCGTCGAGGCCGTCCTCTTCGACTCTGCCGACTACGACCTCGCCGATCCGGACCGCGACGACGCCGACATCGTCTCCTACGCCGCCGGGCACAAGGCGATGGGCCTCTACGCGCTCTGGGCGCTGCGTGATGAGATCGCTCGTGTCGCTGAGATTGACGCCGGCGCCGGCGAACATCGGCTTCTCCCGGCTGACGACCGGCGGCGCCTGCGCCTCGAGGACCTGCTCGGCTTCCGCCGCAACCCGATCACCAACGCGCCGCTCTTCCGGGCGTTCCGCGCTCGCGCGCTCGACGGGCACCCGACCCCGGCGACCCCGTTCGTGCGCCTTTCGACCGGAGCCTCCGGCGTCGGCCTCGCCAGCTCCATCGGCCTCGCCTTCGGCGCCCGCGACTACTACGGCGCGGACGCTCCGCGCGTGCACATCGTCGAGGGCGAGGGCGGCCTCACGCCAGGCCGCGTGGCCGAGGCGCTGGCGGCAGCCGGCACGGCCTCACTCGGCAACGTGCTCGTGCACCTCGACTGGAACCAGGCGTCGATCGACAGCGAGAAGGTCTGCCGCGACGGCGGTACTCCGGGCGACTACGTCCAGTGGGACCCTCGCGAACTCTTCTACCTCCACGACTGGAACGTGATCTCGGTGGCCGACGGCCGCGACTTCCAGCAGGTGGTCGCGGCCCAACGGCAAGCCTTGAAGATCGACAACGGCCAGCCGACGGCGATCGTGTACCGCACGATCAAAGGCTGGAAGTACGGCGTCGAGGGCAAAGCCTCTCACGGCGCCGGCCACAAGCTCTGCTCGGAGGGGTTCTATGAGGCGGTCGCGGAACTGACGAAGACCGGCGCCGCCTTGCTGCCGACGTGCCGGCCCGACGACCAGCGCTGCATGCAGACCGAGCGCGGCGACGCCGTGCGCGAAGAATGCTTCTGGGCCGCGCTGGACGTCGTACGTGCGGTCATCGACGAGAGCCGGCCGGCCGTGGATGCTCTGTCCGGGCGGCTGCGCGCGGCTCAAGAGCGACTCGACGCGCGCGGCCGCAGCCCGCGCGCGGACGCGCCGCGTGTGGCCGCTGTGTACGCGGCGGCGGCGGAGGGCGCCACGCACATCCCGGACGAGCTGCGCCTCGCGGCCGGCTCGTCCGCGACGCTGCGCGGCGAGCTGGGCCGGAGCCTCCGCGTCCTCAACCAGGCCTCCGGCGGAGCCCTGCTCGCCGCCGCCGCCGACCTGCTCGGCTCGACGAGCCTGAGCATCGCCGGCGACGGTTTCCCCGCCGGGTTCTGGAACGCCGAGACAAACCCCGGCTCGCGCCTCCTCGCCACCGGCGGCATCTGCGAGGACGCGATGTGTGGCATCCTCTCCGGGATCTCCGCCTTCGGCCACGCGTTGGGCGTAGGCTCGTCCTACGGCGCCTTCCTCGCCCCACTCGGGCACATCGCCGCTCGCCTGCACGCCATCGGCGCGCAGGCGCGGCGCGCGGCGTCCGGCGAACCCTACCGGCCGCTCCTCCTGGTCTGCGGCCACGCCGGCCTCAAGACCGGTGAAGACGGGCCGACGCATGCCGACCCACAGGCGCTGCAGTTGCTGCAGCAGAACTTCCCGCTGGGGACGGCGATCTCGCTGACTCCGTGGGACCCCCAGGAGCTCTGGCCGCTCACGGCCACGGCGCTCGCTGCCCGCCCGGCGGTGATCTCCGCCTTCGTCACGCGCCCCAGCGAGACCGTGCTCGACCGAGAAGCGCTGGGACTTGCGCCGCCGGAGGCCGCCGCCGCCGGACTCTACGTCCTGCGGCGGCCCGCCGACGCTCCCGACGTCACGGTCGTGCTGCAGGAGAGCGCCGTCGCCTACGCCTTCATCGAGGAGGCGCTGCCGCTACTGGAGGAGGCTGGCGTCGACACGCTGGTCTACTACGTCGCCAGCGCCGAGCTGTTCGATCTGCTTCCGGATGAGGAGCGTCTCGCCCTGTTCCCCGAGGAGCGCGCCCGCGAGGCGTTCGGCATCACCGGCTTCACCCTGCCGACGCTCTACCGCTGGATCCACTCGCAGGAAGGTCTCGACGCCGCCCTGCACCCGTACCGCAAAGGCCACTATCTCGGCAGCGGCCGCGGCGAGACGGTGCTCGAGGAAGCCGGCCTCGATGGCGCGAGCCAGTTCGTGGCGATCAAGGCATATCTCGAGGGGTGGGCGCGCCGGGCGGGCGCGCACTAGGCCCCCGGCCGACGCGGCCCCCCAGCGAGGACGCCCCGAGGCGCGCGTCGCGGCGCCAAGCATCCTCCGCGGGCGGTGCGGGTAAGGACAGCGCATGGATCTCGACGCACCGCAGTGCAGCGTTGATTTCGCGCGCCTCGCCGCCCCGATGAAGGATGTCATCACATGCGAGCGCGGCGGGATGGTGTTCGATGGCGTCGACGTGGCCGGCATGGCGGAGACGACGCCGACGCCGTTCTTCCTCTTCAGCGCCGCGCAGGTGGACCGCAACATCGCGGCGCTGCGCGACTCGTTCCGCGAGTACCATCCGTCGACCCGCGTCTTCTATGCCAGCAAAGCGTGCTCGAACCTCTGGTTCCTCGACCGCGTGCGGCGGGCCGGCATCGACGTCGAGGTGAACTCCGGCGGCGAGCTCTGGAAGGCGCGCAAAGCGGGCTTCGGGCCGCGGCAGATCGTCTTCAACGGCGTCGCCAAGACGCGCGACGAGGTGGCCGCGGCGCTCGAGGACCCGATCGAGGCGCTCGTCGTCGACTCGGTCTTCGAGCTGCGCCGCATCGCGGACGTGGCGGCCGACCTCCGCAAGCAGGCCCGCGTGGCGCTCAGGGTCGACCTCAACGTGGCCAGCGAGACCCACCCCGGCCTGCGCACCAGCAAGGGCGCCAAAGCCGGCATCGACGTGAATGAAGCGCTGGGGGCCTTCGGGCTCGCCGCGCAGCTGCCGAACATCGAGCTCGTCGGCATGCACTACCACATCGGCTCGCAGATCACGCGCGTCGACCCCTACATCGAGGCGCTCGAGGCCGCACTGGCGCTCCTGGCGCGCATCGAAGCGGCGCACGACATCCGCCTCGAGCACCTCAACATCGGCGGCGGCTTCGCGATCCCCTACTACGACCGCACCGGGGACGAGCCGGACACGTACTTCGAGGCGCCGCACACGCTCGAGGGCTACGCGCGCGAGATCGGCCGGCGCGTCGAGGCGGCGCGCCCGGACCTCCAGCTCTATCTGGAGCCGGGGCGCGCCGTCGCCGGCAACAGCGCCATCCTCGTCAGCCGCATCGAGGCCGAGAAGACGAAGCTCGTCGAGGCCGCTCACGGGCGCGTCTCGCGGGAAGACTGGCTCATGATCGACGCCGGCTTCAACACCATCCTTGAGCATTCCAGCTACCACTGGTACTTCCGCGCCGTGGTCGCCAACCACTGCAGCAAGCCGACGGTGCGGCCATTCCGCATCGGCGGCCCGCTCTGCGACGGCGGCGACGTCTACACGGGCGACCCCGGCTCCGACTACCGCTACTTGCCGACGTGCACCAAGGCCGGGGACATCATCGCCTTCTTCGACGTCGGCGCGTACTCGCTCGAGTGCATGAGCGCCTACAACGGTCGCGCCGAGGCGGCCGCCTACCTCATCGACGAGAGCGGCGCGCGCGAGATCGCCTCCCGCCGCACCGTGGAGGACTTCGTCGCCAACGAGCACTTCGGCGAGGGCGCCGGGAGCCGCTGAGCGCCCGTCGGCGCGCCCCCGACGCGCCGGCCGCCACGACGCCGGCGATGGGTGCCCGGAGTCACCGAGCCCCGCACAACCGCGCCGCAGATTCTGCGGCAACACGAGTCAGCATCGGCCGTCCTCCTGATTGCCTCGATGTGTACCGCAGAATATCCTGCGGAATCATTGACTCAGCGGAGGTTCTGCGGCCACAGTGGCTGCGGAGCGCAGGACTACGGAGGCTTCCTTGGACACTCTCGACCGCGAGATCCTCGCCGCTCTTCAGCACGACGGGCGGCAGACCAACGCCCACCTCGCCGAGAGGCTCGGCCTGTCGGCGTCGGCGACACTCGAGCGCGTGCGGCGGCTCGAGCGAGACGGCCAGCTCCGCGGATACCACGCGGACGTCGCACCGGAGGCACTCGGCGTCGGCATGCAAGCTTTCGTCGCCGCCGAGCTCCACGCCCACAGCCGCTCGCACATCGAGGACTTCGAGCGCGGCATCGCCCGAGTCGAGGGCGTGCGCACCTGCTACCACATCACCGGTCGCTTCGACTATCTCCTCCACGTCGCCGTCCGCGACCTCGAGCACCTCGGGCGGCTCATCAAGACCGACATCGCAGCCATCCCCGGCGTGGCCAAGCTCGAGACCCTCCTTGTCCTGACCGAGGTCAAGGCGGACGCGGGCTGGCCAGTTTTCACCAGCGACGAGTGACCGCCCTTTCGCGGGGGTCCCGCGAGCTGGGCGCCAAAGGAGGCACATCATGACCCACCGCGAGACGATGCGCGAGCAGCTCAGGATCCGCCCGCAGGACATGGCGGCCGTCAGCGACTTCCTGACGAGCCCCGACAACCGCTTGATGGACGGACTGTTCGACCTCATCGACAAGTACGGCGGCGTCGACGCCATCAACCGCGAGGCCGATGAGGCCGGCCGGCTCGAGACGCGGCTTGCGTACTTGCGCGGGGAGCGCTCCCCGTTCCTCTCCGGCCTCGACTGGCTTGCCGAGCAGCGCGACTCAGCGGCCTTTGTGACACTGCCGGAGTACCGGCGCAGCATCCTCGGCGCCGGCGCCGACACGATGGCCTTCAACGAGCAGAACGCCGTCACCCTCGAGATCAGCGCGCTGCAGTACTTCCCCTGGCTGATCGCCGAGGCCCGCGAGGCGATCAAGCGTCGTGAGCTCATGCCGGCGCGCTACATCCGCGTCCGCAGCATGGCCGAGCAGACGGCGCCGGGCGAGGACATCCTCGCGGTGGCGGCAGCGATGCAGATCATCGGCGCCACGCACGTCGAGACGCTGGACACGCGCGGCATCGATGGCAGCAACGTCCACCTCGGCGGCCCGGACACGATCACCGGCTACTTCGGCGGCATCGGCCAGCCCAACGACTACCCGCTGAAGTGGGCGGACGAGTATCTCGGCGTCCTTACAAAGTACGGCATCCGCCAGGCGCTCAACGTGAACAGCGGGACGATCCTTATCTCTCTTCTGATGCACCGGCTCGGGATCGAGAACGAGTTCAAGGTCTCGGTCTTCATGGGTGTCGACAACGCCTGGTCCGTGCTGTGGCTCCTTCTGGGAGCGCGCCTGCTCGCCGCCGACGACGGTTCGACAAGTATGGCCGGCCTCAACCTCTCCAACTCAGTCGACGTTCCGACGCTCCTGGCGGACGCCGACGTGCGCCGCGGTCTGGGCTTCGAGGACGACGTCCGTTTCGAGCATCACGTCACGGAGACCGCCAAGTCCATCGTGCGGCAACCCTACGACCGCCGCGCAGACATCGTGGCCGCGGCCGCGGCCGTCCCCAACATCTCGGCCAAGCACGAGGGAGGCGACCCCTCCGTCGAAGCTCTGCGCGAGCACCCCAGCGACATCCTCGACTACTTCCTCCCCAAGGAGCAGGCCGAGCGTGAGGGCCTCATGCCGGCCCTCGAGCAGAACTACCTCGACAAGCACGCCGCCGTGAACCACACGGCCGCGGAGCTCACGCGTGCAGGCCTCGCCGTCAAGGCGGCTGGCCTGCTGCACGCGCCGGCCCTGGCCGCGGCCGTCGCCTAGGCGAGCTGTCCGCACGCGCTGCGACGCCTGACCCGACGGGCGAGGACACGAGACAACGAAGATGGGCCCGCGCGGCGTCTGCCGCGCGGGCCCATTTCAGTGCTCTCACCAGAGTGCGACGCGCCTGATGGTGCCGCGCCGCCGAGCCTACGGCGCAAATCAGTCCGCGTCGATCTCCTCGTCGGTGGCGCCGCTCTCGCTGACGACCATCCGGGCGATGGCGCTCACGACGTCGCCCTCGCGCATGTTCATCACCTTGACGCCCTGCGTGGTGCGGCCGTAGCGCTGGATCTGGTCGGCCCGCATGCGGATCACGACCCCGTCTCGGCTCTGCAGCACGATCTCGTGATTGTCGCGGACCACCTTGACCCCCGCGAGGTATCCCTTGCGGTCGGTGAGCTGGACGGTGCGCACGCCCTGGCCGCCACGTCCCTGCACGTGGTACTCGCTCATCAGCGTGCGCTTGCCGTATCCGTTCTCGGTGATCACGAAGAGGTCGCTGTCGTCGCGGGCGACGTCCATGCTGATGACCTCGTCGCCCTTGCGAAGCTTCATCCCCCTGACGCCGGACGTACCTCGGCCGGTGGCCCGCACGTCCGCCTCGTTGAAGCGGATGGCCTGGCCGAGACGGCTGATCATCATCAGGTCGTCGTCGCCCGAGGTGTGGCGCACGGCCAGCAGCTCGTCCCCCTCGCGGATGTCGATGGCGATGATGCCATCGCTCTTGCGAGGCGTGTTGTAGCTGCCGAAGAGAGTCTTCTTCACGATGCCCTGCTTCGTCCCGAAGGTCGAGGTACTTGCCCTCCGCGACGTCGAAGTCGCGCGTGTTGATGACCGCGCAGATCTTCTCGTCCTGGCGCAGGGGCAGGAGGTTGACGATGTGCTTGCCCTTGGCGTTGCGCCCGGCCAGCGGCAGCTCGTGCACCTTGAGCCGGTACACCTTGCCGACGCTGGTGAAGAAGAGCAGGAAGTTGTGGGTGCTCGTGATGAAGAGGTGCTCGACCTCGTCCTCGTCCTTGAGGTCCATGCCGGCGACACCGATGCCGCCGCGCTTCTGCTGGCGGTAGGTGGCGACGGGGATGCGCTTCACGTAGCCCGTCTTGGTGATCGTGATGGCCATCTGCTCTTCGGCGATGAGGTCCTCGAGGTCGATCTCGCCCTCGTCGGGCACGATCTCGGTGCGACGGTCGTCGTTGTAGAGGCGCTTGATCTCGGTGAGCTCGCCCTTGATGACGCCGAGCACCGCGCCCTCGTCGCCGAGCAGCTCGCGCAGCTCCTTGATGCGGGCGAGGAGACCGGCATGCTCTTCTTTGACCTTGTCGCGCTCGAGCCCGGTGAGCTTCTGGAGCCGCAGGTCCAGGATCGCCTGCGCCTGCGGCCGGGTGAGCTCGAACGTGTCCATGAGCGATTCGCGCGCCGTGTCCCCGTCGGGTGCCTTGCGGATGATGCTGATGATCTGGTCCAGGTTGTCCAGCGCCACCAGGAGGCCCTCGAGGATATGGGCCCTCGTCTCGGCCTTGTCGAGCTCGAACTTGGTGCGCCGGATGACGATCTCTTTTTGGAAGGCGATGTACGCCTGGAGCATCTCGGGCAGCGTGAGCGTGCGTGGCACCCCGCCGACCAGGGCGATGTTGATGATCCCGAAGGTGGTCTGCATCTGTGTGTGCTTGTAGAGCTTGTTGAGCACGACCATCGGGATGGCCTCGCGCTTGAGCTCGATGACCAGGCGCATGCCGGAGCGGTCGGACTCGTTGCGCAGGTCGCTGATCTCGGTGATCTTCTTGGTCTTGACGAGGTCGACGATGTTGTCGATGAGCGCCGCGCGGTTGACCTGGTAGGGCAGCTCGGTGACGACGATGGCGCTGCGATTGCCCTTGAGCTGCTCCGTGTGCGCCTTGGCGCGGACGCGGACGCGTCCGCGGCCAGTGCGGTACGCCTCCTTGTAGCCGCCGGTGCCGAGGATGACGCCGCCGGTCGGGAAGTCCGGGCCCTTGATGAACGCCATCAGCTGGTCGGCGTCGGCGTCGGGGTTGTCGACAAGGTGCATGATGGCGTCGACGACCTCGCCAAGGTTGTGCGGCGGGATGTTGGTCGCCATGCCGACGGCGATGCCCGCGGCGCCGTTGACCAGCAGGTTGGGCATGCGGCTCGGCAGGACGCGCGGTTCGCGCCGCGTCTCGTCGTAGTTGGGCATCCAGTCGACGGTGTTGGCGTCGATGTCGCGCAGCATCTCGACGGCGATCTTGCTGAAGCGCGCCTCGGTGTAGCGCATGGCTGCAGGGGAGTCGCCTTCGACGGAGCCGAAGTTGCCCTGGCCGTCGACGAGCGTGTAGCGCATGTTGAAGTCCTGCGCCATGCGCACCAGGGTGGGGTAGATCACGGCCTCGCCGTGGGGGTGGTAGTTGCCGGAAGTGTCGCCGGCGATCTTGGCGCACTTGCGGTGCTGCTTGTTGGGAGCGAGGCCGAGGTCGTTCATCGCGACCAGGATGCGGCGCTGGCTGGGCTTGAGACCGTCGCGCACGTCCGGGAGGGCGCGGTCTGTGAGGACGCTCATCGCATAGTCGATGAACGACGAGCGCATCTCGTCTTCGAGCTCGACAGGCTCGATCTTGCCTTCGAGCGTCTGCAGATGATCAGACATCGAGGAACCGCACCTCCTTCGCGTTCTTCTCGATGAACGCGCGACGCGGCTCGACCTTGTCGCCCATCAGCATCGTGAAGACCTCGTCGGCGGCCTGGGCATCCTCCATGGAGACGAGCATCAGTGTGCGCGTCATGGGGTTCATGGTGGTCTCCCAGAGCTGGTCCGGGTTCATCTCGCCGAGGCCCTTGAAGCGCTGGAGTTGCATCCCCTCTTTGGTGAGCTCGACGATCTGCACGCGCAGTTCCTCGTAGCTCGCGGCCTCGGCCTTGCGGTTGCCGAGACGCAGCGTGAAGGGCGGCCGCCCTACGAGCTCGAGCATGCGAGCGTGCACGCGCTTGAGCGCCTGGAACTCGCGGCCGGCGAGGACCCCGAACGGGATGCGGAGGTTCGCGGCAAGGCCGGTGCGCCGCTCGACCAGGCGCGTATCGGCGATCTGCTCGTCCTCGTCGACGCCGAGGACGTCGATGACGTAGCGCTTGTCGATGTCCTCGCGCAGCGCTTCCAGGAGGCCGGCGAACGTAGTGATGTCGGCTTCCACGACCGGGCCGTTCTTGAGCCAGTCGATGAGCTCGCCGCCCCACTGGCTCTTGAGCTTCTTGACCCAGCCCTCGTACTCTCCGAAGAGCTTGAGGAAGCGCTGGTATTTGGTCTCGCTGAACGTGAATCCTGTGTCGGTGTTGTCGACGCGGATCTGCTCGAGGCGCCCGCGCAGCAGGATCTCCTCGAGCTGCGCCTCCTTGTGGATGTACGTCTCCTGGTTGCCCTGCTTGAGCCGGTAGAGCGGAGGCTGGGCGATGTAGACGTAGCCGGCCTCGACGAGCGGCTTCATGTGGCGGAAGAGGAACGTGAGGATGAGCGTGCGGATGTGCGAGCCGTCCACGTCGGCGTCGGTCATGATGATGATCTTGTGGTAGCGCGCCTGCTCCACGTCGAACTCCTCGCCGATGCCGGCGCCGATGGCGCTGATCATCGTGAGGATCTCGGCGTTGGCGAGCATCTTGTCGATGCGCGCCTTCTCGACGTTGATGATCTTGCCGCGCAGCGGCAGGATGGCCTGGAACGAGCGGTCGCGCGCCTGCTTGGCGGAGCCGCCGGCCGAGTCGCCCTCCACGAGGTAGATCTCGCTGCTCGCGGCGTCCTTGATGGAGCAGTCGGCGAGCTTGCCCGGCAGCGTGCTGCCCTCGAGCAGGCCCTTGCGGCGCGTGAGGTCGCGCGCCTTGCGCGCGGCGCTGCGCGCCCGGGCGGCGTTGACGGCCTTGTCCACGATCTGCCGGCCCTCGGAGGGGTTCTCCTCGAGGAACTCGGCCAGCTTCGCGTTGAGCGTTTGCTGGACCAGAGTCTGGATCTCGGTGTTGCCGAGCTTGGTCTTGGTCTGGCCCTCGAACTGCGGGTTCTTGAGCTTGACCGAAATGAGTGCGGTAAGGCCTTCGCGCACGTCCTCGCCGCTGAGGTTCTCCTCTTTCTCCTTGAGGAGGTTCTTCTGGCGTGCGTAGCCGTTGATGGTGCCCGTGAGCGCGGCGCGGAAGCCGGTGAGATGCGCCCCGCCCTCCGTGGTGTTGATGTTGTTGGCGAACGTGAAGATGGACTCGTTGTAGGACGAGTTCCACTGCATCGCGATCTCGACGGCGCCGTCCTCGGTCTCGTTCTCGAGGAAGATGATGGTGCGGTGGATCGCGTCCTTCTCGCGGTTGATGTAGGCGACGAAGTCGACGATGCCGCCCTCGTACTGGAAGACGACGCTCTCGCCCTCGGCGCGTTCGTCGTTGAGCTCGATGCGCAGGCCCTTGGTGAGGAACGCGGTCTCGCGCAGGCGCTGGGCGAGGACGCGGAAGTCGTAGACGACCTCCTCGAAGATGTCCGGGTCGGGCATGAACGACACGGTGGTGCCGGTCGGCGCATCCTTGGCGAGCTTCTCCTTCTTGACCAGCTCGGTGACCGGCTGCCCGCGCTCGAAGCGCTGGTTCCAGTGGTAGCCGTCGACGTAGATGTCGAGCTCGAGCCACTCGCTCAGGGCGTTGACGACCGAGACGCCGACGCCGTGGAGGCCACCGGAGACCTTGTAGCCGGCGCCGCCGAACTTGCCGCCGGCGTGCAGCATGGTCAGCACGATGGTGGCCGCCGGCAGGTTGTACTTCTCCATGATCCCGACAGGGATACCGCGGCCGTTGTCGATCACGGCGATCGAGTTGTCGGGATTGATGGTGACGACGATGCCGGTGCAGTAGCCGGCGAGGGCTTCGTCTACGGAGTTGTCCACGACCTCGTAGACGAGGTGGTGGAGGCCGCGCGGGCCGGTCGAGCCGATGTACATGCCGGGCCGCTCGCGGACCGGCTCGAGGCCTTCCAGGACCTGGATATCTTGGGCATCATAGTTGGACTTGCTCACTCAACCTCGCAGTATGCCGAGGGGCGGGACAGGGGTACGAGAGGCAGGCAGAACCTGCCTGCCCAAGTATATCAAAACCTGAGCCTGAGGGCGACCTCGCGCGGAGCAGGAAATCGCCGCATACGGCTGGTTTTTGTCAACCCTCCGGGGTGCCCTGACCGGGAGTGTCGCCGGCTTCCCTCGACGTTGCGCGCAGCGCGGCCTCGATGGCCGCCCGGAGACGCTCGTCACGCACTCCCTCCGCCTGCTCCCGCGCACCGTCGAGATCGGCCGGCGCGGGGGTCTTGTGCTGAGCCTCTTCCTTCGGCGCTGGAGGCTCTTCTTCCTGCCTCTCGACCCTCTCGATGACGAAGCGAAAACGCTTGACTGGGTGGCCCGGCGCGACCTCGTCCATGCGCCGCAGGAGCTGCCCGCTGAGGTAGGTGAGCTCGTTGGCCCAGACCGACGACGAGCACTCGACGGTGAGGACGCCGCGCGCGAAATGGCGCGGGCGAGCGCCACTCGCCACCTGTTCACCCGAGGCGCGCGCCCACGCCGCGTATGCGCGCGCCTGCTCGCTCGTAGCGAGGCGGTCGAGCGCCGGGTTGAGGATGTCGCCCAGGCGCACGGGCAGGGCGCCGCGGCCGGGAGAACCGGCCGCGTCCGGTTTGCGGCGGCCGGCGCTCATAGCGCATCCATCTCAGGCGGCGCCGGTGTGCCTTCGTCGTCCAGAGGCGGAGCACTGCCGCGCGCCAGCGATCCGTCGAGGGGCAGTTCGATAACGGTCGCCGCCGCCAGCTCGCCCTCCGTGAAGTAGTGGCGGTTGGTCGTGGTGATGATGGACTGACCCGCGGACGCCAACCGGCGTACGAGCAGGCGGCGGCGAGCGTCGTCGAGTTCGCTCATCACATCGTCGAGGAAGAGCGTGCCTTGTTCGCCCGTGCGCGTCGCCGCCAGGCGCTGCTCGGCAAGCAGCAACGCCAGCACGGCGGCGCGCTGCTCGCCCTGCGACCCGAAGAGGCGCAGATCGCGGCCGCCCTTGGGCAAGTCGACCGGGCCGCACACTGGTCCGCTGGGGAAGGCGGCCTCGGGTGCGGACGGACCGGCGTGAGCGCCGCCGGGGTGAGCGCCGGCGGGGACGTCGTCCTCGCCGTGGTTCTCTGCACCAGGGCCAGCCGACCCCCGCGGCACCTCAAGGAAGCGCAGATCGTCGCGGTGTGGGCCGAAGAGCGAGAGGCCGCGCGATGTCTCTCCCGGTCGGCGCCGTCGCAACTCGTCGATGAGCCGGCCTTCGTCGTAGTCGACGGCGGCGAGTTGGGTGACGAGTTGCACCGTGAACGTCTCGCCCGCCGGCGCCAGGTCGGCGGCGGCGGCGGCGTAGAGCCCGGCGAGGTCGGCGATCAGGTCGCGGCGGCGGCGGCCCAGCGCCGTGGCCGCGCGCGCGAACTGCACGTCCCAGGGGTCGATGGCGGCTTCTGGGGCGCCGTTCTTGACCGCGAACAGCTGCGCGTTGCGCTGGCGCAGCGCGGTCTGCGTGTCCCGCGCGGCCGCGGCGTACGCGGGGTCGAGAGCGGCGGCGAAGGCGTCCAGATGAGCCCGCCGCCGCGCAGGGCTGCCTTTGACCAAGAGGAGGCTTTCCGGGACGAAGATGAACACCTGGCTGCGCCCGCGCAGGTCTTCCAGGGAGGGCACGTCCACCCCGTTCCAGCGCATCCGCTTGCCCTGCCCCGGCGCGAAGCCGGCCTCGACGACCTGTGGTCCCGCTGTCCGGCCCCCGAGCTCGAGCTCCACCCGAGAGAAGCGCTCGCCCCAGGTCATGAGCTTGTCCTCGCGGCGAGTGCGGGGTGAACTCCCGCGCAGCGCGTACCACGCTCCTTCTAGAAGGTTGGTCTTGCCGGTCGCGTTATCGCCAACGACCACGTTGAGGCCGTCGCCGAAGCCCACGCTGGCGTCGCAGTAGGAGCGGAAGTTGATGAGCCTCAGGGTGGAGACGAACACACGCGATACTCCTCGCCGCCGACGGCGACCACGTCGCCGGGCACGAGGTCACGCCCGCGGCGGGTCTCCGCCACACCGTTCACAGTCACGTCGCCGTTCTGGACGAGCAGCTTGGCGTGGCCGCCGGTGGACGCGGCGCCGGCAAGCTTGAGGAACGAACCGAGAGGCAGCGGCCCGTTGACGACGACGTCGTTCAGTTGCTCAGCCGTATCGGCATGATGAGGTACACGAACTCCCCGCCATGCTCGCCCGATCTGCCGCTGATGAGGCCGGGCCGCAGAGGGCTGGTGAACCGCAGGAGCACCTCCGCCGCGTCGATGGCGTCGATGCCGTCGATGAGGTAGGCGGGATTGAAGCCGATCTCAAACGCTTCTTCGGCGGCGAAGTCGATGTCGATGGACTCCTCCGCCTGGCCTACGTCCTGCGTAAGGGCACGCATGGTGAGCTTGCCGGCGGCGAACGAAAGGCGGAGTGGCGCGTTCTTCTGGGCCAGCAGACTCACGCGCCGCGCGACCCCCATGAACTCGTCCCGGGCCAAGGTGACCTCGTGGTCGAACGAATCCGGGAGAAGCTGCTTGTAGTTGGGGAACTGGCCGTCGATCAGGCGCGAAGCCACCCAGACATCGCCGGCCGGGTCGGCCAGCTTGAAGAGGGCCTGGTTCTCGGTAATCGCGACGTCGATCTCGCCCTGGCCCATCGACGAAGCGAGGCGCGCGACCTCGGTGAGCGCCTTGACCGGGACGATCGCCTGGACCTCTGTCTCGAGCTTCTTCTCGAGGGCGGTCTCCTTCACCGCCAGCCGGTAGCTGTCGGTGGCGACCATCTTGAGTGTGTCGCCGAGGATCGTCATAAGCACGCCGGTGAGAATGGGCCGCGTCTCGTCGCGACTCGCCGCGCGGCCCACCTTGCTCAGCGTCTCGACGAACGGCTCGCGGCCCATGCTGAAGCCGCCGGACGTGTCGAAGGCCGAGGTCTGCGGGAAGTCGTTGGCGGACCAGGCATTGAGCGAGAACTCCGCTCGCCCGGCCGTCACCTTGACGGCGGCCTCTCCGGCTTCGACGACGACGCGATCTCCGGGCAGGTTGCGCACGACGTCGGTGAAGAGCCGCGCAGGGACCACGATCTCCCCGTCACGCTCGACGTCGGTGGCCATCGTCGCCTTGAGCGAGAGCTCCATGTCCGTGGAGAAGAGATCGAGCCGGCCGTCCGCCGCCTGCAGGAGGATCCCGGACAACACCGGAAGGGCGCTGCGCGTGGACACGCCGCGAGCGAGGATCGCGAGTTTGTCGACCAACGCTGAGCGATCACACGTGAACTTCATCCCGACTCCTTATGACAATAAAGAGAAGACAGTCTTGCCCACCGTCGTCATAACACCTGTTGACGATGTGGAAAGCTGCGATTCCTCCTGCACGCGAGTGGTATCTGCTTCTGCATAGTGCTGTGGACGATGTGTGCAGAAGCAGACGCTCCTCCCGTGACGGCCCGTCTGGCTGAGGGAAGCATAGCCGATTTGCGCGGTCGGAGGGAGAACGTCCACCGGTTCAACGGCCGTTGTCGACAGGGGGTGTGGAGAACGGCCGGCGCGACTCAGTGCGCGGCTTTGAGCCGCGCACTGATGAGCTCGACCAAGTCCTGCAGCTGCGGATCGTGACCGTCTTTGAGCTGCCGGTCGATCTTGTCGATGCCGTAGATCACCGTCGTGTGGTGACGCCCGCCGAAGCGCGCTCCGATCTGCGGCAGCGACGCCTCGGTGAGGTCGCGGGCGAGGTACATCGCGATCTGGCGCGCGTAGGCGACGTCCTGCGTGCGGCGGTTGCCGCGCAGATCGTTCACGTGCAGGCCGAACTGCCGTGCGACCTCGGCTTGGACCATCTCGACAGTCACCGGGTGTTGGTAGGCCTTGGGAAGGATGTCCTTGAGTGCTTCCTTGGTGATGTCGAGTGTGACCTCGCTGCCGCTTATGGAGGCATAGCTGACCGCGCGCGTGAGCGCGCCGTACAGCTCGCGGATGTTGCTGGTCACCCGAGCCGCGATCCACTCCAGCACGTCGGGGTCGGCGATCTGGAAGCCCTCCCACTTGACCTGCTTGCGGAGGATAGCGATGCGCGTCTCGAGGTCTGGACGGCTGATGTCGACGACCACGCCTTGGCCGAAGCGCGAGCGCAGGCGCTCCTCAAGCGCCTCCAGCTCGCGCGGCGGCCGGTCGCTGGTGATCACGATCTGCTTCCCGGCCTCGTACAGGTGGTTGAACGTGTGGAAGAACTCGACCTGCGTCCCCTCCTTGCCGGCGAGGAACTGCACGTCATCGATGAGCAGGATGTCGTTGGAGCGGTACTTCGTCTTGAAGCCCTCCACGCGGCTCTTGTCGCTTACGCCGCTGATGAAGTCGTCGGTGAACTGCTCGCACGTGACGTAGCGGATCTGCAGCTCCGGGTGGAGCTCGAGCGCCGCGTGGGCGATGGCCTGGATGAGGTGCGTCTTGCCGAGGCCGGTGCTCGCGTACATGAACACCGGGTTGTACGCCGTCGCCGGCGACTCGGCGACGCTGCGCGCCACGGCCGTCGCGTACTCGTTGTTGGGGCCGGTGACGAAACGCTCGAAGACGTAGCGTGGATTGAGGTCGGAGACTGCCGAGGCGCGAGCCCTGCGGGCGGCTGCCGGCGGTCGTCTGGCCTTGGAGGACGCCGGCGGCGGCACGGGGGGCTCGGCGGCGACCGCCGCGGTGGTCTGTGGGAGAGCCGCGGCGCGCGCGTCGACGACGACGCGCACGTCCACGGTGTCGCCGAGGACCTCACTGAGTGCCTCGGCGACCTGGCTCGCGAGACGCTTGTCGATCCACTCGCGAGCGAAGTCATTGGGCACGCCGATGACGAAGGCGCCGTCCTCGAGGCCGATCGGCAGCGTGCGGTCGAACCAGAACTGGAACGCCGACTCGCTGAGGCGGCCGCGCAGATGCTTCTTGGCCTCGTCCCAGATCAGTGTCAGCTGGTCGTCCGTGGTAGCCCCGTCGTTGTGCTCCCCGGGGATGCGGCGGCCCGCCGGGGATGCTGGTGGTCGCTGGTCAGAGGATGCTCTCGAGGAGGCGCAGACCCTCCTCGCGCAAGGCTCGCTTGCCGTCGCCGAGCGAGTGTATCAACCCCTTCTCCTGCAGTACAACGAGCTCCCGGAAAGCGGTCGCCGGGGCGATATCGAGTTCCCGCGAGATGGCCGTCGGGCCGGCGGAGCCGAGCTCCATGAGCAGCACCAGCACTTTGGTCTGGCGGGTCGTCAGCTTGACCACCGGAGCTGCCGGCGCCGCCGGCTGCTCGGGAGCGTGGGCCGGCATCTTGATGGTGAAGACGGCGCCCCCTCCGAGGTTGTCCTCGACGGTGAGCACGCCACGCAGGAACTGCAGCGACTCTCGCGCGATCGGGAGGCCGGAGCCGACGCCCCGGATGATCTGCCGCTGGAGCGCGGTCGCCGTCGTGAAGCCGGGCTGGAAGGCACGATCCTTGTCGTCGACTCCGGGTCCGTGATCGGAGATACGGATCGTCTGGCCGTTGTCGAGGATGGTGATCACCACGTCGCGGAAGTACGCGTGCAGCAGGTTCTCGATGAGTTCCTGAAGGACCGTGTAGGGGATCTGGCCCCCCTGCTCACGGCAGTAGTGGTATGTCTTCTCTGCCAGGGAAGCGATGAGTGCCGGGAGGTCCTCCTCCTCGACGGCGACCACGCGCGGCGGGCTCGTCAGCGTGTCGTAGATGGCGATGCGCGGCGCCTCCGGACCCGTCGGTACCTCGGGAAGGGCCGGCGCCAGTGTGGTGGGTGTGACCGGAGGCGCCTCAGCCGGGTCTTTGGCCGCACTCTGGGGAGGCGCGGCCGCCGCGGACGTTGCCCGCCCTGCGGGCTGCCGCGCGGCGGCCCCCTCATCTGCGAGCAGCCTGTCGAGGAATGACTCCATGGGGGCGCCGAGTATAGCAGAGCGCTTCACTCTTGCGGAACGCACGAGTGGGGCACTGAGAAACGCTGTTTTGCAGCGCAAAACGGGAGGTTATCCACAGGGTGTTCAAGATATGTGGAAAAGGCTCCGCCGCAAGCGCCGGAACGTGCCCAATTTGCGGGAGTTGTGGAGAGAAGGGTTTCACGGCGCGGTGGACGATGTCGCCAGACCATGGTGGGGCGCCTTCAGGCTCAGGCCTTCCTGACGGCTTCCTGGCCGGGTTGACCGCCACCGCAAAACACCAGCTATTCGGCCATTTTCATTGGTGAAGGAACTGTGAGGTATCTGTCAAGGGAACTCGCGGCCGTCAACGCCTTATCCACCTCCGTTGTGAGCCTGCCAGCGCCGGAAAAGACTGTTATCCACACTCTCCACAGGGGGGTGTGAACTGCCGACCGGTGGCGTGAAACGGCCGGGACGCAGGGAGGACCTCTTGGGGTACACTGCAAGTGTCCCGCGGAGCTCCTGATGAGGAGCTGAGAAGGCGCTTCCTAGCGCCGACGCCTAGAACCTGACCACCCCTTGGGGTGGCGGCGCCTCACGGCGCTGCTGGGTAATGCCAGCGAAGGGAGCGATCGCAGCATGAGTAGTCCGTCACTTTCCTCCGGAGGCCACGCGATAGACGTGCGCCAGCGCCTGAACCTCGATCCGACAAGGTGGGGCGTGCAGGCGCTCGCCGAGATCGGCGTGGCCATAGCCCTGGCCGCCGTGCTCGGCCAGCTGCGCCTGTTCGTGATGCCGCAGGGTGGGTCGGTCAGCCTCGAGCTTCTGCCCATCATCTTTGTCGCCGTCCGCCGCGGAGTGGTGCCCGGGATGACGGCGGGCCTTCTCTACGGGTTCCTCCAGCTTGGGCTTCCGGGCGCCTTCGTCTACCACCCGCTGCAGGCTGCGCTGGACTACCCCTTGGCGTTCATGGCGCTCGGCGTCGCCGGCTTCATCGACGTGCGCGGCTGGCGCACGCTGGCGCTGGCGGTGCTCGTCGCGCTGTCGGCGCGGTTCGCGTGCCACTTCCTCTCAGGCTTGATCTTCTTCGCCTCGTACGCGCCGGCGTGGGAGAACGCGTGGCTGTACTCGGCCACCTACAACCTGCTGTACCTCGTCCCGGAAGGGATCATCACCACCCTGGTGCTCTGGCCGCTCTTGAAGGCCTATGACGCGGCCTTCCCGGGCCGCGGCCGGGCCCGCGGGCTGTGAGCGCTGCGGCGGCAAGTGCCGGCGGCCGGCATGAGCCAGGTGCGCCACTCGCCGTCGTCTTCCTCGACGGCTCCTACGAGGACGCCGACTACTACCGCGCCTGGGCTGAGGCGGCCGGGCTTGTCGTCGCCGCCGACGGCGGCGCGCGCTTCCTGCTCGCCGCCGGGATCGCGCCCGACGTAGTCGTCGGCGACTTCGACTCGCTCTCCTCGGACGATGCCGATCGCCTGGCCGGGCTCGGCGTCGCGGCGGTCCGTCACCCGACGCGCAAGGACCAGACAGACGGCGAGCTGGCCGTGGAGGAGGCGCTGCGCCGCGGGGCCGGCGAGCTGGTGCTCGCCGGCGCGCTCGGCGCACTGGATCACACGCTCGGCCACCTGGCCATCCTGCGGCGCCTCGCGGCGCGCGGCGTGCCGGCGCGCGTCGCCTCGCCGGATCTCTGCGTGCGCGTCTTGGTCGCGCCAGCCGATGTGGTACTCGACGCCGCCCCGCGGACGCGGGTATCCGTGGTGCCTCTCGGCGCCGGCGCCGTGGTCACGCTTGTGGGCTTCGACTACCCGCTGGAGCGCGGCGTCCTTCCCGCCGATGCCTGCCTCGGTCTGGGCAACTTCGTGGCGGCAGCAGGTGCGCGCGTCGCAGTGCACGATGGGGTCGTGGCCGTCCTCGTGGAGTCGGGCCGGGAGAGCTTCGGCGGCGCGGCCGGTCCCGGCGGGCGCACCGATGGCCGAGCCAGAGGGTGATGAACGGACCGCGCGGGTGGCGCGTCGCGGCGGCCGTCTGGACGGCCGGCGTCATCGTGTTCGGCGTGCTCCCCACGCACGACGCCGTCCACGCCGTCGCCGCCGGGCACGACGACGCCCTCACTTCGGCGGCGCATTTCGCCGAGTATGCCGTCCTCGCGTTCGTCGTCACGGTGGCGCTCGGCGGGTGGCCCGCGTCACGGCGCGCGCTCCTGTGGGCGGGCGCGTACGCCATCGGCCTGGGGGCTCTCCTCGAGGTGGTGCAGGTGCCGCTGCCCTATCGTGACGGGCAGCTCAGCGACGTGGTGGTGAACGCCGCTGGCGCGGCGCTCGGCCTTGTGCTCGTCAGTCTGGGCGGCCGCTTGCGGGGGTGGCGACCACGATGGCGTCGCGGATGATGCTGGCGGCGACGTCCTCCGCCGGCACGTCGTAGCCGCGCTCCTTGATGAGGTCGCGCAGGACCGTGACGCGCTGCTTGCGCGACCCGGTGTGGTCTCTGTCGCCCTGGACGCTGCGATCCTGTCGGCTCACTGGGGCCTCCTCGCTGTCCCGTAGTACCTGCTTCCCCTCTCGCACCCTCTGAATCGGGTCGGGGCGGCGCGGAGTTTACTAAGATGCGTAAGCAGATGTGACTCCACTCCGGGAGGATCCCATGATCACGATCAACGAGGCCATCGACGCCGTGCTCGCCGAGGTGCGGCCGCTGCCGGCCGAGGAGGTCCCGCTCCTGGAGGCGCTTGGACGGGCCGCTGCCGAGGTCATCGTCTCGCCGGAGCGCGTCCCGGCGTTCGACAACTCGGCGATGGACGGGTACGCCGTCGCCGGAGCTGCTCTGACGGCGGGCCGCCGCGAGTTCAGTGTGGATGTCGACATCCCAGCCGGACGCTGGGTGGACCAGCACATCGGCGACGGGCACGCCGCCAAGATCATGACCGGCGCGCCGCTGCCCCCCGGCGTCGACACCGTCGTCCCGGTCGAACTCACGTCGCAGAGCGGCGACACGCTCACCGTGAACGAGCCCGTGCGGCCGGGCAGCAACGTGCGCCGCGCGGCGGAGGACGTCGACGAAGGCGACGTCCTCTTCCCCCGAGGCGCGCCGCTTGGCCCGGCCGAGATCGGCCTTCTGGCCTCGGTCGGCTACGAACGCGTCCGCGTCGCCTGCAGGCCACGCGTCGCGGTGCTGGCCACCGGCAGTGAGCTGGTTGCCGCCGGCGTTCCGCTCGCCCCCGGCCAGATCCGCAACTCCAACTCGATCACCGCCTACGGCCAGGTACTCGCCGCCGGCGCGGAGCCGGTGCTCCTCGGCATCGCCCGCGACGAGCTCGGCGAGACTCGGCAGGCTGATCGCCGCGGCGCTCGAACACGACGTCGTGCTCACCAGCGGCGGCGTATCGGTCGGCGAGTTCGATTTCGTGAAGCAGGTGCAGGAGGAGCTCGGCGTCGAGCGCCGCTTCTGGGGCGTCGCCACGAAGCCGGGCAAGCCGCTGGCCTTCGGCGTGCGCGGCGACACGCTGGTGTTCGGCGTGCCGGGCAACCCTGTCGCGGCGATGGTGTGTTTCGAGCTCTACATCCGGCCGGCCCTCCTCGCCATGCAGGGCCGTGCCGGACCTGTACCGCCCCTACGTCATCGCCGCGGCGGAGGAGCCGGTGAAGCGCACGAAGGAGAGGGTCGAGATGCGCCGCTGCCGGCTGGTTCATCGCGGTCGCGGCTGGGGATTCACCACGACCGGTCCCCAGGGCTCAGGCATACTGCGCTCGATGGCCCTCGCCGACGGCCTGGCGGTGATACCCGCCGGCCACCCCGCGGGCGAGGCCGGAGAGGACCATCTCGTGACCCTCCTGGCCGGCGCCGCCGCCGAGCGCCCGCCCTACCCGGGCGAGCGCGCCCTCAGTGCCCGCCTGAGGAGCCTCGCGCGACGGCCTTCTTGAGCGGCGTCGCCCGCTTGAGCTGCGCCCAGACGATCATCCGGTGGCTGGCGCTGTACATCGGCGTGCAGGTCGTGAGCACCAGCGCGTAGCCCCGGTCGGCCAGCACCCCCGTGTCGGTAGGCAGCACGACCGTCGTCTTGACGACCGCGTAGTGGAAGCGGGCGTACGGGGTGTCGATGTAGATGGCGTCGCCCGGACGGAGGTCGCCGAGCCGGTTGAACGGCGCTCCGAAGGTCGTGCGGTGGCCGGCGACGGCGAACGGTTCGCCGGCCCCCGGCAGTGGCGTGATCGCGTAGTGGACCGGGCCGTTTCGCAGCAGTGCGTGGTCCCCCGCGGGATCGAGGCCGGTGCGCCCGCCGGCGCCCTGCTGCACGAGTCGATCCAGCCCGATGCTGGGGATCCGGAGCCGGCCGATCGGGTCGCCGGCGTGGATGCGCTTGCCATAGAGGACCGCCAGACGCCGGACGATCTCCGCTCGCGGCACGCCGTGGTTGCGGGAGTCGGCCCTGGCGACGACGGGGGCGAAGGCGGCGCTGCTGTGCTGATAGGCGGTGGACAGCCGGCCCTGCTGCACCTGCGCGATGCCCGCCGACCAGAATGGGTAGGCGAGGAGCAGTCCGCCGGCGATGAGCAGCACGTCTCCGAGTCGCCGCGCCCACCTGCCGCGGGCGCCGCGGGCGCGCGGCCTGCTCGCCGAGTTCGCGCCTGCCGGGGCGCCAGCGGGAGCTCCCGCGCCGTCGTCCGCCGCGGCCGGCAGATCGGGCTCCGGCTGGGCGCCCAGGCCCGTGTGGGACGTCGGCTCCATGCCGGCATGGTACCCGCGCCGTCTGGCGCTCACAAACCTGTGTCGCGTCCCCGCCGGCAGAGGAGCGCCACGGGCGCGTCCCTGCCCTGTCGTGCCGGCGCACCCGGGTGCCTTCGCTGCAGCCGTGGTGTACTGTGGCGGCGGCATGGCCCCGGCGACCCTGGAGGCCGGCGGCCAGTCATCTGGATACTGTGGAAGCGGACGAAGTGGAGACGCGGAGATGGCGGACACCCTGACCCATAGCATCGGTTCTGCAGGCCGCCTGGCGGTGTTCTCCCGTGTGCAGCTGGAGGAGCTGGACGCCGCCGCGCTCGACGTCTTGGCAGAGGTCGGCGTGTCGATCCCATCCGCGAAGGCGCGTGAGGCGCTGGCGGATCAAGGCGCGAAGGTCGACGGCACGCGCGTCAAGCTGCCGCCAGAGCTCGTCCGGAGGCTGGTCGGTCTCGCGCCGGCTGCCATCACCCTGGGAGCGAGGGCCGCTGGGCCCCTCGTCACTGGCGAGCGCTCGCTCCTCACGACGGACGGCTGCTGCGTCGAGATCTACGACCTCGACACCGGCGAGAAGCGCGGTACCACCGCAGACGACGTCGCCACGATCTCGCGCGTGGTGGACGCGATGCCGGAGGTCGACTTCTGCTGGCCGGCGGTGAGTGCCCAGGACCGGCCGGTCGACGTTCGCGGCCTGCACGAGCTCTACCTGGCGATCGCCAACACCGGCAAGCACGTGCAGACCGTCACCGTGGTGGAACCCGAGCAGGCAGAGGTCGCCGTCGCCATGGCGCGCGCCGTGGCGGGCGGCGACGAGGAGCTGCGTGCCGAGCCGCCCATCAGCGCCCTGCTCGGCACGGTCACGCCGCTCGGCAACGACGCCGGCACGCTGGAGGCCGGCCTGGTCTTCGCCGAGGCCGGCGTCCCGATAGGCTTCGTGACCATGCCCATGGGCGGGTCCACGACGCCGATCACGATGGCCGGCTCGCTCGTCGTCGGCATCGCCGAAGCTCTGAGCGCGGTGTGCGTGATCCAGGCCGCCTTCCCGGGCGCTCCGGTCTTCATCTGCTTCATCCCGAGCGTGATGGACCTGAAGACCGGCGACTTCACCGGCGGCGCGCCCGAGGACACGATCATGGCCGCCGCGGTCGGCGACGTGGGCCAGTTCTACGGACTGCCCACGCAGTGCGGCGTCAACTCGAGCGGCGCCAAGCTGCCGTGCTGGCAATCGGCGCTCGACGACACTACGACCAGCTATCTGTCGCTTGCCTGCGGCGTCGACATGCTCACCGGCGTGGGCATGGTGTCGGGCGGGCGCATCTTCAGCTACGAGGAGATGGCGCTGGCGGCCGACACGCTCACGCGGGCGCGGACGATCGCGCAAGGCATCGACCTCTCGTCGTTGGGCGGGTCCGCCGGCGGGGCGGCTGCGCCAGCCGCCGGCCCGCCGCTCATCGATGATCAGCCGCATCGCTACTGGGCGGGCGGCGGGCGGCCCACGGCGATCGACCGCGCGCACGAACGTATCGCGCGGATCGTGGCCGAGCACGTCCCGCCCGCTCTAGACCCCGCCGTCGACGCCGAGCTGCGGCGTCTGGCGCACTTCGGCTGAGCCTGCCGCGAGGCCACCCACGCTCGCGGCCCAGCTTGTCTTTTGGCCTGCTTGCTGTATAACTCGCAATCAAGAAGTCGCAGGGGGGATGCAGGACATCATGTGTCTCGGCACGCGGTGGGGGCCGCGCCCGTAGCGATCCTGATCACGAGGGTCCACGTGGAACGCCGAGACGAAGTCAGCGGAAAGGACAGAGGCATGAGGAAGGGCAAGACTTACACCCTGGCAGCCATACTGATCGTCGCGATCGTCGCGATGGTGGCATTCGCTGTCGGCTGTGGGAGCAGCAGCAGCAGCTCGAGCAGCAGTCCCAGCGCGTCTTCAGCGGCCGTCACAGGCACGCCGATGGAGATCGCGACGAAGGTCCTCGGCCACGCGCCGACAGGGCTCGCTGCAACGATCGTCAACCGCGGCAGCGTCATCGTCGCCAACGACGCCAACTACCCGCCGCAGAGCTCGATCGACCAGGCCACAGGCAAGCTCGTCGGCTTCGACGTCGACGTCGCCAACGCTATGGGCAAGATGCTCGGCTTGACGGTCGACTTCAAGAACCCGGCGTGGGAGACCATCCCGGCCGGCCTCCAGCAGGGCAAGTACGACGTCTCGATCGGCTCGATGACGATCACGCCCGCGCGCCAGAAGGTCATGGCCTTCACAGACCCGTACTACTACACCTCGGGCCAGGTCTTCGTGAAGAAGGGCGGCACGCAGATCACCGGCGTCAAGGACCTCTACGGCAAGACCGTCGGCGTCGGCGCCGCCACCACGTACTACGACTTCCTCAAGAAGTACCCGCAGATCAAGGTGAAGACGTACACGACCGACGCGGACACCTTCCCGGATCTCGCCAACGGCAACCTCGACTTCGTGATGACCGCCGGCCCCACCGGCCAGCAGGCCATCCTCAGCGGCCAGCCGTTCGAGTTCTCCGGCAAGCCGCTCTACTACGAGAACCTCGCGTTCGCTTTGAAGCTTGGCGAGCCGGACTGGCTCTCGCTCCTCAACTACACGGTGCAGACGATGCACAAGGACGGCGCTCTCACCGCCATGTCGAAGAAGTGGTACAACGGCATGGACCTGACGGTGAGGCAGTAGTCAGACCGTGATGTGACGGCCGGCCGCCGCGGGGCGCCGGTCAGAAGCACGAGGAGTGCGGCGGGGGCGCCTGCGTGGGCCCCCGCCGCTAGCCCTCTGAGGAGGTTCTCATCCTGATGCACACACGCTCGCGCTTCATGAGCGTCGCGTTGTTCGCCGCGCTGCTCGTGCTGGCTGTGACGGCGCTGACGCCCACTGCCCTGGCGGCGACGTCCGCGTCGCCGTCGGCGGCCCCGGTGGCTTCTGCGCCGCTGGGCACGCCCATCCCGGTGGGCGTGATCCCGGACCCGAACGCGATCATCACCTCCGGAAACGGCAAGCTCTGGTCCGGGGACAGCGTCCAGGTCAACTTCTCGCCCAACGGAGCCACCCTCGACGCCGCCAAATGCCAGGTCTACATCAACGGCAATCTGCAGAAGCTCAACTCGCTCCCGAACATCGTCTATCTCTCGCCGGCCACCCCTACGCTCAACTTCGCCCTGTCCAAGATCTACGGGAAGGGCGACTACGACTTCAAGGTGATCATGGTCACCACGAAGGGGACCAGGGTCGAGAAGACGTGGACCTACAACTCCCAGGGCCAGGCCGGTGGCGGTCTGGTCAAGTGGAGCGTCATCCAGCAGTGGTGGGTCTTCATCGCCAAGGGCGCCATCGTGACGGTGGAGCTGACGGTGATCTCCATCTTCTTCGCCTGCATCCTCGCGCTCTTCGGTTCGCTCGGGCGTCTCTCCAAGAAGATGACCTTCAAGCAGGCGTGGGACCGCTACCAGAGCTGGGGCTTCATGTGGCGTATGGTCATCGGCCGCATCCCCTACTGGGTCGCCACCTTCTACACCTCGCTTTTCCGAGGGACACCGCTACTGCTGCAGATCATCGCGATCTACCAGGTGATCCCCGAGTTCATCAAAGCGTTCGGCCTGCCGCAGACGCTCAACCCGCCGGCCTTCTGGTCGGGAGTCGCGGCCCTGTCGCTCAACTACGGCGCCTATCTCACCGAGGTCTTCCGCGCCGGCATCCAGGCCGTGCCCAAAGGCCAGAACGAGGCGGCCTGGGCGATCGGACTCAGCGGCTGGCAGACCCAGCGGCGCATCATCCTGCCGCAGGCCTTCAAGATCGTCATCCCCGCCGTGGGCAACGACTTCATCGCTTTGATCAAGGACACCTCCCTGGTGTCGGTGATCACCGTGGAGGAGCTGCTGCGGCGGGCGCAGCTTGCGGGCGCGGCTACCTTCAGCTTCATGTCCGCCCTGCTCGTGGCGGCTGCGTTCTATTGGGCTCTGACCATCTTCTTCAGTTTCTGGCAGGCGAAGCTCGAGAACCGTATGGCTCGCGACAAGGCGCGCGAGAAGCAGAAGGGGAAGAACTAGCATGGCCACTCCCGAAGCCCACATCGGCGCCGACCGGCACACTGTCGGCAAGGAAGTCATCGTCAAGGTCGAGCACCTGCAGAAGTACTTCGGCAAGAACCACGTGCTCAAGGGCGTCGACCTCGAGGTCCACAAGGGAGAGGTCGTCGTGCTCATCGGGCCGTCCGGCTCGGGCAAGAGCACGTTCCTGCGCTGCCTGAACTTCCTGGAGGACCCCACCACCGGCGAGATCAGCGTCGGTGGCGTCCACGTCACCTGCGGCAGCCACGGCAACCAGTTCAAGAAGGACGTCCACCAGATCCGCATGAAGTGCGGCATGGTGTTCCAGGAGTTCAACCTCTTCCCGCACAAGGATGCGACGGAGAACGTGACTGAGGGGCCGATCCTGGTGAAGGGCGAGAAGAAGGAAGAGGCCATCAGGAAGGCCCAGGAGCTGCTGACCAAGGTGGGCCTTGCCGAGCGCATGGACTTCTTCCCGAGCCAGCTCTCCGGCGGCCAGAAGCAGCGTGTGGCGATCGCCCGCGCCATGGCCATGGATCCGGTGCTGATGCTCTTCGACGAGCCCACCAGCGCCCTCGACCCGGAGCTCATCGGCGAGGTGCTCAAGGTCATGAAGGACCTCGCCGCCCAGGGCATGACGATGATCGTCGTCAGCCACGAGATGGGCTTCAGCCGCGACGTGGCAGACCGGGTCGTGTACATGGACGACGGCTACTTCATCGAAGAGGGACCGCCGAGCGAGGTCTTCTTCCACCCGAAGGACGACCGGACCAAGCGGTTCTTGCGGCACATCCTGCCGGAGAAGGAGCCGGAGCACGCCAAGGAGCTCGGCATCATCCCGGAAGACGAGGCACCCGCTGAGGCGCAAGAGAGCGCCGCCGGCGATGCCCTGCGCGAAACCAACACGAACGACACGGCCATCCCGGAGATCCCACTGTCGGGCGGGCCGATGGGCGAGGTCCCGCTGCCCCCGGGCGACGAGGAGCTCTAGAAGCCCGGGCGGCGGACGAAGCGCCGCCGCCCGACGAAACGACGACGGGGCCGCCGGGCGCGAGAAGCGCCCGGCGGCCCCGTCGTCATCTGCGCCTCGATCCGCCGCCGGCCAGGCCAGATGCTGCCGGTCCGCCGGAGGGGGGCGTCAAACCGCGGGCTAGCGCGCCGTCTCCACGGCCGGAGCCGGCTCCCCGAAGGATTCCAGCGAGGCCGTCACGATGCGCAGCCAGAGTTCGAAGACCGCATCGAGGTCCACGCGGTCGGGGTCTAGCGCCTTCTGCATCGCGAGGCCGTCGAGCACCGCGAGCAGGATGCTGGCGAAGTCGCGCGCGAGGTCGACAGGGATCGCTCCGGCGGTCCGCGGGTCGCCGGGGTCGGCGGAGAAGAGCTCGAGATAGTGTTCCCGGTACCACTCGTAGAGGTCGGCGACGCGGGCGCGGAGGTCCTGCCGCCGCGTCACATGGGGCAGGAGCTCCCACATGAGCCAGGCGTCGTCGGCGCCGGGCAGCTCCCGGCTGGCGCCGACGACGGCAGCCACCCGCTCGCGTGCGTCACCGAGCTCGCGAGCCTGCGCGAAGATCGCCAGGCTGGCGTCGTGCACGGATGAGTCCACGACGGCAGCGACGAGGCCGGCCTTGCCGCCGAAGTGGTAGCGCACCGAGTCCTTGTACTCCCCGGACTCGGCGGCGATCGCTTCGTACGTCAGGCCCGCGAACCCATCGCGCTCGAGGATGCGGCGGGCCGCCTCGAGGATCCGGCGCGCCGTGGCCGGGAGCTCGGCAAGCGGGGCGCCGGGGGCGAAACCCCGGCCACCCGTACCCCCGAGCTCCCGGCCGGCGCGCGCGCCGGCCTCGACGTCAGGCTTCTTCGGTCTGCCTGCGGCCACGACGGAGCAGGAACCACGCGACGATGGCGACGACGACGAGCACGGCCACGACGATCGCGATGATCGTCGAGGACGAGCTGGAGGACGTGGTCGTCGTCGTGGCGGTCGCCTTGCTGACGTAGATGTAGCTGTCGATGTTGTCGGCGGTGTAGAAGGCTCCGCCGTGCGGGCTGTCGCTGATCTCGCCGGGCGAGGCGATCCAGCCGGTCCAGGTCCCCTTGGCGCCGGCTTGATCGGTGTTCACGCCCTCGATGTCGTTGGGGTAGGCGAGGACGATGTACGGGCTGTCGTCGTAGAAGATCTCCTGCGCCTTGTAGACGAGCTCCTTACGTTTCTGCGGGTCGAGCTCGACCTTCTGCGCGGCGACCGTGGCGTCGTACGCCTTGTTGCGCCAGCCGCAGTCGCTCCAGCCGCCGCCGACCTGGTCGCTCGTGAAGACGGAGAGCATCCAGTCCGGGTCCGGATCGCCGCCCCAGCCCCAGAGGAACATGTCGAAATCGGGGGCGTAGGCGTTGCCCTTCATGGCGTAGATGCCATCGGAGATCGTGCCGTCCTCGATGACCGAGAAGTCGATCTTGAGCCCGACGTCCTTGAACCAGCCGGCGATGAACCGCCCCGAGTTCTGGCTCGTCGACGACTCCGAACGGGCCCACAGACGCAGTTTCATGGGCTTGCCGTTGGGGAGTTCGCGGAAGCCGTCACCGTTGACGTCCTTGTAGCCGGCGGCGTCGAGCGCCGCCTTGCACTTCGCGGGGTCGTAGCCGTACGCCTTGCCGGCGGACGCCGGGTCCCAGTGGTAGTCGAGCGGCGGCTGCCAGTAGTCGCTCTGCATCAGCGAATCGCCTGGCCGGCCGTAGCCCTGGTACGCGACCTGGACGAGCTTCTGCTTGTCGATGGCCCAGTTGAGGGCGCGGCGGAAGTTGACGTCGCGCAGCGCCGGGTTGCCCTTGGAGGCGCTGCCCGTGTAGCAGTTGAACGCCAGCTCGTCGAAGCCTTTGGTGACGTAGTCGAAGCCGTAGACCTCCGGCGCGCTCTTGAGCGTCTGCAACTGCGGGCCGTTGAGCCCCCAGGCGCCTTGGATGGCGCCGCTCTTGAGGTCCTGGACCATGGTGTCCGCGTTCTGGTAGGTCTGGAAGATGATCTCGTCGACCTTGGGGGCGCCGCGCCAGTAGCTCTTGTTGGCCTCCAGGCGCACGAACTGACCTTTCTTCACCTCGACCACCTGGAACGGGCCGGTGCCGACGATGGGCGGCGGGTTCTCGAACTTCTTGGCCGCGTCCTGCGGGCTGACATTCTTCCACACGTGCTCGGGGACGATGGTCACCCAGAGATCACCCATCGTCGCCTTGGGCTTGGTGCAGACGATCTGGACCGTGTAGGGATCGAGGGCCGTGACGGACTTGAAGAACGCCGTGTAGCTCGTGAACTGCGTGAGGTCGTTCTTCATGATGTAGTTGAACGTGAAGGCGACGTCGCTGGCCGTGAACGCCTGGCCGTCCTGCCATTTCACGTTGTGGCGGAGTTTGATCGTGTAGGTCTTGCCGTCGGCGGAGATGCCGCCATTGGCCTGAGTCGGTACCTCCGCCGCGAGCTCCGGCGTCGGCCGCAGCGTCTTCGCGTCGAAGCCGAACAGCAGATCGTAGTTGAGGTGGAAGATCTCCCACGATGACGACTCGTACCCGATGAAGGGGTTCAAGTTGTCGGGATCGTTGGTCCACCCGATGCGAAGGATGGTCTTGCCCGCCGCCGGCGACGGGCTGCCGCTCGAGGCGAACGCGCCGTTGAGGCCGATGGCGAGGCCGGCGACCAGGACTGCGGCGAGCGTCAGCAGGGCCAAGCGGCTCCTGCGGCGCAGCCAATGAGTGTCGGACATGGCTCCCCCACTTCTCCGAGTTCTCCAGGTGCGGCCGCCCCCCGGCCGCCGCGACCCTCCCAAATGCCCCTGCCCAGACACATCATTCGTCTGGACGGACGAAACAGTTCTACCGCATCAAGGCGCCTATGTCGACCAATTCGGGCGGGGGCGTGTAGCATCGCTGCGGCGAGAGGAGGACGGATGGCGACCACCGCGGCGGCAGCAGGAGGAGCGCGGAGCCGGATAGACCCGATCGAGGCCCGGCTGCACTGGGACGTGCTCAGCCGGGCCGACATGGAGCGTCTCGACGCGGCCATCATGGAAGTGCTGGCCGAGGTCGGCGTACGCTTCCCGCTGGCGCGCGCGCTCGACGCGCTGGAACGCGGCGGCTGCCGCGTGGACCGCGCGTCACAGATCGCGCGTCTGCCCGAACCGGTCGTACAGGCGGCGCTGCAGGCGGCGCCGCGGGCGCCGCTGCTCGCCGCCCGCGACCGCGAGTGCGATCTCGTCCTCGACGGCCGCCGCTCCTACCTGAGCAACGACGGCTGCGGCGTCTGGGTCATCGATCCGGAGACTGGTGAACGCCGGCCGAGCACGAAGGCCGACGTCGCCGACTCGGCGCGCTTCGTCGACGCCGTGCCGGAGGTCAGCTACTACTGGGGGCCGGTCGTCACGGCCGAGGACGTGCCGCTCGGCAGCCGCCCGCTTCACGAGCTCGAGGCGGTGTTCGCCAACACGAGCAAGCACTTCCAGGCGGTCGACGTCGTCGGCGAGGAGATGGCGCGCCGCGCGGTCGAGATGGCTCGGGTGGTGGCCGGCGGGGCCGAGGAGCTCCGCCGCCGGCCGCTCATGAGCCTCATCGCTTGCCCGATCGACCCGCTCAGCAACGAAGCCGTGAGCCTCGAGGCGGCGCTCGTCTGCGCCGAGGCCGGCGTGCCGGTGGGCTTCCTCTCGCTCACGCTCGCCTGCGCGTCCGCGCCGGCGACCATGGCCGGCAACCTCGTCGTCAACATGGCGGCCGTGCTCGCGGGCATCGTGCTGCTGCAGCTGGCGTATCCGGGCGCGCCCGTCTTTCTGGCCGGCGCGCCCTCCGTCATGGACCTCAAGACCGGCGGCTATACCGGCGGCAGCCCGGAGGACTACGTCCTGGCCGCCGCCGCGACGCAGGTCGCCCACCATTTTGGCTTCGCCATGAACATGGGCACCATGGCGAGCGGCGCCAAGGAGCCGGGCTGGCAAGCCGCGGTGGACGACGCGCTTTCGACGCTGGCCAGCGTCTCGGCCGGCGCCGAGATGATGAGCGGCTGCGGTCTGCTCGACGGCTCGAAGACCCTGAGCTACGCGCATCTGCTGATGGAGGCCGAGGTCTACCGCATCGTGCAGAAGGTCGCCGGTGGGATCGAGATCAGCGACGAGACGCTGGCGCTGGACGTCATCCGCAAGGTGGGGCCCAACGGCACCTACCTCGCGGAGAAGCACACGCGGGCGCACATGGGCAAGATCTGGCGACCCGGCGTATGGGACCGGACGACCTACGACGTATGGCTGGCCGGCGGCAGGCGAGGCGCGCTCCAGAGCGCTGAGGAGAAGGCGCGTGAGATCCTGCGGACGCACGCGCCCGAGCCTCTCCCCGCCGATGTCCTGGCCGAGCTCCGGCGCCACGTCGAGCGCGCCGATGCGGAGCTGCTCTAGCCCACCAGCGCCTTCGCCCGCTCCACCGCCATGCCGGCGTTGGCCCCGTAGCCGTCGGCCCCGACCTCGTCGGCCCAGGACTGGGTCACCGGGGCGCCGCCGACCATCACCTTGACGGAGTCGCGCAGGCCGGCCTCCTTGAGGGCGGCGATCGTCTCGCCCATGTGCGGCAGGGTGGTGGTGAGCAGGGCGCTCATGCCGAGGATCACCGGCGCGTGCTCCTTGACCGCCGCGACGAAGGCCTGCGCGCTCACCCCGGTGCCGAGGTTGACGACGGAGAAGCCGGCGCCGGCCAGCATCATGGCGACGAGGTTCTTGCCGATGTCGTGCAGGTCGCCCTCGACGGTGCCGATCACGACGGTGCCGAGGCCGCCCTCGCCGGCCGCCAGGTGCGGGCGCAAGCAGGTCGAGGCAGGCCTGCATGACGCGGGCGGACAAGAGCACCTCGGGGATGAAGATCTCGGCCGCGCGCATGCGCTCTCCCACGACCTCCATGGCGGGCAGCAGGGCCTCGTCTAAGACCTCGCGGGCCGGGGCGCCGCTGGCGACGAGCGCCTGGGTCAAGGCCAGGGCGGTGTCGGCGTTGCCGTCGATCACGGCCTGTTTGAGCTGGTGCTTCATGCCACGCCTTTCTCGCGATCGGCGGCCTCGACGATGCCGTGGACGCGCTTCGCGGTGTCCGGGTCGAGGGGCAGCGGCTCGTGCGACTCGATGAGCTCGAGGGCCCGCGCCCGCGCCACGGCCGCCAGGTCCTGCGCGCCGCGTGCCTCCCAGTCTTCGCGCACGCGGCGGTCCAGGATGACCGGCTGGCTGAGCTCGCGCATGTGCTTGAGGGTGGCGTCCAGGCTCAGGAAGTCGCCGAAGGCGCCGACCTTGGCGATGTCCTCCACCGCCAGAGACTCGTCGTCCACCGGGATGCCGGCGACCGTGTGCTTGATCATGCGCGCGAACTCGTTGTCCATCACGAGCTGGCCGAAGTCGAAGGTGACGCCCGATTCGATCATCCCCGCCCCGTAGATCTGGTTGGCACCTGCCAACGCAGGAAGGAGTCCGGTGAGGGTCTTCTCGTGACCGGTCTGCGCGTCACCGAGCTTGGAATCTGTCTACAACCCCGCCACGAAGCTCGGGATCAGGTATCTGCGCGCGATCTGAGCGCAGGCGGCGGAGAACAGGGCGAGCTCCGGCGAGCCCACACACGCCGCCGCCAGCTTGAGGTCCATCGCGGTCGTCGACGAGCCGTAGGTCACGGGGGAGCCGTGCTCCGCGAGCTGCGCCAGCACGATGCCGCTGAGTACCTCGGCATTGTGCAGCACGAGGGTGCCGGCCAGCGTGACCGGCGCGGAGCCGCCCGACATCGCCATGCTGAGGATCGTGTCGGGGCACCAGGCGCGCGCCGACTCGATGATCACCTCCGTGGCGTCGCGTGGCAGCTTGAGCGGGCTCACCGGGCAGACGCCGAAGCCGATCAACGGCCGACGCCGGAACTCGTCCTCGCTGCCCGAGATGACGGTCGCCATCTCGATCAGCTTCCTGGCGTCGTATGCGCTCGTGGCCTCCGTGCCGACCGGCTTGCCGGTGTTGGCGATCGCCGCCTCCCACTTGTAGAGGCTCGCGGTCTCCTCGGGCACGTCGCCGGGGTGGACGGCCGACTCGTAGGTGTCGATGTCGCTGAGCGCGTCGACGAGGCGAGCCGCTTCGTGCACGTCGCTGAGCACCGGGTGACGGTACTCGCCGGTGCGCGTGTCGACGATCATGATGCCCTCGTCGAAGTTGGAGACATACACGCGCCCGGCCTCGAGCACGATGTCCATCTCCGGGTCGCGGCCGCAGAGGAAGCTCTTGGGCGGGCAGGTGCGCAGCGACTCCTCGACGAGGTAGGGAGGTATGCGCACCATCCGCGTCTCGCGATTCACGACGCAGCCACCGTCGGCGAAGAGGTCGAGCGCGTCGTCGGCCTCCACCCACACCCCGGTGCGCTCGAGGATCTCGAGCGATCCGAGGTGGATGTCGTCCAGCTCGGCCTCGGTGAACACGTTGAGGCTCAGCCCCCCGGACCTGGGGCGTCCGGCGTGCAGGTTGCGCTTCACAGAGGCACCTCCATCAGGAACTTCGCTTGCGGCGACGAGGCGGCGGGTGGGGCGCAAGCCGGCAGGTCGCCCGGCCCCACGGGCGTGAGCAAGAGCGCCCCGCCGCCCACAAGGGCCGAGGGTACGGCCGGCGCGCGCGCGAGTAAAGCGTCGTCTTCGCGCGCGCGCAACTTTGCCGAGTGATCCGCCACCAGATCACACGGCACGGCGCGAAGTTCGCCCAAGTTGGCGCGCGGCCGCGCGCCGATGCTGGCCGCCTCGCGCGAGGCGGTGGTAGAGTGGCGGCCGTGACCACCCGCGGACTCCTCAGTCACATCTACTTCACCTTCGGCCACCAACAGGCCTGAGGCGGCCGCACGCCGCTGGGCCCGGCGCGTTCCTTGCGCCCATCCCGCCCGCTGCGGCCGCCGGTCCCTCGCACGCGCGGCGGCGGCTCGCCCGCGCGACGCGATCGACGAGACTCCCCGGCGCCGTGCTGCGCCGGAGCACCCGGCTCCATCAGCGGCGCCGGTCCCCCGACAGCGAAGGAGGTGGCGGCATGAACGACGCTCGCCTGACGATCTGGAACGACGAAGCTTGCGAGCGGGTGCACGCAGCGACCCTCGAGGTGCTGGCCGCCACCGGCATCGAAGTGCGGTATGCGCCGGCCGCCGGGATCTTCGCCAAAGCCGGCGCCAAGGTCGACGGTACGCGCGTCCGCATTCCGGCCGAGCTCGTCGAGACCGCTCTCAAGAGCGCGCCGCGTGACTGGACGATCAAACCGCGCGGCGGCGACACGGAGCCGCTCGTCCTTGACGCCGACCACAGTTACTGCGGCACCGGCAGCGACGTGCTGTACATCTGCGATCCGGACTCGCGCGAACGCCGCCGCGTACGCAAGGCCGATGTCGAAGGCATGGCGGCGCTCTGCGAGAGGCTCCCCAACATCGACTTCGTGATGAGCATGGGCCTCCCCGAGGACGCGCCGCAGGCGATCGACGACCTGGCGCAGGTCGACGCCATGGTGCGCGGCACGCGCAAGCCGCTCCTCGTGGCGCCGCGCGACGGCCACATCCTTGCCAAGATGAAGGAGATGACGGCCTTCGCCGGCGAGCAGGATAGCTTCGGCATCTACGCGATGCCGGTGCCGCCGCTCCTCTTCGACGAGGACGGCGCCAGCAAGGTCATCGCCTGCGCCGAGCTGGACGTGCCGCTCATCTGGGCGCCGGCGCCGAACGCAGGTACTACGGCGCCGGCCAGCATCCCGGCTGTCATCGTCGTCGCGAACGCCGAGGTCCTGGCCGGTCTCGTCCTCAATCAGATCGTCAAGCCGGGCGCTCCGTTCGTGTGGGGCGCCGGCGTGGGTGCGATGAACATGCGCACGATGGTCGACGTGTACTCCAGTGCCAACGTGTACCAAGGCCACCAGGCGCAGACGGATCTCGCGCGCTGGTACGGCTTGCCGAGCTTCGCGTACGCCGCCCACACCGACTCCAAGTCGCTCGACGGCCAGTGGAGCGCCGAGGCGGCGCTCACGGCGATCCTCGGCAAGCTCTCGCGGGCCACCCTGCTGCACGACGTCGGCTACCTCGAGAGCGGGCTGCAGAGCAGCTACGAGTCGATCCTCTTCGGCGACCACCTCGTGGGCTGGGCGAAGGCGTTCATGGGCGAACTCGGCGTCGACGACGAGGCGCTCGCCCTCGACGAGATCGACGCTGTGGGGCCGGGCGGCAACCACCTGGCCCGGCCCTATACGCGCAGGCACTTCCGCCGTATCTGGCAGAGCGACTTCTTCGACACGACGCCGCACGACCGCTGGGAGGCGGACGGCGCCAGAACCCTTCTCGACCGGCTCCGCGCGCGGGTCGCGGAGCTGCGCTCCGAGCCGCGCGCCTTCGAGCTCGACGCTCAGGCGAAGGCCGGCCTCGACCGCGTGTTGGCCGAAGTGGAGGCGCACCGACCGGGCACGTGAGGCGCCGCCGCCGGCCGCTTCGGCGACCGGCGAACGCCCAAAACCGCTGCAACACGCGGCGGCGGCCGCGTTTTGCCGCGCGTTGCAGCGGTGTTAGACTCAGCCCGTGCTCAAAGCCTGCATCAGCATCAGCACGATCAACCGCTCCTGCGGTCTGTAAGCTCGCCCGCTTCCCGCGGACGGGCCCTCCTCCTACACCACTGCGACGCCCGCCCGCTGACCGACACGACCCCCTGACCTGTCGTCGGACCCCTGCGAGGTTGCCGCAATGACCACCCGTATCAATCCCATCGCCCCGCATCTCAAGTGGGACGTGCTCTCCCCCAGCGAGCTCGAACGCATCCACGAGGCCACGCTCGAGATCATGGAGGACGTGGGCATCCGCTTCCCCAGCGAGAGGGCGCTCGGCATCCTCGAGCAGAACGGCTGCGAGGTCGACCGCGCCACGCAGGTCGCCAAGCTCCCGCGCAAGGTCGTCATGGAGGCCGTGGCGCAGGCGCCGAAGGAGTACACGCTCGCCGGCCGCGACGCCGCGGCGGACATGCTCATCGACGGCAAGCACTGCTACCTCAGCAACGACGGCTCCGGCGTGTTCGTCTTCGATCACAAGACCGGGGAGAAGCGGCCGAGCACCAAGCACGACGCCGCCACCAGCGCGCGCTTCGTCGACGCGCTGCCCAACATCAGCTACTACTGGGGCCCCGTGGTCACCAGCCAGGACGTGCCGCCGGCGACCAAGGCGTTGCACGACGCCGAGGCTGTGTTCACCAACACGAGCAAGCACTTCCAGACGGTGACGACGGTCGGCGAGAAGCCGGCGCGCTACGTCGTCGAGATGGCGGCCGCCATCACCGGCGGCGTCGACGAGCTGCGCAAGCGCCCGATCCTCAGCTTCATGCAATGCGCCGTCGACCCGCTCGGCCACGACGGCCCCAACCTTGAAGCCAACCTCGTGGCCGCCGAGCATGGGCTGGCCAGCGGCTTCATGCCCATGCCCCTCGCGGCCGGCACCGGCCCGGCTACGCTGGCCGGCAACCTCGTGGTGCAGAACGCCGAGGCGCTCAGCGGCGTCGTGCTGCTCCAGCTCGCCTTCCCGGGCTCGCCCTGCTTCTTCGCCGGCGCCCCGAGCGTCATCGACCTCAAGACCGGCGGCTACACCGGCGGCTCGCCCGAGGACTACCTGCTCGCCAACGCCAGCACCCAGCTCGCGCACTTCTACGGCATCGCGATGGCCATGGGCACCATGGCCACCGGCGCCAAGGAGCCGGACTGGCAGGCGGCGATCGACGACTCACTCAGCACGTTCGCCAGCGTCATGAGCTGTGCGGACATGATGAACGGCGCCGGTCTCCTCAACGGCTCGAAGATCCTCAGCTACCCGCACATGGTCATGGAGACCGAGATCTACGCCATCGTGCAGAAGGTCGCGGGGGGCATCGAGGTCACCGACGAGACGCTGGCTCTCGACGTGATCAAGAAGGTCGGCCCCAACGGGACGTACCTCTCCGAGAAGCACACACGCCAGCACATGAAGGAGATCTGGCGCCCCAACGTGTGGGACCGCACGCCCTACGACACCTGGCTGCGCGAGGGCAAGAAGGGCGCCCTCGACAAGGCGACGGAGATCGCCGACGACATCCTCGAGAACTACAAGCCCGAGCCTCTCCCGGAGGACGTCGTGAAGGAGTTGCGCGCGATCGTCGCTCGCGCCGACAAGGAGCTGGCGGCGGTCTGATGCCCGCCGCCCGGAGACGCTGATGCCCGCCGCCCGCCTGATCGTCTGGGACGACGCCGCCTGCTGGCGCGTGCACGAGGCGACCCTCGCGCTGCTCGAGGAGACCGGCGTGGAGGTCCGCCACGAGGGCGCGCGCGCGATGCTTGCTGAGGCGGGCGCGCGCCTCGACGGCACGCGCGCCCGCATCCCGGCGGCCATGGTCGACGCCGCCCTGCAGAGCGCGCCGCGCCGGTTCGTGCTCAAGGCGCGCGGCGCCGACGGCGGCGGCCACGGCCACGCCCGTCGCGGCGAGGCCGGCGGCCTCGAGCTCGTCGACGGGCGCAGCTACTTCGGCACAGGGTCGGACTGTGTCTACGTCACCGACCCGGACAGCGGCGAGCGGCGGCAGACCGTCACCGCCGACGTCGAGGGCATGGCGGCGCTCGCCGACCGGCTGCCCAACATCGACTTCGTCATGTCGATGGGCTTGCCCAGCGATGTGCCGGCGCGGGTCGGCGATCTGGCGCAGTTCGCCGCCATGCTCGCCGGCACCGGCAAGCCGCTGCTGACGACGGCGCACGATGCCCTCAGCTTGCGCCGCATGCGCGACATGGCCGCACTCTGCGGCGAGGCGCGCAGCTTCGGCTGCTACGCGATGCCCAACCCGCCGCTCGTGCACTCGGCCGAGGCGCTGGACAAGGTCCAGGCCTGCGCCGAGCTCGAGATCCCGCTCATCTACGCGCCGGCTCCGGCCGCCGGTACCACAGCGCCGTCCTCGATCGCCGCGACCATCGCCGTCGGCAACGCCGAGACGCTGAGCGGTCTGGTCGTCCACCAGCTCACCCGCGCCGGGGCGCCGTTCGTGTACGGCGCCGGCTGCGGCGCCTTCGACATGCGCACGGCGGTCGACGTGTACGGCGCGCCCGAGCACTTCCTCGGCAACGCCGCGGCCACCGACCTGGCGCGCTTCTACGGCCTGCCGAGCTTCGCCTACGCCGCCGTCGCCGACGCCAAGACGCTGGACGAGCAATGGGCCGCCGAGGCCGGCATCACCGCGGTGCTCGGCGCGCTCAGCCGCGCCACGCTGCTGCACGACGTCGGCTACATCGGGAGCGGCATGCAGAGCTCCTACGAGACCATCGTGCTGGGCGACGAGCTCGTGGGGTATGCTCGCGCGCTCCTCGTCGAGGTCGGCGTCGACGACGAGTCGCTCGCCCTCAACGAGATCGACGCGGTCGGGCCGGGCGGCAGCCACCTGGGCCGCGACTACACGCGCCAGCACCACCGCGACTTCTGGCAGCCGGCGCTGTTCGAGCGCGCCGCCTACGAGCGCTGGCACGCTGCCGGCGCGACGACACTCAAGGACCGGGTGGCGGTGCAGACGCAGGCCCTGCGGGAGGCGCCGCGCGCCTTCACGCTGGAAGCATCGATCCGTGAGCGCCTGAGCACGGCGCTCGACGCGGCAGGAGCAGACTCTCGATGACCGAGCCCAACGTCACCGCCGGCGCCGGCCCGGCCACCGAGCCGATCCCGATCGTGCACGCGCCCGCGCGCCTGGCCCTGAAGATCCTGAGCGACGACGACGTGCGCCGCGTGCACGCGGCCGCCGTCGAGCTGCTGGGCGCCGAGGGCGCCGCGGCGGAGGCCGCGGCCCAGTCGGCGCCCGGGACCTTCGTCCTCGCCGCCCGCGCTTTCGGACAGGACGTCGTGGCGGGCGCCGGTCACTGCTGGCTCGCGACCGGTGGACCGGCCGCGCGCGTGTGCCCGCGCGAGGGCGGCGACCCTCGACCGGCGATCGGCGCCGATGTCGACGAGCTGTGCCTCGTCGCCGACGCGCTCCCGGAGGTCGGCGTCGTGAGCGCTCCGCCGGTCCACGCCGTCGGCGAGACGCCGCTCGGCGAGCTCGCCCGCTGTCTGCGCGCGACGACCAAACACGTGCTGGTCACGAACCTGCGGACGGCCGCCGAGGCCGACGCGGCCGTCCGGATGGCAGTGGCGGTGGCGCGCGGCGAAGACATCCGCCACCGCCCGCCGCTGTCGCTGCGCGTCGGCGCCGACGGCCTGGGCGCCGCGGTCGTCTTCGCCCGTGCCGGCTTGCCCGTGGGCGTCGTCGCGGCGCCCAACGGGCACGAGGACGAGGCGCCGGCAGCCGCAGGCGCTCCGGCTGATCTCGCTCGCGCCCTCGTGCGCCATCACGCCGGCGTCCTCGCCGCCTGCGCCGCCATACAGGCGACCGCGCCGCGCGCGCCGTTCCTCTACCTCGCCGACCCGGCGCTCGCCGGCCTGCCAGCCACGGGGCCGCAGGCGTCCATGTTCCAGATCGCCGCGACGCAGCTGGCCGCCCACGTCGGCCTGCCGGTGTGCGCGAGCGGCATGGTGAGCGGCAGCCACGAGCCCGACTGGCAGGCCTGCACCCAGAACGCGGCCGCCAGCCTCAGCACGACCGCGGCCGGCGCTGACATCACGGCCGGCGCCGGGACGCTCGGCGGCGGCGAGGCTTTCTCCGCCCAGCAGCTCGTGATGGACGCCGAGATCTTCTCGTGGAACGCACGCATCGCCGGCGGCATCGAGGTCGAAGAGGAGACCATCGCGCTGGAAGCGATCAAGCAGGTGGGCATCGGCGGCAACTTCCTCAGCCAGCGCCACACTCGGCGCCACATGAAGGACGTGTGGCGGCCTCGCCTGCTCGACCGCAGCATGTGGGACGCCTGGGTCGCCTCCGGGGAGGAAGGCGCCTACGAGAAGGCGACCGTGCTGGTCGAGCGGATGCTGACCCAGCACCGAGTCACGCCGCTCGGCGACGAGGTCAGCGGGACGCTGGAGCGCATCGTCGCCGAGGCCGGTCTGTAATATTCTGATGCAAGGATGAATCGGCGGGCGGCGAAGCCGCCCGTCCGAGCACCGGGCCGGTGCGCCGGCCAGACGGAACATGAACCGTGAGGGTCCAGGGGACTCCCGAGGAGGAACCACACGATGGGCAGAAGCTACACCGACATACCGCTCTTCAAAGACGTCAAACCGGAGGAGTGGGGCGACTGGCACTGGCAGCTCCGCAACCGCCTCACCACGACCGAGGACTTCGACCGCGTCCTCAACCTCGACGACAAGCAGCGCGCCGACCTTGATGCCTGCATGGGCAAGTTCCGCGTCAGCGTGACGCCCTACTACGCGTCGCTGATCGACCCGGACGACGTGCACGACCCCGTCCGCATGCAGGCCGTGCCGACGCCGCTGGAGCTCGTGATCCACAAGGAAGACCTCAAGGACGCCGTGAGTGAGGACTTCGATTCGCCGACGCCTCGCATCACGCATCGTTACCCGGACCGCGTGCTCTTCGTGGTCACCGAGATGTGCAGCATGTACTGCCGGCACTGCACGCGCCGGCGCCTCGTCGGCGGCACGGAGGACATCGTCGCCTCCGAGCAGATCGACAACGCCATCAAGTACATCGAGCGCGCCACCGAGGTCCGCGACGTGCTCATCAGCGGCGGCGACCCGCTCGTGCTGGGCGACGATCAGCTCGAGGACATCATCGCCCGCGTGCGCGCCATCGACCACGTGGAGATCATCCGCATCGGCTCGCGCATGCCGGTCGTCTGCCCACAGCGCATCACGCCCGAGCTCGTGAACATGCTCGCCAAGTACCACCCGCTGTACCTCAACACGCACTTCAACCACCCCAACGAGTTCACGCCCGAGAGCAAGGCCGCCTGCGACCTTCTCAACAGCGCCGGGATCCCGCTGGGCAACCAGACAGTGCTCATGCGTGGCATCAACGACTGCGCCAACGTGATGAAGAAGCTCGTGCACAAGCTGGTGCAGTATCGCGTCAAGCCCTACTACTACTATCAGTGCGATCTGGCTGAGGGCACCGCGCACTTCCGTACTTCGGTCGCCAAGGGCATCGAGATCTACGAGAGCCTGCGCGGCCACACGACCGGCTTCGCCGTGCCGACCTACATCATCGACGCCATCGGCGGCGGCGGGAAGACGCCGGTGTACCCCAACTACGTGATCAGCCAGGCGCCGGGCAAGATCATCCTCCGCAACTACGAGGGCGTGATCAGCAAGTACACCGAGCCGGACGACTACGTCGAGGGCGACTGCAAGTGCGAGGCCTGCGAGGCCGACCGGGTGCGGCTCGGCGTGGCGCAGCTTTTCGACACCACCCAGCCCACGCTGCAGGACGTGTGGGCCGCGCGCATGCAGAAGGTCGTCGACCGCAAGAACCGCATGGCCGACGTCTTCGGGGCGGCCAGGGTCTGACGCGCGTCGCGAGAGGGTAGGACGACGGCGGGTCGCCCCGGCGACCCGCCGCCCGCATCCCCCCAGAAGGAGAGAACGTGCCCAGAGTCTTCGTCGAGCCCATCGGCCTGACCCTCATCGTCGACGAGCAGGAGAGTCTGTTCGACGGCCTGCTGCGCGCGGCGATCGACATCCCGACCGATTGCGCCGGCCGCGGCACCTGCGGCAAGTGCCTCGTGCGGCTGGGCTGCGGGCGAGCTCACGGCGCCGACCGAGCGCGAGCTCAAGCGCATCCCCGAGAAGCTGCGCGCCGAGGGCTGGCGCCTGGCCTGCCAGGCGTACGCGCGTTCGGCGCGCGTCAGCATCGAGGTGCGCGGCACCGCCGGGCAGCGCCGCATCCTCACGACGTCACGGCTGCATCACGGCGCCGCGCATCCGGCCGTCTGCGTGCGTCACCTCCAGTTGACGCCGCCGACGCTCGCCGACGCGCGCTCCGACCTCGAGCGCTTCGACGAGGCTCTCGGCGGCGTCGACGTGCCGCTGCACGTGCTCGAGCGTCTGCCGGCCAAGCTGCGCGACGGCAAGTGGAAGGTCACGGCGACGTGCTACGGCAGGCGCGTCATCGACGTGCACGCCGACGACCACACGCCCGATCTCTACGGCGTCGCCGTCGACGTCGGCACCTCCAAGGTGATCGCCTACCTGTTCGACCTCGCGCGCGGCGTGCTGCTCGACCAGGAGGCCGTGGAGAACCCGCAGATGCGCTACGGCGAGGACGTGATCAGCCGCATCGCGCACGCGGCGACCCACGACGACAGCGCCGCCCTGGCGCAGGCCGTGCGCGAGGGCATCAACAGCGACCTCAAGGCACTCTACGAGCGCCAGAGCGTGCATCCCAACCACGTCTACGACATGACCGTGGTCGGCAACACGGCGATGCACCACCTGGCCCTCGGCCTCTCGCCGGTGGGCCTCGGGCAGGCGCCGTTCGCGCCGGCGGCGGCCGAGCCGCTCACGCTGCGCGGGAGTGAGCTCGGCGTCAACATGAACCCGGACGGCGGCGTGCACTTCCCGCCGCCGATCGCCGGCTTCGTCGGCTCCGACGCGCTCGCCGTGATCGCCGCCACGCACCTGGCCGGCAAGAAGCGCCCCTCGATGGCGATCGACATCGGCACCAACACCGAGATCGCCCTGGCCCACGACGGCCGCGTGACGGTGACGAGCTGCGCCTCCGGCCCCGCCTTCGAGGGCTACCAGATCCGCAACGGCATGAAGGCCGTGGCCGGAGCCATCGAGCGCGTGCGCATCACGCCCGCGGGCGAGCCGGTGGAGATCGTAGACCATCGCCGGCGCGGAGCCCATCGGCATCTGCGGCTCCGGCGTCGTCGACCTGCTCGCCGGGCTCGTGCGCGCCGGCGTCGTCGACAAGGGCGGCCGCATGCAGGAGCACGCGCGCGTGCGCAAGGGCGAGGAGGGCCTCGAGTACCTCGTCGCCGAGGGCCCGCACGGCGACGTCGTCTTCACCCAGCACGACGTGCGCAGCCTGCAGCTCGCCAAGGGCGCCATCCACAGCGGCTGGGAGCTGCTGCTGGACAGCCTCGGGGTGCCGCTCGAGGAGCTCGATCGCGTCTACATCGCCGGCGCCTTCGGCAACTACCTCGACCTCGGCGCGGCGCAGTTCCTCGGGCTCTTCCCGCCGGTCTCCACGCAGCGCGTCGCTTTCGTCGGCAACGCCGCCGGCGTGGGCGCGCAGATGGCGCTCATCGACGTGCGCGCCCGGCGGCGCATGGCCAAGCTGCGCGAGCGCATCGAGTTCCTCGACCTCGCCACCGACAAACGCTTCCTCGATGTCTTCGCCGGCCGCCTCGGCTTCGCCGGCGATTGACCGACGACAATAGCGTCAACGAGGGGGGCATCGTAGGCCCACCGCTCACTGATCGCCGCCTCCGCGGGTACGCCGAGATCGGCGTCGCGTCGCTCATCCTGGGCACCTCGGCGACGCTCATCCAGATATCGACGATGCCGGCCAGCCTGCTGGTCGTGCTGCGCATGGCGCTGGCCGGCGTCGTGCTCGGCGCCATCTTCCTGAAGACCGGCGGCATCGACGAGGTGCGTCGCTCGGGGTACCTGCGGCGCATGATCCTGGTCGGCTTCGTCGTCGCCCTCGAGCTGATCTTCTACTTCGCCTCGATCCGCCTGGCGAACGTCACGGTCGGCGTCTCGCTCGAGTACATGGCGCCGGTCTGGGTCGCGCTGCTGGCGCCCTGGGTGCTGCGCACGCGGCGCCAGGGCATCGACATGGTGGCCGTCGCGGTGGCCGTCGGCGGCATGGCGCTGCTCGTGCTGCCGGGGCTCACGGCGGGCGGCGGGCACACCAGCATCCCCGGCATCGTCTGCGGTCTGCTGGCCGGCCTCATGTTCGCGATCGCCATGATGCTCATCAAGAGCATGGGCGAGGACATCCGCGGCACCACGTTCGCGCTGTTCTTCTGCGGCGGCAGCGTCGTGCTGCTCACCCCGCTCGCCGTGTGGCAGACCATGACCAGCCACTACAGCCTGACCCTGACGGACACGTGGATCGTGCTCGTGAGCGGGCTGATCTACACGGCGCTGTGCTTCAGCCTCTTCACCGACGGCATCCGCTACGTGCGCGTCGAGCACGCCGGCATCCTCGGGTACATCGAGCCGGTCACCTCGCCGCTGTGGGCGTTCCTGCTCATCGGCGAGAAGCCGCCGTGGACGACGTTCGCCGGCGGCGCTCTGATCATCGCCGCCGGCGTCCTCGTCATCGTCTTCGGCAAAGGTGAGTCAGAGCCGCTGATCGAGCCGCTCACGTGAGCGCGCCGGCTGCAGGCGGCGCGGGTGTGCCGGCCGCGGGTCGATCTGGCGCCACCGGCGCGGGCGGATCCGCGGCCGCCGGCCCGCGCGGCCCCGAACGGGTACGCGGCTACCTGGAGGTCGGCCTCGCCAGCCTCGCCAACGGGTCGATCGGGGTCATGGTCACCTACGCCGGCATGCCGGCCTCGATGCTCCTCTGCCTGCGCATGGTGTTCGCCGCCGCCGCGCTCGGCATCCTCGTCCTCGCGACGGGGAGCTGGCGCGACCTGCGCACGCCGGGCGCGCCTCTGCGCCTGCTCGGCATCAGCGTCGCGCTGGCGCTCAATCTGATCCTGTACTTCGTCGCCATCCGCTACACGGGCGTCGCCGTCGCCATCTTCCTGAGCTATCTGGCGCCGGTGTACCTCGCCTTCGTGGCGCCGCGCATCCTCAAGGAGCCGACGGAGAAGATCGTCTACGTGGCGCTGGCGGTCGGGCTGGCGGGCATGGCGCTGATCCTCGTGCCGGGCCTCGTCCTCGAGGGCGTGAAGCTGTCGGTCCCCGGCCTGCTCTGCGCGTGGGGTGCCGGCGTCATGTACGCGGTCTACCTGCTCTTCGCCAAGAGCCTGCGGGGCCTCAACGTGCGCAGCACGGCGGTGGTGTTCACGCAGAGCGCGTTCACCGCCGCCGTGATGCTGGTGCCCGGCCTCCTCGCCGTGGGCGCCGCCCACTACCACTACACGGCGGTCGACCTGCTGATGGCGGCGCTGCTCGGTCTCGTCACCACGGCGTTCAGCTTCAGTCTGTTCATGGACGGGCTGCACTACATCCGCGTGCAGCACGCCGGCATCATCGCCTACGTCGAGCCGGTGAGCGCTCCTCTCTACGCGCTGGTGTTCCTGAGCCAGGTGCCGTCTGGCTGGACCATCGCCGGCGGGGCGCTCATCGTGGCCGCCGGCATCCTCGTCGTGGTGTACGGCCGCGAGGAGCCCGAGCTGGAGCCGCTCGGATGAGCCGCGCTGAAGACCGCCGCCGAGACCGGGCGCCCTCAACTGCGCCGGCCGGTCCTGCCGCGGCCGAGTCGCCGAGTGCGCCTGCAGGCCCGGCCCGGCGCGACCCGCTCGGCTACGTCATCGTCCTCTTCTCGTACCTCCTCATGGCCGGGACAGCGCCGCTGGTCGCCTGGGCCAACGCGCCGGAGGCGATCATCCTCGCCTTGCGGATGGCGTTCGCCGCCGTGGCGCTCGGCGTGGTCTTCCTGCGTCGCCCGATGATCGCCGACTGGCGCCGGCCGGGCGCCGCCTGGCGGCTCCTCCTCATGGCGGCGATGTCGTCCGTGACCCTGCTGCTGTACTTCTACGCGGTGCTGCACACCAGCGTCGCGATCGCGATCTTCTTCCTGTTCCTCATGCCGGTCTGGGTCGCGGCCTTCGCGCCGCGCATCTTCCACACGCCGCGCGAGCGTATCGTCTGGCCCGCGCTCGGCCTCGCCCTCGCCGGCTTGATCGTGCTGCTGGTCCCGGACCTGCTCGGCGAGGGCGTCAAGCTCTCGCTGGCCGGCATCCTCGCCGCGCTCTTCACTGGGTTCGGCTACGCCACGTACACCGTGTCGGTCAAGGGCCTCACCAAGATCGTCTCCTCGGCCACGATCTCGATGGCGGAGGCGGCCGGCGATACGCTGTTCGTGCTGCCGCTCGCCCTCTGGCAGTTCCACAGTACGGGGTTCCAGCTCGACGGCCGCACGTGGATCTCCGCCGGCGTCATGGGCGTCATCTGCACCGCGGTGGCGTACACGCTGTGGATCGACGGCACCCGCCGGGTGCGCGTGGAACACGTGACCATCCTCGGGTACATCGAGCCCGTCGCGGGACCGCTCTACGCCATCTTCCTGGTCGGTCAGCTGCCAGACGTGTGGACCGTGATCGGCGGCGCCCTCATCCTCGCCGCCGGGCTGCTCGTCGTGGTGTTCGGCCGCGGCGAAGGCGAAGCCTCCGTCGCCGCGGCCTCCGAGCCGGAGCCTCTGTGACGCGCGGCGCGATGAACGACCGCGCCGCGCGCGGCTACCTTCTCGTCGCCGGCTCGTTCCTCATCATGGGCATGATCGGCGCCCTTGTGGACTGGGCCTCGGCGCCGGAGAGCGCGCTGCTCGTCATCCGCTTCGCGACCGCCGGCATCGTCCTCGGCGCCCTGCTCGCCCGGCGCCATCCGCTCGCAGGGGTCCGGCAGCGCACCGTCTGGCCGCGGCTGCTGCTGATGGGCTTGATCGACTCCTTCACGCTCCTGCTCTTCTTCATCGCCATCCGCGGCACGAGCGTGGCCATCGGCATGTTCCTGCAGTTCCTGGCGCCGGTGTGGGTGGCGATCCTCGCGCCGCGCATCTTCCGCACGCGCACCGAGCGCATCGTGTATCCGGCGCTGGCGCTCGCCCTCGCCGGGCTGGCCGTGATCCTGACGCCGTCGCTGCTCGGCGAGGGCATCAAGCTGTCGGCCGGCGGCGTGGCCGCTGGCCTGGCCGCCGGCCTCGGCTACGCCGTCTTCCAGCTCGTGGTCAAGGACCTGACGAAGCGCGTCTCGGCGGTCACCATCGTCTTCACCGAGGCGTGGCTGGACGCTCTCATCCTCCTGCCGCTGGCGCTCTGGCAGACGGTGGGCGCCGGCTACCACCTCACGGCGCGCGATCTCGCCGCGGGGCTGATCCTCGGCATCGTGTGCACGGCGCTCGCCTACACCATGTGGACCGCCGGCATGGGTCTCATCAAGGTGCAGCACAGCTCGATCCTCGGGTACCTCGAGCCGGTGTCGGCGCCGCTCTACGCGCTGCTCCTGCTCGGGCAGGGCATCTCGATCTGGACGGTGGCCGGCGGCGTGCTCATCGTGGCCGCCGGCCTGCTTGTCGTGCTCTTCGGCGAGCACGAAGAGGAGGGCGCCATGTCGCTCGAGCCGGCGCCGTGAGCCGCTGCCGGCCTCACTGGCTCTCCCCGGCCGGCGCCTCCACCGGCGGCGGGCCGACACCCCGGCGTGCGATCCGCGCATGAGCAGCCCGACTCAGGTCAAGGGCTACCTCATGGTGGGCGGCAGCGCGCTGATGTTCGGGGCCACGGGTGTGTTCATCCGCCTGACGACGTTGCCGGCCAGCACGCTGCTTGCCCTGCGCATGTTGCTGGCGGCGGTCATGGTGGCCCTCGTCTTCCTCGGCGGGAAATGGTGGCGCGAGTGGGGCAAGCCGGGGGTGCCGCTCAGGCTGCTGACGCTGGGTCTCGTGGATGCCCTTCAGCTGTTCTCGTTCATCCTGGCGGTGCGCTACCTCGACGTTGCGCTGGCGGTCTTCCTCTCGTACCTGTCGCCGATCTACATCGCGCTGGTCGCGCCGCGCCTGCTCAGGCAGCGGACGGAGCCCATCGTCGTCGCTGCGCTGGTGCTCTCGGTGCTCGGGATCCTGGTGATGCTGGCTCCAGGCCTCTTCGACCCCGCCCTGCGCGTGTCCCCGCAGGGTGTGCTCTGGGGACTGGTCGCGGGACTGTTGCTGGCGGTCTTCTTCCTCATCGCCAAGACTCTGCGCAGCGACGTCGGAGGCAGCACCATCCTGATCTCGAACGGCTTCACTACTGCCGCCGTCATGCTGCCGTTCGGTCTGGTCCAATGGATCGGAGCGGGTGCGGCCTTCACGCTCAACGATCTTTGGGCGGTGTTGGGTCTGGCTGTCTTCAGCACCGCTCTAGGAGGTACCATCTTCCTGCACGGCATGCGCTACATCCGCGTGCAGCACACGTCCATCGTCGGTCTGCTCGAGCCGGCCAGTGCGCCGCTCTTCGCCTTCGTGTTCGTGGGCGAGCGACCGTCGGTGTGGACGCTGGCGGGCGGCGCCCTCATTCTCGTCGGCGCCGTCCTGGTCGTCCTGTTCGGCGCGAGCGACGAGGGCATGGCCGGCACGCCGGAAGAGGCGCTTGGGGAGGCGAAGGCAGGACCGTGAGGAACATGCTCGAGGAGCTGATCTGCCGCGAGCTCACCGATCCCGGGTGAGAGCGCCCCTCCGCGGCGCCGGCGGCACGACCGGCCCGGCACACGATCGCCCGAATCTCTGACCAGGGAGTCTCGATGACCAAGCCTGTGGAAAGCGCGCCCAAGCTCGACCTCACGAAATCCATGACCATGCTCGAAGACGCCCAGCGCCTCACGCCGGGCGGCGTCGGCGGCATCCGTCGCGCCTACAACTTCGTCGTCGGGGAATACCCCGTCTTCATCGCCCACGGCCACGGCGGCCACATCGTCGACGTCGACGGCAACGAGTACATCGACATGCTCTGCGCCTACGGGCCGATCATCCTCGGCTACGTCGAAGACGAGATCAACGACGCCGCCAAGGCGCAGATGGACAAGGGCTTCTGCTTCAGCCTCGTGCAGCCGCTGCAGAACCAGCTCGAGGAGCGGCTCGCCGAGATCATGCCCTGCGGCGAGCAGACCATCCTCGTCAAGACCGGCTCGGACGCCACCAACGCGGCCGTGCGCGCGATGCGCGCCTATAGCGGCCGCGACAAGATCGCGCGCTGCGGCTATCACGGCTGGGGTGACTGGTGCGTCGAGCACCACGGCGGCGTCCCGCAGGCGGTCACCGAGCTCACCAAGGAGTTCGAGTACGGCAAGCTCGAAGACCTCGAGCGCGTGTTCGCCGAGAACCCGGGCGAGATCGCCGGTGTGATCATCACCCCGGTCGGCCATCCGATGGCGAAGCCGATCATCGCTCCGCCGGACGGCTACCTGCAGGCGGTCGTCGACCTCTGTCACAAAGAGGGCGCGGTCGTCACCTTCGACGAGATCCGCACCGGCTTCCGCGTCAGCATGGGCGGCGCCAGCGAGCGCTACGGCGTGACCCCCGACCTCACGACGGTCGGCAAGGCGATGGCCAACGGCTATTCGATCGCCGCCCTCGTCGGCAAGCGCGAGGTCATGAACGTCTACGTCAAGGACGCCTTCCTGAGCTCCACCTACTTCCCCAACAGCCTCGAGATGGCGGCCAGCATGAAGTGCCTCGAGATCCTCGAGCGCGAGAAGGTGCAAGATGCGATCTGGGAGCGCGGCACGCGCTTCCTGGACAAGCTCGGCGCGATCGTCGAGAGCAGCGGCGTGCCGGTCACCAAGAGCGGCATCCCGCCGATGCCGTTCCTCACCTTCGACCATGCGGACGAGCACTACAAGGAGCGGCGCACCGAGTTCTACACGCAGTGCATCCGCCGCGGGCTCTTCGTGCAGCCGTATCACCACTGGTATATCTGCTACCGTCACACCGAAGCGGACCTGCAGCGCGCGCTCGACGTGGTCGAGGAGAGCCTGGCTTTCGTGGCGCAGCAGTTCCCCTACGAGGCCTAGCGGGACCTTCGGACCGGAGGGTCGAGGATGGACAAGCTCATCATCACCGTGGCCGGCGTCGGCGCCGAGACCACCAAGGAGGCGCAGCCGGCCCTGCCGGTGACGGCGGCCGAGATCGGCGCCGACGCGGCGCGCTGCCGCGAGGCCGGCGCCAGCATGTACCACCTGCACGTGCGCGACGCGGCGGGCAGCCCCACGCAGGCCCGCGAGGTCTTCGCCGCCGCCATCGAGGCGATCCGCGCGCGCACCGACATCATCGTCCAGACGAGCACCGGCGGCGCCATGGGGATGAGCGCCGATGAGCGGCTGCAGCCACTCGAGCTCTACCCGGAGATGGCGTCGCTCACCACCGGCACGGCCAACTTCGGCGACGACGTGTTCTTCAACGACGCGGCGCTCATGACCGAGTTCTACACGCGCATGCAGAAGCAGGGCGTGCGCCCGGAGTTCGAGATCTTCGAGGCCGGGCAGATGGACAACGCGCTCAAGCTCGTCAAGCAGCTCGGCCCCGCCGGGCCGCTGCTGCACTGGGACTTCGTCCTCGGCGTGCCGGGCAGCATGAGCGGCGAGCCGCGCAACCTCGTGTTCCTCGTCGACCGCGTGCCGCCCGGCAGCACCTGGACGACCACCGGCATCGGCCGCTGGCACATGCCGATCACGATGACGGCGCTCGCCCTCGGCGGCAACGTGCGTCTCGGCTTCGAGGACAACATCTTTCTGCACAAGGGCGTCAAGGCGAAGGAGAACGCCGAGCTCGTCTCCAGAGTCGCGCGTCTGGCCAGAGAGTGGGACCGGCAGTGCGCCACTCCGGACGAGGCGCGCCGCATTCTCAAGCTCGGGGAGCACGCCACCGGCTGAGGCGCCGCTTTTGTCTCAAGTCCGCCGCCGTGTCTGTCGACATCTTCATCGCGGGCATGCGAGTTGGCGACCCCATGTCCCGCCGGCGTACCGCGGAGTACACTCGCGGATGCGCTGCAGATGGGATCGTGGCGACCGAGGGAGCGGATGGCGTTCCGAGTCAAGAACCGTGGGAGATCCGAGCGCGGCGAGGTCGAGCTGCTCCGCGGCCTGATCCGCCTCGCCAACCAGCTGCAGTCGAGTCTGGAGCTGGACGCCATCGTTCACGTCATCGCGATGGCCCTCAGCGATACCTTCGGCTTTCGCGAAGCATCGGTCTACCTCGCCGAAGCCTGCTCTGGGCAATTCCACGTGCGCGCCACGGTGGGCGAGCACCCCGAGTACGATCGCGAGTTGTTCAAGCGCCCGGTGCCACGCAGGATCTGGGACGAGCTGTTCCTCGAGAAGTACCAGATCGGCTCGTCCTACTTCATCGACCATCGCCAGCACGAGTGGACCGAGGAGCAGCTCCACTACTTGCCGGAGCTGGATCTCGGGCCCCGCTCCTCTGGGGAATGGCATCGGGGCGACGACCTGCTCGTGCCGCTCTACGACAAGAAGCGCGAGCTCATGGGCGTGCTCGACCTCTACGACCCTGCCGACCGCGCCCTCCCGACGCTCGAGCTGGTGAAGTCCCTCGAGGTCTTCTCGACGCACGCCGCGGTCGCCATCGAGAACGCGCGCCAGTATGAGCAGCTTGAGCACACGACCGCGGCGCTCAAAGTGCAGCTCGATCTGCGCCACGCGATGATCGAGGCGAGCGCCGCGCTCCTCTCCACGCTAGACGAGCGCACGCTGCTCGGCCAGATAGCGACGCTGCTCAAGGAGATCATCGACTACGACGCGATGGAGGTCCGGCTCGTCGACGACGAAGCGAGCGAGCTCTACTGCGGCTTCACCACCGACGCCGACTACGAACAGGTCAACAGCTGGCGGTCACCGCTCGATGTCGGCGTGACTGGCTGGGTGCTCCAGCACAACGAGGCGCAGCTGGTCAACGACATGCTCAACGACCCTCGCGGGGCGCTGGTGCCCGGCACCGAGTGGGAGCCACAGGCGTCGATCATCGCCCCGCTGACGGTGGGCGGGAAGACCATCGGCGTGCTCGCCCTCGACCGCATGGGCGACCGCAAGTTCGACGAAAGTGAGCTCGAATCCACCAAGCTATTCGCCAACCTCGCGGCCATCGCGATGCACAACGCCCGGCAGTGGGAGACGCTGGAGCACACGTCGGCTCAGCTCGAGAGCCAGCTCGCCCTGCGGCACCGGCTGCTGGACCTCAGCACCGTCCTGCTCGGCACGCTGGATCTGCGCGCCGTGTTCCGCGAGATCACGTCCAACCTCAAGGACATGGTCGACTACGACGCCCTGGATATCCGGCGCCTCGACGCGGAGACTCGCGAGCTGGTGTCCATCTACCTGCGCGACGACCAGAAGGAAGCGATCCACGCCTTCCGCTATTCCCTCGACGAAGGCGTCGGTGGGTGGGTCGCGCGGCACAACGAGGCGCAGCTCGTGAACGACATGGTGCACGACCCTCGCGTCGTGACCGTGCCGGGCACCGACGAAGACGAGCCTCAGGCCTCGATCATCGTGCCGCTCGTGGTGCGCGGCCAGGTCACCGGCGTGCTGTCGCTCGACCGGATGAACGGTCGACTGTTCGATCAGTCCGAGCTCGAGTCGGTCAAGCTGTTCGCCAACATGGCGGCGATCGCGATCGACAACGCGAGCTCCTACGAGGAGATGCAGCGCCAGGCGATCAGCGACGGCCTGACGGGCATCTTCAACTACCGGCATTTCCATGAGTCGCTCCAGCGCGAAGTCGGGCGCGCCGGGCGGTACAACGAGACGTTCTGCCTGCTGATGATGGACCTCGACCACTTCAAGCTGGTCAACGACACGATCGGGCATCAGGCCGGCGACGACGTGCTGCGCGCGGTCGCCGGCGTGCTTCGCGATTGCTCGCGCGAGTCCGACTTCCTGGCGCGGTACGGCGGCGAGGAGTTCGCGATGGTCCTGCCGCGGACCTACCTCGACGAGGCGCAGACGCTGGCCGAGCGTATCCGCGCCGCCGTGGCCGCGCTGGTCATCGATGGCGCCGATCTGCACGTGACGATGTCGATCGGCGTAGCCGCCTACCCCGAGTCCGCGCCGGATAGCGACGGCGTGCTCGGCGCCTCCGACGCCGCGCTCTTGCGTGCCAAGACGCGCGGCCGCAACCGGGTCTGCCTCTACACCGACGGACAGACCAGCTTTGCGGCCGAGCTCGAGGGCGACCTGGTCGCGCTGGGGCGCCGGTTCGCCTGCTTCATCGGGCTCGACGAGGCGGAGACCGCCGGCCTGCTGACGGCGCTCGCCGTCCACGAGACCGGCGGGGCCGTGCAGGATGAGGTGCAGACCATCCTCGGGAGCGGCAAGAACGGCGCCGCCAAGCCTAACGAGGTCCGCCGCAGCGCCGTCGACGCGCTCGTCTACGGCAATGAGCGCTGGGACGGCAGCGGATATCCGGAGGGGCGGCGGGGCAGCTCGATCCCGCGCGTAGCCCGCGCCTTCGCCGTATGCCGTCGCTACGACGTCTCGGCGCACAACGGCTTCGCCGTCGAGGATCTGCGCGGCGTCGCGGCCAAGGAGCTCGACCCAGCCATGGTGCAGCGCTTCGCGTCCATGCTCAGGGCGGAGCAGGCCGAGCACAACTAGTCGCGGACCTGACATACTAGGCGCATGGACAACGTGCGCCCGATCCGTACTCCGCGACCTGGGAAGAAGCCGGGTGCTCCGCACCCTGCCCGCCGCGTGGCCGTCGCCATCATCGTCGCGGTCATCGTCGTCCTGCTCATCGCCGGCAGCCGCCTCCTGGGCTACTACGTCGACTGGCTCTGGTTCGGTGAGGTCGGCTTCCGCTCGGTGTTCTGGACGCGCATCCTCTGGCAGGTCGGCGTCGGCGTCGCGGCCTTCGTCGTGTTCTTCATCGTCCTCGTCGTCAACGTGGAGCTCGCGCGGCGCCTGGCGCCGACGTACCGCGTCACCGAGTCCGGCGACCTCCTCGAGCCGCGCAGCGAGTCCGTGCGCAAGTACGTCGGCTGGGGCGGCGTGGCCGTCTGCGCCGTCGCCGCCCTCCTGGCAGGCATCTCCGCATCCACGCAGTGGCAGACGTTCCTTCTGTATTTCAAGCAGGCGCCGTTCGGGCAGAAGGACGCCATCTTCGGCCACGACGTCGCTTTCTACGTGTTCTCGCTGCCGATGTGGCAGGCCGTGCAGAGCTTCGTGCTCGGCGCCCTCGTGGCCGCGCTCGTGTTCGCCGCCATCGTGCACCTCATCATGGGCGGCATCGACTACAGCGCCAAGCCGCCCGCCGGCGCGGCCGGCGCCGGCGGAGCCGCAGGCGAGACCGGCCCTTCGGGCTCGCCGTTCGCCCGCGTACAGCGCGCCGGCGCCCCACAGATCCCGCAGATCGACATCAAGCTCGGCGGCCGCGCGGTGGCCCATCTCTCCGGCATCCTGGCCGCGATCTTCGTCGTTGTCGGCGCCGGCCAGTTGTTCCGTGGCTGGAACCTGCTCTACTCCACCGCCGGCGCGATCTACGGCGCCGGCTACACGGACGTCCACATCCGTCTGCCCCTCACGTACGTCGCGCTGGCGATCGCGCTCCTGCTCGCCGCCGTCCTCGTGTGGAATATCTGGCGGCGGCACCAATGGTGGCCGCTCACCATCGCCGTCTGGATCGTCGTGCTGATCCTCCTTCAGGGGATCGTCCCGGCGCTGTATCAGTCCGTCATCGTGAACCCGAACCAGCTCACCAAGGAGCGGCAGTACATCGGCTACAACCTCGCCGCGACCAGGGCGGCCTACGGCCTCAACCAGATCACGCAGGCGCCGCTCAATCCCAAGACGCCTCTGACGCCGCAGAAGCTCGCCGCAAACCAGGCGACCCTGAACAACATCCGCCTCTGGGACCCCAACACGCTGGTCGCCAACTACCGGCAGCAGCAGGAGCTCCAGCCGTACTACTCGTTCCTCGACGCCGACGTCGACCGCTACACAGTCAACGGCGTGTACACCCAGACGATGCTCTCGGCGCGCGAGCTCAACATCGCCGGGCTTCCCGCGTCGTCGCAGAGTTGGGTCAACCAGCACATCACCTACACGCACGGCTTCGGCGTGGCGATGTCGGCGGTGAACCAGGTCACCAAGGACGGCTCTCCGGACTTCCTGGTGCAGGACATCCCGCCGGTCACCGCCCCCGGGCTGACGATCAAGCAGCCGCGCATCTACTACGGCGAGCGCGGCACCGGCTACAGCCTCGTCAAGACGAACAACAAGGAGTTCGACTACCCCGGCGCCAACAACACGGACGTCTACACCAACTACACCGGCAGCGGGGGCATCCCCATCTCCCCGCTGCTCAACCGGCTCGCGTTCTCCGTCAAGTACGGCACGCTCAAGTTCTTCTTCACGTCCGCCATCGAGGGCCAGAGCCGCATCATCATCCGCAACGACATCACGACGCGGATCCACGCCGCGGCGCCGTTCCTGCAGCTCGACCACGACCCGTACATGGTCATCGCCGACGGTCGCCTCTGGTGGGTCCAGGACGCCTACACGACCACCACTCGCTTCCCGTACTCGACGCCGCAGAACGGCGTCAACTACATCCGCAACTCGGTCAAGATCGTCGTGGACGCCTACAACGGCACGATGAAGTTCTACGTGTTCGACCCGAGCGACCCGATCCTCAAGACCTACGAGGCCGCGTACCCGTCACTCTTCACGCCCAAGAGCCAGATCCCCCAGGCGCTGCTCGAGCACGTGCGGTACCCGGAGGACCTCTTCACCACGCAGGCCGAGGTGTACTCGACGTACCACGTCAGCAACGTCGACGTCCTCTACAACAAGGGCGACCAGTGGTCGATCCCCACCAACGTCTCGCTCTCGGGCGCCGGGCCCATGTCGCCGTACTACGTGATGATGAAGCTGCCCGGCTCCGCCAAGGAGGAGTTCATCCTGATGCTGCCGTTCGTGCCCAACACGCGGCAGAACATGATCAGCTGGCTCGGCGCGCGCTCCGACGAGCCGCAGTACGGGACGTCGCTCAACTACCTCTTCTCCAAGAGCTCGCTGGTGTACGGCCCGAGCCAGGTCGAGGCGGCCATCAACCAGAACCCGGACATCAGCGCGCAGCGCACGCTGTGGGGCCAGCAAGGATCGCAGGTGATCATGGGCAACCTGCTCGTGGTGCCGATCGAGGACTCGCTGCTCTACGTCCAGCCGCTCTATCTGGAGTCCACGCAGACGCAGATCCCGCAGCTCCAGCGCGTGATCGTGTTCTACCGCGGGCCTGCAACGGCCGCCAACGGCAACAACGCCAACCAGTACGTGGCGATGGAGCCGACGCTCGCCGGGGCGCTGACCTCCGCCTTCGGGCAGGCCGTGGCGGCGGGGAGCACGACGGGCGGCACGACCGGCGGGACCACCGGCGGGACCGCGGGTGGAGCCGCCGGTGGCACGACTGGCGGTGTCGGTGCGGGCGGGACGCTCAACGCCGCGGCCCGCGCCCTGATCGCGCGCGCCAACACGCAGTTCCAGGCGGCGCAGAAGGCGCTGCAGTCCGGCGACTTCGCCGGGTACGGCCGCCAGATCAAGGCCCTGCAGAACACGCTGCGCACGCTGCAGGGCCTTCACTAGCGGCCGCGCCGTCGCAGTGCGGACGGCCCTCTGGCGCCGTCGCTGAGCAGGAGCTCGCCCGGACGGCAGCGAAGCATCTCCTGTGCCACTGGTCGCTGCCCAGCGCCGTGCTTGTCATCAGCGCTGGCAACGTGGGTAGACAGATGTCCCTGTAGGTATACGGGCCTGCTGCCGATAGTGGGTTATAATCGTCCGTTACAGGGTTCCTTACTCAGGGCTCGACGATCACGTCCCTGCGGGCACGCGGTCGTCGAGGCGGGCACGAAGATCGGGGCCGAAAGGTGCCTGGCGAAGTGGGAGGCACGCTGATGAGAACTGCACCCCCGCGTCATCACGAGGCGATCGTCTATGCGCCGGACCTGCGTGCTTCGCAGCGCGGCTTCAGCTTGGTGGAGCTCCTTGTCACGATCGTTCTGGCAGGCATCATCTTCGCGGCCATGGTGCCGCTCTTCGTCACTGCCCTGAAGCGGACGTCGGGCGACAACGCCCGCAATGTCGCTCAGAACATCGCTCAGGATCGCATCGAGCAGATCCGCCTCCTGGGCGGCACCAGCACTGGCTACGGCATGATCACGCAGGCCAATCTGAACTACCTGCCGAGTCCGACTGCGAATCCGTTCGGCGATAACAAGTTCGGGCCGACCTACGCGGCTGTTGGTACGAATGTGCCTTGGGACATCCAGTACAGCGTTAACCCGGCGGCGGACCCCCATGCCTACAAGAAGACCGTCAGCGTCTCCGTGTCGAAAGCGGGCGTCGGCTACACGACGACGCTGCAAACGATCGTCAACAACCCTGACGCCAACGTGACGTCGGCGACCTCTACAGCCCCGTCCCCGTCGCCGACGATCAGCGGCCTCTCCATCACGGCTTCGTTCAAGAACTGGAGCGACGCCACCGGCTCGGGCCATGGCGTCACCGTCGTGAGGGTGCAGACCAACGTCACGCCCAACGTCACGTATACGCCCACGCCGACGAGGAGCGCCCCGACCTCCTCATCAAGCCCGACGGTCACGTGGCCGGGCCTGACGGGGGGTATGGCCTTCACGTACACCGTGATATGCGCTGGCGTGCACGTGACATCGACCTCTCCGCCCTTCCACCTGCTCAAGGACGCCCGGCTCAAGTTCGACACGAATCCGGGCGGGTCGTGAGGCGGCTGGCCGTGTACATTCACACTTGGAACAAGCGCGCCTCGGAGGCCGGCATGACACTCATCGAGTTGCTGGTCGCCATGATCATCTTCGGGATCGTGAGCACGATGCTGGTGACCGGGTGGATCAGTCTGCAGCGTGCCTCTGCCTTTGCGATCCAGGACAACCACGCCATGGCGGACGCGCGCGACGGGCTCGGCCGGATGTCGGTCGAGCTTCGCGATGCCCAGCCCCTGAGCATGCCGACCACCACTCCTTCGCCGACGGCCACCCCGATGCCCACTCCCAGCTGGGCTGTATATACCGTGGCGGGGCCATGGGAGGTCGACTTCTACTCTGCATACAACCAGCCTGGCGCCGGCTCCAACGGCAGCGGTGGCGGCCTTGGCCTGACCCGGATCTACCTCGATACGGGCGGGTCGACGGACCAGAAGACGCTCTACTGGCAGCGGGACACGAATGGCAACGGCGTGATCGACAGCGGCGACCGCAAGATGGTCCTGGCAAGCAACGTGGTCAACCAGAGCATCCCCTCCTCGCCGGGGACGCCGATCTTCACCTACGGGTACCGGAACGTCACCACCGGCGCCTACGTCACCACACCTAACCCGACGGATCTCACGGCGATCATCTCGGTGCAGATCCGGCTCATCACCGATATCAACCTGGCACACACCCCGAAGTACATCGACCTCAGCACGACCGTCCGCCCTCGTAACGCGAGCGGCAACTAGGAGGAGGAGCAGCGATGCAGAGGCATGCAAAGGAGAGAGGGGCTGCGCTGATCCTGCTTCTCGGCATCACCGCCACACTGGTCGTCCTTGCGGCGACCCTGGTGATGGTGATCATCAACCAGCAGTCCGCGACGGCCGGCGAGCGCAACCGCAAGACTTCGGTCACGTACGCCGAGGGCTCACTTGATGCGCTGATCCAGAACGTGAAGCCACTTCCGTGGCCGTCGACATCGACGAGCACATCGTGGGCGTTGACCCCGTCGCAGCTGAGCAGCTTGCTGGCCTCTTTGGGGCTCCCGCCGGGGGCCCAGGTGTCCTACGTCGCGTACGACAACCTGGCGACGGGGGTGAACCCGAACAACCCCGCTGTGAAATGGGACTCTAACGGCGACGGCATGATGTGGCTGCAGATCACCGTCACCTACAACGGCAAGACGACCCGCATGCGCGTCCTCGTGCGTCAGAGCATGCAGTCTGTGGTGTCGGGTCTTCCGCGCGCGGTGTTGTTCAGTGACCAGGGCATCAATCTCAAGGACCAGAGCGACCTCTATGCCGAGAACGCCGACGGTACTCCGGACACCTCCGGCAATCCGTATGTGACCTGGGTCATGACGGGAGGGAACCTGACGGGTACCGCCAACGCCACCCTCTCGCCGCCCGGAAGCACTACTCAGTCGCTTGGCGTCCAGTACAACGGCAGCCTCATTGGGATGCCGAGCAGCCTGGACCCCGACCCTCTCTTCAAGGTTCATGGCGGCGTGGGACTGCTCAGCGACTACTTCGACCAGGGCGCCCAGGCCGACCTGGGCGTGGAGGCGCAAGCCGGAGCCACTCACGCGCCGGCGCCGGTGGCGCCTGCGCAGACGCGGCACGTCCAGTGGACGCATTCTGCCTTCACGCCGACAGGCAGCCCGGCGAAGATCTCGTCGGCGAATCTCACGGCTCTGAATGCCACCTATAACTCCAGCACGAAGACCTACACGTTCAACAGCGACTTGGTCGTCACGGGCAATCTCACGCTCTCGAGCTCCGGCACGGGCGCATTCCCTGCTGGGACTACGTTCAACTTCCTCAAGGCGCTGTATGTGAAGGGCACGAGCTCTCTCACGCTGAAGGACCAAGTGACGGTCAGCACGACGACGTCACTCTACGTGGGTGGGGCGCTCTCGGTCACCAACACCACCGGCAACTCCCTCGTCACAGATTCGTTCGGGCCGTTGCTGTACGTCGCAGGCGCCTCTACCGTCTCAGGCCCCGTCTCGGTCAGCGCCACGTCCTACTACGCGGGCGGGGCTGCCACGATCACCGGCCCGACCACCTCCCCGCCGGTCACCGACCAGTTCGGACTTGTGTATGCGGGCGCTTCCCTGAGTCTGACGAACAACGTGCAGATCCAGTCCACGGCTCCGAAGGGGGTCGTGGTCATGAACGGGAACTTCACCATCAGCGGCGCCACCTCGCCGGTCGTGAACAAAGTGGGTCCCATCTACGTGTGGGGCGACGCGATCTGGAGCGGCACCGCTTCTGTGGATACGACATACACGCATCTCGATACGACGACCAGTTTGATGGTCACGGAGCCCGGTCCTATGTGGGCCAGGCGGATACAGGTCAGTGGCACCTACGCCGACGTGCTCGGCCCCACGTGGGCCAACGGCCTCAACGACACCAACAACACGGTGACCTTCGCGGGCCCCAGCTCGGCTCCCGGCTCCTCGCTCATGTGCCCTCTCCTGTCCACGACTGAGCAGACCACCACGAGCGGATATGTCACGTTCGGCTCGCGGACGAGCCCGATGACCTACTTCATGCAGTGCGACAACGACGGCGGCTACCACAACACCTGCGACTGGGGCAGCAACGGCACCTTCTATGGCCTCATGGTCATCATGGAGGCCAGCATCGAAATCTCCGGCGGCAACGGCACCAATCCGAACATCGAGGGCGCGGTCTTCTGCGGCTCACCCGCCTACAATGATAAGTACGATCCCCCCGCCGGCAGCATCGCCGATACGGACGACATCACCCTCGTTGGCAACTCGACCGTGGCTTACAACCAGTCGATCATCGACAAGGTGGCAAACAAGTCCATCACGACGGCCACCTTGACCGTCCAGGTGGTCCCCGGGTCGTGGCAGCAGCTGTCCGCGAACTGACCATCTGAGAGCACGGCATGCCGCCGGCCAGATGGCGGGCGGCGAGTCTGGGGCGGGCGGCCGAAGGGCCTCCCGCCCCTTCCTTTCGCCGATGGCGCTGCCGATCAAGGAACGGTGAGTCCCGGAACGGACTGCGACCTCGGATGGCGCTACGCCCCCAGCCGCCGCAGCTGCTGCTGCGGCGTGAACAGGCGACCGGGGCCGAGGTAGCTGACGAGCGTCGCCGTCAGCGAGACGGCCGCCAGCAGCATGAACATCACCACGACCTGCAGCCGCACCGCCTGCAGAGGGTCGGCGCCGGCGAGGATCATGCCGGTCATGGCGCCGGGCAGGAAGACGATGCCCATCGTCTTGGTGCTGTCGATCACCGGCACCATCGCCAGCCGCACCGAGCGACGGATGAGGTCGGCCGTGCACTGCCGCGGAGAGGCCCCCAGCGCAAGGCCCGCCTCGATCTGGGGGCGCCGGTCGCGGGCGTCCTGGACCAGGCGGACGGCGGTCACCGACGCCACGTTCATGCTGTTGCCGACGATCATCCCGGCGATGGGGATCACGTAGCGGGCGCCGCTGGGGATGATGCCCAGAACGAGCATCAGGCCGAGGGTGACGATGGTCGAGCCGCCGATGGCGACGAAGGTGAGGAGCAGCGCGCCGGGCAGGGGACGGGCGCGGCGCGCCGAGGTGAACGCGGCGAACGCCAGCATCGCCGCGACCATGAGGATCACGTAGATCGGCCGGTCGGTGCGCAGGATCAGGTGGATGACGTAGCCGATCGCCATCAACTGGACGAAGGCGCGGACGCAGGCCCACGCCATCTCCTTCTCCACGTCGAGCTGCTGGCGCCAGCTGAGCAGCAGCGCGAGGCCGACGAGCAGGAGCGCCGCGGCGACGCTGGTGAAGCTGAAGGGCTGCGTCGCGATCACTGGGCGGGCTCCTCGGCGCGCCGGCGCAGCGGTCTCACCGCTCGCCCCGGCCCCAGCGCTCGTGAGCCGGCCCTCGACGAAGAGGCGCGTCGTCTCCACGGTGGGGTCGTCGAGGAAGGCCGGCAGCGGCCCGTGGTCGACGACCCGGCCGTCCACCAGCAGGAGCCCGTGATCGCCGATGCGCCGTGCCTGCGCGAGGTTGTGCGTGACGAAGATGAACGTGAGGTCGGTGTCGGCGGCCAGCTGCGCCAGGAGGTCCTCGATCACCTGGCTGGCGGTGGGGTCCAGCGCGGCCGTGGGCTCGTCGAGCAGCAGGACCTCCGGCTCGTTGGCGAGGGCGCGCGCCAGCGAGACGCGCTGGGCCTCACCGCCGGAGAGCTCGGCCACCGGCTTGTCGCCGAAACCGGCGGGCAGCCCGACGCGCCGCAGGTAGCCGGCGGCGAGGTCGGCGTCCGCGGCCTGCGCGGCGCCGGAACCGCGTGCGGCGCCGTCGGCCCGCGCGCCGTCGGCGCGCAGGCGCGGGCCGTAGAGCACGTTGTCGAGGACCGTGCCGTCGAAGAGGGCCGCGGTCTGAAAGACCATGCCGACGCGCCGTCGCAGCTCCTGGACAGGCAGTGCGGCGGCGTCCTGCCCGTCGAGCGAGATGCGCCCGGCCGTCGGTTCGATGAGCCGGTTGATACAGCGGAGCAGCGTGCTCTTGCCCGAGCCGGACGGGCCGAGCACGGTGAACACGGCTCCGGGCGCCACGCTCAGGCTCACGTCGTCGAGGATGCGGCGCGCGGTCTGCCCGTCGTGGCCTGCCTCGTAGACGAGGCCATCGACGCTGATCCGCGCGGGAGGCGTTGCGCTCATGCCCGGAGCGTACCTCATCACGGGCCCTGGCTTCTCGCTTGGCCGGCCCCACCGCCCAGCCCGGTATACTACGCATCCACGGGCGATTAGCTCAGGGGTAGAGCACCTGCCTTACAAGCAGGGAGTCGCTGGTTCAAATCCAGCATCGCCCACCAGCTCCACCGTGCGCGGAACGGATCATCCAGCTCGCGTGAACTCCACCCGTGCCGCAGCCGTTTCTCAGGCGCGGAACGACTTGAGGTGGGGAGGCGACCATGTCTCATGTGATGCGCGCGACCCTCGTGATCCTGGCGGTGCTGGGCGCCCTTGGGGCCGGGGCCTGTGGAGCCGCGGTCTCTTCGTCGCCGGTCTCCTCCCCTGGTGCAACGCTCACCCACAGCGCCGGCCCGACAGGGGCCATGCCGGTCAAGCCACACCTTCAGACGCTGCCCGGCGGGCGCGCCCAGGCGAGCGGCTGGCTTCGCTACATCGACCTCGAGGGCGGGTTCTGGGCGCTCACGGCGGACGCTCCTGGAGTGCAGGCCAACGTGCCGCACGTCGTGGCCGTGCTTCTTCCGCACAGGGTCGGGGAAGCGGCCATCGCGTCGCGAGATGGCTTGTACCTGGTAGTGCGCGGCAGGCTGAGCACGGGCGTGTCGATTCGCGGCTCTGGACCGGAGATCCTTGTGGACGGCATCACGCCTCTGGGGATGGGGCAATGAGGCGGACCGGGACGAGCGTCTTGCTGATCATTGTTGCGGCGACGCTTCTGGCGGCGGCGGCTACCGCTGTCGGCTGCGGAGGCTCCGGCGCCGACCGGCACGCGCTCGACGGCACGTCGTGGCGGCTGACGGGCTGGACGCTGAGCTCTCTGGCGCCGGGCCAGTTCACGATCACCGCATCGTTCGCCGGCGGCAAGATCTCGGGCACCTCCGGCGTCAACACCTACGGCGGTCCCTACACGACCGGCTCCGGCGGCGCCTTCTCGGTGGGCCGGCTCGCCGTGACCGCGATGGGGGGTCCGGAGCCGGCGATGCGCGCCGAGCACGCGTACACGACACTGCTCACCGGCGCGCGCTCGTACAAGAGCGCCGGCGACACGCTCACGCTCTCTGACGCCAACGGGAACGAGTCGCTCATCTTCCGGCGCGCGACGCTGTAGAGTGCGCACATGACCGAGGCAGACCCCAGCGCGCCCGGTGCGCGCAGCGCCGCGCGCGAACGCCAGTCCAACGTGCGGCACGACCTGCGCGCCCCGCTCGCCGTGATGTACCCGGTGCTCTCGCTGCTCCTCGGTGAGTCGGCCGGGGAGCTCACGCCCAAACAGCGCGAATACCTCGAGACCATGGAGCGCAACGTCGAGCGGCTGGAGCGCCTGCTCGTGAGCGCGACGGAGAGCGGCTGGATGGACTGCAGCGTGGCGCCGGCGGAGCCCAGCGCGGTGTCGCTCCACGAGGTCGCGGAGGAGGCGATCACCCTCGCCCTGCGCGGCGACCCCGACGACCGCCAGATCAGCGTCTCGGGCGACTCGCCGCCCGCCCTGGCGGACCGCGAGGATCTGCGCATGATCCTGGGCGCGCTCCTGCGCAACGCGGCCGCGCATGGGCGCGACGGCGGCAGCGTCGAGATCGCCCTCGGTAAGGGTCCCGGCGGCTCCGCCGCCGCAGGCACGGTGGCCCTGACCGTGTCCGACGACGGCCCCGGCATGGCGGACGATGAGCTGGGACGCGCCGGCGAGTTCGGCTTTCGCGGTGCCGCCCCGCTCGAGGCGCGCACGCCCGGCCTCGGGATCGGGCTCTGGGTCTGCAGCCGCCTGGCGGAGCGCAACGGCGGCGGTCTGCACATCGCCCCTTCGGCCATCGGCGGGCTCGCCGTCACGGTCACGCTGCCGGCCGCCGCAGCCCCGTCGGCATAGCGCCCGCCGCCGGCCTGACAAGCCGCGCGGTCCGGCTCGCTGCGTGTGCTCCCGAGCCGGCCGCCGCAGGCTCGCCCGCCGCGCCCATGGTAGAGTGACGCATCCCGCGTCTCGGTAGCGTGGGACGCCTCGCTCCCGGCGGGGCATGTCATGCCGGCCGTACCTGGAGGACGACCTGACAGGGAGCGCACCAAGCGGGGACGCGTTGCGGACGCTGTTCGTGACCAACGACTTCCCGCCTCGCATCGGAGGGGCCCAGTCGTTCTACTGGGGCGTCATCCGCACCCTCGACCCGGCGGAAGTCACCGTCCTCGCTCCCGCGCACGTGGACGCCGCCGCCTTCGACGCCACGCACGACTACAACGTCGTGCGCGCCTCGACCACTGTGCTCTGGCCCACGCCGGCGATGCTTCGCCAGGTCGTCGAGCTTGCCCAGAGCGTCGGAGCCGAGCTGATCCAGCTCGGCCATCCGCTGCCCGCGGGCATGCTCGGGCCGCAGGTGAAGGAGCGTATCGGCCTGCCCTACGTCGTCTTCCTCGGCGGCGCCGAGGTCACGCTGCCGGGGGCGATCCCCGGTGTCAACAACATGCTGCGGCACGTGCTCGGCAACGCCGCGATGCTGCTGACGGTGAGCGAGTACACGGCGCGCGCCGCCTCGCTCCAGGTCAAATGGAACGTGCCGGCGGAGGTGCTGCGGCCGCCGATCACGGTAGAGGAGTTCGTGCCTGCGTCGGCCGGCGACGCCACGGCGCTCAAGCAGAGTCTCGGCATCGACGGCGACCTCATCGTGTGCCTCGGGCGCCTCGTGCCGCGCAAAGGTCAGGACGTGCTCATCGAGGCGCTGGCGCGGCTCACCCCCGAGTTCCCGCGCCTTCACCTGGCACTCATCGGCGAGGGTCGCATGCAGACGCGCCTCTACGACCGCGCGCAGAAGCGCGGCGTGGGCGAGCGCGTGCACCTCACCGGCGCGCTGGTCGACTCGGCGGTCCAGGAATGGCTCCAGGCCGCGGACCTGTTCGCTTCGCCCTGCCGCTCGCGCTGGGGCGGGCATGGAGGTCGAGGGCTTTGGCATCGTGTTCGCCGAAGCCGCGCTCTGCGGGCTGCCCGGTGATCGCCGGGCGTTCCGGCGGCGCCCCCGAGGCGGTCATCGAGGGCGATACCGGCATGGTCGTGGACGGGCGCTCCGTCGGGCAGGTGGCCGCCGCGCTGGCCTACATCCTGCGCAAGTCGCCGGAGGAAAGGCGTGCGATGGGCGGGAGAGGCCGCGACCTGGCACTCTCGCGCCACACCCCCGAGACCGTGGGCGAGCGCTACCGCGCCCTGCTGCGCCAGGCGGCCGGCCGATGAGCCGCAAGACGGCGGCCGGCCGCCGGACTTGGGGCGCCGCCAAGACGCTCCTCTGGATGGGCGGCGCCTTCGCCATCGGCGCGATCCCGAGCGGGCGCATCGTCGCCAAGGCCGTCTCCGGCGAGTCTCTGGATGACCTCGGCGACGGCAAGCCCGGCTCGTCCAACGTCGCCCGCAGCCTCGGCTGGAAGCCCGGCGCCCTGGTGCTGGCCATGGACGCCGGCAAGGCCTACGTGCCGGCTGCGGCGTCTCGCCTGGCCGGCGCCGGCGAGGGGACGGTCGCCGCCATCGGCATCGCCACGATGCTGGGCCACATCGCGTTCGTCAAGGGCCGCGGCGCCGCCTGTGGCCTGGGCGCCGCCTACGCCATGGACCCGAAGATGATGACCATCGATCTCGTCCCCTCATCGGGGGCACCGCGCTGCATCACCACGCCGAGGGCGTCAGCCTCACCGCGGTCGCCCTCCCGCTCACCAGCCTCGCGCTGCACCGGGATGAGCCGGCGCGCGCACTCGGGCCGCTGGCGCTGATCGCCGTGATCTTCGGCGCACGTCTGCGCGGCACGCCCGGCGCTGGCTTGCCGGACTCGCCCAAGGCGTGGTGGTACCGCTTCTGGCTGGACCGCGACACGAAGGAGTGAGGCCGCCGTGCGCGTAGCGCTGGTGTCGCCGTACTCGTGGACCGTCCCCGGCGGTGTGAACCATCACATCGAGCACCTCGCCGAGGAGCTGGAGAAGCGCGGCCACGAACCCTGGATCATCGCTCCCGTCGGCGCCTTCGCGCTCACGCGCCGGGCCGTGGACAGCCGCCGCCACAAGGCCGCGGAGCACTTCATCCCCATGGGGACGGCGATCTCCATCCCGAGCAACGGCTCGCGCGCGTACCTCAGCCCCAATCCCAAGATCGCGCTGCGCATGGACCGCGCCATCCGCAACGGCCGGTTCGACCTGCTGCACGTGCACGAACCGGCCACGCCCTCGGTCGCCTTGGCGGCAGTGCTCCTCGCGACCTCGCCGGTGGTCGGTACCTTCCACGCGGCGATCGAGGACTCGCCGGCCTACGACCGCTGGATGTGGCTCGATGGACCTGGTGCAGGAGCGGCTGGACGTGCGCATCGCCGTGTCGCCGGCCGCGCTCGCCTTCCCGGCGGGCCGGTTCCCCGGCGAGTACCGCATCATCCCCAACGGGGTGACGGTGGAGAAGTACGCGTCCGCGATCGGCGCCGCCAAGGTCAAGGGCCGCATCCTGTTCATCGGACGCGCCGAGAAGCGCAAGGGGCTCGGCGTGCTGCTCAAGGCGTTCGCGCTGCTCAGGCGGCGGCTCCCGATGCGACGCTGGTCATCGCCGGCGCGACGCGGCGCGACATCTATGAGTCCACGCGCGAGCCCTTCGGCGCCGGCATCGCCCCCGACCTTGCCGGCGTGGAGCCCCTCGGCTGGGTGACCGACGAGGACAAGGTGCGGCTGCTCGGTGAGGCCGAGGTCGTCTGCGCGCCGTCGCTCGCCGCCGAGAGCTTCGGCATCGTGCTTGCGGAGGCGATGGCCGCGGGCGTGCCGGTCGTCGCCTCCGACCTGCCCGGCTACCGGGCGGTGCTCGGTGACGGCGAGGCCGGCCGGCTGGTGCCGCCCAACGAACCGGCCTTGCTCGCCGACGCGCTCTACGAGCTCCTCGGCGACGCGGACGAGCGGCGGCGGCTCGCCGCCGCCGGCCTCGCCGTCGCCGAACGGCTGTCCTGGAGTCGTGTCACCGACCAGATCGTCGAGGCGTACGAGGACGCGCTGGCAGCGCCGTTCCGGCCCGGCATCCACGGCCGTCCGGACCGGCCGTGGTTCGGCCGGGCGCTCCTCGACTACGCGCGCAATCCGAAGCTGCGCCAGGTCGAATAGGGCGCCGGGCGGCTGTTTTGCCGCTCTCCCCGGCGTGTGCTACACTCCCGATTCGCTGCACAGCGGCCCTTCTCGTCTTCGGCCGCTCCACAGCGTCCCTCGCGGGGGCGTAGCTCAGCTGGTTTAGAGCGCCGGCCTGTCACGCCGGAGGTCGCGGGTTCGAGCCCCGTCGCTCCCGCCACTGATTTGCAGGGGTTTTCTCTCCCGCCCTCTCCCACGAAGCCCGCGCTGTTGCCCACTTCGTTGCCCTCCGTCCCTTTGCGACCCTAGACTCAGGCTCGCAGATGGGGATCCGCAAACGGGGGAACAGATGGCTGGTGACGGCCGAATCAGGCCGGGACGAGTTCGGCGTACACCGGCGCGTCTGCCGCACCGTCGACAGCGAGGATCAGGCGTCATGGCTCGAGGATACGCACGAGCACCGCGCCCAGTCGCGGGCTAGCTCAGGCCGCTATTCGTGGGGACCGCTGTCGTGGCCGCCCGACATCTCGCCGCCGTCGTGGCTGCTCGTCGAGGTCGCGGCGTGATCGTTCGAGCCGCCGAGCTGGTTGAGTGATCGCCCGAGTCGCTGGAGGTCGCCGCCGCCTCGTGGCTCGAGGTCGTCGTCGAGTCATGGTTGTCATGCGCGCCGGAGTCGTGACCGTCGCCAGAGGCGTGCTCGCCAGCGTGGTGGTCCCCGGAGGCTGAGTCGAGACAGGTGGCGTCGTCACAGGTCCCGAGGGGCACCCCGTGGCGTGCCCAGCGAGCGGCATGCGGCGGGCGGGTGCTCAGGGATGCATAGTGCACGGCCGCACCGTCGTGGCCTGCGGGGAGGCTGGTCGAGACGCTCGCCGGACGATGACTGCTGTCCACCTCGCGCAGCGCGACCACGCCGCCGCCGATCACGACGGCCGCGGCAGCCGCGCCGATCGCCACCTTGGTCGTGAGCGCGGCGCCGATCTTGGTCGAGTAGCCCGGCGCCGGCGGGGCCGGCGGCCGCCGGGATCCCGGGGTGTACAGGCGCGTGTACCGGCGCGAAATGCGCAGGCAGCGGCGGCATGGCCTGCAGCGCCGCCGGCACGCTCAGCGGCAGGAGCACGAGGCCGAGCGCGGCCGGGGCGGCAGCGTCCGAGCCGGCGAGCTTCGCGAACGCCGCCTTGAACGAAGCGCGCGCCCGATGCACGAGCACGTCGGCCGTCGGGCGCGAGATCTCCATCACCTCGGCGATCTCCTCGGGCGGCAGGCCCTGGAGGTCCTTGAGCACAAGGGCGGTGCGGTAGCGCTCGTTCAGCTGGCCGAGTGACTGCTCGACGAGCGCCACCGTCTGGGCGCGCTCGAACTCGTCGACCCCCGACGCGGTCTGCGCGAGACCGGCGTCGCCGCCGCCATCGAGCCTGCGGCGCGAGCGCAGGTGGTTGAAGCAGGCGTTGGTGGCCACGCGGTAGAGCCAGGGGCGCAGCTCCGAACGACTCAGCGTCCGTGGCCGGCAGCTGATTGAACGCCTTGATGAACACTTCCTGAGTCACGTCCCTGGCCTCCTCACGGTCGCCGAGGACCCGCGCGCAGAGGTTGTAGATGGCTGCGTTGTAGTCGCCGTAGAGGCGCTCGAAGGCGTCGCGGCGCCCGGCCTGGAGGCCGCGCACGAGGTCGGGGGCTGTGGCGGGAGGTTGGGGCATCAGCTCAAGAGTTCCGAGCACGAGGCTACTCTGATGCCGCGGAGACGCAACCGCTCGCCGCGTTGCGAGGGCCAGCCGTCAGCGGCCAGCCCTCGCGCCCTTCGTGACGCTCCTTCAGTCACCGCAGTTGCCCCCGCCGTCACCGCACTCGCCGCTGCCGGTACGGCAGTTGCCGCCAGCTGAGATGTCGGTGTGATGAGCACGCTGGCGGTCATGGGAGCCGGAGTGATGGCTCGGGGTGCCTTGACTCGTGCTGCGCGCGTGATGGACGTGCTGCGCGTGAGCATGGTGCCGTGCCTGCTTCGCCGCGCTGTGCGCCGGCCGTGTCGCTTTGCCCTGGCCGCCCGACTGGGCGCCGATCAGCTGGGCGAGCTGCTTGGCCGAGAGTGTCACCGTGTAGTTGACCGGCGTTTTGCCTGCCGCCTGCGCGTTCGGCGTCTTCGTGAAGTGCTGCATGCCCGCCATGGCGACGGTCGTCAGCGCGAACACGATCACCGCCGTGGCGATGATGGTCTTGAGTGCTTTCATGGCTCCTCCCTCGTTGTCGATGTCCCCTTCCGCTTGTTGAGACACAGGAGGGCGGCCCTTCTTACACCAGATGGGAATCTTTCTGGACGGCGCAGGCAGCTGGCGGGCACGCTGTGGCGCCGCCACGGGCTCGTGATCAGCGTCGCGCCGCGGGAGCCGGGCTACCGAGTCGAGGACTGGACGTGGGAGGCGCGGAGGGCGAGGAGTTCGGTCGGACGCTGACGGAGCTAGTCAGCGGCGGTTACGGCGTGACAGAATGCCGCGACTGAATGGATGAAGGAGACGGGTGCGCAGGAGCCCGGCGCCGTCGACGTCGACGGCAGAGTCACTATCGGGGCCATCGCGCGAACCTACGCGCGCATCGGAATCACCGGGTTCGGCGGCCCGCCCGCGCTGATCGCCATGCTCAGGCGGCTCTGCGTAGAGGAGTACGGCTGGGTCTCGGCCCACGAGTTCCAGGACGGCATCGCCGCCGCCAGCCTGCTGCCCGGCCCCGCGGCCCAGCAGCTCGGCACCTACTGCGCCTGGCGGGTGCGCGGCTGGCTCGGCGGCCTCGTCGGCGGCATCTGCTTCGCTCTCCCTGGCACGCTCATTATCCTCGCCCTCTCTGCGCTCTTCCTTGCCGAGCACCCGCCGCTCTGGGTGCAGGGCGCCTCAGCCGGCGCTGGGGCCGCCGTCGCCGCCGTCGCGGTCAACGCCGCGGTGGGGCTCATGCCTGCGAGCTGGCGCCATGTGGGCAAGCCGCGAGCCGCCAAGGCGCGCTGGGTCGTCTACACGCTGCTCGGCGGCGCGGCTGCCGCCCCGGTCGGCCCCTATCTCGTGCTGGTCCTGCTCGCCCGCGGCCTCGCCGAGGTCGCTCTCGCGGAGTCGAGCGCGAGGCGCCATCACGGCCTGCCCGCCCTGGCCTTCGTCCCCACGGTCGCGGCCACTGCGGCGACCGGCGGAATGGCGGCCCTCGTCTGGGTCGCCTTCAAGGTCGGCGCTCTCTCCTACGGCGGCGGCTTCGTGATCATCCCGCTGATGCAGCACGACGCAGTCGACACCTACCATTGGATGAGCGCGGGCCAGTTCCTCACCGCCGTCGCCCTCGGCCAGATCACCCCTGGCCCCGTGATCCAGACGGTCTCGGTGGTCGGCTACGCCGCCGCCGGCCTGCTCGGCGCCTTCGTCGCCGCGGTCGTGGCCTTCGCGCCCTCGTTCATTTTCGTGCTCGCCGGCGCCCGGCACTTCGACCAGCTGCGCCGCAGCCTCGCCGTGCAGAGTTTCCTGAGCGGCACTAGGCCGGCGGCGGTTGGCGCCATCGCCGGCTCGGCCATCCCCCTGGCACTCGGCATCGGACACGCCTGGCAGATCGCGGTCCTCGTCGCGGCGGCGGTGTGGATGATCGCCCTGCGCCGCAGTGTGGTCGCCGGGCTGCTGGCAGCTGGGCTGATTGGCGTCGTCGTGGCGCTCGCGGGTCTCGCCGTCGGCTCGTGATCTTCCCGACCTGTTGCCCCTTCTGTTGCCCTACCCCCCGATAATGGGCAACAAATCGCCTGCTCGCGCCTTTTCGGCTCGTCGCCGCCACCGCACTTCAGGCTCGTAGCTGCAATCGAAGGAAACAGCTGACAAGGGCTGTTGCGAACTGTCACGCCGGAGGTCGCGGGTTCGAGCCCCGTCGCTCCCGCCACTTCTCTCGTTCAGACGCGCTCGGGAGCCTGCGTCGTCCGCGGTCCTGCCGCGGCGACCTCGGGCGGCACGCGGCCGGCGAACTGCGCGAAATTGGCGGCGAAGCGCTGCGCCAGCGCCGCCGCCTGCGCGTCGTACGCCGCCGGGTCGGCCCACGTGCTGCGCGCATCGAGTATGTGTCCCGGCACCGTGGGGCACTCCGTCGGCACCTGAACACCGAAGACAGGGTGCGGCACCATCTCCACGTGATCGAGAGATCCATCCAGCGCCGCCTTGAGCAGCTCGCGAGTCACCGAGATGCTCATGCGCTCGCCCACGCCGTACGGCCCTCCGGACCAGCCGGTGTTCACCATCCAGCACTGCGTGGGGCACGTGAGCAGCCGCTCGGCCAGCATGGTCGCGTACACCACCGGGTCGCGCGGCATGAACGGCGCGCCGAAGCAGGCGGAGAAGGTCGGCTCCGGCTCGTCCACGCCCTCCTCGGTGCCGGCCAGGCGCGAGGTGAATCCCGAGAGGAAGTGGTAGCCGGCCATCGCGGGCGTGAGCCGGGCGATGGGCGGCAGCACGCCGTAGGCGTCGCAGGTGAGGAAGAAAGACGTTGCGCGGCGTCCCGGCGCTGCCGGTCGCCAGCGCGCGCGGGATGTGGCCAAGAGGGTACGTCGCGCGCGTGTTCTCGGTGATGCCGTCGTCGTCCCAGGCGATCGCGCGCGTGTCCGGGTCGACGACGACGTTCTCGAGGATGGAGCCGAAGCGGATGGCCTGGAAGATCTGCGGCTCGGCCTCCTCCGAAAGGCGGATGACCTTGGCGTAGCAGCCGCCCTCGAGGTTGAAGACGCCATGGTCGCTCCAGCCGTGCTCGTCGTCGCCGATCAGCCGGCGGGACGGGTCGGCCGACAGAGTCGTCTTGCCCGTCCCGGAGAGCCCGAAGTACAGGGCGACGTCCCCCATGTCGCCGGCCGTTGCCGAGCAGTGCATCGGCAGCACGCTGCGCTCGGGGAGGAGGTAGTTCATCACCGTGAACAGCGCCTTCTTCATCTCTCCGCCGTACATTGTGCCGAGGATCAGGACGAGGCGACGACTGAAGGAGATGCCGACAAAGACCGGGCAGTCGCCCAGCTCTTCCGTCGCGGCGGCGGGGAGGGTGCCGCAGTCGATGACGGTGAAGGCCGGAGAGAACCCCTCGAGGTCCACGGGCTCGGGGCGCACGAAGAGCGTGCTGCGCGAACAGGGCGTGCCAGTCTGAGGCGGCGACCACGCGGATGGGAACCGGTAGGTGGGCTCGGCGCCGACGAAGCCGTCGAACACGGAGACGTCACGGGTGCTCAGGTAGCGGCTCGCATGCTTGAGCTGGCGCTCGAAGACCTCGGGGCTGCAGGGCTGGTTGGGGCCGCCCCAGGCGACGTCGGCGGCGGCGTCGTCCTTCACGATGTAGCGGTCGTCCGGGGAGCGGCCGGTGCGTGCCCCGGTGGTCACGACGAGCGCGCCGTTGGCGGCCAGGATGCCCTCGCGGCGCGCCAAGGACCGAGCTATGAGCTCGGGGATGGGGAGATTGCGGTGGACCCCGCGGACCGGGAGGCCGTCGGCGGCGAGCTGAGCCTGCACCATCTTCTTCTGCAGCGTGGGCCTCCCTGGTCGGTATGAGCACCGTGCATTCTAGCCCAGGGCGCCCACCACGTGCTCGACTGCCTCCAGGATCGCGCCGGACTTCACCAGCGCCGCCATGGCGTTGTGGTCCGGGTACAGCGGCCGGTCGACGTCGAGGTGCTCGACGTGCTTGCGGATGACGTCCTTGGCGGCTCGCGTCCCGGCGCCCGGCTGGAACTCGCGGAAGTCGAGCGCCTGCGCCGCACCCATGAACTCGATGCCGAGGATGCCGTAGGCGTTCTCGAGGATCTGGCGGTTCTTGAGCGCCGTGTTCATGCCCATCGAGACGAAGTCCTCCTGGTCGGCGGCGGCCGGGATGCTCATCGTGGATGCGGGCGCCGACAGGATGCGCTGCTCGGTGATGAGCGTGTCGGCGGCGTACTGGCTGAGCATGAGGCCGCTGTAGAAGCCGGGGTTCGGCGTGAGGAAGTCCGGCAGGCCCTGGCTGAGCGCCGGGTTCTCGAGGCGGTTGAGCCGGCGCTCGGAGAGCACGCAGACCATCGTGATCGCCTGCCCGACGATCTCCATCGGCAGGCTGACCGGCGTGCCCTGGAAGTTGGCGCCGGTCAGCGTGAGCTTGTCCTCGGGCACGAAGATCGGGTTGTCGCCGACGCCGTTGAGCTCGATCTCGACCTGGCTCCTGGCCCACTTGAGCGCGTCGTGGGCGGCGCCGATCACCTGCGGGGACGAGCGCATCGAGTAGGCGTCCTGCACTTTGGTCTTGATCTTGCCGGTCGCCAGGTCGCTGCCGCCGATGCACTTCTTGATCGCGGCGGCGCTGCGGATGGCGCCGGAGAAGCCGCGCAGCTCGTGCAGCTTGGCGTTGTAGGGCTTGAGGTTGGCGAGCAGGGCCTCGAGGCTCATGGCGCAGGCGATCTCAGCCTGGCGCAGCCAGCGGTCGGTGTCGTAGCAGAGCAGGGCGCTCATCGCGGTGAGCACGTTGGAGCCGTTGATGGTGGCAAGACCGTCGCGCGCCTCCAGCCCCGGGACGGGGATGCCGGCGCGCTCCATGGCGACCTTGCCGGTGCAGGCGCTCGCCCTCGTAGAAGGCCTCGCCCTCGCCCATCAACAGGAGGGCGAGCTGAGCCATGGGGGCGAGGTCGCCGGAGGCGCCCACCGAGCCTTTCGTAGCTGATCGACCGGAGTGACGCCCTTGTTGAGCATCTCGACCAGCGTGAGCGTGATCTCGGGGCGGTTGCCGGAGTTGCCGTGGGCGTGGACGTTGACGCGGCCGGCCATCGACGCGCGGACGACCTCGATGGACTGCCGGCTCGCCGATGCCGGCCGAGTGGTTGTACACGAGGTAGCGCTGGAACTGCTGCACCTGATCGTCGTCGAGCACGATCTCGCGAGAACTCGCCGATGCCGGTGTTGGTGCCGTACATGATCTCGCGGTTCTTGATCTTGTCCTCGAGCATGGCCCTGCAGACCCGGATCCGCTCCACGGCCGCCGGGTCCAGCTCGACCTTCTCGCCGTCGCGCGCGATGCGCACGAGCTTCTCGACCGTCAGGGACGCGCCGTCCAGAACGATGGTCACAGTGTCTCCTTCCGAAACGGATCAGCGCCGGCGGAAGCGGGCAGCACCCGCCCTCCAGGCGCTTCGAGTCTGGTAGGCAGGACTCTAGGCGGGGCTCCGGGCGATGCAAGGGCGGCCGCCCCTTGTCCCGGATTACGGACGCAATTGGCGGCGGCGCGGCGGCGCCGTCCGTCCGACGAAAGAGCAGTCGGCGTGGCGGCGGCGTGCGCCTGACGGGAGCGCCGCCGCAGCGGGCGGGCGCTGACCGAGGCTCGGCCGCTTCTACTGCCGCAGGTGCAGCGCGATCTCGCGCGCCACGGCCTCGACGATCTGGCGCGCGCGCGGCAGCCCGAACTCCTCGATGCGCCACGTACGGCGCGGTGATGCCCACGGCCGCGTCGTTGGCCGGCAGGTCCAGCGCGCAGGTGACGGCCGTGACGCCGGTCTCCACGGCGTCGGTGGCCACGTGCGACGTCGTGCGGTCGTCGAACGCGGCGCCGGTCGCCGTGCCCGCCAGCGGCACGCGGCGACCGACCCAGCCGCTGTGGCGCAGGGCGTAGGGGCTCTCGACCTGGTCGACGTAGATCGCGTGGTCGCCGTCGAGCACGATGAGGTTGGCGGTCTCCCGCGTGGCGTCGCGGAGGCGCACGAGGTGCGCGCGCGCGGCGATGCGCAGCCGGTCGACCCAGCCGACGCGCGAGGCGAGGCTGACCAGCTCGAGCCCCAGCGTGTAGGTCCCGTCCGGGTCGGCGTGCAGCAGGTCGCTCTCGACGAGGTAGGGCAGGATGCGGTTCACGGCCGTCCGCGACATCCCGGCGCCGCTGGCGATCTGGAGCGGAGTCAGGCTGCGCGGCGCGGCGGCGAAGGCGCGCAGCACGGCCAGGCCGTGGGCGAAGAGCGGCGCCTCGGCGCTCAGCTCGAAGGCGGCGCTACCCAGCGACCAGGCGCGCTCGTTGGGCCGGTAGGCGACGAAGCGCCGCGACTTGAGCAGGTTGAGCAGCCCGTAGGTGCTGGACCGCGGGATGTGGCAGGACGAGGCGATGATGCTTGCCGGCGCCGGGCTCGTGCGGCGGCCGAGGAACTCGAGCACGTCGAGCACGCGAGCGGCGCCCCAGGTGGTGCCTTCCTCTTCGGGCTGGAGTTCCTCTGGCACGGCGCACCTCCTCGAGCGGTCTCTGATGCCTTCGGCGAATCCAGCATAGCGGCCGTCCCTCTGCGCGACAATGAAACGAGTTCAGCTGGCTGGACAGCGGACGAGGCCTCTTGATGTCGCCCGCCCGCTCGCGTCAGGGTTGGGCGCACGCCCCAAGAGGGCCGCCCCATGCACTCGAGAGCTTCCACGGGAGGATCCAACTGTGTCAGCCTCCGATACCACCACCCGGCCGCGTCCCGGCCGACTGACCTACCTGAGCGAGGAAGACAAGAGCGCGATCTACGACGCCGCGCTCGAGATCATCGGCACGATCGGCATGCGCGTGCATCATCCCGAGGCGCTGGAGCTGCTGCGCGCCGCCGGCTGCGCCGTGACCGAGCCCGACCTCGTCCGCATCCCGCGCGAGCTCGTGGAGAAGGCGCGCGCCACGGCGCCGGCGATGATCGAGGTCTTCGACCGCGCCGGCGAGCCGGCCATGTCCCTCGGCGGCTTCAACAGCTACTTCGGCACCGGCTCGGACCTGATGAGCACGTACGACCTCGAGACCGGCGAGCGGCGCCAGAGCGTCCTCGCCGACGTCGCACGCGCCGCCAGGCTCTGCGACGCGCTGCCCAACATCGACTTCGTGATGTCGTGCGCGCACCCCAACGACATCGAGCCGCACCGCTCGTACCTCGAGAGCTTCCGCGCCATGGTCACCAACACGACCAAGCCCGTGGTCATGACCGCCGAGAACGCGGCGGACCTCACGGTCTACTGGGAGATCGCCTGCGCGCTGCGCGGCGGCGCCGAGGAGCTGCGCGCCAAGCCATACTTCACCATGTACCTCGAGCCGGTGAGCCCTCTGAGCCATCCGGTCGAGAGCATCGACAAGCTCCTCTTCTGCGCCGACTGGGGCATCCCGGCGATCTACTCGCCGGCGCCGCTCGCCGGCGGCACGGCGCCGATCACCGTCGCCGGCCACACCGCTCAGGGCGTCGCCGAGTCGCTCTTCGGGCTGGTCATCCACCAGCTGCGGCGGCCGGGCGCGCCATTCCTCTTCGGGATCGGCCCGGCCGTGCTCGACATGGCGACGTCCCAGTCCTCGTACAACGCGCCCGAGTACCTGATGACGTTCCTCTGCCAGATAGAGATGGCGCGCTGGCTCGACCTGCCCAACTGGGGCTACGGCGGCACCTCGGACTCGCAGCTCGTCGACGCGCAGGCGGGCATGGAGATCGGCGAGCTGGCTCTGCTGTGCCTCGCCGCCGGCTCCAACCTCAATCACGACGTGGGCTACCTCGATTTCGGCCTCACCGCTTCCTTGGAGCTGATCGTTATCGTGGACGAGTACATCTCACTCAACCGCCGCCTCTTCGCCGGCGTCGAGGTGAGCCCCGAGACGCTCGCCGTGGAGACCATCCGCGAGGTCGGCCCCGGCGGCGACTTCCTCTCCGCCAAGCACACCGCCCGCCACGTGCGCAAGGCGCAGTGGCGCCCCACGATCATCAACCGCGAGGGCCACGTGCGCTGGGCCGAGGAGGGCGGGCTCGACCTGCGCGAGAAGGCCCGCCGCAAGGCCCTCAAGCTGCTCGAGACCCAGGAGCCGGCGCCGCTGCCGGCCGAGCTCTCGGCGCGCATCGACGCGCTGGTCGAGGGGTTCACGCCGGGGTCGGAAAGGGAGGGCTGAGCATCTCCGCGCGCATCCGCTATCTCAGCGATGGCGACAAGGCCGCGATCTACGAGGCCGCCCTCGAGATCATGAGCACCGTCGGGCAGCGCGTCCATCACCCCGAGGCCCTTGAGCTGCTGCGCGCGGCCGGCGCCGAGGTGACGGAGCCTGACCTAGTCAAGGTCCCGCGCGAGCTCGTGGAGCAGGCGCGCGGGACTGCGCCGCCGGTCGTCGAGATCTTCGACCGCGCCGGCGCTCCGGCCATGAGTCTCGGCCGCTACAACAGCTATTTCGGCAACGGCTCGGCCGTGACCAGCGTGTACGACCTGCAGACCGGCGAGCGTCGGCCCTCCCGGCTCGCCGACGGCGTCGACGCAGCGCGCCTCTGCGACGCCCTGCCGACCATCGACTTCGTCATGGCCTACGCTCATCCGGGAGAGGTCGATCCCCACATTGCTCTGCTCCACAGCTTCGCGGCCATGGTGAAGAACACCACCAAGCCCCTCGTCGTCGTGGCAGAGAACGCCGGTGACCTCGACGTCATGCGGCAGATCGCCGCCGACGTCCGCGGCGGCGACGAGGAACTGCGCGCCAAGCCGTACTTCGTGCTCTACGGCGAGCCGACCAGCGCGCTGCGCCATCCGACCGATGCCGTCGCCAAGCTGCTCCTCTGCGCCGACCACGGCATCCCCTGCGTGTACTCCACGTCGCCGCTGGCGGGCGGGACGGCCCCGATCACGGTCGCCGGCCACGTCGCGCAGGGGGCGGCCGAGTCGCTGCTGGGCCTCGTGATCCACCAGCTGCGGCGGCCGGGCGCGCCGTTCGTCTTCGGGGTCGGCCCGGCGGTCCTCGACATGGGTACGATGCAGTCGGCCTACAACGCCCCCGAGTACCTCATGGGTTACGTGTGCGCCGTCGAGATGGCGCGCTGGCTCGATCTGCCCAATTGGGGCTACGCGGGCACGACCGACGCGCAGGTGATCGACGCGCAGGCGGGCATGGAGGCGGCGGAGCTCACTTTCCTCTCCCTCGCGACCGGCTCCAACCTCAACCACGACATCGGCTACATCGACTATGGGATGACGGGCTCGCTCGAGCTCCTGGTCATCACCGACGAGTTCCTCAGCCTCAACCGCCGCCTCTTCGCCGGCGTCGAGGTCACCCCCGAGACCCTCGCCGTCGAGACCATCCGCGAGGTCGGCCCCGGCGGCGACTTCCTCTCCGCCAAGCACACCGCCCGCCACGTGCGCAAGGCGCAGTGGCGCCCCACGATCATCAACCGCGAGGGCCACGTGCGCTGGGCCGAGGAGGGCGGGCTCGACCTGCGCGAGAAGGCCCGCCGCAAGGCCCTCAAGCTGCTCGAGACCCACGAGCCGGCGCCGCTGCCGGCCGAGCTGGCGGAGCGTATGGACGGACTCGTGGCCGGGTTCGTCCCGGAGGGCTAGCCTCCTTGGCGGGCTGATCCGCAGGTGTTCGCCGACACTGACATCGTCGCCATCCACGACGCGGCCCTCGACGTCCTGGCGCGGACGGGCGTGCTCGTGCGCGACGCCGACGCCGTGCGGATGCTCGCTGCTCACGGCCTGCGCGCCGATGGCTTGCGCGTGTTCTTCGACGAGGGCGCGGTGCTGGCGGCGCTCGCCGCCGCGCCCTCTTCGTTCACTCTCGCCGGTCGCCGCCCCGAGCTCGACCTGCGTTTCGGCGGCTCTCGTGACCACCGCGCGGGAACCGTGTTCGCCACGGCATCCGGCGCGGCGTTCGCGTTCGACGGCGATGATCTCCGCCCGGGTCGCTTCGACGACGTCTGCAGGGCGGCGAAGCTCGTGCATGTCCTGCCCAGCCTCGACCTGAGCGGCGACTGCATCGAGCCTGCCGATCTGCCGGAGGAGTCCCGCACGCGCAGGTGTACGCACGCGCGCCTGACGCTGAGCGACAAGGCGATCGAGTGGATCGCCGGCGTGGAGGACGATCTCGACGTCGCCGTCGCGCTCAACGAGATCCTCTTCGGCGCCGAGTGGCAGCTTCGCCCGCGCGCACTCATCGTGCTGAACACGACCTCGCCTCTGCAGCTCTCCTCCGAGACGGCGCGCCTGCTCACGCGCTGGGCGCGCCTCGGCCAGCCCTCATGCGTGACCGCTTGCGTGATGGGCGGGACCACCGGCCCGGCTACGCCGGCGGGTACGCTCGTCGTCCAGCACGCGGAGGTGCTCGCGGCGCTCGTCCTCGCGCAGGCCGCCGCGGAGGGCTCTCCGTTCGTCTACGGCGGCGTGTCCTCGATGTCCAGCATGCGCACCGGCGCGGTGCACTTCGGCACGCCGGAGTTCGCGCTCCTGGCGGACGCCACGGCGCGCCTCGCACACCACGCCGGCTTGCCGGCGCGCGCCGGCGCGGCGGTCACCGACGCGCATGTCCCGGGTGCGCAGGCGGCGATCGAGTCCTTGGGCGGGTTGCTCGCTGGAGCGGCCGCCGGCGCCGACTTCATGCTCCAGGCCGCCGGCGTATTGAGCTCGTTCAATGTCCTTTCGCTCGAGAAGATCGTGATGGACGATCGGGCGATCTCCATGATCCGGGCCCTCACCGCGTCGGCGGCGGTGGATGCGGATGCGTTGGCGGTCGACGTCATCGACGAGGTCGGCCCGGCCGGTCACTACCTCAGCCGGGCACACACGCGCCGTCACGCGCGCGACTTTGATCGCGCCGTGTTGTGGGAGCCGGGACCCCTCGAGCGCCGGGCGCCGGGCGTCGACCCCGCCGTCGCCCAGTGCGTGGCAGAGTCGCTCGCCGCCTACGAACCGCCGGGCGACCTTGAGACGGCGACTCGGCGTCAACTTGATGACTACTGCTTTTCGTGAGGACGACACGTATCGTCATGCAGTCTCCAGCATGTGTCCGGCGATTGGGACGGCCGGTCCTTTGTCTTGACACCGACACTCGGTCCGCTACTGTCGGAGGCCAGGATGCTGGAGCGGCATTCTACTCACCGTGAATACGTGGGGAAGGAGTGCGGCGTGACTACCAGGGAGTCGGCGCTTGCGGATCGAGCCCCGGACCCCGCGTCGCACACGGTCCAGAGAAGGGGGAACAGACGCATATGAACCGGTCGTTCACACACACGGGGCGGAGGAGTCGCCGGCCTGCACGCATCGCCGGGGGCGTCCTCGCGCTGGTGCTCGTCCTGGTGGTCGCCGCGGCCGCGGGCTGTGGCAGCTCGAGCAGCGGCAGCAGCGCGAGCCCGAGCGCCACCGGCGCCATCCAGCAGGGCGGCACCCTCAAGATCGGCTCGCAGCCGGGCAATGTCAACTTCGACCCGGCTCTCTTCGCCGGCGCTGTACCGGACATCCTGCTCCAGCAGCAGATCTACGAGAAGCTCGTCACGCTCGGCGACGACTTCGTCGTCCAGCCCACGCTCGCCACCAAGTGGGTACCGTCGACCGACGGCAAGACGTGGACGTTCACACTTCGTAGCGGGGTCAAGTTCAGCAACGGCGACCCATTCTCGTCCGCTGACGTCGTGTACACGATGGATCGTCTGCGCAGCAAGAAGCTGGGTTCACCCATGGCCGACGTGTTCGCGAACATCAAGAGCGTCGTGGCCACAGACCCGACGACGGTGACCTTCAACCTGCTGAAGACCGACTCGGAGTTCCCGGCCTCGCTCACGGACTATCGCGTCCTCATGCTCGACAAGAACATCGCGAACCCGGCCAAACAAGCGGTCGGCACAGGGCCGTTTGTGCTCAAGTCCATCTCGGCCGAAGATCGCGCGGTCCTGGTCAAGAACCCGGACTACTGGGGCACCGACGCGCAAGGGAACAAGCTGCCCTACCTGGATGGGATCGACTTCATCTACTCGCCGGATGTCGCCGGCCAGGTGCAAGGCCTGCAGGGCGGCTCGCTTGACTGGGTCGGTGGCCTCTCCGCCGAGCAGAAGCAGACCATCAACGCAGCCGGCCCAAGCGTGAAGACCGAGTCGACCAATACCAACTACTGCTTCGAGCTGCAGATCCGCTGTGACCAGAAGCCCGGAAACAGCCTCGCGTTCCGCCAGGCGATCATGGCCGGCACCGACCGCAAGGCCATCGTCGACCTGGTCGCACCAGGTGTCGCCGACCCCGGGAACGGCACGCTCGTGGGCCCGGCCTACAAGAGCGACTACCTGAGCACGTCTGTCCCGTACGACCCCGCCAAGGCCAAGCAGCTGCTCGCCCAGGCCGGCTACCCGAACGGCGTCAGCATCAAGCTCGTCGCCCAGAACACCGACCCGGTGCCGGCCGTGGCCACGGCTTGGCAGGCGCAGATGAAGAAGATCGGGATCAACGTCTCGATCCAGCAGGTGCCGGTCGATGTGTACTACGCCGACAAAGGCACCGACAACTGGTACCAGTCGGCATTCAGCATCGTCGACTACGGCACCCGCGCCACGCCGAACACGTACTTCCAGCTCGCGCTCACGAGCACCGCGCCGTGGAACTACTCCCGCTGGAAGGATCCGCAGTTCGACACCTTGTCGCAGCAGATCTCGGCTGAGCTGGACGCAAGCAAACGCGCCGACCTCTATAAGCAGGCTGAGAGCATCCTGCAGGAGCAGGTGCCGATGATGAACTTCCTGGTCAACACCGCCGTCGCCGGCCAGAACGCGAAGCTTGACGGCGTCTTCCTGGCGCCGGACTACGCGCAGTCTCTCTTCCGCGACGCGCATTTCACGCAGTGACAGAAACGAGCGGCGGCCGCGTCCCGAGCGACGACGGTCGCAGGCAGCTGGAGAGGGGGCCGCTTCGCGGCCCCCTCTCCAGCACTCCCGCCGGGCTCCATCTCGCCGCCCGGCTTCGCCAACGGGCGCGTCCCGGGCTCCTCGGGGCCAGGTAGAGAAGCCAAGGACGGGACGTTGGTCGAACCGAACCTGAGGGACGAGTCCTTCGACACGGCCATCATGGACGAAGCCGTGGCCGCCGAGCTCCTCGGACCCGAGGGCGGGCGGGCGCGTCCCAAGTCCTGGCGCCTGTACTGGCGCCGCCTGCTCAAGCGCCCGGCGGCGCTCGTCGGCACCACCATCTTCTGCATCTTCCTGTTCCTCGCGGTGTTCGGCCCTTGGGTCGCGCCCTACGACTATCAGGCGCAGAACGCGTCGCTGCGGCTGGACACGCCGACGCTCAGCCATCCGTTCGGCGCCGACCAGTTCGGGCGCGACATCTTGAGCCGCGTCATCGTCGGCGCGCGCAACATCTTCCTGATCGGCGGCTTTGGAACGCTGATCGCGGTGGTGATCGGTACCGCGATCGGCCTCGCCTCCGGCTACGTGGGAGGCACGTCAGACGAGGTCGTGATGCGCCTGTTGGACGTGCTGCTCTCGTTCCCGTCACTCCTGCTTGCCATGGTGCTGCTCGCCGCGGCGGGGCCGTCGAACCTCAACATCGTGCTCGTCGTCGCTGTGCTCTACATCCCGATGGTCGCGCGCGTCGTGCGGAGCATGGTGCTCGATCTCAAGAACAAGGAGTTCGTCGAGGCGGCCCGTGTGCGCGGCGAGAAGCGAAGCTACATCCTGTTCCGGGAGATCCTGCCGAACTCCCTGCCACCACTCCTCGTCGAAGCGTCGATGCGATTCTCGTACTCGATCTTCCTGGTCGCCTCGCTCGGCTTCCTGGGGCTTGGTGTCCAGCCGCCGTCGCCCGACTGGGGGTTGCAGATCTACCAGGCCATCCCGTTCTTCCAGATCGCGCCCTGGGTCCTGCTCTTCCCGGCTTGCACGATCGCCGTGCTGGTCATCTCCACCAACTTGATGTCGGACGGCCTGCGGCAGGTCATGTTGCCGGGCGGGGGGAGGAGCTGACGTGGGGGCTACGATCCCCGTGCCGCCGCCCCCCGGCGAGGCCGCCAAGGCACCTCGTCCGGTCTTTGAGGTCGAGGGCCTGCACATCGACTACGCGACGGAGCTGGGCGTGCTGCACGCGGTCCGCGACGTGTCACTCACCGTGCACGAGCACGAGAGCTTCGGCCTTGTCGGCGAGTCCGGGTCCGGCAAGTCGACGCTCGCGATGGGTGCGATCCGCTACCTCGCCTCCAACGGCGTGGTCACCGAGGGCAGCGTGCGTCTGAACGGGGTCGACCTTCTGAGCCTGTCGCCCAAGGAGCTGCGCGCGCTCTGGGGCTCGCGCATCGCGGTGGTCTACCAGAGCCCGTTGAGCGCCCTCAACCCGTCGATCGTGATCGGCAAGCAGCTCGCCGAGGTGGCGCGGGAGCACCTGGGGATGGACGCCGGCGCCGCCAAGACCCGCGTCGTCGAGATGCTCACCAAAGTCGCCATGCCCGATCCCGAGGCGGTCCTGAAGCGGTACCCTCACCAGCTCTCGGGCGGCATGCTCCAGCGCTGCGTCATCGCGATGGCGCTGATGACCGATCCGTCGCTGCTGATCATGGACGAGCCGACGACAGCCCTGGACGTGACCACTCAGGCCGTCGTCCTCGACCTCGTCGCCGACCTCAAACGCGAGTTCGATTCGGCGATCCTCTACATCACCCACGACCTCGGCGTGATCACGAAGATATGCGACCGCGTCGGAGTGATGTACGCAGGTGAGTTCATGGAGCAAGCCGACCTGCGCGAGCTCTTCACGAGGCCGCTCCACCCCTACACTCTGGACTTGCTCGGCTGCGTGCCCCGTTTCGACCCGACGCCGGTGAAACGCTCGCTGGTCACGATCCCGGGGGCGATCCCGCGCGTCGACGAACTGCCGCCGGGCTGTATCTTCGCGCCGCGTTGCGGCTTCGTCGAGGACGAGTGCACCGTGGCGAGGCCGCCACTCGACGAGGTGGCGGCCGAGCACCTGTCGGCCTGCCTGCGCTGGCGCGTCGTCCCTCCGCCGGCGGAGTACCTGCGCAAGGCCACGGAGGCCGTGCGCGCCGTCAATGCCGAGGCCGCGCCTCCCGATGTACTCGTGGAGACGCGGGGCGCCGCCGTGCATTTCAAGGCGCCGAAAGGCCTGATTCGCGCGGTCGACGGAGTGGACCTCAAGGTCAACGTCGGCCAGACCCTTGGGGTCGTAGGCGAGAGCGGCAGCGGCAAGACCACGGTCGCTCGAGCCATCATCGGCCTGACGCCTGCGACCGGTGGCCAGATCACCATGCATGGCCAGGAGCTCCCACGGACCACCGGTTCCCGGCCGCGTGCGACGCTCAGGGAGATCCAGATGGTCTTCCAGAACCCGGACGCGTCGCTGAATCCGACGCGCACGGTCGGCGACGCCATCATGCGGCCTCTCAGCCTGCTCGGCGGTCTGCGCCGGCAGGAGGCAAGGGAGCGAGCGCAGGAACTGCTGCGTGCAGTCAGCCTGCCCATCAGCTACTTCGACAGACTCCCGCACGAGCTGAGCGGCGGTGAGAAGCAGCGGGTCGCCATCGCGCGCGCCTTCGCCGCCGAGCCCGACCTGATCCTCTGCGACGAGCCGATCTCGTCGCTGGACGTCTCGGTGCAGGGCTCGCTCATGAATCTGCTGATGAGATTGCAGGTCGAGAAGCAGACGTCGTATCTCTTCATCTCGCATGATCTCTCGGCTGTGCAGCATCTCTCAGACTCGATCGCAGTCGTGTATCTCGGTCACGTGATGGAGATCGGCGACGCGACCAAGGTGCTCACGCCGCCCTTCCATCCGTACACCGAAGCGCTGCTCTCAGCTGTGCCGCTTGCCGATCCAGACGTGAAGCAGCAGCCTATCCGCCTCGGCGGATCGGTCCCGAGCGCGATGCACGTGCCCCCGGGTTGCCGCTTCCACCCCCGCTGCCCGCGCAACCTCGGCGACATCTGCGCGACGCAGGAGCCACCCTGGCGGGAGGGCGAGGGCGACCATCGCGTGTACTGCCATATCCCGCTGGACGAGCTCTCGCGGCTCCAGGCCGAGACGCTCGTGCTCAGTGAGCAGCGCGGGCGGGAGGAGGGCGCCTGATGTCACGGTTCATCCTCAGGCGCCTCGGCTTCATGGTCGTCACCGTGATCCTGGCGTCGATGGTCATCTTCTGGGCAACGACGATCCTGCCGGGCGACGTCGCCAGCCAGGTCCTCGGTCGCTACGCCACGGAGCAGGCAAAGACCGAGCTGCGCCACCAGCTCGGTCTCGACAAGCCGATATCGGTGCAGTACGCGACCTGGCTCACCAGGTACGCGCGCGGCAACTGGGGCCAGTCTCCCAGTATGGACACGGCCGTCCGCCCGGTCGTGTTCGAGCGCCTTCGTAACTCGCTCATGCTCGCCGTCGTCGCCTTCGCGATGTACGTCCCCCTGGGGATCTTCCTGGGCTTGCTGGCGGCGCTACGCAGAAACAGCTGGGTGGACAACGTGATCTCCGTCGGCTCGCTCTCCTTCATCGGGCTTCCGGAGTTCGTCAGCGGCCTCGTGCTGATCACCATCTTCGCCATCGAGCTCCATTGGTTCCCGGCGCAATCGGCGATCGACCCGAACTCGACGTTCGTCGAGGCGTTCCCCTACCTGATCCTGCCGGCGATCACCGTGGCGCTCACCAGCCTCGCCTACGTCGTGCGGATGACGCGCTCGAGCACGGTCGACGTGCTGCAAACGGACTACGTGCGCACCGCCAACCTCAAGGGCCTGCCGCGCCGCAAGGTCCTGTTCACGCACGTGCTGCGCAACTCGCTGCTTCCGACCATCACCGTGGTGGCCATCGGCATCGGGTGGCTGATCGGGGGCCTCATCGTCACCGAGTCCGTGTTCTCCTATCCCGGGATCGGCCGCCTCCTCCTGTTCGCCATCCAGAGGCGCGACATGGTGCTGATCCAGGCAACGGCCTTGCTGATCGTCATCATCTATGTCGTCGCCAACCTGATCGCCGACATCCTCTACGCGGTCCTCAACCCTCGCATCCGCTACACGTGATCTGAGTGATGGCGGCGCCGGGGTGGCCGGAGCGCCTCCATCACGCGTCCGAGGCGTGAGGCATCCCGGCCCTCCTCCCGCTTCGAGAATCCGACGACACAGCCCAGTCCCGAATCCGGGAGGCAATTGTCGTCCAGTTCTCTGGACATCGGAACCGCTGGCTTGAACGCGTTCGCATCGAGGGACAGGCTGGAGTCAGAAACGTGCGGGCGTCTACGCCCCAAACCCCATCCGCAAAGTGAGGCGGCATCGTGAACACGTCAGGAACGGTGGCGACCGCGGGCCCGCGTCTCGTGCGTGCCCCGCGGGGCACCGAGATCAGCTGCCGGGGCTGGCAGCAGGAGGCCGCCCTGCGCATGCTCATGAACAACCTCGACCCCGAGGTGGCCGAGCGCCCCGACGACCTCGTCGTCTACGGCGGCGCCGGCAAGGCGGCGCGCAACTGGGAGGCGTTCGACGCGATCTGCGCGACGCTGCGCCGCCTCGGAGACGACGAGACCCTGCTGGTGCAGTCGGGCAAGCCGGTGGGCGTCTTCCAGACGCACGACATGGCGCCGCGGGTGCTGATCGCCAACGCCAACCTGGTCGGGGACTGGGCCAACTGGGACGAGTTCCGCCGCCTCGACGCGCTCGGCCTCACGATGTACGGGCAGATGACGGCCGGCTCGTGGATCTACATCGGCACCCAGGGCATCCTCCAGGGCACCTACCAGACCTTCGCCGCCGCCGGCCAGAAGCACTACGGCGCCGACCTGGCCGGCCGCCTCGTGCTCACCGCCGGCCTCGGCGGCATGGGCGGCGCCCAGCCGCTGGCCGTCACCATGGCCGGCGGGGTCGCGCTCTGCGTCGAGGTCGACCCCACGCGCATCGAGCGCCGCCTCGAGACCGCCTACGTCGACGTCGCCGACCGACTCGCTGGACGAGGCGCTGAGCCTGGCGGCCGCGGCGCAGAAGGCGCGCCAGCCGCTCTCCATCGCGCTGCTCGGCAACGCCGCCGACGTCTACCCCGAGCTCGTGCGCCGCGGCGTGGTGCCCGACCTCGTCACCGACCAGACCTCGGCGCACGACACGCTCAACGGCTACGTGCCCAACGGCATGACGCTCGATGAGGCCGTGGCGCTGCGCGCCGCCGACCCGGACGAGTACGTGCGGCGCGCCGTCGCGAGCATCGTCGTGCACGTCGAGGCGATGGTCGCCCTGCAGAAGGCCGGCGCCAACGTGTTCGACTACGGCAACAACATCCGCGGCGTGGCCAAGGAGGCCGGCTACGCCGAGGCCTTCGCCTTCGAGGGCTTCGTGCCGCTCTACATGCGGCCGCTGTTCTGCCGCGGCAACGGGCCCTTCCGCTGGGCGGCGCTGAGCGGCGACCCCGCCGACATCGCGCGTCACCGACGCCGCCCTGCTCGAGGCCTTCCCCGACAACGAGATGGTCACGCGCTGGCTCCGCATGGCCGCCGAGAAGGTCCACTTCCAGGGCCTGCCCTGCCGCATCTGCTGGCTCGAGTACGGCGAGCGCGCCAAGGCCGGCCTGATCTTCAACGACCTCGTGCGCAGCGGCAAGGTCAAGGCGCCGATCGTGATCGGCCGCGACCACCTCGACTCGGGCTCGGTCGCGAGCCCTACCGCGAGACCGAGAGCATGCGGGACGGCAGCGACGCGATCGCCGACTGGCCGATCCTCAACGCGCTCCTCAACACGGCCGCCGGGGCCAGCTGGGTGAGCTTCCACCACGGCGGCGGCGTGGGCATCGGCAAGAGCCTGCACGCCGGCATGGTCGTGGTCGCCGACGGCACCGACATGATGGCCGAGCGCCTGCGCCGCGTGCTCACCACCGACCCGGGCACCGGCGTCATGCGTCACGCCGACGCCGGCTACCCGGAGGCGATCGAGAAGGCGCGCGAGAGCGGCATCGATCTGCCCATGGTGGACATATGACCGCCCCGGTCGCAGTCGATCTCGACCTGTGCAAGGCGTGCGGCATCTGCATCAAGCTGTGCCCCGAAGGCGTCTTCGACGCGGACGATCAGGCGATGCCCGTGGTGGCGCGTCCGGGCGACTGCACGGCGTGCCTGCTCTGCGAGCTGCACTGCCCGGACTTCGCCATCGAGGTGCGGCGGCCGGTCAGAAAGGCCGCAGGCAAGGCCGGCGCGACGCCGGAGGACATCGCGGAGGCCGAGTCACAGCGTGTGATCGCCGCGGTCGCCGGCGGGCTGCCGGGAGAGGACGACGAGGAGCGGCCGGTCTCCGGCAGCGAGTGCGGCGTCCACGGTGGCGGGGAGGACTGACATGGCCGCCACTCCGATCCTTCTTCAGGGCAACGAAGCGGTCGCCGAGGGCGCCATCGTCGCCGGCGCGCGCTTCTTCGCCGGCTACCCGATCACGCCGTCCACCGAGATCGCCGAGACGCTCGCCAAGCGCCTGCCCGAAGTCGGCGGCCGGTTCATCCAGATGGAGGACGAGATCGCCAGCATCGCCGCGGTCTGCGGCGCGTCGCTGGCCGGGACCAAGGCGCTCACCGCCACATCCGGCCCGGGCTTCTCACTGATGCAGGAGATGATCGGCTTCGCCGCGATGGCGCAGATCCCGTGCGTGATCGTCGACGTGATGCGCGGCGGCCCCTCGACCGGTCTCCCCACCGAGCCCTCGCAGGGCGACGTGATGCAGGCCCGCTGGGGCACTCACGGCGAGCACTCCGTGATCGCGCTCGTCCCGAGCAGCGTGCTCGAGTGCTACACGCTGACCGTGGAGGCCTTCAACCTCTCGGAGCAGTACCGCACGCCGGTCATCATCCTCTCGGACGCGCTCATCGGTCACATGCGCGAGGCCGTCGTGCTGCCGGAAGCCGGGCGAGCTGCGCATCGCCGAGCGCGGCACGCCGGACTGCGAGCCCGAGGAGTACGACACGGTGATGAGCGACCTCGACAACATCCTGCCGCGCCCACCGCTGGGCTCGCCGTTCAGGGTCCACGTCACCGGGCTCGTCTACAACCGCCGCAGCGGTGCCCCCGACACGGAGGCGCCCGAGATCGCAAGCGATCTGGGCCGCTACCTGCGCGAGAAGATCTACCACCACCGCGACGCCATCGTGCGCGTCGAGGAGGTGGAGATGCAGGACGCCGAGGTCGCGATCTTCGCCTACGGCTCCGTCGCCCGCTCGGCCAAGGCCGTGGTCAAGTGGGCGCGCGCCCAGGGCGCCAAGGTCGGTCTCGTACGGCCTATCACCCTGTGGCCGTTCCCGACCGCAGCGGTCGAGCACATGGCCGCGCAGGTGCACACCGTGATCGTCCCCGAGATGAACATCAAGCAGATGAGCTGGGAAGTCCAGGCCGCCGTCGGCGGCCGTGCCAAGGTCGTGGACTACGGCCGCGTCGACGGCAAGCTCATCACGCCCGCTGAGATCAAGGAGCTCGTCAAACGCGAGTTCTACTATCACGACTGGGAGGACTGATGAGCGCCCTGGTCGACGAACAGAAGCTCGAGGCCGCGCCGCACGACGAGGAGTGCAAGCCGCCGAGGATCAGGCCGCACACGACGAGCGAGATCACGCCGTGGCTGCGCACGCCCAAGACGATCTGGTGCCCGGGATGCTCCAACGGGACGATCACCCGCGCCCTCATCGACGCCATCCTCGGCCTCGAGCTCGACCCCGAGAAGGTCGTCGTGGTCGCCGGCATCGGCTGCAGCGGGCGCATCGCGCAGTACCTCGAGTACAGCACGGTGCACACGGCGCACGGCCGCGCCCTCGCTGTGGCGACGGGCGTCAAGACGGCCGACCCGTCGCTGCACGTGATCGTCGCCATGGGCGACGGCGACTGCTCGGCGATCGGCGGCAACCACTTCATCCACGCCGCGCGCCGCAACATCGACCTCACGGCGCTCGTCTTCAACAACTCGATCTACGGCATGACCGGCGGGCAGATGAGCCCGACGACGCACACGGGCGACAAGTCGACGACGAGCATGCGCGGCAACGTCGAGGCCGCGTTCGACCTCTCCGAGCTCGCTCATGCCGCGGGAGCGACCTACGTCGCCCGCGGCACCGCCTGGGCGTACCGCCAGCTGGTCGACGTGATCGCCGGCGGCATCTCGCACACGGGCTTCTCGTTCGTCGAGACGATGGCCGTGTGCCCCGTGTACTACGGGCGCTTCAACCTGACGGCGGACCCGGCGGAGTTCCTCAAGAGCCAGAAGGAGCACGCCGTCCCGGCCGGCAAGTTCGAGGACGAGTCACGCCTGCGCGAGCGGTACCCGGTCGGGGTGCTGCACCACAGCGAGCGCGCCGAGTTCGTGGCGTCGCTGCAGGCGATGAGCGACGAAGGCGCGGGAGGCCGCACATGGCTGACGCGACGAAGCCCACGGGACCCGGTGGAGATCCGCTTCTCCGGCTCGGGCGGGCAGGGCATCCTGCTCGCCGCCGCCATCATCGCCGAGGGCGCCACGGCGCAGGGCAAGCAGGTCGTGTCGACCCAGAGCTACGGCCCGGCCGCCCGCGGCGGCGCGTCCAAGGCCGAGGTGATCGTCTCCGACGAGGAGATCGACTACCCCGAGGTGGACGCGCCCGGCATCAACCTGGTGCCTCTCGCAGGCGGCCTACAGCAAGTACGCGACCGACACCCGGCCCGGCGGGCTGCTCCTCTACGACTCCGGGCTGGTGGAGCCGGACGGCAGCGCCGGTGACTGCGAGCTCTGCGGCCTGCCGTTCACGCAGGCCTCGCTGGAGCAGCTGGGCAGGAAGGTCGTCGCCAACATCGTCGCGGTCGGCGCCCTCGTGGAGATCAGCGGCGTGCTGCCGGCCGACGCCGTGGAGCAGGCCGTCATCAATCGCGTCCCGGAGCGTTTCCGGGAGCTCAACACCGAAGCGTTCCGGCTCGGACGCCGCCTGGCGGCCGAAGCGCGGGACGGCGCGCAGTCCTAGCCCGGGCGCGACCGCCGCAACGAGAAGATGACGAAGCCGGTGGTAGCCTACATCGCGGGTCTCGGCGCCCCGGCAGATGTCGTTCCGCTGCCGTTGCAGCGTCCTGAAAGGAGGCGGTCACAGTGACGCAGGTCGTGATCGGCGACGCTCCACTCACCATCGACGACGTCGTCGCCGTGGCGCGCGGCGGGGCCGCAGTCAGCCTCGGCGCTGCGGCGCGCGAGCGCATCGAGCGCGCCCACGACGTGATCGCGAAGGTCGTGGCCGAGGAGCAGGTCGCCTACGGCGTGACCACCGGCTTCGGCCAGCTGGCGACGACGCACATCCCCTCGGCCAAGGTGCACGAGCTGCAGGAGAACCTGGTGCGCAGCCACGCCGTCGGCGTGGGCGTGCCGCTCTCGCGCGAGGTCGTGCGCGCCGCCATGACCATCCGCCTCAACACGATGGCGCGCGGCCACTCCGGCGTACGCGTCCAGGTGGCCGAGTTCGTCGCCGCGATGCTCAACGCCGACCTCGTGCCCTGGGTGCCGTCGCGAGGCTCGCTCGGCGCCTCCGGCGACCTCGCCCCCTCGGCGCACCTCGTGCTCGCGATGATGGGCGAGGGCGAGCTGCTCGGCGTGGACGGCGGGCGCGAGCCGGCCGGGCCTGCTCTGCAGGCCGCGGGGCTCGCGCCTCTCGCGCTCGAAGCCAAAGAGGGGCTCTCGCTTCTCAACGGTACGCAGTTCATGGCCGCCATCGGTTGCTTTGCGGTGGTCGACGGCGAGGCGCTGCTCGACTCCGCCGATCTGATCGGCGCGATGAGCCTCGAGGGCCTGCGCGCCTCCGTCGGCCCGTTCGAGGAGCGCATCCAGCTCCTGCGCCCGATCCCCGGGCAGCTGCACACCGCCGTCGCAGGTGCGCCGCGCCACGGCGGGCAGCGCGATCATGCTCAGCCACCTCAACTGCGACAAGGTCCAGGATGCCTACTCGCTGCGCTGCATCCCGCAGGTGCACGGCGCCTGCCGCGACGCGCTGCGCTGGCTGCGCGAGGTCATCACCGTCGAGGTCGACTCGGTCACCGACAACCCGCTCGTGTTCCCGGATACCGGGCGAGATCATCTCGGCCGGCAACTTCCACGGCGAGCCGCTCGCCCTGGCGCTCGATCTCGCGGCGATGAGCGTCGCCGAGATCGCCAACATCAGCGAGCGCCGCGTCTTCCGCATGCTCACCTCGTCGCTCTCGGAGCTGCCGCCGTTCCTCACCACCGACAGCGGCCTCAACAACGGCTACATGATCGCCCAGTACACGGCCGCCGCGCTGGTGGCCGAGAACAAGGTGCTGTGCCACCCGGCGAGCGTCGACTCCATCCCGTCCTCGGGCGACCAGGAGGACCACGTCAGCCTCGGCATGACCTCGGCGCTCAAGTTCGAGGACGTGCTGCGCAACGCGCAGACGGTGCTCGGCATCGAGGCGCTGTGCGCGGCGCAGGCGATCGACCTGCTGGCGCCGCTGCAGCCGGGCGTGGGCACCAAGCAGGGCTACGACGTGGTGCGCGGCTTCACGCCGCGCCTCGACCGCGACCGCTACCTGGCGCCGGAGATCGAGGCGTCGGCGCGCGCCGTGAAGGCCGGCGACTTCGCCGCCGATCGTGCGCGCCGCGGGGAGCGACTGATGGCGGCCGGCGGGCCGGCCGCCGGCACGGCCGCCGCGGCCGGCGCCGGCGCGCCCGTGACCTGCGACCTGCTCGTGCGCGGCATCGGCGAGCTCGTCACGATGAGCTCGCGCGCGGACCTCGGCGTCGTGCGCGACGCCGCGGTCGCCGCGCGCGAGGGCCGCATCGTGTGGGTCGGCGCGGAGAGCCGAGCTCGCCGCGCGCCGTGAGGGCTGAGCGACGACGCGCTCGTCGTCGACGCCGAAGGCGCCAGCGTCGTGCCCGGCTTCGTCGACGCGCACACGCACACGGTGTTCGCCGGCGAGCGCGCCGGCGAGTACGCGCAGCGGCTCGGCGGCGCCTCGTACCTCGAGATGCAGGCCGCCGGCGGCGGCATCATGGCCACCGTGCGCGCCACGCGCGAGGCCTCCGAGGAGGAGCTCGCGGCGCTCGTGCGCCGGCGCCTCGATTCGTTCGTCGCGCACGGCACGACGACGCTCGAGATCAAGAGCGGCTACGGGCTCACGCTCGAGGACGAGGCCAAGCTGCTCGCCGCCGCCAAGACGCCGCACCCGGCGAACCGCGTGTACACGCAGCTCGCCGCCCACTCTCTGCCCGCCGAGTACGCGGGGCGCGACGACGAGTTCATCGACTACGTCTGCCGCGAAGTCACGCCGGCGCTCGCCGGCCAGGCCGAGTTCGTGGACGTCTTCTGCGACGAGGGCGCCTTCACGGTCGCCCAGTCGCGGCGCGTGCTCGAGGCGGGGATGGCGCACGGCTACCGCGTCAAGATCCACGCCGAGGAGCTCGCGCACAGCGGCGGCGCCGCGCTCGCCGCGGAGCTCGGCGCCGTGTCGGCCGACCACCTGATCTTCGCGACCGGCGAGGACATCGCCGCGCTGCGCGCGGCGGGCACCACGCCGGTCCTGCTCCCGGGCACGAGCTACACGCTGCACACCTCCTACGCGCCGGCGCGCGCGTTCCTGGACGCCGGCGCCACCATCGCGCTCGCCACCGACTTCAACCCCGGCACCTGCAACTGCGAGAACCTGCAGCTCATCGTCTCGCTCGCCTGCCAGGAGATGCGGCTCACGCCCGACGAGGCGCTGTACGCGGTGACCATGGGCGGCGCGACGGCTCTGGGCCTGCAAGACGACGTGGGCAGCATCGAGACCGGGCAAGCGCTGCGACCTCGTCATCCTCGACGCCGAGACCCACTACGAGCTGCCCTACCATTTCGGCGTGAACCTCGTCGACGGCGTCATCGCCGGCGGCGAGCTCGTCGTGCGCGGCGGCGCCTATCTGGGCCGCCCCGGCGCGGCGACGCTCCGGCGCGGTCCGGCCGCCGGCACAGACACGGGAGGTCCGGCGTGACGCTCATCGAGTGCATCCCCAACTTCTCCGAGGGCCGGCGGCTCGACGTCGTCGACCAGCTGGCCGCGGCGGCCGCGGGCGTCGACGGCGTCACGGTGCTGGACCAGCAGAGCGACGCGACGCACAACCGCTGCGTGATCACCTTCGTCGGCGACGAGGTCGCGATCGCCGAGGCGGCGTTCCGCAGCATCCGCGCCGCCTCGGAGCTCATCGACCTCAACGGCCACCAGGGCGCGCACCCGCGCTTCGGCGCGGCCGACGTGGTGCCGTTCGTCCCGCTCCGCGCCGAGGAGATGCCGCGTGTGCGTGGAGGTCGCCCGCGGCCTCGCGAAGCGCGTCGCCGCGGAGATCGGCGTGCCCGCGTTCCTCTACGAGGACGCGGCCCTCGTGCCCGAGCACCGCGACCTCGCCGTCATCCGCAAGGGCGGCTTCGAGGAGCTGCGCGAGGTCATCGCCACCGACCCCGCGCGCCGGCCCGACGAGGGCGAGCCGCGCGTGCACCCCACGGCCGGCGTCGTCGCCATCGGCGCTCGCTCGCCGCTGATCGCCTTCAACGTGAATCTCGACTCCGACGACCTCGAGCTGGCGCAAGCGCATCGCCCGCGAGATCCGCGAGCGCGACGGCGGCATGCCGTGCGTCAAGGCGATCGGCCTCGCTGCTCGACGACGGCGCCGTGCAGGTGTCGATGAACCTCACCGACTACCGCACGACCTCGATGGCCGACGTGGTCGGTGGCCATCGGCGAGCGCGCCGCCAAGAGCGGCGTGGCGATCCGCGAGAGCGAGGTCATCGGGCTGCTGCCCGAGGACGCCCTGGTGCAGCTCGCCAAGGAGGCCCTCGTGGCCACCGGGCTTCAGCCGCGAGCAGGTCCTCGAGGCGCGCGTGCTGGACACGCTGCTCTGATGACGGCAAGACATCAGGATCACCGGCCTGCGGCTCACGCCGCTGTTCCTTGCGTTCAAGGAGCCCTATCACTGGGCCGGCCGCGTCGACCATGGTTCGGCGGTCGTGCTCGTCGAGGTCGAGACCGACGCGGGCATCACGGGGATCGGCGAGTCGACGGCGTCGCTCGCCGCCGAGGGTACCGTCGCGGCGCTCCGCGCGGTCGAGCCGCTGTTCGTCGGGCAGCCCGTCCACGACGTGGCGCGGCTCTGTCACGAGGCGCGTCACCTCGGCAGCTTCAACCACACGCCGTGGCACGCGGGCTTCGTCCTGGCCGGCTTCGAGATGGCCCTGTGGGACATCATCGGCAGGGCCGCCGGTCAGCCGGTCTACCGGCTCCTCGGCGGCGCGGTCCGCGACGAGGTCGACTACTTCGGCTTCGTCCAGGGCGACACGACCGAGGAGCTCGCGGAGGACGCGCGCGGATCTCGCGGACGCGGGCTACGGCGTCATCTACCTCAAGGTCGGCCGCGGCGACGCGGCCGACGTCGCCAACACGGCGGCCGTGCGCGAAGCGATCGGCGGCCGCCGCCTGCGGCTCGACCCCAACTGCGCCTGGAGCGTCCCCGACGCGATCCGCATGATCCACCGCCTCGAGCCGTTCGACATCGACTGGGTCGAGCAGCCGACGACGCTCCTCAGCGTCTCGGCGATGCGTCAGGTGCGCGAGGCCGTGAACGTGCCCATCGCCGCCGACCAGGCCGTGTTCACGCCGGCCGACGTCTACGACATCTGCCGCCAGCGCGCCGCCGACGCGATCGTGCTGTCGCCGCACGAAGCCGGCGGCCTGCTCGCCTTCGGCAGGGCCGCCGCGATCGCCGAGGCGGCCGGCGTGCCGGTCTGCCTGCACGGGCAGAGCGTCTCCGGCCTCACGGACGCGGCGCAGCATCACCTCGGCCTCTGCACCGCCAACCTCACCGAAGGCAACCAGATCATGCACCAGCTCCTGCGCGAGGACATCGTCGCGTCGCCCGACCTCACGCCGGTGAAGGGCAAGATCGGCGCGTTCGCCGAGCCGGGCCTCGGCGTCGAGCTGGACCGCGACGCCGTCGCCCGCGCCGCCGAGCGCTACGCGAAAGGAGCCGCCTCGTGAAGACGCTCATCGCCGACCAGAAGCTCGTGACCGAGCTGCTGCCCATGGACAAGGCCATCGAGGTGATGCGCGAGGCGCTGACGATGCTCGCCGGGGGCGACGTCGTCATGCCGCTGCGCACGATGCTGCCGCTTCCCGGCGGCCGGCGCGTGGTCGGGCTGATGCCCTCGTACCTGGGAGGGATCGACGCCGTCGGCGTCAAGATCGTGGCGGCGTTCCCGGCCAACTTCGGCAGCGAGTACGACACGCACCAGGGCGTCGTGCTGTACTTCGACACCGAGCGCGGGCTGTTGCACGCCATCGTCGACGCGACGTCGATCACGGCCATCCGCACCGCCGCCGTGAGCGGCCTCGCGACCGACCTGCTGGCGCGTCCCGAGGCCGGCGACCTCGCGATCCTCGGCGCCGGCACGCAGGCGCACACGCACCTGCAGGCGATGCGGGCCGTCACGGCCCGTGCGCCGGGTGCGTGTGTTCAGCGTGCCGGCGGAGAGCGCCGCGGCGTTCGCGGAGCGCGAGTCGCGGCTCACCGGTCTGACGGTCGAGGCTGTGGCGACGGCGCAAGAGGCTGTCGCCGGCGCCGACCTCATCTGCACGGTGACGTCGGCAACCGAGCCGGTCCTGTTCGGTGAGTGGGTCAGCCGCGGCGCGCACATCAACGCCGTCGGCGCCTACACGCCCACCACGAGGGAGCTGGATTCGGCCCTCGTGGCGCGCGCCGCGCTCTACGCGGACCGGCGCGAGTCGCTGCTCGGCGAGGCCGGCGAGTTCCTCATTCCCAAGTCCGAGGGGCTCATCGGCGACGACCACATCGTCGGCGAGATCGGCGAGGTGCTGACCGGCAAAGCCCACGGCCGTACATCGCCGGAGGAGATCACGCTGTTCAAGTCGCTGGGCATCGCCATCGAGGACCTGGCGGCGGCGCACGCGGTGTACCACGCCGCCGCCGATCGCGGGCTGGGCACGTGGATCGACATCGGGGGCCGCCACTTCGGCAGCTCCGTGGAGGGCTGACAGGTGCCCGTCGCGGTCTACCCGGAACTCTTCAACGACGTCTTCGGCCCGGTCATGCAGCCGGGCTCCAGCTCGCACATGGCCGGGCCCTGCCGGCTCGGCTACCTCGCCGGACACCTGCTCGGCGAGCCGGTCGCCAAAGTCATCGTCCAGCTGGACAAGCACGGCTCCTTCGCCGGCACGTTCGGGATCATGGCCGAGGACCGCGCCATGGTGGCCGGCGTCCTCGGCATGCTGCCCGACGACCCCCGCCTGTTCCGTGCCTTCGAAGTGGCGGATGAGCGAGGCACGAGCGTCGGCCTTCGAGTTCATCGACCTCATCGAGAGCGACCATCCCAACGCCGTCAAGTTCGTGCTCACCGGTCGCAGCGGCTTGATGGCCGAGTTCGTCGGCGACTCCACCGGCGGCGGCATGGTGGAGTCGGTCCTCGTGGACGGGTTCCCGCTGCACGACATCGGCGACACCTATCTGCTCCTGGCCTACGATCCCACATCGAGCCTCGACGACGTTGCGCTCGACGAGTTCCAGAGAGAGCTGCCCGAGCCGGTCGACGCACGGCACATCGACGTCGACGGCCGCGGGCGCATGCACGCCTTCAAGCTGGCCGTGGAGCCGGATCTTGCGGCGCTGCGCCAAGCCTTCGCCCGCACCACCCAAGCCGGTCGTCTGGCGCTGCTGCCGCCGGTCCTCCCTGTGATCAGCCAGGTCGACCGCAAGCCGCAGCTGTTCGGCACCATGACGCGCTGGCGCGAGATCGCGGCGGAGCGTGGCCTCGGCCTCTGGGAGGTGGCCGTCCAGTACGAGATGGACGCCTCCGGCTGGCCGCGCGCCTGGGTGATCGACCGCATGAAGGCGCTCGCCGGGCTCATGGACAGGCAGACGCGCGCCGCGTACGAGGATGGCGTCGTCGTCCCCACGAGCCCGTTCAAACCGGACTTCACCGGTCCGTGGGCCAGCCACCAGGCCTCGCCGCGCCGCGTGAGCGGCGACCTCACCGCCCAGACGGTCCGTTGGGCCTACGGCGCGGGGGCCGGGATCCCCGGCGTCGAGACGGTACCTGGTCCGATGGGCAGCGGCGGCGGCTACGTCTACGCCGCCCTCAGCGCGGTCCGCGACGCCCACGGGCTGAGCGACGAAGATCTGCTGCGCGGCCTCTTCGTCGCCGGCGGCGTGGGCGCGATCGCCTTCTCGCGCACCGAGCCGACGGGAGAGATCCTCGGCTGCACCGGCGAGGCCGGCATGTGCGGCGCCATGTCCGCGGCCGGCATCGCCGAGATGGTCGGCGGGGCGCCGCAGGTCGTGGAGGATGCGGCGTCGCTGACTCTTCAGGCGTTCACCGGGATGCCCTGCGACCCCATGCCTGGCGGATCGTGCCAGCCCTGCCGCAGCCGCGTGATCGCGGCGACCTGCATGGCGCACGTCTTCGTCGACCTGGCGCTCGCCGGGCACTCCGCCGTGCTGCCGTTGCACGAGGCGATCGACGTGGCCGACGCCGTCGGCCGCGCTCTCCCATCCTCTTTGCGCTGTACCTCGGAGGGCGGCGCCTGCGCGGCGCCCACGGCACGGACGCTGCGCGAGGAGTTCCGTCGCTGGTTCGACGAGACGCCGCCTCAGGAGCGTCCGCCGGGCAGCCTCATATGACGCCGACGCGCCTGGCCGTGCGCGCGAGATAGTCGGCGAGGCCGAGCTGCGTCAGCGTCTCGGCCGTGGGCACGCCTTCTGGCGTCCAGCCCATGAGCGCGTACAGCTCGTGGCGCACTTCATGGAGCTCCACGACGCCGCCGCCGGGCAGGCTGTTGAGGCGTCGCTCTGTGAACCGCACCGGGAGCCGGTCGTCGTCGGCCGTGGCGCCGCAGCGGAGGTTGAAGAGGCGCTCCAGCGCGACGATCCGCTCGCCGGCGACGAAGAGCTCCGTCGGGCCGAGCGGGATGCCCGCGAAGGCCCCCGCCAGCTCGGCCTCCAGTTCCAGGTCAAAGCGGTTGAGGAGGCTCAGGACCGGGACCTTGCAGAGACCGAGCGAGTCGACCACGGCACTTACTATCATGCTGCGCCGCACCAGCGCTGCCTTGCCCGTCAGCGACAGAGGGTCGGCGGCCTCGGCGCTCCCGTAGAGACGCTCGGCGACGCCCTCCGGCGGGTCGAACTCATGATGGGGGTAGATACTCGAGTAGTCTCCCCCGCGGCTCGACATGGCGTAGCCGAGCGCCGCACCCCAGGCGCCTCGCGGATCGAACGCGCTCAGCTCGAGTCCCTTCACGTGGTAGGCGTAGCGCTGGGAACCGCGGCCGATCGTCTTGGCAGCCCGCTGCACGCCGTGAGCGAGGAGCCCGGCGAAGCCCTCGCCGGTGGCCATGCGCTCCAGAAGCTCGCCCGCCACCGCCGCGTCGCCCCAGTGCAGATCCAGCCCGTCGGTGTCGGCGGTCGTGATGATGCCGCGCTCGAAGATGTCGATCGCGAAGGCGACCGCGCTGCCGGCGGAGATCGAGTCGAGGCCCAGGTTGTCGCAGCGATTGTGCAGGCGCACCACAGCGGCCGCGTCGGTGATGCCGAGCTTGGGGCCCCAGGCGACGATGGGCTCGAAGTCCGGCCGCTGGCCGACGAGACCGGAGCCGGCGGCCCCGATGCGCACCTCCGCCTTGCACTGCACTGGGCAGTGACGACAGCCCGAGCGCTGCTGGAAGAACCGGTGCAGGCTGGCGCTGTCGACCGCCAGGTTCGCGTCGGCGCGGCCGGTGGCGTAGTTGCGCGTGGCGAGCAGCCCGCGCTCGTTGCCCCACTCCACGCCGGCAGTGCTGCCGTATGTTGAGAACTCCTTGTACGCGGGGGCGTTGACGATCTGCTTGACATAGCGCCGCGCCAGAGCGGCGAGGTCGCCGGTGCGCACCGGCGTAGCTTCGGCGCTGGCCGCCGCGACGATTCCCTTGACGTTCTTCGCGCCGAGCACCGCGCCGAGGCCGGTGCGGCCGGCGACATGGCCGCGGCGCCCCACGAGGCAGGCGAGCGGCAGGAGCCGCTCTCCGGCGGGGCCGATCACCAGTGCCTCGCCGTCTCCGCCCGGCGCTCGCTCCGCGAGGGCGGCTTGGGCAAGGTCTGCCTCAAGACCGGCCAGGTCGCGGGCGTCGTGCAGCTCCACGCCCTCTGGGTCGATCGAGAGCCACGAGAACTCGGGCGCCCGGCCGCGCAGCACGAGCGCGGCGAGCCCGGAGGCGCGCATGGCGAACCCGAACCCGCCGCCGATGTTGGAGCTGCCGAGGAAGCCGGTGAGCGGCGAGCGCGCCGTGAGCTGCACGCGCGAGGCGGTCGGGGCGCCGGTCCCTGTGAGGAGCCCGGCGGCGAGGATGAGCGGGTTTGCCGGGCTCATCGGGTCGGTGCCCGCCTTGGTGTACTCCCAGAGCTCGCGCACGCCGAGGCCTCGGCCGCCGAGAACCAGCCGCACGGTGTCCCCGTCCAGCGCGCGCCGTGCGCTGACGCCGGTCGTAAGGTCGATCTCGAGAACATCGCCGAACTGGGACAAGGAGGACCCTCGCAGAGGATGGGGGCAGGACTGGCGGAGCGGCGGCGTAGGGACTGCGCAGGCGCCGCCCCGGCGAGGGTCACGAGTGGTGCAGGGGCTCCATGGTCCAGCAGTGGCAGTTCGGGCGCCAGCGCGCGACGAAGTCGAGGGCCTCGATGGGCAGTGACTCGACGACCGGCGGATTCACGTGGCGCGCTCCTCTCGCACTTGCTGGACTCTCACTTGATGATAGGGGCGTCGCCCGGTCGCGTCCAGCTCTCATCCGCCACCGGCGCATGTGCGGTACGCTGGCATCGTGGACGGGACCGGGGAACTCATGCGGCGAGCGCCGGAGGCTTGGGCGCCACGTGACGCGACGCCGGTGACGAGCGCGTCGCGGACGCCTCCGTCAGACGGCACACCTGAGGCGTGGACGTCGCAGGCGGGGATGACGCGCCGCCAGTTCCTCACGGGCGCCGGCATCGCGGCCGGCGTGATCGTGGTCGGCGGCGGCCTCGCCGCCCGATTCCTGCCCTGGCGAGACTGGTACGAGACCGTCCATGGCGACCTCGGCAACGCCGGTCTGCTCCACGGGCTCTCGGGCGCGACGGTCCACAAGTACTCGCTCGACTCGCTCTACGTCAAGGATCCCGTCGAGTACGTGATCGCGTGGCCGCCGGGAGTGAAGCCCGGCGATCCCCTGCCGGTGTGCTTCGCCTTGCCCGGGCGCGGCGGCGGCCCGCCTATGGGCTTCGCCGACGTGGTGGCGTCGCTCGCCGGTGATGGGAAGATCCCGGCCTACGCGGTCGTCGGCGTGGCCGGCGGCGTCTCGTACTGGCACGCACGCGCGACCGGCGAGGACCGACTGTCGATGCTCCTGCGCGAGATCGTGCCGCTCTGCGCGAAGCGCCATCAGCTGGGCGGGAGCGGTGGCAAGCGCGCCATCATCGGCTGGTCGATGGGCGGCTACGGCGCGCTCCTCGCCGCTGAGACGCGGCCACGGATGTTCGCGGCGGTCGTCGCCGTGAGCCCGGCCGTTTGGACGTCCTACGAGGCCATGATGCTGGGGCCGCGCGACGCCTTCGACGACGCGGCCGACTTCGCCCGCTACGACGTCATCGTGCACGCCGGCAGGCTCGCCGGCACCGACCTGCGCATCGATATCGGCACGAGCGACCCGTTCTACGGCTACGTGACGCACCTGGAGGCGGCGCTGCCGCGGCGGCCCGCGGGCGGCTACTCCCCGGGCGGGCACGACCAGGGGTACTGGAGCAAGGTGGCGCCCGCCGAGGCGAAGTTCATCGGGCGGGCGCTGGGATGAGCGCCGGTCGGCAGAATATTCTTCGGTCTTCTTGACTCCGAGAACACCGGGCAGAATACTCCGGCGGACTGACGCCCGGCGTCATGAATCGCCAGACGATGTTCATCATGGTCGAGCCCATTGCCCGTACCAGTCTCTGCGGCTACGGCCCCACCCGTCCGTCACTCAGGAGGCACACCATGCCAGCGAAGAGAGGCGTCTTCGACCTGCATGAGATGAAGCGCGCCGGCGAGAAGATCGCCTGGCTCACCGCCTACGACTATCCGACCGCCACCTTCGAGGAGGCCGCCGGCGTCGACATGATCCTGGTCGGCGACTCGCTCGGCATGTGCGTCTACGGCTACCCCGGCACGGTGCCGGTGACTATGGACCAGTGCATCGTGCACTCTGAGGCGGTGCGCCGCGGCGCCCCGAACACGTTCGTCGTCGGCGATATGCCGCTGGGCAGCTACCAGGCCTCGGACGAGGACGCCGTGCGCAACGCCGTGCGCTTCCTCAAGGAGGCCGGCGTCGACGCCATCAAGCTGGAGGGAGGCGTGCGCACACTCAGCCGCGTGAAGGCGATCCTCGACGCCGGCATCGCCGTCTGCGGCCACATCGGCCTCACGCCGCAGAGCTCCGGTCAGCTCGGCGGCCACAAGGCCCAGGGCCGCACGATCGAGTCCGCGAAACTCGTCGTCGAGGACGCCCGGGCCCTGGCCGCGGCGGGCGTCCAGCTGCTGCTCGTCGAGGCCGTGCCGCCGGAGGTCGCCGCGTTCATCGCCCGCGAGCTGCCGATCCCGGTACTCGGCATCGGCGCCGGCGAAGCGGTCGACGGCCAGCTGCTCATCGTCAGCGACGTGCTCGGCACCTTCCAGGCCTTCACGCCCAAATTCGTCAAGAAGTACGCCGACCTCGCCGGCGTCTCCACGGCCGCGCTCACGGAGTACGTCAAGGACGTGCGCGCCGGGGCCTTCCCGGCCGAAGAGCACTGCTACCACATGCTCGAGGGCGAGCACGAGAAGTTCGCCGACTACGCCGAAGGATGAAGTGAGTCACTCGGCCTCGAGTCGCAGGTCGCGTACCGGCGACCTGGCCGAGTCCGAGGCGGCGTCGTCCGACATCGCTTGCGCGGCGCTCTCAGCGTCGAGGCGCGCCTGGTAGTGCGCGACCTCGCGGTCGATGGCGGCCTCACCCCAGCCCAAGACGGGTGCCATCAGCCGGCGCGACCTGCGGAGCGGCCGCGCGGCCCCGGTCGGGAGCTTCGAAGGCGATGTGCGTGCGGCGCGTGAGCACGTCGTCGATGTGGAGCGCGCCTTCGTTGAGCGCGGCGTAGCTGACCTCGGCGGCCAGGTACCTCTCGGCGCCGGCGAGCGGCTTCGCCAGCGCCGGCTTCCCGGCTACGAGGTCGAGGATGCCTTCCGCGAGGGCGCCGTAGCGTTTCACGAGGTGGCGACGCTGCTCCGGGCCGACGAACGCCGCTCCAGGGTGGTTGTCGAGACGGTACTCCGCGCCCGGCAGCCCGATCGCCCCGCGGAGCGGGATGCCCGCCGTCCGGCTGGCGTCGACGGCGAAGGGCAGCTCTCGCGTCGCGACGTCGACGGCGTCCTGAGCCATCGGCCGGTAGGTCGTGTACTTGCCGCCGGCCACGCTCACCAGCCCCGGCGCGCTGCGCCTGACCACGTGCTCACGGGAGAGCCTGGCGGTATCGTTCGCGCCGGCGTCGACCAGGGGACGCAGGCCCACGAACACGCCCGTGATGTCGGCGCTGGTCAGCGGGTCGCTCAGGACCGCGTTGACGTGGTCGAGCAGGTACTGGATGTCGCCGTGCGTGGCGGAGGGGTGGTCCAGGCCGAAGTCCCAGTCCGTGTCGGTGGTGCCGATAATCCAGTCGTCTTCCCACGGGAGGACGAACAGCACGCTCTTCTCGGTCGGCAGGATGAGCGCGTACTTGGAGTCGATACGCGACCGGGGCACGACGATGTGCACGCCCTTGGAGGGGCGGACCTTGAGAGGGCTCTCGACGCCCGCTAGTCGTTCGATCTCCGTGGTCCAGACGCCGGTGGCGTTGATGACCACGCGGGCGCGCACGTCGAACTCGTCGCCGGCCTCGAGGTCCCTCACGCGGACCCCCGAGAGCCGCTCACCATGGTGGAGGAATGAGACGACATCGATCGCGGGCGCACAGAGCGCGCCGTAGTCGATGGCGGTGCAGGCGAGCATGACCGAGAAGCGCGCGTCGTCGACTTGCGCGTCGTAGTACCTGATCCCGCCGCACAGTGCGTCGTCGCGCAGTGACGGCACGTCGCGCAGCACCGACGCGCGCGAGAGATGGTGGTGGCGCGGGACGGCCGCGTGCGTGCCGGCGAGGGCGTCGTAGATGAGGAGCCCTGATCCCATGACGAAGCGGTCCCAGGCGGGGCGCTCGAGGGGATAGAGGAACGGCGTCGCCCGGACGAGGTGCGGAGCGATCGTCTGCAGCAGGAGGCGACGTTCGTGAAGCGCCTCGCGCACGAGGCGGATGTCCATGCGCTGGAGATAGCGCAGGCCTCCGTGGATGAGCTTGCTGGACCTGCTCGACGTGCCCGCGGCGAAGTCCCGCTTCTCGAGCAGGGCCACGGTCAAGCCGCGGCTGGCGGCGTCGAGGGCGACGCCGCACCCGGTCACGCCGCCGCCGATGACGACGACGTCGAACACCTCGGCGGCCAGGCGGTCGAGGGAGCGGCGGCGTCTCTTCTGCGCGGGCGCGGTCGAGTCGGCGCCGCTGCCGCTCACGCCGCCGTCCATCTCGCTCGATCCGTCATGACGATCCCCTCCAGGAGCGGTCATCCATACCGGCACTGGCGGTATCTACCATACCCACTGGTATCGACCGTGACTGGCCGGTGCCGGCGGAGGCTCCTTGACTTACGCCGCCGGCCGTTGTGTGGTTGGGTACCAGTCGACGGGGGAGGGACGCGTGCTCACCGAGACCCGGGTGCCGACCCGCATGGGAGACGGCACCTTCGCGCGCATGACGCGGAGCGAGATCAGGGCGGATCTCGTGGCCGGGTCGGAGGCGGCGGCCAAGAGAGCCAAGGTGCCGCCGCTGACCGACGACGAGATCGATCGTCTTCTCGACATCTACGCTTCGCCGGCGCGCTTCACCGGCGTCGATGTCGGCGACGAGGTCGTCCTCAGCTGCGACGGCACCGGCATGAAGACGCACGCCACGCGCATCCAGGACCTGCAATCCTACGAGCAGTGGATGGGCGCCGACCTGCTCGAGCTGTGCGTCGGCGACTACTCGCTCAAGGTCGTGCGCACGATCCTGGCCTACGAGGCCCAGTACATGCACGACGCCCAGCTGTGCACCATTGCACCGCTGCAGTACGGCGTCATGCCCAACCTCGGGCTGTACTCCAAACCGGACGGTCCCTGCGACAACTGGAACGAGCTGCTGCCGCTGGGCCAGATCGCGGAGGCGCGCGCCGCCGAGGAAGAGGCCGTGGAGATGGCCGTCGCCGACATGGTCAGACTGGCCGACTCACAGTACGAGGCCGGCGCCGACGCCATCGACTGGGACACTACCGGCGCCTCCGGCGACCCGGAGTTCCTGGCGGCGCTCAAGGCCACGAAGATCGTCCGCGAGAAGTACCCGGACTTCGGCGTCCAGCTGGGCATGGCCGGCGAGTTCGTCCTCGGCATGCACGGCCAGCTCGAGTGGGAGGGCGTGCGGCTGGCCGGCCTCTGGCCACGCGAGCAGCTGCTTCTCGCGCAGAAGGCCGGCGCCACCGTGTTCGGGCCGGTGGTCAACGTCAACACCGGCAAGTCGCTTGCCTGGAACATCGCTCGCGCCATCGCCCTGATCAAGCCGTGCATGGAGGTCGCCACGATCCCCGTGCACCCCAACGCCGGCATGGGCGTCGGCGCGGTGCCGATGTTCGTGCATCCGCCCGCGGACGCCGTCTGCCGGTCGGCCAAGGCGTTCGTCGACCTCTTGCACGTCGATGGATTGTAGGTGGGCTCGGGCGACCCGCACGGGATGCACAACGCCCACGCGCAGGCCGCGAGCATCGGCGGAATACGAGCAGCCGGAGACCTGGTGGCTCGGATGCAGATGACTCGGGGCATGCGCCTCAAGGAAGCCAAGCAGTACGTGGCCGGTAGGCTCGGCGTGACGCCGTTCGATCTCTCGGACACGGTGGTGATGACGGACGTGCGCAGCGAGCTCGGTCTCGGCCGGATCCACAGCTACGCCATCAGCCAGCCGCACCAGGCCAATCAGATAGAGGCGAAGTTCAACATCGCACGCGTCCTGGACGTGCCTATCAACTGCGTCGAGCGCTTCAAGGAACGGATCGCCCCGGCGGGGATCCCGGGGATCTGAGCGGACGCAGCCCGGCTCGGTCTGCGCCATCAGGCGGCTCAGGCAGGCGCGCCCAGTGGCCGCATCGCGATGGCGCCTTCTTTGCAGCCGGTACTGCAGACGCCGCAGCCGCGGCAGGCCGAAGGCTCGAGCCGCGGCCGCTTGTCGGCGCCCGACGTGATCGCCCCGAACGGGCAGCGCCGGCCGCACGTGCCGCAGGCGCTGCAGGTGTCCTCGTCGATCGCCGCGACGTAGCGACGCACCGGCCACACGTCGCTCGTCCCCAGGCGCTTGGTGGCGAGGTGAGGGTAGCAGCAGTCGGTGCAGCAATTGCAGATGGCGCCGGCCGTGGCCGGGTCGCCGCGGTAGTCGGCGGTGTGCATCAGCCCAGCCTTGTCCGTCTGGCGCAGGATCTCGATGGCACGCTCGCGGGAGATCTCCCATCCGAGGCCGCGGTCGTTGCCGAAGCGCAGGCATGCGTAGACGGGCTTGTGGCATCGCCCCACGATCGAACGGCAGTCGCAGGGCCACAGGTAGATGTGCTCCTGGGCGGCGAGGATCGCCTCACCCTCGTCGAGGAGCACGTAGGTGTAGTCGCCCTGGGCGTCGGCGGGATCGGGTGGCGCGATCCTGTCGCGGACCGCCTCGACGCCCTTGCGGATGCGCTCGGCGTAGAAGTCCAGGTCCCAGTCGGCGAGGCTGCGCCGGATGTCGTGTGGCACGTCCTTCCAGCCCTCGAGCATCGCCCAGACCTCGAGGCGGTCGTGGAACGACGACGGCACGTAGGCGCCGGCCTTGTCGCGGTCGAGGACGGCGCGGCGGACGGCGCGTTCGAGCCGCGCGGCGTCGAGACCGGCGAGCGCCTCGCCGGCATGCTCGCGGCTGGCGCCGCGAGGATGAGCGCCGCGTCATCCGCGTCGTAGAAGCGGTCCGAGCCACGGCAGGATCAGGTCCGGCGCGCCCACGGCGGTTGCGATCTGCGAGATCCCGGCCGTGTCGGTGAGCTCCAGCGCCGTGTCGCTCTGTCGATTCTCCGATGAGATCACGTCGTGCTCTCCTGGCGATCGAGGGATGGCTGCCTGTAATGGTAAGCCCATCGCGGGGTGCTATTCTTCTCATAGCATCACACCGGAGCTCGTCAGGCGAGCGCAGGGAGGCAACCATGCGCGTCCGTTTGACCGTGATTGTCCTGCTGACAGCGCTCTTCATCCTGGCACTGCCAGCCGCTGCTCCGGCCGGCAAGGTCGTGGACACCAGGGGGCACCGGGTCGGCTGGGCCGCGTGGGCGAAGGTCCTCGACAAGAAGGGTGCGATGCTGGGCTTCGTTGTGACGGGGCCGGCCGCAGTTCGCCGTGATCGACAGGCTCTCCCGACAGGCTGATCGCGGGGATCGTGGTGCGGCCAAGAGCGATCCGGCTGTACGTGAGCATCGAGCATCTGAAGCGCCGCACGTGGCGCGGCAAAGCTGTTTCACGCGGCGCCGACTGGGACGTGTTCAAGCGCGTGGCTGGGCACTGGGTGAAAAAGGGCACGGTGGTCAGCGGGCGCGGTGTGACCGCCGGCCGCGGCTCTCCGTCTCCTCCTCTGGGACTGACCTCTCAGAACTCCGCCGGGAGCGCCTTCATCTGCGCGGCGGTGAAGACGGGCCCGTCCTTGCACACGTACACGGGCCCGATGTTGCAGCGGCCGCACTTGCCGAGGCCGCACTTCATGCGGTTCTCGAGCGTCGTGAAGATGGCGTCGTCGGCGAAGCCGAGCTTGTCGAGCACGGGCAGCGTGAGCTTGACGACGATCGGCGGGCCGCAGAGGACGGCGACGGCGTTCTGCGCCTTCGGCGCCGTCGCCTCGACCACCGGCGTGACGTAGCCGACTTCGCCGGTCCAGTCCTTGGTCTCGCCCCCAGGGTCGACCGTCGTGACCATCTTGACGTCGGAGCGCGAGCCCCACTCCTCCAGCTCGCGCTTGTACACGAGGTCGTCCACGGAGCGGGCGCCGTAGACGATGGTCACGTCGCCGAACTCGTCGCGGCGGTCGAGGACGTTCCAGATCACGCAGCGGACAGGCGCGAGGCCGATGCCGCCGGCGACGAACACGACGTCTTTGCCCTTCCAGTCGTCTACCGGGAACGAGTTGCCGTACGGGCCGCGGAAGCCGAGCGTATCGCCGACGTTCACCTCGCGCAGCGCCGTCGTCACTTTGCCGACGGCCTTGAAGCTGCACTCGATATAGCCCTCTCGCGTCGGCGGGCTGGCGATGCAGAAGGTGCTCTCGCCGGCGCCGAAGACACTGTACTCGCCGAACTGGCCGGCCTTGAACGCGAAGCTCTCGCGGACGGCCTCGTCCTGGAACTCGAGGCGCAACGTGCGCGTGTCCGGCGTCTCGTCAACCAGGCCGGTGACGGTGGCGAGCTGTGGCTGATAGATGTTCACGAGGCGGCCTCGACTTCCGCTGTAGCCGCCTCGCCGGATCCGGTGGCCGCGGCTCCGCCCGGCCGCCTGGCGGCGATGTCGATCGCCGCCAGGATCTCCACGAGGTCCTGGCCGGCGTGGCAGACGCGCGTGCAGCGGCCGCAGCCGGTGCACAGCACCTCGCCGAACTTGAGCGGGTAGATCGAGAACTTATGGTTGATCCGCTGCCGGTAGCGCACGTGCTGGTCGTCGCGCGGGTTGTGGCCGCTGGCGTGCAGCGTGAAGGTCGGCGCCTGGCAGGTATCCCAGCAGCGTCGCCGCGTGCCGCGGCCGACGCCTTCCTCCTCGTCGACGATGTCAAAGCAGTGGCAGGTGGGGCACACGCTCGAGCAGGCGCCGCAGCCGTTGCAGCGGATGGCGAGCGAGGCGAGCAGCGGGTCCTCGAAGTGCGTGTCGATCCAGTCGCGGACGCTCGCCGCGTCGATCTCCAGATTCCCGGCCACGCGGCTGCGCGCGGCGGCGCGCTCGTCCTCGGCCTGGCGCGTGCGACCGGCCGTGGCCGGGTCGTTCGCGGCGGCGAAGCGCTGTGGGTGCGCCGCGATGAGGGCGCGTCCCTTGTCTGTGGTCGCTTGGGCCAGGTAGCCACCCTCGACCGGCGTGAGCAGGCCGTCGGCGCCCTTGACGTCGTCCGGCGCCGACCCGACGGCCGTGCAGAAGCACGAGTCGTCGACGACCGGGCAGGCGAGGTTGAAGATCGTGCTCGCCTCGCGACGCCCGTTCCAGAACTCGTCCTTGTAGTCCCAGTTCATGACCTCGTCCACGACGGCGAGGGCGGCGCTGTCGCAGGGCTTCGCCGCCAGCACGACGCGCGGCGCGAACGTGGTGAGGACCTCCTCGACGGTGATCTCTGTGCCGCGCTGGTGCCAGCGGCACAGAGCCTCGTGGTCGGGCAGGAAGAACTGCTTGAGTGAGAGCACCGGCAGGTCGCGCCCCAGGTCGAGCTCGCCGGCGTCGCCGATCGGCTTGTACTCGACGTCGATCGGCGCGACGCCGGGGCGCAGGCAGGCGGCGGAGGCGACGGCGGACGGCGACTGGCAGATGTCCACGCCGACGGGCGCGATCACCTCCGTGCCCGCGCCCAGCAGGTCCGCGGCGAGCCCGCGCAGGTCGGCCTCGCTGATGAAGTACGTCTCGATCACTTGATGAACTCCTGCTCGTCGTCGAGGCGGTAGCCGCCGATGGGCGCCTGGTTCTCGGGGTCGTCGCTGACCTTGTAGTCGAAGCGCTCGGCGACGATCTGCTGCAGCTTGCGGTTCACGAGCGTCAGCGGGATGCCGACCGGGCAGAAGCGCTCGCACTCGCCGCAGTCGACGCAGCGGCCGGCCAGGTGGAGCGCGCGGGTGATGTTCCAGCTCAGGTTGCCGCGCGCGTGAGGCGACGACTCGATCCACTGGGGCTGCGTCTTCTCGGCCACGCAGCGCTCGCAGACGCAGAGCGGGCAGACCTGCCGGCAGGCATAGCAGCGCACGCACTTTGAGAACTGCCCGGTCCAGAAGGCCCAGCGCTCCTCGAGCGGCTGCGCGTCCAGCGCGGCGACGCGCTCCTCGATGGTCACGGCCGGCCGCGGGGGCTCAGGCTGCGACTCGCCCAGCAGGTAGTCGACCAGCGCGGGCTCGCGGTTGTCGCAGCCGTAGCAGCGCGGCGCCACGTTCTCGGGCGTGAGCGCGATGGCTTCCGGCAGCTCGTTCTCCTCGACCACACCGCCGCAGCGCACGCCGATGAGCACGACGTCGTCGCGGGTGAGCTGCGCTTCGCGCAGCAGGCCCGCGACCGCCTTGGCGTCGCAGCCTTTGACCACGAGACCGATCTTGCCGAGCTCGGCCACGTGGTCGCGGCGCGGATTGAGATACGTGACCAGGTTGTGCACACAGCGAGTGTCGAAGATCAGTCCGTCGGCGCCGTCCGGCTCGGTGACGAACATCGGCCGCGCGCCGCGGCGGGCCTGCTCCCAGCCGATGATCACGCGCACCTCGCCGTCTGTGAGCAGCTTGCGAGCCAGTTCGCGGAGCTCGTTCATGAGGCCTCCGCGCCGGCCGCGGCTGGAGCAGTCGCGCCCTCCGCGTCCGGATGCGCCTGCGCGGCGGAGCCGGCGCTTGCGGCAGCCGCCGCACTCTCGTCCTCGGGCGCCAGCGCCCGGTAGGCGTCGAACGGCCCGAGCTCGCGCACGTTGGTCACAGCCTCGTCGACGACGTCGCGCCACTTGGCGCCCTCGCTTGCCGAGACCCAGCTGAAGGTCATGCGCCGCGGGTCGACCCCGATGAACTCCATGAGGTCGTGGAACACGGCGAAGCGCCTCCGTGCGTGGTAGTTGCCGGACGTGTAGTGGCAGTCGGCCGGATGACAGCCGCTGACGATCACCCCGTCGGCGCCGCGCTCGAACGCTTTGATGATGAAGAGCGGGTCGATGCGGCCGGTGCAGGGCAGCCGGATGATGCGCACGTTGCTCGCCATGTCGAGGCGGCTCGTGCCGGCCAGGTCGGCGCCCGTGTAGGTGCACCAGTTGCAGACGAAGGCGGTGATGCGTGGCTCGAAATCGGGGTGGCCGTCGCTCATGTCACTCCCAGAAGCTGAGGGCGTTGATCTCGCTGTAGACCTGCTCGTCGGTGAAGGTCTGCAGCTCGACGCTCTTGCTGAGGCAGACCGCCTGGCAGGTGCCGCAGCCCTGGCACACACCTGGGTTCACGTAGGCGACGTGCCCGCACAGCTGGCCGTCGACAGTGCAGATGTCGCGCTGCTCGATGGCGCCGTAGGCGCACACGTTGGCGCAGTTCATGCAGCCGATGCAGGTACTCTCGTTGACGACGGCGACCGCCGGTTCGCGCTCCAGCTCGTCGGCGCTGAAGAGGCTCATCACCTTGGCGCCGGCGGCGCTCGCCATGGCGACGCTGTCGGGGATATCGCGCGGAGCCTGGCAGGCGCCGGCGATGAAGACGCCGGCGGTGTTGGTCTCGACGGGGCGCAGCTTGGGGTGCGCCTCGTTGATGAAGCCGCTCTCGTCGTAGCTGATGCTCAGCGTCTGCGCCAACTGCTCGATGCCGGGCTGCGGGCGCACGGCGGTGGCGAGCACGACCATGTCGGCGTCGATCACGACCTGCTCCTGGCTGAGCGTGTCGTAGCCCCAGACCTTCACGACGTCGCCCTCGCGGTAGATCCTCGAGACGCGGCCGCGGATGTACTCGGCCTGGTCCTCCTCGATGGCTCGCCGGCTGAACTCGTCGTAGCCTTTGCCGGCCGCGCGGATGTCCATGTAGAAGGCCACGGCGCGGCCGTCGTGCACCTTGTGCTTGTAGAGCATCGCGTGCTTGGCGTTGTACATGCAGCAGATCTTGCTGCAGTACTTGATGCCCTTCTCGGGGTCGCGGGAGCCGACGCAGTGGACGAAGACCACCGTCTTGGGCTCCTTGCCGTCGGACGGCCTGAGGATGGCGCCGGCCGTCGGCCCCGAGGCCGACGCGAGGCGCTCGAACTGCAGGCCGTCGATCACGTCGGGCACCTCGCCGTAGCCATACTCGCCGTAGCCCTTGAGGCCCTCGGGCTGCTCACGCCCGATGTTGTACAGCTGAAAGCCGGTGGCGACCACGATGGCGCCGACGTCCTCCTTGATGAAGGTGTCCTCGGTGTCGTAGTCGATGGCGCCCTTGAGGCACGCCTCCTTGCACTTGCCGCAGGCGTCCTTGGCGAGGCCTTTGCGGCGGCCCTTGAAGAGGGTGCAGTTCTGGCGGTCGAGCACCGGGATGTTGGGCACGGCCTGCGGGAACGGCACGTAGATCGCCGTGCGCTTGCCGAGCCCCGCCTCGAACTCGCTGGGGATGCGCTTGGCGGGGCACGCCGCCTGGCAGTCGCCGCAGCCGTTGCAGAGGTCCTCGTTCACGGTGCGCGCCTTCTTGCGGATCGTCACCTCGAAGTTGCCGATGTAGCCGTCGACCTTCTCGACCTCGCTCCATGTGTGCAGGGTGATGTTGGGGTGCTGGTAGGCCTCCACCATGCGCGGCGTCAGGATGCACTGCGAGCAGTCGAGCGTCGGGAAGGTCTCGCTGAGCTGGCTCATGTGGCCGCCGATCGACGCGTCCTTCTCGATGAGGACGACCTGGTGGCCGCCGTCGGCGATGTCCAGGGCGGCCTGGATGCCGGCGATGCCGCCGCCGATGACGAGGGCGCGCTTGGTGATCGGGATGCGGATGCTCTCGAGCGGCTTGTTGTGCTTGACCTTCTCGACGATCGTGCGTGCGATGTCGATCGCCTTGGCGGTGGCGTCGGCGCGGTCCTCGTGGATCCAGCTGCAGTGCTCGCGGATGTTGGCCATCTCGCACATGTACTTGTTGAGGCCGGCCTGGTCGCAGGCGCGGCGGAAGGTCTTCTCGTGCATGTGCGGCGAGCAGGCGGCAATCACGACGCCCGTGAGACCATGCTCCGCGATCGCGTCCTTGATCATCGTCTGGCCGGGGTCGGAGCACATGTACTTGTAGTCGGTGGCGAAGGCGACGCCGGGGTGCTCCTTGATGGCCTCCGCGACGGCCGCGACGTCGACCGTGCGGGCGATATTCTCGCCGCAGTGACAGACGAAGACGCCGATGCGGCTCACTGTGCCTCACCATCCTCGGGCGCGCCGGCGCTGGGCGGGCCGTCGGTGCCGGCGCGGACGCCCCGACCTTGTCGCGCCTGGCGGCGGCCTTGGCGGCGGCCTCTTCCTTGACCTTCTTCTCCGCCGCCACGCGCTCCGCCGCCCGCTTCACGAGACGGGCGATGAACGGCTCGGTGTCGACGAAGTGGCGCGGGAGGCCGAGCTCGACGGGCGTCAGCCCCAAAGCGAGGCCGACAAGCTGCGTCACGAAAAGGACCGGCATCGGCTCGGCGCCGCGCTGCACCATCGCCTTCTGGCGCAGGTCCAGGTTCGAATGACACAGCGGGCAAGCGACGACGATCGCCTCGGCGCCGTTGGCACGGGCGTCCTCGATGATGCTGCGCCCGAGCCGCACGACGGAGGCGGTGCGGCTGACCGAGAACGAGCCGCCGCAGCACTCGACCTTCATGTTCCAGTCCACGGGCTCGGCGCCGCAGGCGGCGATCACGTCGTCCATCGACGTGGGCTGCTCGGGATCGTCGTAGCCGCAGACCTCGAAGGGGCGCACGAGCAGGCAGCCGTAGTAGGCGGCCAGCTTGACGCCGTCGAGCGGGTTGGGCGCGAGGGCGGCCGCGACCTTCTCCTCGATCGTCGGCGCGGCGTCGCGCAGCAGCTCGACGGCGTTGTGCACCTCGACGCTGTTGGCGAACGGGCGGCCGATGACCTCCGGGATGCGCTCGGCGAAGCCGTCCTCGGTGTCGACGGCGAGTCGCGCCGCGGAGAGGCGGTTGTAGCAGGCGGCGCACGGCGCGAGGACCTGGTCGAAGCCCTGCTCCTCGGCGATGGCGAGGTTGCGGGCCGGAAGCGCCACGCCGAGCATGTGGTCGGTCGTGTGGCCGCTGCTGGCGCCGCAGCATGACCAGTCGGGGATCTCCGTGAGACTCACGCCGAGGGCGGTGGCGACCGCGCGCAGGCTCTCGTCGAACTCGCGCGACGTGCCGTGCAGCGAACAGCCGGGGTAGTAGGCGTAGCGGGCCGGCGCCTGGGCGGCGCCGGTCAAGGGGTCACCCCGCACTGCTCGAAGATGCGCTTGATCTCGTCGACCCCATCGATGCGGTCGGCGCGCAGGCTCAGCTTGCCGCGGCTCAGCATCCCGGGGGCGTTGGTCACGTCCTTCATCAGGTCGCCGCTGCGCAGCTTGTACTCCATCACCATGCCCATCTCGTGCAGGCGGCCGTTGGAGCGGATCTGCTCGAGGAAGGCCTTGTGGAACGCGCCGATCGTGCGCGGCAGGTCGGCAACGCCGGCGTCGAGGCTCATCTCGCGCAGAGCGTCGATGACGCGCGCCGGGTCGCACGCGTTGGGGCAGCGCGCGCTGCAGGTCTCACAGGTCAGGCAGAGCCAGATGGACTTGTCCGAGAGCGCCTTGTCACGCCGGTCTTGGATCACGAGCCGCATGACGTTGTGCGGCCGCAGGTCCGACTCCGATGCCATCGGGCACCCGGCGGAGCACTTGCCGCACTGGTAGCACGTGGCTGCATTGACGCCGGTGGCGTCGCGGATCTCGGCTGCGAGGGTGCGCCTGGAGCTCATCGATCGGCTTCCTGCCCTTCTGCTGCGGACGGGCGACGCAGCGGCCGCCCGTCAGGTCCCTGGTGCGATGGAAGGGAGATTGTACTCCCGGAAATAGTGTACCGGGGCACACGATAGCGGGCAACTCTGGTCTTGTTTGCCGACGGGCGTCAGGGCGACGGGCTCGCCGAGGGCGTGGCCGTCGCCTTCGCGCCCGGCGCCCACGCCGGCATGATCGCCCAGTCGGCGAGCCGGTGCGAGTCGCCGCCGCTCGCCGGCATCAGGAACAGGTTGCCACTGCGGTACCTGGTCTTGTCCCACTCGGCCCAGGCGATGCTGGAGCCGTCTGGCGACCAGGCGAGGTCCTGGACGAAGGTCTTCTTGTACGTCGCGATCACGCTGGGCGCGCCGCCTTTCGCCGTGTCGAACAGGTAGAACGACACGGGCGCCTTGCCCGTCCCGTTGCCGTCGACGGGCTGGCCGGTGAACACGACCTTGGTGCCGGTGGGATTCCAGGCGTAGCCGGCGGGGAACAGGAGCTCCTTGGCGGGCATGAGGGTGACGCCGGTCGCGCTCATGACCGTGTAGGAAGTGCCCACGTCGCTACCGGCGCGGCGGAAGATGATCGCCTGGCCGTTGGGCGAGATCAGAGGTGCGTCGAAGCGCCGCGCGTTGACGTCGAAGAAGGCGTTGTTCGTACCCAGCTCGGCGACGTCACCGCTGAAGCGGTCGAGGATGTAGAGGTGTTCCAGCGCGGACGCGGTACCGTACTGGTCGACCTTCTGGTCTGTGTAGGTCACGAAGGCCACGCGGCTCCCGTCGCGGGCCGCGCTCACCTCGACGCCGCGGAGCTGGGCGCCGCTCGAGTCGGTCAAGGGCTTCACCGAGCCGTCGGACGGGTGATAGACGAGCAGGTCGCCGTCCTCGCCCCGGTTCTTGGGCGCGGCCGTGTAGGCGGAGACGAGCAGGTCGTCGGGCCCCAGCCAAGCCGCGGAATCGACGCCGACCACGGTCGGCGTCGTGATGTGGACCCTGGTGACGGCGTTGCCGTCCTGCAGGTCGACGACGGCGAGCTGCTGCAGCTTGTACGTGCCGGCGACCACGGCGATGCGCCGGCCGTCCGGTGAGTACGCGATGTGGAAGAACCGGGGGCCGAGGGTCGTCGCGAGCTCGCGGATCGTGCCGTCCGCGGCGACTGCGCCGAGCACGTTGCCCCGGCGACCGACGGCGGCCGCGAGGTAGCTTGGCGCCGCCGGCGTCGGACTGGCCGACGTGGCCGACTTGGAGGCGACCGGCGTCGGCGTCGGGGTGCCGGTGCCGCCGGAGCCGCGGCCGAACGTCCACCAGAGGGAGACGGCGGCTATGGCGGCAACGACCAGCAGGGCCACGATCAGGATGATGGCGGTCCGGTTCATGCCTCTGCCGGGTGGCCCTTCGTCGCCCGGTGGGAGCGTGCTCGTGGGCGGCGTCGGCGGTGGACCGGGCGGCGAGGCGGCCGCCCCGGTCTGTGCCGCTGCCGCCACGACAGGCGCTGCCACGACAGGCGCCGCCGCGGCTACGGTGGCCGCCGTGGCGCCCGGATCGGCCGCGATGACTCCGGAGACCGGGGCGCCGCAGGCCTTGCAGAAGGCGGCGCCGGCGGGCAGCTCGGCTCCGCAGGCGGCGCATGCCAGCTTGAGCTCGGCGCCGCAACCGGCGCAGAAGCGGGCGTCGTCGTCGTTGGCGCGGCCGCAGGATGGGCAGGTCCTGGCCATGATCCCTCCCGGTGCGGTGGTTCGCAGCTTCTGCCGCGTATGGTACTCGCTGCGAGGGAGGCGCGACAGGCCGCGGAGGGACGCGGCGACGGCGTCCCGGCGCCGCGGCAGGGGTGTCTACGACGCCAGCGCCCGGCGGACTCTGCCGCGCCCCAGCAGCATGACCGCCGCGGCGGTCAGGGCGGCCGCGGCTCCGAAGGCGAACGTCGCCCCGGGGCCGACCGCGCTCCATAGCAGGCCGCCGATCGTGCTGGCACTGAAGCTCGCCAGGCCCGTCGCCGTGTAGTACAGGCCCAGGGCGGAGCCGCGCGCGTCATGCGGGATAGCGCGGCTGATCAGGGCTTTGCTCGTGCCCTCCGTGGCGGCTATATACAGCCCGTAGGCGGCGAAGAGACCGGCGAGCACGAGCCACGAGCCGGCGGCCGCGAACCCGGCGTAGACAGCGGCGAAGACGATGTATCCGCCGATCACGAGCGGGAACTGGCCGACGCGATCGCTGAAGCCGCCGAGCGGAAGCGACGCGGCGGCATACACGGCGTTGTAGAGCACGTAGAGGAGCACCGGCACGCTGAGCCGGAAGACCTCCGAGGCCGAAGGCGCCACGAGTGAGTTCGCCTTGAGGAGGATGAACATGTCGCTCGAGTTGCCGACGGCGAAGAGCAGCGAGCCGGCGAGCAGCCAGCGGAAGGCGGGCGACGCCGGCAGCGACAGGCGGAACGCCTCGCGCCGCGGCTCGCCGCGGCGCTCCTTCACCAGGCGCAGGATCACGAAGACACTGATGATGCCCGGGATCACGGCCGCGGCGAAGATCCAGCGCAGCGGCACGTGGAACTGCACGAGCAGGAGCGCGAACAGCGGGCCGAGGACGGCGCCCATCGTGTCCATGGTGCGGTGCAGTCCGAAGGCGAGGCCCTGCTGCTCGGGCTCCGTCGCCGCGGCGATGAGCTTGTCGCGTGAGGCGGTGCGCATCCCTTTGCCGAAGCGGTCGATGAACCGCGCGGCGAGCGCGGCCGGCCAGACGAACGCGAGGACGAGCACGAGCTTGCCGAGAGCGGCGAGCCCGTAGCCGCCGAGTACGAACGGCCGCTGGCGGCCGGTGTAGTCGGCGGCCTGACCAAAGGGGTACTTGGTGATACTGGCCGTAGCCTCCGCGATGCCTTCGATCAGCCCGAGGACCGCGACCGGCGCGCCGAGCACCACGGTGATGAAGACCGGGAAGAGCGGATAGACGATCTCCGAGCTGAGGTCGGCGAAGAAGCTCACCCACCCGAGGTCGCGCACCTGCGGGTCGAGCTGGCGGAGGCTGCGACGAGGATGAAGTGGGTCGAAGCGCTCCATGCCGCGATGCTATCACCGGCCCGCGTGCCTCCGGCGCCGCGCCGCGCGCCGCGGTCGGCGGGCTGGGCCATCGGCTGTGCGCCGTGGCCCGGCCGGGCGACGCCGGTCGCTCAGCCGGCCGGGCCGATGGCCGATACTGGACCCGTGGAGTCTCGCCCCCGACAGCCGCGTGCGTTCGCGGCGGCGGTATTCGCCGCCGCCCTCCTCGTTCCGGCAGCGCTGGTCGCCGCGGCCGCACTGGCCGCCGCGCTGGTCGCGCCCGCCGCCGCGGCTTCCTACGGCGTGGGCGCGCCGATCCCGTTCCGCCTCTTCCCGGCCGACAACGCCTGGAACACGCCGGTCGACGCGCTGCCGCGCGACCCGGACTCGGCCGCCTACATCGCGCACATGTCGCCGGGCACCGGCCTGCACCCCGACTTCGGCACCGTGTGGGAGGGCGCGCCGATCGGCATCCCGTATGTCGTCGTCTCGGGGGCGCAGGCGAAGGTGCCGATCCATTTTGTGGAGTACGGCGACGAGAGTGACGCCGGCCCGTATCCGGTGCCGGCGAACGCGCCGGTCGAGGGCGCCGGCGGCGCGTACACCGACGGCGACCGGCACGTGCTCGTGCTCGACGCCGACGGCAAGAAGCTCTATGAGCTCTATCACGCGGTGAGGCAGCCGGACGGTTCGTGGGACGCGGGCTCCGGCGCCGTCTGGGACCTCACGAGCAACAAGCTCCGGCCGGCCGGCTGGACGAGCGCCGACGCGGCCGGCCTGCCCATCTTGCCGGGGCTCGCCCGGTACGACGAGATCGTCACCGAGGGCGTGCTCGACCACGCGCTGCGCTTCACGGTCGCCGAGACGCAGCGCAAGTACGTCTACCCGGCGACCCACTACGCCAGCTCCAGCACCGATCCGTCCCTGCCGCCCATGGGGCTGCGAGTGCGGCTCAAGGCGGGCTTCGACGTCAGCAACTTCCCGCCCGAGGTCCAGGTGATCCTCCGCGGGCTCAAGAAGTACGGGATGATGGTCGCCGACAACGGCGCCGACTGGTACGTCAGCGGCGCGCCCGACCCCCGCTGGAACGACGACGCGCTGCACAGTCTGGACCGCGTCAAGGGCAGCGACTTCGAGGTGGTCGACTCCCGGGCGCTGAAGCCAGGGGCGTTCTACGTGGCGCTCAAGTCGTCGGCGACCGCGCGTCACGGTCGGGTGTGGAGCCGGCGCGGATCGGTCTTCGACCCGACGGGTTCAAAGTGGAGGGCGACCGTGACGTACGGCGACGGCTCGCCGCGCCGGAGTCTCGCGCTGACGGACGCCAAGACCTTCACCCTGGCGCATCGCTACCGCCGGGCTCACCACCGCTACACCGTCACCGTGACCGTGCACGACGACCGCGGTCTCACCGCAGTCGCGCGCGTCCGCGTACGGGTCCGCTAGGCCGGCAAGGCGACCGCGCAGGGCCGCCGGACCGCCGGGCAGCCGAGGCGCCGCGTGGCGCTCAGAACCCGCCGGGGCCGATGTACGGGTCGAGGTCGGCTCCTGTCTCCTCGTAGATCCCCCACACCTTCTTGACCGGCGTGAGGTTCTTCCAGTAGCCCTTGCTGCCTTGCGGCGTGATGAGGATGTCCCCGGGCCCAGCGACGACGACCTCGCCGTCGTCGTCCGTGATCTCGACCTCGCCTTCGATGATGTACGCGATCTCGTGATAGGGGCGCTCGAAGTGGCGGCTCTGCTCGTCGCGTTGCCAGAGGCCGAAGCTGAACTTGTCGTCGACGGAGGTGGCGGCCGTGAACTCCTTGCCGGGCGCCTCGATCTCGTCCGGCTTGAACGTGCCCTCTTCCCAGATCACGTCCTCGGGCTTGATGACCCTGATCTTGGTGCTCCGCCGCTCGCTCATGGTCCCTCCTCGCCGGCCGGCAGGGGTGCCGGTGCCCTGCAGGCGTTATAGCCCAAGGGAGGGCGGCGCTCAAGGAGTGCGGCGTGAGGCGAGGCGGCGGGACGGCGGCGCGCGAGCGTGGGCCGGCGCCGCGGCGCGTAGAATGGCCGCGAGCACGAGCGGCCGTCAAACCCAGACGAGGAGCACAGTCGATGAGCGAGGCGCGCACGGCGTTGGAGGATAAGGTCGTCGAAGCGGCGCGGGCGGCGCGCGACCAGGTGGTCGGCCTGCTGGAGGAGCTCGTCGCCTGCGACACGACGGCGCGCATGCCGGGAGATCCCGCGCGCGACGAGGAGAAGCTGCAGCGGCTGCTGGCCGCGCGGCTCGCAGGGCTCGGCGCGCGGCCTGACCTGTGGGAGCCGGCGCCGACCGGCGCCGGGAGCCGGTCGATCCCGGCCGGCCTCGACTTCGCCGGCCGGCCACAGCTGGCGGCCGTCGTCCCCGGCGCCGGCTCCGGCCGCAGCCTGCTGCTCAACGGCCACATCGACGCGGTCGACGTGGAGCCGCGCGCCGAGTGGCTCAGCGACCCGTTCAAGGTCGACCGGCGCGACGGCTTCTTGTACGGCCGCGGCGTCAACGATATGAAGGGCGGCATCGCCTGCATGATCGTGGCGCTGGAGACGCTGCACCGGCTCGGCGTGCGTCTGGCCGGCGACGCGGTGTTCTGCACCGTCACCGACGAGGAGTCCTCCGGCGCCGGTGGCCACATGGCCGTGGCGCACGGCGTGCGCGCCGACGCCGGCATCGCCGCCGAGGCCACGGACTTCGACGCCTGGGTGAGCTGCCGCGGCACCGTGACGCCGACGATCACTGTGGCCGGCCGCGCCGGCCACGCCGAGATGACACAGCCGGACTGGCGCGAGGGCGGCGCCGTGAACGCTATCGAGAAGCTGGCGCCGCTGCTCGCCGGCATCCAGGCGCTGCGCGAGGAGTGGCGCGGTCGGGCAGACCACAGGCACCCACTCCTCGCGCCCGGCGACATCGTGCCGACGATCGTCCACGGCGGCACCTGGATCGTCACCTATCCCGCCTCGTGCGACCTGACGTGCGACATCACCTACCTGCCGGCTCACGTGGATGCCGAAGGCACCGGCAGGGCGGTCGAGGCCGAAGTGATCGACCGCCTCACCACGGCCGTGGCCGGCGACCCGTGGTTCGCGGAGCATCCGCTTGCGCTTCACCTGGAGCGACGATGTGGTGCCGGCCGAGATGCCGGCCGACCACCCGCTCGTCACCACGGCGCTCCGCTGCGCCCGCGCCGTCGGCCGGACCGGCAAGCCCGCCGGCCTCGACAGCTGGCACGACGCCGCCACGTTCACCGCCGCCGGCACGCCGACCTTCAGCTTCGGGCCGGACGGTATCGCCAGCGCCCACGCCGTGAACGAGCACGTGTCCGATGGACGGTCTGCGTCGACTTCACCGCCGCCATCGCCTTGACGGCGATGCGCTGGTGCGGGGTGGCGTGACGGACAGCGACGGGCGAAGGACGTCGCCCGAGCGAAGGAGGACGCCGTGATCATTCATATGTCGATCCACACGCCGAAGCCCGGCAAGGAGGGCGATCTCATCGCCTCCATGCACCGCTTCGGCGTGGCCGGGGCCGGGCAACCCGGGTTCGTCGAGGCGCTGACGCTGCGGGACGCTCGCAGCGGCCGGCTCATCGGGATGGCGCGCTGGCAGGACGAGAGAGTCGTGGCGCGCGGGCGTGGAGGCGATGCGTGCTGCCGTCGAGGACGACCCGTTCGACGAGTGGGAAGCCGCCGACACGGAGGGCTTTCTGCTCGAAGAGGTCTGAGCACGGCAGACGTTCGGCCAGGACGGGCGAGCGGCGAGCCGTGGTTGCGACGGTTGTACACTTTGGGCAGGCACGCTCTAGGGCTGAGGAGCATTCGGGGGAGGTCGTCGTGGAAGGTCTTGCCGACAAGGTCGTTCTGGTGACCGGAGGGTCGTCGGGCATCGGCGAGGCCTGCGCGCGGCGCCTCGCGGTCGAGGGCTGCGCCGTCATGGTGGCCGGCAGGGACGAGGCCAAGACGAAGGCGGTGGCCGAGAGCCTGCTGCCGGCCGGCAAGCACGGCTGGGTGACCGGCGACGTGCGCGACGTCGGCGACTGCCGCGCGCTCGTCGCCGCCGCGATGGACCGCTACGGCCAGCTCGACGTGCTCGTCCACTGCGCCGGCATCTGGGACGAGCGTCCCACGCTGGACGTCTCCGAGGAGGACTGGGACGCCGTCCTCGACACCTGCCTCAAGGGCGCCTTCTTCACGATGCAGGCGGCGCTGGTGCCGATGATCGAGTCCGGCGGGGGCGTGATCGTCGTCATCGCCAGCGACTCTGGCCACCACGGCGAGCCCGGCGCGGCCGCCTACGGGGCGGCGAAGGCCGGGGTCATCAGCCTCGTGCGCACGCTGGCGCGCGACCACGGACCCGACGGCGTACGCGTGTGCGCCGTCTCGCCGGGGATCATCGAGACGCCGATGCTCACCAAGGCGATCGAGGACTCGCCCGACCCGGAGGCCTATGCGAGCTGGCAGGCCGACGGGTACCCCGTCGGCCGGGTCGGCCGCCCGGAGGAGGTCGCCGCCGTGGTCGCCTTCGTGGCCTCGGACGAGGCGGGATTCGTGACCGGCGACTCCTGGCTGGTCGACGGCGGCTTCTGCGCGTGACGCGCGGGGCCGCCTCGTCACCCGCCTCCGCGTCGGGGCCCGGCTCTTCGGCCTCGCCGCTCATCCCCCAGTCGCGCCGCCGGGCGCTCCTCGCCGACGCGGCGCTGCTCACGGTCGCCATCGCCTGGGGCTTCAACTTCGTCGTCATCAAGGACGCCATCGGCGCCACCGGCCCGATGACCTACCTGCTGTGGCGCCACATCGTCGCCGCGGTCCTGCTCGTCGCCATCATGCCGCGGACCGTGCGGCAGACCACACGCCGCGACTGGGTCTACGGCGGCGTGCTCGGCCTCTTCCTGTTCGTCGCCTTCGCGACGCAGACGATCGGCCTGCAGTGGACGACGCCGGGCAAGAACGGCTTCATCACGAGCCTCGACATCGTGATGGTGCCGTTCCTCTATTGGATCGTGGCGCGCCGCTCGCCCGGCTGGGCGCAGATCGGCGGCGCGGTCGTCGCGATGCTCGGCTTCGCTTTCCTCAGCCTGCGCGGCGGCTTCGGCATCGGGCGCGGCGACCTGCTGACGCTGGTCGCCGCCCTCGGCTTCGCCGCGCAGATCACGGCGACCGGCTTCTTCGCGCCGCGCACGAAGCCCGCGGTGCTGGCGCTCACGCAGATCTGCGCCGCCGCCGCGCTCTTCATCGTGGTGACGCCGTTCGTCGAGCACATCAGCGTCGACTTCGGCTGGAAGGCCTGGCTGGCGATCGTCTGGACGGCGGTCTCCGGGACGATCTACGGCTTCCTCATCCAGGCCTGGGCGCAGAAGTCGACGAGCTCCACACACGCGGCCGTGATCCTCGGTCTCGAGGGGCTGTTCGCGGCGGTCTTCGGCCTGGCCTTCGGCATGGATGTGCTCACCTGGCGCTTCGTGGCCGGCGCCGCGCTCATCCTCGCCGGCGTCCTCGTCATCGAGCTCGCGCCCGCGCGCGGCGACGGCCCGCCGGCGCCAGTCGCCGCGATGCCGCGGGCCGACTAGGCCAGCCGCCTTCGTCGACCAGGCACCGCCCCGGCCGAGGAGTCCGGCGTCCCCGGCGCTCCGGCGTCGCGCCTGACGCCGGCACGCCCGAGCCGGGCCGCTCCCCGGGCGATAGGATTGCCTCGATGGCGACCCCAGCGACCCTGACGCACTCCTCGCGCCGCAAGGCGGTCGTCGCCGACCTCCTGCTCTTCAGCGTCGCCATCTTCTGGGGCAGCAACTTCGTGTTCATCAAGTCCGCCGTGGAGCGCACGACGGCGATCGCCGGGGGCAGCATCGTCGCCGGCACGATGCTCTACTTGCTGCTGCGCTACGCGGTCGCGACCGGCATCTTCGCGGCGGTCCAGCCCTCGAGCTGGCTCAAGTCCAGCCGCCGAGACTGGGGCATGGGCAGCCTGCTCGGCGCCTTCTACCTCACGGCGCTGGTCCTCCAGACGATCGGCCTGCAGCGCACGTCGCCCGGCGTGTCGGGCTTCATCACCGGGCTCAGCGTCGCCATGGTGCCGTTCCTGTACTGGGCCGTGGCAAGGCGCTCGCCGGGGCGCTGGCAGATCATCGGCGCCATCGTCGCCTTCGTCGGCCTCGGCCTGCTCTCACTCCGCGGCGACTTCACGCTGAGCTGGGGCGACAGCATCACGCTGCTGGGCACGCTGTTCTACGCCCTGCACATCATGACCACCGGGTTCTTCGCCCCCAAGGTGCGGCCGACCACGCTGGCGATCACGCAGATGGCGTTCTCCACGCTGGCGCTGGCGATCGTCGCGCCGTTCGTCGTGCACATCACGCTCGACCTGCCCTGGCAGGTGTGGGCGGCGATCCTGTGGACGGCGCTGAGCGGCACGATCTACGCGTTCTTCATCCAGAGCTGGGCGCAGCGCTACACGACGAGCACCCACGCCGCGATCCTCCTTGGGTTCGAGGCGGTGTTCGCGGCGCTCGCCGGCATCATCGCCGGCATGGACTCGGTGACGTGGCGCCTCGTGGTCGGCGGGTCGCTGATGCTGGCGGGCGTGCTCATCGTGGAGCTGTTGCCCACGTCCAAGGCCGTGATGGCGGAGATCGAGGCGGAAGAGGGGCCGGCCGCCGGAGAAGGGCCGGCCGCCTCGTAGTCCTACTTGTTCTGCCTGCGCATCATGCTGCGCTGCAGGAGATACCAGAGGATCAGCAGGACGATCGCGCCGCCGAACCCGAAGATGATCCATGTCCAGTTGACCAGGGGTTTCTTGGCCGGTGTCGTGGCGGCCGTCTGCGAGGCGGCAGGGGTCGCGGCGACCGAGCTCTGAGCGGCAGTGGTGGGGGTCGGAGAAGCCGTCGTCGCGGCCGTGGCGACGGCCGCCCCCACCGTGGCCGCCAGGACGGCCAGCAGACCCGCGACCAGCAGAGCCTTGAGGAGCAGGAGCGCCGGTCTCGTGCGTGTGGTCATGTTGGCGCTCCTTGTCGATGGTCGTTGGCTGCGCATGGGGCTCATCGTAGCAGCCTGCTATCCTTGCGGCACGCGACGCCGCCACGGGAGGGACCATGCCCGACAAGCCATACGAAGACGTCCAGATCGAGGGGCATCTCATCGATTCGCTGATGATGCCGCACATCATGGACCAGGTCATGGACCTCGAGGGCGAGTTCGAGATGCTCACGTTCGACGTCGGGCGCATGAAGGACGACCCGTCGCACGCGGTGATGCGCATCTTCGGGCGGGACGCCGCGCACCTCGAAGAGCTGCTCACGGCGATCACCGAGTTCGGCGTCGTCGCCGTCCGGCCGCAGGACGTGAGCCTGGAGGCGGCCGACATGGACGGCGTCTTCCCCGAGCGCTTCTACTCGACGACCAACCTGGTGACGTTCGTGCGCGTGAACGGCGACTGGATCCGGGTCGAGCATCCGGAGATGGACTGCGGCATCCGCGTGGATCTCGAGGCCGGCAGCGCCCAGACGGTGGCCATGAACGACGTGCGCACCGGCGACCTGCTCGTGACCGGCCACAAGGGCATCCGCGTGCTCCCGCTCGAGCGCTCGCGCGAGAGCCAGCCGTTCGAGTTCATGGCCTCGGCCGTGAGCAGCGAGAAGCCGAAGGCGCAGATCGTCCACGAAGTGGCGCACATCCTGAGGCAGGTCAAGGACGAGGGCCGATTGACGATCGCGGTCGTCGGCCCGGCCGTGGTGCACACCGGCGCGGCGCCGCAGCTGGCCCGCCTCATCGAGGCGGGCTACATCGGCGCCGTCTTCGGCGGCAACGCCATCGCGACGCACGACATCGAATCGAACCTCTACGGCACGTCGCTCGGCATCAACCTCAAGGAGGGCACGCCCGTGCCCGGCGGGCACGAGCATCACCTGCGCGCCATCAACACCATCCGGCGCTGCGGCGGCATCCAGGCCGCCGTCGACCAGGGCGTGCTCACCGGCGGCCTCATGTACACGCTCATCAAGACCGGCACGCCGTTCGTCCTCGCCGGCAGCATCCGCGACGACGGGCCCATGCCCGAGGTCATCACCGACGTCATGCAGGCGCAGCGAGAGATGCGCAAGTACGCGCAAGAGGCCGGCGCCTGCCTGATGCTCAGCACGATGCTGCACAGCATCGCCGTCGGCAACATGCTGCCGGCCAGCGTGCGCACCGTCTGCGCCGACATCAACCCCGCGGTCGTCACCAAGCTCGCCGACCGCGGCTCCTTCCAGACCATCGGCATCGTCACCGACGTCGGGCTGTTCGTGGAGCAGCTCGCCGACGAGCTCGACGCGGGCGGCTGAGGTCGCAAGGCGGGGCCAGGATCGGCAATTGGCCGGGGCCGCCACTCATCCGGCCGCGAGCGTCTCCTCGATCGCCTTGACCAGCCGGGCCCGCAAGTTCTTGGTGGTGAGCCGCTTGCCGCCGTACATGTGGCAGCGCCAGTGCGCCTTGTCGAACGGCAGGTGCGTCGCGTCGGGGGCGATGAGGATCGGCGCGTGCCCCATGGCCTCGGCCATCCCCAGCTCGTAGAAGACATTGGCGTTTTGCCGGTGCAGACGGCGATCACGAGGTCCGCGTCCGCGAGCGCCTCGCGGACCTGGTCGACGATGACGCCGCTGCGGAAGATGCTGTCGGCGCGGCGAAGCTCCACGCCGGCGTCGGCACAGGCGGCGCGGATCGCGCGCTGCACGGCGCGGTAGGTCGCCGGCTTTTCGCCGCCCGCGGCCTTGGCGCCGAACGGCGTGAGGAGAAAGGCTGTTGGCGGGCCGGCCTCGGTCATCGGCGCCAGCATATCGCGCGATCGCGACGGGCTGCGATCACGGCAGTCCGGGCAGCCCGTCGTCGCCGATGGGCCAGAACGGATTGAACGCGACCTCCCAGGCGTGGCCGTCTGGGTCGGCGAAGTAGCCCGAGTAGCCGCCCCAGAAGCGCTCCCGGGCCGGCTGAAGCACTTCGCCGCCGGCCCGCTCCGCCTCCGCCAGCGCCTCGTCCACGAGCTCTCTGCTCTCGACGTTCATCGCCAGGGTCATGCGCATCGAGCCGGCGGCCGCCGGCGTCTGGCCGGCCTCCTCCGCGATGCCGTCGAGCGCGTAGAGCGCCAGCCGCGATCCGGCGTTGCGGAAGATGGCGAAGCGCTCCTCGGGCTCGCCGCTGAGCGGCCAGCCGAGCGCCTGGTAGAACGCCCTCGCCCTCGGCACGTCCGCGACGCCGAGGGTGATCACACTGATGCGTGCCTCCATCGCCTCACTCCTCGCCTCGTCCCGCCGTCGCAGCCACGCCGCCTCTGCTCGCAGCGGCTCTCCCGACTGTCCAAGCGTGCCCCGCCATTTCCGCCATCCGACAGGAGTCGCCGGCGACGTCGTGGTTATACTCCAAGTGACTCGATTCGTCCGCAGCCACCTCATCGAGGGAGACCATGAAGCCACGCGAGATCGTCCCCAACGTCCATCTCCTCGGCGCCGTCGACTGGGACCGCCGCCTGTTCGACGCGCTCATCCCGCTGCCCCACGGCACGAGCTACAACGCCTACTTCGTGCAGGGCGGCGAGGCCAACGCGCTGATCGACACCGTGCGACCCGGCGCGCTGCCGCACCCTCATGCAGCAGCTCGACGAGCTGCCGGCGCCCGACTACCTCGTGATCAACCACGTCGAGCAGGACCACTCCGGCTGCACGCCGCAGCTCCTCGCGCCGCTTCCCCGACCTCACCATCGTCTGCAACGAGAAGGCCAAGGGGATGCTCATCGACCACCTGCACATCGACGACGCGCGCTTCCAGGTGGTCGCCGACGGCGAGACGCTGAGCCTCGGCGACAAGACGCTGACGTTCGTCTTCACGCCGTGGGTGCACTGGCCCGAGACGATGAGCACCTGGCTCGAACGAGGACCGGATCCTCTTCAGCTGCGACTTCTTCGGCTCGCACTACGCGACCAACGACGTCTTCGCCGACAAGCACGAGGTCTACGACGGCGCCAAGCGCTACTACGCCGAGATCATGATGCCGTTCGGCGCCCAGGTGCTGAAGAACATCGAGAAGGTCACGCAGTACCCGATCCGCTTCATCGGCCCCAGCCACGGCCCCGTGTACGACGACCCCGGCTTCATCATCGAGGCCTACCGCGACTGGGCCGGCGGCGAGCCGCAGAACATCGTCTGCCTGCCGTTCGTGAGCATGCACGAGAGCACCCTGCTGATGGTCGACCACCTCACGGCGGCGCTCACCGACCGCGGCGTCGCGGTCGAGCGCTTCGACCTCACGACGCTGGATGCCGGCGAGCTCGCCAGCTCGCTGGTCCACGCCGGCACGCATCGTCCTCGGCACGCCGACGGTGCTCACCGGGCCGCATCCGCTGGCCGCCTACGCGGCTTTCCTCGCCAACGCGCTCAAGCCGCGCACCAAGTTCGCCACGGTGATCGGCAGCTACGGCTGGGCCGGCAAGACGGTGGACACGCTGGTCGGCATGATGCCCAAGCTCAAGTGCGAGTTCCTCGAGCCGGTGCTCGCCAAGGGCATGCCGCGCGGGGAGGACTACGAGGCGCTGGACCGGCTTGCCGACACGATCGCCGAGAAGCACCAGGGCCTCGGGCCGCGCAACTTCGCCGACCTCACGGTCTGCCGCCCCATCGACTAGACTAGCCACACCTTCCGGGGACCCGGCTCCGCATCCGTGGCCAGCCGCGCCGCGCCCGGCCGTTTCAGGAGGATGCCCGGTGCTGACCGTCCTTGCCGGACTCGCCTCGTCCTTCTCGTATGCCACCAGCGACATGCTGTCGCAGGGGGTGACGAGAAGCACGCGCGCGCTCACGCAGGTCGTGTGGGTGCTCGCGACCGGAGTGATCATCGTCGTGCCGATCGCGCTGCTCGTCGACGGGCTGCCGCACGGGACTGCCGAGTGGCACGCGGCCGGCCTGGCTGCGCTGGCCGGCGTGATCTACGTGGGTGCCTTCTACTGCCTGCTGCGCGGCCTGCACGTGGGCGACCTCGGTCTCGTGTCGGCGCTCAACGCCCTCCAGGGCGCCTACGTAGCCGTGGCCCTGATCCTCCTCGGCCAAGCGGTCACGCCGGTGCTTGGCGCCGCGCTCGCGCTCTGCGTGGTCGGCGCCATCCTCACGTCGGTGGAAGGGCGCGCCAAGACGACGAAGGGCGCGCCCTGGGCGCTGGCATCCGGCTTCCTCTTCGCCTGCGTGATGTTGTGCTACGCCTACGCCGGCGACATCAGCTGGCTCTCGGTGTCCGCGATCTCGCGGAGCGTCTCGCTGACGGTCGCCCTGCCTCTGGCGCTGCTCAGCGGTGGGATCGCCGTGCCTGGAGCCCTGCGTCTGCGCGCGGTCGGCGCCGGCGTCCTCGAGCTCGGCGGGGTCATGCTCGTGACGATCGCCTTCGCTCTGGGGCCCCCGACGGTCGCCGGCGTGACGACCACGCAGTTCGGCACGTTCGCCGTGCTGCTCGGCTACTTTCTCCTGCACGAACGCCCCAAGCCGCAGCAGTGGGCCGGCGTCGTGTGCACCATCGTCGGCGTGAGCCTGCTCGCCGCGATCGTGTAGGCGGCGGAACGTTCACCCCGCCGCGGGCATCGGTTAGACTACGCGCACTTTCCGGGGACCCGGCCCCGCACCCGTGGGTAGCCGCGCCGCGCCCGGCCGTTCGGGAAGGAGTCACTGCCCGATGAACGAGTACCTGATCGACGACGCACACCTCGAGAAGACCCGCGAGCTGTTCGCCAAATGCCAGCAGGTCGTCTCCGGCGGAGAGTCCAGCTACGCACGCCTGATCGGCACGCGCCCCATCGTCATGGACCGTGGCGAGGGCGCGTACTTCTACGACGTCGACGGCAACTCATACGTCGACTGGTGCATCGGCTATGGGCCGATGATCTTCGGCCATCGGCCCAAGCCCATCCTCGACGCCATCACGGCCCAGATCACTCAAGGGGGCATGCTCTACACGTTCCCGCACGAGCTCGACTACGAGGTCGCGCGCAAGATCGTCGAGGTCGTGCCGAGCATCGAGCAGGTGCGCTTCGCCAACTCCGGCTCGGAGGCCACGCAGGCCGCCATGCGTCTGGCGCGCGCCTACACCGGCAAGGACAAGATCCTCAAGTGGGAGGGGAGCTACAACGGCTTTCTCGACTGCCACGCTTTCTCTCACCACCCACCGCTCGACGCCGCCGGCTACGAGCGCTATCCGCGCACCGTCCCGTCGCTCGGCGGCATCCCGCGCGTAGCCGAAGAGGCCGTGCTCGTCGGCTGCTTCAACGACCTCGAGAGCGCCGAGCGCATCATCAAGCAGAACGCCTCCGAGCTTGCCGCGGTCCTCAGCGAGCCGATCCTCGCCGACGCCGGCATCATCCCGCCGGAGCCGGGCTTCCTCGAGGGTCTGCGCACGATCTGCACCGAGAACGGCGTGCTGCTCATCTTCGACGAGATCATCACCGGCTTCCGCGTGGCTCCCGGCGGAGCGCAGCAGCTCTACGATGTCATGCCGGACATCACGTGCCTCGCCAAGGCGATGGGCGGAGGCACGCCCGGCGCCGCCGCGTTCGGCGGGCGCAAGGAGATCATGCAGCTCGAGGCCGACAACGTCGTGCTGCACGGCGGCACCTACAGCGGCAACCCCATGGTGCTGGCCGGCGTCAACGCCGCCCTCGACATCCTCATCGACGACCGCGACCGCGTGTACGGTCACCTCAACGCGGTCGCGGACGCGATGGTCGGCGGCATGCGCAGGATCTTCGCCGAGCAGGGCGTGCCGGCCGTGATCAACCAGGTCGGGCCGATGTGGCAGGTCTTCTTCGGCCAGGAGGAGCCGGTCACGCGGTACCGCCAGGCGCGCGCCAGCGACACGCGCTTCTTCGGCCAGCTCCAGGGCGAGTGCCAGGAGCGCGGCGTGTACTTCCACAACTTCAACTTCGAGCGCTTCTTCGCGAGCACGGCGCACACGCAGCGCGAGGTCGACTACAGCCTCGATGTGATCGAGACCTCGACGAAGATCGTCAAGGAGAGGCTGAGCACGCTGCCGGCCGGGGTATAGACCGGCGGCCAAAGGTCTGCGGAGCCGGGCCTCACAGGCTCGTGAGCCAGAACACCTGGTAGGCGACGACGGCGGCCAAGATGCCTGCCAGCAGGACCGCCGCGAACAGCGCCGCCCTGTAGCGGCGCAGACGCCACAGCACGAGCACGCCGATCGTCACGATGCCGACCTTGAACACGGAGGCCGTGAACGTGCCGACGTGCAGGAAGTAGCGCATCACGTCGTTGGACTCGGTGGCGAAGCCGAGCCAGAGGGCGTACTTGGTGAGCAGCAGGTCGGCGACGTTGAGGAGCCAGAGCCCGGCCAGCAGGTAGAGGAGCACCTGCCGGCCGAAAGGGCCCACGTACGTGCGCCTGATGCGCGCGCGGCGCGGCGTCGGCGGCTCGGCGATCATTGCGCCAGCCTCCCGGTCTCGATGCCGTTGAACCCGCCGGTGCCACCCTCGACGATCCAGGCCACCGTGTCGCCGCTCACGAGGACGTCGCTGACGCGGCCGGTCGCGACGGTCGCGACCACGAACGGCGTCGGGCCCGAAAGGCGGCGGCACATGATGCTGGTGCCGCCCGTGCCGGGCTGCGCCCAGACCACCCGGCCGCCGTCGATCGAACCGCCGCTGAGCCCGCGGCCCGAGGCGACGGGCTGTGTGGCGCCGCCCGCCAGATCGTGCACGAGGATCTCGCCGGAGCCGTTGGAGCTCTGGAGTCGCCACACCAGGGTGGTGCCGGAGAGGTCGATGTTCATCAGGTCGGCCCACGTGCCCTCCCGCGCGCATCTCAAGGTCGACGCCGCTGAGCTGCCCGTCGGCAAGGTCCTTGACGTCAGTAGAGGGGAGACGCGGCGCGCACGAACCAGCCGACGCGCGCGCCGTCCATGGTCACGGGGCCGTCGATCGACGGCCCTCTGGCTGCGACGCGATCGATCCCGCGGGAGAGATCGCGGGCGGTGACTCGAGGCCGTTGAGTCGCCCGCCGAGTGGGCCCACGCCAAGGTCGCGCCGCTCAGCGCCGGCGCCCAACCTACGTCTTGCGTGCCGGCCAGCCGGCGGCGCCTGGACGTCGTGAACCGATATGTCCAGATCGAATTCGAGGGTCCGGTCGCGTCGGCACGGCTCTCGTCCAGCCAGGCAGCATACTCCCGGGACACGGCCACGGGCCCGCCCGCACCGGCGTGCCGCGCGATGCCCAGCAGGCGGCTCCTGCCGCTGGCGAGGTCGAAGACGCCTGTGTACGCGCCGCAGACCCAGACGAGGTGGTCGCCGGAGAGTGCGGCGTACTGCACACGCTGGCCGTGGGGGGCAGCGATGCGCCAGCCGGAGGCGGTGCTGGTGGCATGCGGGCGCCAGGTGAGGTGGGACTGCTCCAGCGCGAACATGACGCCCCCTGCCGCAGCGCCGACGAGGAGAACGAGCAGCGCGACGGCGAGCGCCTTGGGGCGGAAGCGGCGGCCGCCGGGCGCGGCGCCCGCGGTGGCCGGATCACTGGGCGGCCCGAGAGGCGGAGGGACCGTCGTCGCCGGGGAGGCCTGCGCGGCCGGCGTGGTCAGCGCGTCCGGCACAGGTGGAGCAGGTCGGCGTACACGCCGTAGGCGGTCTGCGGCACGAGGCCGTTGCGCTCGGCGACGAAGACGTCGGCCATCAGGTCGGTGTGCAGGAGAGCGCCGAGGGAATCGCCGCCGAGGGCCGCGAGCGGATGGTCGATGTCGAGCTCCTCGGCGCGCACGGCGCCGCGCACGGCGCCGCCGGCGTCGCGGGCGACCGACGTGACCAGGCGCAGGCGCCTGCCGGCGGCGCGGGCTTTCGCGATGCGCTCCGCGGGCACATCTCGCAAGCTCTCGCGAGCGATCTCGGCCGGCGTGATGCCGGCCGCCATGGCGACGTTGGCCAGCGCCGCCGCCTTGAACGCGGCGTCCCAGCCGTCGACGTCGTTGGCCGGGTCGGCCTCCGCCACGCCGGCGGCCTGCATGTGGGCCAGGGCGTCCGCGTATGCCTCACCTTGGCCCATCGCCTCGATGATCGCGTTGCTCGTGGCATTGAACACGGCCTCGAAACCGAGCAGCCGGCAGTCAGGCAAGGTGAACTCCAGCAGGCTGAAGACGGGGAGGCCGTCCATCACCGTGCTCTCGAAGCGGATGCGGCGGCCGTGCGCTGCGGCCGCGGCCGCCACTCGCTCCCAGTTCCAGGCGATGGGTCCCTTGTTGGCCGTGAGCACGTCCATGCCGAGATCGAACGCTTCCAGCACGTGGCCGGTGGAGACGGGCGCGAAGTCGTGCTCGAGGACCGTGAGCTCGACAAGCACATCGGCGCCCGACGCGCGCAGCAGCTCCGACGCCGGCCTGGCCGCCTGCGGCGGGGCCGGCGCGTCGCCGATCGCGTCGAGGACGACCGCCGGCGCGAGCCCGTCCGGCGCCAGCAGGCTGCCGCCCCGGGTGCCGACGGCGGTCACGAGCACGCGCAGGCCGTGCGCCTCCGCGAGCACGCGCTCCTGCTGCGCCAGCAGCGCGCAGAAGGCGCGCGCCACGCTCCCGAAGCCGATGAGGCAGAGCCGCACGGTGCGCGGCTCGATCGCGCCGCGCCCGCCGGTCCGCGCCGCCTCGTCCGCCGTCCGTCGCGCCGGTGTCTCGCTCGCCGCCGTCACCGCACCGACCGGGCGAGCGCTGAGACGGCGTCGACGAGCCGCTCGAGTTCGCCCTGCGTGGTGTACGGCGCGAGACCGGCGCGGATCAGGCCGCCGCGATCGGCCAGCCCGAGCAGCTCGACCAGGCGGGCCGCGTAGAAGTCGCCGTCCCACACGAACAGGCCGCGGTCGCCCAGCGCCCGCGCGGCCTCGCCGGCGAGGAACCCGTCCACCGTGAAGGAGACGGTCGACGTGCGCGGGCTGGACTCCGGCGGCCCATACAACGTCACGCCGGGAATGCCGGCGAGTTGCCGGCGCAGGAACGTCGCCAGCGGCTGCTCGTACGCTTCGCACGCCAGCATGCCGGCGACGATCGCCCGGCGGCGGCCGCCAAGGCCGGTGGGCAGGCGATCTTCCACCATCGTCTCGTGGCGCCCTCCGATGTCGGCGATGAAATCGATGGCGGCGGTCGCGCCGGCCAGGCCCTCGAAGTTCGGCGTCCCGGTCTCCCACACGAACGGCGGCTCCGAGTGCTGGGTCGCCAGGCGCAGCGGCTCGACCTGGGCGGTGGCTTCGCGGCGCGCATACATGAGCCCGACGTGCGGGCCGAAGAACTTGTAGGCGGAACAGAGCAGGAAGTCGCAGCCCACCGCCCGGACGTCGATCGGGCCGTGCAGGGCGTAGTGCACGGCGTCGACGACGCTCCAGGCGCCGGCGTCGCGCGCCAGCGCAGCCGCGCGCGCCACGTCATTGACGGTACCGACGGCGTTCGACGCATACCCGAGGGCGACGATCCTGGTCCGGCCGGGCCGGATGAGCTCTTCCAAGGCCGGCCAGTCAAGCGTGCACGTCGCGAGGTCCACCGGCGCCTCGCGCACCACGATCCCGCGCTCTTCGAGCTGCAGCCAGGGGCCGCGATTGGCTTCGTGGTCGAGGGCGGTGATCACGACCTCATCGCCGGGCTGAAGGCGGCGACCGAGCGCCTCGGCGAGGAAGTACGTCAGCGTCGTCATGTTGGCGCCGAAGCTGACCTCGGCCGGCGAGCAGCCGAGGAAGTCGCCGCCTGCCTGGCGAGCGGCGGCGAGGATGGCGTCCGTCTCCTCGCTGGTGACGAAGCGGCCGCCCCCGTTGGCGTTGTGGCCGGTGAGGTATTCGCGGACGGCGTCGACGACGCGCTGCGGGGTCTGCGTGCCGCCGGGCCCATCGAGGTACGCCGCCGGGCGCCCGTCGATGACGCGTTTGAGGGCCGGGAACTGCGTGCGCACGTAGGCGACGTCGAACTGCGTCATTGACTCTCCCCTCGGGGCGACCTGCGGTGTGGCCGGCAGCGGCCGGCACGAACAGTCTACCGCGCCGCTCGCGGAGCCGCGGCCGCGCGACCGGCGCGGGCGGCCGCGCGTCCGGCGGGCACGCGGCCGCGCGGGGCGGTGCAGGATGGCCGCCGATAGGGGAGGATGGTAGGCGCATGCCCCGCCGTGACGACATCCAGAAGGCGCTCGACCGCGAGTACGCCGTGATCTGCTTCGACTGGGACGGGACGGCAGTGGCCGACCGCCAGGCGGACGCCGCGGCTGTCCGCAGCCGGATCGAACGGCTCGTCGCGCTGGGCGTGGACATCGCCGTGGTGAGCGGCACCAACATCAAGAACGTCGACGGCCAGCTGCAGGCACGCCCCAGTGGCGAGGGACGCCTCTTCATGTTCCTTTCCCGGGGCTCCGAGGTCTATGTCGTGGGCCCCAGCGGGCCTCGCCTCCTGGAGCGCCGCCGGGCGACCGCCCAGGAGGACGTGCAGCTCACCGCCGCGGCTGAGGCGCTGCGCGACGAGCTGACGGCGCACGGCCTCGACATCGAGATCGTCTACGACCGCCTCAACCGCCGGAAGGTCGACCTCATCCCCGGCTGGCCCGACCCGCCGAAGGCCGAGATCGCCGAGCTTCAGAGGCAGGTCAACGAGCGGCTCGCCAAGGCGGGCGTCGACGGTGTCGGTGCCTGTGTGGAGCGGGCGCGCCAGCTGTGCCGCCAGGTCGGCCTCGCGCACCCCGGCATCACCAGCGACATCAAGCACGTGGAGATCGGCCTGACCGACAAGAGCGACAGCATGCGCTACGTGTTCAAGTCGCTGATCGAGGGTCGCGACCGCCGGCCGCAGGACATGATCGTCCTCGGCGACGAGTTCGGGCCGATAGGCGGCAGCGAAGGCAGCGACTACCTCACGCTCATCCCCGAGCTGCGGCGCTCCGTGTTCGTCAGCGTCGGCGTGGAGCCCAACGGCGTGCCGCCGCGCGTGCTTCACGTCGGCGGCGGCCCCGGGGCCTTCCTGCAGATCCTCCACGACCAACTCTCAGAGCGCGAGCAAGTGGCGTACCGCAACTTCCCGGAGCCGACGAACGACCCCGCCTGGCGCTTCGAGGTGAAGGGCTTCGACCCCTTCCGTGAGCGCGAGATCGAGACGCTGCTCACGGTCGCCAACGGCGAGACCGGCACGCGCGGCGCGCTCGAAGAGGGGTCCGCCGTGAGCACGCCGGCGACGCTCGTCGCCGGCGTCTTCGGCGACGGCACCGGTGATCCGTCCTTCCGGCAGCCGGTGCCGGCGCCCGACTGGATCGGCGTGCGTCTGCAGGCCTGGGGGAGCGTGGTCAACCTCTCCAACGGCGAGCTGGTGGAGCACGAGCGCGTGCTCGACATGCGCCACGCCGTGGTCTATCGCTACTGGCGTCAGCGCCTGCGCAGCGGCCATATGTTGCGCGTCCGCACCGCCCGCTTCGCGTCCCTGGCCGACCGTCAACTGCTGGCCCTGCGCGCCGAGGCGATCCCGGAGGATGGCGGCGCGCGCGTGATCTGGGCCGGCGCTGTGGGCGTCAGCCACGCCGGCGGGCCGACCAAGGAGACCGAGTTCGAGATGCTCGACGTCGGCGGCTTCATCGCACGCACGCGCGGTCGCAACGGAGGCGGCCACTCGCTCGCCGTCGCGACGCGACCGGCGCCCGGCTCGCCCATCGCGCGCATCATGGACCAGGGCCGCGAGGTCATCGGCGGCCGCCTCGAGGCCGGCGACCCGGCGACCATCGACCGCTTCGCCGCGATCGTCTCGGCGCGCACGCGCGTGCCGTCCGGCGAGACGGCGCGCCGCGGCCTCCAGCGCGCCGAGCAGCTCGGCTACGATGAGCTGCTCCGCCGCCACTGCGCGGCGTGGGACGAGCGCTGGCACGACGCCGACCTCGTGGTCGACGGCGACCCCGGCGACCAGCAGGCCCTGCGCTTCAGCATCTACCACATGATCAGCACCGCCCACCCGACCAAGGACACGGTCTCAGTGGGCGCCCGCGGCCTCGGCGGCATGAGCTACTTCCTGCACGTCTTCTGGGACACCGAGATCTTCACGTTGCCCTTCTACATCTACACGCATCCGCAGACGGCGCGCACGCTGCTCGCCTACCGCTTCCGCAATCTCGCCGGCGCGCGCGAGAAGGCCGGTCACATGGGCCACAAGGGTGCGCTGTACCCGTGGGAGTCGGCCGACAAGGGAGTCGAGACGACGCCGCCGTATGGCTATGGCCCGGACGGCGAGATGGTGCCCATCCTCTCGGGCCTCATGGAGCATCACATCTCGGCGGACGTCGCCTGGGGCACCTGGGAGTACTGGAAGGCGACCGGCGACGACCAGTTCATGGCCACGATGGGCGTGGAGATGATGCTCGAGACGGCGCGGTTCTGGGCCTCGCGCTCGTCGCTGGACGAGGATGGCCGCTACCACATCCGCATGGTCGTGGGGCCAGACGAGTACCACGAGGGCGTGGACGACAACGCCTACACCAACGTGCTGGCGCGCTGGAACATCCGTAAGGCGGTCGAGGCGCTCGCGTGGCTCGATGGCTGGGACTCCGCCTACGCGGACGAGCTGCGCACGCGCCTCGACCTCGATCGCAGCGAGATCGAGGCTTGGCTGCTGGTCGCCGACCTGCTCGTCGACGGGTTTGATTCGGCGACCAAGCTGTTCGAGCAATTCGCCGGCTTCTACGAGATGGATGACGTACCCATCGAGAAGCTGCGCCCGCGCCCGATGGCGGCCGACATGATGCTCGGCCGCGAGGTCACGCTGCGCGCCAAGGTCGTCAAGCAGGCCGATGTGGTGATGCTCTGCCACGTCCTCTCGGACGAGTACGACGACGAGGTCGCGCTCGCCAACTACGACTACTACGAGCCCATCACCAGCCACGGCAGCTCCCTGAGCCCCGGCATCCACGCCGCGGTGGCGGCGCGCCTCGGGGCGGTCGACGACGCCGTGGACGACTTCAAGATGGCGGCGGCGATCGACCTGGCGGACAACATGGGCAACGCCGCCCGCGGCCTGCACATGGCCACCATGGGCGGGCTCTGGCAGGCCGCGGTCATGGGTTTCGCCGGTCTGCAGCGGCGCCAGGAGGCGCTGCTCATCGACCCGCATCTGCCACCGGCCTGGAGGCGCGTGCGGGTGCCCCTCTGGTTCCGGGGCTCACGCGCCGAGTTCGACCTGCGCCGCCGCAAGGGCGGCGTCGAGGTGGGAATACTCGTGGAGAGGGCGCCGCTGCGCGTGCTGCTGGACGGAGTCGAGCGCGAGCTCGGGGTCGGCAAGCACCGTTTGCGGCGCCGGGACGGAGCAACCTGGGAGGACGGTCAATGACCCTGCTCATCGCGGTCGCCGACCCGCACGCCGACGAGGAGCTCGTGACCAGCGCACGCAACCTGGCGAAGGCCGCCGGATGGGCTCCGCGTGTCGTACACGTGCGCGAGGCCGGCGGCGCTGCTCTGGGCAGCGCCGACCTGGCCGACCTCGAGATCGTCGATCTCGAGGGCGAGGCCCCAGCGACGATCGCCGACCTGGTGGCCAAGGCCGATCTGCAGGCCGTGGCGATCGGGATGCGCGTGGCCTCCAAGGGCAAGGCCGGCGCCGGCCTCGGCCACGTGGCGGAGGCGCTGCTCCAGGCCGGCGTGGCTCCGCTCCTTCTGGTCAGGCCGGGCATGCATCCGCTCACCGGCCTGCGGCGCCTCGTCGTCCCGCTCGAAGGAAGTCCCTCGGCGTCGGTCGCCATGACGCGCGCCGACGACGCCTTCTGCACGCGCGGCCGCGAGATCGTCATGCTGCACGTGGTCACGACGACCCCGCCCGGCGAGAGCGGCAGCCTGCCGGCGCCGCGCATCGTCGACCAGGAGCATTACGAGTGGAGCGCCTGGCAGGAGGAGTTCACGATGCGCTTCTCCCAGTGCCCCGAGGGTGGCCGCCACCGCATCGCGGTGCGTGTCGGCAAGCCGGCGCTGACGATCGCCGAAGAGGCGCGCGCCGACGACGCCGAACTGATCGTCCTCTCATGGAACGGGACGCTTCGCCGACGGGCACGGCGCGGTCGTGCGCGAGCTGCTCGAGACCGCGCCGTGCCCGCTGCTGATCATCCCCCCGGATCGTCGCGGCGGCTGACTGGCGGCTACGCGGCTGCCCGGCCTGCGGCGCTCGCCGCTCCTTCAGGCTCGTCCACGGGTGCGGCCGAGAGTGCTCTAGGCCGGGGTGCGCTCGGTCTTGCTCGTCGTGGTAGGAGCGTCCGCCGCGCGCACCGCCGGCCTCTTGCCATAGACGAAGATGAGGATGATCCCGACGACGAGGCTGCCGATCGAGAACCACTGTGGCTGCGTCAGATGCCAGAACCAGATCGGGTTGCGGCGCACGAACTCGACGAGGAAGCGCTCGATCGCCGAGAGCACGAGGAACCAGCCGAAGGTCCACCAGCCCGATTTGTCGTAGCGCGTCGCCAGCCGCCAGAGGACCCAGGTCACGAAGCCCATCACGATGATCTCGTAGATCGGGGTTGGCTGGACACGCACGCCGGGCGGCGTGGGGACGGTGCCGTGCGGATAGCCCATGGCCCACGGCAGGTTGGAGACCTTGCCGTAGTCGCCGTCGCCGGCGAGCTGGCAGCCGATGCGGCCGATGGCGTAGCCGAGCGCGACCGCCGGCGCCATGGCGTTGGCGATGATGTCGAGCGGGTGGCGGCGGATGAGGGTCCAGCCGACCACCCCGAGGAAGCCGCCGATGAGGCCGCCGTACCACACGAAGCCGATGCCGCCGAAGAGCGAGCTGGCGAAGTGGGTGTTGACCTCGCTCCAGTTCTCGATGAGCCAGTAGATGCGGGCGCCGACGAAGCCGACCACACCGGCCGCGATGATCAGCTCGTAGGCGAACTCGCTCTCGATACCGCGGCGCTGGACGAGCGGCCGCACGATGAAGAGGCCGGGCACGATGAGCGCCAGCGCCGCCATGAGGCCGAAGCTGTAGAACTTGAAGCTGCCGATCTGGAAGAGGACGGGGCGCATGTCAGGTCAGTGTAGGCGGCGAGGAGGCGGGAAGAAAGCGGGGCTCTGCGCGGATCGCGGGCCGAGCGCCGAGCGCTAGACCCGCGGCCGGCTGACGACAGCCCTACTGGCGAGGTCGCGCGCCTGGGCCAGGTCGAAGTGACCGGTGAGGGGCGAGGCCGCGTTGGCGGCCGCCGCGCCCGCGGCGGCCCGGAACGCGGCCTCGGTGGCGCCGCCGCCTTCGAGGCCGAGGAGGAGGCCGGCCGCGAAGCAGTCACCGGAGCCGACCGTGTTCACGGCCTGCACCGGCGGCGTGCGCACGAGCCACTCGCCGTCGGCGATCACGCCCGCCGCGCCGGCGGACCCGAGGGTGACGACCGCCCCGCCGGCGCCCGCGGCGATCAGCCGTCGGCTGAGCTCCAGACCCGCGGCAGCGAGGCCTTCCGCGGCCGACGGCTCACCCACCGCCGAGCGTGCCTCTTCGAGGTTCACCTTGGCGAAGTCGGGGTGTTCGCGCAGGGCGCCGACAAGCTGGGCACCGGTGGCGTCGACCATCACGCGGTAGCCCGCGGTGCGCAGGGCTGCGCACAGCGCGCCGTAGAAGCCTTCGCTCGCTCCGGGCGGGGCGGCGCCGTCCACCATCGCCCACTCGCCGGGCCGCGCCGGTCGCGAGCCGGCCGAGGTCACGAGCGTGCGTTCCGCCTCGGCATCGATGGCGGGGCCGTGCTCGAACAGTCGCGTGGGCGGCCCTGCTTCCACGAGTACGACCGTCGAGACCCGCGCCTCGCCGCCGATGACGACGAGCTCGATCTCGAGGCCCTCTTCGCTGGCGAGCTCGGCGATCAGCCGGCCGTTGTGACCGGCGGCGAAGCCGGCGAGGACGGGGGCGCCACCCAGCGCGCGCAGGGCGCGCGCCACGTTGGCGCCTTTGCCGCCGGCCTGTTCGTTGAGCGCCCGGCAGCGCATCGTGGCGCCGGGCCGAAGCGCATCGACCGCGAGCACGCGGTCCACGGCCAAGTTGGGGCAGACGACGAAGGTCACGGCGAGAGCAGCGTCACCGCTTCACGTGCACGTAGCCCTTGCCGTTGGCGATCTTGACCGTGGTGCCGAGGCTGGCGGAGAGGCTCCTGACGCGGTTCAGGATCGTCGCCGCCACGTAGCCGTGCGCCAGCGTCGGGATGCCCACCGAGTTGATGCTCACCGGGATGAGCTGCGCGTCGATCGCGCGCTTCGTCACCTTGGTCTTCACGAGCATCGTCTGCGCTCCGGTGCCGCCGAAGCCGCTGAAGACGAGGTTGCCGAGGCTGTAGCAGATGAGGCCATGGTGATAGGCCTGGACGCCGTCGAGCACGTGCGGGTGATGGGCGAAGACCAGGTCAGCGCCGGCATCGATGGCGGCGTGGCCTTCGCTGAGCTCGAGCGAGGTCGGGGCGGTCTTGTACTCAAGGTTCCAGTGCCAGCCCACCACGACGAAGTCCGACTTGCCGGCGGCCGTCCGGATGGCATTCTTGACGGCCGAGATGTTGGCCCTCCCTGGGGAGGTCCCCGGACTCGTCGACGTGGCCGGGTAGCCCACCGGCAGCACGTCGGTGAAGCCGAGGTAGGCGACGCGCACGCCGTTCTTCTTGAGGACGACACCCCGGCGTGCGCTGGCGATGTCCTTGCCGGCGCCGACGACGGCGATGTGGCTCTGGGCGCAGTACTTGAGCGTGTCCAGCAGGCCGCTGTCGCCTTGGTCGCCGGCGTGGTTGTTGGCGAGGTTCACGACGTTGATCCCGCTCTTGGCCATCGCCGGCGCGAGGGCCGGATTGCCCTTGATGACCACGTCCTTCCAGCTCTGCGGGTCGCCGCCGCGCGTGAGCGGGGATTCAAGGTTCACAAAGCCGTACTGGCTGGCCTCGAACACCGGCGCGATGCTCTTGAAGAGTCCGGCGCCGAGCCGGCCGACCACGCTGCTGACGGCGAAGCCACTCATGGTGTCGCCGCCGGCCGTGACCGTGAAAGCCTTCGGAGTGGCGGTGGGACTCGGCGTCGCGGACCCCGACGAGGAGGGCGACGCCGTCGGCGTCGCGCCGGTCGCGGTCTGCGCGGAGGCCGAGGTCGCCGACTGCTGGCCGGTGCTGGCTTGCGCGTCCTTGGCCCCGCCGCCGAACGGGTGCACGGCGGCGACGGCCACGGCTACGACCACCAGCGCCGCGACGATCACGAGGAGGAGGACCAGCCCGCCGCGCCTGCGGTGCGGCGGGCGCCTGCCGGAGGAGTCCCGGCGTGGCCGTCGCGGCGGAGGGCTCGCCGGGCTCGGCGTGGCGCCGGCCGGCGCGTCGTCCCCGGCGCGGTACACGTGGTATGGCTTGCGCGAAGGTCGCTCCATCATCGTGACAGCGTATCGCCATCAGCAGGGGCGGCCAAGCTCGGCGCCGTCGCGCCGCACCCGGGCGCCGCCACGCCGCGTACAATGAGGTGTGATGTCCTCCCCGCCGCGTACACCCCCGCCGTTGACCCCTGGCCCTCTGGGCGAGCCTGGTCCAGTGGGCGCCTCTGGTCTGGCAGGGACCCCGGCACCGGCGCCCCCACGCACCTCGCGCGGGGTGCGGCTATGGATCGTGCTCGTGTCGCTCGCCGCGGCGGCTCTCGTGCTCGCCGGGCTGGCGATGCTCTTGCCGCTGGCGTTCAAGGAGACGCAGGCCGCGCCGCCGCAGGAGCGCGCGGTGACCCGCGCCGAGGCGCAGGCGATGCTGGACCGCGCGGCGGCGGCGCTGCGCGCCGGAGACCGCGCGGCGTTCCTCGCCGCCCTGCCGGCGACGGGCACGGGCGCGCGCGCCGCCGTCGCGGCCCTGTACGGCCACCTGCAGCCGCTGCCGTGGAGCGGTTTCTCGCTCGACGCGGCCGCGGTCCCGGGCCGGCCGGGCCGCTACATCGTGCGCGCCTTCGGCATGCTCGGGCGCGCGGGCCCCGCCGACCGGGTCGCAGCCGAGCGCGATCTCGATTTCGCACGCGTGGGCACGCGCGTCGTGCTCACCGGTGACGACACGCCCGAGGTCGCGCGCCGCGAATACCTGATGTGGACTCACCAGCCCGTCGTGATCCAGCGCGACGGCCTGGTGGTGGTGGCCGACCGCCGCAACAAGAAGCGCGCCCTCCGGCTGGCCGACGCGGGTGACGCGGCGCGCGCACGCCTGGCGACGGAACTGGGCCTGAGGCCCAAGGCGCCCATCGTGGTCTCGGTGTACTCATCGCTGGAGGACCTGCGCGCCTCGCTCGGCGGCGGGCCCGACGAGACGCGCATCCGCTTCTTCTCCAACACCACGCCGCGGATGGCTCTCAAGTACTACCGGTTCCGCGACATCGGCGTGCTGGGTCCCTCCCTCGACACCACCGGGTCCTGGCTACCCCTGATGCTGGCGCACGAGATGACCCACGCCTACACGGCCGAGTGGTTCCTCACGACCAAACACGCACCTACATTTCTGCTCGAGGGTCTGGGGATGGCCGTGGAGCAGGGTCGCGACTGGACTCCCCTCAAGGAGGAAGTCGCCTCGGGGAACCAGCTTTGGCCGCTGCCCGAGGTCATCGGTACCAAGGACCTGTGGAAGGGCAACTCCACCGACCAGGTCCGTCTGGGCTACCTCGAGGCCGGCTCCGTGATGCTGTACGTGGCGCACCGATGGGGCCTCGACAAGGTGAAGCCCTTCGTCATCGCGGTGGCCGACTCCGACCTCAGCGCCAAAGGCATCGGCGAGGCCGTGCAGAGCAGTCTCGGCGTGAGCTGGGAGGACTTCTACGCCGGCTGGAAGGACTACGTGCGCGCACTGCCATGAGGCCGCCGCGCAGGGCCTCATGAGCGTGTGAAGGTGCATTACGGCGCACCTCTGTAAGGTTGCGGCGCTCCTCACGCCGGGGTACACCTAACCCAGCGACAACTCCGAAGGGAGTCTTCATGAGGTCCAAGCTCATCATCTACGTGGTCGTGGCCGTCGTCGTCGCGGCGGCGATCGTCGCCGGCGTGGTAGCGGCGGCCGGCGCCACCCAGACGAACAGCCTGCCGAAGGTCACGGCAGGCGGCCTGCTCGCCAAGATGGCGCAGCAGGACCAGAAGACCACCAGCATCAGCGGCGATGTCGCCTGGCAGAACAGCCTGCTGGGCGACCTGTCGGCCGCCGCCGGCGCAGGCTTCGGCAACGCCGCCGCCAAGCTCCCGCTCGCCGGCAACGGCTCGGGGCGCGTGTGGATCAGTCCCGCCGGCGCCAGGGTCGAGTCTCAAGGCTCCTCCGGAGACCAGATCGTCGTCCTCGACAAGAAGACGCACAGCGCCTGGATGTACGACGGCGCCGCCAACACCGCCAAGCACTTCGTCGTCACCGGCACGCCGGCGGCCGGGGCCGCACCCTCGCCGATGGCGTCGCCGAGCGTGGCGACCCCGGCGACGATCGCCACGTACCTCGAGCGGCTGGCGCCGCTCGCCAAGGTCGAGGTGACCGGGCAGACCACGATCGCCGGCCAGGACGCCTACCTGGTCACGATGACGCCGACCGCTACCGACACCGCGCTCGGCTCCGTCCAGGCGGCGATCGACGGCAAGACGTTCGTCCCGCTGCAACTGCAGGTCTTCGCCAAGGGCGCCACGGCGCCGGTGATCCAGTTCGGCTTCACGAGCGTGTCTTATGGCGCCGTCCCCGCGTCGACCTTCGACTTCACCCCGCCGGCCGGCGCGAAGGTGAGCACCAAGTCAACGGATCTCTCCAAGGCCATGAGCAGCCACGCCGGCACCTCGACCGGCGCGAAGGCGGCGCCGACCACGGCGCAGAAGTCGGCGCTCCAGTCGGCTCTGAAGCAGGCGTTCCTGACCGTGCCGGAGGCCCAGAAGCTGGTCACGTACAAGCTGTACTCACCTCAGAACTACACGGCGCGGCCGTTTACTATGGCGGCCGTCGTCAGCAAGGGCGGCCCGCTCACGGCCGCCGGCACGCCGCTTGCGACGCTGCTGCAGGCCGCGGGCATGGGCGGCGGCGGCACGGCGACGACCACGCCGACCACCACGCCGATGGGTCCCACGACGGTGCTCCTCTACGGCAAGGGCTTCGGCACGATCGCCCTCGCCGAGACCAAGACGACCGCAGCCCTCGACAAGCAGCTCAAGGCTCTGCCCGCGCTCGTCGACACGGCGACGGTGAACGGCGCCACGGTGCGCTCGCTCACCACCGCGCTCGGCGGCGTCTACATCTGGCAGAAGGGAGACACGACGCTGGTGGCCGGCGGGATGGTGCCCAAGGCCGACCTCCAGGCGTTCGTCAGCTCCGTGCAGTGACGTGGACGACGACGTGACGCCCGGCGTCGCGGAAGCGCAGACGCAGACCGAAGCACAGACCGACACGACCGGGCGGCCGGAGCAGAAGGGATGCTCCGGCCGCCCGGTCGTCCTCAGCACGCATGGCCTCACCAAGCAGTTCGGCACGCTGCGCGCCGTCGACGGCCTCGACATGGAGGTCTGCGCCGGCGACGTCTTCGGGTTCCTCGGGCCCAACGGCGCCGGCAAGACGACGGTCATCCGGCTGGTCTTGGGCCTGATCCACCCGACGAGCGGGCACGCGGAAGTCTGCGGGCACCGCGTGCCGGGCGAGCTGCAGGGCGCGCTGCGTCACGTGGCCGGCTTCGTCGACGACCCCACCTTCTACCCGCTCATGAGCGCGCGCCGCAACCTGCGCCTGCTGGGCAGCATGACAGGCCCGGTGAGCGAGGAGCGCATCGACGAGGTGCTCGAGATCGCCGGTCTCCTCGAGCGCGCCGACAGCCGCGTCGGCGGGTTCAGCCACGGCATGAAGCAGCGCCTCGGCATCGCTCAGGCGCTGCTCCACTCGCCGGAGCTCATCGTGCTCGACGAGCCCACCAGCGGCCTCGACCCGCGCGGCATGAAGGACGTACGCGAGCTCATCCGCGAGCTGGGCGCGGCCGGCACGACCGTGTTCCTCAGCTCGCACCTGCTGCACGAGGTGGAGCAGGTGTGCACGCGCGCCGTGATCCTCAACAAGGGCCGCGTCGTGGTACAGGGCAAGGTCTCGGAGCTGAGGCCCCAGAACGACGCCGTCAAGGTGCTCACCGACGACCAGGCGAGGGCGGCCGAGACGCTCAAGGCGCAGTTCGGCGCCGCCGGCGTGAGCGACGACGAGGGCTTCCTCATCGTGCAGGCCGGCGAGGACAGCGTGCCTGAGATGGTGCGCCGGCTGGTCGCGGACGGCCTCGCCGTCCGCGCGGTCGTGCCGGCGCCCGAGCAGGGCCTCGAGGACTTCTTCCTCGAGCTGACCAGCGACGAGGAAGCCAAGCCGGCGGTCGAGAGCCGCCGCCGCGGCATCGCGCGCGTCCTCGGGAGGCGGCGATGAGCGGCGTGCCCGAGAGCTCCGTGACGCCGCCGGCCGCCGGCGCCCAGCCGGCCGCAGCGCCAACGGCGCCCAGCCGGACGCAGCCCTCGGTGGCGCCCAGCCCAACGCCGCCCACGGCAGCACCGCGCCGCGCATGCGCGGCCGCGCGTGGGGACCGTTGCGGCGCGAGTGGATCAAGCTCCTCTTCCAGCGCCGCACGTATCTCATCTGGGGCGGCGCGGCGGCGATCCCGTTCCTCATCTCGCTCGCCATCCACTTCTCGCGCGACAACGGCGGCGGGGGAGGCGGCCCCGCCTTCCTCGACCGCGTGCTCGGCAACGGCATGTTCGTGCCGCTCGCCTCCCTGGCAGTGCTCATCCCGTTCATGCTGCCGCTCGCGGCGGCGATGGTCGGCGGCTACATGGTCGCCGGCGAGGCCGAGCTCGGCACGCTACGCATCATCCTGCTGCGGCCGGTGCGCCGCGGCTCGATGCTGCTCACCAAGTGGGCCGTGGCGATGCTCTACCTCGCGTTCGGCGCGCTCATCCTGCTCGTCAGCGGCCTGCTCTTCGGCTGGGCGTTCTTCGGCCTGCACCCGATGGTGACGCTCTCCGGCAGTACGGTGAGCATCGCCCACGGGTTGGGACTGACCCTCCTCGTCTACCTGTTCGGCCTGGCGGCGATGTCGACGATGGTGTCGCTGGCGTTGCTGTGCTCGGTGGTCACCGACTCCAGCCTCACGGCGCTCATCGTCACCGTGGTGATCTACATCGCCATCAACATCATCATCGCGTTCAGCTACTTCGCGTGGCTGCGGCCTTGGGTGTTCCCGTACTACTACACGGAGTTCCTCAACCTCTTCCGCGACCCCATCTACTGGCGGCCGATCGTGAAGTCGATCGAGAGCTTCGCGGTGTGGAGCGTGGGCCTTACCGCCGCCGCGTACATCCTGTTCCGGCGCAAGGACGTGCTGTCGTAGGCTTGCGCCGGGCGGTCATGGGACGGTCGGAGCCAGGCGGTGGTCAACCGGGAGGATGACAATGAGTGGGCAGGTGCCGACGACGATGAAGGCGATGCAGCTGGCGGCGCCGGCCCCGGCGGCCGAGGCGCCGCTGCGGCTGGTCGAGCTGCCGGTGCCGCATCCAGGACCCGGCCAGGTGCTCCTCAAGGTGCGGGCCTGCGGCGTGTGCCGCACCGACCTGCACATCCTCGAGGGCGAGCTGCCGCCGCACCGCTCGCCCGTCGTCCCCGGGCACCAGATCGTCGGCGAAGTAGTGGCGCTCGGTCCCGGCGCCGAGGCTGTGGCGCCGGGTGGCGATGTCGGCGCGGCGCCGCTCACGATGGGTGATCGCGTCGGCGTGCCGTGGCTGCACCAGACCGACGAGACCTGCCGCTTCTGCCGCAGTGGCCGCGAGAACCTCTGCGAGCACGCGCGCTTCACCGGATGGGACGTCGACGGCGGCTTCGCAGAGTACACGGTGGCGCCGGCCGGCTGGGTCTACCGGCTGCCGGCCGGCATGGACGATCTTGCCGCCGCGCCGCTCCTGTGCGCCGGCATCATCGGCTATCGCTGCCTGCGCCTGATCGGCGTGGTGGGCGACGGCGCCGGGTTGCCTTCGGCCGCCGGCCCCGCCCCGGCTCGCCGGCCGCCCCGCCGCCGCCGCCCCCGGTCGAGCCCCCCCCCAAGCGCCTTGCCATCTACGGCTTCGGCTCGGCCGCCTCGCTCTGCACGCAGGTCGCCATCTGGCGCGGCTGGGACGTCTACGGCATCGCGCGCGACGAGGAGCATCGCAGCCTCGCGCGCGAGCTCGGCGCCGTGTGGGCCGGCGAGGCCTCCGACGATCCCGGCGTGCTGTTCGACGCCGCCATCGTGTTCGCGCCGGCCGGCGAGCTCGCCGTGGACGCGCTACGCCGGCTCGACAAGGGCGGCATCGTGGCGCTGGGCGGGATCTACTCGTCACCGATCCCGTCGATCGAGTATCCGTGGATCTACGGCGAGCGTGTAGTGCGCAGCGTGGCCAACTCCACGCGCCAGGACGCGCGCGAGCTGCTGCGCGACGCGGCGCTCGTTCCCGTGGTCAGCCGCGTGCAGGAGTATCCACTCGAGCAGGCCAACGAGGCGCTGCTCGACCTCAAGGAAGACCGGGTGCGCGGATCGGCCGTGCTGCGGGTGACTCAGGGCTGACGCGCAGCCGCTGGCTGACGGCCGGCCCGCCGCTCAGTCGGCAGGGTCTCGCGCCGCGAAGCGGCTGACGACCACCCAGGATGGCTTGAAGCCGCGCCGCTCGTAGAGCCTGAGCGCGGCCGTGTTGCCGGGCACCGCGCCGATGACCAGGTCTGCTATCCCCCGTCGCCCCAGCTCCGCGTCGACGATGTCCAGCAGGTTCCCGCCGAGGCCGCGCCCGCGCTCCTCGGGGACGAGGTACATGGTCTCCAGCTCGGCGACCTTCTCGCCCACGACCCACGTGTCGCTCCAGAGCACGTCGCCGTCCGGCTCCACGACCACCAGCACGTAGCCGATGAGCTGGTCTTCTCGCTCGACCAGCAGCAGGAACGAGTCCGGCTGCGCCAGGCAGTGCTCGTACAGGCGCCGCCGGCGCCGCCACGAGGTCTCGTCGTCCACGTACGGGGCCAGCTCCGGCCCGGCCTCCCGGTGGATACGGTGCAGGCCGAGCCATAGCGGTTCCAGGCGGCCGACGTCCGCCGGCGTCCCAAGTGTGACGCTCACGCCGGCCGGCAACTCGGCGTCGCCCGCCGCGCTTCGAGTCCCCGTCATCGTCCCTCCTCCTCAGCCAAGGCGGTTGCGCACGAGCCAGAACGTCCCCGCGACCAGCAGAGCCGAGACCGCGCACAGCAGGCCGGTCTCGATCGCCTGGAAGGCCCAGAACCTGCTGTCGGGCTGCACGCTCGCCCACATGGTGTAGTGGTGCGCGACGAGCCAATGCTCGGCTGCGACGCCCTTGTCTGCAAGCTGTCGCCCGAGCGCGTCGAAGCGGGCGCCGGAGAGGCGATGGCCGGCCGGGTCGACCCACCACTGGCCCACGTAGTAGTTGGTGTCGATGTACTTGTTGTCCGGCACGCGGATGGTCAGCGGCGTCAGATAGTGCGGCCGGAGCCAGAAGGTGCGCACGAACTCGAAGGCGACCCAGACACCGACCGTCGCGGCCATCGCCGGCACCACGCGGCGGATGAGCGCTCCCAGGGCGACGCCGAGGAGCAGCGCGAACAGTGTGCGTGCGGCGAGCGCCGGGCCGATGCTGGCGAAGGCCTCGGCGCGCCCGCCGAGCGCCGCCCACGGCGCGAAGAACCAGTACAGGACGGCGCCGAGGATCAGCGAGAGCACGACGCTGACGAGCGACAGCAGACCGAGACGGACGGCCAGCCAGCGCGTGCGGCTGACGCTCTGCGTCCAGGCCAGCCTGTAGGTGCCCGACTCGAGCTCGCGGCTGAGCAGGGGGGCGCCGACGAACGCACCGACGAGCGCGGGCAGGAAGAGCAGGAAGCGCCAGGGCAGATTGCCGAGCGACCAGTAGTCGTGCGTGAAGAGGTCGAGCTGCGCGACCGCCCGGGCGTTGCCGGCGCGCAGAGCGGCGAGGTCGATGGCGGCGAACGCGCGATGCATGGGGATCCCCGCGACGATCGCGGCGGCGGCCAGGCCGCCGACCACGACGAGGCCGGCGATCAGGGCCGCGCGGTGCTGTCGCCAGGTGAGCCAGGTCATGCGCCGGCCTCCGCTGACGCACCGAGCGGGTGCGGGCCGGGCAGCGCGCTTGCCGCGGGGTCCCGGAGGTAGGCGAGGATCAGTTCCTCGAGGCCGAGCTGGCGCGCCGTCCAGCCCGCCGGCAGCCCGGTTACTCTGCCACGGACGACGAGCGTCGCCTGCCTGCCGGCGACCGATTCGCCGACGACGGTGCAGATGGCGGCGATGTCCGCCGCGTCCGCCGCCGGCCCGGCGAGCAGGAGGTGCTCCTCGACGAGCGCGGCCACCTCGCCGGCCACCTGGACCTTGCCGGCGCCCATCAGCACGAGGTAGTCGCACGTGCGTTCGAGCTCGGCGATGGCGTGCGACGAGAGCACGACGCTGATGCCGTGCTCCGCCACAGCCGCCATGAGCTCGCCCATGAACTCGTGGCGGGCAAGCGGGTCGAGGTCGGCGACCGGCTCGTCCAGCAGTAACAAGTCAGGCCGCTTGGCAAGCGCGAGGCTGAGGGCGACCTGGGCCTGCTGCCCGCCGGAGAGCTGGCCGACGTGCCGCTCGAGCGGGATGCCGAGGCGCGCGAGACGCGTGTGGGCGTAGCCTTCGTCCCAATGTGGGTTCATCGCGCGTCCCAGATGGAGCATGTCCGCGACGCTGAACGTGCGATAGAGCGGCGCCGACTGGGCGACGAAGCCGACGCGCGCCAGGCTGTCCGGGTCGGACGGCGCCCGGTTGCCGAGCACGCTGACGGCGCCGCCGGTCGGCTGCGCAAGCCCCACGGCGATGTGGAGGAGGGTCGACTTGCCGGCCCCGTTGGGGCCGACGAGCGCGACGACGTGGCCGCCGGGGATGCTGAACGTACAGTCGCGCAGCGCCCACGTGCGGCCGTAGCGCTTCGCAAGCGCCTTGGCCTCGAGCACGGCCGTCATGCCGCGCCGTCCACCCTCCGCGCCGCGAGGAGCTCCGCCTCGATCAGGGCGCGCATGTCGGCCTCGCTCAGCCCGGCCGCGGATGCGCTGATCAGCCACTCTGCAAACGATTCGCGCAGGACCTGGCGTCCCGGCGCCGGCCTGTGCGCTATCGACTCCTGCACGAACGTGCCCTGCCCGGGCCGCCCCGCGGCCAAGCCGCGGTGTTCGAGCTCGCGGTAGGCCTTGAGGACCGTATTGGGGTTGATTGCCAGCGCGGCCACGACGTCCTTGACCGTCGGTAGCTGGTCGCCGGCGCCGAGGATGCCTAGCCGCACGGCGCCCTCCACCTGGTGAACGAGCTGCAGGTAGGGCGGGACACCCGTGCGGGGGTCTAGATGGAACTCCAGGAGCGGAGCGGGATCGGAGGGCACCGCCGCCGAAGTCGCGGCAGAAGGTACGGTCTGTTTATCTAGTATCATAGGTAAATGGTAGAAGTCCTGAAGCGATGTGTCAACCCCTCCCTCTCGCGAACGGGAGGGCGCGGGCGAGACGGTCGCCGACTTCGGTCTGATCCGGCGCGCGGGTCACGCCCGCGCCGTCAGTATCCTCATATGCAGTCGAAGAGGGCGTAGTCGTCGGCGCCGGCGGCCGCCTGACCACCGCAGGCGCCGGCGGAGGGCGCCGCTTCGCCGGCCAGCTCCTCGAACAATGGCCGGACGAGGTCGCAGTAGGGGAACGGCGCCCGGTAGCCGGCCGGTTCGTCGTGGGCGCGAGCGGCGTAGTGCGCCTGCACCCAGCACTCGCCGCCACAGGCGTCGACGACCGGGCAGGCGGCGCACTCGGCCCGGTCGCGGGCGCGGGCGGCGCGCAGCAGCCGCAGGCTGCTGGACCCGCGCCAGATCTGCTCGACGCTCTGCTCGCGGAGCGAACCCGCGAAGAAGGCCGGATCGCCGGCCGTGATCACGCAGGCGTGCACCTGCCCGTACGGGTCGATGGCGAGGTCGCGGCAGCCGGCGGCGCAGAGATCGTGGCGTGCGCCCACGCGCCGGCGCCAGCTCGAGACGTTGTCCACGGCGATGCCGATCGTCGCAGCCGCGGTCAGGAGCTCGCGCACGGCTGCCAGCAGCTCCTCTCCGGATGGGACAAGGTCGAGCGGGTCGGAGCCGGCGCCGGACCGGGCGCCGAAGCCGGCGATGCCGCCCTGCTGGTGCGGGAGGATCAGGTGGAGCCGGCGGATGCCGGCCTCGTGCAGCTCGCACGCGAGCTGCACGAGGCCGGGCAGCACCGGCCGCACGAGGACGGTGTTGGCGACCGGCTCGAGGCCGGCGGCGTGCAGATTCGCAATGGACGCCATGACGTCGTCGTGGCTGCCGGGGCCACGCAGGGCGTCGTTGATCTCGCGCGGCCCGTCGATACTGGCGAGCGGTGTGAGGCGTCCGCGCCCGGCCTGCGCCAGCGCGTCCGCGTCCTCCCGACCGATGAAGCTGTTGAAGAAGAAGCGCGCCCTTGCGCCGCGGGCGCCGGTGACGTGGTCCACCAGCCTCGCGAAGTCCGGGCGCAGCAGCGGGTCGCCGCCGATGAACACGAAGCTGCGAGCGCCGAGCGCCGTACACTGGTCGATCGCGGCGATCCACTCTTCGGCGGTCAGTTCGCCCGGGTCCCAGGTGGAGTCGCGGTTGTAGCAGTGGCGGCAGTCGCGCGCACAGCGATGGGTCACGTGCAGGTAGATCTCGCGCAGGCCCTGCAAGGGCTCGCCACGCAGCGGGGCCTCGCCGGCGAGGCGGGCGAGGGCGTCGAGGTCGCCCGCGCGGTCGATGTCGATCCAGAGCGGCAGCTGCTTCACGACGAGGCCGCGGTCAGCGGCCGCCCGCAGCGTGTAGGAGAGGAGCGAGGCGGTGCTCATGGGCGAGGCGGCCAACAGCGCGGTGATCGCCTCGCGCCGCGCGGCCCACGCACCCCGCGTCGCGCCGATGAGGTAGTAGCCGCCGTCGGCGGCCGGTCCGAGGACGAGGTCGGCGGTCTCGGCCGCGGCGATGTGACCGTCGTCCGCGATCCAGCCCTCGTCCGCGGCGATGTGACCGTCGTCCGCGGCGGTCCGGCCCGCGTCAGCGGCGAGCCGCCGGAACGCCTGCTCCAGATACTCGAGCGGGATCGGCGGGCTGTCGCTGTCGACGGCCGCGACCGCTCCAGCGCCGGCGGAGAAGAGTTCTTCGAACACGCCGGCGAGGCGCTCTCCGAGCGTGGCGCCCTGCTGTGCCAGCCGGAGCCAGCGTCCCTCCCGACCGGGGAGGGGTTCGGCGGGCGTCGCGTGGCCGCGATCGGCGACGGCGGTCTCGGCGGCGTCGTCCATCGCGGCCTCGGCGAGCACCAGCGTCACCCCATCGAGCCGCTCCGCCTGCCGCAGCGTCCCGCGCAGCAGGCCCGCGTAGATGGCCAGCGCTTCGTCCGGGCCGAGCTCTTCGGCCAGCCTCGTCTTCACGGCCCCGCGGACGAGCGGCTTGGCCATCACGACCAGCGCACGACCGCCGAGCGGGATGGCCCGGCTCCCGGTCGCCTTCACGTCGGTCTGCCCGTGTGGGGATGGGCGTCTCATGACCGTCCAAGTATGGGGCCGCCCGCCGTAGAATGCAGCCACGCGGCCCGCTCGTGGCCAGACCCAGACGGAGGCAGGATCTCAGGCTTGGATGACCTCTCGGAGACGCCAGACTACTTCGTCGTCGTGCCGGTGCTTGACGAAGCTGCGGCGCTGCCCAGGTTGTTGGAGGAACTGCGAGGGCTCGGCCTGCTGACGCAGACCATCTTCGTCGATAACGGCTCGACCGACGGGAGCCGCGAGCTGATCTCGGCGGCCGGCGGCGAGCCGCTGCGAGAGCCTCGCCGCGGCTATGGGTTCCCGTGTCTGGCCGGCGCGCGCGAGGCCGGCGCTCGCGGCGCGCGCGCCGTCGTCTTTCTGGAGGCCGACGGCACCGACGACCCGGCGCAGGCGCACTCCTTGGCCGAGCCGGTCCTCGCCGGCGCCGCCGACCTCGTCGTCGGTTCGCGCCGCCTGGCGGTCCGCGGCGTCTCCCCGGGGCGCATGACGCTCCACCAGCGACTCGGCAACATCTGGCTGGCCTTCAACCTGCGCCTCTTCTTCGGCCTGCGCCTCAGCGACGACGGCCCGTTCCGCGCCGTCCGCCTCGACCTGCTGGAGCGGCTGCGTCTCGAGGAACGCGCCTACGCCTTCCCCACGGAGATGGTGGTCAAGGCAAAGATGGCGGGAGCGCGCATCGTCGTCCGCCCCGTCGCCTACCGGCCGCGCGCCGGGCGCTCCAAGATCGCCGGCACATGGCGCGGCACGCTCGGCGCCGTCCGCGACATCACGTGGTGCCTCGTGCGCCTGCGGCTGCTGGGGTTCCGGCCGGATCCTTGAATGTTGCCGGCCGGATCCCTGAACGGCTGCCGGCCCGGCCGAGCTAGTAGACCGGCAGGCGCGGGCGCGGCCGGCGCCGCGCGAACAGCGCGTCGAGTCCCAGCGTGCGGCCGCTCTGGGTGAGCGCGATCGCCAGCAGCAGCGCGGCCATGATGATGTAGGTGCCCGGCCAGTCCGTGGTCCCGGACGTGGCCACCAGCAGATTGAGCTGGAAGACCGCCCCCAGGAGCCCCACCAGCGGCGTGAACAGCCCCAGGACGAGGAGACTCCCGACGGTGAGCTCGAGCGCGAACTGGGCGCGCGCGGCGATGGCCGCGTTGGGGATCATCACGCTGTCCAGGAACGAGCGGTACGGGCCGAAGGTCGTCGTGCGCGCGTAGTGGCCCACGAACTGTGCCCACCCGTGCGGCGAGTAGTAGCCCTTCTGCAGGTTGTACGACCACACGGCGAGGAAGATGACGCCCATCAGGACGCGCAGGCAGGCCATCAGCAGCTCGGTGCGGCGCTCGCGTGTGGACCACAGGCTCACAGGGATGGATCCTCCAGGATCGTCAGAGGGACCGTACCCGCTAGCGGAGGACGTGACGCCCGCGGCACCGGCAGGTCAGCCGCCGGCGATCGGCGGCATGAGCTGGAGCCGGTCGCCCGCCGCCGTCACCGTGGCGAGTGCGGCGGCCGGCGGCAGGTGGCGGCCGTTGAGCACGACGGTGACGAGCGGCCGCCCCTTGAAGAAGATGCGCGGCGCGAACCGTGGCGCCTGCGCCACCACCTCGCGCAGCGCGTCACCGACGGTGCCCGCCGCACACGGGAGCACCAGCGGCGGCTCGGGGGAGGTGAGCGCCGCGGGCAGGCTCACGGTCACCGCCGCGGCCGGATCGATCGTCGTTCTGCCGGTCTCGTCCATCACCATCCGATTATCCCACAGCGTCCCCGGCGCCTGAGCGGCCTCTGGTCTCCGGTCATAGCACCCCGTCTTCCGGCACGTTGGCCGCCCCCTCCTTGACACGCAGGCGGCCACCCTCTAGAGTGATTGTTGATAAGACTTATAGGGTATATCGGGATTCACTGCGTATGCCCTGTCCAGACCGACGGAGAGTGATGCACGTTTCTTCAAAGAGCCGCTATGCCCTGAGGGCCCTGGTGGAGCTGGACCTGCGCACCGGAGGCGAGCCTCGGCCGGTGCGCATCGCCGATCTCGCCACGGAGCGCGAGCTTCCGGAGCAGTTCCTGGAGCAGCTCTTCGCGACGCTCCGCCGGGCCGGGCTGCTGCGCAGCCACCGCGGCGTCGGCGGCGGGTTCACCTTCGCGCGGCGCCCCGACCTGGTCAGCGTGCTCGACGTCGTGACCGCGCTCGACGGCTCGCTGGGCGTCGCGGCGTGTACCGAGGGCGAGTGCGACCTCGAGGACTTCTGCGGCGCGGCCGCCGTATGGCGGCAGGCGTCCGAGGCCTTCGAGGGCGTTCTCGCCGCGACAAGTGTGGCCGACCTCGCGGAGCGCGAACGGCAGCTCCGCGCCGGCCAGCCCATGTACCAGATCTGACGACAAAGGAGACACACGTGAAGATCGCCGAGAACATCACTGAGCTCATCGGTGGCACGCCGCTCGTCAAGCTGCGCGGCGTCTCGGAGCGCTCCGGCGCGACCATCGTCGGCAAGCTCGAGTCGTTCAATCCCGGCGGCAGCATCAAAGACCGCATCGGTCTGTCGATGATCGACGCCGCGGAAGCGGCCGGTCTCATCGACAAGGAGAAGACCACGATCGTCGAGCCGACCAGCGGCAACACCGGCATTGCCTTGGCGCTCGTCGCCGCCGCGCGCGGCTACAAGGTGCTGCTCACGATGCCGGAGACGATGAGCGTCGAGCGCCGCAACCTGCTGCGCGCGTACGGCGCCGAGCTCGTCCTCACGCCTGGCCCTGAGGGCATGAAGGGCGCCATCGCGCGCGCCACCGAGCTCACCCAGCAGATCCCCGGGGCGTTCATGCCACAGCAGTTCGAGAACGCCGCCAACCCCGAGGTGCACCGCCGCACGACCGCCGAAGAGGTGTGGAACGACACCGATGGCAAGGTCGACATCTTCGTCAGCGGCGTGGGCACCGGGGGCACCGTGACCGGCGTCGGCGAGGTGCTCAAGGCGCGCAAGCCGGACGTACAGATCATCGCCGCCGAACCGACCGACTCACCGGTGCTCAGCGGCGGCAAGCCCGGCCCACACAAGATCCAGGGGCTGGGGGCCGGGTTCGTCCCCAAGGTCCTCAACACGAGCGTCTACGCGGAGGTGGTGCAGGTCACCAACGACCAGGCCCTCGAGCACGCGCGCGAGCTGGCGTCGGAGGGCATCCTGGTCGGCATCTCGGCTGGGGCCAACGCCTACGCGGCGTACGTGGTCGCGAGCCGGCCGGAGAACAAGGGCAAGCTCGTGGTGACGGTGCTCTGCGACACCGGCGAACGCTACCTGTCCACGGTGCTCTTCGCCGAGCCGGAGCCGGTGGCGGAGACCGCCAGCATCTGAGCGACACGCGCACCGCACCTGATCGGCCGCGCCGCGAGGGGGCCGGCGAGCGAGGGCTCGCCGGCCCCCTCCCTCGCCGGCGCCTCTATTCGATCATCCGCTCCACGGCGCGCAGGGCCTTCACGCGGATGTGCTCGCCGACGCTGACCTCATGGTCGAGCACGTCGTCCCATTCGTCACCGAGCGTGGCGATGCACTTCTCGAGCGTCGTGAGCTTCATGTTGGGGCACACGGCGCTTCGCGACGCGGGGATGAACTTCTTGTCCGGGTAGAGCTTGCCGAGCTGATAGAGGAGGCCGGTCTCGGTGGCGACGATGAAGGTCGTCGCGTCGCTGCCCGCCGGGTAGCGCAGCATGCCGGAGGTGCTCGTGACCACGTCGGCGATCTCGAGCACCTCGCGCCGGCTCTCCGGGTGCGCCATCAGGACGGCCCCCGGGTCGGCGGCGCGCAGCTCCTCGATCTCGGCGGCGCGGAAGTCGTCGTGCACGTGGCACCAGCCCTGCCAGAGGATCATCGTCTCCTCGCGGCCGGTCTGGCGGGCGACGTAGTCGCCGAGGTTGCGGTCCGGCACGAAGATGATCTTCTGGTCCTTGGGGAACCGTTCCACGATCTGCACCGCGTTGGCGCTCGTGCAGCACACGTCGGTCTCGGCCTTGATGTCCGCCGACGTGTTGACGTAGGCGACGACGACCGCGTCCGGGTGCTGAGCCTTGAGCTCGCGCAGCCCGTGCACGGTGACCATGTCGGCCATCGGGCAGCCGGCGCGCTTGTCCGGCATCAGCACCGTCTTCTGGGGCGAGAGGATGTAGGCCGTCTCGGCCATGAAGTGCACGCCGCAGAAGAGGATCACGCTGTGCGGGTCCTTCTGCGCGATGCGCGAGAGCTCGAGTGAGTCACCCGTGTAGTCGGCGGCGTCCTGGACCTCCGGGCGCTGGTAGTTGTGAGCAAGGATCACGACGTCACGTTCGGCGGCGAGGCGGCGCAGCTCTTGCTGGAGGGCGTTGAACTCGGGCATGTGGGTCACCGGTCAGTACGGGCTGGCAGGCCCGGTCGGAGGTTGCTCGCTGTGTGCCTGAGATTATACGGCGCCGCGGGGCGCGCTGTGCGCGCGCCGTCACAGACGGCATCGCGCGACCGCCGACGGCGCGGACCGGCGCGGCTGCTATCGCCGGCGCAGTACCGCCGTCACGGCCAGCACGCCGATGGCGAGGAGGCCGGCCACGAGGAGCCAGCGGACAGCAGTGTCGACGTCCATCGTGAGGTCGTGCGCCGCCGGGTGAGCGCCGAGTCGCCCGCCCGGCTGCGCGAGCTGCACGGCGAGCCCGGCCAGCAGCAGCGCCAGCGGGACAAGGAGCACTCCGGCGCTGGCTGCGGATCGTCTGAGGCCGCTCGGACTCTGCATGGTGGCATCTCCTTGTGTCCCTTGTGCTGTTCCCCGACCACTCGCACGCCTCCCATGAACATTCGTGAAGCCGGTCGGGGCGCGCCCGGGCACGCCTGTGCCGGGCACGCCCTCCGGGCGGCAGGAGAACCGCCCAGCTGTGCGAAGCCTGCAAGAGCGTTTGGGCGGCTCAGGGAGGTCGAGGACTTGCAGGACACACGCGCGGGCCAAGCCGCGGCCCCGCTGGCGAGGCAGTACGGGCGCCTCGAGCGCGCCGGCCGCGGCAGCTGGTGGGCCCTCGGCATCGCGCTGCTCGTCATCCTCGTCTTCATGGGCCTGGCGCGATTCGGCACGTTCATCATCCCGTCGCTGATCGGTATCGTGCTGGCGACGACGCTGAGTCCGCTGGTCGGGTGGGCGCACCGCTGGCACGTCCCGCGGCTGCTCGCCGCCGCCGTCATCAGCCTGTTCATCGTCGCCGGGCTGGTGCTGCTGGCGTGGGGCATCGTCTCCCTGGTGGTCGACCGCAGCCCTCACATCTGGGACATGCTCAAGAGCGGCGGCAACGAGATCGACCGCTGGCTGGGCAGGTACGGCGCGGCGCGCGGGACGATCGACGGCGTGCGCGCGCAACTCAACGCCGTGAAGCGCGGGGCGGCCACCGGCGTCCTGCCGCTCGCGCTGAAGGGCGTGCGCGAGCTGTACTCGGTGGTCGTCGCGATCTTCCTCGCTGCCGGCTTCAGCTTCTTCTTCCTGTGGGAGGGGCCGGACGTGCGGCGCTGGGTGGCGCGCCACCTCACCCTGCCCGAGGACGTCGGGCTCGAGATCACGGCCAGCCTCGTGCACACCACCCGCCGTTACGTCGCCGGGCTCTCGGCCATCGGCGCCTCGCAGGCGGTGATCGTGGGTGCGACCGCCGCGATCGCCGGGGTGAGCGCCTGGCCGGTGATCGCCTTCGTCATCTTCCTCGGCAACTACATCCCGTACATCGGCGGGCTCATCGCCGGCGTGTTCGCGGTGGTGCTTGCGCTCGGCGACCAAGGGCCGACGGCGGCGCTCGTGGTCCTGATAGCGATCGTGATCGCCTACTTCGCCGGCTCGCACCTCGGGGTGTTCTTCATCGGTGGCGCGATCGACCTGCCCGTCACCGCCGTGTTCGTGCTGACCATGACCGGCGCCGCGGCGGCGGGCATCTTCGGCGCCGCGGCGACGGCGCCGCTGGCGCGCCTCGTGATCGACGCGCGCGCCACCATCCGCAAGCATGCGGAGGCGGCGGCCGATGGGGCCGTGCCCGGCGCCGGAGCCGGCGCCGAGGCCGAGGCCGGCCCCGCCCCTCCCAGCTGATCGCGGGGATCAGCCGGCGGCGGCTTCGTCGTCGTTGCCGCCGCTCACCGCGGCAAGGCGCTCCTTGAAACCGGTCTCCTCGAAGATGGTCTGCACCTCTTTGACGACCTGATCCGGCGGGTAGAGGTCGCCGAGGCCGAGCTCCTCGCGGATCTCGAGCAAGTGCTCCATGTAGGTGGTCCACTTCTCGCCCCAGGCCTCGATGATGGCGGGGAACATGAGGTGCGGGTCTCCGCCCATGCCCTTCTCGTAGAAGTTGCCGCACCACTCGGCGAACATCTCGACGTGCCGGCGGCCGCGGCCGCTCTCGACCTGCATGCCGCGGATCACCTGGTTGATGACGGCGACGCTGTTGTGGCGCGGGCAGCGGCTCTGGCAGGTGTAGCAGTAGTAGCAGTACCAGATGTCGTCGTCCTCGAGCAGCGTCACGTCGCCGTCGAGCGCGCGACGCGCCGTCTCTCGTGGGGAATACTCGGTGAACCGCGCCGCCGGGCAGCCAGATGTGCAGACGCCGCACTGGATGCAGCTCTGGAAGCCATCCTTGTGGTCGTGCATGCGTGGGTCTTCGAGGATGCGCCTGACCAGCTCCGGATCACGCCGTGGGGCTGCCGCGAACGTGTCGTCGGCGAGGTGGGCGTACGGGTTGTCCTTCGTCGTGCCGTCGGTGTCAGTCATCGATGCGCTCCTCGGGGGCAATAGGCACGGCCCGGAAGAACTCGGGCCAGAAATGGACGGTGACGTCGAGCTTGAGCTCACGCGCGGCAGAACGGAGGTTGTCGCGGCAGAGTACGCAGCTCGTCACCACTGGCACGCGCCGCCCGGAGGCGAACTCAAGGAGCCGGGCACTGGCTTTGGTGGCGCCGCGGTACATGCCGCCGAGCGCTCCGCAACAGCCGTTGTGCAAGGTCGGGTAGTCGATCGTCATCTCGACGCCGGCCTGTACGGCGGCGTCGCCGAGCGCCGCCAGAGCCGCGTCGCGGTCGGCGAGGCAGCCGACGTACGGGACGAAGGCGGGTGCCGCAGCCTGCATGGCGATGGCGGAGCTGCGGCTGGCACGCTCGGTGAGCGCGTCCCACAGCGGCACCGCCTCCATGCCGGCTTCCGCGAGGCTGGCGTCGCAAGCCGGGCACGCCGTGTATACGCGCTGGCCGGTCTCGAACAGGCTGGCCACCGAGCCGCGGCTCGGGTGTCCGCAGCAGCCGCCGCCCGCCGCCTCGTCGAGGCGGACGCCGAAGCCCGCGGCCACCTCATACACGATGGCGTGCAGCTCGTGGTCCTGCGGGATGGCGCAGCCGGCGTAGAACGGCAGCGTCACCGAGCCGGCCGGCAGGGCTGCGCCGGCCGGCCGCTCCTTGCGGCCCGGCAGCAGCTGTTTCGCCAACTTCATGCCCAACTCGGCTGCTCCAACCTTGTCCTTGGGCAGATAGCCCTTGGCGGCCATGGCCGCGCCGAAGCGCATGTTGTCCATGCGCGGCCGCTTGCGCAGGTGGCTTGAAGCGACGTCCGCGGCGGTACGTTCCGCGCAGCGGATCGCGTCGCCATGCGTGCGTTCCAGCTGCCGCAGGCGGTGCAGCACCGACGCGACGTCGATGTCCATGCGGCACACTTCGGTGCAGGTGCCGCACTCGGTGCAGCGCCAGAGGTCATCGCTCTTCAGCACGGCGTCGATCTCGCCGGCCAGGATGAGGCGGACCAGACGGCGAGGGCCGCGGTACAGCTCGCGACCGCTCGGGCAGCTGGACGTGCAGGTGCCACACTGGTAGCAGATGGCGCACTCGTTCCTGAGGGCCTCGAACTCGTCGAGCACCTCCTGGGGGTAGGCGTGTGTGTCAGCGACCGCAGCCACAGGGCTCACCTCCTCCGCAGGCGCCGCCCGCGGGTGCGCCGATCAGCTCCATCTCGTGGGCGACGAGCTCCTCGGACAGTTCGTCGCCTACGGCCTTCGCATGGAACATGCGGATCCTGCCGGCCGACGCTCAACCGGTCGACGGCGCACAGATGCCAGAGTTCGAGAGGCAGCTGCGCGTCCCCCTCGGCGAGCACCTCCTCCGCGATCTGCATCTGCTCGAGTGCGCTCGTGTCGCCGCTGCGGTACTGGCAGCGGCCCTCAGCGCAGCCGGCCAAGAAGACGCCGGCAGCGCCCAGACGGGCCGCCTCCACGATGTGCAGAGCGCTCACCCGCCCGAGGCAGGGGAGCTCGATGAGTCGCACGCCCTCAGGGTAGTGGTCGCGCCGCTGACCACTCAGGCCGATGGCGGCCCCGGCGCACTCCTTGCAGTAGAAGCCGACGACCGGTCGGTCGACGTCGCGCGTCATCATCGCGATGCGCCCGAACAGGGCGTCGTCGCTCAGGTTGTGGGCTATCGCCACTTCGGGGCAGTTGGCGGCGCAGATCCCGCAGGCGCGGCAGGTCTCCGGGTCGATCACGGCCAGCTTGCCGTCGTCCTTGACCTCGGCCGGCCGCGGAGCGTCCGCCGGCCGGTCCACCAGCGTGATGGCCGCGAACGGGCACATCGTCACGCAGGTGTCGCAGCCGACGCACTGGGAGGCGTCGACCTGCGAAGCCGCGGTGCCGCGGCGCCCGGACGACGTGAGGAAGTTGTGGATCTCGCTGGCGACCGCGGAGGCCTCGGTGTTGACCTCGATCAGGGCTTTCGGCCCGGCCGCCGAGCCGCAGACGAAGATGCCTTCGCCGCTGGTCTCGGTCGCCCGGTTCTTGCGGTCGAGGATCTCGACGAAGCCGTCCTTGTCGCGGTCGACGGCGAGCGTCTGGGTCAGTTTGTCGAGATCGGTCGCCGGCACCATGCCGGTGCTGAGGACGACAAGGTCGGGCCGCAGGACGCGCTTGCGCGCCGCCGTGACGTCCTCCACTTCGATGACGGGCTTGCCAGCCGCGTCGAACTGCACTTCGGGAGGCGTGCCGCGCAGGAACTCGACGCCGGCGCGCCGCGCGTCCAGGAACCAGTTCTCATAGCCCACACCCGCGGTCCGCATCTCGAGGTAGCAGATGGTGACCTTCATCTCGGGGAACATCGCCTTCAGGCGGGTCGCGTGCTTGAGCGCGATCATGCAGCAGAGCCGCGAGCAGTGCGGCAGGTGACGCTGGTCGCGCGACCCCGCACACTGGATCATGACGAGCTCCTCGACAGGCATGCGTCCGAGCGAGGCTTGGGCGCTCCAGTCGTCGAGCATGTCCGCAAGCTCGACTTGGGTCACGACGCCGTCATGCCCGTAGCCGAGGTAGTCGTAGTACTTCTTGGGCGCGGGCTCGCAGCCGGTCGCGGCAAGGATCGCCCCAGCGTGCACCGCCGTGCGCTGCGGAGACTGGGAGAAGTCGATCGCCTCCACCGGGCACTCCTCGGCGCACTTGCCGCAGAACGTGCACGTCTCGAGGTCGATCGTCCGCACGACGCGGCCGTCGTAGAACTCGGTGAAGATCGCCTTCTTGCCGGGCTCCGACGACTCGACGTCGCAGACCGTCTCGCACGTGCCGCAGTTGACGCAGTCGTCGGTGACCATGTTCGGCAAGGTGCGGACGCTGACGCGGAAGTCGCCCGGATGACCGGTCACCGACTCCACGGTCGAGCGGCGATGGATGGCGAGGTCCGGATGGTCGATGGCGACGTTGCGATGGAAGCACTTGCGCGTGCCGGCCTGCGCGTCGGTGGTGGGCAGGCACTGGCCGCAGTCGTTGGTGGGGAAGACCGTGCCGATGCGGGCGGCGCGGCCGCCGAGGAAGGGCCGCCGCTCCACGAGCTCGACGTGGTGGCCCATCTGAGCGAGTTCGGCGGCGGCCTGCGTGCCGGCGACGCCGCCGCCGATCACGAGGACCGTGTCGTGCCGGTCGGCGTAGCTCATCGTGTCGGCCGGTGCGTCCGGATAGGCGATCGACGAGTCGACGATGCGGGCGGCCTTGTCTGTGACGGCGGCGACGTCGTCGCCGTGCACCCAGCTGCAGCCTTCGCGGATGTCGGCGATCTCGAGGCTCAGGCCGCGCGCCAGGAGCTTCTGGAAGCGGCGCGCGGCGAAGTCCGCGGAGCAGCCGGCGAAGACCAGCTGGCGCTCATCGCCGGCCTCCATGAGCTCGAGTATGCGCGCCTGGCCCACGCGGTTGCACCAGTGGCCGTCGCGGACGACGTCGGCGTGCAGGCCGGCGTGGGTCTCGAGCCGGTCGAAGTCGATGTTCCTGAGGGTCCCGGCGCACTCGCAGAGGAGCACGGTCGGCCGCCCGGGGCCCGTGCCGTTCGCGGAGGTCATGCGCGCCTCCTCGGCGGCGGGCGATGCGGCGGCGGCCTTTGGGCGGCCGCGCCTCGATCGCCTCGGCCGGGCAGCCGCGGGCGCAGGTGCCGCAGCCAAGGCACTTGTCGTCGTCGTAGATGATCGTGCGGTACACGGTGACCCGCTCCGGGACCTCGACGGGGCCGTCCGGCTCGTGGCGCATGAGGCGCCGCAGCGCGTTGCCGAGCGCGCCGCGGCGGCTGTCCGCCGGGGCGTCCAGGAGCTGGTTCACGTCGAAGGTGTCGCCGCGCTCCGAGGCGCCGGTCGGGCAGTTGGTGGCGCATTTGCCGCAGCCGACGCACAGCTCCTCGTGACGGACGATCTCGCAGCCGACGCCGATGGTGCTCTGCAGGCTGCCGCCAGGTACGCGACTCAGGATCTCGCGTCCGCGATGGGTGAGCGGCATCAGGCAGCCCCCCCGACGGCGACGGGATCGCGCCGCGAGCGTCGTCGTCGCCGGCCGCGGACCGCGGCAGCGGCGGGAGGCCGCAGATCACGCGGTCCATCTCGCGCACGGCGGCGACGAACTTCGGCGGCTCGCCGGCGCTCATCGTGAACATCTGGCAGCGCTCGGGCTCGACGCCGACGCTCTTGAGCAGGCGCTGCACGAACGCGACACGGTCGACGGCGTTGAAGTTGCCCTCGCGGTAGTGGCACTGGCCGAGCAGGCAGCCGGCGACCATGACGCCGTCGGCGCCTTCGGCCAGTGCGCTCAGCAGATGCAGCGGGCTGACGCGACCGGTGCATGGCATGAGGACGAGCCGGACCGTCGGCGGCAGCGGCGTGCGCGCGTTGGCGCTGGCGTCCGCTGCCGCGTACGCGCACTCCCGGCAGCAGAAGGCGACGATCTTGCGGTCGCCGGAGTCCTGACTGATGGCCGGCGTCATCAGACGGTCGCCTCCGCCAGGACCTCTGCGTCGCTGAAGCCGCCGAGCTGGATCGCTCCGGTGGGGCATTCGGCGGCGCAGATACCGCAGCCGCGGCAGATGTTGGGGTCGACGACGGAGTGGGCGTCGGCCCCGATCGTGAGCGTGATCGCCGTCTGCGGGCAGGAGGCCTCGCAGACGCCGCAGCCGATGCAGACGTCGACGTCGCTGGCCGCCACCTGAGCGGGCGTCATCGCGAAGCCCGTGCTCAGCATGCTGATGGCGCGAGCCGCCGCGGCCTTCGCCTGGGCGATCGACTCGGGGATCGTCTTCGGCCCCTGCGCGGTGCCGCAGAGGAACATGCCGGTGCGCTGCGTGTCGACCGGCGCCAGCTTGGGGTGGAACTCGCGGATGAACCCGGCGGCGGCGGTCTGGACGCCGGCGACGCGGGCGATGTCCTGGGTGCCCTTGGAGCCCTCGAGGCCGGCGGAGAGCACGACGAGGTCGTAGCGCTCCTCGCTCTTGGCGCCGGTCATGGTGTTCTCCATGCGCACCGTGAGGCTGCCGTCGAGCTCCTCGAGGATCTCGCCGACGCGGCCGCGCACGTAGCGCACGCCGCGCTCCTGAACGAGGCGGTAGTACTCCTCGTGCGCCTTGCCCGGCGTGCGCATGTCGGTGTAGCCGATGGTGATCTCTGCGTCGGGGTAGTGCTGCTTGATGAGCGAGCTGTGCAGCGTCGCGAAGAGGCAGCAGATCGCCGAGCAGTGCTCGTTGCCGCTGCTGGTGCAGTCGCGCGAGCCCACGCACTGGAGCATGAAGATGCGCTTGGGGGTCTCGCCGTCGGAGGGGCGCTTGAGCTCGCCCGCGGTCGGCCCCGAGGCCGACAGAAGCCGGGCGAGCTGGCTCTGCGTGAGCACGTTCTTGAAGCGTCCGTAGCCCAGCGGCAGCTTGCGCGTGGCGTCGAACTCCTGGTGGCCGGTGGCCAGGATGATGGCGCCGACGGTGATCTCCTCGTCCCACGCCTTCTGTTCGAAGTCGATCGCGTCGGCGGGGCACGCCGTGATGCACGACTTGCAGTCGGAGCACACCGCGCAGTCGAGGCAGCGCTCCGCTTCAGCGCGGGCGTCCTCCTCGCTGAAGCCGAGGCGGACCTCCTCCCACGTGGTCCGCCGAGCGACGCCGTCGAGCGTCTTCATGATGCGGCGGGCCTGCGGCTCGAGAGGCTCCAGCTCGGTATGTGGGATCTTGACCTTGTCGGCCTCCGAGTCCCACACAGGCACGAGCTGCTCGCCGCGCAGGAAGTCGTGGATGGCGCGGGCGCCGCGACGGCCGGCGGCGATGGCCTCGATCGCCGTCCAGGGGCCCATCGCGGCGGCGTCGCCGCCGGCGAAGACGCCGGTGCCGGCCGGTCATCATCGTGTCCGGGTCGACGACGATCTGGCCGTGCTCGACCGCGACGCCGTCGGCGCCGGCCGCTGCGAAATCGCCGACGATCGCCTGGCCGACGGCGAAGATGACGGTGTCGCCGTTCAGCTCGACGAACTCACCCTCGACCGGCACCGGGGGACGCCAGCCGCGCTCGTTCGGCTCGCCGAGCGTGCAGCGCTGGAACTTCACGCCGGTGGCGACGCCGTCGCTGCCCAGGATCTCCGACGGGCATCAGCGAGTACTCGACGTGGACCTGCTCCTCCTTGCCCTCCTCGACCTCCTCGGACGAGGCCGGCGCCGTGCGCTCGTCCTCGATGCAGGCGAGGATGACCTCCTCGGCGCCGCAGCGGAAGGCCGTGCGGCCGGCGTCGTAGCGCTACGTCGCCGCCGCCGACCACGACGACCCGCTTGCCGGTGACCGGCTGCTCGCCGAGCGCCTGCGCGCGCAGGAACTCGACGGCGCGCAGCACGCCCTTCTGGTCGAGACCCGGGATCGGGAGGTCCTTGCTCTGGTGGAGGCCCGTCGCCAGCAGGACGGCCTTGTAGCCGTCGGCGAAGAGCGAGTCCACAGTGAAGTCGGTGCCGCAGCGCACGCCGGTCTTGAGTTCGACGCCGAGCGCGGTGATGCGGTCGACCTCGCCTTGCAGAGCGGGACGCGGCAGACGGTACTCGGGGATGCCGACACGCAGCATGCCGCCGGCCACCGGCAGAGCCTCGAACACGGTGGCCTTGTAGCCGAACTGCGCGAGGTCGCGGGCGGCGGTGAGGCCTGCGGGGCCGCCGCCCACGATCGCGACCGGCTCGTCGTAGAAGACGGGCAGCGCGTCGGGCAGCTCGCTCGGCGCCCCGTTGTCGGCGACGAAACGCTTGAGGCCGGCGATGGCGACGGGCTCCTCCACGTTGCCGCGCGTGCACTCCGTCTCGCACACGTGGGTGCAGATGCGGCCGCAGACGCTCGGGAAGGGGTTCGGTTCGCTCGCGACCCGGTAGGCCTCCTCGTAGCGCCCCTTGGCGACCAGCGCCACGTAGCCTTGCGCCGAAGTGTGCACCGGGCACGCCGTCTTGCACGGGCTCCAGCCCTTGCGCTCGACGGCGAACGTCGCCGGGACCGCGTTGGCGAAGGGGCGGAAGACCGCGGTCCGGTCGCTCACGCCGAAGTCGAACTCGTTGGGGTACGTGACGGGGCAGACGGCCGCGCACTCGCCGCAGCCCACGCACTTCTCGTCCACGTAGCGCGGCCGGTGGCGGATGGTCACGTTGAACTCGCCGGGCGGGCCGGTCACCGAGGTCACGTCCGAGAGGGCGTGGATGTGGACGCGGCTGTTGATGGCGGCGCCGGTCAGACGCGGGGCCAGCGAGCACATCGCGCAGTCCTCGGTCGGGAAGGTCTTGCTGAGCCGGGCCATGTAGCCGCCGATGCTCTGCTGCCGCTCCACGAGGTGGACCTCGATGCCCGCGGCGGCGAGCTCCTCGGCGGCGGACATGCCGGCGATGCCGCCGCCGACCACGAGCACGGAGCGGTTGAGGAAGGTGCGGCGGCGCGGCAGGTCGCTCATGTGGTGCAGGCGGGCGACGGCGCCTTCGACGATCTTCTTCGCCTTGACCTGGGCGCGCTCCGGCTCCTGCGCGTGCACGTACGAGCAGCCCTCACGGATGTTGCCGAAGGCGACGGCGTTCTCGCCCAGGCGCAGCTCGCGGGCGATGCGCTCGAAGGTGGGGCCCTGGAAGCGCGGCGAGCACGAGGCGATGACGAAGTGGTCGAGGCCGCGCTCCTCGACGGCCTTCTCGATCATGGCACGCCCTTCTGTGCCGCACATGAACTGGTTGATGTTCACCTCGACAACGCCGTCGAGAGAACGCACGTGCTCGGCCAGCGGTTCGAGGTCGATGACGCCGCTGATATTGCCGCCGCACTGGCAGAGGAAGACGCCGGCCCTCATCCCACGACCTCCTTGTTGCGGGCGCCGATGCGCTCGAGGAACGGCTCGACATCCTGGGAGTGCGACTGGATGCCGACCACCTTCTCGGGGTCGGCGCCCAGCGCCAGCGCCAGGAGCTGCTGCACGTGCAGGTGCACGAACGGGTACTCCTCACCGAATCCCGCGGAGATGATGTCGCTGAAACGGTCGAACTGGACGTGGCAGTTGGGGCACATGTGCACGAGGACGTCGATCTTCTCCTCCGCCAGCCGGCGTAGCTTCTTCTGCGTCACGCCCACCGAGATCGACGGGTTGACGAATCGCTGGCGGAAGCCGGCGCCACAGTGGGTCTGCTTCTCGTTGTAGGCGCCGGTGCAGACGACGCCGGCCGGGATGAGCATCTCCTCCGGCACCATGAAGTTCTCGTTGTTCCCGAGCGTCTCGTCCGGAAAGACCTTGCAGTAGTGGCAGGCGGGGTGGGTGGCGACCTTGATGCCGTCCAGCCGTCGGCGGATGAGCTGGGGCACGCTGTCGTGGGCGCCCCAGAGGATCTCCAGGGTGTGCTTGTGCTGGACCGTGGAGGCGATGCGGTCGTCGTACTCGCGGCCGATCTTGTCCAGCACGGCGTTCGTCTGCTCGCGGTACGCCGGCACGTCGAGGATGTTGCGCGCCTTCTTGTTGATCGCGTAGCAGGTGGAGCAAAGGTAGCTCATGACGGGATGCTCGTCGTCGACCACGACGCAGGCGTTGCGCGCCGCGATGCCGACGGTGGTCTGGATGGGCATGAGGTCGGAGTAGTAGCCCAGGCCGGTACAACAGGTCTGGTCGGGGTTGACCGTGTACTCGATCCCGAACCGTTCGAAGAGCCACTTGGTGGATGACTCGACGCCCGGGTACTCGGCCGACACCAGGCAGCTGCGGAACAGCGTGACGCCCTTCTCGATGCGCGGCACGTCTGGAGTCTTGGTGAAGTTCTTCGTCATGGACATCCTCGCTGTAGCCGACTACCTGGCATTATCTATAAGCAACACTATTCCTGCAAATCGCAGATGCTTATATAACTGTCGGCGCGGATAAGGGGGCTCAGCCGGGGCTGGACTTCGCGTGGTGACGCGCGACACGTTATGAATGCCACCCGCGCGGTCATACTTTTGGTACCACCACACGGCTCCGCGCCCCCGCCCGGGGAGCCGCAAGCCGCTTCGTCAACGGGAGGACCCATGGGTCAAGTCCACCCACTGCCGAAGTCACCGGCCGCCGACGATACGCCTCCGCCGGTACTTGAACCTGGCCAGTCGAACGTGCGCTCCATCGACAGCACGACCTGCGCCCTCTGCGGCTGCAAACTCACTGCCCGCGCGTTGCGTTACCACATGGTCTCGCCACAATCGTGCGACGACACGCTGACCGTGTGCCACATGTGCCGCAAGGCGGTGCTCGGCGAGGGATACAGGCCGGTGGAGTGAACCGCGGCCGGCCTGGCGCTGACGACCCCACGGGAGCCTGCGGGCTCCCGTTTGCTACAATGACACGCCCGACGAAACGGTCCGCCCGCCCGACCAAGGGATGACGATGCGCCTTCTCGATGCCTGCGCCCGCAAGCCCGTCGACGCGACGCCCGTGTGGCTGATGCGTCAGGCGGGACGCTACCTGCCCGAGTACCGGGCCATCCGCGAGAAGATGACGTTCGTCGAGATGTGCATGCGGCCGGACATCGCGGCGGAGGTCACTCTGCAGCCCTTGCGGCGCTTCGAGCTCGACGCGGCGATCATCTTCGCCGACATCCTGCTGCCGCTCGAGCCGATGGGCATCGGCTTCCACTTCACGGCCGAGGACGGGCCCGTGATCCAGAGGCCCGTCCGCAACGCCCGCGACCTGGAGGGCGTGCACGGCATCCACGCCGCGGACGACCTCCAGTATGTGATGGACGCTATCCGGCTCGTGCGCCACGAGCTCGCCGGCACGGCGCCGCTGATCGGGTTCTCCGGCGCGCCGTTCACACTGGCGAGCTATATCGTCGAGGGCGGGCACTCGCGCAACTACACACACGTCAAGTCGTTCATGTACGACGACCCGGTCGGCTTCGGCCGCCTGATGAGCATCATCTCTGATGTGGTCGTGGACTACCTGCTGGCGCAGATCGCCGCCGGCGCCCAGGTCGTCCAGCTCTTTGACTCCTGGGTCGGCTGGCTCGGGCCATACGACTACGAGCTCCTCGTGCTGCCGCACGTGCGCTACGTGATCGACAAGGTCAAGGGTCATGGGGCGCCGGTGATCTACTTCGGCAACGGCGCCTCGGCGATGCTCCACCACGTGGCCAAGGCCGGCAGCGAGGTTATCGGCGTGGATTGGCGCATCGAGCTCGACCGCGCCTGGGACCAGCTCGGCGACGTGGCTCTGCAGGGCAACCTCGACCCGATCGCGCTGCTCGGACCGCCCAAGGCGATCGAGGCGCGCGTGGCCGACGTCGTCGCGCGCGCCGCCGGCCGCCCCGGTCACATCTTCAACCTGGGGCACGGCCTCGTCCCGCAGACGCCGCCCGACAACGTCAAATACCTGGTCGACGCCGTGCACCGGCTGTCGTCCGCGCCAATCTGAAAGGCGGGCGCGGCTCATGACCGAGAGCTTCGTCGACGTGGCCCTGCTCGCCTTCGGTGCGCCGGGGACCCCCGAGTCGATCACCGACTTCCTGGTGCGCATGACCGGTCGCGCGCCCACTCCGGAGACACTCAAGGTCGTCGAGGAGCGCTACAGGCTCATCGGCGGCGCCTCGCCGCTCCCGGACATCACGGCCCGCCAGGCCCGAGCCCTGCAGGCGCGCCTCGTGCAGGAACTCGCTTTCCCGATCCGCGTGCGTCCCGGCTTTCTGTACGCGCACCCGACGGTGGCCGAGTGCCTCGAGGAGCTGGACGCGCGCGAGGTGCTCGCCGTCCCGCTCAGCCCGTTCTCGTCGCGCCTCACGAGCGGCAAGTACCGCGAGGCGCTCGACGTCGCCCAGGCCACGGAGGCCGGCGGCAAGCTCAACGACGGCCGGCCCATCCCGCTGGTCGAGGGCTGGTACGCGGAGCGCGGCTTCGTCCAGGCGATCAGCCGCCGCGTCGCCGAGGCGCTCGACGGCTGCGACGTGAACGAATGGGTCGTGCTCTTCACGGCCCACAACGTCCCGCTCGAGACTGTGGCCGAGGGCGACCCCTACGTGGAACAGCTCCAGCAGACGATCTCGCAGCTCGTCCCCGCCGTCATGCCCGGCGACTGGCGCTTCGCCTTCCAGAGCAAGGGCCGTGGCGGCGGCGAATGGCTCGAGCCCGAGGTCGACGACATGGTGCGCACGATCGCGGCCGACGGGTGGAAGAAGATCCTCGTGGTGCCCGTCGGCTTCGTGAGCGACAACGTCGAGACGCTGTACGACCTCGACATCATGCTGCGTGACCAGGTCGAGTCGCTGGGGATGGAGTACCGGCGCTCGGCGGCGCCCAACGACTCGCCGCCGTTCATCGACGCGCTCGCCGAGGTCGTCATCGAGTACCTGGCGCGGCGCCCGGTCGAGCACCAGCTGCACCGGCCCGACGGCCCGCACAAGCACGGGTGAGCGCCGTGGCGCGGGCGGCAGAAGGCGGCGCCGCGCCGCGGGACGACGGCGCGCGGCCGCGGGAAGGCGGCGCCCGGCTCTTGCGCATCGCGATCGTCGGCGGCGGCATGGCCGGCCTGGGGGCGGCGCGCGTCCTCGAAGACGCGCGCGCCGCGGACTCGTCCGTCGACTGGCACCTCTACGAGGACGAGCGGCGCTTCGGTGGCAAGGTCCACACGGTGCGCCGCGACGGCTTCGTCGTGGAGGGAGGCCCGGACTCGGCCATCATCGAGAAGCCATGGCCGATCAAGCTCGCGCGCGAGCTCGGTATCGGCGACCGCTTCGCCGAGTCCAACGAGGACATCCGCAAGAGCTTCGTCTACGCACGCGGGCGTCTGCACGAACTGCCGGAAGGCATCATCCTCATGGTCCCGACTCGCATGGTGCCGTTCGCCCTCAGCAGCCTCATAAGCTGGCCGGGCAAGCTGCGCATGGGGATGGATCTGCTGCTGCCGCGCGGCGGCGCGGCCGTGAGCGGGGCCGCCGACGAGAGCCTCGGCGACTTCGTGCGCCGGCGCCTCGGCCGCGAGGCGCTGGCGCGCATCGCCGAGCCGATCGTCGCCGGCATCCACGCCGGCGACCCCGAGCAGATGAGCGTGCGCGCCACCTTCCCGATGTTCCTCGACATGGAACAGCAACACCGCAGCCTGATCCTGGCGATGCTCAAGCGTCGCAAGGCGCGGCAGAAGGCGGCCGCCGCGGGCGGCGGGACTGGTGGCGGCGCCGCTCGCGGCGGCGCGACCGGCGGCGCGACGGCTTCGGCCGGCGCCGGATCGGGCGGTCCGCACTCCTACTTCTACTCGTTCAAGGGCGGCCTGCAGGATCTCAGCGACGCCATCGTCGCTTCGCTGCCGGCGGAGCGTCTGCATGGCGGCGCGGCGGTCACCGCGATGGCGCCGTGCGGCGCCGGCTGCGGCGCCTCCGGCGATTCCGGCGCCTACGCCCTCCAGCTGGCCGATGGCACCCGTATGGTCGCCGATGCCGTCGTGCTGGCCACGCCGGCCTGGGCGAGTGGCGAGCTGCTGCGCCCGGTCGCCCCGCTCCCGGCTGCCGATCTCTCGTCGATCGAGTACGTCACCACGGCGACCGCGTCCGTGGCCTTCCGCCGCGACCAGGTGGCGCACGATCTCAAGGGTTTCGGCTTCGTCGTCCCGCGCGCCGAGGGCCGCCCCGTGATGGCCACCACCTGGAGCTCGAGCAAGTTCCAGGGACGTGCGCCCGACGGCCACGTCCTGCTGCGCAGCTTCCTCGGCCGCGCCGGCATCGAGGCGGCCGCCCAGCTCGATGACGAGGAGATGACCAAGGTCGTGCGCGCCGAGCTGCGTCAGATCATGGGCATCTCGGCCGACCCCGAGCTGGTGCAGATCTTCCGCTGGCCCAAGGGCATGCCGCAGTACCGCCTCAACCACGCCCAGCTGGTCGAGAAGATCGAGGCCGGCGTCGCGAGAGTGCCGGGCATCGAGCTCGCCGGCGGCGCCTACCACGGCATCGGCATCGGCGACTGCCTGCGCGAGGGAGCGGCCGCGGCCGAACGTGCTCTCGAGCACGTCCGCGGCCTCCCCGAGGACGCCGTGCCGCCGCAACCGGGCGACGTCCCGGCCGCCGACGGCGTCGTCGACTAGGGCCGGGACCCGCGCCGCCTCAGGCCTTGCCCGATCGCGTGAGCCGCGCGCCCGCGGCCGCTGACCCAGCGCGCATCTGGCCCCTGGCCGCAGCGCGCCCGTGGTAGCCGCCCCCACCGCATTTCGCCTCACCGTGACGAGACGAAGGGAGCCACCTGGTGTCGCGATGGCGTGGCACCAGATTCGGCACCGAATCCGGTACCGAATGTGGCACCGAATCTGATGCCGCGCGAGGTGCCGCATGTCATGCTGCATCTGGTGCCGCGCGCTGAGCAACAAGGCAAAGCGCTTGTCCCCGGGAGGTCAGTCCGCCGACACCGCACCGTCTTCAGCTGGATGCGCTGGCCTCAAGGCAGGTTCGTCTCTGCACCAGCCATACCGGTGAAGATCGCGTTGGCCAGCAGCCGGAACGTGCCGTCGGTGCCGGCGCGGAACACCGGCGACGGCCCGAAGTACGTGACCCAGCCGGCGCCGTACGCTCCGTGGACGATCACGGCCTGTCCCGCGGCGGCCGAGGGCAACGGCGTCGCCGCCCACCACCCGGCCTGGAAGAACTGGTCCGCGTAGGTCGCGTCCACACTCACGCCGGCGCCCAGGTCCGTGAACCACGCCGGCGGGAAGGCGAACGTCGACCCTGATGAGCCCATCCCGGCCGCGATGAGGCTGCCCGGCCGGTACTCGGTGAGGGCCAGCACGTTGGTGTACGAGGACGGGTCGTCGGTGCTCCATTGTGGTCCGCCGTTCACGGTCACGTCGAGGAGGCCGGGGATGTACGCGTACGGTCCGTTGGCGATGTAGACACCTCCGGCCGCGACCCAGGCGCGGATCGCGGCCTGCCTGGCCGCGCTGAGGCCGTCGGCGTTGGCGTCGTCGAGCACCAGTACGTCGTAGCGGGCGAGATGCTCGAAGCCGTGGATCACGGTGGCGTCGAGCGCCATGCTCCGCAGGGCGAAGCGTGCCGCCCCGTCGTAGTACACGGCCACCTTGGGCCGGCGGAGCGTCCGCAGCGTGGCGCCGGCGGCATCGACGGTCGTGAACGACACCGAGAAGTCGCGCGCGACCCGCTGGAGTGCCGCGCGCTGCCCCGGCTCGGGAGCGTGGACGACGAACGCGCCGAGTGGGAGCGGGCCGGGCGCCGTGACGCGCGAGACGCCGATGCCCTCCGGTATCGCATTGGCCGCGCCCACGGCTGCGTTGGACGCCTCGGGCAGGACGTAGTCCGGCCCGAGGCCGGTGACGGACCCGGCGGGGTCGGGGGCGTCCGCGGCCGGTGCCGCCGAGTAGGCGACCGGCGCACTTGCCACGGCGCGGTCGAAGCCCCAGTTCTCCGGCAGTTGCCAGGCCATCGAGTCGTAGACGTCGGCCGTCGCCGAGCTCATGTCCTGCCCGTGCCAGAGGAGCGCGTTGGCGAGTCCGCGCAGCGGCTGGCGAAGGGGAACGATGTACGTGCCGGCGGGGTACGTGGCCGGCGCGCTCGCGGCGCCGGCCACGCCGGCCGCCGCGCCCGGCGCCGGCGCGCTGAACGGCGCCGTGGCGCGCTCCACGCGGATGCCGTCGCGGAGCAGCAGCCGCACGGCCTTGCGCGCCTCGTCCGGGCTCTTCTGCAGCGCCGGGTCGACCGGGATCACGTAGGCGAACGGGAACGTGAGCGGCGCGGGGACGTCGGCCGAGACCGGCTGGGAAGCGCCGCTCTCGGCGCGCAGGTACCGCGCGAGCTGATCGCGCAGCAGCCTCGCGCGGTGAGCGGCCGCGTAGCTCGCCGCCTCCCACACGGCGTAGTAGTGGGCGCTGACGCCCGCCGCCGAGCGAGTCGACGTCTCCAGCGTCTGTGCGACGAGGCCGTAGAACATCGCCGTCTGCGGCGCGTAGAACGGCTCGTAGTCCTCGAAGACGAAGGGGTAGCCGAGGACGGCCGAGATCTGGCGCTGGTCGGTATAGGCGATCTCGGCGCGCACGTGCGTGCGGGTGCGGATGAGGCGCTTCTGCGCCCTGGCCAGCGGCAGGGCGTCGCGGATCGCGAGGTCCCAGTCGTAGTTGGGGTCGTGGGGCGCCGTGCTCGGATCGAGGATCATGAGCGGGTCGTAGTAGCCGTGCAGGTCCTCAAAGACCGTGGGGTGCCATTTCTTGAGGAGCCCCACCAGCGCCCTGGTCTCCGGCTGAGATTGCGTCACGAAGTCGCGGTTGAGGTCGAAGCCGTTCGCGTTCTCGCGCGTGCCGGCCACGCGCCCGTCCGGGTTGGCGCAGGCGTTGATGAGGATCACGTCGCTCCGCAGGATGCGCTCGGTGGCCGCGTCGTGGGCGAAGGCGAGCCGGCGAAGCAGGCGCAGGCCTGCGTCGACGCCGGTGACCTCGTCGCCGTGGATGCTGCAATCGATGAACACCGGCACGCGCAGGTCGCCGCCCTGCCGGAGCATGGCCAGGGCGGCGGCAGGATCCTGAAGTTCGAGACGGACGAAGCGGAGCCATCGCGCCTTGGCGGCCTGGGACTCCCAGGGCCGCTGGACCGTCACCAGCCACAGCGGCCGGCCCCCGGCGGAGCGGCCGAACACGCGCACCGAGACGCGCGCGCTCCGCCGATCGATCTGCTTGAGGAGGCGGCCGAGACGCGCGTACGGGGTGTAGCCGGGGTACATGTGTCTGGCTGCGGCTGCTGCTGCAGTCGGCGGCACCGCGACGGCGCGCGTGGCGCGGGTCGCACGCGGGGCGCCGCGCTCCGGCAGGCGCGGCTCGGCGCTCGTCGCGGTCGCGGCCGCGCCCGAGGCGACCGCCACGACGGCGAGCGCGGCGAGCCAGGCCGACGCGCGCGCGGACCCGCGTAGGAACCGCCTGCGGACGCGCCTCGGCTTCAGGGGGCGGACCGGGTCAGAACTTGCCGACGAGCTTCCAGATCCAGCGATGGGGCGCATGGGCGCTGAAGCCCGGCTTGTTGTACATCACCGCGCAGTGGCCGGTGATGACCTTGAGGCCGCGCTTCTCCGCCTCGGCCAGCGCCTCGGGCGTGTCGGTCATCTGGTGGATCCAGATCTGCTTGACGCCGGCGTCGGCTGCCTTGGCGACCCAGCCGGCGGTCTCTTCCTTGGGCAGCTCGAGCACGGCCGCCTCGACCGGTGAGGGCAGGGTGGTGAAGTCCGGGTACGCCTTGTCGCCCGCGACGTCCCCGCTTCCCGGGTCGATTGGGTAGACGGTCTTGCCGCGCTGCTTGAGCGCCTCGTACGTGATCTTGGGGAAGGCCTTCTTGCTCCCCTGGTGCCCCACCACCGCGTATGCACCGCTCTCCCAGAACCGTTCACACTCGGAAGGCATCGCCCCCACCTCCTATGTCGATTGGCCGTAGCATTGCGCCGGCGCGAGCACCTCCGGGACTCTCGCGCGCAGGGCGCTGCGGACTTCGTAGCACAGGTGACATTCGTCGGCGTACAGCTCGCGCGCGGGGGTGTGGTCGTACTGCTGCGCGAGCGCCCAGGGGCCGCCGGCGTGGATCTCTCTGATGACTGGCCGCGAAGCAGGATCGTACGCGTCGAGCGCGGCCGCGAGGCCGCCGGCCCGGAAGACGTTGCCGGCGCTGACGCCCTGGCAGATCTGCAGCTCGCCGTCGCAGCCGATGTGGACGCGGCCGGGATCGGCGAAGTCCTCAAAGGGGCAGGAGACGAGCGTCTCGGGCGGCCGCGCCGCTCGGCCGGGGCCGAGCTCGACGGCCGCCCTGCCCTTGCACATGATCTCGCCGACGTCCTCGCCGAGGCAGAGCCCGGGCACGTCGAGGCAGGCGGCCGCTCCGACCTCGAGCACGCCCATCGGGAGTCCGAGGTCCCGGGCCGCCACGACGGCGTTGCGCAGGCGGTCCTCGTCGGCGTCCTCGACGAAGTAGGCGTAGGAGGAGAGCGAAAGGTCGCTGATGCCGAGCTCGACGAACGGCTCGAGCCAGAGGCGAGCGTCCTCGGGCGACGTCGCCCAGAAGCAGTTGCTGACCATGCCCCACTCAAGATGGCGCTCGCGGGCGTGCTTCGCCGCCGCGAGCACCACCGGATACGCGAGCGTGGGCTCGCCGCCCTCGAAGTAGACGGTGCCGACGCCGCACGCCGCCGCCTCGTCGATGACCTGCGTCAGTTGGGCGAGGGTCATCGCGCCGTCGGCGTCCGGCGACCCCCATACGAAGCAGTGGTCGCAGGCGTACGTGCAGCGGTAGGTGACGAGGAAATGGATGCCGTCGAGACGGATGCCCATGGGGCAAGTCTACGCCCGGCCGGGACGACCCGCCTAGAGGCGGGCGCGGAACTGCAGCACGTCCTGCTTGATCCAGTCGCCGGTGTGGTTGGACGTGTTCTTCATGTGCTCCACGAAGTACGGGGAGCTGTTGGCCATCGCGTGGCCGATGACGTTGCTGGTCTTGATCTTGAAGCGGCCCTGGAGATACCGCACCAGCTTGAGCGCCGCGTCGATCTGCTTGGGCCGTTTGAGGATCTGCTGGTCCGCCCAGTGCCCGCTCTTGCCCGAGGGCACCTCCTGCACGATCTCGATGCCGATCGCGGTCCAGTTCATGCCGATGGCGTGACGCCCGCGCAGGTTGAGCGGCAAGCACTGGATGATGGTGCCGTCCTTGCAGACGATGAAGTGCGCCGATGTGCCCGGGTACTCCCACAGGCCCGGCGTGGACTGGTACTTCGAGTCGGCGTTGAACGTGTTCCAGGCGCTCATCCAGTTCGAGCCGGCCGTGAAGTGCAGCACGACGACGTGGGGGTTGGAGAGCACGTAGGTGTTCTGACCGTAGTGGCGCTTGTTGTAGGCGGCGGTCTCGGCTTTGCGTCTTGCCCCGAAGGCGACGTACTTCTGCGTGATCGGGGGCCGCGGCGCGACGGAGCGGGCCGCCGCGGCGCTCGCGGAAGTGGACGAGGCGCCGGCGCCCGACGCCGACGCGATGGCGACGGCCGCGATCAGGCTCGCGCAAAGCGCGAGCGCCAGCGCGGCCGTGATCGTGATGCGGGTCCGTCGCGACATGCGCAGCAGTATACGCCAGCCCTGCGGGCGCCGCCCGCGGACTCAAGTTGCCGGCCGTCTCCCGCCGATAGGTGTCTGGGGCAACCAAAGGAGAGACATGTCGATGCAGGATGATCTGATCGCCGCCAGCGCCACCTCGCCGGTGGTGCTCCAGCCACAGAAGGATGGCACCCTCGCCGGCGAGGCCGTGCTGGCCGAGCGCAAGGCGTTCCTCAGCAAGAAGAAGCTGACCTACAAGTGCAAAGCGCGCGTCGACGACGGCGCGCGCATGGTCCGCTTCTGGGAGATGCTGATCGAGAAGGGCTCCGGCGTCTCGAGCGGCGGCGACGACTTCGCGCCCGGCGTCGGCTTCTCCGCCGGCACCTACAAGACCGGCGGCAAGGAGCGCTCCGGCTCGATCGAGGAGGTCTCGCGGCTGTTCGGCAAGGACTACGACTACGCGTGGGACTACGCCGCGGTGCGCAACGCGTTGCGCGGCGTCGCCGAGGCCGGGGGCTACGGGTTCGAGGTCGTGCTCAACCCGAAGTCAGTGTGACAAGACGGCCGGCCCGATGACACAGGCCGGCCGGACGGGGCGGTCGACCGAATGAGGCAGGTCGACGTGACCCCGACCGCGAAGACTGGTGCCAGATCACGCCCTCTTCAGATCGGGCGCGGGATGCATGATACGGACGACCGGGGGGCCGTCCGGGAGCCGACTCAAAGGAGCAGTCAATGTCGCAGGTCCTCGTCCATCGTTCCCGGTCTGCCCGAGACGAACGCCCGGACAGTCCGGCCACGCGGGCAAGGCGATGGTGCTTCGCCCTCGCCGCCCTCCTGACCCTCTTGCTGCTGCTGTCGTTCGCCGGCGCCGGCGTGGCGCGGGCGGCGACCTACGACATCGTCCCGTTCACCGGCCTCAACGGCACGGTCAGCCCGGCCATCGCCCAGACGGTGACGACCGGCTCCAACGCGACCTTCGCGATCACGGCCGCCACCAACTACCACGTGGCGGACGTGCGCGTCGACGGCGCCTCCGTAGGCGCGGTCACGTCCTACACGTTCACCAACGTGACCGCCGGCCACACGCTGGTGGCGACCTTCGCGCCCGACGCCATCGTTTCCTGGCAGCTGCAGCAGCCGCTGCCTACCAGCGACTTCCTCGGCGCCGTCACGTTCACCGACGCCGCTCACGGCTGGGCGGCCGGCGGCGGGTTCGGCGCCGTGAAGGGGTCGCGTGCCGCGACCTCCGATCCTGCGCCCCGCGGCGACGGCATCGCCTTGGGGAACCCCGACCTGCTGGTCACCGCCGACGGCGGCGCGACCTGGCAGACGCGCAGCGGCCTGCCGCTGGCAAATGGCCTCGGCCTCGTCAGCCGGGGCAGCGCGCGTGGTGCGAATATCGGTGGCATGAGCAGCTGGGGCGGCGGGTCCAGCGCCAGCATCTGCATCGTCGGCGACAGCTACTCCGCCGGGCAGCCGGGCGTCGCCTACAGCCACGACGGAGGCGCCACCTGGACCGGCGTCGACGCGTACGACCAGATCGCCGGCTCCTACCCGGGCCTGCAGGACCTCTGGCTCAACGACATCGCGTTCACGAGCACTACGCATGCCTGGGCATGCGGCGAGCTGTATGTGAACACGGGTTCGACCTCGTACTCGGCGGCCTGCGTGCTCGAGAGCAATGACGGCGGGGCAACGTGGCATCTGGTCTTCGATGAGTACCAGGCGCACGGCCTGACGAGCTCTACCTTCAACGGCATCGCCGCCTCGGATGGCAGTCACTGCTGGGTCGCGGGGGAGGACTGGTCGGGTACCGAGAATCCCCTCATCGTCGCGACTACCGACGGAGGCACCACCTGGCTGGACCAGTCCCCCGACGCGACCTCAGCCTACCTCTACGACATCGCCGTCTCCGGCGACGGGCTTCACGCGTGGGCCGTCGGCTACGACTATGGCTCAGGCAGCGGCGCCGTCTTCACGACCAGCGACGGCGGCGGCGGCGACGGCGACGGCACCTGGGTGCTCCAGCCGACGGTCACCGGCTTTGGACTTCCCGAGCTCGATTCCGTGGCGTTCACGAGCGCGACGAGCGCCGTGGCCGTGAGCCGGGACGGCGAAGTCGTGCGCGGCTCCGCCACCGGCAACACCCAAGCACCACACGGCGTTGTCACAGTGGATGACTGGACGTGGCAGCAAGGCCAGAGCGCGAACGACTTCGGGCTGAGCGCAGTGACGGCGAGCGGAACGGCGGGTGCTCTCTGCGCCGTCGGCGACGCCGGCAACATCCAGACGAGCTCCGATGGCGTCACCTGGACCTACCGCGGTCCGCTCACCGGCGCTCCTTTCGCTGCGGTGAGCAGCGTCGACAGCAAGCACGGCTGGGCGGTCGGATCCGACAGCGACGGCTACGCGTTGATCGCCGCCACCAGCGACGGGGGCGCGACCTGGGCGGCGCAGCCCAAGCTCCCCGCCGACTGCGAGCTGTACGGAGTGGACTTCGTCGATCTTCAGCATGGCTGGGCGGTGGGCGACATCTGGACCGGCTCCAGCTACGTGGCGGCCGTGTGCGCCACCGCCAACGGTGGGACGACGTGGACGCAGGCCGCTCTCGATGGCGTCGCTCCGCTCCACGCTGTGGACTTCTTCGACGCCAAGACCGGCTGGGCAGTCGGCGAAACAGGCACGATCGTGCGCACCGCGGACGGGGGTGCGACATGGCGGGCGCCGACCACGATGCCGGCGGTCGCCGGCGTGCTCAGCGCCGTCAGCTTCCCCGACGCCGCCGACGGCTGGGCCGTGGGCGACGACGCCGTGATCCTGCACACGACCGACGGCGGCGCCACGTGGAGCTCCCAAGCCACGGGCCTCGCATCCACCATCAGGTTCCGCGGGGTCTCGTTCGCCGACGCTCAGCACGGCTGGGCGGTGGGCCTGGATACTTCCAGCGATACTCCGGTGATCCTGGCCACGGGCAACGGCGGCGCCACGTGGACCGCGGAGAGCATGCCGACGCTCACCCCCGCGGGCACGATGCTCAGCGAGCTCGACGGGGTACGGTTCATCGACAAGGACACCGGCTGGGCGATCGGCACCTCGGGAGCGCTCCGTGACGCCAGCGCCGGGAGCCGCGGCTCCAGGTTCCTCAGTCAGGTCTCTACGATCCTGGTGACCCACGACGGAGGCGCCACATGGGCGCAGGACGGCGGCGCCTGGAGCAACTCGTACCTCCTAGGGATCGACGCCTCTGCCAACGGCCGCGCCTGGGCCGTGGGCGCCGGCGGCATGATCCTGAGCCACCCGCTGGCCCCGCCGACGACCAAGGTCAAGGGTCTGCCCGCGAAGTGGGTGCGGCGTTCGGTGAAGCTCAGCTTCGTGGCGACGCCCGCCGAAGGCGGGGCGCCCGTCGCCTACACCGAGTACCGCGTGGGGTCCGGCGCCTGGGTCAAGGGCGTGAGCGTGAAGATCAAGCGCCAGGGCATCACGACGATCGAGTACCGCTCGGCCGACGCCGCCGGCAACGTCGAGGCGCCCAAGACGTGCCAGGTGCGCATCGACAAGACCAAGCCGACGGTCCGCGACATCGGCCGGGCCCACGCCTGGAGCGGCGGCTTCGCGCGCTTCGCGTACCGGCTCGGCGACAAGGTCGTCCACAGCCTCAAGGCGAAGCTGGTGATCACTCGCTACCACAGGCACGTGGCCACCAAGCAGCTCGGCATGCAGCCGACCGGACGTCGCCTCGTCGCCGCGTGGCACTGCCGCCTGCATACCGGCACCTACAGCTGGCGCGTCGTGGCCGTGGATCCGGCGGGCAACCGGAGGGCCGGCAAGTGGCACTTCCTGGTGGTCTACCCGGGCAGACACAACCAGAAGTAGGGGCATGCGAGACGGCCGGGGCGGGCGCCAGTCGGCGCCCCGGCCGCTGCACAGAACAGGAGTGTGACGACGGGGCGGGCGGCCGGAAGAGCCGCCCGCCCCGTCAGTCGAGGTTCTCGATCTGGACGGGCTCGATCTCGTCGGCCGGCGTGAAGCCGAAGACGCGCCCGTAGAAGTACAGCTCCGCCTCCTGCGCGCGCACGATGTTCTCCGCCTTGCGGAAACCGTGCTGCTCGCCCTCGAAGGCGAGGTAGGCGTAGGGCAGGCCCTTCTCCGCCAGCGCCGCGACGATGATCTCCGCCTGCACCGGCGGCACGATGGCGTCCTCGAGTCCCTGCAGCACGATCACCGGGCAGGAGATGCCGGCCACGTGGTTGATCGGCGAGCGCTCCCTGTACACGTCCGCGCGCTCCGGGTATGGGCCCACGAGGCCGTCGAGGTAGCGCGACTCGAACTTGTGCGTGCCGCCGGAGGCGAACGCCTCGAGGTCGGCGAGGCCGAAGTAGGAGGCGCCGGCGTGGAAGAAGCGGTGGCGCGTGAGCGCGTTGAGCGTCGTGTACCCGCCGGCGCTCCCGCCCTGGATGGCGAGGCGCGCCGGGTCGACGTCGCCGCGCTTCGCGAGGTAGGCGGCGGCGTTGATGCAGTCGACGGTGTCGACGACGCCCCAGTTGCCCCGCAACCGATCGCGGTAGGCGCGCCCATAGCCGCTGGAGCCGCCGTAGTTGACGTCCACGATGGCGATACCGCGCGACGTCCAGAACTGGATCTCCATGCTGAGGAGCGTCTCGTGCGCCGCCGTGGGGCCGCCGTGGCTCATCACCAGCAGCGGCGGCCGCTCGTCCGCCGGCCCGTCGAAGTCCGCGTTGGCCGGCGGATAGTACAGGGCATGCGCCGTGAGCGGCGCCCCCGCGCCGGCGAGCTCCTCGGCCAGCGGGCCGGTGATGCTCCCGGGCTCGTACTCCGTCGGGAACTCGATCGGCTCGGGCGCCGACAGGTACGCCGGCTCCACGTCCACGGTCTTGCTGCGGCGCACCTCGGTCAGGGCGCCGGTCCGCGGGTCGAGCAGCAGCACCGCGGCCGCTCTTGCCGCGCCGCCGGCGATGACCGCGACATCGCCGCCGATGCACCGCGAGCGAAGCGAAGGTCGTCAGCGGGCAGTCGAGGGGCGCAAGGACGCCAGTCCCAGCGACCGGAGCGTCGTCAGTCCTGTCGGTCGACACTCCGTCGATCAGCCCGATGCCGTCGGCGCCGTCGCTGCTGTAGTAGGCGACGATGCGCCCGTCCGGGAGGAAGCCGTAGTTCTGCATGCCGAAGACCCAGGACGGCTTGGCGAACTCGGCCGGCATCGGGGCGAGCGGCGTGGCCGGCTCCTCGTCGGCGCTGCGGCCGCCGCGGCAGTCGTACCAGCCGCCTGGGCGGGCCTTCGTCGAGCCGGTACAGGTTCCACCAGCCGGAGCGGTCGCTGACGAAGTGCAGGCGACCGCTCGGGCTCCAGTCCGGCTGCAGGACGCTCTCGGAGGGGCCGCCGGCCACGCGCCGCTCCGCGGCGAGGCCTCCGGCGGCCGTGACGTCCGCCACCCACAGCTCCGTACCGTCCCACGGCATCTGTGGGTGGTCCCAGCAGAGCCAGGCGAGGCGGCGCCCGTCCGGGCTGAGCCGCGGCGCCCCGTAGAAGTCGTGGCCGCCGGCGATCACCCGCGGAGGCGCCGAGCCATCGGTGGGGAGCGCGACGAGCTCGTTGACGACGTCGTCGCCCTCGTGCCGCTCGCGCACGCAGATCAGCGTGAGGCCGTCGGGCGTGACGCGCCCGTCCGCGTACCGCAGGGCGCGGGGCGCCTCCGGCTCGGGAGTGATGGGCCGCGGCTCGCTCACGGAGCCGTCCGCGGCACGTCCACGCGGTAGAGCCGCTGGTCGGAGAGCTCGCTCCAGACGACCATCGTCGAGCCGCCGCCGACGGCGTGCACGGCGTACATGCCGCCGCCGTACTCCTGCACGAGCGTGCGCGAGTTCCGGCCGGCGGGCGTGACGTCGGCGATCGCGCCGTCTGGCCCACGCCGCACGACGACGTAGCGCCCGTCCTCGAGGGGCCGCATCTCGACCCAGAACAGCGAATCCGCCGCCGCGCGCACCAGCCCCAGCCCGATGCCCGACTCCGCGATGAGTCGCGCCGTGATGGGGGAGCGCCACGAGCCGTACGGAGCCGTCCGCGCGCTGTGGAGAGCCTGATCTGCGGTTGTGGGCGGGCCGTCGGTCATCGGTCCACGAGTATACCCGCGGCCTGCCGGGCGACACTTCTGGCGTTCGGCCGCGGTCGGCGGCTGCATCCGCGGTCGGCGGCTGCATCCGCGGCGGTCGCCTCCGCGTCGCTCCTGTGTCAGCCGCGCTCGAGGCGGAAGACGTGGTGGCGCGAAGCCGCGCGGGTGCAGTCGAACGGCAGCGTCGGGCGCGAGAGGTCCTTGACCACGAGCCCGGCCAGCTGGCCGGTGTCGAGCTTGAACCCGCGCTTGTTGGTGGCGAACAGGATGATCCCGCCCGGCGCCAGGAGGCGTCGCGCGGTCATGCGGATCAGGTCGGCGTGGTCGCGCTGCACGTCGAAGGTGGCGCGGCCCATGCGCTTGGAGTTGGAGAACGTCGGTGGGTCGAGCCAGACGAGGTCGTACTCACCCTCCGCCTCGGCCAGCCACTGCAGGCAGTCGGCGCGGATGAGCCTGTGCGGCGCCGTCCCGCCGACCGGGGCGCCGGCGACTGTCACCCCGCCGGCCGGCGCGACGCCGGAGGGAGTTCCGCGGCCGCCGTTGGCCCCCGCAGCATCCTCGTCCTCCGCCGTGAACCCGTTGGCCTCGAGGTTGCGGCGCGCCCAGTCCAGGTACGTCCCCGAGAGGTCGACCGTGGCCGACGACGGTGAGCCGCCGGTGAGCGCGTTGACGGTCATCGTCCCCGTGTAGGCGAAGAGGTTGAGAAAGCGGCGCCCGCCGGCCAGCGTGCGCACCAGCCGGCGGGTGAGGCGCTGGTCGACGAAGAGGCCGGTGTCGAGGTAGTCGTGCAGGTTGACGAGGTAGGCGAGGTCGTCCTCTTCGACGCGGAGGAACTCGCCGCGCGTCGCCCGGCGCTCGTACTGCGCCGCCCCGCGCTGACGGCGGCGCTCCTTGAGCACCACGTGCTCCGGCGGAAGGTCGAGCACCGCGCAGATCACGCCGAGCGCGTCCTCGAGCCGGCGACGCACCTTGGCGAGGTCGATCTCGGCCGGCGGCGCGTACTCCTGCACGTGCACCCAGTCGCCGTACACGTCGACGACCATGTTGAAGTCCGGCAGGTCGGCGTCGTAGAGGCGGTAGCAGGTGATGCCGTCGCGGCGGAGCTGCTTGCCGAGCCGCCGCTGGTTCTTGACGAGGCGGTTGGCGAACTGCTCCGCGCCGGCGCCGAGCATGCCGGCGTGCGCCGGCGAGCCTTCGCGCGGCCCGGTCGCCGCTGCGGCGTGGTCGGCGCGCCGCCTCGGCCGCGCGCTTGCGCGGCGACGTGCGCACGGCCGCCCGGGCGTCGCGTGCGGCGGCCGACGCGGCGGCTTGGGCGGCGGCGGCGCGGGCCTGCGGGCTGTCGTCGTCTACGTCGAAGAAGGCCAGCGTGCAGGGGATCGGGCCGTTGTGGAGCACCGCGTCGCGCTTGACCGGCAGGCCGACCATCTCCGCCTGTTGCGGGCTGCCGGTGAGGACGGTGGCGCGCCAGCCGGAGAAGCCGGCGCGCAGCTTCTCGCCGAGGAGCCGGGTGAGGGCCTCGGCTTCCTCGCGCCTGCCGAGGCGCTCGCCGTACGGTGCATTGGCGGCCAGCAGGCCGCGCGCCGCCGGCGCGCGGAGGCCGGCGAGCTCGCCGGGCGCGATGTCGACGACGGCCGAGAGCCCGGCGCGCTTCACGCAGGCCTGCGCCACCGGGACGGCGCGCGGGTCGTGGTCGCGGCCCATGATCGTGAGGCCGGGCGCCGCCGCCTTGAGGCGGCTCAGCCCGGCGCCTTTGCGCTCGCGCGCTTCCGTCAAGATCTCATGCCACTTCGCGTCGTCGCGGCCGAGCCAGCGCTCAAAGCCGAAGCTGCCCGGCCGTCTCGGCGCGCAGCAGGCCGGGCGCGATGTCGGCCGCGATCATGGCCGCCTCGATGGGCAGCGTGCCCGACCCGCAGAGCGGGTCGATGAAGCTGCCTCCGGCGGCGGCCTCCTGCGGCCACGCCGCGAACAGCAGCATCGCCGCCGCGAGGTTCTCCTTGAGCGGCGCCTCGACCTGCACCCGGTCGGTGCGGTATCCGCGCCGGTGCAGGCTGTCGCCGCTCAGGTCGAGCGAGATCGTCACGCGCCCGCGCGCCAGGTGCGCGTTGACGCGCACGTCGGGCGCGCGGGCGTCCACCGACGGGCGCCGGTCGCCGTGCCGCGCGCGGAACTGGTCGACGATGGCGTCCTTCACGCGCACGGCGCCGAAGCGCGTGTCGCGGATCGCGTCGCTGGTCCCGGTGAAGTCCACGGCCAGCGTCCCGTCGACGCGCAGGTGGGTGTCCCAGTAGATGCGCTGTACGGTCGCGTAGAGCTCGTCGCTGTCGCCGGCCGGCCCGCTCGTGAGCGGCAGCAGGACGCGCGTGGCGAGGCGCGACCACAGGCAGATGCGGTAGGCGGTCTCCTGGCTGCACGAAAGCGACACGCCGGCGCGCGCCTGCTTGACGTGGCGCGTATCGAGGCCGTGCAGCTCGCCCGCGAGCAGCGACTCCATGCCGCGCGGGACGGTGACGAAGAAGGGGAGGTCCATCACCCAAGGCTACCACGGCGGTGACGCCGGCCCGGCCCCGACGGCAGCGGCCGTCCGACTCGCCGTACAATGGAGCCCTCGGAGGATCGGAGGGGTCACGATGCACAAGCTTGCTGTGGTCATCAGCGTGGTCGCGCTGGCGCTCGTCCTCACCGCTGCCGCGGCCGCGGCGACGGGGGAAGAGCGGTGCTCGTTCGCCCGTGCCCGCGTCGGCGCTCGCGGCCGCCTCTCCTGCCGTCCCTCACGCCGATCCGTCGAGCACCGACGTCACTCCGCCTGTGACCGTGGCCACCGGCGCGGACGACCAGTGGCACCGCACCGCGGTCACCGTGCATCTCGTGGCGACCGACGCCGAGTCCGGGCCTCCCACCACCTACTTCAAGGTCGACACCGGCGCCTGGACGCAGGGCGACAAGGTCGTCATCCCGGCGCCCAAGAACCACAGCGACGACGGCGTCCACACCATCGCCTTCTACTCCGTCGACAACGCTCCGATCCCCAACACGGAGGCGCAGCAGACAGTGACCGTCAAGATCGACACGACGCCGCCGGGCTTCACGTGGCGCGGCGTCTCACCGTCCGTCGTCACCAGCATGCGGTCGGTGGACTTCCTCTTCACGTTGCGCGAAGCGACCGGCTCGGTGCGCGTCACCGGCGTCGTGACCGACCAGTACGGCTACAAGGCGTCGGCGCTCGCCGCGGTCACGCGCGACCCCGGCGCCCGCCAGGTCACGATGGTGCCGCGCCGCGCCAATCACCAGGCGTTCACGCCCGGCGTCTATCGGCTGACGCTGACGCTCACGGACTCCGCCGGCAACGTCACGGTGACGAGCGCGCCAGAGCTTCCGCGACTACCGGCCGGCGGCGGCCAGGGTCTTCTTCCATTTGCCGGCTGCCGGCAAGCGGGTGGCGCTCACCTTCGACGACGGCGGCGACAACGCCGCCTGGGCGAGCATCCTCAGCACGCTCAAGCGGTACCGCTCGCACGCGACCTTCTTCCCGCTCGGGCCGCTCGTGAACGGTGCCCTCGCGCGCCGCACGGTGGCCTACGGCGACGCCATGGGGTCGCACGGCTGGACGCACACCGAGATGACGCGCCAGAGCTACGCCCAGGTGCTGCACGAGTGGGTGAGCAGCGAGGCGCCGTGGTGGAAGGCGGCCGGCGTCTCGCCGGTGCCGTACTGCCGCCCGCCCTACGGCAGCCACAACGCGACGACGGCCGCCGCCGCGAGCGCGGCCGGGTTCACGCGCATCATCCTCTGGGATGTGGACCCGCGCGACTGGAGCTCCCCGGGCGCCGGCGTCATCGCGCAGCGCGTGCTGTCGCATCTGCACCCCGGCGCGATCGTGGTCATGCACCTGCGCGGGCAGACGGCCGCGGCGCTGCCGTCCATCCTGAGCGGCATGCACGCCCGTGGCTACAAGTGCGTGTCGATCCCCGAGCTGTTCCGGGCCGCCGGCTACCGCTGAGCGCCGCCAGGTAGCGCTACCGACGCCGGCGGCCTCGCCGGCGAAGGCGGCTAGCCGCCTTGTTCGGCGACGAGCGGCGCGGTCATCCACGTGATCTCGACCGCCGCGTCGGGCTGGACGGCGTCCACCGAGAACCCTTCGTGCCGGTAGAAGCCGATCGCGTTGCGACTGCTGGGGACGTGGAGCGCGGAGGCACCGCGCCGGAGAGCAGCAAGCCTGAGATGCGACAAGAGGCGCCGCCCGATCCCCTGAGCGTGACGGTCGGGGCGCACGTAGAACTGCGAGACCGTGTACTTGGGTTCCTCAGAGGTGCCGTAGTCGGCCAAGGCGCCGGTGGCGACGACTTCGCCTGCTTCCTCGGCGACGAAGACCTGCTTCCAGCCCATCGTCTCGCGGAAGGACTCGGGCGTCACGTCCGCACGGAAGTCGGCGAGGATCCCGGCTGTGTGGTGCTGCGCCATGATGCCGTCGTAGTTGGCCAGCGACAACGCCACGACGGCCTCGACGTCGCTCTCTTCCATGCGACGGATCAGCATTCGGGTTCCGCGGAAGGCCTGGCCGGCGCTTGCCGCTTGAGGACGTAGATCTGCTCGATCTGCTCGTCGGCGCGGAGCGGCCGGCGATCGTAGTCACCGTAGGCATCCACGACGGCCAGGCCGCAGGCGGCGAAGAGCTGCTCGCACTGGTCTGGATACAGGTAGCCGAGCTCGAGTCCGTCGACGAGCGTCTCCAGCACAGCGTCGCCGTCATGGACTTGGTACCTCGTCGTGGCGGCGATGATCTGCCGCTGGCCATCGTGCCAAAGCTGGTCCTGGAAGCGTCTCACCGTGCGACCGGTCGCCTCGTCCGTGCTCTCGAAATCCAGGACGTCCTTGCTGCCCCAGCCTTCCAGGATCGACCTGTCGGGGTTGAACAAGGTGACGACCGCCCGCGAATCCTCGTGCATGTGACGCCGCGCCGACGCCAGGCAGAGGCGGCGGTCCTCATCGGACGTCAGAGCCTGGAACACACGGAACGGAAAGATGATCCAGTCGAAGTCGCGCCCGAGGTCGAAGTCGCGCATGTCCATCTGGCCGAGCGTCAGGCGGCGAGACACGGACGGGCGGTGTGCGATCTTGTAGCAGAACTCCTTGAGCATGGACGGGGAGAGATCGATGCCCGTCACGAGGTTGCCGCGTGCGGCCAACTCCAGGGCGACGCGGCCCGTGCCGCAGCCGACCTCGAGGACACTCTCCGCGGGCGCGATGAGCTCGAGGTAGAACTGGATATCGCCGGCGATCGACGGCCTCCCGTTGTCCATGTCGCACAGCGCCGCTGTCTCTTCATAGAGGTTCGGGTGCATCACTCCTCTTCACGGCAAGACCAGCGCGTAGACGGCCCGGTCGATGAGCTCGCCATCCTTGAAGACGCTCGCTCGCGAGATGCCCTCGCGGACGAAGCCGCAGTGCTCGAGCACGCGCATCGAGGCCGGGTTCCAGGCGAAGATGGCGGCCTCGAGGCGGCAGAGCCCGAAGTGCTCCATGACCGCGGGGATCACCGCCTGCGCCGCCTCGGTCATGATGCCGCGGCCCCAGTAGCGGCTCGCCCAGCCAGTAGCCGAAGTCGGCCGAGCGTGCGAAGACGCCTTCCCCGAGGTCTGAGGCCGATGCCGCCGACGGCACTGCCCCTCGACCTCGATGGCCCAGCTCGTGGGCTCCGGCATGGCTTCCAGCGAGGAGAACCAGGCGTCCGCATCGGCCTCGGTGTAGGGGGAGGGGAACATGTGCGTCAAGTTGCGCCAGATCTTGCGGTTGTCGGCGAACCGCACGAGATCGGACCTGTCGCTCCGTGCCCAGTCACGCACGGTGCACTTTGGACGCTCCAGCTTCATCCCGACCACGACCCCGTGTCCGGCAATGGCGCCGGCCGCTACCCGTCGGCCGAGCGCGCTCCGATACTCATCATACCTTGGTGGGACTGGAGCGGGTGGTCTGCGCCATCAGCTCATCGAGGACCGCGCAGCATGGGGAACAGCGTCGGCGAGGAGCCGACCTGGATCTCCGCGCACGACCGTCTCGAGCGAACGCTCGCGTCAGAGCAGCGCGCCGGGCTCCGACCCCCAGCTTTCCGCGGCGATGACCTCGAGGAACGCGTCGCCGTAGCGCTGCAGCTTGGACTGCCCCACGCCGGTCACCTCGAGCAGCGCCTCCGCCGTGGCCGGCTTGCGCGCCGCCATCTCGGCCAGGGTGGCGTCGCTGAAGACCACGTAGGCCGGCACGCGCTGCTCGTCGGCGAGCCGCTTGCGCAGGGCTCTGAGCCGCTCGAAGAGGGGCTCGTCGACCTCGAGCCCGGCGAGCGCGGCGGCGCGGGCGCTGCGGTCCGCCGCCTTGCGCTGCTTCTTGGTCGGCACACGCGTGCGCGGCACGGCCAGCACCAGCGTCTGCTCGCCGCGCAGCAGCGGCCGCGCCGCGTCGGTGAGCCGCAGTACCGAGAAGCGCGCGATGTCCTGCGTGAGGAAGCCGCGATGAATGAGCTGGCGGAAGAGGCTCTGCCAGTGGTCGCGGCTCACCTCGGCGCCGATCCCGAAGGTGCTGAGCTGGTCGTGGCCGCGGCCGAGGATCTTGTCGTTCTCGACGCCGCGCAGGACGTCGATGACGTAGGCGATGCCGTAGTTCTGGCCCAGCCGGTAGACGCAGCTGAGCGCCATCCGCGCGTGCTCGGTGGCGTCGTAGGTCTCCGGCGGCTCCAGGCAGATGTCGCAGTTGCCGCACGGCGACGGGTAGGGCTCGCCGAAATAGCCCAGGAGCGCCTCGCGCCGGCAGGTGAGTCCCTCGGCGTAGCCGACCATGGTGTTGAGCTTGTGCAGCTCGATGCGGACCTGCTCGGGGTCGCGCCTGTACTCGGGGTCCTCGGCGCCGTAGCGACCGACGCCCTCGACCAGCGAGCGCACGACGGCGGCGTCGCCGAGGCCGAAGAGCAGCAGGGCCTCGGCGGGGAGGCCGTCGCGCCCGGCGCGGCCGGTCTCCTGGTAGTAGCTCTCCACCGACTTCGGCAGGTCGTAGTGCACGACGAAGCGCACGTTGCTCTTGTCGATGCCCATGCCGAAGGCGACGGTGGCGATGACGACCTGGATGTCGTCGCGCGCGAAGGCGTCCTGGACGCGCTTGCGCTCCTCCGGGGCGAGGCCGGCGTGGTAGGCGGCGGCCGGCACGCCGCTTGCGACGAGCTTGCCGGCGACCTCCTCGGTGCGCTTGCGGCTCAGGCAGTAGACGATGCCGGCGTCGCCGGGGCGGCCGGCGAGGAACGCCTTGAGCTGGTGGATCGGCTCGCGCTTGTCCACCACGGTGTAGCGGATGTTGGGCCGGTCGAAGCCGGTGACGAAGATCGGCGCGCCGGCGAGGCCGAGCCGCTCGCGCACGTCCTCGCGGGTCTGCGGGTCGGCGGTGGCGGTGCAGGCCATCAGCGGCACGCCGGGGAACAGGCTCCGCAGCTGACCCAGCTGGACGTACTCGGGGCGGAAGTCGTGGCCCCACTGGCTGACGCAGTGCGCCTCGTCGATGGCGAAGAGGGCGATGCCGCCGGAGGCGCCGCCGTCCGAGCCGCCGGAGCCGCCGCCGGAGCCGCCGGCGGCCGGGCTGCTGCCCGACTCGCCGCCGGAAGCGCCGCCCGCGGCGATGTCCTGCAGGCGGTCGAGGAACGACTCGGTCATGAGCGTCTCGGGCGCGACGTAGAGCAGGTCCAGCTCGCCGCGGTGCAGGTCGCGCAGGATGCCGCGGGCCTCGCCGCCGTCGAGCGACGAGTTGTAGGCGGCGGCGCGTACGCCGGCCGCCCGCAGGGCGTCCACCTGGTCCTTCATCAGCGAGATGAGTGGCGACACGATGATGCCCGTGCCCGGGCGCAGGAGCGACGGGATCTGGTAGCAGAGCGACTTGCCGCCGCCGGTGGGCATGAGCACGAACGCGTCGCCGCCGGCGACCAGGTGGTCGACGATCTCCTCCTGGTCCGGGCGGTACTCGTGGAAGCCGAAGACGTCGCGCAGGATGCCGCGCGCGGAGCGCTGAGCGTCGGCGGCCGCGCGCGCGGCGGGCGGCGCCGCGCCGACAGGCGCCGGCGCCGGATCGTGTGGGAGGGTAGGCGAAGACACGACCCGAGTGTAGCAAGGTTGACGGACGGCCGGGGCGGCCGACACCCGAACCTGCGGCGCCGCCCGGCGTCACGCTTCGCTGCCGCCCGCGGCGTGCGCCGCCCGCCTGTGGGTAGGATGCCGGGAGCGACAGGAGGTCCACCATGAAGTACAGCACCGCGACCCTCGGGCGCGCGCTGGTCATCCGGCTCGAGGACGGCGACGTGGTCCACGAGTGCATCGAGGAGGCGGCGCGAGCCGAAGGCATCGCGCGCGCCGCCGTGTTCCTGCTGGGAGGCGCCGACGGCGGCAGCCGCGTCGTCGTCGGCCCGGAGGACGGTCGCGCCGCCGAGATCGCGCCCATGGAGCGCGTCCTGCACGACGTGCACGAGATGGTCGGCGCCGGCACGCTGTTCCCCGACGAGACCGGCCGCCCTGTGCTCCACCTGCACGCCTCGTTCGGCCGCGACGCCGACGTGACCACGGGCTGCATCCGCAACGGCGTGCGCACGTGGGTGATCGGCGAGGCGGTCGTCATCGAGCTGACCGGATCGGCGGCGTTGCGCCGCGTCGACCCGTCGACGGGGTTCGAGCTGCTCGAGCTCTAGCTGGCGGGCGTGAGCCGTGCGCGCGGCCCGCCCCGGCCTCCCGCCGGCCCTCATACGTCGCGCCGGCCCCTCATACGTCGCGCCGGCGCCGCCCAATCTCTCGCGCCGGCGCCCAATCTCTCGCGCCGGCGCCCAATCTCTCGCGCCGGCGCCCGGCGCGTCGGGCAAAGGGAAGGCGGGGGTGAGCCTGTGAAGAGCCCACCCCCGCCTTGATCTCCCCCGGAGTCGGTGTTCGGCGCCGGCCTCCGCTCCTGAGAGCGGACACTCGGGTCCGTCGCCGCGTCCGGGGAACCTCGTGGCGGACCTCGGCCCGCCGATTCGCGGGATTCTACACATTTTGTGGGCAAAGGCAATCGTATTGGTGCCGATTCACGGATAGTCGCATTCTTGTCAATGGTGGGCACGCACGCAGGTGCTACCATGCCGCCATGAACGCGCGCCCCGGCACCCGCGGCTCAAGCACCCACGCGCCGCCTGCGGCCGGCCGTCGCGGCTCTCGCCCTCGTGCTCGCGTTGTGCGCCGCCCTGAGCGCCGCGGGGGCGGCCGGCGCCGGGACGCCGCCGGCCGCGTCGGCTCCTCGCGCGTTCGTGAAGCATCCGCAGGCCGTCCCGATCCTCGTCTATCACCATGTGCAGTCGTATCAGGCTGGGTACTACCTGCTGTACGCGAGTACGTCGCAGTTCGCGAGCCAGCTCTGGTACCTGCACCACAACGGCTACCATCCCGTCACGCTCGACCAGGTGTACGCCGCCTGGACCGGGCACGCGAAGCTGCCTCGGCGTCCGGTCGTGCTCAGCTTCGACGACGGCTATGTCGACCAGTACACCAACGCCGCGCGCCTGCTCCGCCGCTATCACTATCCGGCGGTGCTCAACCTCGTCGTTCACAACGGAACGTCGCTCACCCGGGCGATGGTGCGGCGCATGATCGCCTGGGGCTGGGAGGTGGACTCGCACACGCTCACGCATCCGCTGCTCACGCACTTGTCGGCGTCGCAACTGCGCCACCAGCTCGTCGCGTCCAGACGCATCATCCGGCAGCGCTTCCACGTGCCGGTCGACTTTCTGTGCTATCCCGGGCGGCATCTACGACAGGACGGTGATGCGAGCGGTGCGAGCGGCCGGGTACCTCGGCGCGACGTCCATCCACTACGGTCGCGCCACCCCGCACGCGCGTTTCGCGATGCCTCGCATCGCCGTGTACTGGGGCGAGTCGCTGGGCGCCTTCGGCAGCCGCATGCGGACGGCGCCGCGGATGACGCCGGCGGCGTCTTCAAGCGGAGCATTCGAGGCGCTCCTGCGCCGGGCCATTTCGCCGGCGCCCTGAGCCCGGCATGCCGTCCTTTGTGGGGATCCGCCGGTATCTCGTGGCCATCGCCGCCGGGTTCGTGTTCTGCTTGGTCGTCGCGCTGGCCGGCCGGGCCTTCGGTATCCGGGATCTGCCTATCGCGATCGACCCCCTCGTCACGCTGTTCGCGGGGGGAGTGGGCATCGCCCTGATGCTCGGGATCAATCTCGGCATGCCCATGGCCATCAAATCGCTGGACGGTCAGGAGGCCGGTCCCGCCCGGCCCAGTGCGGGGACCTGCCTCATGTTGTTCGCCGCAGCCGTCTTTGTCGGCGGCATATTCTCGGCGCTGCTCGCCGGGTAGCCGTACGCGGACGTGAAGAAGGGCCGGGACGCTGACGGCGTCCCGGCCCTTCTTCGGTCCGGGTCTACTGCGGCTGGGCCGTCTGGCCCCGGGGTCAGATCCCCAAGCCCGCCCGCTTCTGCTCGATCCAGGCGAGCATCGCGGCGACCGCTTCCTTGGCGTCGGTCTCGACGGCGAGCTTGCCGCCGGTGACGCCGGGCAGGTCCTCGGTCACGAGCTTGACGAGGTTCGGCGCGCCGGTGACGAACGGCACCGGGTTCACGTGCGTGTACAGGCCGAAGGCCAGCGCGGCCATGGCGTCGATGGTCGCCTTCTGCTCCATGTACTCGGGAGCGGTGGCCACCACCGGCAGATCGCACGTGTCGACGCCGAGGGCGTCGGCGATGGCGCCGACCAGCAGCAGGATGCGGCCGGTGTCGGTGCAGGTGCCGAAGCTGAGGACCGGCGGGATGCCGAGCAGCTCGCAGACGGCGGTGAGGCCGGGGCCGGCGTACTTCTTCGCCTCGGCCGTCTCCAGACCGGCGACCTGGAGGCCGGCGTTGCCGCAGCCCATGGCCAGCACGAGGACGTCGTTCTTGATGAGCTCCTTGGCGATGGCGACGGTGTTGCTGTCCTGGCCGGAGTCGCGCAGGGTCGTGCAGCTCACGAGGCCACAGACGCCCTTGAGCGTGCCGTTCTTGATCACGTCGAGCAGCGGGTCGAGACTGCCGCCGAGGGCGCCGAGGATGCTCTCGGTGCTGAAGCCGGCGACGGCGTCGCCGGTGCGCAGCTCGGGAGTCACGTGGCCGAGCGCGCGGCGCCTGGGGAAGTTGGCGACCGCGAGCTCGATGAGCTGCTGCGCCTGCGCGCCGGCGTTGGCCGCGTCGAAGACGATCGGCGTCTCGGCGCCGTCGACGCCGACGAGGTCGCTGACCGGGACGAGCAGCGTGCCGTAGGCGGCGCAGGTGGCGCCGAGGGTCGGCACGGTGCAGTTCATGTCGGCGGCGAACACGTCGAGGCCGCCGGTCGCGACGGCGAGCTCTTCGGTCAGCCAGTTGCCGGTGAGCCCGACGAAGACGTCGTCGACCTCGAAGCGCTGGACGAGCTCCTGGCCGGTCTCGATGGAGCCGACGATGCGCAGGCCCTTGGCGCCGGCGGCCTTCGCCTTCTCCTGGGCCGCCGGCTCATGCGCCGCGGCGATGAGGGCGGCGCCGACCATCGGCTCATGGCCGTTGACGACGATGTTGACGTACTCGGGGTCGATGATGCCGAGGTCGACCTTGATCGGCGTGCGGTGTCGGCGTGCCCCAGAGCGCGTCCTGGGCGAGCTCGAGCGGGATCTGGGCGCCGTAGGCGGTGGCGATGCCGAGGCGCAGGCCCTTGAGGGCGAGGCTGACGTAGTTGCCGTCGACGTTGGTGAGGCAGCTCGAGGTGGCGTACATGTTCTCGTGGAAGACGCCGCCCGGCATGATGCCGAGCTCCTTCCACTTCGCGACGCGCTTCGCCGGGGCCATCTTCTCGACGAACGGCGAGGCGCTCTGGTGGTCGCGGTTGAACTCGGCGTGGATGGCGTCGGCGACGCGCTTCGGGCAGCGTGTCGCGCGGCTCGACGGCCTCGCCGACGACGCCGGCGAGCAGCTCGAGCTTGCTCCAGTCCTTGATCTCGTAGGTGCCGCCGGGCGTGGCCTGCGCCAGGGTCTTCATGACCTCGGTGGCGTGGTACGTGTAGGTGGCGGTGCCCATCGTGTTCTGGAGCAGGAAGTTGCGCATCGCCATGCCGTCGGCGTCGATGCCGCAGACGCCGCGCGGCGCCTTCTCGGTGATGCGGCACGGGCCTTGCGAGCAGAGCGAGCAGCGGATGCCCTGCTCGCAGAACTTGCAGCGCTTGGTGCCCAGGTCGCCCTGCGCCTCCATGCGGTCGAACGTGGTGGCCTCGCCGGCCTCCCTGGACTCCTTGAGCATCGTCTGTACGGACTCGTGGTGGCTGTCTGCCATGGATCCCTCCTGGGTGATGGGTGGGCCTCAGCCGTGGATGAGCGCCGGGAGGCACTTGACGCAGACCCACGTGCTCTCGCCCTTGTGGCGGGCGGGGAACAGGACGGCGTCGTTCTCGCTGCGGCCGCAGTTCATGCAGGTCTGCTGCATGGTGACGTGCGCGGCCAGCTTGGCGGCCATCTGCTCGGCGGCGGCCTCTTCGTCGAACGCGGGGGCTTCTCTCTTCTCCACGGTGAGCGCTCCTTCGGGGCAGACGGCGAGGCAGAAGCCGGCGCCGTCGCACAACTCTTCCTTCATGACCTTGGCCTTGCCGTCGACGATCTCGATGGCGCCCTCGGCACAGGGCGTGACGCAGATGCCGCACCCGGTGCAGAGCTCCTCGTCGATGTGCACGATGCTGCGGAGTGGCATGTAGGGCTCGCTTTCTTCGGGGCGGGCGGCGGAGGCGCGGCGCGCGCCGCCGCCCGGGGTTTGCACTCTGTGATCGTGATGCTTAGCCTACTCTCGAGCGCAACGCGGCCTTCCTTGACGTGCGTCAAGGTTGAGCCGGAACTCTCATCATCGGGTAGAAGCAGACGATGGAGCCGAGCGACATCAGGACCGAGTTCCTCAGCGCGATGGCCGCCGCGCTCTCCCGCTACGGCGAGACCACCGACGGCATCGAGGGCCCGCTGCGGCAGTGCGCTCGGCGTCTGGGGGTGGAGGCGTCGTTCTTCGTCGTCCCCACGGCCGTCTTCGCCTCGTATCGCCACAACAGCGACGCCCAGACCGTCCTGCTCCGGACGATGGACAGCGGCATCGACCTTCACACGCTGGACCTCCTCGACAAGACGCTCTCGGACGTCACTCACGGCCACAAGTCGGCGGCGCAGGGGCTGGCAGAGGTGAGGCTCATCACCTCCAGCCCCCTGCGGTTCCCCTGGTACATGCGCGTGCTCGCGTCGGCGCTCGGCGCCGCCGCCATCTCGGTCTTCCTCGGCGGCGGCGGGCGCGAGGTCACCGCCGCGTCCCCGTGGGTCTCGCCGTCGGCCTGCTCACGACCTGGGCGCGCCGCAGCCAGTCACGGACGGCGCTCATCGAGCTGGTGGCGGGGTTCCTGGCCGCGGTGCTGACGCTCTCGCTCGGTCACGTCCTGCCGCACTTTCACATGGCGACCGTCGTCCTGGCCGGGCTCATCTTGCTGCTGCCCGGCCTCACGCTCACGCTCGGCGTCTCCGAGCTCGCCTCTCGCCACCTCGTGGCGGGCTCCGCGCGGATGGCGGGGGCGATCGTCGCTCTGATCAGCCTCGGGTTCGGCGTCGCCTTGGGCTACGCGGTCTTCACGAAGTTCGGCTGGGTCCCTCCGGCCGGCCCAGGCCGCGAAGCCGCGGGGCACGTCCTCACGGCCGTCGCGGTGATCGCGAGCTCGCTGGCGCTCATGGTGACCACCAACTCGCGGCCTCGCGACCTCTGCGGTGATCATCGCCGCGGTCGCCGTCGCCGCCTACGGGGCCCGGTTCGGTGCCTGGCTCATCGGTCCCACCGTCGGAGTGATCATCGCGGCCGTGCTGCTGGGCCTGGCAAGCAACGCCTGGGCCCGGCTCACCTCCCGTCCAGCCGCCATCCCGCTGGTGCCCGGGCTCGCGGCGCTGGTGCCGGGCGCGCTGGGGTTCCGCGGCATCTCGGCCTTCCTGCGCGAGGCGACGGGCAGTCTCCAGATCCTGGGAGCCGTGCTCATCATCGCCGGCGGTCTGGTCGTAGGCCTGCTTGTGGCCGACGCTGCCCTCCCCTCGCGGCGGCCGCTCAAGGACGAGTGAGGGCGCGCACGGTCTCTTCCACGCGCCGCGCCCGCGTGTCCGCGCGGCGCGCCTCGAGGATCCAGTCGATGTACTCGCGTTTGTGCGAGTAGGGCAGCTTCTCGAAGGCGGCCCCCGCCTCGGGGTCGTCGTGGAGGGCGATCTGCAGGTCGTGCGGGACGGCCATCTCCGAGTTCGTCTGATCGCTTGCGCCCATCTCCTCCGTCCTTCAGCGCATCGGTTGCAGCGAGCCGGCGACCTGCAGGAGCTGCTCCCGCGTCAGGTCGCCCGCGACGGTGATCATGAGGCCGTCGTGGAAGGCCCACAAGTGGGGCACGCCCGCGGGCGGCACGGCCAGCTTGGCCTCTACGCCGTCCAGCGCGCCCCCGTGAATGACCACGGTCTCCCGCGCGTTGGGTGCGCCCCCCTGCGAGGGGTCGCCGGAGAAGGGGTCGGCGAGCAGCGGATCGTGCATGCCGGCTTCGCGGCGGCACGAGACGGTCATCGTCAGGAACCCGGAGCGGTACTGGAGCTCGGTGACGTCGTGGCTCGGGATCCAGTGCTCGTTGGCAGCGCTGCCCGCCCCCGTCATGACGAAGAAGCGGGCGGTGCGGGCAGTGGCGGCCTGGAAGTAGGTGAACCCGGTGGGGAGCGTGGCCGGAGCCAGGGGGACGTAGGTGAAGGCGCGTGCGGCCTGCACCTCGGTCACGCGCCGGAAGTGCTCGCGGTCGACTTCCACCTTCGCGCCCTTGGGGAAGTCGGTGCGGAACAGCTGATCGCTCACCGGCACGCCGAGGCGGATGTGGGTCAGCCGCTCTTCCTGTACGACATCGCCATGCAGGAGCGTCGTGAAGCTCACAGGGAACCAGGTCACCTCGTCGACCGTGATCCGCAGTTCGTCGAACTGGCCGTAGAACATCATCCCCCGCCCGTTGTCCTCTTCGACCGCGGGACCCGGGACGACGCTGGCGCTCACGACGAGGGCGGGCCTGCCCTCGTAGGTCGTGTGCGACACCGTGCCCCGGGCCAGCGTCGACAGGGCGCTCACGGGAAAGCCCTCGGTGCCCATCCACGACGCTCCCTCGCCCTGCGTGTCCGGAGGACCGAGCGGCGTCTCGATCGTGAGGATGGCCTGCTCGGCGCCGAAGCCCTGGTTCCCGCTGCTGCCGAAGGTGTAGCCGGGCGAGTACCAGCCCATGACGCCGGCCGAATCGTCTTGAGTGTCCACGTTGACCGGCGGGACGTCTCGCGTGAGCTTGAAGGTCGATGGTGTCTCGTGCACGACCTTGATCGACCCGTCTGGCTGGATCGTCGTGCTCCACACGCCGAGATCGAGAGGCGTCGTCTTGCGCAGGTGTCCGTCGGCCGTCGCGATGAGAGTGGCCGGCAGCTGCGTCACGACGGCCGGCCCGTCCACGTGAGCTCTCTTGAACCAGTCGGCGCTGGTCCAGCCTGGCTTCATCTTGTCGGGGCCGGAGACCCCGGTGCTGAGGGTGACGATGGTCGCCTTCACCGTGGTGAAGGTGCTCAGTGCCTTGCGCACGTTGGCCACGATCTCGCTGGCCGAGGCGGCCGGCGGGTTGGCGAGCTGCTGGACCGTGTGCCGGCTCGTGAGCGCGATCACGCCTAGCGCCGCGACTGCGACTGCCGCCGCGACGAGGAGCCAGCGGCGCGAGAAGCGCCGAGTGCGAGGGGCGACGCCGGCACGGGGCGTCGCCGCCAGGCGGTCGCGCCGCCCCAGGCGCCGGCGGTGCTCCCCGCATCGACGGCGTCGATGCCGGCCCAAAGCCGCTGCTCGAATCCCGTGGCGTGAGCCGGCGCGCCGCCGAGCTCGCGAAGGGTCTTCTCGAGATCGGTCATCGCCGGTCACCTCCATGGCTTGCGGGCGCGAGCGCCTCCATCAGCGTCGTCCTGGCGGCGGCCACGCGACTTGCCACCGTCCCCCGGGGGACATCCATGATCTGGGCCACGTCGGTGTAGCTGTAGCCCTCGCGCAGCACCAGCAGCACGGCGACGCGCTGCTCCGGCGGCAGCGCGGCGAGGGCGGCCCGGAGCTGCTCCCGCAGCGCCGGGTCGTGCTGAGGCACGTCCGCGGCTGCGACCTGTTCCAGCGTCTCGGCCGTCAGGGGAGCCGCCTCCCTCGCCCGACGCAGGTGGTCGATGCAGGTGGTGTAGGCGATGCGGTGCAGCCAGGTGCCTATGGAGGCTTCGCCACGGAACGTCGCCAGGCCGCGGTAGGCCTTGACGTAGACCTCCTGCAAAACGTCGTCCATCGCCTGACTTGAGCCGAGAAGGTGGTAGGTGAGCGCCCGCAGGCCGTCGTCGTGTGCCGCGACCAGGGCGGCGAAGCCGGTGTGGTCGCCGGGGCGCGGAGCGGCCTCCGTGGCCACGACCGTAGGCGGCCGTCGCTCACGCAGGTCGATGAACTCCGCGCCGTCTCCTCCCAGGCCCACTCCGGCCCCCTTGCCCCGTCTGCCGCGCCGTCATGCTTGCCGTTCAGGGCGTTAGACGCAAGAACGCTCGCGTCGTTTCGGTGCGCTGCGCAAGCCCTCGGTCGTCCGCGCGATCCACCGCGGAGTCGCGCCCGGATCTACTCCTGCGCCAGCCGCCGGAGCTTGCCGAAGTCGAGGATCTCGATGAGCTCGTGGTCGCCGCTCATGCGCAGCACGCCGCCGCGCTTGAGGCGGTCGAACGTGCGGCTGAGGGTCTCCGGCACGGTGCCGAGCCGGGCGGCCAGCTCGCGCTTGGTGGTGGGCAGGCGCACGACGCGAGGGGCCGGCGGGGCTTCGCCGGCCGGCCCCGGCCCGCCGCCCGCCGCCGCGCTCGGCCCTGAACCGCCGCCGGCCTTCGCCTGGCCTCCCGCCGGCGCGTCGAGCTGGGCGTCGGCGAGCGCCAGCAGATAGCGCGCGAGGCGCGCCGGCACTGGCAGCAGGAGCTCTTCGACGCGGCGGTTGAGCAGGCCCAGCAAGTGAGCCATCGCGGCCAGCAGGTTCACGGCGAGCTGAGGCTCGGCGAGCAGCAGGTCGAGGACCCCGCGCTTGTCGAAGCGATAGATGCGCGACGCCGCCATCGTCTCGGTGCTCGACGGGTAGACCTCGTGGAAGAGCGCCGCCTCCGCGAAGGTCTGCCCGGCATCGACGTGCCGGACGGTCGCCGTGCGGCCGTCGCGCAGCATCTTGAAGACCTTGACGCGGCCGGCGGAGAGCAGGAAGAAGGCCCCGGCCGCGTCCCCCTGAAGGAAGATCGTGCTCTCGGCCGGAAGCTCGATGGCCGCCGCCAGCTCGGCGAAACGTCCCAGCTGCCCATCGTCGAGGTGAGCGAAGAGAGGGGCGGCGCGGAGGTCGGCGAGCTTCTGCGTGGTCATGCCCGGAGTATACCCGCGGCTCGCGGCCGCGTCGGCGCCGTTCGGCCTCACGGCGCGCCGCTGTTCAGCCCTGTGCCGCCGCCGCTCAGCCTTGCGGCGTACCTCCGCCGAGCCCGCCGCCGGTCGCCAGCGCCGGATTCGTGGGCTGTACGACGATCGCGGCGGTCCCCGCCACGGGGCACCTGTTCTCGCAGATGCCGCAGCCGATGCAGCGGCTCGTGATGACTTTGGGACGCGCGAGGTAGTCCTGCGTGCCGTCCGCGCGGGTGATGAGGTGCTCGCCGGTGAGGACCACGGCCTTGTCGGGGATCGGGCACATCTCCTGGCAGATCGCGCAGGGCGTGTCCTGCGCCCAGGGCAGGCAGCGATTGCGGTCGATGACGGCGAGGCCGATCACGCGCTTGCGCTTCTCCTCGAGCGTGAGCTTGGGGATGGCCCCCGAAGGGCACACGTGGCCGCAGGCCGTACACGAGAAGTCGCAGTAGCCGAGGCGTGATGTGAGCACCGGCGTCCAGAAGGCCTCGAGGCCGGCCTGGCCGAGCGAGGGCTGCAGGCCGGACGTCGGGCAGACCTTCATGCACTCACTGCAACGCAGGCAGTGCGAGAGGAAGGCGCCCTCGTCCTGGGCGCCGGGCGGGCGGATGAGCCCCGGGTTCACCGGGCCGCGCCAGACGCCCGTGCCGAGCAGCGCCACGGCGCCGGCGCCGGCCGCCGCGGCGGCCACGAACTGCCGGCGGCTCGGGTCGTAGCTGGTCCACGGTCCGGGGTGGCGCGCCAGGCCGAAGCTCATCGCCTCGTGCTCTGGGCAGGCGACGAGACAGTCGAGGCACATGGTGCACTCGGAGGTGACCACCCGGGCGCCGGGGCGGGCGGCTTCGCCGCCACCGCCGGCCCCAGATCCGGCCCCAGATTCGGCACCAGGTTCGGCTCCACCGGGCACGCCGCCGGTACGCCCTCCCGCGACCTCGATGGCGTCCACGCGGCAGGCACGAGCGCAGGCGGCGCAGCGGTCGCAGCCGTCGCCGACGACCGGGCGCAGCACCTGCACCTTGGCACACAGGCCCAGCAACGCTCCGAGCGGGCAGAGGTACCGGCACCAGAAGCGGTCGGCGAAGATGTTGAGCAGGACGACCGCGAGGAAGATGAGGAAGAGCGCGACGGCCTGGGCGTAGTGCGGCTGGTACACGGGCAGGACGTTGCCACGAAGATGCGCCTCCACCCACGAGACGACGCTGCTTCCCGGCCCCCAGCGGTTGAGCGCCGACTCGGCCGACGTCAGCACGTAGTCGAATCCGGGGATGAGCGAGGTCGTCGCGGTGCGCGTGAGCAGCGCGACGGGATCGAGGACCAGCAGCGTCATGCTCGTGAGCGCCGCCATGACGGCGATGGCCACCAGGAGGACGTATTTGACGACGCGGAGCCGCGCCGGCACGCGCGGGCTCAGCCGGCGCGCCGAGCCGAAGCGGAACCAGCCCAGCAGCGTGCCCATCGGGCAGACCCAGCCGCACCACACGCGGCCCACGACGACCGCGAGCACCACCGTGATGAGCGCCGGTGCGAGGTGGCCGATCCAGTGGCGCGCCGCCAGCATCGGCGCGAAGGCCGCCAGTGGATCGAGGCGGAAGAAGACGTCGGCGTAGGGGAACGCGGCGCGGCGCTGCAGCGCCGCGAACAGCAAGAAGACGAAGAGTGCGAGGAACGCTATCTGAACGGCGCGCCGCGCCCACCGGGCGGCTTTCCAGCCGCCGGGCTCTCGGCGCGCACTGCTCTTCGCGCCGGCCTGCGGCTGCGCCTCCGCCATGTACGCCTCAGACGTTCCGGATGCTGACGCCGGCCAGGTTCATCGTGCCGAGGTGCATGTTGGCGGCGGCTCTGAGGTAGGGCACCCGGCTGGCCGAGATGCCGAAGATCCGCGATGTGGCGTACGTGTCGGCCGCGACCCAGTCGGTGCAGGCGAGCACCGTGTTCTTGACCTTCACATCGGCGAGACTGCCGCCGGTCGGTCCGTTGCGCACGAGGATACGCATCGCGTCGACGACGGTGAGCTCGGGGCGCAGCTTGGCGTTGATCTCGGCGATGCTCTGACTCAGGCTCTGGTGCATCCTGCCGCGGTTCCACGTGCACCCCATCAGGTTCTTGCCCGCGATGGTGAGGCCGGTGGAGCCGTGCTGCTTCACGATCGGTACGTTGATGAGCACGTTGGCGTTGACGAAGTCGGGGTACAGGGGGAAGTTGCCGAGGAAGTGGCCCGGCATCGCATAGTTGCGGTAGGCGGACGGCGCCCGGCTCATCACCTTCATGGAGCCGCCGGCGGCTCTGACGGCGGAGGAGATCCCGCTGGCGCTGTAGGCGGCGGTCGGGTCGGCGGAGATCGGGTTGTCCATCACGAGGACCCTGCCGGCGCCGGCGGCTCGCGCCAGGCGCACGAGCGTGGCGACCACCTGCGGGTTGGTCGTGGCCGCGTACTTCGGCGCGCGGGTGGCGCAGATGTTGGGCTTGATCACCACGGTATTGCCGGCCTTCACGAACCGCCTCATGCCGCCGACCGCGGCGATGGCTCGCTGGACGTTGCCCGAGGCGCTGGTGCCCTTGGCGACCGCGAGGACGGGGCCCGCGGCGTGGGCGGCGCGCACGTCTCCATCGAGCGCCGCCTGGTCGAGCGCGTCGTTGGTGCCGGTGATGCCGGCGAGAGCGTCCTCGGCTCCGCCGAGGAACAGCACGCCGGCGCTGCCGGCCGCCAGGATCTTGAGGAACTCCGCTCGCGTCAGCGGTGTCTGGCTCATGCGATCACCTCACGCTTCCGTACTCGGCGTTGCCGTCCGTATCAGACGTTGCGGATGGACACGCCCGACAGGGTCCCCCTGCCGAGTCCCATCCGGGTGGCTGCACTGATGTAGGGCACGAAGGCAGGGGACCTGCCGAACAGGCGGGTCGTGTAGGCGTCGGCGGCGACCCAGTCCGGGCACGCGACGACCGTGTTCTTGACGGCGACGTCGCCGAGACGGCCGCCGCCGGGGCCGTTGCGCACCAGGATGCGCATCGCGTCGATGACGGTGAGCTCCGGTCGCAGGAGGGCGTTGATCTCGGCGATGCCCTGGCTGAGCCCCAGCTGGTGAAGGCGAGAGCGATTGCCGATCGCCCCCATCATGTTCTTGCCGGCGAGCGTGAGACCGGTGGAGTGATGCTGCTTGGCGATCGGGACGTTGATGAGCACGTCGGCGTCGACGATCGCCGCGTAGACCGGGATGCTTCTTGAGCAGGTGGCCGGGGATCGTGTAGGTCTTGAAGCCGGGAGCGCCCATGACGACCATCCTGGCCGCCGGCCACCCTGACCGCGGCGGCGACGCCACTGGCGGCATAGCACGCCGAAGGCGCTCCCCCGGATGAGTTGTCCATCACGAGCACTCGGCTTGCGCCGGCTGCGCGCGCAAGTCGTACGAGCGGAGCGACACGACGCCCGGGCTGTGTGGTCACGGCGTACTTGGGCGCGATGGGGTGCGCGAGGTTGGGCTTGATCACGACGGTGTCGCCGCCGTGGACGAACCGTCGCATGCCGCCTACGGCGGCGACGGCCCGTTTGACGTTGCTGTCGGCGGACGTGCCTTTGGCGACCGCGAGGACGACGCCGGCGGCGTGCGCGGCGGCGACGACGTCGCCGTTGAGCGCCGCCTCGTCCAGCGCGCGTTCGGCACCGCCCAGAGCCGCGAGGGCTTTCGAAGGGTCCGGCCGCAGGAAGACGACGCCGGCTCCGGCGAGCGCGAGCAGCTTGAGGAACTCGGATCGCTTGAGGGGCGTGTCGTCCAAGGCTCACCTCGCTCTCGAGCTGGTCGTGCCCGCCAATCGTACTCCTCGGCGTTTCGATTGTCTCGATGAGCTGAAGGCGTCATCGGGTCGGGCGACAGGACGGCGACGCCAAGCCGGTCGGCGCGCCGCGCGCCCACGCGGACGGGCGCCGCGCGGCCGGCTTGACCGGGGCCGCACCGCTGGACTAGCATCCGGCTCGCTTGAGGGTGCCCGCGAGGGCCTCGAGGGAAGCCGGTGAAACCCCGGCGCGGACCCGCCGCTGTGACCGGGGACGAAGGCCGCCAGAAGCCACTGTCAGCTCGCTGACGGGAAGGCGCGGCCGGAGGACGATCCGGGAGCCAGAAGACCTGCCCGCAAGCGCGCTGACGACGTCCTGCGTGGTGAACGGGACGGCGGCGGCGCATGCCGCGGCCTCGAAAACGGGGGGCCCGGGCCCGACGAAGTGTCGGCCCGGGCTTTTGTCGTTCTCGAGCGCGGGAGGCGGTGTGACGCAGGCGAAGCGGACGCGAGGCGGGAAGGGCGCGGGGACGGCGGGCGGCGCGAGGGCCGGCCGCAGGACGGCCGGCTGCACGACGACGGTGCGCCGCGCCGCGATCACGCTTGCCGTCGTCGTCGGGATCACCCTCGCCGCCGAGCTGATCGTCCGGGTCGCGCACGTGGCGCCCTACGTGTTCCCGCCGCCGTCGGCGGTGCTCTCCGAGCTCTTCCACCAGCCCGGGCTGTTCGCGCGCAACGCGCTCGTCACACTGTACGAAGCCGCCGCCGGGCTGGCGCTGGGCGCGGCGGCCGCCATGGCCTTCGCCGCCGCCGCGCTGCACTCGCGTCTCCTGGACAGGATCCTCAGCCCGCTCGTCGTGGCCTCGCAGACGGTGCCCGTCATCGCGCTCGCGCCGCTGCTGGTGCTGTGGCTCGGCTACGGCGCCCTGCCGCGCGTCATCGTCTGTGCGCTCATCGCCTTCTTCCCCATGGCTGTGACCTCGCTCGAGGGCCTGCGCGCCACCGACCCACAGCTGCTCGAGCTGCTGCGCTCCGTCGGCGCGAGCCGCTGGGACGTGTTCTGGCGCGTGCGCATCCCCGGTGCCGCCCCGTACCTCACCGCCGGCCTGCGCACCGGCGCGACGCTCAGCCTCGTGGGCGCCGTGGTCGCGGAGTGGACCGGCGCCGACCACGGCCTCGGCTATCTCGTGCTCAGCGCCAACGCGCAGTTGGCGACCGCTCAGGCGTTCGCGGCGGTCCTGCTCATCACCCTCATGGGCCTCGCCGCGTACGGCGGCGTGATCCTGTTGCAGCGGCGGCTCGGCCGCTGGCACCCGGCACGAAAGAACGATCGGCTTCGCACGACGAGAGGAACGACATGAAGACGACCATCAGTTGCAGGACGACCGCTCGCCCGACGGCGAGCCGAGCCGCCGGATGCGGACGCCCGCGCCGGCCTGACCACACCCGAGGCATGCGGCGGGCGGCGGCGCTGCTTGTGTTCGCCGCCGTGGCGGCGCTGGCGGCGGGCGCCTGCGGCAGCTCCGGCCAGGCGCCCGCCGGCGGCGCGAGCGCGACGTCCGCGAGCGGCGCCGCGAGCGCGTCCGGCGCCGCGGCCGCGTCAACCTCCGCCGCCGCCCGGCCCGAGATCGCCCAGGTCACGCTGATCATGGACTGGGTGCCGTGGGTGCTCGACATCCCGGTCGACGTCGCTCAGGCCAGGGGCTACTACACGCAGGGCGGCCTGACCGTGAAGCAGATCGTGCCGGCCGGCGCGACCGACGTCGCGAAGTTCGTCGCGACCGGCAAAGCGCAGTTCGGTCTGTACTACGCGCCGGACACGCTGATGGGCGTGGCCGAAGGGGCGCCGCTCGTGTCCGTGGGCGCCCTCATGAGCCACGCCCCGGTCGGCATGGCGTTCGCTCCGGGCGTGACGGCGACCAGCCCGACCGCGCTCCAGGGCCAGATCGCGGGCGTGTCGCTGATCCCCTCCACGCGGGCGTCGTTCGCATCCATGCTCAAGGCCGGCGGCGTGCCGACCGGCTCGGTGCACGTCGTCGACCCGGGCTTCGACCTCGTGGCGCCGCTCCTCGCCGGCAAGTACCGCGCCGTGGCCGTCACCAAATTCGGCGAGCTCGTGCAGGCCGAGGCCCAGGCGGGCAAGCTCAGCTACCTCGACTTCCGCGACTGGGGCACGCCCGACTACTCGTTCCTCGCGATGATCAGCGACCAGGGTTTCGCCAGCTCGCACCCGGCGACCGTGCGGGCCTTCGTCAAAGCGACGCTCGAGGGCCTGGCCTACGCGGCGGCGCATCCGCAGGAGGCGGTCGATCTCTACGTGGCGCGCCATCCGGAGCTGAAGAAGGACCTCCTGCTGGCGCAGTGGAAGGCGGCGCTGCCCTCGATGGCGGTCGCCGGCACTCATGCGGCCGGCTGGCAGGACCCTGCAAGCTGGGCGGCGCTCGGCCAGTGGCTGACCAAGGGAGGCGTCCTGACCAAGCAGGTCGACGCAGCTCAGGTGATGACGAACCAGTACCTGCCGGCTCAGTGAGTGCGCTTGCCGGCGCCGTGAGCGCGCCCGCGCCTGCCGGCGCGTCCGTCCGGGCCGTGAGCGCGCCCGCCCGCGTGTCCTTGCGCGGCTTGTGCGCCGCGTACCCGCAGTCGAACGGCGACGGCCCGGTGCTGGCCGGCGTCGATCTGGAGCTGGCGCCGGGCGAGCGGCTCGCCGTGGTCGGTGCCAGCGGCAGCGGCAAGAGCACGCTCCTGCACGTGCTCGCCGGTCTGCTGGCGCCGAGCGCCGGCACGGCCGAGATCGACGGCTGCGACGCCGCCGCCGGCTCCGGCCGGGCGGCGTACATGTTCCAGGACGATCTGCTGCTCCCGTGGAAGTCGGTGCTCGGCAACGCGGCGTTTGCCGCGTCGGTGGCGCGTGCGGAGGACGACGGCGGCCGCGGCATGCGCGGGCGCGGCCGGCGTCAGGAGCGCGCGGCGCGGGAGGCGGAGGCGCGCGGCATCCTCGAGGAGTTCGGCCTCGGCGACGTCCTCCACGAGCTGCCGGGCCGGCTCTCCGGCGGGATGCGGCAGCGCGTCGCCTTGGCGCGCACGCTGATGCTCGGGCGAGGGCTCGTCCTGCTCGACGAGCCCTTCGGCAGCCTCGACACGCTCACCCGAGCGGAGATGCAGCGGTGGCTCCTCGACGTGATGGAAGCGCATCCGGCGACGTGGGTGCTGGTGACCCACGACGTGCGCGAGGCGGCGCTCCTGTGCGACCAGGTCGTCGTCCTCGGCGGCCGGCCGGCGCGCCTGGAGCACGCGGCGCGCGTGCCGCTGAACACCGCCGAGCGACGTGCCCTCGCGGTCGCAGGGCCGCCGCCCGGCGGCGCGCACGAGTCGGTCGCCGGCGTCGAGCCTCCGTCGGCCGCCGGCGTCGGGCCCGAGCCGGCTTCCGTTGTGCTCGCACGCGCCGTCGCCGGGCTGCACGCGTGCCTGTCGGCGGCGGCCGCGGCGGCCGCATCCACTTGACCTCGAGGCGCCGCCGCAGCAGCATGGGCATAGCAGCGGCGGCGGCGCGAGGGGGTCGCGAGGAGATCCGCCCCGCCTACGGTGGCCGCGCCGTGCGCGGCAGGGGAAAGGGGCTCCATGCAGCGTCGCGCCGTCATCTTCTTCGTCCTGTCCGCGGTGTGTTCGGCGTTCATGCTCGGCGGCGCCGGGCTCGCCGGCGCATCTGCGGCGTCTCCGGTCGCGCCACCCGCCAAGTGGACGATCGCCATCTACGCCAACGGCGACAACGACCTGATGTACACGTGGCCGCAGTTCACGCTGCCGGCGCTCAAGCGCATCGCGCCGAGCCCGGACGTCAACGTGGTCGCCATGCTCGACACGCCCAAGAAGGACGGAGCTTGGCTGTACAAGATCGCCGGCTCCAGCGTGACCACCGTCCGCCACTACCGCGCGGAGCGCGACTTCGGCTCCGGCGCGACGTTCGCGTGGTTTCTCCGCCAGGTGCACGAGCGGTTCCCCAGCGACCACCTGGCGGTCGTGGGCTGGGATCACGGCTTCGGCTGGCACTACTTCAGCCGCGACACCACCTCCGCCGACAAGATCCTCCTGCCGGAGCTGCGCGCGGCCATCTCCTCCGCCGGCGTCCCGATCGACATCCTCGGCTTCGATGCCTGCAACATGGCGGACGCGGAGGTCGCCTACGAGCTGGCGCCCACCGGCGCGGTCGGGCACCTCGTGGCCTCCGAAGAGGAGATCGACCAGGACGGCTACCCGTACGACGATATGTTCTCGCCCTTGACGGCGGACCCGGGGCAGAACCCCGACGCCGTCGTCCAGGACATGGTGGCCGGCTGGCAGCGGTACTACGGATCGCGCCGCAACTTCAACTGGGTGAGCCTCTCGGCGGTCGACATTCCCGCAGTCGCGGCCATGAAAGCCGACCTCGTGGACTGGGTGGCGCGGCTGCGCGCCGGGCTGCCCGCCTTCGCGGGGCGCTACCAGGCGGCGATGCACAAGAGCCTGTACGCATGGGATTCGTGGCAGCTCGACCTCGGCGGGTTCGCCGCCAACCTGGCCGCCGACCCGGGGATCACCGACGCCGCCCTCACGGCGGCCTCCGCCAAGGTCCGCGACGACGTCGCCGCCGCGGTGCTGGACGTCACCAGTGGCTCCTACGCCGCCGGGTTCAGCGGGCTCACCGTGTGGGCCGGCACCGGCCCGGACTGGCGCGCCTATCGGCAGGCCTACGACCGGCAGGTCGGCTTCGGGCGGCCGGTCGCCGCAGGCGGCACCGGCTGGTTCGCGTTCCTGCGCGCCTTCAACGCGAGCGGTGCGGCCGACAAGCGCGAGCCTCAGCGCACGACGCTCCCGGGGCGCGCGACCTACGGCCTCAGCGACGTGTACTTCCGCGACGCCACGCACGGCTGGGCGACCGGGTTCAACAACATCGCCTATACGTCGTTCATCCTGCGGACCGGCGGGGCGGGCGGCACGGCCTGGAAGACGAGCGACCAGTCCGCCGCCGGCAACTACCTGTTCTCGGCGATCGCGCCGGCGGCGGGCGGCCGCCTCTGGGCGGTGGGCGACTCCGGCTACGACACGAGCCTCATCGCCATGAGCAAAGACGGCGGCCGCACCTGGTCGCCACGCCGCTCCGGCACGCTCCAGTACCTCTTCGGCGTCGACTTCCCAGACGCAACGCATGGCTGGGTATGCGGCGCCGGCGGGACGCTGCTGCGCAGCGTGGACGCCGGCAAGACGTGGAAGCGGGTCGCCTCTGCGCCGTCCGGCGACCTCCAGGCGCTCGACTTCGTCGACGCCTCACACGGCTGGGTCGTGGCCGACGACCAGCGCCGGCCGTCGGCGACGTTGTGGTACACGGCCGACGCCGGGGCGCACTGGACCAGCGAGTACACGACGACTGGGCGGCTGCTGTACTCCGTCGACGTCGCCGGCGACGCCGTGTGGGCGGCCGGCGGAGACCCTGCGGGCGCCGCCGGCCTCATCGTCCGTGGCAGCCTGAGCGGCCCGTGGACGGAGCAGTGGGCCGGGCCGCAGCGCCTCGCCGACGTGCACATGGCCGACGCCTTGCAGGGCTGGGCGGTCGGCGACGGCGGGCTCGTGCTGCACACCGCCGACGGCTCGTCCTGGGCGCAGCAGCCGGCGGGGGTGAGCGAGGATCTCACCGCCGTCAGCCCAGTCGACGACCAGCGCGCCTGGGCGGTCGGCGACGGCGAGGCGATCCTCGGGACGACGGACGGTGGCCTCACCTGGACCCGGTCATCGGGCGACGTCATCGGGCCGCGGACGCGGGTGGCCCCGGCGAGGGCGAGGTCCGGAACCTTCGCCGCGCTCAGCTACTTCGCCTCGGACGCGGTCAGCTCCACGGTGCGCGTGACGATCAAGATCCGCGACAGCCGGCGCCACGTCGTCCGCACCTGGGCGATGGGCTGGCGCGCCTGCGGGCCGCGCCAGGTCGTGATGTTCGACTGCACACTGCGCCCCGGCGCCTACACCGTGAAGGCGCTGGCGGTGGATCACGCCGGCAACCAGCAGACCAGGGCTCTCGTCGGGAGGCTTGTCGTCCGCTGAGCGCTGCAGCCCAGGAGGGCCACGTGTCCCACATCATCATCCGCCCCGAGTCGTCTTCAGACGTCGAGGCCGTGTCCGCGGTGAACCGCCTGGCGTTCGCGGTCCATCCGTACAGTCATCAGACGGAGCACCTCATCGTCGATGCCCTCCGTGAAGCGGGTGCGCTCAGCGTCTCGCTCGTCGCGGTCCTCGACGGCGTCGTCGTCGGCCATGTTGCGTTCTCGCCGGGGCTCGTCGGTGACGCCGTGACTGGCTGGTACGTGCTCGGGCCGCTTGCGGTCCTGCCTGACTACCAAGGCAGGGGCATCGGCTCCCTGCTGGTCGAAGCCGGACTCGAGCGGCTTAAGGCCCGCGACGCGCGCGGCTGCGTGCTCGTAGGCGAGGCGGGCTACTACTCCCGGTTCGGGTTTTGCACCTTCCCGGGGCTCGTCTACGCGGGCGTGCCAGGCGAGCACGTCTTGGGCCTGCCTCTGGGCGCGGACGCTCCCTCAGGTGAGATCCGTGCACACGAAGCGTTCCTGATCGAAGCGGATTGCGGCGACGCCTAGCGAAGGCATCTTGACGCTCATGCGCGACTTCGCTTGTGCGACGATCCGTCCGGCCGCGGTTCGGCTCATATGCAGTCTGTGTATGCCCTTCGGCCAGGCTGGGTGCTAGGGTCCTAGCGGGAAGGTGGCAGCTGCGCCGATGGACCTATGCAGACTGCGGATTCCTGGTTGGGTGGACGTTCCTCGCTAGGTCTGGCGTCTTCGCCTGAGCCTGGGCTATCGTAGAGGGGTCGCAAGGAGGCGTGATCATGCGTTCGTACAACTTCGTCGTCGAGCGGGACCCCGACACCAACCTGCTCATCGGCTACGTGCCGGGCTGGCCCGGCGCTCACAGCCAAGGTGCCGACATCGATGAGCTGCAGGCCAACCTGCGCGAGGTCATCGAGATGCTGCTTGAGGACGGCGAGCCGGCGCTCGAATCCGAGTTCGTCGACGTGCGCACCATCCAGGTCGCCTGACCTCCCGTGGGCAGCCTGCCGGTCCTCAAACCGCGGCAGGTCGTCGCCCTGCTCGGGGCCCTCGGCTTCGCTGAGGTCCGCCAGCGCGGCTCGCACAAGCAGTATCGGCATCCCGACGGCCGCACGACGACGGTGCCCTTCCACGCCGGCCGCGACATCTCGCCCGCGCTGCTTCGCAAGATCGCCGCCGACGTCCACCTGACCGTCGATGAGTTCCTGGGCGCACGATGACGATGCCGCCACCCAACAAGCGGACTAGGCTGGCTCGCAGCAGCGCCGACGATGAAATCAGAAGCCGTCGCGCTCGCAGCCTATCCGCGGTGCGTTAGCCCGGACCGCTTCTGTCGACACGCCAGAAGGGAGTCTTCTCGCAGTGGACATTCCACGGATCTTCAACATCACTGAAAGCGCTCACCGCATCCACGACCCGTTCACGCCCGAGAAGCTCGCTACTCTCGGCGACGCGCTGCGTCTGGAAGCGGGGACCCGTGTGCTCGACCTCGGCAGCGGTTCGGGGGAGATGCTGTGCACCTGGGCACGCGACTACGGCGTCATCGGCACCGGCGTCGACATGAGCCAGTTGTTCACCGAGCAAGCGAGACTGCGCGCTGAAGAACTCGGCGTCGCCGATCAAGTCAAGTTCATCCATGGCGATGCTGCCGGCTACGTCTCTGACGAGAAGGCCGGCGTGGCAGCGTGTGTCGGTGCCACCTGGATCGCTGGCGGAGTCGCCGGCACCATCGAGCTCCTGGCGCGAAGCCTCCGCGCCGGAGGGATCATCCTCATCGGCGAGCCCTACTGGCGGCAGCCACCGCCGACGGAAGAGGTTGCCAAGGGGTGTGATGCCCACTCGATCTCCGACTTCCTCCTGCTTTCAGAACTTCTCGCGTCTTTCGGCCAGCTTGGCTACGACGTCGTAGAAATGGTTCTGGCCGACCAAGACGGCTGGGACAGATACGAGGCGGCCAAATGGCTCACCATGCGCCGATGGCTTGAAGCCAATCCCGACGACGAGCTCGCGACAGATGTTCGAGCCAGACTGACCTCGGAACCCGAGCGCTACGCCGCTTACGCGCGTGAGTACTTGGGCTGGGGTGTGTTCGCGTTGATGCCGCGGTGATGCGTTGGCGCATCCGGCGGATCGTCAACGCCGAAGGTCATTGGCGGTTGCTGTGGGCCCAGATCGGCTACACGCGGTCGGGCTAGACCGAGGCGTCAACTAGCTGGAACCTGTACATGCCGACCAGGAGGCGCGCATGATCACCGGAGCCCATGTCATCCTCTTTGTCTACGGACGCGGATGCCGCCCGCGCCTTCCTGCGCGACGTGCTCAATCTGCCGTCGGTGGACGCCGGTGCCGGCTGGCTGATCTTCGCCCTCCCGCCGGCGGAGCTCGCGGCCCATCCCACAGGCGGCGATGCCACGCAGCAGCTCTACCTCATGTGCGACGACCTGGACGCGACCATCGCCGACTTGCGCGCGAAGGGCGTCGAGTTCCTTGATCAGCCCAGCGAGCACGACTGGGGCACCCTGATCACCCTGCAGGTCCCCGGCGGCGGCGCGTTGGGGCTCTATCAGCCCAAGCACGCGAGCCCGGCGGTTTCTCACGGCTAGGAACGCGATCCGAATCGTCCGCGGGCGGCGGATCGGTCAATGGACCGTTCACCTTCTGGACGGCGGCCGAGCAAGCGCATCGAGCAGACTCGCAGTAGGCTTGCCAATCATCGGTGCGTGAGCTCTCGCAGCTCAACGCCCGGACGTTGGGCGGACTCCGCCGAGAGGAGAAGCGCATGTCGCGCATGATTGCCTACTGTGGGCTCGTCTGCTCCGAGTGCCCCACCTTCCTCGCGACGTTGACCGACGACGATGTCGCAAGGGCAAGAACGGCCGCGATATACGCCGAGAACTTCGGCTTCGATCTGAGAGCCGAGGAGATCGACTGCGACGGTTGCAGGTCCGAGGGCGGGACGCTGATGGCCTACTGTCGCGCATGCGTCATCAGGGAGTGCTGCCGCACCAAGGGCCTCGACAACTGCACGGTCTGTCCCGATCAGCCGTGCGAGAACCTGGCCGAGTTCCACGCTTTCTCTCCGGGGGCGAAGGCATCGTTCGACGCACTCCGCGGGCAATCGGCGTGATCGTGAGATGGCGCACGCCCAACACGCGCATCGAGCAGAACGCCTCGAAGGTCTGCCGGGACCCCGGCGGGCCAGCCGCGTCTGCTCTTGCGCGGTGCGTTGGACATAGTCGTCTAGGGAGACCGGAATCCCAAGCCTCAGCTCGCGCACATGGATGACCACCGTCACGGTGGTCCTGCTGCTGGTCATCGGCTCTGGCGGCTGCCGGCTGCGGCTCGCGGACCGGTCCGCAATCCGCCTCGGGCTGGCAGCGAGTCTCGGACATGGCCCTCAGCAGCTTCGCGTTCACGGGACCGACGGTCGGCTGGGGCGTGAGCGAGGGTCCGGGGCTACTCCGGACCGGCGACGGCGGGCGCAACTGGGGCCAGTGCAGCGGACGCATCGTCGGCGTGCCGGCGAGCGGCAGCGGTGCACTGCCGGCAAGCGTAAACGAGCTCGAGTTCCCGGCCCAGGTGCGCACGGTCGCGGGCGAGGTGCTGCTCAGCTACTACGCGCGAAGTCCTCTCTTGGGCGCCCCCGCACCCCAGCCGACGACCTCGGGCATCCTCGCCAGCCAGGACGGCGGCGCCACCTGGCGGCGCATCCTCTCGCTGGCGCCGTCGCGTGACTCCGTCCTCTCGATGGTGGCCGTCGATGCGCGTCACGTGTGGGCGCTGTGCGGCAGCGGGAACCCGGACCAGCCGGACCGGACCTATCTGCTACGCACCAGCGACGGCGGCGTCCTCTGGGCGCGCCTGCCGGGCGCGCAGCTCGGCGTCGCAGGCCCCACCGGTATCGAACCCTTCACGATGACGGACACCGCCCATGGCTGGTCGTGGTTCGTCCCCTACTCGAATGCCGCGAAGGAGGCGATCCGCACCACCTCGGATGGAGGACTTCGCTGGCGAGCGGCGGACCCGCGGACCCCGAAGCTGTGGCTGGGCGACGGCCACTTCGCCCTCGACCGGCGCCGGGCCTGGATCGCCGGTTCCCAGTTGTCCGAGACGACCGGTCCCTCTGGCGGCGCGCTCTACGCCACCTCCGACGGCGGCAGGCGCTGGCAGCGCAGCCAGGGCATCGACGCTGCCGCCTATGGCCCCGTCTTCTTCGCCGACCCTCGGCACGGTTGGGTCGTCTTCGCGCGGGGGCAGCAGGGCGGCGGGATCATGGCGACCGGAGATGGAGGCGCCACCTGGCGAGAGGTGCTGTCCGCATCTGGTCCATGGTGGTTGTCGCCGAGCTGGAGCTTCGACCTGGCCGGAGGCACCTTGTTTCTCGCGAGCGCAGAGGGTGGCGGGCTGTGGTCGTGCACGGTGACGTCCGCCGTTCACTAGGGGAGATGGCGTGAGCATGTCCAACCAGCGGATCGACTCGGCTCGCAGGGCTCGCGGGTTATCCGCGGTGCGTTCGGCGTAGCAGAAGGGGGCCTCGTGGCAGTCGATCACAGAGTGGCCTTTGACTTCCTGGCGTGGGACGACCTGGCTCCCGGCGCGCGTCACCGGGTGTTCCGCGACGGCGACACCGTCCTGCGGCTGGTCGAGTTCAGGCACGGCTTCGTCGAGCCAGACTGGTGCCTGCGCGGCCACGTCGGCTACGTGCTTTCTGGCGACCTGGACGTCGATTTCGACGGCGTACTCGAGCACTTCACCGCAGGAGACGGCGTCTTCATCCCGCCGGGTGAGGCTCACCGCCACAAGGCGATCGTCGTGAGCGATGTTGTCCGGTTGGTGCTCGTTGAGCACGCCTGACGCACAGCCTATGCACGGTCCGCTAGCCCGACGACGTGCGGGTAGATCGCTGCCGCCAAAGCCGCATCAGGATCGATCTCAATGACGAGTTGGACAACCGGAGTCTGCGAAGCAAACGGCATCAGCCTCCACTACCTGCGGACCGGAGGGGTCAGACCCCCGCTGGTTCTTCTCCATGGGTTGATGGGGAGCGGAGCTTGCTGGAGCCCTTTGGCTCGCTTCTTGGAGGCCGACTACGATGTGGTGATGCCGGACGCCAGGGGGCACGGCCATTCGAGCGCTCCGCTCCATGGGTACAGGTACGAGGATCACGCGAGCGACGTCATCGAGCTCATCCGAGGCCTCGGACTTGCCGCGCCGATTCTGTTGGGGCACTCAATGGGAGGCATGACTGCGGCTGTGGTGGCGAGTCAAGTCCCTGGCATGATTCGCGCCGTCATCCTGGCCGACCCGACTTTCTTGAGCCCCGAGTGGCAGCGCGAAGTCCGCGACAGCGACGTTGCCGAGCAACACCGCCGAGTCCTCAGCCTGGAGAGGCGCGACGCATTGGCTCAGGCACGGCTGCGACACACGCGTCGTTCGTCCGAGATCGTCGAACTCGTCGCCGACGCGAGGCTGCAGACCCGGATGAGCGCGTTTGACGTTCTCACGCCGCCCAATCCCGAGTATCGGCAGTTGGTGAGTACGATCGACGTCCCGATCCTGCTTGTCATTGGAGATGACCCCGTTGTCTCCCTTGAGACGGCAAGAGAGCTGCAAGGTCTCAACTCGCGCGTTCGGATCGAACAGATACAAGACGCTGGGCACGGGGTTCCGTATGACCAACCTGAGCGCTTTGCGTCGGTGGTCCGGGCCTTCCTGCTCTCGATCGTTGGACGGACGACATGAGTGGGTACCCTTCTCCAGCGCCGGCAGCATTGCGGTGGGTCCTTGTCTCCGGATCAGGAGGAGCGCGTGGCATCTCGAAGCGAACACGTCGACGAGTTGATCGCGAGCGGCGGTGACGGGCGGGGGGACATCCTTGGCCCGACTGCGTGACCTCATCCACGAAGCCGATCCCGACATCGTCGAGGATGTGAAGTGGAGAAGACCCAGCAACCCGCTGGGCTCGGCGACCTTCGAGCACGACGGGGTCGTCTGTGCCGGGATACTGCTGAAGGGTCGGGTCCGGCTGAGTTTCTTTGAGGGTGCGAGCCTTCCTGACCCGGACGGGATCTTCAACGCCCAGCTTGCGGGCAACAGGTCCAGGGCGATCGACTTCCCACTCGGAGTCGCGCTTCCCGAAGGCGCCATCAAGGCGCTCGTGCAAGCGGGCGTGGCTTTCAACCGGGCGAAGGCGGCCGGCAAGAGGAAGTAGCCTGGGTAGCGTGCCGGGTAGGCTAGATGCGCACGCGCCGGCTCGTGATGCGAGCTGCCCGCGTGTCCCTCCTGTCCGCGACGAAAGGAAGACCGTGTCGGCGCCCAACATGTTCATCGTCTACGTCAATGACGTTCAAGCGTCGGCCGCCTTCTACGGCGGCCTCTTCGAGATCGAGCCCGCTTTCACCTCGCCGCGCTTCATCGCCTTCGCCCTGGGCGGCGGCGTCCAGCTCGCGCTCTGGAGCGACGGCCGGGATGTCGAACCGGGCACTCCGCGCACGAGTGAGGTCTGTCTCAACCTCCAAGGCGGAGCAGAGGTCATCGACGCGACCTTCTCGAGCTGGTCCGACCGCGGCGTCGCAGTCATCGAGCCGCCGCATGACGACGCGTTCGGCCGCACCTTCGTCGTGGCAGATCCGGACGGCAATCTCATCCGAGTCGCGCCCGTCGACTGACCGGAAAGCGCGAGCGCGTCTGCTCATGCGCATGTTAGCCGAGCGCCGAGGTATGGTAGCATGAAAGTGCTACAGCAATGACCGGGGAGGTCCGATGACCCGTGGACTGAAGCTACGCCAGGCTGGCGGCTCGATCAGCGCCACACTGCCCAAGGACATGGCCGAGCGGCTCCACCTCGCGGCCGGCGACAAGGTGCTCGCGGTCGAGACCGAACGCGGCATCCTGCTGACGCCTTACGACCCCGAGATCGAGGAGGCGCTGGCGGTCGCCGGCAAGGTCGCCGGCCGCTACCGCAACGCCCTGCGCGAGCTGGCCAAGTAGGCTGGTGCCACCCGCCCGCCAGGAGCCGCGCTGGCTCGACCGCCTGGTCGTGGAGGCGGTGCAGTTCGACCTCATCCGCGAGCACGGTGGCATGCCCGGCCTGCGCGACGAGCACGGCCTTGAGGCGGCCCTTGCCCGACCGCGGCAGCGACTCGCGTACAGGCCTGAAGCCGACCTCGCCGAGCTGGCGGCGGCGTACGGGCATGGACTCGCCGCGAGCCACCCGTTTCACGACGGCAACAAGCGCATCGCCTTCGTGACCATGGCGGTCTTCCTCGAGCTGAACGGAGTCGAACTCGCGGCACCAGAGGCCGAGGTGGTCGCGGTGATGCTGGCCGTGGCCGCTGGGGAACTGGATGAGGAAGGGCTGGCCGCTTGGCTGCGGGCAAAGAGCGCAGGCGCGGCTGGTGGAGCGTCCGGCTAGCAGGCATGGACGCCATCGACGGTGCTCCCGTGCTCGACATCAAGCCGGTGTTCGCAGAGTACCTGCCTGAGGGTCCGGGTCACACAGCCCGAGTGGTCCCGTGAAGCGATGCGCGACTACTGGGCATCCCATCACTGACTCCGCGCTCGTTTGACGCCCGCGGCGGCGCGGCTGTAGCCTTGCCGGGCATCCCTCAGCTGCTGGGAAGCCGGTGCAAGGCCGGCGCTGCCCCGCAACTGTAGGCGCGACGAAAGCCGCAAAGAGCCACTGCCCGAGGGGCGGGAAGGCGCGGCCGGTAGGACGAAGCGCGAGCCAGGACACCACGGCCGGGGGATCACTGCGACAACGCCTCGAGGGAGGGCAGCGGTGGACACAGCTCACGACCGGTCGGAGGGCGACCGGCTCATCCTCGTCAGCGGCGGCGCCCGCAGCGGCAAGAGCACCTTTGCCGAGCGGCTCGCGGCGCAGCTGGCCGAGCCCGGCGGTCGCGTCACGTACGTGGCCACGTCGGAGACGCACGACCCCGAGATGGCCCAGCGGGTCGCGGCGCACCAGTCCGCGCGGCCCGCCTCCTGGACGACGATCGAGTGCCCCATCGAGGTGCCGGCGGCGGTGCGCGCCGCGGCGCCTGCCTCTGCAGCGGACGCGGGCGCCGGAGCCGCAGGCTCCGCCGGCGCCGCACCCGTCTTCCTCCTCGACTGCGTCACCCTGTGGGTGACCAATCTGATCTTCAGCGGCGGCGCCTTCGGCGGCAGCGAGCCGCCCGCGGATGGCTACAACTACGACAAGGACCTGCTGCCGGCGGACGAGGAGCGCGCCGCCGCCGGCCGCGTCACAGCGGCGGTCGACGATCTGCTCGTCGCCCTCGGCGAGTCCGGCGCCACGCTGGTCGCCGTGACCAACGAGGTCGGGCTCGGCGTCGTGCCCGAGTACCCGCTCGCGCGCTTGTACCGCGACCAGCTCGGCTGGGCCAACCAGCGCCTCGCCCGCGCCGCCGACCGCGTCTACTTCCTCGTCTCCGGCTATCCCCTCGACGTCAAGGCGCTCGCCGCGCCGCTTCCCCTGCCGCCCCACCGTTCCCCGCGAAGGAGTCCGACCAGTGACCACCGACCTGCTCAGCCGCACGATCGCCGCCATCACGCCCCTCGACGCCGACGCGATGCGCGCCGCCGAGGCGCGCCAGCTGCAGCTCACCAAGCCGCCCAAGGCGCTCGGGCGCCTCGAGACCCTCTCCATCCAGCTCGCCGGCATCCAGAGCAAGGCCCAGCCGGAGATCGAGAGCAAGGCGATCGCCGTGATGGCCGCCGACCACGGCGTCACCGCCGAGGGCGTCAGCGCCTTCCCGGCCGAGGTGACGCCGGCGATGGTCTACAACATGGTCGCCGGCGGGGCCGCCATCAACGTGATCGGGCGCCACGTGGGCGCCCGCGTGCTGGTCACCGACGTGGGCGTCAACGCCGACCTCAGCGCCGCCGAGGGCGTGCGCCAGCACAAGGTCCGCATGGGCACCGCCAACATGGCGCAGGGTCCGGCGATGAGCCGCGAGGAGGCGCTCCGCGCCATCGAGATCGGCATCGAGCTCGTCGAAGAGGAGCTTGGCAACGGCCTCGACATCATCGCGACCGGCGAGGTCGGCATCGGCAACACGACGGCGGCCTCGGCGGTCATCGCCGCCCTCACCGGCGAGCCGGCGGCCAAGGTCACGGGCCGCGGCACCGGCATCACCAAGGAAGCCCTCGCCGGCAAGGTGGCCGTGATCGAGAAGGCGCTCGCCGCCAACGCTCCGGACGCCGCCGACCCGATCGACGTGCTCGCCAAGGTCGGCGGCCTCGACATCGCCGCGATGACCGGCGTCTTCCTCGGCGGCGCGGCGCATCGCGTGCCGGTGGTGATGGACGGCTTCATCAGCGCCGCCGCGGCGCTTGCCGCCGTGCGCCTCTGCCACGAGTGCGTCGACTACATCCTGCCGAGCCACGTGAGCATCGAGGTCGGGCACCAGGTGGTGCTCGAGGAGCTCGGCCTGGTGCCGCTCTTCGACCTCGAGATGCGGCTGGGCGAGGGGACCGGGGCGGCCCTGTCGATGAGCATCATCGAGGCGGCCGCCCGCATCCTCAGCGAGATGGCAACATTCGAGAGCGCCGGCGTGGCCGGCGACCCGAGCGAGGCCGACGCCGACCTCAAGCGCGACAGCTGAGCACGCAGGACGAATGGAAGACGAGCACGCGACGAGCACGATGCTACGCCGGCCGACGCTGGCCGTGACCTTCCTCACCGGTATCCCGTTGCCGGTCCGGGGAGAGGTGAGCCCGGCCGACCTGTGGGCCAGCATGGGCTGGTACCCGCTGGTCGGCCTCGCCCTGGGCGCCGCCGCCTGGGGCGTCTTCAGCGGCCTGACGACCTTCCTGCCCTCGCTGGTCGCGGCGGTGATCGTGGTGCTCGTGCTCGAGCTGGTGACGCGCGGCCTGCACATGGACGGCCTCATGGACACCTGCGACGGCTACTTCAGCGGCGCCCCGCGCGAGCGCATGCTCGAGATCATGAAGGACCACAACGTCGGAGCGATGGGCGTTGTGGCGGCCATCCTGATCCTGCTGCTCAAGGTCGCGGCCCTGGGCGCGCTCACGCGCGCCGATGCCGCCGCGCCGCTGCTCGCCGGCTGGGCCGCGGCGCGGGCGCTGCCGGCGCCGGACGTCTACTTCTGGCCCTACGCGCGCGCGGAGGGCACCGGCGAGGCCTTCACGCGCGAGCACACGACCGGCCCGCTGCTGATGGCGGCCGGCTTCCTTGTCGCGGCCGTCGTCGTGGCCGGGCTGCTCGCCCTCGCGCTCGGCTCCGCCGGCAGCTGGTTCGCCGGCCTCTTCGTTGCGCTGGTCGCGATGGCCGTCGCTCTGCTGGCGCAAGCCGCCGTGGCCGCCAAGCTCGGCGGCCTCACCGGCGACGTCTACGGCCTCGGCATCGAGGTGGCCGAAGCCTTCGCGCTCGTGGCCGGATGCGCACTCGTGAAGATCGTCGGATGACGGACGGGCCGCTCAGAGAGGTACTGGCATGAAGCTCTATCTCGTGCGCCACGGCCAGTCGACCGGCAACGTCGGCGGCACGCTGATGGGTCAGAGCGACCACCTCCTGACGGAGCTGGGGGAGAAGCAGGCGCGAGCGGCGGCTGCGCGCCTCGCGCCCTTCGGCCCCATGCCGCTGCACTGCAGCGACCTGCCGCGCGCGGTCGCGACCGCCGAGCACATCGCCCGCGCGTGGGCGGAGCCGGCCGGCGGCGGTCGGCGGCCGGCCGTCGCGGCGTCGCTGCGGCCCGATCCGCGCCTGCGCGAGATCGACCTCGGCGAGTACGAAGGCCGGCCGTGGCAGGAGTTCGAGCAAGACGAGGCGCTGACGGCCGCCTTCGCGGCCGACCCCTACGGCACGCCGCTGCCCGGCGGTGAGTCGCTCGCGCACCTCGAGATGCGAGTCATGGCGGCGGTCGCCGACATCCTCGCGTCGCACGGGCTTCGCGACGACGGCGGGCTGACGACCGACTCCGTGGCGACGGCCGATGCCAGCGCCACGGCGACGGGATTCCACGCCGCCGAGCCCGGCGAGGCCGTCTGCATCGTGAGCCACGACGGGCCGATCCGCGCCGTCCTCAACCACTACCTCGGGGTGCCGCCGGAGAAGTGGTGGACCCTGTCCACCACCCACGGCGGCGTCTCGCTGCTGGAGTTCAGCGGCGGGTGGGTCAACATCCGCTTCGTGAACGCCACGAGCCACCTCGACGGGCTTGCCGAGGCCGACGACGCGCTCTCCGAGACCGGCGACGCGCTCTCCGCGGCGCGCGCCGAGCCCGGCGAGGCGGCGGACGCGCCGTCCGGCGCGGGCTGACGGCAGTCCCCGGGACTCGCGGTGTTCTTCCTCCCCGATGACTGGCGGCTGGCGCTGGCGACCGTGCTTCTGGCCGGCGCCTTCGATGTGCTGGTGGGCGAGCCGCCCAACGCGCTGCATCCAGTCGTGTGGATGGGCCGGCTGATCGGCGCCCTCGAGAGCCGGCGCCCGCACGGCCGGCCGCGGGCCGAGTTCGCCTACGGCGTCCTCGTCGTGCTGGTCACGGCCGGCTCCGCTGCGCTCGCCGGCCTCCTGCTCACGCTCGTCCTCGCCCACGTCCCGTGGTGGCTCGCCCTGCCGGTCGGCGCCTGGGTGCTCAAGACGACCTTCTCGCTGCGCGGCCTCGTGCGCGCCGGCCGCGACGTCCAGCGCGCTCTGGGCAGCGACACCGCCGCGGCTCGCGCCCGCCTCTCCGCCCTGGTGAGCCGCGCGCCCGACCTCGAACCCCCGCTCATCGTCTCCGCCGCGGTGGAATCCCTGGCCGAGAACCTCACCGACAGCGTCGTCTCGCCCCTGCTGTACTACGCGCTCTTCGGTCTGCCCGGGGCGCTCGCGTATCGCGCCGTCAACACGATGGACGCGATGCTCGGGTATCGGGACGAGCGCGAATACGTCGGCAAGGCGGCGGCGCGCACCGACGACGTCGCCAACTGGGTGCCGACGCGCATCGCGGCCGTGCTGATCGTGGCTGCGGCCGTCCTTCGCGGGACGGCGCGGGCCGCCTGGACGGCGATGCGCACGCAGCACCTCCCCGAGTACGGCCCGAACAAGACGCTCGCCATCGCCACGATGGCCGGAGCCCTCAGCGTCCAATTGCGGAAACCCGGTGCCTACGCTTTGGGCATCGCCAGGCGGCCGCTCACGGCGGGCGTGATCGGCGACGCCGCCGCGCTCGTGTGGGTGGCCGGCGGCGCGACCATCGCCGGCGCCGCCGCGCTTGCGGCCGTGCTTGCCGGAGTGCGAGCGTGAACGCGCCGCTCCTGCGGATGGTGGCCCCGTCTGTGCATGGCGCGGTCGATCCGTCCGCACTGCGCAGCGAAGGCGTCGACCCCGCGGATATCGTCGACTTCAGCTCGAACCAGTCGCCGCTCGGCGCCGCCCCGGGTGTGGCCGCCGCGGTTGCCGGTGCCGTCGTGGACGCCTATCCGGACCCGCACGCCACTGAGCTTACGGTTCGTCTGGCCGAGCGCCTTGGCGTTGGCTCTGAGCAGGTAGTCTGCGGCAACGGCAGCACCGAGCTGATACGCCTTGCGGCCCAGCTCGCGCTCGGCCCCGGCGACGTCGCGCTGGCGCTGTCGCCGGCGTTCGGGGAGTGCGAGGTGGCGACGCGTCTGGCCGGCGCCCGGTTCGAGGAGGTGAGGCTGGTGCACGCCGGGGACGGGGCGGGCTTCATCTGCGACGAGACCGCCCTTCGCGCCGCGCTCGTCCGGCTCGCCCCGCGCTTGTGCTGGCTGTGCTCGCCCAACAACCCGACCGGGGCGGCGCTGCCGGCAGAGCTCATCGCCGCCCTCGTGAGTGACTTCCCGGCCACGCTGTTCGTTCTCGACGAGGCCTACTGTGACTTGCTCCCCGCTCCGCAATGGCGTGCCGGCCTGCTGGCCTCCGGCAATCTGCTCGTGCTGCGCTCGATGACGAAGTACTGGGGCCTCGCCGGCCTGCGTCTCGGTCACGCCGTGGCCGCGCCGGAGCTGGCCGCCGCGCTGCGCGCCGCCGTGCCTCCGTGGAGCGTCAATGCTTGCGCTCAGGCCGCGGGCGTCGCCGGGCTGGACGACCACGCACATCATCATCGTTCCGTCGAGCTGCTGATCGGCCAGCGCGATCGCCTCGTCGCCGGCCTGCGCGCTCGCGGCTGGACCACCGAGCCCACCTCGGCGGGCTTCTTCCTGATCCGCTGCGGCGATGCCGCGGCGACCCGCCGCTCCTTGCTCGACAGAGGCAGCCTGGTGCGCGACTGCACGTCCTTCGGGTTGCCTGCGCACGTGCGCGTGAGCCCACGGCTCCCGGAGCAGAACGACGTGCTGCTGGCAGGGCTTGAGGCGCTTGTGCCGCCGGAGGCGTCGTGATAGGCGCCTCGCCCGTCGGCACCGAGTCAGCCGTGACCGTCCCGCGCGTGGTCGTCGCGGCGCCGCGCAGCGGCGAGGGCAAGACGACCGTGGCTCTCGGCCTCATGGCCGCGCTGCGGCATCGCGGGCTGCGCGTGCAGGGCTACAAGGTGGGCCCCGACTACCTCGACACGGGCTACCAGCAATACGCAGCGGGTGCTCCGGGGCGCAACCTCGATCTGTTCATGATGGGCGAAGACGCCGTGCTGCAGGCGTTGGCCAGCGAGGCCGCCGACGTGGCGGTGATAGAAGGCGTGATGGGATTGTTCGACGGCCACAGCGACAAGGCGGTCCCCACGAGCACGGCCGAGGTCGCGAAGCGCGTGGGTGCGCCCGTCGTGCTGGTGATCGACGCGTCCCATCTGGCGGCCAGCGTCGGGGCCGTCGCCCTCGGGTTCTCCATCTTCGATCCTGAGCTCCGCGTGCGTGGCGTGATCCTCAACCGCTGGAGCGCCGGGCGCTCGAGTGGCGCCGAGGAAGAGGCTCTGCGGCGCGCCGGCGTGGAGGTGCTCGGCTATCTGCCGGCGTGCAGCGACGTGGCGCTGCCCTCGCGACATCTGGGGCTCGTCGTCGCCGACGAGCAGGGCTCCGAGACGGCCGCGGTCATAGACCGTCTGGGGGAGCATGTGGAGGAGCACGTGGACGTGGCCAGGCTCCTCGAGATCGCAGGCGAGGCGCCGGCGGTCACTGTGCCGGCGCCCCCCGCCTCGCCGGCGGCGGAAGCGGCCGGCCGCGACTGGGTACCGGCCTCTTCGCCCTCGCGGCGCGACCGCCTGCGCATAGCCGTTGCCTGGGACGATGCGTTCGCCTTCTACTACGCCGACAACCTCGCTCTCCTCCGCACGCACGGCGCGGAGCTTGTGCAGTTCAGCCCCTTGAAGGCCGCCGAGCTTCCCGTCTGCGACGGGCTCTATCTCGGCGGCGGCTACCCTGAACTGCACGCCGAAGAGCTGTCCGCAAACGTGCGGTTCCGGCGCGGTCTGTCGGCCGCGCTGGAGGCCGGTCTGCCGGCCTATGCCGAATGCGGCGGCCTCCTCTACCTCTGTGAATCCCTCGTGGATCTCGACGGCCGCACCTGGCCGCTCGTGGGCGCGGTGCCCGGGCGCGCCACCATGCATCCCGGCCTGCAAGGTCTGGGCTACAGGGAGGCCAGGCTCCGCGCCGACTCCCTGCTCGGACCCGCCGGTGCCGTGGCGCGCGGCCACGAGTTCCGCTACTCGACCTGCGAGATCGACGCCGCCAGCCGGGCCGCCTACCTCGTCGACGGGGTGCCCGAGGGCTACGCCGCCGGCGACCTGTTCGCCAGCTACGTCCATCTGCACTTCGCCGGCTGCCCGGCCTTGCTCGAGCACTGGCTCGAGCGCTGCCGGGCGTTCGCCGGCGCTTCTCGTTCGAGAGGTGCATCCTCGTGAGCGCGGCACTCGTCGTCCTCGCCGCGCTCTCCGGCCGCCCGGCCCGCCAGGAGGTCGTGACGACCGGCCGCGGCGCTCCCGCCGAGCTTCTCGCCGCGGCCGACCTGGTGACCGAGATGACCGCCGTGCGCCATCCGTACCCCGACGTCCCCGCCCGAAGAGGGGTGGAGTTGTGATGCCGCCCACCGAGCGACCCGCCGCCGCTGCCGCCCCGGCGGGGGCTGACCGTTCTCCCTCGTCCGGCGCCCGCGCCGTCATGTGCGTCGGTACCGGCTCGCATGCCGGCAAGACCGTGCTGGCCGCGGCGCTCTGCCGCATGTACGCGCGCCGCGGCTACCGGGTGGCGCCGTTCAAGGCCCAGAACATGTCGCTGAACTCGTTCGTGACCCCCGAGGGTGGAGAGATCGGGCGCGCGCAGGCCTATCAGGCTCGGGCCGCCGGAGTGGAGCCGCACGTCGACATGAACCCCGTCCTGCTCAAGCCGAGCTCACAGACCGGCAGCCAGGTGATCGTCCTCGGGCGTCCGGTGGGGCACATGTCCGTGAAGGAGTATCACGCCTATCAGGGAGAAGCATGGCCCATGGTCACGGCCGCCCTGGACCGCCTACGCGCCGCCAACGACCTCGTCGTCATCGAAGGCGCCGGCAGCGCCGCGGAGATCAACCTGCGCGACCAGGACATCGTCAACATGCGCGTGGCGGCGTACGCCGGCTGCCCGGTCCTCCTCGTGGGCGACATCGATCGCGGCGGCGTGTTCGCGAGCCTCGTCGGGCACATGGAGGTGTTCACGCCCGCAGAGCGCGCCCTGGTGGCCGCCTTCGTGATCAACAAGTTCCGCGGCGACGCAAGCCTTCTCGACTCCGGGATCGTCGAGCTTCTGCAGCGCACCGGCGTGCCGACCCTCGGGGTGGTGCCCATGCTGGAGGGCTGGCGGGGCGACGAAGAGGATTCGCTCGGCATCGAGGATCGGCTCGCCCGATCCCGGCCTGACGCGCCCCTGCAGATCGCCGTCGTGCGCCTGCCGTTCATCAGCAACTTCACCGACTTCGACGTGCTCGCCGACGAACCTGACGTGAACGTCAGGTATGCGACCAGGCCCGCGGAGCTCGCCGACGCCGCCGCGATCGTGCTGCCCGGCAGCAAGAGCACGGTCGCCGACCTCCTCTGGCTGCGCCGGAGCGGGTTGGCGGAGGCGGTTCGGCGGGCCGCCGCCGCGGGCACGCCGGTGATCGGCGTCTGCGGCGGCTACCAGATGCTGGGCCGCCTCATCCACGACCCCGATCATACGGAGTCCGAGGCCGGCTCCGTCGAGGGACTCGGCCTCCTCGACGCGGAGACGACCTTCGCCGCCGACAAGCGCACCGTGCGCGTGGAGGGCGGACTGCTCGATGGCGACGGCCGGGGTCAGAACCCGCTGGGCCCGCCCGGCACCCCGCTCCGCGGCTACGAGATCCACATGGGCCGCACGACGCTGGGACCCGGCGCCGCGCCGCTTCTGCGGCTGACGCCGGGTCCCAGCGGCGCACGGCACGGGGCCACGGAGCAGCAGGGCGGCGCGCAGCACGACGACGGCGCTGCCGCGCAGCACGACGACGGCGCTGCCGCCGGCACGGTGTGCGGCACCTACGTGCACGGTCTCTTTGACCATCCTGCGCTGCGCGCGGCCTTCCTCGACGGCCTGCGCGCAGGGCTCGGCCTGCCGTCGCCCGCGCGTCCACAGTCACCTGATGGGGAGCCGGTCCCGTCGGCTCTGCTCGTCGACGACCTCGACCGCCTTGCCGACCACGTCGCGGCAAGCCTCGACTCCAGCCTGCTCGAACGCATCGTCGGGTTGGAGAGCAGCTGACCCGGTCCGCGCCGCCCGCGGCCCTCCTCGCCGGGGCCCTGCCCGGCTAGAATGGGCGCACGATGAGCAAGTCCAGCGAAGACCGCCACGCCGCCAGAGCCGACAGGCATGCCGCCAGAGCCGACCGCCATGCCGCCAAGGCGCGCGAGAAGCGCGCGGCGGCCGAGGCCCACCTCGCGTCGCTGCCGGCCGGCGAGCCGGCGACGCCGCAGCAGCGCGGGTTCGAGACGTGCCCGTGCCCCAAGGACTGCACGTTGCACGGCGAGTGCTTGCTCTGCGTGTCCTTTCATGGTCAGCGCGGTGCGCAGCCCCGCTGCTTGAGGTAGAGCAGGGGCGATACGTGAAAGCTCTCGTCATTTCCGCGCTCGGCGTCGACGGTGACCAGGGGGCCGCCGTCCTTGCGACTCTCCAGGCAATCCTCGCAGAGCGCGGCTACGACGCGGAGACCGTGGACTGCCAGACCGTCGACGTCATCCCTTGCACCGGCTGCTCGAGCTGCAGTCTGCGCACGCCGGGGGAGTGCGTGGTCAAGGACGACATGCAGGAGATCTTCCGCAAGCTCGTGGCGAGCGACGTGCTGGTCCTCGCCACGCCCGTGCGCTTCGGCTCCTACTGCGCGGAGCTCAAGAAGGTCATTGACCGCTTCCAGCCGCTCATGGTGCCGATGTACGTCATGCGCCAAGGCGAGATGCACTTCCGCGGACGCTACGAACTGCCGGCACTCGTCGGCGTCGGGCTCTTGCCGAGGGCGGCCGGCGGCGGGAGCGCCCCCGAGTCCACGGCGCCAGGCACCGGCGCCACGGCCGCCGCTGGCGACGCCGAGGCGGACGCCTTCCGCTTCCTCGTCGACCGGCTCGCCGTGAACGTAGGGACGCGCCACGCCGCCGCTGCCTTCCCCGGCGGTGACGGATCACTCGCGAATGCCGAACTGGAGCGCGCGCTCGATGCCATCGCGGAGGTGGCGTCGTGAAGATCCTGGTCATCGACGGCAGCCGGCGGGCAAAGTCCAACACCGGCTCGATCGCCCGCGATGTCGCCGCCCGGCTCACGGCCGGCGGCGGCACGGTCGAACTGTGGCGCGTGCCCAAGTGGAGTGCCGGCGAGGGCGGTGTCGACGACGCCATCGAGAAGCTCGCTACCTGCGACACGGTCGTGCTCGTTGCACCGTCCTACCTCGACGAGCTGCCTGCTGTCACCCAGCGCCTGCTGGAGCGTCTCCACGAGCGGCGCGCCGAGCTGGCTCATCGATCACCGCGCGTCTACGGCATCGCCCATTCCGGCTTCCCGGAGGCGGTCCAGCGCAAAGCTGAGCTGCGGAGTATGCGCTTCTTCGCCCAGCAGATGGGCTGGGTCTGGCAGGGCGGCGTCGGCTTCGGCGGCACGTCGCCGATCGACGGCCGGCCGCTCGCCGAAGCCGGCATGTTCTCGCGGCAGCTGCGCAAGTGCCTGCCGCTCGTCGTTGCCGACGTGCTGGCCGGCCAGACCTTCTCGGACGCGACGGTGACCGCCGCGGACAAGTCTCCGTTCCCGCTGCCGATGTGGGTGATCATCGCGATGGTGAATGCTCGTACGCGCAAGGCAGTGCGCGACAAGGAGCTCGACCTCACGCGACATGTGTACCTGGAGTAGGCACCTGTCGTCGCGCTAGACTGCGGGCGTCGGGGAAGGCTGCGGGAGGCGACGATGGGCTCGGCGCTCGAGTATGAGATCAGATCGAGTCTGACCGCGTCCCAGCGAGACGAGCTTCTCCGCCTGTACGCGAACGAGTGGTGGACCAGTTCTCGCACGCGCGCGGACGTCGATCGCATGCTCGCGGCGACCGACCTCGTCTTCGCCATGTGCGACCTGTCTTCTGGCTCGCTTCTCGGGTTCGCCCGAGTGCTCACCGACACCGTCTACCTCGCGCTCATCCTCGACGTGATCATCGCCCCCGACCAGCGCGGCCGCGGCCTTGGCCGGGCCCTCGTCGAGCGTGTCCTCGAAGACCCGGCGCTTGGTGCTGTGGCGAGCATCGAGCTCGTGTGCCAGCCGGAGCTCGTCCCGTTCTACGAGCAGTGGGGGTTCTCCTCGAGCGTCGGCCGCTCGGGGCTCATGCGGCGCACGGCCGATCCACTGCTGCGGGACGCTGCCGCGCGGTAGACTGCGCGGCATGGCGACCTCTCCCACCGAGCGCGACAAGATGCTCCGCGGCGAGCCGTACGACTCGATGGTGCCGGAGCTGCGCGCCGCCCGCTTCGAGGCGCGCCGGCTCACGCGCAAGCTGAGCGACATCGACCCGGCGGACGTCGCCGGCCGGGACGCGGTCCTCCGCGCCCTGCTCGGCGGCCTGGGCCCCGGCTCGTGGGTCGAGGCGCCGTTCTTCTGCGACTACGGCGCCCAGATCCACCTTGGCGCCAGGGTGTTCGTCAACATGGCGTGTGTCTTCCTGGACGCCGCCCCGATCACCCTTGGCGACGATGTCCAGGTGGGACCGGCGGTGCAGCTGCTCACTTCCGATCATCCGCGGGACGCGGCCACACGAGCGACCGGCACGGAATGGGCGCGCCCGATCACGATCGGCGCCCGCGCCTGGCTGGGCGGCGGCGTGATCGTGCTGCCGGGCGTGACCGTGGGCGAGGATGCCGTCATCGGCGCCGGCAGCGTCGTCACGCGGCCGGTCGGCGCCGGCGTGGTCGCGGCCGGCAACCCCTGCCGGCCGATCTCGGAGACCTGACGGCGCCCGTACCGCTCGTCGCCGACGGGAACCGCGACTGAGTCCCGGTCGCCGGGTATGTACGACTCACACCGACAGCGGAGGCCATCAATGAGATCGATGATTCCGTCGCAGGGCTGCGGACTCACGGGCGCGAGGGACTGACCATGGGCCGCGTCGTGCACTTCGAGATCCACGCGACCGACCCCCAGGCGCTGATGGCGTTCTACGCCGAGCTCCTGGGGTGGAAGATTCAGCAAGTGGGGTGACGTCGAGTACTGGCTGATCGAGACCGGCCCGACCGACAAGCCCGGCATCAACGGAGCCTTGTTGCCGCGCCCGGCCGGCGGCCCGGCCGACGGGCGCGGCGTCAACGCGTTCGTCTGCACCGCCGAGGTCGATGCCTTGGACGAGGCGCTCGAGAAGGGGACGGCCATGGGAGCAGCGCTGGCGCTGCCCAAAATGGCCGTCCCCGGCGTCGGCTGGGTCGCCTACCTCAAGGACCCGGACGGCAACGTCCTGGGCCTGCTCGAGCCCGACGAGTCGGCGGCGTGAGCGAGGTGTTCGCCAAGTCGGACGTGAGCGGCCATCACGACGTCCTGCCCGGGATCACGATGCGGACGCTCTGCTACGGCAGCTCCACGCTCATGACGGAGTTCCGCCTGCTGGGCGGGCACACGCTGCCTCTGCACGCTCACCCGCACGAACAGACCGGCTACCTCGTCAGCGGGCGCATGGTCCTCACCATCGACGGCCGGGCGCACGAAGTGGAGCCCGGCGACAGCTGGTGCATCCCCGGCGGCGTCGAGCACGGGGCCGAGGTCCTGCAGGACTCGGTCGCCGTCGAGGTCTTCTCGCCGGTGCGCGAGGACTACCTGCCCGAGGGCGTCGCGGGGTCGGGCGCGGCCGGCGGCGGGCCGGCGACCGGCTGATCACCGTGCGACCGGCTGACCTCGGCGACCGGGAGCGTCTTCTCGACCTGATGGCGGACTTCTACGCCGAGTCTGGCTACGTCCTCGACCGGTCGCGTGCCGAGGCCGCGTTCACGACGCTGCTCGGCGACCCGCGTCTCGGCCGCGTGTGGCTCATCGAGCAGGACCAGGCGGTGGTCGGCTACGTCGTCGTCACCTTCGTCTTCGCGATGGAGCACGGGGGTCTGGCCGCGTGGGTGGACGACCTCTACGTCGAGCCCGCGGCCCGGAGCGCGGGCCTCGGCACCGCCGCGCTCGCCGCGGCGCGGCGGTCCTGCGCCGGGCTCGGCATCCGGGCGATCGCGGTGGAGGTCGGCCGCGACAACGTCGTGGCGCAGGCTGTCTACCGCAGCGCGGGCCTGGTGCACATCGACCGGGAGCTGATGATGGTCAGCCTGGCCGATCCGGCGCACCTGACGTGATCGTGCAGCCGAAGGCCCGGCCGCGGGCATGTAGCCTCGCGGCCGGGCCTCTCCCGTCCTAGTCCGCGCGGCGGGCGGCGTTGGCGGCAATGGCGTCGCAGAGATACTGCGCCATGCCTGGGCGGACCTTGTCGTAGGTGGCCGCGAAGCGCGGGTCGGCGACGTACATCCGCCCGAGCTCCACGTGCATCTCGTGGGGGCAGGGGTAGAACCAGCGGTCGATCTGCAGCCGGTGGCGCTCGGCGGCGTCCATGGCGCGCGCGTCGTCCGCCGCGACGCCTTCGTCCATGAGCGTCGCCAGCTCCTCGACGACGGCGTCGCCTTCGCGCTTGAAGCGCTCCCAGTCGTCCTTGGTGTATCCCTTCGTGCGGCGCGCCGACTCGCGGTAGGCGGCGGTGCCTCCCCAGCGCTCGCGCGCCTCGTCCTCGTACTCTGACGGGTCGAAGTCGCCGAAGACCTCGAACAGCTCCTCGTCGCTCATCTGTGTCCTTCCTTCCAGTGACGCCAGTGTCTTGTCGATCAGGGCGAGCATCGCCTCGAGGCGGAGCGCGCGAGCGGCAAGTTCGTCGCGCTGCCCGCGCAGCACGGCGCCGCGGTCGTCGGCCGCTGCGGCCATGAGCTCCCGGATCTCGTCGAGCCCGAAGCCGAGCTCCTTGTAGAAGAGCACCTGCTGCAGTCGCTCAAGATCCGCGGAGGCGTAGAGGCGGTAGCCGGCCTCGGAGCGGCCGGACGGCCGCAGCAGCCCGAGCTCGTCGTAGTGATGAAGGGTGCGGATGCTGATGTTGGCGATCCGCGCCACTTCACCGACCGTGTAGGTGGCGCCCTCGGCGCCGTGGTGTCGCTTGGCCGTGCTCATGGCCACAGCCTAGACCCTGACGTTACGTGAGGGTCAAGCGGATATCCGGGAATCCGGCCGAGGGCGACGGCGGCGGCTGCGGCCGCGGGCGACCGCCGGACCGCCGCGACCATGCTCCGGCGGTCGCTCCGTGGTCGCTTGACGCCGGGTAGACCGGTTGATAGGTTTTCTCATGTCGTGTTGAGAACAGTTCTCAACCGGAGCCTGGGGAGCGCATTTCTTGACCGATCCGCCGCCGACGCACGACATCGAGGCCGTCTTTCGCGAGAAGGGCATTCCGTTCACGAGGCAGCGCCGGCTCATCTGGGAGTTCTTCGCCGGCGCCGACCGGGCCGCGACGATCACCGAGGCGGCCGACGCCCTGCGCGGCGACGGCGTCGGCCAGGCGACGGTGTACCGCACGGTCACGCTGCTGTCCGATCTCGGCCTGCTGGCGCGCGTGCAGGACCGCCGCGGCGACATCTGCTACACCGCGCCGCCCATCGGCCACAGCCACCCGCTCATCTGCGGCGTCTGCCGCAAGGTCGTGCGTTTCGACGGCGACGGCGACGTCAAGGACCTCGAGGCGCGGCTGGCCGCGGAGACCGGCTTCGCCATCTACGGCCATCACCTCGAGGTCTACGGCATCTGCCCGGCGTGCCGGGCCGCCAGGGAGGACGACCATGCGGAGTGACGCGCTGAAGACCGGACCCCACGGAGCGCCGCTCGCCGGCCCGGACACACTCCCCGCCCGATCGGACGTGCCGCTCGCCGGCCGCCGCTTCTTCTGCTCGTGGAGCGGCGGCAAGGACGCCTACCTCGCGCTGCAGCGCGCCACGCTGCAGCGCGGCAGGCCCGCCGCGCTGCTGTGCATGCTGCACGAGGACGGCCGCGTGAGCCGCGGGCACGGCCTGCCGCTCGAGCTCCTCGAGGCGCAGGCCGCGGCGCTCGGCATCCCTCTGGTCGCGCGCGCCACCACGTGGGACGAGTACGAGGCCACCTACGTCTCCGTCCTCCACGAGCTGCGCGCGCAGGGCGTCGAGGCCGGCGTGTTCGGCGACATCGACCTGCAGGCGCATCGCGACTGGGTCGAGGGCGTCTGCGAGGCCGCCGGCCTGAGCTGCCACCTGCCGCTCTGGCAGGAGGCTCGCCGCAGCCTGATCGACGAGCTGCTCGCGAGCGGCGTCCGGGCGACCGTGGTCGCCGTCGACGACTCGCGGCTCGACGCCTCGTTCCTCGGCCGCGAGCTCACCGCCGGCCTCGTCGCCGAGCTCGAGGCGGCCGGCGCCGACGCCTGCGGCGAGGAGGGCGAGTACCACACCATGGTCACCGAGGCGCCGCTGTTCACCCGGCCCGTGCCGCTCGCCTGGGACGGTCACGTCTCGCGCGACGGCCACTGGACGCTCGCGTTCTCGCGCACCAGTCGCAGAAGTCAAGGCAGAGTCACGAAGGGAGCACCAACAACGATGAGTACCACCCGACCGCGCCGCGGCCTCGCCGCCGGCACCCTGCTCGCCGCGATCGCGCTGGCCGCGCTCGCCGCCATCGGCCTCACGGCCTGCGGCTCGAACACGAGCACCAGCTCGAGCGCCTCGCCGTCCGCGTCGGCCGCCTCAGGCCCCGTCACCGTCACCGACGGCGCCGGCCACACGGTCACGCTTCAGCAGCCGGCCAAGCGCATCGTCAGCCTCGCGCCTGCCAACACGGAGATCGCCTACGCCGTCGGCGCCGGCGGCAAGATGGTGGCCGGCACCAGCTACGACGACTATCCGGCCGCCGCCAAGAGCCTGCCCAAGGTCGGCGACTTCTCCAATCCGAGCGTCGAGAAGATCGCCTCGTTCAACCCTGACCTCGTACTCGCTCACCGGCGGCATCCAGGCCGGTCTGCGCACCAAGCTCGAGAAGCCTCGGGATGAAGGTCTACGTGGTCGACCCGGCCACCTACGCCGGCGTGATGACCGACATCGCCAACATCGGCAAGCTCGCCGGGACCTCGGCCGAGGCGCAGAAGGTCGTCGACACGATGAAGCAGGCGGAGGCGGACGTGCAGGCCAAGGTCGGCGCGGCGGCCAAGAAGAGCACCTTCGTCGAGATCTACAGCAAGCCGCTGATGACGGCCGGCAAAGGCACGTTCATCAGCGACATGGTCGGCATCGCCGGCGGCACCAACCTCGGCGACTCCGCCGGCACCGGCTTCCCCAACTTCAGCAGCGAGGTGCTGCTCAAGGACGATCCCAGCCGTGTACATCGCCGACTCCGGCTCGATGAGCAAGCCCGGCGACCTCTCCAGCCGCCCCGGCTATCTCCGCGCTCACCGCGGTCAAGGACGGCCACGTGTACGTGATCGACGACGACCTGATCGCGCGCCCCGGCCCGCGTCTGGCCGAGGGGCTGCAGCAGCTCGCCAGGATGATCCATCCGGAGGCGTACACCACGCCGTGACCCGGCTGGGGCGGACAAGCGTGTGGCCGGGCATCGCCCTCGCGGCGGCGCTCCTCCTCGTCTGCCTCGTGCTGTCGCTCGTCCTGGGACCGGCCTCGCTGTCACTCAGCCAGCTCTGGCACTTCGTGACCTCGGGGCCGGTCCCCGGCAATCTGGAGAACGCGATCTTCTGGCAGATCCGCATGCCGCGCGTGCTTCTCGCCTGCCTCGTCGGCGCGGAGCTCGCGGTGGCCGGCGTCATCCTGCAGGACCTCTTCCTCAACCCGCTCACCGACCCGTACGTCACCGGCGTCTCGTCGGGCGCCGCGCTCGGCGCCACCATCGGCATCGTCCTGCACTGGTCCGGGCTGCCGTGGACGACCGTGCTCGCTCTCGTCGGCGGCCTCGCGACCCTCGGCATCGTGTGGATGGCGGCGCGCCGGCGCGGCCGCATCGACATCTTCGTGCTCCTGCTCGCCGGCGTCACGATCTCGTACCTCGCCAGCGCCATGGTCACTGTGCTCATGATCCAGGGCAACCAGGACATGCGCGCCATCGTCTACTGGCTCATGGGCAGCTTCTCCGGCCGCGGCTGGGGAGAGGTGGAGATCGCGCTCGTGGCGGTGCCGTTCATGCTCGTGCCGCTGTTCTTCACGCGCGAGATGGACATCATGCTGCAGGGCGAGAAGCGCGCGCTCGAGCTCGGCGTCGAGGTCGAGCGCACCAAGCGCCTGCTGCTCGTCACGGCCGGCGTGCTGACGGCCATCGCCGTGTCGGTGTGCGGCATCATCGGCTTCGTCGGCCTCGTGGTGCCGCACATCGTGCGGCTCGTCGTCGGCCCCAGCCACCGCAGCCTGCTGCCGGTCTCGCTGCTCGGCGGCGCCGCTCTGCTGGGCATCGCCGACCTGCTCTCGCGCACGGTCATCGCGCCCAACGAGATCCCGGTCGGTGTGGTGACGACCTTCGTGGGCGCGCCGCTGTTCGTGTACCTCCTGCGGCGCGGGCGGAGGTCCTGATGGCGCGGGCTACCCGGCGGGCGCCGCGAGGTGGAGGGCCTGATGGCGCACGTCGGCGCTTCGCGACGTCGGCTTCGCCTACGACGAGCGGCCGGTGCTCCGCCGCATCTCGTTCGACCTCCAGGCCGGGGAGTTCGTCGGCATCGTCGGGCCCAACGGCAGCGGCAAGTCGACGCTGATCGACCTCGTCGACGGCCTGCTCAAGCCGGCGTCGGGCGAGGTGCTCATCAACGGCAAGCCGACGGTGAAGTACAAGCGGCGCGACATGGCGCGCGAGGTCGCGCTCGTGCCGCAGCACTTCGACCTCGACTTCGACCTCGCCGTGCGCGAGGTCGTCGAGATGGGCTCGTACTGCCGCGGCAAGGACGCGGCCGCGTGCGGCGACCCGGCCGCGACGCTCGAGCGCCTCGGCGTCGGCGAGCTGGTCGACCGCCGCTTCACGGAGCTCTCCGGCGGCGAGAAGCAGCTCGTCGTCCTCGCCCAGGCGCTGATGCAGCAGGCGCAGCTGCTGCTGCTCGACGAGCCGGCCTCGGCCCTCGACGTCTCGCATCAGCTGCGCCTCTTCGACCTGCTCAAGCAGCTCAACGCCGACGGCCTGACGGTGCTCTGCATCCTGCACGACCTCAACCTGGCGATCCACTACTTCGACAAGCTGCTGGTGCTGTCGGACGGCGAGGTCGCCGCCTACGGGCCGCCGGACGAGGTGCTGCGGCCCGAGATCGTCGAGGCCGTGTACGGCCTGCGCGCTTACCTGCATCACCACGCCGGGCGCACCTACCTCACCTTCTCGCCGCGGCCGCGCGGCGACCGCCTCGGCCGCGTGCACGTGGTCTGCGGCGGCGGCACCGGCTCCGGGCTCATGCGCGAGCTGGTCGACGCCGGGTACGACGTGTCCGCCGGCGTCCTCAACGCCCTCGACACCGACGAGGAGACGGGGCGTGAGCTCGGCCTTCCGATGGCCGTGGAGGCGCCGTTCTCGCCGGTCGGGGACGAGGCCGACGCCGACAACCGCGAGCTGATGCGGCGCGCCGACCTGGTGATCGTCGCGGCGGTGCCGGTGAGCCACGGCAACGCGCGCAACATCGCGGCGGCCGTGGAGGCCGCCGCCGCCGGGCACCCCGGTGTGGGCGGCGGAGGGCGTGCTGGCCGACGACTTCGAGGGCGTGACCGGCGAGCTGGCGCCTGCCGGCGCGCAGTTTTTCGCCGGCGATGCCGCGCTGCTGGCGGAGCTGCGGCAGCACGGTCCGCTGCGCTCCGCGGCGGCAGGGACGAACGCGGCGCCGCAAGGCGGCGTGACGACGTAGGGAGACGGCGAGGGCGTCAGGCCGGCGCCCTCGCCGCCTCCCCGCGAAGCCGGGCGGCGAGCCCGCAAGCTCGCATCCGCCCGGAGCCGGCCAGGACGACCGCAAGCGTCCGGGCCGGCACGCCGAGCCGGGGCGCCCCGGCGCTCGGGCCGGAAGGCCGGGGTGAGGCGTCCGCAAGCGCCCCGCCCCGGCCGGCTCCACCACGCTCGGCCTCGCCGGCTCCCCCCGGCCGAGGCCACGCGGCGGCGGCCGGCTTCTGCCGGCCGCCGCCACTCTCGTTTGCGAGCCACAATCGCGTCGGAGCGTGCTCTGCCGCCAACCGACGCCTTACACAGCCCTGACACTCGGCCGGACCTCGCCTGACCCTCGCCCCGCAGACTGCTCCGCGAAGGCGGTCCAGGGAGGCCCTGATGAGAGTGACGATCGTACCGGCTCGCGCCCGCGAGCGGCTTGATAGCATTCGGGGTACCGGCGCAGCCGCGCCGGGGAGACTGAGACGCGGGTCGCCGGCGGCGCCCGCGACGCGGAGGCGAGATGGACGCCACCATCCTGATCGTCGAAGACGACCGCAACATCGGGAACCTCGTGCGGACCTACCTGGAGCGCGACGGCTACTCCGTGCTCTGGGTGCGCAGCGGCGAGGACGCCCTGGCGGAGCTCGACAGGCACCCGCTGAGCCTGGTCGTCCTCGACGTCGGGCTGCCGGGCATCGACGGCTTCGAGGTCTGCCGGCGCATCCGCGCCCGCGCGGAGACGCCGGTGATCATGCTCACGGCGCGCGACGAGGAGGTCGACCGCGTGCTCGGCCTCGAGCTCGGCGCCGACGACTACGTGCCCAAGCCGTTCAGCCCGCGCGAGCTCGTGGCGCGCGTCAAGGCGGTGCTGCGGCGGACGCAGCCCAAGCCGCCGGCCGGACGCATCTGACGCTCGGCGACGTGGAGCTGCGGCGCGGCGCCCGCGAGGCTTCGCGGGCGGGCGCCGCGCTCGACCTCACGATGAAGGAGTTCGACCTGCTCGCCTGCTTCATGGAGCACGCCGGCCTCGCGCTCTCGCGCGAGCAGCTGCTCGAGCAGGTGTGGGGCCTCGAGTTCCCCGGCGGCACGCGCACGGTCGACCAGCACGTGGCGCAGCTCCGCGCCAAGCTCGGCGACAGCCTGCAGATCGAGACGCTGCGCGGCATCGGCTACAAGCTGGTGCGGCCGTGAGCGCCGCGTCGGAGGCCGCCGCCCAGACGACGCTCGCGGCTGCCTCCCGCCGCCGCGCCCGCCGCCGCAGCCACCGCGAGCCGCACCTTCGGCTCGCGCGGCCGCGTGCTCGTCCTCGCCGCCGCGCTTGCCCTGGCGCCCATCTCCTGTTTCTGCGGTCGTCGCGGTCGATGTGTCTTTCTCCTGCGCTCGCGGCGGCTACGCGTCGGGCTACTCAGCTCCTGGCCAAGCCGCTGCTCGTCGGTGCTCGGCCTGCTCGTCCCGGTCGGCCCTCATCGCCGCGCTGGTCCTGGCTCTCAGCGGAGCCGCACCGGCGCGCGCCACGTCGCTGCGCACGCGCTCGTTCTTCGTCATCGCGGTCGCCGATCGATCATCCCGCGCTCTGCCTCTCCGCGCTCGGCGTCTGGGCCTACTACAAGAGCTGGGACACGGCGGCGTCGCTCTACACGAGCCAGGCGAGCTACCGGGCGCAGGAGCTGAGCCGGGAGGTAGCCGAGGCTGGGCAACACGCCCATGCGGCTTACGCCCGGCCAGCGCGCCTGCCTCAGCCAGGCGATCGCCTTCCAGTTCGGCCCGCAAGGGCACGCCGCCGGGGCGCTCCTCGGCGATTTCGCGGCCGTCATCGACCCGGGCAGCTCACGTGCTTCCGTCATGGGCCGTTCGAGCGCTTCGCCGGAGGGGCTTCGCCATCGGTACGTGGCAGGGACCGACCGGACCCCACGCTGCGCACAATCGTCGCCTGGCGGGCATCGGTCCGAGGCAGGTGTACTACTACACGGACTACTGGGGCGACCTCCAGACGTTCACTCCGTACGCCCCGATCGCGCGGCTCGTGCCCATCGGCTTGCTCGGGATCGCCTTGATCGCGGTGCTCGGCGTCCTCGGCGCCTGGATCCTCTCGCGCAGCGTCGTACGGCCGGTGCGCCGGCTGGCGGAGGCGAGCGGCCGGCTGGCCGAAGGCGAAGCCGGCGTCACCGTGACGCCCGGAGGGTCCGCGCGAGCTCCGCGACCTCGCGGTCTCCTTCAACGACATGAACGCCAAGCTGACCAAGGCGCAGGAGACCGAGCAGGCGTTCCTGCTCTCGGTCAGCCACGAGCTCAAGACGCCGCTCACCTCGATCCGCGGCTACGCCGAGGGCATCGGGGACGGCACCGTGACGCCGGCCGACGGCTCCGCCGTGATCGGCGCCGAGTCGAGCCCGCCTCGAGCGGCTGGTCGGCGATCTGCTCGACTCGGCGCGCATGCGCAAGAGCGCCTTCACCGTGCGCCGCGAGGCGGTGGACCTGACGGCGCTGGCGCGACGACGTCGCGCGCCGCTACGAAGGCACGGCGCGTGACGCCGGCCTGACGCTGCTCCTGAACACCGAGGCGGGTGGCGGGGCGGTCGCCGACAACGACCGGCTGCTCCAGGTCGTCTCCAACCTGGTCGAGAACGCGATCCGCTGCACGCCGGCGCCGGGGACCGTGACCATCACGACCGCGCCCGGCACGGTCACCGTCGCCGACACCGGCCGCGGCCTCACCGGCGACGACCTGCCGCGCGCCTTCGAGCGCTTCTACCTCTACAGCCGGTACGGCACCGACCGTCCGGTCGGCACCGGCCTCGGGCTGGCGATCGTCAAGGAGCTCACCGAGGCGATGGGCGGCACGGTGAGCGTCTCGAGCGCCGTCGGCGTGGGCACCGCGTTCACGGTGGCACTGCCGCATGGCGGGACGTCGACGGTCGTCGCGGGCCCTGCGGTCGTGGCCCCCCCGCCCGCTCCCGCAAGCCCCGCGCCCGCAGCGCCCGACTCGCAGGACCATGCGTCGTGAGCGGGGGCGCCGCCGCATCTACCGTTCCCGCAGCGTGCGGCGGCGTCGTTCCGCGCTCGTCCTGTGCGTCCTCGCCGCGCTGGCGGCCGTCGGTGGTGGCGGCGGGGCAGAGCGGCGGTCGCGAACGCGTGACCTACGACCGCCGCGCGGCCGCGGCCTACGCCGACACGTGGGCGCTGCGCGCCAACCCGGCCTACTGGTCCTCGCCGGACAGCGACTGCGCGGACTTCGTCTCGCAGTGCCTGGCCGCCGGCGGTCTGCGCCCGCTGTCCGGCGCCGGCGGCGAATGGCACGAGAACGGCACGGACTTCCCCTCCGTCGCCTGGGTGAACTGCGCGGCGCAGAAGCGACGCCTCTCCGCCGTCGACGAGAGCCACACGAGCTACATCGCGCACACCACGCCGTCGCTGCCGCGCGATTGGGCGACCGGCGACATCGTCTACCTGGGCGCCGTCGTCGACGGGAAGACCGAGTGGCAGCACGTGATCGTCTGCGCCGGCCGAGACCAGGGGCGGTGGGTCTACGACAGCCACACCACCGCCTATCTGCGCCGGCCGCTGGAGACCTGGTACCCGGCCCACTTCTCGCGGATCAGGTTCTGCCACATCGCGGACTCGGTCAGCTACGGCGGAGGCCGATGACGAGGCCGCGGGGAGCCGGCGTGCTCCCCGCGGCGCCGGTCAGCTGGCCGTGCGCTCCTCTTCGCCACGCATCGCGAGCGCGAGACGCGAGGCGCCGAGCCCGATGTTCACGCCGGAGCCGTAGGCCGTAGCGCCGGACAGGATCGAAGTGATCACGACGCCGAAGATGGCACCCGCCGCCTGCTCGGGGCTGATCTCGCCCAGCGCCCAGAGCACGACGGTGACCACGAGGCCGGCGACGGCAAGGACGAGTACCGTCCAGCCCAGCCGGAGCAGGAAGCGCTCGACCGCGACGGCATGCGCGACGCGCTGGTCTATCTCCTCGGCGCTGACAAGTGACGCCGAGCCGTGTGTCCTCTCGCTCATGACGACCTCCCAGGCGTGGTTGTCGAGAACACTATCCCTTCACCGGGCCCAGGAACGACAAAGGGGGGAGGGCAGGCGTGCCTGCCCTCCCCCCAGGACTTGCGGGGAAGTAGATGCCGTCGACTCAGCGGTTGACGGTGCCCTCCCAGGTGCTGATCTGCTTCTGCTTCTTGTCGGCCTCCGTGAACCAGCGCGTGGTGACGCACTTGGTCTCGGTGAAGAACTGCACGCCGTCCTTGCCCAGCACGTGGTTGTCGCCGAAGAACGAGTCCTTGTGGCCGGTGAAGGGGAAGAAGCTCACCGGCACCGGGATGCCGACGTTGATGCCGACCATGCCGGCGTGCGTGCGGCGCGCGAACTCGCGCGAGTAGTAGCCGCTCTCGGTGAAGATGCAGGAGCCGTTGGCGAACTGGCTGTGGTTCATGAGCGCGAGGCCCTCTTCGAAGTCGGCGACGCGCTTGATGAAGAGCACGGGGCCGAAGGCCTCTTCCCAGCCGCAGCTCATCTCGGGCGTGACGTTGTCGAAGATCGTCGGGCCGACGAAGTGGCCACCCTCGAAGCCGGGGACGCTGATGCCGCGACCGTCGAGGACCAGCGTGGCGCCCTCTTCGACGCCCTTGTCGATCCAGCGCATGACGGACTGCTGATGAGCCTCGGAGACGACCGGGCCGAGCTCCGTCTTGGCGTCGTAGGCGGCGCCGACGACGCGCTCCTGTGGCGAACTTCTTCATGAGTGCCACGAACTCGTCGGCGACCTCGTTCTCGACACAGATCACGGGGAGCGCCATGCAGCGCATGCCGGCGCAGCCGAAGGTCGAGTTGATGATGCCGCGGGCCGAGCGCTCGAGCGAAGCGTCGCGCAGCACGAGGCCGTGGTTCTTGGCCTGCGTCTGCGCCTGGACGCGCTTGCCGTGCGCGGCGGCGATGGAGTAGATGTGCTTGCCCACCGGGGTCGTGCCGACGAAGCTGACGCCGCGGACGGCCGGGTGCTTGAGCAGGACTTCGGCCTGCTCTTTCTCGGCCGTCACCATGTTGACGACGCCCTTGGGCAGGCCGGCGCTGTAGAGCAAGTCGAGCAGCATGACGCTGGTCAGCGGCACGGGGTTGGCGGCCTTGAGCACGAACGTGTTGCCGGTGGCGATGCAGAGCGGCAGCATCCAGCCGAAGGGGATCATGGCCGGGAAGTTGAACGGCGCGATGCCGGCGAAGACGCCGAGCGGCTCGCGGTAGCTCACGGTGTCGTGGCCGGTGGCCACGTTCATGAGCGACTCGCCCTTCATGAGCATCGGGGCGCCGACCGCGACGTCGATCGCCTCGACGATCTTCACGACTTCGCCGCGAGCCTCGTCGAGGTTCTTGCCGAGCTCGGTCGAGACCAGGGTGGAGATCTCCTCCATGTGCTCGAGCAGCATCGGCCGCCAGCGGAAGAGCACCTCGGTGCGCTTCTGGATCGGCATGCTGGCCCAGGGGCCGAAGGCGGCGTGCGCCGACTCGATGGCCTCGGTGACCTCGGCTTCGGTGCACATCGGCGTGCGGGCGATCACCGCGCCGGTATTGGAGTCGGTGATGTCGACCCAGGTGTCGGTCTGCGACTCTCTCCACTCGCCGTCGACCATGTAGCCGAGCGTCTTGACCTCTGTCGTGGTCTCCGCCATCGTCGTTCCTCTCGCTCGTTCGGGGGTTGATTGGTGTGGCTGAAAGGAGTCTAATCAATCAAGTGATTAATCTCAAGTCCCGGGAGGGGAGTCCGCCACGTGCCGCTGAGCGTCGTCAACGAAGCCGGTAACGCCCGAGGCACCGCCCAGGTCGGCGGCGATCCCAGGCCCGACCTGTCGCCCTCGGCCCTTAAGATCCTCGCTGCCGCTCAGCGGGTGCTCGTGGCCAAAGGCTTCGCGGGGCTCACGCTGCGGGCGATCGCTCAGGAGTCCGGAGAGAACTCCGCGATGGTGCAGTACTACTTCGGGAACAAGGCGGGCCTCGTCAAAGCCATGATCGACTCCGTCTTCCGCGAGGACCAGCAGGACGCCGCCGCTGCGATGAGCACGGTGACGAGCGCGGACCGGCTGCCGCGATTCGTCGAGGGACTGCGCACCATCAGCTCCTCGCGCTCGTTCCGCGTCTTCTTCGACGTCCTGCCCTACGCCCTCCGCGCCGAGGGGCTCCGGAGCCGCATGGCGCGCGCCTACGACTGGTATCGCCAGATCAAGCGCGACTGGCTGACGGGCGAGGACCAGCCGTCGCCGTCGCAGCAGCAGGCGCTGCTCGGCGTCGCCGAGCTCATGACGGCGGTCGTCGACGGGCTGGCCATCCAGGAGGCCATCGACGACCGCTTCGACATGCGGCGCCCCTACGCCGTGCTCGAGTTCATGCTCCAGCGGTCGTTGCCGGAGCTGCTCGACTCCGGCCTGCGCGGAGGCGCGCCGGCGGAGTAGGCCGCAGCTCGTCGGCGCGGGCGGTCGACCGCGGCTGCGGACGTCGATACCACAAGACGAGACGGGCGGGGCGGCCGCGAAGGCCGCCCCGCCCGTCTTCGACGCTGACGATCAGCGCTTGGCGACTGCGCTCAGCGCGCCCTCACTGCCCGTTCGTCTTCCAGTACTCCTGGAAGACGAAGATCCACACCGGCTGGATGTAGAAGCCGCCGGTGTCCTTGCCCTTCATGCTCGTCTGCACCGTCTGGTACAGCGGCACGAGCGGCGCATCGTTCATGATGATGTCCTGCATCTGCTTGTACATGTCGATGCGCTTGGCCGGGTCCAGCTCGCTCTTGGACGCCTCGTAGAGCTGGTTGACCTGCGGGTTGTCGTACCAGGCGAGGTTGGCGCTGCCTTCGCTCGGATTGGTGTACAGCGGGCCGATCCAGTCGCTCGGGTCCGGGTAGTCCATGATCCAGTCGGTGAGCCCGATACCGAAGTGCGAGGCCTTGAGTCCGACCATGTTCCAGTAGGTGGCGCGGTCGTACTGCTTGATGCTTGCCGTGATGCCCACGGCCGCCAGGTCGTTCTGGATCGACTGCGCGATCTTGGGGAACGGGTCCACGTTGTGCGTGTAGAACGTGGTCTTGAACCCGTTCGGGAAGCCGGCGGCGGCGAGCATCTGCTTGGCCTTGGCCGGATCGTAGGTGTAGAACGTCTTGCCCGCCTCGAAGCCCGGCATGCCGTCGGGATAGACCTGGTTGGCGGCCACCGCCTGGCCGGCGAGCAGCTTCTGGATCTTCTGCGTGTTGATCGCGTAGTTGATCGCCTGGCGCACCTGCTGGTTGTCGAACGGCTTCTCCAGGTGGTTGAGGAACACGTAGTAGGAGTTGATCTGCGGCGCCGACACGACGTACTTGCCCCACGTCGGGTCGGCCTTGGTCCGGATGTAGTCGGCCGGCGGGATCGAGTCGCCGAGCAGGTCGACCTCGCCACGCTCGAGTTTGAGGAGCGCGGTGCCCGGGTTGGACGAGAACTCGAAATGGAACTCGTTGACGTACTGGTTCGGGCCGGTCCAGTTGGGGTTCTTGACGGCGACGATCTCCTGGCCGGGCGTCCATTTCTGGATGATGTACGGCCCCGTGCCCAGCGGATGGCGGTCGACGCGCTTGCCCCACTTGGCGACCCACTCCTTGGGGATCGCGGAGGTGAACGTGAGCGTGAACGTGTAGACGAACGACACGTCCGGCTTGTCGAGCGTGACCTGCAGCGTGTAGGGATCCACGACTTTGAGGCCCTTGACCTCTTTGGCCTTGCCGTCGATGAAGTCCTGCGCGCCGGTGATGCCGGTGTAGAAGTACGTCGCCGGCGCCAGCGGGGACTTGAGCATCCGCTCGATGCTGTACTTGAAGTCCTGTGCAGTGACGACGCGATTGACCGGGGGCGCGAACTTGACGCCCTGCTTGATATGGAAGGTGTAGACCTTGCCGCCTTGAGTGATGCCGCCGTTGGCCGCGGTCGGCACCTCGGTGGCGAGGTCGCCGACGAGCTTGGTCCCCGGCTCGCCGGTCGTGCTCGCGTACGTGAGCAGCTGCTGGTACGTGAGACGCTCGATACAGTTCGACTCGACCTCCCAGGCGATCGCCGGGTCGAGCCCGGTCGGCTCACCCTGGAACGTGACGGTGAACGTGCCTCCCTTGACCGGCGTGGTGCTGCTGGCGGCGGTGCTCGAGCTGCTGCTCGTGCTGCTGCCGCACGCCGCCACGCCCACAACGAGCGCGGCGAGAGCGAGCAGCATCGCCAAGACGATCACCGACCTGCGTATCTTCATCCCCGACTCCCTTCCCCTTTGGCCCCCAGGGCCGATTCGGCTCTGCAGTCGTCTTCAGCGTGGCGAGGAGTCGGCGGTGGCGGATGGGTAGCGGCGCCGTGCCGGTTGCCACGTGTCGGTCGCATCGAAGAGAGCCCCCCTCGCGTCGTGTGACGACCCACACATCATACGCGAGGGGGGCCCGAAAGCGATGGACCCGATGCTGCGGACGCTCAGCGGTACTTCACCCGCGGGTCCAGCCACGTGTAGGCGATGTCGACCACGAGGTTGCTGACCGTGACCAGCAGGGCGCCGAAGAGGACCGTGCCCATGATCATCGGCCGGTCCTGCGTCTGGATGGCGTTCCACGCCTGGCTGCCGATGCCGGGGATGCTGAACACGATCTCGATCACCAGCACGCCGCCGAGGAACCAGCCGAAGTCCATACCGAGGAGCGTCACGATCGGGCTCCAGGCGTTGCGCATGATGTGGCGCCAGACGACCGTGCGCTCGGGCAGGCCCTTGGCGCGTGCGGCCTTGACGTAGTCGGCGCCGAGGATGTCGAGCATGCTGCTGCGCAGCATCCGCGAGTACCAGGCGGCGCCTCCGAGGCCGAGCACGAGGCCGGGCAGCACGCCGTAGATCGGGTGCAGCCAGCCCTCGTAGCCGCCGAGCGGGAAGATCGGGATCTTGAAGGCGAAGGCGAACAGGAAGATGAAGCCCAGCCAGAACGACGGTGCCGCGATGCCCAGCAGGCTGAAGACCGTGAAGGCGCGGTCGCGGATGCTGTACTGCTTGAGGGCGCTGATCATGCCCACGGGGATGCCGATGAGGAGCTCGAAGAAGATGCCCCACATGGCGACCATGGCCGTCGCCGGGAAGCGCTGCAGGATCGCCGTCGCGACCGGCAGCTGGGTCTGGTAGCTGGTGCCCATGTTGCCGTGGACGAGGTGCCAGAGATAGAGCCCGTACTGCGTGTAGATGGGCTTGTCGAAGCCGTAGTACATGTTGATGCGCCGCAGCACGTCAGGGGTCGCGTGCGTGCCTGCGATCGCCTTGGCCGGGTTGCTGCCGCCGAGGAAGAAGAGCAGGAAGGTGAGCAGGCTCACGAAGAAGAGCACCACGACCATCCACAGGATCCTGCGGATGATGTACCTACTCATGCTGCCTCACGTTTCTCTGTCTCGACACCTGTGTCATCCCTCATTGGCCGTTGGTCTTCCAGTACTCCTGGAAATCGAAGGTCCAGACGGGGTGGATGTAGTAGCCCCCCGTGTTCTCGCCGTACATGCCGTTCCAGACCGCCTGGTACATCGGCGCCGTGGGGGCGTCCTGCATGACGATGTCCTGCATCTGCTGGAACATCTGCAGGCGCTTGGCGGGGTCGAGCTGGCTGCCCGACGCGCTGTACAGCGCCGTGACCTGCGCGTTCTGGTAGAAGCTGGCGTTGGCGCCGCCGTCGATCGGGTTGGTGAACAGCGGCCCGATCCAGTCGCTCGGATCGGGGAAGTCCATGTACCAGTCGCTGAAGCCGATGGCGGCATGTGACTTCTTCAGCGAGATGAAGTTCCAGTAGGTGGCGCGGTCCATGATCTTGAGCGACGCCGTGATGCCGACCGCCGCGAGGTCGCTCTGGACCGACTGGGCCAGCTTGGGCATCGGGTCGACGTTGTCGGCGTAGAAGGTCGTCTTGAACCCGTTGGGGAAGCCGGCGTCCGCGAGGAGCTGCTTGGCCTTGGCGGGATCGTAGCTGTAGTACTGCTTGCCGTCCTGGTGGCCGGGCATGCCCTTGGGGTAGATCTGGTCGAGGCTGGCTCGCCTGGCCTGCGAGCAGCTTCTGGATCTTCTCGGCGTCGATCGCGTAGTTGACGGCCTGGCGTACCTTGACGTTGTCGAACGGCTGCTCGAGCACGTTCATGAACGTGTAGAACCACATGATCTGCGGTGCGTTGACCACGTACTTGCTCCACTGGGGACTCTGGTCTGTGCGGAGGTAGTCGGCCGGAGGGATGCCGTCGCCGAGCACGTCGACCTGGCCCCGTTCGAGCTTGAGGAGCGCCGTGCCGGGGTTGGCGGCAAACGTGAAGTCCATGTTGTCGACGTACTGCTGGCCCTTCGTGCCCTGGCTGGCGAAGTCGGGGTTCTTGGCCGCCGTGATCTCCTGCCCCGGCGTCCATTTGGTGATGGTGTACGGGCCGGTCCCCAGCGGCTTGCGATTGATCTCCTTGCCGACCTTGGCGACCCACGCCTTGGACATCACGGACGTGAAGGGCATCGTCATCGCGTACAGGAACGAGGCGTCGGGCTTGGCCAATGTGATCTGCACCGTGTACCGGTCGACGACCTTGAAACCGGAGATGGAGCCGGCCTTGCCGTCGATGTAGTCCTGAGCGCCGACGATGCCAGTGTAGAAGAATGTCGCCGGCGCGAGCGGCGCCTTCATCATGCGCTGGAAGCTCCACTTGAAATCGGCCGCCGTGACTTCGGTGCCGATCGGCGGCGCGAACCGGATGCCCCTCTTGATGTGGAACGTGTAGACCTTGCCGCCGGCGCTGATGCCGCCGTTGGCCGCAGTGGGCACCTCGGTGGCGAGGTCGGGGACCAGCTCGAGTCCCGGCCTCTCCCGGCCTGCTGGCATAGGTCAGGAACGTCTGGTAGGTGAGCCGCTCGATGCTCCACGACTCCACCTCCCAGGCGATGGCCGGATCGAGCCCCGTCGGTTCGCCCTGGAAGGCGACCCGCAGCGTCCCGCCGGCTTTCGGCACGCTGGCGCCGGCGCTCGGGCTGCCGCTCGAGCTCGTCGAGCCGCCGCACGCGGCGGCGCCCAACGTCAGCGTCGCGAGAAGCATCAGCGCCGCGACCGCCGCCGCTGTCCTGTGGGTCTTCACCTTGCTCTTACTTCTTCCAGTAGTTCGCAGGGTCAAGCTGGTACACCGGGTGCAGGTAGAACCCGCCGGTGGTCGTGGAGCACATGGTCGTCTGCATGGGTGCGTACACGGTGGCGTACGGCGCCTGGCTCAGGATGTACGCCTGCAGCTCGTCGAACTTGGCGAGGCGCGCCGTGGGATCGGTGATCGCCTGGGCCTCGGCATACAGCTTCTCGGAGGTCGGGTCCCACCAGAAGCTCGAGTTCATCCCGCCGGGCACGGCCGCGCTCTTGCTGAAGAGCGGCACGAACCAGTCCACCGGGTCTGGGAAGTCCATCCACCAGCCGAAGCTGCCGATCGCCACCTTGCCGGGTTCGCCTTGCAGCGCGTAGTAGGTGTCGTTGCTGACCGTCTTGACCGAAGCGTTGATGCCGATCGCCTGCAGGTCGGCCTGGATCGACTGGGCGATCTTGGGATCCGGGTCGACGTTGTCGGTGTAGTAGGTGGTCGAGAAGCCGTTGGGGTAGCCGGCCTCGGTGAGCAGCTGCTTGGCCTTGGCGGGGTCGTACCCGTAGTACTTCTTGCCGGCCTCGTGCCCGGGGAGGCCCGGCGGATACAACTGCCAGAGGGCTGCGGCCTGCCCGCCGAGCAGCTTGACGACCTTGTCACGGTTGACGGCCCAGCTCACGGCTTGCCGCACCTTGAGGTTGTCGAACGGCTTCATGTGTACGTTCATCAGGACGTAGCTGATCGCGATCAGCTGCTGCTGGAACACGTAGGGCTTCCACTGCGGGCTCGCCTGGACGCGCACCAGGTCCGCCGGCGGCACGCCATCGCCGAGGGCGTCGACCTGGCCGGACTCGAGCTTCAGGAGGGCGGTCGACGGGTTGTACGAGAGCTTGTAGTCAAGCTCGCTGAGGTAAGGCTTGCCCGTCTCCCAGTAGTTGGGGTTCTTCTTGAGGACGATCTCCTGGCCCGCCGTCCAGTGGTCGAACATGAACGGGCCGGTGCCCAGCGGGTGCCGGTTGACCTTCTTGCCCCACTTGTCGACCCACTCCTTCGGGAGCACGTCGGTGAACTCCATGGTGAGCGCGTTGAGGAACGAGAGGTCGGGGTTCTCGAGTGTGATCTGCACGGTGGACGGGTCGACGACCTTGAAGCCGCTGATCGTCTTCGCCTTCTTGTCCATGAAGGCCTGCGCGCCGACCACGTTTGTGTAGAAGCCGGTGCCCGGCGAGAGCGGTGAGGCCATCATCCGCTCGAAGCTGTACTTGAAGTCCTGCGCCGTGACCGCGCGATTCACCGGCGGCTGGAACTTGACGCCCGGGCGCAGGTGGATCGTGATGGTCTTGCCGTCCGCGCTGATCCCCCCATTGGCGACGCTGGGGACCGCGGTGGCGAGCGCGGGGACGAGGACGGTGCCGGCGTCGCCGGGCTTGGGCTGGTAGCGGAAGAAGCTCTGGAAGATGTCGTGCTCGATGTTCCAGTCGATGACGTTGTAGGCGATCGCCGGGTCGAGGCTCGACGGCTCCGTGAGGTAGGAGAGCGTCATCGTACCGCCGCTCTTGGGCGCGGCTGTGGCTGTCGCGGCCGAGCTGCCACCGCCGGTCGAGGTCGAGCCGCCGCAGGCGGCCAGCCCGAGGACGAAGAGCAGGGCGAAGGTGAGTGCGGCGGCCCTTGCCGAACGGCCGCCTCTGCTACGTGACGTCATCCGTGCCTCCCAGTTCCTGCGTCGCTTGCGGTCATGTCGTCTGCCTCAGCGCCGGCGTTGTTGCGGGTCGAAGGCGTCGCGCAGGCCGTCGCCGACCAGGTTGAACGCGAGCACCGTGATGACGATGGCGAGACCTGGATAGATCACCAGCTGCGGCGCCGTGTAGTAGTAGTCCTGGCCCATGGAGATCATCTGGCCCCAGCTGGGGGTCGGCGGCTGGACGCCGACGCCGATGTAGGACAGGGTCGCTTCGAAGACGATCGTGGTGGCGATGCCGAGGCTGGTGTAGACGATGATCGGCGCCACCAGGTGCGGCAGGATGTGGCGGAAGAGGATGCGCCTGTTCGTCGCTCCGGTGAGGCGCGCGGCGTCGACGAACTCCTTCTCGCGGATGGAGAGCACCTCGCCGTGGATGACGCGCGTCATCGGCGTCCAGTACACGATGGTGATCACCACAACGAGCAGCCACACACCACCCTTGCTGAACACGGTGGTCGACAGCGCGATCGCCAGCAGCAGGATGGGGAAGGCCATCATCACGTCGGTCATGCGCATGATGAACGTCTCGGTGCCGCCCTTGAAGTAGCCGGCGCGACAGACCGAACACGACGCCCAGGAGCAGAGCGAAGCCGTTGGCGACGATGCCGATGAAGAGCGAGACGCGGGCGCCGTAGAGGATGCGGCTGAGCATGTCGCGGCCGAGCGTGTCGGTGCCGAGCGGGAACTTGGCCGACGAGCCGACCGGCATGCCCTGCATGGTGATGCCGTCGTCGTACTGCGTGAGCGGGTTGTGCGGCGCGATCCAGGGCGCGAACACGGCGAGCAGGATGATGATGATGATCGCCGCCAGCCCGATCATGGCGAACTTGTCGCGCCGGAAGCGGCGCCAGACCTCGCCGGAGAGCGACTGCTGCTCGATCATGAGCGTCTCGCCGAAGTAGCCGGCGGCGGCCTCGCCCGAGGAGAGCGAAGCGCCGGCGGCGGCACCCGACGGGTGGAGGCCTATCTCCGGCTCGGGTTCGATCACACCGTCGCGGCGCAGCTCGTCTGCTTCTCTGCTCGCGTCGTCGCTCATGCGGTCTCACCTCCCTCGCCGGCCGGTGCGCCGGCCGCGTCGTCCACGACGGCCACGTCGTTCTCGCCGGCGCGGATGTGCGGGTAGTCGTCGCCGGTGATCAGGTGGCAGGCGGCCCAGTGCCCCGGGCGCACGATCTTGAGCTGCGGGTCCTCGACGTCGCAGAGGCCCTCCCTGGCCGCCGGGCAGCGCGTGTGGAAGTGGCAGCCGGCTGGGCGGCTCGACCGGGCTCGGCACGTCGCCGGTGAGCACGACCGGCCGGCGCAGCTCCTCCGCCGCGGGGTCGGGGATCGGCACGGCGGACAGCAGCGCCTGCGTGTAGGGGTGCATCGGCGCCTCGTAGAGGACGGCGTTCTCGGCCAGCTCCACGATGCGCCCGAGGTACATGACGGCGACGCGGTCGCTGATGTGGCGCACGACCGAGAGGTCGTGGGCGATGAACAGGTAGGTGAGGCCGAAGTCGCGCTGGAGCTGCTGCAGGAGGTTGATGATCTGCGCGCGGATGGAGACGTCGAGGGCGCTGATGGGCTCGTCGCAGACGATGAAGTTGGGCTCCACGGCGAGCGCGCGCGCGATGCCGATGCGCTGGCGCTGCCCGCCGGAGAACTCGTGCGGGTAGCGGTTGAGCGTGTTCGGGTTGATGCCCACGGTCTCGAGCAGCTCGCGCACCTTGGCCTTGCGCTGGGCCGCGGTCGCCCATCTTGTGCACGAGCAGCGGCTCGCCGACGATGTCGCCCACGGTCATGCGCCCGTTGAGGCTCGCGTAGGGGTCCTGGAAGATCATCTGCATGCGGCGCCGTTGCTGGCGCAGGGCGCGGCCGTTGAGATGCGCGAGGTCGGCGCCCGAGTAGAGCACGCGCCCGGTCGTCGGGCGGATGAGCTGCAGGATGGCGCGGCCCGTCGTGCTCTTGCCGCAGCCGCTCTCGCCGACGAGGCCCGAGCGTCTCGCCCTTCTTGATCTCGAGGTCGATGCCGTCGACCGCGTAGACGGCGCCCACCTTGCGCTGGAAGATGATGCCGCTGGTGATCGGGAAGTGGACGCGCAGGTCCTCGATCGTGACCAGGGTCTCGTCCGGTCGCTGCTCATGCGGGCATCTGGGCGCCGGCGATCAGCGCGTCGCGGTGGTAGCAGGCGCTGGTGCGCCCGGGGTCGGTCGTCGAAGAGCTCCGGCGGCGACTGCCAGCACTCCTCGTCCGCCAGCCAGCAGCGCGGCGCGAAGCTGCAGCCGGGAGGCAGGTGGGCGAGGTCCGGCGGCAGGCCCTCGATGCTCTGCAGCGTCTCCTTGCGCGGCTCGTCGAGGCGCGGGACGCTGCGCAGCAGGCCCACTGTGTACGGGTGATGCGGGTGGTGGAAGAGCGCCTTGGCCGGCCCGGCCTCGACGATGCGTCCCGCGTACATCACGAGGATGCGCCGGCACATGCCGGCGACCACGCCGAGGTCGTGGGTGATGACGATCACGGCGGCGTTGTACTCGTGGCTGAGCTGCCGCATGAGGCGCAGGATCTGCGCCTGGATCGTCACGTCGAGCGCCGTCGTGGGCTCGTCGGCGAGCAGCAGCTTGGGGTTGCAGGAGAGGGCGATGGCGATCATCACGCGCTGGCGCATGCCGCCGCTGAACTGGTGCGGGTAGTCCTTGATGCGCCCGGCGGCCTTGGGGATGCCGACCTCGCCGAGCAGCTCGATGGCGCGCTTGACGGCGTCCGAGTGGCTGAGGCCGAGGTGCAGCTCCAGCCCCTCGGTCATCAGGCGTTCGATGCGTGAGCACCGGGTTCAGGCTCGTGACCGGGTCCTGGAAGATCATGCTGATGTCGCGGCCGCGCACCTGGCGGACCTCGCTCTCGGGGAGGGCGAGCAGGTCGCGGCCCTGGAACTCGATCGAGCCGCCGATGGTCGCGTTCTTGATCATGCGCGTGAGGCCGAGGATCGCGCTGGCGGTGACGCTCTTGCCGCAGCCGCTCTCGCCGACGAGGCCCACGAGCTCGCCTTGTGCGACGTCGAAGCTCACCCGGTTGACGGCGTGAACGGTGCCCTCTTGCGACGCGAAGTCGACGGTGAGGTCGGTCAGACGGAGGAGGGTATCTTGCTCGGTCCCCATGCGTGGGCAGTCTAATCTGCTGGGGTGGCAAGATGCGAGCGCCATTGCGGCCGCACGTAGACCTTCCCGATGCGCCGTTTTGACTCGCCGGCGTGCGGCTGGTAAGCATGGGCAATGAAGACGGGACCCCTCTCTCCGGCACGGTTGCTCGACGCTCTGGAGCGCTTCGGCCCGCAGGCGCGACCGTACAACTTCGACGACCACTTCGACTGCTGGGGGCTCGCGCAGAGGGTCTTCGACTGGCTCGACGACGGCTACGACCTCAATCTCGAGGCGCGCGACGAGACGACGGCCGGCAACTGGCTGCCGATCGGCGAGCGCGACGAGCTGGTGCCGGGCGATCTTCTGGCCACGCATCGGCAGCCCGACTCCCGCTACCACGTCGTGTTCTACTGCGGCCGCGTCGGCGGTGTGGACGTCGTGTACGACTCGTCGCCCCGGGGCGCCGTGCCGCTCTTCGACGAACGGCTGCGGATGGTCGGACGCGCGCCGCATCCACACGCGCTACTCGCGGGCTACGGAGACGACGGAGCGCTTGCGCGACGACGGCGGCGCGTACCTGCGCCTCTGGCACGACAAGATGCGCTACTACCATGCCGGCCTGCATGCGCGTCTGGTGGCCGGCGGTGCGGGCGGCGAGCGCGACCTCGTCGCGCTCCGCCGCGCCGCCGGCATGGCGGACCTGCCGTTCTACTGCCGCCGCCGCCTGCCGGTCGATGCCGCGGGGCGCGAACTGTACGACAATCTGTTCACGCGCCAGCTTGACTACTACGTTCCGGACGGCGCGCCGTTGCCCGACGACCGCTACGACGAGATCACTGAGAGCGGGCGTGCCCCGGACCTGCTCCGGCCGCCGCCGCCCGAGATCGTGACGGCTCCCACGTGGGTCGCCGGCCCGGGGCCTCTCGAGGTCGTCTGGAGCTACCGCGATGGCGCGCAGGCGGCGCCCGTGCGCGGCTGCCGCGTCGAGGTGTGGGAGGAGACCCATGACATCTGGCGTCACCGGCTCCTGCGCGCGGACAGCGATGAGCCGGGCACGGCGTTCGCGGTGCCTGATGGCCTGCTCAAGGAGGACAACCGGTTCGCGGTCGTCGTGTACGCGCGAGGGGACGCGGGCTATTCTCCGGGTTCGGTGGCGCCGTTCCTCTACCGCCCGGCGGCCGACAACCCGCTGCTGGCCTACAACCCCATCCGCGCGCGGGGGCTGCGGCCGGACGCACGCCAGGCGGTGCCGGCCGGTCAGGATGTCGTGCTCGAGTGGTGCGTCCCGCGGCCCGGCGCGCGACCAGGTCTCCGTGGAGCTCGCGGTCTTCGAGGGCGGGACGTCCCTGCGCGAGGACGCTGTGCCGCTCTTCGAGTGTGGCGTCCAGGACGCCGCCGCCGGCTGCCGCTGCGTCGTCCCCGCCGCCGCGCTGCGCCCGGGACACGAGTACTACTGGTACGTCACGCCGCGCAACGCCGGCAGGCCGCGACGCCTGCGCGCCGGCCGAAGCCGTGTTCGTGGTCACTGAGAAGGGATGAGGCAGATGCTGCACTCGCATGCGCGTCCACTGGACCTGCGCACCGCGACCCCGTTCGGGATCGCGCGCTGGACCCACTCCGACTTCTCCAACTACGTGATCGAGCTGCGCCGGGGCGGCGTCACGGGCTTCGGCGAGGCCGCGCCCAACCTGCGCTACGGCGAGTCGCGCGACGAAGGGATGGCGCTGCTGGCAGACCTCGCTCCGGAGCTCGCCGACCTGGAGGGGCCGGCCGGCGTCGAGGCGTTCTGCGACGGGCTCGCCGGCGATGGGGCGGCGCCGGCCTGGCCGGCCCTGCGGGCCGGCCTCAGCGCCGCCGCCTGGGACCTTGCCGGCAAGCAGGCGGGCGAGCCCGTGTGGCGCATGCTCGGTCTCGAGCGTCCGTCCGTGGCCACCTCGTACACGATCGCCATCGGCGCGCCGGACGAGATGCTCGCTCAGGCGCGTGCGGCAAGCTCGTTCCGGACGCTCAAGATCAAGCTCGGCTTCGACGGTGACGTCGAGCTCGCGCGCAAGCTGGCGCGCGCCCTGCCCGAGACCCGCTTCCGCTACGACGCCAATGAGGGCTGGGGACGCGAGCGCGCGGCGGCGGCGCTGGACGCGCTCGCCGAGCTGGATGCGGAGCTCGTCGAGCAGCCTCTCCCGGCCGCCGACGCCGACGGGATGGCCTGGCTGCACGAGCGCACGGACCTCCCGCTGCTCGCGGACGAGGCCGTGCTCACCATCGGCGATCTCGACGCCGTGGCGGAACTCTACGACGGCGTCGTGGTCAAGCTCTCCAAGTCGGGCGGGATCGCCAACGCCTTCGCGCTCATCTCCGCGTGCACCGGTCGCGGCCTGCGCGTGCTGCTGGGGTGCATGGTCGAGTCGAGCCTGGGGATCGCCGCCGGACTCCAGCTCGCCGGCCTGGCCGACTACGTCGACCTCGACGGGGCCCTGCTGCTCGCCGCGGACCCGTTCGTCGGGATCGCCGTCGACGGCGAGCGGTTCACGGCCGCGGAGGAGCCCGGGCTGGGCGTGACGCCGGCCGCATAGCGCCCTGCGTCGCGGCCGGCGTCAGGCGCTCTGGACCGCGCTGTAGAGAGCGGCGCCGGTTCGCGCCACGGTCTCGAATCCACCGGCTTCCTCGGTCATCACGACGATGATCGTGCGGCGCTTGCCGGCGCGGATGAGCGCACAGTCGTGCGCGAAGCGGGAGACCGGCGAGTCGTCGCCGCATTTGCCCGCGTAGGTGGCGTCGGCCGGCAGGTAGCGCGGGATCCCGTCGTGATGCTCCTGCTTCTCGAGCGACGCCCATATGGGGCCGCTCACCGCGGGCCCGAGGACGTCACCCACCGCGAGGTGCTCCAGCAGGGCGGCGAGGTCGCCGGCGCAGGTGTAGTTCTCGCGGCCTTCTTCGACGGCCGCGGCGTCCATCATCATGCGCTGCATCACGGTGTGAGTCAGGCCGAGCTCCTCGGCCAGCGCGTTGATCCTCTCGAGCCCTACGAAGCCCGCGACGACGTTCGTCGCGTCGTTGTCGCTGACCGCGAGCATGAGGTGGACGTAGTCGGCGAGCGCGATCTTGGCGGCGTGGCGGAACCCCCTGAGCACACCGCCCCCCCCAACGCTCGCCCAAGGCTGGAAGGCGAAGGGCTGGGTCTCGCTGAGCTCACCGCGTTCCACGGCGCGCCAGAAGGCGGCTGCCACGAGCACCTTGATCGTGGAGTACGACGGCAGGCGCTCGTCTTCGTGCGCCGTCATGCTGGCGCTGGTCTCGAGCTCTTTGGCCACGTAGGCGATCACTGCGGCCATCCTACTCCGTCGGCCCACGCGAGTCTCTGGGGACCCCGACCCTGCCGGCGCCGCGCGTCCGCCTGTAGCTCAGATCGTCGCGTGCGCTCCGGCGTCCACGTGGACGACCTCTCCGGTGATGGCGCGCGAGAGGTCGCTGAGGAGGAACACGGTCGCGTCGGCGACTTCCTCCGTCGTCACGTTGCGGCGCAGCGGGGTGTGACTCTCGAGCAGGTCGAGCATGCCGCTGAAGTCCTTGATCGTGCGCGCGGCGACGGTGGCGATCGGGCCGGGCGATACCGCGTTCACGCGGATGCCCTCCGGCCCGAGGTCGGCGGCGAGGTAGCGCACGGCGCTCTCCAGCGACGCCTTGGCGGGGCCCATGACGTTGTAGTTGGGGACCACGCGCCACGAGCCGGCATAGGTCATCGTCACGATCGCACCGCCGCGCGTCATCAGGCGCCGTGCTTCGCGTGCGGTGGCGATGAGCGAGTACGAGCTGATGTCGTTGGCTTGCGCGAAGCCTTCGCGCGTGGTCGCCACGAAGCTGCCCTGCAGGTCGTGCGCGGGGGCCCAGGCGATGCTGTGGACCATGCCGTCGAGGACCGGCATCGTCTCCGCAAGTTCGTCGATCGCCCGGCGAACGGCCTCATCGCTGCTCACGTCCAGCTCGATCATCGGCGCCCCGCCGAGCTTGGCGGCAAGCGTGCCGACCCGCCGCTTGAGGCGTTCGGCCTGATACGTGAGGGCGACGCCGCCACCCTCACGCTTGATCGCCAGCGCTACCGACCAGGCGATGGAACGCGAGTTGGCGGCGCCCGTGACGAGGTAGTTCTTGCCTTCGAGCAGACCGGTCACCTTTACCTCCCGTACGTCGGGGGCAGTCTACCCGACACGAGGACGAGCGGCGTTCTCAGGGCACGCGCAGCGACGTGACGTCCGTGCCCGGCGGGAGCTCCTCGGCGAGCGCCACCTGGCCGTGGTAGCCGAACGTCTTCGTCGGCTCGGCCACGGCCCACTGGCTGAGGCCGGGAGTCGGCGACGCCGCCGGCGTGGCTCCCAGCGTCGCCGGAGTGGGGGCGGCGCTGGGCTCTGCTCGCGTGGATCCACCAGGAGACGGTATGGGCGACGGCGTGGCCGTCGCGATCGCCGCCGCCGCGGGGCTGACGCTGATCAGCGGCGGCGGCTCGTTGAATGCCTGTGCCGTGGCGCCTTTCGCCGGTGACAACAGCAAGAGATGCAGCTTGCCCGTCTCGGCCGGCGCGTCCCCGACGTGCAGGCGGAGCAGGTCGGCCGTGTGTCCCTTGAGGCTGCGGACCACGGCGAACTGCTGGAAGCCTCCCGCTGCCTCCCGCGCCCTGGCGATGACGACGGTCGCGAACTTCCGGGCCTGGTCGGTCAGAGTCACGATCGGCTTGGTCACCGAGCCGAGGGCGGGCGCCGGCTCCGCCGTGTCCTGGCTGCCGGCGGCCAGGGGCGCGGTCTTGGAGTTCTCGGCCGTGCTCGTCGCGCCCGTGCTCCCCGTCCCCGAGCGGCTGCTGATGATCGCCGCCCCGATGGCCACCGCGAGGATGACGGCGAGGGCCGGCGCGAGGACACGCAGCCAGCGCGCAGGGCGACGACGCGCCGGTGCGGGCTTGGGGGCCTCGAAGAACTCCCCGAGCGCCGCCCACCGCGGCGATGAGGGGTCCGCGTAGGCCTCGTCCGGCGCCGGGACGGCGGCCGCGACACGTGCGCCGACGGCCTCGGCCTGAGCGCGGACCTCCTCGAGCCGCGCGCGGAGCTCGCCGTCGGCCGCTGCCGCGGCGGCGAGCTCGGGATCATCGTCGAGTCCGAGCGCGTAGGCGAGCAGCCGGTCGTCGTCGAACCCGCCGCCCGGCATCGCCGCGTCCTTGCGGGTCTCGTCAGGCATCTTGCTCGAATCCGTTCTCGATCAGCGTGGTCCGCAGCCGTTTCACGGCGCCGTGCAGCCGCGATTTGACTGTGCCCACGGGGATGTCCTGGGCCTTCGCGATCTCCTCCAGAGGCAGGTCGGCGAAATAGCGGAGCGCAACGCACTCGCGCAGCTCCGGGGACAAACCGGCGAGCGCCTCACGCAGTGCGGGGTCGGACGGATCCGCCGGTGGGTCCACGGTCCCGTTCGGGGCGATCTGCTCGAGCTTGTCGAGGAGTCCGAACCGCGTCTTGCGCCGGCGCCCGTGGTCGCGCCCCGTGTTGAGGATGACCCGGTAGAACCAGGCGAGGAACGTCTCCTCGGCCGGGAGCTGGGCCTTGTACACCTTGATGAACACTTCCTGCACGGCGTCGTCTACCTCCTCGCAGAACCCCTGGAGGAAGAGGATGCGCCGCACCTGCGGTGCATAGCGCCGGAAGAACTCGGCGCGCGCCTCCGGCTGTGCCGCCCGCAGCCTGTCCACGAGGCCGTGCGGAAGTTCCTCGATGACCTTCCTCCAGGGTGAGAGACGCCGGTCGGGGGACGCGGGTTCGCCGCGCCGGACGCGGCAAGTATAGCGCGGCGCTGAGTGCCAAGGACGCGCCCACGAGCGTGGGCGCGAACGAGCGGAGAGCGCAGGATCGAGCGCCGCCGGCTACTCGAAGCCGAGGCGGCGGACCTCTTCGACGAGCTCGTAGCCACACTGCTCGCGCACCCGGCGCTTGACCTCGGCCGCCAGCGCGACGATGTCGGCCGCGCTTGCGCCAGGGAGCGCGACGAGGAAGTTGGCGTGCTTCTCGCTCACGCAGGCGCCGCCGAGGCAGAAGCCCTTGAGCCCGGCGTCCTCGATGAGGCGCGCCGCCGGGAGCTCGCGCGACGGGTTCTTGAAGAAGCTGCCGCAAGAAGCGTACTCGAGGGGGTGTTTGCTGCGGCGCAGGTCGGCGTCCCGGGCGATCTCCTGGAGGAGGGCCGAGCGCTCGCCGCGGGAGAGACGGAAGACGGCGGAGAGGACGGTGAGGCCGGGAAGCTGCTTGAACAGGCTCGTGCGGTAGCCGAACTCGAGCTCCGGCGGCTCCTTGACATGCTCGGTGACGCCGTCGAGCAGGTGGACGCTGACGAGCACGTCGCTCATGGCGCGCCCGTAGGCGCCGGCGTTGCCCACGACGGCGCCGCCGACCGAGCCCGGGATGTTGCCGGCGAACTCGAGGCCGGCGAGGCCCTGCCCGGCGAGGTCGGTGACCAGCCTGGGCAGCTCCGCGCCGGCTTCGACCTCGAGCCGCTCGCCGTCGATCGAGTACGCCTCGTTGCGCGCGAGGACGGTGAGGCCGGGCAGACCCGCGTCGCTGACGAGGACGTTGGTCGCGCGCCCGAGGACGGTGACGGGCACGCCGGCGCCGCGGCCGGTCTTGACCGCCTGCACCAGCGCGCCGGTGGAGGCGGCCCGGTAGAGGTACTCCGCCGGGCCGCCGACGCCGTAGGCGCAGAGCGGCGCGAGGGGCACGGCCTCTTCGAGGCCATCCAGCTCGCGCCTCAGCATGTCTCCGCGGTCCGCTCATGCGGCAATCGTAGCAGCATCGCGCCGCGGGGCCGGGCGGGCTGCGCTTGACACGCCCGGCCCAGTCTCCTAAAGTTCCCTAACTCTAGTGAGAAGTAGGAGTTAGAGAAAGCGGGTAGAGACGGGCAATGGTCCACCTGTCCACGAAGAGTGACTACGCGATCAAGGCGCTTGTACGCCTGGCTCTCGCCAACGGCGACGGGCCCGTGCAGGCGCGCGAGATCTCCTCATATGCTGGGATCCCTCTCAAGTTCCTGGAGCAGGTCATGCACGACCTTCGCCAGGGTGGGCTGGTCACGAGCCAGCGCGGCAAAGGCGGCGGCTATGCGATCGCCCGGGACCCGGCCGCGATCAGCTTCGCCGACGTCATCGACCTCATCGACGGCTCGCACGGCGGCATGGGGCGAATGCGCAACGGCGACCGGGCCGAACCCCTGGTCGAACCGGTCTGGCGCGAGGTGCGGGAGTGCACACGAGCCATCCTTCGCGCGGCGACGATCGCCGACGCGGCAGCGCGCACCAGCGAGAACCCCATGTACTACATCTGACAGGAGAAGAGACGACATGAGCAACGCAGAGACCACGGAGATCCCGCAGGGTTTCGAGACCCTGGCGCTCCACGGCGGCCAGGTGGCCGACCCCACGACCAACGCCCTCGCCGTGCCGATCTACCAGACCACGTCGTACGTGTTCAACGACTCCGACCACGCTGCCAACCTGTTCGGCCTGCGCGAGTTCGGCAACATCTACACGCGCATCATGAACCCCACCAACGACGTCTTCGAGAAGCGCGTCGCCGCGCTCGAGGGCGGCGCCGGCGCGCTCGCCTTCAGCTCGGGCTCCGCCGCCGTGACCTTCTCGATCCTCAACATCGCGGGCTCGGGCGACCACGTCGTCAGCGCCAACAGCCTGTACGGCGGCACCTACAACCTCTTCGTGCACACGCTGCCGCGCTTCGGCCTTGACATCGACCTGGTCGACCCCACCGATCCGGAGGACTTTCGCCGCGCGATCAAGCCGAACACCAAGCTGCTGTTCGCCGAGACAGTGGGCAACCCCAAGCTGGACACGCTCGACATCGACGCCGTGGCCGCGATCGCCCACGAGGCCGGCATCCCGCTGATCGTGGACAACACGATGGCGACGCCGTACCTGATCAAGCCCTTCGATCACGGCGCCGACATCGTGGTGCACTCGGCGACCAAGTTCATCGGCGGGCACGGCACTTCCATCGGCGGCGTCGTCGTGGACTCCGGCAAGTTCGACTGGTCGCAGAACGACAAGTTCCCGGGCCTCGTGGAGCCGGACGCGAGCTACCACGGGCTCAAGTTCTACGACGCCCTCGGCCCGATCACGTACATCATCAAGCTGCGCGTGAGCCTGCTGCGCGACATCGGCGCCGCGCTATCCCCGTTCAACTCGTTCCTGTTCCTGCAGGGGCTCGAGACGCTCCCGCTGCGTATGGAGCGGCACAGCACCAACGCGTACGCCGTGGCGAGGTATCCTTGAGGAGCACCCCAAGGTCGGCTGGGTGAGCTACCCGGGGCTCGAGTGCCACCCCAGCCACGAGCTGGCCAAGAAGTACCACTACCGCGGTCTGTACGGCGCCATCATCGGCTTCGGCATCCTGGGCGGCCGCGACGCCGGCCGCCGGTTCGTGGAGAGCACGCAGCTCCTCTCGCACCTCGCCAATATCGGCGACGCCAAGTCGCTCGTCATCCACCCGGCGACGACGACGCATTCCCAGCTCGACGTCGAGGAGCAGCTGCTCACCGGGGTCACCGACGACTTCGTGCGCCTGAGCATCGGCATCGAGTCGGTGGAGGACATCGTCGCGGACATCGAGCAGGCGCTCGCGAAGGCCTGAGCGACCGCGAGGCGTAGAATGTGCGGCGGGCGCTCGCAGGGGGCGCCCGCCGCACATGCTCTGGGGTCGCGATGACAGCAAGCAAGTCGACAGAACGCAAGGAGATCGGCGACGTCGCCATGGGCCTCGGCGCGGACGCCGGTTCTGCCGGCGTCGTCCGCACGAAGCACGTGACGTTCGACCAGCCGGGCCAGGAGCTCGCCCTCGAAGGTGGCGGCACGCTCGCCCCCTACACGATCGCGTACGAGACCTACGGCAAGCTCAGCGAACGCAGGGACAACGCCATCCTCGTGACGCACGCCCTTTCCGGGGACGCGCACGTCGCCGGGCGCCACAGCGCCAACGACAGACGCCCGGGCTGGTGGGACATGATGATCGGGCCCGGCAAGGGCCTCGACACCGACAAGTACTTCGTCATCAGCTCCAACGTGATCGGCGGCTGTGGCGGGTCCACCGGGCCGGCCTCGATGAACCCCGCGACCGGCCGGCCCTACGGCACCGACTTCCCGATCATCACGATCGCCGACATGGTCAACGCGCAGGTCATGCTCGTCGACCACCTCGGCATCGACAAGCTGCTGGCCGCGGTCGGTGGATCGATGGGCGGCATGCAGGTGCTCGAGTGGGCCGTCTCGCACCCGGACCGCGTGCACCTCTGCGTGCCCCTCGCGACCGCCGCGCGCCAGCCCACCCAGGCGATCGCCTTCAACGAGGTCGGTCGCCAGGCGATCATGGCCGACCCCGACTGGCGCGGCGGGCACTACTACGGCGGCAAGCCGCCGGCGAAGGGCCTCGGCGTGGCACGCATGGTCGGTCACATCACGTATCTCAGCGACGAGGCCATGCAGGAGAAGTTCGGCCGCCGTCTGCGCGACGTGCACGACTACTCGTTCACGTTCTCGGCGGATTTCGAGGTGGAGAGCTACCTGCGCCACCAGGGCCTCTCGTTCACCAACCGCTTCGACGCCAACACCTATCTCTACATCACCCGCGCGATCGACTACTTCGACCTCACCCGCCGGCACGGGACGCTCATCGAGGCGTTCCGCGACGTCACGGCGCGCTTCCTCGTGCTCGGGTTCAGCAGCGACTGGCTGCACCCGCCCTACCAGCTCAAGGAGATCGTGAGCGCCCTGCGCGCCACCCACAAACACGTGAGCTACTACGAGGTGGAGAGCCACTACGGGCACGACGCGTTCCTCCTCGAGCGCGAGAAGATGGAGGGCATCATCGCCGCCTTCCTGGCCAGCGGCGCCCGCACCTTCGTGCGGCAGGGGGGCTGAGGGCCTCCGTGCGCCGCGCCGACTACAAGCTCATCGAGGAGCTAGTCCCGCACGGGGCGACCGTCCTCGACCTCGCCTGCGGAGACGGCGAGCTGCTCAGCCAGCTCATCCGCGACAAGGGTGTGCGCGGCAGCGGCGTCGAGCTCTCGCAGGAGGCCGTCGAGGCCTGCGTCGCCAAAGGCCTCTCGGTCTTCCACGGCGACCTCGACGCCGGACTCCGCGACTTCGGCGATGGGTCGCACGACGTCGTCATTCTGAGCCTCAGCCTGCAGCAGCTGCGGCGGCCGCGCATGATCGTTCGCGAGATGGTGCGCGTCGGTGAGACCGCGATCGTCAGCTTCCCCAACTTCGCTCACTGGACGGCGCGCTCGCAGCTGTTCCTCCGCGGGCGCATGCCCGTCTCACGGGAGCTCCCGTACCAGTGGTGGGACACGCCCAATATCCATCTCTGCACGATCAACGACTTCCGCGCGCTCTGTCGCGAGGAGGGCCTGAGCATCCTGCAGGAGCAGTACCTGCGCTCGGTGGACAAGCCCGCCCCGCCACGTGTTGTCGCGCCGAACCTCATGGCACGAATCGCGATCTTCGCGGTCACGCGCTCCTGAAACGCCACCGGCCGATGTCACCGGCTGCCGGCTTTCAGCACCCCGTTGCAGCGGGTACACTACTTGTGCGCTTTGCGCCTCAGAGACCGGCGTGAGCGTCACACGCGGTTCGTCCCGTCATCACCGAGCGGCGGCAGGACGTGCTTCAAGACAAAAGGAGAGACAAGTGCCTCAGGGTAAAGTGAAGTGGTTCTCGTCCGAGAAGGCTTTCGGCTTCATCGAGCAGGAGAACGACAACGACATCTTCGTGCACGTCACCGGCCTCGCCGACGGCGTCACTGTGATCGACAAGGACCAGCTCGTCGAGTACGAGGTAGAGCAGGGCCGCAAAGGCCCGCAGGCCACCAACGTGCGGCCTGCCGCCGCTCCCGCCGCGGCTGCTCCCGCCGCGGCCCCCGAGGCTGAGGCCGTGGAGGCCGAGGTCGAGCGAGTGGCCGAGGTCGACGTGGTCGAAGTCGACGAGGTGGAAGTCGACGAGGTGGAAGTCGACGAGGTGGAAGTCGACGAGGTGGAAGTCGACGAGACCGAGTCCGAGGGCGACGAGGTCTAGGCTCTGAGCTCCTGAGGGGGCCGGCCGCTGGGGCAGTGCTCGGAGCCCGGCGACCGGCCCCCTCTTTCGTTCTCCCGGGTCGTGGGGCACCCAGGGTCTGAAGGACCGGCGTGTCCATCGCCGCGGGCGCAGCGTTTTCGCCACCAGCGGGTACCATCCCCACGGCACACCCCTTGGAGGACGCGATGATCGAGAACATCCACTGGCTCGGGCACGATTCGTTCCGTCTGGACGGTTCGAGCACGGTCTACATCGACCCCTGGAAGCTGGGGGAAGGCGCCCGCCCCGCCGATGTCGTCCTGGTCACGCACGACCACTACGATCACCTCAGCGCCGCCGACATCGCCAAGGTGGCGTCACCGGCGGCGACGGTCGATCGGGCCGGCGTCGGTGACCGCCCAGATCGAGGGCGTGAAGACGATCACCGTCTCCCCGGGCGATACGGTGAGCGTCGGCTCTGTGTCGGTGACCGCGGTGCCGGCCTACAACACCAACAAGTTCCGCGCGCCCGGCGAGGTGTTTCACCCGCGCTCGGCCGGCTACGTAGGCTACGTCGTGGAGCTCGACGGCCGGCGCATCTACCACGCCGGCGATACGGACGCGATTCCGGAGATGAGCGCGTGCGCTGCGACGTCGCGCTCCTCCCCGTGAGCGGCACCTACGTCATGACGGCCGACGAGGCGCTCGCGGCGGTGGGCATGATCGAGGCGGCGGTCGTCGTGCCGATGCACTACGGCGACATCGTCGGCTCAGACGCCGACGCCGCACGTCTCAAGGAGTCGAGCCCGACACCGGTGGAGATCCTGCCGAGGAGCCGTCCATGAAGGTCGTCCGTGCGGTCCCCACCGAGAGCCTCTCGGAGCAGCTCAGCGTCCAGCGTCTGAGCACGGCTCTCGACCTGCACCAGATGAGAGCCAATGTCTTCACGCTCGCGGAGGGCTCCATGTCGCGGCACATGCACCGCGAGCAGGAGGAGGTCTACCTCGTGCTGGACGGGACGGCGATGTTCGATGTGGACGGGCGCCAGCTCAAGGTCGGAGAGCGCGAAGCGATCGCCGTCCCGGCCGGCGCCTGGCACCGTGTGGAGAACGCCGGCGCTGGGCCGCTGACCTTCTTCGTCGACGGCCGCGCCGCCCGTGGAGGGCGACGCGGAACTCGAACGCTAGCCGCGCGCGGGTCGCGAGCTACTCGTCGACCCACTCGAGGATGACCGCCTCTTCCGGGCAGGCCTCCTCGGCGCGCTCGACCGCCGCCCAGAGCGTCTCGTGGGGCTCCGCCTCGAGGACGTCGGGCAGCCCGTCGTCGCGCATGAAGAAGACCTCCGGGCAGACCGCCTCACAGGCGCCCGACGCCGGTGCAACGCTCGTAGTCCACGCTCACTTTCAGCTTCTTCGCCATGGGCGTGAGTGTACACCGGCGGGCGGTGCGGGTCGCTGCGCCCGGCGCGCGCCGGGCCTCGTTTGGGCGTAGGGCGCCGTGGCAATGACCCCCTTGACGGCGGTTCGCCGCCGGAGGTGGCCGAAGAGGGGGTGGCGGATGATCGTCGAGGGAGAGCTGGCGCCGGACGAGGTCGTGACGACTACGAGGCCGATCGCATCGATCTGCGCGCCCCAGGGGCACCCCTCGTCCTGTTCTTCTACCGCGAAGCCGGGTCACCCGAGTCGACCGACCTGGCGCATGACTTCGACGACCAGCACTACGAGTTCGAGCGGTGGGCGTGCGCGTCGTGGGTGTCGGCGTCGACGGCCCTGAGCGCACGGGCGCGTTCGCCGCGTCGTGCGGGGTACGCTACCAGCTTGCGGACGACGCCTCTCGGGAACTGTGCCGCGCGTTCGGCGTGCTCGACATCGCGGACAACCGGCCGCACCCCACCACGTTCATGATCGACGTCGACGGCGTCGTGCGGCGCGTGTTCGCAGGCATTCCGCCCTTCGGTCACGCGCTCGACGTGGTCGACGACGCGCGCGAGTTCTGGGGCTGGCGGCTCGGCGCCGCCGTCGCGAGCTCAGCCAAACGACAGGAGGAGGGCTTCGTGCTCAAAGTTGGGAGACAAGGCCCCGGACGTCAGCGGGGCTTCCTACGACGGATCGACGTACTCGTTCGGCGCGCCCGGCAAGCGCACCGTGCTCTGGTTCTACCCCAAGGCCAACACCGGTGGCTGAACGACCGAAGCCGTTGAGTTCAACGGACTGCTGGACGAGTTCCACAAGCTGGACGTGCAGGTGATCGGCGCGAGCATCGACTCGGCCGCGGCCAACCGCAAGTGGGCCGAGAAGTACGGCCTCAAGATGCCGCTGATCGGCGACGTCGGCGACCACGACGTGGCCAACGCCTTCGGCGTGTCGCGCCCGCTGGTCGGGGTGGCCAAGCGCACGACCTGGCTCATCGACCCCGACGGCACGCTGCGCAAGATCTACCCCAAGGTGACGCCCAAGGGGCACGCGGCCGAAGTGCTTGCGGCCTGCAAGGAGCTCTGGGGCTGACGCCGGCTGAGGGGCGCCGACGCCCGGGCTAGTCCTCCGGCGAGGCGTCGCCGGCGCCGGCCTCTGCGTCGCGCACGCCGAAGTAGGCGGGCGCGTCGATCATGAAGATCCGCGCCGACCAGGCCGTGCCCGGCGCCGTCGCCTTCTCCGCGTCGTCGATGGCGCCGATGCGGGCGGTCATGTCGTCGCAGTAGTGGACGATGACCGCCTCCCGCGTCTGCGGCACCACGGGGCTGCCCTTCTCGCGCATGCCGTGGTGGGAGACGATGATGTGGCGCAGGCGCTTCGCGAGTTCCTCGGGGAAGTCCGGCACCTCGGCGATGAGCTCGCGCACCATGTCGTGGCCGATGACGATCTCGCCGTGGAGGCGGCCCTCGTCGGTCATCAGCGGCGCCATGCCGTCGCTCGTGTAGGCCTGCGTCTTGCCGATGTCGTGGAGCAGCGCGCCGGCGGCGACGAGGTCGCGGTCGACGGAGTCGAACCGCGACGCCACGCCGGCCGCCGCCTCTGCCACGATGAGCGAGTGCTCGAGCAGGCCGTGCCGGTAGGCGTGGTGGTTGCGCACGGCGGCCGGCGCGACGAGGAACGTGGCGCCGGGCTCGCGCGAGCCGTCGAAGGCGAGCTCCAGCAGGGCGCGCAGGTGCGGCTCCTCGACCGAGTCGACGAGCGCGTGCAGGCGCTCCCCGAGCTCGGCGGTGCCGACCGGCGACACCGGCACGAGGTCCGCGGCGTCGTACTCGTCCGGCTCGGCGAGCCTGAGGCGGCGGATCTGGATCTGTGGGCCGTACTGCGGATGGACGCTATAGGTGCCGGCCGCGACGACGACGTCGCCGCCGGAGACGCCAAGCGCCTCTTCCGACGGGTCGAAGTGGATGCATGAGACTTCGCCGGTGGCGTCGCGCAGCTTGAGGCGCAGGTACGTCTTGCCGTTGCGGTCGGTGGCCGATGGTCTTCTCGGAGCAGGTGAAATAGGTATCGACCGCCTGGCCGCTCTCCAGCTCGGCGATCGGGGTACGCGGCATCGCGGCCGCGAGGCCGCTGAGTTCTGTGATCATTCGTTCTCCTTGGTCCCGCCTAGGCTACCAGACGGCCCGGACGCGGGACGAGGGAGGCTCAGGTGGACGATGCCGGCGGCTTCTTGGCCGCGCCGGCGCCGGGCGCCGTGGTGCGCGCCGGTGCCTTCGAGCCGCCCGCCTTCTTCGCGGCCGGCTTGGCGGAGCCGGTCTTGCCGGCGCTGCCAGGGGCCTTCTTCTTTGGCGCCGGTTTGGCTGCCGACGCCTTGGCGGGCTTGCGCGCCGCCGTCTTGCCAGCGGGCTTCTTCGGCGCCGGCTTCCCTGCCGCCGGCTCGTCCGGCGCCAAGGCCGCGGCAGCATCGGCGTCGGCGCTTCCGGCTGGCCTCTCTTCGGCTTCCGCGCTCGCGGGCGTCGCGCCGACCGCTACGTCGCGGGCATCGCCGGTTCCAGAACGGGCGCCGCCGTTCTCGGCGCTTAGGGCCGCGATCTCCGCCTCCTTGTCGGCGAGCGCCTGGTGCGCCTGCGCGCAGGCGCGCCGCGGCGTCGGCGATGCCGGCAGGCTCGAGGTCGCCGCGCTCGATGAGGTCAAAGGCGGCGTGGCCGAGCTCGCGCTCCGCCTTGCGGATCTCGTTCTGCAGTACGACGACGCGCGCTTGAGCGGCGGTGACCTTGCTGGCGCGACCCGGCGTCCGAGGCCAAGGCGTTGGCCTTCTCCTTCACGGTGTCGAAGAACCCCATCATCTCTCCTTGCCGCGAGGCCGCGAGGCGGTCACCGGGGTCAAGTCCCCGGCTCGGTGGGTTCGCTGGGAGTCGTGTAGGGCTGCACCTCGGCTGGTCCGTCGCGGGCGGCGTGACGTACGGTGCCGCGCCCGGCGTCGCAGATGGCGCGGCGTCGGTGCTGGGCACCGGCGGCACTGCACCGACCGGCGGCACTGCACCGACCGGCGGTACGGCACTCGCGGGGGGTACTGCGCTGGCCGGCGGCACCGCGCCTGCGGGCGCCGTCGCGTCTGTCGCGCCGCCCCGCCTTGATCGCCTCGATCTCCGCGGTCTTCGCGGCGATCGCCGCCATCGCGGCGTCCACGGCGGCCGTCGCGTTGTCCAGCGACGGATGGGAGAGCTCGCCGGCCTTGATCAGGGCATATGCCTGGGCGCCGAGGTCGCGTTTGGCGTCGTCTGCGTCCCCCTCGAGGCTCTTGAGCTTGACCTGCGCCGCGCCCACCTTGCCGGCGGTCGCCGCGTCTCCCGCGAGGCCGGCGGCCTTCTGCGTCACCTTGTCGAACAGACCCATGATCCCTCCTGGACTCTGTTGCGTGCCCGGACATCCGGCTGCGCCGGCGCTACTGGACGGGAGTCTACCCGCCGGGCGCGATACTCCCACGTGCGTCCAGCTGCGCGTGGGGCGCCGGCGCAAGGCGGTCGCCCGTGCTCCCGCCGGCCGCCGCTGGCCCTGCGGTTGAGAAGGCCTCCCGCTTCCTGCAAGCTGTGGAGGGTATACGTCAGTACGATGGATGAAGCGGGGATGACATGAGCAATGTGACGCTCGGCGGCATGGCGCTGCGGGACGGAGTGCTCCTTCAGAGCGAGAGGTACTGGGCCGCCGCTGTGCGCGAGCCGGGCGGCGGCGTGAAGGTCTCCTCAGGCAAGAAGGCCCGGCTCCCGGGTCGGGAGAGCCTGCAGCAGGTGCCCGTGCTCCGGGGCCTCCTGCGGCTCGGCGAATCGGTGTCGGTGCTGCCGGCCGTGCGGCGTGCTACCGGTGGCCCGGTGCTGCCGCAGGAGGACCCGCGCATGCTGGCCGCCACGGCGGCGAGCGCGGTGGCGACGGTCGCCCTGCGCAGCACGAAGCTGGGCTCGCCGCTTCTCAAGGAGCTCGCCGCCGCCGGCGTGTCGCTCGCTCCGGTGCTGTTGCTCCTGCGCGACTCGCGCCTTTCCGGTATCACGGCGCCGAGCACAAGAGCGTGGCGGCGTACGAGAGCGGCGGCGATCCGGCGACGGCCGACAAGGAGCACGCGCGCTGCGGCTCCAACCTGGTCGCGCCGATGATGGTGACCAGCATCGCGACCAACCTCGTCCTGCGGGCGGCCGGCCAGGAGCGCAAGCCGCTGGCGACCTTCCTCGCCGGCCTCGTGAGCATCGGGACGGCGATGGAGCTGTTCTCCTGGATGGCCCGCCACCAGGACCATCCTCTGGCGCGCACGCTCCGGCGGCCCGGCATCGAGATGCAGCGGCTGTTCACGACGAGCGAGCCCGACGAAGACCAGCTCGACGTGGCACATCTGGCGCTGCAGGAGCTTCTCAGGCTCGAGGACGCGGCGCCTGCGGGCGCATGAAGCCTCCGGGCGTCGAGGCCGCCCGACGCTCAGCGCGGTGGCCCAGCCTCAGTCGGCCGGCTCGCGCTCGGCGAGACGCTTGCGCCGCCGCTCCTGCGCTTCGGCGAGCCACTGCCTCTGCTCGTCGGTCTCCGGCACGAGCGGCGGCACCAGGATCGGTTTGCCGCTGTCGCTGAGGGCGACGAACACGAGGTAGGCCGAGTTGGTGTGCGCGACCATGCCGGTGGTGAGGTCCTCGGCCTCGACGCGCACGCCGACCTCCAGGGACGTCTTGCCGGCGAAGTTGACATTGGCGCGGAGCCGTACCAGGTTGCCGACCTGGACCGGGTGGTGGAAGTCGATGCGGTCGATCGCGGCCGTGACCACCTTGGTGCGGCAGAAGCGATAGGCGCAGGCCCCGGCCGCCTCGTCGATGAGCTTCATCATGATCCCGCCGTGGATGTTGCCCATGAAGTTGGCGTCGGCCGGCTGCATCAGGTGGGTAAGCACGAGGCTTGTCTCGCTGCCGCGAGGCAGGGGTTCGTTCATGGTGTCCCCAGAGTCGGGCGTCTCGTCAGAGGTCGATGGCCCCGGGCGTGCCACGCTGGCGCCGGTCGCGCGTGGTGCGCTTGTCTCCGCGGGAGCGGTCGGTGCGGCGCTCGCCGTGGCGGCGGTCCATGATGACCTTGACGTTCGGATTGTCCTTGTAGTGCTCGACGAGCCGGCGAAACGATTCGTCGCCAAGCTCGGGCGGCACGACACAGTAGATCATCACGACCCCCGGTAGCCCGCCTCACTCTAGCAAACGGTCCCGGGCGTCGCCAGAGGCGGGAGCGGGCTCCGTGGCAAGAGCAAAAGGGCCGGGAGCCGCTGCCTAGTGCAGCTCCCGGCCCTCTGAAGGGGGTACCTCGATCTGTATCGGCAGGTCCACGGCGACCTTGAGGCCCCCCGTTGCCGTGGCAGACTGTGCTTCTGGTAGGCTGGCAGTAGCATGGTGATCCGGGGGAGGTTCACGTGTTCCCACACTTCGACGCGGTGGTCGCGGGCGTGCCCGAGTACGAACGCTTCCCGGGTCAGGCCGAGCTCGAGGCCTGCGTCGACGAGCTGGCCGGCACCGCAGGCGCCGAAGTGTGGACGGCTGGGACCTCGCGGGCGGCTCGCCCGATCCGCTGCCTCGAGCTCCCCGGCGGACCGCTCCAGGCGACGCTCGTCGGGTTCCCTCATCCGGAGGAGCCGGTCGGCGCGCTCATGTTGCTGTATCTGCTGCCGCTGCTCGCCGAGGGGCTCGCCGAGGAGCTCGGCTTCGGCTTCTCAGTGGTCATGGCCGGCGACCCCGACGGCCTCGTGCTCAACGAGCCGTGGTTCGACCGGCCCGGCGACCTCACCGACTACCTCCTGCGCGTGTATCGCCCGGCGCTCGCCGATCAGTTCGAGTGGACCTTCCCGGTCGAGTACAAGCGCTACGGCTTCCTGCGCCCGCTGCCCGAGGCGCGCGCGGTCATGGAGGTCGTCCACCGCCGCCCGCTCGACCTCTACATGGGGCTGCACGACTCCACGTTCAGCGGCGGGTACTTCTACGTCTCCGCCTCCGACACGGAGCTCGAGGCCGATCTCACGGCCACGTTGGAGGCGTCGGGGCTGCCGCCACACTGCGGCGAACCCGAGGTGCCCTACCTGCGGACGTTGTCCGATGGCATCTTCCGGGCCTTCTCCCTCGCCGACGACTACGACTACTACGAAAGCTACGGCGCCGACCCCGCCGTGCTCCTCAACTGGGGCACGTCGAGCGATGCCTACGCCGAGGCCGCCTGGGACTGCTTCACGCTGGTCGCCGAGGCGCCGCACTTCACGACGTCGCGGATCGCCGACCGGCGCCCTGCCGGGGTGAGCCGCGGCCAGGCGAGGCTCGACGGACTCGCGGAGACCCGCGAGCTGGCGGAATGGCTGCATGAGCGCTACGTCCTGGCGGCCGCGCGGCTCACCGTCGAGTCGCCCTGGCAGCGCACGGTCCACGCGTACCTCGCCTCGGTGACGGAGGACCTGCGCGCCGAGCGCGCCCAAGTGGAGTCGGAGCCACGGTTCCGCGAGGAGGCCACCGTGGCCCATCTCTGCGACTCGTTGTACCTGCGGCAACTCGAGGCGCTCACGCGCATCGGGCAGTTCGCGAACATGGTCGCCGCCGAGCCCGTCCAGGACGACACCCTCGCGGCGCTGCGTGAAGACGCCGAGGCCCTGGTGCGCGATCGCGCACCGCGTCTGGCCTCCGCCTGCGGGCTCGAGCCCGTGCCGCTCCGCCGGCTCGTGCAGTGCCAGCTCTCTGCCCTGCTGAGCGCGCTCCTCGCCGTGCGCGAGCGCTACCGCCCGGCGCGCCCCCGCCCTGCAGCGGCGCGGATCCCGAGACCGTGAGGCGGTGCGCGGCAAGCGCGGCGGAGAATTCACGCGGCGCTCCGCTGCTGCCGATATCAGGCGCTAGCGGGCAGGCGCGGAGCCGCCGGGCATGGAGCCGGCCGCGCGTCTCGCGCGAGCGGGGGGGATGATGCGATGAGCGGAGGACCGTCGTCGCGCAGCGAGGAGTACGCGCTCGCCTGCGAGGTGAGCGCCGCCATCACGTCGTCGCTCGTGCTCGAAGACGTGATGGCGGCCGTCGCGCGGCGTATCGCCGAAGCCCTCGACGTGTGGGAGTGCGACCTCTACGAGTACTACCCGGTCAGCGAGACCATGATCGCCACCGCGTGCTGGGCGCGCGAGATGACGCCAGAGGACGTCGACTGGGTGGGCACGCGCGTCGACGTCAACGAGCGTCAGTCCTACCTGACCATGTTCCGGGACAGATGCTTCTTCGAGTCCTACGCCGACGAGGAGACGGACACCGTCGATGCCGCCTTGATGCGCGAATGGGGAGAGCAGGCCACGATCTCGGTGCCGCTGCTGCATGAGGGTGCGCCGATCGGCTGCTTCACTCTGATCGAGAAGCGCGGGCCGAGGCTCTTCGACGAAGCCGACAAGCGCCTCATCGACCTGCTCGCCGCACCGGCTGCGGTCGCTATCCACAACGCCCGCGTGTATCGCGTCTGGGAAGAGGAGAACCGCCATCTCGCCTCGCTGCTGGACTCGAGCCGCGCCCTCAGCTCTACGCTCGACCTCGACGATGTGCTGACGCTCGTCTGCCGCAAGGCGGCGCGCGCCCTCCAGACCGACCAGTGCGTGATCTACGAGTACGACCGCCGTCTGGACGCGATCGTCTACCGGGCGATCCACGAGGAGACCCCGACGGGAAACGCCGACTCCCGCGTCGGCGCGAGCTACCAGCTCGACGACTACCCTTCAGACCGCCTCGTGCTCAACGGGGGCCGCGTCGTGGAGGAGTCCATCTTCGACCCCGCCCTCACGGCCGACGTGCGCGCCTCGATGGAGGAGTGGGGCGAGAAGTCGTGCCTGAGCGTACCGATCTCTTTCAACGACGAGCCGGTCGGCATGCTCGTGCTCATCGAGAACGAGCGCGAACGGCGGTTCTCAGCCAAGGAGATCGACCTGGCCCGCGGCCTCGGCGAGCAGGCCGCTGTCGCCATCCACCACGCCCGGCTGTATCGGCGCGAGCAGTCGCAGAACGACCGGCTGATGGCGTTGCTCGAGACCAGCCGGGTCCTCGCCGGTTCTCTCGATGTGACCAAGGTGCTGGACGAGCTGCGCGCCGAGGCCGCGGGCGTCTTCGGCGCGCAGCATGTCGACGCCGACGCCGTCCTGCTCGGCGAGGACGGCGGCTATCTGCCTCTTGCCGTGGCTCTCGCAGACGCCGCCCCAGAGGACGGAGCGGAAGAAGCGGGGTCCGCTCTGGTGCTCGACGAGCTCAGCGCGCGGGTCATGGAGTGCGGCGCGCCGGGTCAGGAGACGTGCGGCGACCTGTGCCGCGTGGTCGTGCCGCTCGTGCTTCAGGGGGAGACGCGGGGCTTCGTCGACATGAGGCTCGCGGGCGCCCACGAGCTCGGCCACGAGGAGATGGGGCTCCTCCAGATCCTCGCGGGACAGACCGCGGCGGCGTTCGTCAACGCGCGTCTCTACCGCGCGATCGAGCGCCAGGCGATCACCGACGGTCTCACGGGTCTCTACAACCACCGCTACTTCCACGAGCGCCTCAACCAGGAGTTCGCGCGCGCGCAGCGCTACGGCCTCCCGCTTTCGCTCCTCATGATGGACATCGACGACTTCAAGCACTTCAACGATCTGTACGGCCACCCCGTCGGCGATCTCGTGCTGGCGGACGTGGGCCGCATCTTGTCAGAGCAGCTGCGCCGCGGGGTGGATCTGGCTGCTCGGTATGGCGGTGAGGAGTTCGTCGTGCTCCTCCCCAACACGCGACGCGACGGAGCCCAGGTGGTCGGCGACCGTCTCGCGCGCCGGGTCGCGGCGCTGACGCGCGAGGCTTCGGACGCCGCGCCAGAGGGCGAAGACGCGCGCTCTGTGGGCGAACGCATCCGGGTGCGCATCGCCGGTGCCGAGATCTCGGGGATCCGCGACGGTTCGGGGCCTCACGTGAGCGTGAGCATAGGCGTGGCCGCTTTCCCGGGCGCGGCCGGCGGCCCCTCCGAGCTCCTGCGCAACGCGGACAAGGCGCTCTACCTGGCCAAACGGCTGGGCAAGAACCGGGTGGAGGTGTTCGGCGAGTGAGCCGGTCCGGGGATCCCTTCAAGACGGCCTACGAGGTCGGGACGACCCTTTCTGCGTCACTGGACCTCGACGAGGTCCTGGCGTCGATCGCGCGCCAGGTCGGTGAGGCGATGGATGTGCAGTGGTGCGACATCAACGAGTACGACGCGGACGCCCGGACGATGACCTACGCGGCCGTCTGGGCGCAACAGCTGCGTCGCGAGGACATCGACTACGTGGGGACCGTCGTGAGCGTGGCCGAGCGGCCCGAGCGCGACGCAGTGATCCGCAAGGGCGACATCCTCGAGACCTACCTCGACGACCCCGACCTCGACCCGCGGGAGCGCGAGGTCATGACCAAGTACGACGAGTGGGGGACCATGGAGATCCCGCTCGACTACGGCGGTGAGCCGATCGGCGTGCTCGGCGTCGTCGACTCGCGGCAGGGACGCCGGTTCGACGACGACGACCGGGAGCTTTTCCGCCTGCTCGCGCAGCCGGCCGCGATCGCCATCGGCAACGCGCGCGCTCACCGTGACCAGCGTGCGCGCGCGCGGAGCACCGCGGCCCTGCTCGACTCGAGCCGCGCTCTCGCTGCGACGCTCGACATGGACGATGTACTGGCCCGGGTCGCGCGGCTCGCCGTCGACGTCTCCGGCGTCTCGCAGAGCGCGATCTACGAGTACCGGCCGGAGACCGACGCGCTCGTGTACAAGGCCGAGTACCTGGGGGAGTCGGCACCTCCCGGCGCCCCAAGCCTCGACGTCGGCGCGGAGTATCAGATGAGCGACTGCCCCAACGAGCGCGCCGCGCTCTCCGGGGCCGGCGCCGTCGAGGAGCACCTCTCCGACCCGGGCCTCGACCTTCGGCGGCGGGCAGTGATGGAGCAGTATGGCGAAGTGACGAGCCTGACGCTTCCCCTGCGCTTCGGCGAGACGCCCGTCGGCCTTCTGCGCCTCTACGAGCTCGAGCGCGAGCGGCACTTCGAGCCGGCCGAGATCGACCTTCTCAAGGCGCTCGGCGAGATGGCCAGCGCCGCGATCCACAACGCACATCTGTTCCGCGAAGAGCGCGATCAGAGCGAGCGGCTGCTCGGCCTGTTCGAGAGCACCACGGGGCTCGCGTCCACGTTCGAGCTGGCGACGATCGTCGCCGAGATCGAGCGCGGCGCGGCTCGTCTCTTCGCCGACGGCTGTGGCGTGGACGTCTGGCTGCACGGCGAGGACGGCGTCCTCGCTCCGGCGGCGGACGTCGCGGCCGCCACGGGCGAGGTTGAGACGGCGCGCGATGGGTCGGCGCCGGCCCCCGCGCCTGGCCCGCTCGCCGCCGCCGCCCTCGCCGCGCTTGCGCCGGCTCAGGCCGCGGACGACGACGCCTCCGAGCTGGTCGTCCCGTTCGCGGTCCGCAATCATGCCGCGGGCCTCGTGATCGTGCACGGGCCGGGCGGCCGGCTCTTCGCGGAGCCCGAGATCGAGGCTTTGCAGGTGCTGGCCAACCAGATGGCCGTGGCCGTCGAGAACGTGAGGCTGTACCAGTACGTCAAGCGGCAGGCCATCCGCGACGGCCTCACAGGGCTCTTCAACCATCGCTATTTCCAGGAGCGTCTCCAACAGGAGTGCGCCCTCGCGCGGCGCTACGATCTGCCGCTGTCGCTGCTCATGATGGACGTGGACGGATTCAAGGGGTTCAACGACGAGTTCGGCCACCAGCTCGGTGACGAAGTGCTGCGCGAGATCGGGGAGATCCTGAAGGGCTCTCTACGTCAAGGTGTGGATCTGCCGGCGCGCTATGGCGGCGAGGAATTCGTCGTCATCCTGCCGCACACACGCGCCGATGTGACGGCGGCGGCGTCCGCGGCGACCGACCCCGGCGACGGGCCCACGCCGCCGGCCGGCGCCGGCGCCCTGGTCGTCGCGGAGCGGCTTCGGCGAACGATCGAAGAGCGGTCTTTCGCGGGTCACGGCGGGCGCCGCTACGCACACGTGAGCGTCACCATCGGCGTCGCCATGCTCGGACCTGCGCCGCAGTGCGCGGCGGACCTCGTGCGCGCCGCCGACGAGGCCCTGTACGCAGGCAAGCGCGGCGGCCGCAATCGCGTGGAGGTGTGGCGGTGAGCGAGCGTCCGCGTGCGCCGGATGTTCTGGCGCTCACCTCCGACGTCAGCCGCGCCATCGCCGCGAGTCCCGGCTTGGGCGAGATGCTCGAGGCCGTGGCTCGTCGCGTCGCTGAGGCGCTCGGCGTCTGGGAGTGCGACGTCTACGAGTACCGGCCCGACACGGAAGAGCTCGTCGCGACGGCGATCTGGTCGCCCGACCTGACGGAGCGTGACCGGCAGTGGGTCGGCAGTGCGTTCCCCTTGAGCGCACGCCCGAGCTATCGCCGTCTCCTGCAAGAACGCGTGCTTCGCGAGTATCACCTCGACGACCCGGATCTTGGCCTGGAGGACGCTGCCGAGATGCGCGCCTGGGGCGAGCGTAGCGCGTTCTCCGTGCCGCTGGTGTTCCAGGACGAGGTCGTGGGCGCGCTGACGCTCATCGAGACTCGCGCCCCGCGCCGCTTCGGCGCCGAAGACCTGCGCCTGCTCGAGCTCATGGCGGTACCGGCGGCGGTGGCCGTCCACACCGCGCGCATGTACCGGCGGGAGGCGGAGCAGAACCGGCGTCTTCAGGCGCTGCTCAGCGCCAGTCGCGCCATGACCACGACCGTCGACCTCGATGACCTCCTTGCCACGATCGCCGCGGCCGCCAAGGCGGCGCTCGACAGCGAGGAGTGCGCCATCAACATCTACGATGCCGCGGCGGATACGCTCATGATGGCCGCCTACGAGTCGGTCGTGCCGGAGGAGGAGAGGCTGCAGTATCTCGGCCTTTCCATCGCGCTCGCCGACTACCCGGCAGACAAAAGGATCATGCAGGGCGGCGCCATCGTCGAAGAGCGCGTCTCCGATCCGGAGGTCGACGAACACAACCGCGAGTGGATGGTCGCCAACGGCGAGCGCGCGTGTCTCAACGTCCCGCTCATCTACGAGGGCGAGCCGATCGGCTTGCTGGTCTTCGTCGAGCTCGAAGAGGAGCGTCACTTCACTCCCGAAGAACACGAGCTCGCCACGGCGCTGGGCGAGCAGGCCGCGGCGGCGATCCATCACGCGCGGCTCCTGCAGACGACCGAGCGCCAGAACCGTCAGCTCGGTCTCCTCCTCGAATGCACGCGCGCCATCAGCTCCAGCGTGGAGCTCGACGACGTGCTCGCCGTCGTCGCGCGCACGACCGCCGAGGCCCTGGTCGCGGAGCAGTGCCAGATCCAGGAGTACGATTCGGCAGCCAACACGGTCAGGCCGATCGCGTTCTGGCAACGCGACGCGTCGGTCCCCGAGCCCGACAGCATGGGAAAGGTCTTCTCGCTCGACGAGGAGCCCGACGAGAGAGCCTTCCTGGAATCCAAGGCGGTCGTCCAGCAGCTTTACTCGGACCCGACGCTCGCCGCGCCGACGCGGGCGACGATGGAGAAGTACGGGGACCTCTCCTATCTCAACGTCCCGCTCGTGTTCGGCGGCGAGTCCTTCGGGGTCATGGTCCTCGTCGAGACGAAGGTCGAGCGCCATTGGACGGTGGACGAGATCGCCCTCGCCAGCGCCCTCGCGGAGCAGGCGGCCGTTACGATCGAACGCGCGCGGCTCTACAAGCGCGTCCAGGAACAGGCGATCACGGACGGCCTCACCGGCCTGTTCAACCATCGCTACTTCTACGAGCGCCTCGACCAGGAGGTCGCTCGCGCCAGGCGCTACGGCACGCCGGTCTCGCTGCTCATGGTAGATATCGACGACTTCAAGGCGTTCAACGACCGGCACGGGCACCTGGCCGGCGACGCCGTCCTGAGGCAGCTGGCGGGCGTGCTGCGCGACGAGCTCCGCCAGAGCCTCGACATCGCGGCGCGCTACGGCGGCGAGGAGTTCGCGATCATCCTCCCGAACACGCCGATGGCCGCGGCGCGCGACGCGCAGCTCGAGATGGACCTGGCGGGCAAGCTGCCACGGGCGAGCGACGGTGAGGATCCACCACCACCTGGTCATCGCGATGGCGCCGAGGAAGTGGCGGACCGCATCCGCCGCCGCATCTCGGCGCAGCCGTTCACCGGCCACGACGGTTCGGCACTCTCGCAGATCACGGTGAGCATCGGGGTGGCGGTGTTCGTGCTCAAGACGGCCTCCGTGGAGGACCTCGTCAGCAACGCCGACGCGGCCCTGTACAAGGCCAAGCGGGGCGGCAAGGACAGAACCGAGAGCTACGGGTGAGGTCGTGAGCGCTCCCGCGGCAGAGGGTCCGGCCGCCGACAGCACGGGGCCGCTGGTCGGCAAGCTGTTCGCCACCGTCGTGCGTACCGTCGGCGAGTCGCTCGACGTGGCGACGGTGGACCTGTGGACGTTCGCGCGTGACGCCGACTCGTTCGAGTGCCGCGCCTTCTGGAGCCGCGAGTCACCGGACTCACCCGATCTCGACTGCGTCGGAACGGTCGTCCCTCTGGCCCTGAGCGGCGACCTCCGGCGGCTGTTCCTCACCGCCGAGACCGTGGAGCACCACGTGGACGACCCCGGGCTCTCGCCGGCGCAGCTCGCGTACCTGGAGCAGCACGGTCTCCGCAGCAAGATCGACACGCCGCTTCTGGTCGGGGACGAGGTCGTCGGAGTGCTCAGCATCGCGGAAACGAGAAGCGTGCGCCGCCTCACGGGCGAGGATGAGCGGCACTTCCGCGGCATGCGCGATCTGAGCGCCGCCGCGCTGCACGCGGCCGGGCTGATCGTGCGCTCGGACGAGCGCAACCGCGGCCTCAGGGGGCTGCTCGCCTCGACCCGCGACATGGCGGTCTTGTTCGAAGTACGGACCGCCGCCGAGCGCGCACGCGCCGAGGTCTCCGGGCTGCTCCCCGGCATCGCCTGTGAGCTGGACGTGCTGCTTCGGCAGGACGACGGCAGCTTCACCGTCGTTGGCGCGGCCGAGCCGGCCAGCGGCGCGGCCTCCGCGCGCCACGCGGGCGGCGCCGCCTCTGCAGGCGACAGCGCGGCCCGGCAGGCGACGGACACGCTGGAACCGGTCCAGGCGAAGACTGTGGACGGCCGCCGCCGGATCGTGCTCCCGCTGGTCACCGGCGGCGAAGCGACCGGCTATCTCGACGTCCGCGCTTCCCTCGTCCGGCGGTTCCGTGACGACGAGGTGGAGCTGCTGCGCTTTCTGGCCGAGCAGAGCGCCGTCGCCCTGGCGGGCGCCCGGGCGCTGCGTGCCCTGGAACGCAGGGCCGCCGTCGACACCGGCACGGGGCTCTTCAGCACGTGGTACTTCTTCGAGCGCCTCTACTCGGAGGTCGCGCGGGCGCGCCGCTACACGCAGCCCCTGGCGCTGGTGCTCGCGACCGTCGACCAGTTCCCGGGATGGACCGAGTCGCACGGCCGGACGGCCGCCGACGCCGTGCTCAAGGCCACGGCGCGGATGGTCAAAGGGTGCCTGCGCGACAAGGTCGACGTCGCCTGCCGGGACGGCGAGGACGGGTTCGCCGTGTTGCTGCCCAACACGACCGGGCTGGATGCCGGCGCCGTCGTCGTCGCCGAGCGCATGCGTGCCATGGTGGACCGGACCGCGGTGACCGACGACGACCTCGGCGCACTCGGGACCTTCTCTCTGAGCCTCGGCGTGGCGGCGTTCCCCAGCCAGGTGGAGGACGCCGACGAACTCGTGTCCGCCGCTCGCGAGGCCCTGGCGGCGGCGAGGCAGGCCGGCGGGAACGCCGTGCGCAGGTTCGCCGGCTAGACCTCGGTCGCGGTCAGAGCGACCCGAGCTGGGTGAGGGCGTCGAGGGCCGCGGGCTCGCCAGAAAGCACCATCGCCGCGGCGCCTTCGACGCGCGCCGCCATGGCGTCCACGAAGTACTGCGCCGCCAGCAGCCTGCGCGCATCGTCCTGCGCCGAACGCAGCATCAGGTAGCCGCAGACGACGTCGATCGCCATCTCGACGAGCCGCCGCGCGTGGAAGTCGCGGAAGCGCACGTCGTCGAGCCCGCGCACGCGCGCCGTCGCCTCCGTCAGGCGCGCGCGGGCGTGCCGCACGCGCGCCAGGAGCTCCGGCGTGGCGGCGAAGTCCTCGCCGTCGTACTCCTCGATCCTGTCGGCGAGCGTGCCTCCGAGCACGCCGCCGATCGCCGCGACCACCTGCAGCTGCGTCGTGCCCTCGTAGATGTTGGTGATGCGCGCGTCCCGCGTGTGGCGCTCCACCGCGAAGTCGCGCATGTAGCCGGAGCCGCCGTGCACCTGCAACGAGTCGTAGGCGACCTTGTTGGCCATCTCGGTGCAGCAGGCCTTGGCGAGCGGGGTATACAGCGCCGCCAGTCGAGTGAAGCGTTTGAGGTCGGCGCGCAGCACCTTGAGATCGGTGTCGGGGCCGGCGGCGGCCGCCACGCCTGCGCCAGCCGCTCCGCCCTCGCGGACCGTCGCGCCGGCGCCGGCCTTCTCGGCCGCCTGCAGCCGGGCGATGCGGTGCTCGAGCATCTCCTTGACGTCCACGATGAGCGCCGTCTCGTAGAGCAGGGCGCGCGCCGCCTGGATGCTCACCTTCATGTCGGCGAGGATCGCCTTGACGGCGGTGAGCGCACTGATCGGCGCTCCGAACTGCACGCGCTCGTCGGCGTACTTGGCGGCGGTCCGGTAGGCGGCCTCGGCGATGCCTTGCGCCTGGGCGGCGATAGCTATACGGGCGCCGTTCATAAGGCTCATGACGTAGGTCGTGAGGCCGCGCCGGCGATCGCCGACGAGCAGCGCCGGCGCGTCGTCGAACTGCAACTCGCAGGTCGGCGAGCCATGGATCCCGAGCTTGTCCTCGAGCCGGCGGATGCGCATGTGCTCGTCGCGCTCGTAGAGGAACATGCTCAGGCCGCGCGCGTCCGTGGTGCCTTCCTCGGAACGCGCGAGGACCAGGCTGAGCTGGCCGCAGCCGTTGGTGATGAACCGTTTGACGCCGTTGAGGCGCCAGGTGCCGTCCGGCTGCTCGGTCGCCTTGAGCTGGATGTTCTGCAGGTCCGAGCCCGCCTCCGGCTCCGTGAGCGCCATCGAGCCGGTGACCTCGCCGCTGGCGAAGCGCGGCAGGTACGCGCTCTTCATGTCGTCATCGGCGAACTTGTTGACGGTCTCGGCGATGTCCTGGAGGCCGAAGATGTTCATCAGCGAGGGGTCGGCGCGGCTGACCATCTCGACGATCATCACGGAGACGCTGACCGGGAAGTTGAGGCCGCCGTACTTGCGCGGCAGCGTGATGCCCATGAGATCGGCCTGGCGCAGGCGTTCGAGGCTCTCGGCGATGCCGGGCGCGTAGCACACCTCGCCGTCCACGAGCTCGCTGCCGGCGCGGTCCACGTCCTCGGCGCGCGGCTCGACGAACTCACCGGCGATGTCGCCGACGATCTCGAGCGTGCGCTCATAGGAGTCGAGGGCGTCCTCGAGGTCCTTGGGGGCGTAGGCGAAGTCCTCGGCCTGCCGATAGTCGTCCTCACGCAGACGCACGACGCGCGCCAGGTCGAGACGGTGCAGCGTCTGCTGGAGGTCGGCGTTGTCTGAGTAGAAGTTGCTCACGACTCACCTCCGCCGGCCGCGCCGTGGGCGGCCTCGCCGCTCGCTGCGCCCTTGGTCCGGTAGGCCTTGATGAGGAGGGGGATGACCTTGTGCAGGTCGCCGACGACGCCGTAGTGGGCCACGGCGAAGATCGGCGCCAGGGGATCGCTGTTGATGGCCAGGATGCGAGCGCTCTGGTCCATCCCGGCACGGTGCTGCACGGAGCCGCTGATGCCGCAGGCGATGTAGAGCTTGGGACGCACGGTCGTGCCGGTCTGACCGACCTGATGGTCGTGGCTCACCCAGCCGGCGTCCACGGCGGCGCGGCTGGCGCCGACGACGCCGCCAAGCGTGTGCGCCAGCTCCTCCACGAGCGCGAACCCGTCGCGCGAGCCGACGCCGACGCCGCCGGAAACGACTACGCGCGCGCCCTTGAGATCCACCCTCTTCTCCTCCTGCACGCGCCGCACGAGGGTGACGGCGAACTCGGAGTCGGTGAGGACGATGCGGCTCGCATCCGCGACGGCGGCCGACGAGCGCTCCACCGGCACGTCGACGACGGCGCCGGTGCGGCCCTCGTCGGCCTCCGGCATCACCATCACGCCCTCGCGCACGGTCGCCATCTGCGGCTTGTGCTCGGGGCTGACGATGGTGGCGATGATGTTGCCGCCGAAGGCTGGGCGGATCTGGTAGAGCAGGTCCTTGTACTCCTGGCCCTTGGCCGTGAAGTCGCCGATGCGGAGGTCGGTACAGTCGGCGGTGAGGCCGGTGCGGAGCGTGCTGGCCACGCGAGGGGCGAGGTCCCGGCCGGTGGTGGTCGCCCCGTACAGGACGATCTGCGGCCGGTGCTCCCGCACCAGGTGGCTGACGACGACTGTGTAGGGCAGCGCCAGGTACTGGACGAGCGCCTCGTGATCGGCGAGGTACACGGTATCCGCGCCGCGGGCGATGAGGGCGGGCGCCAGGGCCCTGACGGGCGCGCCCGCCCCCGCCAGCACGGCGCCGACCTGCACGCCGAGCGTGCCGGCGAGCTCGCGGGCGCGGCCGAGCAGCTCGAGGCTGACCTCGGCCGCGACGCCGTCGTGCTGCTCGACGACGACCCAGACGTCGCCGGCGCCGTCTGCGCCGCTTCCCGCCACCCTACCCAAGGATGTGCTCCTCGATCAGCTCGTGCACGAGGGCGTTCACGCCTGCTTCGTCCGGCTCGATCATGCGCGCCTCGCTCTGCGCGAGGACGACGCTCTCGATCTCCTTCACGCGCGTCGGCGACCCGCGCAGCCCGAGCGACTCGCGGTCGGCCTCGAGCGCCTCATGGTCCCACTGCACGAGCTTGGCGCGGCACACTGGCCTGCCGTCGCGCCCGATCATGCACACCTCGGCCGCGTCGCTCTCGGGGTCGAGGTACGTGTCGTCGTACTGCGGCATCGCCTCGGCGGCGATGTCCTTGTAGGTCATGACCAGCTTCACGCTTGGGGGCCGTGGGTCGTTGGCCTCCCCGGTGACGGTGAGGAGACATGGGAGCGCAGACGTGAGCGTCTCGAAGCCGCCCTCGATGCTGCGCGTGGCGGTGATGCCGCCGCCCATCGCCGCGCCGGGTCCGGCTCCGCCGCCCGGCGCCGTGAGCTCGTCCACGCGGCTCACGCAGGTGATCTGCGGATAGCCCAGCTTTTCGGCCGTCTGCGGCCCCACCTGAGCGGTGTCGCCGTCGATCGCCTGGCGGCCGCAGAGCACGAGGTCGGCGCCGCCGAGCTTGCTCACGGCGAGCGCGAGGGCGTAGCTCGTGGCCAGCGTGTCAGCGCCGGCGAACGCCTTGTCGGTGAGCAGGACGACCTCGTCGGCGCCGCGGTAGAGCGACTCTCGCAGCACCTGCGCCGCGGCCGGCGGGCCCATCGTGATCACGGTCACGCGCGCGCCGTGGCGCTCTTTGAGCTTGATCGCCTCTTCGAGCGCGTTGAGGTCCTCTGGGTTGAACACCGTCGGCAGCGCCGCGCGGTTCACGGTCCCGTCCTCCTTCATGGCCTCGCCGGTCACGTTGGCCGTATCCGGGACCTGCTTGACGAGGACGACGATGCGCAGCTGTGGCATGTCAGATGTCCAGAGTAGGTGGGTTGTGAGTGTGGGGATGCTCGTACACGGAGCCGAGAGAGTACCAGACGCGGCCGTACGCGGCAAAAGTATGGCACGGCGGCACAATCGCCGCCGGACCGCGTCTGGTCAGATCGGCGCGGTGCAGGTGGCCGGGATCCAGCCCTCGTTGCCGTTGGCGGTGCGGCAGCGCAGCCAGCCGCCCGCCTCTTCGAGGACGTCCAGCTCCTCGCCGCGTCCCACGGTGAGCTCGGTCGCGTCGTAGTCGCGCAGCGCCACGGCCTCGTGTTCGCTGGTCATCTCGATGTAGAAGTCCGGTACCCAGCCGGCGTGGCCGTGCTGGTCGGTGCACCACACATAGGCCTTCCACTGCTGGTCGTGGTGGCCCACGCCGAGGACGTCGCCCGTGTGGAAGTGGACGGTGTCCTCGTAGCTCGTGACGTGCGACTCCACGACGCGCACGCGGGAGGGTAGCTCGTTCATGCGGCCATTGTAGACCTGGGCATGCGAAGGCGCACTGGCCATCCGGGACGGCGCGGTCTGCAGCCCGTGCCGCGGCGTCCCCCGGGCGATGAGCCGGCGACGACTCGGGTATGATGCCTGCCTATGGCCGAGTCGCCCGACAAGATCGTCGTCCGCTTCGCCCCGTCCCCGACGGGCTACCTTCACCTGGGCAGCGCGCGGACCGGCCTCTACAACTACATCTTCGCGCGCCGCAACGCCGGCCGGTTCATCCTGCGCATCGAGGACACCGACCTCTCGCGCAGCACCGACGAGGCGATCCTCCAGATCATCAGCTCGATGCGCGAGATGGGCCTCGAGTGGGACGAGGGGCCCGAAGCCCCGGGCCCGCACGCGCCGTACCGCCAGACCGAGCGCCAGCCGATCTACCACGAGTACATCGAGAAGCTGGTCGCAAGCGGCCACCTGTACGCCTGCTTCTGCACGCCGGAGGAGCTCGAGGCCGAGCGTCAGGCGGCTCAGGCGGAGAAGCGCGCCTGGGTGTACTCGGGCAGGTGCCGAGGCGCTCGCCGCGGAGGGAGGTGGAGCGCCGCAAGGCGGCTGGCGAGCCGTGGACCTTGCGCATGCAGCGTGCCGGCCGGGCAGGACCGCCTTCCACGACCTGCTGCGCGGCTCGGTGGAGTTCGACAACGACACGATCGGCGACTTCATCGTCCAGCGCAGCGACGGCACCATCACCTACAATCTCGCGGTCGTGGTCGACGACGTGACGATGGAGATCAGCCACGTCATCCGCGGCGACGACCACATCAGCAACACGCCCAAGCAGGTCGTGATCTACGAGGCCCTGGGGGCCGCGGTGCCGGAGTTCCTGCACATGCCGCTGCTGTTCGGCACCGACAAGAAGAAGCTCTCCAAGCGGCACGGCGCGACCAAGCTGGAGCAGCTCACGGCCGAGGGCTACCTCGTCGAGGTCGTGCGCAACTACCTCTGCTTCCTGAGCGCCGAGTTCGACGAATCGATGATCGCCTGGACGCTCGACGACCTGGTGGAGAAGTTCGACGTCCTCAAGCTCGGCACCAGCGCCAGCATCTTCGACCCGGAGAAGCTGCGCTGGATGAACGGCCGCTTCATCCGCCAGCTCGGCGACGTGGAGCTCGGCGAGCGGCTCGAGGAGTACCTCGCCCGCGTCGGGTTCTACCGCGACCCGGCCGCCGTCGAGGTGCTCGCCAAGGCCGGGCCGGAGGCGCTCGCGGCGGCTGTGGAGGGCGCCGAGAGCGCTCACGTGCCGGCCATGCCGCCGGACGAGGAGCAGGAGGGGCTCACGCGCATCCTGGCTCCGCTCGTGCGCGAGAAGATGGACGTGCTCGCCGACTTCATCCCCATCGCCGGCTGGTTCTTCCGGCCGCTCGTCTTCAGCGACGAGGCGGTCGAGCGGCTCGCGGCGACGCCCTCGGCCGCCGAGGTGCTGCGCGAGGCGGCCGTCGTCCTCGCCGGCCTCGACGTCTGGGCCGTGGAGCGCATCGAGCCGCTGGTGCGGGATCTCCCGCAGCGGCTCGGCGTGAAGCCCAAGGCGGTCTTCGCGGCCTTGCGGCTGGGCATGAGCGGCCAGAGCGTCACCCCGGGGCTCTTCGAGTCGCTCTGGGTGCTCGGCCGCGAAGACACCGTCGGGCGGCTCACCACGGCCGCCGCCCTGCTCTAGCCTCACCGCTCAGCCCACCTTCTCATCCTGCCTGCCCGCGTCGCCGACGGGGAACACTCCGTCGTGGACAGACGTTTCCATCGTGAGGCAGAGAGAGACGAGAGACGGGTGAGGATCGTGAACGTCATGCAGGGCGCCGTGCTTGTCGTCGGCGCCACCGGGCACCAGGGCGACGCGGCCGTCCGGCACCTTCGGCGGCACGGCTTGGCGGTGCGGGTGCTCGAAGAGGATGAGCCCGGGTCGGCGATCGGCCGAGCCGGGCGACGCGGCGTCACGCCGGTGCGAGCGAGTGTGAACGACCGTGAGGGCTCTGGACTTCGCGCTGGCCGGCGTGGACTCGCTGGTGATGGTGCTCGACCGTGCCGATGTGACGCCGGAGCAGCGCCTGGCGCGCGGCCGCGCGCTTGCGGAGGCGGCCCGGCGCGCGGGCGTCGGCCACGTCGTGTATCTGGCGGGGACCGCGTACGACCACCACGTGATCTCCTTCGACCAGAGCAAGGTGATCGAACACCATCTGAGAGGGACCGGGCTGGACGTCACTGTGCTCCGGCCTGCGACGATCATGGAGGAGATCCCGTGGTACTGGCTGAGTCGCTTCGGCGGCGCGATCGAGCTGGCGGCGCCGTTCGCGGCCTACGAGCGCCTGCCGATGATCTCGGCGGCTGACGTCGGCGCGCTCGCCGCGCTCGCCGTGGCTTCGCCAGAGCACTTCCGCGGCCGCACGATTCGGGTCGCCGGCGATGTCATGAGCCTGGGCGAGGTGGCGGAGGTGCTCTCGGAGGAACTGCGCGAGTCCGTCCGCTACACGGAGGTGCAGGTAGAAGGCGTCTTCATCTACGCGGATGTGGGGGAGCGCCCGGATGACTTGCTGCGGCTGCGCTCCGTCTACCCGCGGCTGCACACGGTGAGAACGTGGCTCGAAGCCGGCGGCGGGCTCGACCTGTGCCGGCGCGCCGTGGCGCGGCGGGCCGCGTGACCCAGCGCCGCGCAGGGTAGCCCCGCGCCGCCGGCGCCGCTGGTTGTCAGAGCGTCGCGGGGCTCCGACGCGGCGGCGTCAATCGACGAGGACGAGGGCGAAGAAGCGGTACCCGTCGTCCTCGTCCTGCACCACTTCGATCGTCCAGCCGGCGTTGCGCACCGTCGTGAACACGTCAACGCCGCAGCCTTCCATCGACGGGCGCGCGCGCTCCGGCCGCGCGCAAGGCGCGTCGAGGTCGCAGGTGCCGCAGACGTCGCACGGTCCGGCGCCCATCATCCACGCCTTGTGGAAGCCGGCCAGGAAGAGCTCACCCTCGAGCTTGTAGGCAGCGTCGTTGAGCCGCCTCGATCCCGGATCGGAGTTCTCGCGGCCGTGGAGCGGCCCGGCCTGGAGCAGCAAGGCGCGCCGGTAGTCGTCGACCAGTCGCCGCGTGAAGTCCGGGGCCGGCGAGTTGGGCGGGCAGGTGCGGTAGCTGCCGTTGTCGTCGCAGCCGTACAGGCACTTCATGCGCACCCATTCGGCAGTGACGACCGCGGCGGTGTCGACGACGACGGCGTTGTCCGCGCCCAGCTCGAGGGCCCGGGTGCACCACCCGTCCGGCTGGCTCAGGTCCATCGCGTCTCCTCCATCCTGTAGCTCTCCGGTGACCAATGTCGCTCCACCGGCTCAACGTCGTGAACGCAGGCTAGCCTGCGGCGTCGGGCGGCGCAACGGCGCGCGGGCCGCCGAGCGCGTCCAGCGCCTCCGGGAGCTTGGAGAGCTCGCCGATCTCGGCGTCGGCGACGACGCTTCCGGCCGGCGCCTTCGCGCGCGTGAGGGTTGAACCATACGGCGCGCAATCCGGCCGCCTTGGCGCCGGCGACGTCGTTGGCCCACGAGTCTCCGACCATCACCGCGTCGCCGGCCGGCAGCGGCACGCCGGCGCGGCCGGCGCGCAGCAGGGCGGCGCGATAGAAGACCTTGTCCGGCTTGCGCGCGCCCACGTCTCGCGAGCTGACGACGCCGTCGACCAGGCCGTCGAGCCCCACGCGGAAGAGCGCCGCGCGCACGTCCTGCTCGCGCGAAGCGTCGGCGTTCGTCGCCACGAACACGCGATACCGTGGCCGCAGACGCCGCAGAGCTTCGATCGCGCCTTCGACCGCGGCCACGTGGGCCCACGTGGCCATCGGGCCGGCCTGCGAGGCGTCGTCGACCATCAGCGTGTCGCCCCAGTCGAGGAACACGCTGTCTATGGGCGCCGCGACCGGCTTCGCTCGCGCCATCCCACGCGGAGTCAGGTCCGCCGCCGCCGGCGGAACGAGCATGCGCGCCCCGAGGGCGACGGCGACGCCGAGCGCCCACGCCGCCGCCACGTCCGACGGGTAATGGTAGGCGAGCGCGACGCGCGAGACGCCCATCGCGAGCGACAGCGCCGCACCGCCGGCGAGCACCGGCCAGCGCCAGCGCGTCGGCCACGCGATCATGGCCAGCGCCGCGGCCAGCGTGGTCGCGGCGAACGTGTGTCCGCTTGGGAACGAGAAGTCCGAGGGGAGCGCGCCGCCCGCTGACGAGCCCGGCGGCGTGCGGTTGATCGCGAGCTTGAGGACCACGTCGAGGAGGGTCATGAGGATCATCGTCACCGTGAGGTACTCGGCGTCCCGGCGTCGCCTGATCACGACGAGGAGCACGGCCAGCGCGATCACGATGGGCGCCATCACGTACCATTCGCCGAGGGTCTGGAAGACGTTGGCCACGTGGGTCGCCCAGTCCGTCGGATGCCGCTTGACCCATCCGATCACGCGGCCGTCGAGCCCGTGACCCGCGTGCCACGCCACGAGTGCCGCGATCACGAGGAAGGCAGCCATCATGACGAGGAAGGCGATGCCGACCCGCAGCCGCGCCCGGTCCAGCCGTGCCGCTTCGCCGGTCACGCCGCCTCCGCTCGCCGTCGCCGCGCCGAGCGCACGTCCTCGGCGATCTCCATGCCCAGCTCAGTGCCACTCACGACCACGACGGCCATCGCCCATCCGGCCAGTACGTCGGTCAGCCAGTGGACGCCCAGGTAGATGCGCGAGAAGCCCATGAGGAGCGCGAATGTGGCGGCGAAGATCGCCGCCGGCACGCGCCAGCGGGTGGGCCACGCGATCACGGCCAGCGCCAGCGCGAACGTGGCCGAGGCCATCGCGTGGCCGCTCGGGAAGGCGTAGCCACCGGCGTGCACAAGTGCCTGGCCGGCCGGCGGGCGGGCGCGCGCGAAAGCCGACTTGAGCGCGAGGTTGAGGACCAGCTCGACGACCATCGCGATGCACAGGAACGCCGCTTCACGGCGCCGCGCCGACGCGGTGAGTGCGGCGACGACGACGAGCGCGGCGGCGGCAAGCACGATCCACTGGCCCAGGCCCGTATACCTCGTGAAGAAGGCGGTGATGCGCGCGCTGCGGTGGCCGCCCACCCATGCGTGGACCTGGGTGTCGAGGGCGCCGGGGTCGCCGGGGCGAGCGAGCACGGCGAGCGCGACGAAGGCGGCGAGGGCGAGGGCGGGCGTGAGCGCGAGGAGGCCCTTTCGCCTGCCCCGGCTGCTCTCTAGCACCCGGGGCAGGTGAGGCTCCCCAATGCGGCAGGCAGCTCGTCGAAGTGGCGCACGACGAGGTCGGCCGTGGTGTCGTGCGCGTCGCCGTCGTTGGCGGCGACGAAGAGCACCGCCGCCATCCCGGCGCCCTGTGCGCCCGCGATGTCGGTGCGCTGGATGTCGCCGACGTGAGCCGCTTCCCCCGCGCGCACGCCGAGCTCCTCGAGCGTGCGGGTGAAGACGCGCGGCTCAGGCTTGCTCATCCCGTGCTCGTTGGAGAAGTAGAGGTACCGGAAGTACTTGAGCATGCCGTTGCGTTCCAGAAGCTCGCGCAGCACGAGGCCCGGCGAGTAGCCCGTGTCGCAGACGACCGCAAGACGATAGCGCTCCGCGAGCGCCGGCAGCGCGTAGAGCGAGCCCGGCATGGGATCGGGCGGGAACTCGAGGATAAGGCGTTCGAACTGCGTCGACGACGCGATCTCGCGCGTCGTCCGGCAGGCGCACGCGCAGCGACGCGAGGATCCCGTCCACGGTCTCAATACAGAGCGGCGTGCGGTGCTCGTCCACCCAGAGGCGGTCGAAGAGGTCGTAGCCGCTTTGCAGTGCGTCGTTGATGGCCGCCGCCGACGGCTCCGCCGTGACGCGCCCCACTTCGTCGCGCAGGATCTCGACGCGCCGGTGCTCGCGTTCGCGGCCGCGCGCATCCACGAAGAGCGTGTTCCAGTAGTCGAAGGTGACCGCCTGCAGCATGGGCTCAGCGTACCAGACGAGAGTGGAGGAACGCCGACGTCGCCGCCCTGGCGGGCGGCCTGCTCGGCACTAGTGCCAGGCCGGGAGCGGCGCTCCCGGCTTCAGGATGCTTCGCTCTCCGGTACGCGCCAGAGGTCGCCGGACTGGACCGGCTCACGGGCGCGCAGGACCGCGGGGCTGGGACGGTCGATGACCATGATCGTAAGGTCGATGCTGCCGCAACTCGGGCACATCAACATGCGCGAGTCCACGATCTCGCCGTCTGGAGTGCGGAACCGGTGCCCGCACTCGCCACACGAATACTCCCTGCCAGGCATGGGCCTCCTTTCGGCTGCCATCTACATAGTTTACCCTCTGCGGCACCAAGTCCTTCGCGTGAACACCGGAATCTTGGCGGCGCGTCGCCGATTGCATCAAACCGATGCAGAAGTGGCTGTTGCGGGGCTGTCAGTCATCCTCGCCGAGCTGGGCATCATCCTGACCGGCTTCACGCTGCTGTGGCCGGGACTCATCGACAGGGTGCTCGGGCAGCAGTACTCGATCGTCGACAACTGGGGTGTGTCGCGCAAGTTCTTCGAGCTCACGACGTTCGGTACGTTCCTCGTCATCCTGTTGATCGGCATCGTGTTCTGGGCCTGGGGTCGCGCGCAGACCAAGGGCTCGGAGGAGACGGTGGAGGAGCTCATCGAAGGCGCGGTCGTCGAGGACTGAGCGCCACCGAGGACTGATCGCGACGCGCCGCGCGGCGGCGCGTCGAATGCGTGACGGGGCGGCGGGCCGGAGGGGCCTGCCGCCCCGTCTGCGGGTAGACTGCGGCAATGGCGGCCGAATCGAAGAAAGCAGTGGTGGCCGCGATCATCGGCAACGTGGCGATCGCGGCCATCAAGTTCGCCGCCGGCAGTATCACCGGCAGCTCGGCGATGATCTCCGAGGGCATCCACTCGCTGGTGGACACCGGCAACGGCGGCCTCCTCTACCACGGCCTCAATCGGGGCGCGAGGCCGGCCGACGAGCACCACCCGTTCGGCCACGGCATGGAGGTCTACTTCTGGAGCTTGATCGTCGCCGTGAGCATCTTCGGCATCGGCGGCGGGATGTCCATCTACGAGGGCATCAGCCACATGCGGCACCCCATCACGCTGCACGACCCCACCATCAACTACATCGTGCTGGCGCTGGCCGTGGTGTTCGAGAGCATGTCGTTCAGCGTGGCGTGGCGCGCCTTTCGCGGGACGCGCGGCGGGCGCCGCACCCTCTCGGCCATACATCACGGCAAGGACCCGAGCCTGTTCACCGTACTCTTCGAGGACACCGCGGCGCTGCTCGGCCTGGCGGTCGCGTTCATCGGCGTGTTCCTGAGTCACAAGCTGGACCTGCCCGTCCTCGACGGGCTCGCCTCGGTGGTGATCGGCTGCATCCTCGTGACCGCCGCGCTCTGGCTGGCCTACGAGAGCCGCAGCCTGCTCGTCGGCGAGGCGGCGGACCCCGAGATGGTCGCCGACCTCCGCCGCCTCGTGCTCGCCGACCCGGCTGTGACAGGCCTCGGCGTCGTGCTCACGATGCACCTCGGCCCCGAAGACGTGCTGCTCAACATCGAGGTGCAGTTCACGCCGGGGCTGCCGGCCGAGGAGATCCACGCCGCCATCCACCGTATCGAGGAGGCGATCAGCGGTCCCTACCCGGAGGTGAGCCGCATCTTCATCGAAGTGGAGGCGCTGCGCGCCGCGACGCGGGCGGCGCCGGGTGTCGAGGGTGGCGCCGACGGGAACACTCATCATGACGGAACGGGATGATGATCAACCGCAAGGACGCGCCCGTACCGCCCTGAGGCGACTCAGACGACGTGGCCGGAGCGAAAGCCCCGGCCACTGCCGCGTACGAGGCGCGTGCGCACGAACGCCGCTGAGGGCCGCGCGGGCGGCGAAGGCTCGGTGCCCCGGTCTCATCTTCCGGGCGACGCGAGGCGTTCGCCCGTGGTGCGCCCCTTGCAGGCGTCGCAGAGGCCGCTGCTCTTCACCCGGAGGTCCGCCTCGGTGGGCATCGTCGCGGCGTGTGCTTTGGTGGTGATCGGTCTGTCGCAGCGCTCGCAGGTGAGGAGCTCGAAGGTCCGGCCCCAGATCGTGCGCGTGGTGGCGGTGTCTTCCATGGCGATGCAATCGGTGGGGCAGGCCTCGACGCAGGAGCCGCAGCCTACGCAGTCCAACGCGTCTGTCCGGCCGAAGGGCGGACCGACGCTCTTCTGGTGGCCGCGACCGGTCGCGGCCAGCGCGTTGTAGCCAAGGGCGGAGCACACGCGCACGCAGAGCTCGCACAGGATGCAGTCGGGAAGCGGCGCATCGGTGACGGGGGCGAACAGCTGCTCCGTCACGTCGAGCTGCGTGGCGAGCTGCTGGAGGACCGGGGCATCCGGGGCACGCCGCAGCAGCAGCTGCAAGTTCATGCGGCGGTGCTGGCGTATGCGCGGTGAGTCCGTGACCACGACGAGGCCGGCCGACACGGGGTAGTCGCACGAGGTCGTCAGCTGTACCCAATCGCGGCCCGGCCGGCGCACCTCCATCAGACAGAGTCGGCAGGACGCGATGGCGGGCACAGCCTCGTGGTGACACAGCGCCGGGATGTCCCGGCCGGCGCGGCGCGCGACGTCGAGGACGCTCGCACCGGCCGGAGCGGTGACCCGGACATCGTCGATGATCAGCTCAACATCCACCGCGGCCTCCTACTGGACCAGCACGGCATCGCGTTTGCAGACGTCCTTGCAGATGCCGCACTTGATGCACAGCTCCTGCGTGATCGTGTGCGGCTGCTTCTTCTCGCCCACGACCGCGTCCTGAGGGCAGCGAACGGCGCAGAGCGTGCAGCCGTTGCATCGCTCCGCATCGATGCTGAAGCTGATCAGCGCCTTGCACACTCCGGCCGGGCAGCGCTTGTCGTCCACGTGAGCGAGGTACTCGTCGCGGAAGTAGCGCAGCGTGGACAGCACAGGGCTGACGGCACTCGTGCCGAGGGCACAGAGGGAGGTTGCCTCCACGGTGTCGGCGAGCTCCTCGACGAGGGCGATGGTCTCCCGCGTGCCACGGCCCTCGGTGATGTCTTCGAGCAGATCGTGCAGGCAGGTGAGCCCGTCGCGGCACGAGGTGCAGTTGCCGCACGACTCGGAGGCCAGGAAGCGCAGGAAGTACTTGGCGACGTCCACCATGCAGGTGTCCTCGTCCATCACGATCATCCCGCCGGACCCCATCATGGAGCCCTCGGCGACGAGCGTGTCGAAATCCACCGGCACGTCGAGCTTGTCGGCCGGCAGGCAGCCCCCGGATGGACCGCCGGTCTGGACGGCCTTGAACGCCTTGCCGTTCGGGGACGCCTCCGCCGGCGCCGAAGACGATCTCGCGCAAGGTCGTGCCCATCGGCACCTCGACGAGACCGGTGTTGGTGACCTTGCCGACGAGCGAGAAGATCTTGGTGCCCGTGGAGCCTTCGGTGCCGATGGAGGAGAACCAGTCGGCGCCCTTGAGCACGATGTGGGGTACGTTCGCCCACGTCTCGACGTTGTTGAGGTTGGTGGGTCGCCCCCAAAGGCCGTGTTCGGAGAGGTGGATGAGCCGCCGGCGCGGCACGCCGCGACGGCCCTCGAGCGAGGCCATCATGGCGCTCGCCTCGCCGCATACGAACGCCCCGCCGCCACGGCTGACCCGCAGATCGAAGCACAGCTCGCTGCCGAGGATCGCCTCGCCGAGGAGGCCGAGGGCGCGCGCCTGTGAGATGGCGCGCGTGATGCGCTCGACGGCCACCGGATACTCCTGGCGCACGTAGACGTGGCCCTCGCGCGCGCCCATGGCGTAGGCGCCGATGATCATGCCCTCGAGCACGCTGTGCGGGTTGCCCTCGAGCAGCGCGTCGTCCATGAAGGCCCCGGGGTCGCCCTCGTCGGCGTTGCAGACCACGTACTTCAGATCGCCCGATGCCTTCCGGCACGCCTCCCACTTGCGGCCCGTGGGGAAGCCGGCGCCACCACGCCCGCGCAGGCCGGAGCGCTTGACCTCCTCGAGGACCGCAGCGGGCCCCATCTCCAGAGCACGAGTCAAGGCCGAGTAGCCGCCGAGCGCGATGTAGGCGTCGACGGAAGTCGGGTCGAGGAGGCCGTTGTCGCGCAGCAGCACCCGCTGTTGCCGGCGGTAGAAGGGGATCTCATCCTCCTTGCGGCATCGCAAGTCCGTCGCGGGGTCCACGCAGAGCAGCCGCTCCACGATCTCGCCGCCGAGCACCGTCTTCTCGACGATCTCGGCCACGTCCCCGACCTTCACGTGCTGGTAGACGATGCCCTCGGGAAGCAGCGAGAGCAGCGGGCCACCCTGGCAGAACCCCTGGCAGCCGGTGGCGCGCGCCTCGACTTCGCGGCCGCAGTCGCGCGCCTCCATCTCGGCCCGCAGGGCGTCGTACACCCCGATCGCTCCATTCGCCCGGCAGCCGGTGCCGACGCACACGGCGATGACCCCCTGGCTGGGGCTTCCGGCGGCGACGAGCGCCTTTCGATAGCGCGCGAGCTCTCCTGGGTCGGCAAGCCTCGCGGTCATTCCCGCTCGTCCTTGTCGAGGAGCTTCCCGACCAGGCGGGAGAGGTTGTCGGCCGTCATGTGACCGTGGAAGTCGCCATCGAGGATGACGAGGGGGCCGATGGCGCACGCGCCCACGCAGCCGACCTCCTCGACATTCAGCGTCAGGTCCGGCGTCGTGCCGCCTGCCGCGACGCCCGCATCGCGTTCAAGCTGCTCCAGGAGGCGCGGCGCGCCGCGTACGTGACAGGCGGTGCCCATGCAGACGGTGCAGGTGTGCTCGCCGCGCGGCTCGGTATGGAAGCCGTGGTAGAAGGAGGCCACCCCGTAGACTTGCGCGCGCGGCAATCCCAGGTACGAGGCGGTCTCCTCCATCGCCTGCTCGGTGAGATAGCGGAACTCGGCCTGCAGGTCGTGCAGGATGTTCACGAGGTCGCCGGGGTCTCGACGGGGGTAGCGCTCGAGGACAGCCGCCGCGCGGCGCGTCTCGCTGGTGGCCTCGGTCTCGCTCACGTTGGGACCCTTCGAGTCATCCGCCGGCCACCATGGGGAAGATGGAGACTTCGTCGTCCGCGGCCAGCGGCGTTTGCAGGCGCCCGGAGTACAGGACGTTGCGCCCGTTCACCAGGATGATGATCTCGGGATGGAGCTCGTCGCCCGCGAACACGGCGCGCCGGAACGTCGTGCCGTAGCGCGCCGCCAGCGTCTCGAGCAGCGGCCCGAGTGTGACCGGCGGGTCGTCAAGGCGCCGTTCGTTCTCGCCCGTGTAGGTCCGCACAGTCGCGAAGTACTTCACGATCATCGGTGTGTGCTCCACTGCGGGAGCGCCGGGCGGCGAGAGCTGCTGTGCAGCTCGCCGCCCGGCGCCGCTCCCGTCAGTGCAGCGCCAGCTCCTTGAGCTTGGCCTTGGTGGGCACGCCGGCCTCGTCCCAGCCGCGGAGCCCGTAGTACTCGGGCAGCATCTGATCGAGGTGGTTCACCTCGCCCTTGGCCGGGCCGGTCTTGATCGGCTCCTTGAGCAGGCGCTCCGGCAGTGTGTCGTCCGCCGTTGTGTAGCCCTGCTTGAGGTTCCAGAGGCGCTCCTGGTTCCAGATGCGTTCGCCGATCTTGAGGAACTCATCGAGTGAGTACTCCACGCCGGTGAGCGCCGAGAGCATCTCGGCCAGCTCGGCGCCGCCGATGCCGAACGTCGCGAACAGGCAGGCGCCGCTGGAGTCGAGGGCCGCGGTGAGGTTCTGGAAGAGGATGTCCAGGCCCGCCTTGCCCTCGGTGACGCGCGGGTCCATCACAGCGCCGTTCTGCAGCACCTCGATGGCGATGGTGTAGCCGCGCACGTGGCAGCCGCCGCGGTTGCCGGTAGCGTAGTTCAGGCCGATGCCCTGCACGCCGCGCGGGTCGTAGGCCGGCATCTCCTGCTTCTTGCAGGTCATGGAGTACTCGGGGTGACCGTAGCTCTCAGCCAGGCGATACGAGCCCTGGGCGAGCTTGGCGCCGAACCCCTCTCCCTTGCCGGCCTTGCGCACCATCTCGACCATGGCCGCGACGTTCCCGAACGTGAGCTGCACGCCGTCGGTGTCCTTGGTGGTGATGATGCCGCGCTCGAAGAGCTCCATCGCGCAGGCCACCGTCGAGCCCATCGAGATCGTGTCGATCCCGTACTCGTTGCAGAGGAAGTTGGCCTTGGTGATGGCGTCGAGGTCGTCGATGCCGCAATCGGCGCCGAACGACCAGGCGGTCTCGTATTCCGGGCCTTCGCCGATGCCCTTGTAGTCGGGATTGTCGACCTTGGTCACCCGGCCGCAGCTGATGATGCAGCTGAAGCAGCCTTTGGGGCGCAGGAGCTGCTTTGCCGCCAGTGACTCGCCGCCGGTCTTGTCGGCGGTTGGGAAATAGCCGTCCTGGAAGTTGCGCGTCGGCAGTGCACCCGTCTGATTGAGGATGTTGACGAGCACGTCGGTGCCGTAGGCCTTGAGGCCGGCGCCGCCGACGGGGTGCGCCTGGATGAGCTTCCGCGACGCCATGACGGCCGTCTTGAAGCGGTCCGGATCCGCGACCTGGACGGCGCCGGAGCCGTAGACCGCGATCGCCTTGAGGTTCTTGGAGCCCATGACGGCGCCGACGCCGGTGCGACCGGCGGCCCGGTGCATCTCGTTCATGATGTTGGCGATGAGCGAGAGATGCTCACCGGCCGGCCCGATGCATGCGACCTTGGCGTCCTCGTCTGTCTCGGCGCGGACCAGGTCGGTGGTGTCCTGCGTATCATGGCCCCAGATCTCGGCCGCGTCGCGGATCTCGACCTGATCGTCGCGGATCCACAGATACGCCGGCTTGGCCGACTTGCCCTCGATGATGACAGCGTCGTAGCCGGCGTACTTAAGCTCGGGACCGAACGCGCCGCCCGAGTTGGAGGCCGCGATCACGTTGTTGAGCGGACCCTTGGTGACCACCTCGTAGCGTCCCGCCGAGGGTGCGAACGTGCCCGTGAGGGGGCCCGGGGCGAAGATGAGCTTGTTGTCTGGACCCAGGGCGTCCGTCTTGGGGTCGACCTCGTCGATCATGATGCGGCCGCCGAGGCCGCGAGCGCCGAGGTAGTCGTGGGCCATCTTGAGATCGGTCGCCTCACGGGTCACTTTGCCCTTGGTGAGGTCGACGCGGAGGATGGTGCCTGTCCAGCCGAACATCTCAGCTCACCTCCTGGAAGGCGTCCCTGAACTTGGCCGCGTAGGCCTTCTTGCGCGAGCGTACATGCTGCTCGTCGTCGATGAACTCGAGCGCCCCGTTGGGGCAGAAGGTCACGCACTCGGGGGCGCCTTGGCAGGTGTCGCACTTGAAGATGCTGCTCGAGGCGGCGTCGTAGCGAGCGTTGCCGAACGGGCAGGCGATGGTACACATCTTGCAGCGGATGCACGTGCTCTCGTCCCAGTCCACGAGGTTCGCCATCGCGGTGCTGCGGTGCATGGCGCCGGTCGGGCAGACGTTGACGCACGCGGCGTCGTCGCACTGCTGGCACATCATCGGGACGGACATGCCTTCGCGCTCCCAGGTGTAGGCCTGCACGCGTGAGGCTCCTGGGCGGAACTGACCTTCGTGTTCGAACGAGCAGGCCAGCTCGCAGTTGCGGCACCCAGTGCACTTGTCTGGGTGGATCATGAGGACTTTGGCCATGGCCTCTCCTTGGACGACTTCCAGACTTGCCGAGGATGGGGCCGAAACGGCGGGCCGTCGAGTCGACCCGCAGCCACTCTTGCGCCGTATGGGTGGGCGCGTGCACACCGTCGCGGCGGCGGGCGCTGGAGGGCCGGAGGCGAGGGAGCCGGGTCGCGCCGGACCTACGGCAGCGGGCGCCCCAGGAGGTCGGCGGCGCGCAGGCCGAGCTGGACGTCGACGATGTCGTCGAGCTCGTCGAGATCGATCTCGAGCAGCTGCTCCACGTGCGCCAGCCGCTTCTGCAGCGTGTTGCGGTGGATGTGGAGCGCGTCCGCGGTCGCCTGGACCGCACGGTGGTGCTCGAACAACGTGTGCAGGGTCTCGTACAGGCTGGCCCTGTGAACCTCGTCGTACTCGAACAACGGCCCGAAGGTCCGCTTGACGATGTCGGTGAGGGCGTTCTGATCCAGCCCGTCCAGCAGCCGGAGGTGCCCGCTCAGCTCGTCGAACACGGCCGTGCCGCCCGAAGAAGGCGCACGCCGTGCCGCCATGCAGGCGGCTCTGGCCTGCTGCAGCCCCCTTGCGGCGCTGGCCACTCCCGCAAGGGGGGCCGAGCATCCCGCGGCCACCTGGTCGGACGAGATCGCCTGCGTCGCCGCCTCCCGCAGGTCGGCGAGCAGGATGCGCGCGGCCTGCGTCTCATCGCCCGGCAGTGTGGCGAGGACGACGATCTCGGCGCCTGCGGCCAGGCTGAGAAACGGGACGCGGCGACGGCTGAGCACCGCGTCGAGCGCGCCGAGCACCTTGCTGTTGGCGCGCTCGAGTGCCCGGGAGCTCGGCGCCGCCTCCGTGTTCCCGGCGTGAGGGGGCGCGGGCTCGACGACGGCGATGCGCAATGCGCTCTTCTCGTCGAAGCCCTGTTCCTGAAGGCGGATCCTCAGTTCGTCCGCGGCCCCGTCGCCCGCGAGGAGGTCGCGCAGCAGGCCGCGGCGCACGCGCCGGCGCATCCGGAGCTGGTCGCGTCGGCGCAGCAGGTCGAGCGTCACGAGCTGCTGCAGGAACGACAGCGAGGCTCCGGCCAGCTCTGCGGACTGTCGCGGCGAGGCGACCGCGGCGAGGACGCGCTCGACGCGGTTCATCACGATCACGTCGCGGTAGTAGATGCGGTCGCCGGCGACGTCGATCGTCCCGAGCGGTCCGGGCGCGCCTTGCGGGTGCGCGTACACCGCCCAGAGGCGCGGCGCGAAGTCGGGCGAGCCCGCCGCTCCCGTCGCGCCGGTCTCGCCCGTGGAGCTGGACTCGACGTGGCCGCGCGCGTCGAAGAGGACGATGGGCATGTCGAGGATCTTCGCGACCCGATCGATGAGCTCTCCCACGTCCTTCTGCTGCACGACCAGTTCGAGCAACTGGATCTGGAGGGCCGCGGTCCGGCGCAGGGCCTGCATGTCGGCCGGTACGGACGCCGGCGGTCCACCTTCGCCCTTCTCCCTGTCGCGCAGCGCCGCCTCGAGCTCCTCGGTGTGCAGGCGCACCTGGTCCTGAAGCATGATCGTCGTCTGGAACAGGCCGAAGTCGGAGCCTTGCACGTTGGTGCTGGACTCCGAGCGGTCCATGAGCGCCTGGACGATCTTGTTGAGCCGGACGATCTCCGCTTCCAGCGTCGGCACGTCCGGCAGGTCCGTCTGCCGCTTGCGTTCAGGCATCGCCGGCCTCGCCGGGACCGGTGCCGAGTGCCACCCCGGTGAGGGTCTGGTTGACGTGCACGCCGCAGAACTGCTCACCGTAGGTGTTGAAGCCGACGGCGTTGTGACGCCGGAGGATGTCGCTCACGGCCGCGTTGAGGCCGGTCTCGGCGATCTCGAGCTTGCGGAGGATGCAATCGCAGGCGAGGACGAGCTCAGGCTGGCCCACCTCCGCCCGTACTCTCGCCAGAGCCTGCTCGAGATTGGTGACGAGGTCCATCCCGGTGGCCTCGCGGAGGACCACGCCGCGCTCGATCGCGCAGTAGAAGGTCAGGCTGCCGTCGGGATTGACCTTCTGGATGGAGCGCACGTAGTTTGCGCCGTCGATGAGCACGACGACCGGCGACGCCGCGAAGTGGATGGGGGCGAGGTCGGCGGCGTCGACGCCGAGGAGTCGCGCGTACTCCTCGGCTGCCGGCAGCCCGTTGAGCTCCTTCACGACGCGACGCGACGGGTCGGCCTCAGTCACGACGAGGCGCTCCTCAGTGGGCACGAAGTGCTGTGTCTTGAAGGTCTTCACGCGCAGGGGCGTGGACACGAGCGCGAGCACGGCGCCGTCGCTGACGAACTTCCCGCCGGAATAGACATGTGTGCTGGCGAAGCTCAGGGCATCGCCGGCCGAACCGCCGACCACGGGGATCTCGCCGAGGGCCTCCTGGACCGAGTACGCCAGCAGCTCTTCGCGTCCCGAGAGCCCGTCGACGAGCAGGAAAGCGAAGCGCCTCTGGCCCCTCCGCACCGGCGCGACACCGTCGAGCTCCTCGAGCAGGTCGCGAGCGGCGGCGTGGCCGTCGCCGATCTCGAAGCTCCGCAGCCCTTCGATGCTGCGGGTGACGGCGGTGCAGGCGCCGGCGGAGAAGCTCGCGCCGGTGATGCTCCCGTCGAGGCAGCCCGCCGGCCCGATCTCGCCGGCCGTGGTGCATCCGATGACCTGGACGTCGCCGAAGCGGCGCGTCATCTCCCCGGCCAGCGCGTCGCGGTCGTAGGCACTGGAGCAGAAGAAGACCACGAGCGACATGTCTGGCTGCGCGACGCCGCGTATGGAACTCCTCCACGGCGTCGCGCGGGTCGGCGGCGCACGACTGCGCGATGCGGATGCCGTGCCGGTCGCTCACGGCGCGCCTCCTCGCCTCAGGATCACCTGGATCCCGCTGGTTGGCCCATGCCCCATGATAGTCCGCGGAGGGCCGCTCGTGGGGAGTGCGGGTCTGAGCGGGCCTCGGCCCGTACGGGCGGCCGCCCGCACGACGCACGATAGGCTGTGGTCTCTCGTCACACCGTGCCCGCATCACGCCGCGCTCGGAGGCCCATGCTCACCGTCGCCCTCGTCTACCCCCTCGTCTTCGGTCTCGCCGTCCTTGTCGCGTGGCGTGGTGTGGCGACGGGGCTCCCGGCCTGGAAGGTCGCGGCGCGCGTCGCTTTGGTGCTCTACCTCGGGTGGCTGATCGGCGCGACGTTGTTCCCCATCCCCGTCACCGGCCACCTGCCCAGGCGCAGCTCGACCCCACCGCGCGGCTGCTCGACCGTCTCGACGCCCCGAACATCGTGCCGCTGCGCGCCATCCGAGGGACCGCGGCGCTCGGCTGGGGCTGGCCGGCCGTGCGGCTGCTCGCCGGCAACGTGCTCGTCTTCGTGCCTTTCGGCTTCCTTCTGCCGGCCATATGGCCGCGACTGCGCCGTGCATGGATCATGCTGCTCGCCGGCGTCGCCTTCAGCAGCGCTATCGAGCTGGCGCAACTCGGCGTCTCTCTGTATCTCGGCTACTGGTACCGGATGAGCGATGTGGACGATGTCCTGCTCAATACTTGCGGCGTGTTGCTGGGGTTTGCCGCCTTTGTGCTGCTCTCGCGGGTATCGGGACGACGCCGGGCCGTTGGGCGTGTAGACTAGATACACCGCCCGGCCGGCGCAGCCTCGCCGGGCGTTCGAGCGTCAGCCACCCCGACAGAAAGACCCCGACCGTGCACGCCGTCGACGAAATACGCAACCTCGCCATCATCGCCCACATCGACCACGGCAAGACGACGCTGATCGACAGCATCTTCCGCGCCGCCCACGTGTTCCGCGAGAACGCTCACGTCGACGAGCGCGTGATGGACAGCAACGACCTCGAACGCGAGCGCGGCATCACGATCCGCTCCAAGCACTGCACGGTGGAGTGGAAGGACTACCTGATCAACATCATCGACACGCCCGGTCACGCCGATTTCAGCGGCGAGGTGGAGCGCGTGCTCAGCATGGTCGACTCGGTGCTGCTGCTGGTCGACGCCAACGAGGGTCCCATGCCGCAGACCCGCTACGTGCTCATGCGGGCTTTGGGCTTCGGCCTGCGGCCGATCGTCATCGTCAACAAGGCCGATCGGCCCAACGCCGACCCGTCCGGCGCCCTCGACAAGACCTTCGATCTGTTCGTCGAGCTCGGCGCGAACAACGAGCAGCTCGACTTCCCGGTGCTCTACGGCTCCGGGCTCGAGGGCTGGATCGTCAACGACATCGACGAGTACAGGAAGGAGGAGCACGAGCGCGAGGAGCATCTCCACGACGGCGCGGGGCTCTCTCCCGCGCTGCTTCGGGAGCTTTCCGACGCCGGCATGAACGATCTCTTCGAGACCATCGTGTCCAAGGTGCCGGCGCCCAAGGTGGACCAGGACGCGCCGTTCCTCATGCAGGTCAGCACGCTCGCCTGGAGCGACTACATCGGCCGCATCGGCTGCGGCCGCGTGCTCGCCGGCGGTCTCAAGGTCGGCGACGAGGTGCAGCGCATCACTACGCGGCACCTCGAGATCGGCGACCCGGAAGCCGGCTGGGAGTTCACGGGCACGGAGGCCGCGCGCGTCACGCACCTCTGGGTCACGCGCGGCCTCGAGAACCGCGCGGTCGAAGAGGCCTCGGCCGGCGACATCGTCTGGCTCGCCGGCCCGGACGACATCACGCTCGGCGACACGTTGGCCTCGCCCGAGCGCGAGGCGGCCGACGCGGCGCTGCCGCCGCTCGAGATCGAGGAACCGACGGTCAGCATGTTCTTCCTCGTCAACAACGGCCCGTTCGCCGGCCAGGACGGCCGCCCGGCGACCCTGCGCCAGATCAAGGACCGGCTGGAGCGCGAGCTGCGCGTCAACGTCGCGCTCCGCGTCGAGGACCTCGGCCGCCCGGACGGCGTCAAGGTGAGCGGCCGCGGCGAACTCCATCTCGCGATCCTCATCGAGGAGATGCGCCGCGAAGGCATCGAGCTCTGCGTCAGCCGCCCCGAGGTCATCACCCGGCGCGATCCCAAGGGCAAGCTGCTCGAGCCGATGGAGCAGCTCATCATCGACGTCCCCGACGAGTATCAGGGCACGGTGATCCAGGAGCTGAGCCTGCGCAAAGGCGAGCTGGTCGCCGTCGAGTCCACCGGCACCGGCCTCGTGCGCCTGGAGTTCACGATCTCCACGCGCGGCCTGATCGGCTACCGCAACGACTTCCTCACCGAGACGCGCGGCCTCGGCGTGATGAGCTCGCGGTTCACGGGTTACGGCCCGTGGCGCGGCGACCTGCCCGGCCGCGAGCGCGGTTCACTCGTCAGCCAGACCGCCGGCGAAGCCGCCGGCTACTCGCTCGAGAACCTGCAGAACCGCGCCGTCCTCTTCGTCGGCAACATGACGCCGGTCTACGAAGGCATGATCGTGGGCGAGAACTCGCGCGCCGACGACATGCTCTGCAACCCGACCAAGCGCAAGGCGCTCGGCAACTACCGGCAGTCGACCAAGGAGATCGACACCGGGCTCAAGGTGCCGCGCCCGATCACTTTGGAGAGCGCGCTCGAGTGGATCGCCGACGACGAGCTCGTCGAGGTCACGCCCAAGACCGTGCGCGTGCGCAAGCACATCCTCAGCACCGAGCAGCGCAAGAAGGCCGAGAAGCAGCGCGACTGAGGATGACGCTGGCCCCGGGCGCTTGAGCGCGCCTCATACGGGCATAACCATAGTATGGCCATCGGCGTTTCGATTGTGCTCGTCTACGCGGCCACGTTCGTAGCCGTAGGCGTCGCCATGTGGCTCCTCTTCGGCTTCCTGTGGTACCTGGGCGCAAGGATCGGCCGGGTGACCGGAGTCGGCGGCAGAGTCGACCGGTTTCTCGACACCAACGGCATGGAGCTGCCGGCCGAAGAGCGCATCAAGGACGACGGCGGCTTCCGCGGTGGCATCGGCGGGCCCTGACCGCTTCTCCAAGACCATGACGCAGGACCAGATGAAAGAGGCCGCCGCTGAGGCGGCGCTCCAGTACGTCCGTGCCGGCATGACCGTCGGCGTGGGCACGGGCAGCACGGCCGCCTTCTTCGTCGCGGCGCTGGCGCGCCGCCGCGACGAGGTCGCGGCCGCCGTCGCCAGCTCCGAGGCGACGGCGGCGGCGCTGCGCGCCGCCGGCATCGCCGTGGTCGATCTGGCGGCGGTGTCCTCCTTGCCTCTCTACGTCGACGGCGCCGACGAAGTCGATCCGGAGCAGCGCCTGATCAAGGGCGGCGGCGGCGCGCATACGCGCGAGAAGGCGGTGGCGACCGCTGCCCGGCTGTTCGTCTGCATCGTCGACGAGACGAAGCTCGCCCACCGCCTGGGCGGCGTCCCCGTGCCCGTCGAGGTGGAGCCCGACGCGGTGGAGACGGTCCTCGCCCGCCTCGCGGAGCTCGGCGGCGCACCGTCCGTCCGCGCCGGGTTCGTGACCGACGGCGGCAACGCCATCCTCGACGTGACCGGCCTCGACCTCGCCGATCCCGAGCGGCTCGAGGTCGCCATCGACGCGGTCCCCGGCGTGGTGGAGAACGGCATCTTCGCGCGCCGGCGCGCCGACGTGGTGATCGTCGGCGCGCCGGGCGGCGTGCGCACCCTGCGGATTTGAGGCCGCCGGGGCCGCTTGATAGCCTTGGGCGACCGTCGGCCCGCCTCGGCCGGCAACGTCCGTGGGGGGCAGGATGCGCGGCACGAGACTCGGCAGAAGCACGCTCCGGGCGCTCGCCCTCACGCTCATCGCTTGCGTGGCGCTCGCCGCGATCGCCGGCGTAGCGGTCGCGCGTGACGCCCCACCAGCGACGCCTCGGGCCGCACTAGCCGCCGGCATCCCGTTCTCGTTCCACGCCGTGCACTACGCCGTGCGCGACCTGCCGCCATCGCAGCGTCCGTTCTATGGGTCCGGGTCGCTCTCGCGCGTCGACAACGGCATCCACGACGACCAGGGCGTGCGCATGCGCCGGGTCGGCGGCGTGCTGTACGACTTCCCCCGGGGCCAAGCCACGTTCGGCCTCCTCAACCTGGATGCGTACAGGGTCACGCGGGACGACTTCTTCCTCGACCGCGCCCTCGCCCAGGCCCGCCGGCTGGTGTCCAACCGCGTCATCTCAGGCGACGCCTGGTTCATCCCGAACCCCAACCACTACTATCGCCACGGCCTGCACAGCGAGCCGCTGTCGCCGCCCTGGTACTCGGCCCTCTCGCAGGGACGCGTGCTGCTCTTCTTCTCGCGGCTCGCGCAGGTCACCGGGGACCAGACCTGGCTGGACGCGGCCGATCACGTCTTCGCCGCCTTCCTGCTCAAGGGCCCGCGCAGCGGCCCGTACGTGACGATGGTCGACAGTCACGGCTACTACTGGCTGGAGGAGTGGCCGTGGGCCGGCATGCGCCCGGACCACACGTACAACGGCCACAACTCGGCCGCGTTCGGCATCTTCGAGTATTGGGCCGTCACCAAGGACGCACGAGCTCTGGAGCTGTTCCGCGGTGCAGCAACGACTACGCAGCACTACGCGAGCACCTTCCGGCAGCCCGGCTGGCTGAGCCACTACTGCCTGGCGCACCGCATCGTGAATCCGCTGTACCACGACATCCACGTGCACCAGCTGCTGGGGCTCTACTCGATGACGGGTGCGAACGCGTTTGCCCGAGACGCCGATCTCTGGGAGGCCGACTACCCGTACCCGGCCACCGCCGGGACGCTGCGAGTGACTCCCGGCCGGTACACGGTGGTGCGGTTTGGCTCCAGCGGCAGCCGGACGGGGCGCCGGACAGTGACGGTGGCGCGAGCGCTGACCTGCGACGCCGCGGGGCGCGAGCGCTTCCGCGGCGGCGGCGTCTACATCCACGCCACAAGCGGCCCGTTCTCGGGCTCGTGGATCGAAGAGGCGCCGGGCCACGTGTACCTGCGCGGCGCCGTCGTCCCGCTCGACTATGACCCGGCGCGGCCGCTCACGCTCGCGGCCGGCCGCGCCTACTCCGCCCTCCTGCTAGGCGACGCGGGCGGCGTGGTAGCCAGGACGACCCTGCCGGCCGGCGCCACGGCGACGCTCCTCGCCAACCGCGGCGCAGTCGTCAACGGCTGGCCGTCGGTCCGCGTCGCGGCGGGCGCGCTCAAGGGCTACTGGATCCGGCTGCAGAAGGGCGTCAAGCTGCGCTGACGCGGAGCGGGGAGCGCGGCGGGCGACAGAGAGCCGCCAAGGTGCGTCACGTGCCGTGCCACACCATGATGCTGCCGGTGTAGCAGCACAGCCACACGCTCTGCGTGGGCGTGTCGTAGGTGATGCCGATCGGCAGCGCGTTGGTGCTCACGGTCTGGATCACCTTCATGTCCTTGGTACGGACGGCGGCCATCGTGCTGGAATCGTAGTTGACGACGTACAGCGTCTTGCCGTCGGTGGCCATCGCCATGCTCCGCGGCTGCTGCCCCGTGTAGACCTTGTCGACGACGTGGTCGCTACGCAGATCGATCTTGGCGACATGGCCCTCGCCGTTGAGGGTAGCGTACAGGTACTTGCCGCTTGGGCTCATCACCACGTGGCGCGGTCCGGAGCCGACGCCGGTGATCCACCCCACGTGGAACGTCGTGAGGTCCACCTTGGCGATGTTGTAGCTCCCCATGACCGCCACGTAGGCCGTCTTGGAGTCCGGCGAGACGGCGATGCCGCGCGGGTAGGGCCCGAGGTAGATCTCCTTGATCTGCTTGCTCTTCTTGACGTCGACGACGCTCAGCGTGTAGGAGTCCCAGTTGCTCACCAGCAGGTACTTCTGGTCGGGCGTGACGGTGAGGTACTTGGGCACGGAGCCCACCTTGATGACCTTGTCGATCTTGAGGTCGCTGAGCCGCACGCGGTACACGAAGCTCTTGTCGAACCCCGAGCTGGGGCCGCCTACGTCGTGACCCTCGTGGTAGTAGCCGGGGCCGTACATGGAGTACTGCGAGACGTACATGAAGCGATGGTCCGGCGTCTCCGCCGCCTCCACCGGCGCGCCCTGCAGGCCGGCGGTCTTGCCTTTGTAGCCGTAGTCCGCGAGCACCACCCTGTCCGGGATGGTCTTCTTCAGCTTGAACGTGCTGGTGTCGTACACCGTGATCGTGTGCCTGTACATCATGTTCTGGGCGAAGACGTAGCCCGTGCCTGTGGAGACCACGGACTTCGGCGAGATGCTCGAGCTCACGATGACCTTGCGCAGGTGCAGCGTGAGGTCGCTCGAAGGCGGGCCGGTCCACGCCGCCGCGGCTTGGGCGCTGGTCGTCGGGGTCGGCTTGGGGGAAGCGGGTGAGGACGCTGCCGTTTGCCCGCTCGGCCCGGTCGTCGCCTTGCCGCTGGTGGAGGCGGCGGGCGACGCAGAAGAGCCGCCGCGGTGCGAGAGCGCGAAGACCGCGGCCACGATGATCGCGATCACGACGACGAAGACGAGCAGAGCCACGAGTCGCCGACGGCGATAGGCGCGCGCCTTGCGTCGGCGGTTCCGGCGGTCGATGCGGCTGCTCATGCGGGGGAGCCTATCAGCCCAGCGCGGCGTGCAGGCGGCGCAGCGCCTCCTGCAGGGTCGCCCGTGTGCAGGCGAAATTGAGGCGCAGGTAGCCGGGATCGCCGAAGTCGGCCCCGGCCGAGAGCGCCAAGCCTTCGCGCAGGCAGGCGCCGGCGGCGTCGGCGACGGGCGCGTCGCGCACGTCGAGCCAGGCGAGGTAGGTGGCCTCGACGTGCGTCAGGCGCAGCCGCGGCAGCTTGTCCGCGACGAAACCCTCGAGCAGCTCGCGGTTGGCACGCAGATACGCAAGCAGTTCCTCCAGCCAGCCGGCGCCCTCCCGATAGGCGGCCTCGGCGGCGGCGACCGCGAAGCAGCCGGGCATGGGGAAGAGACCGGCCGCCGGCTGCGTGTAGCGGCGCCGGAGCTCCGGGTCGGCGACGACGGCAAACGCGAAGTTGAGCCCAGGGAGGTTGAACGTCTTGCTCGGAGCCATGAGGGTCACCACCCGGCCCGCCGTGTCGTCCGCGGTCGCCGCGGCGGGCACGTGCACGATGTCGTCGAGGATCAGGTCGCAGTGGATCTCGTCCGAGCACAGGACGAGATCGTGGCGGCGGCAGAAGTCCACGACGGCCGCCACCTCCTCGATGCTCCAGGCGCGGCCGAACGGGTTGTGAGGATGGCAGAGGAGGAAGACCCGGGTGTCCGGCGTGACGGCGGCTTCCATCGCTTCGAGCGGGAGGCGCCAGCGTCCGCCGGAGACCGTTGCCGGGACGCCGATGAGCCGGCGTCCCTGGTTGGCGGGGGCGCTCAGGAACGGCGGGTACACCGGCGTCACCGTCATCACGGCCTCGCCTGGGGCGGCGAAGGCGCCGCAGGCCAGGTTGAGGCCCGGCACGACGCTGGGCAGCCACACGATCCAGCTTGGGCTGATCCTCCAGCCGTAGCGCTCGTCGAGATGACCGCGGATGGCCTCGACGAGCGAGTCCGGCACGCGCGCGTAGCCGTAGACGCCGTGGTCCGCGCGCGCCCGCAGCGCCGCCACCACGGCCGGTGGCGAGGCGAAGTCCATGTCCGCCACCCACAAGGGCAGGACGCCCTCGCCGTACTTGTCCCACTTGTAGCTCGCGGTCCCGCTGCGGGTGACCGGCCTGTCGAAATCCACGCCGCCGTCTCCTCGTCCTTCGCTGCGCCGGCCGTGCACGTGCCGTGCGCCGTCGCCTGCCCGGGCGCGTCGTCCACGGTATCAGACGGGACGGCGGGGTGCGGGTCGGTCGTCGCACCTTTTCCGCCGGCGCGGCGGGTGCGACCGATCCACCTCTGCTGCGCCGGGCGCCGCCCTCGTGCGCGCCCGGCGCGGGCATGATGTAATGAGTCACAGGTCGCGGCACGCGACCGCCGCGGCAGGCTCGCGGTTAGCCCCAGACCCGGATGGGCAAATCCAGAGGACGTCATGAAGATCCGTTTGCTCGAACCCAACTCACCCAGCATGCATCTCTGGTCGCACTCGTATTTTGTGCGCCTGGGGCTGCCGCTCATCGGCGCCGCCCTCAAGGCCAACGGCCACGACGTGCGCATCTACGCCGAGCAGCTCGCGCCCGTCGACTGGGACGACGTCCACGGCGCCGATCTCGTCGGGCTCTCCAGCACGACCTCGACCATCACCCGTGCGTACGAGTACGCGGACGATCTGCGCCGGCGGGGCATCCCGGTGATCGTTGGCGGCTCGCACGTGACCTTCATGGCCGACGAGGCACTCGAGCATGCCGACTACGTGGCGCGCGGCGAGAGCGGCGAGACGATCATGGTCGAGCTGGCGGAGGCGCTCGAGGGCAAACGCGAGTTCCAGGGCATCGCCGGCCTGTCGTTCAAGAAGGACGGCGAGACCGTGCACAACCCACTGCACGAGCGCTGCGACGACCTCGACACACTGCCGTTCCCCGATCTCTCGCTCGTCGTCGGCAGCGAACGCATCGAGAACATGCCGATCATGACCAGCTGGGGCTGCCCGTTCGCCTGCAACTTCTGCTCGGTGACGGCGATGTTCGGGCGCAAGTACCGCTTCCGCAGCGCCGAGAGCGTCGTGGCCGAGATCAAAGAGAAGCAGCCCCGGAAGATCTTCTTCTATGACGACAACTTCGCCGCCGACAAGAAGCGGCTCAAGAAGCTCCTGCGCCTGATGATCGCCGAGGGCATCACGGTGCCGTGGGGCGCGCAGGTGCGTACCGACGTGGTGCGCGACCGCGAGCTGCTCGAGCTCATGCGGGCCTCGGGGGCGGACTTCGTCGCCCTCGGCCTCGAGTCCGTCAACCAGGCCACCCTGGACGGCTACGAGAAGTCGCAGACGGTGGAGGACATCGAGAAGGCGATCCGCATCCTGCACGACTACGGCATCCGCAGCCACGGCATGTTCGTGCTGGGGGCCGACAGCGACACCGAGAACGTCGTGCGCGATACGGTCGACTTCGCGCTCAAGAACCATATCGACACCGTGATGCTCAACATCCTCACGCCGCTGCCCGGCACCCAGCAGTTCGCGGACCTCGACGCGGCCGGCCGGATCATCACCAAGGACTGGTACCTGTACGACGCCCAGCACGTCGTCTTCCTCCCGAAACACATGTCGCCGGCCACGCTGCAGCGCGAAGTCATCCGCGGCAACAAGCGCTTCTTCCACACGTGGCGACCGGTGAGAGCCTTCGCGATGTGGACCGGCGGCCGGCGCAAGCTCGCCTTCAACCGCATGATCGAGTACGGCTGGTGCTGGTACTACTCGCGCATGTGGGGCCGCGACGCGCGCAACCGCGCCCATATGCAGTTGCTCGAACAGCAGCGGCCGGCGTCTGCCCCGTCGCGGGCAAGCGCGGAGGCGGCCCCGGCGGGGATGGCCGGCCGCCGCAAGCCCGACTGACCCGGCGCCGGGCGTACCCCGGCGCGTTCGCGGGAATCACCCGCCTGCAAGGCGCGCCGCGCGGGCGGCGCGCTCACCCTCACATCTAGGCGATGCCATGGCTATTGCGACCTTCGCGGCTGGCTGTTTCTGGGGCGTCGAGGCGCGCTTCGCAGCGCTGCCCGGCGTGCGCTCCACCGAGGTCGGCTACACCGGCGGTACGACGCCGGATCCCACCTACAAGCAGGTCTGCGGCCACACGACGGGCCACGCCGAGGCCGTGCGCGTCGAGTACGAGCCCGAGGAGATCTCCTACGAGCGCTTGCTCGCGGCCTTCTTCGACATGCACGATCCCACGCAGAAGGACCGGCAGGGTCCGGACGTGGGCAGCCAGTACCGCTCGGCGGTCTTCTTTCACACTCCGGAGCAGGAGGCCGCGGCGCGTGCCGCCATCGGCCGGCTGGAGGAGAGCGGGCGCTACCAGCGCCCCGTGGTCACGCAGGTGACCGCCGCCCCCGAGTGGTGGCGCGCCGAGGACTACCACCAGCGGTACTTCGAGAAGAACGGGCGGCTGGGCTGCGCGATCTGAGCCGCTGCTCGGGCTCAGCTGATCAATCTTCCAGGCCGAGCCGGCCAGGCGCGCAGGCTGGACTGGCAGGCTGCGCTGCGCCCGCCGGTCAGGGCGTCGGCGCGCCCGATTCTGACGCGGTCGGCGTCGGGGCGGGAGTCGTGGGTGTCGGCGTGGGCGTGGGCGTCGGGGTCGGCGTTGGCGTCGGAGTGGGCGTCATCCCGTACTTGGCGAGGAGCGTGACCGTCGTGTCCGAGAGCAGCTTCTGATACTTGAGGCGCCCGGGCTCGACGGTGTGGAAGATGTCGAAGAAGTCGCCGTTCACGAAGTGCGCCGCGGCGACGAAGTTGACCCACGGCACGCCGTACTTGCGCGCCAGCCGATAGCAGCCCAGGTGGTAGAGGTCGATGGGCGCGTCGAACCGGTGCCTGATGGCGGGCATATCGCGGGGCAAGTCGATGAGGACGGGGTGCAGCTGGGTGCCCTTGCACGCTGCGAGAATCGACTCGAGCGTCGCGAGGTTGGCGCCGAACCGCCGCTGGAACCTGGGCCACTGGCGCTGCATCCAGTCTTTCGCACTCAGCCGTTTGAGCGTCAGTGACTGACGGCGCTTCGAGATCGAGTAGAGGTGCTGGTTGTACGCGGGCGGCTGCGCCACCGCGGAGGGCAGGCTGAAGGTCGTGCTCGACCAGCCGCTACAGAACTCGCCCAGGTTGACGCCGATGTAGAGGATGGTCGGCACGTCCTTGGGCAGCGTTCGGATCATCGCGAGGTCGAGGGCGAAGGTCCGGTGCTTGGAGCCCAGGTTGTACAGCGCGACATCCATCGGGGCCGCGAAGTGGCCGGTGCGGGCGGCGCGGCGCGCGACCTGGCTCTGCCAGTCCGAGTCGCTCACGGTGCACTCGCGCGCCGCGGAGCCGCCGAGCAGGATGACCAAAGGCTGGTCCCTCGGCGGCGCGGCCTGCAGGTCGGCCAGGATCTGGGCGCAATGGCGCCAGTCCCAGCTGAGGAAGTCCTTGGCGCTCCCGCGCGCCCCCGCGGGGGCGATGTCGTCGGTCGCCGAGAAGGCGGCGCGCAGGCCAGCCGAGCCCGCCGCGGCCGGGCCTGCCGCGACCAGGGCGAGCGCGACGGCGGCGCCGAGCACGGCAAGGAGGGCCGGCAACCGCGCCTGATGCGCTCCGCGCCTCATCCGGTCAGGACCCCTGGTACTTCTTCAGGAGCTCGGCGGTCCAAGCGCTGAGGAGGCGCTGCCACGTCACGCGCCCCGGCTTGAGCAGGTGCCAGAGGTCGTAGAAGCTCGCGTCGGGCACGTGCGCCTTGGCGACGAAGCTCCTCCAAGGGATGCCCTGCGCCGCCGCCACCGATCTGGCTGCGGCAGTCACGCGGCTCACCGGCTTCGCCAGCTTCGTGCCTATGATGGCGGTGTTGCGCGGCAGTTCGAGCAGCACCGGGTGCAGGCCGCGATCCGCGCACTTCTTGACGAGTGCCGTCAGAAGGCGGGAGTTGAGGTCGAAGTGCTTCTTGAACTCGGGGTACCGTGTGACCAGCCACTTCTGGAGCATGAGCCGCTTTCTGGCATCGGACAGGCTGACGCTGTACTTGTGCTGCTTGTAGGGCGAGAGGCTCGTCGTGCCGGCAGGCGTGACCGTGGGAGAGGACTTCGGGTCCGTGAAGCGGCCGACGTTGATGCCGATGAAGACCAGCGAGCCCTTGGGCACGTAGCGCACGATCTGGATGTCCTGCTCCAGCGTGCGATTGCGCGAGCCCAGATTGTAGGTAGGGATCGAGGGGCCGCCGTCTGCCGCCACTTGCGCGGCCCATGACTTGTCCGAGACGGTGCTCTCGCGTGCCGCAGACCCGCCGAGGAGGACGACGACGGGATCGTTGGGCGCAGCGTCGAGCTTGGCGAGTACCTGGAGGGCGTGGGCCCAGTCGTTGACGCCGGCGGCGGCCGTTCCCTTGGCCGCCGGAGAGCTGCTGGCGCTCGCGCTGGCCTGGCTGGTCAGCGCCGAGACCCCGCTCGAGGTCGCCGGCGACGAACACGCCGCGAGCACGGCCGCGATGGCGAGAAGGAACGCCGCGAGGGTGGCCGGCCGTGCGGCTCGTTTGAGGTGTCGCGGCAACGCGGCGCGGCGTGGACGCTTGTTCATGGGGCTCCCTCCGAGGTCTCAGGGAGACTGTAGCACGGCCACTCGCCCTCGTCTTCCGGGGCGCGCGCGGCCGATGTACTGTTGCGGGGAGCCGGTCCCATCACTCCAGGAGGTCAGCGACAGTGAAGTATCGTCGCATGCCGATCGAAGAGGAATCGCCCGAGCAGCTGGGGTACGACAAGATCCGCTACAACCTCACCGAGAGCTCGGTGCGCGACAGGTCTCTCGGCGACCTCGGGATCGAGGTGGCCGACATGCTGCTGTTCTACGGCGATCATGCCGGCCATCCGGGCTTCCGCGAACTCCTGGCGGCGCAGAGCGGCGCCGGAGTCACGATCGATGACGTCCTCGTGACGGCGGGCGCCGCCCAGGCCCTCTTCATCATCGCGACGTCGCTGCTCGACAAGGGCGACCATCTCGTCGTGGTCCGCCCGAACTACGCCACCAACATCGAGACGCCGCGCGCCATCGAGGCGGACATCAGCTTCCTGGACCTCACCTTCGAGGAGGGGTTCCGCATAGATCCGGACAAGCTCATGGCGCTGGTCACGCCGGCGACGAAATACGTGAGCATCACGCTGCCACACAATCCGACCGGTGTGACGATGGCGGAAGCCGACCTGCGCAGCATCGTCGGCCGCGTGGAGGCTGCCGGCTGCCGGCTGCTCGTCGACGAGACCTACCGCGAGATGGCGGCCGGCGAGCCGCTGCCCGTGGCCGCCACGCTCAGCGAGCGCGTCGTCAGCGTGAGCTCGCTCTCCAAGACCTACGGGATCCCCGGCATCCGCACGGGCTGGCTGGTGTGCCGCGACCGCGACCTGGTGAGGACGTTCCTCTCCGCCAAGGAGCAGATCGGCATCTGCGGCAGCGTCGTCGACGAGGAGATCGCGACTCAGGCGTTCGCCCAGCGCGACTCGTGGCTGCCTGAGATCAAACGATTCATCTCCGGGCAGCGCAAGGTCGTGGCCGAGTGGATCGCCGGCGAGGAGCTCATGGAGTGGGTCGAGCCGCAGGGCGGCGTGGTGTGCTTTCCGCGGATCAAGCCGGATGTGCCGGTGGACGTGGACGAGTTCTACCGCGTGCTCAACGATGTCCACGGGGCCTACGTTGGGCCGGGACACTGGTTCGAGCAGTCGCGGCGACACATGCGCGTGGGCTACGGCTGGCCGCAGCCCGAGGAGCTCACCGGCGGCCTGGAAGCGATCTCGCACGCGGTCCGCGCCGCGCTCACGATGTGACGACTGCGCGCGGTGGCCCCGAGGGGAGCCGGCGCGACATGACAGGGCGAGGTGCCAGATGAGGGGGCGAGCGGCGTGAAAGGTCGAGCGGCATGAAGGAGCAGTCCAGCACCCTCGTCGCCGGCGACGGAGAGGCGCTGCATCGCTGCTCCTGGCTGCCGGACGAAGAGCCGGCCGCCGTGCTCGCCGTGGTGCACGGCTACGGCGAGCACGGCGGCCGCTACCGCTACCTCGTCGACGCGGTGGTCCCGCTGGGGTACGCGATCCATGTGTTCGACCTGCGTGGTCATGGTCGCTCGCCCGGCGTCCGCGGCCACATCGAGCGCTTCTCCCAGTACGTCGACGACGCCCGGCTGTTCGCCGACACCGTGGCGGCCGAGCAGCCGGGCGTGCCGCTCTTCCTGCTCGGCCACAGCCTCGGCGGGCTGATCGCGACCGCGTGCGCCGAGGCGCGACCGGACGGCCTGGCGGGCCTCATCCTGTCGTCGCCGTTTCTGCGCGTGCGGCTGCCGGTGAGCGGCGCCAAGCGTGCGGCCGCCAAGGTACTGTCGCTGGTCGCCCCCGCGCGCGACATCGGCAACTCGATCCCCGCCGAGGAGCTCTCGCACGAACCGGAGGTCGTCGCCGCCTACACGAGCGATCCGCTCAACCACCACGTCGCCACGGCGCGGTGGGCCGCCGAGGTACTGGCCGCACAGAGCGCGGCCCTCTCGGCGGCCGGGCGGCTTCGTCTCCCGCTGCTCGTCCTGTACGCGGGTGCGGACACGATCGCCGATCCGGCGGCGAGCCGCGAACTCTTCGCCGCCGCCGCCTCGGCCGACAAGACCTTGCGCTGCTACGAGGGCTACTACCACGAGCTCTTCAACGAAGTCGGCCGCGACGCGGTCTTCGCCGACCTCGGCGCCTGGCTGGAGGCGCGAGCGCCCGCAGCCGGCGCTGCGTCAGTCTAGGCGACGGAGGCTCAGCGCCGGGCCTTCGCCCGGCTCGCCGGCCGCGGCCGGCGATTGCGGCCCGCTCGCCGGGGTATACCCCGTGCACGATCCGGTCTGCACTGATCGATTCTTCTGTCGACACTACGCGGGGTGACCCGATGATGTTCCAGCGAAAGAGCAAAGACCCGATGGGGGCAGCCGAACAGGGGGCTCTGTACGTGGCCGCGGACGAAGCGCGGTGGCTCGCGGAAGAGCGCGGCATCTCCGGCTACTGGGAGGTCGCCCGCGTGCTTGAGGACGCCCTGCCGGACGACCTGTCGGACACCCTGGAGTACTGCTGGGCGCACGCCGGCGTGCTCGCCCAGGAGACGGCCGGAGACGGAGGCCACCTGCGTCGTCTGCTGTGTCACGCGGCGACGCTGCGCGACCGGCACCCGGACATCTACGAGGCGATCATGGACGTCGCAGACCGGACGCTGGAGGCGCGCGCCTGCCCGGTGCCCTGAGCGCCACCGTCTACTATCGCAGCCGCGAGTCCTGATCAGTCCCGCCGGCGCCGGGCTCCTTGTACGGGACCGGGACGAACTCCACTGACGGCCTGCGCTGGGCGCGCCGCGGGAACAGGCCCATGAGGCTGTAGACGCTCTCCGGGACCTGGTCGCTCACCGGCAGCCCCAGCTCGCGCGCCTCGTCCAGCCGGATCGGGTAGTCGTGCGTCCAGCGGCCTTCGCTGAGCATCGTCGCCAGTCGCCCGGCGTCTTCGGGACCGCGGTCCGCCAGCAGCTCGGCGACTGTGTCGTGAACCTGGGCGATGGCCTTGCGGGAGATGTCGCCGAGGATGAGCGTCTCGTCCGAACGGTTGGGGTTCTCGTGCTCGAGCGCCGCCAGGATGCTCGCCGCCGGCCAGGCGCCGCGCAGCGGGCTGCCGAGCTGCGGGTCAACCGGGCCCAGCACGGCGTCGGCGTCCATGACGATCTCGTCGGCGGCGAGCGCGATGAGCGTGCCGCCCGACATCGCGTAGTGCGGCACGAACACCGTCACCTTGCCGGGGTGGCGCTTGAGGGCGTGGGCGATCTGGTCGGAGGCGAGCACGAGCCCGCCCGGTGTGTGCAGCACGAGGTCGATGGGCATGCCTTCGGGCGTCAGCCGGATGGCGCGCAACAGCTGCTCGGAGTCCTCGATGTCGATGAACCGGCCGAACGGGATGCCGAAGAGCGCCATGCTCTCCTGCCGGTGGATCATCGTGATCACGCGCGAGCTGCGCGCCGCCTCGAGCGCCTGGATGAGCCGCCGGCGGCGGCGGTCTCGCCGCGCTCGCAGCAGCCTTGGCAGGCCGAGCGCGATCGCCACGGCCACCAGGACGATGATCCAGATCACGGTGCCCATGGCTCAGTCCTGCCCGCGCGCGGCCGCGCCGACACGCGCGGGCCGGCCGCGCCCGGTCAGCGGCCGGCGCCCGAGGGCGCCGGCGACGGCTCGCAGGCGAGCTCGCCGGCGTCGCCCGGCTTGGGGACCGGACGCGACTCCGGCTGTTCCGCCAGCGCTCCGCGGTGCACGAACACCGCCGCGACGACCGCGCCCGAGAGCAGGATCACGGCCGAGACGAGGAACGCCACGTGCATGCCCGAGACGAACGCGTTGTCGACGGCGTGATGCAGCGCGTTCGGGTCGATCCCCGTGGGCAGTGAGCCGCGCGCCGTGCCGCCTCCGTGCCCGGCGAGCGTCACGATCCTCTCCTTGACGGCGGCCGGCAGCGGGAACGCCGCCAGCGAGCTCCTGAGGTCCTTGGCGAACCAGTGCGTCACGATGGCGCCCAGCAAGGCGATGCCGAAGACGCCGCCGACCTCGCGGCTGGCGTTGGACGTGGCCGATGCCATCCCCGCGCGCGCTCGCGGCACGGCGCCCATCACAGCTGCCGTCATCGGCGTCATCACGAAGCCCATGCCGATGCCGAGCAGCGTGAGGTTCCACCACAGGTCGCTGTACGGCATGCCTGGGGTGATGCGCTCCATGAGCAGCATGCCGGCGCCGACGATGGCGAGGCCGACGGCCATGGGGATGCGCGGACCGATGCGGCCCGCGATCCAGCCTGCCGTCGGAGCCATGAAGATGATCGCGCCGGTCATCGGCAGCGCGCGCAGGCCCATCTGCAGGGCTGAGTAGCCTTGCACGTTCTGGAGGAACAGCGTGAGGAAGAAGAACACGCCGAACATGCCGAAGCTCACGAGCCCAGCCACCGTCGCCGCGGCGGCGAAGGTGCGGTTGCGGAAGAAGCCGAGGTCGAGCATGGGGCTGCTGCTGCGCAGCTCGACCCAGATGAAGAGGCCCGTCGCGATGGCCGCCGTCGCGAACAGGCCGATGATCGTCGGCGACGTCCAGCCGAGGTTGTTGGCCTCGATGAGCGCGTAGGTCAGCGTCCCGAGGCCGACGATGGCCAGGATCTGGCCGGCAAGGTCGAGGTGACGCCCCTCGGGGTTCTTGGACTCCCTGACGACGCGCGCGGCCACGAACCACGCGACGATGCCGATGGGGATGTTGAGGAAGAAGACGCTCTGCCAGCCGAGGCTGTCGACCAGCGCGCCGCCGACGATCGGGCCCAGGGCGAGGGCCACGCCGCTCACTCCCGCCCAGATGCCGATCGCCTGGGCGCGTTCTTTGGGGTCGGGGAACGACTGCGTGAGGATCGAGAGCGTGCCCGGGAGCAGCGCCGCGGCGCCCAGACCCTGGACGGCGCGAGCGGCGATCAGGATGTTGAGCGACGGGGCCAGGCCCGCGAGTAGCGACCCGACTGTGAAGATGGTCAGGCCGATCAGGAAGATCCGTTTGCGCCCGTACAGGTCGCCGAGCGTCCCGCCGGTGAGCATGAAGGCGGCGAAGACGAGCGTGTAGCCGTCGATCACCCATTGGAGGCCGGACACGCCAGACCCGAAGTGACCCTGGATCGTCGGCAGGGCCACGTTGACGACCGTGTTGTCGAGCATGGCCATGAAGAGGGCGAAGCACATCGCCCCGAGCGTGAGTATCTTGATACGGCGGTCGACGGCGAACATGGCTTGCTCCTCCTCGCGCGGCGCACGGCGCCGCGCGGACATCATTCCTGGTTGCTTGTGCAGGTTCCCGCCAGCGGCCGCCGGCTAACGGCTTCGGAGCCGGCTGGAGCCTCGGCTTCGCAAGTCTTCACATGCGCGACGGGGCGGAGCCGCCCTGTGGCCCCGCCCCGTCAGGTGACGGCTGATCAGTCTCGCCGGCTCAGCCGGCCGGCGTCCCGGCTTCCGCGCCGTCCGCGCCGGCGGAGCCGTGGCCGAAGGGCCACTCGCCCACGAGGAGGCTCAGCAGCCCCTCGTACAGCAGCGTGAGCAGGATCGCGAAGGCGATGGCCAGCCACGACGACGAGGCGGCGATCACGAGCAGGATGAGGCCGGCGACGAGGCCGACGATGCGCAGGAGCTGGATGTTGCGGGCGATCCAGCGGACCGTCGCGGACGATGAGCTCAGCGCGGAGCCCTGGGCCTCGACGACCTTCTTGCCGGCGCCGACGATGGCGGTCTGCACGTCCTTGCGGCCCACGAGCCACGCCACGACAGCGACGATGGCGCCGATCACCACGACCCAGATCGTGATCGTGGCCAGCGGACCAAGCGAGGCGCTGACCACGTTGCGCACGACCTCGTTGACGTTGCCCAGATGCAGGCTGCCGACGATGGCAGCCGAAGCACGCTTGATGATCACGTAGGTCACGATCAGCGCGATCGCCGAGCCGATGCCCAGCGCCATGATCGTGAAGCGCCGCCGCCGCGAGAGCAGGATCGTCACTGCGACGAGCACGACGAGGATGATCGGCAGGGCGATCACGAGGCCGTCGAAGATCTTGACCGCCTTCTGCGCCGGCCCGAGCGCGTTGCTCGTGAGCAGCGTGACCTGGCCGAAGTCGGCGGGGAGCGTCTTGCCGGACCACTGCGACACCTGCTGGATGGACTGCGAAGCCGGCGTGCCGGGCTCGATGACCGGCGGCGAGAACTTGCTGCTCAGGGCGCCCGGCAGCTTGCTGTCCAGCCACACCAGCGCCTGGCTCACGAGCGGCAGGAGGTTGAGCTTCACGTCGCTGCCCTGGATGTATGTGTAGTTGTTCTGCCCGCGCAGCAACCCGACGAGCTGCTGGTGCGAGACACGGTTGATGCCCAGCCAGAGGTTGTACGCCTGCTGGCGTGCTGAGGACCTTGGTCGTCTGCTTCTCGATGAACGACTGGACGTAGCCTGTGATCGGCCCGGCGAGGAACGCGGCCTTGGGGGGAAGGGCGCTCTCCGCGCGCCCCTGCAGGTCGGTGGCCGTCACGACCTGGCCCGCGACGTAGCTGCCCAGGGCCTTGATCGCCTGCGGATCCTTGCCCACCGGTCCCACCAGCTTCATGTAGCCGTTCGTGTTGAGCACCGTGTAGTGGGTCCAGATGGTGATGCCGGTGATGACGAGCGTCAGGCAGCTGAGGAGCACGAGGAAGCCGATCAGGACGGAGCGCAGACGGCCGTGCCTATGGACAACGACGGTCTGCGCGGCCCCGGCGGTGCCGCCGGGTTCGCCTGCGGCCTCGGTCACGGCGGTCACGTCCGTTCTGGTCGCCGCCTCGCCGGCCGCCGCATCCGCGGCGCCCGCCTTGGTGACGGCCGTCTCCTCGGCGGCACCTGTGGCGTCGCCCGCGCCGTTGGCGTCGCCCGCGCCGGCGCTGTTGCCCTCATGCTTCTTCGTCGTCATCGTCCCTGCCCCCCTGAGCGCGCCGCGTCCGGCGGCCTCAGCACGTCGTTGCCAAGAGATTCGTCGCGGTCGCGCCGAGTCTTCCCCGGCCCGGGGCGACCGAACCAGTCGTGGGCCGTTGCGTGAGACGTGACGTCAGACGTGTCGCCCTACCTCGGAGCCGGGTCCGCCGCAGTTGAGCCCGCCGCTCCCGCGCCGGCCTCCGCTTCGCCGGCCGCCCTGCGCAGGTCCCCCCACAGCGCTTCGACGTGGGCGCGCTCGGTGGCCTGTGCGCCGATCGAGACGCGCACGATCTGCCTGCCCTTGAGCTCGGCTGACGTGAGATACGAGCGTCCGCCCTGATTGATGCGCTCGGCGAGCGCGCGGTTGTGGGCCGCCAGCGCCGCTTCGTCGCCGGCGAGCGCCTCCGGCACGTGCCGCAGGCAGACGGTCTGCAGCCTCACGGGCGCGAGGCGCTCCCAGCCGGGCTCGGCGTCGATCTGCGCGGCGAGCCAGTGCGCGTTGTCCATGTCCCTGCGTACGCGCTCCTGGAGGCCTTCCACGCCGTACTCGCGGATCAGGAACCAGAGCTTGAGCGCGCGGAAGCGGCGGCCCAGCGGGATGCCCCAGTCGCGCAGGTTGCGCACGAGCCCATCCTGGGCCGTCCGGAGGTAGCTCGGGTCGGTGCTCATCACGCGCACGAGGTGCTCGGGGTCGCGCACGAAGTACGCGGAGAGGTCGAAGCCGGTGCCCAGCCACTTATGAGGATTGAGCACGATGGAGTCGGCGGCCTCGACGCCCTCCCACAGCGGGCGGTACTCGGGGCAGATCATGGCCACGCCGGCCATGGCTGCATCTACGTGGAGCCACAGGTCGTGGCGGGCGGCGAGCTCCGCGATCCCGGCCAGAGGGTCGACCGACGTGGTGGCGGTGGTCCCGATGGCGGCCACCACGGCGCACGGCCGGCGGCCGGCAGCAAGATCGGCGCGGATCGCCTCGTCGAGCAGGTCGAGGCGGAGGGCGTGCTCCTCGTCGGTCTCGATGAGGCGCAGGTGCTCGGCGCCGAAGCCGGCCAGGAGCGCCGCCTTTGGTATCGAGCTGTGCGCCTGGTCGGAGGCGTAGACGACCAGCGGCGCTTCCTCCGCCTGCATCCCGCCGCGGTTCTGGCCGAAGGCCGTGGTGCGCTCGCGCGCGCAGAGGAGGGCGCAGAAGGTGGCCGTGCTCGCACTGTCCTGGATGACGCCGCTGAACGCCTCGGGCAGACCGAGCATCTGGCGCAACCAGTCCATGACGACGAGCTCGACCTCGGTGCCCGCCGGGCTCGTCTGCCAGCTCATGCACTGCGCGCCGAGACCCGCGGTCACGAGGTCGGCGAGCACCGACGAGAGGTCTGAGTTGGACGGGAAGTAGGCGAACCAACCGGGATGGTTCCAGTGGGTGATGCCCGGCAGGACGATGCGGTCGAGGTCCGCGGCGATCTCCGCCAGGCCCTCGGCCTGGCGCGGCGGCGCGACCGGAAGCAGCGCCTCCACCTCTCCCGGCTCGACGCGGCTCATCACAGGGTACTCCGCGATGCGCTCGCGATAGTCGGCCACCCAATCGACAAGCTCGTGGCCGAGGCGGCGGAACTCGCTTGGGTCCATCCGGTCCTTCCCTTGCTCGCGGTGAACGTCGCGGTCGCCGAGGCGCCCACGAGGGCGATTCTACTCAAGTCGCCCGGCGGCCGCCCGCCGTGCGCAGCGCGTCCGTGCGGAACCGACGAACGCGCGCCGATGCGGGCTGCGCCGCCCGTACGCCGCGCCGCCCGCGCCGGTCCCCGTGAGGACGGCGCGGGCGGCGGATGGTGACGCCCATCCCGGCCGCCGCCGTGGGGGGCGGCGCCGGGCGGCCCCGGCGTCACGCCGTGATGGACCCCGGAGAGCTGTGGGGGACCGTGCGCCCACCGGTCGGAGGATGCCTGGACGGCCATCTCCACGATCCCTGCGCCGAGACGTCGGCTGCGCCGCCGCGGTCCATCCCCGTGACGCCGCCGCGGATGCTCTGCAGCAAGTGCGCGCGCCCGAACGCGCCGTGCGCCATGCGTGTCGTCGTCGCCTGCAGGGGGCCACTCAGCTTCTGCTTGAAGAGGATGTCGGTGCGGCCGTGAGCGCCGCCGTGGTGGATGACCGCGGATGTCCTCGACGGTGCGCTCGCGGCGGCGAAGATGCCGACGAACACGGCCGCGACGACGGCCAGTGTGGCCAGAACGGCCACCACATCCTTCCAAGACGCCGCATGGCTGATCTCCCGCGAACCTCCGCGTCTCGTCAGAGGCAGCGAGGATCCCGCATGCATGTGGTTGTACATGGTCATGACGCCCCCTTCGCGTCGTTGCGGCCGGTCAGCCGCCACCGCCGATCTCCTTGGCGCGAATCTAGAGGACCGTCTGGCGCCGGTCGTCACCCGAAGAGGGTGAAACGGGCCACGGCGGTCTCAGACGCGGAGGAGCCCGCGCCGGTCCCGCTCGCGAGGCGCGGGCGCCCGCCTGTGGCATACTCGCAGTCGACCGCTTCGCGAGGAGGGCGCGTGCCGGAGCAGGAGATGCCGTCGCAGCGGCTGGAGTCACCGCCGCAGTCGCGCGTCCGGGTGGCGCTTGGCGCGCTGGTCCGGCTGGCCGCCGCGCACAACCTGCCTAGGCACGCGGCTGCGCTCACGTACTTCCTGATCCTCGCCGTCTTCCCGGTCCTCATCGTCGTCACGGCGATCCTTGGCGCCATCGGCCTGACGCCAGCCGCCGTGCACGAGCTCCTCGACGCGGTCGCGCAGACGAGGTCGCAGTGGGCTGTCGACTTCGTGCAGAGCGTGCTCGACAGCATCTTCAACAACAGCGGGACGCCGGTGCTCCTGAGCGTCGGCGTCGTTCTGGCGCTGTGGACGGCGTCGTCCTACGTTGCCGCGTTCATCTGGGCGGCGGGGGAAGTGAGCGGTGAGCCCGACACGCGGAGCTGGCTGCGCCTCCTGCCGTCGCGGCTCGGGCTCGCACTTCTGCTCTCCGTGCTGCTCGCAGCGGCCGCCGTGGTCGTGGCGTTCGCCGGCCCGTTCGCCGAGTGGCTGGGCCGGCTGTTCGGCATCGGCGAGGCCGCCGTCCGCTTCTGGACGATCGCCGAGTGGCCGTTCTTCTTTGCCGTCGCGACGGCTGTGTTCCTGCTCCTGTACCGCGCCGCACCGCGCAGCGGCCGGCGGCGCGTCCTCCACGATCTCGCCGGGGCATGCGTCGCCGTCACGGCGTGGCTCGCGGCGTCCGCCGTCTTCAGCGCGTACCTCGCGCACTTCGGCTCGTACAATCGCGTGTATGGTGTGCTCGGCACGGCGATCGCGTTCCTCGTGTGGGCGTGGATCTTCAATCTCGCCTTGCTGGGAGGACTGGAAGTGAGCGTGGCCATCGGCGGCGAGGGCCACGGCGGGACGACGGAGGGTGACGGTGACAGCTGACAATGACGTGCTGAGAGACGCGGTCCCGGGCTCTGCCGCTGCGCCGCCGGCCGACGGATCGGCGCCTCGGCGGACCGGGATGGCGGCCGAGCGGACGTATCTGGCGTGGTTTCGGACCGGCCTCGGTGCGCTTGGGCTCTCGCTCGCCGTCGGGCGCCTGATCCCGGCGCTCATCGGCGGTGGCAGGGTTCCGTTCGCCGCACTCGGCGTCGCCTACGGCCTCTTCGGCGCCTTCCTCATCAGCTACGCCGCCCTCAACACCCGGTCCGTGAGGGCGGCGCTGGCCGCGGACCGCCCGCTGCCGGACGACTGGTGGGCGATCATGGTGACCACGGTCTGCGGCCTCGCCCTGGCAGTGGTCACGGTCCTCCTCGTGTTGGTGGTGCTGTGATGGGTCAGTTCGCCGTCGCCAGGGAGCAGGTCGTGGCCACCTGCCGGGCGCTGCTCGAGCGCGGGTACCTCAAGGCGACCGAGGGCAACGTCTCGGTCCGCGTCCCCGGCCAGGACGCCTTCGCCATCACGCCCTCCAACTACGACTACGCCAAGATGAAGGCCGGCGACATCTGCGTCCTCGACTTTGCGCTCGAGCGTCTCGAGGGCGAGCGCAAGGCCTCCATCGAGTCCGGGATGCACGCCGCCGTCTACCAGGAACGGCCGGATGTGAACGCCATCGTCCACACGCACCAGCCGTACGCAAGCGCCCTGGCACTCGTCCGGCAGCCGATCCCGGCGCTCTTCGACGAGCAGGTGCGCTTCCTCGGTCGCTCCGTGGAGATCATCGACTACGCTCCCTCCGGCACGGGCTTCCTCAAGAAGAACGTGCGCAAGCGGATCACGAGCGGCGACAACGCCTTCATCCTCGCCAACCACGGCGTCCTCGTGCTCGGCGGCGACGTGGATCGCGCTGTCTTCAACATGGCCCTGCTCGAGAAGGTGGCGCTCGACTACCTCCTCGCCCTGATGACCGACGAGAAGGTGAGCAAGGTCCCCGCGCCGATCCGCGAGATCGCCTTCGCCAAGCTGCGCGGCGACGAGAAGAAGCTCAAGCGGCAGCTCGAGGAAGCACGCGAAGCGGAGTCGCTGGCGCCGGCGCAGGCCGGCGCCGAGTCCGCCGGCGCGGCAGCCGGCGTGGCCGCGGGGCCGGCGGGCGGCGCGGCGCCCCCGGCGGAGCCCGCCGGCGCCCAGCTCGCCGGCTACGCGATCAGCGCCTACCCGGACGTGGCCGGCGTGTACGCGCGCCTCGACGCGCTCGTGAGCCGGCCGCTGCGGCCCATCCGGCGGCCGGCGATGGACGAATATCTCGAGTACTTCGAGACGAAGTGCCGCCGCAGCAAGGAGCTCACCGACGAAGCCGCCGAGCTCATCCCCGGCGGCGTCCAGCACAACCTCGCGTTCAACTACCCGTTCCCGCTCGCCATCGAGAAGGCCGAGGGGGCGCACCTCTGGGACGTCGACGGCAACGAGTACATCGACTTCCTGCAGGCCGGCGGCCCGACCGTCCTCGGCAGCAACTACGCGCCGCTGCGCGAGAAAGTCGCCGAGGTCGTGGCCGCCTCCGGCCCGGTCACCGGCCTCTTCCACGAGTACGAGCTCAAGCTGGCCGAGCTGGTCCACCGTCTGATGCCCTCGATCGAGATGTTCCGCATGCTCGGCTCCGGCACCGAGAGCGTGATGGCGGCCATACGCGCCGCGCGCGCTCACACCGGCAAGAAGTGGGTCATCAAGTTCGGCGGCGCCTACCACGGCTGGAGCGACCAGATGGTGTACGGGCTGCACGTGCCCGGCACCTGGCGCTTCGAGGCCAAGGGCATCCCGTTCGGCGCCACCGGGCGCACGCGCGAGGTGTTCCCCAACGACCTCAAGGCGCTGCGCCGCAAGCTGCAGGAGAACAAGCTCGCCGGCGGCACCGCGGCGGTGATCGTCGAGCCGATAGGTCCCGAGAGCGGCACGCGGCCGGTGCCCTTCGACTTCAACGCCCGCGTGCGCGAGCTCTGCGACGAGTTCGGCGCGCTGCTCATCTTCGACGAGGTCGTGACCGGCTTTCGCCTGGGGCTGGGAGGGGCGCAGGGCTACTTCGGCGTGCGCCCCGACCTCACCGTGTTCGGCAAGTGCATCACCGGCGGCTATCCCATGGCGGGCGCCGTCGGCGGCAGCCGCGACGTGATGATGAGCTTTGCCTCCGGCATCGGCGGCAAGAGCGGCGAGCGCGCCTACGTGGGCGGCACCCTGAGCGCCAACCCGCTCAGCTGCGCCGCCGGCTACTTCGCGATCAGCGAGATGGAGCGGACCAACGCGCCGGTGCTGGCCGGCCGTGCCGGGGACAGGCTGACGGCCGGCCTCAACGAGATCATCGCGCGCTACAGGCTCCCGTTCGTCGCCTTCAACCAGGGCTCCATCGTGCACCTCGAGACGTCGGGCGTGATGCTGCTCGATCTCAAGAGCCCGGTGCGCTTTCTCAAGGAGATGAAGCCGCGCAAGCACATGATGGAGGAGATGGGCGCGGCGTACACGGCCAACGGGCTCATCACCCTGGCGGGCTCGCGGATGTACACGTCGATGGCCGACACCGACGAGGTCATCGACGAGGCGCTGGCGCGCTTCGAGAAGGTCCTGGCGAGTGTCGAAGGCGTCTGAGGGTGCGCGGATGACGGCGCCGCGATGAACCTCGAGACGGCGGCGCGATGAACCTCGACGTCCTCGCGGCGGTGCTGCTCGTCGCCGTCCTCACGATCGCTTTCTTCGTCCTCTGGGGGTTCGCGCGTGGCCACGTCCGCGGCCGGGGCTGGCAGGCCGCACGGGTCGCCGGTGCCCTGGTCGCCGCGCTGGTGGTCGTCGCGGCGGGCTCCTACTGGCTCATGGACTCGCGTACCGTGATGCTGCTCGGCGACCACGTCTCCCGCGTCGATACGACCACGAAGGTCGTGGCGCTCACCTTCGACGACGGACCCAACAGCATGTACGTGAACGAGCTCATCGCCGACCTCTCGCGGTATGGCGTGCGCGCCACCTTCTACGTCATCGGCAAGGACGCCGCCGCCGACCCCGCCTCCCTGCGGGACCTCATCACGGCGCGTGAGGAGATCGGCAATCACACCTACGACCACCGGCGTCTGGTGGGCGTCTCGACGAAGACGGTGGGGTATGAGGTGGAGGCCGCGGACCGCGTCATCCGCGCGGCCGGCTACACGGGGCCGATCACGTTCCGCCCGCCCTACGCCAAGAAGCTGCTCTCGGCGCCCTACTACCTCTGGCGGCACGGCCGCACCACCGTCATGTGGGACCTCGAGCCCGATTCGATCGCCGGCATCGCCGGCGATCCGGGGGCGCTGACCCGCTACGTCCTCGCCAACGTGCGCCCGGGCTCCATCATCGAGCTGCATCCGTGGTCCTCGGGGAACGCCGCCACCCGCGACGCGCTGCCGGGGATCATCGCAGGCCTGCGCGCCCGCGGCTACAAGCTCGTGACCGTCTCGCAGCTGCTCGCCCTGCGCTGAGCCGACCCTGGCGACCCGTCCGGGGCGGCTGCCATGCGATGTCGGCCCATGCGTCTCGCCGCGGCCGCGCACGGGTAGTAACAGGAGAGATTAACTCCGTAATCGTCGCACCGAGGTCGTCCATGGCCAGCCACCCAAGTCCTCCCGTCGTACGCGACCTGCGCATGGCCGCGCTGCTCGAGGCGCCGCGCTACGAGGTGATCCCGGTGCGCGGCATCGAGGACAAGGTGGCGGCGTTGCCAACCGGTGCGCGCGTCACGGTGACCGCCTCCCCGAGGCACGGCCTGGCGCGCACGATCGAGGTCGCGGAGAGCCTCGCCGCGAGCGGCTACGACGTGACCCCGCATCTCGCGGCGCGCATGGTGAGCGGGCGGAGCGAGCTCGCCGGCTGGGCCGAACGCCTCGCGGCCGCAGGCGTACACGAGGCGTTCGTCGTCGGCGGCGACGCTACGCCGCCCGCCGGCCCGTATCACGACGCCGGCGATCTGCTGGACGAGCTCGCCCGCATGCCGAACCCGTTCACTCGTATCGGGATCGGCGGGTACCCGGAGGGCCATCCGCTGATCGCCAGCGACGAGCTACTCGAGGCGCTGCGCCGCAAGCAGCAGTACGCCGACGAGATCGTCACGCAACTCTGCTTCGACGCCGGCGCGCTGATCGACTGGGTGCAGGCCATCCGCGCCGAGGGCATCGACCTCCCGGTCGTCGTCGGGCTGCCGGGCGTGGTCGAGCGTCGCAAGCTGGCGGAGATCTCGCTCAAGTCCGGCGTCGGCGCGTCCCTGCGCTACCTGCGCCGACACGGACGCCAGCTGGCCGCGCTCTCGCGTTCCCGGCGCTACGATCCGACTCCGCTGGTCCGCTCGATCGCCGAGGGTCTGGACCACGCCGCGAACGGCGCCGCTCTTCGCCGGCCGGGCGAGCGGACCGAGGAGCTCGGTGTGCGTGGCGCCCATCTCTTCACCTTCAACCAGGTGGAGCCGACCTTCCTGTGGGTCAACGGCGTCATCGGCGCCTGACGCGACTCGCGGCCGTGCGTCTCCGGCGTCGGTCGCCATGACGGCTCACCGGTGGACGCCACCGCTCGCTCCAAGGTACCTTCCGTGTGGCCCCGGCGCGCACGCCGGGGCCCCTGCCGAGCAAAAGGAGCGCCGCCATGACCGAGGGAACGCAGCCGCGAGCCGACGGCAAGACGCCGCAGGACGGCTCGATGCAGGAGCTCTCGCCGGCCACCCTGGCCGTGCACGCCGGCGAGGACGAGTCTCTCGTCCAGGGCGCGACCCAGGTGCCCGTGGTCTACAGCGCCGCCTACGGCTACCCGGACGTGGACGCGTGGCTCGACGTCGCGCTCGGCCGCAAGGCGGGCCACATCTACAGCCGCAACACCAACCCCACGGTGCACGCCTTCGAGGAGAAGGTCCGCATCCTCGAGGGCGCGGAGGCGGCCACGAGCTTCTCGACCGGCATGGCGGCGATCAGCAACACGCTCTTCGCGCTGCTCGCTCCGGGCGACCGCGTCGTCTCGATCAAGGATTCCTACGGCGGCACGAACCAGCTGTTCATCGACTTCCTGCCGCGTCAGAACGTCGCCGTGGAACTCTGCGACACCGGCGACCACGAGCAGATCGAGGCCGCCATCGCGCGTGGCTGCGACCTCGTCTACCTCGAGACGCCGACCAACCCGACGCTCAAGGTGATGGACATCGCGCGGCTCGCCTCGGCTGCGCACGCTGCCGGGGCGATCGTCGTCGCCGACAACACCTTCGCCACGCCGATCAACCAGAACCCGCTCGCCCTCGGCGCCGACCTTGTGCTGCACAGCGCCACCAAGTTCCTCGGCGGTCACGCCGACGCGCTCGGCGGCGTGCTTTGCGGCGATCCCGAGCTGGTGGCCCGGGTCTACCACTACCGCGAGATCACAGGCGCCTCGCTCGACCCGATGGCGGCTTATCTGCTGGTCCGCGGCATGAAGACGCTCGCGCTGCGCATCGCCCGGCAGAACGAGAGTGCCCTGCGCATCGCCCGCTGGGTCGCCGAGCAGCCCAGTGTCACGATCGTGAACTACCCGGGCCTCGCGAGCCACCCCCATCACGACGTGGCCGCGCGCCAGATGCGCGGCTTCGGCGGCGTGCTCAGCTTCGGGCTCGAGGGCGGCTTCGCGGCGGTCAAGCGCGTGCTGCCGCGCCTGCGCCTCGCGCACCGCGCCGCCAACCTCGGCGCCGTGGAGACGATCGCGGGACCGCCAGCGACCACGAGCCACGTCGAGTGCAGCGCCGAAGAGCGCGCCGCAATGGGCATCCCCGAGGGGCTGGTGCGCTACTCGGTGGGCATCGAGGACGCCGCCGACCTGATCGCCGACCTGACGCAGGCGTTCGCGGCGGTCTGACCCTGGCAGGCGGGGCGGCCGTGAGCGGCCGGGCCGAGCCGGCCCCGCGACCCCGGTGCTATGCTCCCGGCCATGAGCGTGACAGTAGGGGCTTCCAAGTACATCCTCGCCGTCGACCTGGGCACGTCGGGAGCCAAGGTCGCGCTCATCGGCGTCGACGGGCGCGTGGCCGCCTGGGAGGCCGAGCCCGTCGAGTTGCATGTGCTGCCGGGCGGCGGCGCGGAGCAGGCGCCGGACGACTGGTGGCGAGCTCTGGTCGCCGCGACGCGGCGACTGCTCGCCCGCCACGACGGCCCGGCGGCGGAGGTCGCCGCCGTCTGCTGCAGCACCCAGGGCGAAGGCACAGTGCCGGTCGACGAGAACGGCGCGCCGCTGATGGGCTGCATCCTCTGGATGGACATGCGCGGCGCGCCGCACTTGCGCCGGCAGTTCGGCGGGCTCGCCAATATGCAGGGCATGAGCCTGGCGCGCATCCGGCGCTGGATCCGCCTCACAGGGGGCATGCCGTCTCCGACCGGCAAGGACCCGGCGGCGCACATGTTGCTCGTGCGCGACGCCTTCCCGGAGGTCTACGAGCGCACGTACAAGTTCCTCAACGTGCTCGACTACCTGAACCTGCGCCTCACGGGGCGCTTCGTCGCCACCTACGATTCGATCCTGACGAGCTGGGTGACCGACAACCGCGACGCCGGCGGCGTGCGCTACGACGCCGGTCTGGTGCGCGACTGCGGCATCGACTCCTCCATGCTGCCGGAGATCGTCAAATGCACCGAGGTCCTCGGGCCGCTGACCGCGGAGGCGGCGGAGGCGCTCGGGCTGGCGCCGGGCACGCAGGTCGTCGCCGGCGCCATCGACAACACGGCCGCCGCCATCGGCGCCGGCACGACGGGCGACTACGACGTGCACCTCTACGTCGGCACGTCGTCGTGGATGGCGGCGCACGTCCCGTACAAGAAGACCGACATCTTCTCGAGCCTCGCCTCGGTGCCGTGCGCGCTGCCGGGCCGATGGCTGCTCACGGCACTGCAGGCCACGGCCGGCGGCAACCTCACCTTCCTGCGCGACAACATCCTGTACCACCAGGACGAGCTCCTCGCCGAGGAAGAGCAGCCGGATGTGTTCAAGATCTTCGACCAGATCGCGGAGCGCGTGCCGCCGGGCAGCAACGGGGTGCTCTACACACCGTGGATCTGGGGGGAGCGGGCGCCGGTCGACGACCGCACCTTGCGCGCCGGCCTCTACAACCTCTCGCTGGGTAGCACGCGCGAGGACGTCGTGCGCGCCTTCCTCGAGGGCGTCGCCCTCAACACGCGCTGGCTGCTCGAGCCCGTGCGCAAGTTCCTCGGCCGTCCGGTGGGCGCCCTCAACCTTGTCGGCGGCGGCGGCCGCTCGGCCGTCTGGTGCCAGATCTTCGCCGACGCGCTCGGCGTCGAGGTCCGCCAGGTCAAGGACCCGATCCAGGCGAACGCCCGCGGAGCCGCCTGGATCGCCGCCGCGGGCCTCGGCGAGATCGCCTTCTCGGACGTGCCCGGCCTCGTCGAGCTCGAGCACGTCTTCGCTCCTCGCGCGGAGCACCGCGCGGTGTACGATGAGCGCTACCAGACCTTCCTTGAGATCCACAAGCGGATGCGTCCTCTGTTCCGGCGCATCAACAAGGGGGCGCAGTGAACGAGCGGGTCTTCCGGTGAACGAGCAGTTCCAGGGCCAGTACCGCGTGTACGGCTACCGCTGGGTCGTCCTCGCGGTCATGATGCTCGTCAACTTCACGATCCAGATCCTGTGGATCAGCTACGCCACCATCATCAGCCAGGCGTCGCACTACTACGGCGTCTCGCACCAGATGATCACGCTGCTGGCGATGGTGTTCATGATCGCCTTCATCCCGCTCTCACTGCCGGCGGCCTGGGTGATCGACACACGCGGCTTCCGCGTCGCCGTCGGCTTCGGCGTGGTGATGATGGGCGTGTTCGGCATCACGCGCGGCCTTGCGGGCTCGAGCTATCCCCTGGCACTCGCGAGCACGATCGGCATCGCCATCGCGCAGCCCTTCCTGCTCGACTCGTGGACCAAGGTCCCGGCCAACTGGTTCCCGGCGGGCGAGCGAGCGACCGCGGTCGGCCTCATCACCCTGGCCAGCATGCTCGGCGTCGCCGCCGGCATGGGGCTCTCGGGATTCCTGGTCGGCGTCATGTCCATCGGCACGATGCAACTGGTGTTCGGCCTCGTGGCGGCGGCCTCGTCGGTCGCGTTCCTGGCGCTGGCCCGGGAGCGCCCGGCCACGCCGCCCGACCCGACGGGCGTGGAGGTGCGGGCTCTCATGCTCGACGGGCTCAAGCACGCGCTCACCGTCAAGCCCTTCCTGATCATCCTCGCCGTCGCCTTCGTGATCATGGGCGTCTTCAACGGCGTGACCTCGTGGGTCGGCGACATCATCCTGCCGCGCGGCTTCGGCTCGACCGACGCCGCCATCCTCGGCGCCGTCATGCTCGTCGTCGGCGTGGTCGGCGCGGTGGCTCTGGGGGCGATCTCCGACCGGCAGGGGAAGCGCGTGCGCTATCTGGCGCTCGCGCTCGCGCTGGCGGTCCCCAGCCTCGTCGGGGTCGCCTTCGTCTCCACGCTGTGGCTGCTCTACCTCTCCGCCGCCGCGCTCGGCTTCTTCGTCGTCGGCGCGCTGCCGATCGGCATGCAGTACGCCGCGGAGGTCACGCGTCCCACGCCGGAGGGCACGTCCAACGGGCTCGTTCAGCTGTTCGGGCAGTGCTCGGTGGCCTTCGTCTGGGTGATGGGGGTGCTGCGCACCGGCAACGGCTCGTTCACGGTGTCGCTGGTGCTGGCCAGCGTGCTCCTCGCCGTGAGTGCGATCGTGGTCTCCCGTCTCCGGGACGCCGAGCCGCTGACGGCGCGCGCGGGAGACTCCGCGGCTGCCGGCGCGGCCGCGAGCGGACCGCCGGCGTCAGCGGACCTTGAGGCCGGCTGAGCCCACGCGGCGCTGTGCGTTGCCGGCCGCGTCGGTCGCGTAGACGAAGTATCGGTAGGCGCCCTTCGGCAACCCGCACCTGAATCGCGTGAGCTGCGGCACGTTCACCCTGCGCGCTCCACAGGAGAGCGAGAGCACGGTCGCCCCGGTGGAGTCCTTGACGACGATGCTGACCGCGGCCGTCGCGCTGCCCGGTCGCACGTCGACGACGCTGTACCGCAGGATCGCGAGCTTGCCGCGCCGGACGACGGCCTTCCTGGCCCGCGTCACCGGTGGTCTCGTGTCGAGCATGATCTTCGCGGTCGCGGTCGAGACGGCGCCGTCGGCGTCGCGGTAGCGGGCGCTCACCGTCTTGAGCCCGTCGCCCGGGGCGAGGAGCCACGACCGGCGCTCGGCGTACCGGGTCCACGCGGTCCACACGGTCCCCGAGTTGGAGAAGCGGACGCGGCATGCGTCGGAACGCCAGTCGACGCCCTCGAGCGCCGGCGCGACGGCCGCCGCCATCACCGCGTAGCCCGCGCTCGTCGGGTGGATCTGGTCGAGGTAGTACACCGGGTCGAGGTTGGCGCCGTCGACGCCGATGCGCGGATCGGCGGTGACGTCGGCGATCCCGTCCGCGAACGTCGGCCACTGTTCGAGCAGCATGGCGTTGTAGACGGCGCGGACCGCGTCGAAACCCGCCGGCGTGCTGCGCGGCAGCAGGGTGAGCACGACCACCTGGAACCCGGCGGCGCGCCGGGCGGCGCAGTACGTGCGCAAGCCGTCGATGACGGTCTGCGGATCGGCGCCCGAGGAGAGGTCGCCGCCGCCGGCCATCACGATGCAGATGTCGGCGTCGGCCGTCTGGTCGTAGTGCGTGTCCACGCGCTCCGGCGCCTCGGCGATCATCTCGGCCACGGTGCGGTTGCCGGAGGTCGACTTGTAGCTGTGACAGGTGTGGTCGAGGAGGTCGCGCGTCTGCCGCGTGAGCTCCTGGTGGTCGGTCGCGCTGCCGCCGTTGATGATGCTGCCGCCCTCCCACACGAGGACTCCGCGCGAGAAGAACGGCGTCAGGCTGCCGTCGCCGATGGTGACGAGGCGGTCGTTGGTGATCTGCAGCCCGTCGTCGATGGCGAAGCCGCTCGGGAGGACCGGCGGCACGACGTCCGCCGCGCGCGTCGCCGGAAGCGTGCCGCCCACTGCCGCCACGGCCGGCGCGGCTGAGAACAGGCCGCACAGCAGCAGGCCGCCGCCGGCGGCGAGCAGCAATGCGGTCCGGCCCCGTTTGACGATGCCCTCCACGTTCACGCGCACACGGTACCATCGGCGGGCCACCCGGGCGAACTCGGCGTGGTTCGGACGCTCCGGGGACGAGGTCGTCCGTGGTCACCCGCCGTGCCATACTCTGCGCCTATGGCACGCAGACCATTCGGAGACGGACGGGCGTCCCGCCGGCGCGCCGTGAGGCAGCAGCGCCGGCGGGCGTGGATCGGCGCCGCCGTGACGCTGCTGGTCTTGGCCGCCGCCGCCGCGGTCGTGATCGTCTTCGTCGCGCGCTCGCACGCCAAGCGCGCCGCCGCGTCCGGCCCGACCGCCGCGGCCGTCACTGCCGCGCCCACTGCCTCGCCGGGCGCCTCCTCGGCCGCGGCCGCCGACCCGTCGCCTTCAGCCAGCCCCGAGAAGCCGCCGCTCGCCAGGCCGGGCAAGAAGGACAAGTTGCGCGTCTACTTCGGCGGCGATTCCCTGTCCGGCTTGCCGGGCATCCTCTTCGCGCAGCTCGGCCGGTCGAAGGGCGTGCTCAAGGTCCACAGCGACTACGCCGTGTCCTCACGGCTCACCGACTCGACTCCCGTCGATTGGCCCTCGCACCTCAGGTCGCAGATGGCGTCGGACCACCCGGACATCGGCGTGTTCATGATCGGGATCAACGACCCGGGCATGCCGATGATCGCCAAAGGCAGCTACACGAGCTATCCGAAGAAGGCCTGGCTGGCCGAGTACGGCCGCCGCGCCGGCAAGCTCATGGACATCATGCTGCGCGCCGGCGTGAAGCGCGTGTACTGGCTCGGGCTGCCGGTGATGCCGACCAACGGCGCCACCAACCAGGTCAGGCGCCTCAACGACGTGTTCCGGGCGGAGGCGGCCAAGCACAGAGACGTGGTCTACGTGGATACGTTCGGCCTGCTGTCCACGTCCAAGGGCAGGTTCATCGCCTCGTTGCGCAGCGGCGACGGCATCCATTTCACCAACGAGGGCGCCGGCCGCATCGCCCAGGCGGTGTGGAAGGCACTCAAGGCGGACTGGACGCCAGCGTCGTAGGCCACCCGGCGTCGTCACAGGGGCTACCGCCTGGTGCCGCCGTCGCGGCCTCGCGCCGACGCTAGAGGCGCTCAGCTACCAGCACTTCCGAGCTGAGCGCCCACGCGGTCACCGTGAGCCGGTCACGCACGCGCCAGCGCTCGGGCGCGAGCAGGCCGGCGAGCTCCACAGGCCGGCAGCCGCCGACGGCTCGCGGGTCGAGCCGCCAAAGCCCGCGCCAGAGCCCGGTGAGCGCGCGGGACGACGGCGTCGAGCCCGGCGTGAGGCTCGCCAGGGCGAGCAGGCCGCCGGGCCGCAGCACGCGGTGCGCCTCGTCCAGCAGGTGCGCCGCGTCCGCCGGGCTGAGCAGGTCGATCACGTAGGTGCTCAGGAAGCGGTCGTACTCGCCGTCGGCGGCGGGGAGCGTCGTGGGACCGTCGCTCGGCTCCACCCGGGCGCGCCCGCCCCACGGGGCCAGAGCCTCGCGGGCGAGCCCCACCATGGTGGGGCTCACGTCGAGGCCGAGGTAGGCGGCCCCGGCGGGCAGCTTCGTCTGCAGCAGGCGCGCGGCGAAACGGCCTGTGCCGCAGCCGAACTCCAGCACGGCAGTCGCGTTGTAGAAGTCGCCGCGCCAGGCGATCTCGTCCATGGCGCGGCGCTCCGTGAGCGGCCGGGTGTCCTGCCAGCGGCCGATGCGGTCGTAGATGCGCTGTGCCTGCCTGTAGTCGAGATAGCGTGGTGTGACGGTCAGCAGTGCCTCCTCGTGACGCCGTCTGCCCAGCGTAGGCGTCGTCCGCCGCGAAGTCCACGATCTCCGGCGGAGAGGCGTCGCGGCGGCCGCCGGAACGTCCATCGCCATCGGCTCGTCTCGTCCGCCGCGGCGCCTCCGCTGCTCCTCCACGGCGCCCGTGGACGGTTACAATCTGGCCTGTGAGGGCGCTCACGCCCCGCGCCGACCGGTCTACCTCGTCGAGGAGTGCGCCATGCCCACCGAAGCTCACGTCCACGCGGTCCACGAAGGCGGGATGCGCATCACCGCCGATGACGGCGAACACAGCATCACGATGGACTACCCCATGCCGGGCGCGGACACGGATCTGGCCGGGATCACGCCGCTCAAGACCCTGCTCGCCAGCCTCGCCGGCTGCAGCGGCAACGCTCTCGCCGTCCTCCTGGCGAAGATGCGTCAGCCGGTCAGTGGCATCGAGGTCGACATCCGCGCGGTGCGGCGCGACGAGCATCCGACGGTCTACACCGAGATCGGACTCGAGTTCACCGTGCGGGGCGACGGGGTGGATCCCGCTGCCGTGGAGCGCGCCGTCGCCATCGCGGAAGAGCAGATCTGCCCGGTCTGGGCCATGCTCAAGCCCGGAACGCCCATCGCGGCTACGTGCCGCGTCTTGCAGGGGTAGCGCTAGGAGAGCACACGCCGGCGGAACCCGTCGATGCCCACCCACGTGAGTGCGACGGTGAAGCCGATCAGCGCCGTGTAGATCGCCCAGACTGACATGTGCGGCACACCGGTCGTCAGAGAGAGCCGAAAGCCCTCGCTCATGTACACGAGCGGGTTGACCAGCACGAGGATCTGCAGCCACCTGATCGGTTCCAGCGCCGCCCACGGGTAGTACACGGCGCCGAGGAACGTGATCGGCAGCACGACGATGGCGAAGAGCAGCGGCACCTGCTGCGGCTTGATGCGGGTGCCCATCACGAGCCCGAAAGCGGCGCTCAGGATCGCGCCGAGCGGCGCGATCGTCAGCAGGAAGAGCCAGTGCACGTGCAGGTGCACCGGCGTCGCCGGGATGAACAGTGCCAGCGGGAACACGACGAGGCCGGCGATGAGCGCCTGCACCGCGCCGGCCGCGATCTTCTCCGCGGCGACGCCCCACACCGGGAGCGGCGCCATGACCCGGTCCTCGATCTCGCGCGTGTAGCCGAACTCCTGGACCAGCGGCAGGGCGACGGCCTGCACCCCCTGGAAGATCTCCGACGTCGCGATCACGCCTGCCATGAGCAGCGTGGAGAAGTTCGCTTCGGCGGCGGCCGAGCCGCCCACGCCCTGGCCGATCTTCGGGAACACGTAGGTGAACACGAAGACCAGGAGCAGCGGCTGCATGATCGTGCGTACGGCGAAGAGCACAAAACCCTTTTGGAGCACGCGCAGGTCGCGCAGGAGGAGAGCGACGAACGCGGTGAACGCCGCGCCCCTCGCGGGGCGGAAGCCCATCGTGCTCTCGACGTCCAGAGGCGTTGTGGCGGTCGCGTTCACTCGCGCAGGTCCTTGCCGGTGAGGGAGATGAACACGGTCTCGAGCGTCGGCTCAGAGACGGCGATGTCGGTGACGTGGAACCCAGCTGCCTCGGCCTCGGCGACGACCCGCGGCACGATGCCGCCGGTGCCGCGGAAGAAGACCGTCGCGACGCCGTCCACGACCTCGCCTTTCACGGCGTCGGGCATGGCGGCCAGACGCGCCGCGAGGGCTTCAGGGTCGCCCTCCGCCGACACGCTCACGATCGTGTCGGCGTCGACCGACGCCTTGAGCGCCTGCGGTGTATCAAGGGCGAGGACGCGACCGTGGTCCATGATCGCGACGCGGTCGCAGAGCCGGTCCGCCTCCTCCATGTAGTGCGTCGTGAGGAGGACGGTGAGCCCTTCCCCGTGCAGCTCGTGGAGGATGTCCCACAGGGCCAGCCGGCTCTGGGGGTCGAGGCCGGCCGTGGGCTCGTCGAGGAACAGGATGTGCGGCCGGTGGGCGATGCTGCGCGCCACCATGAGCCGCTGCGCCATGCCGCCGGAGAGCGCGTACACGCTTGCCTTGGCGCGGTCGGCGAGTCGGAACTGCTCGAGCAGCTCGTCGGCGCGCGCCCGCGCCTCGCGCGCGCCGACGCCGAAGTAGCGGCAGTGGTAGTAGAGGTTCTCCCACACCGTGAGGCTGCGGTCGAGCGTGTTGGACTGCGCGACCACGCCGATGGCCTGCTTGGCGAGAGCGGCGTGGGAGACTACGTCGACGCCGCCGACACAGGCGTTGCCCGCCGTCGGCACCACCCGCGTGGACAGCATCCCGACCGTGGTCGTCTTGCCGGCGCCGTTCGGCCCCAGGAGGCCGAAGATCTCGCCGGCGAACACCGAGAGGTCGAGGTCGACGACCGCGTGGATGCCGCCGGGGAACGTCTTCGAGAGCCCGGCGGTGGTGATGACCTCGCCGGGCGCGCAGTGCGCGCCGACGCCCGGCAGAGCCGGGACACCGGCGAGCTCTGGGGCCGGCACGGAAGCCGTGGTCATGTCCGTCTCCTTGATGCGCACAACAGCAATGGTTGCACCCAGGAGGCGGCCGCAAACCAGCGGCGACGCCGGAAGACGTCAGAGAGTGATGCGCTCCGCGGCCTCGCGGCGGGTAGCGGCGGAGATGCGCATCGCCTGGATGCCGGTGAGCATGACCCACGAGAGGAGTGGCACGACCATCAAGCGCTGGACCAGCCCGGCGATGTCGGACTGCCCGACGGCGGCCAGCGACAGGAGCGCGGCGATGCCGGCGAGCGTGAGCACGAAGGCCGGCAGGTGGATCGGGCGCCAGTGGAGCTCGCCGCGGAAGTGCAGCGACAGCAGCAGCATCGCCGTGATGAGGCAGGCATAGCCGGCCCCGGCGCTCGTGGCATGGATCTGGCCGCTCACGGTGGCGACCGCCGCGTTGCGCAGGTCGGTCGGGAACGCGGCCGCGACGAACGAGGCGACGCCGCCGAGCGCGATGAGGCAGAGGCCGAGGCGCGAGACCAGCGTCGCCCGCATGCGCCGCCACAGCCCGGCGGGCAGGGCAAGCAGGCTCAAGCCGAGCGCGATGAAGGCGGAGATCTGCAGGAAGCTGTAGCGGCCCACGGCGAGCTCACTGATCGTGCGCTGGACGGGGTCGTACATCGGGCGCAGCGCTTCTTCGGCCGACACGGCGGCGAAGAAGTAGAGCACGCCGACGACCGCGATGCCGGCGAGGCAGGCGGTGATCACCCGGGCCCGCCGGCTGGTGCCTCTCGCGCGCTTCACCAGGTCTGTCGTCGTCATCAGCGCTCCATCGTCGTCAGGGGGAAGTCGGTATCATCGCACGCGGTTGCCTAGTACGGGTAGCCGGGGAGGGTCGCATCCCGTGGTGGATGCGCGCACCGGGGTATCCTCTACGGCGTCGGCAACGGATGGGGATCCTTGAGTGTCGAGCATCCTGCGCATACGTGACTTCCGGCTTCTGTTCACCGGCGAGGGCGTCTCCCTCCTGGGCGACCAGTTCTACTTCATCGCCTTGCCGTGGCTCGTGCTGGAGCTCACCGGGAGCGCGACCATCCTCGGCATCGTGCTCGCGCTCCAGGGGATCCCTCGCGCGGCCTTCATGCTGATCGGCGGCGCGGTCACCGACCGGTTCTCACCGCGCCGCGTCATGATCGGCTCCAACGCGGCGCGCCTGGCGCTCGTCACCCTCCTCGCGGCGCTGGTGCTGAGCGGCGTCGTGAGCACCTGGATGCTGCTGGTCATCGCTCTGGCCTACGGGGTCGCCGACGGCTTCTTCTTCCCTGCTCAGAGTGCCATCGTGCCTCAGCTGGCTTTGGTCGACCAGCTGTCCGCGGCCAATGCCGTCGTCCAGGGTCTCGACCAGGTGTCGCAGTTCGTCGGCCCGGTGCTGGCCGGCCTGCTGATCGCAAGCTTCACGGCGGGCCGCGTGGGGCTCGAGGGCGTCGGGCTCGCCCTCGTGGTCGACGCGGCCACCTTCGTCGTGTCCATCTCGATGCTCTGGCTCATGCACGTGGATCGCTCCCGGCGGCCCGCCGCCGCGGACGACGAGGCGCCGGCGTCGCTCTGGGCTTCGATCAAGGAAGGTCTCGCCTACATGTGGCGCGACCCGCTGCTCCGCATGCTGCTCGTCCTCATCCTGGCCGTGAACTTCCTGGTCGTGGGACCGATGCTCGTCGGCATCCCCGCGCTCGCCAAAGGGCGGCTCGACGGCGGGGCGCAGGCGTACGGTGCGATCATGTCGGCCTTCGGCGGCGGGTCGCTGGCGGGCCTGGCCGTGGCCGGCGCCGCCCGCCGCCCGCCCGCCGCCTATCTGGGGCACGTGCTGCTGGGCGTGTGCACGGCGTTCGGCGTCGGGCTCGCCGTGCTCGGCTTCGCCCACACGCTGATCGGAGCGCTCGTGCCGGCGGCCTGCATGGGCTTCGCCGCCGGCTACCTCACGGTGACCTTCTTCGTCTGGATCCAGGCGCGCACGCCGCAGCGGCTCATGGGCCGCATGATGAGCCTCATCATCTTCGCGTCCGTCGGCCTCGTGCCGCTCTCGCAGGTGCTCGCCGGCCCCGTCGCCCAGCGGAGCGTGACCGTGCTCTTCGTGGGCTCGGCGGTCGTGCTCGCGCTGATCGTCCTGCGCGCTTGGTTCGTGCCGTCGTTGCGCTCGATGGGTATGGAGATGGCGTCGGCCGAGGCCACCTCACGAGCCGAAGCGCCTCCGGTGGTCAGCGATGACCGCCGGCCACCAGGATGATGCCGACGAACACGAGCGCGGTGCCCAGCCACTGCGGCAGCGCGAAGGACTCGTTGAAGATGAGGTACGCCGCGAACAGCTGCGCCGAGACGAACGCCATGCCGATGCCGATCATGTTGGCCGCGGTGAGCGACCAGTACCGCACGAGGCCCGAGAACGTGAGCTGGACACCCAGCCCGAAGAAGCCGCCGACGATCTGCCAGACGATGAAGGTGCGCCACCTGTCGGCGTGCCCGGCGGCCGCGAAGCACGCCGTGGCGCCCACGTTGAACGCCTGGTTCATCACGATGATCCCGGCCAGCACCGCCACCTGCACCCCGGTGAAGGCCGCGACGGCCGGCTTGGTGACGCGCAGGGCGGCGAGGTAGCGATGCTTCATCGTGATCCTCCAGTCGGCGATGACGCCCGGATTCTACGCTCGGCCGGGCTGAGGCGGGCCGTATCACGAGCCGAGGGATCCTGGCCGCGACGCAGCCGGTGTGCGAGGTGAGGCCGCCACTCGGCGAGACGACGCGGCCATCGGGCGAGACGAAGCTGCCGCTGCGCGTGCCGGGAGATCCCTGGTTGTACGCGTTCGCTCGGGTCTTGCTCGTGGCCGCGGTCCGCGCGTACGGGCGGTTCCACGCAGAGGGCGTCGGCCAGCTGCCCACCTCCGGGCCGGCGATCGTCGTCGCCAACCACCCGAGCGACGTCGACCCCATCCTCCTCGGCGTGGTCTTCCCGCGGACGATGCACTTCATGGCCGACGTCGTGCAGTTCCGCCGCGGATTCGTCGGCCCCATCATCCGGCGGCTTGCCGCGTTCCCCATCGACAAGGGCTCGCCCGACCGGAGCAGCCTCGAGACGGCGCTCGACCTCCTGCGCCGCGGCGAAGTCGTGGCGCTCTTCCCCGAGGGCGACCTCTACCGGCAGGCCGAGCCCATGCCCTTCGGGCCGGGGATCGGCTTTCTTGCGGCGCGCAGTGGCGCGCCTGTGGTCCCCGTCCGAATCGGCGGCGCGGAGCGGATCTGGGACGGGCACCGCCTGCACTGGCCGCGGATCACGCTGCGCGTGGGCCGGGCGTTCAGCTTTGACGGCCTTCCGGGGGCGGGCCAGCGTGGGCCGCGGCGCGGGAGAGATGCTTACGTGCACTTCGCGGATGTGACGCGGGCCGCCGTCGTGGAGCTGCGGGACGGCGGCCCTCGTTCTTAGCGACTGCAGGGTAGCCTCACGATCCGCGCCGACGACCGAGAGCGCGCCGCTCACGCTGTCGCCGCCGCTTGCGCCGGCTTGACGTCATCGGCGAGCCCCCGGGTATGGTAGACGAGGTGCTCGCGGGCGCCGGGACCTGGTCGGCCAGCTGGAACTGAGAGGCACATGAGCACGGAACACGCACTTCTGGGTGAGCGACTGGAGCGCGCCGACCTCCTCGCGTGGCTGCGCGAGGACGATCCGGCGCGGCTGGAGGAGTTGTGGGCCGCCGCGGACGAGACTCGCCGCCGTCACGTCGGCGACGAGGTCCACCTCCGCGGCCTCATCGAGATCAGCAACTTCTGCGTGCGCGCCTGCGGCTACTGCGGCCTGCGCGCCGGCAACCGTGAGATCGAGCGCTACCGCATGAGCGAGGACGAGGTCCTCGCCTGCGCCCACGACGCCAAAGCGTATGGCTGGGGCACCGTCGTCATCCAGTCCGGTGAAGACTACGGGCTCAGGACCGCGTGGATCGCCGGGATAGTGCGCCGCATCAAGGCCGAGACGGGGCTCGCCGTCACGCTGAGCCTCGGCGAGCGGCCGGACGAGGACCTCGCCGCCTGGCGGGAGGCCGGCGCCGACCGCTATCTTCTGCGCTTCGAGACCTCGGACGAGGAGCTCTACCGCCTCATCCATCCGGACCTGCCCGGACGTGTCTCGGATCGCTTTCGCATCCTGGCCAAGCTCCGCGAGCTCGGCTACGAGCCGGGGAGCGGTGTCATGATCGGCATCCCCGGCCAGACCTACGGGAGCGTCGCCACCGACATCGACACGTTCCGCGACCTCGACCTCGACATGATCGGCATCGGCCCGTACATCGCCCACCCGGTCACGCCGCTCGGCGACCACACCTGGGCGCGCCCGGTGCCCGAGGCGGAGCAGATCCCCAGCGACGAGCTCACCGTCTACAAGGCCGTCGCGCTCACGCGCCTCGTGTGCCCGGAGTCCAACATCCCCAGCACCACGGCGCTGGCGACCATCAACAAGGTCGACGGCCGCGAGCTGGGTCTGCAGCGCGGCGCCAACATCGTCATGCCCAACCTCACGCCGCCCGAGTACCGCGAGAAGTACGAGATCTACCCGGACAAGGCCTGCGTCAACGAGACCGCGGAGATGTGCCGCGGCTGCCTGCAGGGGCGCATCGAGACGATCGGTCGCACGGTCGGCACGGGGCCCGGCGGCCGCAGGCGGGCCGGGCAGGGCTGAGCGCGCCGCTTACGCTCTCTTGCGTTTGGCTTGGGCCCTTCGCCGCAGATAAACAGGGTGGGAATCGTCTCGAACGCGCGAAGGGGGAGGGGTATGTCCACCATCACGTCGTCTGGCGCCGCCGGTGCGACAGTCGCTGAAACCGGCGGTGAAAGGGCCTGGTGGAGCGGGCCGTTCATGAAGGGTCTGCTCGTCGTCCAGATCGTCGTGGGGTTCGAGTTCTTCTGGAGCGTCACGACGAAGCTCGTACGCGGCGGCTTCGTCTCGGGCCTCGGCGCCGATCTCATGCAGCGGGTCAAGGCGGCGCCCGGGTGGTACGCGTCGTTCGCGCACAACGTCGTCATCCCTCACGCGGACGCATTCGCGTACCTCATCATCGCGGGAGAGATCTTCATCGGGGTCGTGCTCATCGCTTCTGCGGTCGTGTGGCTGGCGCGCTGGAGCAGTCTGTCGCACGGAGCGCGCGTGACCCTCGTCACTTTGGTGGGGCTCGCCGGGCTCGGCGCTCTGTTCATGAACCTCAACTTCCACATCGCCAACGGGGCGACGAATCCGTGGCAGATCGGTGAGAGTGCCTTCGACGAGGCCGTCGACATCAACATGCTGCTGACGCTGATCGACGCCACGGTCGTGGTGGTGATGGCCTCGGTGCTCGTCTCGCTGCGCAAGAGTCGCGCGGGGAGCTGACGCTCGGGCGTCGGCCGGGCCGCTGTCGGCTCAGCCGCCGAGCCAGCGAGCGACCGCAAGCCCCGCGACGACGCCGAGCGAGTTCAGCGACGCGTGCGCGATCCAGGGCGCGACCACGCTGCGCGAGCGCCGCCGGAGCCAGCAGAAGACGAGCCCGGCGGCGGCCGTCGCCACGACGGTGGCGAGGACGCCCGCGGCCCGCCCCGCCGGCGTCGCCAGCGTCTGGCCGACGGCGTTGCTGCTCACGGAGCCCATCGCCGGCAGGACGTGCCAGAGGCCGAAGACCAGTGAGCTGAGCGCCGCCGCCTTCCAGAATGTATGGCGGCGCAAGTACAGGCCGAGCAGGGCCGCGCGGAAGATCAGCTCCTCGGCCAACGCTGTCCCGAGCGGGATGCGCACGAACAGCTCGTACAGCGTGCGCGCCGCGCTTTCATGCAGGAACCTGTCCTCCACGAAGTACTTGCGCGTCACCGTAAGCGCCGCGCCCATCGCTATCACGGCGGCGATGGGGACGATTGTCGCCAGCCCCCAGCGCAGGCCGCTGCCGATGTCCTCCCTGCGCAGGCCGAGATCGCCCCAGCCGGCGCCGCTCCGGTGCACGAGCAGGACGGCGACCGCCGCCGCCGCGAGGTTGGCCGGCACGTACCACGGGGCCGGGATGACGCGGACGATGAGGTAGCCGTAGAGGAGGATCGCCGCGGCCGCGGCCGTCTCGGCGACCACAGAGGAGTGGCCGATCCTGCGCGCCGGGCCCGCATCGTCTGGGCTGACCAAGGTCGCCGCGCCTATTCGATGTGGTACTGGTCGACCGTCGTCTGCAGCTGCTGCGTCATCTCGGCGGTCCACCCCGGCGGGGCGGCGATCGCCGACCACGCGTACACGGTCATGTTGCCGTAGTTGTGACCATGGCCGTTGGCCACGGTCGTGCCGAGGAACTGGTCCACCGTGACCTGGAGGAAGGTGACGAGCGGGAACCACCGGGTCTCCTGCGAGACGTCGGGCGCGCGCGGCTCGCTGAGCCAGCCGGGCTTGTGGAGCACCAGCCGGGGGCTCCACCACACCACCGGGTCCGACCCATGTTGCAGGTACAGCACGCGCGGGCTTGTCCAGGAGCCGGTCGTGGTCGCAAGGTTCTGCGGCTGCGACGCCCAGCGGATCGTCTTGCCACCCTCGTACAAGGGCTGCCACTCGGGGCTGCCCGGGTCGCGGGAGTCCTCGATCTTCCGCCACGGTTCGCTGTCGTTGGGCGTGCCGGCGAAGTAGGCGCCGTCGGTGCGGGCGCGGAGGTCGGCGGCGCCCGCGAACGGCGCCTGGCCGGCGAACGACCCGAGGCTGAGGCCGTAGGCGATCAGCTTGGGCCGGCTCGCCGCCGGCAGCTTGCTCCAGCGCGCGTAGACCGTGTCGAAGAGCGCGCGTCCTGCGTCCGTGGCCTTGGCCTTGTCGGTGATGAAGCTGATCCAGCTCGGCAGGAACGAGTACTGGATCGTCACCTCGGCCGTGTCTCCGTTGTACATGTACTCCGGCGGGTCGGCAGACTGGGGTTCGATCCAGCCGGTGCCCGTCGCGCCCATCACGACGAGCAGCTTGCGCGAGAAGGCGCCGGTGCGGTCAAGCTCCTTGAGCGCGAGATCGGCGCGTGCCGCCGCCGTCGGCGCGCTGTCCAGGCCGACGTAGACGCGGATGGGCTCCTTGGGCGACTTGCCGCTGAAGGCCTTGAGCTGGTCCTGGCTCGGCCCCCTGGCTACGAAGCTGCGGCCTTGGAGGCCAAGCGACTGCCAGCTGACGAGGGAGGCGCTGCTGCCGGAGCGCATGGCGCTCTGCGGCTGCGTGATGCCAGTGGCGGTGGTGCCGTTCTTCTTGCCGTAGATGTCGTTGGAGATCTTCTCGAAGCCTTTGAAGGCAGCGACGAGGGCGACCGCCACGACGAGCACGACCACGACGATCCCGAGTGCGGCCGCCAGCCAGCGCGGCACCTGTTTGCCGAACAACCGGCCGGCGCCGTGCGACGCGGCGCGCAGGAGGCGCGCCAGCCAGAGGATGACCAGCGCCGTGAGCGCGGCGACCGGCACCGACTTGAGCACGTAGAGGAAGTCCACCTGCTGGACCCCGACGAGGCGCCGCACTTCGTTCTGCCACGCCGCGCCCAGGGCGACGAAGACGATCACCCAGGTCGCGCCCGCCACGAGGACGACGAGCCACGCGAGGCGCCGCGCGCCCGCAGCCGGCTCCCACTTCGTGAGCCGGCGCACGAGCCACGCGACCAGCGCTCCCAGCCCGTAGGCCACGGCGAAGACGATGCCGCTGATGATGCCCTGGAGGAGCCATGGCCGTGGCAGGAGGGAGGGCGTGACCGTCAAGGCGAACACCACCACGCCGGCGGCCGTCCCGACGATGGACGGGAGGGAGACGAACCTGCCGCGTCTCGGCGGCCTCGCGGTGCCTGCTTGCGGCGTCGCGTCCACGTCGCGCCCTTCTCTTCGTTTGCGGGTCCGCGGCCGACTCCGGCCCGGTGCGTACTATAGACCTGTTCACCCCATACGGGTGACGCGCACGGCCATTCCGGGCCCTAGTCTGTCTGTCGTGGGCGGATGACTGCAAGGGCAAGTTGGGGAGGGGCTCCCGCTCCGCCCGCCGGGGGCACTCAGAGGGGGGAATCATGAACGTGTTCGGCACATCTGGGATGGGCGGCAGAGCCCGCATCTGCGTGGTGCTTGCGAGTGTGGCGTTGGCCTGCCTCGTGCTGGTCGGGGGGGGCGCGGCTGCGGCCGGACCGGCCGCCGACATGCAGGCCGCGCACGCCGCGTACCTCACGCAGGGCACGACGCTCGGCGCCGGCGGCAGCGCCGTCGCGGCGACGCCGGAGATGCTCACGTCCGCGCTGGCTCTGCAGGCTGCGCATGGCGCGTACCTCACGCAGGGCACGACGCTCGGCGCCGGCACCGGCGGCAGCGTCGTCGCGATGACGCCGGAGATGCTCCGGTCCGCGCTGGTCGCATCGCGCACGGACGGCACCATGCTCACGCGGGGGGCTCCGGGCTACGTGACGATCGTCCCGCCGGTGACGCAGCCGGTGGGCCAGGCAGCGCCAGTGAGCGAGCCTGGGTTCGGCGGCGGCATGGCGGTGCTCATCGCCTGCGCTGCGCTGGCGACGGTCGGGCTGATCGTGGCCTTCTCGGCGAGGTCGCGGTCCCGTGCCGCGCGCGCCGGCAAGACCGCCGAGCCCGCGGCACTGCATCCGACGGCGAGCGCCCCTGCGAAGCCCGACGATCGGCTGCGGCATGCTGCGTGACGCGGCGTAGGTCAGGGGCGAGCGCTCGGCTGCGCCGGGCGCTCGCCACGCCATCGACGAAGAGGGGGCGGAGCCTCATCGGCTCCGCCCCCTCTTCGTGAACGTGGCAGCGAGGCGGCGTCCAGCGTCGCGCGAAGTCTGCCGCTAGATGAAACGCCGGCTCCAGCTGAGACCGTCCGGCACGTCGTCCGGGCTCACCGACTTGGAGCTCAGGAAGCTGCTCTTCGCGCTGAAGCGAGCCTTTCTGCCGGCACCTCCGCAGCACTCGTAGGTCGTCACGTTGCCATCGTCTCCGACGGCCTCGGCCTGCACCCAGCAGACCTTGTTCGAGCCCTCGGCGCATTCCACGACCTGAGCCGGGGTGAGCTTGCCCAGCTGCTCTTGCGTATCCTTCGCGTCCACGACCGCTCCCGATGTCACCCGTTCCCTGGTGGCCGTCCGGCCACCGCCTCTGATTGTACTCCTCGCCTCCCGGTCCTCCACAGGCGCGCCGAAGGGCCTGCGGGAGTGCGCGCGAAGGGCGGCTCGGGCCTGGGCCCTGCGGTCCGCGCAACACGTGGCGAGTTCATGCTGCGTCCTCACGTAGTCGGTGGCTAGCATGCCCAGCATGGCTATCTCCTTTGTCTCTCGTGCCTCCGGCGCGTCAGAGCGCGGGCTTCGTGGCGCGGATGAAACCGCTGATCAGCCGCAGTCCCTCCGGGAGTGCCGGGGGCGCGCAGGACGAGGCCTCCGGCGCCGCCTCGTACACGCTGGTCACCTCGATGGACGCGTCGACGAAGCCCGCCTTGCCCAGCCGCGCGAGGTAGTCCTGCTCCTCGAGCGCGCCGGCGACGCACCCCGCCCACGCCTCGACATCCGCCATGAGGTCTTCCGGCACCAGCGCGAGGTCACCCTGGAACACGACGTCACTGACGGCGAAGCGGCCGCCCGGCCTGATGACGCGGAAGGCCTCCGCCAGCACCGCGTCCTTGTCGGTGGCGAGGTTGATCACGCAGTTGCTGATGACGACGTCCACGGCGGCGTCTGGCAGCGGGACGCTTTCGATGTCTCCCCTGAGGAACTCCGCGTTGGCCACTCCGGCCTTGCGCTGGTTGTCGCGCGCCAGCGCGAGCATCTCGTCGGTCATGTCGAGGCCATAGGCCCAACCGGTCGGCCCTACGCGCTTGGCCGACAACAGCACGTCGATGCCGCCGCCGCTGCCCAGGTCGAGGACGACCTCACCGGCGTGCAGGTCGGCGAGCGCCGTCGGGTTGCCGCAGCCCAGGCTGGCCAGGACCGCCTCCGCGGGGAGGTCGCCGGTCTCGTCGATGGCGTAGAGGCCGCGGGCGAACTCGTCCTGAGGTTCCACCGCCGCCTTGGCCCCACACCCGCAACCGGAAGGCCGGCCCTGGGTGGCGGCTATCGCGCGCTCCGCATAGTGCCCGCGGATCTGCTCTTTGAGGTTTGCGTAGGTCTCGCCCATGACATCCTCCGAATGGTCACATCAACTTCTTTCGCTGTAACTATATATCCAAAGAAGTTGATGTCAACACCAAATCAAGAATAGTTGTGGTAATCTCAGGCCATGAAGAGCGAAGAGACGATCACGATCCCTGCCCGGCCGGCCGCGACGCCGACGCCGGCGTCCTCCTGCGCCACGACGGACTCCGCCGAGCTCGCGCGCCTGGCGCGCGTGGCCAAGGCGCTCTCGGACCCCATCCGCCTTGGCATGCTTGACGTGATGGCCCAGGGACGCGGCTGCTGCGGCTTCGCCGACCCGGCCGCCCGCGGCGTGCCCGGTGCCGGCGACCCGGAGGGCATCTGCGTCTGCGAGTTCCAGGAGCAGTTCGGGCTCGCACAGTCCAAGGCGTCCTACCACCTGCGGGTACTCAAGGATGCCGGCCTTGTGTGCGAGCAGACGCGCGGCAAGTGGAGCTTCTACTCGATCGACCGCGACGCCGCCGCGCAGGCGTGGGGCGAGCTCGGGGGTCTGCTGCGCGTCTGAGTCGGCGATCCGGCTCGGCCGACTTGGCAGCGTCCAGCCACGACCACAAGAAGGCGGGGCGGCCAGTGGCCGCCCCGCCTTCTTACCTGCTTCTGCTTCCGGCCCTCCGTGAGGAGGTCGCCGGCGTGCCTAGTCGATCACTTCGTCTTGAGCGTGTAGGCCTTGCCGTCCATCGCCTTGGTGGGAGTGATGCCCATCGAACGCATGACGGTCGGCATGATGTCCACGAGACGCGTCGCGGCCTTGTATTTCACGTGCTTGAGGCCCGGGTTGTAGAACACCATCGGGATGCTCTGAACGTCCTTCTGTGCACCGCCGTGGTCGCCGAACGCCCCGTAGGAAGTGCGGTTGGTCAGCAGACCCACGACGTCGGCCGAACCGGACCATGCCATGGTGTTCACGAGCTCCTGGGCATGCTTCTTGAACCACGAGCGTTCAGCCGAGCTCATCGAGGACGTGTTCACGGACGAGCGGATATACGCGGTCCCAGCGTCGTTCTTGACGTAGGTGGCTACCACGCCGGGCCGAGCGCGCATGACCGCGGCCGCCGCCTGCTTCTGCGTCATCGAGAAGTCCGTCAGCCAGGACTCGATGGCGGTGGAGGCATAGGTGAACGAGACGTTGGCGAGGTCGGTGAGCGGCTTGAGGGCCGGCGCGACCGGGTGGGTCGGATCGTTGTAGAAGTTGCCGTCGTTGACCGAGTCGCCGTGGTACCAGTTGTAGTCGCCCGCGCCCTGGGCGTTGGTGCCGTAGAAGTGCTTGGTGGCCGCGGTCGAGCCGTGGTCGGCCACGACGACGATCAGTGTGTTGTTGAACTGGCCCGTCGCCTTGAGCTCGCCGATCAGGCGTCCAAGCTGCGTGTCGGCGTTCTTGGCGATGAACGGCTCATGGACCATGTTGTAGATCGAGTTCGGATCCCACTGATACTTCTTCAGGGTGTCGACCTGGCCGCCGCCCCACATGTGGCCGGCCTTGTCGATCGCGCCGAAGTTGACGAACAGACCGGACCAGTTCTCGTTCTGCATGATCTTGATGGTGGCGTCGGCGACCCAGTTGTCGCCGCCGAGGTGACCGGTGATGTTGCCGGGCATCATGCGGTCGCCGTCCTCGGGATAGATCCAGGCCGGCGCCGTGTCGTTGGTGCCGTAGTCGTTGTATACCGCGTCCGAGTTGACCGTGAAGCGGGTGTCGCCGGTGATGTACGCCGGCACGTCCGCAGTGCTCGGAGCCCCCGCCGGCGGACGATACTTGCCGCCGAGAAGACCTGCGAGCGTGGGATCGGCGTTCGTGGCCGAGCCCAGGAAGACGCCGAAGTCGGCGCTGCCGGCGGTCATCGACCGCACCTGGTAGCTCTTCTCGCCGACGCAGGCGACGACGGTGCCCGGGTACTTGGCGTGCAGATACGTCCCCAGCTTGGGGTAGTCGCCGGCGGCGATCAGTGTTGGCGAAGTCCGAGTAGCCGAGGTCGCCGGTGACGTAGATGCCGTTGGCGCCGCCGCCGAGCACGTCGTTTGTGTCGCGCAAGGCTTCGTCAGACCAGCCCATGTTCTTGGGGAAGAGACCGCTGACCATGACGTTGTGGCTGACCACGGTCTCCGAAGCCATGTCACCGACGTAGGCGTTCGGGAACCAGGCACCGTGCTTCTCGAGCCACAGGACGTTGGTCATGTTGTACTGCTGCGCGTATTCCGGGTGCATCTGGTCCATGACGACCATGAGCACATGGGTCGGCTGCGTCGTGGCCGCCTGGGCCGTACCGGCAAAGGCGGCGATCGACAACAGCAGAAGGATCACGACGAGCGCACCGAGACGAACCCCACTTCTTCTCATGCTGACTCCTCTCACGGACTGTCCCATCCCTGCGCCTCCCCTGGCGCCCCCCGGGATGGGCTCTATGTGGTGGATGAAGCCGACAATAGCAGTACGTTCGTATTTGGCAATGCATCGAACATCATCTGGGTCGCGGCCGGCAACGGCGTGCGTCCGGTGGGCGCCGGGAACGCTCCGTGGGTCCGCGGTCCCACGACCCGGGAACGTTGAGAACCACCGGAGGATGACATGTTCATTCACACCATCTCAGAAGCGGAGGCCGAGGGGAGGCTGCGCGAGGTGTACGACGGCGACCAGGAAAGCCTTGGCTACGTACCCAACCACGCCAAGGTCTTCAGTCTGCGCCCTGACGTGCTCGTGGCCTGGCGCGGCCTTCAGGGCAGCATCCGCAAGAACCTGCGACTGAGGACCTACGAGCTGGTCACCCTGGCGGCGGCGGAGGCTTTGGGCTGCCGCTACTGCCAGCTCGCCCACGGCGCGATCTTGAGCAAGAACGGCGTCAGCCTCGATCAGTTGCGCGCCATCCTCAGCGACTTCCACGAGGCCGGGCTGGAGCCGGCGGAAGTCGCCGTGATGGACTTCGCCCAAAAGATCGCGCGGAACGCCAACGAGATGACTCAGGCCGACGTCGATGCGTTGCGCGCGTTGGGTCTCGAAGACGTCGAGATCCTCGATGTCACGTTGACGGCGACGATGCGCTGTTTTGCCAGCAAGACGTTCGACGCGCTGGGAGCTGCTCCGGATGCGGTCTACGACGAACTCGAGCAGCAGCTCTCCGACTTGCTTCCCGTGTAGGGGTGCCGGCTCGAGATCCCGCGCGGGAGCGACGGGTCGAGCCGCTCGGCTTGTCAGGGCACGCCGGTCGGGTCCCAGGCGAAGTGCCTGCCCTCGTCGAGCGCGTCCAGGGCGGCCATGTCGTCCGGGCGGAGTTCGAAGTCGAACACGTCGGCGTTGGCGTACACACGCTCCCGCGTGACCGATTTCGGGATCACCACGAGGTCGTGCTGGAGTGCCCAGCGGATGAGCACCTGCGCGGCCGACTTGCGGTGGACGGCGGCGACGCCTGTCACCACGGGGTCGTCGAGCCGCCGCCCGCGCGTCAGCGGACTGTACGCCTCGAGCTGGATGCCGCGCCTGCGGCAGTACTCGAGGAGGGCGCGCTGGTAGAGGAACGGCGAGAACTCGACCTGGTTCACGGCCGGCACCACCGCGGCGTTCTCGAGCAGCTCGTCGAGGTGACGCTCGAGGAAGTTGCTGACGCCGATGGCGCGCGTCTTGCCGGCCGCGAGGAGCTCCTCCATCGCGCGCCAGCTCTCGAGCCGCTTGCCCTCGACGGGCCAGTGCATGAGGTACAGGTCGACGTAGTCGAGGCCGAGGTCGGTCAGGCTGGCGTCGAGCGCCGCCTTCGTCGTGGCGTAGCCCTGGTCGGCGTTCCACAGCTTGGTCGTGACGAAGACGCTCTCGCGCGGCAGCGACGCCCTCGCGCAGGACCGCGCCGACGTCCCGCTCGTTGCCGTAGATGCGGGCCGTATCCAAGTGGCGGTAGCCGGCCTGGAGAGCCCAGCGGACCGCGTCGCGCACCTCGGCCCCGGCCTTGGCCTGCCACACGCCGAGCCCGAGGCGCGGCATCCGGACGCCGTTGTTGAGCGTCACTGCTGAGGTGATGTCCATCGCCGGAGTCATACCCGCGGCAACGCAACACGGAATCTCCGAGTTACCAAGTGTTGACGAAGTGGTAGGCTTCCGCCGTGGGCATCCGTGAACGCATAAACGCGTCTGTGGCCGACATCCGGGCGCGCGGCCAGCGTCTGGTCCAGCTCAACCTTGAGCTGCTCGCGGCTGAGCTCAAGGCCAAGGGCAAGAAGTATGGGGCGGCCGTCGGGATGTTCGTCGGCGCCGCATTGCTGTCGTTGTACGCGATCGGGTTCCTGCTCGCCACCATCGCCGTCGCCCTCGCGCTGGCGTTGCCGCTCTGGCTCTCGCTGCTCATCGTGACGCTGGTCCTCTTCCTCGTCATCGCCATCCTGCTCCTCGTGGGTCGCAGCCAGCTGCGCAAAGCCAAATCGCCGGCGCCCGAACGAGCCATCGCCGAGGCGAAGACGACTGCCGACGCGATCAAGACGGGCCTGAGCGACACGGCCCAGCGCGTGAAGCCCAAACCAGGATCGGCCACTTCCGAGGAGCAGCTCGCCGCCGACGCCAAGGCGGCCGAGGCCAAGTGGCCCGGGGCGACGCCGAAGGCCCCGACCGAAGGGACGCCTGGGGCGCCGGCCAAGAGCGCGGCGGCGCCTGACGCGCCGACCGCCGCCGACGCCGCGAAGGCCACCGCCGCCGGCTCCGCAGACCTCGCCGGGAGCCCCGCAGACCGACGCTCCGGCGGCGCCGACCGAAGAGACGAAGGACTGATGGCCGACCCAGCACCCAACACTCCCGCCCGCAGCCCGGACGAGATCGTCAAGGACATCACCGCCGAACGCGAGGCGCTGAAGAAGTCCTTTGAGTCTCTCGGCGACGAGCTGTCGGAGGCCGTGGAGGCGGCCCGCGAGAAGTCGCGCGAGCGCATAGACAAGGTCAAGCGCACCGCGCCCTACGCAGGCGGCGCGGTCGTCGCCGTTCTTCTCGGAGCCGCGCTGCTACGTCGCCGGCGGCGCCGCTGAGCGCAGCGATGAGGTCCGGCGCCGAGACGGCGTCCGGCCGATGCTCGACCCACTCCGCCGCCGCCGTCCCGCCTATTCGCTGCCGGAGGTAGCCGTGAATCCCACCCTCGAGCTCATCGAGGCGCGCTGTTCGACGCGCGCCTACGATCCCGTGCCACCGACCGCCGAGGAGAAGGCGGCCGTGCTTCACGCCGCCATGCGCGCCCCCACGGCCGGCAACCAGATGCTCTACTCGATCGTCGAGATCGCCGGTCAAGCGGTCAAGGACGAGCTCGCCGTCCTGTGCGACGACCAGCCTTTCATCGCCCGGGCACCCTGGGTGCTCGTGTTCCTCGCCGACTGGCAGAAGTGGATGGACCTCTTCGGCGTCGCCGGGGTCGACAAGCTGGACAGCGTGCCGCAGGGGGTCACTCCCGGCCTCGGCGACTTCCTGATGGCGTGTTCGGACGCGCTGATCGCCGCGCAGACGGCGGTGCTCGCGGCGGAGTCGCTCGGCATCGGCTCGTGCTACATCGGCGACATCCTCGAGAACGGCGAGACGGTCGCGGAGCTGCTGCGACTGCCGCGGTACACGGTGCCGGTCGCGATGCTCTGCCTCGGCCGGCCCAAAGTGCAGGGCCGGCGGACTCCACGCTACGAGGAGCACGTGGTCCATCAGGACGCCTACCGGCGTCTCAGCCAAGACGAGTTGCAGGGCGCGTCGGACGAGCTGGACCGCGTCCACGCTCCCCGCGGCCTGCGCGAGGGCATCGCCAACGTGGCTCAGGACGTGTACGAGCGCAAGTTCACCGCCGAGTTCAGCGTGGAGATGAACCGCTCGGCGGCGTGGTGGCTTCGGCGCTGGGTGGGCGGAGGCGCAGGGGAGTAGTGCTGGATGGGGCGACCGGGAGGCCCGCGGGCCTCCCGGTCGCCCGCTTGCTACTCGGTCTCGACGCTGCGCGAGCGCCGCCGCACGCACGAGGAGGACGACGACCCCGATCACCACGACCGCCACGACGACGACCGCAACGATGGTGCCCGTGCTGCTGCTCCCGCCGCCTGTCGTTGTGACGGCGGCGGTCTTCGGCTTGAGGTCGATGTAGGTGGTGCGCAGCATGTTGCGGAAGGCGGCGCCCTTGCCGCCCGGCGGCACCGAGCTGTAGCCCGTCCACTTGTCGGTGCGGAAGGCCTGCACGTTCACGTTGTACCAGAGGATCGAGTACGGCGAGTCGCGATACAGGATCTGCTGCATCTTGTAGATGATCTGCTGGCGCTGCGCGGGGTCTACCGCGTGCGCCTGCTGCACGTAGAGCTGGTCGTATTCGGGGTTGGAGTATTCGGAGTCGCTGCCGTTCAGGACCTGACCGGTGGTGAAGGTGCTCAGGATGTAGCCCGGGTCGATGTCGGCGTTCCAGTTCCAGATGTAGAGGTCGTCGTCGGCATTGTCGTAGTTGGCCGTGCTGAACGCGTTCTCGTCCATCACCTGGACGGTGGTCGCGATGCCGACGTCCTTGAGGTAGCTGCTGATCTTCTTGACGGCGGTGATGTCCATCGGGTACTGGGTGAACGCGGCGAGCCGGAACTTGAGTGGCTTGCCGTTGGGCGCCACGCGCACGCCGTCGGCACCCGCCTTGTAGCCGGCGTCGTCGAGGATCTGCTTGGCCTTGGCGGGGTCGTAGCTGTACTGCTCCGCCTGAGGCACGTCCCAGCGGTAGAAACCTTGGACCGGCGAGAGCAGAGACGTGCCGGGCATGGCGAGGTTGTCCATGGCGGTCGCGGCGATCGCCTTCTTGTCGATGGCCCAGTTGATCGCCTGGCGGATGCGCACGTCGAGGAGAAGCGGATTGCCCTTGCTCTTGGGGCTCTTGTAGCAGTTGAAGCCGAGCTCGTGGAAGCCGATGGCCGGCGTCGCCACCAACGTCGACCCGGGGAGACCCTTGAGGTTGCGGGCGAAGCCGGCATCGAGCTCGATGGCGGCGTCCAGGGCTCCGGCCTTGTAGTCGGCGATCACGGCGTCCTGCGTCTGGTAGATCTCGAAGAGCACCTGGTCGACGGCCGGTTCCTTGCCGAAGCCGTCCTTGTAGTACGGGTTACGCTCCATCTTCACGTACTTGCCGATCTTGGACTCGGTGACATGGAACGGGCCGCTCGAGACCATCGGCACGTTCGCGTAGGACTCGAGCTGCTTGTCCGGGACCTTGCTCCAGACGTGCTCGGGCAGGATCGGCACGTAGAGCGCAGTCATCACCGCGTTCGGTTCCTTGGAGGTGATGACCACGGTGGAGTCGTCGGGAGCCTCGACCTTGGTCACGCCGGTGAAATAGCCGATGTAGAACCCGTTCTGCGTGCGCAGGATGCGATTGTAGGTGTAGGCGACGTCGCGGGCCGTGAGCGGCACGCCGTCGCTCCACTTGACGTTGGGGCGGATGTGGAAGGTCCACACGCGGCCGCCGTCGGTGATACCGCCGTTCGCGACCGTGGGCACGGGGTCGGCGAGGTCGGGCACCGGCTTGTAGTTGGCGTCGTACCACGTGAGGAAGTTGTAGCCGACGCGGAAGCACTCCCACGGGATGGTGTTGTACGTCAAGAACGGGTTCATGTTGTCGACGTCGCTCTGCAGGCCGATGCGGTAGGTGAGCGGCGACGCCGTGGGCGACGGTGAAGCCGAGGCCCACGCGGCGGGTGCGAGCAGCGCGAGGACCACGAGGGCGGCTGCCGCGACGAGCAGGAGTCTCGCTAGGCCACCTCGCGTTCTGGCTGAGTGAACGCCCTCTGCTTCTCGCGCGTGGGTGCGATGATCCCTGGCCATGTCCCCTCCATCAGTCGCCTGGCGCTTGCGCACGGTGTACCGCCGCGTTGCCCCCAGAGTCTAGCTCAGTATCTCAGGACGCTTCGTCGAGCGCTTCCTCGAACTGGCTCGCGTACAACTGGTAGTAGAAACCGCGCGCGTCCATGAGCTCCTTGTGCGAACCCTGCTCGATGATGGCGCCTTTGTCCATCACGAGGATGATGTCGGCGCCGCGGATGGTGGAGAGCCGGTGCGCGATGACGAAGCTGGTGCGGTCCTTCATGAGCTCGGCCATCGCCTGCTGGATGAGCACCTCGGTGCGCGTGTCCACGGAGCTGGTCGCCTCGTCGAGGATCAGGATGTCGGGGTCGGCAAGAAAGGCGCGCGCGATCGTAAGCAGCTGGCGCTCGCCCTGCGAGACGTTGGTGGCGTCGTCGTCGAGCACGGTGTCGTAGCCGTCCGGCAGGGCGCGCACGAAGTGGTCGACGCGCGCCGCTTTGGCGGCCGCCCGGATCTCCTCCTCGGTCGCGCCCTCGCGGCCGTAGGCGACGTTCTCGCGGATGGTGCCGCTGAACAGCCAGGTGTCCTGCAGCACCATGCCGAAGAGGCGGCGGAGGTCGCTGCGGGCGAAGTCCCTGATGTCGACGTCGTCGACGCTGATGACCCCGCCGTCGATGTCGTAGAAGCGCAGCAGCAAGTTGACCAGCGTGGTCTTGCCGGCGCCGGTCGGACCCACGATGGCCACGGTCTCGCCGGGCGCGACGTCGAGCGTGAGTCCCGAGATGAGGGGTGTGTCGGGCAGGTAGCGGAACGAGACGTCGTCGAAGCGGATATGGCCCTGTGTGTGGTCGCACTCGACGCAGGCGGCCGCGTCGGCGGTCTCCTCGTCCTCGTCGAGGAGCTCGAAGATGCGCTCCGCGGAGGCGGCCGTGCTCTGGAGCACGTTCATGATGCCGGCCACCTGCGTGATCGGCATGGTGAACTGGCGCGAGTACTGGATGAACGCCTGCACGTCGCCGAGGGAGATACGGCCGGTGGCCACCATGATGCCGCCGATGACGGCGATAGCCACGTAGTTGAGGTTCATGACGAAGTTCATGACCGGCATGATGATCCCGGAGATGAACTGGGCCTTGAAGCTCGCCTGGTAGAGCTTCTCGTTCTGGTCGTCGAACGTGGCGATGGCGCTCTCCTGGCGCCCGAACACCTTGACCACGTTGTGCCCCGTGAACATCTCTTCCACGTGACCGTTGAGGTCTCCGGTGCTCTCCCACTGCGCCGCGAACTGCTTCTGCGAGCGCTTGGCGATGAGTACTGTGATGACGACCGAGATCGGCACCACGAGCACCGAGATCAGGGCCAGAAGCCAGCTGATCGTGAGCATCATGATGAGGACGCCGATGATCGTCAGGGTGGACGTGATGATCTGCGTCGCGCTCTGCTGCAACGATTGCGAGATGTTGTCGATGTCGTTGGTCATGCGGCTGAGCACGTCGCCGCGGGAGTGGTCGTCGAAGTACCTGAGCGGCAGGCGCGCGAGCTTCTCGTCAGTTTGGCGTCGCAGACGGTAGATGGTGCGCTGCGCCACGCCGGCCATGAGGTACGACTGCAGCCACTGGAACATCGCGCTCAACAGGTAGACGCCGGCGAGCAGGGCCAGCGTGCGCGCCAGCGCGCTGAAGTCGATACCGTGCCCGGGGTTCAGCGTCATGCCCTGCAGCATCTCGGCTTGCCGGCTCTGGCCCTGCGCGCGCAGATGCTGGATGGCCTGCTCCTTGGTGACGCCAAGGGGGATCTTCTGGCTGGTGTAGCCCTCGTACAGGATGTTGGTGGCATGCCCGAGGATCTTGGGGCCGACCACGGCGAACGCCACGCTGGCCACGGCGAGCACGACGATGAAGATGAGCAGCGTGCGCTCCGGCCGCAGCTCCCCGCCCAGCCGGCGCATGGTGCCGCGAAAGTCCTTGGCCTTGGCCGTCGGCTGCGTGAGCGCGTGGCCGCCGGGGCCGCCTGGGCCTGGGCCGCCGGGGCCGCCGGGGCCGCGCGGGCGCGCCGGGGCGCCGGCTGCCGGCGCGGCCTGCGGCTTTCCCTGAGGCGTGCTCATGCGGCTCCCTCCCCGAGCTGCGAGGTGACGATCTCGCGGTACGTCTCGCTGCTCTCGAGCAGCTCGCCGTGCGTGCCCATGCCGGCGATGGTGCCGTCGTCGTCCAGCACGACGATCTGGTCGGCGTGCATGATGGTGCCGACGCGCTGGGCGACGATGATCACCGTCGCGTCGGCGGTGTGCGTGTGCAGGGCGGCGCGCAGCTTTGCGTCCGTTGTGAAGTCGAGCGCCGAGAAGCTGTCGTCGTAGATCTGGATCTTCGCCTGCTTGGCCAGCGCCCGGGCGATGGCGAGGCGCTGGCGCTGCCCGCCGGAGACGCTCGCGCCGCCCTGGGCGACGTGGGTGTCGAGCTTGTCGGGCATCGCGTCGACGAACTCGCGGCCCTGGGCGATCTCGAGGTAGTGCCACAGCCGCTCGTCGGCGGCTTCCTCGTCGCCTTGGCGCAAGTTGTCCGCGACCGTGCCGCTGAACAGGAAGGACTTCTGCGGCACGAGGCCGATCCTGTGCCACAGGTCCTGCAGCGCCATGTCGCGGACGTTCACGCCGTCCACGAGCACGGCGCCGCCGGTGACCTCGTAGAAGCGCGGGATGAGGCTGATGAGCGTGGTCTTGCCGCTGCCGGTGCTGCCGACTACGGCGGTGGTCTCGCCCGGGCGCGCCGTGAAGCTGATGCCGCTGAGCACCGGCTCCTCGGCGCCGGGGTACCGGAACTCGACGTCGCGGAACTCGACCGTCCCGGTGACCGGCACGTCGGCGGCCGGCGTCTCCGGGTCGACGATGGTCGGCTCGGTGTCGAGCACCTCCATGATGCGCCCCGCCGACACCGCGGCGCGCGGCACCATGACGAACAGGAACGTCGCCATGAGCACCGAGAAGAGGATCTGGAACACGTACTGGATGAAGGCCGTGAGGTCGCCGATCGGCATGGAACCGGTGGAGATCTGCTTGCCGCCGAACCACATGATGGCGATGATCGTGAAGTTGAGGATCAGCGTCACGGCCGGGAACACCATCGCGAACAGCCGTCCCGTGCCCAAGGTCGTCTGCGTCAGGTCCTGGTTGGCCCGGTCGAAGCGTTCGAACTCGTAGCCGGTGCGGTCGAAGGCGCGGATGACGCGCACGCCGCTCAGGAACTCGCGCGTGACCTGGTTGATGCGGTCGATCTTCTTCTGCATCGACTGGAACAGCGGCATGGCTTTGCGGATGATCAGGCCGATGAAGACGCCCATGATCGGGATGGCGACGAGGATGACGGCCGAGAGCGGCACGTTCAGGCGCAGGGCCATGATGACGCCGCCGACAGCCATCAGCGGGGCCTGCAGCACGACGTTGAGCATCATGAGCGTCACCATCTGCACCTGCTGCACGTCGTTGGTGGTGCGGGTAATGAGCGACGGCGCGCCGAAGTGGTTGATCTCGGCCTGGGAGAAGCCCTGCACGCGGCGGAACAGGGCGCTGCGCGTGTCGCGCCCCATCCCCATGGAGGTCCTTGAGCCCAAGTAGACGGCGGAGATCGCGGCGATCACGTAGACGATGGTGACCCCGAGCATGATGGCGCCGATCTTGAGGATGTACGAGGTGTCGCCTGTGACGACGCCGTTGTTGATGATGTCGGCGTTGAGCGTGGGTAGGTAGAGGTTGGTAATGACCTGCACGAGGACGAGGAAGACGACGAAGACGATCGACAGCCGATACGGACGCAGACCCGTGCGCAGCAGGCGGATCACTGGTGTTCCTCCTCCTGCTTCTCCAGCGCCGCTGTGATGCACGCGCCTAGCTCGTCGAGGAGGCGCGCGAGCTCCCGCCGGTCGTCCTCGGGGAGTGTCGCGATGGTCGCGTTGACGTACTCCGCGGCGGCGACGCCCATCTGCTTCTCGGCGGCGCGGCCGGCTTCAGTGAGGTACACGCGCGTGAGCCGCTGATCGGCTTCGTCTGGGCGGCGCTCCACGAGCCCGGCCTTCTCCATCCCCTGCAGCATCTTCGTGATCGTGGGCCGGGCCACGTGAAGCGTGCCCGCCAGGTCCCGCTGTGAGACGCCGTCGTTGACCGACAGCATGCGCAGGCACATCGCCTGCCCGGGGTGCGTGTGGCTGTCGGCGAGCGAGCGCATCATCAGCTGCATATGCATGCGCGCCGTGCCGAGAAAGGCGCGGAACACGTGCGCCGAGAGGTCGTCGACGCCCTGCAGATCCGGCACCGCCATCCTGAGTTCAGCGCCGTCTTTGACCAACGACCGGTACCTCACGGGAGAGGGGTTTGAGCACGAACGGCGAGAATGTTAGCACGCTAACCGTTAGCCGGCAAACCATGAGGGCGTCCCCAGGGGCCTACCCCTGCAGGGGGCGTCTCTCGGAGGCGAAGATGCCCTCGCAGTTGACCCCGGATTGCTCCGCCGGGGTGACGACTCGGCCGGCCTCCGTGGCTAGGCTTGGTCCAGAGCAAACCGCATCTCTGGAGGAACAATGAGCACCGTCGTCGTCACACAGAACGCCCCACAAGCAGGCCTGGACATCGGCCAGGTCTTCAAGCGCGGCTGGGACCTGTTCGTCAAGGACATCGGCGCGCTGATCGTCGGCGGCATCATCGCCGTCGTGCTCAGCGTGCTCACGTTGGGCATCCTCGCCGGCCCGCTCTTCGCCGGCCTTTACGGCATGGTCGTGAAGCGGGCGAGGGAGGGCAGGCCGGCCGAGGTCGGGGATGTGTTCGGCCAGATGGACCGCTTCTGGTCGTTCTTCGCCGCCGCCCTGGTACTCGGCATCCTGATCGGTCTCGCCTCCATCACCATCGTCGGCGGCGTGCTGCTGGCGACGATCTGGCTCTACGTGTTCCCGCTCATGGTCGACCGCCGGATGGGACTGGGCGACGCCATGAAGGCGAGCATGGACATGGTGCTCGAGCACGGCTTCTGGCAGCACCTGGCGCTGGTCATCATCGTGATCGTGATCGGCTCCGTCGCCAACGGCCTGGTGGCGCTGCTGGCCACGCCGTTCGTGATCGCGCTGACCGCCGCCGCGTACTTCGCGGCCGGCGGAGAAGAGCGCCCGGCCGCGGCTGCCTGACCAAGCAGCGCGCCGCGGTACGTGCCGCGCGACCGCCGCGCCTCGGCGCGGCGGTCGCGGCGGAGCGAGCCACGAACAAAGAAGGACGGGGCGGGGAGCACAGCTCCCCGCCCCGTCCCCTGTTCGCGGCCAGAGCCGCGAGATGGAAGGCACGCAGCGCGACTCAACGTGCCCGAGGCAGCTCTCTCCCCGGTGAGCGCCCCTGTCGGCACGCTGCGGCCTGAGTCCGTGCAGCCCGAGCTTCACGCGGGCAAGAAGCAGATCAGGGCGTACTGGAACGGCCAGGCTTGGGTGGGCTGGACTACCCGGCGGTCGCGGAGGCGTAGCGACCCTGGTCCTCGGGAATACGGGCGACAATCGCAAAGGGACGACGCGGCGAGGACCGGCCGCGCCTGGCGCGCCTCGGCGCGCGACCCGTGGCCTTCCGATCGCCAAGTGAAGGGAACCTGTCATGAATGACCACGATGTCGTCGTGATCGGCACCGGGATAGCCGGCGCCGCAGTGGCTGCGCTCTGCGCTGCGGCTGGTCTGAAGGTCGCGGTGATCGACCGGGTGCCGTACGGAGGCACTTGCGCGCAGCGCGGCTGCGACCCGAAGAAGGTGCTGTTGGCGGCTTCCGAGGCCGTAGGCCGGGCGCAGGGCCTGGCAGGCCACGGTCTCGAGGGCGAGCCGCGGATCGTGTGGGCGGACCTTGTTCGCCGCAAGCGAGAATTCGTGGCCGGCGTTCCCCAGCGCACAGAAGCGCGTCTCAGCGCTGCCGGTGCCATGCTGCTGCACGGCGAAGCCAGGTTCGTCGGCCCCGACGCGTTGGCGGTCGACGGGACCACACTGGAGGCTGGCGTCATCGTCATCGCCACCGGCGCGATCCCGCGCCCATTGGGCATCCCCGGCGAGGAGTTGCTTGTGCACGCCGACGGCTTCATGGAGCTCGACGACCTGCCGCCGCGCGTGGTCTTCGTGGGCGGCGGCTACATCTCGTTCGAGTTCGCCGCGCTGGCGCGGCGTGCCGGCTCCGAGGTGACCATCGTGCACCGGTCCTCGAGGGTGCTGAGGGGTTTCGACGCCGACCTCGCCGCTCTGCTCGTCGGGCGTTACCGGAGCATCGGCATCACGGTGCTGCTCGACACCCCGACGCTCGAGGTCCGGCGCGAAGGCGACGCCTTCGCCGTGCAGACCTCGGCTGGACCGATCGCCGCCGACCTCGTGGTCCACGGCGCGGGCCGCGTCCCGGACCTTGCCCGCCTCGACCTCGCGGCTGGCGGCGTGGAGGCCGGCGACCACGGCGTCGTGGTCGATGCCCAGCTGCGCAGCGTCAGCAATCCACGTGTCTTCGCGGCCGGCGACGCGGCAGCGGCGGGCCCCCCGCTCACGCCTCCGGCTTCCCGTCAGGCTGACGTGGTCGCCAAGACCATCCTCGGCCAGGATGCGGCGTACGATCCGCGAGCCACGGCCAGCGTCGCTTTCACCGATACGCCGCTGGCGGCCGTCGGCATGACAGCCGAGGAGGCAGAGGCGAGGGACGACGTCGAGGTCGTGAGCAACGACATGAGCGCATGGTTCACCACTCGTCGCCTGGGGCTCACCCACGCCGCCGCCAAGGTCATGCGCGCGAAGGGCAGTCGCAAGCTGCTTGGGGCGCACGTGCTCGGCGCCAACGCCGAGGAGGTCATCAATGTGTTCGCGCTCGCGGTGAGAAACGGGCTGACGGCGGATCAGGTGGCGGACAGTGTCTGGGCCTACCCCACTGCAACCTCTGACATCGGCTACCTCGTGTGATCCTCCCCGCCGGGTGTCGCGAGCCCACGTCGCGAGCCCACGTCTCCCAAAGTGAGGTTTCGGCTTGGGCATAGTTGCGTGTGCAAGAAGACAGTGACGCCGCACCGGAGTGAAGGTGACGGCCTGCAGCAGGAGGCGACCATGATCGCCATCTGGAAAGATGCTGTGCTCGCCGAGAGCGACGAGACGATCGTCGTCGAGGGCAATCACTACTTCCCGCCGGACTCGATCAAGAGCGAGTACTTCCGCGAGACCGACCGCCACTCGGTATGCCCCTGGAAGGGCACCGCGAGCTACTACGATGTGATTGTCGACGGTGCCGTCAACGCCGGTGCCGCCTGGTACTACCCGCAGCCCAAAGAGGCGGCCGAGCAGATCGCTGGGTACGTCGCCTTCTGGAACGGTGTGAGCGTGGTGCAGGGGTCCGCGGATGCCGTGGCGGCAGGGCAGGCCGCGCGCGGAGAGGTGAGCATCGGTTCGGCGGCGTAGACGAGCAGCACGCCGGCCAATGCCGTGACTGCGTCGCGTACGCCGCGGAAGTCGAAGCGACGAGTGCCGCAGGACCGCGAACAAAGAAAGACGGGGCGGGGAGCTGTGCTCCCCGCCCCGTCTCGTCCGCGGCCGAAGCCGCGAGCATTCTTGGTCTGATCAGATCACGTTGAGGTCGCGCTCGATCTCGGCCAGCTCTTCGGGAGTACCCTGGATCTTCGGGCCCGTGAACCACTTGCGGGCCGAGACCAGCCAATAGATGCCGGCGAAGCCGATGACCACGAGCACCGCTATCGGCGCGTAGTTGAAGTTCAGGCGCGTGATCGGGGTGTACTGCGGCAGCATCAGCAGGATGCAGATGAAGACCACCCAAATGATGGCGATCCAGTTGATGATCGGCCCCCACGTCTTGCTGAGCACCCAGGGTCCAGGCGTGAACGCCTTAGGATTGATACGGCGCAGGAACACCGGCGTGAGGTAGGAGATGTAGAGGCCGACGACCGCGATCGAGGTCACGGCGTAGTAGGCCGCAGCGTTGTACATGTATGGTGCCGCGAGGATGAAGGCTCCGACAGCTCCGAACCAAGCAGTGCGGGTCGGGACGTGCTGGCGCTTGCTCACATGATGCCAGAAGTCGTGGAGGGGCACCGCGCCGTCGCGCGAGAACGCGTAGACCATGCGCGAGTTGGCGGTGATCGACGACATGCCGCAGAAGAACTGTGCCACGATGACCACCAGGATGAGCAGCAGGCCGATGGTCTTGCCGGCGGCGAAGATGAAGATCGTCGCCCATGGCACGAGGTCGGTCGCGATGGAAGCGTAGTCCTTGTAGACCGTGCCGCTGATGGTGACCGGGAAGGCGTGCGGGATGGCGAAGCTCACGGCCACCAGCAGGATGAAGCCGGCGATCAGCGAGATCCAGATGGAGTTGACGATGCCCTTCGGCGCCGAGATGCGTGCGTCGATGGTCTCCTCGGAGACGTGGGCAGAGGCGTCGTACCCGGTGAACGTGTACTGCGCGTTCAGGAGGCCGATGAGGAACACGTACAGCGGGATCGAGAACCCCGAGAGACCCTTGAACGCGTCCCAGCCGGCGCTACCGAAGAGGAACCCGGCGGTCTGATGGCTGCCGGACGTCGGCGCCCAGAAGAGCAGGATGAAGATGATGGCCACGCCCACGAGATGCCAATACACGGACACGTCGTTGAGGAGCGCCACGAGGCGCACGCTGAACGTGTTCAGCAGACCCTGGATGAAGAGCACGATGGCGAGGATGCCGATGGTGTGCCCGGGTGACAGCCAATAGGCGTTGCCCGTCCAGATGTTGAGGAACGCCGAGATCGAGAAGGCGCACCCGAAGCTGATGCCGGCCGTGACGGCGACCTGACCGAGGAGGTTGAACCAGCCGGTGAACCAGGACCAGATCGGGGCGCTGTTGCCGGGCGCCAGCTTGGCGGCCCAGTAGTAGAGGCCGCCTGCGGTCGGGAAGGCCGAGCAGATCTCGCCCAGCGACATGCCGGCAAGGATCACGAGACCGCCCACGAGCAGCCAACCCCAGAGCATGACCGGCGGGCCGCCGTGCAGGAGGCCGTAGCCGTACAGGGTCAGGCAGCCCGAGAGGATGGAGATGATCGTGAACGACACCGCGAAGTTGGAGAACTTGCTCATGCTTCGGTTGAGCTCCTGCGCGTACCCCATGCGTGCAGGTCTTTGGTGTCCTGACTCTAGTTCATGGGCCGGCGGTGGAGCGGAAGGCTGGTCTGCCACGATGACACCCCCTGTTAGACGAAGCGTCCCCCGGACGCGTTCCTTGTTCGCCATTTAGTAAGAGCGGAGGCTCGCTGTCAAGGGTCCGAACACGTTCGAACATAATCGACCGCGGAGCCCGGAGGCCTCCGCGGCCGCGCGTGTGCCGAGCGTGCGGCGCGAACGCGCGCGCGAATGGTCGGCGTATGTTGCCCGCGGGGCCGTTCCAGTGGGCGATGAGCATCGGTCCTACAGGGTTTACTGACTGACGGTCGGTCGGTATAATTGACCGACGGTCGGTCATGGTGCCGTGAGCGCCACGTTGACTGGAGGAAGCATGTCGCCGCGAGTGGTGAAAGAGGCGGGCGAGCGCCGCGCGGAGCTTCTGGATACGGCCATGGCGCTGTTCGCGCAGCACGGCTACGACAACGTCTCCGTGCAGGCGATCACCGAGGAGGTCGGGGTCGCCAAGGGCACTTTCTACCACTATTTCGCCTCCAAGGACGCGCTGCTCGACGCGCTGATCGAGCGCCAGTCGGGCCTGCTCGTCGCCGAAGCTGAGCAGCGACTTGCCGAATGCGGCGGCGACGCCTTGGCCAAGCTACGCGTGATCATCGACACGTTCTCCGACTGGAAGGTGGAGAACTGGGACGTTGTCTACGCGGTCATGAAGTCGCTGTTCTCAGACGCCAACAACGCCCTACGGCAGCGCTACATGGATCGCGACCTCGATGCGCTGCAGAGGATGCTGGCCGGGGTCATCGCCGGGGGGGTGGCCCAAGGGCTCTTCGAGACGGCCGACCCGGACGGGGCGGCGGAGGCCGTCGTGTGGCTCTGGCGCGGGATGAGCCAGCCGCTGGCCACGACGCTGCTGGCCTGCGGCGACGCGGCGGGAGCGGAGATCGTGATCGCCAAGCTCCACACCTCCGAGTACGTGATCGAGCGCATCCTCGGGGCGCGTCCCGGCAGCCTCGGCATCTACGACTACGAGACGCTGCGGCGCGCCCTGGCCGCGGGCCCGGGGGGCGCGCCGTGAGCGCCGCCATCGAGACCTCGAGACTCACCAAGTACTACGGCAAGGCGCGTGGCATCGTCGACCTCGATCTCGAGGTCGGCGCCGGCGAGGTCTTCGGCTTCCTCGGCCCCAACGGCGCGGGCAAGACCACGACGCTGCGTCTGTTCCTCGACCTGATCCGCCCGACGTCCGGGCGCGCCCTCGTCCTCGGCCGCGACAGCCACCGCGAGACGCTGGCGATCCAGGCGCGCAGCGGCTACCTCCCCGGTGAGCTCAGTCTGTACCCGGCCCTTACCGGCCAGGAGACGCTCCGTTACCTCGCCAACCTGCGCGGCGGCGTCGACTGGGACGTCGTGACGTCGCTCTGCGAGCGGCTCGACTGCGACCTGACGCGCAAGGTGGCCGACCTCTCGACCGGCAACAAGCGCAAGCTCGGGCTCATCCAGGCCTTCATGCACCGGCCCGAGCTGCTCGTCCTCGACGAGCCCACCTCGGGCCTCGACCCCCTGGTGCAGCACGAGTTCTACGCGCTCGTCGACGAGGCGCGCGACGCCGGGCAGACGGTGTTCCTGTCGTCCCACGTGCTGCCCGAGGTGCAGCGCGTCTGCGACCGCGTCGCCTTCATCCGCGAGGGCGAGCTCATCGCGCTCGAGGACGTCGCCAGCCTGACCGGCCGTGCGGTGCGCGAGCTCGAGATCGTGTTCGCCGCGCCGGTGCCAGCGGCGGCGTTCGCAGGCGTCCCCGGCGTCACCGACGTGTCGGTCAACGGCAAGGGCGCGGCGACGCTCCGCCTCACCGTCGCGGGCTCGCTGGACCCGGTCGTCAAGAAGCTGAGCCAGTACCCGGTGCTGGACCTCACGAGCCGCCTGCCGGACCTCGAGGACGTCTTCATGACGTTCTACGCCGACGCCGACGAGGCCGACGCCGCTGAGGCCGAGGAGGCTGAAGCGGCCCCGGGAGCCCGTCCGCGCGAGGAAGGAGGCGATCATGCTTCGTGACGCCTTCTTCAAGGGCCTTCGCGACCAGCTGCGCCCGCTGATCATGTGGGCGGCGGGTGTGGCCTTCTATGTGGCGCTGCTGATGTCCATCTACCCGAGCATCCGGCACAGCGCCGGCGCCCTGCAGGGCTACATCAACAACCTGCCGGCGGCCGTGCGCGCCGCCTTCCTGGGCCCGGGCGGTGATTTCTCGTCGCCGGTCGGCTACGTCAACGTGGAGCTGCTCTCGTGGCTGGGCCCGATCGTGTTCATCGCCTTCGCCGTGTCGATCGCCGCCCGTGCGCTCGCCGGCGAGGAGGAGAGCGGCACGCTCAGCCTGCTGCTGGCTCACACGGTCGGCCGGCGCCGGCTGGCGCTGCAGAAGTACGGCGCCATGACCGTCGTCGTGGTCGTGCTGGGAGTGGCCTTCTGGCTGTCGCTGTTCGTCGCCACGAGGATCGCCGGCACGCCGGTGGGCGCCGGCGCGCTCGCGGCCGCGTTCGTGCGCCTGACGCTGCTCGGCCTCGCGGTCGGCAGCGTCACCTACGCCGTCGGCGCCGCGACGGGCAAGCGCCAGGCCAGCGTCGCCGCCGGCGCCGGCGTGGGCCTCGTGATGTATCTGCTCAACACGATCGCCGGCATGAACGAGACCATCAAGCCGTTGCGCTACCTCTCGCTGTTCCACTACTCGGGCGGCGCCTCGCCGCTCGGCCAGAGCCTGAGCGCGGTGTCGCTCGTGGTCTTGCTCGGGACCTCCGCCATCCTGCTGCTCGCGTCACTGGTGCTGTTCGAGCGCCGCGACGTGCACGTGTAGGCGGCCGTCACGACGCAACGTGAGGCCCCGTCGTCGCGGCGGGGAGTAGTCCCGGTCGCGATAGTTTCATCTGAAACTTGGGTACAAGCCAGGCTGTGAGCTCACCGACCTTCCCAAAGCGCCCGGACCTCGTCGGGTTGTTCGCCGCGGTCGTCAGGACCAGCAAGACGCTGCAGGCGGCGCTCGACGCCGGCACCGAGGCGGACCTTGGGCTCTCGCTGCCCGAGGTGGACGTGCTCCTCAACCTGTCCTGGGCGCCTGGCGGCAGGCTACGGATGAGCGAGATCGGCGAGTCGCTGCTCGTGAACCGCACGGCTGTCACGCGCCTCGTGGACCGGCTCGAGCGGCGCGGTCTGGTGAAGCGCTGCCCGTGCGAGCAGGACCGGCGCGGGGTCTCCGCGGAGCTCACCGCGGCCGGGCGGAGCGTGCTGGCCGAGGCCGCGCCGCTGCTCGAGGACGGCCTGGAGAGGCTGATCGGAACGCGCGTCGCCGCGGACGAAGCGGCAGCGGCGCGCGCCACTCTCGAACGGATCCTGGCGCCGGACTCCCCGGCGTCCTAGGACGAACCACCCGACACGGCGAGGTCTCCCATGGACGACGCCTTTCTGCCTCCGGCAGTGATCCTCGACGATGTGCAGCTGGCGAGCGCGGCCGAGGCCGTCGCGAGCACGGCGGAGGCCGGCACGGCCGCAGGCCGCATGCCGGCGATCTACCTCGGGCACGGAGCGCCGCCGCTCGTGGACGACCCGCTCTGGGTCGTCCAGCTGGCGGCGTGGGCGCGCGCCCTGCCTCGCCCGCGCGCCATCCTCGTGGTGTCCGCCCACTGGGAAGCGGCGCCTCCTTCGTTGGGGGCGACCCGCACCGGTACGCCCTTGATCTACGACTTCTACGGCTTCCCCGAGCGCTACTATCGCGCCACCTATGCTGCGCCTGGGGCTCCCGGACTGGCGGCGCAGGTCCGCACGCTCCTTGAGCCCCTGGGGCCGGTCGCCGAGCGGCCGGAGCGTGGCCTCGATCACGGCGCCTACGTGCCGCTGCTCGTGATGTATCCGGAGGCCGACGTGCCGGTCCTGCAGCTCTCCATGCCCTCGCTCGACCCGTGGAAGCTGCTCGAGCTCGGCGCCGCGCTGCGGCCGCTGCGTGACGAGGGCGTGCTCGTGATGGGCAGCGGCTTCCTGACCCACGGCCTGCCGTTCCTGCGTGACTACCGCACCGATGCCGCGCCGCCGGCATGGTCAAGTGAGTTCGACGAGTGGGCTGCCGACACGCTGGCTCGGCGGGACTTGGACAGGCTCGCCGCGTACCGCGGCGAGCCCTCGGCGCGCTACGCCCACCCGACGGCCGACCACTTCGTGCCGCTGTTCGTGACGCTCGGCGCCGGCGGCGACGCCGAAATGGTCACGCCGATCAGCGGCTACTGGCTGGGCCTGTCCAAGCGCTCCATCCAGGTCGCCTGACGGAACTGCGTCGCGGCTGGCCACGCCGGCTGGGACCTAGCCGGCCACACCACACCAGCGCATGACGGCGAGCGCGACCGCCGCCGCGTGGTCGACCAGATCGTCCACCGGCACGCACTCGTCGATCGTGTGCGCCGTGCGGAACCCGCCGGGACCGAAGGAGATCGTCGGGGTCCTCCCGCGACGCGTGAACATGGCGGCGTCGTGCCAGGAATCCAGGCCTTTGATACCGCCGGGGTGCCCGACGTCCGCCCCGGCCTGCAGCGCCTCGAGCACGATCGGGGCGTCGACCGGGACCTCGGCGGGCACGATGTCGCCGGGCCAGTCCCAGCGGAGTGGATGCTCCGCGAGCCAGGGGTCGGAGGCGGCAGCCGCGTTGACGTAGCGCTCCACCTCGCGGAAGACCGCCTGGCCGGTGCCCTGCTCGTCCACCTGCGCCGGGAGGTACTGGAGGTCGAGGGTCAGCTCGCAGGAGGAGGGATAGGTGACCATCCACTCGCCGCCGCGGACGACCGTGGGCACGATGTCGCCGGGGCTCAAGAGGGGGTGCGCGTAGTCGCCGCGGGCGCGCCAGTCCTCACGCACGATGCGCAGCGCATTGAGGACGATGCAGAGCTTCTCGATCGCGTTGACGGCGCCGCCTTCTCGCCAGCCCGGATGGACCATCTCGGCGTGGCCGGTGCGGCCCTCGATGGTGATGGTCGCGTTGACGGCGCCGCGGCAGGCGATCCAGGTGTCGAACTCGGTGGGCTCGGCGCAGAGGCCGGCATCCGCCTTCACGCCACGCTCGACGCACGCGTAGGAGCCGGCGCCGCTCGACTCCTCGTCGGTGTTGGTGCAGAAGACCACGTCCCCGGCCAGGCGTACGCCGAGCCGGTGCAGGACGAGCAGGGCGAAGAGCGAGTCGGCGATACCGCCCTTCATGTCGCAGCTGCCGCGGCCGTAGAGCAGGCCGCCGCGGATCTCTGCCCTGAAGGGGTCGCTGGTCCACTGCGTCATCGGTTCGGCGGACACGGCGTCGATGTGGCCGTTGAGTAGCAGGCTGCGGCCGCCACCCTCGCCACGGAGCCGCACGGCGAGTTGCGGCCTGCCGGCGAAGTCGAGGCCATCCGGGAGGAGGGGATGGTGAAGGCCGACCGGCTCGGGCTCCCACAGGTCGGCCTCGCCGCCCGCCGGCACCAGCAGGTCACGGAGGTACGCCTGACAGGCGGCCTCGTCGCGCGCCGGGTCGCCGGGCAGGCGCGCGGTCGTGTCGAACGCGACGAGGTCGGTGAGGATGCCGACCAACTCGTCGCGTCCCTCGCGCACGCGCGCGACGACCTGCTCTTCCAGCGCCGATCCGGGTCGGGGTTCATGGTCCATGCGGTCCTCCTTGGCGGCGCCGTCGGGTCTTGGCGGCGGGTGCGCGCCGCCGGCTATGTCTAGCCGGGGCCCGCCTCATAGGTGCGAGCCCGGCGACAAGGGCCGGCCGAAGCATACGCTCCGGCCGGCCCCTGGACGTACGTCCGGGCGAGCGGCAACCCGCGCGGGGTCACTCTGGCGGCAGCTCGCCGTAGGTCATGGCGACGTCGACGCCGACCTTCTTGCTGCGGGCCTTCCAGATGTAGTACCAGGCGATGCCGATCGCCCACACGATGACGAAGATGATCGTCTTCTTGCCGGTGATGTCGCGCGTGCGCGTATCGAAGAAGGCGTAGTAGAGAAGGACCAGGATGTAGGCCACGTAGACGACGGCCGCGATCGTGATGTACGGGATCCCCGCCACTTTCCAGTTCTTGTACGGCGACGAATCCCAGATGCCCTTGACCTTCTTGCGGTAGGCGAACAGGACACCCGAGATACCGGTGATCAGGAACACGGAGACCAGCTGCAGGCCGCCGGCGACGAGGCCCGTGAGCTCGCTCTGGAACCAGAACACATACCCGGCTGTGAGGATGATCTGGATGATCGTGATGAGGCCGTAGAGCTTGATCGGGGAGGCCCAGCGCGGGCTCAGGTCCGTGAACCACTTGGGGCCCATGCGATCCATGCCCCAGGCGAACATCGCACGCGGCACGAGCAGGAGATCGACGACGATCAGCCAGTAGCTCGTGAGCGCGAACGTGAGCGAGGCGACGAGCGCGATGATCCAGGCGCTCCCCGATGCCAGCCAGGAGAGTGTCATGTAGCTCGACGAGTAAGGCATGTTGTAGCCCTGCACGCCGCCGAAGAGATCGTTGTACGCGGCGGCGCTGAGGAACTGGAAGTCGGCGATGTGGTAGAGGCCGAAGAACGTCCAAAGGCCGAGGATGGTCGGCACCAGGACGGCCATCCAGCTCGCTTTGAGGACGGTCTTGTCCGGGCGCTTGACCTCGCCGCTCAGGTACACGAGCGCGTAGGCGTAGATGAACAGGTAGAACACGCCCGTCGTGAGGCCGATCGTGTCGCCCCAGCTCCAGGTGGTGGGCATCACCGATCCGGCCGCCTTGCCGACCGCGCCGATGAAGGCGTGGTAGTCGAGCGAGTGGTACTTGATGGCCTGCGTGTTCCAGTGCTTGATGAAGCTCGCCTTGGAGCAGAACGAGAGCACGATAGCGAGGATGACCGGGCCGCCGATGCCGACGATGATGAACGGCCGCTGGATGACGCGGAACACGCTCATCCCGAAGGCCACGGCCAGGAACGACAGCGCGAAGCAGAGCGTCGTGAGCGTCACGATCCCGGCCTTGCTGGCGACGAAGTCGCTGAGCCACGTCCAGCCCATGTACTGGCCGAGGATGGCGAGCGCCGGGCTCGCGATCCAGGTCGAGATGAAGATGTTCCAGTACGTGATGGCGATGACGTTGGCGAAGCTCGCGCCCATCGCGATGGCCGGGCTGATGATGCGCGAGTTGAAGACATACTCGCCGCCGCTGCGCGGCATGGAGGCGCCGAGGATGCCCCAGACGACCGGCGCGCAGATGCCGCAGGTCACGGCGGAGATGAGGGTGGCAATGATCAGGTTGCCGCCGGGGAAGAGCCCCAGGCCGACCTGCACGGAGTACCAGATGGCGTAGATGGGTTGGATCACGGCCAGCCCTATGCCGAACGCGTCCCACAACGAGAGTCCGCGCACGAGACCGCTGGCCTTGCGCGCAAACGCTAGCTCTTCAGCCATATCGCCCCCTGACAACCTGGCGTGTGGCCAGGCATCGCTTGACCGAGAAGAGAAGCGGGGTCCGGTTTCGCGGAGTCCCCAGGCGGATCGCCCATGGCATCACTCCTTCATTCCCCCATCGCGTCCGGTCGTGTTGACCGGTCAGCCAAGATTGCCGAAGTATTCACCCGGGTCCGCGGGTTGTCAATGCCACTTCTGCGGTTCGGTTCATCGGCTGAGAATGAGGCCGCCGAGAGCGAGAGCGGGACCAGCTTGCGCGCCGCCGCTCGCCCGATTGACAACCCGTTCCTGCCGGTCGATACTCCCCATGATTCTGGCTGACTGGTCAATGAGACGGTGGTCGGGGACGATAGGGGAGTGATGCGATGCGAGGTGCGTCTCATGGCCCTGGGCAGCGAGCCCTCGCTCGTCTTCTGGACCCGGGGTCGCCGGGCACGAGGCGATGGGCAGTCAGGGCGAAGCGTGTCTAGCGAACGAGCCTTCGCGCGCAAGGCGAGCGGCCTGGTCGGTGTCTCCCTGCTCGACGCATTCGGCTTTGGCCACAGCGGCTGGGTCCGGCTCGACGACCCTCTCGCGAACTTGCCACCGACGGCGCAGCGTCTGCTCGCAGCCGCCCAACGCCTGCTGGACCGTGACGGGTTCTCCGGTCTCACACTGCAGCGCATCGCAGACGAGGCAGAAGAGCACAAGTCGCTCATCGCCTACCACTTTGGTAGCAAGAACGGCCTTGTCGCTGTGCTCGCCGACTCTCTCTGGCACGACGCCGACGTGGAACTCGTCAGCCAGGCCGGCCACGTTCCCGCTGGGCCCGGTCGGAGGATCGCGGCTCTCGTCGGCATGCAGCGGCGCTTCGCGCTGGAGGGCGGCAACTTCCGTCGATTCTTCGACATCTTCCCTTATGTCGTGCGTGACAAGGAGCTGCGGCAGCGACTAGCCCGACTCTACGATTGGTACCGCGAGATCGGGCTTCTGTACGTGGGGGCCAATGAAGAGACCCGGCATGAGCTCGAGCCACTCGCCTGCCTGCAGCTGGCGGTGGCGCAGGGTCTGGCCTTGCTGGCCACCATTGATGGCGAGGCCCAGTCGCTTGTCGAAGGCGCGTTTGCGCTGTGGCAGGAGTTGCTCGAGGCGCACCTGGGCGAAGAGTCGGCGCCGGGCACGCCTGACGTCACGCCGCTGGCAGGCGCCGTTGAGGGATTGCTTGAGCCAGGGACTGATCCAGCCTCGAGCCTGGCTCCAATGGGAGTCAAGCTCCTGGCCGCGGCACAGCGGGTACTCCGCCGCAGGGGGCTTGCGGCCGTGACACTGGATGCCGTAGCCAGCGCGGCCGGCGAGCCGCGCTCATCGGTCTGGTACTACTTCGGAGACAAGCGCACACTGGTACAGACGCTGGTCGAAGCGCGCACGTATTCCCTGCGCACCAACCTACTACGCCGCGCGCGGTCCCTACCCAGCGATGAGCCGCGCGCTTCACACACGATCCAGGTCCAGGAATCTCTGCTCGACAGCTATGGTGACCTCACGACGTTCTTCGAGCTTCTCCCGGCGATTCTGCGCGACGAGGAACTGCGTGCCCGTGAGGCCCGGTTCCAGGCTTGGCTGCGCGCACTGACCTACTACGCACTGTACGGAAGAGACACGCCCCGAACCCACCGCGAGGCGGCGCTTGCCGCGATCGTAGCGGCGACGCCCTATGGACTGGCGATCCAGCTCCAGCTGGAGCCCAAGAGCGACGTCGCACAACGGGCTCTTGCTCTGTGGGAAGAGATGCTCTCGGCACTGGTCGAACCCGGCGCGTAGTCAGCAAGGACTCCACTTGAGTCCCCCGCCGACTCCCAGCCCGAGTAGGCCCCAGCCATCTATGAATCGTGCGGCCTCCGGCGTACTCTCTCTGCCGAGGGGTCTGGCAACGCCTACGTGCCGTTGTACGACTCGATCACGAGCGTGCCGTCGGCGTGGACGAACATGACGGCCTACGGGTCCTTCCGCGCCGTCGCGGACAGTCTCGACAAGGTCGGCAAGGTCGGCGGCGAGATCCGCTACAAGCACTACATCCCGCTGGTGCGGAGCACCTACGGCGCGTTCGAGACCGACTGCGCGAACGCCCAGTCCACCACCGACAGCACGGCGGCCGGCCTCAGCGGCAGCGCGCAGGCGACGTACCTCACCAGCTACTCGTCGCAGCGCGCCACGCAGGCGCTCAATCTGGCCAACGGGCTGCCGGCGCAGATGCCGTAAGCAGCCCGTGCCGGGCGCCGAAGGCGGCCCGGCCCGGTATCCGCGAGGGGCGCCGCCGTGAGACGGCGCCCCTCGCGGGGAACACTCCCCCATGCAGCCCGCGCGATCCCCGCGCGGGGCACGGCGCACATGAGGGAGACATCATGGCCGTCTTGAGTTCATCGATCGAGGTGGACGTACCCGTAGGGTTCGCCGATCTCGAGTGGAGTGAGTTCGTGTGGCGTTCGCTGTACGGAAGCTACGCCAAGGGGTTCGCCGACGTTTCGGCTTCGCTCTCCGAGCTGGACGCCGATTCGGGTGAGGTGACCTTCGAGAAGGAAGGCGACAAGGTCTCGAAGATATCGGTGGAGTTGCAGTACACGCCGCAGAAGGGCGTGGATCGCAAGCAGGACATCGCCCGCGCCCAGGAGCACCTCGACCGCGACATGCAGAAGTACCGCACGTTCCTGCTGCGGCGGTGCGAGCAGGAGAGCTGCCGCGCCGCGTAGCTTCGTCCGGTGGACCAAAGCCGAAGGGCGGAGAAGACCAAGGAGGCGGCCGGCTTGCCGGCCGCCTCCTCGTCGTGCCGGACGCGCGGCGCATCGTCGTTTCGAGTGACCGGTGGCGGCCGGGTGGGAAGACTGCTGGTGCGCGGTTTCAAGGACCGACGCGGAAGCTCAAAGACGGACGCGGGAGACGGCGGCATGGAAGGACTCATCGGGCTCACGGGCGTGACCGGCAATGTGGGCGGCCGCGTGGCAGCGCTCTGCGCCGAACGCGGCCTGCTCCTGCGCCTCATCGTGCGCGACCGGGCGCGCGCGCCGGAGCTTCCCGGCGCCGAGGTCCGCGAAGCGGCCGACTACGGCGCCGGGGAGGAGATGCGGCGCGCGCTCGAGGGCGTGGAGACGCTGTTCCTCGTACCGGGCCGCGAGCACCCCGACCGCGTGCGCCAGCACCTCACCGCGGTCGACTCCGCCGTCGCCGCCGGCGTGCGGCGCATCGTCTATCTGTCGTTCCTCGGGGCGGCGCCCGACTCGACGTTCACGCTGGCGCGCCAGCACTGGACGACGGAGGAGCACATCCGCGTTGCAGGTCCCGCTGAGTTCACCTTCCTGCGCATGAACCTGTACATGGACTTCATGCCCTCCATGGTGTCGGCCCAGGGCGTGATCGAGGGGCCGGCGGGTGACGGCCGCGTCGGCGCGGTGATGCGCAGCGACGTTGCCACTTCGGTCGCCGCGGTGCTCGCCGGACCTGCCGAGCACAACGAGAGGACCTACGACCTCACCGGGCCCGAGGCGTTCACGCTCGCTCGGGCGGCCGGCCTGATGGGCGAGCTGAGCGGCAAGCCGGTCACGTTTCGCAACGAGACCGAGGAGGAGGCCTACGCGTCCCGTGCCGTGTACGGCGCGCCCGACTGGGAGGTCGAGGGCTGGGTGACCTCCTACCAGGCGATCGCCGCCGGCGAGTTCGACGTGGTCACCGACGACGTCCTCCGCCTCACGGGGAAGCGGCCCGTCTCGCTGCGTGAGTACGTGAGTGCGCAGCCGGACTGCCTGGCTCACGTCCAGGCTGGCTAGCGGCCGGCGGCCGTCGACGCGCTAGGTCGCCCGCATGCGGTTGTTGCGCGCCTCGTGCTCGACCTCGGCGAGGCCCAGCGCCTCCATCACCGGCGGCACGTAGTTGGCGAAGCGGCCGCGCAGGCCTTTCTTGAGGCCGTACCAGCCGCCGACCGGGTTGTCCGGCGAGCGTCCCCAGGCCTCCACCGTGCCCTCGGCCGCCGGCTTCTGCTCATCGGCGTTGCCGAGCGGCACCCAGTCGCCGGCGGTCTCGAGCATAGCGTGCAGATCGTCGAGGCAGCGGAGCTGGTAGCGCAGCTCGGTCTTGCCGACGATGACGACGAGGGCCGGCGGGTCCGCCGCCTCGTCGCGATAGGCGGAGTATTCCGACTTTCCGGGCGGCGTGGTGAGGACCCACGGGTCCTCTTTGGTCCCCGCCCCTTTGGTCTGCGTCGCGGTCATGTCTTCTCCTTTGGCCCCGCGACTCGCGGTCACCACCACATGCCGGTGGCGACGCACCAGGCGGGGATCGCGGCCGTCGCCAGCACGAGCACCGAAACGATGAGGATCGCCGCGGCGCGGCGCGAGAGCCAGTTGAGTGAAAGCATCGTCCACCTCCGAAGGTGACACTGACTGATACCCCTCGCAGCCTCGGTCCACGCTGCGGGGTGCTCCGGCCTGGCTACGACGCGTCAGCCTGCATCGGCGCGCTGATGGGTAGGCTCCGGCCCAGCACTGGGTGATCGGGGGATGCGTGAAACGGCGCTGGGCGAAACGCGCGCTCGTCGGCCTCGGCGCCGGCGCTCTGGCGAGCGCCGGCCTGCTGGGGCTGCTGGCCGCTGGCACGCGCCTCGGCTTCCCCATGATCGCCTACGCCGTGTTCGAATGGCTGATCAGGGTGCTGCCCGGCCGGCTCGTCATCTTCGGCCTCGAGACGACCCTGCGCGTGCTCGAGGGTCTCGGCCTGAACATCAAGGACACGGCCAAAGCGACCGAGCAGGCGCTCGCGCTGACCAGTCTGTTTGCGGCGGGCGCCGTCTCGGGGCTCGTCTTCTTCGCCGTGGTGCGGACGCCAGACGAGACCCGTGTGCGCCGGTACGCGCAGGCGCTGGGCGGCGTCTTCGGCCTCTTCAGCCTCGTGCTCACCTTCGTCGAAGCGAGGCCGACGACGCAGCTCGGGACGTTGTTCACCGTCTTCTGGGTGCTCGGCGCATTCCAGCTGTGGGCCTGGGCGCTGGCGCGGATGTACCTGTACGCGTACCCCGCGACCGCAGCGACCGCCGCGGCCGGGCTGCCGGAGCCGGCGTCCACTGTCGGGGCGCCGGCTGAGCCGCCGGCCGTCGCGCCGCAGCCCGCCACGCCGCCGGCCGTCGCGCCGCAGCCCGCCACGCCGCAGCCCGCCGCGCGAGCCACCACCCCGCCGACCGTCGAGGTCGTCCGGCTGAGCCGGCGGCGGTTCGTGATCGGCATGGGCGGCCTCGCGGCGACGTTCGTCGTGCTCGGCGCCGAGCTCGCCGAGATCCTCAACGTCGCCGCCGGGCCGGCGCCGACGCCTCTGGTCAAGGCGCCGATCCCGTTCCCCAACGCCGGGTCGACGGTCAAGCCGGTCCCCGGCACGCGGGCTGAGTACACGCCGGTGCCGGAGTTCTACCGGGTCGACATCGATCTCACGCCGCCCGCCGTCGACGCCTCCACCTGGCGGCTTCGCATCAGCGGCATGGTCGCCAAGCCGCTGGCCCTCACGCTCGATCAGCTCAGGTCCGGCTACCGGGCGCGCGAGGAGTTCATCACGCTGGAGTGCATCTCCAATCCGGTCGGCGGGCCGCTGATCGGGACCACGCTGTGGACCGGGCCGTCCTTCCGCGACGTCCTCGCCGCCGCTGCGCCTCAGGCCGGGGCGCGCTACGCACACCTGCTCACGGCCGACGGCTTCGACGAGGCGGTGGACCTCGCTACGATCCACAACGACCCGAGGCTCCTGCTGGTCTACGACTGGAACGGCCGCCCGCTGCCGCAGGAGCACGGCTTTCCGCTGCGCGTCTACGTCCCCGACGTCTACGGCATGAAGCAGCCCAAGTGGATCACCGACATCGTCCTGGTGTCGCAGTGGATCCCGGGCTATTGGGTGAGGCGCGGATGGGACGCGAACGCGGTCCGCAGGACGACCTCGGTCATCGACACGGTCGCGACCGACGCGGTGGAGATGCGCGCCGGCCACACCTACGTACCGGTCGGCGGCATCGCCGACGCCGGCGACCGCGGCATCTCCAAGGTCGAGGTGCAGGTCGACGAAGGGCCGTGGGAAGCGGCCGAGCTGCGGCCGCCGCTCTCCGGCCTCACCTGGGTGATCTGGCGCTACGAGTGGCCGTTCCAGAGTGGCGAGCACGTGTTCAAGGTGCGCGCCTACGACGGCGCCGGGAAGCTGCAGACGACGGTGTCCAACCCGCCCTTCCCGGCCGGTGCGACCGGTATCGACAGCATGCAGGCGAGCGTGCTCCCGAGGTCGCCGTGAGGTGGCGGCGGGCTGCCTCCGTTCGCGGCGTGCCGGCCGGCGCTGCTCGCGCCGTGCTTGCCCACGGCGGCATGCCCGCCGTCCGCCGCCGCCGCACCAGACTCTAGAGCAGGAAGCTCACGCCGGTGAGCCGCTCGGACAGCTCCCAGAGCCGCGCCGCCAGGGCGGGGTCCCGGGCCGCGGCGCTCGCCAGAGCCACAGCCGGGTAGCCGCGGGCTTCGCCCACGCCGCCCGGCCCGATGTAGCTCCCGCCGGGCACGTCCGTGGCCGCGGCCGCATAGAGCACCGGCAGGGCGCCCATCTCCGGACTCTGCGCGAACAGACGGTTGGTGGTGAGGAAGAAGCGGCGTTGCAGGCCGTCGCCGATGCCCGCCTGCAGGGCCGTGGCCGAGTAGCCCGGATGCGCCGCCAGGCTCTCGGCGGCCGCGTGCGCCGCCCGCAATCTGCGGTCCAGCTCGAACGCGAACAGCAGATTGGCCAGTTTGGACTGGTTGTAGCCGCGCCATGCTTTGTAGCCGCGGTCCTGCTGCGGGTCCTCGAAGTCGATCCGGCCCCACTTGTGGTTGAGGCTGCTCACGGTGACGACGCGCGCGCCACTCCGGTCCTTCATGCCGCGCATCAGCAAGCCGGTCAGGGCGTAGTGCCCGAGGTGATTGACGCCGAACTGAAGCTCGAACCCATCCGCGGTGCGCGATTGCGGCAGGGCCATCACGCCGGCGCAGTTGACGAGGACGTCCGGCCCGTCGTGCGCGGCCGCGAAGCGGTCCGCGAAGTCGTGCACCGACGCGAGGCTGGCGAGGTCCAGGGGCTCGACCTCGACGCTCGCGTCGGGAGCGGCGGCGCGGATGACGCCGGCCGCCGCCGCGCCGCGTCCGGCGTCGCGCGAGGCGACCACGACAGCGGCACCCGCCCGCGCGAGCTCGCGCGCCACCGGCCCGCCGATACCGCCGGTGGCGCCCGTGACCACAGCGACCTTGCCGCTCAGGTCCGGGAGTTGCTTCGCCGTCCACATGTCGTCCATGTCGCCCTCCACACGTCGCGCTTCAAGACGTCTCCGGCTCAGCGTACCCGCCCGCTCGACCCAACGATCACCAGTGTGGCCGAAAGCTCAGACGCGCCCGTGCGGAGAACGCGGTCAGACAGATGGCCGGACTAGGGCCATGATGCACCTCTCAATGGATCGACGTCCGTGCCGAGCCTGAGTGCAGAGAAGCGGCAGCGCGCGAGCAACGAAGCAGGTAGCACGCAGCCCTGTGCTATCCTCGCCTCCGTGAGCACGGAGACACCATCCACGCCTGAGCGCAGCGACTTCATCCGCGAGATCGTCGCCGCCGACCTGCGCGAGGGGCGGCACCAGACCATCGTCACCCGCTTCCCTCCGGAGCCGAACGGCTACCTCCACATCGGGCATGCGCAGGCGATCTGCCTCAGCTTCGGCATCGCCCTTGAGAACGGCGGGCGCTACAACCTGCGCTTCGACGACACCAACCCGATGAAGGAAGAGCAGGAGTACATCGACGCCATCGAGGCCGACATCCGCTGGCTGGGGTTCGACTGGGGCGAGCACCTCTACTTCGCTTCGGACTACTTTGAGCAACTCTACGAGTGGGCCATCGATCTGATCAGGGCCGGCAAGGCCTACGTGGACGACCTCAGCGCCGACGAGATCCGCGAGCACCGCGGCACGTTCACCGAGCCCGGCCGGGAGAGCCCGTGGCGGGACCGGCCCGCGGAGGAGAGCCTCGACCTCTTCGCGCGCATGCGCGCCGGCGAGTTCCCCGATGGAGCTCGCGTGCTGCGCGCGCGCATCGACATGGCGTCGCCCAACATCAACCTGCGCGACCCGGTCCTGTATCGCATCCTCCACGCGGAGCATCCGCGCACCGGCGGCGCCTGGTGCGTCTACCCGACCTACGACTTCGCCCACGGGCAGTCGGACGCCATCGAGGGCATCACGCACTCCATCTGTACCCTCGAGTTCGAGGGCCACCGGCCGCTCTACGACTGGCTCATCGACAACCTGCCGGTGCCGTCGCACCCGCGCCAGATCGAGTTCGCGCGGCTCAATCTCACGCACACCGTGCTCTCAAAGCGCGTCCTTCTGCGCCTGGTCAACGAGGGCCACGTGCGCGGCTGGGACGACCCCCGCATGCCCACGCTCTCGGCTCTGCGCCGGCGGGGATTCCCCGCCGAGGGGATCCGCGACTTCGTGACCATGGCCGGAGTCGCAAAGGCCGCCAAGCGTCCTCGAGGTGGAGATGCTGGAGCACGCGGTGCGCAACGTGCTCAACCGCGAGGCGTCGCGTCGCTTCGCCGTGCTGGACCCGCTCAAGGTGGTCATCGAGAACTACCCCGAGGGCCAGGTCGAGGAGATGGAGGTGCCCAACAACCCGGAGGATCCGTCCGCCGGGAGCCGCCGGGTGCCCTTCGCGCGAGAGCTCTGGATCGAGCGCGACGATTTCATGGAGGAGCCGGTGCGCAAGTTCTTCCGCCTGGCTCCCGGCCGCGAGGTGCGGCTGCGCTCCGCGTACTTCGTCACCTGCCGCGAGGTCGTCAAGGACGCGGCGGGCCGGGTCGTGGAACTGCGCTGCACCTACGACCCGGCCACGCGCGGCGGCGACGCTCCCGACGGCCGCCGCCCCAAGGCGACCCTGCACTGGGTGTCGGCCGCTCACGCCGTGCCCGCCGAGGTCCGGCTCTACGATCATCTCTTCCGCGACCCGTACCCCGGCGCCGACGGCCGCGACCTCTTCGACGACCTCAACCCGGACTCGGAAACGGTGCTCCGGGACTGCGTCGTGGAGCCGTCACTCGCCGGCCTGCCGGCCGGCGAGACCGTACAGTTCGAGCGCCTCGGCTACTTCTGCGCCGACTCCGACTCGGCGCCCGGCGCGCTCGTGTTCAACAGGACGCTCACCCTCAGGGACACCTGGGCGAAGCTGCAGGCGCAGGGGCGGCAGGACACGGCCTGACGGCTGCGGACGGGGCCTGACTCTCGAGGCCGGGCGCGCCGGGGCCGGCCTGACTCCCGCCCGTTGCACGGTTGAGCGTGGACGCCGACTCGCGGTACACTCTGCCTGCCCCTCGGGCACCGCTGGCGAGTGGCCTAATTGGCAAGGCACCTGACTCTGGATCAGGGGATTGAAGGTTCGAGTCCTTCCTCGCCAGCCATCTTCTTCTCCTCTTCCTGGTGTCGGCTTGGCGCGCCGATGCGGCCCGGATCCCGCTCACGGTGCCGCAGCGCGGGGACTCGGACCCGGATCCCGCGCCTCGCATTGAAGGCTGCGGCCGCGGCGGCCGTCAAAGGTAGTATGGGACGCCGTCGGAGATTGGGGATGCCCGAGTGCGAGACCGTCGTGACTGACGCGCCGCCCGAGACACCTCCCTCAGTGCTCGCAGCCGCTCTCGGGGGAGACCCGGGAGCCTTCGCGACCATCCTGGACATCTACGACGCGCGCCTGCGTGCTCTCGCCTTCCGCGTGCTCGGCGATGTCGACCTCATGGACGACGCGATGCAGGACGCCGCGCTGAAGGCATATCTCGCCCTGCGGACCTTCCGCGGCGACGCCGACATAGGCACCTGGCTGCACCGCATCACCTACACGACCTGCATCGACAGGCTACGGAGTCGCGGTCCCGTAATGGTCCCGCTCGCCGGCGAGGAGCACGGGCGACCACCTGACAGTCCTGTCATCCCTTCCGCCGAACGCGGCAACGCCGACCCCGCCGAGGACGTCATCCGCCGGCTCGAGCTGGCCGGCGCGCTCGCGAGCCTCTCGCCGGCGCACAGGGTCACCGTGCTGCTCGTCCTGGAGCAGGGCTACGACCTCAAGACCGCTGGTCAGATCTTGGGCGTGCCCGAGGGCACCGTTGCATCCCGGCTGTTCCACGCCAAAGCCGCCCTGCGCAGGAGTCTGCGCCCGGCTTCTCTCGTCGAGGAGGATCGATGAACGCGCATCGCGATGACGAGTTGGTCAGCGCGCTTGCCGGCCTGGGTACCCCCGCCCACCGGCCCGGATACAGGGAGCGGCTCGTCGCACAGCTCGAACGTGCCGACTGGTCCCGGCCGGCCAGCGACCCGGCCCGCCGGCACCGGCGCACGGGGTTCCTGGCCTCGCTGGCGGCGGCCGCGGCCGTGGCGGCGCTGGCGATCGGCATCGCCGTGAGCAGCCATGCCGTGCACGAACTCAGCAACCCGCCCGTGGCGTCGGCCGCCGTAGTGGCCGCGAACGTGCGCGCGGCGCTCGCCGACATCCGCGCGCTCAGCGTCGAGAGCACCTGGTCGTACAGGAACGTCGTGGGGCCACGGCGCTCGCAGTGGCGCCATGGCTGGACCACCGCCGACTGGTGGTCGCGCGCCGTGATCAAGCCCGCGCTGCACTCGGAGTCCATGGGACGGATCGTGGCCACCGCGGACGGACGGTGGCGGATGGACCACCCCGAAGGCGACGAACCACCGGTCATCGTCGACCAGTACACAGCCGATCAGGCCACCGGCGTCATGCAGGCCTACTGGCCTCCGGATCGCACGCTGTATGTGACCAAGGACACGTCGCTGGGGTCGCCGGACAGCTGGATGGGCGACTACGCCGAGGGCTGGTCGGTCGACGTCAGCTTCATCCAGCCGGCGAACCTCCAGGCCATGGCGCACGGCCGCCTCGGCGAGACGACCTACGACGGCCGTCCGGCCCTGACCGTGTCGTGCGCCATCGCTCCCGTTTCCATCAAAGGTCTGGACATGGGCTCGCACCTGTTCGACACGGTCGAGTACACCGTCGATCGCGAGACCTGGCTGGTCGTGCGCTGGAGCTACCTGCTGCGCGGGCAGGTGGTGCAACAGACGAGCCTGTCGGACGTCCACGTCAACGAGCCGTTGAGCGACGCGGCGTTCCAGTTGTCACCGCCGCGGGAGACCAAGATCCAGCTCGTCACAACGTCAGAAGTGCTCCCCTTGCCGCACTTCCGCCGGGTCTCGTTCGGCGAAGCGGCGCACACCTTCTCGGCACCACCTCTGGAGCCCAGCGCACTGCCGCAGGGGTTCTCCCCCTTCGCTGCTGCGGTGGCGGACCAGGCCAGCTTCATGTACTGGACCTTCACGCATGGCTACCAGCCGCACTACTGGCCGCCCAGCCGGGACGTCACGCAGCTCAGCTATCGAGCGGGATTCCTGCGCTTCCTCGTCACGACCCGCAAGCAGCCCTCGGGCGGCGCGCTGCCCGCCGATCTGTTCGTTTCCGACCCGTTCGTCACAGCTACGGCCGGAGACGACGTGGCGCACATCGGCGGGACCCTCGAGACGGTGACGCTGACCGGCGGCGCCTGGCGCGGCGTCACCGCCTACGTCGTGACGCCGCTGCTCGTGCCGCCGCATCTTTGGGCCTGGCACGACGGCACGCTGGTCACGGTCGGCGGCGATCTCACCCGCGACGAGTTGCTCGGCGTCGCCAACTCGCTCCAGCCGATGCCGTGACGAGGGTGGGCCGGTCCGGGCGCCGGGGACACCGCTAGAGCATACTCGGTGCCCACTTCCACTGGCCCGTATCGCCTTCGGCCGCCACACCGGAAGACCTAGCCGTGTACTGGAAGTCATTGGGTGCCCCGAAGCCATCGGATGCCCCGCCCGCCGCTTGCGCCGCGAAGTAGACCCAGCCCACGCGGGAGTCGCCGGGAAGTCCGAGACTGACTTCATCGAGGGCGTCCCTGGGATCGTCGGCGGGGGAGAAGTACCGCCATCCTCCGGCATCGAACAGAGCGGAGTTCGCGCCGATCGCAGCCAGATGGATCGGTGTGGAGCCCACGTTTCGCAGCTTCAGCTTGACGCAGTAGACGTTCGATGCTGTGCTGTCGCTGGTGGCGATCGTGCTCATGAACTTCAGCCCAAGGGCCGTCACCTCCAGCCGCCCATCGCCCCCGTCGGAAAGGACGATCGCGTCACCCAGACGGCCGTGCCGCTCGGCGGGCTGAAACTGCCCGGTGCCCGAAGACGCTTGCGAGGTGGCGGTCACGGTCGTGCCGCCGCCGCAGGCGGCCAGGGCCAGCACCGCGACCATGACGAGCGCGGCCAGTGCGAGTGTGATGGTTGCGGGCTTCCAGGAACCTCCCAGTCTCTTCATGATCTGCCCCCTACAGTGTCGAATCGTCTAGGGCCGCAGCAGGCTCCTGTCCATGGCGACGAAGTTGTACTGCCGGATGATCTGGCCGGCCCTGAGCTCCAGGATGACCAGCATCGGCTCATCGACGAGCACTCCCCCAGCGCTCTCGTCGGCGTAGGTGCCCTGCACCGCAGCTAGGCGGCCATCGGTCGAAACGAAGAAGGACGAAGCCGGGGGGGAGCCGGGTTCCGGTTCGAGCTTCGACGCGAACTCGCTCCTGGGGAATCGGGAGGCGACGTCGGCGGCGAGCTGGCTCTTGGTCATGACGCGCCACCTGGGGCTGACGACGTCGACGTACCTGGCTTTGTCAGCATAGAAGGACAGGAAGGACGCGGCGTTCCTGCCGTTGACGGCCCAACGCCACTTGCTGATGGTGGCCGTCGCCTCGGCGACGGCCGTCTGCGCCGTCGGGGACCCTGGTGCGACCGCGCCGGACGGGACGACAGGCATAGGCGTGGTCTGCCCGGCCTTGCCCGGCTCACCACCGTAGTAGTCGCACTCCCACACGATCTTGTCGTTCGCAACCGCAAGCACGGAGGCCGCCGGCTGCCACGGTAGATCGCCGGACGCGTCCCGGTACGCGATCTTGCCTAGCGTGGCGGCGAAGCGGCCATCGGCGGAGACGAACGAGGACCTCAGGGTCACCTGAAAGGACTTCCACCAGTCGGGATCCTGATTCATGGCGTCCATATCGCTCTTGGTGATCACCGTGTCGATCGCCCCCGTGTCGTAGTACTGCACATCGTCTGCATACAGAGACAAGAGAGCGCGTCGATCTCTGCTGGCACTCCAGGCGGTGTTCCAGGTGGCCATGAGTGCCCTGACCGCCGATCCAGTCCTCGCCGCCTGCGCGGGGTCGGAGGCGGCGGGCGGCGTGGTCGCCGGTGACGCCGTCGTCAACGGCGTCGCCATGCTTGCCGTGCTGTCGCTCTTGGGCGAGCCGCCGCAGGCGGCAGCAGCAAAGGCCGCGAGCACGACGAGCAGCGCCAGAATGATCGCGGCCCTTGCATCGCTGGATCCGCGGTGCCCCTTCATGACCTCTCCCTTCCTCAGCGGCCTACTGGAATCTCAAGCCGGCTGGCTCCTCCGCTGCCTGTGGTCGGGGCTAGAACGGGACGTTGGAACCGTTGTAGTAGAGCGTCTCGCGGCGGATCTTGCCGTTGCGCATCTCCAGCATCGTCACGCCGCTGCCGCTCGCCCCGAACGACTGGCTGCCGGCGGTCCAGCCAGGCCCGCCGACAGTCCCGCTCGGCGTCTGTCCTCACGGGTGCTCATGTCGGCCTCCTATCTCGATTCGGTCGGTAGGGGCCGCAGCGACTCGGCGATCGCGATCAGCTCCTTGGCCGTCGCGCCGCCGGCCACTGTCAGCAGGACGCCGTCCTTGACCGCGTAGAGGTGAGGTATGGTCGTGTACGACGCCACGACGACCCGTGCGGTGACGCCGGCGAAGGCGCCGGCCGTGAGCCTGACATCGCGGCTGACGAGGCCGGCCCAGGACGTGTCGGGCTCCACAGGGTCGATCGTCGCGGCGGCGCGCGGGTCGGCTACGGTGCGGGTGGTCAAGGTCAAAGCGTCGAACCCGCGCACGTACTGCAGTGCGACCACGTCTTGCCCCTCGGTCGCGCCGTTCGCGGTAGTCGATCTCGCCGCGACCGCGGTCCACCTCTGCACGTAGCCTGCAGGGAGCCAGGTCGGCAGCAGCGTGACGTGGCCCGCTGTGGAGGGGATGGCGGCGAGCGGCACGCGGTGGAAACCGGCGTCGTTACGCACGACCTTCGCGCCTTTGGGCGTAGCGAAGCTGAAGGCCGTGTCGGGCAAGGGATCGTCGATGCGCACGTTGTGCAAGCTGTAGTCGAGCTGGAGAACGCCCACTGAGAACATCTGAACGCGTGTCGGCAAGCACGTCTGTTGGTCGATCGTGATCGAGTACGTCTCGTCGTAGCTCAGACCTGAGGCGGCGGCCCGCTTTGACCCCGAGACCACCCATACCGGCCTGCCGTCGTAGGAGGCCGTCTCCAGCGCGGCCGCGCCGTCGGCCTGCAGCGCCCGCGCAGTCGCGCTGATGTCGAACTGCTCGTTCGCCCAACGGTCGGGCGGCCCAAGGGGGTAGCCCGTCGTCACTTCGACCCGGTTCACGTAGCCCCCCGCATCCCAGTCCCAGCCGCGCGAGTAGTCGCGGAACACTCCGCTGGCCGCGTCGTAGGCCGTGTCCGCGGCATCCGCTCTGTCCCTCATCTGCGCCGGCTTGGAGGTCTGAGGCTTGTCTGTCTGCGTCTGACGGAAGCTGCCGTCTGAGCGCAAGAGCACGCGGGAGTGGGTGACGCGGTACTCGGGGACGCCGCCGGGCAAGATAGCCGCTTCCTCCTTCAAGGTGGCGTCCGCCTGCACCGTCTTGCCTGACGAGAGGGCGTCCAGCGCCTTTTGGATCACCTGGGCGGCGGAGACCGGCTGCGGTCCGTTCAGGCGAGAGACCCCCGGCACGCCGACAAGGGCAGCCGTCGCGACGGCGACCGCGATGCCGACCACGACCGCGCTCGCCAGGACGGGGTGACGGGACCACAGGGAACGCGACCCACGGGGCCAACGGAGCCAGCCGCCCGCGGCCCTGCCCATCTCGCGGTCGGCCTCGTCCAGGCCGGTCAGAAGGCGCGCCTCGAAACCCGGCAGGTGGTACGGCGCGCTGCCGTGAATGCGCAGGGTCTCGTCCAGGTCGTGGCGCTCATCGTTCATCGATCCTCCTTGGCGGAACTCGGCCTGCCGAGCTCGCGGCTCAAGGCCGTGCGGGCGGCCGCCACGCGGGACGCGACGGTGCCGACCGGCACGCCGATGATCTCGGCCGCATCCGCGTAGCTGAAGCCGTCGCGGTGGATGAGCAGGACGGCGACGCGCTGCTCGGGCGTGAGGGCGCCGAGAGCGCGGCGCACCTCGTCGCGCAGCGCCACGTCGCTGGCAAGGTCAGGCGAAGGTGCCGCCAGCGCCTCGAGCCGTTCCTCATCGGTCGGCTCGAGGCGCTCCGGCCGCCGCAAGCGCTGCAGGCAGGTCGTGTAGGCGATGCGATACAGCCAGGTGCCCACACCGGCCTCGCCGCGGAACTGCGGCAGGCCACGATAGGCGTTCAGATAGGTTTCCTGCAGAGCCTCATCCATGGCCTCACGCGACCCCAGCAGATGGAATGCCAGAGCACGGAGGCGGTCGTCGTAGCGATCGACGAGCGTGGTGAAGGCGCGGTGGTCGCCGCGCCGAGCGGCCCTGACGATGGCGGGTGGGGGATCATCCCCCGGTCCCCTTCGTCCGGCCAACTCGATGACCGTCGCCCCGCTGCCCTGGTTCCCCGCCATGGAAGCCTCGGTCCGCCTCGGCCGACGGTCACGACGTGGCGGCCGCCGGCTGGATTCCCTCCTACCGTATTGGATGCTCCCGGCCGTCCGGTTTATCTGCCGGCCGGTCCAAAGAAACGCGAAGACCGGCCCGCGGGCCGGTCTCACCAGTGGCTCCCCGCCGGACTGCGGTGGCCGCAATGGCTACTCCGGCGGATCAGTGCCTCCCGTGTGCAGCGCTGCACCTCTCAGGAGTCTCGTATGAGGATGGTCTACGCTTGGGCGGCGGGGAGTTCAAGCGTTTGGAGGCCGCGCCGGACGGTGCTGATCGCATCGAGGTCCGGGAGGGAAGTCCGCTTTCCCGCTAGCGGTGTGACCCGCCCGTGCCACTTCTTCGCGACTTCTGGCTGAGGTTCGCTGAGTCGCGCCCTGATCTCGCCGTTGCTTGCGGCCGCCCCGCGGCGGTCAGTGGAGGTCGATGCGGCGGAACGCCGTGACCGAAAGGAGGATCAGGACCCCTCCGACGAGCAGGAGCAGACCGGCGCCAGCAGCACCTATGCCCTTCTCGAGTTGCCCGTTGGCGATCGACCAGTAGAACAGTGAGGCGTACTTCGCAGGCCGGATCCACGGGACGGCCGCTGCCAGCGAGCTTGCGAGATAGGAGGCGGCGGCGAGAGACGCGCTGACTGCGAGCGCCAGTCCCCGGCTGCCTGTCCAGGAGCCGACCGCCAGCGCCAGCAGCCCGAAGTCGAGGCCGAGCAGGGCGACGCCGAGGCTGATCCCGGCGAGGTCGGCGACGCTGACCGACAACTCGAAGCTGCGGCCGACCAGCACGCAGATCATCGTCGCGAGGGCGAGGACGGCGGCCTGTATGCCCAGAGCCGCCACCTTCTGCAGGAGGACTCTCCTGCGCGTAAGGGGCAGCGTCACCGCGAGGGCGAGCGTGCCCTCCTCGTCCTGGCCGGCGACACACGATGCGCCGTAGCCGATCGTCACCAGCAGCATCACCAACGGCAGGAAGTTCTGGTAGAGGTTACCGTCCAGCCAGCCGGCGGGAGAGGTCAGTGACCCGGTCACCCCGAAGAGTGCGGCGGCGGCGGAACCGCTGAGCTTGTTGAGGCTCGCGGCGTCCTTGAATTGCGGGTACAGGGCGACGACGACCAGCGCGTAGAGGGCCATGCCCAGCGTGTAGCCGAGCAACATCCGGCGGCGCAGGCGAAGGTCGAGGAGAAGGACCTCAGCGCCCATCTTGGGGCTCCTGCGGCGGATCGTCGCGGTAGTAGTCGAGGAACAGCTCGTCGAGGTCCGCTCGCCGGGCGACCACATCGAGCGGATCGAGCTCGGCGGCAGCTCGCAAGACTTGCGCGACGGATCCATGCAGGGAGAGCGTGATGTGCGCATCCTCGCTGCCGATGACCCGGACGCCCTCGATCGCCGCGAACACCCGCGGATCGATCGGGCGGGGGAAGCGGAACTCGATGGTACGCGGCGCCGCCTGTCGCAGCCCGTCCACGGTATCGGTCACGATCAGCCGCCCCTCCTTGATGATGGCGACGCGGTCGACGACGCGCTGCACGTCATCGAGTTCGTGGGACGAGAGGAAGACGGAGCGACCTTCGGCGACTGTCTCCCGGACGACGCGCGCGAACTCCTCCTGCATCAGCGGATCGAGTCCTGAGGTCGGCTCGTCGAGTATCAGGAGCTGTGGTCGATGCATCAGGGCGAGCACGACGCCGATCTTCTGCCGGTTCCCCTTGGAAAGCGTCCGGACAGGGCGGTCGAGCACGACATCGAAGCGCTCGACGAGCTGATCGAGGAAGGTCCGGTCCTTCATGTCCCGCACCCGGGCCGCGAAATCGACATGCTGGCGGCCTGTCAGGCGTGGGTGCAGCGCAAGCTCCCCCGGCAGATAGCCGACTTGGCGATGGATGGCAACGGGGTCGCGGGTCGGATCGCGATCCAGCACCGTGGCGGTTCCCGCGGTGGGCCGATACAGGCCCATCAGCAGGCGGATGGTCGTGGACTTGCCCGCGCCGTTGGGGCCGAGGAACCCGAAGACCTCTCCCTGGCCGACCTCGAAGCGAAGGTCGTCGATGCCCCTATGCTCGCCGAAGGTCTTCGTGAGACCGTCGACGGTGATCGCGGCGGCCGTCACGACCGCTCTCCCGCGGCGGCGCCTCTGCCCGGCGCGGCGGCTTCGACGGAGACGCCCCCATGTTCGCAGACGTCGAGAGCCTCGGCCGTCCATCGCGGCATCTCCGTCTTCGGCGGATCGATTCCAGGGACGCCGATATTCATGACTTCGCCGACGAGAGCGGCACGACATCGCCGATCGCCTCCAGGCCCTCGCGCCCGCCCAGCACCGAAAGACGATCGCCGACGGCGAGCACGGTGTCGCCCGAGGGAAGCACGACCTCCCCTTGCCGGCTGATCGAGGTCACGACCACTCCCTTGGGCAGCCCGGCGGCGCGAAGCTTCCTGCCCGTCGCCGGCGAGGCGGGCGTGAGCTTCAACTCGAAGACGTCCGCGCCGACAGCGAGGTCTGTCACCTCTCGCACGCTTGAGAGCAACTCGCGCCGATAGGCGCCCATGAGGTCCGAGATCGACAGCGTACCCACCACCTTGCGGTCCTCATCCACCACAGTGACCCAGGACGACGGCGACTCGGTCAGGGCATCCAGGGCGACGTCCAGGTGGCTCGAGACCGCCGCGGTCGGCGCCCCGGGGTCAGCCACCTCGCCTGCGCTGCGGGCGTGTCCGGCCTTCGCCTCGAGGTCGGCTCTCGCGACCGTGCCGGCGAAGCGGCGAGCCGTGTCGACGACCGGTGCGCCGGGTACGCCGGCGTCCGCCAGCGCCTCGCGGGACTCCTCGGCGCTCGCGTGCGCCGCGATCACCAGCCGTGGCGGGGCCATCGCCCGTGCCGTGGGGATGGCGCTGAGCAGCGGCAGGCCGGCCAGAAGCCTCTGGGCGGGCGCGTCGGCGCGGCTCTTGAGCTGGCTGCGATAGATCGTGTCGTCGCTGCGCCGCACTATGAGCCAGGCGATGCCCACGGCGATCATCGCCGGCGCCAGCATGGAGAGGCTGCCGGTCATCTCGGCCACCATGAGCATGACCGCGAGCGGCGCGCGCGAGATGCCGCCGAAGCAGCACATCATGCCGATGACCACGTAGGGCGCCGGGTTGTGGCCCATGGACGGCACCATGGGCTCGAAGACGCGCCAGACCGTCGCCCCGAGAAACGCGCCGATGACCATGCCCGGGCCGAAGATGCCGCCCGACCCGCCCGAGCCGATGGAGAGGCCGGTGGCGAGCATCTTGGCGAAGGGAAGGAGGACAACGATCCACAGGGGGATGGTCAGCAGTTCGGGGCCAAGGCCCTTCTGCACCCAGCCGTATCCTGTGCCGAGCACCTGGGGGATGACGAGGGCCATGGTGCCGACCAGAAGACCGCCGATCGCGGGGGCGGCCCAGCGTGGCAGCGGCGAGCGTCCGAAGAGACGGACCATGCCGTAGAAGCTCTTCGCGTACAGCAGTCCGACCAGACCGCCGAGGAGGCCGATGAGGGCGAACCAGAGGAGCTGCGAAGAGTCCGAGAACTGGTAGCCGCCGACGTAGCCGAACAGCGGCGAGAAGCCCTCGACCGCCCCGAACACCACGGAGCTGACCGCAGAGGCGATGAAGCAGGGCAGCAAGGCCGTGGGGTCGAAGTCGTCGCGGTAGAGGATCTCGGCGGCCAGTACAGCGCCGCCCAGCGGCGCCCCGAAGATGGCGCCGATGCCTGAGCCGATGCCGGTCGCGACCGCCACGCGACTGTCGGCTGGGTCGAGCTCGAGCACTCTGGAGAGCAGCGAGCCGAAGCCGGCGCTGATCTGCGCGGTGGGGCCCTCTCGGCCGCCCGAGCCACCCGAGCCGATGGTCAGGGCGGAAGCGACGATCTTGACGACGACAGCGCGGAAGCGCAGCCCGCGCGGGTTGTGGTGGACCGCCGAGATCGCCGCGTCGGTGCCGTGCCCTTCGGCCTCCGGGGCGATGCCGAAGACGAGCAGCCCGGCCAGCAACGCGCCCGAGCCGACGATGAGTGGCAGTAGCCACGGGCGCGCGAACCAGGCCGACGCGGTGCGGCCGCCCTCTCCGGCGGGCGTGGGGACCTGGTAGCCGGCGAGCACGCCGAGGAAGAGGTGCGTACAGAAGGCGAGGGCTTCGTAGAAGACGATCGCTCCCAGCCCAGCGACGATGCCGATGACCACGCCGAGCACGATCCACTTGGTGAGGTAGGACCTCGACGAGAGCCAGCGGCCGGCGCGGGCGGCAAAGGCTCGACCTCGCACCACGCGGCCGGCACGGGCGGGCGAGCCTCCTTGCCTCACAAATCCCATTCGCTGCTCCAGTCCCGCTCGGGGACCTCGCCGGCGCTTGCGGCAAGCTGGCGAAGGGCCGCCTCCACCGACCGCTGCACTTCGGGGGGGATCGAGGCCAGAAGCTCGACGATCTCATGCCGGCGGCGAGCGGTGACCGTGGCGATGAGGGCGTTGCCGGACTCGGTCAGCGCGATGCGCACCTGACGGCGGTCGTGGCGGTCCGTGCGTCGCCGCACCAGGCCCTTGCGCACCAGGCGCTCGCAGAGACGAGAGGCCGTGGGCGGGGTGACGCCCAAGGCCTCAGCCAGGACGGCGACGCCTTGCGGCCCACGCGAGGCGAGGACGACCAGCGAGCGATACTGGGTCAGGGTCACCTCTTCGCCCGCGTCGGCCAGGGAGCGGGCGGCGATCGCCACGAGCACGCGGCTGGCGGTGAGCACCGCATCGACCATCGCATTCTCTTCCGCGGATCCGGAGGCATTTACGTGCATGGGCTAATTATTGCACTAAGCCCGAGATACTCAAGCCTCCGCCGTCCGCGACCGGGATGCCGCGTCCCTGCGTCCCTGGCTGCGACCAGCGAAACAGCCTCCACGGCGTCGCTGTACGATCCAAGACCGAGCATCTGGGCTGCAGGAAGGTTGCCGAACGGGTCGGAGCGAAGGGTCTGGCGGGAGGAATCCCTGCAAATGAGTGGTAGCGCATATGGGATTCGAACCCATGTTACCGCCGTGAGAGGGCGGCGTCCTAGGCCCCTAGACGAATGCGCCACGCAAGAACGGGGCTGCCGCCGGAGATGCCGCAGCGGCAGCGGCGAACTAGGGTAGCACATGTCCCGGCGGGGGCAAACCCGTGTAGGCTACCGGCCATGGCGGGTGCGAGCGCAGGGCCTGAGAGCCCGAACAAAGCGGCGGAGATCACCTATCGTCCGGCAGAGGTCGCGGACCTCCCCGCCCTGTTCCCGATCTTCCGCACGGCGCTGAACGCGTATCTGGAGCCCGCGGGGCAGTCGCCGCTCCCCGACGTGGACGATGAGCAGCCCGTCTACCGGCACATCCTCGAACACGACGCGGAGCGCTTCTGGGTGGCCGAGCGCGGCGGCAAGGTCGTCGCCTTCGGCAACGGGCTCCTGCGCGGCGCCTGGTGGTTCCTGAGCAATCTGTTCGTGCTGCCGGAGGCCCAGGGTCTCGGCGTCGGCGGCCGCCTGCTCGAGCTGGCGGCGACCGGCGCGCCGGCGCAGGCGGTGCGCGCCACCATCACCGATTCGATCCAGCCCGTGTCCAACACGCTGTACGCGCGACGCGGCCTGCTACCGCGCGAGGTGTTGGTGGGCTTCACGGGCCGGCCGCGTGATGATCTCGGGAAGGCGCGGCTGGGGACCCTCGAGCCTGAGCCGCTAACCCTCGCGGGGGCTCCCGAGCTCCGCGGGATCGACGCCGCGGCGAGCGGTTTGGACCGGACCGTCGACCATGGGTTCTACCTCGGCGCCGGCGGCCGCCGCGGTTGGCTCTTCCGGCGCGGCGGCCGTGCCGCGGCCTATGCGATGGTGCGGCAGGACGGCTCGGTCGGCCCGGTCGCAGCCCTGCGTGCCGCCGACATGGAGCCGGTCACGCACTTCGCGGTCGCCGAGCTTGCGGCCGCGGGCGTGGAGAAGATCAGGGCAGGCGCTGGCGGCAGCTGCGCGGGAGCTCAGCGTGCGCTCTGGGGCGCCGGGCTCATCTATTCGCCGGCGCCGGCGCTCATGCTGGCGTCGCGGCCGTTCGGGCGCCTCGACCGCTACATCCCTGCCAGCTACGGCATGTTCTAGGCGGACTGGTATGCTTCGCGAGACCTTCGGCCAGCAGACGTGGAGGGCTCCTTGGGCCGCAAGGCGCCGCACACGAGTCACAGCACGCAGCACCGCACCGACGTGCACACGCGCCGCGTCTACGCGCGCGCCGGCGACGGCTCCGTCGCGCTGGGCTGGGACTACCCGGGCAGCACGCTCCTCGAGGTGAGGATCATGCGCTCGGAGGGCGGCTTTGCCCGCGACGCCGAGGGAGGAGCCGGCCAGGTCGTCGTCTACGACGACGTCACCGGCTCGTTCCGCGACACCGGGCTCCGCAACGGGACGCGCTACCGCTACACGGTCTTCGCGCGCGAGCTCGGCGCGGCCGGCGACCGCAGTGGAACCGGCGTGGAGGACGACCGCACTGGAGCCGTCACAGCCGGCGAAGCCGGCCGCGAGTGGGTGCGCTGGAGCGAGCTCCGGCTCCTGCCGCGGGCGCAGAGCGCTGGCGCGACGGTGCCGTTCGCCGATCGCTGTCGCGCCACCTGGGCGCGCGTGCTGCGCGCCTTCGGCCGCAGGACGATGCTCGGCGCGCTGGTGCTCGTCGTGTGTCTCGTCGCGCTCGCCGCGGCGCTCGCCGCGGCTTTGCCGAGCGCGGCGGCCGCCAAGGCGACCGCGCCCGATCCCAACGCCGCCTACGTGACCGCGGCGCTCGCCGATCCTCAGGTGGCGGCCGTCCTGCAAGGCGTCACCTACGAGTCGAGCGTCAAGACGTGGGGTGGCACCACGTCGGCGCCCGCCGGCGCCACGGTCACGTTCAGCGTGGCCGGAGGCCGCCAAACGGGAGGTCGCCGCCACCTGGCCGCTGGTGAAGTCCGAGGACAACGGCACGCCGGTCCCGCCCTACACGACCGTCGAGCACCAGCTGCGCATCCTCGACCTCACGGCGCTCAGCGTCGACGTCCTCCAGAACGGTCACGTCATCCAGATCATGCCGCTGGACGGGGCGACGAGCTTCAAGCTCCGCGAAGAGACCTGGCCGCCGTTCTCGTGGTTCCCCTGGTTCACGGCCAACCCGTGGGCGCTCCTGCCGGTCTTCCTCATCGTCGGGCTCATCATCATCGCGCGCGCCTGGCGGCGCTCGCGCGCCTGGAACCGCCGCCTGCCCTCGATGACGCGGCACGACCGTCAGTTCATCGGCCGGCTCCTGGTGATCCTCTTCCTGATCGCCGGCCTCGCCTGGCAGGTCTACGAGGCCTTTTACGCGGCGTCGGCGCCGGCGGTCGACCCCAAGGGGGTCAGCGCCGGCCAGCTCGCCGCGCTCCCGCTCCTCCTCTTCCCGCCGGCGATCTTCCTCGCCGCCCTCGTCCTCGAGCTCAGCCCACTGCCTCACCGCTTCGCCTGGGGCCTCGTCTCGGTCCTCGCGGGCGCCGGCGGCCTCTACAGTCTGGCGATCGCCATGACCGGCACGGCTAACAACCTCAATCTCTCCTACTACGTTCTTCTCGGCATCCTGTGCCTGCTCGCCGCGCCTCGCGCCTTCAGCGCCGGGCGCATGGGCTGGAGCCGCAACAGCATGCCGCGGTACGCCTAGCCGCTTCCCGCGGCGATCTCCCGGGGCCACTCACAGCGACATCCCAGCGGCACCCCAGCACGTGCCCAGACGCGCACGTCACACTCCTTCGTGCTCCAACGCACATACGAAGAGAGGAGAGGGATGCGCAAGCCAGTCGCGGTCGTGCGCGCCGCGTCACTCACCGCCGTCGCGGCGCTGACCGTCGCGTTCTCGGTCGCCGCCTGCGGGTCGGCGACGACGGCCACCGCGACCCAGGCGCAGGCGTCCGGCGCGCCTCGGGCGGCGATGGGCGGCCCCGGCAACATGTTCAGCAGCCAGCTCGCCGCGCTCGTCACCAAGGGCACGATCACCGCCGCCCAGCAGAAGAGCATCGCGGCGGCGCTCAAGAGTTCGATTGGCTCGGCGGGACCGGGTGGCGCCGCACCGGGTGCCGCCACGCCGGGCGCGCAGCCGTCCGCCGGGGCCACCTCGGGCGCGCAGCCGCAAGGTGGCCCGCAGAACATGAGCTCGTTGTTCACGGCGGCGCTCGACCCGCTCGTCAAGGCCGGCACGATCACCGAGGCGCAAGAGACGGCCGTGATCGCGGCGCTCTCGACGAGGCCGCAGGGCGCGCCCTCCGGCGCGCAACCCTCCAGTCAGAGCGGCGCCGCGACGCAGACGACCTGAGCGATGCGGCGGCCCGGCGCCGTGTGACGGCGCCGGGCCGCCGCATCTAGCGCTGGATAAGCTCGACCGAGTTGCCGTCCGGGTCGCCGACGAAGGCGATGCGCGGGCCGCTGCCCTCGAGCAGGTACGGCTCGCGCTGCACGACGCCGCCGGCGGCGACGACCCCCGGGAGCACGGCGTCGATGTCCTCGACGTCGAAGGCGAAATGGCCGAAGCGCTCGCCGCCGTCGTAGCCGTCGTCCTTGCCCCAGTTGTAGACGAGCTCGATGGCGAAGTTGCCCTCCGGCGGCTGGATGAACACCAGCGTCGCTTTGCCCTTCTCGAGCTCGGAGCGGCGGACTTCCTTCATGCCCAGCGCCCCGTAGAAGGCGAGCGCCGCGTCCAGGTCTCTGGTCCTCGTCGCCACGTGCACGAACTTCATCTGGCCCTCCCTCGGCTATACTGCCCGCATGTCTATCACCCCGTTCGCCGACAAGGTACCCGTCTTCGGCGCCGGAGCCTTCGTGCACCCCGACGCCACGATCATCGGCGACGTCGTTCTCGAGGACGGGGCCAACGTGTGGCCGGGCGCCGTCCTGCGCGGCGACGTCGAGCGCATCCTGCTCGGCCACCACTCCAGCTTCCAGGACAACTCGGTGGCGCACACCGACCCTGGCTTCCCGATCGTGATCGGCCCGGATTGCGTGATCGGCCATCAGGTGATCGTGCACGGGGCCATCATCGGCGCGCGCTGCCTGATCGGCATGGGCAGCACACTGCTCAACGGCTGCGAGATCGGCGATGAGTGCATCGTCGGCGCCAACGCGCTGGTCACGCAGGGCAAGAAGTTCCCGCCGCGCAGCCTCATCATCGGCGCGCCGGCCAAGGTGGCGCGCGAGGTCACCGACGAGGACCTCGCGCCACGCGCGGAGCTGCGCGACCGCTACGTGCGGCGTTCCGCGCGCTACGCCGAGCTCGGCCTCGGCGCCGACCTCTCCGTCTACCGCCGCTAGTGCGGTCGCGCCCCACGCGGATGCGCCCCACGCGGCTGCGGCCGGCTCGCGCCGCGGCCCCGGCGGGTATGTAGGCCGCATGGCGACCATCTCCGAGGCCGATACCTTCTTCGCCGCCGACCGCGCCGCGTGGCGAGAGTGGCTCGCGGCGTACCACGGATCGGCCACGCAGGTCTGGCTCCTCGTCCACAAGAAGCACGTCGGCGAGCCGAGCGTCACCTACGACGAGGCCGTCGAGGAAGCTCTGTGCTGGGGCTGGATCGACGGCCTCACCAACCGCTGGGACGATCGCAGCTACGCGATCCGGTTCACGCCGCGCAAGCCTGGGAGCGTGTGGAGCGAGAGCAACATCGCGCGCGTCGAGCGGATGATCGCCGAAGGGCGGATGACGCCGGCTGGGCAGGTGCTCGTCGACGAAGCCAAACGCCGCGGAACGTGGGACGAGGCGGCGTCCGGCAGGCCCGATGTGACGCCGCCCGACCTGGAGCAGGCGCTGGCGGCGGAGCCCGCGGCGCTGGCGCGCTGGCGCGCGTGGGCGCCGACCCACCGCCGCCAGTACGTCTATTGGGTGCTCGACGCCAAGCGGCCCGAGACGCGCTGCACGGCGCAGAGCCGAGGTGGTCCGCCGCGCCGCGGCGGGGCTCAAGCCGGGGGAGAAGGGCTAGCCGGCGAGGTGCTCCCGCACCGCCGCGACGAGCCGGGGCAGCACTTCGCCGCCCGGCCCCTTGAGGAAGACGGTGGCGTACGAGGTCAGCGCGTCGCGCTCCGGGTTCACGTCGACGACCGTCGCCCCCGCTTCGCGCGCGAACTGCGGCAGCAGGGCCGCCGGGTAGACGACCCCGGACGTCCCGACCACGAGCATGACGTCGCAGTCCTTGCTCAGCGTCTCCGCGCGGTCGAGGGCGTCTTCCGGCAACGCCTCGCCGAACCAGACGACGTCTGGGCGCAGGTACTCGCCGCACGAGGGGCAGCGCGGTGGCTTCTGCGTCTGCTCCGAGAAGTCGGCGAGGGCGAAGCCGCTGTGCGTCCCCGGTACGCACTTGAAGCGGTTCATGCTCCCGTGAAGCTCGACCACGTCGCTCGACCCCGCCCGCTGGTGAAGGCCGTCGATGTTCTGCGTGACGACGCAGACGCGCGGCAGCAGGCGCTCGAGCTCGGCGATCGCGCGGTGGCCCGGGTTGGGCTCGGCCGCGGCGGCGGCGCCGAACCGGTGCTCGTACCAGGACCAGACGAACTCCGGGTCGCGCTCGTAGGCTTCGGGCGTGGCCAGGCTCATCGGGTCGTACTGTGCCCACAACCCCGTCTCCGGCTCGCGGAAGGTGGCGATGCCGGACTCCTTGCTTGCGCCGGCGCCGGTGAAGACCACCAGCCGGCGCGAGCGCGCCAGCGCCCGGGCAGCGGATTGCAGGCGCGGATCGTCCATCGCGGGGTCCTCCTGGGTCAAGTCCTTCCGGGTCACGCGATCCACCACCACAGGGCGAAGGTCGCCGCCATCCACACGAAGAGAAGGGCGGATGCCCCGAGCAGCACGAAGCGGGTCACGTTGTGGCGCCGCGTCAGCACGGCGACGGCGATGAAGAGTGGGAACGCCACGAGGACGAAGCGCTGGTAGGAGAGCAGCGGCGTCTTGCCCGCAGGGAAGAACAGCGGGTAGATGAGCAGCACGAGCGACCAGGCCGTGTAGGAGAGCGGGAGCTTGCGGATCGCGGCGAGAGCGACGCCCGCCCACGCGATGAGCGTCAACCACGGCACGATGGTGCGCTGGGCGACGCGGTTCGTGACGCTGCCCGGACCCAGCGGCGACTCCCACAGGGTGTGACTCGCGTTCACGACGCGCCCCACCGCCCTGAACGCGATGTAGCTGGCGTAGCCGACGGCGCTGAACGGGGAGGACAGCTTGCGGCCCCAATGGCGCTGCGCGTCCGCGAACAGCAACGGCTGGCCGAACTTCCACTGGAGATAGCCCATGTAGATGCCCATGCCCAGCGGCAGCAACAGGAGCCAGAGCGTGCGCGGCTTGAACACGGCACGCGTCCACTCGTGCCATCCCTTGGCGTGCTCCTGCTCCACCATCAGCAAGGCGAGCGGGATGACGAGCAAGAGCCCGGTATTGCGCGTCAGCACCGAGAGCATCCCCGCGAGCCCCGCGAGCGCCCAGTGCCTGCGTTCGGCGAAGTAGAACGCGGCGACCGAGAACAGCAGGAACAGCGACTCGCTGTAGACGGACGTGAGGTAGAAGCTCGTCGGGAAGAAGCTGAGGAAGGCGACGGTCCAGGCGGCGGTGGTGGCGTCGAACCGGGCCGCGACCATGCGGTAGAGGAGCCACAGCGTGAGAGCGATGGCGACCCACGCGATGACGGTGCCGGCGAGCACGTAGTTGCCGGTGACGTAGTTGACGTAGCGGATGATGAACGGGTAGAGCGGGAAGAACGCTTCGCTGTGCACGCGGTGGTAGCCGTCCGAGGCGATGCGGATGAACCACTGCCCGTCCCAGTTGGCCCAAGGGTCGGCCAGACGCTCCGGCACGAACCCGTGCCAGATGCCGTGCCTGTGGTCGTACATGCCCTTGCCGATGGCGCGCACACCGATGCGCGAGATCACGCCCCAGCCGGTGGTCAGCATGATCAGCCTGCTGACGAGGAACGCGACCGCGGCCCACAGCGGCGGCGAGATGAGCGAGACGCGCTCGGCGGGGGCCTGGGCCGGCGCTTCCTTGCGAGCTTGCGCCGGGAGGTCGCGCGTCTGGGCGGTTTCCGGGGGCGTGAGGTCCAGTGTGTCCATGTCGTCAGTGGGCGCCGCGCCGCGTCCGCCGGCGGCGCGCAGGTATACGCTACCGTACAGAGCGGTGTGGGGCGAACGCCGGAGAGCGGCGAGGGAGCGTGGCACATGGGAGCCGACGAGTCGCAGCGTCATCCGTACGTGGCGCACTACGACGAGCCCGACGTCCCGGACGCCACCGAGGCCGCCGAGGCGCGGCGCGACGCCGAGGCGCTCGCGCGAGCCGAGCGGGAGTCGGCGCGCCAGATGGACTTCGCCCGCTGGCGCGCCATCCGCTACGTCGCCGGCGTCTACCTCGCCTGCGTGAGCATCGCCGGCGGCGCCGTCGCCGTGATGTCGGCCATCGCGGCGCTGACGTCGGGTCCCGGACCCGTCAGCCTCGTCACCACCATCGACGCGTCCGGCGCCCGCTCGGAGACGCTCTCGTCCGGCCAGCTGTACCTGCTCGCCGCCGTGCTCTTGGTACTCGAGGTCGTGCTGATCTGGGCCGCCGTCCTGCTCTTCTCGCCGCGGCTCCACCCGGGGCAGTGGGTCGCCGTCGGGTTCATGGCTGCGGCATCGACGGCCGCGGTCGTCGCGGCGCAGGGTGCGCGGCAGCGTGTCCTTCGGCGGCAGCGAGTGGCCCTTCCTCGCCGCCTTCCCGCTGATCGTCGTCGCCTCCGCTGCTCGAGCTGCTGCGAGCCCGTCGCCTGCGCAGCGCGCTGGGGCGAGTGAGGTGATGGGTTGATGCACGGACCCGGAGAAACGCCGCGCGATGAGGACTCCGGCGCGGCCCCAGAAGCACCCGCGGAAGCGGCCGCGGGCGCCCACAACGCCGCTGACGCCGCCCAAGCGCCCCCTGGCGAACCGGAGACCGGGCGTCCCGGCGGCGGCCTGCGCGTTCTCGCCGCCGCCGTCATGCTGCCGTGGCTCCTCGGCTACGGCGTCATCGGCACCTGGACCGTCGTGCGCGGCGCGAGGGCCGCAGCCTCCGGCCTCAAGACGTTCGACGCCGGCTACACGCGTCTCGTCAGTCCCGGCGGCGTGATCCTGGTCGGCGCGCTGCTGCTCGCCGGCTTCGCCGTGCTGCTCGCCGTCAGCTGCTGCTCATGCTCGGAAGCCGCCGCGGCGCCACGTGGGCGGCGGTCGGCCGTGGTGGCCGTTCTGCTCGTCGCCGGGTCCGTCTGGGCGGCGACGCGCGGCGGCCTGAGCCCCGGCCTGTGGGTGTTCTTCTTCTTCGGCCTGGTCTACGCCGCCGTGGTCGCCGTCATCATGCTGATCGGCGTGACCCGCGCCCGCGGCCGTGGCAGAATCGCGCCACCATGAGCACCAGCATCTTCGTCGGGCACGCCAAGCCGCCGGCCAACACCGTGAGCGGCCAGATGTACACGATCCTCAGCGTCGTGTGCGAGGTCGACATGGATACCGGCGTCATCGTGGCCGCCGAGTTCACCGTGGCCACCGAGCTCGCGAGGGACTACCTCAACCGCCTCCTCGCCGGTCGCGATCTGGCCGCCGACGAGGACGCCATCGTCGAGGAGCTCGAGCAGCGCTACTTCTCGGGTACGCAGAAGGCGCTCATCCAGGCCTTCCGCGACATGGCCAAGAGGTACCGCGCGCAGGTCGGCCTGGAGTCCGCGGCAGAGGGAGCTACGCCAAGACCATCGCATGAGCGCCATCGAAGGGATCACCTCGTTCGACCCGCCGCGCCGCGTGCTCATGGGCCCCGGCCCTTCCGACGTCCACCCGCGCGTGCTCGCCGCCATGGCGCGCCCCACCATCGGCCATCTCGACCCCGAGTTCGTGCGCATGATGGACGAGCTCAAGGAGCTGCTGCGCTACGCCTTCCAGACGGAGAATCGCGTCACGTTCCCGGTCTCGGGGCCCGGCTCGGTGGGCATGGAGACCTGTTTCGTCAACCTCGTCGAGCCGGGCGACAAGGTGCTCGTCTGCATCAACGGCGTCTTCGGCGATGCGCCAGCTCGAGAACGTCAAGCGCTGCGGCGGCGTGCCGGTGGTCGTCGAAGACGACTGGGGCACGCCGGTCTCGCTCGACAAGCTCGAGCGCGGCGCTCGCGGCCGAGCCGGACGTGCGCCTGGTCTCGTTCGTGCACGCCGAGACCTCGACCGGCGTGCGCAGCGACGCCGCGGCGATCGCGGCGATCGCCCACGCACACGGCGCCCTCGTGATCGCCGACACCGTCACTTCGCTCGGCGGGATCCCGGTGCTGGTCGACGACTGGCGGCTCGACGCCGTCTACTCCGGCAGCCAGAAGTGCCTGAGCTGCACGCCCGGCCTCTCGCCGGTGACGTTCGGCGAGGCCGCGCTCGAGAAGGTCAAGGCGCGCACCACGACCTGCCAGAGCTGGTTCATGGACCTGGACCTGGTGCTGCCGTACTGGGAGGGAGGCGCGCGGACGTACCATCACACCGCGCCGATCAACCCGCTCTACGGCCTGCACGAGGCGCTCGTCATGCTGGCCGAGGAGGGCCTGGAGGCGGCGTGGCGCCGGCACGCCGAGAACCACGCCGCCCTCGTCGAGGGACTCGAGGCGATCGGCCTTTCGATGCTCGTCGAGCCCGAGTACCGCTTGCCGGAGCTCAACCTCGTCTGCGTGCCCGAGGGCGTGGACGACGCCTGGGTGCGCGGCGAGGCTCTCGCGCGCTACGGCCTCGAGCTCGGCAACGGCCTCGGCGTGCTGGCCGGCAAGGTCTGGCGCATCGGGCTCATGGGCGCCTCGTCGACGCCGCAGAACGTGCAGCTCTGCCTCGAGGTGCTCGAGACGCTGCTCGGCGAGGCGGGCGCGGCGTAGGCCGACGCGCCGGCCCTCCGGGCCTCCGCCTGCTGACCGCACGTCACGTTGCTGCCGCGCGCGCGCGAGTGCTACGTTTACGATTCGATTCGCGCCCCCGGCGCGGATCGCCCCTGACGGTGACGCGACTCCGGCGGAGGGACCCGCCGGTCCACAAGGAGGCCCGCATGCCCAACGAAGACGGCACGCCCACAGTCGAGGAGCTCAAGGCCAAGGCGTACCAGCCCATGGAAGACGCCATGAAGCTCCACCCGTTCTACCACGGCAAGATCGAGACCACGCTCAAGTGCTGCGTGCGCGACTTCCAGGACTTCGGCATCTGGTACACGCCCGGCGTCAGCGCGCCCTGCCTCGACATCAAGGACGACCCCGAGAAGGTCTACGAGCACACCAACAAGGGCAACACGGTGGCCGTGATCAGCGACGGCACGCGCGTGCTCGGCATGGGCGACATCGGCCCCAAGGCCGGCCTGCCGGTGATGGAGGGCAAGAGCCTGCTCTACAAGTACCTCGGCGGCGTCGACGGCTTCCCGCTGATGGTCGACACCAAGGACCCGGACAAGCTCATCGAGTTCGTCAAGCTCGTGCAGCCGGGGCTCGGCGGCGTGAACCTCGAGGACATCGCCCAGCCCAAGTGCTTCCGCATCCTCGACACGCTGCGCGAGGAGTGCGAGATCCCGGTCTGGCACGACGACCAGCAGGGCACGGCGTGCGTCACGCTCGCCGGCCTGGTCAACGCGCTCAAGGTCGATCGGCCGGAAGATCGACGACGTGAGGATCGCCTTCATCGGCTCGGGCGCCGCCAACGTCGCCATCAGCCGCCTCATCTTCGCCTTCGGCGCCGACCCGGCCAAGTGCCGCGTGGTCGACAGCAAGGGCATCCTCCACAAGGGCCGCGCCGACATCGAGGCCGTCAAGGCCGAGTGGGTCGACAAGTGGAAGTACTGCCAGATCACCAACGCCGAGCAGCGGCAGGGCGGCATCGCCGAGGCGCTCAAGGGCGCCGACGTGTGCATCGCGCTCTCGCAAGCAGGGCCCGGACACGATCGAGAAGGACTGGATCAGCGGCGATGGCCCCCGACCCGATCGTCTTCCTCTGCGCCAACCCGATCCCCGAGATGTGGCCCTGGGACGCCAAGGAGGCCGGCGCCGCCGTGGTGGCCACCGGCCGCAGCGACTTCCCCAACCAGGTCAACAACTCGGTCGGCTTCCCCGGCATCTTCCGCGGCACGCTCGACGTGCGCGCCAAGACGATCACCGACGAGATGTGCATCGCCGCCGCGGTGGAGCTCGCCAAGGTCGCCGAGGACAAGGGCCTCAGCGCCGACTACATCATGCCGACGATGGACGACTGGGAAGTGTTCCCGCGCGAGGCCGCGGCGGTGGCCATGAAGGCCATCGAGCAGGGCATCGCGCTGCGCACCGACCTCACCTTCGAGCAGGAGGTCGCGGAGGCCACGGCGATCATCGCCCGGGCCCGCGGCATGGTGCAGGACCAGATGGCCCTCGGCTACATCCCGATGCCCGAGGGCAGCCGGGCGCCGGCGCCGACCAAGGCGGCCATCAAGGCCGCCGCCCGCGGCGGCGTGGACTACGCCGGCGAGCTCGCCGACAGGGCCGTCGACGCGATCGGCCCGGCCGCGCAGAAGGCGGCCGACGCCGCCCAGCGCGCGGCCGACAAGGCCGCCGAGGCGATCAAGAAGGCGACCGAGCGCAAAAAGGACTCCTGACATGGGCGAGGTCAGGGACCTGGACGTCCGTGAGATCACCGCGGCCGTCAAGGAACTGTGCATCACGGCCAACTACGACCTGCCGCGCGACGTGTACGAGGCGCTCGTCGCGGCCTGCGAGGCCGAGGAGTCGCCCACGGGGCGCGAGGTCCTCGGCCAGCTCGTGGAGAACGCCGACATCGCGGCGCGCGACCGCGTGCCGATCTGCCAGGACACCGGCTTCGCCGTCGTCTTCGCCGAGGTCGGCCAGGACGTGCACCTCGTCGGCGGCACGCTCGCGGACGCCGTGGACGAGGGCGTGCGGCAGGGCTACGGCGACGGCTACCTGCGCAAGTCCGTCGCCGAGGAGCCGGCGCAGGCGCGGCGCAACACCAAGGACAACACGCCGGCCATCCTGCACACCGCGCTCGTGCCCGGCGACAAGGTCCGCCTGACGATGATGGCCAAGGGCGGCGGCGCCGAGAACATGAGCTCGCTCAACATGCTCAAGCCGTCGCAGGGCTGGGCCGGCATGTCGCAGGCGGTGGTCGACACCGTGAGCCGCGCCGGCTCCAACCCGTGCCCGCCGGTGATCATCGGCGTCGGCATCGGCGGCACCATCGACGAGGTCACGCTGCTCGCCAAGAAGGCGCTGCTGCGCGACGTCGGCAGCACGCACCCCGACCCGCGCCTCGCGGCGATGGAGGACGAGCTGCTGGAGCGCATCAACGCCCTCGGCATCGGCCCGCAGGGCCTCGGCGGCCGCACGACGGCCCTCGACGTGTTCATCGAGGAGATGCCGAGCCACATCGCCAGCATGCCGATGGCGGTCAACGTCCAGTGCCACGCGCAGCGGCACAAGACCGTCGAGCTCTGAGGAAGAGGGGAGGCAGCATGGCAGCGAAGAAGATCACGACCCCCCTCACCGACGAGGTGGTGCGGGACCTGCGCGCCGGCGACGCCGTGGAGATCACCGGCGTCGTCTACCAGGCGCGCGACGCGGCGCACAAGCGGCTCGTCGCGCTCATCGAGGCCGGCGAGGAGCTGCCGTTCGATCTGCAGGGCGCCGTCGTCTACTACATGGGGCCGAGCCCGGCGAAGCCCGGCAACGTCATCGGCTCCGCCGGCCCCACCACCAGCGGCCGCATGGACGCCTACGCGCCGCTGCTCATGAAGCACGGCCTCAAGGGCATGATCGGCAAGGGCCTGCGCACGCCGGAGGTCAAGGACGCGATGCGCGAGTGCACGGCCGTGTACTTCGCCGCCACCGGCGGCGCCGGCGCGCTGCTGGCGCAGCGCATCGTCGGCAACGAGGTCATCGCCTACCCCGAGCTCGGCGCCGAGGCCATCGCGCGCCTCGAGGTCAAGGACTTCCCGGCGATCGTCGTCAACGACTGCCACGGCGGCGACCTCTACGAGGAAGGGCGCACGGCGGTACGCGCGGACCGAGGCGGAGTAGGTCTGCCCGCTCACCCGGGGGGTAACCTCCAGCGCAGCGGATAGAATCCCTTCATGAGGGCGACTTCATGAGGACGGATCCGTGACCGCGTGGCTGTGGGCGCTTGGGCGCATGCTCGGCCTCGGCGACATGGCGGGCATGCGCCCGTCGCTGACGCTCGCCGTGATCGGCATCGCCTCGAAGTTCGAGCTCGGCCCGGGCGTGAGCGCCCCGTTCGCGTGGCTCGATCACTGGTTCACGATCCTCATCTTCGTCGTGCTGGCGATCTTCGAGGCGAGCTTCGACAAGGTGCCCAAGTGGGACCGGCTCCAGGGACGCCTGACGCTGCCCTACCGTCTGGTCGCCGGCGGGGTCGCCGGGGCCAGCGTCATCCATCTGGGCTGGCCCGGCTTCGTCGCCGGCGCGGCCGTGGGCGCCGGCATGGCCTGGCTGTCGCAGCACACCAAGGGCCGCACGCGGCCGCGCTCGGTGTCCAGCGACGCGGCCCTCAACCTGCTGAGCCTGTACGAGGACCTCGCGGCTCTGCTCGGCACTGTCGTCACGCTCGCGTTCGCCCCGTTCGGCTACGTGATCGCCGGCTTCGAGGGCGTCGATGCTCTTCGGCGCCCGCTACCGGCACCGCGCCAAGTACCGCAAGCTCAGGCGCGGGGGATCCGGCAGATGACCGCGCGTGTCACCGAAGACGGCGCACGCCGGCACCTGATGGTCGAGGAGCAGCTCGTGCGCCGCGGCATCCGCGACGAGGACGTGCTGGCGGCGATGCGCTCCGTGCCGCGGCACCTGTTCGTGCCTGCGGGCCTGGGTCCGGAGGCCTACGCGGACTCGCCGCTGCCGATCGGGTACGGCCAGACGATCTCCCAGCCGTACATGGTGGCACTGATGACCGCGCTCCTCGAGGTGGACGTGCGCAGCCGGGTGCTCGAGATCGGCTCGGGGTCGGGCTACCAGACGGCGGTGCTGGCGGAGCTCGCCGGCGAGGTGTACGCGATCGAACGGCTCGTCCCGCTGGCGGAGGGCGCGCGCGTGACGCTGGCGCGCCTTGGCTATCACAACACGCACACGGTGATCGGCGACGGCACGCTGGGCTGGCGCGAGGAGGCGCCGTTCGATGCCGATCCTCGTGGCGGCGGCGGCGCCGGAGGCTCCTCCGCCGCTGCTGGAGCAGCTGGCCGACGGCGGCCGGCTCGTCATGCCGCTCGGCCGCCCCGCCCGCGACCAGATGCTGACCGTCTTCGAGCGCGACGGGCGACGCGATCGCGGAGCGGCGCGACACGCGCTGCCGCTTCGTGCCGCTCGTCGCCGACAAGCCGGCCACGAGGCCGGCGCGGCCGGCCCTGCGCCGCACCGGGTCGCCGCGCCGCTCGCGGACGCGCGACGCCTCCGGCGAGGAGGTCACGATGAAGACGGTCGGCGTGAGCGTGCACGGCCGCGTCCAGGGCGTGTACTACCGAGCCAGCGCGCAGCATGGAAGGCGAACGCCTCGGACTGCGCGGCTGGGTGCGCAACCGCAGCGACGGCTCCGTCGCCCTGCGCCTTCAGGGCGACCCCGCCGCCGTGGACGCCATGCTCGCCTGGTGTCGCGAGGGGCCGCCGGCCGCCCGCGTGAGCCGGGTGGAGGTCGCCGACGCGACGCCGGACGATGGCTTGACCGGATTCGAGGTGAGGTAGGTGCCAGACAGCGAGAAGAAGCTCGTCACCGTGGACGACGTGCGCCGCGACCACGAGGTCAAGGTGTTCATCGCCAAGGCCAACGAGAACCTCGGCATCCTCGGCTACACCGAGCACGGCCCGCGTCACGCCGGGCTCGTGGCGGACATCGCCGAGAACGTGCTGCTGCGGCTCGGGTTCACGCGAGCGTCAGGCGGAGCTGGCGGCCGTCGCCGGCTACCTGCACGACATCGGCAACGGCATCAACCGGCTCGATCACGGCATCGGCGCGGCGCTCCTCAGCCGGCACGTGCTCAACCGCCTGGGCATGCCGCCGGAGGAGTACGCCGAGGTGATGTGCGCCATCGGCAACCACGAGGAGGAGTACGGCGAGGCGGTGAGCCCGCTGGCGGCGGCCGTGATCCTCGGCGACAAGAGCGACGTGCACCACAGCCGCGTGCGCGTGATCGACCCGGAGACGGACGACATCCACGACCGCGTCAACATGGCGACGACGCACTCGTTCCTCAACGTGGACCCGGAGGGCATGACCATCACCCTCGAGCTCGAGATCGACACGTCGATCATCCAGGTGATGCAGTACTTCGAGATCTTCATGGCGCGCATGGTGATGTGCCGGCGGGCGGCCGAGTTCCTCGGCTGCACGTTCAGCATCGTGATCAATGGGACGCGCCTGCTCTGAGCCGCGTGCGATATCCTGAGTCCAACGCGACTGGCGGAGGTGCCACGGTGGGGAGAGCCGAGAGAAGGCCAAGACAAGGCACGGCGCAGGCGGCGCGGAGGGTTCATCTTCGGCGCGCTGGCCGGCGCCGTGGCGGGGCTGATGCTCGCGCCCAAGAGCGGCAAGGAGACGCGCGCGCAGCTGTTCGGCGAGGGCGGACTCGGCGACCAGGTCGACCGGGTCAAGGGCGCGCTGGGCGCCGGCAAGGACTCCGCCGCCGACCAGTCGGAGGCGCTCAAGCGCAAGATCGAGGAGACCCGCGAGCGCCTGCGCCGGCAGGTCGCCGAGGGCGACGACGACGCCGGCGGGCGACACGCCGCCTGAGTGAGCTGAGCCGCGTGTCGAGGAACTGGGCTGAGGGCGGCGGCCGCATCGAGCGCGGCCGCCGCCCTCGGCCTTGCCTACATGCTGTTCGAGGCGCAGTGGGTCCGCCGCGTGGACCGGCGCCTCGAGGCGCCGGGGGTCGCGGCGGAGCTCGACGGCCTGACCATCGTCCAGCTCTCGGACTTCCACGCCGGGTTCGTGCCGAGCTTCAACCTGCGCGCGATGCGCAAGGCCGTGGACATGGCCATCGCCGCCGGTCCCGACCTCGTCGTGTTCACCGGCGACTTCGCCACCGGCCCACGCGACTCGGCTGAGCTGCACGCGCAGCTGCGGCGCCTCGTCGGCCGCGGCGCCGCTCGGCGTGTTCGGCGTGCTCGGCAACCACGACCACGGCGACAGCAAGGCGCCGTTCGTGCGCCGGCTCGACCCGGCGGCCATCGAGGCCTGCGGCGTGCGGCTCCTGCTCAACGACGCCGCGACCGTGGAGTGCCGCGGCGCCGCCATCGAGCTCGGCGGCGTGGACGACAGCGACGGCGGCCACGACGATCTGCCGGCGGTGCTCGCTGCGCTCGAGCGCCGGCCCGGCGCGCTGCGCCTGCTCCTCTCCCACCACGCCGAGGTCGTGCGGCAGACGAGCCCCGGCGACTTCCACCTCACGCTCGCCGGCGACACCCACGGCGGCCAGATCTGCCTGCCCCTGCCGGGCCGCCGCATCCTGCTCAGCGATCTGTCGGCGCCGTTCGCCGAGGGTGACTACGACGTCGGCGGCCGGCGGCTCTACGTGACGCGCGGCGTCGGCACCAGCATGCTGCCGCTGCGCGCCTTCTGCCGGCCGGAGATCGTCGTCTTCCACGTGGACGCCGGCGCGTGAGCCGGACGGCGGCCGCCGCTGCGCCCCGCCGCGCCGGCACGCCGCTCCGGCTCGGCGCGCTGCTCGCGCTGCCGCCTGGTCTGCTCGCCGCGCTCCTCCTGTCCCTCGCCTTGACGTTCGCGGCTTGCGGGGCCAAGGAGGACCCGTTCGCCGGCCTGTGGTGGGAGCCGGCGACCGGGCGGCGCATCGAGATCCGCGTCGCCGGCGACGCCTACAAGGTCCTGTACGGCGCCGCCAGGGCGCCGTTCCCGGCGACGCGCAGCGGCGGCGAGCTGCGCGTCACCGACCCGCTCGGCGGCGCGATGGTGTTCAAGAGGCGGCGGGCGGGACCCTGACGCTCACGGCCGCCGGCAAGACCAGCGTGCTCAAGCGGGTGCCGCAGCACCAGTAGCGCCGAGGAGGCGGCGGCGAGCTAGCCGCGCGCGCCGAAGAGGCGCGCGAGCGCGCGGCACGACGTTGTCGATGGCCGCGGTGGGGCAGACCTCGGTGCAGGCGTAGCAGCGCACGCAGAGGTGGTCGTCGAAGACGGGCTTCGGGCGCAGGGTGATGGCGCTCGCGCCGCAGATCCCGGCGCAATCCCCGCACTTCGTGCACGCCGCCGCGTCGACGAGGCGCGGCCGCGCGGTGATGAGGTTGCGCGCCGTGCGATGCAGCGACGGCGGCAGCAGCGCCTGCATGTCGCGCGCCACGGGCTTGAACGCGTGCTCCGGCTCGATCGGGTCGCCGGCGAGGCGATACGGATCGTCGAGGTCGACGAGGTCGCGGCGCGCCGAGGCGGCGATCGTGTAGACGGAGCGCCGCGGCGTGGGCGGTGCGGTCGGCGAGGGCCACGTCGAGGGCGACGGCGTCGTGCGCCGCGAACAGCGAGCCCAGCTCGCGCGGCGTCCCGCTGCCGGGCCCCTGACCCTCCATGGCGATGATGCCGTCGATGATCGTGAACCGCGGGCGCATCGCCAGGTGCAGGTCGAGCAGCATGTCGGCGAAGTCCTCGCGCTTCTGGGCGCGCACGTGCAGCTGCGCTTTGCTGAGCCCGGTGATGCAGCCGAAGGTGAGCTTGACGCCGCCGGTGAGGCGCATGAGCTGGTGGGTCTTGAGGACGCCGACCTGGATCATGGCGTCGGCGTCCACGAACGCCTTGCCGACCGGGAAGCTCCGGTAGAGCCGGGCGTCCGGCGCGTCGAGCGTGACGCGGTCGTCCTCGATGTCGACGATCTGCACGCCCTCGTCGGCGCAGACCTGCGGTGATGCCGCTGATCTTGTAGGCGCGCGCCACCTTGGCCGGGCCGTTGCGGCCGCCGGGGCTGTCGGCCACGAACGGCTCGGCGCCGGCCGCCTTGAGCGCGCGCAGCACGCAGCGCAGCGTCTCCGGGTGCGTGGAGACGGCCTTCTCCGGCGGGGCGCCGCGCAGCAGGTTGATCTTGACGGCGATGCGCTCGCCGGGCGCGGCGAGCGCCGCCCAGCCGCCGAAGGGCTCGACGAGCCGGGCGATGGAGTCCTGCAGGCCCGGCCCGTGGGCGCGCGCGGACGTGGCTGACGAGCGACGGCTCGCGGCCGGCGGCCTGCGTCTCGCCGCTCATCCGGCCGCGGACTCGCCGTTCATGGGTCGAGCCTCCGGCGCGCCTTCGCGCGCCGTACCGGACCGTTCGCAGAGGATGGCGATGTGGTAGCGGCCGATCTCGCCGGGCTGGTGGACGGAGAGCTCGCGCAGCCCCATCCCGGCGACGACGGCGCGCGCCTCGTCGAGGGAGAGCACGTGGTCGTTGGGCGGGCCGACCGGGCGGTCCATCTGCGCGAAGTCGATCACGGCGAGCCGGCCGCCGGGCGCGAGCAGGCGGACGACTTCGGCGAGAGCGTCGGCGTCGTCGTTGATGTGGTGGATGACGTTGATCATGACCATGCGCTCGGCGATGCCGTCCGGCAGGGGGACGCGGCCGTCCACGCTCAGCGTGGGCTCGACGCGTCCCTGCGGCGGGTGGGCGGCGAGCTTGTCGCGCAGACGGTCGAGCAGGACGTCCTGCTCGTCGACGGCGTACACGATGCCGTCGGGCAGCGCGTCGGCGAGGGGGAGCGAGTACATGCCGGTGCCGGCGCCGAAGTCGACGACGGTCTCGGCGCCGGTGAGCCCGAGGAGCGCTGACGATGTCGGCCGGCGGGAGCTCCGCGAGCCGCTCGGGATCCTCGAGCTTGGACGCGTTGCTGGGGTCGAACTTCTCGGCCAAGGCGGGCGGGAGCCTACTTGACGCAGCGGGCGTACTTGAGGAACGCCTCGAGGGCCTTCTCCACGGCGGCCGGCGAGGCGGCTTCTTCGTCGCCGGTCTCCTCGGCGAGGCACTCGCGCATCTTGAGCGAGATGAGCAGCACGCCGACGCGGTCCAGCGCCGCCTTGGTGGCGGCCAGCTGGGTGAAGATCTCCTCGCAGGAGCGGCCTTCTTCGATCATGCGCTGCAGGCCGCGCGACTGACCCTCCACGCGGCGCAGGCGATTGATGAGGCGGCCTGCCTCGTCCTGGTCCATGTACGCCTCCACGCCTCGACTATACCCCCGGGGGGGATGGCGGACAATCAGGCGAAAGCCCGAGGCTGCGGCCGCGACGTACCCACATGCGGGTACGGGGTAACGGGCGCGTCGGCAGCGCCTCACGCGGCGCGCGGCTCAGCCGGGGTGCGCCGCGGCCGGGCCCCGGCGTCCGCGCGTCGGCGGCCAGGCACTCGAGGTCGTCGAGCAGCGAGTCCGGCAAGCGGCCGCCCGGCCGACCCGATGCCGAGGTGGGCGTCGGGCTTGACCGTGCCGTGGTAGTCCGAGCCGCCGGTGGGCGACGAGGGCGTACTTGCGCGCCAGGGCGAGGCAGCGCGCGACCGTGTCCTCGTCGTGCAGCGGGTAGTAGCACTCGATGCCGGCCATGCCGAGGCGCGCGGCGTCGCGCACGATGTGCTCGAGGCCGGCCGCGTCGGTGCGGATGATGCCGGGGTGGGCGAGCACCGGCAGGGCGCCGGACGCGCGCAGCAGCTTGAGGGCGGCGCCCAGCGAGAGGCGGCGCCGGTCGACCCAGGCCGGAGCGCCGCGGCGCAGGAAGCGCTCGAACGCCTCCGAGATCGAGCTCGCGTAGCCGCGACGCACCATGGCCTCGCCGATGTGGGGGCGGCCGACGGCGCCGTTCTCGGCCGCCGCCGTCATGTCGGCGAGGTCGAGCGGATAGCCGAGCTCCGCCAGCTTGGCGACGATCCGCGCGTTGCGCTCGTCGCGGTAGTCGCGGAGCTCGGCGAGCTGGCGCTTGAGCTCGTCGTTCGGGCGCCCGGCGAGGAAGTAGCCGAGCATGTCCATGGTGACGCGCTCGTGCTCGAGGTTGATCTCCACGCCGGGCACCACGCGGAGCCCGAGGCGCTCGCCTGCGGCCAGCGCCTCCGGCAGCCCGTCGACGGTGTCGTGGTCGGTGACGGCGACGGCGGTGAGGCCGAGCGCCGCCGCCTCCTCGACGAGCTGCGTGGGCGTCCGCGAGCCGTCGGAGAACGTGGTGTGCGCGTGCAGGTCGATCATGCTCCTACACTACCGCAGGCTCGCCCGGGCTCACGCGGGCGCGCGGACCGGCCTCCTCGGCCGCCCGGGTAGAGCCGCGCGGCTGCGGGTATGAACCCTGTGGCGCGCGGCCGGCTCTGCCGGGCTCGCGCCGTGTCAGCCCCGTCCCTGCGTCACCCGGAGGTCCGCGATGCGCGTCGGCATGATCGCCCCGCCCTGGTTCCCCCTGCCGCCCCAGCGCTACGGCGGCATCGAGTTCGTCGTGAGCCTCCTCACCGAGGGCCTCGTGCGCCGCGGCCACGACGTCACGCTCTTCGCCAGCGGCGACTCCACCACGCAGGCGCGCCTCAGCTACATCTTCGCGCGCGCTCCGTTCGAGCAGATCGAGAACGGCGGCCACCTCGAGGTGGTCCACAGCCTCGAGGCCTACCTGCGGGCGCGCGAGTTCGACGTGATCCACGACCACGACGGCCTCGCCAGCCGCGCCATGGGCGCGCTCGTGCACCGCCTCGTCGGCACGCCGGTCGTGGCCACGCTGCACGGCCCCGCCGACGCCGTCACGCAGGAGATGCTCAGCGCGCTGCGCCACGACCTGAAGTTCATCGCCATCTCGGACTACCAGCGCGGCGGGTTCCCGGACCTCGACTTCGTCGGCACGATCCCCAACGCCATCGACGTGGAGCACATGCCGTTCAGCGCCGAGAAGGACGACTACTTCCTCTTCATCGGGCGCATGATCGCCGACAAGGGCGCGCACACCGCCATCGAGGTCGCGCGCCGCCTGGACGCGCGGCTCATCATGGCCGGCAAGGTCAACGAGGGTCCCGAGCGCGAGTACTACTCGCGCGAGGTGGAGCCCTACCTCTCCGACAACATCCACTTCCGCGGCGAGGTCGATCACGACACCAAGGTCGAGCTCTACAAGCGGGCCCGCTGCACGCTGTTCCCCATCCAGTGGCCGGAGCCGTTCGGGCTCGTGATGATCGAGTCGCTGGCCTGCGGCACGCCGGTGATCGCGATGCGCCACGGCTCCGTGCCCGAGGTCATCGAGGACGGCCGCACCGGCTTCATCGTGGAGACCGCCGACGAGATGGTCGAGGCGGCGCGGCGCATCGACGAGATCGACCCGGCCGAGTGCCGGCGGGCGGTCGAGGAGCGCTTCGGCAGCGACTCCTTCGTGCGCGCCCACGAGGCGGCCTATCGAGCGGCTGCTCGAGGACGGCGCGGCGAGCTAGCTTCCGGAGGGCCGGTGGCTCCTTGTCGCCGTCCGGGCCCGGCGGTAGTCTTCGGGCCATGAAGCTCCCCTACGACGACGTCCACCTCATCGCCGACCCGCTGTACGGCTACCTGCGCATCACGCTGTCGCGCGCCGGCGAGATCGCCGAGGCCGACGTCATCGACAACCCGTGGGTCCAGCGCCTCAAGCGCATCCACCAGCTGCAGAGCTCCTGGTGGGTGTTCCCGACGGCCGAGCACAGCCGGTTCGCCCACAGCCTCGGCGCCATGCACCTCGCCGGCGAGCTGGCGCGGCAGGTGTACCCGACGCTCGCCGAGGTGGAGCCCGGCACGCCCGTCGCTCGCCGATCGTCGAGGAGACGCTGCGCCTGGCCGGCCTGCTGCACGACCTCGGCCACGGGCCCTTCAGCCACTTCTGCGACGAGGAGTACTTCCTGCCGGTGTTCGGTATCGACCACGAGCAGATCAGCCAGTACCTCATCGTCAACGAGCTGGGCGGCCTCATCGCCGAGCTGCGGCGCAGCCCCTCGGGCCAGTTCGGCGCGGACGAGGCCGTCGACCCGTGGCACGTCGCGTTCCTGGTGCGCGCGGACGAGAAGGACGACGGCGACGGGCGCCGCTGCCGCGCGGATCCGCGGCGTCAGCGGCCGCCCGACGCCGGGCCGATCCCGCGCTGGGTCCGGCTGCTGCACCGCGCGCTCTCCGGCGCGGTCACGGTCGACAACATGGACTACGTGCGGCGCGACGCGTACATGTGCGGCGTCGCGCTCGGCCCCGTCGACGTCGACCGGCTCATCTACTACACGTTCTGCACGCCCGACGGGCTCACGTTCCACAAGCGCGCGCTCAGCGGCGCTGCGCGCCTTCCTCAACGCGCGCTTCTACATGTACGAGAACGTCTACTTCCACCGCATCGGGCACGCCATCGACCTGCACCTGCACGAGATCTTCCGGCCGACGATGCGGCTCGATCCTGCCGGAGAGCCCGCTCGACGACCTCGCCGCCTACCGGCGGCTCACGGAGTGGTCGCTGTTCACGACCGTGGAGGCCTGGCTGGACGAGCCGCTCGCGAGCGAGCGGCGCGAGCTCGCCGAGCAGTGGCAGTCGATCATCCATCGGCACGTGAAATACAGCATGGTGTTCGAGCAGCACGTCGAGCGCCAGCAGCCGCTGCCGGCGGCGCGCGACATGACCACCGCCGAGTTCCGCGAGGCGATCGTGCGGCGCCTGCCCGAGCCGCTCAAGGGGCTCGACTTCGTCGTGGACATCGCCTCGCAGGACCCGCGCCCGCTCAACCCGCTCGTCGGGCCCAAGCGCATCGCCGTGTACGACCCGGTGAGCGACGCGATCGAGGAGCAGCTGCTGAGCGGCATCCTCGAGTTCGTGCCGGCGAAGGCCCACCTGTACCGGGTGTTCGCCGTGGGCCGCGAGCACGAGCGCGAGCTGGCTCTCGCGGCGCGGCGCGCGCTCGACGAGGCCGAGCCGCAGAGCCTGATCAATCTGTAGGGCTCAGAAGTCCTCCCGCGGAAGATGAAGAAGGCCGCCGCTGCGATGCGCGACGATCAGCAGCACGAGCGCCGCGATGAGCAGCATGTCGACGAAGGAGAGGCCGGCCGGTCGTCGCGGCCGGCGGGGCGCCGGCTGCTTGCGGGACTTCGCGCGCTGCCGCTCGCTGCTCGGGTGCTTCGACGCGAGCCTTGCGCGGCGCCGACCGCCCGTCTTGCGCGCCGCCGTTCGCGCGCCGCCTCTGGCGCGCGGCGGAGTGCGCGCGCGTCCCGTCCGGTCGCGTCTTCGCTCACGCGCCGAACGGACGCGTCATGTCCGCGGGCCGCACCCACGCGTCGAACTGCTCGGCCGTGACGTAGCCGAGGCCAGCGCCGCGTCCTTGAGGCGTGAGCCCCTCGCGGTGCGCCTTCTGCGCGATCGCGGCCGACTTCTCGTAGCCGATGTGCGGGTTGAGCGCCGTCACGAGCATCAGCGAATCGCCGAGGTGCCTGGCGATGACGTCGAGGTCCGGCTCGAGGCCGCGCGCGCAGAAGCGGTCAAAGGCGCGCGCGGCCTCCGCCAGCAGCCCGGCCGACTCCAGCAGGTTGTGGAGCATCACGGGCTTGTAGACGTTCAGCTGGAAGGTGCCCTGCGAGCCGGCGAACGCGACCGCGGCGTCGTTGCCGAACACCTGGACGGCGACCTGCGTGAGCGCCTCCGCCTGCGTGGGGTTGACCTTGCCGGGCATGATCGACGAGCCCGGCTCGTTCTCGGGGATGCGCAGCTCGCCGATGCCGTCGCGGGGGCCGGAGGCGTAGAGGCGCACGTCGTTGGCGATCTTCATGAGGTCGCCGGCCAGGGTGCGGAGCGCGGCGCTGGCGTTGACGATGGCGTCGTGCGCCGAGAGCGCGGCGAAGAAGTTGGCGGCCGGGTGGAAGGGCTTGCCGGTGAGCTCGCCGATCTGCCGCGCGGCGGCCTCGGCGAAGCGCGCGTCGGTGTTGAGGCCGGTGCCGACGGCGGTGCCGCCGAGGGCCAGCTCGTGCAGCGCCGGCAGAGCTCGCGCGGACGCCGGCGATCGCCTGGTCGAGCTGCGCGACCCAGCCGGAGATGACCTGGCCGAGCGTCAGCGGCGTGGCGTCCTGCAGGTGCGTGCGGCCGACCATCACGACGCCGGCGTACTCCTCGGCCTTGGCCGGCGAGCGTGTCGCGCAGGGCCTCGATGGCCGGCACGAGCTCGTCCTCGAGCTGCTCGGCGGCGGCGATGTGCATCGCCGTCGGGAAGGTGTCGTTGCTGGACTGCCCGCGGTTGACGTCGTCGTTGGGATGGACCGGGCGCCCGGCGCCCCGCCCGGTCCCCGCGAGCTCGTCGGCGCGGTTGGCGATGACCTCGTTGGCGTTCATGTTGCTCTGCGTGCCGGAGCCGGTCTGGAAGACGACGAGGGGGAACTCGCCGTCGAGCTCGCCGTCGACGACTTCCTGTGCGGCGCGGGCGATGAGCTCGGCCTTGTCCTGCGGCAGCTGGCCGAGCTCCGCGTTGGCCCGCGCCGCCGCCAGCTTGAGCACGCCCAGGGCGCGGATCACCGGGCGGCCCCAGCGGAAGCGGTCCACGCCGATCGGGAAGTGCTCCACGGCGCGCTGCGTCTGCGCCCCCCAGTAGTGCTCCGCGGGCACGCGGACCTCGCCCATGCTGTCGTGCTCGATGCGCCACTCGCCGGTCATGGCACTAACACTACCCGCATCGTTGAGAACGTAGCAGGCGTGCGCGGGGCGAGGCCGGCTGCGTGCTACGATGCGGCCGCGCCCGGACCGGACGCTCTGCCACGGGGGCCATCGTGCCGCGGACCGATAAGAACTTGCACCTTTCCCGTCCTCCCTTTGTGAGGGGCACGTTCGTGCTCGAGGCCAAGGAGGGGGCATGGCGCTGCTGGCGGTGGACGGTTCAGCGCCCGTGGTCGCGGCGAGAAGGGGCTCTCTAGTGCCCGCGGAACCTCGCGGGACCGGCGAGATCGCCGAAGAGGTCGTCGCCGCGGCTCGCCGCGGCGACGCACGTGCCTTCGAGGCCATCCTGCGGCACTACGATCGCCGTCTGCGCGTGGTCTCCGGGCGCCTTCTGTGCGACCGCCAGCTCATGGACGACGCGCTGCAGGAGGTCGCGATCAAAGCTCTGCGCGGCCTGCCGTCGTATCGCGGCGAGGCGCCGCTCGGCGCTTGGCTGTGCCGGATCGCCACGACCACCTGCCTCGACATGCTGCGCCGAGAGAGGCCCGAGGATGCGACGGCTCCGGACGAGCTGCCGGAGCGGTCGAGCGCCGTCGACCCCGCCGACGGTCTCGACGCCCGCGAACGTCTGAGTCGCGCGCTCGCAGCACTGCCGGTCGACCAGCGCGTGGCGGTGCTCCTCATCGACCAGTTCGGCTACGACTTCCGCGCGGCGGCTTCCGCCTTGGGCGTCCCAGTGGGCACCGCCGCGTCGCGCGTGGCGACGGCGAGGGTCCGGCTGCGCGCCGCCCTCAGCGCCGAAGGAAGGGAGGAGCGATGAACGAGCAGCGCGACGCGGAGCTCGGCGCGCGCCTGGACGAGCTCGAAGTGCAGGAGCACGGCCCCGGCTACTGGGAAGGCGTGATGTCCGCGGCCACGCCCGAGCTGGCCGGCCTGCGCGCCAGGGGCCGGCGCCGACGGCTTCGCCTGTGGGCGCCGGTCGCCGCCGCGGCCGCCGCGGCCGCGATCGTCGTGGCGGTCGCTTTGTCGGGATCGGGCTCGGGCGTGGAACTGCCGGCCGTGCAGCCGGCCAGCGCCGCCGAGGCGATCGGCTACACGCTCAACGTCATCGACCAGTACCCCGGGCTCACCGGCACGATCACGACCCAGAGCGTCGGCGGTCTGCCCGCGAACCAATACTGGTACACGCAGCACTTCGTGGTGGCACGGGACGGGAGCCAGCGCGTGGAAGAACGGCGTGTCGAGGCTCCCCAGGCGCCGAAGGGCGTCAAGATGCGGGACGGCTACGATGCCCGGGCGCATCGGGACCAGTCACTGCTTGACGATTCCGAGTTCTTCCCCCTCCCGCCCGGTGAGCCAAGCGAGGGCACCCATCCGTACTGGTGGGCAGAGCAGACGCACATGGCGCCCGGCCCGCCCGACACTCCCGTGGGAGCCTGGTCCCCGCTCTGGCGGCTGCGTGCCTACCTGCGCAGTATCCAGGGCGACCCGCGGGTGCACTTCGCGACGTCGAGCAAAGACGGGAGGCCGGTGTGGGTGCTGCGGACAAGCGTCGTGGAGTTGGTCGGCAGCGACAAGGGCTCCACCGCCGTTGCGCTGCCGGTCAGCATCGTGATCGACGCTGCGACTCGGCTTCCCCTATCCTACTCGCGGTCCGCGGTCCCAGACGGCGACGCATCGTCGGGCGAGACCATCGTCTTCGACATCAAGCCCCTGACAATAGCTCCGGCGCGGGACGAGTTCATCGTGCCCGTCCCCAATGCCCCCGGCGTGCATATCGTGAGCGACGGCCCGGCCGTTGGAGACCAGGGCTTCCGCCGGCTGGACGGTGGGGATGCCGCGAGGGTGGGCAAGGCCACCTTCGGCGTCGCGGCCTTCCCGGCGTGGGTGCCGGCCGGGTTCCGAGTCACGGACGCCGCCACGAAGTGGGAGAACGGCAGCTGGACCAACTACCCCGCGGACTCGCCGCCGACGAAGGGGCTCGTGCCACAGCTGGTGGTCTCGCAGGCCTTTCGCCGCGGCTACGACCAGGCGTTCGTCTCGGTGCGCACGGACCCCAGGCTCTACAGCTCGACCACCGAGGGGACCGGCAAGCACGCGGTGCGCGTCGACACGTCCGACCCGTTCCTGCCGACCATCAACCCGGTCGTCGCGGCCGAGTGGAAGCTGCACACCACGGAGGTGCGCCTGACCGCCGGCGCGTTTGCCGGCGCGACGGCGCATGTGGTTCTCGAGCCCGAGCACTGGCCGCACCTGTGGGTGCGCAAAGGGCCCTGGGTGGCGACGGTCGCGGGTGACCTCACGAAGGCCGAGATGATCCGCGTGGCGGACTCGCTGGGGCCTTGGAACGCGGACAACGGGGAATGACGCGGCCATGACCAAAGGAACACACGAGGGCCGATGACCACCGAAGCCGCAGCGCTCGAGCTTCGCGAGGAGCTCAACGAGATCGCCGCCATCGAAGGCTGCGCCGCGTGTGAGTGCCTGCTCGGCATCGCAGCGCAGGCACTGGCCGATCTGCGCCGCCTGCCCGGCGACGAGGCGCGCGACGCCGAGGACGACCTGCGGCGCATCCTGGCCGCCGGCCGCGCCGCGCCGCATGCGTGCGTCGAGTGCGACCCCTGCCTGCCGGTCGAGCCGTACCGGCGGTTCCGGCTGGCGCTTGCCGCGGCGCCCGAGGGAGTGATCGCGCCGGTCGTGGCGCCGGGGGATGCCTCCGCGCCCGGCGAGACCCCGAGTGGCTGCGGCGGCTGTAGCGGCTGCTGCTGAGTGCGCTGTCTCCGCCCCGAAGTGCGGAATGGGCGGCGGGTGAGCCTGCTGACGCCGCCGCCGGCTAGCCCGAACGTCCTCGCTTGCCGCCGTTGAGTCGCGCGACCTTTGTGCCGCCGTACCTGCGCCTGAAGAGCGCGTAGGCGACGGCACCGGTCGGCATCGGCAGCCAGTACGACGCGAGGCGGTAGATCAGCGTGGCCAGCACCGCCTGCTCGGCACCGATCCCGGCAAGGCCGAGCGTGCCCAGCAGGCCGGCTTCGACGAAGCCCAGGCCGCCGGGGGTGATCGGGATCATGCCGAGGAACGCCGCGACCACGTAGGCCAGTAGCACGACCGACGCGCGCGGGCGGGCGCCGACGGCGGCCAGCGCGAGGAGCAGCGCCGACAAGTCGAGCAGCCAGTTGCCGGCGGCGTAGAACAGCGCCTTCCACCAGTTGGAGCCCAGCACGCGCCGGATCAGGTCGCGTTCGTCGACGAGCTTCGCGGGCAGCCCCGTGACCGGCGTGCGCTTCCTGAACAGGCGATTGCGGGCGCCCTGGAACAGGGCGCCGAGGCCCAGCAGCGGCTTGTCGGCGAACAGCAGCACCGCCCCGCCGGCGATCGCCGCTACGCAGACGACGAGGGCGATCGACCCGACCGTGAGCAGGTTGCGGTTGACGGGCGCGCCGCTGAGCAGGATCACCGGGATGCTGAGGATGGGCAGGCCGAGCAGAGTCGCCGTGGAGATCAGCGACACCGCCGTGACACTGGTCGCCGCGCGCGTCGGGGCGATGCCGGCGCGGTTGAGCATGTCGAACTGCATGGCGCCGCCGGCGGCGGCGCCGCCGGGGACGATGCGGCTGAAGGCGTTGCCGGCGAGTTGGGCCGTGGCGACCGGGAACCACTCGTCGGTCGACAGTGCCAGCTTGAGCAGCGCCCACATGCAGACGAAGCTCGCGGCCTCGGCGAGGAAGATCGGGATGCCCCACAGCGGGCTGATGGTCGCCAGCCTGGGCCCGGAGCGGAAGACGTCCGCCAGGCTCGGCCACACCACGTAGAGGCCTATCCCCGTGACGCCGAGGATGATGACCCGCTTGGCGATCGCCCATCGCCGCCTGGTGGGGGCGACAGCGACCTGTACCTTGATGTCGCCGTCTGGCGTCATCCCGCCTGCCTCTCCTGCTTCACAGGACGTTCGAGAAGAGCCGCGCCGCCTGGTGGCCGAAGTGCGCCAGGCGGCCCACGGAGAGCACGTCCTCGATGGTGACGAGGTGACAGTGCTCCATGTCCTCCAGGAACGAGTCGCGCACCTTGTGCGCGAAGCCCTGGTCGAAGACCCATACCATCAGCTCTTTGTGCAACTTGAGACTGCGCACGTCCATGTTCATGGTGCCCACCGCGCAGATGTCCTGGTCGACGACGATGGTCTTGGAGTGGAAGAAGCCGGCTTCGTACTGGTAGATCCTTCCGCCGGCGTCGAGGAGCTTCTTGAAGTACGTCTGGGCGGCCGCAAACGGAGTCTTCTTGTCAGGGACACCGGTCATCATGAAGCGCACGTCCACGCCGGCGAGGGCGGCGTCGATCAGGCAGTCGTAGATGCTGTAGTCGGGCACGAAGTAGGGCGACTGGATCCACACCGACCTGTGTGCCTGCCCGATGGCGATCATGTGCGACCGGCGCGCCGACGACCACGGGTTCTCGACGCCCTGGGCCGTGACCTGGACGAGCGTGCCTGCCTCGGCGGCGGCTGGGTCGGGCGCCGGCATGTACCGCGGCGCGAAGAGGTCCTCACGGCCCTTGGCGCGCTCGTACCAGCGGGCCGCGAACAGCTTCTCGAGCGCGGCCACCGCCTGGCCGGTGACGCGCAGATGCGTGTCCCGCCAGGTGGCGAAGCGCTCGCCGCCGTCGATGTACTCCTGGCCCATGTTCATACCGCCGGTGTAGCCGATCTCGCCGTCGATGACGGCGATCTTGCGGTGGTTGCGGTAGTTCACGCGCGCCAGGTCGGTGACGTCGGCGCGCACCTGCGCTCCGGCCGTCTTGAGCTCGTTGAGCTCCGACTTGTTGAACGAGATGCTGCCGAGGTAGTCGTAGGTGATGCGCACTTCGAGGCCCTCGGCGAGCTTCTGCTTGAGGATCCCCACGACCTCCGCCGTGAGCCGGTCCCTTTCCCAGATGAAGTACTGCAGATGGATGAAGCGCCTGGCCTCGACCAGGTCCTCCTTGAGGCGCGCGAACTTGTCGTGACCGCTCACGTACAGCTCTATCGACGTGGCCGGGAGGATGGACGAGACCTCCTGCGCCGAGATGGCGTTGGCGATGTGCTCGGCCGGCGTGCCCGCCCACGCCTCATGGAAGCGCTCCGAGGCCCTGGCGTTGCGCCGGTAGATGGGGTCGAGGTTCTCGATCTGCAGGGCCAGCATCGTGGCGATCCATCCCTTGCGCTGCGCGACGACCTTCCAGTCCCGGCCGATGAAGATGTAGAGGAACACGCCGAGGACCGGGATGAACACGAGGATGAAGAGCCACGCGACCGTGAGGGCGGGCTCGCGGTCGTCGCTGATCAGCAGGACGATGAGGATCACCCAGTAGGCCAGGAAGATGGGAGCAGCCCAAAGCGGAAGCAGGTTCACCATGGCCGAAAGCTACCCCATGAGCCTGTGAGAGTCACGTGACGGCCGGCACGAGCGGCCGCGCCGCAGCCTTGCGGCCGGGCGGCGAGTCCGGTAGAACCGGGGCATGAGCCTGCTGCATGCCCTGCCGCTGCTGGTCGGCGGCGTCACCGAGCCGCCGCTCTACATCGGCCTCGCGGCGACCTTCCTCGGCGCGCTCAGCGGCGCGATCTTCTCGAGCGAGCGCAAGTTCCCCATCACGGGCGTGCTCGCGATCGCGATCAGCGTCGGCCTCGGGGGCGGCATCATCCGCGACGTGCTCCTCGGGCTCACGCCGGTGGCCTTCACCAGCGTCTGGTATCTGCCCACGGCCATCGTCGCCGCGTTCATCGGCTTCTTCTTCGCCTCGCTCGTGAAGCTCGGCAACATCCTCATCCTGCTCCTCGACCCCATCTGGATGGCCCTGTTCGCGGTGATCGGCGCGCAGAAGACGCTCAACGCCGACCTCAGCCCGTTCGCCGCCATGTTCATCGGCTGCGTCACGGCGTTCGGCGGGGGCGTGCTGCGCGACCTGCTCTCGCACGAGACGCCCGAGCTGGTCAAGCCGGGGCCCATCAACTACGCCGCGGCGATGATGGGCAGCATCCTGTACGTCGTGCTCGTGTACTACCTGAACCTGTCGAAGGTCCCGAGCGAGTGGATCACGATCGTCTTCGTCTTCGGGCTGCGCATGCTCGCGCTCAAGTTCGGCATCAAGGCGCCGCAGCCGCTGGACCTGGCCGCGAAGCTGCCCGTGGTGGGCCCAGCGAGGGCGGCGGAGAAGCGCACGCGCAAGCGCCGCCCGGACGAGCTGGACTAGCCGGACCGGCGCGACCGGCGATCAGCCGTGAGCGCCTCGGGGATCATCGCATAGCTCCCGATCAGGAAGGCGATCGAGCCGGCGAGCAGGACGCCGTCGACGGCGTACTCGAGCCAGAGCGTCTCGCCGTGCGGCCCCAGCACGCCGGTGACCACCGATGCGAGGTGCCCGCCGAGGAAGAACCCGGCGAGGCTCGACAGCAGGAAGCCCCAGGAGCCGATCAGGGAGCCGGTGGTGATCCACCACTCGAGGCGCCTGGGACGCCAGGCCCACCAGGCGCCGTTGGCCTCGAACAGCGAGAGCCAGCTCGAGGTGACGAAACACACCGACGCCACGGTGCTGGGGACCCACACGCGCATGTCCTCCTGGCGATGCGAGAGGCTCATCGACATGCCCCAGAAGCAGTTGATGTTGAAGAGGACGGTCCCGATGAGCTGGATCATCGACGCGTTCCAGTCGAGGCGGCCGCGCCGCAGGACGAGGAAGCGGCGCTCCGCTCGCTCGCCGGCGCTTGCTCCGCTGACGTCCCGCCCGGCGCGCGCCGTCTCCGCCATCTGCATCGACGCTCCGATGGTGAACAGCACCGAGCCGACGAAGTACATCGGGTTCGGCCACCACGAGGCCGGGTCGCTCACCGCGCCGGCTGCGCCCACGACGAAGAACACCGAACCGACCGTGAACGCCATCGCGACCCACCACGTGAGGTCGTGGACGGCGAAGCCGAAGACGGGCGGCCGGCGTGACGGAGCCTGCACCGCCGGCCCAGCCGCCGGCCGCACGACCGCAAGGTGCCCCTTGCGGTGGCCGCGCGACGACCACTCAAGCACCTCGCCGCGTGGGCCACGCCACTCCGCGCGGACGACGCTCCCAAAGGCTCGGCGTTCGCGCACCAGCTCGTAGCCCGGCGGGGCGATCGGGTCGCCGGGCCGCCGCCGCGGCGGGCCCGGCGACGTCGTGGGCGTGTTCATGCGAGCCAGCGTAGCGGACGCGGGGCGGGTCGTCCACGCGCCCGCCCGCGACGGTTGTGCGCCCCCGGCAGGGGGTAGGAAGCATGCCGACGCCGGTCCCCGACCAGGAGGTATCCCCGTGGCCCTCAGACACCCGCGCGGGCCCAATGAGCGCGGCAGGCAGCTCGCCGACGACGAGATCTTCACGAGCGAGATGCCTCGAGTACCCAGGCACCAGATGCCCGCCCGCGAGACGCCGGCGGAGGTCGCCTACCAGATCGTCCACGACGAGCTGATGCTGGACGGCAACGCGCGTCTCAACCTCGCGACCTTCGTGAGCACGTACATGGACCCGTGGGCGGACAAGCTCATGGCGGAGACCTTCGACAAGAACATGATCGACAAGGACGAGTACCCGCAGACGGCCGCGATGGAGATGCGCTGCGTCAACATGCTGAGCCGGCTGTGGCACTCGCCGGATCCCAAGAAGGCGACCGGGTGCTCGACCACCGGCTCCAGCGAGGCCGCGATGCTGGGCGGCCTCGCCCTCAAGCGGCGCTGGCAGAAGCGCCGCAGGGCCGAGGGCAAGCCCGCCGACAAGCCCAACCTCGTGACCGGCATCAACGTCCAGGTGTGCTGGGACAAGTTCGCCAACTACTGGGACGTGGAGATGCGGCTGGTGCCGATGGAGGGCGAGCGCTATCACCTCTCACCCGAAGAGGCCGTGAAGCTGTGCGACGAGAACACCATCGGCGTGGTCGTCGTCCTGGGATCGACCTTCGACGGCAGCTTCGAGGACGTCAAGAAGACGTCCGAGCTCCTCGACGATCTGCAGAAGCGCACCGGCCTCGACATCCCCATACACGTGGACGGCGCCTCCGGTGGCTTCATCGCGCCGTTCCTCGATCCGGATCTGGAATGGGACTTCCGCGTGCCCCGAGTCCAGTCGATCAACGCCTCGGGGCACAAGTACGGCCTCGTCTACCCGGGCGTCGGCTGGGCGATCTGGCGCGACGCCGACGCCCTGCCCGAGGACCTCATCTTCTGGGTCAACTACCTCGGCGACGAGATGCCCACCTTCGCGCTCAACTTCTCGCGCCCCGGCTCCCAGGTGGTGGCGCAGTACTACAACTTCCTGCGCTTCGGCTTCGAGGGCTACAAGCGCGAGCAGGGCTATGCGCGCAAGGTCGCCATGTACATGTCGTCGGCGATCGAGAAGATGGGGCCGTTCGAGCTGCTCACCAGGGGCGACGAGCTGCCCGTCTTTGCCTTCAAGGTGAAGGACGAGGTCAAGAACTTCACCGTCTTCGACGTCTCCGCCGCGCTGCGCGAGCGCGGCTGGCAGGTGCCGGCGTACACGTTCCCCAAGAACCGCGAGGATCTCGCGGCGCTGCGCATCGTCATTCGCCGCGGCTTCACTGTGGACGTCGCCGACATGCTGCTCGCCGATCTGAGGGAGAAGGTCAAGGGCCTCGAGAAGCTGAAGGCGCCGCTGTACGGCGCCGAGCAGGGCGGCGGCTTCCATCACTGAGTGGCACGGGCGGCGGGCGGCGGGCCGAAGTGGCCCCCGCCCGCCGCCCGTGCGATATCATCTCGCTGCCCGTGTCCCCGACCTCACAAGGAGCGCGTCTCACCATGTGGAGCATCCTCGCCTACATCGTCATCGGCATGGTCGCCGGCTGGGCCGCCAGCCTGCTCGTGCGGCACGACATGCACCCGAACGACTGGGGCACGCTCTTCCTCCTCGGCATCGGCAGCTCCTTGATCGCGGGCATCGTGATCAACCTGGTCATGGGCAACGGCTTCAAGCTGCAGCCGGGCGGCGTGATCTCGTCGATCGTCGTCGCGTGCCTGCTGCTGTGGATCTACACGTCGGTGCACAACCGGAGTCACGCCCGCGCCGAGGCGCGGCGCGTCGCCAACGGCCAGCACCGCGAGCCCAAGGGCGGCCACAGGCACCACACCAAGCGGTAGGCCGGCACCATGGACTACACCGCGTTCATGGACCACGTCACGCGCGGCTTCGAGATCGTCGGCGTGGCCATTCTCGTGGTGGGCTTCGCCGTCGGCTTCGTGCGCGCCATCGTCGTGCGCCTGCGCAGCGGCTCCAACGAAGGCGTCTACGTGATGATCCGCTCGTACTTCGGGCGCAGCATCCTGCTCGGCCTCGAGGTGCTCGTGGCGGCCGACCTCATCCGCACCGTGGCCGTCGAGCCCACCATGCAGAACGTCATCGTGCTCGGCCTCATCGTGCTCATCCGCACCTTCCTCAGCTTCTCACTCGAGATCGAGATCGACGGCGTCGTGCCTTGGCGGCGCTGGCGTTTGTCGAAGCCGGAGGCGCCGCCTCCGCAACGCTCGCAAGACGCGCCACGCGGGTAGGAACTCCTGCGTCAGGAGTCGACGCCAGGAGGGACCCTCATGTTGTGCAGCCTTGCGACCAAGCTCGGCGACGACCAGCTCGGGCAGATCGCGGCGCTCGAGGAGGAGCTCGGCGTGACGATGCTCGCCTTCGTCTGCCATCCGATGGACCCGGCGCCCATCGGCAAGGACGAGATCGGGCGCATCAACGACCTCGAGGAGAAGCTGGGCGTCTCGCTCGTCGCCATCCGGCAGTAGAGGCCGGCGCCGCCTGGCTACGCTGCGCGGCCTGCGACTGCCGTCTCCCGTTCCGGGCGGATAGACTGGCGGGGTCGTCCCATCCAAAGGAGCCAGGATGCCGAGCCTCAAGGGCAGCAAGACCGAGCAGAACCTCCTCAAGGCGTTCGCCGGCGAGAGCCAGGCGCGCAACCGCTACACGTTCTTCGCCAAGGCGGCGCAGAAGGAGGGCTTCGAGCAGATCGGCGCCATCTTCCTTGAGACCGCAGAGAACGAGGGCCAGCACGCCAAGCAGTTCTTCAAGCACCTTGAGGGCGGCATCGTCGAGATCACAGCGGCATACCCGGCCGGCAAGCTCGAAGGCAGCACGGCCGAGCACCTCGCCGCCGCCGCCGACGGCGAAAACGAGGAGTGGACCGACCTGTACCCGGCGTTCGCCGACATGGCCGAGTCGGAGGGGTTCAAGGACGTCGCCAACACCTTCCGCCAGATCAGCAAGGTGGAGGAGAAGCACGAGGCGCGCTACCGCAAGCTGCTCGACAACGTCGAGAAGGGCCAGGTCTTCGAGAAGCCCGAGAAGGTCAAGTGGATCTGCCGCAAGTGCGGGTACGTGCACGAGGGCAACAAGGCGCTCAAGGTCTGCCCGGCCTGCCAGCACCCGCAGGCCTACCAGGAAGAGTACGCAGAGAACTTCTGAGGGCCCGAGGTTCCGAATGGAGGAGGCGCCATGCATCCGTTGCCGCCTGAGCTGCTGCCCGGAGTCCCGTACTTCACGTTCAGCCTGTTCAAGGTGCCGTTCACAGTCGCGTGGCCCAACCTGATCGCCTGGATCACGGTCGCGGTCGTGTTCGTCGCCGGCGCGGCGCTGCGCCTGCCGCGGTTCATCGAAGGCAGGGACTGAACGGTGAACCTCACGCGCCGGGCGCAGCGCTACCTGCGCCTCGACCTGACGATCGAGGATGCGCTCCCGACGCGCATGCCGGTGTACGTGAACTCGGTGGCCTACCTGTTCGGCGCCGCCACGCTGATGGCGCTGGTGATGATCGTCGTCTCGGGCCTCGCCCTCGCGCTCGGCGGGCCCACGTGGTACCACACCAATCGCGTGGGCCACTTCTTCAACTCGGTCCACTTCTGGAGCGTTCAGCTCTTCTTCCTCGGGATCGTCCTGCATTTCACGACCAAGTTCTTCCTCGGCGCCTGGCGCGACGGCCGTTGGCTCACCTGGATGGTCGGGGCGCTCATGCTCGGCGTCGGCGTGTTCACGGGCCTCACCGGGTTCCTGCTGCAGAGCAGCTGGGACTCGCAGTGGATCGCCACGCAGGCCAAGGACGCGATGAACGCGGCCGGCATCGGGGCGCGTCTTCAACACGATGGATGCCGGGCAGGTGCTCACGCTGCACGTCGCGGCGCTGCCGGTAGCCCTGCTCGCGTTCCTCGGGCTGCACCTCTTCCTGATCCGGCGCGACAGCCCGGTGCGCCCCTATGAGGACTGACGGGGTGGGCCGGCCATGATGGACGAGTACATCCCCAACGGACGCCGCGCCCAGGAGAACCTCCGCGGCGTCCCGATGAAGCACTACGACCTGCTCCGTGAGGGCATCTTCGTGTTCGTCGTGATCGCGATCGTCGCGATCGTCCTCGCGGCGGTGTTCGGCTCGCCCGACTACCCGACGGTCAACGGCCAGAACGTGGCCAACGACCAGCCGGTCGCCTTCCTCAAGACGACGACCGGCATCCTGCTCGGCAACGACCTCTCGGCCGTGGCGGACTATGGGCCGCCGTACACGAAGGACTCTTCGGCGGCCCAGCACCTCGGGCCCATCGCGCCGGCGAACTGGCTCGGCGTGACCGACCCCATCGATCCGGCTCAGGACTTCGTCCTCAAGCCACTCGCCCGCGTCGCCAAGATCAACTGGCTGTACGCCGCCCCGCTCAAGGAGTTCAAGGCGGCGTCGGCCGCCCAGCGCCGGACCTGGCTCACCAACTACGACAAGGCGCTGGACACGGCGACCGTGAGCAATGGCCAGGTGCAGGTGCCGCCCGGCGACTATGGCCCGGTCGCGCCGCTGATGACCGCCATGCTCAGCCTCGGCCAGAGCGGCTTGCTCGAGGGCGCTCTGGCCGCCGAGCAGAGTGGGTCCTACTACCCGTACCACTTCGACTTCACGCGCGAGCTCCTGTACTTCTCCGTCGCCTCGCCCTACATGGACACCGCCACGCATCTCGTCCAGCAGGGCAATCCGCAGTGGGGCATCGTCCACGAGACCGGCAGGTACCCCGGCGCCTGGTGGCTGGCGCCGTACCAGTTCTTCTACGAGCTGCCGCAGATCGCCGAACAGCGACAACGCCGACCTCATCGTCGTGACGATCATGACGGTGATCTTCGCGCTGCTCCTGCTCCTGCCGGTGATCCCGCTGCTCAACCGCCTGCCGCACCTGCTCAAGGTATACCGCCTCATCTGGTGGGACTGGTACCGGGACACGCCAACGTGCGGCGCGAACGGTCAGTCCGGCCGCCCCGCGGGAACACCGAGGGCGTGACCAACGAACCCAGAGCGCTCGCCCTCAGGAGGCAGCAATGTACGTGCGGATAGCCCGGTTCGAGGGCGGAGACCCCGAGGAGATCGACGCGGAAGGCGCGCTGATGCGCGACGGCATCGAGGCGCTCAGGCGGGGCGACACGACCAGGGAGCTGCCGGCGCGGCTGGCCGAAGTGACCAGCCGCCTGGAGATGCTCGTCGACCGCCACAACGGCGCCGTCGCCGTGTGCGCGTATTGCGAGACGGCGGCCGACGCGCGCGAGGCCGACGCGATCCTCGCCAGCATGTCGCCGGCCAACAAGGGCTGGGGCCGGCGCGTGTCGTCCGACATCTACGAAGTCGCGATGGACGTGCCCACGAGCGTGGCCGCGCCGGCATAGCCGGATGGCGACGCCGAATGGCGGGACGGCGGCGCTGGCGCGGGTGGCTCCCGCACAGCGGGCCTTAACGGTCTCGGGTGCCTGCCGCGCGGCGAGCCGCAACGGTCCCGGGTGTCCGCCGCACCGGCTCCGGGTACTTCTCCGTCCAGCGCTCAAGGGAGGGACGGAGATGAACGTGCGCGACGCAGACCGCACCTGGAGATTGGCGAGCCACTCGCTGTCGGCCTGCCCGGCGTCGGCTGCCATCGTCTGCCCCGCTCCGTCCCTCCCATGAGCGTCCTGGGCCGCCGAGCTGGTTCGGCGGCCAGCTGGCGCTACTCGCTGAAGGTGAAGCCTTTCTCGCGGAGCAGCCGGATGGCAGCCTCGCACGCGACCGAGTCGTAGCGGCCGCCGGCGCCGGCTTCGATCTCCTCGATGGCCGTCTCGAGCGGCAAGGCCGGGCGGTAGGGGCGGTGGCTGTTCATCGCCTCGACGACGTCCGCGACCGCCAGGATCCGCGCTTCGGGGAGGATGTCGCCGTCCTTCAGGCCTTCCGGGTAGCCGGAGCCGTCGAGGCGTTCGTGATGCTGGCCCACGATCCCGGCCACGTCGGCCCCGAAGTCGATGTCCGCGAGGATCTCCGCGCCGACCCGCGCGTGCTGGCGGATGATCGAGAACTCGTTGTCGCTGAGCCGGCCCGGCTTGCTGAGGATCTCCGCCGGGATGAGGATCTTGCCGATGTCGTGCAGGAGCGCAGCCGTGCGCAGCACGGCGATGCGTTCTTGCGGCCAGGCGAGCTCTTCGGCGATCGCGCAGGCGAACACCGCGACGCGCCGCTGGTGGCCCGCGGTGTAGGGGTCGCGCAGCTCGGTCGTGGTGCCCAGTGTCGTGACCGCCGCCTTGAGCGTGTTCTCGAGCTGGGCCTTGGTGCGCGTCAGCGCGGACTCGGCCAGACGACGCTCCGTCACATCGACGTCGGCGAGATAGACGCGGTCGAAGGAGTCCTCGTGACCGGGCGCCACGTTGGCGGTCTCGAGCACGTGCAGCTCGCGCCCGGCGAGCGTCAGGTTGACCTCCTCGTAGGTCGCCGAGCGCCTCCCGGCCAGCATGGCCGCCCAGAACTTGGCCAGGCCGCCCACGGTCCCCTGGGGATAGAGCTCGTCCTGGCGGGCGATCGCCTCGTCGCGGCCCGCCGCCTCAAAGAGGGCCACGGCGGCGCGGTTCGCGTCCAGGGTGTGGGCGAGCCCGAGGCAGCGCTCGTACTCATCCACGTGCCGATGCAGATACCCGGCCACATCCTCGACTCCTTCTGACGCGACGAGCTGCTCCAAAAGGACCTTGACCTTCGAGTGGTCCTCCTCCCACAGAGCCACCGGTGAATCCTCAAAGAGCGAGCGGTAACGGAGCTCGCTCTCGTGCTGAGCGGTCACGTCCTGGATGAAGCCTTCGAGCACCACCTCGCCGTCGTCGTTCTGCACGGCGCCGCCGCGTTCCCACACCCATCTGCGCTCGCCGCTCGCCGTGACGATCCGGTAGGGGCACGTCCAGGGGCGGCCGGACTTGATCGCCCCCTGGACCTCGGTCCAGAGCGTCGCGCGGTCTGCCGGCCACACGATGTCGCCGTAGGCGGTGACGGCCTTGCCGACGAGCGCTTCGGGCGGGTAGCCGGTGAGCGCCTCGCAGCCGTCGCTCACGAACTGGATCGTCCACTGGTCATCACTGGCGCAACGGTAGGCCATGCCCGGCAGGTTGCTCATGAGCGTGCTCAGCGTGCGCTCGCGCTCCTGGATGACCATCTCCGCGCGCTTCTGTGCGGTCACGTCCTCGACGAAACCGAAGAGGTGGGCCCCCCCGCCGTTGAGGTCGCGCCGTTCGCCGAGGTAGACGCGCGCGTCGAAGGTACTTCCGTCCTTGCGGCGTGCGCGACGATCGCTGACCCGCCAGTCGTGAGACGCCTTGGGCGCGGAACCCACGAGCTCGCCGCGCACCGCGGGATCCTCGTAGAGTGCCTCCGCGAGACCGACCTTGTTGACGGCCTCGACCATTTCTGCCGGCGAGGCGTAGCCGAAGATCGCCGCCTCGGCCGGGTTCGCGTACGTCAGCCGGCCGTCCCGGGTCGACTCGAAGATGCCGATCGGCGCGTGCTCGACCACCGAGCGATAGCGCGCCTCGCTCTCGTTCAGCGCCTCCTCGACAGACCTTTGCGCGGTCAGGTCCTTGATGGTCGCGAAGACGCAGAAGGGCTGATCGTCCTCGTCGCGCACCACCGTCGGCGTGATCAGCGCCGGGAAGCGTTCGCCGCTCTTGCGCACGAAGGCGACCTCGAAGCTCGTCGCGTCAGCCTCGAGCAGTCGCGCGAATCTGCGTTGCGCGAGCGCGTGGTCCTCGGGAGGCCAGTATGGCTGGGGGATGTCGTGGCCGATGAGCTCCTCGCGCGAGAAGCCGACCATGGCGCAGAAGGCGGGATTCACGTCGAGCTGCACGCCTGTGGGGCTGAGCAGCGAAAACCCGTCGTTCAGATGTGACGCGATACTGTCGAGCAGGCGCTCATGCGATCTCCCACGCTCGGCCTCAAGGTCGGCGATGCGTTCGTGCGCGCGCACCAGCTCGGCAAGAAGTCGTTCGCGTGAGAGGTGCCCGAGGCCCGCGTACTGGTCCCTCTCCATGCTGTCTGTATCGACGATGGGGTCCACTAGCTCAAGAGTAGGGAAGCGGGAAGTCGAGCCTAGGTGCCGGACCGCGGCGCGAACGGCAGGATGCGGCCCTCCGTGGGAGCCGGATCAGGCGTGCTGACGCTGGCGTGCCGCACCGCATCGCCGCCGCAGGCCTTTGCCTCGTACATGAGCGCGTCGGCGGTGGCGAGCAGGCCCTCGACATCCTGGGGCGCGTGCGCGAAGGTCGCGAGACCGATGCTGCATGTGACGCGGGCTCCGCCTGAGCCGGCGGCTTGCGCACAGGCCGTGCACAGGCGTTCCGCCAGAGGCAGCGCCGCCTCCGCGCCGGTCTCGGGCATCAGGATCACGAACTCGTCGCCACCGAGACGCGCCACGGTGTCCACGGAGCGCGCGGTGGCGCGGGCGAGGCTGGCGAGCGCGACGAGCACGCGGTCGCCCGTCAGGTGGCCGTCGCGGTCGTTGACCTCCTTGAACCCGTCGACGTCGACGTAGGCGAGTGAAAGCTCATGTTGGTAGCGGCGGCTGCGCTCGATCTCCCGCTCCGCGGCCGCGAGGAAGGCGCGCCGGTTGGCGACGCCGGTGAGCTCGTCAGTGGACGACTGTTCCTGCAGACGCGCGATGAGCCGGCGCACCTCGGCGAGCAGCAGCAGCACGATACAGAAGACCGCCGTGCGCACGCCGGCGTTCCACACGGCCACCGGCAGCGAGTAGACGTGGAAGTCCCCCATGTATGCCTCGAGCGGGCCCACGAGGAAGGTCGCCAGCACCGCCGCCAGGCCGTAGGCGGTCGAGGCGGTCACCCAGGCGACGAGCATCACGGGCAGCAGGTAGAAGACGTTGAAGATGAGCTTGGGCCCGGTCGCTACGTCGAGCCAGAAGATGGCGGCGATGAGCACGAGGCCCAGCAGCAGGACGAGGGGACGCGGGAGGCGCCCCAGGCGTTCGAGTGCGGCGTTCAACGCTGAGCTCCGGAGGGGGTCGGTGGCGGGTGCACGATCTCGAGTATCGGCTCACGTCGCAAAAGGCTCAACCGTTGGCCCGCGAAGCTCGCGTGCCGCAGCCTGAGCGATCGCGGTCAGGCAGAGCTGCGGCTGAGCCACTGCTCCTTGAGCATGGCCATGTAGTAGACGTTCCAGTACTTGCCGCCGGCACGGCGCGCCTCCACGAAGTGCCCCTCGGTCTTGAAGCCGAGGCCCTCGTAGAGCTGGATGGCGGCGAGGTTGAGGTCGAGGACGCTGATGCCCACGCGATGCAGCTGCATCTCGACGAACAAGAGGTCGAGCAGGCGGCGAATGATCTGCGCGCCGATGCCCTTGCCGCGCGCCGAAGGCTCGCCGACGAGGAGCCTCGAGATCGTCGCCGATCGGTTGGCGAGGTCGACACGGCTCAGCTCGACGTGCCCCACGACTTCGCCGCTGTCCGCGTCCATTGCCGCGAAGATGCGCCTCGTCGCCTCCGGCCCCTCGGCCTCGGCCAGGTGCGCCTCCAGCTGCTCCTCGGTCAGGGGGTACTCGAACGCGGTGCCCGCCCACTGCACAAAGAACTCGGGTCCGCTCTCGTCGACCCACTCGATGAGGCGGGCGAAGTCGTCCTTGGTGAACTGTCTCAGCTCGATGTCCATCCCGGAATCGTACCTCCGCTCTCAGCGCCGCGCGCGGCGCGGTCCGTTCACATCTCGTCCTGGCTCGCGAACCGGAAGCCCACACCCGGCTCTGTGAGGATGTAGCGGTGAATGCCACCCGCAGGTTCGAGCTTTCTGCGGAGGTTGCTCACGTGCACGCGCAGCGTCTCCGAGCCTTCGACCCCTTTCGGCCCCCACACGTGTTCCAGGATCTGGCGCTGCGTCACGACGACGCCGGCATTGCGCGCCAGGTAGAGCAGGATCTCGAACTCGGTCGGCGTGAGGTTGTCCACCTCGTGCCCCGCGAGGGTGACGCGCCGGCGGGCGACGTCGACGACCAGATCGGCGACGGTCACGATCGGCGGCTGGGCCACCGCCTCTCGCGTCCGCCGCAGCAGCGCCCTCACCCGGGCGAGCAGCTCGCCGGCGGAGAAGGGCTTGGTCAGGTAGTCGTCGGCGCCGGCGTCGAGCCCGGCGATCTTGTCCGCATCTCCCGAGAGCACCGAGAGGATGAGCACGGGAGCCGTCATCCACGAGCGCAGATCGCGGCAGACGTCGATGCCGCTGCGATCGGGCAGCGACAAGTCGAGGATCACGAGGTCGGGCGGGTGGTCGATGGCCTTGCTCACCGCGTCATCGGCGTTCACGGCGAGCTCGACCGCGTACCCGCGCGTGCGCAGGATCGCCGACAAGGCGCGGCGTATCTGCGCGTCGTCGTCGACGGCCAGGATGTGAGTCGGTCGCTCGTCGAGCGTCATCTCGCCTTGCCTCTTCGTCATCCGCGACTCGGCGGTCTCGTGGGCGAGCCTAGGCGCCGCCGTCTAAAGGGGGCGTGAATCCCGCGGCTGATGCCTAAAGAGTCCGTTGCGCCACGGGCGATCGAATCGTCGCGCCACGGTCGATCGACACGCGCTTCGGAGCCTTTGCAGAAGCTTTAGATGGGCCGCGTTCGCTTCACTCGCGCTTCACAGGTCATGGGGCATCCTCTAGATGCACAGGCGGCAAGGAGGCGAGATGTTCTACCTCTTCGGCATGATCTGGGTGGCGCTGCTCGCGGCACTACTGGTGGGCGCTTTCGAGGTCCTCAAAGGCGGCACCCGGCGCCACTGACGCTCTCTGCCCGCGTCCTTCCCTGGATGGTCACGGGTGCCAAGCCGTGCGCGCGACCGCAGGCGGTTCCTGCTCCTGATCGGCGCATCGGTCCTGGGCTTCGTCGTGTTCGCAACCCTCAGCGCTGTGATGGAGAACGCTGGCGTCGCCGGCGGAGGCGTCTTCTTCGTCCTCGCCCTCTACCTCTGCCCTGCCGGATTTGTGGTGGGCATCATCGGGGCTGTGACCACTTTCGTCACGTCCAGACGGGTGCACCATCTGCCGCCGGCTTCGCCGGTGGCCTAGTCTGTAGGCCGTCAGCGGGTCCTACTGCCAACCCTTCGTGAGGCGCACGCGCAGGATCGCGGCGGTCGCGAAGAGTGTGAGCAGTACCGCGGCCGCTCCAGCCACGATGGCCAGCCATGTCGAGGCACCGGCCTGCCCGATCAAGGACGCGACGATGATGCCTACGACGACCGCGGACAGGACGATCACAAGCCGCTTCCACAAGGGTGTCTTTGCTGACGCTGTCATGTTGCCTCCGGGCGATAGTGTCGGTGACCGCGCATGCGGTCTCGCACTGTCCTCGGCATAAAGTCGGACTTCCTGCATAGGACGAATCGACTAGGGCAGCGTCTTCGTCGCGACGCGGCGCCATTCCGAGGCGGTGTATCATCGCATCGACTTTGGAGAGTCCAGATTGTGAGCACGCCATGCGGCTAGTCCTGATCAACCCATCCAACCCCCTCGTGGCCGTCCTCCGGGTCAAGGAGAACCGCTGGAACCGCTTTCGCGTGTGGAAGCCACTCGGCCTCATGGTCCTCGCCGGTCTGACCCCGCCGGCGTGGGAGATCTCGATCGTCGATGAGAACCTCGGCGCGCCGGACTATGCGGCCATGCCTCGTCCGGACCTGGTGGGCATCACCGCCTTTACCTCGCAGGCGAACCGCGCCTACGAAGTGGCCGCCTACTTCCGCCGTCTCGGCGTGCCCGTGGTCATGGGCGGCATCCACGCGACCACCTGCGCAGACGAAGCCATGGAGCGGGCAGACGCGGTGGTCACGGGGGAAGCCGAGGCGGTCTGGCGGCAGGTCCTGGACGACGCCGGGCGCGGCGCCCTGCAGCGCCGCTACGACGGCGCGCGCGCCGAGCTGAGCGACGTCCCGCCGGCCCGCCATGATCTCCTGCGGAAGGGGTACTTCTTCGGGGCGATCCAGACGACGCGCGGCTGCCCCTTGAGCTGCAGCTTCTGCAGCGTGACGGCGGTCAACGGCCCCCGCTACCGGCAGCGACCCATCGCGGACGTGGTGCGCGAGTTCCGCCTGATCCGTGAGGTGGCGGTGCTTGTGGTGGACGACAACCTCATCGGCACGCGGCCAGAGCACATTGCGCGCGCCAAGGACCTCCTGCGGGCGATGATCGACGCGAACCTGAGAAAGCAATGGATGGCTCAGGTCACAATCAACTTCGCCGATGACGAGGAGCTCCTGACCCTGGCCGCGAGAGCCGGCTGCAAGGGTGTCTTCGTCGGCTTCGAGTCCCCGACACCGGACGGGCTCCAGGAGCTCGGCAAGAAGTTCAACCTCCACGGAGGTCGCGACATCCCCGCCTCCGTGCGGCGTATCCAGCGCCACAAGATCCAGGTCGCGGGCTCCTTCGTCATCGGTCTGGACATAGACGGACCGGGCATCGGCGGGCGCGTCGCCGAGACGGCCAGCCGGTATGGAGTGGACATGCTCAACGTGCTGTTCCTCACGCCGCTGCCCGGGACACGCCTGTGGGACCAGATGAACGCCGAGGACCGCATCGTTCTCAACGACTATCCGCACGACTGGGCGCACTACACGCTGGGCTTCCCCGTGGCTCGGTACAAGCGTCTTTCGGTGGACGGCATCATCGAGGAAGTGGACACGTGCAATCGGGACTTCTACTCCATGCCCCGGATCGCGAGACGGGTGGGGCGCGACCTGCGGGGTCGCCGCCAGCCCCTGAGCAGTCTGGTCAGCAGCCTCGCATCCCGACACAACGCCCGGCTGGGCCGCGAGTCCCACGCCGACTTCGCGCGCGACCAGGGCAAGAGATGGGACGGGGGACAATGACAGGAGGCAGACATGTCCGTTGATGACGCGACCCAAGACGTGACCTCAGCTACCAGCCAAGTGTGGAGCAATCACGTCCCCGTCCCAGGCACACCGGAGGGATTCACGGCTCGCACCACCTATCCAACGAATCCTGACGGGGTCTACGTGATGCTCGAACGCTGGCAGGCGGGCACCGAAGAGCCGCCGCACTACCACCCGGGCGACGATATGACGGTCGTCGTAGAAGGGAAGATCGCGGTCCAGTTCTACCGCCGGGAAGCGCACACGCTGGTCCCCGACGGAGAGAAGATCGTCCTCGACAAGGGCGATGTCGGGTACATCCGCGCAGGCCGGATCCACGACGCCAAGTACATCGACGTTTGCCAGCTGGTGTACGTGCACAACGGGGCCTTCGCGTTCAATCTCGCGGATGCCGAGGTCGGTTGAAAGCGAGGAGATCAACGGCACGGGCGAAGGTCGCGCAACGGCAGCAACGGCAGCTCCCGCGGGTAGGTAGCACGCGACCACGGGGCAATCGCAAGGGGGCGCAGTCATGGCCGGTCCAATCGATGCGATACTGGCCATCCACAACGCATTCCGCAAGGACATGGAGGGCATCGACGCCGCGGCGCTTGGCGCCGCACGCGGCACGCCGGGGCTCGAGGCGGAGCTGGAGCGGTTCCGCTTCTTCAACGAGATACTGGTGGTGCACGCCCACGGGGAGGAGATCGCCGTCTTCCCCCTCCTCGAAGAGGTCGCGCCGCTGGTCGCCGAGGCCTACATAGATGACCATCGCGGCCTCGATGCGGCGTTCGATGCCTTGAACACTGCGGTGTCCGCGGGCGACGCCCTGGCGACCGCCCGAGCCGCCGCCGCCTTCAAGTTCCACCTCGACATCCACCTGTCCAAGGAGGACACGCACCTGTATCGCATCTTCGGGGAGCGCGTCCCCGTGCCCGACCAGGGCAAGGCGGTCGGCATCATGGCCGCACAAATCCCCCCGGAGCTCCAGCCGGAGTTCATCACCTGGATGTACCCTCTGCTGGGCGACGACGACCGCGAGAACATGACCCGCATCCAGCAGATGGTGTTGCCGCCCGAAGCGTTCGCGGGGGTCAAGCAGCTCATCCGGGGGGCGATCGGCGACGACTGGGCGGAGCTCACGCGGCGCATGCCGGAGCTGTCGGCGTAGGAGCGAAATCCGGGGCGGAGAGTGGGCCTGCGCAGACGGGATAGCCGTCTGCCGGCCGCGTGGCCGGAGGCTCACACGGTGATGACGAGCTTGCCGCGGGCGTGGCCCTCAGCGAAGTCGGCCAGGGCCACGGGCGTCTCGCTCAGCGGGTAGGTCCGGCCGACGACGGGCCTGACGCGGCCGGACTCGACGAGCCGAGTCAGCGCGAGCAGGCCGTCGCGTTTCTCTGACAGCGTGACGTGGCGGATCCGCTGCGGCACGACCAGCGACAGCAGCGGCGCCTTGACGAGGATGACGCCAACGCTGGCGGTCCACCGCTTCCAGAACTGACCGCCGTTCACGACCAGCATGCCGTCCCTGTTCACGACGCGCACGAGCTGGGTCAGCGAGTGCCTGAGGACGTTGTCGAGGACGACGTCGTAGCGCTCTGGGCCCTCGGCGAAGTCCTGGCGCGCGTAGTCGACGACGTGGTCGGCGCCGAGCGAGCGGACCAGCTCGAGCTTGCCGGTGCTGCAGACGCCGGTGACCTCGGCGCCCATCGCCTTGGCGATCTGGACGGCGAAGGTGCCGATGCCGCCGCCGGCGCCCGTGATGAGGACCGTCTGGCCGGGCCGAACGCCGGCTACGTCGCGCAGCGCCCGGAGGGCGGTGAGCCCGGACATCGGCACGGCCGCGGCCTCCTCGAAGGTGAGCCCCGCGGGCTTCGGCACCAGCTGGTCCGGCGTGGCCGCCGCGACCTCCGCGAAGGCGCCGGCCTGCGGGTACACCTCCCCGTAGACCTCGTCCCCGACCCGGAGGCCGGTCACGTCCCTGCCGACCTGCTCCACGACCCCGGCCAGGTCGCAGCCTCGCACTCGCGTGCGAGGCCGGCGCAGCCCGAAGTGCGAACGGGCGACGTAGGGCACTCCCGTCACGCCGGCGATGTCCGGCGGGTTCACGCTGGCGGCGCGCACGCGCACCAGCACGCCGCCTTCCTCGAGCCGCGGCCTCTCGATCTCCTCAAGCCGCAGCACATCCGGAGAGCCGTACTCATCCTGGACGATCGCTTTCATGGCCGGCTCCCGACCGGGCTGCGTCTGCGTGTTCATGATGAGTTCCTTGTGATGGTAGGGCCCTGCGGTCGTCACTCGACGCTGCGCAGGATCTGTTCGATGGACGTGGTGCGAGAGCGCAGCTCGGAGACGTCGGCGGCCACGCGCTGCTGGGCGTCGAGGGTGGTCGCGGCGAGCTGCTCGTAGCGGTCGACGAGCTTCTGCAGCTCGTCTTCGCGGCCGGCGGTGATCTCCGCCTTGCGGAGCTGGAGCCGCCGGCTCTGGAACCCCGCGTAGATGAAGAAGACCACGATGATGGCGACGATGATGATGGCCGCCTCGGCCCCGTTGATCGTCACTGCGAGTGTGTGGAACATCAGGAGCGCTCCTTTCTTGACGGGCCCTTCTCGGGATCCGGGATGGTCAGGGTCTGTGCCGCTTCGGCCAGCGTCGACGGGGTGAGCTGGAGGGCGAAGTCGGTGACCTCGAAGTACTTCATGGCCTTGCCGTCCTCGGAGAGCTCGAGGCTGCCGGTGATGAGCCCGACGGCCTCGAGCCGCTGCAGGTGCATGTGCACCAGCGGGCGGCTCACGCCGATCTCACGCGCGAGGTGGCTCACGTAGTCGCGCCCGCCGGCCAGCGTCGCGATGATGCGCACCCGGAGCGGGTTGGACAGAGCCGCAAGCATCTCGACGAGCTCGTCGCCGGTCGGATGCAGATGTGTCATCACTCTCCTTCACCTGTCAGAGAATACTTACAGGTGATAGCGTAGCATGACTGTCAAGCCTGGCCACATGCAGCGACAGAAGCGACGAGCGAGAAGCGGCCAAGGTCGTTCGCGTCTTCGACGCGACCGCGGCCCATCGGTGATCTCGCGCTATGCCTACGCCCTCGTGGGCCGCTAGCTCAGCTGGGAGAGCGCCTCCCTGCACGCGCTACGTGCGCACGCAGGTCCCTGCGAACCGGATATCCGATTTGCAGGGAAATCAAGCAGACGCAGCAGACGAACCGACGATAGACTCGGCAGTCTGCAACCCGCTCTGCAACCCGAACCCGGGGGCATGAATAGTCGCGACGCTGCCGAACGAGAAGGCTAACCTGCGCTCCGCTGATGCCGATGGCGGCGAAGACCGAGGAACGGGATCACCAGCAGCAGCGTGGTCTCGACGAGGTAGAGGCCAACCGCGACCTTCGGGGCAACGAGCGCGACGGCGACCGCGAGCAGGTTCAGCCCGAGCGCGGTCCAGCGCCGCCGGGTGATGCGCCGCAGAGTGCCCTCAGCGATGACGTCGACGAGCAGCGACGGCTCGCGCGCGAGGTAGCGGATGAGCAGGCTGAGCACCAGCGAGGCGAGCAGCAGGTTGACGCCGTAGAGCAGGACGGCGGGCTTGGGATCGGCTCCATCGAGGTGCGTGACCATGAGCGCCGTGCTGAAGGGCAGCAGGCCGACGAGGAGCAGCAGCAGCAGGTTCAGGGCGAAGGACTCGCTGTCCCCGTGCTTCATGAACTTGGTCACGCCGGAGTGCGCCATCCAGATGCCGCCGATGAAGGCGAAGCTGATGTAGTAGCCGAGGAACTCGGGCCACTGCTCGCGCAGCGCCGGCAATACGCTAACGCTCGCGGCCGGGATGGTGATCTCGAGCACCAGCAGGGTGATGGCGATGGCGAAGACGCCGTCGGAGAAGGCGTTGAAGCGGTCGAGCGGGAGGAAGTGCGCTTCCCGGTCCGCGATGGCCTGCTGCTCTGGTTCAGTGCTCATTGACCCGACTCGGCTCCTCGGCCCGCCTCATTTCGGCCAGAGCCTACCCGCGGCACGAAGGAATAACCCGGACGCTCCCGTCGCTCTCAGCTGCATCGGCTTCAGGGCCTTGGCGGCGACAGGCGACGCGCCGTTCCTGACGGCCGCAACCCTGCTGCAACCCGCGTCAGGCGGCCCACAGCGCGTCGTGATCTCGCGCTATACTTACGCTCTCGTGGGCCGCTAGCTCAGCTGGGAGAGCGCCTCCCTTGCACGGAGGAGGTCAGCGGTTCGATCCCGCTGCGGTCCACCAGCGATTTGCAGGTCAATCGCGTCCCCCACGCCTCGCCGAAACCGCCGGCTGCAAGCATTCTGCAACCCAAATGCGTGCGACTGGCTGGTACGACTTGGGTCCGTTCGGGCCTCGCTTGTCGCCGGGGTGCAGCCGGTCAGCTGCTGGCAGCTGCCGGGGAGTCTTGCGACATCCTGCGGGGTACAACCTGAGCAGCGAGGCGAGGCACGGCCTCCGCTGCCCCAGGAACCGGCAAGGAAGGCCGACGTTGCGACGCAGAGCGGATGATATGACTGCTGCGGACCCCGGGCCCTTGGTCCGCGACCCCCACGGACTCCCTGTCGGTGTCCACATCGACGCCACCGGAGCGGTCGACGACTCTCCGTTCGCGCGTCTCCTCAGAAGGCTGGACGCGTTGCGCAAGACGCGGGAGCTGGAGGGGCAAGACCGGCTGCGCGGCGAGACGCGGTTCTCCGCGGCCCCGCGGCGCTGACGGCTCCCTCAGACCAACGGCGCTAGCTCTGGCCCAGAAGCGGCATACCCCTTCACAAGATGAGCAGCCCAGACAGGACTGACCATGGAGGCGTGGGCCCGCGTGGCCCACTCGACGCGAGGTGGGACGATCATGGCGTATGGAGTTGTGCACAAGTTCCCGGGCGGCACCAAGGAGCAGTACGAGGCATCGATAGCCGCTGTCCACCCAAGCGACGGCAGCCTGCCCGAAGGGCAGGTCTACCATGCCGGCGGACCCTCAGCCGACGGCTGGACGATAGTCGCCGTCCACGACTCAAAGGAGAGCTGGGAGCGCTTCCGCGATGGCACCCTCATGCCGCGCATGCAGGCGGGCATCGAGGGCGGTTTCCCGACGCCGCCTGAAGAGTCGACGTTCGAGGTCTACAAGATCCTGCCCTAAGGCGGAGCGAGGCGTTTGGTCTGACTTGTCTCTTGTGGCGGCGCGAGCCGCAGCAAGTGATCCGCGTAGCTGAATCGAGGAGGCACCATGCCGACCGTAATCGGATATCACGATGTCAAGGACAAGGATCATTGGCTCGCCTCGCCGAAGCGCGAGGAGTTCTTCGGGCCCCTCGGGGTCACCAACATCCGTAAGTTCGTCAATCCAGAGAACCCGACTCGGGTGGGCGTACTCATGGACGTCGCCGACATGGACGCCTTCGCGGCCGCCATGCAGTCAGAGGCGGCGGCCGAGGCGATGGCGTACGACGGTGTTCTGCCCGAGACCCTGGTGATCCTCGTCGAGGCGTAGCTTGAGAGAGTAGTCAGCACCCGGCGATAGCGTCGGCGTGCTCTGCGAGCACCCGGCGGAACATCTGCGCGTGAGCCATGCGCGTCGGCGATGCGCCGAAGAGTCGTACCGGGCAGCCGTCAGCGGAGCTTGACCTGAGTCCCCCCTCACGTGCGTCGGCAAATGCGTAGGCAGGAGCGGCGTGATCGCGCTGGCCCTCGTAGGCATCGCCTGGAAGGCGACGACTGCGCCTGCTCGGTCACGAAGCCCGAGATCGTCGCGGCGAGACGCGCGCGCTCAGCGTCAGCGATCAGGCGCATCGCTCGGCGACCGAAGAGCTTCTCGAGGCCGCCAACGCCGGCCGCGAAATGACCTTCGGCCACGCCCGGCACACGAATGCGTCGAACCCCACCGGCATCTGCGGCGCGAATCGTCACCACAGGATATCCTTGACTGTGATATAACATGACGATATAGTACGTCTCGTCATACGCAGCGGCTATGGAGGGACGATGCCCCGGGAGAACAAGACCAAGTACGCGGTGCTCGGCTTGCTCACGTATGCGCCGCTCTCCGGCTACGACATCCGGCGCATCTACGCCCAGAGCCTCGGCAACTTCTGGAGCGAGAGCTACGGCGCCATCTACCCAATCCTCAAGCGACTCGAAGAGGAAGGCCTTGCCACCCGCGCCGTGGAACGTCAGGCCGGCAAGCCCGACCGCAACGTCTACACCATCACCGATCTCGGGCGCGACGAGATGCATCGCTGGCTCGCGCTGCCGCCAGACCCAATCAAGGAGCGCGTCGAGATACTGCTCAAGCTGTTCCACGGCTGGGAGGTCGGCCCCGCCGTGATGATCGAGCATGTGAAGCGGGTGCGCGCCGAGCACGAGGCTCTGCTCGAGCGGTACGCGCAGTACGACGAGGTCATGACGCGCGACAACGAGCCGCCGGCGCCGTACTGGCTCATGACCGTGAGCTGTGGCCAGCACGCGAGCAAGGCCTACATCGAGTGGTGCGACGAGACCATCGCCAAGCTCGAACAGCTGCCCTCGGAGCCGCGCGCCGGCGCGGATGGCTGGGGACCCCGGAATCAAAATGACGTGGAGAAGAGCCGATGAACGACAGCAAGCGGGACGCAGCGGAGCGCCGCGTCGCCCTCATCCTCGACGGTCGCTCCGGCGACGATCCCACGCTGGCGCTGGCGCACGACGCGCTGCTCGACGGCCTGGCCGCGGGCGGCTGGGCGATCGACGACTGGCGCCTGCGCGACGAGCAGATCGCCTGGTGCACGGGCTGCTTCGGGTGCTGGGTCAAGACGCCCGGCGAATGCGTCCACAAGGACGCCGGGCGCGACGTGGCCGCCCGCTGGGTGCGCAGCGACCTCATCGCCTTCCTCACGCCGGTCACCTTTGGCGGCTACTCGTCGGAGCTCAAGAAGGCGCTTGACCATCTCATCCCGACCCTGCTGCCGTTTCTGCGCAAGTCCGGCTCGGACACGCGCCATCCGCAGCGGTACGAGCGCATGCGCGACGTGCTGGCGGTGGGCGTAGTGCCCGCCGGCCAGGCCGACGGGCCCGAGGCGAGCACCTTCCGGCGGCTGGTGGCCCGCAACGTGCTCAACATGCAGCCGCCGCGCTGGGCGACGGGCGTGCTCGAGGACGGCGCGGGCGAGTGGGAGGTCCGCGTGGCGGTCGACGCGCTGCTGGCCGAGGTAGGGTTCCGCCGCGCGCGCGGCGCGGTTGAGCCCGCCGTGGAGAAGGTGGCGGTATGAGCGCCCCGCGAAAGGCACTGCTCCTGGTCGGCAGCCCCAAGACGGGCGCCAGCTCATCCGCCTCACTCGGCACCTATCTCCTCGAGGAGCTGGAGACGCGTGGCCTGCAGACGCAGACGTTGCACGTGACCGGGGCGCTGCGCACGGGGGCGTCAAGGGACGAGCTGCGCGACGCCGTCGGCTCCGCGGACCTCGTCGTTGTCTCGTTCCCGTTGTACATCGACAGCCTGCCGGCGCCGTTGACGCGCGCCTTCGAGCTGATGGCCACGTGGCGAGCGGGCGCGGACGCGGCGGACCACAAGCCGGCCTTCGTCGCCATCTGCCAGTCCGGCTTCCCCGAGGCCGAGCACAACGCAGTCGCGCTCGAGATCTGCCGCAACTTCGCGCATGCGGCCCGGTTCGAATGGGCTGGCGGCTTCGTCCTCGGCGGCGGCGGCATGATCAGCGGCCAGCCGCTGCGCAAGCTGCAGGGGAGGATGCGCTCGGCGGTCCGCGCTCTTGATTTGACTGCCGACGAGCTGGCGGCGGGCCGCGCGGTGCCCGGCGAGGCCGTGCGACTCATGGCCAAGCCGGCCTTCCCGGCGTTTGCCTACCGCTTCCTCGCCAACTACGGCTGGCGCCAGGAATCCAGGAAGCACGCCGCGGTGCCGCTGGACGCGCGGCCGTTCGCCTAGCAGATACCGAGACCTGGTGTTGCTGGTTCGATTCCAGCCGGAGGCGCCACTCTCCCCACACGCCGGGCATGCGGCCTTCCACACCCTCGCTCCCTGCGCCTGGATTCAAGCCGTTCGAGTAGGCTGCCGATAGGTGTTGTCAGCTTAGGCTGCGGCGTTTGTGACTGACCGCAGGGGAGGGTTTCTGGTGGGAGCGCTAGTGGCGCGGTGGCGTGTGAGCATGTCGCAAGGCGACGCCAGAGAAGATGGTCCGGCTGGCCCGTGGCTGTCCCGGATCCTCGTGGGTCGATCGGCTGCGATCCTCTTCTGGTGCTGCGGAGTCTCAGGCCTTGTCAGTCTCGTGGGGCCCTCCGCGTCTGGCGGCCGGCCGAGTGGCGCCTATGTCGCGGCTGCGGTCGCCGCGGGCGCGGGCCTCCTCAGCTGGTGCCTGCCGTGGGGCAGGTGGCCTCGCTGGGCCGGTCTCCTCCTGGCCCCCGTGGGCTTCGCGCTGGTGGCGCTCCAGATCACGCTCGCAAGCCCCGACAGTCGCATCTACGCGGTCCTCTTCGTCCTGCTCTTCGCCTGGATCGGCGTCGCGTTTCCGCAAGGGACGGCACTCGTGACGCTTCCGCTGTTCGCGGCGGCGTACTTGCTGCCCCTGATCTCCGTGGGGCAGCTCTCGGGTCTCGCCCTGGCCTCCGCGCTGTACGTCGGCTTGGCCTGCCTCCTGGTCGGCGAGCTGCTGGCATGGCTCTCGACGAGACTGCAGTCCGACCGCGTGGCCTTGTGGCGGTTTCGCGCCACGGTGAACGACATCGGTGCCGAGCTTGCCTCGGCCGCGGATCCGGAGGGACTCTGGTCGTCGATCGCCGGGTATCTCAGCGAGGTCGCAGGACTCCCCGACTGCGACGTGTATCGCTTGAGCGAGGGCGACAGCCTCATCTGCCTGGCGAGCGTTTGCGACCATCAGCCCTGCCCAGACTACCTGGGTCTTCGCCCAGAGCAGGACATGTGGGCCGTCGACGGGAAGGCGGTACTCACGCAGGAGTCGGTCTTGATCGCCTCGCCCGACGATCCGCGTCTCGGCGCGGCGGAGCGCGAGGACATGCAAGCGTGGCGGGAGCAGGCGATGCTCATCGTGCCGCTCGTCGCCAGAGGCGAGGTCGTCGGCCTTGTCGAGATCAGCGAGACCCGCGAGGGCGGCAAGATCACGCCCGAGCAGGTCTCGACCGTCGTCTCCGTGTGCCGGCTCATCGCCATGGCGCTCCACGACGCCGACAAGATGCATGCGCAGGAAGAAAGTGAGCGCAGGCTGGCCTCGTTGGACGAGTCGAGCCGCGCGGTCGCCGGCGCCGCGAGCTTGGAAGAGGCGCTCGCCGTGGTCACGCGCTGTGCAGGTGAAGCACTCGGGGTCTCTGAGTGCGTGGCCTACGAACTAGATGCCGAGCTCGACGCCATCGTCATGCGGGCGAGGTGGGAGAGGACGCCCGACGGCCACGACCGGCCGGGGGAGCCCTTGCCACTGGCAGAGGGTCCGATGGGCCACACCGTCCTCCAATCAGGCCGCCCCCTGCTCGAGCACCTCTCCGACGCCAGAGCTGGACCCCGCCACCCGCGCGGATCTGGAAAGCCGAGGAGAGAAGAGCCGCCTGACCGTCCCCATGCCGTCGACCGACGGACCCGTGGGTCTGCTGACCTTCGGGGACGCGGAGCGGGGGCGAGTCTTCCCGGGCGAGGATCTGGCTGTGGCGAGCGCGCTGGCCGGGCTGGCCGGTGAGGCGGTCGCCGGCGCCAGGCTGTTGCGTCGTCTGGGCCGCTTGAGCGAGGCCGACGCGATGAGTGGCCTCGCCAGCCGCCGCGAACTCCACGAGTCTCTCGCCCTCGAGCAGGCCAGGGCCGAAGACCACGGCAGCCACTTCAGCGCGGTCATGCTCGGCGTCGATGGCCTCAAGTCCGTCAACGACACGTACGGCCACTCCGCCGGCGACGAAATGCTGCGGCTGGTCGCCTCGATGCTGTCGGAGCGGACGGGAGCTGATGACGTCGTGGGCCGCTGGGCAGGTGATACGTTCCTGATGATTCTGGCCGAGACGACGGTCGCTCAGGCAGGCCTGTTCGCCGAGGAGTTGCGCGCGACGCTGGCAGAGACGCCCTATGCGACGATCACGGGCGAGAAGGTCCCGATCCGTGTCAGCTTCGGCATCGCCGGCTACCCGGAGGACGCGCCCGACGCGAGTGGGCTAGCCGCCGTCGCCGATGCCGACCTCCGTGCGTCTCGACATGACGGCGACGCGGCCACGGACGACGAGCACGAGCGCCGCCCCATCGACCTCGGGGACGAGGCGGCCAGCGGAGCTCTAGCCGCGGCCGGCGCTCCGCAGGTCACGGCTGAGCGCCGGGATCAGGCCGACAGGTCGCCCACAGACGAGTCCTCCGCCGACGAGAGCGCAGCCGACGAGCCGGCCCCGAGGAAGGTCGCGGTGTGGGATGACGGCGCGATCGATCAGGCGGCGATGCGCAGCCGCATCGAAGAGACACGCACGCGCCTCAAGGTGAAGGCGTTCGATGCGATGATACGCGGCCAGGTGGCACTGCTGGGTCGTGAAGGTGGCGATGCGCCAGGGCTCGCTGCGGAGGAGCCCACCCTGGACGGCGACCTCGACGGCATGGTCGACGGGGCGTTCTCCGAGCAGGAGTACTGATGCCGTCACCGGCCTCCGCTTGCGCCACGCAGGAGCGGGCGCGCTCCACCTGTCCTCGTCGGCGTTCAGCGTCGCATTCGCATGGAGGAGCGCGTGGCGCTGGCCAGCCCCGTGAGCCGCCGCCGGCGCGACGCCATGCCCCGGTTCCCTTCACTAGACATTTGACCCAGTCTGAGAAGTGGCCGTATGTCGATAGTAGTCAGTAGAAGGGTTGCTCGAGTCACGCAAGCGCAGGGGGGATCATGCAAGTCTCACGCAAGGCATCGACCGAGGGATTCACGCTCATCGAGCTCCTCATCGTGATGATCGTCATCGGCGTCCTCGCGGCGATCGCCATCCCGATGTACGTGAACCAGAGGGACAAGGCCAGGGACGCTGCGGTCAAGCAGGGCGTTCACAACATCCGCGTCGCCGTCGTGACCTACGCCGCGGACCACAACGGCGCCTATCCGGAGACTGCCTACGTTACCTGCACTCCTGGCGATAAGACGGCAGACAATCTCGGCAACAAGTACCTCCCAGAGTGGCCCGACAATCCCTGGACCGGGCAGCCGATGCAGAACACCGGCGGCGCGGCGCTCTTCGAGACCGGCTCGGTCAGCGCTTCCACTGTGAACACGCTGGTGAGCGCCGACCAGACCTATTACGCCGCCGTCTCGAGGCCGTCCAAGTCGCCCAAGCCAAGCCCCAAGCCCACCGAGAAGCCCACCGAGACACCCACGGCGAAGCCCACTGAAGAGCCGACGGCGACGCCCACGGCGAAGCCTACGGCCACACCCACGGCGACGCCGACGGCGACACCCACGGCAACGCCTACGGTGACACCGACGGCCACACCCACGGCGACGCCCACCGTGAGCCAGGCAACACCTACGTCGACTCCGCAGCCCGGCGCTGCTAGCCAAGGCGACTTCGCCTACGCCTACAGTGATCAGGACACCTGCTTCGGCCTTGCGGGTTGGCTGGCCGGCCAGCAGGCCTTCATCGTTCAGTGGCTCCAGTAGGATCCAAGGCGTGGCGCGGCTGCGGCAGGGATCTGTGAACACACGCTGACCCGGGAAGCCGACCGAGAAGCGCCGGGAAGCCGGAGGGGTCGCGTGCACCCCTCCGGCTTCCGCGTGTTGGCTCTTCAGCCCAGGTTGAGCAGCAGCCTGTCGAGAGCTGCATAGCTCGCGTTCAGGCCCCCTGCCATGCCCGAATCCAGCATGCCGTCCCGCTCCTCGGTCGTGTGGAACAGCGACGTCGTCACGATCTTCGTGCGGCCGTCGCCGAGATCCTCGAACGTCGCCGTGTTGATGGCGACGTATCCCGGCATGCCGTCCCACTCGAACGTCTGCACGAGGCGCTCCTGCGGCGTTACCTCGCGGAACCGTCCCTCAAAGCCGGAGACGCCCTCGGGGCCGTGCTCGACGAAGCGCCAGTGGCCGCCGCGCTCCACCTCGAAGCGCTCGATGTCGAGCTTGTTGCCGCGGCCCCACCACTGCGCGAGCAGCTGCGGGTCGGTGAAGGCACGCCAGACGCGCTCACGCGGCGCAGCGAAGATGCGCTCGATGCGGATCTCGCGGTCGGCGGGGGTGGTCACGACTGCCGCTCCGATCGGTGCGGGCTCAGGCTTCTTGAGCGAAGTACTCATGACTGGGATCCTTTCTCCTCTTCCAGGAAGTCGCCGAGCCGGTCGAGGCGCGCTTCGAGCATCTCACGGTACGCGGCGATCCAGGTCGTCTCGTCGTCGAGCCGCCGCGGTCCCAGCTTGCAGGATCGCACCCGGCCGACCTTTTCTGTGGTCACCAGCCCCGCACGCTCCAGTATCCGCACATGCTTCGTGATGCCGGTGAGCGTCATCTCGAAGCTCGCTGCGAGCTCGCTGATCGAGGCATCGTGCTGCCCGAGGCGCACCAGGATGCCCCGGCGCGTGGGGTCGGACAGTGCCGCGAATGTGGAGTCGAGTTGGGGGTGAGACTGAACCATATGGTTCAGTATTCTCCGATACTCTACGTCGTAAACACCGCTTGGCAGATGGACGGAGCCGGGTGAGGTGGCATCGGTTGTCACCCGCGCCTCCTCCCATGTCCTTGCCGCAACGATCGTGTCCGCGCAACGAAGACGACTACCGGCGCGCAACGAGGAGCTGACCGCGCACGCCCGCGCGGACGCAGCCGTCCACGCGCCAGCCGGCCGCCTCGGCGAGCCTCGTCAGCTCCGCGGCGGCGTAGATGCGCACGTCGCCCTCTGGCAGCCGCGGCAGCATCCAGTTCATCAGCGGGCGAAAGAACGCCGCGACGCGCCACTCGCCGAGCACGAGCCCGCCGCCGGAGCGCGTGACGCGGTGCATCTCCGCGAGGGCCGCGGCCGGATCGGGGTAGTGATGGAGCGAGTCGACGCAGGTCACGAGGTCGACGGAGGCGTCCGGCAAGGGCAGATGTTCGGCGTCGGCGACCTCGACGTGAGCGTCGCCGCCAAGCCGGTCGCGGGCGACCGCGATCATCTCTGGCGACAGGTCGATGCCCCAGGCGCCCACGCCCGGGTGAGCGACGACGATCGCTGCAAGCGTCGCGCCCGTGCCGCAACCGACGTCGAGCACGTCGGTGAAGCGACACTCCTCGACGGCCGCCATGACGTCCGCGTGCAGGCGCCTGGCGTGGCGCCCGTAGGGCTTCGTGTCGTAGTCGCGCGCCTGGCGATCGAACGCGGCGCGCGACTTCTGTTTGTGATCGTTGCCCACGACCCTTCGAGTCTAGCTCAGCGCTGACGCACGCCCATCATACGAATGCGTCGCCTCTCGGCCTCCAGGGAATCACCCATAACGCCGGCCTACGCCGCCGCCCGGTCGCCCGGTCGCGTGGAGCCTCGTGGCTTGTCCGGTGCGAGGAGGCCCATCGAGAGGAGATAGTGATGAGAAACGATCTGATAGCGCACGCCTCAGTCGTCATCGACGCTCCCCGCGCCCGAGTCTGGCGCGCGCTCGTCACGCCTGAGGACATCAGTCGCTACATGTTCGGCGCCGAGGTCATCTCGGATTGGAATGTGGGCAGTCCAATCACTTGGCGGGGGCAGTGGCAAGGCCGGGCCTACGAGGACAAGGGCGTGATCCTCGAGGCCGACCGTGAGAGGACCCTCCGCTACAGCCACTACAGCCCGCTCTCAGGGACCGCCGGCGAACCGGAGGACTACCATACGGTGACAATCCAGCTGTCCGGGGAGGGAGCGCAGACGATCGTCTCGCTGACACAGGACAACAACTCCAGCGAGCAAGCGCGGGAGCACTCCGAGAAGAACTGGGCCGCCATGCTCGACGCCCTGAAAGACTTCGTCGAGGGCGCCGCCGCAGCCAGGAGCCAGGCCGCCGCCCAGGCGGCGTGACTACGCGCCGAACGTACGGACCGCGCGAGCATGGGCCTTGGCGGCTTCGCGCTCGCGGTCCCGGGGAGCGGCGGTCGTCAGGAGCGACCCGAGGAGCGTCGTGGATGCCGCGGCGACGTCGTCGACCGCGCGGTGGAACGCGGCCTCGTTCGCGGCGGACGGGCTCGTGTAGCCGCTGATCTTCCTCACGAATTGCAGCGCCGCAGCGCGGATCTCATCGTCGGTCGCCGGTGGCTCGAAGTTGTAGAGCGTTCTGATGTTCCTGCACACGGGTCCTCACCTCCCAGAGAACGTGCCCGTGCTTGCCCGGTTGCAGTCGTCCCTTCCGGCGTTTCTCGAGGTGTAGACTAAAAAGGTCAGACCGACGCGGCTTCACACGATGGCACGCTGGCCCCAAGGCCGAGGCGAGAGGTGTCGAGGTGAAGGTCCCGCTGAGGTGGGTCTGGGTGAACGACCCCGAAGAACTCCCCGACGACGATCACGCGCGCTGCTTCGATGCGCCCGGCGAACGCCGTCTCGACTGCGGCACGCAGCGGTTTGGGATGACGACACGCCCTTGCACCCACCTCTCTGAGTCTCGCGGCGGCCGGAGCACGATCTCGTTCTCGACGCTGCAGATGGAGTATCTCGGCCGCGACTGGGCGCGCGGCCTCGCGCAGAAGTCCTGGGGCGGTGAGCCGTTCGACAGCGGGCCGCTGGGCGGCGATGCCCGGCAGGCGGCCGGGCTCGCCTTGCTCGCCACGGTGGCGGGTGCGTTGTCGGCAGGATCGGCGGTCCGCCGCGAGCCTTCGCATTCTGAGTGGGGCAAGGACGACCTTGAGCAGTTCCCGAGAGAGGTCGCATCGCGCCCGCCGGGACACGCGGCACGCAAGCCCCGCCCCGCCCTGCTCCCCCTCATCGTCGGCCGCGGTGGCGACCTGCGCTAGTGGAGGATCGCGCGCGCTGCATCACGGCGCCCGCGTGATCGCTGCGATACGCTGAGCTGGCGCGTACTTGAAGCGCAGCGAGGTCCTTGACGCCCGCCGCCTCGGGATGTCCCGTCAACCGCTACCGTGGAGCAAAGATGTCTGGTGCCGAGTACCGCGTCGAACACGATCTGCTGGGCGATCGCGAGGTGCCCGTCGCCGCCTACTACGGCATCCACACGCTGCGCGCCTCGGAGAACTTCCGCATCACCGGGATCGCCATGTCCACCTACCCGGACCTGGTGAACGCGCTGGCGGCCGTGAAACACGCCGCGGCGGCGGCGAACCGCGACCTCTGTCTGCTCTCGAGCGGCAAGGCCGCCGCGATCTTGGAGGCCTGCGAGGAGATCCGTTCGGGGCAGCTGCACGACCAGTTCATCGTCGACGTCATCCAGGGCGGCGCCGGCACCTCGGCCAACATGAACGCGAACGAGGTCATCGCCAATCGCGCCCTCGAGCACCTCGGTCACGAGCGCGGCGAGTACGCGTTCCTGCACCCGCTCGACGACGTCAACATGGGGCAGAGCACCAACGACGTCTACCCGACGGCGGTGAAAGTGGCGCTGCACTGGGCCGCCGATCGCCTGCTCGCGGCGATGGGCATCTTGCGCGCCGCCTTCGAAGCCAAAGCCACCGAGCTGATGAGCGTCGTGAAGGTCGGGCGCACGCAGCTGCAGGACGCCGTCCCGATGACGCTGGGGCAGGAGTTCACCGCCTACGCGGTCATGATCGGCGAAGACGAACGGCGTCTCGCAGAAGCCTGCCGGCTCATCGAGGAGGTGAACCTCGGGGGCACCGCCATCGGTACGCGGCTCAACGCCCCGCCGCTGTACTGCGAGCTCGCCTGCAAGTACCTGGACGAGCTCACCGGCATCCCGCTGGTCATCTCGCCCAACCTCATCGAGGCCACTCAGGACCCGGGTTCCTTCGTCCAGTTCTCCGGCGTGCTCAAGCGGATCGCCGTGAAGGTGTCCAAGATCTGCAACGACCTGCGCCTGCTGTCCTCCGGCCCGCGGGCCGGGCTGAACGAGATCAACCTGCCCCCGGTGCAGGCCGGCTCCAGCATCATGCCCGGGAAGGTCAATCCGGTGATCCCGGAGGTCGTCAACCAGATCGCCTTCGAGGTCATCGGGAACGACGTCACCGTCAGCTTCGCCGCCGAAGCCGGTCAGCTTCAGCTCAACGCGTTCGAGCCGATCATCGCGCACGCTCTCTTCGAAAGCGTCACGCACCTGGAGATGGGCTGCCGGACGCTGGCCGAGCGCTGCGTGGGCGGCATCACGGCAAACGCCGGTCACGTCCGAGCGCAGGTGCAGGACTCGATCGGGCTGGCGACCGCGCTCAACCCCATCATCGGGTACGCGGAGGCCACCGCGGTCGCGCAAGAGGCGGCCGCGACGGGGCGCAGCGTGCGCGACATCGTGCTCTCCAGAGGGCTCCTCAGCAGGGAGCGCCTCGACGAGATCCTCAGTCCCGAGGCATTGGCGGGTCTGCCGGCATTGCCGGACCCGCCGGCCTGCGACCCGGGTCCCTGAGGAGACGCCGGGTCCCGGCGAGAGGCGCTCCGACTTCGGCTCGCCGGTGAGAAGCCTGCCCCCGCGGTGGCCCGGTCCGGGAGCGTCACCGCCGCGATGAATCCAGATTGAATCAGTTGGGTATGTAAGTGGCGGGGACGCGCGGAGGGCGGCCCCGCCCCTAGCGAAAGGACCACAGATGGCCGACGACGTTGCCGTGACCCAGACTCTCGACTGCCTCGGTCTCTACTGCCCCGAGCCGCTCTTCCAGGCGCGAGAGGCGATCGACGCCATCGCGGTGGGCGAGGTCCTCGAGGTGTTCAGCGACGACCCCGCCGCGGAGGAGGACCTCACGCGCTTCGCCAAGCGTGCCGGCCACGAAGTGGTCTCTGTCGAGAACGACGACGGGCGGCTGCGCATCCTGCTGCGCCGCCTCAGCTAAGCGAAAGGTCGACCATGGCAGAGAGCCAGAACATCCTCTACGTACAGACCAGCAACCAGCCCGAGCGCCAGTACTCGCCGCTCGTGCTCGCCCAGAGCGCCAAGGCCATGGGCCTCGACGCAGCGGTGTACTACCTCGGCATGGGGCTCACGGTGCTCAAGCCGGGAGCCGCCGAGGAGATGCAGCTCGGGAGCTTCCCCAGCGTCGCCGAGATGCTCCAGAAGACCCTCGATATGGGCGTCACCGTGTACGTCTGCGAGGCCTCCAAGCGGATGCTCGGGTGGGAGACCGTGGAGCTCATCGACGGCGTCAAGATCGTGGGGGCAGCGACGCTGAACGACCTCGCCCTCGACGCCGACGCGACGATGTGGTTCTGAGGCGGCGATGAGCCCGACCGACCCTGGCGAGGCACTCGCCCGCGAGAACATCGTGTACGCCGACTACCAGTCGGCGAAGCCCCTCGACCCGCGCGTCGTCGCGGCGATGCTGCCCTACTTCACGGAGAAGTTCGGCAACGCCGCCTCGCTGCACGGTGTGGGCGACGTGGCGACCGCTGCCCTCGAGGAGGCGCGCGCCCGCGTCGCCGCGTTCTTCGGCGCCGAGCCGCGCGAGATCGTCTTCACCGGCGGCGCTACCGAGGCCAGCAACCTCGGCATCGTCGGGTACGCGCTGCGCAACCGGCGCAAGGGCGACCACGTCATCATCAGCGAGGCCGAGCACATCTCCATCCTCAATATCGCCAAGTACCTGGAGAAGAACGGCTTCCGCGTATCGCGCCTGCCCATCGACCTCTACGGGCGCGTCTCCGCCAAGAAGCTGCGCGCCCGCATCACGGATGAGACGATCCTCGTCTCGGTGCAGTGGGCGAGCAGCGAGATCGGCACCGTCCAGCCGATCGCCGAGATCGCCGAACTGCTCGACGGGACGGGCATCGCCCTGCATAGCGACGCTGTTGCCGCCGAGGGTCTGCTGCCGATCGACACGGGCGCCGTGCCCGTGAGCCTGCTGAGCCTCTCGTCCAACGACCTCTATGGGCCGCGCGGGCTCGGAGCCCTCTACGTGCGCCACGGCGTGCAGGTGGCGCCGGTGCTGCTCGGCGGCGGCCAGGAGCGCGGCCTGCGCTCCGGCAGCGAGGATCTTGCGAGCATCGTCGGCATGGCCGCGGCCGCCGACATCCTCGGCGCCGAGATGGGCGCCGAGGTGCCGCGCGTGCAGGCGATCCGTGATCGGCTCGTCGAGCGCGTGCTGGCCGAGATCCCCGACTCCCACCTCAACGGCCATCGACGAGCAGCGCCTGCCGAACAACGCCCACTTCCGCTTCGACGCGGTCGAAGGCGAGGCGATGATCCTCTCGCTGCGCGACGCCGGTGTCGCCGCCTCGACCGGTTCGGCCTGCAGCTCCAAGACGCTTGAGCCCTCTCACACGCTGCTCGCCTGCGGGCTGCTGCACGAGGAGGCGCACGGCTCGCTCGAGTTCACCTTTGGGCGCTGGAGCACCTTGGAGGACGTGGAGCGCATCATGTCCGTGCTGCCCGGCGTGATCGCCCGCCTGCGCTCGCTCTCGCCGCTCTACAAGACCGCGGCCCCCGCGGCCACCTGATCCGAAAGGCGACACCGATGAAATCGACCCAGTACACCGACAAGACCCTCGACCACTTCCGCAACCCGCGCAACGTGGGGACGCTTGAGGGACCGAACGTCGCCGTCGGCCGGGTCGGCAACCCCGTCTGCGGCGACCTCATGGACATCTACATCGAGGTCGAGGACGATCGCATCAAGGACATCAAGTTCCAGACCTTCGGCTGCGGCTCCGCCGTGGCCACCTCGAGCATGATCACCGAGCTGGTGCAGGGAATGACGCTCGACGACGCCCTCAAGGTCAGCCGCGGCGACGTGGCAGACGCCCTCGAGGGGCTGCCGCCGATCAAGATGCACTGCAGCAACCTGGCGGCCGACGCCCTGCACGAAGCCATCAAGAACTGGCGCGCGGGCGTCAAACCCGAGGACGCGATGAAGACGCCGGGCGGCACTGCCTGCCACCCGATCCCGGCGGCGGTGGCCGAGATCGAGATCACGGGGCTCGCCGAGTTTGAGGGCAAGGGCTTTCAGCGGCGCGTGAACGTGACCGAGCTCGGCGAACTCGCCGACCAGCGCGTCGTCGTCCTCGACACCGGCGACCGCGCCGCTCAGCTCGCCATGGACCTCACCGACCACACCGGCCGCGTCGTCCTCATGACGCCGGGCAAGGAGCCGAGCGTGAGCCCGGCGGTGCGCTCGGCCCTTCGCCTCAGCGACGTCAAGGTGCTCGCCGAGGCGCAGCCGCTCGAGCTGCTCGGCGAGGGCGAGCTGGAGCGCATCCGCGTGCACGACCTCAACGAGGACGAGGAGTACGAGCTCACGGCAGACGCGTTCGTCGTCCTCGAGTAGGAGGCCGGGACGGCGGCGCACTGAAGACCTGCCTCACCACTCGTGCACCGGGTCTCTACGGCCGCCCGCGGCGCATGCCACGAAGTTCCTCGAGGCGGCGCCTCGAGAGGAACACGCAGTCGCCCTTCTCCGCCTCACCGGCGGCGATGTCGCGGGCGAGCACCCTGCACGCCGGCGCGCCGCATAGACCGCAATCGAGGCCGGGCAGGAGCGCGGCCATCTTGTCCGCTTCCTGCTTGCGGCGGACGCGCTCGCGCAGATCGCCCACGACGACCGCGCCGCGGGGCTCGGGGGCGCGCGGCGTCGAGTAGTCCTCGCGTGGATAGCGGCGCGCCACCTCCTTCTCGGTCTCCGGGTCGACCACCGGCAGCTCGTTGATGAGGCTCTGCAGCTTGGCCAGCGTCACGTAGACGTTGTCGACCGTGAGATTGCCGTTGGCGCAGCCGCCCCAGCACGCGTAGCACTCGAGGTAGTCGAAGTCCTTGAGCTTGCCTCTCTCGATATCGTCGAAGACGCGGATCACGTTGGGAAGGCCCGCCACAGACAGGTAGCGGTAGTCCGCGAGGAGCTCCGTGAGGGGCCGGCGCAGGGTCAGGCGCAGGACGTCCGCCGAGCGCACGGGCGACCAGTCGGAGCGGCGTTTCCCGGCGCGAGCCGCTTCGCGGGCTTCGGCAAGGACGGTGTTGTACAGCTGCGGCAGGCCGACTGAGCCGTCGAGGTAGCTCTTGCCTCCCTCGGCCGGCTGCAGGATCGACACCGTCCGCGCCTGGCACGGTGTCACGTAGATCGCGGCCACCTGCTCCAGCGGCAGGCCGAGCTTCTGCGCATAGTGGCGTTTGGCTTCCCGCCCGGCGATCTCGCGCGGCGGGTGCACGCGGATGAGCTGCTCGAGCATGCGCGGATACGACACCTGGAGAAGCCGCACCACGACCGGGCACATGATGGAGATCACGGGCCGCGGTCCCTGCCAGTGCTTCACGTAGTCCACGTTGGCGAGCGTCACGAGCCTCATCTCGATCCCGTAGTCCCATACGGCGTCGAAGCCCGCGGCGAGCAGCCCGTCGACGACGTGCTCGGGCCGTACCTCGAGCGGGAAGTGCCCGTACAGCACCGGCGAGGGGACGGCCACCTTGAACGCGAAGCGGTCGAACTCCTCAAAGGTCCTCGTGGTCGCCGTGATCGCGCCGCGTGCGCAGGCCTTCAGGCACGACCCGCAGTCGATGCAGGACTCGGAGAGGACGTGCGCCTTGCCGTGCTTCACGCGGATGGCGTAGGTGGGGCAGGCGCGCATGCAGGCGAGACAGCCGTCGCAGGCCGCCTCGTCGATGCGGAAGCCGTGGGTGAGCTCAGCCATGGTCGTCCAGCTTGATCTTGGCGGTCACGACCGTGCCGACGCCGACCTCTGTGCGGATGTCGAGCAGGTCGGCGTTCCTCTTGATGTTGGGGAGGCCCATGCCGAAGCCGAACCCCATCTCGCGCATCTCGTCGGTGGCGGTGGACCAGCCCTCCTCCATGGCGCGCGCGACGTCGGGGATGCCCGGTCCTCTGTCGACGGCCTCGATGCTGATGTCCTCGTCCGTCAGCACGAAGGTCACGGTGGCCTCGTCGGCGTACATGACGACGTTCATCTCCGCCTCGAAGGCCACGACCACCGAGCGCCGGATGATCTGCGGGTCGAGTTCCAGGTCCTTGAGCAGCGACTTGATCTCGGTGGAGGCTTCGCCGGCCTTCTCGAAGTCGCGGCCGTGCACCCGAAAGCAGCAGGAGAGCAGCTCCTCGGCCATGCCTACATCGCCCCCTCCAGGCCGGCGTCGTAGAGGATGCCGCAACTGTCGAACATCCCGAGGCTGGTCGACAGCACCGGGATACCCTTGTCGCACGCGAGCTCCAGCACTTTCGCGGAGGGACGCTTGCCGCGCACGTACACGATGGCATGGACGTCGGCCACGACCGCCGTGCGCACCGACTGGATGTTGGTGAGGCCGGTCAGCATGAGCGCGTGCGGCCGGTGGAAGGCGAGGATCTCGCTCATGCCGTCGGAGGCCACGACGGCCTCGATATCGACGACGTGATCGGCGGGACTCAGCACCTCGCAGCTGAGGGCCTCGGCGATGTCCTCAAGCCTCACTGCTCCTCCGTTCCCCCGGCGCCCGAGAGCGTCTGGTGGATCGAGCGCGCCGCCCGGCGGCCGGCTCCCATGGCGCTGATGACTGTGGCCGCACCGGTGACCACGTCGCCGCCGGCCCAGACGCCCTCCAGCGACGTGCGGCCCGTCGTCTCGTCGGCGATGAGGTTGCCTTTGGCGCCCACAGCGAGCCCCGGGGTCGTCGCGGGGATCAGCGGGTTGGGGCTGTTGCCGATGGCGCAGATGGCGGCATCCGCGCTCATGCGGAACTCGGAGCCGGGGACCTCTACAGGGCGGCGGCGCCCCGAGTCGTCGGGCTCCCCCAGCTCCATGCGCACGACACTCGATCTCGGTGAGCCGGGCGTGCCCGTCGCCGATCAGGCGAACGGGCAGGGTCAGGAAGTCGAAGATGACGCCTTCCTCCTCGGCGTTCTCGACCTCCTCGGCGCGTGCGGGCAGCTCGTCGCGGCTCCTGCGATAGACGATGTGCGCCTCGTCGGCGCCCAGGCGCAGCGCCGTCCGGGCCGAGTCCATCGCCACGTTGCCGCCGCCGAAGACCGCCACCCGCGAAGCACGCTTGAGCGGCGTGTCCCAAGCGGGGAACCGGTAGCCGCGCATCAGGTTGCAGCGCGTCAGGTACTCGTTCGCCGAGTAGACGCCGTTGAGGTTCTCGCCCGGGATGCCGAGGAACCAGGGCAGCCCGGCGCCCGCTCCGACGAAGACGGCGTCGAACTCGCTTGCCAGCCGGTCGATGGCGCGGGTCTTCCCCACGATGAAGTCGAGGCGCAGCACGACGCCGAGGCTCTGCACGTACTCGACCTCACGCTTGACGATGGCCTTGGGCAGCCGGAACTCCGGGATGCCGTAGGTGAGCACACCTCCCGCCTCGTGCAGGGCCTCGAAGATCGTGACCGCATAGCCCTGGAGGGCCAGGTCGGCGGCGACCGTGAGGCCCGCCGGCCCGGAGCCGACGACCGCGACGCGCTTGCCGTTCGGCGCCGGCGACGGAGGCGCCTGGGGAATGCCCTGCCCGGCCTCCCAGTCCGCGACGTACCGCTCGAGGCGCCCGATGGCCAGGGGATCACCCTTCTTGCCCAGCAGGCACTCCTTCTCGCACTGCCCCTCCTGCGGGCAGACCCGGCCGCAGACGGCGGGCAAGGCGTTCCTCTCCTTGACCGAGCGTATCGCCGCCGCGACGTCACCGGCGGCGACGAGCCCGACGAACCCCGGGATGTCGATGCCGACCGGGCAGCCGTCCACGCAGCCCGGCTTCTTGCAGCCGAGGCAGCGCGCGGCTTCTTCGCGGGCCGCTTCGGCGGCGTACCCGAGGGCCACCTCGTCGAAGTTGCGTACGCGCTCCAACGGCTCCTGCTTCGGCATCGGCCGTCTGACGTAGTCGACTTTGCCCACCTCGCCCCCTAGAACCGAGACGCGCAGCCGCTGTGGCGCAAGGGTTCGATCTCCTCGGGGCCATAGCCCTCGCGTCGTGAGAGGAACTCGTCCCAATCCACCTCGTGGCCGTCGAACTCCGGCCCGTCGACACACGCGAACTTCGTCTCGCCGGCCACCGTCAACCGGCAGACGCCGCACATCCCGGTGCCGTCGATCATGATCGGGTTCATGCTGACGATCGTCTTGAGACCCATCGGTCGCGTCTGCCGGGAGACCTCCATCATCTGGTACGTGCAGCCGTGGGCGATGACGCGGTCCGGGCTGACGCCCTCGTCGTGAAGGATCTCCGCGAGACGGGTCACGTGGCCTTTGTAGCCGCGGCTCCCGTCGCGCGTGACGACGATGAGGCGCTCCGCTACCGTGCGCAGGCGGTCCTCCCAGTAGAGCAGGTACGAGCTGCGCGCCTCGACGAGGATGATGACCCGATTGCCGGCCTCTGTGAGGGCGCCGGCGATGGGGAAGACGCTCCCCATGCCGTAGCAGCCGGCGATCAGGAGCACCGTCCCGAACCGCCGGATCTCGGTCGCGTTGCCCAGAGGGCCGGCGTAGGACGGGATGCGATCGCCGGCCTTCAGACGCGCCAGCCTCGCTGTGGATGCGCCGACCTGGACGAAGATCGACGTGACCGTCCCTGCGGCGGCGTCCCAGTCGGCGATCGTGAGCGGGATCCGCTCGCCTTCTTCGCTTGGTCGCAGGATCACGAAGTTGCCGGGCTGCGCCGTCTCAGCGACGTCCGGCGCCTCCACGGTGAGCAGGTGCACGTTGGGCACGATCATGCGCTGTTCGATCACGGGGAACATGCGGCACCCCCTGCGCTGGCGAGGCCGCGCCTTCGCGCGCGACCGGTCGCCGGCGGAGATCCGGACGCGCACCGGACGCGCGAGAGGCAGGTCCGCGGCGGGCTGCGACACATAGGCGGCGCCGCGCGGGCAATCAGGATCGAGTCTCGCCTCGAGGACGCGGGCGACGCGGCCGCCTCCCGCCGTCTCGAGACTCACGGTCACGACCTCGCCCGGCTGCACCCCGAGGCGGGCGAGGTCGTCCGGATTGAGGCGGAGGCCGGCCTCCAGGCGCAGCTCGGCGAGGCCCTCGACGACATCCGCGAGGTCGAAGCCCCGGTGACGGAAGGCCGCGGGCTCGGGGACGAGGACGAACCGCCCGCTGCCGGCGAGCGCCTCGGAAGTATCGCCCTTGCGCCTCTCGGCGCGTCCGCGCCACTTCTGCCGTTCGCCGGGCGCGAGCGGAGGCAGTCTGCGCGCCGAACGGTCGTGCTCGGCCGGGAAGTCCTCCACCTCACGGCGGATCGCCACGCGCACCGCCGCCGCGTCGGCGTACACGAGGTCGGCGCGCCCAAGACGTGCCGCGAGGTCGGAGAAGATCTTCCAGTCCGGGCGCACCGACCCCACTGCAGCGCCCGATCCCGGCTCCTCGACTGCTTCGAGCTCCTGCACACGCCCTTCGATGTTGGTGAGGGTGCCTGCCGCTTCGGCGAACGAGGCCGCCGGCAGGAACGCGTCGACGTCGAAGGGCGGCAGGTAGAGGTCCTGCGCGATCACGACGTCGTAGTCGGGACGGTGGGCGAGCGGCGCCTCGCCGACGAGGTACAGGACACGCGGCCGGCGGACGACCGGCGGTTCCCCGGCCAGGACGCCAAGCTCGAAGGCGCCGCGGATGTTCGCGCCGGGAGCGAGAGGCAGGACCGTGACGCCGTCGTCCGCGGCCAGCGCCTCCAGGTCGCGGACGAGGTCCGCGGCGCCGGCGCCGGCGAAGACGCGCGGCCCGATCACGACGGCGAGCCGCCGGCCCCCCGCGGCGAGTCGCGCCGCCGTGGCGACCATCGCGGCTTCCGCGTCGGGCTTGCCTCCTACGGCGAGCCGCCGCGGGTCCTCCGCCCCGTCGGCGAGAAGACGCCGCACCAGCCGGTCGAGCACCAGCGCTTCCTCGGCGGGGCGCGTCCGTACCCACTCGTCGGCCATCCGCGCGAGGTTCGACTCGCGAGCGTCGATCGCGATGAGCCGGGCGCCCCGGCGCAGCGCCCGCCGCACCTGTACGCCGGCCACCGAGAACGCGAAGCGAGTGTCAAGGCCGGCCGCGATGACCATGTCGGCCTCCGCCAGCGAGCGCAGCGAGATCGGCAGGGCGAGCAGCCGCCTCCACAGATCCGGCCCGCCGGGCAGCGTGACGCGCGCCGTCGAATCGAGTCCGTTCGAGCCCAGCGCCGAGTGCGCGAAACGCCGGGCCGCGAACATGCCCTCATTGGAGAGGTCGCCGGATACGAGCATGTGGAAGTCGGCGGGCGCGACGCCGGCGAGCAGGCCGCCGACTTCGTCCAGCGCCTCGTCCCAGGTCGCGACGCGGAAATACCGGCCTTTGCGCAGCATGGGCTTGCGCGCGCGGGACGGGTGGTGGGTCGCCTCCGGCAGGCAGAAGCGCCCGCGCACGCACAGCTGCCCGTCGTTGACCTCCGGGTCAAGGGCGCCGCGCGCCGCCGAGAGCGAGCCGTTCTTGCAGGCCAGCTCCACCTGGCATCCGAGGCTGCAGAACGGGCACGTGGAGGCCATCGCAGCGTCGGGCTTGCCGTCCCACTTCGAGACCTTGTCGGCGAGCGCTCCCGTGGGGCACACCGAGACGCACGAACCGCAGAACTCGCAGCCCGCCTCGACGTGCGAGAAGCCGAACGCCGGCCCGATCACCGTCGCCGGGCCGCGGTACTTGAAGGAGAGCACGGAGGTGCCGCGCACCTCAGCGCACATCCTCACGCAGCGTCCGCACAGGATGCAGAGGTTGTAGTCGCGGTCGAAGAACGGGTCGTCGTGCTCGACGTCGAGTCCCCGATAGCGCACTGGGTAACCGACATCGACGACGCCGATCCGCTCCGCCACCGCCTGCAACTCGCATTCCCCGTCTTTGGGGCAGTTGCGGCAGCCGGTGGACACGCCGGCCTTGCGGATCGTCGTCTGGTTCCGGGCGCACTCGACCTTCTCGTCGCACACGAGGCAGCTGAAGGGGTGTTCTGAGAGGATCAGCTGGACGATCTCCGAGCGCATCTCGCGCAGCGCGACCGTGTCGGTGGTGACCTGCATGCCCTCGTCCACCGTCGTGCTGCAGGCCAGCGGATACCCGCGCATGCCGGCTATCTCGACAGTGCACAGGCGGCAGCCACCGAACGGCGACAGCTCCTTGTGCGAGCACAGTGACGGCACGTAGACGCCGGCAAGTTCCGCCGCGCGCAGGACGCTCGTGCCTTCCGGCACCGTGACGGCGCGATGGTCGATCTCCAGGCGAAGCGGGCGCGCGTCAGCGCGCGTCAGCGCATCGCTGCGCGGCGAGCCGTCACGGTGACCCTGGTCTTCAGTCCGCATGCCGGGCCCCCGATTCGATCACGATGGCGTCGCCGGCGATGGCGTCGAAGCGGCAGACCTCGTAGCAGGAGCGGCACTTGATGCACTTGTCGGGATCGAGGTTGTGGACCTCGGCACGCGGGCCGGTGATGGCTCCCGTGGGGCACACCTGGACGCACCGTTGGCAGCCGGTGCACTTGCCCGGGACGATCCGGTACTCCACGAGGTCGCGGCACACCGCGGCCCGGCAGCGCTTGTCCTGGATATGCTCGACGAACTCGCCGCGGAAGTACTTGAGGGCGGAGAGGACCGGATTGGGGGCCGTCTGCCCGAGCCCGCAGAGCGCGCTGCCCTTGACGACGCGAGCGAGCCGCTCGAGCCGGTCGAGGTCGGAGAGCTCACCCTTGCCCTCGCAGATCGAGTCGAGGATCCCGACCAGGTGCCGGGTGCCGACGCGACACGGGACGCACTTCCCGCACGACTCGCCCTGGGTGAAGCTGAGGAAATAGCGTGCCGTGTCGACGACGCACGTGTCACGGTCGATGACGATCAGGCCGCCCGAGCCCATGATCGAGCCGGCCGCGGCCAGGTTCTCGTAGTCGATCGGCGTGTCGAGGAACTCTTCGCCGAGGCACCCACCCGACGGCCCTCCCGTCTGCACGGCCTTGAAATCCTTGGCGAGGCCGCCGCCGATCTCGTAGATGACCGTGCGCAGCGTGATGCCGAAGGGGACCTCGATGAGCCCCGTGCGGCGGACCTTCCCTACCAGGCTGAAGGCCTTGGTCCCCTTCGAGGACGCAGTCCCGAACCCGGCATACCAGCTCGGGCCGTTGGACACGATCGCCGGCAAGGTCGACAAGGTCTCCACATTGTTGATGATCGTGGGCTTGCCCCAGAGGCCCGACACAGCGGGGAAGGGCGGGCGCGTGCGAGGCATCCCGCGACGGCCCTCGATGCTGGCGATCAGGGCCGTCTCCTCGCCGCAGACGAACGCTCCGGCGCCTTCCTTGACCGAGATGTCGAACGAGAAGTCACTGCCCAGGATGTCCGCGCCGAGCACGCCGAGCTTGCGCATGGCCGCCAGCGCGGAGCGCAGACGCCGGACGGCCAGCGGGTATTCGGCCCTGATGTAGACGAAGCCGCGGGAGGCGCCGAGGGCATAGGCGGCGATGAGCATCCCCTCGAGGACGGCATGCGGATCGCCTTCGATGAGCGAGCGGTTCATGAAGGCGCCGGGATCTCCCTCGTCGGCGTTGCAGACGAGGTAGCGCTCATCGCTCTCCGTCTCCCTGCAGATGGTCCATTTCTTCCATGTCGGGAACCCCGCGCCGCCGCGTCCCCGCAGGCCGGACAGCCTGACCAGATCGACGACGTCCTGCGGGGTCATGTCCAGGCACCGCTCGATCGCGGAGTAGCCGCCCCGGGCGAGGTAGTGACCGACGTCCTCGGGATCGATGATCCCGCAGTTGCGCAGAGCGATGCGCACCTGGCGAGCGATCATCGGGTGGTCGGCGAATCGCGGCACGCCGTCGGCGGCGCCTTCGGTCTGGTCACCCGCGTACCCGCCGTCGCCGAGGTGCCCGACGAGATGCGCTTGGGGCACCTCTCCGGCGAGCAGCGCGTCGAGGGTCTTGGCCGCCAGCGCCGGCGTCATGTTGGCATAGCTCAGGCGCGGCCGGCCGGGCAGCTGAACGTCGAGGAGCGGCTCCAGATAGCAGGGCCCGATGCAGCCGACCTGCACGACCCCCGCGTCGAGCCGGTGCTCTTCCAGATACGCGCCGACGCCCTCGAGGAGCTCTCCTGCTCCGGCCGCCAGGCCGCAGGAGCCCGCGCCGACGTAGATGACCGGGCGCGGGCTCTCCTGCAGGCGCCGCCAGCGGGCCACGGCCCGGCGGCGCGGGGCCTCAAGCCTGGTCGCGCTCATCGAGGATCCCCTGCAGCCTCAGCACGCTCATCTGCCCGTAGATGCCCGCGTCCAGCGTCACGACCGGCGCCAGGGCACAGCACCCGAGGCACAGCACGGGCTCGAGGTCGTACTCTCCGTCGGCGGTCGTCTCCCCGGGAGAGATCTCGAGGCGTCGCTGCAGCGTCTCCATCAACTGCACGCCGCCCTTGACGTGACACGCGGTGCCCAGGCAGACACGCACCCGGTGACGACCAGGCGGCGTGAACCGGAACTGCGAGTAGAACGTCGCGACGCCGAAGACATCGCTCTCCGTGAGCTTGAGCCAGCGAGCGATGCGGTGCACGGCCTCCAGCGGCACGTACCCGTAGACCGCCTGTGTGCGCTGCAGTACGGGTACGAGGTCCGAACGCCCACCGTCGAGACCGCGCACGATGTCCGGCCAAGACCCGGCCGGCGACGGCGCGCCCGGCGATCCACTCGGTTGCCGGCGAGGTCCTGCCGTCGCCGCCACGGTGCCTCCTACCTCATGCCGAGGTCAAAGAGCTTGACGACGTACGTCCACGTGTCGTCGGGGGAGGAGAAGAGCGCCAGGCCCGCCCTGTCGGCGAGCTCGACGACATCGTCGGCCGGGCGCTTGCCGTGCGCGATCACGACCATCGCCGCATCCACGAGATTCGCGGCGGCGACGAGGCTCTTGTGCGTCTGCAGGGTGACCAGGACGCACCCGTTCTGGGCGCCGGTGATGATGTCCGACACCATGTCGGAGATGTACACCCCCGAGAGGTCGGCGTCCTCCCACGCGTTGAGCGACTCGAGTCCGGTCTTCTCGACGACCTCGGAGATCCTCATGCAGCGTCCTTCCCTTCGCGTGATCCGTCCCGGCGGCGTCCTAGAAGTCAGTCAGCCCGGTGTCGGCGATGACGATGCCGCGGCAGCAGTCGACGTCGCTGCACATAATGCAGGGCACCACCTTGATCCTCTTGCGCCCCGAGCGAAGCCGCTGGTTGAAGTACTCCTCGAGTGCGGCGACTCCCGCGTCGCTGACGCACTTGTCTCTGGTGTGACTCGAGTCGGCGCAGAGCGCTACGTAGATGGATGTGTGCTTGCCGAGTTCGTGCGCCAGGCGGCCTACCTCGCACTGCGGGTCGTCGCACGTGGAAAGCTGAAGACCCATCATGTCGCTCAGGTCTACCGTCTGGCCGCACGTCTGGCACGCGAGGTTGAAGGTCACCGCCTGATAGTCCGCGAGGTACTCCCAGAAATGGGGTCCGTCGCGGTACTCGTCCATCGGCGCGACCGGCTCGGTGGAGAAGAAGGAGCTTCGCGCACCACAGTGGTAACAGCCCTCGACGACCAGATAGCCGCTGCGGACGTCGGTCTGCGACCAGAGATGGCTGCAGGCGTTCATCCTTCGCCCGCTTCCACGGTGGGTGAGGTGTCCCGGTCTCGTGCGTTCATGACGCCTCCCCATCGGCGCGACGCAAGCTGGCTCCCCGAAGAACCCTTCAACCGTCCGTAGTCGTATTTCCCACTCTCGCACCGGCGTACTCATGCCTGGCCGCGGGAGCGCGGGCGCGCGCCGCCGAACGCGGCGCGCTCACCCGGCGCCCTCGCCCCCGTTCGCACCGCCGAGTGCGATCACGAGTGGCCCGTGGCGACGGCGTCGCGCACGGCGACGAGCTGTTCCACGGCGAAGTCGAGGTCGGCGATCTCGTGCGCTGCCGACACCTGCACGCGGATGCGCGCCTCGCCCTTCGGCACCACCGGGTAGAAGAAGCCGACGGCGTACACAGAGCGCTCAAGCAGGCCGGCGGCGAAAGACTGAGCGTCGCGCGCCTCGCCGACCATCACCGGGATGATGGGGTGGCCGGCTCCGCGCGTCTCGAACCCCGCCGCCTCCACCGCCGCGCGGAAGTGCTGCGCGTTGCGCCGCAGCCGCGCGCGCAGGTCGGGCGACCTCTGCACGACCTCGATGGCGGTCATCGAAGCGGCTGCGATCATCGGCGCCAGGCTGTTGGAGAAGAGGTAGGGCCGCGAGCGCTGGCGGAGCAGCTCGACCACATCTCGAGAGCTGCTCGTGAAGCCGCCGCTCGCCCCGCCGAGCGCCTTGCCGAGCGTTCCGGTGAGGATGTCGACGCGCCCGCCGACACCGTGGTGTTCGGGCGTGCCTCGGCCATGCTCGCCCAGTACGCCGAGCGCGTGCGAGTCGTCGACCATGACCAGGGCGCCATAGCGCTCGGCGAGCTCGCAGATGTCCGCGAGGGGCGCGATGATGCCGTCCATGGAGAACACGCCGTCCGTCACGATCAGGATGGTCCGCGCATTGCGCGCCTCCTTGAGCTTCTCCTCGAGGTCCGCCATGTCGCAGTTGCGGTAGCGATAGCGCTGCGCCTTGCAGAGGCGGATCCCGTCGATGACGCTGGCGTGGTTCAGCGCGTCGCTGATCACGGCGTCTTCCGGCCCGAGCAGCGTCTCGAAGAGGCCGCCGTTGGCGTCGAAGCAGGAGGAGTAGAGGATCGCGGCCTCCATGCCGAGGAAGCGCGCGATGGCTTCCTCAAGACGGGCGTGCAGCGTCTGCGTGCCGCAGATGAAGCGTACAGACGACATGCCGAAGCCCCAGTCCTCGAGGGCCTTGCCGGCTGCCGCCACCACGTCCGGATGGGACGAGAGGTCGAGGTAGTTGTTGGCGCACATGTTGAGCACGCGGCGCCCGTCGGCGAGCTCCACCCATGCCCCCTGCGCCCCGGCGATCGGGCGCTCGACCTTGAAGAGGCCCTGATCGCGCGTCTCCCGCAGCTCGCGGCGGAGCCGATCGCTGACGACATCGGTGATCACGATTCTCCTCCAGGCTGGTGTGGTTCGCCGTCTTCGCGGCCGAGCGCGGACGGCCACTCCAGGATGACCTTGCCGGAGTGGCCGGAGCGCATGAGCGCGAACGCCTCCTCGTAGTCGGCGACGGGAAAGCGGTCGGTGATCACGGGCGTGACGTCGAGACCGCTCTGGACCATCGCCGTCATCTTGTACCAGGTCTCGAACATCTCCCGGCCGTAGATGCCCGTGAGCGTGAGCCCGCCGAAGATCACGCGCTCCAGCTCGACGGGGGTCTCGCCCTCCAGAAAGCCGAGCAGACCGATGTGGCCGCCGTGGGCCATCACGGCGATCATGCTGCCTAGGGCGTCCTTGTTGCCGGACATCTCCAGGCCGACATCGAAGCCCTCCGTCATGCCCAGGGCGGCCATCGCTTCGGCTGGGCTGGAAGTGCGCACGTCGACGGCGAGCGACACGCCCATCTTCTCGGCGATGCTCAGCCGCGTCGGGTTCACGTCCGTGATCACGACGTGGCGCGCGCCGGCGTGGCGCACGACGGCCGCCGCCAGGCAGCCGACCGGCCCGGCGCCGGTGATGAGCACGTCCTCGCCGACCAGGTCGAAGGAGAGCGCCGTGTGCACGGCGTTGCCCAGCGGGTCGAAGATGGCCAGTGTGTCGAGCGGGATCCGCTCGTCCGCGGGCCAGACGTTGACCGCCGGGAGCGCCAGGTACTCGGCGAAGGCGCCGGGGGCGGTCGCGCCGATGCTCACGCTGTGCGCGCAGAGGTGCCGGCGCCCGGCGCGGCAGTTGCGGCAGTGGCCGCAGACGATGTGCCCCTCACCGGTCGCCAGCTCCCCGAGCTCGAGACCCCGCACCCCTTCTCCGAGCTCGACGATCCGGCCCACGAACTCGTGGCCGGCGACCAGCGGCACGGAGACCGTGCGCTGCGCCCATTCGTCCCACTCGTAGATGTGCACGTCGGTGCCGCAGATGGCGGTCTTGAGCACGCGGATCACCACTTCACCCGGCGCCGGCTCGAGGGACGGGGACGCTCTTGAGCGTCAGCCCGGGTCCGCGGTGGTCCTTGACGAGCGCGAGCATGGACTCCATGACGTCCCCTTCGGTCGGTCCCGGGCTTCCGCTCTCTTGTGCCCGCGACAGAACGCTTGTTCACCCGTCCCCGTTGACGGGCACCTCGTCGTTCGCCGGGCACGGCCCACCCGCGGCGGCGTCGCCCTTCTTCGCCCGCTCGAGACGTGGCCGTCATCAAGCTCAGCATGGAGGAGTCGGGTCGGCTCTGACCGGCGCCTCGATCAGGGCCGAACGTGCGCCGGTGTGGCCGGCTGTCCAGACAACGGCGCGTGGGCATGGAGTTGTTCCGTTGCGGGCATCTGAAGAATGTGCAGCAGGCACGTAGCTGCAGGCGAGCAAAGGCGTGAGCCCACACGAAACCTGCAGCGATCCGCAAGGGTCATTCGGCGAGATTGCCTGGTGAAGTACAAGGCCATCCCATCGGAGGAAACGACCTGCTGCATCTCTGCGTCGTGTTGGCACCGCTTACGGCCACCATCGCCCACCCAGAATCGCAGTCGACCGCCGCCTCTGCTCCGCCTATAGTGAGCCGAAGCCACCGGCCAGCGGAGAAAGGGGCACGCCAATGGACCGCAAGTACGCCTTTTCGTGGGACCTTCTCGGCGACCTCGAACTGGGTCGCCCCAACCTCGGCAACATGACGCGGCTCGAGGTCTACCGCCTCATGCAGTTCTGCTTTCGCGACGTTCTCGAGGCGCGCTTCGGCACCGATGCGGCCGACGAGCTCTTCTACGAGGCTGGCAAGCTCGCCGGCCGCGAGTTCGCCGCCCATCTCCTCACCGCCCACGACGACCTCGGCGACTTCGTCGCCGAGCTGCAGGGCGTCCTCAGCGAGATGGGCGTCGGCATCCTGCGCGTCGAGAGGGCCGACGCCGAGAAGGGCGAGTTCGTGGTCACGGTCTCGGAGGACCTCGATTGCTCCGGCCTGCCCGAGCTCGGCGAGTCGATCTGCGTCTACGACGAGGGCTTCATCGCGGCGCTGCTGGAGAGCCACACTGGTCACCCCTTCATCGTGAAGGAAGTCGACTGCTGGTGCACCGGTGACCGTACCTGCCGCTTCACCGCGGAGATGGCGCCGGCGTGAGCGCGGGCTCCGACCGGTCCGACCTCGCGGCCGCCCTGGAGGCGCTTGGCAAGACGATCCACACCGGGCGCCGCCCAGCCCGCGCCACCGGGTCTCGAGGACGACGCCGAGCTGGAGGTCCTGCTCGATGAGCTGGCGGCGCTCTACCAGTTCTCGCTCGCCATCTCCCAGGGCGACCTCGAGCGCTCCCTGACTGCCAAAGGGAGCATGGCCGGCGCGCTCAAGGCGCTGCACGCCGCCCTGCGCCACCTTACCTGGCAGACGCAGCGCGTCGCCGCCGGCGACTTCAGCCAGCGGGTCGCCTTCATGGGCGAGTTCTCCGAGGCCTTCAACAGCATGGTCGTCGCCCTCGAGACGGCGCGCACCGAGCTGGCCGCGCGCAACGAGGAGCTGCAGGCCCTGGCTCTCAAGCTCGAGGAACTGGCTACGCACGATCCGCTGACCGGCGCCTTCAACCGGCGCAAGTTCAACGAGCTCACGGCGGCGGAGATCGAGCGCGCCCTGCGCTACCCGCAGCCGCTGTCCCTGTTCATCCTCGACATCGACCATTTCAAGCGCGTCAACGACACACACGGCCACGAGGCCGGCGACGCTGTCCTCATCGACCTCGCCGGCCTGCTGCGCGCCGGCATCCGTGCCACCGACAGTCTCGCGCGCTGGGGCGGCGAGGAGTTCGTCGTGCTCTCGCCGGCGATCGGGCTGCCGGCGACGGCGACTCTGGCCGAGCGGCTGCGCGCCTCGGTGGCCGACCACGACTTCGGCGCCGTCGGTCGTGTGACGGCGAGCTTCGGCGTCGCCGACTTTCGTGCCGACGATACGGCCGACTCGTTCTTCGTGCGCGCCGACCAGGCGCTCTACCGCGCCAAGGAGAACGGCCGCGACCGCGTCGAGGTCGCGGGGCCAGGAGGGAGCTGAGTGGACCAGCACATACTGCCTCGTGGGGCGAGCCTCGAGCGCGTCGGCCCGCCTGAGTCGAGGCTCCGGACGTCGTGGTGAATCTGCTGGGCTTCACGCTGGGAGGCGGAAGCGTCCTCCTGCTCCTGCTGGCGGCGGTCAGCGTGGTGCTGGCCCTCGGGCTGGGATATGCGTTGCGGCTGATGAGTCGCGACGCCGCCGGGGTGCGCAGGTCGAACCGAGCCCTCCGCGCCATCAGCGAATGTACCCAGGCGCTGATCCATGCCGGCGACGAGACTGAGCTTCTGGGCCAGGTCTGTCGCACCATCGTGGACGCGGGCGGCTACTACTTCGCTTGGGTCGGCTACGCCGAGCAGGACGAGGCCAAGAGCGTGCGACCGGTGGCCCAAGCCGGTGTCCAGGCAGGCTATCTGGACGGATTGAAGATCACCTGGGCCGACGCCGGGCGCGGGCTCGGCCCCACTGGCACGGCGATCCGCACCGGCACGTATGCCATCGCTCGCAAAGCCGCCAACGACAGCGCCTTCGATCCGTGGCTCGAGGTGGCCAAAGACCGCGGCTTCGCCTCATCGATCGCCCTTCCCCTGTCCATGGGAGAGCGCGTCTTCGGGGCGCTCATGATCTACGCGGCGGAGGCGGACGCCTTTGATGCCTCCGAGGTGGAGCTGCTGACGGGGCTGGCCGACGACCTGGCTTTCGGCGTGTCGGCTCTGCGCACGAAGGCCGAGCACGATCGCGCGGAGGCGGCCCTCCTGGCGAGTGAACGGCAGCTGTCGCTCGTCCTCCACAACGTCTCAGACGCTGTCTTCGCGGTCGCGGTCGAGCCTGATGACGGCTTTCGATTCGCCTCGGTCAATCGGCGCTTCTTGGAGCTGACTGGCCTCACGGAGAGTCAGATCGTCGGCCGGCGCGCCAGGGACGTCCTGCCCGAATCCGCCCATGAGCTGGTGTTCGGGAAGTATCGCGACGCCATCCAAAGCGGACTGCCGGTGCGCTGGGAGGAGATCTCCGACTATCCCGCCGGCAGGAGAATCGGCCATGTCACGGTCGTCCCGGTGCTCGATGACGGAGGGAGCTGCGCACTGCTCGTCGGCGTCGTGCACGACGTCACGGAGCGCGAGGAGGCGCTGCGCGCGCTGCACGAGAGCGAGCGCAAGTACCGTGAGCTGGTGGAGAACGCCAACAGCATCATCTTGCGCTGGGGGCGCGACGGCAGGGTGACGTTCCTGAACGAGTTCGGCCAGCGGTTCTTCGGCTACGCCGCTGACGAGATCGTCGGCCGCCACGTCATCGGCACGATCGTCCCGGCGACGGACAGCGGCGGACGCGACCTCGGCGAGCTCATGGAGGAGATCCTCTCTGACCCGGTCGCCTTCGAGCAGAACGTGAACGAGAACGTGCGCCGCAACGGGGAGCACGTCTGGATCTCGTGGACGAACCGCATCGTGCGAGATGCGGACGGCCGCGTGTCCGAGATACTGAGCGTCGGCTCGGACGTCACCGCGCAAAGGCGGGCCGAGGACGCGATCATAGCGCTGAACGCCACGCTGGAGCAGCGCGTGGCCCGCCGCACCGCCGAGCTCGCCATCGCCAAGGACCGCGCCGAGGCCGCCGACCGCGTCAAGTCCGCGTTCCTGGCGACCATGTCGCACGAACTCCGCACGCCGCTCAACTCGATCATCGGCTTCACGGGCATCATCCTCCAGGAACTGGCCGGGCCGCTGAACGCGGAGCAGCGCAAGCAACTGGGGATGGTGCAGGGCAGCTCGCGGCACCTGCTGGCGCTGATCAACGACGTGCTCGACATCTCCAAGATCGAGGCCGGGCAGCTCGAGGTGAGCAGCGAGCGCGTTCGATCTGCGCGGCTCGATCGGCAAGGCCGTCAGCATCGTGCAGCCGCTGGCGGACGCGAAGGGCCTCGCCGTGCGCGTCGCACTGGCGCCGGAAGTCGGCGAGGTGGTCAGCGACCCTCGGCGCGTCGAGCAGGTGTTGCTCAACCTGCTCAACAACGCGATCAAGTTCACCGATGAAGGAGCTGTCACCCTTGATGCGGACCTCGTGCCGAGCGCGTCCGGCTCGACTCGCTCGGTGGTCCGCATCACGATCGCCGACACGGGCATCGGCATCAAGCCGGAGGACCTGGCCGAGCTCTTCCAGCCGTTCCGGCAGGTCGATACCGGGCTCGCGCGCCAGCACGAAGGCACCGGGCTGGGCCTGGCCATCTGCCGGCGTCTCGCCGGCCTGCTGGGCGGCGAGATCAGCGCCAGGAGCGAATGGGGCAGAGGGAGCGAGTTCACGTTCATGCTGCCGGTGCGACGAGCGGGGGAGCCATGAAGCCGAGAGTGCTGCTCATCGAAGACAACGAACAGAACCGCTACCTCACGACGTTTCTGCTGGAGGGGCAAGGCTACGAGGTGACCTCGGCCGCCGACGGAGCGCTCGGCGTGGAGCTGGCCGGCCGCCTCCTGCCCGAGTTGATCCTGCTGGACATCCAGCTCCCCACGATGGACGGGTACGCGGTCGCTCGCGCGTTGCGCGCGAATCCGGCGCTCAAGGGTGTCCCGATCGTCGCCGTGACGTCCTACGCCATGCCGGGCGACCGCGAGAAGGCGATCGCCGCGGGATGCAGCGGCTACATCGAGAAGCCGATCGACCCGGAGACGTTCGTGGGCGAGATCGACCGCTACCGTGGCGAGGCGCGAGAGGGGGAGCGATGAGCGATCATCGGATCCTGATCGTCGACGACAGAGAGGACAACCTCTATCTCCTGCGAGCCCTGCTTGAGGGGCACGGCGTCGAGGTCGCCGCCGCCGCCAACGGCGCGGAAGCGCTCGAGGTGGCCCGCGCGGAGCCGCCGCACCTGGTCATCAGCGACATCCTCATGCCGGTGATGGACGGCTTTGCCTTGTGCCGCGAATGGAAGCAGGACGAACGCCTCAAGTCGGTCCCGTTCGTGTTCTACACGGCGACGTACACCGACGAGCAGGATGAAGCGTTCGCGCTGAGCCTTGGGGCCGAGCGGTTCATGGTGAAGCCACAGGAACCGGATGTGTTCATGGCGATGGTCTGGGAGACCATCCAGACGGTGGCAGACCCGCCTGCCGGTCCCGCCGCTCCCGCGACAGCTGCGCCGCCGCAGCCGGCTGCAGCCCCCGAGCAAGACGACCGTGAGTACCTGCAGCACTACAACGCGGCGCTCGTCCGCAAGCTGGAAGCCAAGATGCAGCAGCTGGAGGCGGCCAACCGCGAGCTTGAGCAGGACATCGCCGCGCGAAGAGAGGCCGAGGAGGCGCTGCGAGAGAGCGAGGAGCGCTACCGCGGCTACGTCGACAACTCGCCGTTCGGCGTCTTCGTGACCGATGAACTGGGTCACTACGTCGACGCGAATCAGGCGTCGGCCGACCTCACCGGCTATGCGACGCAGGAGCTCCTGCGACTGCGCCCCGCCGACCTCGTGGCGCCTGAATCGCTCGGCTGGGGAGAGCGGCATTTCGCGCGTCTTCTGGAGACGGGTAGCTCGAGCGGCACCGGGGTCTTCCTGCGCAAGGACGGCACCACGTTCCACGGCCGCGTGGACGCCGTGCGACTCTCGCCGACGCGCTTTCTCGGCTTCCTGATCGACGTCAGCGAGCAGCAGCGTGTCGAAGAGCAGTTGCGTTCGCAGGCGGCGCTCATCGACCTCGCTCACGACGCGATCATCGTCTTCGACATGGAGGACCGCATCGTGTTCTGGAGCCGGGGCGCCGAGGAGACCTACGGCTGGTCCAGTCGCGAGGCTCTCGGCCAGGTGACATCCACCTTGCTCAAGACCGAGTTCCCGGAATCACGCGAGGTCCTCATGGCGACTCTTGAGTCGACCGGAGAATGGGAGGGCGAGCTTGTGCACGAGACCCGGGGCGGTCTCCGCAGGACCGTCGCGAGCCGCTGGTCGCTCAAGCGCGACGCGGGCGGCGTGCCCGAAGCCGTCCTCGAGATCAATCGCGACATCACGCTGCAAGTGGAGGCCGTCGCCGGCGTGGCCGAGAGTGCCGAGAGCCTGCGGCGCACTCTGGCCGGCGCCATCGACGCCCTGGGGGCGACCGTCGAGCTCCGCGATCCCTACACTGCCGGGCACCAGCGCCGGGTCGCGCAGCTTGCCGGCGCGATCGCCACGGAGCTCGGCTGGGATAGCGCGCGCGTCAAGACGCTGTGGACGGCGGCCCTGTTGCACGACGTCGGCAAGATCGTCGTGCCGGCCGAGATCCTGACCAAGCCAGGCCGTCTGAGTGAGAACGAGATGCAGCTGGTCCGCGGTCATTCGGCGGCAGGGGCCGACACGGTCTCCATGATCGACTTCGGCGGAGGCGTCGCGGATGCGGTCCGCCAGCATCACGAACGCCTCGACGGGTCAGGCTACCCAGACGGTCTGGGTGGCGACGAGGTGCTGCCGGCGGCCCGGGTCTTGGCAGTGGCCGATGTTGTCGAGGCCATGGTGAGCCACCGTCCGTACCGTCCGGCTCTTCCAGTAGCGGAGGCGATGGCCGAGATCCGCGCCGGCGCGGGCGCGAAGTACGACGCGGACGCGGCGGCCGCGTGCCGGCGTCTGTTCGAGGACGGGGGCTTCACCTTCTCCGCGGTCGGGTCTGCTCAGGAGTGACGCTGGGGCCAGCATGAGTCCGGCGCCGACGGGGAAGGCTCTCGCTCGCACTGCCGCATGCGGGGGCCGACTGTACCGCGAGCAGTGCGGCGACCTGGTGACGACGTCACCTGGCGCTCGTCAAGGAGAGTTCGGATGATCGGAGTCGTCGCGACACTGGCGTTCTTCTGGTGGGTGATCTTCGTCCTTGCGTGGGCCGTGTTCCTGTTCGTCACGATCACGATCGCCCGAAGCAAGGGGCGCAGCGCGCTGTTGTGGGGTCTCCTGGCGTGCTTCTTCCCGCTGATCACGATCATCATCGTGATCCTGCTCCCGGACCGCTCGCGCGGGTAGAAGGACGCTACTCGCTGAACGAGAATCTCTGGTCGCGGAGCAGCCGGATCGTGGCCTCGCACGCGGCTGCGTCGTAGCGGCTGCCGGAGCCGGCTTCGATCTCTGCGATGGCGGCCTCGAGCGGCAGCGCCGCGCGGTAGGGTCGGTGGCTGATCATCGCCTCGACCACGTCGGCGACGGCGAGGATGCGCGCTTCCGGCAGGAGGGCGTCGCCCGCCAGCCCGGCGGGATAGCCCGAGCCGTCGAGGCGCTCGTGGTGCTGCACCACGATGTCCGCCAGAGGGAATTCGAACTCGATGGGTCTGAGGATGTCGTAGGCTGCCTTCGGGTGCCCTTTGATCAGTGCGAACTCCATCTCAGAGAGACGACCCGGCTTGGACAGGATCTCCGCGGGGATGGTGATCTTGCCGACATCGTGCAGGCTGCCGGCTACACGAACACGCGCGACGAAGTCCTCCCCAAGATGCAGGGATCGCGCGATCGCCACGGCCAGCTCGCTCACGCGCCGTTCGTGGCCGGCGGTGTAAGGGTCGCGGACTTCGACGGAGCGCGAGAGGGCGGCGATCACGCCCTCGGTGATGCGCTGCTGCCTCGCGATGCTGTCACGCAGCCGGTCCTCGGTCTGCTTCAGCTCCGACACATCGGTGACCACGTGCACTCCTCCGGTGACGCCGCCTTCGGCGTCGACGTGTGGCGCGAAGGTGACCCGTAGCCACCTTCCGTCCTGGAGCAGGGTGCTCGTCTCCGCCTGCAGGGTCTCGAAGGCACGCCGCTGCGGGCAGGAGGTAACGAAGTCGTCGCTGCCGTGAAAGACCTCGTAGCAGGGGCGGCCGATGAGTTGTTCGTAGCCCCGCCCGGTGAGCTCCGTGGTCGCAGCATTGCAGCGCACGATGACGCCGCCGGCGTCGAAGACCGCGACGGAGTCGCGCATCGCGTCGAAGGTCTCGCGCCATTCGTTCGCGGCCGCGGCCAGCCGCTCGTTCGCCTGCGCGCGCTCAGTCACGTCCTGGACCAGCGATGCCACGCCTATGGTCGCTCCCCCCGGACCGACGAGGGGCGTGTTGAACCACTCGCAATCGATGGGCCGCCCGTCCTTGGTGACGTTCTGGTTGGTCGAACGACCGCCGCCCTGCCGCCCCACGAGGGCTGCCCACGTGTCGTCCAGCTTCCCGTGTTCCGCGGCCGGCGCAAGGAACGTCCAGTGCCGGCCGACGACATCCTCACGCTGGTAACCGAAGACCCGGGCGGCGGCAGGGTTCCACTCCCGCACGCGCCCCTCAAGATCGAACTCGATGACCGCCAGGGGAGTCCGCTCCACGTGGAGTGACAACCGTTGCCGGGACAGCTCGATCTCCTGTTCGGCGCGTTTGCGTTCGGGGGCGTCGCGCGTGATCGTGACCACGCCCGAAGGACGACCGTCTGCATCGAACATGGGGAAGGCGCGGGTCTGGGCGATGCGCCCGCCCGCCTCGCCCGGCATCGCCAACTCGACCTCGACGGCCTTGCCCGAAGCGAGCGAGCGCCGCAGAGCCTCGTCGAGGAGATCGGCCAGGTCCCCGGGAAGGCCGGCCTCCCGATGCGTTCTGCCGATCAGACTCTGCGGGTCGGCGTCCATGAAGCGGGAGAACTGCGGGCTGACGTAGCGGTAGCGCAGGTCGAGGTCATAGCTGATGACGACGTCACCGATGTTCTCCACGAGGCTGCGGAAACGCTCCTCGCTCTCGCGCAGAGCCTCCTGCAGATCGTCGGCGTCGACGATCGCCTGGACTCCCACGCACGCCCGCTCCCGCGTGCTGCCGACAGGCTCCATCGTCACGTGGGCCTCGTGGGGCATCGTGCTTCTCCAGCGAACCGGAAGGCCGCAGCCGCGGCCCGCGGGCCGTTCATCTCGGCCTCCTCGATGCGGTCCTTGCCGTTCTGCTTGGCCCGGTACATGAGGTCATCGCCGGCATCGAGGAGTTCGCGCAGCGAGGCCGGCGGCAGCACGAACGTCACGAGACCGATGCTGCAGGGCACCGACCTGCCGTCGCCGGCGCGCGCGCGATTCATCTCGTATCTGAGACGCAGGGCCAGCGTGTGGGCTGCGCCGATGTCGGTCTCCGGCATCAGGACTGCGAACTCGTCTCCTCCAAGCCGGCCCACAGTGTCGACCGAGCGCACCACGGAGCGCAGTACGTGACTTATGTGCAGCAGCACGTCGTCGCCTTCAGCATGACCAAGGTCGTCGTTGATCGTCTTGAAGTCATCGATGTCGAGGTAGAGCAGTGACAGCTGATGGCCGTAGCGCCGGCTGCGATCGATCTCTCCCGCGGCGATGTCGCGAAAAGCGCGGGCGTTCGCCGCTCCGGTCAGCGTGTCGGTGCGCGCCTCTGCCTCCTGCTCTAGCTGCGCGCGGCGCATGGCTGCGAGGAAGGCGAGCACGACGAAGTAGAACACGAGGCGCATGCCGCCCGCCGCCAGGGACGCTCCGAGAGGGGCGGGCGGCTGTGCGGCGAGCGCGATCTCGACGGTCAGCGCCGCGGTGACGACCGCCGCCAGGTAGCCGTACACGTGTCGGCGGGTGAGCCAGCCTATCCCGGCGATAGGGATGAGGAAGAAGTCGACGATGGGTACGCTGTGGCCCACGGTCAGCCTGTACGCCGCGATACCGGCGATCAGCGCGAGGCCGATCGCGAAGATGACCACGTCGGGCAGCCGTCGCAGGCGTGCGTCGAGGCTGCTGAAGGGAGAGGACATGACGTCCGTATCGGCATGTCTACGAAAATGATTACACCTGTGTCCCAAGGACGAGACGATGACGGGCCGCCTTTCGGCGGCCCGTCATCACGGCCGGGGAGCTGGGGAGGTCTCCCCGCGTCTTACTTGCCGCCGCTCGCTCCCGCGGCGCCGGGCGCCGGCCGCCAGGCCGGATGCGGCGCGGCGGGGGCTCCGGCGGCGCCGTCGGTGCCGGGCAGCGCCGGCGCGTCGCCGGGCTCGGGCTGAAGAGCCGGAGGGACGTGACCTTCCACGCTCACGTTCGGCAGCCACTCGAGCCAGCGCGGCAGGTACCAGTTCCAGTCGCCGAGCAGCTCCATGGCGGCCGGCACGATGATCGTGCGGACGATGGTCGCGTCGATGAAGATCGCGACGGCGAGGCCGAAGCCCATCTGCTGGAACACGACCAGGTCGCCGCCGGCCATGCCGGCGAACACGCAGACCATGATCGCGGCCGCGCCGGTGATGATGCCGGCGGTGCGGCCGACGCCGTAGCCGACGGCCTCGCGGGTGTCACCGGTGGCGTCAAAGCGTTCCTTGATACGGCTGATCAGGAAGACCTGGTAGTCCATCGAGAGGCCGAAGAGCAGGCTGAAGAGCATGAGCGGGACCCAGGCCTCGATGGTGTCGACCTTGGTCAGGCCGAGCAGCCCGGCGCCGATGCCCTTCTGGAAGACCAGCACCAGCAGGCCGTACGCGGCGCCCACCGAGAGCAGGTTCATGAGGATCGCCTTGGCCGGGATGACGACCGAGCGGAAGGCCAGAAGCAGGAGCACGAAGCTCAGGCTGAGGACAACCGCGAGTGCGATCGGCAGCCATTTGTCGAAGAAGGTCACGTAGTCGAGAGTGCCGGCGGTGGTGCCGGTCACGTAGACGTGGGCCGGGGCACCGGAGAAGGCCGACGGGATGACGTCGGCGCGGAGGTGCTTGACGACGTTCTGGGTCGCGCTGCCGGCCGGGTCGCCGGCCAGCGGCACGCTGACGAGCGTGAGGTCGCCGGCCTTGTTGGCCGTGACCTGAGCCGGGCCGAAGCGGTCGTCGCCCTTGAGAGCCGTCTCAAGACGGGCGACGCCGCCCTTGACGGCGGCCGAGGCGGCCGGCCCGTCGATCACGATCTGCACCGGGTTGGCCTTGCCGAGCGAGAAATCGCGGCCGAGGATCCGCCAACCCTGAGTGGCGTACTGGTCTTGGGGATAGCCGGAAGCGTTCATCTGGTTGCTGCCGGTCTTCATGAGCAGCACCGGGGACGCGGCCAGAAGCAGCACCGTGACGGCGGCGGCGAGCCAGATCACCGGCCGCCGCATGATGCTGTGGGCCAGCCTCTCCCAGACGCCGGCGCGGCCGGCCGCGCGCCGCGCCGCGAGGCGGCCGACGAAGGGCAGCCGCAGGGCGTTGACGCGGTCACCGAGGACGCCGAGGACGGCCGGCAGCAGGATCAGCGAGGTGAGCAGCGTGGTGAAGACCACGAGCATCACGCCGAGGCCCATGCTGATGGTGATGTCGAGCGGCGCGATGACCATCCCGACCATCGCGAGGATGACCGTCATCCCGCTGAACAGGATGGCGCGATTGGCGGTGGCGCCGGTGGCGGCGATGGCGTCGATCTTGGCCAGGCCGCGAGCCCGCTCCTCGCGGTAGCGGCTGATGATGAAGAGCGTGTAGTCGATGCCGACGGCAAGGCCCATCATCGTGAGGATGTTGAGCACGAAGGTGTTCATCGGGTAGACCTGCCCGATCAGCCCGGTCAGGGCGACCGCCAGGACGATGCTGATGACGCTGAGGAGCAGCGGCATGAACGCCGCGAGCACCGCGCCGAAGACGAGGAGCAGTACGAGGAGGGCGACGGGCATGCCGAAGATCTCGGCGCGCTCAAGGTCGCTCTTGGCGAGCTCGTTGGCCATCTGATTGAGGCTGGCGTCGCCGGTCTGGGCGAGCGTGAAGCCGTTGCCGGCGCTCGCCACGACGAGCTTGTGCAGCGGCACGGCGTTCTCGATGGCCTTGTCCTGGACGCCGGCCAGCGTGACCGGGACCAGAGTGGAGTGCTTGTCCTTGGACACGAGTGTGGGATCGCCGGTCTGGTAGTAGGTGGCGGCGGCGGTGACGACCTTGGGGCCGAGGCCCTGGATCTTGCCGACGAGGGTGCTGATGTAGGCCTTGTAGGCCGGGTCGTCGACGGTGCGAGTGGCCGACCTGACGATGACGAAGTCGGTCATCCTCTGCCCGCCGGTGAGACGCTTTTCGATGAGCTTCTGGCCGGTGATGCTGCCCGGCTCGCTACCGCGATAGTTCATCTCGGAGGTGATGCCGCTGCCGAGCAGCGTGCCCACGCCGAGGACGGCGGCGGCGATGAGCAGGACGAAGATCGCGATGGTGCGCAGCGGATGCGTGGCGGCCGCACGTGCGAGGCGTTCGGTGACGCCGGCGCGTGCGGCCCTTCTGGTCTTCTCGGCGGACTGCTGATGGCGTTTCATGGTGACTCCCCAGGTCGTTGGCTCCAAGTGCAGTCCAAAGGCTATGGGGCCGGGCGTCGCGGCGAATCGCCCGGCGGTGGTGACTCCGGGGGGTGCTGGGGAGGGATTTTGCCGCCGCCGCCGCTACCTCGGCTGAGGGAGCCTGGGACCGCGCGCGGTAGAGGACGGGGCCGCGAAACGTACCTCCACCGGGGTAGGTGCGGCGAGGCGGGAGGGAATACTCCAGCATGACTCCCTGGAAGCTCCCTCCTCAGGCCAAGGTCTACGAGGCCTTCAGCGCCCTCGCGGATGGCCGCGTCCGCATCGAGGGGCCGGGCCGCGCCTCGGTGCGCTCTTCCGCCGGCGACAAGACGTACACGGTCGAGTGGTCGGGCGACTTCGAGACCGTCAGCTCCAACGACAACGCTTCCTACTGGCGGGGCTACCTCGGCTACCCGATCGTGGCCGTGCTCCTGGCCGCGGGGAAGCTGGAGGCCGACGAGGCGGCGACCAGGGCGCTGGCTGGGATCGACTGGCACGCCTTGAACGTCCGCTTCAAGCGCGACTACCCGGCCGCCGTCGCCCACGTGCTCGCGGGCCTCGCCGAGCGTGGAGGCGACTCGGCGCGCATCACGCGTGAGGCCGAGCGCGTGATGGATCAGCTTTCGGCGCTGAAGCTGGAGCGCGGCGGCCGAGGGCGCCGGCCGCCCGAGCGCGGCTGACGCGCCGCGCCCGTGAACGTTGCCAGCGCCGTCGGCGTGCGCGCATCATGGATGTGTGCCACAGGGGGTGAGCATCCCGATGAGCGAGCTCAGCGCAGACACGATCGTCGAAGCACGCCGGTTCTCGTGGGCGGTGCAGGCCGTCGTGTGGCTGCGCCGGCACCGGTTCGGAGTGCTCGTCGTCATCTTCGCCAGCATCGCGACGGCCTTCATCCTCGATCTGCGCATCCCCGGCTACGCCATCGCCGGCTTCTACCTCATCCCCCTCCTGCTCGTCGCGCTGGCGCTCCACGAGCGGGTCATCATCGCCCTGGTCGGGACGCTGTGCCTGGCGCTGGCCATCTTCACCATGGAGGTCCAGGGGCGGACCAACGGCCAGAACATCCTGCTGCTGGCGTTCGGCGCGCTGGCCGGCCTCGGGCTCATCGCGCTCGGCTACCTCTACAGTAGTTTCGATGAGCTCTACGAGACGGAGCGGTCGACCACGGCGAGGCTGCAGTCGCTCACCGCGCAGCTCCAGCGACTCCAGGAGGTCGCCGTGCTGGGTTCGGACCAGCCGCTGTCGGAGCTGCTTGACCACATCGTCTCGCAGGCACGCCAGCTGTTGATGAGCGACGCCTGCGTGCTCTTCCGCCACGATGCCGGCCGCGATCTGCTGAGGCCGGAGGCCGCGGCCGGAGTCGGGCTCGAGGCCGTGGCCAGGATGTCCCTGCACGTCGGGAAGGACCCGGCCGGGACGGTGGTCCGCGAGCGCCGGCCGGTCGCGACGACCGATCTCAGGGTCACGTGGCGCGGCGGCGACGAGGGCTCCGGCGCGCCCGCGGACTGGATCCGCGACTACGGCGCGTGCATCGCCGTCCCCGTCGCCGTCGCGGCGGACCTCTTCGGCGTCGTCGCCCTCTACTTCCACGAGGCCCGGCCGTTCAGCGAAGAGGAAGTGAGCGTCGCGCAGGCGTTCAGCGACCAGGCGGCGCTCGCCATCGAGAACGCCCGCCTGCGCGAGCAGATGGAGCGCAGCGCCGTCGCCGCCGAGCGTTCGCGCCTGGCCCGCGACCTGCACGATTCGGTCACGCAGTCGCTGTTCGCCGCGGGCATCCAGGCGGAGGCGCTGCGCCGCAAGTGGCGCCCGGACTCCCCCGAAGCGCGGCGCAGTCTCGACGACGTCGAGCGGCTGACGAAGGGGGCGCTGGCGGAGATGCGCACGCTGCTCCTGGAGATGCGGCCGGCCGCCCTCGCGCAGTCGTCGCTGCGCGACCTGCTCGGGCACCTCGTCGACGCCACGGAGGCGCGGACCCGCATACCGGTCAGGCTCTCCGTCGACGATCCGCCTCCCACGCCGCCCGACGTCACTGTCGCCCTCTTCCGCATCGCGCAGGAGGCCATGAACAACGTCGTGCGCCATTCGAAGGCCGGCGCCGCCTGGGTGGAGCTCAGCGGCCGCGACGGGCTCGCGCAACTGGTCGTGGGCGACGACGGGTGCGGCTTCGGTTTGCCGGAGGCCGGCGCCGACCGCTTGGGCCTGCGGATCATGCGGGAGCGAGCAGAAGGGGTGGGCGCGACGCTGGACGTCGCCAGCCAGGCCGGCCGTGGTACGGTCGTCACGGCGCGGTGGGCCGACACTCGGGGGGACAGCCATGCTGACGAGGGATGATCGGGAGGTCTCGAGGTGCATCCGGGTCCTCATCGCCGACGACCATGCTCTCGTGCGGAGCGGGCTGGAGACCATCCTGCTGCTCTACGACGACATCGAGCTCGTGGCGGAGGCCGACGACGGCGCCGAGGCAGTGGCCCTGTGCGAGCGGACGATGCCGGACGTGGTGCTGATGGACCTCGTGATGCCGGGCATGGACGGGGTCGCGGCGACCCGGGAGATCGTGCGGCGCTGCCCCGCGACGAAGGTCCTGGTGCTCACGAGCTTCTCCGACGAAGGCCTGATCGAGAACGCCCTCGGCGCCGGCGCCAGTGGCTACCTCATGAAGGACATCTCGGGCGACCGGCTCGCCGAGGCCATACGAGACGCCTGCCGTGGCAGGCCCACCCTGGCCCCGGAGGCGGCGGACGTCCTCATGCACCGGGTGTCCGCGCCGCAGCCGGTCGGGGCCGATCTCACCGCGCGCGAGCGTCAGGTGCTCACCCTCCTCGCGGAGGGCCTGACCAACGCCGAGATCGCCGAGCGTCTGGTCGTCAGCCTGTCCACCGTCAAGACACACGTGAGCAGCATCATCGCCAAGCTCGGCGCCGCCAGCCGCACGGAAGCGGCGACGATCGCCGTGCGCCAGCGCCTGGTCTGAGCCCGGCGCGTCGTCCGCACCGGCGCTCCTCGGTCACCTGACCGATGCCAAGACCGGCCGCCCGGCCGCCCCAAGGACTGTCCTCCAGCCCGATGTGCGCAGCACCCGGTCCTGCTTCCATTGTGGAGTAGGGCGTGAGGTGCGCCACGACCCGGGCCTGGCGGTCCGGAGGGAGGTCATCATGACGACGATGGCACATGATCTGGTGGGGCTCGAGGCTTATGCGAGAGATGGGGGCAAGATCGGCAAGGTCAAGGACGTGATCTGCGAGGCCGAGTCGTCCGCGGAGTGCCTGGTCATCAAGTACGGGCTCTTCCGTGACTTGGTGGTCCCGTGCGATGTGGTCCAGAAGCAGGGCGACGGGGTGACGGTCCCGTTCACTCAGTCCTTCCTCGACGTCGCTCCGCGCGTGGCGAGCAAGGGGCAGCTGTCGAGCCGGGAGACGGAGCGGCTGGAGCGCTTCTACCATCCTGGCTCGTGACGAGCCGGGGACTCGGTGAGCCTCTACACGACACGCGGGTCGCGCGTCTACGCGCCCGGCGGTGGCCGGCGCGCCAAGGTCGTGCTCCGTCCTCCCGGGCGTACTTGTCGCGCTGAAGGGTGCGCGACGATCCTCTCGATGTACAACCCCGCCGAGTATTGCTGCGTCCACGAGGGTCGCGATGCCCAGCGGCAGAAGCGCCGCCGCAGGCGCCCGGAGCTGCCCCGGCTCGAATGCGTCTGCCCGTACTGCGGCGACGTGTTCGAGACCGCCAACCCCCGGCGCCGCTTCTGCAGCGACGCGTGCCGCATCGCGTCCTGGCAGCGCCGGCAGAAGGTCGCAACGGGCTGAGGCGGAGGGCTACGAGCTCGCGTGGCCCTTCTTCGCCGGCTCGCTGGTGACCTGGACCACGCGGAACTCGACGATGCGGCGGATCAGGCCGGCGGGAAGGGGCTGGCCCAGGGGGAACCGCACCGACCCCTTCCCGCGCTCGTAGGCATTGAGCTCGTCCTCGAACGCGGCGATGCCGCTCCCGGTGGGGTAGAAGCCGATGTGCCGCTCGTAGCCCGCGAAGTGGACCAGATGGCGCCCGGCGAGGTCGAACGTGGGGATCGCGTAGCTGATCGTCTCGGTCGCTCCGGGCGCCGTCTCTCTGATGAGCGCCCGCAGCTCCTCGAGGACGACCCGTGTCTCGACGGGGAACTCGGCGATGTACTCGTCGATGGTGACTGCGCTGGACCGGTCCGTCATGAGGGTCTCCTGGCCGAGGTTGGTGCGCGCGTATCTGGGAGTAGATGCGCCACATCCCCCCGGCGTGAAACGTGTTCGAGGGTGAGTCCGCTGCGACGGGGCGGCGCCGAGGGAGCCCGCTACTCGTCGATGCTCGACATGTCCGCGTAGCGGTCGCCCGCGGCAAAGCCGCGCGGCGCGGCCTCGTCGAGGCGCTCGAGGTCCTCTGCGCCTGAGCTCGACGCCTCGGCCGCCACGTTCTCCCGCAGGTAGGCGCGCCGCTTCGTCCCGGGGATGGGCGTGATGTCGTCGCCCTGATGCAGCACCCAGGCCAGCGCGAGCTGCGCGGGGGTCACGCCCAGATCGTCGGCGATCCGCTCCAGACGGCGGACGAGTCTGCGATTGTGCTCGAAGTTCTCGCCCCGGAAGCGCGGATGGCCAGCGCGGAAGTCGCCCTCGTCGCCGAGATCGTCCGGTGAGCGGAAGCTGCCGGTGAGGAAGCCGCGCCCGAGCGGTGCGTAGGGCACGAAGCCGATGCCGAGCTCGCGCAGCGTCGGCAGCAGGCGTTCCTCCGGATCTCGCGCCCACAGCGAGTACTCGGTCTGCAGCGCGGAGATGGGGTGCACGGCGTGCGCGCGACGGATGGTCTCGGGGGAGGCCTCGGAGAGGCCGAGGTAGCGGACCTTGCCGGCCTGCACGAGCTCCGCCATCGCGCCCACCGTCTCCTCGATGGGCACGTTCTTGTCGACGCGGTGCTGGTAGTACAGGTCGATGTGGTCGACGCCGAGGCGCTCGAGCGACGCGTCGCAGGCCGCGTGGACGTACTCAGGGCGGCTGTCGCGCCCCGCCCAGCTGCCGTCCTCACGGCGCACGTTGCCGAACTTCGTGGCCAGGATGACCTCGTCGCGCCGCCCCGCGATCGCGCGCCCGACGAGACGCTCGTTGGTGAACGGGCCGTAGATGTCTGAGGTGTCGAGCAGGGTCACGCCGAGATCGAGGGCCTCGCGGATGGTGGCGACCGCTTCGGCTTCGTCGGTGGCGCCGTAGAACTCCGACATGCCCATGCAGCCAAGACCCTCTGCGGAGACCTCGAGTCCTTGGCGGCCGAGTGCGCGCGTCTTCATCGATTCACGCTCCTTGGGGCGGGGGGCTGTCGCTCTTGGCTATGCCCGCCCGGTGAGCAGCGCAGTCGCGACCAGGGCGCGGCGGGGGCCGGCTTGCGCCGGCCCCCGCCGCGCCCTGGTCTTCCGCGGACGTTCCCGTGCAGGATTCGCTACTGCACCCTCCAGAACGTGAGGGTGACGTAGTGGTGGGTGGTGGTGAGGTAGTGTGCTCTGAGCTTCACGCCGCTGCTGGCGACGGTGTACGTGTTGCGGTGGTGCCTGACCTCGTAGTAGATGTTGTCCGAGAGGCGCGCGACGCTGAAGCTGAACCGCGACCCGTTCGAATTGTGCCACGTGACCCGGTACCGGCCGCCGACAGGCGCGCGTACTTTGAACCACAACTTGTCGTGCGACCAATTCCCGATGAACGGGTCGCTCGAGTATCCGTGCGCTGCCGCGACGTGCCGGGCAGGTGCGGCATGTGCCCGCGCCGGCGCCACCGCCAGGCAGCCTGCGAGCACCAGAAGCGCCGCGATGAGGACGAGCGTGAATCTGCGCATCTTCCACCCCTCTCTTCGTGAAGGCCCTGAAGACCATATCGGCAGAGGCAGGCGCAGAACTTGAGCCTGCGTGTTGCGCCGCGTCAGACCTCTACCACCACTGCGGTGCCGTAGGCGACGATCTCGGCTAGGCCGCCTTCGCCCATCTCAGTGGAGTCGAACCTCATGCTGATGACCGCGTTCGCGCCCATCGCCTGCGCGTGCTCCACGAGGCGGACGACCGCCATGTGCCGTGCCTCTTCGACCGTGACGGTGAACTCGGGCACCTCGCCCTTCTTGAGCGAGCGGATGGAGCCGGTGAGTCCGCGCGCGAACCCCATCGAGCGGGCGATGACACCAAACGCGGGGCCGATGTAGCGGGCAGTCCGGTACCCGTGGATCTCCGGCGCCGTGGCGACGGGGATAGCGTAGGGCTGATTGAGCATGCTCGTACTCATGGTTGCGGTCTCCTCCCTGCATGGATTCGACTATCAGGGTAGTCACGGGGGTCGCCCAGTCAAGAGCACCCGGGCGCGCCGGCGAGGGCGGCGCCGCCCGCGTGTTACCGCCGGCGGCGCGTGGGAATGTCATCGGGTGTACTGCCACGACATCCAAGGAGGCTGACTCCCATGTCAGGCATCCTCACAGGCACCAGGATCGCCATGCTGGCGACCGATGGGGTCGAGCGCGTAGAGCTCACCGAGCCGCGTCGGGCGCTCGAGGCGGCGGGCGCCACGGTGGAACTGCTGGCGCCCAGCGCGGGCTCCATCCAGTCGATGGACCATCAAGAGAAGAGCGAGAGGTTGCAGGTCGACCGCAAGGTCTCTGAGGCCGACCCGCGCGAGTACGACGGCCTCGTCCTGCCCGGCGGCGTGGTCAACGCCGACAAGCTCCGCATCGACCGGGAGGCCGTGCGCTTCACGCGCGCTCTCCTGGACAGCGGGACACCGATCGGCGTGATCTGCCACGGGCCGTGGATCCTCATCGAGACCGGTCTGTTGCGCGGGCGCGTGCTCACGTCGTACCCGACGCTGCGTACCGATCTGCGCAACGCCGGCGCCCGGCTGGGTCGACGAGGAGGTCCACAACGACAACGGCCTGGTCTCGAGCCGGCGCCCCGCGGATCTGCCGGCCTTCGATGCCAAGATCATCGAGGAGTTCGCCGAGGGCACGCACCTGCGCAAGACGGCCTGAGGGTGCCGCGAAGCCGCGGCTGAGAGACCGCGCTTCTGCCGCCTAGGCGCCGGAACGGGCCGCGAACCAGCCGGCGCGCTCCATCGCGGCGCGGGCGATCTGCATGCTCGGGTTGTCGCCGCGGGCGACCGAGACCGAGACTGCGCCCTCCAGAGCGGCCGTGACGCGCGCCACATCGGCGTTGGTGTTGCCTGGGCACAGGATCACCGAGTCCAGCGCCTCTTCCGCGGCCAGTCGCCGGCAGGCCGCGATCGCTTGATCCGTGTCCCGCACGATGACGGTGAACAGCCTGTAGAGGCCCGTGTCGAGGACCGTGGTGTCGCGCTCCGGATCGGCGTCCGGCGCGTGTGCTACGAAGGCGGCGGTGAACGGCATGTGCTCCTCCTCTGCACGAGCGCCGGCCTGCCCTGCGCCCTGTCGGAACCAGTATGGCACGGCGCGGAGCCCGCTTTCTGACGGCCGCGCCGGTCGGTTAGACTGGCCGTGCGATTCCCGGCTGTGGGCAGGGCGACGGGAGGGGGCGGCATGGAAGACGAGCAGCGAGCGCACGGCCGGCCGGGCCAGGACGCTGGCCGGCTGCCTCATCATCCTGGCCACAGCCCCCGTGTTCATGGCGGTCGTGCACCGGTTCGCCGGCCTCGGCGTCGTGGCGGCCGGCCTGGTGGCGCTCGCGTCGCTCGCTTTCGGCGTGTTCCTCGCCGGCCGCTGGCTCGGCGTCCGTAGCAGACGGGTCCAGTCTGCCGAGCAGCCCGGGTGCCTTCCCCTCCTCATGACGCTGTTCACGCTGCTCAGCGTCGCGATCGTGCTGTTCTACACGATCTACTACGGCGCCGGCGCCTATCTCGGCGGCTGGAACGTCTGACGGCGCGCTCGCGGCGCGCGCTCGCGGGCCGGTCCATCGTCGCTCCCTCACACTGCCCCCACCTGCCTGTTACAATAGGTACCTCACTCCGCTCGTTGCCCGACGTCCCCTGTCGCCGCTGTCTCGCGACTCGGCGCCCCGCCACCCGCGGCAAGAGTCGGCGCCGGCACACCGGCGCATCCATTGCACTGGCCAGCGTCACGGCCTGAGCTCGGGACGAAGGGCAGGATCACCCGCGTGGGCGAACCCTCCTCGGCAGACGACACCACTTCGGCAAGCACGCCGCTGCTTTCCTGCGACGAGGTCCTGGGCCTCATCGAGGAGGGCCACGAGCAAGGCTTCCTGAGCAATACCCAGGTCGTGGCGGCGCTCCAGGACGTGGAGTGCAACGCGGAGCAGCTCGAAGAGCTGCTGCTCGCCTTGGTCGACCTCGGCATCGAGATCGTCGAGGCCGAGGTCGCCGTGGTCGCCGACGAGACCACCGAGGACGAGGCGCCGGCCAAGCTCGACCTCTCGATCAAGACGACGAGCAGCGACCCCGTGCGCCTCTACTTCCACGAGATGGGCAAGGTGCCGCTGCTCACGGCGATCGAGGAAGTGGCGCTCGCCAAGCGCATCGAGCGTCACGACGTCGCCGCCAAGCAGAAGCTGATCGAGTCCAACCTGCGCCTCGTCGTGAGCATCGCCAAGCGGCACGTGGGCAGAGGCATGCCTCTGCTCGACCTGATCCAGGAGGGCAACCTCGGGCTGATCCGCGCCGTCGAGAAGTTCGACTACCGGCGCGGGTTCAAGTTCAGCACCTACGCTACGTGGTGGATCCGCCAGGCGATCACGCGGGCGCTCGCCGATCAGGCGCGGACCATCCGCGTGCCGGTGCACATGGTCGAGAACATCAACAAGCTCGTGCGCGTGCAGCGCCAGCTCGTGCAGGAGATCGGCTGCGAACCGACGCCGGAGCAGATCGCCGCCGAGATGGGGATCACGCCGGCCAAGGTGCGCGAGATCCAGAAGATCGGCCAGGAGCCGGCGAGCCTCCACCAGCAGGTCGGCGACGAGGGCGACTCGCAGCTCGGCGACTTCATCGAGGACAAGGAGTCGGCGTCTCCAGTCGAGGAGGTCGCCGGGATCGTGCGCCGCGAGGAGATCGTCGCCGTGCCTCAGCCTGCTCACGCACCGCGAGCGGAGCGTCCTCATGCTCCGCTTCGGCCTCGACGACGGCCACCCTCTCACCCTCGAGGAAGTCGGCCAGAAGTTCGGCGTCACGCGCGAGCGCATCCGCCAGATCGAGGCCAAGACGCTCGCCAAGCTCAAGGCCTATCGCGAGGCCCAGCGCCTGCAGGACTTCCTGGACTAGTCCGGCTTCCGCGCCGAGCGGGTGCCCGACCCCTTTCCCGCGCTCTCCTCCTCAGACCCTGTCGCTACCCCCAAGAGATGCGATCGGCGACCGACGGGTTGGGTTTCGCTCCGTTGCGGAAGCCTTCACGCATTGACCATGACGCGACGTGCTCGCCCGGCGGGCGGCGCGCGCGAGCGATGAGAGGAACTGGACCATGATCACTCTTGTAGTGCAGCACACAGTGCGTGACTACGACGCCTGGAAGCCCCTGTTCGACGAGCACGAGAGCGTGCGCGCCAAGTACGGCGCCACCGGGCACACGATCTATCGCGACGCCGACAACCCCAACGACGTGACCATCTTCAACCGTTTCGAGTCGCGCGAGCGCGCGGAGGAGTTCACGCGCGACCCGTCGCTGAAGGAAGCGATGGAGCGCGGCGGCGTCACGAGCGAGCCGCGCATCATGTGGGTGAAGGAGGCCGACTCGGCCGACTACTCGGCGCGCAAGGCGGCCTGATCCGGGGGCGGACTGACTCGGAGCGGCCGACTCGGGCGGCCTGACAGCGAGACGCACATGGGGACCCCCGGGCCCGACAGAAAGGCCGTCCGTCCGGAGGCGGCAGCACGAAGGTCCGCCGGCAGCCGCGCGCAGCGGAGGCCGGCGGACCTTCTTTGTGCGGCCGGTCTGGTCCGTGCGTGACGAGACCGCGGGGCGTAGACTCGGGGCGTGAACGCGGTCGTAGTCTACGAATCCCTGTGGGGCAACACGGCAGCCGTAGCCCGCGCCATCGCGGATGGGCTGGGACCTGGTGCCCGCGCCCTCACGACGGCGCAGGCGGACCTGCCCGCCATCGCCGGCGTCCAGCTCATCGTCGCCGGCGCCCCGGTGCTCGGCTTCAAACTGCCGACCGAGAAGATGCGGCAGAGCGTGCGCGCCAATCCGGGCAAGGCTCCGGCCCCACCCGACCTCTCGCATCCGTCGATGCGCGCCTGGCTGGAGGCGCTGCAGCCGGGTGCGGGGTGGGCGGCGGCCTTCGACACGCAGGTCCGTGGCCCGTTCGGCAGCGCCGGGCCGGAGATCGCCGCGGCGCTCGAGCAGTCCGGCTACGCGCCGCTCACCAAGCCGGCCGCCTTCGTCGTCAAGGGCAAGTTCGGCCCGCTCAAAGACGGCGAGCTGGAGCGGGCCCGGCGGTGGGGGGCGGAATTGGCCGCCGCCCTGTCGGCTTCGGCCGGGTAGCCCGCCGCCGTCATCTCAGCGGGGCTGCCGGCCGGTGAGTCCGAGCAGCCGGTCCTGCAGCGGCGCGTCGTCCGGCACCTCGACTCTCGGACCGTAGACGCCGATCTTGCGCCATTCCTCGGCGTCGGGGGCGATCTCGTCCCACAGGCCCTGCACGAGCTCCGGCGTCATCGTCGTGTCGACGCCGATGAAACCGGCGATGTCGTAGGAGCGCAGCCCGCGGTACGAGGTGATGTGCTTCAGGTATTCGCGCGCGGGGAAATCGCCGTAGGTCAGGTGGACGATCCTGTCGAGATCGTCGAACGCTGCGCACAGCCAGCACGGCAGTCTCCACGATGCTGGCGAAGTTCAGTCTGGGGTGATCGCCGAGCAGGTCGCCGTCCCACGCGGGGCCGACCTCCTCGATGGTCCTGCCGGCGAGCACGTCCGGGACCCAAGCGTCGTCGCAGGCGTGGTAGTTGATGACCGTTCGCAGCGTCGACCCCGGCTGCCGCGGCGTCATCTCCAGCGGCACCACCACGTCCCACTGGTCGTCACGAATCTGGTCGACCACGCCCTTGAGGGCTTCGTCGGCAAGGATGAACACGTGCCGCTCGTCCACGGCCTCCTCCTTGATGGGGGTCTGTCGCGGGTGTAGCCCGCCGCGCATGTATTCCCGCGGATCAGCTCGTGTAGTACTTGATCAGCGCCTGCTCCTCCGACGGGCTCACCGAGGCGCCCTGCTGGATCATCTGGTCGATGAGCGCCTGGGCCTCGGACGCGCTGGCGGCGCGGAACTGCTGCGCCGGCGCGGCGGAGTGGCAGGAACCGCAGCGTGCGTCGATGATCGCGGTCGCGGCCGACGAGCTCGAGGACGAGCTTCCATTCGACGACGACCCGGACGATGTGCCCGAGGACGAACCTCCGCTCGACGACGCGGAACCAGACGACGATCCCGAGCCTCCCTGGGCGGCCAGTGACTGCCGGAACCCATCGAGGAGGATCTGCCTGTCGGCGGCGCTCAGCTTGGCGTTGGGGTGCAGAAGGGTGTACTGGAGCGGCGGCATCTGGTTGTCGAGCGCCTTCTGGAGCCTCTCGGCGGTCAGCGTGCCGCTCCACTCCGAGAAGTTGAGGCGCGCGCGGCCGTCGCTGATGTCGTGCGCGGCGAGCCAGGAGAACGGCGCGATGTCGACCGCCCACCAGTACTTGGTGTGGTTGCTGTGGCAGTCGTAGCAGGCGCGCTTGGCGATCTCCTTGGCCTGCGGCGAGGTCCAGTGGAAGGCGTTGGTCACCGGGGGGTTGGAGTGGTCGCGGCCGTAGGGCACGAACTGGATGAGCACGAAGACGCCGACGAGCGCGCCGAGGACGAGCAGGGCCGCGCGAACGCGTGATGGCCGGCGCCTGGGGCCGCGCCCGGACGAACGCCATGAGCCGCGGCCGGAGGACCGGCGGGAGTCGTCAGAACGGTAGTAGGTCGTGGGCATGAGTACTCGCAGGGTCGCTTGCGGGGACGCCATACTAACGGGCGCGTGGCTCTTCGGCACGCGCCCGGGCGACTTCTCTCGCCAGACTTAACGCGAGGACAACAGAGGCTTCACATGCGGCGTCCGTGTAAGACGGCGCGTTGGCGGGAAACGCATTCACATGGAGGGTCACCCGGCAAAGCGCCGCGTGGACCCTCCTCTTTCGGGAGGGCATGGATTGGCCCTGATGACGCAGATCCTGTTCGTGGAAGATGTCGAGTCGGACGTGGAGTCGGTGACGCGCCGTCTCGCCGGGGCCGGCATCGAGGCGGACGTGCTTCGCGTGCAGGACGAGGCCGGCTTGCGGCGCGCGCTCGCCGAGCGCGAGTGGGGCCTCGTCATCGTGGACCTCGATCCGCCCGGGCACGGCGGTCCCGAGGCCCTGCGCACGGTCGTCCGCGAAGCCCCCGACACGCCCGTGATCGCCTTGTCGGACGTGATCGACGAGGAGACGACCGTGAGCATCACGGACGCCGGCGCCGTGGACTACGTCCTCAAGGATCATCTGGCGCGCCTGGCGCCGGCCGTCGAGGGGGCCCTCGCCTGCGCCGCGTGCAGGCGCGAGCTGCGCCAGAGCCTGCGAGGAGGCGCGGAGCATGCAGTTCGCCCTCGACCACGCATCGTTCGCCGTGGCGATGCTCCTCGAGGACGGCACGGTGACGTACGCCAACGAGTCGCACGCTCCGGCTCGCCGGACGCTCGCGCGAGGAACTCGTCGGCCGTCCTGTCTGGGAGCTCGTCCCCGAGCAGACGCCGGCGGGGTGGGCGCGGCTGTGGACCAGGGTGCGCGAGGAGGGCGTGGTCACGTACGAGCGCACGAGGCGCGACGCCGGCGGCGGGGAGCTCGCCTTCGAGATCACGCTCAACCCGTTGGAGCGACCCGACGCGGCACATGGTCATCGCCTACGCGCGTGACGTGACGCGGTCCCGCGCGGCCGCGACGGCCCTGCGGGAGAGCGAGGAGCGCTTCGAGGCCTTCGCGGGCCATCTTCCCGGCTATCTCACGATGCACGACGACGAGGGCCGGTACGTGTTCGTCAATGAGCACCCGCTCCTGGAAGGCGACATCCCCCCGGATGAGTGGCTGGGCAAGACGCCCTCGGAGCTGTGGCCGTCGGAGGACGCGGAGATCGAGGAGCAGGCGTTGCAGCGGGCCTTGCGCGGCGAGGTCGTGGACATCCTCGAGGAATGGCATGGGCCGCGCGGCGTGGAACATCTGCACTCGCTGTACTTCCCGATCCAGAGGGAGGGTCAGGCGACGCTGGCCGGGTCGGTGTCGATCGACGTGAGCCCGGTCATGGAGGCGCAGGAAGAGGCGCGGCTCACGGCCGAGCGGCTGAGGCAGACCCTTGAGGGCACCGTCCTCGCCATGAGCCACGTGGTCGAGACCCGCGACCCGTACACGGCCGGTCACGAGCGGCGGGTGGCCGAGCTCGCGATGGCCATTGCGAGGGAGATGGGCCTTTCGGGCGACGAACTCGAGGGCCTGCGCGTCGCCGCGCTCATCCACGACATCGGCAAGATCGCGGTCCCGGCCGAGATCCTCACGAGGCCCGGGCGCCTGAGCAGGGACGAGTTCCGCCTCGTCATGCAGCACTCGCAGGCCGGCTACGACATCGTCGCCGGCATCCACTTCGGCCGACCGGTGGCCGAGGTGATCCTGCAGCACCACGAGCGCCTGGACGGATCCGGATATCCCGCCGGCCTCGCCGGCGACCAGATGCTGGCCGAGGCGCGGATCCTGGCCGTGGCCGACGTGGTCGAGGCCATGGCCTCCCACCGCCCCTACCGCCCCTCCATGGGCGTGGCGGCCGCGCTTGCCGAGATCCGCGACGGCGCCGGCAAGCTGTACGACGCGGACGTCGCCGAGGCGTGCATGAGGCTCTTCGAGCAGCGGGGATTCGCCTTTGCGCCGTGACGTCCTGAGCCTCGTCGGCGTCGGCCATGCGCCGGTGCCGGGCGCTTGCCGTGCTTGAACCACCCCGCTCCGGGGCACAGTGACAGCACAATCAACTTTACCACGCAAGTACTGTCGGAGGCGGGTTCATGGCGGACAGATTCGAGTTGGGTCGTGAGATCGCCGCGGACGGGCGCTTCCAGCGGCAGGAGAGCGCCTTCCGCGGCTGGGTGACGAAGGACGGCAGCTCCGGCTTCCCGGCGGCGGCGGGCCGCTACCATCTCTACGTGGCGCTTGCGTGCCCCTGGTCTCACCGGACGGTGATAGCGCGGCACCTCAAGGGGCTCGAGGAGACGATCGGCATCTCGTACGCGGACCCCTTCCGCGATGCTCGCGGCTGGGCCTTCAGCGGCGGCGAGTTCACTGATCGGGTCAACGGGTGGGCTTTCCTCAGCGAGGCCTACGCCGCCGCCGATCCGGCGTTCAACGGACGCGTGACGGTGCCGGTGCTCTGGGACGTACACACCGGCACGATCGTCAGCAATGAGTCGAGCGACATCATGCGGATGTTCAACGACGGCTTCGGCGCGCTCGCGCGCTCCTCCGTCGATCTGTACCCGGCCGCGCTCCGCGAGGAGATCGACGCCGTCGACGCCTTCGTCTACGAGAACGTGAACGACGCCGTCTACCGCGCCGGCTTCGCGACGACGCAGGAGGCCTACGATGAGGCCTACGAGCAGCTCTTCGACGCGCTCGACCAGCTCGAAGCGCGGCTGGCGGCCAGCCGGTACCTCGTCGGCGACTCGCCTACGGAGGCCGACTGGCGGCTGTTCCCCACGCTCGTACGCTTCGACGCCGTCTACTACACGCACTTCAAGTGCAACCGCCGCCGGCTCGTCGACTACGCGAACCTATGGGGCTATACGCGCGACCTGTATCAGCATCCGGGGATCGCCGAGACGGTGGCGATGGAGCAGATCAAGCGCCACTACTTCACGACCCACGACCAGCTGAATCCCGGCCGCATCATCCCCCGCGGCCCGGACCTCGACTTCGCGGCGCCCCACGGGCGCGCGCGCTTGAGCGCGGCCGTCGTCACCGGCTGAGGCCGCGCCGAAATGGACCGTGTGCCTGCGCAACGTTGACAGGGCCCTGCGCCGCAGGTAGAAAGGCTCCTCACAGGGGACGGCCGCGCGCCGTCGCGCGTCCGGGACGGGGGGCGGATGGATCGCAGGGGATTCTTGAAGTGGCTCATCGGGGGGATGGGCATCGTCGCGCTCGGGGGCATCTTCTATCCCATAGTCCGCTTCCTCAAGCCGCCGGCGGCCGTGTCCGGCGCCATCGGCCAGGTGGTCAACGTGGGCGCCGTCACGACCTTCCCGTCCTGGCCAGCTCACGCTGGTCACGGTCAATCAGCGCGCGGCGGCCGTCCAGAACCTCAACGGCAAGTACACCGTGTACTCGCTCATCTGCACGCACCTCGGCTGCATCGTCGCCATCGACGGTGACGCCTTCAAGTGCCCGTGCCACGGCAGCCAGTTCTCGCCGGACGGCAAGGTCACCCACGGCCCCGCGACGCTACCCCTGCCGGCCTACCACTCGCAGGTGCAGAACGGCTCCCTCCTCGTCGGTCCGATCGACCTGAGCACCGCGCCCTATCCCGACTGGTACAAGGGGGAGTTCGCGTGAGCGCCACTGTGGATCCCGCGCCCGGCAAGACGCCCTCCCAGGCCAGGCGCCGCAAGCCCGGGCTCGTCGGCTGGGTGGTCAACCGGGTCGGTCTCGACGACACGATGGAGGACCAGTACAACCGGGTCGTCCCCAAGCACGCGACCAACTACATCTACTGCTTCGGCGGGGTCGCCTTCGTGCTCTTTCTCATCCTCGCCATCACCGGCATCCTGCTGGCCGTGTACTACCAGCCCACGCCGGACACCGCCTACCAGAGCGTCCTGAACATCAGCACCCACGTGCAGTTCGGCTGGTGGGTCCGCTCCATCCATCACTGGGCCGCCGGCGGCATGGTCCTGCTGGTGTTCGTGCACATGCTGCGCGTCTTCTTCACCGGCGCCTACAAGGCGCCACGCGAGCTCAACTGGCTCACCGGCGTGGCGCTGTTCGGCATCACCATGGGGTTCGGCTTCACCGGCTATCTGCTCCCGTGGGACCAGAAGGCCTACTGGGCCACCAAGGTCGGGACCGACATCGCCGGCTCCGTGCCCTTCCTCGGTCACTTCCTGCTCGTCAGCCTGCGCGGCGGCGAGCAGATCAGCGCCGCGACGCTCGGGCGCTTCTTCACGCTGCACGTCCTGGTGCTGCCGGGGCTCATCGTCGTGCTGCTCCTGGGGCACTTCTGGATGATCCGCCGCCAGGGCATCTCGGGAAGGCTCTAGGGAGGCGCCGTGAAGAAGCGGACCGCAGCCGAGATCCCCACCAACGAGCCGCCGCGCTTCTACTGGGAGTTGTGGCGCGACCGCACCCAGCCGTACATCCCGTACTTCTGGGAGGAGCTCACCTCCCAGGCGATGATCTTCTTCCTCTTCCTCGCCCTCGTCGGCGGTCTGGCGCTGCTGTGGCCGGCCGACCTGGCGCCGCGCGCCAACGTCCTCGTCACGCCGGCCGGCATCAAGCCGGAGTGGTACTTCCTCGGGTTGTTCCAGCTCATCAAGGTCATCCCCGAGGTCGCGGGCCTCGTGGCTGTCGGGATCGTGGCGCTGCTGCTCGTCATCCTGCCGTTCGTGGACCGCGGTCCCGAGCGCAATCCGCGCTACAAGCCGGTGACCACCACCATCGCCCTGGTGATCATCGTCGGCCTCATCGTGCTCACCATCTGGGGGGCGGTCTCGGCATGAACTCCGGAGGGAGGACCATGAAGCCTGTTCTGCTCGGCATCGGCGCCGCGCTCGTGGCGGCTCGTGCTCGTCGCCGGCGGCTGCGGCAGCCTGGCCACGCCTGAAGCTCCGGGGTCGGGATCGCCCGCCGCGAGCGGCGGCGGGGTCGTCAAGGTGAGCCAGCAGGTGAAGGACGGGGCGCAGCTCTACGTCGACCTCGCCTGCACGCGCTGCCACGCGCCCGACGGCGTGGGCGGCATCCCCAACCGGCTCAACGTCGGCGGTGACAGCACGATCCCGCCGCTCAACAACGCGTACCGCGACAAGAGCGAGCAGTTCACCAACGCGCAGCAGATCACGCAGGTGATGATGGACGGCAGCATCCTGTCCAAGAAGCCCGGCGTCATCAACATGCCGTCCTGGAACGGCGTCATCAACACGGCGCAGGCGAGCGCCATCGCCGCGTACATCCTCGCGGGCTTCCCGCACACCGGCGCGACCTACGATCCCGATCCGGCCAAGCCCGCGGACATCTACGCGGCCTACGCCTGCATCGATTGCCACGGCCAGGTCGGCCCCAACGCCTCGCCGTCGCCGGCGCCCAATCCCGAAGACGGCGGACAAGGTCGTCCCGGCGCTTGCGCAACCCCGAGCGACAACATCCCGCTCAGCGAGTTCCGCACCACGATCATGGACGGCTCGATCCCCGCTCCCGGCACGACCGGCGTCATCTTCATGCCGGCCTGGGGCCAGATCCTGAGCGCCGACCAGGTCAATGCGATCCTGCCGTACATCGTCGACGGGCCCAAGGCCAACAAGCTGCCGGCTCCCGCCGCGGCTGACGCCGCTTCCGCTCGCCGGCAGCGCCGGCGCCGCCTCGCCATCGGCCTCGAGCTCGCCGTGACCGTTCTGGCCGGGATCCTCGCGGCGCACGCCGCTTCGCTGGCGCAGGGCATCCCCCTGGCGCCGTCGCTGAGCGTGCGCCTCATCGCCTTCTGGTCGTCGAAGTCGTGCTGCTCACGCTCGTCGTGCTCCTGTACATCCTTTGGATCCAGTTCAAGGGGGAGCCGCTGGGCGAGTGGTGGGCGCGCCGCAAGGCGGAGGGCCTCTCGCCCAAGACGCTGGTGGAGATCGAGGACTCCGAACGCGAGCGCATCGCGGCGGGCGCGCCGCCGGCGGACCCGGCCGAGTCGGCCGGCGGCGGGACGGCCGCCGCAAGCTGACGCCGGCCCTTCGCGCCGGCCGCCGCACACTGACGCCGGCGCTTCGCGCCGGCCGGCCGGTCCCGCCGGGCTCCGCTCTGCTCCAGTAGACTGGGCTGGTGAGCGCCGAACCTCCCCAGCCCGTTCAGCCGTCTCAGCCCGGCCGCTCCCAGCCTGACGGCGCCCAGTCCGACGGCCCCCGGCCTGACGGCCCCCGGCCCGGCAGCGCCCAGCCGGACCAACGGCGCGCCGCGGCCCGTGCGGCGCTGCTCGTGGTGGTCATCGCCGCCTCGATGCAGATCGGCTCCGCTCTCGCGGTGAAGGTCATCGGCTCGCTCGGCATCGTCGAGGCGCTCTGGCTGCGCACGGCCTTCGGGGCGCTCCTGCTCGCGGCCGTGCGGCACAAGGGCCTGCGCCTCCCGGGCCGCGGCGACAGGTGGCCGGTCGCGGCGTTGACGCTGGCTCTCCTCGCCATGAACCTGAGCTTCTACGGCGCGATCACCCACGCGCCGGTCGGCATCGTCGTGGCCATCGAGTTCCTGGGACCGCTCGCCGTGGCCGTGATCGGCACGCGCCGGCCCATCGACTTGCTCTGGATCGGGCTGGCCGGCGTGGGCGTCCTGGTGCTTGCCGGCCCGGCGGCGTCGGTCACGGCGCTCGGGCTTGTCCTCTCACTCTCGGCGGCGACGGGGTGGGCGGCGTACCTGCTGCTCGCCAAACGGGCCGTGGCCGCCGTGCCGCCGCTCACGCTGACGACGCTCATGCTCGGCGGGTCCGCGATCCTTCTCACGCCGGGCTTGCTCGCCGGCGGCGTCCAGGTCGCGGGGCATGGGACGGCGATCCTGCTGGGCCTGCTCGTCGCCGTCCTCTCCTCGGCGTTCCCGTACTTCCTCGAGATGGTGGCGATCGCGCTCGTGCGCGCCTCGACCTACGGCGTGCTGCTCAGCATCGAGCCCGCCGTCGCGGCGCTCGCCGGCTGGCTCGTCCTCTCGCAGCGGCTCTCCGTGCTGGAAGTGGCGGCGATGGTGGCGGTGATGATCGCCGCCGCCGGCGCCAGCTGGACGAGCGGCCCAGGGGCGGACGCGCTCGAGACTCCCGTGGTCTGAGCTCGCGTGAGCCGCGCCGGCCGACACGCAGCTCGCCCGTCGCTCGACTGCCGCGCGTCTTGCTCCGGTTGTGGCTGCCGGCGCGCTGTCGTGATCGTCTGGCCGGCGCCCGGGTCGCGCCGGCCCGCCGCCTGTGGCACGCTGGTGCGGGCAGGGTTCGGCCCCGCGGCCGCGAACCCGAGAGCGGCCTGGGCGCGCCGGAAGCCCTGCCGTCACCGCCGCCGGCCGGCTGTCGTCAAGGCCCGCCGCCGCCGGCCGATACCCTCCTCAGAGAGCATGGACATCCACAGGCACACGACACGACTCTTCGCCTCGGCGCTCCTCGCCATCGCCCTCGCGGCGACTGGTGCCGCGTGCCTCGCTGCACCCGCGCACGCGCGCACCGCATCGCTGCAGCAGCTCCAGAACGAGGCCCGGCGCACGCGCGCCGAGATGCAGGCCATCGACCAGCAGATGCAGGCCATCGCCCAGAAGGAAGAAGCGGCGCGCCAGCACCTGGACGTCATCAACGGCCGGCTGGCGGAGACGCGCATCCGTCTCGACAGAGTGCAGGCCGACCTCGACCGCCAGCGGGACGTCGTCGCCAGCCGCCTCGCGACCATGTACAAGAGCGGCGACTACACGTGGTTCGACATCATCATGAACTCCGGCAGCCTCTCCGACGCAGAGACGGCGGCGCGCTTCATCCGCGACATCGCCGCCCAGGATCGGCACGACGAGGACCAGCTCGCCGCGCTGGCGGCTCAGGTGAAGTCGATCGCGAAGAGCCTCGAAGGTCAGCGCCAGGAGGCGGAGGTGGCACAGCAGCAGATCGACGCGCAGCAGCTGGCGATGGAACAGAAGTTCGCCGAGCGCAGCGCGCTGCTCAAGGACGTCGTCGCGCGGATCAAGAAGATACTCTCCGCGCCGGAACTGCTGATGAAGGCCGGCGGCAAGGTGACGCAGGTCACGTGGGCACAGGCACTGGTCAAGTCCCTCGGCGCGCCGATGACGGCCGACAACGTCGCCGCCATAGTCGCCTGGGAGATGGCGGAGGGCGGCCACTGGTACAACACCGCCTACTACAATCCGCTCAACACGACCCAGTCGATGCCCGGCGCGACCGTCTTCAACTCCGTCGGCGTGAAGGCCTATAAGAGCTGGGCTCAGGGGCTTCGCGCGACCGTCCTCACGCTCCAGAACGGCCTCTACGGCGGCATCCTCGCCGCGCTCCGGAGCGGGAACGACGGCAACGCCGTGGCCAGCGCCGTCGCGGCGTCTCCCTGGGGCACGGGGTCGTTCAGCGTCCACTGACGCGCGCGGCGGGCCGGCCGCCGGCCAACGACGATGGACTTCACAGGCCTCGGGCCGCGTGCTATCTTTGCCCCTTTCTTTCATTCCGTTGATGAGGGCGCACTTTACCTGACGGTGACGGCGCGGCCCGCGACGGCCTACCTGCGTAGAGGTTGAGATGAGCGCGAGCCCCACCCGACTCCCCGCTTCACCCGGCCCCGACACTGCCTGCGCGATGCACCGGCTCGACGCCGACGCCGCCAACGTACGCGAACTGCTCGGCAAACCCCGCGGCGTCGGTCTTTTCGACCTCGCCGTGACGCAGGACGGCGGCTGCGCCTGCATCCTCTGCGGCATCTGCGCCAAGGTCTGCCCGGTCCAGTGCATCGACGTGCGCCGCGAGCGCAAGGTAGATGAGACCCGTGCCTGCGACCCCGGCGCCGGTTCCTTCAAGGTCGACGAGGCGCGCTGCATCGGCTGCGGCCACTGCGTCGAGTCGTGCGCCCTCAATGCCCTCGAGGCGACCCCGGCTCTCACGCGCCGGCGCGCCTTCTTCCAGGCGCTGACGACCAAGGAGACCGGTCTCGCCAACGGCCACGGCCTCTGCGCCGGCTGCGGCGCCTCGCTCGTCGTCCAGCAGGTGCTCACGGCCGTCGAGGGCCCCTACGTCGCGGCCTCCGCGACCGGATGCCTCGAGGTCTCGACCTCGCGCTACCCCTACACCGCTTGGAAGGGCAGCTTCATCCACACCGCCTTCGAGAACGCCGCCGCAACGCTCAGCGGCGTCGAGACCGCCTTCCGCGCCCTCAAGAAGAAGGGCCTCATCGAGGACAACGTCAAGTTCATCGCCTTCGGCGGCGACGGCGGCACCTACGACATCGGCCTGCAGAGCCTCTCCGGCGCCATGGAGCGCGGCCACTCCATGCTGTACGTCTGCTACGACAACGGCGGCTACATGAACACCGGCTTCCAGCGCTCGAGCGCGACGCCGGCCGGCGCCTGGACGTCGACGAGCCCCGTGGGCACGGAGCAGATCGGCAAGGAGCAGCACCGCAAGAACCTCACCGAGATCATGGTCGCGCACCGGCTTCCCTACGTCGCTCAAGCCTCGCCGCACGATCCCGTGGACCTCATCCGCAAGGCGTCCAAGGCCCTGTCGATCGACGGCCCCACATTCCTCAACGTGCTCTCGCCCTGCCCGCGCGGCTGGCGCTCCGAGAACCACGAGACCATCGAGCTGGCGCGCGAGGCGGCCGACACGTGTTACTGGCCTCTGTTCGAGGTCGAGCGCGGCCGCTACCACCTCACCTACCGGCCCAAGAAGAAGCTGCCGGTCTCCAAGTGGCTGGAGCGCCAGGGCCGCTTCGCCCACCTGGCGCGCAACGAGGAGCACGAGATGCTCGTCGCGATCCAGCAGTGGGTCGACGAGGAGTGGGACCTGCTGCTCGAGAAGTGCCGAGAGGTGCCCGAGGCCCAGTGGGTACACACGCGCCGCCGCGCCAAGGAGGCGGAGCTCGTGGTGCACCAGCTGCCGCTCCATACGCAGTCGCTGGGCGAGCCGCTGACCGCCTCGATGACCTCCACGGCCATCGAGTGGGGGCGCTGGCCGGCGCTCTCCTCGGCGATGAGCTGGGGGGCGTTCGACGAGGACTGAGGGCGTGAGCGGAGGAGTGACGGCGTGAGCGGAGGTGCCGGCGAGGGGCGCGACAAGGACGCCGCCGTTGGGCGCCGGTTCGCGGCGGCGCTCGAGCAGGCGACGAGTGCGTGGGCCGCGGCGGACCCTGCGCGGCGCGCCGCGCAGGCAGGCTGCGGCCTCGTCCCGGGCGGCGTCGACGTGCCGTTCCTGGGCGCCGTCCACCTCGTGACGCATCCGGGCGGCGACGTGCGCGCGGGTGATTCGCCCGCGCACGTCGCCGTCCGCATCCTGCTCCTTCACTACCTGCTGCGGGCAGACGGCACCCCGCCCGCGAACGAGTGGGTGGCGTTCCGGGAGTTGCCCGACGGCCTCTTCTACGCCGCCTCGTTCGCGGACCGCGCCGAGGCTCCGCTGGAGGCGTCCTTCGGTGGCCTCACTGCTTCAGGCGGACCCGCCGCGGGCGGCCCTGCGGTGACAGGCGGCCTTGACGCCTTCCGCGCGGCCGCGGCCACTGCCGGTGGCGAGCCGTTCGCCGCCGCCGACGTCGCGTTCGCCTTCCAGGTGCTGCCGCGGCTGCGTCTCGCCGTGATGCTCTGGCAGGGTGACGACGAGTTCCCGGCGCAAGGCAAGATCGTCTTCGACGCGGCGGCCGGCCACTGCCTCCCCGCCGAGGACCTGGCCAGCCTCGGCGGTCTGCTGGCGCGCCGGCTCCTCTCGGCTGCCGTCTGAGAGCTGGCCGGCGCGGTCCCGGTCTGGTGGCGCCTGCGCCGCGGCCGGCGTTCGGGATCAGAGCACCGCCGGCTGACGCTCAAGCCGCGGGTGTGGCTCCCGGTGCCGCCGCCCGCTCCCGGGCTGCTTCGATGGCGGCAAGGAGAGCCTCCGGCTCGTCGCTGCCGATCGTGAACACCTTGCCGGACACCAGGTGCAGCTTCACGCCCTGGCGGCCCCAGGCGTTGTACAACAGCCCCGACGGCGTGAAGCGGATGCCCCAGCCGGCGTACCACGGGGTCTTCGTCGCCTCGACGCTCTCGATCTGGCGCGGGTCGATACGCCGCCGCGCCAGCCCGATGGCATAGCCGGCCGTCACGGCGCTCTCGTCGACGTCGACCGCAAGACGCGAGAACGCCGCCATCACGCCGACGAACAGCAGCAACCCTGGCACGTGCAGCCAGAGACGCGGCTTGTGCTCGCGCGGCGTCCCGGGCGAGCGAGCGAAGCTGCGCCACGGTCCCGAAGACGAGCGCCACGATCATCGGGTAGCCGGTCTGCGTGTGGTGGTAAGGGAGTCCAACCTTGGGTGTGCCGTCCATCGTCGTGTCTCCTCCGGAGGTGCTGGCCGGGCGCGGCGCGCGGGCCGTGCTCCGCGCCGCTCACGCCGCACACAATACTAGACCGTTGCGATGCACGCAGGAACGGGCGAGCGCCCGGACGAGCGAAGTGGACCGCGCGTCCTGGTCCGGGCGCACGTTTGCCGTTCCTGCCTCTTGTGCCCTGGTGCGCAGCCGCTCTGCTGGGGCATAATGAGATCAGCCGCAGCCGGCCGCCGTGGAGGGCGTGCGTGCCGCCGTGGAGAAGGCTGATGAGGGGGCACGGGTCATGTACTCCATCGCCGACCGGCAGGAGCTGACCAAGCGAGACATGGTGAGCCTCACGATCGAGGCGCCGCAGATCGCGCGCAAGATCGTGCCGGGCCAGTTCGTGGTGATCCGCGTCAACGAGACCGGCGAGCGCGTGCCCCTCACCGTCGCCTACAAGGACGTCGCCGCCGGCACCATCACCATCATCTTCCAGGTCGTCGGCAAGAGCACGGCGATGCTCGCCTCGCTGGGGGTCGGCGACGCGATCAAGGACCTCTGCGGCCCTCTCGGGGCTCCGGAGGACTTCGAGAAGATCGGCACCGTCGTCGGCATCGGCGGCGGCTCGGGCATCGCGGTCCTGCACCACCTGCTGATCGGGTACCGCGACGCCGGCAACCGCGTGCTGGGCATCATCGGCGCGCGGGAGAGGGACCTGCTGATCCTCGTCGACGAGATGCTCAACGTCTGCGACAAGCTGATGATCACGACGGACGACGGCAGCTGGGGCATGCACGGCAAGGTGACCGACGCGTTCAAGGCTTTGGTGGAACGCCAGGTCCACGTTGATCGTGTCCTGGCCGTCGGCCCCTTGGTGATGATGCGGTCGGTCACCGACATGACGCGCATCTACGGGATCCCCACCGAAGTGAGCCTCAACCCGATCATGGTGGACGGCACCGGCATGTGCGGCGGTTGCCGCTGCACGGTGGGGGGCAAGACGAAGTTCGCCTGCGTCGACGGGCCGCACTTCGACGCGTTCGAGGTCGACTTCGACGAGCTCATCAAGCGCAACCAGATGTATGGCCGCGACGAGCGCACGTCGCTGCTCACGTCCATCAAGGCGCAGTAGGAAAGCGCGATGACGACGGCCGAAGCCGACCTGGTCACACTGGAGCACGAGGGCGACCTGGCGAGCTTCTGCCCGCAATGCCACGCCGGGCTGGACGTGTACGACGCGCGCACGAAGCGCGTGTGGATCGGGCTCTCCGTGCGGGTGGGAGACACGGTCTGCGAGCTGCTCATCAATCCCCGCCTCGACGTGTTCGAGCACCTGTGCTCCAAGAGCTGGAGTGACGGAACGCTGGCCGACGACGTCCTGTGCCCGCACTGCCAGTCGTCGCTGCTCGAGGCGGAACACGTCTGCGAGGACTGCGAAGCTCCCCTGTTCAGCATCGAGGTGTCGGTGCGCACGCGCGTGGCCCCGCTGTCGCTCTGCACGCGCTCCGGCTGCCACTGGCACGGCGTGTCCAAGGCGGCGCAGGCCAAGATCCAGTCGGCGGCGCCGCGGCAGAAGAAGCCGGAGCAGGACGCGGTGCTGCGCATCCGAAACTTCGCCGAGGTGAGCTACGGCTACGACGGGGAGCTGGCGGTGGCGGAGGCCGCTCGCTGCCTGCAGTGCAAGAAGCCCGCCTGCGTAGGGGGATGCCCCGTCGAAGTCGACATCCCCGGCTTCGTGGCGCTCATCGCGAAAGGGGAGTTCGCGCTGGCGGCGCAGCTCATCCGGCGCCGCAACGCCCTGCCGGCGGTCTGCGGCCGCGTCTGCCCGCAGGACGAGCAGTGCGAGAAGGCGTGCCTGCTGGGCAAGAAGGGCGAGGCGCTGGCCATCGGTGCCCTGGAGCGGTTCGCGGCCGACTTCGAGCGCGAGACCGACCAGGTCAAGCTGCCGCGGCGGGCGCCGCGCACCGGGCGGCGCATCGCGGTGGTCGGCAGCGGCCCCGCGGGACTCACGCTCGCCGCCGACCTCGGCGTCAAGGGCCACAGCGTGACGATCTTCGAGGCCCTGCACAAGGCCGGCGGCGTGCTCGTCTACGGCATCCCCGAGTTCCGCCTCCCCAAGAGCATCGTGGAGGCGGAGACCGGCAACCTGCGCCGGCTCGGCGTCAAGTTCGAGCTCAACAGCATCGTCGGCAAGCTCTACGGTCTCGACGAACTCTTCGACCTCGGGTTCGACGCCGTCTACGTCGCGACCGGGGCCGGGCTGCCCGGCTTCATGGGCGTGCCCGGCGAGAACCTCTGCAACGTCGTCTCCGCCAACGAGTACCTCACGCGCGTGAACCTCATGAAGGCCTATCTGTTCCCCGAGTACGACACGCCGGCGCCCAAGGGCACGCGCGTGGCGGTGGTGGGCGGCGGCAACGTGGCCATGGATTGCGCGCGCACGGCGCTGCGCATGGGCGCGCGCGAAGCGACGATCGTCTACCGGCGCCGGCGCGAGGAGATGCCGGCGCGCGAGGAGGAGATCGAGCACGCCGAGCAGGAAGGCGTGCAGTTCCGCTACCTCGGCAGTCCCGTCGCGTACATGGGCGACGAGCAGCACTGGGTGCGCCAGATGCAGTGCGTGCGCATGAAGATGGGTGAGCCCGACGAGAGCGGCCGCAAGCGGCCCATCCCCATCATCGGCTCGCACTTCCTGCTCGACGTCGACATGGTGATCGTCGCCGTCGGAGCCGGCCCCAACCGGGCGCTGTTCGAGAACGCTGCCGGGCTCGAGCGCAACGAGCGCGGCTACATCCGCACGTTCAGCGAGTCGGGGCGCACGAGTGTGCCGCGCGTGTGGGCCGGCGGCGACATCGTGACCGGCGCCGCGACGGTGATCCTGGCGATGGGCGCGGCGCGCAAGGCGGCCGACGACATCCACGCGTACCTGAGCGACGGCGAGGGCGCCTGGGTCTGAAGCCGAGGGTGTGAGGCCGAGGCGGCGAAGCCGTCTCGGCCGGGCGTCAGGCCTTGGTTCTCGGCTGCGACCAGGCGATGGGCGAGGTCCTCCCAGTAGGCGAGCACGCCCTCTTCGGCCTCGTCCCAGTGCACGGCCTCGAACTCCTCCGTGAGCTGGTGCCGGTCCTCTACGGTGAGGTAGTGCTGGGCCGTGTCGAAGAAGACCGACTCCTCCACCTCGACGTGGCAGCGCAACACGCTGACGTACTCGCGCAGGCGCGAGGCAAAGGCCAGCGCCGCCTCACGGTCGCCGGGCTCGAGCCGCTCGAGCTGGCTCTCGAGGGCGTCCAGCTCGCCGCTGCACCACTCGTGCTCGCCCAGCATCTGCTCCAGGGGCTCGTCCTCGTTGGTCATCCCGCGCTTGTGGCAGCGCGCGAAGAGGAGTCCGTCCTCCTTGGGATCGTGGAGTCCGTCGCAGAAGTAGCGGAAGAAGCCGATGATCTCGCCGACAAGTTCGATCCGCGCCTCACCCGTGGCCTCGATGTGCGCGCACTCCTTGTCTGATGCGTCTGCGACTTCGAGCATGAGGCGGTGTTCGTTCTCGAGGATCTTCCTCCAGCCCATGGTGGCTCCTTCCACCAGCATCGTGCGCACGGCCGTGCGCCACCCCTCCATTTCGAGGTTACCCATGTGAAGCACAACACAAGCATGGCGGCTCGCGATCCGCCGCGCTATCATGAGGCGCGACGACGGCCGAACGGGGGGAGCAATGATCGGAGACGGATGGGGGACGCGTCGTCCTCGCGCTGGACCAGGGCACGACGAGCTCGCGGGCGATCGTCTTCGCGCGACGACGGGCGCATCCTCGGGGCTGGCCCAGCGAGAGATCGCGCTGCAGTACCCGGAGAGCGGCTGGGTGGAGCAGGACCCGCTCGAGATCTGGGAGGCGCAGCGCGAGACGGCCGTGGAGGCGCTGCGCAGCAGCGGCGCGGCCGTCTCGCGGGTCGCCGCAGTCGGCATCACCAACCAGCGCGAGACCACGATCCTGTGGGACCGGCGCACGTCGCTGCCGATCGCGCCGGCGATCGTCTGGCAGGACCGGCGTACCGCGCCGCGCTGCGAAGAGCTGCGCCGCACCGGCTGCGAAGACCTCGTGCGGCGCAAGACCGGGCTGCTGCTCGACCCCTACTTCTCGGCCACCAAGATCGCCTGGCTCCTCGACAACGTGCCCGGCGCGCGCGAGCGCGCCGAGCGCGGAGAGCTCGCCTTCGGCACCGTGGACAGCTGGCTGGCGTGGCAGCTCACCGGCGGCCGCCTGCACGTCACCGACGCGACCAACGCATCGCGCACGCTGCTCTACGACCTGCGCAGCGGCGACTGGGACGACGAGCTGCTCGAGCTCTTCGGCGTGCCGCGGGCTCTGCTCCCCGAGATCCGCGACACGAGCGGCGTGGTGGGAGAGATCGGCGCGGACATGCTCGGCTGGGCGGCGCGACCGGAGCCGGCGCGCCCGGCGTCGGCGCGACCGTCCCGCTCGCCAGCCTCGTCGGCGACCAGCAGTCGGCGCTGTTCGGGCAGGCCTGCGTGCGGCCGGCGATGGCCAAGGTCACGTATGGCACCGGCTGCTTCCTGCTGCTCAACATCGGCGAGAGCCCGGTGGAATCGAAGCAGGGGCTCGTGACCACCGTCGCGCTTCAGCGCGGGGGGCGCCGCACGTACGCCCTGGAGGGCAGCGTGTTCATCGGCGGCGCCGCGGTGCAGTGGCTGCGCGACGGTCTCGAGATCATCGGCAGCGCCGCCGAAGTCGGTGCGCTGGCGGGCAAGGTATCGAGCAGCGAGGGCGTGTACTTCGTTCCCGCCCTCGCCGGTCTCGGCGCGCCGCACTGGGATCCTCACGCTCGCGGCGCGCTGCTCGGCATCACGCGCGGCACGACGACCGCCCATGTCGCGCGCGCCACGCTCGAGGGCATCGCCTTTCAGGTAGCCGATCTTCTGGGCGCCGTGGTGGCCGACGCCGGGCTCACGCCTGACCACCTGCGCGTCGCGGGCGGAGCCACGGCCAACGACCTGCTGATGCAGATCCAGGCCGACGTGATCGCGCTGCCGGTCACGCGCGCCGCGCAGAAGGAGTCGACGGCGCTCGGCGCGGCCCTGCTCGCCGGCCTCGCCACCGGGGTGTGGCGCGACGAGGCGGAGGCGCTGAGCGTCTGGCATGAGGAGCGCACGTTCGTGCCAGACACCGGCGTGGACCGCGAGGCCATGCTCGCCGGCTGGCGCGCCGCCGTGGCTTGCGTGCGGCAGTTCGCGCGTGACGCGGGCAGCGACTGACGACGACACACTCGCGGGCTGCCGCTAGATACGGTGCGGCACCACCATGACCGGGATGGAGCTGCGGTGCAGCAGCTCGTAGGGCGTGGTGCGTCTCAGCGCCCCGAGAAGGTGCTCTCGCCGTGTGACCCGACGACGATGATGTGCGAGCCGTGTTCGCGCGCCACGTCGATGAGCGCGTGCACCGGCTCGTCCCACGCCATCACCACTTCGGTGCGCACGCCGGTGTCGCGAGCCCGCGCCGCCGCCGCCTCGAGCAGCGGCTCGACTTCGTCCTCCACACGGGACTCGTAGTCGCGCAACTCCTTGGCCGCCGCACAGGTCGGGTCGAGGGCGCAGGCGAGTCCGGGTGGCGGCTCGTGGCAGTAGACCATGAGGATCTCGGAGTCCTTGAGGTCGTGTGCGAGCGCGAGAGCCTCGTCGAGCGCCGCCGCCGAGCAGGTCGAGCCGTCGTAGCCGAGGACGATCGGATGGTCCATGGTGGCTCCTTCCCCCAGTAATCAGAGCGTTCCCCGGGGAGGGCCGCCGCAACATCGATTCAGCCGTCGGGAGCGCGTTCGGCCGGCTCGCGCCGCCGGTCGGCGCGGCTCAGCTCGGCAACAGCGCAGCGATGTTGCGCGCGATGAGCGTCGGCGAGTAGTCGAGGCCGCAGCGCGCGAGCTTGGCAGAGGTCTCAGGGGCGAGTTCGGATGACGCGGCGGCAGCGAGGATGAGACGTGACTCCTCGTCGTCGAACTCCTCCGGCGGGTCCACCGCGAGCTCGACGGTCGCGTTCTCGGGGCAGACCTGCTGACAGCGCAGGCAGCCGACGGCGCACGTGTGCCACGCGGGATCGACCCAGGACGGGAACGGTGCTTCGTCCTCATTGACCCAGGTGAGGCAGCGATCGGTGTGGAGGAGGAAGCGGTCGGCCTGGATTGCGCCGGTCGGGCATGCCCGGCAGGCAGGCGCTGCAGCTCCCGCAGCGCTCCAGCTCCCGCGGCTCGTTCCACTGGCGTGCCCTCCGGCGGCGGCGCGTCGCTGACGCAGGCGCCGAAGATGAGGTAGCTGCCGAGGCCGGGGACGTAGGCGATGTTGTTGCGGCCGTAGCGGGCGAGTCCGGCGCAGGCCGCCAGCGTCTTGAGCGGCGGCGAGAACCCGGCGGCGGCGAAGCCGCCGGGGGCCAGCGCCGCCGCGAGGGCCTCCACAAGTCTCCGCGGCACCGAGTAGTAGCCGGCGTAGTGCGGCGGGACCACGACGACGTGGCGCTCGCCGTCGACGGTGAGCGCCGCCTGCGTGAGCGGTCGGGCCGTAGCGCCGATCACGACGGAGCGCGCGGTCCGCGGCGCGGCGCTCCCGAGGGCGCCGCCGTCCGACAGGGCGCCGGCCGACAGGAGCGCCGCCGGCCGGCTCCCAGTCGAGATCGGCGGCGATGCGCGCCGCAGTGCCGTCTGCCAGTCCTCCCGACGACAGCTCGCGCTGCACGCGGTCGCTCAGCTCGGCGAGGCGCTCCGCCGGCACGACGCGCGCCTGCCAGCCGCGGCTCTGGAGGTCGGCCAGGACTCCGGTCCAATCGCACGTGTCGGTCAACTGGGCTCCTTCACGGGTGATGCTCGTCATCGGAGTCTGCCTGCGCGCGCGCCGCACGGCAACCTCAAACGAATCGGAGCGGCTTGTGTGCGGGACGCAAGACTGCCGCCGCGGCTGTAGCGGTCGCGGCGGCAGCATGCCGCGTGAGGTTCCCCGGACCCTGCCGCTGCGCGGCCTTCCGGATCCGGTTCCTACGCGGCTTCGCGGGCTTCGCGACCGTCGGAGGAGATAGTCTCCTGGACTTCCTCCGTCGAGCTGGGAGTCCGCCTCTTGACCCTGTCCGTCAGTGAGACCACGCCATGGCGGGCGTCGCCGACGGCCTGCGAGACGCGCTTGCGGGAACGCGGGTAGGCGAGGACCGCGATGATGGTCGCGGCTCCGGCCACGAACCCTGTGGCAAGGATGCCCCAGCGTACGATCCTGGACGACACGCTTATCCGCAGGCGCCGAGAGGACCGCCCGGAGGCTGCCGTACCGGCATCGCGCGCCTTGTCGAAGACACGGTCGCGCAGGCGCGCGTCCGCGGCCATCTCGTCGTAGACGCGGGTGAGCGAGCGCAGGCTCATGCGCGCCGCCTCCCGCAGGTCGGGGTCGGTCGCGACCTCGCGCACGTAGGGCGCGGCGGCAGTCGCCGCACCGGCGGCCCGGATGGCTTGTCTGCTGCTTGTGAGGACTGGCATCGTCATCACCTCCTTCATGAAGGAGGTGCCCGGTCGGCGAGGCGCTGAAGCGTTGGGTCACGCCGGCTTCGGCGGGTCCGGTCTTCAGGCGCGGTCGGCGAAGAAGACCGCGTCCGCACGCGGCCGGCCGCAGTGGTCGGTCCACATGCTGTGGCAGTAGCCTCCGATGCTGACGATGGCGACGATCTCGCCCTCGGCGACCTCGGGCAGTGGTACACCCTCGCCGAAGATGTCGTCGCCTTCGTTGATGTGCCCTGCCACGGCAACGGGGCGGGCTGGTGGTACGGCGGCGCGGGCCGGGAGCACGAACTCCAGCTCACGGCCGTAGACGCGGTGGTCGTTGAGCACGGTCCAGCCGCAGTCGAGGCCGACGAACGGCGTGCCCGCCCGTTCCTCGACGGTGACGATCTCCGAGAGGAGGACGCCGGCCTCGTTGGTGAGGAACTCGCCGGGCTCGGCGCCGACCGCCACGCCGAGATCCCCGAAGTGACGGGCCAGGAGGCCGGCGTACGCATCGAGGTCGAGCGGCCGCTCGCCGTCGTGGAGCGGGGTGCCAAGACCGCCGCCGACGTTGACCTCTTCGAGCGGGCACCCGGCTTCGATCAGGCGGTGCACCATGCGTGCGGCCGCGGCGAGCGCCTCGCCGAAGGCGGCCAGCTCGTCGTCCAGCATCCCGTTGGCGAGGTGGAAGTGGGCGGTGTCGATCGTGAGGTGGTGGCGCTCGGCGGCCGCGAGGGCGCGCTCGATGTCTTCGTCGTAGATCCCGAACTTGGTGGGCTTGGCGCCTGCGTACAGGCTGTGGGCGTGGCCGCGCATCACGCCGGCACGGGGATTGACGCGCAACCCGATGGCGCGCCCGGGGCAGCGGCGCCCGACGCGCTCGATCTGGCTGATGAGGTCGACGTTGATGTGGACGTCGAGCGGCGCGAGGACGTCGAGGTCTCGCTCCGAGACGTTGGTGCCGGTGAAGCTGATCTCCCGCGCCACGAAGCCGCAGGCGAGCGCGTGCTCCACCTCGCCGGGTGAGCACGCGTCGAGGCCGACGGCCGCCGGGTCGCCCGGTGCGGCGAGCCCGCGCAGGTACCGCAGGACAGGCTCGTCGCGCAGGGCCTTCATGGCGAGACGCACGCGGGGGGTGAGGCCGGCGCGGGCGAGTGCTTCGCGCAGCGCGACGGCCTGCACGCCGATGCGCCGCAGGTCGAAGACGTACAGCGGCGTGCCGTGCTCGCGAGCGAGCGCCTCGGCGTCGCGTCCCGCGACGAGCAGGCGCCCGCCTTCGACGTGCATGCCCTCGTGCTCCCACGGGAGCCGTGTGCGTGTCTCGGCCATGAGGGGAGCGTATCGCACGGTGCGCGGACGGCGGAAATCGACCGCGCCCGCCTACCCGGCTTCTGCTTCGCCGGGCGCGACCCCGGAGGGCGTCACGCTCGTCTCGTCGAGCCGGGGAGCGTGCCGGATGGCCGGGCTCACCGAGGCGGCCACGGCGATGACGAGCATGACGCCGGCCAGCGCGAGTGTCGCCGGCGTCCCGCCCAGCCACTGCAGGAGCAGCCCGCCGACCAGGGAGCCGAGCGGGATGGGCCCCCAGGCGACCAGGCCCTGGACGCCGCCGACCCGTCCGCGCAGGCGGTCCGGCGTCAGCCTGAGCGAGTAGCTGCTGATGACGACGTTCCAGGCCGGGCCCACGAACGCCATCGCGCCGGCCAGCACGCCCATGGCCAGCGGCCACGGTACGAGGGCGACGAAGGGCAGCAACGCCGCCCACACCCAGTTTGCGCCGATGACCACGGTCTTCGCCGGGACGTGGCGGTTCACCCACGGGGCGACGAAGGCGCCGAGCAGCCCGCCGACGCCCATGAGTCCGAACAGGATGCCGATGAGCGCCGAGGACGCTCCTCGGGCTTCGGCGATGACGATGACCGCCAGCGACATCGCCTGGAAGACGAAGTTGCTGCCTGCCACGAGCAGCGCCGCAGCGCGCAGGAAAGGCTGATGCCAGAGCCAGCGCATGCCCTCGGCGATCTCCTTGTGCAGGGGCTCCCGGAGGCGCCTCTTCTTCTCCTGGAATTCGGCGCGCACGAACAGCAGAGAGATGACCGACGCCACGTACGAGACAGCATCCACGAGGAACGGCACGGCCTGGCCAAGTCCGAAGAGGATGCCGCCCAGCGGGTTGCCGGCCAGAGTGGCACCGCGGGTGCGTGCCTCGTTCTGTGCCAATGCGGAGGGGAGTTGGTCAGGCTCGACGATGTTGGGGAGGGCCGTGCGCTCGGCGAGAGTGAAGAGGACGAAGAGCGTGCCTTCGGAGAAGGCGACCCCGGCGATCTGCACGACCGTGAGTACGCCGGCGACCCACGCGACGGCGATGCTGCCCAGCGCGAGGGCGCGCAGCGCATCGCAGACGATCATCGTCCGTTTGCGGTCCCAGCGGTCGACGAGACCCCCGGCCGGCAACTGGAACAGCAGGTAGGGGAGGGTGCCGGCGAAGCCGACCACGCCTGCCTTGGCGGGCGAGTGCGTGAGGGCCAGCACGAGGAGCGGGAACGCGACCGACGAGATCGCCGAGCCGACGGCCGAGACGACCTGACCGCTCCACAGCAGCATGAAGTCGCGGTTCTTGCGAAGCGGCGTGCTCACGTCGTCACGCTCGCGGTCGTCCGTTGGTGCTCACGGTCATGCGGCGCGCAGTCAGACCGTGTCGATCGTCACCTGGCTGGCGCCGCCGGTGAAGCGCATCTCGTAGCGATCGGCCGCCGCGTCGAAGCCGGGCGACTCAAGGACGTTGCGCCCGCCGAAGGCGCCGAGACGCTGGCCGTCGAAGTCCAGCTGGCTGGCGCCGCCGCTGACGGCGGCGCGGATCGCGGCGCCGGCAGGGCGGTGGATCCGGACGCTGCTGGCGCCGCCCGAGACGACGACGCCGACGGTGCCGACGGGGGCCGGCAGCCAGATCTCCACGGTCGCTGGCGCCGCCGCCGACCGTGAGCGACTCAAGGCGGAGCTCCCGGAGATCCGCCGCCAGCTTCCACATGCCGCCTTTGAGGGTCACGGTCCACGGCACGGTGGTGTTGAGGGCAACGTCGGTCTTCTGGCCGCGCCAATCGAAAGGCCGGAAGCGGCGGCGCTGCTGGATCACTACCGTGCCGCCGTTGACGCTGACGTCTGGCGCCGGCCCGTCGAAGTTCGCCCGGTAGAGGGCCGCGAGCGCGGCATCGCCGTGGATGGTGACCGACGCCGCGCCCTTGGTGAACTCGAGTCGCCCGGCGGTGATCCCGCCGAGCGGCGCCGACGCCTGGGGCGAGCCGTCTCCAGCTCCGCTGGGCGCCTGGGCCTGGCCGACGATATCGCCGGCCTGGCTCTCGTACACCTCGCGCGCACGGCGCAGGTAGTCGCGGATGACCACCAGCTCGCCGGCGCTGCGCCCCTCGAGCTCGCTGCGACCTGCGACCTCCACCTCACCGTACACACGCGCCCCGATCTCACGCGTCGCCGCGGTCGAGATGACGACCACACGACGCCGGTCATTGGGGTCGGCGACGCGGTTCGCGTAGCCGCCGCGCTCGAGCCTGTCGAGCACGGTCGTGATCGCGCCTGGTGTGAGGCCGCTCTCGTCGGCCAGTTCGCCGGCCGTGACCCGGCCGCGCCGGTAGAGGACGCCGAGACAGCGCAGATCGGTGCGGTTGAGGCTGAACTGAGCGGCGACGACCTCGTCAAGCCGGTCGGCGGCCTGGCGAAGCTCTTCCAGCTCCAGGCCGACCTCTGTGATGAGCGCTTCGCGCTTGTCGTCATCCTTGCTCATGATCCCTCCGCGAGAGCGGGTCAGTACCTGCAGTCAACCTGTGGTCTTGGGTATCCTTCGACGCCCAGAACTATACCACAAATGGAATGTTTGACAATCTAATAATCTTGGCACTAAACTGTGCCGGCTCGCGAGAAGCACCGTCGCACAGTGGTGACGAGCGACCCGCGGGCGGGAACCCTAGTAGCTCTGCAGCACGTCCGCAGAAAGGAAACGAAATGGACTACGCGATCGAAGCGCGGGGGTTGGTGAAGACCTACCGCGGTGACGTCCGGGCCCTCGACGGGGTGAGTCTCGTCGCGGAGCCGGGCACGGTCTTCGGCCTGTTGGGTCCCAACGGGGCCGGGAAGTCGACGACCGTCAAGATCCTGACGACACTCTCGCTGCCCGACGCCGGCGAGGCGCGGGTGGCGGGCTACGATGTGGTGCGCGAGGCCGCCAAGGTGCGTCTCGCCATCGGCTCCGTGGCGCAGAAGTCCGGCCTCGACCCGGCCGCCACGGGGCGCGAGAACCTGCTCCTGCAGGGGCGCGTGTACGGCATGCGCGGCGCGGAGCTCAAGAGCCGCGCCGCCGAGCTCCTGGACCGGTTCGGCCTCACCGAGGCCGCCGACCGCACGACGCGTACCTACTCCGGCGGCATGCAGCGCAAGCTCGACGTCGCCATCGGGCTCATGCACCGTCCTCAGGTGCTGTTCCTCGATGAGCCGACGACCGGGCTCGACCCGGAGGCGCGCGTGGACATGTGGCACGAGATCGCGCGCCTCGCCGGCGAGGAGGGTCTGACGATCCTCCTCACCACACACTACCTTGAAGAGGCCGACAGCCTCGCGAGACGCCTCGCGATCGTCGACCAGGGACGGGTGGTCGCGGAGGGTACCCCCGACGAGCTCAAGGAAGAGCTCCAGGGCGACGCCATCGTCGTGGAGCTGCGAGACCCGCCGCAGGACGGCGAGGTGGTGCGCGCCCTCGACGGGCTCCACGACCTGCGCGACGTCGTCGTTGACGCCCGCACGCTGCGCGCGCGGGCCGACAGCGGCTCGCACATGGTGCCGACCGTCCTCGCCGCCCTCGAGGCGGGAGGCGTGGCGGTCTCGTCGGTCACCGTCTCACGCCCGTCACTCGACGACGTCTATCTGCGCCACGCCGGACGCGCGTTCAGCGAGGCCGATGTGGAGGTGAAGAAACGATGAGCAACGTGTTCGCCGACAGCTGGTTCATGACGGTGCGGCACCTGCGCAACCTGTTCCGCCAGCCGGCCTGGATCGCCATCTCGCTGATCCAGCCGGTCGTGTGGCTGCTGCTCTACGGCGCCCTGTTTCGCAAGATCGTGGAGATCCCGGGGTTCGGCGCCAACTCGTACATCGACTTCCTCACGCCGGGGATCGTCGTGATGACCTGCCTCTTCTCCGCGGGCTGGAGCGGGATGGGACTCATCGATGACATCGACCGGGGCGTGGTCGATCGCTTCCTGGTCTCGCCGGCGAGCCGTGGCTCGCTCATCTCCGGGCGGCTCATCCAGGGCGCCATGGTCGGCGTGATCCAGGCCGTGATCATCATCGTCCTCGGCCTGATCGTGGGCGCGACCTACCCCGGCGGTCTCGCCGGCCTCGTGATGCTCACGCTGTGCGCCGTCCTGCTGGGCACCGCGATCGGCGCCCTGTCCAATGCGGTCGCGCTGCTGTCGCGGCGGGAGGAGACCATGATCGCGGTCTCCAACTTCGTGCTGCTGCCGCTGACGTTCCTCTCGTCGGTGTTCATGGCCCAGGCGCTCATGCCCGCCTGGATGCAGTCGGTCGCCAAGTACAACCCGGTCAACTGGGCGGTGCAGGCGGGCCGCGAAGCGCTGGCCGCCCACGGCGACTGGAGCATCGTGCTCAGCCGCACGGGCTACCTGGCGATCTTCACCGTGGTCTGCACGTGGCTGGCGACGCGGGCCTTCCGCGTGTACCAGCGCTCGATCTGACGAAGGGCGGCCGGGGGCCCCGCCGGGGGCTCGCGCGCGAGAGAACAAAGCCCGAGGGCGGGCGGCCTAGCCGCCCGCCCTCGGGCTTGATGCGTCAGCTGTCAAGCGTCAGTCGCCGCTGGCCGGCGGTCAGCCGTCAGCCGAGCAGAGCGATGAGGCCCTGAACGGTGAAGAGCGCGCCCATCAGCCCAAACACGGCGATCAGGATCACGCGGTTGTGCCGCATGAGCCATGTCCGGAACCGGCCGAGCACCTCTTTGGCCCAGACGGGGCGCACGAGGTAGATGACGAGCGGCGCGATGATCGTGGACGTGGCGATGAGCGTGAAGACGACCAGCGCGCTCGTCTGGACCGACGAGCTCAGGCCCGACTTGACGATCTTCTCCACGCCGCTGGTCAGCAGCGCGTAGTTGGTGAGCGAGACGCCGAGCACGACGCCGGCGACCAGCCCGGCCTTGTCGAGCGCCTTCATCCAGCCGGGATCCTTGCCTTCCACCGGCTTTGTCCTCCACTGCTGCACGGCGACCGCGAGGAAGATGATGCCGAACGCCGTGGTCACGCCCGCGCCACCCGTGCTGGTCGACGTGCTGGCCGACTGCCCGACGATGAAGATCACCGCGGAGCCGATGGCCAGCATGAGGATCACCACCGTGGCGATGAAGTACAGGGCGTTGCGCTTGCCGTGCGCCGTGGAGAGCAGCGTGACCGAGGCGATGATCGGCACTGGGTTCACGGCGATCACCAGCGCCGGCACGAGGATGCTGGAGAAGAGCTCGGAGGTGGTCGTGGGATGTTCCTTCCCTCGGAGGCGCAGGTCGCGCTCCACCCTACCCGTTCGGTTACCGGATGGAAACAAAGGCCGGCCACGCCGGCGCGGCCATCGACTGGCCGGCCGCCGGTCGGTAGGATGGCGCGCAGCGGCAGCGCAAGACGAGCGAGCGGGGGGTGAGCCGTTGAGCATCTTCGGGAGGAAGGCGCCGGACGGCGCCGGCACGGCTGCGGCCGCCGGCGCGTCGGCGGACGAGGGCGCGCCGCGCTCTGTCGCTGTCGCGCCGCCAGACGAACGGGCCGCGTTCACCGTCCCCGGCTGGCTCGCGGAGTTCGGCCGCGCGAGCTGGCTGTTCCTCGGCTTGGCCGTCGCCGTCGTCGTGGTGTGCGCGGTCCTGGCCAAGCTGAGCACGCTGCTGATCCCCGTGCTGTTCGCCGCGCTGCTCGCGGCGACGTTCATGCCGCTGGCCGACCGGCTCGCGCGCCGCGGCGTCAAGCGCTGGATCGCGGCGCTGCTCGTGATGCTCCTCATCGTCCTGATCGCCGCGGCCGTCGCCGCGATCGTCGTGTTCGGCGTGTTCCACCAGTTCCCGACCGTGCAGAAGAACCTCGAGGCCGCCGCGGCTTCGGCATCGCAGTGGCTCAACAGCCACGACGTCCATGTGGACAAAGACCAGTTCAAGGACGCGTTCAAGCAGGCCGACACGGAAGTGCTCAAAGGAGTCGCCGGCGTGCTGCTCCAGGGCATCGCCGGCGTTGCCGGCCTCGTCTTCGGCATCTTCATCGGCCTCAACATCCTGGTGTGGTTCCTCATGCAGGGCGCCGGGCTTGGGCTCTGGGCTTCGAAGCACATGAGCCCCATCCCCCAGCCGGTGGCGTACAAGATCCTCGCCAACGCCGCCCGCTTCCTGCGCGGCTACATCTGGGGGAGCACGATCATCGGCCTCTTCAACGGCGCCGTGATGTTCCTCGGCGCGCTCATTCTGGGCGTGCCTCTGGCCGCGACCATCGGGGTGGTCGCCTGGTTCACCAACTACATCCCGACGTTCGGGGCGATCATCGGCGGCGCCTTCGCCGTGGTGATCGCCTTCGGCTCCGGCGGGTGGTCCAAGGCGCTGCCGATGCTCGTCATCGTGATCATCGCCAACGGGTCTCTGCAGACCGTGGTCTCGCAGTTCGCCCTGGGGGCCGCGCTCAAGTTGCACCCGCTCGCCGTCCTGTTCGCCACCACCGCCGGCGCGATCCTCTTCGGGGCCATCGGCGGCATCGTGGCCGCGCCGTTCCTCAAGATCGCGATCGACTCCTACTCACGGCTCAAGGAGATCGGGCTGTTCGGCGCGGCCGCGCCGGCGAGCGTTCTGGCCGTCGCCGGGGCCGCCGCGGCCGGACCCGCCAGCGCCGGGTTGTCTCCCGGCGCTGGGCCGCCGGGCGACCCGTCGCTGTTGGGCGGGGTCTGGCCAGACGACTGACTGCGAGCGCGCGAAGGGGCGGCGGGGCGATGGCCCGCCGCCCCTTCGCGCGTGCACCCAAACGCGGCTCAGCCTGTCGTGCGCTGCTGTCGTCCGCGGGCGCCGCTGCCGTAGGACATGAGGTCGAGCAGGAGGCCGACGACGACCCAGCCCCAGGCGGCCCCGTGAACGCTCTGCGTGGCCGGGCTCCAGGCGAGGCAGAAGAAGATCGTCGTGAACGGCAGGAAGATCAGGCCCAGCAGGGGCCATATGAAGCTGCTGAAGGCGCGGTCCACGTAGTTCGTGAAGATCCACATCAGCAGCAGGGCGATGCGCGGGAAGAAGCTCCCCACGAGCGCCAGCAGGCAACATCCCATGAGCAACCCCCCTGTCGAAGCGCCATGTCGCGGTCAGAGTGTCCGCTCCGCCGCGTCAGGTCAAGTGTCTGAAGTCTCCCCCAGCACTTGCGTCTTGTAGGCCTTGATCACGTCGTCGGTATCGCCGAACACGTGCTCGGCGCCGATGGTTTCCAGCAGGCCGTCCCGCTCGAGCTCCCGGAGGACGGGCTGCTGGATGTCGCAGGCGACGAAGGTGATCCCTTCCTTGGCCAGGGTCGCCAGGACTCTGGCGAGGACCGCCGAGCCGGTGAAGTCGAGGTCGTCGAGCGTTTCACCGGCGAGGCAGAACCAGCGCACGGGCTCCGTGGCGTCCTTGAGGAGGCGCCGGACCTCGTCGGAGAAGCGGCTGGCGTTGGCGTAGTAGAGGCTGGCGCCGAAGCGGTAGATGAGGAGACCCGGTCGCGCCTGGGCGCCGCTCTCCAGCGGCAGGCTCTTCCACATCTTGTGCTCCACGCGCACCAGCAGCCGGTCGTAGGGCGTGTAGCTGTGCCGCAGATGGGCGATGATCGACAGCAGGATCGCGAGCAGGATGCCCTGTTCGACGCCCAGGATCACGACGATGGCCGTGGTGGCGAGCGCCACGCCGAACTCCACAGGGCGCTGCCGCCACACGGTGCGCATGCCTTTCACATCGATGAGCTTGACCCCGATGATGAAGACGACGGCGGCCAGCACGGCCTCCGGCAGGTAGCTGAGGGGCTTGGTCAGCAGCACCAGGACCAGCAGGACGATGGCCACCGTGACGAGCTGCGCAAGCTGGCTGCGGCCTCCCGCCTCGTCCACCATCTCCGTCTTGGTTGGGCTGCCGTTGACCACGAACGTGCCGGTGAGCCCGGCGCCGAGGTTCGCGACGCCGAGGCCGACGAGGTCGACGTTCTCGTCGAAGTCGTCCTCGAACTTGGCCGCGTAGGCCCTGGACGTCGCCGCGCTCTGCGCCAGGATGACCACGAAGATCGACAGAGCCGTCGTGGCCAGCTTGGCGTAGTCGTCCGCGGGGATGCTCGGCCAGCTCACGTGGGGCAGGCCGCCCTGCACGCTGCCGATGGTGATCACGCCGTGCGACGAGAGCGAGAGTGCGGCGCTCGCCACGATGGCGCCGATCACGGCGAAGAGCGCCCACGGCACGCGTTTCAGCAGCCTTCCGCCGACTACGATCACCACGATGACGGCGACCGACACGGCCAGCGTCGTGAGGTTGGTCTGGCCGAGGTCTTTGGCCCAGTTGAACACCTGGGCAACGGGCCTCTTCCCGGCCTTGGAGTAGCCGAACATGCTGGCGAGCTGTCCGCAGGCCACCTGGATGCCGACGCCGGTGAGGAAGCCGATGAGCACCGTGCGCGAGAGGAAGTTGGCGAGGAAGCCGAGGCGCAGGATGCGCGCCAGCAGCAGCAGCCCGCCGGCCATGATCGCCAGCATGCCCGCCAGCGCGACGTACTGAGGCGAGCCGGCCGCCGCGAGCGGCGTGAGGGCCGCGAACATGATCGCGGCGGTCGCGGAGTCGGCGCCGACGACGAGGTGCCGAGAGGAGCCGAGGACGGCGAAGAGGGCCATCGGGAGCAGGATCGTGTAGAGGCCGGTGACCACCGGCATCCCGGCGATCTTGGTGTAGCCCATGACCTCGGGGATGGCCAGCGCCGCGAGCGTGAGGCCGGCCATGGCCTCGGCCGGGACCCGCCCCTTGCCGACCGGCAACAGGCCTTCGAAGAGCGGCACGGGAAGGCGCCGCCGCTTGCTCACGTGAGTCGCCACCTGCCTCCCTCCCAGGACCTGGCTCCGGCCTGGGGCATGGCCGGCGCGCCGCCTCAACGTCGGCGTATCTTACCGCCGGGTGACGCAACCTGATAGGGTGACCCTGCGGTCACTCCGGCGATCCGGCCCGACGCTGACGACGCTCTCGCGACACACTCGTCTCCCGATGTCGTCACCGTCGCTGAGCCCCGCCGGCCGCGCAGACGGTCAAGCACCTAACCAAGGAGCTATACATGAGCGAACTGATGGTCCTCGGCTTCGAGAACGAGCTCGAGGCCGACCGCTTCGGCGTCAAGCTGGCGGAGATGCAGAAGGACATGATCGTCCAGCTGCAGGACGCCGCCGAGGTCGTGCGCGACGCCGACGGCAAGCCGCACGTCAAGCACGGCCACAGCCTCGTCGGCGTGGGTGCCATGGGCGGCGCCTTCTGGGGCATGCTCTTCGGCCTGCTCTTCTTCATCCCGTTCCTCGGCCTCGCCATCGGCGCCGGCATGGGCGCCCTCTTCGGCAAGATGGGCAAGACCGGCATCGATCACCAGGTGCTCGAGCAGATGGGCGACGCGGTGCCGCCGGGCAAGGCCGGCTGGTTCCTGCTCATCAGCCAGCTCACCGAGGACAAGTTCCTCGCCGCCGTGCAGGGTGCGAACGCCAAGCTCGTGCGTTCCAACCTCACCGCAGAGCAGGAAGAGCAGCTCAAGCACGCCTTCGGCGCCAGGAAGCACAGCAAGGACTGACGCACCGCAAGCGACTGGCGGGGCGGCTCAGGCCGAACTGCAGAGGCCGGCGGGGTGGCGTGGATGCCGCCCCGCCGGCCTTTCGTTTTGCAGGTGCTTGCGGCCGGCCGGGCTACTCTCGCGCCAGCATCGCCTGCGCCTGGCGCTCCAGGTCGAGGTAGGGCTCGCCGCTGACGTCCACGGCGACCCGCTTGATCGTGCCGCCGGTGAAGCTGTGCGGGGACGTGCCGGGGTAGTCGTCGGTGACGGCCTCGCCGCTGTCGCGGCCGACGCAGAGGCCCTCGCCGGCGAGCGAAAGTACCGCCGGGCTGGGTCTTGATGCGCGCCCTCGCCGACCTTCTTCTCGCCGTGGTAGAGCGAGAGCATGCCGGTCGCCACGTGCGGGCGGGTCCTCGCCGTCCTTGTCGAAGGATGCCGACAGGATCAGGTCCTCGCCGGTCGGCAGATCCTCCGTCGCGTCGACCTTCTGCTCGAACATGCCGACAGAAGCTGTTGACGTAGTGGAGCCTGTCTGTCCTTGACGTAGAGGGCATGGCCGCCGAAGCGCGCGCCGTGGGCGAACAGCACGCCCTCGCGCGCCGGCGCCGGGATATCGACGAGCGCCCCGATCGCGAACGAGCGGTTGCGGACGTTGACCGCCTGCTGCTCCGGCACGTCGGCGGTGTCGGGGAAGTAGGTGTACCGGTCCCGCGGCGGCGCGAGCAGCGGCCGCGGCGTCAGGATGATCTCCAGCGGCGAGCGGTCGTCGAGCGGGAAGGCGCCGTTCCTGCCGGCCTCGGCGAACCAGAGGCTCTGCAGCTCCCTCAGCTTCTCCGGGTCCTCCTTGGCAGGTCGTGGAGCTCGGAGCGGTCCACGTCGGTGTGGTAGAGCTCCCAGGTCGTCGTCGTTGAAGTCGCTCCATCCGGCGATCGTCGGGATGCGTCGTCACTGCCTTCCAGCCCTCGTGCCAGATGCCTCGCGAGCCGAGCATCGAGTAGAACTGGGTCTTGCGCGCTCCTTCGGCCGTGGCGTCGTCGAAGCTGTAGCGCATGCTGACGCCGTCGAAGCGGCTCTGCACGTGGCCCTTGATGGTCTGCGGCGCTTCGACGCCGAGGCAGTCGAGGACGGTCGGCACGAGGTCGATGGCGTGGTGATACTGGGTCCGCAGCTCGCCCTTTGCCTTCATGCCGGCCGGCCACGAGATGATGCACGGGTCGCTGGTGCCGCCGTTGAACTCGTAGCGCTTCCACATCTTGAACGGCGTGTTGAACGCCATCGCCCAGCCGTTCGCGTAGTGGTTGTAGGTCTTGGGGCCGCCGAGCTCGTCGAGCATCTTGAGCGCTGGCTCGAGGTCGTCCGGCATGCCGTTGAACAGCCTGTTCTCGTTGACCGACCCGTCGGGGCCGCCCTCGCCGCTGGCGCCGTTGTCGGACACGAGGATGACGATCGTGTTCTCGCGCAGACCCGTCCACTCGAGGTAGTCGAGGAGCTTCCCGATGTAGTGGTCGGTGTGAGCGAGGAAGCCGGCGTAGACCTCGGCCATGCGGCAGAAGAGCTCCTTCTCCCCGTCGGAGAGCGAGTCCCACGGCTTTGTTACGTCCATCGCCGGGAACGGCTTGCCGTCGGGTCCCGTGCGCGTCTCGGTCGTGCCGATCGGGTTGACCGGCGGCAGCTCGGTCTCGGCCGGGACGAGGCCCATCTTCTTCTGGCGCGCGAGTGTCTGCTCGCGCAGCGCCTCGTAGCCCATGTCGAACTGGCCCTTGAACTTGTCGATCCACTCCTTGGGCGCGTGGTGCGGCGCGTGGCAGGCCCCAGGGGCGTAGTAGAGGAAGAACGGCTTGTCAGGCGCGATCGCTTGGGCGTCCTTGATGAACTCGAGCGCCTTCTCGGTGAGGTCTTCCGTGAGGTGGTAGCCCTCCTCCGGGGTCTTCGGCTGGGTCGACCGGGTGGTTGTCGTAGACCAGGTCGGGATACCACTGGTTGGTCTCGGCGCCGAGGAAGCCGTACCAGCGCTCGAAGCCGCGCCCGGACGGCCAGTTGCGGCGCGGCGCGGCCAGGTTCATCTCGTCGGTGGGGCAGAGGTGCCACTTGCCGACCATGTACGTGTTCCAGCCGAGCTCGCCGAGGATCTCGGGGAGCATGCCGTTCTCCGGCGGGATGGTGCCGCTGGCGTTCGGGAACCCGATCGCCGCCTCGGTGATGCAGGCCATGCGAGTTGCGCGTGTGGTTGCGCCCGGTGAGCAGGCACGAGCGCGTCGGCGAGCACGAGCGCCGTCGTGTGCCACTGCGTGTAGCGCACGCCGTCGGCCGCGATCTTGTCGATGTTGGGCGTCGGGATCGGGCCGCCGTAGCAGGACATCGCCGAGAAGCCGACGTCGTCGAGCACGATGTAGACGACGTTGGGCGCCCCGTCCGGCGCCTTCGGCGGCTCGAACGGCGCCCAGTCGGGCGTCGAGTCACGGATGTCGACGTTCACGACGCCCTTGAATGGCTTGGGCATGGATCCCCCTCCGGTCGGATTCACGGCTGCGCAGCAACCTACCCGCGCGACGCTGAATTGGGCCGTTGCACGTGGGCCTCCCTTGTGAGGATCGGGCGCGGAGATACGCAGGAGCAGGGTGCAAAGCGCGGCCGCGGCGCTGCCTCGAAGTATCATTGGCGCCGTGGTCGCGATCCTCACCATCTCGCTGATCCTGGTCGTCTACGGCGCCGTCTCCGGGCCTCTCGACCGGCGCGGCATCACCTCCGCGATGGTCCTGGTGGCGGTGGGTTTCGTCGTAGGCGTATCGGGCCTTGGCTTCCTCAACGTCAGCATCGAGAACGCGGTGGCGGAGCGAATCACGGAACTGGCCCTCGCCTTCCTCCTCTTCAGTGACTCGGCGCGCCTCGACCTGCGCTCGCTGCGCCACGATCTGGGCTGGCCGAGCCGGCTACTCCTGATCGGGCTTCCATTGACGATGGCCGCCGGCATGGGCGCCGGCCTGCTCGTGTTCCCGGGCATGGCGGTGGCCAGTGCGTTCCTGCTCTCCACCATGCTCTGCTCGACCGACGCGGCCCTCGGACAGCGGGTCGTCGACGACCCGGCCGTGCCCGCACGGATCCGTCAGGCGCTCGACGTGGAGAGCGGCCTCAACGACGGCCTCGCCGTGCCCTTCTTCCTCGTCGCGGCGGACATCTCCATGGCCACACTCCACGGCGGCGTGCCGTCCGCCGTGATCCACAACGCCGCCGCCCAGATCGGATGGGGGCTCGTCGCCGGCATCGGCGTTGGAGTCGCCGGCGGCGCTCTTCTGCGCATCGCGGAGGGCCGCGGCTGGCTGCAGGGGCACTGGCGGCAGGTGCTCACGCTTGCCGTGGCCCTGGGGGCGTACTCCGCGGCGGTCGTCCTCGGAGGCAGCGGCTTCATCGCCGCGTTCGTGGGCGGCATGGCGTTCGGTCGCGCCTCGGGCGAGCACGGCCTGCGCGTGACCTACTTCACCGAGGAGACCGGCGGCCTGCTGGCCGCCGTGACCTGGATCGGGTTCGGCGCGCTCGGGCTCGGCTGGCGCCGCGCCCAACATCACGTGGCGGGTGCTGTTGTACGCGGGCCTGAGCCTGACGATCGTGCGCATGGCGCCCGTGGCTATCGCGATGGCGCGCCGCGGCGCACGCCTGCAGACGATCGCGTTCATGGGGTGGTTCGGGCCGCGCGGGCTCGCGTCGCTCGTCTTCGGTCTGCTCGCGTTGGAGCGCGGCGTCCCTGAGGCGAACGCGCTACTGACGACCGTCGCCGTCACGGTGTTCCTGAGCGTCTTCCTGCACGGCTTCACATCGGTGCCGTTCGTGGCCATGTATCACCGCTGGTACGAGGCACACGCCGAGTCGCACCCGCAGGCGCCGGAGGCGGCCTCGGCACAGGTACCGCGCCGCCGGCATCAAGCGAGCGCGAACGACGTGGGGCGGACGCTGGAGGAAGCGGGGGGAGCGCCGCGCGACTGACGAAGCCGCGCCGGCGCGCGACTCGCGCGGCCGGTGAGCAGCTAGCGCGGCTTCCGTGCGGCCCGCGCTCCCGACTCGCGTCCTACTCGATCGAGATCGCGTCTACCGGGCACTCCTCGGCCGCCTCTTCGCAGCAGCCCGCGGCCTCGCAGCCGTCTGGGTCGATGACGTGCGAGAAGCCGTCGTCGCCGAGCCGGAACACCGCCGGGCAGATGTCTTCGCACGTGCCGCAGCCGATGCAGAGGTCTTCGTCGACCTTGGGTCGGGTCATGGTCGCCTCACGGCTCTCTGTCGGCGTAGTCAGCCATGATCTCCGCCGGCGCGCGGTCCTCGCGCAGCAGCTCGCACATGCGCCGCATCGGCGCGCCGATGTGGTGGAAGAAAGCCTTGAAGCCGGGGCAGAGGTAGTTGAGCCCCGGCTCGCCCGCAGGCGGTGCGCCGGCCGCCGATACCGCGCCACCCGGCGTCGCCGCGAAGCGGTCCTTGGGGCAGCCGCCGTGGCAGGCGAAGCGCACGTCGCATTCCATGCAGTAGCGCGGCAGCCGCTCCAGCTTGTCGCGGCCGAACTGCTGCTGTTCCGGCGCGCCCACCAGCTCGGCCAGTGGGCGCTCGCAGATGTTCCCGCGCAGGTAGCCTGGCTCCACGAAGTGGTCGCAGGCGTACACGTCGCCGTTGAACTCGAGCGCGAGCGCCGTGCCGCAGGTGGCGGAGTGCACGCAGAGCCCCGACGGCTCGCCGTACCAGTTGGCGAGCGCGACGTCGAACGGCTGCACGTAGACCTCGCCGACGTCGCGGCGCACCCACTCCTCGAACACGCCGTTGAGGAAGGCGCCCCACTGCTCCGGCTTCAGGGAGCGCTCTGTCACGGTGTCGCCGTACGGGACGCCGTCCACCGTCGGCCGTTCGACGATGGGGATGGGCTGGACGAACCCGCACCCGCACTCGTCGCGCAGGAAGCGGTAGACCTCGACGGGGTGCTCCGCGTTGGCCGCGTTGACCGTGGTGAGCGCGTTCCATTCCACGTCGTGCTCGCGCAGGGCCGCGAGGCCGCGCATGACCCTGTCGAACGTCGGCCTGCCGGCCTTGTCGCGCCGGTAAGCGTCGTGCAGCTCGCGCGGCCCGTCGATGCTCAGACCTACGAGGAACCCGTTCTCGGCGAAGAAGCGCGCCCAGTCGCCGTTGATCCTGGTCCCGTTGGTCTGGATCGTGTGCCGGACGGTCATGCCCGGGCGCGCGTGCTTGCGCCCCAGCTCCACCGCCCGGCGGAAGAACTCGAGCCCCATCAGCATCGGCTCGCCGCCCTGCCAGGCGATCGTCACCTCGGGCGTGCGGTGCGCCGCGATGAGCTCACGGATGTAGCGCTCGAGCACCTCGTCGCTCATGCGCGAGCGCTTGCCCGGGTACAGCTTCTCCTTCTCGAGGAAGAAGCAGTACGCGCAGTCGAGGTTGCAGACCGAGCCGGTGGGCTTCGCGAGCAGGTGGAAGGCGGGAGGCGCGGCTGCCGGCACGCCGGCCGCGCCTAGCATCTGTGCATCTTCGGTGTCTCCCACAGGGACTCCTCATTCCGCCGTGCGCGACGTGCGTGCCGTCCCAGTGTAGCCGAACCATCTCGGCGGAGCGCCGCGGCGGCGAGAGAGACGCACCCGGCTCTCTAGACCAGCGGCTCGTCGTCGGCGTCGTGCAGGTCGGACTTGTGGTGGAAGTGCCCGCGGCCGTCCGGAGCCGTCTTCGCCGGCGGGAGCGGTCCGAGCGCTTCGACCGCCTTCACCGCCGCCTTGAGGGTGGGGTAGAAGCGGTCGCGGTCCAGCGTCTCCAGTAGTCCGTACCGCAGGATCAGGTCCTGCAGGCGGCTCGCGCATCTCGGCGAAGGCCAGGTGGATCCCCGCGGAGTTCAGCTCGTTGTCGAGCCCCTCGAGCATCTCGGCGGCGGTGATGTCGACGTCGGTGACGGCCTCACACTGGAGCACGATCCAAGCTGGGCCGTGCTCGCGCGCGAGGTGACGGACCTGATCGCGGAATCGTCCGGCGTTGGCGAAGAAGAGGGGAGCTTCCCAGCGGTACACCACGAGGCCCTGGACCTGCCGGGCGTCCGGGTACCTCTCGACGCTGTGCCATCCGGGGACCCCCTCAACGCGGCCGAGCACCGAGCCGTGCGGCCACCAGCTGCGCCGGAAGAACAGGAAGACCGCCAGGAGGACGGCGATGGCGATCCCCCAGAGCACGCCGAAGAGGATCACGCCGCCGGTCGCGACCAACGAGAGCGCCAGCGCGGTCTTGCGGATCCGGTAGTAGCGGGCGAGGATGCGGAAGTCCATGAGCGAGAGGGCGGCGACGATGACCACGGCGGCCAGCGTCGCTTGCGGCAGATCCGCGAGCAGACCGTTGAGGAAGAGCAGGAGGATGGCGACGAGGCCGGCGCCCACGAGGCCGGTGACCTGGCTCTTGGCGCCCGACTGCTTCGGCCACCGCCGTGCGCGAGGCGCTCGTCGAGACGGCGAAGCCCTGGAAGAACCCCGCGGCGATGTTCGCCGCGCCTATCGCCATCATCTCCTGGTCCGGCGCGACCTCGTCGCCCCGCCGGGCGGCGAAGCTCGTGGCGGTGGCGATGGTGTCTGTCAGCGATACCAGAGTGATGCCGACGGCGGCGATGAGCAGCGGGCCGATGTCGCCGAAGCTGGTCCAGGGGAAGGCCGGCGTAGGCACGCCTTGGGGCAGGGCGCCGACGGTCTTCACGCCGTGCTCGGCAAGGCCGAGGGCGGCGGACACGACCGTGGCGCCGACGACGGCGACGAGCACCGCCGGGATCCGGCGAGTGAGCCGCGGCAGCGCGAGCAGGACGAGCAGACAGGCGACGCCGACGGCGAGCGTCGTCGCGCTCGTCTTGTCCAGGCCGGCGAAGAACGCCTTCAGCTCGGCGATGAAGTTGTCGGCATCGGTCGAGAAGCCGAACAGCTTGGGCAGCTGGCCGACGATGATGGTGATGGCGAGGCCGTTCATGTAGCCGACCTGGACCTCCTTCGACAGCAGGTCGGCGACGAAGCCGAGCTTGCCCAGCCCGAGGCCGATCTCTATCAGCACCCACCAGCAGCGCGAGCATCCCCGCAAGCGCGATGGCAGTCGCCGGGTCGCCGCCGGCCAGCAGCGGCACGATGGCGGCGAAGATCAGCGGAGAGACCGCCGAGTCGGGCCCGAGGACGAGCACCCGCGACGGCCCGAAGATCGCGTAGGCGACGAGGCAGGCGATGGTCGTGTAGAGGCCGGTGACCGCGGGAAGGCCGGCCAGCTCGGCGTAGGCCATGCCCTGGGGCACGAGGATGGCGGCGAGGACGATGCCGGCGACGAGGTCGGCGCGCAGCCAGCGTCGTTCGTACGTGCGCGCCACGTGCACGCCGGGCACCCAGCGTTCGTAGTGTCTGCCGCCTTTGGGCGTCATCGCGTCATCCTACGCGGGGGTCTCCTCGGCAGGCACGGCCGCCGGCGAGCCGGCGACCGCTCCACGGGCGATCACCTTACCCAGCTCCCAGAGAAAGAACAGCGCCACGGCCGGGGCCAGCGCTAGGGCCCACTGGGTGAGTGTCAGCTGTTCCGTACCGAAGATGCGGCGCAGGACGTCCATCTGGGTGATCAGCACGGCAAGCGCGAGCTCCGCAAGGACCGTCCAGTTGAGCTGCCGGTTGTCGAACGTCGCCGTCGCCAGCGCCGAGCCCGTCACGCTCCGGGCCTCGAAGGAGGCGGCGATGAGCATGAGCGAGAACGTCGTCACCGCCATGGACATGCCGACTTCGACGCTGGCGTAGTGGGACGTGCCGTAGCTGATCAGGGCAAGCGTGCACGCGGCCATGAACAGGCCCACGAGGCCGGCGGTAGTCAGGAGGCCTCTCGTCATGATCGACGCGTCACGAGAGCGCGGGGCGAGGTCCATGAGACCCGGCGCCTCCTTGTCCATGCCGAGCGCGACGCCGAGCGGCGCGTTGACAAGGAAGTTGATGTAGAGGATCTGCGAAGGCGAGAACGGCTGCCCGGCGGCGATGTTGAGGATGCTGGCCCCGAGGAACGTGATGATGTACGCCGCGAGCTCGAGCATTACGAAGCGGATGAACTTGTTGAGGTTGTCGTACACGGCTCGACCCTTCTCGACCGCCTTCACGATGGTCGCGAAGTTGTCGTCCGAGAGGATCATGCGGCCGGCGTTCTTGGCCACCTCCGTGCCACTGCCCATGGCGATGCCGATGTCGGCCGCCTTGATAGCCGGCGCGTCGTTGACGCCGTCGCCGGTCATCGCGACGACGTGGCCCTTCTTCCGCAACGTCTCGACGAGGAGGACCTTGTGCTCCGGCGCGACGCGCCCGACCACGCCGATGCCGTCGATGCGCGCGAGCCTCTCCTCTTCGCCGAGCGCGGCGAAGTCGGCCCCGAGCATCGCCTCGCCCGGGATGCCGAGTTGCGCGGCGATCGCCGCTCCCGTGGTCACGTCGTCGCCGGTCACCATGCGCACCGCGATGTGGGCGCGCTGAGCGTCGCGTACGGCCGCCTTGGACGCGTCGCGGGGCGGGTCGACCATGGCGACGATGGACGTCAGCTGGAGCTCAGTGACGTAGCTGAGCAGGTCGCCCTCCGCGTCGAAGGCGCCGGGGTCGAGGTCGCGGACGGCGGCCGCCATCACGCGGTGCCCCTCACCCTCCATGCGCGTGACGGCGTCCTCGGCCTTCTTCTGCAACTGCTCGTCCCACGCTATGACGGCGCCCGCGGCGAGCGCGCTCGCGGTATGGCTCATCACAGCCGGCGCTGCCCCCTTCACGAAGCAGCGCACAACGGCCTTGCCCGACGCGTCGGTGGCCGAGTTGAACGTCGCCATGAACTTGTAGGTGGGATCGAACGGCAGCGTGGCGAGCCGCGGGAGCCTCTCCCGGCTCGCATCGATGTCGAGTCCCGCCTTGTGGCCGAGCACGAGCAAGGCGCCTTCGGTCGGGTCACCGACCACCTTGCCGTCCTCGAGCTTGGCGTCGCTGGCGATGACGTAGGGGAGGACGGCCTCGTCGATGGAGGCTGTGGTCCCGGCCGCGTGGTGGACCTGGCCCTCGAGCCCGTAGCCGATGCCCGAGATGGTGTAGCGGTCCGCGGCGTCGACCAGCTGGACGGCCGTCATCTGGTTCATCGTCAGCGTCCCGGTCTTGTCCGAGTTGATGGCCGACGTGGAACCCAGCGTCTCGACCGACACGAGATCCTTGACGATGGCCTTCTCCACGGCGAGCTCCTTGGCGCCGGCGGAGAGGATCACTTGGAGGACGGTGGGCAGCGCGGTCGGGATGGCCGCGATGGCCAGAGCGACGGCCGTGATGAACAGGCTGTCGGCCGACTGGCCTCTGGAGAGGCCGAGCGCGAACATCACGATCATCGTGCCGAGAGCCGCAGTGCCGATCCACAGCGTCATCGTGTTCAGCTGCTTGGTGAGCGGCGTCTGCTCCTTCGTGGTCGCCGCCAGCATGCCGGCGATCTTGCCGACCTCCGCGTCGGCGCCTCGCGCTGTGACGATCATCATGCCGCTGCCGTGCGTGACCGGCGTGTTCATGAACGCCATGTTGGTCCGGTCGCCGGGGCCGAGGTCGGCGTCGGCGAGCGGGCCGGTCGTCTTGGATGCCGGCACGCTCTCGCCCGTGAGCGCGGACTCGTCGATGTCCAGCGAGCTTGCCTGGATGATCCTGCCGTCGGCGGCCACGTTGTCGCCGGCGGCGAGCAGGACGACGTCACCGATGACGACTTCCTGGGCCGGGATCTCCGCTTCGGCCCCGTCGCGGCGCACGCGCGCCGTCTCCTTCATCAGCGACTTCAGCGCGTTCATGGCGCTCTCGGCCTTGCCCTCCTGGCGGAGGCCGACCACCGCGTTGAACACGGTGAGGAAGATCAGGACCGCGCCCGTGCTCCACTGCCCGATGGCGAACGAGACGACGGCGGCGATGAGCAGGATGATCTGCATGTAGGCGCGGTACTGGTCGAGGAAGCGCCGCCATCCCGGCTCACCCTTCTCCTCGGGGAGCGCATTGGGGCCGTCCTTCTGGAGCAGCTCTGCGGCCTTCGCCGCGGAGAGCCCGCCGGCAGGATCCACGCCGAGCTTCGTGGCGACGTCGTCCGCCGAGAGCGCGTACCACCTCTCGGCGCCCGCCCCCGCCTTCGCCGCATCGCTGCCGGTCGTCGCCATCGCTCCCCCTCTTGCTGGCCGCCTCTCGAGACGGCGGAAGATCACTTGCTGGTCTGCGCCTTGAGCCCCTTCACGAAGAACTCAAGGGCCTTCTTCGTCTTCGTCTGCTGCTCGCCGTGACGCTCGATGCCGCGCTCGATCAGGTAGTGGCGCACGTTGGTGAAGGTCTCGATGAGGTCGGGCGGCGCGCACTTGGTCGAGAGCTCGAAGATGCGACTGCCGTCGGGGTAGAGCCACAGCTCGGCGACCATCTTGTGGGCGAGCTCGGGCGGCACGAAGCGCACCTTGACCACGAAGATCGGCCCGAGGACCGAGAGGTCGTCGAGTTCGAGGCCCTCGGGGGCGTGGGCCTTGTAGAAGGCGCGCTGCTCCTTGTTGAAGGCCTTGCGCACGGGGGCCTTGCCGATGCTCACGGGCTTCACCTTCTCGGGGTCGGCGACGCCCTTGAAGGACGCCGAGCAGACGAAACCGCCCGGCATCGCGTCGACCTCGATGCCGAAGGTGTCGAGGCGGCGCAGCTCGGCGGGCAGGTCGTCCGGCACCACGGGGCGCAGCTTCACCACCGAGTCGGCGCCCTTGCCCTGGATCCGCCGGCAGCGCGCCACCACCCCGGCCTTGTTGAGCGTGAGGTCGGGGGTGTCGAAGAAGGTGACCAGGCGGATCTGCCCGTCGAGCGGGTCGAGGCCGAGCGCCTCGACCGCCGCGCGGGTGCTCTCCTGGGGGATGGTCAGCTTCAGCTCCACGCTCTTCGAGCCCTGGACGAGCTCCATGAGCTCCGCGAACTGCTCGGTGTCGAGCCCGCCTGGCGGTCTCCTTGGGTGTCATGGTCGATCTCCTCTCGCTCGCAAGTCGATCATCCGAAACGCTCGAGCAGCACGCCGTGCCGCAGCCCGCGGTCGCTCACGGTCAGGGCGTCCATGCCGAGCTTGTCCATCACCGTGCGCACCACGCAGGCGCCGGCGAGGATGACGTCCGCGCGCTTGGGCTGCAGCCCGACGATCTCCCGGCGCTGCTCCACGTCGTAGGCGCGGTAGAGCTCGATCTGGCGGTCGACGGCGGCGCGATCGAGCACGCTGCCCTGCACGACCTCGGGGTCGTACGTGGCGAGGCCGAGCATGACCGCCGTCATGTTGGTGATGGCGCCGCCCATGCCGACCAGCGCCTCCGGTGAAGAGACGCCGTCGAGCCGGCCGAACTCGCCGGCGATGGCGCGCAGCGCCTCGTCCAGCTGCCCCCGTGAGAGCGGCGCGCCCAGCCCGAACTCGCTGGTGAGGCGCACGGCGCCGACGTTGACGCTGAACTGCTCGTCCACGGTGCGGCCGTCCCCGATGGTGAACTGGGTGCTGCCGCCGCCGGTGTCGAACACCACGCGGCGCCCATCGCTGAGGCCGAGGCCCGCGACGGCCGCGAGGTAGGCGAGGCGCGCCTCTTCCTCACCCGGGATGACCTCGATGGTGACGCCGGTCTGCTCCCGCACGCGGGCGACGAAGTCGTCGCTGTTGCCGGCGTTGCGCATGCCCATCGTGCCGACGGCGACCAGCGCCGAGGCGTGGTTGCTGCGCGCCTCCGTGGCCATGGCGGCGATCGCCGCGACGGTCCGCTCGATCGCCGCCGGGGCGATGTCGCCGGTCTCGGCGATGCCCTCCCCGAGGCGGGTGACCTCGGCACGGTCGACAAGCGTGGCCCACGAGCCGTCCGCGCGCCGCTCCCCGATGTGGAACTTGACCGAGTTGGTCCCGATGTCGATCACCGCGTAGACAGGCACAGTCGTCGCCTCAGTCTCGATGCCCACGGCGGCCTTGAGCCAGCGCGGGTAGCTGGTGTTCTCGCGGTCGAAGAGGCCGAGCTCCCGCACGGTGGCGACGACGCGCTCGGCGTCGTCCAGTTCTACCGCCAGCGTGCGGACCGCCTGGCCCTCCGCGACCACCTCGGTCACCTCGACCATGCACCCGTTGAGCGTGTAGTGCAGGCGGCGCTTGTGGACAGCCACCGCGCGCACCCCGCGCTCCGGCGCGGCCAGCACCGCCAGGAACTCATCCAGCGAGAACGGCTCCGTCCCGGGCCCCGGCGCGCTCACGCGCAGCTCCGCGCAGACCTTGTCGGCCTCGCCGCGGGGGAGCGGGAACGTCTCCTTCATGGCCGGCCGCCACTGCTCGAGGCCGGCCTCGTTGACCTCCTTGAGCTCCTTGATGTCCATCAGGCCGGCGCGGATCTTGACGGCCGCGTCCGTGCCCGGCGAGAGCAGGTAGATCTCGTCGCTCTCTTGCGTCAGCTCGGGTTCCATGACGGCGAACACGTCGTCGGCCGCCCCGAAGTCCGACCCGAAGGTGCGCCACTCCCAACGCGGGACGATCACGTTCATCGCCGACTCCTCCTTGTCGCGAGAGTGACCCGATGGTCACACAGAGGATGAATCATCGCCGGTTACCGGCGTCGCCGCAAGGGAGGCCGGCGGTACGCCGCGTCCCTACTTGAGAACGTTGACGGCGCGCGCTATCACGAGGCCCAGGAGCACCAGGGAGATCGTCGACTGGGCCATCATCGCGAGCTTGTTCCACGAGCGCAGCGGCATGACGTCGGTCGGGCTGAAGGCCGTGGCGCTGGTGAAGCCCAGGTACATGTAGTCGACGAAGCGCGGCCGCCAGTGTTCCGGCGCCAGCTCCGGGTTCATCTGCTGCGGGAAGGCGAAGTCGGGATGGGGCGGCAGCCCGTGCGCACGCGCCGCCGGCCCGCCGCTGTCCAGCTCCCAGTAGAGCAGGCCGAAGGCGAGGCAGTTGGAGACGTAGACGATGCCGCCGGCGGCCAGGAGCGCGCCGCCCGAGCTGGTGGCCGGTCCTCCCTGAATGAGCTCGACGATGAGCTGGGCGGTGCACCACAGCGCCGTCGCGACCAGGAGGGAGATCAGGGTGATCGACAGGGCGCGCACGCGCGGGGAGACCCGGTCGATCTTGCCCGGGTCCGCGACGATCACCGCGACGAGCAGGAGGGCCTCGGCGAGCGGCACCCCCCAGCGCGGGCGCGTGATGAGGTCGTGCGGCAGCAGCAGCGTCAGGACGATGACGGCGACCACCGCGAACGCCATCGGCCAGCGCGCCTCGCCGACGACGCGCGGCTCCTTGGCTCTCGGGGGCGCTTCCGAGGTCATACCCGCCAGTATCTCAGATGGACTCGGATGGGCTCAGATGAAGTAGCTCAGCAGACGCATGAACGAGTTGCGGAAGCGCACCGTCAGGCTGAGCGAGTCGAGGTCCATCAGCGTGACCTCGTGCGAGTTGGCGATGTCCTCCTCGAACAGTCGCTCCTGCCGGAAGGCGAGCTTCTCGTCGTACATCCACAGCATGAGTTCCTTGTGGAGCCGCAGGCTGCGGATGTCCATGTTCATCGTGCCGATGGCGGTGATCTGCCCGTCGGCCGTGATCGTCTTGGAGTGCAGGAAGCCGGCCTCGTAGAGGTACACCTTGACGCCGGCCTTGAGCAGTGGGCGGAAGTACGTCCACGCCGCCCAGAACGGCACCTTCTTGTCCGGCACGCCGGTCATCATGAAGCGCACGTCCACGCCGCTCAGGGCGGCGTTGATCATCGTGTCGTAGAGCCCCAGCTCGGGGACGAAGTAGGGCGACTGGATCCACACCCGTTTGGCCGCGTTGCCGACGGCCAGCATGTGGGCGCGCCGCGACGACTTCCAGTAGTCCTCCACCGATTGTGCGATGACCTGGCAGAGCACGCCCGCCTCGGCGTCGCCCCGCGGCCGCTGCGGGAGGTACTCGTCCGTGCAGACGTCCTCCTTGGTCTGGTCGAACCAGCGCGCCGCGAACAACGCCTCCAGCTCGCCCACGATCTGGCCGGTCACGCGCACGTGCGTGTCGCGCCAGACCGCGAACCGCTCGCCGCCGTCCACGTACTCCTGGCCCACGTTGTAGCCGCCGGTGTAGCCGATCTCGCCGTCGATGACGACGATCTTGCGGTGGTCGCGGTAGTTGAGGCGCGAGATCGAGACGACGTCCTTCGCCACCTTGGCGCCCAGTGGCACGAGCGCCTCCAGCTTCGACTTGTCCCAGTGCTTGCTGCCGAGGTAGTCGTAGAGGAAGCGCACCTGCACGCCGGCCTGCACGCGCTCCTTGAGGATCTCGGTGAGCGCGTCGGTGAGCTCGTCGTTCTCCCAGATGAAGTACTGGATGTGGATGAACTTCTGTGCGGCCGCCAGGTCGGCCTTGAGGCGGCTGAACTTCTCCTGCCCGGTGGGGAAGATCTCGGCGCGATCGGCGGTGACGACGCCGAGGCCGTCCTCGCGCGCCATCGTGTCGCTCAGGCGCTCGACGTAGGTGCCGCCGAACTGCTGCCGGAAGCGCCGGTCCGCGGCCGCGTTACGCTCGAAGAACGGCCTGAGTGCGGCCTGCAGCTGCTCGTAGTAGTCCTGCATCCACTTCTTCTTCTCGGTGATGGTCGCCCAGTCGCGGCCGGCGATGAAGTAGAAGATCATGCCCAGCCCGGGCACGAGCAGGAGCGCGAACGCCCAGGCGAGCGTGTCCGCGGGCTCGCGGTCTTCCATGATGAGCGTGGCCATGACGTACAGCCACAGGATCAGATACGGCACCCAGATCCACCAGGGCAAGAATCCGAGCCAATGCATCCCGACCTCACTCTCTTGCGCCCCGAGGGGCGCCTCCAGCGCGCGGTTACCGATTGGTCACGCGAGGATATCCCATTCAGGTCGTGCCGCAGCGGTTCACTGCTTGTCGCCCACACGCAGCTCGCCGATCCGCCCCTGCGCCGCCGCGGCGCCGCTCTTGTCTCCGCCGGGCCCGCGCAGGACGTAGGCGATGCCGACGGCGATCAGCGCTCCGGCTATGGGCCCCACCACGTAGGCCCAGTAGTTCGTGAAGTTCCAGTTGGCGAGGTCGGGCCCGAACGAGCGCGCCGGGTTCATCGAAGCGCCGCTGATGGGGCTCGACCAGAGGCCGGCGAGGATGATGTAGCCGCCGACGCCGATCGCGCCGAAGACGCCCACGTTCTGCGCCCCGGAGGCGGTGCCGAGGATAACGCTGACCAGCCCCACGGTGAGGATCAGCTCCATGAACATCGCCTGCGTGGCACCGACGCCGGGGCCCGGCTCGGTGGCGCCGAGCATGCCGAGCTTGCCGAGCAGCGCCCAGAGGAAGAGGCAGGCGAGGGTGGCGCCGAGGAGCTGCACGACGACGTAGCCGGGCACGCGCCGCCAGGGGAAGTCGCCGCGGGCGGCGAAGGCGATGCTGACTGCCGGGTTCAGGTGCGCGCCCGAGACCGCGCCCATGAAGAGGATGATCGCCATGACCATGAGGCCCGGCGCGGTGACCGCGGCGGCGCGGCTGATGGCGCCGTTTGACTGCGCCCCGACGACGGCGCCGCCGGCACCGACGAGCACGAGGAAGAAGGTGCCAAGCAGCTCACTGAAGAGGCGGCGCCACTCGTGCCGCGGATCGTCCCAGTCGGCCCTCTTGCCAAACTCGAGTTCGAGGCGGTGGTGACTGCGACGCTGTACTTCGTCGGCCTCTCCGGTGGCCGGAGGAACGGTCTGGTCTGTCATGGGGGCACTCCCTGGCCTTGTTGGGATCCATGGACTGGCTCACGATTCTCCCGGCACCTACCCAACGCACCCTACGGCGTCACCGTTGGGCTCGCGTCGCAGGCATCGCGCGAGCCGAGACGAATGGGGATGCGCCTACGGGTGTTCCCGGCCGCCGGCACGGGTAGAGCTAGCGCGACGACGGGAGCGCTGCGCGCCACGCGGACGACGAGCCGAACGGGGGGTGGGTATGGGCGACAACGAGGTCGAGGGGATCCTGGGGAACCGCCGCCACTTCGCGGACAGCTATGGGCTGGTCCTCCTCCTGCTGGTGATCTCGTACTTCTGCGACGCGGCGCTCGGCGACTACACCTGGGGCCGCGTGATCGTCGTGTTCGTGCTCGCGGTGGCGACCTGGCTCGCTCTGCGCGCATCCCAGGTGCAGCGTCGCCCCATGCGCGTCGCCCAAGCCCTCATCCCCCTGCTCTGCATCGTCGCCATCGCGTCGCTGCTCGTCGGCCAGGAGGATGTGGCCCGCGCGGTGACCGGGGCGATCTCCCTGGTGCTCGTCGTCGTCGCCCCCGTCGCCATCGTCTGGCACCTCGCCCGCAACATGGCCCTCTCGATCGAGACGTTTCTCGGCGCCGTGTGCGTCTATCTGCTCATCGCCCAACTCTTCGCGACGCTGTTCGCTTTGACCGCCGTCATCTACGGGCAGCCCTTCTTCGTGCAGACCAGTCACCCGTCGGCGATCGACTACATCTACTTCAGCTTCGTGACGATCACCACAGTCGGATACGGCGACTTCACGTCGGCCTTGGGCGTCGGCAAGATGACGGCCATGACCGAGGCGGTCTTCGGCCAGCTCTACCTCATCACCGTCGTCTCGCTGGTCGTGCAGAACCTGGGCTCGAGGCGCCGGCAGCAGCAGGGCGCCGAGACGCAGCAGCGGGGCGGCGCCGAGACGGAGCCACAGGACGCCGAGAAGCAGCCGCCTGCCTGAGCGGAGCACCAGAAGCACCGTGTGACGAATCTCCGGGCAAGGGGTAGAGAGGCTCTGACCAGGAGGGGCGCAATGGCAAACGGTTCATCGCAGGGTGGTTCGCAGAGCAAGGGTTCGGGCAACGGCTACCTGATCGGCGGCGGCGTGCTGTTGGTGCTGCTGCTGGCCTTCATCCTCCAGAACAGGGAGACGGTGTCGTTCTCGTTCTTGTTCTGGACGTTCAGCGCGCCGCTCTGGCTCGCGCTCGTCATCACGGCTCTGGTGGCGTTCGTGATCGGGCAGTTCGCGCTGATGTGGCGGCGCCACAAGCGGCGCCAGAGGCGCCGCGACTCGCGCTGACGGCGTCGGACGAAGCTCGAGATGCGACGGGGCGGCCTGAGGCCGCCCCGTCGCATTGACGCTTCTGGCGCCGGTCTCGCCGGTGCCGGCTGGTCCTAGGCCAGCGCCGGCTCGGGACCGGGCGCGGCGACCTCATCGTCGTCCGGCGCCGGCTCCGATCCCGGCTGCTTGCGAGGGATCCGCCCGGTGAAGAACAGCGCGATCACGCCCATGACCGCCAGGATCGAGAGCGCCGTGCGCAGCCCGGCGATCTGCGACTGGTTGTACTCCTTGATGACCTCGCTGCTCACGTCCTTCGGCACGCCGGCCTTGTCGAGCTGCGCCTGCGCGTCGCTCTCGGAGATGAAGGGAGCGCCGGCGGACAGGCTCGTGTTGGCCTGGTCCTTGACCTGCTGCGGCACGTTGGGGTTCTGCTCGATGCCGGTCAGGAACGAGGCCGTGAGCGCGGCGATCAGGATCGAGCCGGCCAGCGCCGTGCCTATCGAGGCGCCGAGCTGGCTGGCGGTGTTCTGCAGGCCGCCGACCTCGGAGCTCTTGTCGGTCGGCACCGACGAGACGGTCACGTTGCCGAGCTGCGAGGCAAGCGCGCCGATGCCGAACCCGATGATCAGCATCGGCACGAACACGATGGAGGAGTCGGCGCCGACCTGCAGACTCGCGATCAGTACCAGGATGCCGGCGATGAGCGCCAGCATGCCGATGCGCACGACGCGGCGCGGATTGGCGTTGGGGAGGAGCTTGGGGACGCCGACCGCCGCGAGGAGCAGCGACAGCGAGAGCGGCAGCAGGCGCACGCCCGTGGCCATGGGCGACAGGCCCAGCACCACCGAGAGGAAGAGCGGGACGATGAAGAACAGCCCCGCCTGGATCAGGAACTGGAACAGGAACGTGATGAGTCCGCCGGTGAGCTGCTTGACGCGCAGGAGCGCCGGCGAGATGAGCGGCTCCTTGCCTGCGTCCTCCAGGCGGTTCTGCCAGCGCAGGAACAGCCAGAGGCAGAAGAGGCCGGCGATGATGAACCAGATGGTGAGCGAGAGGCCGAACAGCGAGGTCGCGCCCTCCTTGGGCAGGAGCCAGCCCCAGGTGGACGACTTGAGCACGCCGAGCACGACCAGGGCGAGGCCGGCGGACGAGATAGCGGCGCCGATGAGGTCGAGCTTCGGCCGCACGCTGGCCGGGTCGTCGGAGGCGCGCCGCGCCAGGAAGAGGATCGCGATGACGATGATGACCTCGCCGGCGAACACGTAGCGCCACGAGAAGTAGGTGGTCATGAAGCCGCCGATCACCGGGCCGACGGCGACGGCGATGGCGCCGGCGGCCGCGATGAGGCCGTACGCCTTGGCGCGCGCTCCCGGCGGGAAGTTGCCGGCCACGAGCCCGACGATGGCCGGCATGATCAGCACGGCGCCGATGCCCTCAAGGAACGACCAGCCGATGATGAGCACGGTGAGGTTCGGAGAGAGCGCCGTCGTCATCGAGCCGCAGCCGTAGATGACGCAGCCGATGGCGAAGGCGCGCTTGCGGCCCATGATCGTGCCGATCTTGCCGCCGAGGACCATGAGGCTCGCCATGACCAGCGTGTAGAGGGTGATCGCCGTCTGCACGCCGGTGACCGTCGTGCCCAGGTCCTTGGCGACGGTGGCGATCGACACGTTCATCACCGACGTGTCCAGGGTCATGAGGAACTGGCCGGTGGCCAGCGTGAACAGGATGAGGCCGGCGCCGGCTTTCGCCGCGCCTGCCGCGGCGCTCGCCCCAGGGGCTCCGGAAGCGGTCTGCTCGGCCATCACGTCCCCCCAGATCGTTCGCCGGTGTCCGGCGACGAACTCACCGAACGGTCACACAACAACGTCGGCGCATTGTACTGCGCGGCCACCGGCCTACGGCAAGTGGACGCCGTCCCAGATGAGCGAATCGACCTCCAACACCGCCTGTTCATGGGTGAGGCCGCTGGCACTCAAGACTCGTTCGCTGCGCGTCGCGATCGACACCTGTCTGAGCACCTCGGCAAGGAAGCGGATGTTCACAGGCCGGATCTCTCCGGCGTCTTCCGCAAGCTGGACAAGTTCGACGAAGCGGTCGAGATAGGGCTCAACGACGCTGGTCCACCATGCGAGCCGCGCCGACTCGAAGCGCTCGACGTCGGCGTAGAACGCCAAGGAGAGGGAGTGGGTGCTCTGCGCTCCGGCGCGGAAGTATGCGCGTGCGCGCTCAGAGGCCGTCTTGCCCAAGCGGGCTTGAGCCTCGAGGGCCTCGAGCGTGAGTTCGCCCCAGCGGCCGATGGCGAGGACGATGAGGCTGTCCTTGCTCGGCGCGATCTTGTACAGCGACGACTCGGAACAGTGCAGCTCCCTCGCCAACTGGGCAGTCCGGACGTCAGAGAAGCCGCGAGCGGCAATGATGGCCATCACGCCGTCGAGCAGTTCCTCACGCCGCCCGTTGTCGAGTCGTCTGCGCACTGTCGGGCCTCCCCAACCTCTTGCTCACCAGAAACCGGTCACCCCGCATTCTAGGTCTTGCGGAAGTACCGTTGTCCGCCTAGCATGAGTAGCATTACTTGTAGCACACTACCGTATTGTACTACTCTATCAACCTCGATATCGAGAGTCAGTCCAGGAGGGTGCCATGTCAAAGACAGTCGCAGAGCTGGTGGCCGAGGCCATGGCTCAGATCGAGAGCGTGACGCCGAAGCAGGCTTCGGACGAGGCGGCCGCGGGCAGCGCGGTGTTCCTCGATGTCCGCGAGCCGGTCGAGTGGGAGCACCACATCGACGGCGCCGTCCAGGTGCCCCGGGGGATCCTGGAGTTCGTCGCCGATCCGACGAGCCCCAAGCATGCGCCGGCGCTGGACCCGGCCGGCCGGGTGATCGTCTACTGCCGCTCTGGACATCGTGCCGCCCTTGCCGCCACCACCCTCAAAGCCATGGGCTTCGCGAACGTGGCCAACCTCGAGGGTGGCATCACGGCATGGCAAGCGGCCGGCTTGCCGACCGCCGAGCACCACGACGGGCTCTGAGTCGCGCTCGTCCCAAAGACACACCGAATCCTAGCAACGAGAGGGGATCTGACGATGGCTGAGACAGAGCGCGTCGCTACCACGGTGCCGCTGGACTGGAACGAGGTGTGGTTCACCAACTGCCCCATGGTGTCGGCCAACAACGTGGACCAGGAGCTCGGCTGGTGCCGCGAGGAGTACAAGAAGATCGGCGTCGAGTACGCCTACTTCCGCCACGCGCCCGAGAACAACTGGTATCCGCACTACATCCACAACCTCGACAACCTCGTGCGCATGGGCGGTCTGTATCCGCCGATCGCGGTGCACGCCGATCTCCGCCGCACCGTGCTGCTGGGGGCGACCTGGGTCTACGAGGGTGGCTGCATCATGGTCCGCGCCCGCGACGACATCTTCCGCATCGAGGACCTGAAGGGCAAGAAGGTCGGCCTCACCAAGAGCCTCAACACGATCAAGAACGACTGGTGGCGCATCCAGGAGCACATGGGCATCGAGAACATGCTGCGGCTGCACGGCATGACCATGGACGACGTCGAGATCGTCGAGTTCCCCTATCCCGACGACTGGTACGACAAGCCCGAGATGCTCCAGGTGACCATGAACAACCCGTCGGAGCTGTGGATGCGCCGTGACCACAAGCACGATCTGGCATTCCGCCCGCTGGAGACGGCACTGCTGAACGGCACCGTCGACGCCATCTACACGCAGAGCAAGGTCTTCCAGCACCTCCAGGAAGCCACCGGCAAGATGAAGGCGATCGAGGACCTGTCCAAGTACCCGGACTGGACCATCCAGGTCGCCAACACACCGGCTGTGATCACCTGCACCGACGTGATGGCCGACGAGCACCCCGAGCTCGTCATGGCCTACATGAAGGCGATGATCAAGGTCGGCCGATGGGCCAACGAGAACAAGCACGCCGCGGGAGCGATCCTCAACCGGCAGACGTTCTACCTCGACGCCGAGGACACCTACCAGGGCATCAAGGATGTCGACATGGTGCCCAGCCTGAGTGCGCGGAACATGGAATGCATCAAGATCGGCAAGGATTTCATGTTCAGCCACGGCTACATCAAGCATGACTTCGACGTGGACAAGTGGGCCCGGCCGGAGTTCCTTGAGAAGGCGGCGGAGGAAGTGCTCAAGGAAGAGTGGGAGAAGAGGAGCTGGACCAAGCTTCCCGAGGGCGGCGGGCTCGAGGTCGACGCCGTACGGCTCGGCTAGCCAGAGAGCGGAATGAGCCGACTGCGGGCGCTGACCGGCCGCGCGGGCGCGGCCGGAAGTCCGGTCAACCTGAGTCGCAAAGGAGGAATGTCGTGGACGCTCAACAGGTCCCCGAATCGAACAAGACCGGCCTCGGGCTGTACGCGACGCCCAACGAGGCCTACGACATGTGGAAGGCCGACCCCGACGGGATCAAGTTCCTCGATGTTCGCACCTTCGAGGAGTACGTCTTCGGCGGTCACGTCGATGCGGCCAAGAACATCCCGCTGGTCTTCCCAAGGTTCGACCCCGAAGGTCCGTCCATGCCGGGAAGGCCGCCTGGGTGCTCCGGGGAGCCCAACCCCGACTTCGTCGCCAAGGCGAAGGAGGCGTTCGCCCCCGACGACACGATCCTCGTGATGTGCGCCACCGGCGGCAGGGGCGCAATGGGCGTGAACGCCCTTGCCCAGGCTGGGTTCACGCGTGTCTACAACGTGGTCAATGGCTTTGAGGGCGACCGGGTCGACGACCCCGGGAGCGTGTTCCATGGCAAGCACATGCGGAATGGCTGGAAGAATGCCGGCCTCCCTTGGGGCTACGACTTCCATCCGGACTTGATGTGGATCGATCACGAGTAGTGAGACGGACGACTGCATCGTGCCATTGCGCGTTGCGGTGACCGTCTGGTAACTTGCGTCCACGTCGCGTCATGTCATGCACGGGGGCGCCGGGACCGGGGGCTGCGGTCCCGCCGCGATAACTCGAACGGAGACACTATGTGCTGCCTCTTCACGATCCTGTTCCTGCTCGGTGCGCGGGCCGTCGACGTCGTCTGGTGGATCGCACAGCCGGCACGCTGGAACGCCGCCTTCAGTTCCGCCCTCTGGCCCATCCTGGGCATCATCTTCGCGCCGTGGACCACGATGATGTGGGTGATCGTGTCCCCCGGCGGGGTCAACGGTCTCGACTGGCTCTGGGTCGGGCTGGCCATCGTGGTCGACGTCGGCTTCTGGAGCGGCGGGGCGTGGGGCAACCGCGACCGCGTCCCAGGTTCGTCGCGGGCGGTCTGACCAGCAGCGCAAGAGAAATCGCTTCGATGTCGAGCGCGCGGGGTGGCCCATGCGGCCGCCCCGCGCGCTCGTGACGTGCCAGAGTCGTTCACGGCGCCGGCGCGTGGTGCACATCATGGTAATCTGACCGGGGAGGTGGGGTAGATGGCGGATCGATTGACTACGGAAGTCAGAGCCAAGGGACGTCTCGAGGCGTTCAGCGACGGCGTCTTCGCCATCGCCATCACGCTTCTGGTCATCGAGATCGCGGTGCCGCACCACGCCGGTGGCCACCTGCTGTCGGAGCTCGTCCGTGAACGGCCCGTCTACCTGTCCTACTTCATCGCCTTCATGTCCATCGGCATCGTCTGGATCGAGCACAGCGCCCTGACCGAGGCGCTCGAGCGCGTCGACGCCGGGTTCCTGCGGCTGAACCTTCTGCTCCTGCTGTTCGTCGGCTTCCTGCCGTACCCGGCCAAGGTGATGCAGGAGTATCTCCAGCTGGTAGAGCCGGAGCACGGCGGCCAGCGCACGGCGGTGGCGTTCTTCGGCATCATCCTGTTCCTGATGAGCCTGATGCTGATCGTGCTGGGCAAGTACGCGGAGCGCGAGGGTCTGTTCGGCGGCGACGCCGCCGAGGAGCGCACGGAAGAGAGGCGCGTGACGTACAAGCTGGCGCCGAGCCTCGTCTTCTACGCCGTCGCCTCGGCGCTGGGCCTCGTCCAGCCGTACGTCGGTCTGGTCCTGTATTTCCTCATCGGCGTCTACCTGCTCCTGCCCGTTCGCACGGTGCGCAGGTGGCTGGGGCGCAGCAGCTGACCGGCGGCCGCGCGAGCTCTCTGCGCAGTCGCCGGACTCAGCGAGTGAGCGGCAAATGAGCGCGCCCAAAGCCCCCGACCTGGATGCGGCGAAGGTCGCGCGCCGGGCCGCGACGCCCATTGCCGGCGCCATCGCCGGCATCCTCTTCGCGGTGCTGTTCGGCCTGAGCGTGACACTCATCAGGCGCAGCGTGGCCGACCTCAGCAACGAAAGCGGCAGCTGGCTCGAGACCGGCGCCGGGGAGCTCAAGTTTGCGCTTGCGCTCGTGCCTTTCGCGGGGCTGTTCTTCCTCTGGTTCATCGCCGTGGCCCGGGAGCGTCTCGGCCGCTTCGAGGACCAGTTCTTCGCGACCGTGTTCCTCGGCAGCGGCCTGCTCTTCCTCGCCATGGTGTTCGCGGCCGCCGCCTCGGCCGGGGCGATCGTCGCGAGCTACGCCAGCCACCCGTCGGAGTTCGTCGCCAGCAGCACCTACCTCTACGCTCGCCAGATCGTCGCTCAGATCTTCAACATCTACGCCCTGCGGATGGCGGCGGTGTTCCAGATCTCCCAGGCGACGCTGTGGCTGCGGACCGGCGTGATGCCCAAGTGGATGGCACTGCTCACGTACGTGGTGGCGCTCGTCCTGCTCCTCATCGTGACGCAGTCCCCGTGGGTCGTCCTGGTCTTCCCGGCGTGGGTGCTGCTGGTGAGCGTCTACATCCTTGTGACACATCTCGCCGGGCGGGCGCCCGGCTCCGCGACATGAGACAGACAGGCACAACCACGACTCTGGAGGGACCATGAGCGACGCACCACTCGACCTGTACATCGCCGGCTACGCCGACCCGGCGGCGGCAAAGGCGGACTTTGACGCTCTCAAGAAGGCGCAGCGCCAGGGCATCGTCTTCATCGACGGCGCGATCCTCATCAGCCGTGACGCCGACGGCACGATGCACGTCAAGGAGAGCGGCGACCACGATGTCTTCAAGGGCTCGACGATCGGCGTGGCCGGCGGCTTCGTCCTCGGCCTCTTCGCGCCGCCGCTGCTCGGCGCCATGGTCGTCGGCGGCGTCATCGGCGGCCTGGTCGGCAAGCTCGCCAAGCACCACGACGAGAAGGGCATCGCCAGCGACGTCGAGGCCGTCGTCCCACCCGGCACCTCAGGCGTGGTCGCGGTCTTCGAGGAGATCTGGGTCGACGAGGTCGAGCGCGAGCTGGCCAAGGCCGACAAGAAGGCGATCAAGAAGGCCGACAAGGAGACCGCCGACCAGCTCAAGAAGGGCCTCGCGGAGACCAAGAAGCAGGAGGCCTAGGAGGCCGCGCCGGCGGGCGGACGGTCTGCCGCCCCGGCGCGAGACGGGACGACACAAGACGGGACGACACAAGATCGGACGATGCGAAGGGGGCGGCCGTGAGGCCGCCCCCTTCGCATCGAGCTCTTCTTGCGTGCCTTGCGCCGGCCGGGCATGGAGCGTGGCGCCCGGCCGATCCCGCAGGGCTTTGTCGGTCAGCGTCCCCTGCGCCGCGAGCGCCGGTTCATGCCAGCCAGCGAGACCGGCGAGAGCGGCCGGCCGAAGGGGTCGATGAACACGGAGACGAGCTCGCCCTTTGGCGGCAAGGTGCCCTCGAGCATGTCCACCGTGTAGGTGAGCTTGTCGCCGTCGAGCTGCGGGTCCTTGAGGACGACGATCGCGTCCTCGGGGGTCTGGTCGCCCTTCTCCACGAACGAGATCACGGCGTTCGGCGGGTCCGCGGCGAAGCTGTTCTCGCCCAGGCCCCACTCCTCGACGAACTTCTTGGTCGTGAGGTGCCCGACCACGCGCTGCGGGCGGTCGGAGAAGTACAGGGTTGCGGGCGAGAGGCCGTGGAACGTCACCTTGTCGCCGGCGCAGGTCATCTCGCGCGCGGTCTGCGCGAACAATGCCTCGATGTCCTCGAGGGTCTTCTCGATGTCGTCAGTCATGATGCTGCCTCTCTTCGCGCCTACTGCCGCGCCATGTGCGCGCGCAGCTCGGCCTCGGGGTCGTGGATCAGCTCGCCGCTCACGTCGACGGTCACCTCGTTGAGCGTCCCGGTGAACTTGAACGGGCTCGGGTAGTCCGGCGTGACCGGGGAGCCTGGGTTGGCGCCGCAGGTCAGGGCGCCGGGGTTGAGGATGAAGGGCGTCGTCGTCGGCGCCTCGGCGTTGGCGACAAGGGCGCCGTCGACGTAGAGCTGCAGCCGCCCGGGTGCGCCCTTGCCGTGCGGCAGGTCCGGTTTGCCCGTCGGCTCGAACTCGAAGCGCAGGTCGTGCTTGCCGGCCGGCACGTCCGCCTCCGATGCAACCGAGTAGAGCGCCCTGCCGACCCAGTTGTGCACGTAGTGGAGCTTGCCTTCCTTCATGTAGAGCGAGTAGCCGCCTGCGGCGCTGCCCTGGCTGAGCAGCACGCCCTCGGCGCCCCCGCCGGGGATCTCGACGCTCGCCGTGATGCTGTGCGGCCGGTTCATCAGCCGCGGCGCCGCGAAGAACGGCACCGACTGCGTCCCCGGCCTGTAGGTGTAGCTCTCGCGGGGCACGGCCACCAGCGGCTTCTCGGCGATCATGCGCGCGAGGCCGCTGCCGTCGACCGGCATGACGTCGTACTTGCCGGCCTCGACGTACCAGGTCGCGATGAGGGCGATGAGCTTGTCGCGGTTCTCCTCGGCGACGTCGTGGTTCTCGGCGAAGTCCTCGTCGATGTGGTAGAGCTCCCAGCCCTTGGCGTCGAGCTCCGAGAGCTTCTCCGCGGAGATCGGCTGCCCGAAGCCGACGCCGGCCTCGGTGAACGACGGGCCCGGCCAGGGGCAGACCGCCCGCCAGCCGTCGTGGTAGATGGCGCGGTGGCCGAGCATCTCGAAGTACTGGGTGTGGTGCGTCGCTGGCGGCGGCGGCGTCGTCGAGCGTGTGCGCGAAGCTCACGCCCTGGATCGGCGACTGCGTGACGCCCCTGATGGTCGCCGGCGGCTCGAGGCCCAGCAGGTCGAGGACGGTCGGCACCATGTCGATGATGTGCGCGTACTGGTCCCTGACCTCGCCCTTGGCCTTGATGCCCGCCGGCCAGGAGACGATGAACGGGTCGCAGGCGCCGCCGCGGTAGGTCTCGCGCTTCCAGCGCCGGAAGGGCGTGTTGCCGGCCCAAGTCCAGCCCCAGGGGTAGTGGTTGAAGTGCTTGGGGCCGCCGATCTCGTCGATGACCTTGAGGCTCTCCTCGAGCGGCTCCTGGGCGTTGTTGAAGAACTGCGCCTCGTTGGTCGTCCCGGTGGGGCCGCCCTCGGCGCTGGCGCCGTTGTCGGAGATCACCATGACGATGGTGTTGTCGAGGACGCCCTGAGCGCGCAGGTAGTCGAGCAGACGGCCGAGGTGATGGTCGGTGTGGCTGAGGAAGCCGGCGAACACCTCCATCATGCGGCTGTAGAGCTTGCGAGCCTCCGGCGGCAGCGACGTCCCAGTCGGGGACGTCCGGGTCGTGGCGCGAGAGCTCGGCGCCCTCGGGGACGATGCCGAGCTCCTTCTGGCGGGCGAAGGTCTTCTCGCGGTAGGCGTCCCAGCCGTCGTCGAACTTGCCGGCGTACTTGTCGGCCCATTCCTTGGGCACGTGGTGCGGCGCGTGCGTGGCGCCGAAGCAGAGGTGCAGGTAGAAGGGCTTGTCGGGGTCGATCTGCCTCGCGTCGGCGATGAACTCGATCGACTTGTCGATGAGGTCCGGGGTGAGGTGGTAGCCCTCTTCGGGCGTCGCCGGCGGCTCGACCTGGTGGTTGTCGTAGACGAGGTCGGGATACCACTGGCTCGTGTCGCCGCCGAGGAAGCCGTAGAAGCGCTCGAAGCCGCGCGCCAGCGGCCAGCGCGTATAGGGACCGGCCGCGGTCTCCTGGTTGCTCGGCGTCAGGTGCCACTTGCCGACCATGTAGGTGTTGTAGCCGTGCTCCAGCAGCATCTCCGAGAGCATGCCGTTCTCGAAGGGGACGACGCCGTTGTAGCCGGGGTAGCCGGAGGCGAGCTCGGTGATCGCGGCCATGCCGTTGCTGTGGTGGTTGCGTCCCGTGACGATGCAGGAGCGGCTCGGCGAGCACAGCGCCGTGGTGTGCATGTTGTTGAAGCGCAGGCCGTCGGCGGCGAGCGCGTCGAAGTTCGGTGTCTCGATCGGGCTGCCGTAGCAGCCCAGGTTGCCGAAGCCCGTGTCGTCCAGCACGACGAACAGGACGTTGGGGGCGCCCTTGTCGGCCCGGATCGGCGCCGGCCACGCCGGGCTCGACTCATCCGTGGTGCGGCCTATCACCCCCGGGAAGGCCGCGCCGTCTGGGTACTCGACTATCGCCATCCTGACCTCCATTGGTGAACCGGCCCGTCTCGCGCTCCACGCATGCGCATGGTCTATCGGTCAAACGCCTGCGTCGCCAGCGGCGTTACCCGATGGTAACTCAGACGTTGGAGATTCACACGGGCGGTTGCGTTGATCGTCGGCCGCGCGTCTGTACCGCGCTGGCGCCATCGCGGCGGCGCCACTCCAGATCGTCGCACGCGAAACGTGCGACCGAGAGCGGAACGCGACGGGGGCGGCCCTTGGCCGCCCCCGTCGAAGAGTACACGGTCTGCCTCCCTCTTACTCCGCCGCCTCGGCGCCGTAGCGCACGAGATCCTCGGGGTGGACCCACTCGTCCACCAGCACGGCTCCGCCGGCGTCGGTGATGGCCTCGCGGAGCGGGATCGCCCAGCGATGCTCGAGCATGACGATCGCGGCCGTCATGCCCGGTGGGATCTCATCGGCGAGCACCCAGACTTCCTCGGGGTCGTACATGCGGCCGTCCGCCATCGCCTCGGCGCCCAGCTCGGCACCGGCGACCATGCCTTCCTCGCCGGCGGCGCCGAGACCCAGGAGGGCGCCGGCAAGGGCGCCGTACTCCTCGAGCTCGGGGCGGTCGCTCATCTCCACCTGCGTGACGTTGCCGGCGTCGTCCTTGGCGACAATGAGCACGTCGACCAGGCGCACGATGTCGTGTGCTGCGAGGCGCTTGAACTCATCCATGATCGCGCCGGTGAAGTTCGGTTCGTCGAAGCCTACGGTCAGGAGTTGTACCGGACCAAGTGCCATCGTTCCTCCTTGAGGTTGGATCGCGTCCTGACCGGTCACATGCTCGCCAGGATCTTGGACTTCTGCATGTCGAACTCAGCTTGCGTGAGCACGCCCTGATCGAGCAGCGACTTGAGCTGCGTCAGCTGGGCCATGGCGTCCTCCTGGCTGGGGGCCGCCGCTGCGGGAGCCGCCGGAGCCTGTTGCGCCTGCTGAGCCTGCAAGTCGTCGATCTGCTGCTGCTGCGCGGCGTCCTGGTCGCGCCCCGTCTGCACCTTCTTCCCCACGTGATAGGCCGCTCCGCCCACGATGGCAGCGCGCAAAAGGAATGGCATGCTCTCCTCCTTGGTCCGTTTCACGACGTGAGCGCGGCTTCGCCATGCCCCGCGCACTAGGTGCCAGATACCCCCGGGCTACCTCCCGTAACCTCTGGCGTTGGCCGATGGTAACCAACGGGTAAAGGACAAGTCCAGCACGGAGTCTTCGTGTACCATCGGCGGCGGACGGCGGGCGCGCCGAGCGGATCGAAAGGGCCCATGGACGACCAGAACGCCACCCAAGGCATCGACTTCCCCGCGCTCTACGACGCCGTCTACGCGGACCGCGCCGACGGCCCGTTCTGGCAGGCGATCGCCGCCGATGCGAGCGGGCCGGTCCTCGAGCTCGGGTGCGGCACGGGCCGCGTGCTGCTCCCGCTGGCGCGGGCCGGCTGCGAGATCACCGGGCTGGACCTCTCCGCGGACATGCTCGCGCGCTGCCGCGAGAGGCTTCGGTCCGAGCCGCCGGAGGTGCGCGGGCGCGTGGGGCTGGTCGAGGCGGACATGACGTCGTTCGATCTCGGCCGCCGCTTCGCGGCCATCACGTGCCCGTTCGGCGGCTTCCAGCAGCTGCGCACGGTCGAGCAGCAGCTGGCGTGCCTCGACCGCTGCCGCGCCCACCTGCGGCCGCGCGGCGTGTTGGTGCTCGACCTGCCCAACCCCGATCCCGCGCCGGCCGCCTACGCCGGCGACGAGGCGGCCGGCGGTGAGGCCACGGCCGAGCTCGTGGACTGGACCGGCGGGCGGCGGATCCGCTGGTGGGTCACGGTGACCGGCTACGAGCGCTCGCAGCAGTGGAGCGACTGCGAAGTGACGTTCGAGATCATCGCGGCCGACGGCGCGACGCAGCGCTTCAGTGAGGCCATCTCACTGCGCTACATCTTCCGCTACGAGCTAGAGCATCTGCTCGTCCGCGCCGGCTTCAGCCTCGTCGCCCTCTACGGCGACTACGACCGCTCGCCGTTCGCTGACGCGTCTCCCGCGATGATCGTCGTGGCTCAACCGTCGGTCTGACGTCGTGCGCGCGTAAGGAGTAGCATCGGCGTCAGCTTGGCGACTCAATGGCAAGAAGAAGGTGATGCGGGTGCCGCGCAAGCACACGAAGGCTTCGTCGCGAGGGGGGCGTGCAGCCACCACCGCGGTCATCCTCGACGCCGCGGAGGAGCTCTTCGCCGCCGACGGCTACGACTCCGTCACCGTTCGCGCCATCGCCGAGCGCGCCGGCGTGTCGCACGCGCTCGTCCACCGCTACCTCGGCAGCAAGGCCGAGATCTTCCGCGCCGTCCTGTCGGGCAACCAAGGCATGATGCTGGCTGCGGCGCCAGACAACCCGGACCTCCTGGAGACCACGGGTCTCATCATGCGGGAGGGGCTCACTAATCGCCGCCGCTACGTCCGCCTTCTCGCGGACTCGGCGCTCCATGACGTGCCCTACGCTCAGACTCCGGGCAGGTTCGTATCGGTCGAGAGGCTCGTCGAGCTGGCGCAGCAGTCGGTCGCCGCGGCGGCGCCGGGGGGGCGGACCGCCGACGATCTCGACCCCCGCTTCGTGATCGCCTGCATCACGGCGCTGTTCCTCGGATGGGGCGCCACCGAGTCCTGGGTGCTGCCGGCAGCCGGGATCGTGGACATGGACGAGGCGGAAGCCATCGACGGCCTCGAGCGCATCATCCGGGGCATCCTGAAGGACAACATCCCGGGTCTCGCGGGTGGGGACCCGGCGGCAGGCTGAGACGAGCGCGAGGGCAGGGCCGGCCCTGCCCTGCGCGAGGGGGATCGTCGAATGTCGACGGAGGACGAAAGCTCCTATGACGTGAGGCCGCAGTGGCGGCCGGGACGGCCCAGGCTGCGCCCTCGGTGGCTGCTGCTCCAGTGGCTCACCAGCGCGCTCGCTCTGTACATCGCGGCGCTGCTCGTGCCCGGCGTCAAGATCGAGGGCGCCTTTGGCGCGCTCGGGGCGGCGGCGCTCATCGCGGTGCTCAACGCCTTCCTGCCGCCGCTCGTCGCCGCGTTGCGCCTGCCGTACATGCTCGCCGCCGGGTTCCTGCTCGTCCTGCTGCTCGACGCGTGGATGGTCAAGGTCGCCGCCGACCTGTCGGACAAGACCTTCACCATCCCCTCGTACTGGCAGGCGCTCCTCGTCTCACTGGTCGCAGCCGCGGTCACCGTGGCGCTCGAAGTCCTCCTGGGCACGAACGATGACGACGTCTACGGTCTGCGCGTCACGCAGCGGGTCGCCCGGCGCTCCCGCGAGCGCGTGGTCACCGACGTCCCGGGCATCGTCTACCTGGAGATCGACGGGCTCGCCCGGCCGGTGCTGCAGCGCGCCATGCGTGACGGGCACGCCCCCGAGATGGCGCGCTGGGTGGCGGACGGCTCCCACCGCCTCGACGAGTGGGAGACCGACCTCTCGTCGCAGACCGGCGCCTCGCAGGCCGGGCTGCTGATGGGATCCAACGACGACATCCCGGCGTTCCGCTGGGTCGAGAAGGAGTCCGGCCGCGTGATGACCTGCTCCGCCCCTCCGGACTGCGCCCTCATCGAGGAGCGGCACTCCAGCGGGCACGGGCTGCTGGCCGGCGGCGGCGCCAGTCGCAGCAACCTCCTGTCCGGCGAGGCCGACCACGTCATCCTCACCGTGAGCCGCATCGAGGCGGAGAAGAGGGCGAACCCCGGCTATCGCGCCTATCTCGCCGACGGCTACAACATCACGCGCACCCTCGTCCTGTTCATCTACGAGCTCGTCATCGAGTGGACGGCGGCGGCCAAAGCGGCCCGCCGCGACGTGCGGCCCCGCGGCCGCCGCCCGCTCGAGTACAGCCTGGTGCGCGCCGGTCTGGCCGTGTTCGTGCGCGACCTCACGGTGTTCAGCGTCATCAGCGACATGATGAAGGGCGTGCCGGCCGTGTACGCGTGCTTTGCGGGCTACGACGAGGTCGCCCACCACTCCGGGCTGGAGCGCTCCGACACGATGGAGGTCCTGCGCAAGATCGACCAGCAGTTCGGGCGCATCGCGCGCGCACGCCAGTATGCCGCGCGCCCGTACGAGATCGTCGTGCTGTCGGACCACGGCCAGACCCAGGGCGCCACGTTCCTGCAGCGCAACGGCTTCGGCCTGAACGACCTGGTGGAGCGGAACCTCGCGCGGCGGCGCCGTCGCGCCGCTCCAGGGCGGCGACGAGAACGACACCGCCGTCGGCAAGGCGGTGCGCGAGGCCACCGGCCGCAGGCAGAAGGCGGCCGCGAAGAGCGACGTGGGCGGCCGCGAGGCCGTGGTGCTCGGCTCCGGCAACCTCGGCCTCGTGTACCTCATGGAGGAGCCGCGGCGGCTGACGCTCGAGGAGATCGAGGAGCGGCACCCGGGATTGCTGCCGGCGCTGCGCGAGCACCCGCACGTCGGTTGGCTGCTGCTCCGCTCGGCGGAGCACGGCGCCGTGGCGCTCGGCGCGCGCGGCGCCAACTACCTCGCCGAGGGGCGCGTGGAGGGCGAGGATCCGCTGGCGCCGTTCTCGTCCACGGCTGCTCGCCACCTGCTGCGCACCGACGGCTTCGCCCACGTGGCCGACATCATGGTCAACAGCTTCTACGACGAGCAGATCGACGAGGGCTGCGCCTTCGAGGAGCTCATCTCGTTCCACGGGGGGATGGGCGGGCCGCAGACGAGGCCGTTCCTGCTGCATCCGGCTCGCCTGCCCGTGCCCAACGGCCCGATCATCGGCGCCGAGGCGGCGCACAAGGTGCTGCTCGGCTGGCGCCGGGCGCTTCAGGGGGACGCGGATTCGTCGAGCGCCGGGGACGCGGACGGCGCCCCGATCGCCGGCGGCGAGCCGGCCCGCGCCTAGTCGCCCGCCGGCACCTCGAACCCCTCGCCGATATCGAGCACGCGCACCTCGACTCGCGGCGCGAGGCGAGCGGCGTGGCCGGCGAACGTGCGCGGGGGCAGTGTCCTCCGCCCGCGCCACACCTCGGCGAGTGCCGGCGGGTAGTACGTGCCCCAGTGGATCGGCACGGCGATGCGGGGTTCGAGCATCGCCAGCGCCTGCGCTGCCCGGAGCGGGTCGAGGTGGTCCTCCGGCAGCCGCGGCCCCCAGCCGTCGACCGGCAGGCAGGCGACGTCGAGGTCGGGCGCGAGGCCGGCCATCCCGGGGAAGAGACCGGTGTCACCGGCGACGTAGATGGAGCGCTGCCCGCGGACGACGAAGCCGAGCGCCTCGCCCGCGCCGCCGGTCGAGTGACGGCGGCCGGAATGGTTGGCCTCCGTCGCGACGACGACGAGCGGGCCTACCGCGGATTCGTCGTCGCGCGTCACGCCCACCACCCGCCCAAACCCGCGGTCGCGCAGGTACGCGACGCCGTGGCCGGGCACGAGGATGAGCGGATCGCCGCTTAGCAGGCGCAGTGAGGCGACGTCGAGGTGGTCTGGATGGAGGTGCGTGATGAGCACGGCGTCGAGATCTCGAGTGACCTCGGCGCCGGGCAGCGGGCCGCGGCGGAGCAGCGGCCCGATCCAGCGGCGCAGCACCGGATCGGTGAGCACGCGCACGCCGTCCATCTCGACCAGCACCGAGCCGTGACCGAGGTACGTGAGTCGCGGCGCGCTCGCGGCGCCAGGCATCGCCGGATTCAAGATCCTCCGCTCACGTCAACCTGCTGTGCGCGTCAACGCACCGGCCCGACTTCTGCTCCGATCCCGGAGCGCCGCGCTGCTGCCTTCCGCAGCCAGCGCTCCACCCAGTGTCCTACAAAAGAGCTCACTCCGGCTCCGACAGAACCGCCGATGCGGCCGCCAAGGGTCGCGCCGACAGCACCGCCGACAGCACCGCCGATCGTGGCTCCGATGATCCTGCGTTCCTTGTCTGCCGCGTCTGCCACATCTGTCACTTCCTCTCCAGCCGATCCTGTCGTGCGTTCAATGGCCGGGCCCCGCCCCACGCTCGCGGAGGCGCAGCGTCTTGGCGAGAGGGGCTCGCGGAGAGCCCGCGGATGGCGACGGTCCCTACGATCACGAGGACCGTCGCCGGCGGCAGCTTGTCCTCCCCTGCGATGCCGAGCGCGACAAGAGGGGCGGAGACGGCGAGGCCGACGGTCAGCGCGATGCCGAGGAGGATCTGAGAAGCGCTCATCGGCCCGATGTTCGCTCGGGCGTCACGAGGTGTGCGGCGCCTGCGGCGGAGCGACGGGCGGGCCACTGGCCGCCTTCTTGGCCTGCCGTGCCGCCATGCGCTGCTGCAGCGGCGGCATGGCGATCATCACCGTCGCCACCGCCAGCACGATGAGGGCGATGAGGTCTGGCTTGGCGTCCAGCATGAAGGCCGTCAGCAGGACGACCATCAGCGGCGTGCGGAAGAGCGCGTAGACCGCGCCGCTCATGATGCCGGCGACGAGGATCGCGATCGGCATGCTCGTGAACACCTGGTTCAGGGCCAGGGCCACGCTCACGGAGGCGAAGACGAGCGGGAACGTCGGTCCTCCGAGGAAGCCGCTCTTGAAGCCCACCGACATGAGCGCCAACTTGCCGACCGCCATCACCAGGAGGAGCGCGAAGCCGTAGCCGGCCGCACCCTTGATCACCGTCTGCACCTGCGTCTCACCCGAGAACATGACGACCGGAGCGAGAACGCCGACGACGCTGAAGATCGCGCCTGCGATGAGCGCGCGGGTCACGATGCGCTTCTTGAACCGGTCGAAGAAGGCCGCCGAGACCTTCATGAAGAGGCCGGTGAGCACGGCGAGCACGAGGCCGAGCAGCGCGAGCGGGACCATGAGGAAGGCGTCGAGCACGCGGAAGCTCTGTACGGGCGGCAGGTGCAGGAAGTTGGCGAACCCGGCCTCGTGGAGCAGCAGGAAGACGCCGTAGCCTACGCCGCCGCCGATGAGCGCGGCCGGGAGTGTGGAGAGGCCCTCCTCCTTGGTCCCCGCAATCTCCGTACCCAGCACGGCAGTGAACACAGGGTTCTCGAGGAGCCCGTTGTAGCCGGAGGCGACGCTGGCGAAGATGAGCTTGGGGCGGCGGTCGGCCGGGATCTTGAACAGGTCGCAGTACATCGCAGCGACCTTGCTGGCGATGTTGCCGATCGCGCCTTCGGGTCCGAGCACGGCGCCGGAGAACAGCGAGGCGAGCGACGTGGCGACGGTGGCCGGCAGGTCCTTCCACTTCAGCGCCACGACGTCGCCGGTGAGGCTGTCGAGCATCGAACCGTCGAGGTTGCTCGGCGCCTTGGCGTACTTCACAAGCAGCCCGACAAGCAGGGAGAAGGGCAGACAGATGACCGCGAACATCCATGCGTGCGCGGTCACGTAGCTGTTGTCCCAGATGAGCTTGTTCAGCCAGTCGTAGAGGACGAACCAGCCCATAACGGCGAAGCCGCCGATGAGCGAGACGATGATGACGTGCACGTAGAGCCCGCGCGGGTAGTGGGCCTCCGTCGTCGCTTCGGCCTGCTGGGGTGCTGCGCTCGCCAACCGATCACCCTCCTCCGTCGCGGTTTGAGGGCAACCATACCCGGCACAGGAACGCCGACACCGTCGCGCGGGAGCCTACGCGTCGGCTCGCACGTTCTCCGCCTGGTAGGAGTCGCGCAGCTCAAGCTCGCGTTCCTTCCTGGGGAAGAGGAAGAACACGAGCGCCATGCCGCCGAGCATGGCGGCAATCCCCGTCGCGTACGCCCAGTTCGCGCCCTGAAGGAATGACGTCTTCGCCGCCGCAGTGATCTGGGTCGCGTACTGCGGGTACTGCCCGGCGACAGCTTCGGCGCTGGCGAACGACTTCTGCAGTTCCGCCTGGACGCTCTGCGAGACGTTCTTGCCGTTTGGCGATGAAGCGATGGCCGCGGCGAAGGCCGCCGCGTAGCCCGCGGTCAGGACGGCGCCAAGGATCGACTGCATGATTGCGCCGCCGAGGTCGCGCTGCAGATCGGCGGTGCCGGAGGCCATGCCGACGCGCCGCACCGGTACCGAGCCGGTGAGCGCGCGCGCGGCCGGCGTGCCGGCAAGGCCGACCCCTATGCCGACGCAGGAGAAGGCGAGGGCGACCTGCCAGTAGCGGCTGCCCTCGGTCCACAGCACGAGCATCACGACGAAGCCAAGAAGGCAGAACACGTCGCCGGCGAGCAGCGTGATCCGCGAGCCGAAGCGCAGGATGAGCCGCGCCGAGACCGGCGCCGCGACGACCATGAAGACGGCAGCGGGCAGGATCGCTGCGCCCGCCTTGAGCGTCGAGTAGCCGAGCACGTTCTGCAGGAACTGCTGCCCGACGAACAGTGCTCCCATGAGCGTGCCGAAGACGATGATGCCGGCGAGGGCGGCGACCCAGAACGGCCGTCGTCCGGCAACCTTGAGATCGTACAGCGGATTCCGCGCCCGGCGCTGCCGCACGAAGAAGGCGATGCCGGCGGTGAGGGCGATGGCGGCGAGCAGGAGCGCGCGCGTGCTCATGCCGGGTTCGGGCGCGAAGTTGATCGCCAGCACCAACGCCGCCACGAAGAAGATCGAGAGCACGCCGCCGATGTTGTCGACGGGCTCCGTGGCCTCATTGACGTGGGCCGGCACGAGGACGAGCGAGAGAACGAGCCCGGCCACGGCGATGGGGATGGTGACGAGAAAGACGGAGCCCCAGAAGAAGTGCAAGAGCAGCGCCCCGGCGAGGAGCGAGCCCAGGGCGGACATGGCGCCGCCGATGCCGGACCACAGGGCGATCGACTTGGTGCGCGCCGGCCCGGACCACAGCGCCGTGATGAGCGCCAGCGTCGTCGGGTAGGCCATGCCGGCCGCGAGCCCGCCGAGCACGCGGCCGGCCATGAGCACTTGGACGGACGGCGCGAACGCCGCGAGCAGCGCGGCCGGCAGGGAGAGCGCCATGCCGATGACGAGGAGGAGCTTGCGCCCGTAGCGGTCGCCGATGGCGCCGAAGTAGAGCACAGAGGCGGCCAGGCCGAGCGAGTAGGCCACGGCCACGAGGTCGAGCTGCGTCTGCGAGGCGTTGAAGGCCTTGCCGATGTCCGGCAGCGCGACGTTGGCCACCGCCAGATTGAGGTTGGCGACCGACGCCACCAGGATGAGCGTGAGCAGGACAAGGTTCGAGCGCGCGGGGACGGTCGAGCCCGCGGTCGGCGCACAAGCCGGGGCGGCGGGTGTCGCTGGGGGTGAGCCCACTCCCGCTGCTATTCCAGCGTTCACTCCCGGCCGCTCAAGCCCCGGCCAGCCAGCCGCGCAGGCTGGTCTCCACGGACTCGCGGCCGCCGGCGACACGGGCGTCGAAGCGGCGCGGCCGCATGCGGACCGTCGCGAGCTGCGGCGGGATCGAAGCGCTGGGCGCAAGCTCGACGACGCGGTCCAGCAGCGCCAGGTCATCGGTCTCGCCGGGGATCGGCGCGCCGGCCGCCACGCCGCGCAGGCCGCGGACGACGTCGGCGGCGAACTTGCTCCAGTGCGCGGTGCTCGCGATCAGCACTGGAGCAGTCTCGTCGCCGAGCTCCGCGGCGACCTTCCACGCCACCGCCGTGTGCGGGTCGAGAAGGTAGTCGTGCTCGCGGTGCACCTCACCGATCGTCGCGAGGCAGGTGTCGTTGTCCACCCAGGCGCCGGTGAGCTCCGCCTGGAGCCTGCCGCGCGTCACGTCGTCGACCGCGAAACGGCCCGTCTCGCGCAGCGACTTCATCCAGCCGGCGATGAGCACCGGGTCCTCGCAGAGGTGGTACAGCAGACGCTCGAGGTTGGACGAGATGAGGATGTCCATCGACGGCGACGGCGTCTTGACGAGCCGTCGCGCGGAGATGTCGTAGACGCCCGTCGCGATGAAGTCGGCGAGCACGTTGTTGCTGTTGCTGGCGCAGAGCAGCCGGCCGAGCGGCACGCCCATGAGCCTGGCGTAGTGCGCCGCGAGGATGTTGCCGAAGTTGCCGGTGGGGACGCAGACGTCGAGGGGGCCGCCGGGCACGACGTGCCCGCCGGCGGCCATGTCGGCGTAGGCGCTCACGTAGTAGACGATCTGGGGCATGAGCCGGCCCCAGTTGATCGAGTTCGCCGAGGAGAGCGCCAGGCCGTGCCGGCCCGCCAGCTCCTCGGCGAACCCGGCGTCGTCGAAGACCGCCTTCACCGAGTTCTGGCAGGCGTCGAAGTCGCCGTCCAGGCGGAAGACGCTGAGGTTGCCGCCGGGCTGCGTCACCATCTGCAGCTCCTGCAGCGCCGAGACGCCGGCGTCCGGGTAGTACACGACGATGCGCGTGTTGGCGCGATCGGCGAAGCCGTTGAGCGCCGCCACGCCGGTGTCGCCGCTCGTGGCGACGAGGATCAGGAAGTCCAGCCTCGTCGCCCCGCTCGCGTGCGCTTGCTCGAGCGCCTGGCTGAAGTAGAGCGGCATGCACTGGAGCGCCATGTCCTTGAAGGCGAGCGTGGGGCCGTGCCAGAGCTCGAGCACGAACCGGCCCGGCGCGACCTCGCGTACCGGCGCGATCGCCGGGTCGTCGAAGTTGGCGCCGTACGCGTCGGCCGCGATCTCGCGCGTGCGCGCGGCCTCCACGTCGAGCTCGAACGCCTCGTACACGCGCGCGGCGCGCTCGTGGTAGGGCAGCTCCGCCAGCGCGACGATCTCGTCGACCGTGAAGCCCGGGCAGCCGCTCGGGCACGAAGAGCCCGCCGCCCGGCGCGATCCCCTCGAGGATGGCCTCGGTGAACGTGCGCGGCTGGTCGATGAGCCCACGAGTGTCGTGATAGGCGATCATGGTCCGCGGATTCTACCCCATCGCTGGTTTGGCCCTCTTGACTTCCGGGAACGATGCGTTACGATATATCGCGTTACAGCGTTACACACCATCGAAACGAACAGGTTCCAGCGGAGGTTCCAATGAGAGAGTCAACGATGAACGACCCGAGACGCGATCCGAGGACGGCGTTCGGGCGCTGCGGCGGCCCGGGCGAGATGCACGGGCAGGGCCGTTCCAAGTTCGGCCGCGGCCCGCACGGCTTCGGCCCGCACGGCTTCGGCCCGCACGGCGGCCGCGGCCCCTGGTCGCGGGCGCGCCGCGGCAACGTGCGCGCCGCGATCCTGTCGGTGCTGTCCGAAGAGCCGATGCACGGCTACCAGATCATGCAGCGGCTCGAGGAGCGCAGCGGCGGCATGTGGCGTCCCAGCCCCGGTTCGGTCTACCCGACCCTGCAGCTCCTGGAGGATCAGGGGTTCGTGAAGGGTGAGGAGATCGAAGGCCGGCGCGTGTTCGCGCTCACCGACGAGGGCAAGGCCGAAGCGGAGCAGAGCAAGGAGCGTTTCGGCACGCCGTGGGAGAGCGACGAGGCCGGGTCCGAGGATCCGCGCTTCAAGCTCGGCAGGGCGATGTTCCAGATCGGCGCGGCGATCAAGCAGGTCGGCACTGCAGGCACGGCCGAGCAGGTCGACAAGACGATCGAGATCCTCGCGGAGGCGCGCAAGCGCATCTACGCGCTGCTCGCCGAAGCGGAGTGACCGAAGCGCCGGCCCACAACAGGACCGGCTAGCTAGCCTGGGCCGGCCCATTCACGGCCCATCGGCTCGAGACGAGTCGTCCGGGCGGCCCGGCCCCCCTCGCGCCGCTCCGGCCGCTAGTCTCTCCCGGCGCCCGGCCCGCGGCGGCCCGCCTGACGGCGGCCGCCGCCGGCCGGGCGCCGCCGCATGGCACGCCGGATCGCGCCGGGATGCCGCCAGCCGGGCTGCGGCGCCGGCGCGCCGAGACTGTCCAGGATCGCGTGCCCGTGCGCCTCGGGCGGGCCGACGATCTCGAGCACGTGCGCGAGGGCGGCACGCCCCATCTCGCGCCGGCGCCCGTCGCCGCCGAGGAGCGGCCCGCCGATCTCCTGCCGGTCGTCCTTGCGTCCGGCGTCCTTGCGGCCTGCGCCCTCCCGTCCGCGGCCCCGCCCGCCGGTTGCAGCGTCGTCAGGCGGTCGGGGTGCGAAGAGCTCGGCGTCCACCCGGCGCGGAAGCACGCTCACGCGCCGCGGGTCGAGCCCGCGTGCGACGAGCTCGCGGGCGGTGGCGCGGGACGGCACGAACACCTCGTCCATGGTGCCGTAGAACCACAGCACGTAGCGCCACGACAGGTGCGGGTAGCAACGCTCCGGAGCGGAGCCTCTCCGCCTGGCGCGGCAGGTCGGCATGGAAGGTCGCCGCGATCGGCAGGTGCAGCAGCTTGGCGGCCAGCATCGCGACCAGGCCCATCCCGCCGGCGGTGCTGGCGTGGATGGCGGTGAAGTCGTTCTCCTCGAGGTAGTCGAGGATGTCGACGATCGGCGGCGTCGTGAGCGGATGGTCGGGGTCGATCGACAGCGGTCGCGTAGCCAGTGCCTGGAAGTTGACGGCGTCGTTCAGCGGCCCGGTGGGCTCGGGCGTGCTCGTGATGACCTCGAGGTCGACGCCGCGCGCGACGGCCGTCTCCGCCAGGAGCCGCACGCTGAGCGACACGTGGTCGGCTTCGTCCCACGTGTCGGTGAAGACGGCGACCTTGGGCGGCGGCGGCTCGCCGCCGAGGAAGTAGCGGCGCAGGCGTTCCTGCGAGGCGCGGTCGCGGCTCTGGATGCTCCAGGAGATGAAGTGCGGCAACTGCAGGAAGTGCACCATCGCGACCGCGTAGTGCTTCTGCAGCCGGCGCTTGAAGCCCGAGGCGCGAGGCGGGGTCGAGGAGCGCCTGCAGATGCAGGCTGACGACGTCGTCCGCCAGGCGCTGCGAGACCTCGAACAGCCGCCGGTTGAGCTCCCGCGAGCCGACGGCGTAGAAGCCGTCCGGGTCGTCGACGAGCGTGCCGATCTCGCGGTCGAGCAGCTCCTCCCACGCGGGGCCGCGCCCGTCGCCGTCCAGGTACAGGCCGGGCACGATGCTGCGCACGCCGCGCTTGGTCTTGTCGAGGACGGGCACGTCGCGGCCGATCTCGCCGAAGCCTTTGCGCACGAGCTCGAGGGCGCGCCTGCGCGGCTCGCTCGTCGTCGAGCCGCAGCATCTCGCGGAAGCGCCAGAACGCGGCCGCGTAGATGCTGTTGGCGAGGATGCGCGCGTCGCCTTCCTCGCCGGCAGAGCTCGCCTGCGCCGGCGCCGACGGCGTCGAGGAAGCCCTCGACGGTGCCGTCGCACGCCGCCACCGTGTGCACGCCGGCGACGAACAGGCCGCTGTGGTCGTCGGATCCGCCGGTGAGCGCCTTGCGCCAGGGGGTCTCGCCGTAGGGCTCGATGCCCTGGCGCTCAGCCATGTCCGCGATGCGCTCGGGCGTCAGGCTGCCGGCGATGTCGCGCAGCAGGCCGTTGCAGCGCACCACGCGGGCGCCGTTGCGGCCCTCGAGCACGTTGAAGAGCAGCAGCAGCTTCTCGACCACGTCCTCGGTCAGCTTGCCGGTCATGTCGAAGAGCGGGTGCGCGAGGTAGTGGACCACGCCGGCCTCGCGCAGGCAGGCGACGAGGTCGTAGATCGAGGAGCGCGTCTGCAGTGCGGCGGCGAAGGTCGCCTCGTCGATGCCGAGCGCCACCACGTGCACGCGGCAGCCGTTCTCCGGGAACCACGCGTCGAACTCGGTGCTCAGGAACGTGCCCGGCAGGTGCGCGATGGCGAACGAGCCGTCGAGCGTGTTGTGGTCGGTGATGGTGACGAAGTCCATGCCGCGCGCGCGGGCGGCCGTGTAGACGTCCTCGGGCGCGGTGTAGCACTCCCGTCCGCCCAGCCCGCGGATCCACGGGTTGGTCGGGTTGGCGGAGCACTGCGAGTGCACATGAAGGTCGGCGCGGCAGGTGACGCGAGGCGTAGTCACCCTTCACTTTACCGCATGCCGCGCGCCGCGGCCGAACGGCGGCTTGCGCCGCAGAGCCGTTGTCACACCGGGCAGAGCCGTTGCCGCACGAGAAAGCCCGCTGCCGCACGCCTGCCGACCTTTACAGCGGCCGATGCTTGCGTCTACGCTCACGGCATGTCCGAGACGCGCCATGCCGTGCTCACCGCGATCGGCGACGATCGCCCCGGCCTCGTCGCCGAGGTCACCCGCTACGTGCTCGAGCGCGGCGGCAACCTCGAGGACAGCCGCATGGTCAACCTGCACGGTCAGTTCGCGATGATGATGCTGGTCGCCGGCCCTGACGAGGTGATCGACCGCGTCCTCGACGGGATCTCGCAGCTGGAACGCGAGGCCGGCGTGCACGCGGAGCTGCGCGTCGCCGAGCCCGCCCGCAAGGCGGCCGTCTCGGCCGCGATGCCGTACAAGCTCAACACGTGGGCGATGGACCATCCTGGTCTGATGCGCTCCATCGCCCAGCTGCTCGGCGAGCTCGGCGTCAACATCGAGAGCGTCGAGACGGCGCTCCGCCCCGCCCCCTACACCAACGCGCCGCTGTTCGAGATGGAGCTCGTGGTGTCGGTGCCCGAACGGACGCCCGTGGCCGAGCTGCGCGAGGCGCTCGGGCGGCTCTGCGACGAGCTCAACATCGACTGGAAGCTCGCGGCGCTCTAGGACTCCGGAGGGTAGAGCGCTCCGCACGCGCCCATCGCCCCACACGTGCCTGCCGCTCCACTCGGCTCTGCTACGTGCCGCAGGTCTCCGCAAGGATCCTCGCCGCCTCGTCGACGGCGAACTCCGGCCACGGCACCGGCTGCCCATCGCGAAGGGCCGTGACGGCGTGCGGCCTGGCGGCGTCGCATGCGCGACCCGCCGCGCTCGCGGTCGCCGCGCGTCACTCGCCGGGCTCGCGAACCGCCGAACTCACCGATGTCGGCGGCGGCGATCCCCGCTCCGTCGAGCCGGGCCAGCAGCGCCTCCGCTTGGTCCGGGTCGCAGCAGATGAGCAGGCTGCCCGAGCCGATGAGCCCGAGCGGGTCGGCGCCGAGCAGCGCGCAGAGGCGTGCGGCCTCGGGGAGCATCGGCACGCGTTCCGCGTGGACGACCAGGGCGCGGCCGGCCGCGACCGCCAGCTCGCGCAGCGCCGTCGCCAGACCACCCTCGGTGACGTCGTGCATGGCGCGCACGCCGGCGAAGCCGGCGGCGATGCGCGCCTCCGGCACGACGCTGACCTGGCTCAAGAGGTCACGGCATGCGGCCAGGTCGGCGTCGCTCATGCCCAGGGCGCCGAGGCACTCGCCCAGCTCGCGGGCGAGCAGAGCGGCGCCCTCCACCGCCAGCCCCTTGGTGAGCAGGATGCGGTCGCCGGCGCGCACGGCGCGCTTCTCGCGGAGGTCGTTCCTGCGCGCCACGCCGATCGTGGTCGCCGCGACGACGGGGCGCACGACGGCGTCGGTCACCTCGGTGTGGCCGCCGATGATGGTGATCCCCTGAGCGGCGGCGGCGTCCGCGAGCTCGCCCAGCAGCGTCAGCGCCTGCGACGGCGTCGTGCCCACCGGGAGCAGTACCGTCGTCAGGAGCCAGCGCGGCTCGGCGCCCGACGCCGCGATGTCGTTCGCGTTGACCAGCACCGCGAAGCGTCCCACCTCGTCGCTGGCCAGGGTGATGGGATCGCCGTGGGCGACGATCGTGTCGACACCCGCGAGGTCGAGAGCGGCGACGTCCTCGCCGACGCCGGCGGCGACCAGGACGGCTTCGTCGGCGACGGCGAGGCCGTCGAGGTACTGCTCCAGCAGGTCGTTGGGGAGCTTGCCGGCCGGCAGCGGAAGGCCGAGACGCACGATCTCGCGCAGCTCGTCGAGGCGGTGCACGACGAAATCGCAGGCGTCGCCCTCCGGGCAGTCGCCGGCGCCGGGTGGGCCACCCTCGGCGCCGGACGGGCCGCTCACCGCCGCGGGATCCGCGGTCCCCGGAGCGGCTTCGGAGGGAGCGTCTCCGTCGCGGTCCGCGTTCGTGAGGTAGGCGGTCACCGCCCCGGCCGCACGCCCGGCGAGCACGTCGAGGACGTAGTCGCCGACTACGAGCGTCTCCGTCGGCAGCACTCCCATGAGCCCGGCGGCGTGCAGGACGCCGTCGGGCGCCGGTTTGGGCGGCACGCCGTCGTCCCGCGTCAGCACGACGTCGAACTCGCCGGACGAGAGGTGCGAGAAGCCGGCGAGCGCGCGCTCCACCGCGGCCAGGCCGTTTCGCGTGAGCACGCCGACCTTGAGGCCACGTGCGCGCAGGTGGTCGATCAGCGCCTCGGCGCCCTCGTTGGGCGCGCTGGCGGCGGCGCCGGCCAGTTCGAAGCGTGCCAGGGCGGCGACAGCGCTGTCCCGGCGCGGCCCGGCGGGCAGCGCCTCGATCCACTCGAGCACGAGCGCGTCCTGCGGGCAGCCGACCTCGCGCTTGATGGCTGCGAAGTCGAGAGCACCCGGGACCGTCAGGGTGCCGTCGAAGTCGAAGAGCACCGCCCGCAGACGGAAGGGCCGTGGGCCGTCCTTTCGGGTCGGGTTCAGCGCGTGAAGGCCTTGAGGCATACGTTGGCGTCCTGCATGTGGGGCAGCGTCGTCAGGTCCCGCCAGCGGCCGCCGTCGCGTCGCACGAAGCTCTGCCCCGGCCTTGCCGTAGCCGCCGACATCCAGCTGCTCTTCGGAGCCTCGACCGCCAGCGGACGTGTGTCGCCCGGCGTACGCAGTCGCACGGCGATCACGAACGTCTTGCCGGCGGTCACTGCCATCGGCGATGTGAGTGGGACGGTAACGTAGCCGGGCAGCGACTCGGTCCCGGAAGCGACGAGCTTCAGCCTGGTCAGCGATCTGCCGGCGTAGATCCGGTAGCTCGTACCGGCTGAAGGAGCGTAGAAGCCTGCGGCGACGAGGTGCTGGCGAGCACGCGCCCTGAACCGGTTGGCGCCCCAGGCGACCGTACGATCCTTCGAGGCCAGTCCGAACGAGGTCGTCCAGCCGAGCTTGTCCCACTGGTAGTTGTGTGCGTAGTTGGTCACGTCCTCGACACCCGTGTACGCGGTGCACTCTCCGAACGCGAACGCGAGGTCGTAGTAGGACACGTACATGTAGCCGCCGTCGCCGAACGTGTCTCCCCAGCTGTTCCGCACGATCCACGCACCGGGTCCGGGTGGCGTGCTGAGCCCCGCGTCCGAGAAGGCGGACGCCGGCACGGAGTCGTCCCAGCCGACGATGCACACACCGTGGTTCTCGTAGTGAGCAGACGGATAGTAGTAGTACTTGCCGCCGTCCGTCTCCTCGCTCGTGTACGCCGAGTTGTAGCTCATCCACATGCCCACGCTCACCGCGCCGTTCTCCATCACGATCTGCTTCAGCAGCTCGTTGTCCGTGGCGCTGGTGCGTCCGGGCAGGATCACCACATCCTGCACGTGCTTCTGTGTGACGCTGCGCGCGGGCGGCGTAGGTGTGCGGTACGGGTCCGCACCCTCCAGGACCGGGCCAGCCCAGCGCGCGAAGTAGGCGATCGCCATGGAATCGAAGCCACCCCAGTAGTAGCGCCCACCGGGGAAAGGTCCGTAGCCATCGCGCGTGATGACATTGTCCTCGCTGAAGTCCCACACCTGGGCCGCGGCCGAGTCGCCCGGCTGGGGAGACAGCAGGCGCGACTCGAGCGCCGCCACATTGGCGAACGCCCAGCAGGTGCCGAAGTCACTTTGATCGCGGACGTCGGTGACTCTCGGCAATCCCGTGGGGCCAAGCGCGGTCCTGAGATCGAAGGACGCCGGGACGGGCTCGGAGGAGAACGCACGCGGGACGAGGCGCGCCGCCCGCGCGTCGAGGCGCGCCTTGGCGGCCGCGGTGATCACGACGCGCGCCGGACCCTGCCGCCGGCCGAACCCGTCGGCGCCTGCCGCGGCTGCGGTGCCCGCCGTCGCGAGCGAGAGCAACCCGGCCAAGAGCAGGCCAAGAGCGATCACACCTCGTCGACTTCTCGTCATCCGCCCTTCTCACGTTTCGGTGCGACGCTCAGTGTCTGGCGCCTTCATCGGCAACGATCGCCCGACGCTGAATTGTACCGCGTTGGGCGCACGCCGCGGTCCCCGTGGCGTGGGGTCGGCCTGTTCGCAGGATCCCGCCGTGGTCTCGGGCCGGACGAGCGCCGGTCGTAGGCGCCCCGGGTCCGCTCCGCCGGCGCCACGACGCGCGGACCTACGCCGCCGCCGTTTAGCGCCTTGCCCGGCCCGGGTATCTCCGACCCGTCGAAGGAGCATCGCACGCGACCATCACGTGCCTATTGGAGGGGACGATGGCGAAGATCTCTCTCACCGCCGAGGAACTGCAGGGGCGCGAGCTCCTCAACGAGACCGGCCAGGACATCGGCGCGATCGCCGACCTGTACGTCGACGACGACGGACGCCCGCACTGGCTCCTGGTGGACACCGGCCTCTTCCCGGGATTCTTCAGCGTCATTCCGGTGACCGATGTCCTGGTGACGGACAGCGGGCTCGAGGTCCACTACGATTCCGTCAAGCTCACCGGGGCGCCGAACGCGATGAAGGACAAGGACTATGCCAAGCATCGCGAGGGTCTGCTGTACGACTACTACAAGCTGCCGGCGCCGGAGAGCGTGAGCGACGCCAGGGAGCACGGCGACGCCGGCAGCGCGCTGCAGCCGCCGAGCGCGCTCTGCCGCTTCTCGACGCTGTCCTGCGAGAACGAGCCGGTGGAGTTCGACGCCGAGTAGACCGCCGACCGGGTGGAGCCGTCGTGGCCACCAGGGCGGACGGCTCAGCCGCGCAGCTCCCTGATCGCCTCGGCGAAGACGGCGGTATGGCGGTCGACATCGGCGGCGGAGGTCGCTGGGCACATCAGCGCCATGTTGTGGAACGGCGTCATGAAGATGCCGCGGTTGAGCGTGTAGAGGTGCATGAGCTCGTCGAGCTCGGTGTCGTGCGCCGCGCGGGACTCGTTGCCGCTGCGCGGCACGGTGGGACAGAAGCGGTATTCCGCCCGCGCCCCGAGCTGCACGATCACCCAGGGGACAGCGTGCTCGTCGAGCACGGACTGGACGCCCTCGGTGTAGCGCGTTGCGGCCTCGATCATGCGCTCGTAGTTCGGCTCCGTGAGGACGTACTCGAGGGTCGCGCGAGCGGCCGCCGTCGAGAGCGCGTTGCCGGCCAGCGTGCCTCCGACGCCGCCCTGGTCGACGAGGTCGGCGTCCGGGTCACCGAGAATGCGCCCCGCCAGCTCGTCGCTGACGCCATAGGCGCCCATGGGCACGCCGCTGGCGATGGCCTTGCCCAAGGTGACCACGTCTGGGCGCAGGCCGTAGGCGCGCGTGCAGCCGCCGATCCCTGCGCTGAGCGTATGCGTCTCGTCGTTGATCAGTAGGGTGCCGGTCTCGTCGCAGAGTTCGCGCACCGCCTCGAGGAAACCCGGTGCCGGAGGCACGATGCCGATGTTGGTCATCACCGGCTCCATGAGCACGGCGGCGACATCGCGCGGCGCCAGAGCCGCGCGCAGGGCCGCGACATCGTTGAACTCGACGACCTTGGTGGTCTGCGTCGGGTCGACTTGCGGGCCGACGTTGCCGGGTTTGGCCGTGGGCAGGCCGTCGGGGCCCACGACGACGATCGTCTCATCGACGCTGCCGTGGTAGCAGTGGCTGAAGACGAGCACATAGGGCCGTTTCTGCACCATGCGGCACAGGCGCAGCACCCACCGGTTCGCGTCGGTCGCCGTCAACGAGAACTGCCAGTAGGGCAGTCCGAACCGGCGCCCAAGCTCGGCGCCGACGAAGGCGGCATCCTCCGTGGGGAGCATCGTCGTGATGCCGCCCCTCCCGGTCAGGCGCTGTTGCACCGCCTCCATCACGACCTGAGGTGAATGACCGGTCATCGCCGCGGTGTCGCCGAGGCAGAAGTCGATGTAGGTGTGACCGTCGACGTCGGTGATGCGATTACCGCGAGCGCCCTCGAAGTACATGGGGAAGGCGCCGCTGAGCATGCTCATCCAGCTCATCGGCACACCCGCGAGCAGGGAGCTGGCAGCCTGGCGGAACAGCTCCCTGGAGCACGGGTGATCGGCGGCGTACTGGGCGCGCTCGCGGTCCAGCAGGGCATGGAGCCTGCTTCGATCGATGGCCTGGGCTTCGGCTGGGATGGTCGCCACGGGTCCTCCTCGGTGCTTCCGATAATCGCGCGCGCGGCGAAGACGCCGCACGCAAACGGCCGTTGCCAAGGTAACATTGCATGTATGTTCAGTCAATAGAAGAACATATGTTCAATCATTGAACACACGTGGTAGTCTGGCGCGGTGAGCAGGTACAGTTGCTGCGACGAAGGGGCGGGATCGACCTGTCGGCCGGAGGTGAGTCCGTGAGACGCGAGGAATGGGCGAAGATCCGCCGCCGGGAGATGCTCGCCGCGTACTACGAGACGCTCCTCGAAGAAGGGCTGCAGGGCGCCTCCGTGGCCAAGATCGCCCGGCGCATCGACGCGCCGCCGAGCCTGCTCATCCACTACTTCGGCACCAAGGAGCAGATGACCATCGAGCTGGTGGACTACCTGCTCGAGCGGTTTCACGAGTCGTTCGCCGGCTCGCTCGAGGGCATCCGCGACCCGCTGGAACGCCTGCGGGCGGTCGTCGATTCTCTCTTCAGCGTGGAGTACCACCAGCTGCTGGACGACCGCGCCTTCTACGCCCTCTTCTACCTGAGCCTGACGCACCCGACCGTGCGGCACGCCTTTGCGCGCGTGTACGAGGAGTCTCTTGCCCTCGTCGAGGCGACGCTGGCCGAGTGCATGGGCGACGGCGCGATCGCCCCGGACGACCCGCACGAGCTGGCGGTCACGCTCAAGGCACTCGAGGAGGGCTACGCCTTCCTGATCGGCGGCGGCGCCGACGAGGAGGCCAAGGCCGAGATCGGCAGCGCGCTGCGAAAGCGCGCGCTGCAGCTGCTCGGCCTGCCCGCCGGCGACTGAGCCGCCGCTCGCTGCGTCAGTTGAGCCCGAAGCGGTGCATGTCCGTCTTCGCCGGCGCCGAAGTAGTGCGCCGTCTCGTGCAGCACGGTGATCCGGATCTGCTCGGCGAGGTCCTCTTCGTCGGCCGCCTCGCGTTCGAGGTTGCGCTGGAAGAGGTGGATGAGGCCGGTCTCCGGGCCCGGCCCCAGAGCCGACTGGTCGGGCATCGCGATGCCGTGGAAGAGGCCCAGCGTGCGCGGGTCCAGGCCCTCGAGGACGAGCGCCTCCGAGGGCCGCTCCTCCACGAGGATGGGCACGTTGCGCAGGCGCTCGAGGATCTCCGGAGGCAGCTCGTCGAGCGCTTCGGCGGCGATGCGCTCGAAGCGCGCGGGGCTGATCACGGGCTCCGGCTCGTCGTTGGACGCGTCGAGGCGCAGCACCGCGAGCCACTCCTTGAGCATGCCCTTGCGGTCGTCCTTGTCCTCGCACGCCTGGCCGAGGATGTGGCGCGCGTCGGCCTCGTCGAGAGGATCGAGCTCCCAGTCGGCGAGCAGCTCCCGCAGCAGGCGAGCCGCCTCGGCGGGCTCGCCGTACTCGAGGTAGACCTCGGCGGAGCCGATCCACGGCTCCGGGTCGTCGGGCTCAGCGTCGCTCCAGCGTCGGTACGCCTCGAGGGCGTCGCGCGGGCGGTCGTCGGCTACCGCGAGCTCGGCTTCGACCTCGAGGACGGCCGGATCGCCGGGCGCGCTGGAGCGTGCGTTGGCGAGCGCCTTCGCGGCGGCGCCGAGGTCGCCGTCGCCGAGAGCGTCCCAGGCGTCGTCGAGCTCCCGCTGCGTCTCGGGATCGAGTTTGGAGTCGTCTTCCACGGTCCTCACTATACCCTTGTCGCGCCCGCGACCCGCACCGCCGCGCGCGTACGCCGGAGACGAGTGCGGGGAGGCGGCGATCGTCATCCCAAAAGCGCGCCGCCGGGAGTGAGATGTCGCCGGGTACTGGCCATAGGACAGGCGGCAAGGAGGCGACGGTGACCTGCACCTACCAGCCGAGAGACCCCCGCGCCAAGTTGCGCGAGGTGAGCGCGAAATGGGTCTCGGCGATGCGCCTCGCCGGCCACGCCCCCAACAGGGACGTCGTGTTCGAGAGGGACTCCGCCGGACCCGCGCCGGCCCACGCTCGAGGGTTCCTTGTCGACGACCGCCGCCCGGACGCCGCCGGCAGCCGCTACCTCGTCCTGGAGGACGGCGATGTGCTGCTTGCACCCGAGGAGCGCTGGCTGCCCGAGCCCGACGACCAGCTGGTGACGCTCCTGGCCAAGGCGCTCGCCGATGCTCGCATGGGCGGCTCCGGCTGGCTGGCGGATGGCGACGGCGACATCGAGCTTGTCCCGGACCGGCGTGGCGAACAGCTGCCGCATCAGGGCCCTGAGAGGCGCAGCCGAGGCTGACGCGCGCGTCGCCGTCCCTGGCCGCCGCAGCGCCAGTACTAGCTTTCGCGATGGCTCGCGCCGTTCGGCTCTGGTACCTTGGGGGGCGTGAACCACCGCACGACGCAGCACCCCGGCGCCACGCCCGAATCCTTGCCTGAGGCCGAAGCACGCGCGAAGCCGGCGGCCACAGACGACCTCCCGGTCTCCGACAGTCCCCTCTTCCTCGGCGTCGACCTCGGCAAGGTCACGACGTCGATCGCGCTCGGCGAGGTCGCGGGCGACGGCAGCCTGCGTCTGCTCCAGACGTTCGCCGCCCGCCACCTCGGTGAGCCGCTCGCTCCGTTCCTCGCGTTCTACCGGGGCATCGACCACGCGCGCCTTGCGGGGATCGCCGCGACCGGCATGCACGGCGAACGCGTCGGCGAGCCGGCGTTCAGCGGCCTGCCCGAGGAGATCGCCCAGGAGCTGGCCGCCGCCTGGAAGTACCCTGACGGGCCGCTGAACGTCGTCCGGGTGGGCGGCGGCGGCTACTCGGTGCTGACGCGGGACGCCGGCGGACGCGTGGCCTATGAGGCCAACGAGCGCTGTTCGGCGGGCACCGGCGAGACCGTGGAGGGCCTTTGCGCTCGCCTCGGCCGTACGCTCGAAGAGGCAGTGGACCTCGCCGGGCAGAGCCCGGACGGCGTCACGGTCACGAGCCGCTGCGCGGTGTTCGCCAAGAGCGAGCTCACGCACTTCGCCAACCAGGGTGAGTCTCACGCGCGCATCTTCAACGGGCTGTTCGCCGGCGTCGCGCGCAACGTGCACAGCCTGTACGACAAGAGCAAGGTCGACGGCCCAGTCGTCCTCGTCGGGCACGGGGCGCTGATCACGCCCATCGCCGACGGGGTCGCGGCACTCAGCGCCGCGCCCGTGAGCGTCGCTCCGGAGGCCGGGGTGTTCGAGGCGCTGGGCGCGCTCCGGTACGCCGCCGGCGAGGCGGTCCGCGAGGCCAGCGCTGCCTCCCGCGAGGCCGGTGGGGCGCGTGCGCCTGCGCCGGTCGCCGCGGTCTTCCCGGCGGACCCGCAGGAGCTCGTCCGCCCGGCGCGCAGCCGGGTGGCGCGGCTGAGGCCGGCGCGGGAAGGGCCGGGCTCGGTCGTGCGGCTCGAAGAGCCGCGCGACGATACGCCCGGCCCCGGGGCGCCGGCCGTGCTCGGCCTCGACCTCGGCTCCACCGGCTCCAAGGCCGCGCTGCTCGACCTCGCCTCCGGCGCCGTCCTCGGCAGCGTGTACCGGCGCACCGAGGGCAACCCAGTGGAGGCGGCGCAGGCGCTCGTCGCCGAGGTGGGCGAGATGCTGCCCAACCCGGTGGTCGCCGTGGGCATCACCGGCTCTGGGCGCGACGCCGCGGCCACGGTCTTCCGCGCGGCGTACCCGTCGCTGGACGGGCGTCTCACGGTGCAGAACGAGATCGTCGCGCACGCCGTGGCGGCCGCCCGGCTGGACCCGGACGGCGGCCGCAGCCTCTCGATCGTCGAGATCGGCGGCCAGGACGCCAAGTTCATCAACGTCGAGGGCGGCCGCGTCGTCGACGCGGACATGAACCGCGTGTGCAGCGCCGGCACCGGCTCGTTCCTGGAGGAGCAGGCCATCGCGCACGGCGTCGACGACATCGCCGAGTTCGGTCTGCTCGCGGCGAAGAGCGACGGGCCGCCGGATCTCGGCCAGACCTGCACCGTGTTCGTCGCCGACGTCGCCGCCGAGGCGCTGAGCGACGGCTACACGCGCGAGGACATCTTCGCCGGGCTCCAGCACTCGGTGGTGCGCAACTACCGCAGCCGCGTGATGGGCCAGCGGCGCTTGCTGGGCCGTGTCTTCTTCCAGGGCAAGCCGGCGACCGACCCGGCGCTGGCGCGGACGCTGGCAGCCGTGCTGGAGCGCGAGGTCTACGTGCCGGCGGATCCAGGCGCGATGGGCGCCGTGGGCATCGCGCTGCTGGCCGGGCAAGCGATGGACGGCCCGCCGGAGACTGCGGCCGCAACGACGCCCGAGTCCATCGACCTCGCGCGCGTGCTCGAAGCGCGCGTCGCCGGCCGCCGCGAGTTCCAGTGCAAGGATCGCGATTGTCTCAACCTCTGCCGCCTCGAGCTCGCCGAGATCGATGTCGGCGGCGAGCGCGAGAAGATCGTCAGCGGCGGCCAGTGCCCCAAGTACGACGCCGTTTCGGTCGCCGGTGAGAAGCTGCCCAAGGACGCGCCCAACCCGTACCGGGAGCGCGACGAGCTACTCCGGGCGCTGCTCGAGGAGGAGCGACTGGCGGGAGCCGCGGCGGCTGTGGCCGCGGCTGTCGCCGACGGCGCCGCTGAGCCGACCGGCGCCCTGACGCTCGGCCTGCCGTACTGCCACTACCTCATCGACACGCTGCCGTTCTTCCACACGCTGCTGCGCCGGCTCGGCTACGCCGTCGAGGTGCTGCGGCCCGACGCCGGCACGCTCGCCGAGGGCGACCGGCGCTGCGCCGCGCCGGGCGCCTGCGCGCCGGTCAAACTGCTCCACGGTCTCGCCGGCGCCGACGTGGACGTCCTGTTCGCGCCGCTCTTCGTGCACCTGCCGCTGCCCAACGCCGGCGACGTCACCTACACCTGCCCGATGGCGCAGGGCGCGCCGGACATGACGGCGCGCGCCCTGGACGCGGAGGGCTCGCGCACTCGCGTGCTGCGCCCCGTCCTCTTCGACAAGGAAGGCGACGACTTCGCCGCGCCGCGCGCACGGCGCGCCGTGCGGCGCGCGGCCGAGGCGCTGGCGGGGGCCTCTGGTGAAGCCGGCGGCTCCGGGGGCGGCCCCTCACCCGAGACCTTCGCCGCCGCGTACGCCGCGGCCCTGGACAGCCAGCGCCGCTTCGAGGACGGGCTGCGCGAGATCGGCGTGCGCGCGCTCGCCTGGGCGCGTGCGCACGACTACCCGGTCGTCCTCGTCGCCGGCGAGACGCACGTCCTCCACGACGACGTGCTCGACGCGGGCATCCACGAACTGGTCGCCGCCAACGGCGGGCTGCCGCTCCCGGCCGACTGCTACCCGGTGCCCGCGCGAGATGCCCGGCTATCGCCGCGTGCATTGGGCGAGCGCCGGCCAGACGCTGCGCGCCTCGGCGGCCGGCGCCCTGGAGGGCGACGTCTATCCCGCTGCTGCTCGGCGCCTACGGCTGCGGCCCCAACTCGATGATCGAGCACCTCTTCGCGGACCTGCTCGAGGACTACCCGCACGCCGTGCTGGAGAGCGACGGCCACGGCGGCAAGGCCGGCTACGTGACGCGCGTGCAGGCGTTCCTGCACAGCGTGCGCGCCTGGCGCGCGAACGGGGCGGGCAGGCTCTCGCCTGATCGCCTCGCGCGCTTCGACCGCCCGCTGCCGCACAGCCTCGACGCCGGCTACGACCACTTCTTCTTCGGCCACGTCGGCGGCGGCCTCGGCGAGCATCTGGCCGCCGCCATGCGCGGGGCCGGCTTCGACGCCACCTTCGTCGGCCGGCCGGACGCCGCCGCGCTGCGCGTCGCCGGCGCGGCCTGCTCCGGCAAGGAGTGCCTGCCCTACCAGCTCATCTGGGGCAGCTTCGCGCGCTTCCTGCGCGAGGAGGCGCCGCACCTCGACGGCAAGCGCGCCCTCTTCCTCAGCGCCGGCAACGGCTTCCAGGCCTGCCGCGCCAACCTCTTCCCGTTCACCGAGCAGGTCTCCCTGGAGAAGCTCGGGCTGGACGGCCAGGTCGAGGTCGCCGACTTCAGCCTCGTCACGGCCAACATCCGGATGATGCCGGTCGTCTGGATCGCGCTGGTAGCGGTCGACCTGCTCAACATGCTGCGCTTCTACCATCTGGCGGCGGAACGCGAGCGCGGCGCCTCGGACGCGCTCTTCGACGAGTACTCGAGCAGGCTGGTGGGGATGCTCGAGCAGCCGCGGCCGGACGCCGGCGTCGCCGGCAATGTGGCCGCGGCCTACCGGTTCTGCGGCGAGGTCGAGGAGATGCTGCGGGAGGCCGCCGTGCGCTTCCGCGAGCAGCCCGTCGACACGGCGCGCGCCGCCGATCTGCGCGACATCTACCTCTGCGGCGACCTCTACCTGCGGGTGGACGAGTGGGGCAACGACGACCTGCAGCGCAAACTCGCGGACCACGGGCTGCGCACCATCTTCGAGCCCTACGGCGCCTTCTTCGAGTTGCTGCAGCTGCGGCAGATCCAGGACGGCGTACGCGTCACCAAGCTGCCCGAGAAGGAGGCGACGCTGCACACCATGCGCTACGTGATCGGTCGGCTGCTCGGCGCCGTGCGCACGGAGCACCCGTGGGCCTTCTGGAACGACGTGCGCGCGGTGGATCGGGAGAGCCGCCGCGTCGTGGCGCCGTATCCGTTCGGCGAGACGATCCCGGCCGTCGGCGGGGCGCTGCTGACCTGGCGCACGCAGCCGGTGGACGGCGTCGTGTCGGTCGCGCCGCGCGGGTGCGGGCCGGCCCTGATCGCCGAAGCGCAGCTTCGTCGCGAGGCCGGCCTCCCGGCCCTGTTCGTCTACAACGACGGCGATCCCATCGACGAGGCCCGGCTCGCGGGCTTCGCCTGGCGGCTCCGCTCGCGCCCGTCGCGCCGGGCGCCTACCTGAGCGCGGCCCGCGCTGACGCAGTCGCCTGCGCGGGTCGCGCTGCGCACGGTCGTCTCGCCTGCGCCACCGTCTCCGCCTACGCCACCGTCTCCGTCTGCGGCTCCAGCCGGCCGTCGGCCTCCGGCCCGGCTGCGGCCCCGCCGCGCGGCCCCGCCTCGCTGTCCTCTTCGCCGCTCTCGGGGTCGATGGCATGCGTCCTGCGCAGCGGCTCCTCGCGCAGGAAGAGCACGACGACGAGGCCGATGACGCCGACGATGGCGGCCAGGAGGAAGAGGTCGCTGATCGCCGTGGCCAGGCTCAGACGCACGGCGTTCATGAAGGCGTGGAACAGCTGCTCGCCCTGCGCCCCGAACTTGCTGAACATGCCGTGGATCTTCTCGCTCGCCGACGGGGAGAGGAGCACCTGCGGGTTGTCGAGCGCCGCTGAGCCGTTGTACTTCTGCAGCGCCGCCGGCAGGTTGGTCTTCATGGAGGCGGCGAACTGGTTGTTGAGGATCGTCCCGAACACGGCGAGGCCGATCGTGCTGCCGATCGAGCGGAAGAACTGCAGGCCGGCCGTCACTTCGCCCAGCCGGTGCGACGGGTACTGGTTCTGCACGATCACCGTGTACGCACTCATCGCGACGCCGAGGCCGAGGCCCATGATCACCATGTTGCGCACCAGCGTCATCCCGGACGTGGCGACGCCCATGCGCGACAGCAGGTAGGCGCCGAAGGCCGAGAGGATCGAGCCGACGATGACGATGACCTTGTACTTGCCGGTCCTCGAGAGGATCTGCCCGGCGCCGATGCTGGTGACGATCGCCCCCATCATCAGCGGCATCAGGATGATGCCCGAGTTGGTCGCCGACTTGCCGAGCACGCCCTGCACGAAGAGCGGCAGGAACATGATGGCGCCGAACATGGCCGCCGACGTGAGCGCGGAGGCCACCGCCGAGACGGTGAAGATGCTGTTCTGGAAGAGCCGCGGGTTGATGACGGGCTCCGCGGCACGCATCTCGCGCAGGAAGAAGGCGAGCCACATCACGACCGAGAAGCAGAACATGCCGATGATCTCCGGCGACGTCCACGCGTAGGTGTTGCCGCCCCAGCTGAGGCCGAGGAGCAGCGGGACGGCTGCGGCCACCAGGAGCGTCGAGCCGACGTAGTCGATGCGGTGCTTGCGCAGGCTCACGTGGGCAGGCAGCGCGTAGGCCGCGAAGATCAGGGCGAGGATGCCGACCGGGACGTTGACGTAGAACGTCCAGCGCCAGCCCAGGCTGCTGTCGGTGATCCAGCCGCCGATCAGCGGGCCGATGATCGTGGCGACGCCCCACACGCTCATCAGCACGCCGGTCCATTTGGCGCGCACCGCCGGCGGGAAGATGTCGCCGATGATCGCCTGCGAGATCGGCATCATGGCGCCGGCGCCGAGGCCCTGGAAGGCGCGGAAGAGGATCAGCTCGGTCATGCTGTGGCTCTGGCCACAGAGCACCGAGCCGGTGATGAAGATCGCCATGCCGACGATGAAGAAGCGCTTGCGGCCGTAGGCGTCGCTGAGCTTGCCCCAGATCGGCATCGAGGCTGTTGACGCCAGCAGGTAGCCGGTGGCGACCCAGGCGTAGTGCTCGAGGCCGTTGAGGCTGGCGATGATGCGCGGCATGGCGGTGCCGACGACTGTCTGGTCGAGTGCCGAGAGCAGCATGCCGAGCATGACGGCGGCGATGACGAAGCCGATGCGCCGCCGGCTTAGCGTGTCGCCCCACGGCTGCGGGACGGGGTGGCTCAGCGTCTCTGTGCGGACCTCAGCCAACGGGCACCTCCGTCGCGGGAGCGGCGGACGGTGCGGCGCCGTGCACTGGAGTCGTCGCGGTGTCGGTCTGGGCCGCGTCCTCAGTGACGACGCGCAGAAGGCCGCGGAACCCGCGTGCGAGACCGTCGAGCTCCTCGTCGGTCAGCGCGCTCAGCCAGGCGAGGGTGTGCTCCTGGCGGCCTTGGCGCAGCCGGCCCGCCAGCTCCTCGGCCTCCGCCGTGGCCGTGACGAGCGTGCGCCGCCGGTCTTGCGGATCGCGCTCGCGGACGGCCAGTCCCAGCTCCTCGAGCTTGTCGGCGAGGAGGCTCGCGGCCGGCTCGCTGATGCCCAGGCGCCGGCCGAGCTCGCCCACCGGCTGCGGGCCGTTGATGGTCAGCGTCGACATCGCCTTGAACTGGCCCATGGTGAGGTCGAGGGACAGCAGTTCGGGGCCGGCGCCGCGATTGAGGGCGGCGAACACCTCGTGGGCCGCCTCGTGGCAGTCGGCCAGAAGACGGGCGTGACGATCGACGCGCGAGACTGAAGGGGGCAAAGCGGACCTCCGGCGGCCGGTGGGACGGCCGATTACATTTGCGGAATGTATGTAGTATACGGATGTAATCGGCAGGTCGCAACCGGCCCTTGAGGGGTCGCCGCGCGTCGCCGGCCGCGGCGGTGGGCGGCCACCCACAGGTGACGCCGCGCGTCGCGCTCACGGGGGTGTACGGGTGCCCGCCCGAGCACGCCCGCGTATCATCGGCGCAGACCGATGAGCACCAGTGCCGCAAAGAACCCGTGGGTCCGGCTGGCCGTTGTCGCCGTCTGGGCGGTCGCCTTCGCCCTCGTCGAGGCGATGGTGGTCGTCTATCTACGGCGGCTGTTCGCGCTGCAGTTCCACCTCGTCTACCACGTGGGCGACTTCCACTTCCCCGCGTTCGTACCTGCACTACGAGCGGGCGCGCGAGGCGGCGACGATGGTGATGCTGCTCGCCGTCGGCTATCTCGCCGGACGCACCTGGTGGCAGCGGCTGGCGTACTGGCTCTTCGCCTTCGGCGTCTGGGACGTCTTCTACTACGTGTGGCTGTACGTCTACCTGCGCTGGCCGTCGTCGCCGGGCACGCGTGACCTCCTGTTCCTGATCCCGCGGGAGTGGTGGGCGCCCGTGTGGCAGCCGGTGCTCGTCTCTTTCGCCTTCATCGCGGTGGCGCTGCTGATCCTCGCGCGGACCCGGCGGGCCTGAGGCGAGCGGCGCCATCGCCTGAGGCGGAGTCGCCACCGCCTGAGGACCGAGTGTCTCCGGCACTGCCACGCCGGGCGCGCCGGGCGGCCTGATAGACTCGCGGCGATGACGTCCGCAGGAACTCCCGTCGCCGAGCTGTGGCCGCCCGAGGCCATCGAAGCGATCAGCGACGCCTCGCTGGCCCTGCTCGCCCGCGCGGGGGTGCGCGTGGACTCGCAGGCCGCCGCGGACCTGCTGGTGGACGCCGGATGCGCACGCGGTCCGCAGGGCCGCGTGCTGATGCCGGCGCCGGTCGTCCTCGCGGCGCTCGAGGCTTGCCCGCGCGCCTTCACGCTGCTGGCGCGCGACCCCGAGCGCGACCTGCTCATGGATCCCGACCCCGGGCCTATCTACGTGCACAACATGGGCGAGGCGCCCGACGTCGCCGACGCGCGGACCGGTCAGGCGCGCCGCGCCACCTTGCGCGACCAGGTCCTCGCGGCCCGCGTCATGCATCACGGCCGCTACCCGGACAGCATCAACCCGTTGATCTCGCCGTCGGACGTGCCCGCCGAGCTGCATCCGCTCTACTCCTACCTGGCGCTTCATGCCGAGACCGACAAGCACGTCGGCGGGCCGGGCCTGGACTTCCCCTGGCAGGTACGCTACCTCCACGAGATGTCCGAGGCGGTGGGCGCCGGGCGGCTCGCCGGCCCACCGGAGGGCGACGTCTCCGCGGGCTCTCGCACGCGGCCCGCCGGCACCGCACCGCCCGGCTACGCTCTCGACATGGGCTTCTCGCCGGTCAGCCCGCTGCACCTCGGGCCCGGCGTGAGCGACGCCATCGTCGTGGCCGCGCGCCTCGGCATGGCCGTGCAGGTGCTCACGAATCCGGTGGCCGGCACCACCGCGCCGGCGTCGATGGCCGGCGCCTTGGCGCAACAGGACGCGGAGGTGCTTGCCGGCGTCGTGCTCGTGCAGGCCGCCGCGCCGGGCGCGCCCTGCAGCTACGGGGCGCGCCTCTCGGCCGCCGATCCCCGCACCGGCTCGCTGCTGTGCGGCGCCGGCCAGTGGGCTCTCGCCTCAGCCGGCGCCACACTGCTCGCTCGCCGGCACGGGCTCGCGTGCGACTGCTATGGCCCCGACACGTCCGCGAGGCTGCTCGACATGCAGGCCGGCTACCAGCAGGCGATCCCGACGCTCGCCGGCGCCCTCGCGCGGCCGCGCTTCATGTCCGGCATCGGCATTTGGGGCGATACCACGACCTGCCTCGAGCTGCTCGTCATCGACGATGCCATCTTCCGCACGGCGCTGGCGGCGATGGAGCCACCCGTCTGGGACGCGGACGCCCTCGATGTCGACGCCATCGTCGAGGGGGTGACCGGAGCGATCGGCCACCTCGGGACCCGCCACACGCGCCGTTGGCTGCGCCAGATCAAGGCCGCCGAGGACCTCAGCTATCGTGGCGGCGATGACGAGTGGGCCGCCGCCGGGCGGCCGGACCTCGTGGACCGCGCCCAGGAGCGCGTGGCGGAGCTGCTGGCGCGCCCGCCGGTGGGGCTGCCCGCGGACGTCGAGGCCGAGTTGTGCCGCCTTATCGATGAGGCGGCGGCGGAGCTCGGCCTGAGCGGCTATCCGGATCCGCGCCGGTTGCTCGCGGAGGCGCAGGCTTCGGCGTAGCTCCGAGAAGGGCTTGCGGCCGGCGGAGCCGGCCGCTCTACAGCGCCTGCTCCGGCCTCTCCCCGCGCAGCTCGCCGAGCGGCGCGGAGGGCTCGCCGGCCCCGCTCTCCTCGTCCGTGAGGCCGCGGCCGATCCCGCTGCGGCGCAGCAGCGGGAACAGCGCGGCGCCGAGGAACGCGGCCGCGGCGATCGCGGCGAAGGCTCCGCGCCCACCCAGACGCGCCAGCGCCCAGCCGCCGAGTAGCGGTCCCAGCGCGTACCCGCCCATGTAGACCAATGTCCACATGCCCATGTAGCGGCCGCGCAGCGCGGCCGGCGACAGGTTCGACACGACGGTGCTGGAGATAGGGATGAGCAGCACGATGCCCAGGCTCATCACCAGGATGCAGGCGTACGTCGCAGGGTAGGGGACGAACGCCGCGGCGCCCATCCCTATACCGATGAAGACGGCCGACAGCGACATCAGCCACATGTGGTCGTACTTGCTGAAGACCCTGATGACGGGATACTGCAGCGTCGCCATGGAGGCCCCATACACGACCATGAGCAGGGCCCACTGCTGCGCCGACACGCCGTGCAGCTCACCGAGCATGATGGGCATGGTGACCCAGATCTGGCCGAAGCCGAAGAGCGGCAGCAGGGCGATGAGGCAGAACGCCAGCATGCGCCGGTCGCGCAGAACGAGGCCGTAGCCGCTGAAGGCCGAGGCCACCGACAGGCGCTTCGTCTCCGGCGGCCGCGTCTCGCGGAACAGCGCCAGGACCATGATGAGGAAGAGGCCGCAGACGGCGCCGGCGACGAGGAACGTGAGGCGGAAGGTGGGGTCGCGGATGATCAGCGGGGCGGCCGCGAGCGGGCCGAGCGTGATGCCGGCGTTGAGCGCCACGCGCGAGATGCTGAACGCCTCCGCGCGGCGCGACAGGGGCGTGAGGTCGGCGACCATCGCGTTGCTGGCGGTGATGAACTGCGCCCAGCCGAACGCCGCCTCGAAGGCGATCAGCGCGACCACGAGCCAGAGCTGCTGGGCGAGGCCGAGGCCGATGTAGAGCGTCATGCTGCCGATGATCGCGACCACGAGGATCGGGCGGCGCCCGAAGCGGTCGCAGAGCGCGCCGCCGACGACCTGCATGGGCAGTGTGGCGAACAGCGTGATGCCGAGGATGAGGCCGATCGCCGTGACCGAGACGCCGAGCACGTGGTCCATGTAGATGGTCTCGAACGGATAGCACATCTCGACGCCGATGAGGTACACGAACGTGCCGGCGGCGAGGAGCCAGAACTGGCGGGGCAGCGTCCTCAGTTCGGCGGCGATCCGCGATGTGCGACCCGATGGCACGGAGCGTCCTTTCCCCTGGCGCGTGCCCGACCATGCTATCGGGCCACGCGTCGGCAGGCGAGCCGGCCGACGCTTCGCAGGCGAGCCGGCCGACGGTTCCGCGCGCGCCGCGCCCGGGTACGACTGCCTCATCGCCAGCGACCGGAGGAGCCACCATGCCTGCCCAGCCACGCGCAGTCGAGCGTGTCATCGACCCGACGCCGGTCATCGAGGGCGCGGGCGTCCGCCTGCGGCGCAGCATCGCCACGGCCACGCTCGACTACCTCGACCCGTTCCTGCTGCTCGACAACTTCGAGTCGGACGATCCCGACGACTACCTGGCCGGGTTCCCATGGCACCCTCACCGCGGCATCGAGACCGTCACCTACATGCTCGCGGGCGAAGTGGATCACCGCGACAGCATCGGCAATGCGGGAGCGATCGGCGCCGGCGACGTGCAGTGGATGACCGCCGGCGGCGGCATCATGCATGAGGAGATGCCGCGGCCGGATGCCGGCGGCCTCATGGGCGGCTTTCAGCTGTGGGTGAACCTGCCGGCGGAGCTCAAGATGACGAGACCGCGGTACCAGGAGCTGGGCGCCGCTGAGATCCCCGAGGTGAGACGCGACGACGGGACGATGATCCGCGTCGTCGCCGGCGAGGTCGACGGCGTCGCCGGCGCGGTCACGGAGATCTTCGCCGAGCCAGAGTACCTCGACGTCGCGCTTCCCGCCGGCGGCCACTTCGCGCAGCCCGTCCCGCGGGGACACTCGGCCTTCGCGTACGCCTTTCGTGGCGAAGGCCAGTTCGGCGTGGGTGGCGACTTCGGCTACCGCGGTGACCTCGACGGCGCCCTGCTGCGAGCGCCGCAGCTGGGGGTGTTCGGCGACGGCGACGAGGTGAGGGTGGAGGCGTGCGGCGGCCCGGTGCGCTTCCTGCTCGTGAGCGGCAAGCCGCTGAACGAGCCCATCGCCCGGTACGGACCGTTCGTCATGAACACGCGCGAGGAGCTCCGGCTGGCCCTGCAGGACTTGCAGAACGACAAGTTCGTGTGGCGCGACGACCCGGAGTGGGCGCGCACGCGGCGCACCTGGTCGCCGGAGACCTTCAGCCGCTAGACCGGCGGGCGGCGCCGCCCCTTGCGGGCGGCGCCGCCCTCGCTCACGAGGGGAAGTGGCTTCGCCAGAACGTCGAGTCGCTCTCGCTGCTCAGCTTCTCGTGGCGGGGTCTGTCGCCCCTCTCATCCTCATCGTGCTCTGAGGGTGACGTCCTCCACGGAGGTCGGCTTGCCCGCGGCCATCCCGCCCCGCTCGAGGTAGTCCTTGAAGACCAGAAGGTCGTGGATCATGTGGTGCCGGAGCTCGCCGCGGGAAGGCGCGTGCTCGTCGTCAGGTACTTCCAACCGAAACGCCACCGTGGTGCCGCCACTGTTCGGCTCGAAGGTCACGTTGCCGCTCTGCACGGCGCTCACGCAGGCGAACTCGTCACACACGAGGCGGCGGCTGCCGTTGAGGATCCACTGGACGAAGTGTTCCCACGTCGCCCGGACTTCGGCGAGCGGTGCCTCTACTTCGATCTCGCATCGGATACTGGACATTGTCGGTACTCCGTTCCGCGCCCCGATCGTGGCGGAGCTTGGCTCGGTTCGCTGTCGTGGAGCAGCGTACCCGGCCGCGTACGACGGGGAACGTCGTGATGGAAGGTACAAGGGCGGCGCGGCCGTGGCGCGCCGGGCCGCGCTCTCGCCGCGGCCGCGCTCAGACCGTCGTCACCACGACGCCGGCATCGGCGAGTGCCTGCAGTTCTGCGGCGGGCGCCGAGTCGTCGGTGATGAGCTCGTCGACGGCGTCCAGCGCGCAGATGCGTACGAACGCGAGCTTGCCGACCTTCGACGCGTCGGCGACCACGACCACTCGCCGCGCGCGGCTGATGAGGACCGCGTTGGTGTGCGCCTCGATGTCGTGGTAGGTGGTGAGCCCCCCGGCGGCGCTGACGCCGTCGACGCCGACTATGGCGAGGTCGAGATTCATCCCGGAGAGGGCGGCTTCGGCGAGCGGCCCGACGAGCTCGTACGATTCGCTGCGCGCTGTGCCGCCGGTGACGATGAGCTTCAACTCCGGGCGCAGCGCCAGTTCGGCGGCGATGTTGAGCGCGTTCGTCACGATCGTGAGCGCCTGCCGTCCCGCGAGCTGCCGCGCGACCTCGGTAGTCGTGGTGCCACCGGTGAGCGCGACGGAGGCGACGCGCTCGTCGACGCGCGCCGCCGCGGTAGCGGCGATGCGGCGCTTGGCGTCGCGGTGACGGCCGCCGCGATAGCGCAGAGGGAGCTCGTAGACGGTGCTGTTGGCCATGGCGCCGCCGTGTGTGCGCGTCAGGAGCCGCTGCTCCTCCAGCGTCTGGAGGTCGCGGCGGATGGACGCCGTGGACACGTTGAGCTTGGCGGCGAGCTGCACGACGCCCACCGAGCCGCCGGACGCAAGCTCTTCGAGGATCAGGCTCAGACGTTCTTCCTGCCGCATGCCGGCCTCCTGACTGGGATCGAAGGGCGCCGCCGCAACGTCAGCGGACGGCGGCGCCCGTTTGGGCATCGAAGAAGTAGATCTCGCCGGGGTGCACCGCCAGCCGCACGCGGTCGCCGACCTTGAGTCGCAGGCGGCCGTCGAGCCGGGCGGTGATCCGCGCGCGCGCGGGCCGGCCGACGAGCGGGAGCTCTTCCTCGTCCGAGTCGGGCGCGGCGAGCTGGCCGCCGACCGAGCCGTGCGCCAGCAATTCCCCGCCGAGCGGCTCGACGACCTCTACCTCGAAGTCGAGCCCAGCGCGGGTATCCTCGGCCCCGGCGAGCGATAGCGATTCCGGGCGCACGCCGACGACGCAGGGGCCGTCGGGCACTGCGGCGCCGGCCGGCGCTTCGAGGTCGCCGGCGCGCACCACGCCGCCGGCCGCGGTCCCCTTGAGCAGGTTCATCGGCGGGCTCCCGATGAAGTGCGCGACGAAGACGTTGGTCGGCTTCTCGTAGACGTCCTGCGGCGTGCCGACCTGCTGCAGCCTGCCCGCCGACATCACGGCGAGGCGGTCGCCGAGCGTCATCGCCTCGACCTGGTCGTGCGTCACGTAGATCGTCGTGACGCCGAATTGCTGGTGCAGGCGCTTGAGCTCCGCCCGCATCTGCACGCGGAGCTTGGCGTCCAGATTCGAGAGCGGCTCGTCGAGCAGGAACGCCTTGGGCTCGCGCACCAGCGCGCGGCCCATGGCGACGCGCTGGCGCTGGCCGCCGGACAGCTGCCCGGGCCGGCGCCGCAGCAGCTCGTCCAGGCCGAGCATGGAGCTGATCTCCTTCACGCGCCGGTCGATCTCGGCCTTCGCCACGCGGCGCTGGCGCAGGCCGAAGGCGAGGTTCTTGTACACGGTCATGTGCGGGTAGAGGGCGTAGTTCTGGAACACCATGGCGATGTCGCGGTCCTTGGGCGAGAGGTGGGTGATGTTGCGGCCGCCGACGGTGATCGCTCCCGAGGTGGCCGACTCGAGCCCGGCGACGAGCCGCAGCGCGGTGGTCTTGCCGCACCCGGAGGGGCCGACGAGGATCATGAACTCGCCGTCGGGGATGTCGAGTGTCAGGTGGTCGATCGCCGTCGCGTCTCCGGCGAACACCTTGGTCACGTCCCTGAAGGACACGTCGGCCATGCCGCTACTCCTCGGCTGCGGGGCTCACTGCTTGATCCCGGTGTAGGCGATCGACTGGATGAACCAGCGCTGCGCGATCAAGAAGACGGCCAGCATCGGGATCTGGCTCATCACGGTGCCCGCCATGAGCAGGTTCCACTGGGTCACGTGCGCCCCCTGGAACATCGACAGGCCCAGCTGCAGGGGGGAGTGCTCGGGCGTCGTGATGATGATCAGCGGCCAGAGGAAGTCGTTCCACGACCACATGAACTGGATGATCGCGAGCGTGGCCAGGACCGGCGCCGAGAGCGGCAGCACGATCTTGAACAGGATGCCGAGGCGCGAGGCGCCGTCGATGCGCGCCGCCTCCTCGAGCTGGACGGGCAGCGACATGAAGAACTGGCGCAGCAAGAAGATGCCGAAGACGCCGCAGAGATTGGGCACGATCAGGCCACCCACGTTGTCGATCAGGCCCAGATGCCGCACGATGAGGAAGGTCGGGATGATCACGACCTGGAAGGGGACCATCAGCGTGACCAGCAGCAGCACGAAGAGCACGTTGCTGCCGAAGAACTTGATGCGCGCGAACGCGTAGGCCGCGAGGCTGCAGAAGAGCAGGTTCCCTGCCACGGTCGCGGCCGAGTAGAGGAAGCTGTTGAGGAAGAAGTGGCCGAAGGGCAGCGCCTGCCAGGCGTGCACGTAGTTCTGGAACTGCAGCGACTTCGGGACGAGCACGGGCGGGAAGCGCTGCGCCTCGGACGCCGTCTCGAGCGAGGTGATCACCGACCACACGAGCGGCAGCAGCATGGCGGCCGACAGCGGGATCAGGAAGAGGTGCCAGGGGCTGAAGGGCCAGCGGCGCGGCCGCTTCTCGGGGACGGCGTCGAGATCGATCGCGCGGTCAAGGCGAAGCATCGAGCCGGCTTCCATCACGCGCCTCTCACGAGTTGCTGTAGATGCGCCGGCCGCCGACCTTCAACTGGACGATCGTGATCGCCAGAATCGCCAGGAAGAGCACGTAGGCGATGGCCGCGGCGTAGCCGCCGTTGAAGAACTGGAACGCCTGCTGGTACAGGTAGAAGACGACCACCGTGGTGGAGCCCAGCGGCCCGCCGCGCGTGGTCACGTAGATCTCGTCGAAGAGCTGCAGCGCGCTGATCGTCGACCACACCACGAGAAAGAGCGTCGCGGGCCGCAAGAACGGCAGCACCACGTTGCGGAAGGAGCTCCACTTGCCGGCGCCGTCGATCGAGGCGGCCTCCATGAGCTCCTCGGGGACGCCCTGGAGCGCCGCGAGGTAGATGATGACGTCGAACCCGAGCCAGCCCCACATCGTCATGGCGACGATGCAGTACAGGGCCTGATTGGGGTCCTGCAGGAAGCCCTGCTGCGGCAGGCCCAGCTTGCCGAGGAAGAAGTTGACGAGGCCGAACACGGGGTCCAGCAGCCAGAGGAAGATGATGCCCGTCGCCACCGTGGAGGTCACGACGGGCACGAAGATCGCCAGCCGGTAGAAGCGCACGCCGCGCAGCTTGCGGTTGAGGGCCCACGCGACGAGCAGGGCGCCGGCCACCGAGAGCGGCACGAAGAGCACCGTGTAGACGAGCGTGTGACGCACCGACGCGACGAACGCCGGGTCGTGGAGCAGCGCCTGGTAGTTGGCCAGGCCGACCCAGCTCGGCGGCGAGACGAGGTCGTTGGCCTGGAACGACATGATCGCCGACCACGCGATGGGCACGATGCCGAACGTGACGATCAGCACCGCGGCCGGCAGCACGAAGACCCAGCCGGCCAGGTGGTCCGAGCCGAGCAGCCGCTGCGCCCGCGATCCCGGGCGCAGGCTCACTGACCGCCCGCCGGCGTCACGGGCCTGGGACCGCGAGGACCGCGTTCGTCTGCTGCGCCGCCTGATCGAGCGCGGTCTTGGCGTCGGATTTGCCGAGCAGCACCGAGACGATGGCCGTGCCCATGAATCCCGAGATCTTGGAGTACTGCGGGATCGTCGGCCGCGCCTTGGTGGCGTTGCCCATGTTCGCCACGAAGACGTCCGTACCAGGGTACTTGCCGAGGTAGGCCTTGAAATCGGGTTGCTGCTGCTGCGACTGGCGGATCGGCAGGGCGCCGGTCTGCAGGTCGTAGTACATCTGCTGCTTGGCGTCCGTAAACCACTTGATGAACTGCCACGCGGCGTTGACATGCTCCGGCCCGTTGTTGAGCAAGACCCAGTTGTCCGGGCCCGAGATGGTCTGGTGGTTCGCCGGCATGACCTGCACGCCGAAGCTGACGTTGGGGAAGCCCGGCAGGTCCCAGGGGCCGGTGACGAGCATGCCGATGTGGCCGTTGTTGAAGGTCGACTGGATCTTGGTGTTGGTGGTGTCCACGTACACCGACTTGTCGACCGTGGCCATGTCGCCGAGCATCGTGAGGGCTTGGACGCCCTGCGTCGAGTTGAACGCAGCCTGCTTGTTGTCGGGGGTCAGGATGTCCCCGCCGTAGTCCCAGAGCATGGCCTCCCAGTGCCAGACGGTGTCTTCGCTGGCGTCGGCCGGGTACCCCCACCCGAACTGCTTCTTGGCCGGGTCCGTGAGCTTCTTGGCCGCGGCGCGGAAGTCGTCCCACGTCCACTGCGCGGTGGGGTAGGCGAGCCCCGCCTGGTCGAAGAGCTTCTTGTTGTAGACGATGGCGAGGTTGTCGACCAGCGCTGGCACGCCGACGATCTTGCCGTTCACGGTGGCCGCCAGACGCTCCGCCGGCCAGAAGTCGTTCCAGTCGAACGACGTGTCCTTGGCGATGAGGTCGTTGAGCGTCACGACTTTGGGACTCTTGACGATGTTGGCGGCCCAGGAGCCGAAGATGTAGGTGATGTCGGGGTACTTGCCGCCGGCGATCGCCGTGAGGGTCTTCTGCAGGGCGAAGTCGTTGCCGCCGTTGTAGACCGCCGTCACCTGGATGTTCGGGTTGGCCTTGTTCCACTGCGCGACGAGCGCGTTGTCGGCCTTCGCCGCATAGTCGAGGTCGCCGTGCCACATGGTGATGTGGACCACGCCGGTCGGGCTGCTCGACGGGGTGCTCGCCGGGCTGCCCGTCGAGCCGGCGCCGGAGCCGCCGCAGGCGGCGATCGCCAGCCCGGCGAGAACGAGAAGAAGAGTCAACATGCCTGCTGTGACGCGCCTCATTGCCTGCCCCCTTGTCGGGATATTCACGACGGCAACACCACCGACCGAGTCAGGTACCTCGGCCGGTCGGGGTCGAGGCCCTTGTGCGCGGCCAGCACCCCTGCGACTCGGTGGATACGGACGAGCTCGGCCATGGGGTCGAGCTCTCCCTGCACGACGGTCGCGCCGGTCTCCGCGACTTGCGCGAGGAGGCTGGACTCGACCTCCCCGAGCGTCCACACCACGCTGCGCGGGCCGGCGACGCTGATAGGCCCGTGGCGGTACTCCATGGCCGGATAGGACTCGGTCCAGGCCTGGCACGCCTCACGGAGCTTGAGCGCCGCCTCGTTGGCCAGGCCCACGGTCCAGCCCTGCCCGAGAAACACGAAGTGCTCGTAGTCGGCCGGGTCCACGGCCAGAGGCCCGGCGAGGGCGAGCTCGCCGTCCGCGATCGCCGGCTCGAGGTCCTCGCCGAGCGCCGCCCGGAACAGCGCCAGCGTCGCGGTGGCGAAGCGCGTCTGCACGACCGAACGTTCGTCAGCGAACTCCATCAGGATCGCCCTCGTCGCGGCCGACACGACGGGGGAGTCCGGTACTGCCGAGACGGCGATGGTGGTCGTGCGCGGTGGCAGCGCCCGCTGCAGGCGCACGACCTCGGTCGTGGTCCCGGAGCGGGAGAGCACGACGACCGCGTCGTAGGCGCGGCCGAGCGGGGCGTCCGACGCGGTGAACGGGTCCGCCTCGCCGGCGCCGCGGGATTCGCGTAGGCAAGCCACCGCCTGGGCCATGAAGAACGAGGTCCCGCAGCCGACGATCGCGATCCTCGCATTCGCCCCCGGAAGTTCCGACCAGATGTCCGCGGCGAGTGCTGCCGCCTGGCGCCAGATCGCCGGCTGCGAGCGTACTTCCTGTTCGAATTCGCTCATTTGTCGGCACTTTACGTCACATATGAGCAAAGCGCAATGGAGACGTTCAGCCGGCGTGACGATGTAGAGTCGTGCCATGGCTGCGGGAGACACAGGCGCCGACCTCGCCCTCCGCGACTACCTGCCGCGTCCGGCCCTGTCGGCCCGCGAACATCCCGTGGACAGGGCGCGGTGGACGGTCGTGGACGCCCACAACCACCTCGGGAGGTGGCTGAGCGTGGACGATGGATGGACGGCCCGCGACGTCCCCGGGCTGCTCGCGGGCATGGATGCGGCGAACGTCGGCGCGATCGTGAACCTCGACGGCCGCTGGGGCCGGGAGCTCGACGAGAACCTCGAGCGCTACGACCGCCGCCATCCGGGCCGCTTCGTCACGTTCTGCCAGGTCGACTGGGAGGAGACGGCGTCTCCCGGCTTCGGGGAGCGGCTCGCCCGATCCCTGCGGCGGTCTCTCGCCAGCGGCGCCCGCGGTCTCAAGGTGTGGAAGGACCTGGGGCTCGGCGTGACCGACGACCGCGGCCGGCTCCTCCTGCCGGACGATCCGCGGCTCGCGCCGCTCTGGCAGGCCGCCGGTGAGGCCGGCGCCCCCGTGCTGATCCACGCGGCCGACCCGGTCGCCTTCTTCGACCCGGTCGACGCGCGCAACGAGCGCCTCGAGGAGCTGCTCGCGCACCCAGACTGGTCCTACGCGCGCTTCGGGCGGGATCACCACCATAGGCTCGTCGAGGCGCTGGAGAACCTGGCCGCCGCGTATCCGCGGACGACGTTCGTCGCCGCCCACGTCGCGGGCGCCGCCGAGGACCTCGATCTCGTCGAGCGTCTGCTCGGCGCCCACCCCAACCTCTACGTCGACATCGCGGCGCGCATCGCGGAGCTCGGCCGCCAGCCGCGGCGTGCCCGCGAGCTCCTGGTACGCCACGCCGACCGGGTACTGTTCGGCACCGACATCTTCCCGCCGGACATGGACGAGTACGCGATCTACTTTCGCTTTCTCGAAACGGAGGACGAGTACTTCGCATACTCGCCCGACGACCCGCCGCCCCAGGGCCGCTGGCGCATCTCGGGGCTGGGTCTGCCCGACGACGTACTCGAGATGGTCTACGCGGGCAACGTACGCCGGCTCGTGGCCGGGATCGACGGGCGCTGACCGGCCCGCGGACGGGCCTGCGTCGCAGAGGCGAGCGCAACGTGCGGGCGGCCGGCGACGAGGCGCTCGCGAGCGCCTCGCCGCCGGCCGCCCGGCCGGACCGGCGCAGTCGGGTCCGGCTACTTCGCCGCTTCCTTCTCGGCCTTCTCGAGCTCCTTCTCGAGCTGCTTCTGGTCGGCCTTGACCTCCTTCTCGATGATCTTGTCGGCGCGGGACATGGCCGCTTTCATCTGCTGGTCGAGCTTCGACTTGCCGACGACGACCAGCGCCGCAGTGCCCTCGTCGAGTATCTCGCCGAGCTCCTTCATGTCCTTGCGCGACATGCCGTTCCAGAGATGGCCGATCACGCCGCCGGCGACGCCGCCCACGGCCGCGCCGGCGATGAGTGACGGCGGGAACAGGATGCCGACGACGGCGCCGACGGCGATGCCGGTCCAGGCGCCGTGCTGCGTCGGCTTCTCCCACTTGTCGACGTGCACCTTGCCCTCGTCGTCCCGGGTGATGACGGCGGCGTCATAGGTGCCCACGAAGCCGCGCGCGTGGAGTGTGCGCAGCTCCTCGAGGTCGTTTCGCGCGCTCGCCTCTTCGCTGTAGGTGGCAAGGAAGACGAACACAGGTTCATCGGCCATGGCTGCTCCTTCGCGTGGATGAGGCCGCGGCCGTGCCGGCCCGGCCCGTTGGCTTCCGCCTCAGCCTGCCCCTGGCTCGCGGCAGCGAAACCGCCGGGCCGCCGCCGCAGGTCGTCTCCGGCCACCGTGCGCTCGCCGCCGCGCGGCGGGTATACAATCCGCAACGCCTGGTACGGGACGGGAGCAGCGATGACACTGAACGTGGAGCGGCGCGGGCGCATCGGAGTGATCTCCGATACGCACGGCTATCTCGATCCTGCCGTTCTGGAGCTCTTCGCCGGCGTCGACCACATCATCCACGCCGGCGACATCATGGACGCGAGCACGCTGGCGGAGCTGGAGAAGATCGCGCCCGTGACCTCCGTCAGCGGTAACCTCGACACCGGAAAGCTGGCCAAGCTGCCGCGCGAGATCGCGGGCGAGGCGGCGGGCATCACCTTCGTCGTCGGCCACAAGCGCAAGCGCCTGCTCAAGCGCCTCGAGCAGGGCAAGATCGACGGCTACTCGGCCGCGGCTCGACCGGACCTCGTCATCTACGGGCACGATCACATCCCGGCGCTCGAATGGCTCGATGGCTGCCTGATCCTCGATCCCGGCACCGCGTCCTCGCCGCACGAGGAGGACGACGACCCGACGGTCGCGGTCGTCGAGGCCGGCGAGTCCGGACTCAGCGTGCGTTTCTTCATGCTCGAGAGGCCCCCCGAACACAACGGCTGAGCCGCCGCCGCTCGTTCCCTCAGCTCTCCCCGCACGCCGCGCCGTACACGTCGAGGACGCCCTCGATGTGGGCGCCGAGCAGCTCGACCGGGTCTGAGCCGCACCGGCCCTCCCTGACGCGCTGGTACACGTCCGGCATGTACTGGCTGAGGAGAGCGGGCGGGATGGGATGCGCCCGCAGGTCACCGAGCAGCGCTTCCACGGCGTGCCGGACCGTGGGCTGCGGCCAGTAGTAGCGGCAGCGGTCGCTGTAGCTGAAGGCGCGCGCGAGACGCACGCTTTCGTCGTCGCCGGAGTAGTAGGGCCGCCAGTACTCCGGGCGCGCCAGCATGGCGGCCTCCAGCGCCGCGCGGACGCCGGGGGCGCCGCCTCGGCGGCCGGACAGCTCGCCTGCGATCGCCTCGAGGGCGAAGAGAGCCTCGCGCAGTGCGAACGTGAGCCAGGGACCGACCTTGAGGATGCCGAAGTGGTCCTCGACGAGCTCGCGGAGCGCCTGCGGCCGCTGGTAATCGGTGGAATGGGCTTCGAACACGATGCCGGGATGGGTCGAAAGGGCACCCGCGAGCCCGGCCGCGGCGTCGCGGTCGTAGTCCACCACGTTCTCGTCGCCGAACTCGACGCCGGGCTGCACGACGATCGCCACGACCCGCTCCCACGCATCGCCGGCGCCGCAAGCCGCGAGCGCTTCCCGGGTGAGCTCGAGCGTACGATCGACATCCCTTGCCGGCGTGATCGCCGGTCGCCCGGCGGCCGCCGTCTCGCCACCCGGCGCGGGCACCTCGGTGCCGACGACGTAGACCGGCGGCGGTGCGCCGGCCGGCAGGGTGGCGTGCGCTTCCTCTGCCGCGCGGCAGAGGACGGCGGCGCGCGACGTGATGACTCCGGCGGGCAGCGGCTCGCCCGCGTCGCCGGCGTCGTCCGCGCAGCGCATGCTCGTGTCCAGGTGCAGCTTGGAGTAGCCGGCCGCGACGCACGACTGCACGAGCTCGCGGGCGGCCGCCATGGCCACCGCGGCTGGGCGATCTCGCCACGGGTACGGCCCGAGGTGGTCGCCGCCGAGGATGAGGCGTCCCGGCGGCAGTCCGGCGGCGTCGGCAAGGCTCGCGACCACGTCGCGAAAGGCGGCCGGCGTCAATCCCGTGTAGCCGCCGTCCTGATTGACCTGGTTGCTCGTCGACTCGATGCACGCGAGCGTCCCTTGCGCTGCCGCTCGTCGCAGGACGGTCTGCAGCACCATTCGCTCGGCCGAGCAGACGGACGGCAGCGCGCGCCTCTCTCCACGCCGGTTCGCGGCGGCGATCTCCAGGAGAGCGAAGGGGCCGGATCGGTCGCGGGGGAGCTCATGGACGGCATCCGCCGGCGTCCGGTGATGCGCTCGGAGGCGCGTCGGACGGCGCATCCGGGATGAGCCCGCCGAGGAGGGCCAGTGCCTCTTCGCGCGTGGGCTGCGCGTCCACGCCTCCGGCCGCGCGCGCCGACAGAGAGCCGACGGCTGCGCCCAGAGCGAGACAGCGGCTCACCTCCCAGCCCAGCAGCCGGGCGCAGATGAAGCCGGCGTCGAACGAATCGCCGGCGCCGACCGTGTCGGCGACCTCGACGGCGGGCGCCGAAACGCGCACGAGGCGACATCCGTCGTGCGCGAGAGCGCCCGCCGCACCTAGCTTGACCACCGGCAGCGGCCCGCGAGCGGCGAGCGCCGTCGCCGCAACGACCGGATCGGCGGCGCCGCTCACGGCCGCCGCCTCGGCGGCGTTGACGAAGAGGACGTCGACGGCGGGCACTACGGTCGCGAGCCCGCCGTCCCACAGTCCGGAAGGGTCCCAATTGAGATCGAGCGAGGTGGTCGCGCCCGCGCCCCGCGCCGCTGCGAACAGTCGGGCCAGGCCGGCCGCAAGACGCGGCTGAAGGAAGAAGGAGCCGACGTGGACGTGTCGCGCGGCCTCCAGCATGTCTGCGCCGATCAGCCCGGCATGCAGCTCGTCGATGCAACCCGGAGAGGTGACGATGGCCCGGTCGTCGCGGTGCGTGAACGCGACGGTGAGGCCTGTCGCCCATTCGGCCCTGCACGTGACGCCGCTGATGTCGACGCCGCGACGTGTGAGCCCGTCGAGGACGGACCGCCCGCCCGCGTCGTCGCCGACCACGCTTGCCAGAGCGGTGCGAAGGCCGAGACGGGCTGCGGCGCAGGCCGTGATCGCCGCCGATCCGCCCACCGTGAGAGTGCCGGACTCCGCCAGCTGCTCGGCCTGGCCGTACGAGAGGTCACGAGGTGCGCCGCCAACGACGACGTCGGGATTGGCGTCGCCGACGACCAGCAGGTCGAAGCGCGCGGTCATGCCCGCCGACGCGGTCGCTTCACCGCAGCGACTCCGGGATCAGATCGCGCTCCGCCGCGAGCATCTCCTCCACCATGTCCTCGATCTGCGCCGGAGACAGGGTCGCCGCCGCGTTGGGGTCGAGCAACACCGCCTGATGCACGTGGTCGCGCCGGCCGTCGAGGGCCGCGCGCACCGTGAGCTCGACGACGTTGAGGAACGTGCGGTCCAGCGCGGCGCACTGAGCCGGGAGGGCGCCCACGACCGTGGGCTGCAGCCCGGCCTTGTCCACCAGGCAGGGCACTTCGACGCAGGCGTCCGGCGGCAGGTTGGTGATCAGGCCGGCGTTGCGCACATTGCCGTAGACGGTGCGCGGCTGCCCGGTGACCATCGAGTGGATGATCAGCGAGGCGTACTCGCCGCTGCGCTCGATCTCGAAGGGCTCGCCGGCGGCCAGCTTGCGCTTCTCGTCCTCGTAGAAGCCGATGTTCTCCTCACTGCGGCGGATGTACTCGTCGACGGGGATGCGCAGCCGCTCGATCTGCGCGTCGTCGCGCATGAACCACGGCACGTACTCGGCGAAGTGCTCGCTGGACTCGGTGGGGAAGTAGCCGAAGCGCTTGTAGATCTCGACGCGGACGTGGCGGCCGAGCCCCTCGGGGTCGGCCGCGATCGCCGCGTCCAGCGCGGGGTAGAGGCTCTCGCCGTCCTTCTCCAGGCGCAGCACCCAGCTCATGTGATTGACGCCGGCGCCGAGGAACGTGACCTCGCCTGGGTCCACGCCGACGTACTCCGCCACCTGATGGCTCGTGTTCTGGATCGAGTGGCAGAGCCCGACGATGTTCTGGTGCAGCGAGCCCTCGTACCAGGCCCAGCAGTTCATCGCCATGGGGTTGGTGTAGTTGAGCATCCACGCCTGCGGGCACAGCTCCATCATGTCGTCGGCGATCGAGAGCAGCACCGGGATGGTGCGCAGCGCCCGGAAGACGGCGCCCACGCCCGAGGTGTCGGCGATGGTCTGGCGGAGGCCGTACTTGCGCGGGATGTCGAAGTCGAGGCGCGTCGCGGCGAGGCCGCCGACCTCGATGGTGTTGATGGCGAAGTCGGCGCCGTCGAGCGCTCTGCGGCGATCGAGGTGCGACTCGATCGCCGGTGCGGCGCCGACCTTGTCGGCCGTCCACCGCGCCATCGCCTCCGCGGTCGCGAGCCGCTCGGCGCTGATGTCGTGGAGCACGATCTCGGCATGCGCCAGCTCAGGGAAGGTGAGGATGTCGCCGAGCAGGTTGCGCGTGAACTCAACGCTGCCGGCGCCGATGAACGCGATCCTGGTCATGCCGTCGCCGTCCTTTCGCCGGCGCCGCCGGCCGGTGGCGCCGCTGCTTGTCATACCCGACGGCCTCATGGGAAGGAAGGGCTGTGGCCGTTCTTGAGCGATAGTCTGCCAAATCGAGCAGAAATGAGCAAGAGCAGTCGGCTGACCACGGGCTGTCCGCCATGCTCCGCGCACACGAGCCAGGAGGAGCGATGAAGTCCCACACCGTGTACAAGACCTTTCGCATCGAGCAACGGCGCGCCTTCGTGCGCATCACCGACGACGTGCAGGCGGCGGTCGAAGACTCCGGCATCCGGGAGGGCATGGCGCTCGTCTCGGCGATGCACATCACCGCCGGCGTGTGGATCAACGACGACGAGCCGGGCATCCAGGCGGACGCCCTCGAGTGGCTCGACAAGCTGGCGCCGCCGTCCTGGCAGCCGCCGGCCGACGACGTAGCCCGGCAGCTGCTCCCCGACGGCGGCGACTACCGCCACCACCGCGGCGGCGAGGACAACGGCGACGCCCATCTCAAGAACCTTCTCGTGCACCACCAGGTGATCGTCCCGGTCACCGACGGGCGCCTCGACCTCGGGCCGTGGCAGGCCGTCTTCTACTGCGAGTTCGACGGCCGCCGCAGCAAGCGGCTGATCATCAAGGTGCTCGGGGAGTAGGCCCGCGGCCGGTCTTGGCGCGCGCGGTGACTAGCCTCGGCGCGCGCCGGGTACCGAGGAATCCGGGGCAGACAAGGCGAAGGTGCTCGCGCAAGGGGCCGCGGGCACGAGGAGGACAAGATGGACGAGCAGCACAACGAGACGATCGTCGTGGTCAGCGGCGGCAGGCCCGCGCACGCTCCTTGGGGACTCCTTGTGGCGCTGGGCGCCGTGGCGATCATCTTCGGCATCGTCGTGTTGGCGAACATCTGGGCCAGCGTGCACCTGGTGGCGATCTTCGCCGGACTGTTCCTCGCGTTCGCGGGCGTCATGCAGTTCGTCAATGCGGCCGGCGCGGAGAGGAAGACCGGCCGCATCGTCGCCGGCATCCTGCTCCTCATCGCCGGCCTCGCGCTCATCTTCGTGCCGGAACAGAGCGTCAAGACAGTGGCCGTCATCGTCGGCCTCGCCTTCATCTTCTGGGGTGTGATCATGGCCATCGCGGCGTTCGTGGACCGCAGCGAGGGCTGGGGCCTGGCGGCGGGCTTCGGCGCCCTGCTCGCTGTCGTCGGCATCGTCGTGGTCGCTTGGCCCGGGCCGACCATCGCCATCCTGATGGTCCTCGTCGGCCTCGACGCCATCCTGTTCGGCGTTTCGACGATCGTTCAAGGCCTGGCAGTGCGCAGGGCGTGACGTGAGCCCCGAGGCACCGAAGGAGCAGCGCAAGCCGTCTTTGCTCGTCGGCCAGATGGTCGCCTCGAGCCGGTTCTTCGTGCTCATCGCCACCGTCAGCCTGTTCCTGGCCTTCATGGCGGTCATGGTGTCCACGATCATCGTGACCGTCACGACGATCGCCCATGCCATGAGCGGCGGTCTGACGCAGAACGAGATGATCGGCAAGCTCATCAAACAGGCCGACTACGCGCTGCTCGCGACGGTGCTCTACGTGCTCGCGCTGGGCCTCTACAGCCTGTTCGTCGACGACCGCGTGCCCATGCCCGGCTGGTTGCGGATCACCAACCTCGGGCAGCTCAAGGAGCTGCTCGCCGGCGTCGTCGTGGTCGCCATCGCCGTGATCTTCCTTGGGCAAGCGCTGACGTGGGATGGCGTGACCGACCTTCTGGCTCCCGGGCTGGCATCGGCCGCCGTCATCGCGGCGCTCGCGCTCTTCCTCTGGCAGGCCGCGCGCGAGCGCGTCCTGGACCGGCAGGCCGAGACGCCTCGTCGAGTCGCCGCCGAGCCGGACGCCGCGGCGGAGGACCCCGCCGTCGACGATCTGAGCACGGCGGCCGGCCTCGGCGACGCCGCGGAGGCGCCGCGAACGCGTCAGGTCTCGGGCGGCCCGCGCTCCTCTCCCTCGGTCGCCTGGCGCTTGCGCGCCTGGCCGAGGTTCTGCACGACCAGCGCCACCACCGTGATCAGGTAGAGCTGCCCGAGGACCGCCTCCAGCACCGCGAGCATCCGCCCCACGTCGCCGCGCGCCGTCAGGTCGCCATATCCGACCGTGGTGATGGTCGTGAAGCTGAAGTAGAGGTAGTCGATTGAGCCGGCCTTGGCCGGCGGCTGGATCTGCGCGAAGTACCCCTGGCCGCTGGCCGCGCCGATGACGGCGAAGCAGCTGGCGAAAAACATGGCGATGAGCAGGTAGACGCACACGGCGCCGTAGAAGGTGTTGAGGCTGATCACGGGGTGTGTGGCCAGGCGTCTGATGATGGCGGTCGGAGCGACGATGACGAGGATGGCCGTGAGCGACGCCGTCACGATCCTGGCGGTCTCGTCGCTCCCCAGGATGCTGGTGACGACAGCCAGGAGGGTCACCAGCGGGATAAGGGTCATGGCGAGCCGCAGTAGGCGGCGCTCCACCTGGGAAGCGCGCAGCGCCAGCCACGTCGTCGCGGCCAGGAGCACCAGCGTCGTCAGCCGGCCGTAGTGGTTGTCGCCGGTGACGGCGGCGGAGAAGAAGCTGAGGATCAGCAGGGCCAGCACGAGGCCGTAGCTGTCCGCGAAGCGCGGCCGCTTCTCGCTGAGCACGTCCGTGAGCGTCCGCGGGTCGTTCGTAGCCATGCGGCCACTGTATCTCAACACGCCCGCGCCGGCGCAAGGCTTGCCCTGGGCTCCGGCCGAGCACCCTGCGCCGGCCCCAGCCTTCCTGTACACTCGCTGGGGATCACCTGAGACTATGGATTTCGGAAGCTCCTCATACGGATCCGGGCGCGACCCGCGCCGCCGGCGTCGCCATCAGGCCCGGCGGCGGCTCCTGCTGCTCATCGTCGTGGTGGTCGTGGTCGTCGGCGCGGTCGCCGCGCTGGCGCTGAGCCGCGGCCACAAGGACGGCGGCTCCGGCAAGTCCGGCGCCGCGGCGACGCCCAAGCCAACGACTCCGCCGCCCAAGGTCTGGGTCGCCACGCCGGCCGACCCCGTGCGCGTCTGGGTGGGCGGCGACTCGATGGGCGGCGAGCTCGGCTGGGGACTCGGCCCGATGCTCGACAAGGCCAAGGTCTTCAAGCCCATCCTGTACTACAAGGAATCGTCTGGCATCGCCCGCTGGGACTTCTTCGACTGGGGCAAGAAGCTGGACTCGGTGATGGCCACCGCCAGGCCCGCGGCCGTAGCCATCATGATGGGCACCAACGACACCCAGTCCATCTCGGACAACGGCCACTGGACCGCCTATGGCACCTCGGACTGGAAGAAGAAATACGGGAAGCGCGTGGGCGAGATGATGCAGGCGATGCTGGACCGCGGCGCCCGGCGTGTCTACTGGGTCGGCATGCCGATCATGAAGGAGAGCTGGCGCAACTCGCGCATGAAGCTCATCAACAGCATCATCGCGGAGCAGGCCGCCAGGCACCCCGGCGCCCAGTACATCGACGTCTGGCCGCTGTTCACGACCGCGAGCGGCTCGTTCGACCCCAAGTGGCGCGGCCCGGACGGCGTGCACTTCACGGTCGCCGGGCAGGACCGCCTCGCGAGCGCCGTCTACGCCGTGATCAAGAAGCAGTGGGCGCCGTACGGCCTGCCTTCGGCGACGCCGAGCCCCAGCTCTTCCGGCTCGGCGACCCCGTCGTCCTGACCGCGCCTGCCGGAGCCGTGCCTGGGGTGGTGTGCATCCGGTCAAGGGGCCGATAATGGAGATGATGACGACTCCTTTCGCCACAATCCCCGGGCACCTGCTCGAAGAGCCCAAGCGTGCGCTGGTGTTCCTGCTCCTCGGCTTCATCCTTTCGTTTCTGACGGTGCGCCTCGCCACGCGCAGAGCGCGCGCCGGTGAGCGCGACGGACGGCGCGGCGGGAGCTTCGTTACGCCGGGCGGGCTCCACGTGCACCATTCCGTGTTCGGCATCGTGGGGATGATCGTGTTCGGCATCCTCGAGTTCGCGATGCAGCCCGTCTCGCCGCTGCTCGAGATCTTCGCCTTCGCTTTCGGCACAGCCGCGGCGCTCACGCTGGACGAGTTCGCGCTCATCCTGCACCTCGAGGACGTGTACTGGACGGGGGAGGGGCGGCAGTCCATCGACGCGGTCATCCTCGGCGGGACGTTCATGACGCTGCTGCTCACCGGTCTGCTGCCGACGAGCATCCTGAAGGTCGGCGACCTGGTCGAACTGTCGCGCTGGGCGGCTTCTGCGCTCATCCTGACCGCCGCCGCCTTCGTCGTCATCTCCTACCTCAAGGGCAAGCCGTTCATGGGGACCGTCGGCATCTTCGTGCTGCCCATCGCCGTGATCGGCGCCGTGCGCCTGGCCAAGCCAGGCTCGCCCTGGGCACACTTCCGCTACCGCAACGTCCCGGCCAAGCTGGAACGCGCCTGCCGGCGCCAGGAGGATCTGGCCCACTGGCGGCAGCGCAAGTACGCCGTGTGGGACCTCATCGGCGGCAAGCCGCATCTGCACCTGCCACACCGCGACGGGCACAAGCGCGGTGGCGACGCCGGGCACAGCGGAGGGTCGCCGGACTCCGAGGCCTGAGGCGGCGCCGGCGTGGTCCGCGGCCCCGCGTGGTCCGCGCCGGCTCCCGTGCCGCCGGCCCGCGCCACCGGTCTCAGGCGGACGACGAGGCGATCGCCGCCGCGAGACGTCGCGCGCCTTCGCGCAGAGCCTCTTCACCGTACAGACTGAAGGCGAGACGGAGCAGGCGCTCTCCGCCCTCGAGGCAGAAGCGTGCGCCGGGCGCGAACGAGACGCCGCATGCCTCCGCCACGGGCAGCAGCGCGGAGGCGTCGGCTCCCTCGGGCAGCTCGAGCCACACGAAGAAGCCGCCCGCCGGGAGGGCGAAGCGGCACCCGGCGGGAAGATGCTCACGCAGCGCGGCCGCGAGCGCGTCGCGCCGTCGCGCGTAGGATGCGCGCAGCCTGCCGACGTGCTCGTCGTAGCCGGGCCCGGCCAGCACCCGTTCCACGACGTGAGCCGCGAAGTAGCTGAGGCCACCGCCGCTCTCGAGCATGCCCATGCCGGCGAGCCTCTCCAGCAGGTCGGCGCGCGCGTTCGCCCAGCCTACCCGGAGGCCGGGCGCCAGGGTCTTTGAGAACGAGCCGAGGCGGATCACGGGCGCCTCGCGGTCGAGCGCCCACAGGGACGCGGGAGCCGAGCCGTCGTACACGAGCTCCCGGTACACGTCGTCCTCGATGATGAGGAGGTCGCGCCGCCGTGAGAGCGCGAGGAGGCGCTCCCGCCGCACCTCGCTGAGACAGACGCCGGCGGGGTTGTGGTACGTCGGGATGGTGTACAGCATCCGGACGCGCCGTCCGGCCGACTCGAGACCATCGAGTACGACCTCGAGGGCCGCGACGTCGAGCCCGTCCGCGTCGAGCGGCACGCCGGCGACCTCCACCGGGTGATCGCGCATGATCCCGAGGGCCAGGTTGTAGGTAGGGGACTCGACGAGCACCACGTCACCCGGCTCCGTGAACATCGTCAGTACCTGCTCCAGGCCCTGCGAGATGCCGCCGGTGACGAGCACGTCGGCCGCCGTGGCCGCCACGTGCTCCCGCGCCGTGATCCGGCGCGCCAGCGCGTGGCGCAGCCCCGGCGGGCCTTCGACCTGCCCGTAGGCGAGCGCCGCGCCGGACCGCGCCAGCGCGGCTTCCGCAGCGCTCCGCACGAGCTCGACCGGCAGCAGCTCAGGGTCGGGTTCGCCGAAGGTGAGCTCCACGACCCCGTGCCGGAGGAGGTTCTGTGTGATGCTGCCGGGTTCGTCCATGCCGCCATGATACGGGAACGGCCCCCGGCCCGGGGAGACCCAGGGGTCGGCGAGCGTGGCCCCGCACGCGGGAGCTTCGAACCTCGGCTGGCAGCGCGACGTCCCCTCCCCTACACTGGTCGCCGGACGCGCCGCATGCTGTTCCCTACCTTCACATTCGCGATCTACTTCCTGCTGGTCTTCATCGGGAGCTGGCTCCTCATGCCCAGGCAAGGGCTGTGGAAGCCGTTCATCCTGGGCGCCAGCGTCGTGTTCTACGGCTGGTGGGACTGGCGCTTCGTGTTCCTGCTCGCGTTCAGCGCCGTCGCCAACCAGCTCTTCGCCAAAGCCATCGAGCGGACGGCGACGGCCGCGGCCCGCAAGTGGCTGCTGGCCGCGACCGTCGCCGTCAACCTCGGCATCCTGGGCTGGTTCAAGTACTACGGCTTCTTCGTCACGTCCGTGGCCAACACGTTGCACGCGTTCCACCTCAACGCCGACCTGCCGCTGCTGCGCATCGTCCTGCCGATCGGCATCTCGTTCCTCACATTCCGCGTGCTCAGCTACGGCATCGACGTGTACCGGGGTACGATGCGCACTTCGTCGATGATGGACTTCGCGGTGTACGTCGCGTTCTTCCCGTACACGCTCGCCGGTCCGATCGCGCGCGCCAGCGAGTTCCTCCCGCAGCTGGCCGGCCCTCGCGACCCCCGCCGCATCGACACGTCGCGCGCCTTCTTTCTGATCTTCGGCGGCCTCGTCAAGAAGATGCTCATCGCCGACTACCTCGCCACGCACATCGTCAACGGCGTCTTCACCACACCGGGGTCGTATACGTCGCTCGAGACCCTCATCGGGATCATCGCCTACTCGGTGCAGATCTACTGCGACTTCAGCGCCTACGCGGACATCGCCATCGGCGTCTCGTTGCTTCTGGGGTTCGAGCTGCCGGACAACTTCGACGCTCCCTACACCGCCATCTCGGTCCAGGACTTCTGGCGGCGCTGGCACATGACGCTGTCGCGGTGGTTGCGCGACTACCTGTACATCCCCCTCGGCGGCAACCGCAAAGGGCAGACGCGCACCTACGTGAACCTGTTCCTTACGATGGTGCTCGGCGGCCTCTGGCACGGCGCCGGCTGGACCTTCGTCTTCTGGGGCGCGCTGTTCGGCGGTGCGCTCGTGATAGAGCACCGCCGCATCGACGTGCGCAAGGCGCGCTTCAAACGGAGGCAGCACGCGCAGCCGGCCGCTCAGGCGGACACCGGCGATTTGGGCTTCGCCGCCGCGGACACCGGCGATTTCGGCTTCGCCGCCCCGGCGCCGGCCGGCGCGACCGTGGACGGCGCACCGATGCGGTCCGCCGCGGCCGCCGGGGTCGCGACCCGATCAGCGGCCCGCAGCGCGGCGGCGCCCGGGCTGGACCTGCGACCCTGGGGCGGCGGCATCTGGCCGCGCGTGGGCACGTTCGCCTTCGTCACGTTCGCCTGGGTCTTCTTCCGCTCGGCCAGCTTCGGCGCTGCGCTGAGCGTCTTCGGGCAGTTGTTCCGCCACTGGGGCTCCGTAGGCGCCGCCGTGACGCCCGCCGTGCTGCTCGTCATCGTCCTCGGGATCGGCATCCAGTACGTCCCACGCCGCTTCACCGAGCACGCCGAAGCGGGCTTCTCGGTGCTCAACCCACTCGTGCAGGGCCTCGTGCTCGCCGTCGGCTTCATGCTGCTCGACGTGCTCGGCCCCGCCGGCCCCGCCAGCTTCCTCTACTTCAAGTTCTGATGAACGAACGAGACACGGACAGACTGCCGTTCGGCCGCCGCCGCAGGACCGCGGCCAGCGCCCTCATCGCCATCGTCGTGGCGCTGGCCCTGGGCGCCTTCTTCAACGCCCCGGCGATGAAGAAGACGGCTGAGGGGATGCCGTTCGGCGGCGCGCGGAGCTTCAAGCTGGCGCTGGTCGGCCCCCTCGCCACCGTCAGCCACTGGCTCCTGCTCGACCGCCCGGCGCGCCTCACGGCGGAGGCTCTGGGCAAGCCGGCGCCGGGCCCGACGGCGACCCAGGTCGTGGTCGCCACGCCGGGCGCCCACCCCTCAGGCAGGCCGGGAAGGGTCGACCCCGGCAAGCCGCTGCCTCGGCCCTACCCCGGCCACCCGCTGCACCTCTACATCGCCGGCGATTCCATGGCGGGCATCCCCGGCATGGCGCTGGTGAACCTGTCCAACAAGACGCATCTGATCAAGCCGCTCCTTGACTACCACATCTCGACCGGGCTGGCGCGGCCGGACGCCTTCAACTGGCCGGCCCAGCTGCAGTCGCAGGCCAAGTCGTTCGGCCCGGGAGCAGCGGTCGTGATGTTCGGCGCCAACGACCGCCAGGGGCTGCAGACGTCGTCCGGCAAGGTCTACTGGTTCGGCCAGCCGGGGTGGACGACCGAGTACCGGCGCCGCGTGCGCGAGGCGATCGCCGCCCTGCAGGATGGCGGCACGCGGCGGATCTACTGGGTGGGGCAGCCCGAGATGCCCGATCCCAAGATCAGCCGGCAGCTCAAGGTGATCAACGACATCTACCGCACCGAAGCGGCCAAGCATCCGGGCGTCGAGTACGTGGACGCCTGGTCCCTCTTCGCGAACTCCAGCGGCGACTATGCGCAGTATCTGCCGGACGCGAGCGGCGACATGCAGCAGGTGCGCGAGCAGGATGGCGAGCACTTCACCTACGCGGGCGGCGTGCGCCTCGCGAGCGCCGTGATGGCGCTCATCAAGAAGGACTGGCTGGGCAAGAAAAGCTCGACGCCGCCGCCGAAGCCGTCCGGCAAGTCCTCGCCCAAGGCGACGGCCAAGCCCTGAGTCCTCGCGGCGGCGGCCCGGCGGCCCCTCCGCCGGCGCAGTCGCTGTAGTACCATCGCGCCATGGGCGCGGGGCCGCGGTCCCGCCGGGGCTGGACCACGGGCGGCGCGATGCTCTTCCCTACCATCACATTCGCGATCTTCTTCCTCGTCGTCTACATGGCGAGCTGGATGTTGATGCCGCGCCTGCGGCTGTGGAAGTGGTTCATCATCGCCGCCAGCTACGTCTTCTACGGCTGGTGGGACTGGCGTTTCGTGTTGCTGCTCGTGGCCGCGACCTTCGTGAACCAGGCGCTCGCGGTGCGGATCAGACGCGCGCGCGGCCGCAGCGGCCTGGCGCGCGCCGGCAGGGGCTGGCTGGTCGCCGCGATCGTCGTCAACCTCGCCGCGCTCGGCTACTTCAAGTACTTCGACTTCTTCGCCTCGAGCCTCGACGACCTGCTCGGCCGGTTCGGCCTCGGCGCGCCGCTGCCGCTCCTCCGCGTGGTGCTGCCGGTCGGCATCTCGTTCCTCGTCTTCCGCATGCTCACGTACGTGGTGGACATCTACCGCGGAGAGCTCGAGCCCGCGTCGACGCTGGACTACGGCGTCTACGTCGCCTTCTTCCCGTACCTCCTCGCCGGGCCCATCGCCCGCGCCGGCGAGTTCCTGCCTCAGCTGCGCTCGCCGCGGGACCCGCACACCGTCGACGCCGGCCGCGCCTTCGTCATGATCCTCGGCGGCCTCGCCAAGAAGATGCTCATCGCCGACTACCTCGCCACGCACATCGTCAACGGGGTCTTCTCGTCGCCGCAGCAGTACTCGTCGTGGGAGACGCTGGTGGGCATCGTCGCCTACTCGGTGCAGATCTACTGCGACTTCAGCGCCTACAGCGACATCGCCATCGGCGTCGCCCTGCTGCTCGGCTTCGAGATCCCCGTCAACTTCAACGCGCCCTACGCGGCGCGCACCATCCAGGACTTCTGGCGCCGCTGGCACATCACGCTCTCGAGCTGGCTGCGCGACTACCTGTACATCCCGCTGGGCGGCAACCGCAAGGGCCCCGCGCGCACCTCGGTGAACCTCATCCTCACGTTCCTGCTCGGCGGCCTCTGGCACGGCGCCGGATGGCAGTTCGTCTTCTGGGGCGGCTTGCACGGCACGGGCCTGGCGCTGGAGCACCAGCGCGCCGACGTGCGCCGGCGGCGGGGCATCCCCGAGCCCGGCGCCACCATGGGCGCGCGAGCGCTCCAGCGGCTCGGCACGTTCGCGTTCGTCACCGTGGCGTGGGTGTTCTTCCGGGCGGACTCGATCAGCGCCGCCTTCTCGGTGCTGTGGCGGCTGGTGGCGGGTCTTGGGAGCGTCGGCAGCGCCGTGACGTGGCCGGTCATCGGGCTGATCGCGCTCGGCATCGGTATCCAGTACGTCCCCGAGGCGTTCATGGAGCGCCTGCGTCTGGGGATGGCGAGCATCGGCTGGGTGGGGCAGGGTGCGGTCCTCGCGATCGCACTGTTCCTCATCCAGGTGCTGGGGTCGCAGGGAGCGGCCGAGTTCCTCTACTTCAAGTTCTGACGCGGGGCGGACGATGGACGACGGACGCGGAGACGAGAGCAGGAGGCGGCGGCCCTACGACGGCCGCCCCGCAGGCCCGGGGCCCGACGATGAGCCCCGGACCAGCTTCCGTGACGCGGCACGCCGCTTCGAGGAGGCGCCACCGAGTCTCGACGACGAGTGGGACGAGTGGCTGGAGCCGGGCGCCGGCGCGCAGCGCGGCGAGCCCGGCCGGAGCCACTCGCAGGGGCCGGAGACGCAGACGCGGGCGGCGGAGCGCCGCCGGCCGCCCGCGCCGCCCGGCCGCCGCCGCCGTCGCGTGTCCGCCGGCGGCGTCCTGGCGGCGATGCTGCTCGGGTTCTTCGTCGCCGGCCTGCTCAGCGCCAAGGCGATCGAGACGCAGATCAGCGGCGAACCGCTGGGCGCGAGCCGCAGCGTGGCGCTCGCGCTGCTCAAGCCCATGACGCTGCTCAGCGGCGTCCTGCAGCTCGACCGGCCGGCCCAGGCGATCGACACCGCGCTCGGCCGGAGCGGCGGCGAGCACCACACGCTGGCGGAGGCGGCGCAGCAGAAGCCGCTGTGGCCGCGCCCGGTCACCTACGCGCACCCGCTCCGGATGTACGTCGCCGGCGACTCCATGGCCCAGGTGTTCGGCTCGTCGCTCGTGAACCTCGCCGAGAAGACCAACGTGATCGTCGGCAAGCTCGACTACCACGTCTCCACCGGGCTCACCCGGCCGGACTTCTTCGACTGGCCGCAGCGTCTCGTGGACATGATCGTGGAGCAGAAGCCGGACGCCGCCGTCATGCTCTTCGGCGCCAACGACGCGCAGAGCGTCTCGGCCGACGGCAAGGTCCTCAAGGTCGGCTCGGCAGGCTGGCGCCAGGTCTACGAGCAGCGCGTCAGTCAGGCGATGGACATCCTCACCAAGGGCGGACGGCGCGTCTACTGGGTCGGCAACCCGATCATGCGCGATCCCCTGTACCGGTCGCGGATCTCGATGATGGACCACATCTACCAGGTCGAGGCGCGCAAGCATCCCGGCGTCACCTACATCCCCACGTGGTCGCTGTTCACCGACAAGAAAGGGTCCTACGCGGAGTACCTGCCGGACGCCAGCGGCGACTTGGTGCTCATGCGCGCCCCGGACGGCATCCATCTCACGCGCGCCGGTGGCGACCGCATGGCGCAGGCCGTCCTCGACGTGATCGAAAAGGACTGGAAGATCCCACAGACGCAGTAGCGGCGCGAGGCGGGCGCGCCGGCGGAGCGCTCGGCCTACTCGAGCCAGTCGCGCGTCAGGAACAGCCAGAAGGCCAGGCCGGCGTCGGCGCCGTAGGCGCGAAAACGCCGGCCGATCGTCTTGTCGGCCACAAGCTTGCCGCGCGGCTTGCCCATCAGCCGCGCGTACTTGGGCCGCGTCCACGAGTCGAGGATGAGGCGCGAGTGGCGGCCCAGCAGCATCATGACGTGGGCCGCCGCGTAGGGCCCGACTCCGGGCAGCGTCAACAGGCGCTCCTCCACCACTTCGTCCGGGAGTTCCGTGCGCGGAGCCAGGAGCGCCTCGAGGTCGAGGTCGCGGGACGCGACCGCGACGGCGATCGCACGCAGGTAGGCGCCGCGGTAGCCGGCGCGCGCCACGTCGCCGTAGAAGTCGTCGCCGGCCGCCGCCATCGCGGCCGGGGTCGGGAAGGCCCGGCCGGCGGCCGGGCGCGGCCCCGCGGCCGTCTCAGGCGCTCGCGCGGGCGCTGCGCTCCGCCCAGTTTTCGGCGCCGCGCCGCGCTCCACACCCGGCGCGGCTTCTCCGAGGTGCGCGACCAGCGCGGCGACCATGCGTTCGGTCGCCGACCAGGCGCAGTTGGTCGTGCACACGGTCTTGACCACGTCCTCGAACACCGTCGGGCTGCGCAGCATGCGCCCGGCGCCGTCGCACGCCCACGCCAGCCCCGGGTCTGCCGCGGCGCGGGTGTAGAAGCGGCTCAGGTCGTCGTCGAGACAGAGCATGCGGCGCACCGTCGCCACCAGGGCGGCCCCGGCGGCGGCGTCCGGCCGCGGTCCGGCGTCGACGGCGACGATGATCGCCGCTGGTGCTCCGGTCCGGGCTTGAGCGACGCTCACCGTCCTTGCGCCGCCGGGGACCGCGAGCGTCACCACCATGTTCGAGAAGTCCTCGGCGATGGCCATCGGCGGCAGGCCGGCGACGCCGTGCGACCCCAGCGTTCGCCGCAGGTCGACCGTCTCACCGCCGGCGCCACGCAGGGGGAGGCGACCGAGGAGGGCGGGTGCGGGATCCGCCTCGCGTGTCGAGCGCGGCGTCCTGTCGCGACCGGCGTCGCTCATCCCGCCGCGATCAGCGCGATGCCGGCGAGTGTCGCGGCGGCGCCGGCAAGCTGATGCCGGGCGAGGCGCTCGCGCAGGACCGCGTACGCGAGGATGACCGTCACGACCGGGTACACCGAGCCGATGACGGCGACGATGCTCAGGTAGCCCTGCGTCGTCGCCAGGGCGAACAGGCCGTTGGCGCCCGTGTCCAGCAGCCCGACGGCGACGATGAACGGGACGGCGGACCGGCGCAGTTCGACGCGGGGCCGGAGCACGAGGAAGACCATGAGGAAGATGACCGCGGACGACATGCGTCCGCCGAGCATCGCCCAGAGAGCGTCGTGGCGCGCGGTGGCGTCGTAGCCGACGAGCACCAGGCCCATGCAGACCGCCGCGACCAGTGAGAGCACGATCGCGCGGCGCTGGTTGCGGCGCTCGGGGCGGACGTCGAGCGCCGCGGGCTCGATCGCCGGCTCGTTGGGGAGCGCGGCCGCGCCGATCGTGTCCCCGGCGCGCGCCCGCTCGCTGGCCACGAGCACCACGCCGACGGCGGCGAGGACCACGCCGGCGAGCTGCGCCGCGCTCGGGCGCTCGCCCAAAGCGAGGCCGACGAGGAACGGGATCATGGCGTTGGTCGCGCTGATCGGCGCGACGATGCTCATCGAGCCTATGGCGAGCGCCTTGTAGAAGCACGAGATCGCTATCACGCTGGCGACGCCGCCGAGGAGGACCGGCCAGACGGCGGCGAAGCCGGGCCAGGCGTGGCCGGTGAGGACCGTGACGAGGGCCGCGCCGACGAGGCCCACGGCCTGGCTCCCGATGATCACCGCCCACAGGCTGGCGCGGCGCGTGGTGAGGCCGCCGAGGAAGTCGCCGGAGCCCCAGCAGACGGACGCGCCGAGGGCGAGGACGATGCCGAGCATGGCCAGAGGCTATCACGGCACCGATGGTAGGCTTGGGACGCCATGACGGATCCGCCCATCGACATCCCCGAGAGCGACGCGGCGCTGCTGGCCGAGTGCCAGGTCGAGACCTTCCGCGCCGGTGGCCCGGGAGGGCAGCACCAGAACGTGACCGACAGCGCCGTGCGCCTGCGCCACCTGCCGAGCGGTCTCACCGTGACCTGCCGCGCCCAGCGCAGCCAGTACCTCAACAAGATGGACGCGCTGCGGCGCCTGCGGCTCAAGCTGCGCAAGTTCAACGAGCCACCGCCTCCGCCGCGCCGCCCCACACGCCCGTCTCGCGCCGCCAAGGAGCGCCGGTTGACCGCCAAGAAAGCACGGGCCGGCGTGAAGCGCCTGCGCCGGCCGCCGGCCGACGAGTGAGCAGGGCGGCGTAGCCGGCGATGGGCGTCCTCATCGGCATCCTGCTCGTCGCGTTCGTCGCCGGCGTCTTCGGCAGCATGCTCGGGGTCGGCGGCGGCATCATCATGGTCCCCATGCTCACGCTCGCGTTCGGTGTGCCCATCAAGACCGCCGTCGCCACGAGCATCGTCTGTGTGATCGCCACCTCGACCATGGCGCAGACGGCCTTCGTGAGCCGCGGCATGACCAACATCCGGCTCGGCATGCTGCTCGAGGTCGCGACCACGATCGGGGCGGTCGCCGGAGGTGTCACCGCCGTGCTCGTCGACGGCCGCTTTCTGCAGGTCGCCTTCGCCGTCGTGCTCTTCTACGTCGTCTGGCAGATGAGCCGCCGTAGCGGCGACGTCATGCCGGTCCGCAGCGGTTTGCTCGAGGCGAGCTACTACGATCCGGCGGCCGACGAAGAGGTCCTCTACGGCGTGCGCCGGCCGCGTCTCGGCTTCGTGCTCTGCCTCGGCGCCGGCAATATCTCCGGCCTGCTCGGCGTGGGCGGCGGCGCTTTCAAGGTACCGATCATGAACCTGCTGATGGGCGTGCCGCTCAAGGCGACGATCGCCACCAGCAACCTGATGATCGGCGTCACCGCGGCGACCAGCGCCGCCATCTTCTACGGGCGCGGCTACATGGACCCGCACTGGGTCGTCCCGGCCGCGCTCGGCATCCTCGCCGGCGCCCGCCTCGGGCCGCGCCTGGCGACGAAGATGTCGGCGCGCGCCCTCAGCATCACGTTCCAGGTCGTGCTGGCCGTCTTCGGGCTGCTCATGCTGCTCAAGGCCGTGGGAGTGCCGCTGTGAGCTACGCGCCCACCGGTCGGGACGACGCGCCCGGGAACGGCGCTTCCGCTGGGCGCGAGGCTCACGGCCATCACCTGGACCCGGTCGAGCGGACGGTCAGGCTGGTCCTGCTTGCCGGGATCGCCGTGAGCGTCGCGCTCATGGCCGCCGGGCTGGTGCTCGGCGTCGTGCGCGGTACCATGCTCCCGACCTCGATGGTCCCGCTCTCGGACCTGCCCTCGGCGCTCGCGCACCTCGATCCCGCCGCCTACGTGTCGCTCGGCCTGATCGTCCTCGTGGCCACGCCGTTCGTGCGCGTCCTGGGGTCGATGGTAGCCTTCGCCGTCGAGCGCGACCGCGCCTACGTGCTGGTCACCGCGACGGTGTTCGTGGTGATGTGCCTCAGCGTGGTGCTCGGGAGAGCCTGAGGCCGGTCAGGGGGATCACACGCAGTCATCGTCGGGGCGCGAGTCGGCCGTCGGGGCCGTCGATCCCGGGACGAGGACCTCCCAGTACTGGGCGAGGCGCGCCAGGTCACCGCCCTGCAGGCGCTCGAGGAAGAGACGGCGGACGCCGGCGAGATGGGTGGCGCGAGCCTCCTGCAGCTTGCGCTCGCCGCTCGGCGTGAGCACGGCGAAGAAGCCGCGGCCGTCGTAAGTGCAGCGCTCGCGACGCACGTAGCCTTCCTTCTCGAGGCGGTCCACGAGCCGGCTGACGCCGCTTGCGCTGAGCACCACGTCGTGGCAAAGCTCGGTCATCCGCTGGCGGTGGTCAGCGGCGTCTTCCAGGTGGAGCAGCACCTCGTAGGACCGTAGCGGCAGCCCGTGTGCCGTCGTGAGCTCGGCGTCCATCTCCCGCAGCAGCGCCGCCTGCACGCGTAGCATCCCGCGCCACGCGGCGAGCTCCTGCGCGGTGAGCCTCGTGTCTGGTCCGGTCGTTGCCGTCACGCCGTCACTTCCTTGTGCACTCAAACGAGTATACCTCCGTGCTACCTGCGGCGGCCGTCTTGCAAACCCCCAGGGCCGCGGATAGCATCCTTCGCCTGAGAAGCCCCGCAGTGCGGACCGGCGGCCTGGCGACCGCCACGCATCGTTCTCACGTCGTCCATTCTCGCGTCCGCGCGGCTCTCACGCGAATGCAGTCACACTTGGAGCAACACGGAGGTCCATGGTGTCTGAGGAGAAGTCATCGACCTGGCGGCGCCGCGAACGCAGCCGCGACCTCACCGGCCTCGGCTGGCTCGAGGCCGACGTCCTGCGCGTCGTGTGGGACAAGGGTGAAGTCACGGTCCGCGACGTATACGAGCACCTGCGCGAGAATCGGCGCATCGCCTACACGACCGTGATGAGCGTGCTGCGCAATCTCGCGGCCAAAGGCCTGCTCGCCCAGGACAAGACCGCGGCGGCCTACGTGTACCGGCCTCTGGTCAGCGACGAGGAGGTCGCTCGCGGCATCCTCGACGCCGTGGTGGACAAGATCATGGGCGGCCGCCGCGAGCCGCTCATCGAGTATCTTCAGCGTCCGCTTCCCTGATGGCGTGAACCGGGCCGAGCCGCTCATCCAGGCGCTCCTCGACGATCTCGTCGCCGACGACCCCGTGCTGGCGACGACGCTCGGCCTGACCGCTGGTGCGGGCCGGCTCCCGTCCTGGTCGGCGTCCGCCCTTTCGGCGCGCGTGCGCATGCTGCGGAGCCACGAGGCGCGCCTCCGCGACCTCGTCGGCGCCGACGACACGGACACGGCGATCGACGCCTTCGTCGGTGTGCAGATCACGCGCCGGCTCCTGCGCGACCTCGAGGTGCGCCGTGTCCAGAACCGGCAGCCCACGCGGTACCTCGATGTCGCTCAGGGCCTGTTCCCGCTGCTCATGCGCGAGCTGGGGACGCCTGATGAGCGTGTGGACGCCGTCGCCGGCCGCCTGAGTGCCGTGCCGGGCCTGCTCGAGGAGGCCCGCGCCAACCTCGAACCGGGCTTGCCGGCGGCGTCCGTCGCCGGCGGGATCGAGTTCGGCGAGGGCCTCATGGAGCTCTTCGGGCCCACGGTGCGCGAGTTCGCCGCCGGCGCCGGCCGCGAGGGCGCGCTCGACGGAGTCTCGCGCGAGGCCACGGCCGCTCTGGAGCGTTTCGTCGCCTACTTGCGTGACGAGCTCGCTCCGGGCGCCTCTCCGGAGTGCGCCGCCGGGAGCGCCGTCGTCGCCGACCTCCTGCGCTGGGAGCACGTCATCGACGAGTCACCTGATGCACTGGTCGCCTACGGCCGCCGCACGCTCCGCGAGACCCGTGCGCGTATGGAGGAGGTCGCCGCCGAGCTCGGCCACGCCGACGCCGCCGAAGCCATCGCCGAGATCCAGACGCGGACGCCGCGCTATGACGAGCTGGTCGGCGCCTACCGGCACGCCGTCGAAGAGGCGCGCGCCTACGTCGTCGAGCACGAAATCGCTACGCTGCCGCCGGGCGAGGAGCTTGTCGTGATGGCGACGCCGACCTTCTTGCGCACCCTGCTGCCTTTCGCGGCCTACGAGCCGCCGGGGCCCTACGAGGCGCGTCAGCTCGGCCTGTACTATGTCACGCCGCCGCCGGAAGGGCTCGGCGAAGCCGAGCTTGCGGCGGCGATGCGCAGCCACCCCTGGGCCTCGTTCGGAACGACCGGCGTCCACGAGGCGTACCCTGGCCACCACCTGCAGCTCGTCGCCGCCAACCGGGCGCCGACGCTCGCGCGCCGCATCGCCGCGATCCCCGACGGCGGCTCGCTGTTCATCGAGGGCTGGGCCTTCTACTGCGAAGAGCTCATGGAGCGCGAGGGCTTCCTCGCCGATCCCGCGGCGCGGCTCATGCGGCTCAACGACCAGGTCTGGCGCGCCTGCCGCGTGATCATCGATCTCGAGCTGCACCTGGGCGTCATGGACCTCCCCGCCGCGATCGACTTCCTGTCTGCGGAGGCGCACATGAACCGCCGGGAGGCCGAGCTGGAGTGCCGGCGCTACGCGGAAGAGCCGGGGCAGGCGATGAGCTACCTGCTCGGCAAGCGCGAGGTGATGAGACTGGCGGAGGCCTATCGCGAGCGCCGTGGCGGGAGCCTCAAGCGGTTCCACGACGACCTGCTCTCGTGGGGATCGCTGCCGCCGGCGGTCATCGCCTGGGGGATGGGCCTCGGCCCGCGCCCCGTGGCTGCCACCGTCAGTTCCTGACTCTCTCCCGCTGCTCCGCGCCGTGGAGCATGACCTGATCGCGCCCGGCGGCCTTGGCCCGATAGAGGGCCTTGTCGGCGAGCTCCATCAGCTCATCCAGGACGGTGGCGTCGCGCGGGCACGTGGCGACGCCGACGCTGATCGTGATGTTGACCTCGGGTGGCAGGCCCAGCCCCGTGTAGCGCGTGCCGCTCAGGGTGCGGCGCATGCGCTCTGCCACGTAGTAGGCGTTCTCTCCGGGGGTGCTCGGCAGCAGCACGGCGAACTCTTCGCCGCCGTGGCGGGCGCAGATGTCCGACGTGCGCAGGGCGTCCTGCATGGCGCGCGCCACCGTCTGCAGCACGCGGTCGCCGGTGGAGTGGCCGTAGGTGTCGTTGAACGCCTTGAAGTTGTCGATGTCGACCATGAGGACGCTCAGCGGCGCCTGGTGGCGCAGGCTTCGCTCGATCTCCTCCCCGGCGCGGTTCATGAAGTAGCGCCGGTTGTAGAGGCGGGTCAGATGGTCGGTGACCACCTGACGGCGGATGGCGTCGTACTTGTGCGCGTTGGTGAGCGCGCCTTGCACGTGGTTCTGGAGGGCCTCAAGGATGTCGTCGGTGAGCAGGCTCGAGTAGTCGCCGGTCGTCGAGGTCGCGAGCACGGCCATGTCTCCGACGTTCTCCACCTGCACCGGGATGACGACCTGGTCGCGCATGGTGCGCGGGAAGAGGCTGCAGACGTGGTCCGTCATGCGCACGAGCTTCCCGCTGGCGATGGCCTGGCGCACCGGGCAATCGGCCGTGAACGCGCAGCATTCGGCCGACATCGAGGGTGAGAGCACGCCCTGCGCGCCCTCGAGCGAGAAGGCGCGCGCGTCGGGATCGAGCAGCAGGAGCGCGGCGAAGTCCGCGTGGAGAAAGGCCTTGGTGCGCGAGAGCACGCGCTCCACGGTCTCCTGGTACGGGAGGGCGGCGTTCATCTCCTTGCCGAGGACGCCGACGTCCATGAGCTGGCGGTTGAGGGAGCGCACGCGCTCCAGGTCCTCCTTGATGCTCTGCGAGACCCACTCCTTGTCCTCCGCCGCCGTGAACACCGAGATCAGCGTCCCGACCAGGTAGCCGAGCTCGCGCATCTCGTCGCGGTAGTAGGGGTCGCTGTGCTCGTAGTGGCCGCCGAGACGCGCGCGCGAGCGCTTGATCATCGAGCTGAGCGGCCGGTAGACGAGGATGTCGAAGACGAGCGCGAGCACGGCGAACAGCGCAGCCACGGCCGCGCCGACCTGCCACAGGGAGCTCGTGTCGAGCCAGCGCGCAAGGGCGATGAAGAACGCGGCGAGGATCAGCGCGACGAGGGCTATGGTCTTCAGCTCGAGGCTCACACCGCGTTTGTAGCCGAGGCTCCCGCCTCGCTTCTGATCGTCAGGCTTGTCCGTCGGGGGCGCCTTTCGTCTTGCCAAGGACTACTGACGGTATCGGCAGAAGGCAGGCTTCCATGATAGGCGGCCGCCGTGCGTGCCGCCGCCGTTGCGCGGGGGCTAGAGGCGGCCGAGGATGCGGCGGTCGTGCGTGGGCCGCGGGATGCAGCGCCGCTCCCCGACACGCCGGTCGCGCACGTAGTAGATGCACACGGCGCAGTACGTGCTGCACTCGAGGCGCGTGTCCACGTCGGCCACGCAGAGCATCGGTTGGAGTGGGGTGCGTCGTCCGTTCATGGGGTCTCTGCTGTCATGTACGCCGGGCGGCGGGCGGCTCCTGCCCGCCCGGCGTCATCCCTGCAGGTAGCTGTCGACGACGGTGAGTACCTGGGCGATGCGGAACGGCTTCGTGATATAGCCGTCGATGCCGACGTCCGTAGCGCGTTCCATGTCTGTCGCCATCGCCTTGGCGGAGAGGCCGACGATCGTGATGTCGCGCGTGGACTGGTCGGCCTTGAGCTCGGTCACTGCCTCGTAGCCGCTCACCACAGGCATCATCATGTCCATCAGCACAAGGTCCGGGTGGTGCTGCCGCGCCAGGTCGACGGCCTCGCGGCCGTTGACCGCCTTGTAGACCGTGTAGCCCTGGGTCTCCAGCGACATCGACACGATGCTCAGGATGTCTGGGTCGTCGTCGGCGACGAGGATGGCCTTCGGCACGATGGGTACCTCCTCAGCTGATCTTGCCCGCGGCCAGCGGGTCCGCCGGCCTGCTTGATATCGGCATGGTGAACACGAAGCTGGAGCCCTTCCCGAGCTTACTCTGCACCCTGATCGTGCCCCCGTGCATCTCGACCAGCTCCTTCACGATCGCGAGGCCCAGGCCGGTACCGCCCTGGGAACGAGTGGCGGAGGAGTCGATCTGCGTGAAGCGCTGGAAGACCTTCTGCTGATCCTCTTTGGCGATCCCGATGCCGGTGTCGTTGACCCAGATCTCGACCATGTCGCTCGAGGTGCGCGCCTCAACGCTGACGCTGCCGTTCTCGTGCGTGTACTTGATGCCGTTGGTGATGAGGTTGAGCAGCACCTGGTTGAGCTTGCCCGGGTCCGCGACGACGGGCGGGAGGTCGGTGGGGAGGAAGGTCGAGATACGGATACGTTTGTCCTGCGCGCGCGGCTTGACGACCGGCAACACGCCGAGCAGTGCCGCGCGCAGGTCCACGGGCTCGCGGTTGAGCTCGAGCCGGCCGGCCTCGATCTTGGTGAGGTCGAGGACGTCGTTGATGAGGTTGAGCAGGGACTCGCCGCCCTTGAGGATGCTGTCGACGAACGTCGATTGCTTCTCGTTGAGCTCCCCGGTCATACCGCTGAGCAGCATGTCGCTGTAGCCGATGATGGAGGTGAGCGGTGTGCGCAACTCATGGCTCATCGTCGCCATGAAGTCGCTCTTGAGCTGGTCGAGGTGGGTGAGCTCGTCGTTCTTGCGCGCCAGCTCCTCGTTGTACTGGATGTTGCGCAGGACGAGCGCCACCTGGCCGCTGAGCGCGCCGAGCGTCGGCACGGCCGAGTCGGCTATGACACGGCCGTTCTCGTAGAGCAGGCAGACGATCCCGAGGACCTCGTTCTTGGCCTCGAGCGGCGCGAGCAGGAAGCCGCGGAAGCCGTCCTTCTCGGCCGTCTTGAGGAGGCGGCCGACCTGCGGGTCGGTGACCGCCTCGTAGCGGCAGGCGCCCGCCTTGGCCGCCTCAGCCAGGCCGAGCTCCCGCATCTTGCGCACGAGGCCTTCGTCGACGCGCCCGATGCGGGCGCGCTCGTCGTACTCGCCGCTGTTGTGGTTGAGCACGAGCGCGAACCCGGCGTTCATCCCGGAGGCCTCCGCGATCTGGGCCAGCGCCTCCGGCATGAGCCCCTCGGCGTCGTGGTGCCGCAAGAAGACGCGGCTGCTCTCGCTCATGGCGCGCAGCTGCTCGTTGGTAGCCTGCATACGGCGCAGCTGCGCCTCGGTGTCCGCCTTGGCGCTGCTGAGCTGGGTCGTGCTGCGCATCAGTGCCGTGGCCAGCCGGCCGGCGAGCAGCGCGACCAGCAAGAAGGCGGCCACGTGCAGGCACGTGGTGATCAGCATCCAGTTCGGCGGGACGTGGATCTCGGCGACCACGGCGGAGGGCTGCAGCCGTCCGTAGTGCTGCAGGCCCCAGACCGCCGAGTACAGCACGCCGGCCGCCACGGCGGCCGCGTACGGCGCCCACGCCGGGAGGAACACGGTCACGAAGACGATCGGCCAGACATAGAAGATCGCCTCGGAGCTCAGCGCCCCGCCGCTGTAGATGATCGCCACCGTCACGAGAGCGAGGTCGACGACCATGATCTCGGCTGCGAGCGAGCGGACCTCGAGGCGCGGCTCGAGGAAGAAGAAGGGGACGTTGGCGATCACGAGCACGGCGACCGCGACGCCAAACTCCCAGAGCACGAACCCGTGGTCGTCGAACTGCACCCAGAGCACGCCCATGAGAAGGGCGAGCGTGAAGAGCACGCGCGCCCACAGCGCGTCACGAAGTTGTCTGCGCAGGTCCATCCCCACTCCGGTCCTCAGCGATGCAGTAGGATATTCTATCCCGGGACCCGAAGTCCGTTTCGCGCGCGGATCGCGCCCGTACCCACCGCTCGACCCGCCGAAAGGAGGACTCCCGACATGTCGGTGCCCAGGCTCGTCCTCTGTGGGCTCGAGCCCGGCCCTGCCGTGGCTCTCGCCGCCGGTGCTGTACTCTCCTGCCTGGGCGAGCAGCGAGCCGTGCGCCCCATCAGCATCGGTCTGGACGTCCCCCTGTGGCGGCTGCTCTACGCGAGCGCCGCTCGGGCGCCGCGCGTCCTCGACCTCGCCCTGCACGACGAGGACACCGTGCTCGAGCTCTTCGACTACTGGAGCGAAGGCAGCGATCTCGTCCTTCTCACGGCTGTCGAACCGGCGCTCGACCGCTGGCAGGGGGTGCGCGGCTCGCGCGCCGTGGACATCGCTGCCGGGCTCGACGCGCCGCTCGTGCTGGTCGTCGACGCGCGCGACCGCGGCGCGACCGCGGCGGCGGCGGTCCACGGTGTCCGCGCGCTGGCCAAGCGCGTGGAGACGGCCGGCGTGATCGTCGTGGGCGCGGACGAACGCGGCGCCGGCGCAGAGCTGGCGGAGGTCTTGCGGCACGACGTCGGGGTGCCGCTGCTCGGCTGGCTGCCGCCGCAGCTGAGCGAGCAGTTCGTGCGTCAGTACGCGTCCGGCACCAGCGGTGTGCGCCAGATCGGGCCGCGCCCCGTCAAGGGCGGTGAGCTGCGTCTGTGCGCGGAAGCGGCTTCCTACCTGCAGGCCGACGACCTCCTCGCCGCGGCGACGATGCGCGGCTTCCTGCCAGGTCGCCCGCGGCGCCTGTTGACTCCCACGGTGGCTGCAGCCGGCTTGAGCCTCGCCGTCGCCTGGGGGCCGCCGCTCGAACCGTTCGCGCTCGAGAACGTCGACGTCCTGCAGGCGATGGGCGTCGAGCTCGCGCCCTTCAACCTCGCCCGCGACCGCGGGCTGCCGGCGGGTGCGAGCGGTCTGCTCCTCGCCGGCCAGCTCGACGAGGACGAGTTGCCGGCGTTCGCCGCCAACGAAGAGCTCAAGGCGGCGATCGCCGCCGCCATCGACGGCGGCCTGCCGACGCTGGCCTTCGGCGGCGGCGCGCTGTTGCTGCTCCGCCGGCTCGCCGACAGCCACGGGCGAAGCCACGAGCTCGCCGGTGTGCTGCCGGCCGAAGCCGAACTCCTCGAATGGTACGACCGTCCCCGCTATGTGGCGGCGCGACCAGGCCCGGGCAACCCCTACGCCGGCGGCGAGGATACCCTGTACGAACTGTTCGATCTCGAGTTCCTGGTGCTGGAGCAGGATTCGTTCGCCTTCGTAGTCGGCGAGCCCGGCGAGCCCGGTCAGGCCGAGGGCTTCGCCCTCGGCCGCCTGCTCGCCACCACCCTCTACCCGTCGTTTCCACGCTGCCCCTCGCTGGCCACCGCCCTGGTCGCCGAGATGCGCCTCGCGGAGGCGCGGGGGTGAGTGCCGGGGCCGGCATCGTCGCGGAACCGGCACCCAGGGTGCTGCGCATCCCCGGGCCGCGTTCGCTGCTGTGGCTCGTGGTCGTCCCGGTGGCGGTGCTCGCCGTCGCGGCCCTCCTCATGCACCTGCTTGGGATCGCGGGCGGCGACGACCCGGCCCACCTCTACAAGATCGCGCTGCTGCGCGACGGCCAGTCGGCCCTCTGGGACAACTACTGGTACGGCGGGAGCTACGGCTCGCTGACCTACGGCATCGTCTACTACTGGCTGGCGCAGTTCGTGCCGGCCGCCGTCCTCGTGGTGCTCTCCGGCGGCCTGCTCCCGGTGCTCTTCTATCTGCATATGCGCGACACCTGGGGCGTCGCCGACAGGGCTGCGGCCTGGATGCTGGCCGCGGTCATGGTCGTGTATCTCGCCTGGGGGCAATCACCGTTCCTGTTCGCGCTCTGCCTGACGATGGCCGGTCTCGTGCTCCTCGCGCGCGGCCATCCGCTCCTGGCGGCCATACCGTGTGCGGTCGGCGTCTTCACCAACCCGCTGGCGCTCGTCGCCGGCGCCGTCTTCGTGCTTGCCGCCCTGGCGGGCCGCCGCGAGGCACGGCGCGCTCTCCTCGTGTTCATCGCGGCGATGCTCCCGGTCATCGCGCTACGCGTCCTGCTCTCCGCCGTCTTCGCCGCACCGTCGTGGGAGTTCCACTACGCGCTCGAGCTGCTTGGCCTGGCTGCGGTCGCGCTGCTCGGGGCCGCCCTCTCGCGCCTCTGTCGGGACCCCCACAGGCGCGCGCTGCTGTGGGTCTTCGTGGCGCTGCTCGTCGTCACGGTGCCGGCGTATCTGCTGCCGGAGTCGCCCGTGGGCAGCAACGCCGGGCGCTTCTTCTACGTCTTCGGTGCTTCCCTGCTGGTGATGGTGGCGCGCACCAGCCGCCTGCCGCGCGTCCTGCCCTGGGTCGCGGTCGCCGCCGTGCTCGCCTTCCAGCTCGCCTTCCCGGTGTGGATGCTGGCCCACGCGGAAGGCTTCACGGCCACGCGTGCCGCGTTCTTCGCGCCGGCGCTCGAGTTCGCCGGCCGCGTGTACGACCCCGACTACCGGTTCCACGTGGTGACGCCCGAGATGCATTGGGAGTCCTACTACTTCCCCGCCGCAGGCTTCCCGATCACGCGCGGCTGGTTCCGGCAGGCCGACGCGCTCCACAACGTCGAGCTCTACGACAAGCACCTCGGCGCACAGACCTACATCGCATGGCTGCGCCGCATGGGCGTGCGCTACGTCTTCGTGCCCGACGCCCCGCTCGTCTCCACCTCGCAGCGGGAGGTTGAGATCCTCGCTTCGGCGCCGGCCTTCACGGTCGCGTACCGCAGCACGCTCTGGACCGTGTACGAGCTTCGGCGCCCGCAGCCGCTGGTGGTGCCGCTGCGCGGCGACGCCTCCGCCCAGGTCGACACGCTCGGGCACACGAGCATCCGTTTCTCGGTCACCGAGCCGGGTCCGTATCTCATCAAGCTGACGTGGTCGCCCTACTGGCTCGTGGCGCGGCGCCCGACCGACGCCGCATTGCGTGGCCACAGCGGGCGCCGGGACCGCGAGTGGGAGCAGGATGCGGTCCCCGAGAATGGGCTGCGCCTCTATCAGGACCCTTACGGTTTCATCGTGTTCAACGCTCCGGCGGCCGGCCTGTACACGCTGCGGTTCGATGCCGCGCGCACAGCTGAGGCAGAGCTGTAGCCGTGACGCTGGGGGGCATCGAACGGCGCCTCAAGTCGCGCCGCGGACTGCTGGCGCTCTGGCTTGCCGCGACGGCCGGCGCCGCTCTCGTCGCGGTGCTCATGTGGCGCGCCGGCATCCCCGGCTGGGACGACGCCGCGCACGTCTACAAGGTCTTCCTGCTGCGGCGCGGCGGCTCGGTCTTCTGGGACGATTTCTGGTACGGCGGCGGCTACGGCGCCGTCAACTACGGGTTCATCTTCTACCTGCTCGCGCTCTATCTGCCGGCCAAGCTCGTCGTCGTCGTTTCGGCGGGCCTCGTGCCTCTCTTCTACTACTTGTACCAGCGCGACATGTGGGGGATCGACGATGTCTGGCCGGCGTGGGCGCTCGCCGGGATCATGGCCGTCTACCTCGCACACGGGCAGGACCCCTTCGTTTTCGCGCTCGCTCTCACGCTCGGGGGCCTTGCCTTGCTGGCGCGCGACCGCCCGGTGACCGGCGGTCTCGCGGTCGCCATCGCCGTCTTCGCCAATCCGATGGCGTTCGTCGTGTGCGCCAACTTCATGCTCGCCGACGTCATCGCGCGTCCCGAGACGCGCCGCCGCTACCTCATCTTCTTCTGCGTCATCGCCCCGTTCGCCGCCGTGCGGATCCTCTCCGGGTGGGCGTTCACCGAACCCGGCGCCTACCTCAACGAGACGCCGCAGTTGCTGCTCTACCTTGCCTTCGCGCTCATGGGGTTGGCGCTGTCCGGCGTGAACGCGGCCCACCCGCGCCGGCCGTTCTTCATCCTGTTCTTCGTCTACGCCGTCACCTGCGTGCTGTCGTTCGTCATCCCTGGCAGCCCTCTGGGCAACAACATCGGCCGGTTCTTCTTCGTCTTCGGCCTGCCCCTGCTCCTCCTCCTGCGCCACACGAGTCTCAAGCGGCCGTTCCGCTACGCCGACCTCGCGCTCGTCCCCATCATCCTCTTCGCCTTGCTCCAGATCAGCACGCCCTACAGCCACTTCACGCGCACCAACGAGTGGCCGCAGACCACGGAGCACTTCTTCGCGCCCGCGATCGCCGAAGCGCGGCAGCTCTACGATCCCAACTACCGCATCCACGTCGTCGCGTTGCGTCGCCACTGGGAAGCGGCCTACTTCCCGGAGGCCGGTATCCCGATCACTCGCGGCTGGTACCGGCAGGCCGACGCGATCCACAACAGCCTCTTCTATACGACCTACGACGAGGCCGCCTACATCGCGTGGCTGCGCCGCATGGGCGTCCAGTACATCTTCCTGCCGCACGCGCCCCTGGACGTCTGGAGCAACCACGAGGCGCGGCTGCTCGAGACCTCGCCCGCGTTCGCGCCGGTGACCCGTGCCGGCGCGTGGAGCGTCTATCGACTGCGCGTCGCGGAGCCGATCGTGGTCGGGCTCGACGGTGGCGCCGCCGACGTCCTCACGATGCAGCACCTCTGGTTCACGGTCCGCGTCGACCGGCCGGGCTCCTACCTGGTCAAGGTCACCTGGTCGCCGTACTGGACCGTGCACGGGGCGGCGGCCCGCCTGACGCCCACGCCGGACCGCTTCATGGTCCTGCACGCGACGCGCGCCGGCACGTACACGCTGCGCATCGACGTCACGCTCGCCAGGGCGCTGCACGAGGTCGGCGCCCGGCTCGGTCTGTGACCCCGGGCTGCCGGCGCGGCGACGAAGCGGGTAGCATAGCGCCATGAGACGAGCCAGGCTCTCACCAGAGGTGTTCGCTCTCCCGGTCGAGCGCATGCGCGAGGGCTACTACTCGGACGCGTACTTCAATTTCACGAAGCGCGTCCTCGAGGAGCAGGACCTGCATCCGCGCGTCACCATGCAGGTCTTCCAGAAGAAGGAGCACGCCATCGTCGGCGGCATGGACGAGGCCCTCGCGATGCTGCGGCTGTGCAGCGGCCGCCACGTCGGTGAGGGCGCGGCGCGCCGCTGGGAACCCGGCTGGCCCGAGCTCGAGGTCCGGGCGCTGTACGACAGCGACGAGATCGGCGCGTGGGAGACCGTGCTGACCGTGGAGGGCGACTACTCGCTCTTCGCCCACCTCGAGACGGTCTACCTTGGGGCGCTTTCGCGGCGCACGCTTATCAGCACCAACGTGCGCGAGGTCGTGGCGGCGGCCGCCGGGAAGCCGATCCTCTTCTTCCCGGCCCGCTTCGACCACTACCGGGTCCAGACGGGCGACGGCTATGCGGCCCAGGTCGCCGGCGCCATCGGCGTCAGCACCGACGCGCAGGCGTCCTGGTGGGGCGGCAAGGGCATCGGCACCGTGCCGCACGGGCTGATCGCCGCCTGCGGCGGCGACACCGTCGAGGCCACCCGCCGTTTCGCGGACGCGTTCTACCCCGATATCAACGTCACGGCGCTCGTGGACTTCGACAACGACTGCGTCGCCACCAGCCTCGCCTGCGCGCGCGCCCTCGGCGAGCGTCTCTGGGGTGTCCGCCTCGATACATCCGAGACGATGGTGGACCGCTCGCTCTGGCCGCTGATGGGCGAGTTCCGCCCCAATGGAGTCGCCCCCGAGCTGGTACGTGCGGTGCGGGACGCGCTCGACGGCGAAGGCTTCGAGCGCGTCAAGATCGTCGTCAGCGGCGGCTTCAACGCCGAGCGGATCGCCTGGTTCGAGGCCGCCAGGGTGCCGGCCGACGCCTACGGCGTCGGCAGCAGCCTCCTGCGCGGCAACACCGACTTCACCGCCGACGTCGTGCGCGTGGACGGCCGGCCCTGCGCCAAGGCCGGCCGGCGCTACCGTCCCAACGAGCGGCTCGAGCTCGTGGAGTGAGCGGCGGGCGAGCGGGTACCACCTGGTCATGAGCGCCGATCACCCGTGCAAAGTCGTCCTCGTCGTCGACATGCTCAACGGCTTCTGCCGCGAGGGCAATCTCGCCAGCGCGCGCCTCGACTCGATCACCGGCCGCCTGCGGGAACACCTCGAGAGGGAGGCGGCCGCGGGCGCCCACCTCGTCTTTCTGGCCGACACCCACGCGGCCGACGACCCGGAGTTCGCGATGTTCCCAGTGCACTGCGTAGAGGGCTCGGGCGAGGACGAGATCGTGCCGGAGCTTGCCGACCTCGCCGCCGCCGGCACCGTCGTGCGCAAGCACACGTTCTCGGGCTTTCGCGGCACGGAGCTGGACGCGGTCCTGGCGCGTCTGGCGCCGGAGGTGGTCGAGGTCGCGGGCGTCTGCACCGACATCTGCGTACTGCACACCGTGTACGACCTCAGGGTCCGTGGCTACGAGGTGGTCGTGCGCGCCGATCTGGTGGAGACCTACGACGCGCCGGGGCACGAGGCCGACGAGGTCAATCGCTTCGCGCTTTCCCACATCCGCGACATCCTCGGCGCGCAGGTACTCTGACCGCCGGCAGGGGGCCGCCGGCGTGATCCTCAGTTGGAGCTGCCCGACTCCGGCTCAGCTGTCTGCTTGCCCTCGAGGAGGTCGACGAAACTCTGAGAGCGGCGGCCGACGGTCGACTTGGGGTCGATCCGGGCCGCGGCGGCCCACTCCGATTTGGCGCCGGAGATGTCGTTCTGCGAGAAGAGGATGATGGCCAGGGAGTAGTGCGCCTCCTGCTGACGAGGGTCCTTGGCCAGCACTGCGTCGAGGGAAGAGGTGGCTCGTTTGGTCTGACCTTCGGCGTGCCACACCATCGCCAGCCTCACGGCAGCGGTGTCGTCACCGGGCCGGTAGATGAGGGCGCCGCGGTAGGCGCGCTCCGCCTGGCGATAGCGCCCGCCCAGCACATAGGCGTCTCCCAGGCTCATGAGGATGGTCGCGTTGTGCGGGTCCGCGGCGCTCGCCTTCTGCAGTCGGGCGATCGTCTTGTCCACGTCGCCGGTGGAGTCGTCGACGCCGGTAGCGCCGCCGGTGGCGCCGGGCGAAGGGTGCCCCGGGGGAAGGGCCTGGCTGGCCGTGGCGCCGCTCACGGCGCCGTCGCCCGAGGTCGCGCCGATGGCGACGATGGCGGCGGCTACGACGACCGCCGCGCCCAGTCCGATCAGCAGGTAGTGTCTTCTCAACGCATCCTTTCGGGGGAGAAGCTGGCGCCGGAACGCTGGCAGGATAGCATCCGGCCGGCGGCCCCGCGACCGCGTTTTACCCGCATAGGGGCCCTGACCGGTGGCCGCCTAACCAAGCTTAACCAGCGCTTAATACCGGCGGTCGTTCGGTGATGGGTCGCGTGGCTCCGCGCCGCGCCGCCGGAGCCTGGCACGCCAGTTGACGCCCGCCGAGACGACGGATAGAGTTCAGAAGGTCAACAGGACCGTTTCACTCCGGTCTCGACACACAGGAGTTCTCGTGGGATTGCAGCTCACACGCGGGGGAGAGTACGCCGTTCGCGCCATGACCTACCTTGCGCGATTCCCTGAGGGCCACGTAGCCTCGCTGCGCGACATCGGTCAGGCGCAGGACATCCCCGAGAGCTTCCTCGCCAAGATCCTCCAGAGCCTCGTCCACTCCGGGCTCGCCGTCTCTCAGCGCGGCGCGCACGGCGGCTTCGCCCTTGCGCGCCCCCCGGAGCAGATCACCATGCGCGACGTGATCGAGGCGGTCGACGGACCGATCTCGGTCAACCTGTGCACGCTCGACCCGGCGGAGTGCAAGCGCAGCAGCGACTGCGAGGTCCACAAGGCATGGCTGCGTGCGCAGGAACAGCTGATGGACGTCCTCGGCGGCGTCACGCTCCACTCCCTCGCCCCGCAGCCGGTCGCCTGACGCTCCTCGCGGCCGTCCCGGTCGCGTCTCGACTCACCTGCCGCCGGCTTCAGCCGGCGTAGCCGCGCGGGTGCGCCAGCATCCATCTCCAGGCGTCGCCGACGGCGTCGTCAAGCGACCGGCGCGGCCGCCAGCCGAGCGACGCGCCGGCCAGGCGGTTGTCGGCCACGAGGACGGGAGGGTCCCCGGCTCGGCGCGGCGACACCTCCGCCCGCACGCGCGATCCCGTGATCTTCTCGACAGAGGCGAGGACGCGGCGGACCGAATCGCCCGAGCCGGTGCCGAGGTTGAACGCGCCCTGCACGTCCGGGAGGCGCTCCAGGGCCGCCACGTGCGCGTCGGCGAGGTCGGCGACGTGGACGTAGTCTCGGACGCAGGTGCCGTCCTCGGTGGGGTAGTCGTCGCCGAACACCGGCAGCGCCGCACCGTCGCGCGCGGCCCTCAGGGCGAGCGGGACGAGGTGTGTCTCAGGGTCGTGGTCCTCGCCCTGCTCTCCGTGCGCGCCACAGGCGTTGAAGTAGCGCAGCGCCGTGAACGCCATGCCGCCGGCTCGCGCCGCCTCCAGCAGGCGCTCGCAGACGAGTTTGGTCTCGCCGTATGGGTTGGCGGGGGCGAGCTGGTCGCCCTCCTCGATCGGTACCCTGCCGGGGGCGCCGTACACCGCCGCGGTGGACGAGAAGACGAGGCGGCCGGCGCCCGCCGCCTGGGCGGCGGCGATCACGGCCGCGGTGCCACGCTCGTTCACGTCCCGGTACCGGTCGGGCTCGCGCACCGACTCGGCGACCTCCGCCAGCGCCGCCATATGGACCACGGCCGCGCAGCCGTGCCGCACCAAGGTGTCACGCAGGTGCTCCTCGTCGCGCACGTCGCCCGGCTCGAATGCCGCGCCGGCGGGGACCGCGTCGCGGTGGCCGCGTGAGAGGTCGTCGTACACCGTCACCGCGTCGCCGCGCGCGAGCAGACGGGCCGCGATGACGCTGCCGATGTAGCCGGCGCCGCCGGTGACGAGCACGTTCATGCGGCGATGCTAGCAGGTCCGCCGCGCAGCGTCGCATCCCGCGGAGCTCAAGAGAAAGGGGCGGCGCGCCTCGCGCCGCGCCGCCCCGTCTTCCAGCGGGCGTGTCGCCCGGTCTGGCGGCCTTACGGCGCAGCGGCGACCGTGACGGTCACCGGCACCGAGCCGAGGTGGTCTCCGCCGGCCGTCTGCACCTGGTTGTCCTGGGTGTAGAAGTCCAGCGTGCCGGTGATGGCGTCTCCCGGCTTGGCGTCGGCCGGGACGGTCAGGCTGGCCGAGATCGTCGCGTGGCCGGCCTGTGGCACCGTGACCGGGGAGTCCCAGGCCGCCGACGTGCTCATCCCGTCGACCGGGATCGGCGCCACGAAGTCGACCAGGATCTCGAAGTCGACCGGCGTCGTGGCGCCCGTCGGATCGCCGTAGCCGACCGAAAGCGTCCAGTCGCCGGCCATCGGGTTCTCGACCTGCACACTGCTGCCGAGGGATGTGGTCGCCAGCCCAGCCGCCGCACTTGTGCCGGTCGGGTCATAGAGACCGAGATCGACGAGCGTGTCGGTAGCGGACGTCCAACGGGCGATCGCGGTCACCAGCGACGTGTTCTGCGGGAGCCAGAAGTCGCCGGCCGTGAGGTATCCGTCGAGGTCCGGACTCAGAGTGCCGTCGAACGGGTCCATCGTGTAGTCGTCGAAGAGCTTCGTGCCGTTGTAGGAGGCCTGGCTCTCCGCATAGGCGGCCAGGTCGGTCGGACCGGCGTTGGCCACCGTGAAGTCGGCCGTCACCGTCTGGCCCGGCGCAGCGGTCGCGGTCCAGGCGGCGGGGCTGAGGGCGGTCCTATTGAGGGTGATCCTGCCGGAGTACGGCTCGGAGAACCCGTTGCCCGAGAATCCCGGCGCCCAGACGATCACCTGCCACTTGCCTGACGCCGGAGCGTCCCACACGATCTGCTCGGCGGTGTGGGTGAGTGCCGCGTCCGGGACGCCGAACGGCGGTCCCGAATAGTCCAGTGTGAAGAGGTCGCCGCTCTTCGCGTCCCGCACGTGGCCCTGCGGGTCGACCAGATACACGTTGATGAGGTTGCCCTGATCCGGCCACGTGAGCTGAGCCGAGATCGAGGACGTGCCGCTCGGCACGGTGAAGTCATAGAAGTAGAACTCACCGCCGTTGTACTCGACGGTCGAGCCGCTCAGGTGTCCAGAGAACGTGCCGGTGCCGGCTTTGATCTTGACCGGCACGCGGATGCTCACGGGGACGGTCGTCGTCGTGCTGCCGTTGCTCACGCGGATGCCGCCGAAGTACGTCCCCGCAGCCGCGGGGGCCGTGAGCGTCGCCTTGACGCCGCGCGACTTGCCCTTCTTGAGCTTGAAGCTCTTGGAGGCGACCTTGACGGTGTTCCACGACGCCTTGTGCATGAACTCGACCTTGATGTTCACCTGCTGCGGGCCCGAGGGCGCCATGCCGTCGCGGGGGAAGATCGCGAGCGTCCACGGCGAGCCGGCCTTGACGACGGGGCGCTGGTCCTTGGGCCCCAGGAGCGAGACCTGGCACTGTGAGAGGTGCCCGTAGCCACCGTAAGTGGGCGCGTAGGTCAGGAAGTTGCCGTCGGAGTCATAGACGGCGGTGCGGATCGATACGTTGGGGCCGGACGGCCACGTGACCGTCATCTGGACGAAGTCCGTGCCGGCCGGGATGGTGACATCCTCGTTGTCGACATAGTCGGGCCCGGCAAGCGTGACCGACTTCGTGATGGTCCGGCTCGCGTTCGTCACGTACACCGTGGGCGAGACGCTGATCTTCTCCTTGGCGCTGCCGGTGTTGCGCACGACGATCTTGGTGGTCGCCTTGGCGCCGCCCGTGACTCTGGCGGACCAGCTCGCGGCGTTCTGGCCGTTCACGCCGACCAGCATCGACTTGCCTTTCTTGAGCACGGCCTTCACGGCGGCCTTGGCGTTGATGAGGCCGCTGCTCTGGTCGAGCGCCGGGTAGCCGAGGTCCGCGGCGGTGCCGGCGATCAGCTTCTTCCAATACGCCGGCGCCGGCAGGGACTTGCCGGGGTGCGCCAGCTTCCAGGCGCACTCGGCGAGGGCGAGGTCGCCGGCGGCCACCGGCGCCGCCATGCTCGTGCCGCCGAACTCCTGGATGCCGACGTCGCCGTAGTCGTCCATCTGCGTGGGCGCCAGCGCCCAGCCATAGGCTCCGAACGCCATGATGTCGGGCTTGGAGTCGCCGAGTGAGTTGGGGCCGCGGCTGGACCAGGTGATCACCTGGTCGCCCTTGTAGGCGTCGCCGCTCGTCATGAACTCCGTTTGCGCGAACTCGCGGGCGCCGGTGCTGGCCCCCACCGTGAGGGCGCCCTTGACGTCACTGGGCGAGCCGAGCGTGCCCTGGCCAGGGCCTTCGTTGAAGGCGGAGACGACGAAGGAGATGCCCGACGAGACCGCGGCCTTGACGGTCATCGAGACCGGGTCGTTCCCGTCCGGCGGCAGCGCGAAGCCGCCCCAGCTGTCGCTGATGATGTCGACCTTCTCGTCGACGAGCCACTGGATGCCGCGGATGAACTGCGAATCGTAGCCGCCATTGCTGTCGCCGACCTTGGCCATGAGGACCTTCGCCTTCGGTGCCATGCCGGCGACTTTCATCGTGGTGCCGGTGTATGGGTTGTAGACGGGCAGCCCCTGCGCGACGACGCAGCTGGACGTCGCCGTGCCGTGACCGTCGTTGTCGCGGAGCCCGGCGCCCGTGAAGTCACGGTACGCCTCGATCGCGGGGCCGAGGTCCGGGTGCACCGGGTCGGTGCCGGTGTCGGTCATGCCGACGCGCACGCCCTGGCCCATCACCTGCTGGCCGTCGACCTTGATGTTCCAGGCGTCCTGGGCGTGCGTGAGCTGTAGTGCTTCGGACTCGAGAGTGCTTGCCGCAGCCGTCTTCGCGCCCGTCTTCTTCGCGGCACTGACGCCCTCGGCGCCAGTCGGGATCTTGGGCGCCGGGATCCGGCGGTCCATGAAGACGCTGACGGAACCGTCGGCGCGCAGGGCGGCGAGCGTGCTCCGCGAGACGCTCGCCGAGAAGGCCGGGATGATGTGGTAGCGCACGACGCCGCTGGAATGGCGTGCCGCGAGCTTGCCGGCGACCGCGTTCGCGCTGGTGCCGTGCTTGAGGACGACGATCACCTTGAACGTCGGCTTCTCGTTGGCGCCGGTCGTGGCCGCCCTGGCGCGCATCACGCCGGCGGCGAGCGAAAGCGCGACCACAAGCGCCAGGATGAGGATGAACACGCGACGTCTCATGGAACCCCCTTGCTCGGCTTGCTGCCGCAACTGCCCCACGCCGAGGACGGAGAGCCCCGGCGGCGTCGCCCCTTCGCGAGTGGCGACAGACCGGTCGTCGCGGCGCGGATCGTGCGTCGGGCCCCGCCCACCGGGATGACTCGGTCTCCCTCGCCGAGCAGTCTACAGCGCGAGTCCCTCAAGGGAAGAGGGGACGGCGCACCGGATGGCGCGCCGTCCCCTCCTGGAACTTTCCGAGCGGCGCGACCGCGCCGCGAGGATCAGCCTCAGCCGAACGGGCTGCCGGACGGAGCCGCGCAGCCCGAGGATGCGCCCGCACCGCCGAGGTTACTGAGGAAGCTGGAGAACTTCTGCCGGACGTCGGCGGACCCGCACTCCGGGCACACCTTGTCCTCGTCCTTGAGGAATCCCTGCCGGAAGACTTCGAAGGAGTTCCCGCAGTCCTCGCAGATCAGATCGTAAGAAGCCATGGCACCCCGCATCGTTTGCCGTACATATACCCTGGGGGGTATCATACCTGCGCGCCGGCCGGGCGCAAACCCGAGCGCCGTGAGTCTCCCGTCGCAGCGAAGCAGGCGTACACGGTTGTGTGCGGGCCGTCGTCGCGCCAGTATGTTCGAGCGCCACCGGTGCGAGCCGGCCGGGAGACGACCCGGTCGAGGCGAAAGGGAGCCCATGTCAGGATACAGGAGTGGAGCGCGCGTCGTGGCCGTGGGCGTGATCGTCCTCGTCCTGGCGGCGCTGACGCTGGCCGCCTGCGGGTCCGCCTCCGGCTCCGCGTCGTCCGGAGGCTCCGGCGCCGCCCAGCCCCTCTCGGGCAGCACGCTGAACGGGGGGACGTTCGACCTCGCGGCGGCCAAGGGCAAGCCCGCCGTGGTCAACTTCTTCGCCTCGTGGTGCGGGCCGTGCAACCAGGAAGCGCCCGAGGTCGTCGCGTTCGCCAAGGCGCATCCGGACGTCCAGATGATCGGCGTCGCCACCAACGACAAGCCGTTCGACACGCAGAGCTTCGTGAGCAAGTACGGGATCACCTACCCCGTGGTGATGGACCTGAACGGCTCCATCGGCAGCGCCTGGGGCGTCACCGGCATCCCCACGACGTTCTTCATCGACGGGAGCGGCGCCGTGCAGGGCTCGATCGTCGGAGCGTCCACGCAGGCGCAGTTCGAGGACAAGCTCAAGTCCATCCAGTGAGGCGCGGCAGGCCGCCGCGGGCGGCCGCGCCGGACTCCCCGGAGCCCCCATGACCGCCGTCACGATCACGACCTTGAGCCTGTCCGCCCTCGCTCTCGCGTTCGCGGCGGGAGTGCTTTCCTTCATCTCTCCCTGCGTGCTCCCGCTGTTCCCCGTGTACCTGTCGTTCATCTCGGGAGTCGGCGTGGAGCAGCTGGCCGGCCATCGCCGCCGTCTCCTGTGGACCTCCCTCCTCTTCGTGGCCGGGTTCACGCTCGTCTTCGTCCTCATGGGCGCGGGCGCCGGTGGCGTCGGCCGCCTGCTCGTCCATCACCGGCGCGAGCTGACCATCGCCGCCGGCGCGTTCATCGCCTTCAGCGGCCTGGTGGTGGCGGGCGTCATCCCGCTGCCCAAGCCTGTCATGCGCGTGAGCCCCACCCGGCGCGGCGCCGGCGGCGCCTTCGTCACCGGCATGGCGCTCGCCGTCGGGTGGACGCCTTGTGTGGGATACGTACTCGGCGCCATTCTCAGCATGGCGGCCTCGAGTCACAGCGCCATCTCCGGTTCGCTCCTGCTGCTCGTCTACTCGGCGGGTCTTGGGCTCCCGTTCGTGCTGGCCGCCGTCGCCTTCGACTGGGTGTCCGCCCGCCTCGGCGTCGTCAAGCGCCATTACCGCGGCATCCAGATCGCGGCCGGCGCGCTGCTCGTGGTCTTCGGCGTGCTCATGATGTTCGGCGTGCTCGACCAGATGGGCCGCTGGCTGCCGGCCTTCAGCCCGGGCGGCCTCTGAGGCGTATCCTTGGCGGCATGAGCGAGCGCCGCCGCATCCCCGAGGTCACGCCCGCCGGGCGCGCCGCCGCGGCGGCGCTGCGCGGCAGGGTGGCGGGCGAGGTCCGCACTTCGCCGCTCGCCCGCTGGCTCTACTCGACCGACGCGTCGATCTACCGCGTCGTGCCCGACGCGGTCGTCGTGGCGTCGTCACCCGACGACCTCGCTGTCGTGGCGGCCGTGGCGGGTGAGTACGGCGTCCCGGTCGTCGCCCGCGGATCGGCCAGCAGCGTCTCCGGGCAGGCGATCGGTCCCGGCATCGCCGTCGACTGCTTCAAGCTCGACCGCATCCTCTCCATCGATCCTGAAGCGCGCAGCGCGCGGGTACAGCCGGGGGTCATCCAGGCGGCGCTCAACCGCGCCGCCGCCCCTCACGGCCTTGAGTTCGGCCCGGACACCTCGACGGTGGACCAGGCGACGATCGGGGGCATGGTCGGCAACAACTCGTCGGGTTCGCGCTCGATCGTGTACGGCGAGACCAAGGACAAGATGCTCTCGGTCTCGGCGGTGCTCGCCGGTGGAGAGCGCTGTGACTTCGGGCGCTGCGCCGGTGGCGACCTCGCGACCGGGCTGCGCGGGCCGGGCGCCAAGCGGCTGGCGGAGGCTCTCGCAGGGATCCGCGAGCGGTACCGCCGGCCGATCAGCGAGGGCTACCCGCAGACGCGTCGCTGTACGTCCGGCTACCACCTGCGCACACTGCTCGAGCCCGAACCGCAGTTGGCGCGCCTCCTCGCCGGGTCGGAGGGCACCCTGGCGCTGTTCACCGAGCTCGAAGTCAAGCTCGACGCACTTCCCGCCTGCAGGGTGGGCGCGGCGCTCACGTTCGCGACGCTGCGCGAAGCGCTGGAGGCCAACGTCGCGGTCCTCGAGACCGGCCCGTCCGCGGTCGAGCTGCTCGACCTCGAACCGCTTCGCGCGGCGCCGAATCTCAAGGCATATGCGCGCATGGCGCCGCTGGTGGCGGGCACGGAGCGCGCGATGCTGACGGTCGAGTACCAGGGCTCGGAGGACGAGGCGCGCGAAGGGCTGGGCCGCCTGCGCGCCAGGGTTGCTGAGCTCGGCGCGACCCGGGTCGAGTGGCTGGAAGAACCGGCGGCGCTCGCGGAGGCGGCCGCCTTGCGCCGCGCCGCGCTGCCGCTGCTGATGGGCGCGCCCGGCGCGGAGCGCCCCGTCTCGTTTGTCGAGGACACCGCCGTCGCACCTGAGCGCCTGGCGGGGTTCGTGGCGGAATTCGAGGCGCTGGTGCGCTCGCACGGCGCCCGCGCCTCCTTCACCGGTCACGCCTCGGCGGGCTGCCTGCACGTGCGGCCGCTGCTCGATCTCAGGACCGCGTCCGGGGTGGCGACGATGGAGGAGCTCGCGGTCTCGGTGGGCGACCTGGTGGCCTCCTACCACGGTGCGATCTCGGGCGAGCACGGCTGCGGGCGCTCGCGCAGCTGGCTGCTGCCCCGCATCCTGGGGCCCGGTCTGTACGACGCGATGGTAGCGCTCAAGGACGCCTTCGACCCCGGCCGTCTGCTCGGCCCCGGCACGATCGTGGACGGGCCCGGCGTAGCCGAGGACCTGCGCTTCGGAGCGGCCTACAGGGGCGACGGCGCCTGGTCTCCTCGTCTCTCGTATGCGGCTGAGGGCGGCTTTGGGTCCGCCATCGAGAGATGCTTCGGGGCGGGACTCTGCAAGAAGTCGAGCGGCACGATGTGCCCGCCCGCCGCCGCCTCGCGCGACGAATCGCGCACCACGCGCGCGCGCGCCAACGCGCTCCAGGGCGTGCTCAGCGGCGCCGTGCCGCTGGCGGCCATCGGCGAGGCGGAGTTCGGCGAAGTGCTCGGCACGTGCGTCGCCTGCAAGGCCTGCAAGACCGAGTGCCCCGCGGGTGTCGACATGGCTGCCCTCAAAGTCGAGTGGCTCGCGGAGGTCCGCGCCCGGGAGGGCGTGCCGGCGCTGGCGCGCGGCATCGGCGAGTTCCGCACGCTGGCGCGGCTGGCCTCGCCGCTGGCGCCGGCCGTCAACGGCATGGCGCGCACACGCCTGGCGCGGCTCGTGACGGACCGCGCGGGTGTCGCCCACGAGCGGCCGCTGCCGGCGTTCGCGCGAGGTTCGCTTACGCGCCGCCTGCGTGGCGCGCCGCGCGTGGCTCCCGCGGTGCTGTTCGTCGACTGCTTCGTGCAGTTTCAGGAGCCGCACGTCGGCGAAGCCCTGGCGCGGCTCCTCGAGGCGGCGGGCGTCGAGCTCGCGCTGATCGACGCTGGCTGCTGCGGCCGCACGGCGCTCTCGACCGGCCAGATCGACAAGGCGCGCGCCGCGGCGCGCCGGGCCCTGGATGCCCTCGAAGGCCCCGCGTCCGCCGGTGCGGAGGTGCTGTTCGTCGAGCCCAGCTGCCTCTCGATGGTCAAGGACGACTGGGCCCGGCTGCTGCCCGGCGACGAGCGCGTGACGCTGGTCGCCGGGGCTTCGCTGCCGGCGCTCGCCGTGGTCGCCCGGCTGGCCGAGGCCGGCCGCCTGCGCTTCCGGCCCGGCGGCCGCGTCTTGCTGCACGAGCATTGCCACGCCAAAGCGCTGGGCTTCGCGGCGGCGACCCTCGCCGCGCTCGCCGCCGTGCCGGAGCTGGAGCTTGAGGCGCTGGACGCCGGCTGCTGCGGCATGTCCGGCGTCTTCGGCTACGAGGCGGACCACTTCGAGCTGAGCGTCGCGATGGGCGAACGTGTGCTGCTGCCTGCCGTCCGTGCGGCGCCGGCGATGACCGAGGTCCTGGCGACCGGCACGTCGTGCCGCGCGCAGATACATGACCTCGGCGGCCGTCGCGCGCTCCACCCGCTCGAGTTCCTGGCCGGGAGGATCGAGGCGGCCGAGAGCTCGCCAGACGCGGCCGAGAGCTCTCCGGACGCCGCCGGGGTCCCGAGGTGAATGCCCTGATCCTCATCGCCGGCATCGCCGGCCTGGCGGTCGCCGGCTACGGCCTCATTGCGCTCTCCACCGACGCGTGGCGACGCCGCCAGTACCTCGACATCGCTCTCGGCGTCGCCGTCGCCGTCGCCGTGGTCGTGTTGCTGGTGATCTACGGAGACAGCCTCCTGCGCTAGACGCCGCGCCGCGGCAGCCACCGCCGAGAGCTGCGTGGCCCGCCTAATCCCCGGGTGGGGTTGTGCCGATACGGGAGACGGCAAGCCGGAGGGAAACGGGCTCCGGGACGCGAATGTCACGAGAGAGCCGGCGGTTCCCGCCGGCGATGTGTCGGCAGGGCATCATGTGCGTGCCGGAGCGCGGCGAACGGCCCAATGGGGCGGCGGCGCCCCGGGGGAGAGTGAGAGGACCGATGGCGAAACGTATCCTTGTGGTAGACGACGAGCCCGACATCCGCCGGCTCGTCGCCGAGGCGCTGGAAGCCACGGGGTACGACGTGCAGACGGCCGCGAACGGCCAGGAGGCCGTGCGCGCGGCCGGCCTCTTCATCCCCGACCTGGTGCTCCTCGACATCATGATGCCGGACGCCGATGGGTTCACCGTTTACGAGCGCCTGCGCGACAAGCCGGTCGACCTCAAGTCGCCCATCATCTTCCTCACCGCGCGGCGCGAGATCAACGACAAGCTCCTTGGCTTCGAGAAGGGCGCCGCGGACTACATCACCAAGCCTTTCCACATCAAGGAGCTGCTGGCGCGGGTCAAGGTCCACCTCGGCGAGCTGGGGCCGCCCAAGGGCGACACACCCAACCCGATGACGGACCGCGAGCTCGAGGTAGTTGGGCTGCTCGCAAGCGGCAAGACCTACAAGCAGGTGGCGCGGGCGCTTGACCTGAGCCAGTCCACGGTCCGCAACCACTTGCACAACGTGTACCACAAGCTCAACGTGGTCGACCGCGCCCAGGCGGTCATCGTCAGCCGCGAGAACGGCTGGATCTAGGAGCGAGGGCACGACGAAGACGGCGCCGTCGGCCTGTGGCCGGCGGCGCCGTCTTCGTCGTGCAGCCTCGCGCGCGTCAGGACGCCGAGAACGGCATGTCGGGCAGCGACCAGGCCACGTCGTCCATCTCACGGCGATCGCCGTGGCGGCGCTCACTGAACGGTCCTGCTCCGCTGACCCAGCGCGGACGACGGCGCTCGCCGACGCGGCGGTCCACGACGACGCGCACGTCCTCACGGCCGTCGTACACTCTGTTGAGGCGCTCGAGGAAGAAGTCCTCGAGCTGCCGCGGTATGACGATCACCTTGTGCGCGCTCTCTGCCTGCGCCGGCATGCGATACCTCCAGTACACTTTCAACGTACCACGCTCTGTGCCCAGTCATTCGCCGATGTGCGGCTCATCTCCTTGGCTGGGCTCGGCGCCGCTCGGTCACGCGTCGCCAATCTGGGCGACGCCGCGGCGCTCGGGAACAAGTACGATCCGTGACGCTCGCGCAGGGCGCTGCGTGGGCGCGTGGAGCCCGAAGCTGACGACGATGCCGCCACGAGGGAGCTGAGCGTGGACCTGACGATCGAAGAGCGACTCGAAACCGCGTGATACCGCTCTACGACGACGTCCGCACGCGCCGCCTGCCGGTCATCACTCTGGCGCTCATCGCCGCCAACGTGGCCGTGTTCGTCTTCGCCCTCACACTGCCTCGCTACGGGCTGACTCTGAGCGGCTTCTACGCGCGCGCCGGCGCCACGCCCTACGAGCTGACGCGGGGCGTCGACGTGCCGCCGCGCGACCTCGTTCCCGTGTGGGGCACGCTGTTCACCAGCATGTTCGTCCACGGCGGCTGGCTGCACCTGATCTTCAACATGCTGTATCTCTGGATCTTCGGCAACAACGTCGAGGACGCGCTGGGGCGTCTGCGCTACTTCGGCTTCTACCTGGTCTGCGGCATGGTGGCGACCGCCACGCAGGTCCTCGTCGACACCTCGTCGACGGTGCCGATGATCGGCGCCAGTGGGGCCATAGCCGGCGTGCTGGGCGCCTACATCGTGCTGTATCCGCGGGCGCGCGTGATCAGTGTCGTGCCGTTGCTGTTCGTCTTCCCCGTCTTCGAGGTGCCCGCCTGGATCCTGCTCGGCCTCTGGTTCGCCCTGCAGGCGCTTCAGGGAGCGCTGGCGCTCCACCATCCGGGGGTGGGAGTGGCCTTCTTCGCCCACGTCGGCGGCTTCGTTGCAGGCGCGGGTCTGGCGCTCGCGCTGGGGCGCCGCGGGCGCGGCGCCCGCCGCGCAGCCTCGCGGCGCCCGGCTGGGCGCGGCCCACGCAGGGTATAAGCTTCCCGGCACGGGCCGCCCAGATGATCGCCTTCCTCCACATCCGTACGTCTTGTCTCCTCGAAGCCGCAGGCGAGCAGCGGGCATGATCACGCCCGGCAACAGGCTGCTCGTGATCTGGAACGCGCACTCCGGCGGGGGCGGCTACAAGCGCGACGAGCCGCTCATCATCGAAGCGCTGCAGGGGCTTGGCTACGACGTCGACGAACGCTCCACACAGAGCGCCGGCGACGCCACGCGTCTCGCCCGCGAAGGGGTCGCTGACGGTTTCGACATCGTGTGCGCGCTCGGCGGCGATGGGACGGTGAACGAGACCATCAACGGTCTGGCAGGAAGCGACGTGCCGCTCGCCATCATCCCCACCGGGACGGTCAACGTGCTGGCGATGGAGCTCGGCATCCCGCTCGACCCGCCGGATGCCGTCCGCCTCCTCGACACCGGGACGGTCTCGTGGATCGACCTCGGGCTCGCCGGCGAGCGCCACTTCGCGCTGATGGCCGGCGTCGGCATGGACGCCGCCGTCGTCGCCTCGCTGAATCCCATCATGAAGAAGGCGTTCAAGGAGGCGGCGTTCGCCGTGCAGGGTCTCGCCACCTACCTCACCAAGGACGAACCCCTCATCCGCGTGACGTGCCCGGAGCGCACCGTAGAGGGCTACTTCGCCGTCTTCGGGAACTCGTCCAACTACGGCGGCGGGTTCGGGATCACGCCGCTCGCCGACATGCGCGACGGCCTCCTCGATGTCTGCGTCCTCACCGACAAGTCGTTCCTGAGTACGGTGTGGTACTGGACCGCCGCCCTCATCAACGCCCACATCAAGCACCCCAAGGTCGAGTATTTCCGCACCGAGGCTGCCCAGATCGTCACGGTGGAGGAGGGCAAGAAGGTGCTCGTCCAGACCGACGGCGAAGTGGCCGGCAGCTTGCCGCTCGAGTGCAGCGTCGTGCCGCACGCCCTGCGCGTGATCGTCCCTTAGGCTCACCGCCGACGGCTCCCGACCAGGAGGAACTCCCGCATGATCCTCAGCTTCCAGCCTCCGCCCGAAAGCGAGATCGAGGCGATCCACGCCGCCTCCCTGCGTGTCCTCGAAGAGGTGGGCGTCGTCTTCCCGGACCGCGAGGCGCGGGAGCTGCTCGCCGCCGCGGGCGCCGACGTGCACGCCGACAGCGGCCTCGTGAGGATCCCACGCCGCCTCGTCGAGGAAGCGCTGACGTCGGCGCCGCGCAAGGTCCTCCTGGCCGGCAGGGAGCCGGCGCGCGATGTGCTGTGCGACGGCTCAGAGACCTTCCTGACGCTCGACGGCACCGGCGCCTACACGCTCGATCACCGCAGCGGCGAGCGCCGTGCGTCGACGCTCCAGGACCTGGCGGACGCCTGTCGCGTCGCCGACGCGGCGCCCGAGGTGGGCGTGGTCTGGAACATCGTCAGTGCTTCGGACGTCGCCCCCGCGACCCAGGTCGTGGACGAGCTGGCCACGTGCGTGCGCAGCACGTCAAAGCACGTCCAGGGCGAGGTGCAGCGCGCGGTCGAAGTACCCTACGTGATGGAGGTCCTCGCGGCGGCGGCCGAGGGCGGGCGCTGGGACCCGGAGCGGCCCTTCTTCTCGATCGTCTACTGCCCCGTACCGCCGCTCCAGCACGAGCCCGAGATGCTGGCCGCCGCCGTCGCGCTGGCGAGAGAGGGCGTGCCGATGTGCATCTACTCGATGGGTCTCGCCGGCGCCACCGCGCCGTTCACGCTCGCCGGCGCCGCCATGCAAGCCAACGCCGAGATCCTCAGCTCCATCGTGCTCTTCCAGCTGGTGCGCCCGGGGCTGCCCTGCATCTATGTGGCCGACACCGGCGTGCTCGACATGCGCGCCGGGATCTACGCCGCGGCGCCTCCCGAGTCGGTGCTGCTCACGCAGGCGATGATCGGCCTGGCCCGCCGCTACGACCTGCCGGTGATGGCGACGGGCCTCACCGGGGACGCCAACGAGGCGTCGCTGATGAGTGGTGTCGACGCCGCGCTCACCGCGTTGCCCTCGCTGCTGATGGACCCGGACCTCCTGGTGGGCGCCGGCATGCACGCGGGCGCCCAGATGCTGTCGCTGCCCAAGATCCTGCTGGACTGCGAGATCTTCCGCGCGTGCCGGCGCGTGCGCGCCGGGATGACCGTGGACGACGACCACCTGATGACAGGCGTCGTCGCCGAGGTGGGACCGGGCGGCCACTTCCTCAAGGCACGGCAGACGCGCCAGTACATGCGCTCGGGCGAGCTCTACCTGCCCGAGCTCATGTTGCGGGAGCCGTACGAGGTCTGGCGCGACGGCAGGCGAGCCGAGATGGCCCGCGCCGTCGCGGCGGTGGAGGACATCCTCGCCACGCATCGCGTGTCGGCGCTTCCGCCGGGCGCGGACGCGAGGATCGCGGACGTCACGGCCGCCGCCGGCCGCGAGCTGGGCGGCCGCTGACCCGGCGGGACGGGGTCAGCGCCGGGTCAGAGCCCCATCACGTGGGCGAGGGCCCGCAGACGCTCGGCATACTCTTTGGTCGCCCTGGCGTCCCGCTCGCCCAGCTCTTGCGGGGCCGCGACGGGGACGATCTTGAAGGCGGGATTGTCGAAGACGCGCAGCTCGAGCGAATCTCCCTTCTTGAAGGGAAGATCGCGGAACAGCCGGCCCAGCAGGTAGCGGGAGGTCTCCTCGCCGACTGCGAGCACGTAGTGCGGCGTCGTGATCGTCAGCTCCTTGGAGAAGAACGCGAAGCAGTTGTCGAGCTCGCCAGACTTGGATGCGCGCTGTTCGCAGGCGGTCCGCGGCACGCATTTCATCAGTGTCGTCACATACACCTGGTCGGCGTGCTTGGTGAGCGCGGGCATGTACCCTGCGAGCCCGTCGACGGCTGCCGAGCCTGCAGCCCGGCCCTGTTCTTCATCGGCCTGGTCGGGGCTAAGGGAGACGACCATCACCGCGCAGTGCGGGTGGCCGCCGCCGGGGACGGCGCGGAGACGGCAGGCGACGAGCTCCTCGCAGCGGGTGCACTCGCCGACGCTCCGCGCCAGCACGTCCAGTTGTTCGATCGCGTCTTCCATGAGGGGTCCCTTCGGTCGGTGGCCGGGTGGCGGTGCGGGGCGGACCGCCCGGCCTCAGGCGCCTGCGGTGTTGAGCCGGTACTCGCAGGTGAGGGCGTCGGGGGTGCCGACCAGCGCGAGCATGATCTCGTCGCCGAACGGCGCCAGGACGATGTTGAGCTCGTCGAACTCGAGCGAGATGTACTTTGCTTCGCCCTGGCCGAGTTCCGCGGCGAGGCGCCGTCCCAGGTCGATGGCGCCGGCGACCTGTGCCGCCACGGCGTCGACCGCGAACTCCGGGTCGGCGTCGGCGGCGACGACGAAGCCATCGCGCGAGATCAGGAGCGCCGCGAGAACGCCGGGCGTCTCGCGGTACGGGGAGAGCCGGGCCACGAGTGAATCCGGGTGATCGTTCACGGTGCCTCCAGGGCCGCTTCGAGTGAGGTGCGCACGGCGGCGGCGAAGGCCGCCGCCGCCGGTTCGTCCACGAAGGTGCGGACGAGCCCGTCGGCAGAGCCGGCAAGCTCGCTGAGGAAGATGCTCATGCGGGGGAGAGGCGCGCCTGCCGGGTCGGGCAGCGCGCCGTCCAGCGGCAGCTGGATCAATGAGTCCCCGCTGAGGAAGAGCCGGTTCGTCTCGCGCCCCGAGAGCCGCACCCGCACGCGCACGGCGACGCCTTGCGGGACACGCTCGTTGACGATGTCGATCTCCACACACGAAGAGTAGCGATGCGCGTGGAGAGTGGCAAGACGCGGCCCGCGAAGGGCCGCCGCGTCACTGAGCCGCGGCGACCGGCAGTGGCACGGCCGCGGGCGCGCTCTCGCCCGCCGGCGGCAGAGCCTCACTGCGCGCCGCTTCGAGAAGGTCGTCGAGCCGGCGGACGGTCGGGAACGAGGCGGCGCCGGTGGCCAGCGTCTGCCGGCGTCCGCCGATGAGGCTCGCGCTCACGTCGTGCGCGACGCCGTCGGCGAGCTCGTGCGCTTCCGCGAGCGTGCGCCCGGGAAGCGCAAGGACGAACGAGTCGGCGCGCACGCGGAAGGCGCGGTCGTCGCTTGCCAGGCGGCGCTCGATGCGGCGCGCCACGCCCTTGACCAGCTGCTCCGTGCCCTGGGGACCGAGGAAGTTGCGGCAATCCTCGAAGTGCTGGAGCCGCAGGAAGACCACACTCATGGGGCGATGCTCCTCGAGCGCCGCCTGCGTGCTCGCGCCGAGCCAGCTCTCGAGGCGCGCGCCGGTGTAGAAGCCGGTCGTGTCGTCCACACTCGCCTGGCGGCGCACGCGCGGCGGCGCCTGCTTGAGTTTGGTGGCGGCGACCCACCCGCCGGCGACGAGGACGAGCACCTTGGCCACACCGCCGATGCGGCTGCCGCCGAGGGACGGATCGGCGATCGCCAGGACGAGCAGCAGGAGCAGCGAAGGAGCGAGGAGATAGGGCCACTCGCGTCGCGGCGTCCCGGCGAGCTGGCCCATGGCGAGGATCGGGATGGTACCGAGAAGCCAGCTGTCGGCGCCGCCGGACAGCGCCAGCGTACAGCCCAGGACCAGCCAGTCGACGACGGCGAAGGTGTGCGACAGGTCGTCGCCGCGAACGACCGCCATGCGTACGGAGAAGAGGCCGAGCAGAGTGCCGGCCAGGGCCACGCCCGCCGCCGAACGGTGCCCGAGCGCGAGGGCGGCGAGGAAGACGGCGCCGAAGAAGAGGGTGCGGAAGCGACCTCGCAGAAGAGCCGGGCTCCGGCGTCTGCGAGGCGGACGACTCACGTGGGCGTCGTCCGAGTCATGCCAGGCGTGAAGGGTGCGCGCTGCATGCCGCGACTATTCTCGCTCATCGCGGCCAATCCTTCAAGGTCAAGTTAAGGGTTGAGGTTGAAGGCCGGGGTGTTCCTGGCGGCCGGGGCCGCCGCCAGGCCGGCCGAGGCCTCGCCGTCGACCGCCGCCGTGCTGGTGGAGAGGCGCGAGTCGGCTATAATCGGTGCCCCGTGGAACGTACCGCCTTCTTCTCCGGCAACGAAGCCATCGCCCACGGCGCCGTGCGCGCCGGGGCCGGGTTCGCGTGCGGCTATCCGGGCACGCCCTCCACCGAGATCCTCGAGACCGCCGCCCGCCTCGAAGGTGTCCACGCCGAGTGGTGCATCAACGAGAAGGTCGCTATGGAGACCGCGGTCGGGGCCTCCCTCGCGGGGGTGCGCTGCATCGTGACCATGAAGCATGTCGGCCTCAACGTCGCCGCGGACCCGTTCATGACCTTGTCGCTCACCGGCGTCAACGCCGGCCTCGTCGTCATCTCCGCCGACGACCCCGGCATGCACTCGTCGCAGAACGAGCAGGACAACCGCAACTACGCGCGCTTCGCCAAGATCCCGATGCTCGAGCCGTCGGACAGCCAGGAATGTTATGAGTTCCTGGCCGAGGCCTTCGCGGTCTCCGAGGCGTTCGACACGCCAGTGCTCCTGCGCACGACGACGCGGGTCTCGCACGGCCGCGGCCGCGTCGTCCCCAGGGTGCCGGTGCGGCTCGAGCCGCGCGACTACGCGCGCGACATCGCCAAGTACGTGATGGTCCCGCAATACGCGCGCGTCCGTAACCGGCTCGTGCTCGAGCGCCTGCAGGCGTTGCGCCGGTACTCCGAGAAGTCGTCGCTCAACGTGCTCGAGGCCGGCACGGCCGATCTCGGCATCATCGCCTCCGGCGTGGCGCACACGTATGCGCGCGAGGCGTTCCCCAAGGCCTGGTCGCTGAAGCTCGGGATGTCCAACCCGCTGCCCTACGCCAAGATCGCGCGGCTCTACGAACAGGTCTCGCGCGTCGCCGTCGTCGAGGAACTCGATCCGTTCATCGAGGAGCAGGTGCGTGCCCTCGGCCTGCCGGTGATCGGCAAGGAGGCCATCCCGGCCGACGGCGAGCTGGATCAGGACGTCGTCTTCCGGGCCCTGGAGCCGTTCGTGACGCGCAAGCCGCCGCGGCGCCGGCGCCCGGTGTTCCCTCCGGCGCCGCGCATCAGCGCGCCGTCCGAGCCGCCCGCCGGTCTGCCGGTGCGCCCGCCCGTGCTGTGCCCCGGCTGCGCGCACCGCGCCGTGTACGCGGCGATGCGCCGCCACAAGCTGGCGCCGATGGGCGACATCGGCTGCTATACGCTCGGCGCCCTGCCGCCGCTGCTGGCGCTCGACACCTGTCTCTGCATGGGCTCGAGCATCGGGATGATGGCCGGCTTCAACAAGGCGCTGGGGCGCAAGGGCGCCGCCGCCGTCATCGGCGACTCGACCTTCTTCCACTCGGGGATCACGGCGCTCATCGACGCCCATTACAACGACGCTCCAGGCCTGGTGATGGTGCTCGACAACCGCACGACGGCGATGACCGGGCATCAGGGCCACCCTGGCACCGGCCTCCGCCCCGACCGCACGCGGGGGCCGGCGGTCGACATCCAGGCGCTGTGCGAGGGCATCGGCGTACGCTGCGCCACCGTGGACGCCAAGGACTACGGCGCCCTGGACGGGGCGATCGAAGCTGAGGTGGATGCACCGGACCTGGGCGTCATCGTCGCACTGGCGCCGTGCGTGTTGACCACGCGCGAGAAGGCCGGCGAGATCGTCGTGGACGACGAACGCTGCAACCTCTGCGGCCTGTGCCTGGACATCGGCTGCCCGGCGATCGCCCCCGGCGAGTCGGCGGTCGAGATCACCGACTCGTGCACCGGCTGCGCCCTGTGCGTCGAGGTCTGCCGGCGTGGAGCGCTCGTCTGCGCCGGCGCCGAGGACGGCGCGTGAACGGCACGACGACCGTCTCGCTCGTGGGGGTCGGCGGCCAGGGCATCCTGCTCGCGGCGGCGATCCTCGCGGAGACGGCCGCCGCCGAAGGGCTCGATGTGAAGGCCAGCGAGGTCAAGGGCATGGCGCAGCGCGGCGGCAGCGTGCTCAGCACGGTGCGCTTCGGCGCCAAGGTGTGGTCACCGGTCGCGCGGCACGCAGACGTCGTGGTCGCCACCGAGGTCCTCGAGGGGCGCCGCGCGCTGGGCATGCTCGCCCCGCGCGGCACGCTCGTCTGCGCGGCGACCACCCGTATCCTGCCGGGCAGCGTGCTGCGCCACGAGGACGAGTACCCCGAGGATCTCGCGGAGGCGGCGAGTGCGCGCGGCGTGCGCCTGCTCGCCGTCGATGCGGAGGCGCTGGCGCGCGAGGCCGGCACGTTGCGCGCCGTCAATGTGGCGCTGCTCGGAGCCGCCAGCACCGCCCTGCCGTTCTCGCTGGAGTCCTGGCGAAAGGGGCTTGCAGCGGCCGTGCCGGCGAAGATCCTGGAAGTCAACGAGCGGGCGTTCGCGCTGGGGCGCGAGTCCGTCGGCGAGGAGGACGTGCAGTGAAGGTCACGCAGCTCACGGTGTTTCTCGAGAACCGCAGCGGGCGGCTGGCGGAGGTCGCCGATCTGCTCGGCAAGGCCGGCATCAATATCCACGGGTTCTCGACCACGGAGGCGGCCGAGTACGGCATCGTGCGGCTCATCGTCGCCGACCCCGAGCGCGCCCGCCGGATCCTCCACGACGGCGGGTTCACGACGCACTTCTCCTCGGTCATCTGCGTCAAGGTCGCGGACCAGCCCGGCGGCCTCGCCGAGGTCCTGGACCAGCTCGCCGAGGCCGGGGTCTCCATCGACTACTTGTACAGCATCTCGTTCTGGAACATCTGCTTCGCGGTGCACGACGTCGACCGCGCGGTCGAGCTGCTCAAGGACAGGGTCACCCTGCTGTCCGACGAGGAGGTGCGGGCGCTGTGATCGACACCCGCGAAGAGCACCTGACCGAAGACGCCGCCGGCGGGCTGTATTGGCAGCCGGCGGCCGAGACGCTACCCACCGCCCGGCTGGGCGAGCTGCAGATGGAGCGCCTGCGGGCGACGCTGCGCAACGCCTACGACAACATCCCTTTCTACCGCAAGAAGCTGGACGAGGCCGGCATCTCGCCCGACGGAGTCAGCTGTCACGGTGACGTCGCCGACCTGCCCTTCACGACCAAGATCGACCTGCGCGACCACTACCCGTTCGGCATGTTCGCGCGCCCGCGCGACCAAATCGTCCGCGTGCACGCCTCGTCCGGCACGACGGGCAATCCGACCACGGTCGGCTACACGCGCGACGACATCGACACCTGGGGCGACCTGATCGCACGCACGCTGGCCGCCGGCGGCATCAAGCCCGGCGACCTGCTGCAGAACGCCTATGGCTATGGGCTCTTCACCGGCGGGCTCGGCCTGCATTTCGGCGCCGAGCGCCTGGGCTGCACGGTCGTGCCGATCTCCGGCGGCAACACCGAGCGTCAGCTCAAGATCATGCGCGACTTCGGCGCCACGGCGCTCGCCTGCACGCCGTCGTACGCGATGTACCTCGGCGACGCCGCCCGCGACCGCGGGCTGCGCCCCGAGGACCTGCCGATCCGCGTCGGCTTCCACGGCGCGGAGCCGTGGACGAACGAGCTGCGCCTGCAGATCGAGGCCGCCCTCGGCATCCAGGCCCTCGACATCTACGGCCTCTCCGAGATGGGCGGCCCCGGCGTCTCCTTCGAATGCCTGTGCAAGGCCGGCATGCACGTCAACGAGGACCACTACCTGGCCGAGATCATCGATCCGGACACGCTGCGCCCCCTCCCCGAGGGCGAGGTCGGCGAGCTCGTGTTCACGACGTTGTCGCGCCAGGCCCAGCCGCTGATCCGCTATCGCACCCGCGACCTGTGTTCCATCACCTCGGAGCCGTGCGCCTGCGGCCGCACTACGGCGCGCATGAGCAAGCCCATCGGCCGCAGCGACGACATGCTGATCATCAGGGGCGTCAACGTGTTCCCGAGTCAGATCGAGGAAGTCCTGATGAGCATCCCGCAGATCGAACCGCACTACCAGATCGTCGTGGACCGCAAGGGCTACCTCGACATCATCGAGGTGTGGGTCGAGGTCGGCGAGGACATCTTCGCCGAGACGATGGGCGACCTCGAGCGCTTCCAGCGCGGCGTCCAGGCGCAGATCTACAACGTGCTCAACATCCAGGTCGCGGTCAAGCTCAAGGAGCCGAAGGCCATCCAGCGCTCCGAGGGCAAGGCGGTGCGCGTCGTGGACAAACGCAAAGCGCTCTGAGGACCGGGGGCAGAGCGCGGCTCGGATGTGCTGCCGGCAAGCGGCCGGCGCGCGGCGAGGCGCTATAATCTGGACATGAGTTCTCCTGATTCAACGCTGAAGGCGCTCCGCGGCCTGCGCGTCGACCTCTCCGCCCAGACCGTCCTCACGGAGGAGCTGCCCGTCGAGGTGGCGCGCGCCTTCTTGGGCGGTCGCGGTCTCGGCGCGTACATCGCGCTGCGCGAGCGGCTGTACGAAGTGGAGCCGCTGTCGGCCCGGAACCTGCTCGTCTTCGCGCCGGGCCCGCTGACGGGCACCGGCGCCCCGGCGAGCGGACGCTACAGCGTCACCAGCCGCTCGCCACTCACCGGCACGGTGTTCGACGGCAACTCCGGCGGCAACTGGGGCAACGCCCTGCGCCGCCTGGGCTACGACTACCTCGTGGTCGGCGGCGCGCTCGAGGCGCCGGGCTACGTCGAGATCACGGCCGACGGTGTCCACTTCCACGATGCCGGGGGCCTCTGGGGCCTGGACGTCCCGTCGTCGTTGGCTCGCCTCAAGGAGCTGCAGCCGGGCGCGGAATCGGCGGTCATCGGCCCGGCGGGCGAACGCGGCGTACTGTTCGCCTCCATCGTCAACAACCGCGGCCGCTCGATCGGCCGCGGCGGCCTCGGCGCTGTGATGGGCGCCAAGAACCTCAAGGCCCTGACGGTCGCCGGCCACGGCACGCACAAGCCGCCGGTCGCCGATCCCGAGCGGCTCGAGTTCATCGTGTACGAGGCCGAGAAACTCCTCAAAGCCAACCCGATCACGTCGACGGCGCTCCCCGAATTCGGTACCTCGGTGCTGGTCAACGTCCTCAATCAAGCCGGGGCGATGCCGACGCGCAACCACCGCGAGAGCGTGTTCGAGGCCGCCGAGGCGATCTCGGGCGAGATGCTCAAGAAGGACCATGTGCAGCGGCGAGCCGCCTGCCGTGGCTGCGTCATAGGCTGCGCTCGGCGCACCACGGCCGGTGGGGAGAGCGGCGAGGGCCCCGAGTACGAGAGCATCTGGGCCTTCGGCGCGGAGTGCGGGGTCGGCGACCTCACGGCGATCGTGCAGGCCAACTACGCCTGCAACCGCGCCGGCATGGACACCATCACGATGGGAGTCACCATCGCGTGCGCGATGGAGCTCACGGAAGAGGGCCTCATCCCGGGGGGTCCCCGCTTCGGGGACGCGCGCGCCATCGTCGAGCTCGCCGAGGCGACCGGTACAGGGACCGGCCTCGGCGCCGAGCTGGGCGTCGGCTCGGCGCGCTTCGCCGCCAGCTACGGCCGTCCCGACCTGTCGATGAGCGTCAAGAGCATGGAGCTGCCGGCCTACGACCCGCGCGGCATGAAGGCCCAGGGTCTCGCCTTCGCCACGAGCAACCGCGGAGGCTGTCATCTGCGTGCCAACATGCTCGGCCCGGAGATCCTCGGTGTTCCCAAGATGGTCGACCGCTTCGCCACGCTCGGCAAGGCGGGGCTGCTCATCAACCTGCAGAACCTCAACGCGGTCCTCGACTCATTGAGCGTGTGCAAGTTCACGGCGTTCGCCATGAAGGAGGACTACTACGCCCGGCTGCTCAGCGCCGTGTGGGGCGAGACGGTCGAGCCGCAGGAGCTGCTCCTGATGGGCGAGCGGATCTGGAACGCCGAGCGGCTGTTCAACATGGCGGCCGGATTCGGTCGCGAGCACGACACCCTGCCGCGCCGGCTGCTCGAGGAGCCGGTGCCCGCCGGGCCGTCCGCGGGCCACGTTGTAGACTTGGCGCCGATGCTCGACGAGTACTACATCTCGCGCGGCTGGGACCCGGAAGGCCGGCCCTCGCCGGCCAAACTCGACAAGCTCGACCTGGCCGCCACTGCACTCGCGGCGGACGGACACTGATGAGCTCTTCGGCCATGCTCGAGCAGTTCCAGCACATCGGCCGGGACCTCTTCGTCGCCGGCGTCCTCAGCTCGCACGGCGGCAACATGAGCGTGCGCATGGGCGACCGGATCCTCATCACCCGCCGCGGGTCCATGCTTGCCAGGCTCGAGGAGCGGGACATCATCGAGACGGGCCTCGAGGAGAACGACAGCAACGTCATGCTCGCCTCCACGGAGATCGGCGTGCACCGCGCCATCTACCAGGGCACGTCGGCGCAGGCGATCGTGCACACGCATCCCCCGTACGCGATCGCGCGCTCGCTGGTCTGCGACGAGATCGTGCCGGTCGACAGCGAGGGCTCCTACATCCTGCACAAGGTGCCGGTCGTGGCGACTGAGCTCACGGCGGGCTCCAGGCAGGTCGCGGAGCTGCTGCCGCGGTGGCTCAAGGAGTACGACATCGTGATGCTGCGCGGCCACGGGCCCTTCGCCATCGGCCACCTGCTCGAGGAGGCCTACCAGCTCACCAGTGTGTTCGAGATGGCGTGCCGGATAATGACCATCGCGGAGGGCATGGGGCAGCAGGTCAAGGAGTACCGCAAGGGATCCGAGCGCTACGAGTCCTGGTGAGGCCGCGCGCTGGCCGGCGGCGGACTAGAGCCTGAAGATCTCGGCGAGCCAGTTGCCGAGCGATCCGGCCAGTCCCGTTGTCCCGCTACCCATATTCGCGGCCACCGTCAGCATCCGGGCCGAGGCGACGGTCTTGGCCTACTTCCCGGTAGGTGTTGCCGTCGGTGTCTGCGTCGGTGTCGCGGGCGCGGTCGGCGTCGGCGCTGTCGGCGTCGGCTTGGGCGTCGGCTTGACGGTCGGCTTGATGGTCTTGGTCGCCGACGGCGACGGCGAACCCGACGGGCTCGGCGACGCCGATGGCGACGCCTGCTGCATCTTGCCCTTCCAAGGGCTGAAGGTCCACGGCGCCAGGGTGAAGCTCGGGTGGCTCGAGCCGCTGAGGGCGCTGGCGAAGAACTTGGCCCACATCGGCGCGCAGACGGTGCCGCCGTATTGACTGTTCATTGGCGAGTTCTTGGTAGCGTCGCCCATCCACACTGAGGCGGCGAGCTGCGGCGTGTATCCGCAGTACCAGAGGTCCCAGCCGTTCTCGGTGGTGCCTGTCTTGCCGGCGCGCGGATACGGGAACCAGCTCCCGGACGGCGCGCCGGTTCCCGAGGAAGCCACGCTCTCGAGGCACTTGGTGACCACGGAGGCAACGCCGGCCGGGATGGCACGGTGGCCGGAGGTCTTGGGCTTCCAGTCGACCTTGCCGTCTGGGAGCACGACGCGAAGGATCGCCTGCGGCGGGTGGTGGATGCCGCCCGACGCGAGAGTGGCGTAGGCGTCGGCCATCTCCAGCGGCGTCACGCCGGAGGTGCCGAGCGTGATCGATGGGACCTTCTGTAGCGTGCTGGTGATGCCCATCTTGTGCGCGGTGACCACTGTGTTGTCGGGGCCCACGTCGACGGAAAGCTGAGCGAACACCACGTTGTCCGAGATCGTGGTCGCGTTGGCGACGCTCTCCGGGCCTCCGGGACCGTCGCCGTTGACGACCCATGGAGCCGCGTAGGCACCCATCGGGATAATGACTGGGCTGGTGGAGTTGTAGTAGGTGCTGTACGGGTCCATGCCCTGTTCCACGCCGGTGGCGAGCACGAACGGCTTCATCGCGGAACCGGCCTGCCGCTTGGCTTGCGAGGCCAAGTTGTACTGCTGTTTCTTGTAGTCGAGGCCGCCGACCATGGTGCGGATGTAGCCGGTCTTGGGGTCGATGGCGACGAGGGCCGCCGAAGGCTTGAAGCCGAAGTTCAGCGGCCCGGTGGTGCTCTTGACGATGTTGATCGCGGCCTTCTGCCACTTCAGGTTGATGCTCGTGTACACCTTGAGCCCGCCCTCGAACGTCTGGCGAGATCCGTAGCGTCGCGTGAGGATGTTGGTCACGTACTAGGTGAAGTAGGCGGTGAGGCTGTTGTCCTTGTTCAGAGGACGCCTGAACACGTGCACAGGCTTGGCGATCGCCGCCTGCGCGTCGGCTTGGGTGATGTAGCCCTGCTGCGCCATGAGCTGCAACACGAGGTCGCGACGCTGCTTGGCACCCTGCGGATCGACCACGGGATCGAACTGGGTCGGTGCCTTGGGCAGCGCGGCCAGAAGCGCGGCCTGTGCCAGCGTGACCCGGCCGATGTGCTTGTGGAAGTACGTCTCGGCCGCAGCCTCGACGCCGTAGGCGTTGTCGCCGTAGAAGATGGTGTTGAGGTACTCGGTGAGGATCTTGTCCTTGGACCACCGGTCCTCGAGCTGCCAGGCGAGCACCGCCTCGCGGAGCTTGCGCGTATACGTACGCTCATTGCCCACGTACGCGTTCTTGACGTACTGCTCCGTGATCGTCGAGCCGCCCTGCACGGTGCTGCCGGCGCGGATGTCGGTGACGATGGCGCGGAACAAGCTCTGGAAGTCCACGCCGTGGTGCTCGTAGAAGCGCTGGTCCTCCACTGCGACAGTGGCCTGCTTCATGACTTCGGGGATCTGCTGGCTGCTGACCAGCGTGCGGTTCTCGGCGCCGTGCAACTCAGCGATGAGCACGCCGTGCTGGTCGTAGATGCGCGTGTTGACCGCTGTCGGGTTCTTCTGCATCGACTCGAGCGACGGCAGATTGCGGGAGAGCGCATAGATCGCTCCCGCGGCCATGCCGAGCAGGATGATCGCGAGCAGCAGGACGACGAGCGCCGTGATCTTGAGCCAGAGGAACTTGCGCTTCTTGCCGGCGTTGGACTTGTTGCGGCGCGCGCGGCTGCGCCGCGGCATATCTTCGGGCTCTACTTTGTAGCGCGTGTAATCAGCCATGGCTCGTCATTGTACTCGATGAGTGACGCGCCGGCCGCCCGGCGGGTTCAGGCAGGCGCCGGGCCGAGGTCGTCGGGAGTGTCGTCGCCAGGGGCCTCGGCGGGCACGACGACCTGCTTCTTGGGCTGCACCAGCCGCGAGAGATGGATCGAGACTTCGTAGAGGATCACGAGGGGGATGAGCATCGCCAGCATCGAGAAGGCGTCCTGGCTGGGCGTGATCACGGCGGAGACGACCGCGAGGATGACGATGGCGTACGAGCGATGTCTGCGCAGGAACTTGTCGTCGATCACGCCGACGCGCGCGAGCAGCACGAGGATGACCGGGAGCTCGAAGACAGCTCCGAACGCGAGCACGAACAGAGCGACGAACGTGAAGTAGTCGCTGGCCCGGTTCTGGATGTTGAAGTTGCCGGCCCCGAAGCCGAGCAGCCACTGCAGGCCTTTGGGCAGCACGACGAAGTACGCGAGCATCACGCCGCCGAGGAAGAGCCCGGTCGTGGCCCCCACGATGGGGTAGAAGTAGCGCTTCTCACGAGGCGAGAAGGCCGGCCCGACGAAGGCCCAGAACTCCCAGATCAACACGGGTGAAGCGAGGACGATCCCGGCGACCAGCCATACCTTGAGGCTCACCATGAACGGCTCGGCCGGGCTGAACGTGGTGATCTTGTAGGCGGTCGCGGGCAGGCCGTGCACCTGGTTGAGCGGCCACAACAGGACCTTGAACACGAACGAGTTGAAGATCGCGGCGACGACGACGCCGACGGCGATCGCGGCGGCGGCGACGAAGGCCCGCCGCCGCAGCTCGTCGAGGTGTTCGAAGAGGGTGAGCTTCTCGTCGGTCTCGAGCGGCACGCCGATCAGCCAGCCTCAGCGGCGGGCGACTCCGGCGGCGCGGCCGCATCCGGCATGGCGGCAGCGGCTGACGCCGGCGCCGGGGCCGCCTCGGGCCCCGGCGCCACCTTGGTCTCCACATCCGTCCGGGCGGCGCTCGTACCGAGGAAGCTGGCAAGGCCGGCGCCGCGGACTCGGCTTCACTCGCCGCGGCGGCCGGCGGCTCCGGGGCCGCCGCCGCGACTCCGAGGAAGCCGGCCAGCCCGGGCGCGGAAGATGCGCCGGCGTCTGCGGCCGCGAGCGCGGGAGGATCGGCCGCGACCAGCGCTTCGCCCCACGGGCCGCGACCCAGCGTGTCGGGAGGCGCCACGGTGGCCGAAGCGTCGACCTTGGCGTCTCCCATGATGTCGTCGTCGTTCAGGCCGATGTCGAAGACGCCCTTGACCTCGTCGCTCGCCTTGCGGAACTCGCGCGCCGCGCGGCCGAGCGTCCTGCCCATCTCCGGCAGCCGCTTGGGCCCGAAGATGAGCAGCGCGAGGGCGAGCACGATGATGATCTCCATCGGCCCGACGCTCATGAGCGGTCCAGGGTGCGGGGGGTATCGGTGAGAAGCATGGCGGGTGAGTCGAATGGTAGGAGCGTCGCTGAGCGAAAGCAACCATGCGGCCGAGTGCCGGCGCCTCGCCGCCGCCGTGGACGCCGTCACCATGTCATCGCGGGCAGGAAATACCTGCATTCAGGCGTGGACTCACCGATACCCCCGGAGGTTCCCGGACGAGTTGCGCGCGGCTCGGGGCCTTTGGTAGAGTACGCGCCACGGAGCACTCGCCCGGGGGGGAATGGACCGTATCCGGTGCGCGGGTCTCCGCTTTCGTATGACGAGCACATATCTCACCAACTGGCTCTACGTGTGGCTCTTCGTCGTCGCCGGCGCGGGGCTCGTCGTGCTCATCCTGCTGTTCTCCAAGCTCATCAACCCCAGCCATCTCACGGCCGAGAAGCTGTCGCCCTACGAGTGCGGCATCCCGCCGGTAGGCAATCCTTGGGCGCCCTTCGCGGTGCGCTACTACGTGTTCGGCCTCCTGTTCCTCGTGTTCGATGTGGAGGCCGTCTTCTTGTTCCCCTGGGCGCTCGTGTTCCGGGGGCTGGGCGCATCCGGCTTCGTCGAGATGCTGCTGTTCATCGCCGTCCTCGGCGTGGGCCTCCTCTACGCGTGGCGCAAGGGAGCTCTGGAGTGGGCGTGAGCGACGCGTCCCCGGAGCGCTCCGGCCTGCGGTACCCCAAGCTCGAGCACTTCAGCGAGCCCAACGTCATCACGACGACCGCGGACTTCATCTTCAGCTGGGCACGTTCGCACTCGGTCTTCCCGTTCACCTACGGTCTCGCCTGCTGCGCGATCGAGATGCTCAGCTCGGGCTTCGCCCGCTTCGACGTGGCGCGCTACGGCATGGAGGTCTTCCGGCCCACGCCGCGCCAGTGCGACCTGATGATCGTCGCCGGCACCCTCAACGAGAAGATGGCGCCGGTCCTCAAGCGGCTCTACGATCAGATGGCCGAGCCCAAGTGGGTCATCAGCATGGGCGCGTGCGCCACCAGCGGCGGCCCCTTCTACGACGGCTACAACGTGGTCAACGGCGTGGACAAGGTCGTCCCCGTCGACGTGTACATCCCCGGCTGCCCGCCGCGCCCCGAGGCGCTGTTCCAGGGGCTGCTCGAGCTCCAGGGCAAGATCCAGCAGCACAAGTTCGTGGCCGAGAAGCCGGCGATCGCCGCCGACACCCCGGAGCCGGCGGAGAAGGGCTGACCGTGGGCCTCGAGATCGGCACCAATCCCATGGACATGGACGCGATCGCCGCGCGCCTCGTCGCCGACTTCGGCGACGAGCTGCGGGACGTGCGCGTCCAGGAGCCGGACACGATCGTGGCGCGCTGCGACAAGGGCGTCCTCAGGGACCTCGCGGCGCGCCTCAAAGGGCACCCCGACGTCGGCTACCAGACGCTCAACTTCGTGGCCGGCGCCGACGAGGAGACCCACATCGAGAGCATCTACCACGTCTACTCGTGGAAGACGAACACCTATCTCGAGCTGCACGTGGAGCTCCCGCGCGCGAAGGCCGAGGTCGACACCGTGAGCGACATCTGGCCGGCCGCGGACTGGCACGAGCGCGAGGCCTGGGACATGGTCGGGATCCGGTACATCGGGCACCCGGACCTGCGCCGCATCCTCCTCAAGGACGACTTCGTCGGCCACCCGCTGCGCAAGGACTACGTCGACCTGATCGAGAACCACCCGCATGTTTGAGCAGTTCGACACGCCCGAGCCCGACGAGGCCGTCAAGCTCGCGCTGAAGCGCATCGACGAGGCGACGGCTCGCGGCGAGGGATCGGACGTCGAGGGCCTCGCCTTCAACGAGGTCGTCGTCAACATGGGCCCGCAGCACCCATCCACCCACGGCGTGCTGCGCCTGGTGGTGACGCTCGACGGCGAGCTCGTCAAGGACGTCATCCCGGTGATCGGCTACCTGCATCGCTGCAAGGAGAAGCTCGCCGAGAAGCGCACGTACTTCCAGTACATCCCGATCGTCGACCGCACCGAGTACCTCGCCAGCATGAACTGCGAGTGGGGCTACGTGATGACGGTCGAGAAGCTCATGGGCATCCGGCCGACGCGGCGGGCGGAGTTCATCCGCGTCATCAGCGGCGAGCTCATCGCGCATCGCCAGCCACCTGGTCGCCGTCGGCACGTTCACCGCCGACCTGGCGCCGCTGGGCACGGCCATGGTCTTCTACATGTTCCGCGACCGCGAGCAGCATCCTCGACCTGCTCGAGGAGCTCACGGGCGCGCGCATGATGTTCAACTACTTCCGCTTCGGCGGCGTGCGCTACGACCTGCCGGACGGCTGGGTCGAGAAGTGCCGCGACCTGATGAAGCGGATGCCGAAGCTCATCGACGAGTACGAGTCTCTGGTCGACGACAACGCCGTCTTCCTGCAGCGCTGCATGGGCAAGGGCGTGATCACGCAGCAGGACGTGATGGACTACGGCATCACGGGCCCCAACGCACGTGCCTCGGCCGTCGCGCTGGACCTGCGGCGCACGCGGCCGTACTCGGTCTATCCCGAGCTGGACTTCGAGGTCTGCACGCTCGAGCACGGCGACATCTTCGACCGCTACAAGGTGCGCATGATGGAGCTGCGCGAGAGCGTCAGGATCGTCGAGCAGTGCCTCGACATGCTGCCCAAGGGCCCGGTACAGCTCGGCTCGCTGCGCGCGCCGTACGTCATCACCCCGCCGCCCGGCTCGTGCTACGTCGGCCAGGAGAACCCGCGCGGCGAGTTCGGCACCTACATCGAGAGCGACGGGTCGCGGTACCCGTACCGGCTCAAGTTCCGCGACCCCTGCTTCTGCAACCTGCAGCTGTTCCCGAAGCTTCTGAGCGGCAACAAGATCGCCGACGCCGTGGCCATCTCGGGCAGCATCGACCTCGTGCTGGGAGGGATCGACCGCTAGGATGGACATCCTCGTCGGCATCCTCCGCGCCATCCTCTTCGTGGTCATCGCCTACGCGGTGGTGTTCGTGGCGGCGCTCGTCAACATCGTCTTCGAGCGCCGCGTCCTCGCCTTCATGCAGGACCGCCACGGCCCCAACCGCACCGGGCCGCACGGCGTGCTGCAGAGCGTCGCCGACGCCTTCAAGATGATGGGCAAGGAGGACTTCCGGCCGTCGCTCGCCGACCCGGTGCTGTTCACGCTCGCGCCCGTCATGGTGATGATCGGCGCCGTGGCCGTGCAGCTGGTGCTGCCCTACACCAACGGCCTCACCGCCGCGGGCCTCAATGTCGGCCTCATCTTCATCGTCGCCATCACCGGGTTCACGACGATGGCGATCCTGCTCGGCGGCTGGTCGTCGCGCAACAAGTACTCTCTCGTCGGCGCGCTCCGCGCCGCCGCGCAGATGATCTCCTACGAGATCCCAATGATCCTCGGCCTTCTCATCGTGGCCATGATCGTGGGCTCGCTCAACATCAACGATGTGGTCGCCGCGCAGGCGCACTACCAGTGGATCGCCTTCTACGCGCCCTTCACGTTCATGCTCTTCTACATCGCCTCGATCGCGGAGCTGAACCGGGGGCCGTTCGACCTCCCGGAGTCGGAGTCCGAGCTGGTCTCCGGCTACGGCACCGAGTACTCGGGCATGCGCTTCGGCATGTTCTTCCTCAACGAGTACGCCGGCATGACCATCATGTCCATGGTCGCCGTGACGCTGTTCTTCGGCGGCTGGCAGGGGCCGTTCGCAAACGCCATCACCTTCTGGGGCGTCTCGTGGATCGGCCTCCTCTGGTTCCTCGTCAAGACGTACGTCCTCGTGTTCGCGCTCGTGTGGATCCGCCTCTCGATCCCGCGTCTCCAGGTCGACCAGCTCATGGCCTTCGCCTGGAAGATCCTCATCCCGCTGGGTCTGGTCAACATCCTCGCCACGGCGGCGGTGATCCTCTGGGCGCCGCACTGGAAGCTCGGGATGGCTCTGTTCAGCTGGGTCTCGTTCTTCGCCTTCGTGGGCCTCTTCGACCCGATCCTCAAGCGGCGCCTGCGTCGTCAGCGTGAGCGCATGCCGGTGGTGAACGCCTGATGCTCGGCATGTTCAAGGCGATGCGCACGACGCTGAGCCACCTGCCCAAGAAGAAGATCACCGTCCAGTATCCGGAGGAGCGCGAGCACCTGCCGGAGCGCAGCCGCGGCCTGTTCCGCGTGGTGATCGACCCGGCCAGCGGCGATCCGCGCTGCCGCGCCTGCACCCTGTGCGAGAGCAACTGCCCGGTGCAGGTCATCCGCGTCAACTACACGAGCAAGTACCGCCTGCCGGTGCCCAACGCGGCGCGTATCGGCGACGCGCGCGTCGCCGCGCAGGAGGGCGTGGACCTCAAGGCGCTGCAGCCGGTGCTGGACGACTACTACGAGCACGGCACCGGCCTCATCGCCATGATGCAGAACGCCCAGGACGTGTACGGGTACCTGCCGCGGCTGGCCATCCAGGAGATCGCGCTGCAGACGGGCGTCTCGCTCTCGCAGCTCTACGGCGTGGCCAGCTTCTACAACCAGTTCCGTCTCTCGCCGGTGGGCGAGTACATCATCGACGTGTGTCACGGCACGGCCTGCCACGTGGCGGGGGCCGTGCAGATCACCGAAGCCCTGGAGGAGGAGCTCGGCATCCCCGATGGCAAGACCACGAAGGACATGAAGTTCACGTTGTCCTCCGTCGCCTGCATGGGGGCGTGCTCTCAGGCACCGGTGATGCGGATCGGAGACCAGACCTACGGCGGCCTCACCCCTGACCGTACGCGCAAGATCATCCGCGACCTCATGGACGAGGTCGGAGCGGAGAAGGGGTGAACAGCGACAGCATGGCTGACGAGATCACACAGCGCGACGCAGACGCTCGCAACGTGCGCGTGGGCCAGACGCCTGCGGGCGGCTACAAGGTCACCGTCTGCGCCGGCACGGCCTGCGTCTTCGCCGGCAGCATGGCCGTGTACGACGCCTTCGTGCAGGAGGTGCAGACGGCCGGCCTCGGCGACAAGATCGAGGTCTCGATCATCGGCTGTCACGGGCTCTGCTCGATGAGCCCCGTGGTGGTGCTGAGCGACGACACCCTCTACGGCCACCTGCGGCCGCAGGACGTGAGCAAGGTCGTCGAGGAGCACCTCAAGGGCGGCACGCCGGTCGAGCGGTTCCTGTACAAGGACGGCCAGACGGGCGAGCGCATCCGCGACTGGCACGACATCGGCTTCTACAACAAGCAGACGCGCATCGCGCTCCGTGACGTGGGCGTCATCGACCCCGAGAGCATCGAGGAGTACATCGCGCGCGGCGGCTACGAGGCCGCGCGCATGGCGCTCAGCGAGAAGACGCCCGAGTGGATCATCGAGCACGTCACCGACTCGGGCATCCGCGGCCGCGGCGGCGCCGGCTTCCCGACGGGCGTGAAGTGGAAGTTCGCGAAGCAGTCCAAGAGCGACGAGAAGTACCTCATCTGCAACGCCGACGAGGGTGACCCCGGCGCGTTCATGGACTGCTCGATCCTCGAGGGCGACCCGCACGCCGTGGTCGAGGGCATGATCATCGGCAGCTACGCGATCGGCGCGCACGAGGGCTACGTGTACGTGCGCGCCGAGTACCCGCTCGCCGTCAAGCGCCTCACCAAGGCCGTCGCCAACGCCGAGGCGCGCGGCTTCCTCGGCAAGGACGTGTTCGGCACCGGCTGGGAGTTCGACCTCCACCTCAAGCTCGGCGCCGGCGCCTTCGTCTGCGGCGAGGAGACGGCGCTGATCGCGAGCATCGAGGGCAAGCGCGGCATGCCGCGCACGCGGCCGCCGTTCCCGGCCGTCTCCGGCCTCTGGGGCAAGCCCACGAACATCAACAACGTCGAGACGTTCTCCAACATCCCGTGGATCATCACGCACGGCGCCGATGCGTACGCCGAGCTGGGCGTCGAGAACTGCCGCGGCACCAAGGCCTTCAGCCTGGCCGGCAAGGTCGTCAACGGCGGCCTCGTCGAGGTGCCCATGGGCACGACCCTGCGCCGCCTGATCTTCGACGTCGGCGGCGGCATCAAGGACGGCAGGCAGTTCAAGGCGGTACAGCTCGGTGGCCCCTCCGGCGGCTGCATCCCGGCGAGCCTGCTCGACACGCCGGTCGACTACGAGAGCCTCGCCGCGACCGGCGCCATCGTCGGGTCCGGCGGCATGGTCGTCGTCGACGACGCGACCTGCATGGTCGACCTGGCGCGCTTCTTCCTCGACTTCACGCAGAAGGAATCCTGCGGCAAGTGCGTACCCTGCCGCCTCGGCACCAAGCGCATGCTGGAGACGCTGGACCGCATCATCGCCGGCGACGGTCAGCAGGGCGACATCGAGCTCCTCGAGGAGCTCTCGCACTACATCGTCGACGGCACGCTCTGCGCCCTCGGCGGCACGGCGCCCAACCCGGTGCTCACCACGATCAAGTACTTCCGCGACGAGTAC
>CAWHHT010000013.1:0-8530 GCA_963829205.1 uncultured Thermoleophilia bacterium
GCCAGTGTCGCCTTCGGCACCTACCGTGCCTACCTGCTGCCATGGAAGGCGCCCGTCTGATCGCGCTCAACCTCACGATGAAACACCGAGCGGACGGCACAGGACGGCGGGCTACCGGCGACGAGTTGCGAGTTCGACGACGTTGTCCGGCGCGGCGCGTGTGCCCCCTCTGTGCCGCCTCGATCGCCATCCTCGTGACTTCATCGAGGCCGGCCACCGCCTTCGCCCGAGCCCTCAGGTACTAGTCGACCGCCTCGGCCGGACCGAAGCCACCGCCCGTGAGGTGCTCGTGCCAAGGCACGACGAAGCATTCCACACGCGTGCTGAAGAGGCGATCGCCGAGCTTGCGCTGCACCGCCCGCAGGTCGCGCTCAATGACCTCGCGCTCGTCGTAGAAGAAGCCGCCGAGCTTGCGCTCGTAGGCGAGGCAGTGCTGATGCGCCACCAGGTAGAGCGACATCTGCCGCCAAAACGCCCCTCCGCGCCACTCGCGCACTATTGTCCGCGTCCAGAGGCGCCCTTTCTGGGCCTCCCCGGCTCCCCAATGATCTCGGTGACGACAGGCGCGCAGCTGCGCCCTCACCTGCAGTCGAGGAGTAGTCGGTGTTCGACCTAGACGAAGCCTTCCATGCCCTTGAGGAGCTGGACGGCCAGGGCCGCAAGGCCCTCGTGCTCTGCGAGCAGATTTGGCAGGAGGTTCACCGCGACGCCCTCGCGCGGGCCGCGAAGGCCGAGTTCTTGCTCGCGCGGCTGCAGATGTGGACGAGCGCTTGGGGCCTCCAGTTCGACCTCTCCAAGGCGGCCGCCCGTTGGGAGACTGAACACGAGCGCCCCCTGGCCGTTCTCGAGCGGCGCTACCGGACGCGGCTCTCGGAGCTCGGGGCCGAGGTCCGTGAGCTGGGCGCGCGGCTCGACGAAGCCCTCGAGGGGCGCGAATGGGCGGAGATGCGCGCCGAGGAAGCCGAAGAGCGCCTGAGGGCGCATGGGGGCGGGTTCCCGATCCACAGAACGCGATCGAGACGACTGCGCGGATCGGCAAAGAAGACGATCTGCGACCCACGCTTACCGCCACGCTTGAAGAGGGCCTGGTTCTCCGTAATCGCGACGTCGATCTCGCCCTGGCCCATCGACGAAGCGAGGCGCGCGACCTCCGTGAGCGCCTTGACCGGGACGATCGCCTGGACCTCCGTGTCGAGCTTCTTCTCGAGGGCGGTCTCCTTCACCGCATCGTTGACCCTTGCCGAGGGCGAGCTGGACCCGCTCCCGAGTCCAGCGCAACAGACCTGCAGTGAGCAACTGTTCCTCTCTCTGGTCGCGTGAGCGAGACTCTCACCCCGGTGCGACACCGCCCGGCGTCGCCGCTCCACGGTGCAACGCTTCCCGCCTTGAGTATCGGCCGCCTACGGCCTCAGCTTGACGCACCGAGACGTCGGGACGCCGGTTCACCGCGAGACGCCCCCTGCAGAAGCAGCGAACGGCCAGCAGCCGCCAGTAGCGCCTCCTGCTGCCGCACCGGCGCCGGAGCTCACGCCGGACTGTCCGGGCGCGGTCCCGAGGTTCCCGATGCGCCGTCCCTGTCACGACGTGACGCAGCACACGTGCGCACCTCCTCAGGCGCCGGGCGCGGCGCTACGGCTCGCAGCGAATGCACGGGAACGACTCGAGTCCTCCGAGCCAGGCCGCGGCTAGGACTCCGCGACCTCGACGCGGTTCTTGCCGAGCCGCTTGGCGGCGTAGAGAGCCCGGTCCGCCCGTTCGACGAGATCGGTGCCAGCGTCGGCGCATTCGCGCAAGCTGGCGACGCCCACGCTGATCGTGACCAGCGGGGGCTCCGCTCCTGAGCCGAAGTCTTCGCGGGCGACGTCCGCGCGGATGCGTTCACCGACGGCGCGCGCCGACTCGATGCTGCTCTCGCCGCCAAATGCCGGCGCGGCGGGGCCGGTCTTGGGCTCGTCAGAGGACTGCCCGGCGACGATCGGAGCTGCGCTTGCACGCAAGCGTTCGCCCGCGGTGAGCGCACCCTCTTGCCCGGTGTTCGGCAGGATGATCGCCACCTCGTCACCGCCATAGCGCGCCACGAAGTCGACGTCCTCACGAGTCTCTCTTCGCAGGAGGCGTGCGAGCTCGCGCAGCAAGTCATCGCCGGCGCGATGCCCGAGGCTGTCGTTGTAGCTCTTGAACTCATCGACGTCGATCATCAGCAAGGAGAGCGGCAGATGATAACGCTCGGCACGGGCGACTTCACGCGCGAAGGCGTCGTAGAAGTGACGGTGGTTGTAGAGCCCCGTGAGGCCGTCGGTGATGGCAAGCTCCTCGAGGCTGGCGTGGAGACGGGCGTTCTCGATCGCCGTGGCGGCGAGCGCCGCGAGCGTGGCTGCGAGCTGCCGGTCGCGCGCCGAGAAGATGCGCGTGCGACGCTTTTCGATGAGGTGCAGGCCGCCGATCACCTCATCGCGGAAGAGCAGCGGCACGATTAGGCAGCTGTGCTCTCCCCAGGCTTCCATGCGCTCCTTGTCGACCAGCGGGAGATTGGGATCGTCGAGGTTCATGGCGAGCATGCCGCGATCACGCAAGGCGCGGCGAAACGTGGGGTGCTCCTCGAAGGTGACGCTGGCGCCCACCCATTCGGCGTCGCCGGGATCGGGCTCCAAGGCCCAGATCGCGAGACAAGTCGCGACCGCGGCTCCCGCCTCGTAGCCGTACACGTCGCACTCCCAGAGCTCCAGGGCCTCGGCGGCCCGCTGGGCGACGTTGGCGAGCACTTCCTCGAGGGCGACGCTCGAAGTGATGGCCGTCACGATATCGGCAGTGACCGTGAAGCGGGTTGAGCGGGCCACGGGCTCCCCTCGGCTCGACGCTAGGTCAGCCGACACTACTCTGGAGCGTCGCCGCTGTCACGACCCGTATGGTAGACAGCCACAGATCAGGGCAGAGGAGACGCCCGGTGCCTTTGGACAGCGGAGTCAGGACGGCCCCGGTCGAGCAGACAGTGGGACGTCGGAGTCGGCCATAGGCTATGAACACGTGTGCTACGTCAGGAAACACGCCGTGTGCTGGCACTGCCCATCCAGCGCCGACGCGAAGCCGATGCGAGCCGCCGTCTCCGTCCGCGTCGTTCGCGTCCCTCCACAGTGGCCTTGGCCGGACGGGCGTCCCCTCGTCAGGGCGTGAACTGAAAGCCCTGCTCTTCGACCAGGCGAACGCAGGCGGCGACCGCATCGGCGTCGTACTTGATCCCGGCGTGCTCGCGCACCTCGGCCAGGGCGACGTCCATGCCGAGCGCCGCTCGGTAGGGTCGGTGCGAGGACATGGCCTCCACGACGTCGGCGACCGCGAGGATACGGGCCTCGCGCATGACCTCCTCGCCCTTCAGCCCCCGCGGATAGCCGGAACCGTCAAGGCGCTCGTGGTGCTGCCACACCATCTCGGCTACGGGACGCCCGAAGTCGACGTCCGCAAGGATCTCGAAGGCGGTCGTCGGGTGCGCCTTAATGAGCGCGAACTCCATCTCGCTGAGACGACCCGGCTTGGAGAGGATCTCGGCAGGCACGGCGATCTTGCCGACGTCGTGAATCGTGCCGGCAAGACGTAAGGCGTCGAGCTCCTCGCTCGCCATGCCCATCTCTGCGCCGATGGCCGTCGCGAGTTCGGCCACGCGGCGCTCGTGCCCGGCCGTGTAGGGGTCACGCGACTCGACCATGTGGCTCATCGCCAGCACCGCGCCCTCGACGGTGCGCTGCAGCTGCTCCGCGTGGAGCCGCACCTCCTCTTCAGCGCGCTTGCGACCGGTGATGTCGCGGCCGACGCCTAGGATCCCGATGAGGCGGCCGTCGCTGTCGTGCACCGGCGTCTTGATCGTTTCCAAGACTTCGCGGTGGCCGTCATCGGCGAAGACGATCTCTTCCTCGTTCGCCGTGGGGGCCGCTTCCGTCATCGCAGCCAGGTCGTGTTGGCGGAACGAGGCCGCCTGCTCTGCGTACGTAAAGTCGTAGTCAGTCTTACCGAGGATGTCCTTCACCGCCGCGCCGAAGAAGCTCTCGAAGCGCCGGTTGCAGGACAGGTAGACCCCCTCGGCGTCCTTTAGCCATACCAGATCGGGGATCGTGTCGATCAACGTCCGCAGATGCGCTTCGCTTCCCCGCAGCGCCTCTTCGGCCCGCTTGCGTTCGGTGACGTCGCGGATGACCGACAGGACGCACGCCTCGCCCTGGACCTCGATGGTCCGGGCAGAGGTTGTGCAGGCGATCAGGGCGCCGTCCTTGCGTCGCAGGGTGGTTTCAAGCTCGCCGGCCTGGCCGCAGGCCTCCAGACTGGCGACGAAGGCGGCACGGTCCGCCGGATCGGCCCAGATCGCGAGCTCCGAAGTGGTCTTGCCGATGGCCTCGGCGCGCGTGTAGCCGAGCAGCTCCGTGAATCCCTCGTTGACTTCGAGGAGCGTGCCATCGCCGAGCCGGGAGAGGTCCATCAGGTCCGGGCATGCGTGGAAGGCGGCGGAATACTTCGCCTCGGACTCGCGCAGCTCGCGTTCGGCACGTACCCGCCGGCTGATGTCATGAGCGACGATGGAGATCGCAGTGATCTCGCCGGCCGCGTCACGGACCGGAAAGGTGGTAAGCGCCACGTCGAGCAGGCCGCCGTCCTTGCGCAGACGCTGCGTCTCGAACCCGAGGTCGCGATCGCCGCGCAGCACGCGCTTGATGAGCTCCTGCGTCTCACCCTCGCGTCCCGGCGGCATCAGGATCGTCCCATTACGTCCGATCGCCTCGTCCGCGGCGTAGCCATAGAGCGCCTCAGCGGCGGCGTTCCAACTCGTGATCGTGCCTTCCAGGTCGCGCGAAAAGACCGCGTCATGGGAGGAAGCGGCGATGAGCGCCAGGCGCGCTACCTGGCGCCGCGCCTCCTGCGCCTCGGCGGCGTTGCGGGCGGCGGCGAACACGGCCCGCAGCTCGCCGCTGGTGTCGCGGTAGACGGTCGCGTTGTACTCGACCTCGGTGAGTGCGCCGGAGACGTGGCGCAGTGCGAGCGGGTGGTCGCAGAGCAGGCCCTCCTCGAGAACCTTCTGGTAGGCCGCGCGCGCCTTCTCGGGCTCTGCGAAGCAGTCCGCGAAGTCGCTGCCGAGCAGCCGGTCACGGGGGATGCCGGTGGCCGCCGCGGTGGCTGCGTTCACGTCGGTGATCCTGCCCTGCGGATCGATGCTGACCAGCGGGTTGAGGCTCACCTCGATGAGGCTGCGGGCGTAGCGGGCAGCCTCGCTCGCGCTCTCGCCTCGGAGCTCTACCATGGCGCGTGCGCTGGTGGCGGCCCCGAGGATGGTGCCGGGCTCTCGCGTCGACCTTGCGAGCAATCTTCTCGCCGGCCTACAAAGTCCGTGAGAAAGTCGGCAACCGTCATTGTGCCTCCTTGGCTGCTCGCTCTCCTATCGGCAGCGAGCCGTCGCAGCAAGAGCCGAGGGGTCGCCAAGATCGACGAGTCGCTTAAGGAGGCTGGGGGGGCGGCGACACAATCGCCAGAACCGACTGCTGCCGATTCCCACGCGCGAATCGTCGGTTCTGGCAATTCCGGCGTGTGGCTCACGCCGTCTTCCCCGACGAGTCGACACCCCCGAGAGGAGACCTGAGACAGAGTCCGGGTGCGACAACTCCCACTAGTACACGAGAGCAGGTCACAGCGGGCGTCGCCAGCGAGCGGCCGAAGAGCCAGAGCGGTCTGCCGCAGCTTCGCCCGGAAGGGTGGCGACGCATGGCGTCCTGCGGGGAACTCAGGGCGCTCATCGCGGGATTGGCCCCCGGGGCGACCGAGGGGATCAGCTACGGCATGCCGGTGTTTGACCTCGACGGGCGGCATCTGCTGTGGTTCGCGGGCTACGCGAAGCATGTTGGCCTCTATCCGGTGTCGGCCGGCCTCGCGTCTGGGGTCGGAGACGAAGTCGAGCGCTACCGCCACGGCAAGGCGACGCTGCGCTTCCCCTTGAGCGAGCCGCTGCCCGGTGACCTCATCCGCCGCGTCGTCGAGCTCAAGGTCGCCCAGCGCGCTCGCCGCATTTGAGGGTCCGCATGGCTTGCCGGCGGGCTGAACGCGCCTCCGCGTCTCCGACTCAGCGGTCGCGCGGAGGACGCGGAATCCATCGCGGGACGGTGCATCGGTAGGTCTCATAGGCCTCGCCGAACCGGGCTCGCAGCCTCGGCTCCTCGTAGCCGATGACGAGCAGGTGAAACGCGACGGCCAGCGCGGCAGCATAGAGCAGCAGATCGACCGAAAGGAACAGCCACGCCTCTCCGGAGACGATGAGCAAAGCCCCGATGTAGATGGGGTTCCGGACCCAGCGGTATGGCCCGACCATGACGACTTGCCGGGGCGAGTCCCACAGTCCAGGTGTGCCTCGGCCGACGGCCCCGAAGAACCAAATGCAGGAGAAGTACAAGAGGGTGCCGGCCGCGATGACAGCGACGGCGTACCAGGCGACTGGCCTCGGCGATCCGCCGTGGCGCGTGAGGATCAGCCAGGGCACGTAGACGCCTCCCAGTCCCGGCACGACGAGGGTGAAGACGAGATTGCGGAGCATAAGGCTCACGTCGCCGCCCTTCCCGAAAGTTCCGGCGCCGCCTGATTCTTTCATCATTCGCCCGCCTCGACAGTCGCCGGAACCGCGCACACCATGCCGTCGCTGAAGCCGGCCGCGCCGATTCCGAGCGCCCGGTTGAAGCGCCCGCGCAGGTTCTCCAGCGCGATCACATAGGTGAGTTCCACGAGCTGGGCGTCGTCGAACTGCTCGCGCAAGAGGGCGAAGAGCGTGTCCGGCACGTCGACGGGCGTCCGGCTGATGGCGACCGCGTAGTCGAGCACGAGCTTCTCCAGGCTGGTGAACAGATCGCTCTCCCGGTAACGCGGCAGCGAACGCAGCTGCTCGTCGTTCAGACCCGACCGTCGGCGCGCGATCTGCGAGCCCAGGTCGATGCAGTACTCGCAGCCGGTGAGTGTGGCCGCCTTCAGTTCGGCCAGGTCGCGCAGGCGCTTGTCCACGCGATGCAGCTTGGCGGTTGCCTGCTCGAGACGCCCGTAGGCGACGAGCAGTCCAGGCGCATGCGCCATCAACTCGAACGGCTGGATCATGGCCTCGGGTGCGCGCCCGCTGAGCCTCGCGAGGCTGCCACGGGTGAAGAAGAACGCGAGCCTTGTTCGCAGGCCCGCAACCTTGGGCGAGACTCCCGCGATTCGTGCCATCGCAAGCTCCTTTTCCAATAGCGGTTCGAGGAGGAGCGACCGCAGCTGCGGCGCGTCGCCTACCGGATGCTTGGCCGTCTCGACGAGAGCGATGACGCCGTCCAGGAGGCGTGGCTGCGCCTGAGCCGCACCGACGCCGCGGCACTGCAGAACATCGGGGCGTGGCTGACGACGGTCGTGGCGCGCGTCTGCCTGGACATGCTGCGCTCGCGCAAGTCGCGGCGCGAGGAACCCCTGGGCGCTCATGTTCCCGAGCCGATCGTGAGTAGAGAGGATGGGATCGACCCCGAGCACGAGGCGCTACTGGCCGACTCGGTCGGTCTCGCGCTGCTCGTGGTTCTCGAGACGTTGCCCCCCGCCGAGCGGCTCGCCTTCGTGCTTCACGATATGTTCGACGTGCCCTTCGACGAGATCGCCGCCATGGTGGGGCGCTCCCCTGCTGCGGCACGGCAGCTGGCAAGTCGGGCACGCCGCCGGGTGCAGGGACAAGCGCCCGTGCCCGACGGCGATCTAGCCAGCCAACGAACGGCAGTCGATGCCTTCCTGGCCGCGGCCCGCGACGGAGACTTCGAGGCGCTTCTGGCAGTGCTCGACCCGGATGTCGTGCTGCGCGCCGACGGCGGCGTGTCTGCAGGTGCCGCAGGGTCGAGAGTGGTCCGCGGTGCACGCGCCGTGGCCGAGCAAGCGCTCGCCTTCTCGCAGCTTGCCCCGTTCGTGCGCCCGGCGCTAGTCAACGGAGCCGCGGGGCTCGTCGCGACTCCCGGTGGACAGCCCGTCTCCGTGCTGGGCTTCACGGTCGCGCGCGGCAAGATTGTCGAGATCGACATTCTCGCGGATCCCACTCGCCTCCACCGTCTGGACCTGTCGGCCCTCGACGGCTGACGCAAAACGCTTCGCGGGGGCTGAGCCTGGAAGCCCGTGAAGGGCGCGTGCTCTGTCTCGCATCCAGCGCGCCTCAGGCCAGGCGCACGAGACGAAAGCGACCAAAGCGACCAAAGCGACCATCCCGCCCATTGGTCGCAATGGTTGTTATGGTCGCGGGTCGACGCAGGGTGAGAGGGCAGGGCGGGATAACGCCCTGCGCGTCCTGTGCCATCAGGACGGCCTCCCGGTCGGGCGGCTAGCACCGGAGGCGAAGCGCCGCGTTGAACGCACCTTTGTAGCCTCGGCGTGAGGGGGACCGCAGTCGGATTGCCGTGCTGTGGTCCCCCTGCGTCGTTCCGATGCAGTGCCATCAAGTCGCAACCGGTCCCGACAAGACGCACGCATTTGGGTTGCAGAAGGGTTGCAGAACGGGGTCCGAGCGGAG